>NZ_AP023322.1:0-2400000 GCF_015097275.1 Coprobacter secundus subsp. similis
AAAAGTTTTGAAATTTTGTAGTCGCTTTGGGTATAAAAAGAACCCGTAAAAAGATTTGCGGGAAGTATAATTTTGACTGAAAAAATTTGATTTATTAGAAATGAGTTCTGATCACGTCTCACTATGGGACCGCTGTTTGACCATTATTAAGGACAATGTGCCGGAGGCGATATACACAAATTGGTTTGCACCGATTGTGCCTTATAGCTTCGAAAATAATGTGTTGATCATTCAGGTTCCTACACACTTTTTCTATGAGTATCTGGAATTGAATTTCCGTAAGATACTGCAATTGGCTCTTTTCCGAGTGTTTGGAAAGGGTATACAGCTGAAATATAAAATCATGATGGTAAGCGACCCCAAGACTGAGGTCGACATAGAGACTGTTACCAAGCCGGTAAGTGTGGAAGTGAAGAAGACAGCTCCAGCTGTGCAGATACCAGACCCATTCAAGCGTCATGTATATGAGGAATTAGATTCTCAGTTAAATCCGAATTATAATTTTGATAATTATTGCCAAAGCCCAAGTAATCAATTGGCCCGTACTGCCGGTATGACTATTGCCGACAAACCGGGGAAAAATGCTTTTAATCCTTTCTTCCTGTTCGGGGAGTCGGGGGTAGGAAAGACTCATCTGGTACAGGCCATCGGTGTACGTATCAAGGAGCAGAATCCGCAAGCTCGGGTTCTATATATATCTTCTCATTTGTTCCAGGTGCAGTATACGAATGCCGTGCGTAGCAACACAGTCAATGATTTTATCAACTTCTATCAGAGTATCGATGTTTTATTGATAGATGATATACAGGAGTTGGCATCGAAGATACAGACGCAAAATACATTCTTCCATATATTCAACCATTTGCACCAGAACAATAAGCAGTTGGTGCTTACTTCGGACCGTCCGCCCGTATCCTTGGAAGGCATGGTTCCGCGTTTGCTTACACGTTTCAAGTGGGGATTGACCGCTAAAGTAGAGCGTCCTGATTATGAGTTGCGCAAAAATATATTGCTCAATAAGGTGCATCATGACGGCTTGGCTATATCGGATGAGGTCATTGAGTATATTTCTCGAAATATTACGGATAATGTGCGTGATTTGGAAGGTGTGATTGTGTCGTTGATGGCTCATTCTACTATCTTCAACCGGGATATAACTATCGAATTGGCGGAACGGGTTTTGAGTACGTGCGTGCGTATTGAGAAAAAACAGATTACGATAGATTCTATCAAACAGACGGTATGTGAGTTTTATGATATGGATCCGAAGTTGTTGCAGGCCAAGACTCGCAAACGTGAAATCGTACAGGCTCGTCAGATATCCATGTACTTGGCCAAAAAATATACCGACAGTTCGTTGTCATTTATAGGCAGTGCTATCGGAAAGAAAGACCATGCCACGGTTTTGCATGCTTGTAAGACTATTACAGACCAGATAGAGACAGATAAGACTTTGCGTGCCAATGTGGCTGAGATAGAGCAATTGTTGAGGAAATAAGGAAATTTGAAACTTGACTTATAGGAATGGCGTTGTCATCGGAATAGATGGTAACGTTTTTTTTATCTTATATTGACGTGATTGTGTATAGGTGTGACAGCGAAGAGTGCTATTTAGGTTGGGATATTGTTTGAGGCGTAGTTTATCGAGTTTGGTGTAGCGGGGAAATCTCTGTCAGGTTTTAATGGGAGTTTTTATTTTCGGTGCTTGTATTGGGTGAATATATTGAAAGCCAAGATGTTGATATAGACTATGACAACGTTTTATTCTGTTAATATTCTGTAAATACTTACTAAATTCTTGCATTTTCCAATTATTTGTTTCGTCTTTTCAAAGAAAGGCCATATTTTTGTATTAACAAAATTGTTAGTTTGATTAGTTAAATAAAATAGTTTGTAGTATGGATAAGGAAGATAATCACTTACAGGACACAGAGACGAGAATCCTTCAGGCTGCTGAAAAGGAATTCTTTGAGAAAGGGTATGCCGGAGCAAGGACAGCTTCTATCGCAGAGGCAGCCGGTGTGACCCATGCTATGCTCCATTACTATTTCCGAACAAAAGACAAGCTTTTTGAACAGATTGTATCGGAAAAAATAAATAAGCTCGGGGATATTGTGCTAAGTGCCATCGGAGACAGCAATTTGCCCTTGGCAGAAAGAATCCGTCAGGGGGTGGAACATCATTTCGATTTCATTGCGGCCAACCGGGAACTGCCAAGATTTCTCGTGAACGAAGTCTATGTACGCCCGGAACGTATCGGGGCGATGGTGTCAGGTATGCAAAGTGTAGCAAGCGCTCTGTTAGACAATCTCCAGCACGAGATTGACGAATGCGCAGCACAAGGGCAATGCAGACAGATTGATGCACGCATGCTGCTGATTGATATCGTGTCGCTCAATGTTTTTCCGTTTATGGCAGCTCCGATTGTTGAAGGGGCAATTGGGTCTTTTTATGAAAGTTATGACGAATTTCTGGCCATGCGCAAAAAAGAGAATGTAGAAACCGTTTTGAGAAAACTTAAAATTTATTGATTATGTTGAAACTGTATTTGTTCCTGGCATTGTCATTGTCTACGGGTATCCATCTATCTGCTCAAGTGACATTGGAAGAGTGTGTTGCGCTTGCGCAGGACAATTATCCGCTTATCCGGAAGTATGATTTGCTGAACCGGACGAAAGAGGTGAACTTGTCGAATATTAACAAGAGCTGGTTGCCACAAATCAATGTGTACGGACAGGGAACCGTGCAGAATGAGACGCCTTCCTTCCCTGAGTCATTGGCAGGGATTATCAGCCAGACCGGCACCTCCATTTCCGGATTGAATGAATGGCAATATAAAATAGGTGCGGACATCAGCCAGAACATCTGGGACGGCGGCGTATCGAAGACCGGTCGACAAATAGAACGTGCTGAGGACGCGGAACGGCAGACTGCCTTGGATGTCCAGCTTTATGCTATCCGTGAACGGGTGGAAGATTTGTATTTCGGGATATTGCTCATTGAGGAACAGGTCGAGCAGATACGGAATATGCAGGCATTGTTGCAAAGCAACCTTGCCAAGCTGCGGACCATGCATGAAAACGGCACAGCCATGCAAAGCGACGTAGATATGGTGGAAGCGCAATACCTCAGCACTGCCCAACAGCTCACTCAGGCGAAAAGTGCATCGAGGAGTTATCGGATGTTGCTTGAGATATTCACGGGAAAAAGTTTTGTCAAGCAAGAGCTGATGAAGCCGGAGGCATCCGTTCCTCAAGATTTGATGCCCAACCGTCCCGAATTAAGGCATTTTGAAGCACAATTGCAAGCTAATGAGGCAAGAAGTGCAAGCATCACTGCGAGTATGATGCCTAAAATCGGACTGTTTGCCCAAGCTTATTATGGCTATCCGGGATTCGATTATTTTGAGAGCATGATGAACCGTGACCTCTCCTTCAACATTCTTGCAGGGGTGAAAGTCTCATGGAACATAGGAGCATTATATACAAAGAAAAACAACAATCAGAAACTGCGCCTTTCGTCGGACAATATAGCTGTAGAACGAGATGTGTTCCTGTTCAACACGAATATGCAGACCCGGTCGCAACTAGACCATATCGACGAACTGAAGGCTGTCATGAAAGAGAACGACCGGATAGTGGAATTGCGCGCTAATGTACGGAAAGCGGCCGAATCCCAACTTGACAACGGGGTGATCGACGCTACATCTTTGCTGACCAAGCTGACGGACGAGAAGCAAGCCCGTCTCACCGCATCTTATCATGAAATCCAGCTTCTCCAAAGCATTTATCAACTTAAATATACATTGAACAAATGAAAAAGATAGCATTATTCTCCGTGTTCGTTATGATACTGGCTTCTTGCCAGCATAAAGAAAAGTATGATGCCACCGGCATTTTCGAGGCCAATACTGTGACCGTGTCTTCTGAAACCAGCGGAAAACTTATATCGTTTGATATCGACGAGGGAGACAGCCTTGTAGCCGGACAACAAGTCGGACTTGTGGATACCACTTTGTTGGCGTTGCAACAGAAACAGCTTCATAGCCAGCAGTTGTCTACTGAGAAATCATCGCCTGACATTGCGGCACAAGCTGCGGCATTAAGATCACAAATAGCCCACCAACAGAATGAGTGCAACCGCATAGACCGCCTGCTTACCAGTGGAGCAGCTACACAGAAACAGAGTGATGACGCAAATGCGCAATTGAGAACGTTGCGCGGGCAATTGGAGGGCTTGCTTTCTACGCTTGACAAGAACCGCAGTTCCATCACGGAAAGTGCTTCTGCCCTGCAATATCAAAAGGAGCAGATAGAGGAGCAGATACGCAAGAGTTGTATTGCTGCACCGATAACCGGCACTGTCTTGCAGAAGTATGCCGAGCAGGGCGAGTATGCCACTCCCGGGCGACCACTCTTCAAGATGGCAAACCTCGACGACATTTATCTCCGCAGCTACTTCACGGCTTCCCAACTGGCTTACATCAAGATTGGGCAGGAAGTAACTGTCATCGCTGACTTTGGTGGAGATGAACAATATGAGTATCCCGGTAAAATCACGTGGATAGCGCAAGAAAGCGAGTTTACTCCAAAGTCCATCCAGACGCAAGACTCAAGGGCAAACCTTGTATATGCCGTAAAAATTGCGGTGAAGAATGATGGCAGGCTGAAACTCGGGCAGTATGGAGAGGTGCGCTTATGAAAAATGCGATAGAGATTCAAGATCTGACGAAAAGATACGGGACACTTGTAGCTCTCGATCATGTGAGCCTTTCTGTTTCTGAAGGGTCCATGTTCGGTCTTATCGGTCCGGACGGTGCGGGAAAGACTACGTTATACCAGATTCTGACTACTTTGCTCAGTCCCGATGAGGGTTCTGCTACTGTGACCGGCTTGGATGTGGTAAAGGATTACAAGAAACTGCGTACCGAAATAGGTTACATGCCGGAGAAGTTTTCCCTTTATCCTGACCTTACTGTAGACGAGAATCTGCATTTCTTCGCCTCGTTGTTCGGAGTGGACGTAAAGGACAATTTCGACTTGATAGCTCCTATATTCGACCAGTTGAAGAAGTTTCCGAACCGCATGGCCGGAGCTTTGTCCGGAGGCATGAAGCAGAAGCTCGCCTTGGGGTGTGCGTTGATACACCGCCCGAAAGTGCTGCTTTTGGATGAACCTACTACCGGAGTGGATGCTGTGTCGAGAAGTGAATTCTGGGATATGCTGGCCACGCTGAAAGAAAAGGGTATCACGATTCTTGTCTCTACTTCTTATATGGACGAAGCCGAGCGTTGCGAACGTATCGCCTTAATAAATAAGGGAAAGATTCTTGATGTGAATACCCCCGGCAGACTGATTGAAGGCATGGATAAGAATCTTTATAATGCATCGTCAAAGGATATGTATCCGCTTTTGGAAGCGTTGCACACGTTGCCGTACGTGAAGGACTGCTATACTTTCGGGGCCACGTTGCATATCGTAACAGATGGCGGATTCGACCCGGACGATGCTGTCTGCAAACTTCGGCAAAAGGGGCTGGAGGATGCTCGGATATGGCCGGCAAAAGGAAATATAGAAGATTTATTCATTAAATTGGCTGATAATGATGGATAGGGAGACGGTAATATCGGTCAAAGACCTCACAAAGAAGTTCGGAAATTTTACTGCGGTAGACCATATCACCCTGCAAGTCCGTCGGGGCGAAATATTCGGATTCTTGGGGGCGAACGGTGCAGGCAAGACCACTGCCATGCGTATGTTGTGCGGGCTTAGTTTGCCTACATCCGGCACCGGAACGGTGGCCGGCTATGACATCGTCCGCCAGGCAGAGGAAATCAAACGGCACATCGGCTACATGAGCCAGAAGTTTTCGCTCTATGAGGGGCTGACCGTGTGGGAGAACCTGAATCTTTTTGCCACTATCTATGGTATGTCTGCAAAGAGTATCAAGGACAAGACAGATGCCGTGTTCAAGACATTGGGCATGGAAAACATGCGGGATGTTCTGGTAAAGGAAATCCCTCTCGGCTGGAAGCAGAAACTGGCGTTTACAACTGCCACCCTGCATTCGCCGGATGTCGTCTTTCTGGATGAGCCGACCGGAGGTGTCGACCCTTTCACCCGGCGTAAGTTTTGGGAGATGATTTATCGGGCTTCGTCAGAAGGCATGACGGTCTTTGTGACTACCCATTACTTGGATGAAGCTGAGTATTGCAACCGTATCTCCATTATGGTAGATGGGCGTATCAAGGCACTGGACAGTCCGGCAGGATTGAAACAGCAATACCGTGCCGGTACAATGGACGAAGTGTTCCGCATAGTGGCCAAAGATGCGAAAAGGTCGGATTAAGTAAACTAAAAAGCGAATGTTATGTCGATATTTCAATCACTCATAAAGAAAGAGGTACTGCATCTCTTGCGCGACTTCCGTACGGTAACGGTGGTGCTGGTCATGCCCGTCATACTGCTGTTGCTGTTCGGGTTTGCCATATCTACCGAGGTCAACGATGTAAGAGTTGTCGCTGTGGTGGAACAACATACGGACGAGACCAAACAGATTATAGACCGCTTCCGCACCAATTCCTACTTTACGTTTGCAGGTATTGTTACTTACAATGAAGTGGAAAGTCTTTTACGGAAAGGGCGGGCGGATGCTGCCGTCGTGTTCCGCACAGAGGACGGGAAACTGAAGCATCAGATTGTCGTGGATGCTTCCAATACCAATATGGCACAGACATCCACGGCTTATTTGGAGAGTGTCATCCGTTCCGGGGCGAGCATTCCGGTCGTGACCGATACGCTCTATAATCCACAACTGAGAAGTGCATACAATTTTGTTCCGGGCATTATGGGTATGATATTCATCATGATTTGTGCAATGATGACTTCCGTGTCGATTGTCAGCGAAAAGGAAACGGGGACCATGAACTTGTTGCTGGTGTCGCCGGTACGTCCTCGGACGATTATCCTGGGCAAGCTGGTGCCTTACTTCCTGTTGTCGTGCATCATATTGATATTGATGCTGTTGTTGAGCTATACCGTGTTGGGCATACCTTTCTCTTTCAGTGTCATCCATGTGATATGGGTAACTATCCTGTATGTGGTTCTTGCCCTTGCATTGGGATTGCTTATTTCCACCATCGCTTCCACACAGGTATCTGCCTTACTTGTTTCAGGAGTAATGTTCATGATTCCTGTTGTTTTGTTGTCCGGCATGATTTTCCCGGTAGAAAATATGCCGTTGGCCTTGCAATGGTTCTCGTGTATCATCCCGGCACGTTGGTATATTTCGGCTATGCGTGTGCTGATGATTCAGCAGCTTCCCATCGGATATGTGCTGACAGAGGTTCTGGTTTTGTCGGGAATGGCGTTGGCCGTGCTGGTCTTGGCCGTCAAGAAGTTTAACGCTAAAAAATAAAGGATGTATGAATGCAAGTATATTGAAGATATTACTCAAGAAAGAAGTGTCGCTGATAAGGCGGAATCCGATTATACCACGTCTTATAATAGCCATGCCGATTCTGGTAATGCTGATAGTCCCCCTTGTAGTGACACTCGACGTGAAGAACGTGGGGGTGGCTGTGGTGGATAATGACCGGACAGAGCTGTCGCGACGGATGATAGCGGACATGGATGCATCGGAGTACCTGTCTGTGACAGGTTGTTATTTCAATTACGACGAAGCTTTCCGGCAAATAGAGAACGGGAAAGCGGATGCCATTGTCACTATTCCGAAAGATTACCAGAAGGATTTGACCAACGGAAAGAGGCCCGAACTGGACTTGAAGGCGAACGGTGTGAATGCGACGAAAGGAACATTGGGTGCGCAATATGCCACCATGTCCGTGGCGAAGACTGTTTTGCGATGGCAGACGGAACAAGGTACCAGTCTGCCTTTGTCGGCATCAGCTACAGTGAATTTGTATAACCCGACTCTCGACTTCCAGAACTACATGATACCGGCTCTCATGGTGGTACTGCTCATCATCATTTGCGGTTTTCTTCCGACCCTCAACTTAGTCAGCGAAAAGGAGTCCGGAACCATTGAGGCGATGAACGTCACTCCGGTAGGAAGATTTGAGTTTGTGCTGTCGAAGTTGATACCCTATTGGGTTGTTGGCATATTGGTCGTAACGGTCGGGATGCTTATCGGCTGGCTGGTCTATGGACTGGTACCGGAAGGGAATATTGTAAATATCTATCTTGCGGCTATTTTGTTCAGCCTCGTCATGTCGGGGTTGGGGGTGTTCATTGCCAATAAGTCTGCTACTATCCTGCAAAGCATATTTATGATGTTTGCTTTCATCATCATCTTCCAGTTGATGAGTGGACTGTTTACCCCCATTGCTTCTATGCCCCGGTGGGCACAGTACATCACTTATGCCATTCCACCGCGTTATTTCATTGAAATCATGCGTTCCGTCTATTTGAAAGGTGCTACCGTGGCAGACCTTTGGGGACAATATGCGGCGTTGTCAGGCTTTGCTATCCTGTTCAGTCTCGTGGCGGCCATGACATACAGGAAGAGAGTGTAAACTATTGTCGATTCAAGGAAATACCAAAAGATGATACGGAACAGGTTATGTGGAATGCAGTCGAAGGGGAGCAGAACTTTTCTTTGATGGAATTGAAAGAAAAGCGGGCTGAATTTTGCAGAACGGCTTCCATTGGTCGAGCAATGGGTCATAAATGGGAAAATAACTCTGCTGTCGTTTGTAAACATACCGTGTTGTTTTTAATATTTGCACGATTTGTTTAGGGGATGAATATGGTTTGGTAAAACGTGCTTTCATACAGGAGTAATAAGAAAAGACCTGCCGATTTGAGCATTGCTAAGAGGCTTGGCAGGTCCTAATGTTGCAGGGATAGTAAAGTTATCCTGAACTCCCAAACAATTCGGAACTTTATTTCTAAAATAGCGATATTTGCTTGGCTTCTAAAAGTTATCCGATAGATATTCAGAGCGATTGTCAGAAGGACAACATACAGATACTAAAATACCCTTTGGCTTTTATTTTTCGATGTTGAGCTCTTCTATCAAATGTGTCGCTCCGGCAAATTTGTCGATAATAAACAGTATGTAACGTATGTCGGTAATGATAGTACGTTGGTACTGTTTTTGATATTGGATGTCCCCTGTGATGCCTTCCCAGTTGCGGTCAAATCCGATACCGACCAATTGTCCTTTGGCGTTCATGACAGGACTGCCGGAGTTGCCACCGGTAGTGTGGGTATTGGCAATAAGGTTTACGGGCATTTTCCCGTCGGGTCGGGCGTATATACCGAAGTCTTTGTTGTGGTAGAGTTCTTTCAGTTTAGGAGCTACAACGAATTCCCAGTTGGTGGAGTCTTCTTTTTGCATTACACCGTCGAGTGTAGTATAGTAGAGGTAATCGATACCGTCGGAGGGACTGAAAGGTGCTATCTGTCCATAAGTGAGCCGGATTGTGAAGTTTGCGTCGGGATAGGTGGGTTTACCTTCGTTTATTTTCATAATGCCGTCGATATAAGTGCGGTGAGCGGTTTCTAACCGGTTGTCGAATTCTTGCAATCGGGCTGCGATGTTTTTGCGTTCATTGGCTACGGATTGGGCAAAAAGTATCATTCCGTCGTTTTCAAGGTTTTTGAGTGTAGGATGTTTTATGAAACGTTCAGCTTTTTGTGGGTTGCCATAAATGGACTTTGCGAAAAGGTCGTCGACATAGAGGTCTGTATTTCCTTTGTATTTTTTCTCAATGGTACGGAAGAAGTCAGGGCGTTCGTCAGGGGCTATGTTGTCGGCATAGAGTTTCAACATAGCTTTGGCGATTTTTTTGTCTACTTCGGGGGCATAGTCTTTGTTTCTGAATTTTCGGATGCTTTTTTCTATTTCGGCAGCAGGTACGGTTTTGATTCCGTTTTTCCGCAGGGAGTCGATGAGTGCCCGGTGTGTGGCTACTTTACTGAATTCTATTCCGGTAGACAGGGCTTCGGTGAGGTAGAACTGACGCTTTTTCAGGCCGGCTCGTTTTTCAATGACACTGTCTATGGTCTGTATTGCCTGTAAGTATTGGGGGAGCTGGTTTGCTTTTGCCCACATGACGAGATTCTCTTTTTCCCGGTCCTTCTGTTCTATGAGTTGTTGCCGGTCTATCATTTTGTTCATGCCTTTGGAGCTTTTGTAGCTGTTGGTCGATGAGGCATACTTCCCGGCGTATTGAATTCTGATTTTGGGGTCGGCGAGCATTTCTTCAAGCATGAGTTTTTGCCGCAAGTCGCGTACTTGGACACGTATGCTGTTTTCGATATCACGGCGTTCTCTGACTTCGGAAGGGGTGTAGAAATGATTGGTGCGTCCGGGGAAACCCATGAGCATGACATAGTCGTTTTGTTCTATCCCTCCGGTAGAGAGGCTGAAATACTTTTTGGGACGCAGTGGAACGTTGTTTTCGGAATAAGGTGCCGGATTGCCCAAGGAGTCGGCATAGATGCGGAATATGGAGAAGTCACCGGTATGGCGGGGCCACATCCAGTTGTCGGTGTCGGCTCCGAATTTTCCGATAGAAGAGGGTGGTGCTCCTACCATACGTATATCGGAGTATATTTTTTGGGTAAACATGTAGTATTTGTTACCTCCGTAGAAGGGTTTTATTTCTACTTTCGTGCCGGGATTGTTGTCGAGAAAGTCTTTTCCTGCCCGTTTCTCGGCCAGTTTGTTAAGGTATTTTGCGGATAGAAATTTGAGGATGTAGTCGGATGTATCTTTTTGGAGTTCGTGTTTTACGTATCCGGTGACGTCTTCTATTTTGTCGATAAAAGTCACTGTAAGTCCGGGGTTCGGAAGTTCTTCTTTTTTACTTTTTGCCCAAAATCCATTGGTGAGCAGGTCATTGTCGACCGAGCTGTGTTGTTGTATATAGTTGTATCCGCAATGATGGTTGGTGAGTACAAGACCTTCGGGGGATATGACTTCGCCGGTGCATCCTCCACCGAAAATGACTACAGCGTCTTTAAGGGATATGGAGTCTGGGTGGTATATGTCTTCAGCGGAGAGTTCGAGGCCGAGCCCTTTCATTTGTGATATGTTTTGTTGGTTGATTAACGGTAATACCCACATGCCTTCATCGGCTGATGTGGTAAACAAGGTGGATAAGGCTATCAGCCCAGATAAAATGTGTTTATTTTTCATATGATGGTTTTGGTTTGTTAGTACCGGTTTAAATCTCCTGATAGAATTTTTTGCTGGGTTTTTTGATATCCTTTTTGTTTTTCCTGATTTTGTGAGGAAGGTAGGGGGCTACCGATAGACAAAATCCTGAAAATATATTTGAAAGGATTTTTCATAAACCCTGAAAATGTAACCAGGCTATTGTTTATGGGGCGAAGATAGGAATAATTTTATAAGAGGCTGTCTGGTACGAATGATTTTTTTGTTGTGTAGACTGCTGTATGTGATACTTTTTCAGAGCTTGTTTTGGAGTTTTCTGTGATGGAGGATTTCCATTTTCGGAGAGGGGATAAAGGGGGGGTACGGTGAAGAGTGCAGTGTGGGCAGAGATTATTTTGCTGCTGTTTGGTGAGGTTGTATCTGTCGGCTTTGAGAAGTTGCTTTGGGTTTAGGAGGCTATGCTCGGGCGTCACACACCCCCGCCCCTCTCCAGAAGGGAGCTCTAAATACAGCTTTTCTTTTTGAAAATAAAAGGTTTGGGTATGATGTTTTCCCTCTCGAGTGGGGATTAAGAGGTGTGTTACGGAGAGATTGCGCGGGTTGAGTTGAGATAATTTTTGCTGCTGTTTGGTGAGGAGGTATCTATTGGTTTTGAGAGGTTGCTTTTGATTTTAGGTGGCTGTACGCAGACGTCACACACCCCCGGCCCCTCTCCAGAGGGGAGCTTTGGATGCTGTTTCCTTCTTGGTAATAAAAGGTTTGAGTATAATGTTTCCCCTCTCAAAAGGGGATTAAGGGGTGTGTAACGATGAGGAGGGTGACTTGGGATGAGGGAACAGGTTTTTGGGGTGTATTTGACTCTAGAGAAAATTTCAGGCGGATTTATTATTTTTATTTACTTTATATTTTTTATCTATTTTGAGTGCAAAAGCAAACTTTTTTCCTACTTTTGCAAAGAAAGACAAAGGGGTGCCCGATAGGCTGAGATTATACCCTATGAACCTGTACGGATAATGCCGGCGTAGGAATTTGTTCATAGTAGACATATTTTATTTATGTGCTGATATTAAAATCAGATATCCTCCATCCCTTTGGGTCACACAATAATAATATATAAAGTTGCTCAAGGAATGACGGAATATGTAAAATGTCTGACCATTGCAGGGTCGGACAGCGGAGGAGGGGCCGGTATACAGGCGGACCTGAAGACCATGTCGGCATTAGGTGTGTACGGCATGTCGGTCATTACGGCCATTACAGCGCAGAATACATGCGGGGTGTCGGCCATACAACCTATCGAGGCACCTGTCGTAAGAGCGCAGATAGAAGCTGTATTGTCAGATATCGGAACCGACGCTGTAAAGATAGGTATGTTGCACTCTCCCCGTATTGTGGAGACGGTCATTGACATGTTGGATCAATACACCCCTCGTTATACGGTACTCGACCCGGTAATGATATCGACCAGCGGGCATAAGCTTATCGAAGATGAGACGATAGAGCTTATCCGCTCGGAAATGTTCGGTCGGGTGACTGTAATAACCCCGAATATCGATGAAGCAATATTGTTGAGTAAAATTGATATTATCGACCTAAAGGACATGTACAAGGCGGCTGAAATATTTTTGAAAAACGGCTGTCGGAATGTACTGATGAAAGGTGGGCATCTAAAAGGCCATAAAATGACCGATATTTTGTTTAGTCAGGAAAATGAACCTCTCATACTATCTGCCGATCAAATAGTAACAGACAACACTCATGGTACCGGCTGCACTTTATCTTCTGCCATAGCCTCTTATTTGGCATTGGGACATGAGCTTTATCAGGCAGTAACACTGGCCAAGGATTATATTACATCGGCATTGCAAGCCGGGGTCGGTATCTGCACAGGAAAAGGCCATGGACCATTGAATCACTTTTTCAATCCGAAACCTCTAACAGGAAAACCTTTAATAACAGATATAACCATTACCTGAACTTTGAAATATTCAAAAATTTGAGATTGTATGAAAGTATTTTTAAACCACCAAGAAATCTGTGTTGGGAGTAGAGTGACATTGAGAGATTTGTTGGCCGGAAGAAGCATGACAGGAGACGGAACCTCCGTAGCAGTGAACAACCGGATCGTTGACAAGGAAGAATGGAGAGAGACTTTCCTTGCCAATGGGGACAAAGTAACAGTAATCAAATCTGTAGGAATCAAATAACATTACTCTTGTCTGGGACTGATTATTTGGAAAGCGGTGTTTGAGAAATAATATAGGTAATATATTTATAGCAACTCTTCTAATGATAAATATATGTTTTTCAGACACCGCAAACACAAAAGAATAAAAGGAATATGAAGTTGATTGGGATTACACGGGAACATGTGTTCGAAAGGGAGGAAGAGTACATAACTTTGCTTCTGGAGGAGGGGATGGATGCGTTGCATATACGCAAGCCGAATGTATTGTCCGACAGTATACGTTCTTTGCTCGAGAGGATTCCTTCGTATCTGCATTCTAAAATCATATTACATGACCACTTTGACTTGCTGGGAGACTTTCATCTGAAAGGGATACATCTCAACCGACGCCATCCGTATCCCCCTGAGGGGTATACCGGATATGTAGGGCGTTCGTGCCATGACTTGCAGGAACTTACTACTGCCGAAAGACTCGATTATCGGTTTCTCAGTCCTATCTTCGATAGCATTTCCAAGCAGGGGTATACAGCACGGTTTACAGACCGGGAACTTTCTGAAGCTGCTCGCCAGGGTGTTATCAACAGTTCTGTTATCGCTTTAGGGGGCATTACGCCTGAGCATCTTCCGCTTCTGAGCCGATATGGTTTCGGGGGAGCTGCTCTTTTGGGGTATCTCTGGCAGGCTCATAATAAGGAGGAGTTGCGTAATAATCTCCAGACATTGATACGGTATAATTCTCATTAATATATAATATACAGACTTTTATGTTTCAATTCATAACACATACCAACGACCGTTACAGTTATATAGAATCGGCATTGCAGGCTCTTGACGGGGGATGCAAGTGGATACAGTTGCGTATGAAAGATGCTACGACGCAACAGATAAAGATTGCAGCGGAGTACTTGTGTCCTGTATGCAAACGGTACGGGGCTACATTGGTCCTTGATGACCGGGCTGACTTGGTAATCGAGACCGGGGTTGATGGAGTGCATCTCGGCAAGAATGATATGTTACCGGATATGGCCAGGCAGCTGCTGGGTTCCGACTATATTATCGGGGGTACGGCCAACACGTTCCAGGACATCCGTCGTCTGGTAGCTATGGGGGTAGATTACATCGGGCTTGGCCCGTACCGCTATACGGAGACGAAGAAGAATCTGAGTCCCATACTCGGCATACAGGGCTACCGGGATATTGTGATACAGTGTAGAAAGGAAAATATAACTACACCGATAGTGGCTATCGGAGGGATTACTGCTGATGATATTCCGCTTCTTTATAATGCGGGGGTGCAGGGTATTGCTCTCTCAGGGACTATACTTAATGCTCCCGACCCTGCGGAGGAGACCCGGAACATTATACAGATTATAGACCGACAAAACAAATAATATGATTATATGAAGACAATTACGCTTAACCATCAGGAAATGCAGATACAGGAGGATTGTACACTGGCCCGGCTGCTTGAAGATAAGGGGTTGAACGGGGGCGGTATTGCTGCTGCTGTCAACAATCGTGTTATACCTCGTAAAGACTGGGATGTTACTTTGCTCAATGATAATGATAAAGTTACTGTCATACGTGCGACTTGCGGCGGATAATGTGCTCATCTTTGTTTTTACAGGAATTGTTTTGCCGGATAATGTATATCTTCCCAGATTCTTCTCGGGGAATGGGAGAGATGAGGTAATGCCGGTATGGAATAGTGATAAAAGATATATTGGATATAACAACATAAAAAGATAAATATATGGATCAACTTATTATCGGGGGGAGGGAGTTTACTTCCCGTCTGTTCGTGGGAACAGGAAAATTCAGCTCGAACGAGCTTATGAGGAAGGCTATTATTGCATCCGGTACACAGATGGTGACTGTTGCCATGAAACGTATCGATATGAATAATGCTGAGGATGATATGCTTGTGCATATCAATCAGAAGGATGTACAGTTGTTGCCTAACACATCGGGTGTACGTGATGCCGAAGAGGCTATTCTGGCGGCTCAGCTTTCACGGGAGGCTTTCGGGACGAATTTTCTCAAACTGGAAATACACCCTGATCCTAAGTATTTGTTACCTGACCCGGTGGAAACGTTGAAGGCAACGGAGGCGCTTGTCAAGATGGGATTTGTCGTGCTTCCTTATGTGCAGGCCGACCCTGTGCTCTGCAAGCGGCTTGAAGAGGCCGGGGCGGCAACGGTTATGCCGCTGGCTGCTCCTATCGGTACAAACAAGGGCTTGTGTACGAAAGACCTCCTTGAAATCATCATTGAACAGAGTAATGTCCCTGTGGTGGTGGATGCAGGGCTGGGAGCTCCTTCGCATGCTGCGGCGGCAATGGAGCTGGGTGCCGATGCTGTACTTGTAAATACGGCTATTGCTATTTCTCCGGACCCAGAAGCGATGGCTCTTGCTTTTAAAGAGGCGACGATTGCCGGGCGCAGGGCTTATCGGGCCGGTCTCGGTGCACAGGCACGGCATGCGGCAGCGAGTAGTCCGCTTACTTCATTTCTCGATTGATTACCTCCAATGAAAAGGACAATATGAAAACAGAAAAAACAATACGTGATGCGTATCCCGCATCTGAAAAAGTCTATGTCGACGGCAAGTTGCATGATATAAAAGTGGGCATGCGCAAGGTAAAGTTGACGGATACTGTCAAAATTGTAGACGGTAAACGCGTGGTTACGCATAATGATGATGTGTATGTATATGATACGAGCGGCCCTTATACAGACCCGGATATCGAGATTAATCTTGAAAAGGGTCTTCCGCGCTTGCGCGAAAAGTGGATTACGGCTCGGGGGGATGTGGAGCAGTTGCCACAGATTACTTCCCAGTACGGACGTATGCGACTTGCCGACCACTCTCTTGATTCTTTGCGTTTTGAGCATATGAAACCACCTTACCGGGCTAAGGCCGGCAAAGAGATAACACAGATGTACTATGCCCGGCAGGGTATTATTACGCCTGAAATGGAATATGTGGCTATACGTGAGAATCTCCAGAATGAGAAGTTGGGTATAGAGACTCATATAACGCCTGAATTTGTACGCGACGAGATTGCCGCCGGCAGGGCTATCATTCCTGCCAATATCAATCATCCGGAGGCTGAGCCGATGATTATCGGGCGTAATTTTCTGGTGAAACTGAATACGAATATCGGCAATTCGGCTCTTTCTTCAAGTATAGAAGAGGAGGTGGATAAGGCTGTGTGGAGCTGCCGTTGGGGCGGAGACACGCTTATGGACCTCTCGACCGGGGCCAATATACATGAGACTCGGGAGTGGATTATCAGGAATTGTCCTGTGCCTGTGGGTACGGTTCCTATTTATCAGGCTTTGGAGAAAGTAAACGGGGAAGTGGAAAATCTTACTTGGGAGTTGTATAGGGATACGCTTATAGAACAATGTGAGCAAGGTGTGGACTATTTCACCATACATGCGGGGGTACTGAAGGAGCATGCCGAGCTGGTCAAAGAACGGCTTACCGGTATTGTATCGCGCGGAGGGTCTATCATGACAAAGTGGTGTGTCATGCATGATTGTGAAAGTTTTCTTTATACACATTTCGATGATATTTGCGAGATACTCAAACAATATGACGTAGCTATCTCGTTGGGAGATGGCATGCGGCCGGGTTCGATACATGATGCCAATGACCGTTCGCAATTCCTCGAACTCGATGTGTTGGGACAGCTTACCCAAAAAGCTTGGGCACACAATGTTCAGGTCATTATAGAGGGGCCCGGCCATATTCCCATGCATAAAATCAAGGAAAATATGGACCGTCAGTTGAGCTCCTGCCACGAGGCTCCTTTCTATACGTTGGGACCGTTGACGACCGATATAGCTCCGGGGTATGACCATATCACTTCGGCTATCGGTGCGGCGCAGATTGCCTGGTATGGTACGGCAATGATTTGTTATGTCACGCCTAAGGAACATCTCGGACTACCCAATCGTGAGGATGTGCGTAATGGGGTCATCGCCTATAAAATCGCAGCGCATGCAGCCGACTTGGCAAAGGGGCATCCCGGTGCACAAGTGCGTGATGATGCATTGAGCAAGGCCCGTTTTGAATTCCGGTGGAAAGACCAATTCAATCTCTCTCTCGACCCTGAACGTGCCCTCGAATATTATAAAGAAGGCTCGAAACATGATGGCGATTATTGTACCATGTGTGGCCCGAACTTCTGTGCTATGCGCCTCTCGCAGGATATCGATACATGCGATATGGTCGGGAAGTCTGCTCAGGAGGGGAAATGATGTCATCTTTTCTTTTGTCGAGAAAGGGTGATGAAGAAGTAAAATTATCAAAAATAATAAGAAGATGTTTTCAGAAGAACTTGAAAAAATATCGTGGGAAAAAACTACGAACGACATCTATTCTAAAACGGCAGCCGACGTGGAAGCGGCTCTGCACAAAGAGTATCTTGATGTGGAAGACTTCAAGGCGCTTATCTCGCCTGCTGCACAGCCTTACCTCGAAGTCATGGCGAGGCTTAGTCAACAGTACACTTTGCAACGTTTCGGCAAGACTATATCGATGTTTGTGCCTCTCTATATTACAAATTCGTGTACGAACTTTTGCATCTATTGCGGATTCAATCATAATAATCCCATGTCGAGGATTATCTTGACTGAAGAGGAGATTGTGAACGAATATAAGGCTATAAAAAAGCTTGCTCCTTTCGAGAACCTGCTTCTTGTGACCGGGGAAAATCCTGCAAAAGCTGGGGTCCCCTATATTGAGCGGGCTTTGCAATTGGCCAAGCCTTACTTTTCTAATTTGCAGATAGAGGTAATGCCTCTGAAAGCGGAGGAGTATGAACGGCTTACTCATTCCGGACTTAATGGGGTGATTTGCTTTCAAGAGACATATAACAAAGCAAATTATAACATCTATCATCCTAAAGGGATGAAGTCTAAATTTGACTGGAGGGTCAATGCTTTCGACCGTATGGGACAAGCCGGGGTACATAAAATAGGAATGGGGGTACTTATCGGCTTGGAAGACTGGCGTACCGATATTACGATGATGGCTTATCACTTGCGTTATTTGCAGAAGCATTATTGGAAAACGAAGTATAGCGTCAACTTTCCGCGTATGCGTCCGAGTGAAGGGCACTTCCAGCCGAATGTCGTTATGAGCGACAGGGAACTTGCTCAGGTGACTTTTGCCATGCGTATCTTCGACCATGATGTGGATATTTCTTACTCTACCCGAGAAAGTGCCCAGTTCCGTAATAATATGGCTACGCTGGGCGTGACAACGATGAGTGCTGAGAGCAAGACCGAACCCGGAGGATATTTTACTTATCCTCAGTCTCTCGAACAGTTTCATGTCAGTGACGAGCGCACTGCCGTGCAGGTAGAAAGGGACCTTAAGGCTCTGGGTCGTGAACCGGTGTGGAAAGATTGGGATGAGTCGTTTGACCGTAAAGCTCAGCAGGCTGTATGAATCTCTCTGAACGATATAGCCGGCAAATCATGCTCGAACCTATCGGTGAAGCCGGGCAAAAAAAGCTCTCTCAAGCTTCGGTACTCCTTGTAGGGGTAGGAGGACTGGGGTCTCCTATCGCTCTTTATCTTACCGGAGCCGGTGTCGGACGGCTGGGGCTCATCGACGGGGATGTCGTTTCGGAGAGTAATCTGCAACGTCAGGTTCTCTATACGGAAGAGGAGATAGGCAGGCCGAAGGCAGAGTGTGCCCGGAGACGGTTGCAGGCTCTTTCTTCTACGATAGAGATAGATGTATATCCTTATTTTCTGACACGGGATAATGCTCTGAGTATCATACAGAATTATGATATTGTCGTAGACGGGTGTGATAATTTTGCGACGCGTTATCTTATTGACGATTGTTGCCGTGAGACCGGAAAGCCTTATGTGTATGGTACTATCGGGGAATTTCGGGGGCAAGCCTCTGTGTTCAACTACCGGGGAGGTATCGGCTATCGAGACCTTTATCCTGATGAGATGGAGCTTACTGCCAGTCCTTCTAAGCCTGGAGGTGTGTTGGGGGTAGTACCCGGTATTATCGGAAGTATAGAAGCAGCGGAAACCATTAAGATAATAACGGATAGCGGAGAGCCTTTGCGTAACCGGCTTTTTACCATTGATGTACTTACTTTGAAAACCGAGATACTTGAGTTTTGAGTGTTGTCGCTTTTCTTATAGAAAAATTCCGACACAGCTTCTTTTCTATATTTCGGAAAGAGGGGCTGTGTCGGGTTGTATATGGCACTAAGAGCAGGTTTGTATTTTCCGATAGACGGAATTCAGATGGAATTTCTTTTCGTTTTCATTGGGCAAATAGTCCCATTATTATTCTCAAAAGAAGTTCCCAAGACAGACTCGAGCAAAATTAGGGTTCTAAAGTATTACAAATAGCAGGGGTAGGGTGAACAAAAAGGGTGTCTTTCTGATTATTTAATATATAAATTCGATACGTATGAAAAAGAGTAAATTTTTGACAGAGTTCAAGCAGTTTGCCATGCGTGGTAATGTTGTAGACATGGCGGTAGGTATCATTATCGGTGCTGCTTTCGGCAAGATTGTATCTTCGGCAGTCTCAGATTTGATTATGCCGATAGTTGGTTTGTTACTGGGAGGCATCAATTTTACGGATTTGAAATTGACTTTACATGAAGCAGTAACCAATGCGGCGGGAGAGGTGGTAACCCCGGCGGTGACATTGAATTATGGTAACTTTATCCAGGTGAGTGTCGATTTCATTATTATTGCATTCGCTATATTTTTGATTATAAAATTGATAGCAAAGCTTTCAAGACAAAAGAAGGAAGAGGTTGCGGCTGCGCCTCCTGTCCCTTCGCCCGAAGTACAGTTACTTACTCAAATAAGGGACATTATGGAAAAGCAGAGCTCAGAGAAAAAATGATTTGTTTTTGGTTCGGGATGTTTAGTATTTTTTGAATGTCGAAATCGAGAGTTTTTCGTAGTATTCATTTTTTAGAGAGAGCAGTTTTGAACTTCGAAGCAGGAGTGAAGACTGTTCTCTTTCTTAATTGGTATGTTCGGGCTGTTAAATTTAGTTTTTTATGTTGTTCGTGTCAAGATTACATAGAACAATAATAGTCGTACGGGCGTTGTAGGGGTAATTGGAAACTTCAAATATTTTTGGTATGAAAACGTCTTTTTTATTTTTGGCAGAGGGTTTTGATGAGATAGAGGCTGTTGCTGTATGGGATATATTACGCAGAGCTGGTGCTGAGGTGAAGTCTGTTTCTATGACAGGAGAGAAGACTGTGGTCGGTGCACACAATGTAGCGGTGGTGTCCGATGTACTCTATGAAAGCGTAAAATCTGATGATGTTGAAGGATTCTATATTTTGCCCGGTGGGGTAGAGGGAACTAAAAATCTTTTTATGAATGATGACTTCAAAATGAACTTATTGAATCATTATAATCAGGGTCGTTATGTGGGTGCAATAGGGGAGGCTCCATCTATTCTGGGAGAACTGGACATGTTGAATGGCAAGAATGTTACGGCTCAGCCGGCTTATATGAATTTTTTGCAGGGAGCGACTTATACAGGGCTGCCTGTTGAGATTCAAGATAATGTGATTACCGGTAGAGGTGCAGGAGATTCTTTTAAATTTGCTATCGGTATAGTTTCGATGCTCAAAGGAAAAGATGCTGCCGATAAAGTATCGAAAGAGTTGCTACTGATTATGGGGTAAGATAAGATTTTTCGGGTTTTGGCAGAATAGTCCAGTTTGGAAGTGTATTATATATTACTTCCGAATTGGATTTTTGTATGATGTAATAGTCAGAAACAGAGGCGATATAAGAAAAAAGATAAAAAAAGTTCTTCAAAGATTTGTATATTATAAATAAAAAGTTTTATCTTTGCACCGCTTTTCGAGCGAGGGGAGCGAGATAGTAAAGAGATAGCGAAGAAAGACACAAGAGTATAGTTCTGGAAAAGTTCAAAAAAAGATTTGGAAAAATTTGGAGCGGAAACGAAAAAAGTTTTATCTTTGCAAAACTTTCGCGCTTCTAAGGGAGCAAGGAAATGCAAGAGGTCATTGAAAGTATTACGATAGACAGAGAGAAATGTAGAAAGAGACGGGCCCCTTTGGGAAACCGGAGGGGGTAATAGTCCACGTCAAGAGAATAAGGAAATGATACGGGCATCAGAGCAGGGGATGATATCGGCTTTTACGGGAGTAAGAAAAAGAAAAAAATAGATATTACAACGAAGAGTTTGATCCTGGCTCAGGATGAACGCTAGCGACAGGCCTAACACATGCAAGTCGAGGGGCATCAGGTATCAGCTTGCTGATACGCTGGCGACCGGCGCACGGGTGAGTAACGCGTATGGAATCTGTCTGTAACAGGGGGATAACCCGGAGAAATTCGGACTAATACCCCATGCCGCCGGTTTTTTGCATGAAAGGCCGGCGAAAGGGTAACCGGTTACAGGTGATCATGCGTTCCATTAGCTGGTTGGCGGGGTAACGGCCCACCAAGGCGACGATGGATAGGGGTTCTGAGAGGAAGGTCCCCCACACTGGTACTGAGACACGGACCAGACTCCTACGGGAGGCAGCAGTGAGGAATATTGGTCAATGGGCGGAAGCCTGAACCAGCCAAGTCGCGTGAAGGAAGACTGCCCTACGGGTTGTAAACTTCTTTTGTATGGGAGTAAAAGAGTCCACGTGTGGGCTATTGCAAGTACCATACGAATAAGCATCGGCTAACTCCGTGCCAGCAGCCGCGGTAATACGGAGGATGCGAGCGTTATCCGGATTTATTGGGTTTAAAGGGTGCGTAGGCGGCCCTATAAGTCAGCGGTGAAATGTTCCGGCTCAACCGGGAAACTGCCGTTGAAACTGTAGGGCTAGAGTCCACAAGAGGTATGCGGAATGCGTGGTGTAGCGGTGAAATGCATAGATATCACGCAGAACCCCGATTGCGAAGGCAGCATACTGGGGTGAAACAGACGCTGAAGCACGAAAGCGTGGGTATCGAACAGGATTAGATACCCTGGTAGTCCACGCCGTAAACGATGAATACTAACTGTTTGCGATATACAGTAAGCGGTACAGCGAAAGCGTTAAGTATTCCACCTGGGGAGTACGCCGGCAACGGTGAAACTCAAAGGAATTGACGGGGGCCCGCACAAGCGGAGGAACATGTGGTTTAATTCGATGATACGCGAGGAACCTTACCCGGGCTCAAACGCAGGAGGAATGCGTATGAAAGTACGCAGCTAGCAATAGCCGCCTGCGAGGTGCTGCATGGTTGTCGTCAGCTCGTGCCGTGAGGTGTCGGCTTAAGTGCCATAACGAGCGCAACCCTTATCGATAGTTACTACCAGGTGAAGCTGAGGACTCAATCGAGACTGCCAGCGTAAGCTGCGAGGAAGGTGGGGATGACGTCAAATCAGCACGGCCCTTACGTCCGGGGCGACACACGTGTTACAATGGCAGGGACAGCGAGTAGCCAGGCAGCAATGCCGCGCCAATCTCGAAACCCTGTCCCAGTTCGGATCGGAGTCTGCAACTCGACTCCGTGAAGCTGGATTCGCTAGTAATCGCGCATCAGCCATGGCGCGGTGAATACGTTCCCGGGCCTTGTACACACCGCCCGTCAAGCCATGGGAGCCGGGAGTACCTGAAGTATGCAACCGCGAGGAGCGTCCTAGGGTAATACTGGTGACTGGGGCTAAGTCGTAACAAGGTAGCCGTACCGGAAGGTGCGGCTGGAACACCTCCTTTCTGGAGTAAAAGGGAAGATATCCTCCACAAAGAACGCTCAGGCGTCCTCTTTCCGATAAATGAGACGGAGACGACCCCGTTTTTTTCTACGGTCTATTGTAACAAGATAAAAGAGAAGAAGCAGCCCGGCAGAGGGATGAATTGACAGTCCTATAGCTCAGTAGGTTAGAGCGCTACACTGATAATGTAGAGGTCGGCAGTTCAAATCTGCCTGGGACTACCAAACTGGCAGAAGTTTGGGGGATTAGCTCAGCTGGCTAGAGCACCTGCTTTGCACGCAGGGGGTCAACGGTTCGAATCCGTTATTCTCCACGAAAGAAGATCTTTGACATACTGAAAAAAGAAAAGAACAAACAAAAAACCTAGCAAACCAAGAAAGAAAGCGAACCAGGTATACATCACACCGGAGGGCCGTCGGAGAATCGGCGGCAATAGCCGGGAAAAGAAAGTAAACAAGGGCGCATGGAGGATGCCTAGGCTCTCGAAGGCGAAGAAGGACGTGATAAGCTGCGAAAAGCTACGGTAAGGAGCAAATATCCGCTGACCCGTAGATCTCCGAATGGGGCAACCCGTCGTCGCAAGGCGACACACTGCAAGTCAGTGAGCAAACGTGGGGAACTGAAACATCTCATTACCCACAGGAAAAGAAAATAACAATGATTCCGCTAGTAGTGGCGAGCGAACGCGGAAGAGCCCAAACCGTTCCTGTTTCGGCAGGAGCGGGGTAGAAGGACCGCCGATAAAGGCAAGAGCGGAGGAAGTCGAACCAATTGGAAAGTTGGATCAAAGAAGGTGACAATCCCGTAGACGAATCCGAAGCGAAGCCGAGGCGGCACCTGAGTAGTGCGGGACACGAGAAATCCTGTATGAATCCGCGGGGACCATCCCGTAAGGCTAAATACTCCCGAGAGACCGATAGCGAACCAGTACTGTGAAGGAAAGGTGAAAAGAACCTCGAACAGAGGAGTGAAATAGACCCTGAAACCATGCGCCTACAAGCGGTCGGAGCTTCTATATGGAGTGACGGCGTGCCTTTTGCATAATGAACCTACGAGTTACTTTTGTTGGCCAGGCTAAGGGCTTCAGGCCCGGAGCCGAAGCGAAAGCGAGTCTGAACAGGGCGTCATAGTCAGCAGGAGTAGACGCGAAACCAAGTGATCTACCCATGAGCAGGTTGAAGGTTGGGTAACACCAACTGGAGGACCGCACCGGTAAACGTTGAAAAGTTTTCGGATGACTTGTGGGTAGGGGTGAAAGGCTAATCAAACTTGGAGATAGCTCGTACTCCCCGAAATGCATTTAGGTGCAGCCTTCGGGTTCGAGTTGAAGAGGTAGAGCGACTGATAAGATGCGAGGGCTTCACCGCCTATCAAGTCTTGATAAACTCCGAATGCTTCAACTCAAGACCGAGGAGTGAGGGCATGGGTGCTAAGGTCCATGTCCGAGAGGGAAACAACCCAGACCATCAGCTAAGGTCCCGAAATAATAGCTAAGTTGAATTAACGAAGTAGAATTGCAAAGACAGCTAGGATGTTGGCTTGGAAGCAGCCATTCATTTAAAGAGTGCGTAACAGCTCACTAGTCGAGGAATTCTGCGTGGATAATAATCGGGCATAAGCTATTTACCGAAGCTATGGAATATGCAAATATTGGTAGGGGAGCATTCCACGGGTCGCAGAAGGCCTGTTTTGAGACAGACTGGAGACAGTGGAAAAGCAAATGTAGGTATAAGTAACGATAAAGGAGGCGGGAAACCTCCTCGCCGCAAGACCAAGGGTTCCTGATCAACGCTAATCGGATCAGGGTAAGTCGGGCCCTAAGGCGTAGCCGAACGGCGCAGCCGATGGCAGAAACGGTTAATATTCCGTTACTGAATGTAGGAGTGACGCGGAGACGGAGCAGTGACACATCCGCCTGCAGACGGAATAGCAGGTTGAAGAGTGTAGATATTGTCCCGGTAGGCAAATCCGCCGGGATAGTCGAACTTGATAGTACCGGGCGTCCTCGGACAACCGGATAGCGATGGTAATCAGACTCCCAAGAAAATCCGCTAAACATATGCTACATTCACCCGTACCCCAAACGGACACACGTGGTTGGGTAGAATATACCAAGGCGCTCGAGAGATTCACGGTTAAGGAACTAGGCAAATTGACCCTGTAACTTCGGGAGAAAGGGTCCCGACTGAAAGAAGTCGGGCGCAGAGAATAGGTCCAGGCAACTGTTTAACAAAAACACAGGGCTGTGCGAAATTGGAAGATGAAGTATACAGCCTGACACCTGCCCGGTGCTGGAAGGTTAAGAGGAGACGTCATCGCAAGAGAAGCGTAGAATTGAAGCCCCAGTAAACGGCGGCCGTAACTATAACGGTCCTAAGGTAGCGAAATTCCTTGTCGGGTAAGTTCCGACCTGCACGAATGGTGCAATGATCTGGACACTGTCTCAACCGTGAGCTCGGTGAAATTGTAGTATCGGTGAAGATGCCGATTACCCGCAACGGGACGGAAAGACCCCGTGAACCTTTACTGCAACTTAGCATTGAATTTGGGTACTTGATGTGTAGGATAGTCCGGAGGCAGAGAATTGGGTACGCCAGTATCCGAGGAGCCGCTGTTGAAATACGGACCTTTGATTATTTGAATTCTAACTCTGTATTAGAGAGGACACTGCTTGGTGGGTAGTTTGACTGGGGTGGTCGCCTCCAAAAGCGTAACGGAGGCTTCTAAAGGTACCCTCAGGCCGATTGGTAACCGGCCGTAGAGTGTAATGGCACAAGGGTGCTTGACTGAGAGACCGACACGTCGATCAGGTAGGAAACTAGAGCATAGTGATCCGGTGGTTCCGCATGGAAGGGCCATCGCTCAAAGGATAAAAGGTACTCCGGGGATAACAGGCTGATCGCTCCCAAGAGCTCATATCGACGGAGCGGTTTGGCACCTCGATGTCGGCTCGTCACATCCTGGGGCTGGAGAAGGTCCCAAGGGTTGGGCTGTTCGCCCATTAAAGTGGCACGCGAGCTGGGTTCAGAACGTCGTGAGACAGTTCGGTCCCTATCTGTTGTGGGCGCAGGAAATTTGCGAGGCTCTGACACTAGTACGAGAGGACCGTGTTGGACCGGCCGCTGGTTTATCAGTTGTTCCGCCAGGAGCACTGCTGAGTAGCTAAGCCGGGATTGGATAAGTGCTGAAAGCATCTAAGTACGAAGCCAGCCTCAAGATAAGATTTCCCTAGAGGGTCGTTGCAGACGACGACGTAGATAGGTTGCAGGTGTAAAGGCAGTAATGCCAAAGCCGAGCAAAACTAATCACCCGAGACTTTCTGTAAGGTATGATTCCGGTAGTGCCGGATACGTGGTATCGTTCTGTCGTTTGTTGGTGTTTTTCTTTTTCTTTTCTTTTTTTGTATGGCAAAAAAGAAGGCATTCAGGTGGTTATAGTGTCAGGGTTCCACCTCTACCCATTCCGAACAGAGAAGTTAAACCTGACCGCGCCGATGGTACTGCGTCACAGTGGGAGAGTAGGTAGCTGCCGTATTATAGGAGAATAGGGAGGAGAGAAGACCGCAGGGTCCTGCTCTCCTCCCTATTTTTTTCCCCTTGGAGATGCATTTCCCCCCCCTCCCCCGCGACCCGATTCCCGGACACGCCGCTACCCTTTTTTTCGGGCATTTGGATTTGTTTCTGTTTCTGTTCGGACCGGCTAAAATTTACGCTTAAACAATGAAACCCTCGGATTTCCCTACCGGATGGTAATTGATGTTCCCTGATTTTGGAGTGGGTAAAATAGACATTTAAATGCCATTGTCTTTCATGCTGTGAGTGAAAACGAAATTGGAATATATTTTGTAATATATCTATTTTTTTTGAGTGTGAATAGTGCCGGGATAGCTTTCCTAATTCCTTCTTTCGTTGTTTTACCCTGCTACTTGTGTCGAAATTTTATAGTGTTGACTTCGACTTGGGTTTGTGTGTTATTGGTTGTCAATCGTGGTAATGCCAGTGATTCCCTTTGGGGATAGAAGGCATTTTTACTTGGAAAGTATGGTGTTTGGGTAGAGATATTGAGAGATGGTGTTGCTTTTTATTTGAAAATAAGTGTTTTATGATTGTGTTATCCTCTCTTGAGAAACTCTGTAAAAAGTCAAAAACAAAAATAAATAACTTGCAATTTAAAGCTTAATGCGTATATCAATAAAAGAAAAGGTGCTTTTTTCATTCAAAAAATACGCTTTGTACAGGCTCTTTTTTAGAAATTTGATTTCAGTTTTTATATAGTCTCTGGATAGATAATTAAGGGGTGTGTACGGTGAGGGGGGATGGTTTGGGTTGGGATGTTAATTGATGGTATTGTTTTTTTGAGGTAGAGTCTGCTGAGTTTGGAGTAGCGAAGAAGCGTTTATCAAGTTTTGTTTTTTGCTTTTGATTTGGGATGATGTGCACAAGCATCACACACCTCTGGCTTTTATCAAAAGGGAGGTGTGGCGTTTTGAGAGGGGAGATAGTTCCTTTTCTTATAAGGAAGAAGTGTCCCTTGCGAATATTCGACTTATGGTAAATTTTCGGGGCGTGCCGGAAAGTGTGAGTTTATTGTACTTGTATTTGTTCTTGTTCTTTTTTATTTACTTTCTTAAAGTGGATGATGAGTGTGATAACGGCTATGACGAATGCAACGAAATCGGAGACTGGGATACTGCTCCATACTCCGTTGGTACCGAAGTAACGGGGCAATATGACGAGACAGGGAATGAGAAATAGCAGTTGCCGGGAAAGTGACAAGAATATTGATATGGGTGATTTCCCGATGGACTGGAAGAAGTTGGATATAATGATTTGACAACCTACGAAGGGGAACATCAGGCAACAGATTCTCAATCCGGTATTGGCTATGTCGGTGAGTGCTTCATTATCAGTAAACATGGCGACAATGGCGTGTGGGAATATCTCACTTAAGAGGAATCCGGTTGTGGTGATACTTACTCCGGCTATGATTCCATATTTCAGAGTGTTACGTACGCGCTGGAACTGGTGTGCTCCATAGTTGTATCCGACAATGGGCTGCATGCCTTGAGCGAGTCCCATAACTATCATGACAAAAAGGGTGAGCATACGATTGACGATACCGTAGGCTCCGATAGCCATGTCGCCACCGTAGTTTCTCAGGCTATTGTTGAGTATAATGACTACTACACAGGCGCATACGTTCATCAGGAACGGTGACATACCTATGGAAAAAATACTGATGATGATACGTTTCTGGAGTTTGTACCGCCCTTTCTGGAAGTGAATGAAGCTTTTAGGGTCGCAGAAGTGCTTGAGTACCCAAAGCATTCCGCATGTCTGGGAGAGTACGGTGGCAAGGGCTGCTCCTCTCATGCCCCAGTCGAGGTAGAAGATAAAGAAGGGGGCGATGATGATATTGGCTCCTACGGTGAGCAGGGAGGAGAGCATTGCTTTTTTGGGGTAACCGGTGGCCCGCATGATATTGTTGAGCCCGATGAAAACGAAGGCAATGGGGGTTCCCAGCAACAATACTTGCATGAAGTCACGAGCGTAAGGGAGTGTCTCGGCACTGGCTCCGAAGAAGTGGAGTATGGGGTCGAGGAAAATGAATGTGATGAGCCCGAAGCATACGGCATTGATAATGCAGAGGAGTACGACATTATGGAGTACATCAGTGGCTCGTTCTGTATTTCTCTGCCCGAGATAGATGGAACTTATAGTGGCTCCACCGACGGCTACCAGTGTACAGAAGGCGATGACAAGGTTCATCAATGGGAAGGTGATAGCCAGCCCCGTGATGCCGAGGGGACCTATACCGTGACCGATAAAGATACTGTCGATGATGTTGTACAGCGAAGTTACAGTCATACCGATGATTGCCGGAATGGAGTATTGTACTAAAAGTTTTCCAATGGGCTGGGTGCCCAATACGGTGGGTGTATTATCTGTCATAAAATTTCACAATCTTTTTACTGGTGCAAAGGTACGAATTATTTGTGTAGTCCGAAGGGTTTTGTTTATTTTGCAGCGTTAAACAAAATGAAAGGAAAGTGTATGGGGCTGAATCAGGCAGCATTGTTCGACTTGGATGGGGTCGTGGTGGATACGGAGACTCAATATTCGGTATTTTGGGGTAAGGTGGGTGAGAAGTTCCATCCGGAGATTGAGAATTTTAATTATATTATAAAAGGGAATACGCTGAATCAGATTTACGACAAGTATTTTCCGGATGAGTCTGTGAGAAAGCAGATTTCCAAAGCATTGGATTATTTTGAGAATCATATGCGTTATGAGTATATCAATGGCGTAATGGAATTTATCGGAAGCTTGAGGGTTCAGGGTATAAAGACTGCTGTTGTGACCAGCTCCAATGATATGAAGATGGGGATTTTGTATGGGGTGCATCCTGATTTTAAGGGAATGTTTGATGCTATCGTAACGGCTGATATGATTTCTAAATCGAAGCCGGACCCGGAGTGTTTTTTGCTGGGGGCGAGGTTGCTGGGTTGTGCTCCTTCGAATTGTTTTGTCTTTGAGGATTCTTTGGCGGGGTTGACGGCCGGCCGTGCTGCTGGAATGACGGTAATCGGATTATCTACCACTCATCCGGCAGAGCGTATTTCTGCTTTGGCTGACCATGTGATTGCCGACTTTTCCGGTTTTACGGTGGATGAGATGGAACAGATACGCATGGAGAGGCTGAATTGACCGGGGCAGGCTTTTGATATATAACCGCTTTTTATTTATATATCGTTATAAATCATACATACTATACGCATGATGTATAAATGTCCATAAAAAGGGTGAATTCTAAAAGTGTCACCACGATGTCACGATTTCACAAATAGGCTTATGCCAGAAGAGGTAATGGATAACATCTAATGGGGCAAACGTCTTGTTGCATGATAGGTGAAACGGAAGGACGGGGGATATAAATCTGGTAAATGTTATTCTATAAATGATTAATCATTTGTATATCATTGTAATAGCATTTTATTCAACTTGTAAAGGAAACAAAATAGGAACAAAATCAATAATTTAAGCGATTCTCCGTTTTTTTTGCTTTGCATCTGATTTCATTCTTTTTATTTGGCTGTACTGAAAGGCTTTTCAAACTATTTTTCCGACAACCGGTCGCTTTTCTGAGGATATATTGTTGGGGCGCATCGATGAATTGTTGCAGCCAAAAGAGAAAATGACAAACCTCAGTCTTGTGGGTATAATAGATGTATATCTTTGTCAGATAGCCTGTTATCTTCCTCATAAAAGCAGAAAAACATTTCTGAAAAATTCTCAAATCTGACCCGTGCAAAATTTAGACGAGAGATTCTTAAGTCTTGTGTCTGAATCATCATATAATAATATCTTTGTAATTTTGCATTATGAATTTAATTACAAAGTGAAAGGCGGTTTGATATGCATTTACAAAATACATTGTTTTTTGCGGTAATATTTGCCATAGCTGTTGGTTGTTCGCATGTCAGTAGTGAATATGGTATACTTGTTGCGCACACGTCAGAAAAATATCTTGAGGCTGGTGTCCCTGTCTGCTATTTGAATGGGCAAGGTGATACCATTGTGCCTTATGGCAAATATAAGTTCTGCCAAACTGATACCATTCGGAATATCGGTTTTGTGTATGAGAATGGACAAAACGGGCGTATTGTTTGCATAGATAATAAAGGTAAAAAGTTGTTCTATGTGTTCAAATATGATAATGGTCCCGATTATATACGGGAAGGGCTTTTTCGTATAATGGATGAAAACGGATTGATAGGTTTTGCCGATTCATTGGGGAATGTTGCCATAGAACCTCAGTTTAAGTTTGCCACGCCATTCGAGGATGGAAAATCTCAAATGGCAACAAACGGAGAGGCAGATAGCGACCGAGAATTTTGTTTTTGGAAATCTGATGAATGGCAACTTATTGACCATAAAGGGAATAGGGTAATGAGGTATAGTGGAATTAGAAGTGGAACGGACAGCCTTAAAGGATTGCAAATAGCCATATTCAACGCACAGGAGAAGGTAGTCCAAGAAATATCTTATTCCTATCCTCCGGACATCGAATTTGCCAATAATCTAAATGTTAGGATTGATTTGCAAGATGTCAATTTTGACGGAAAAGACGATATACTCATCAATCTCGGTCGATATGGCAATCAGATGGTACAATATTATGATTGCTATATGTGGAATGAGAAAGAGAAACAGTACTGTAAAGATGAGAGTTTCAAACAAATAGAGAGTCCACAGATAAATAGGAGAAGACAATGTGTATTCTCTTTATCACGTGTGTCGGCAGCATCTTACTGTTATAAGCGTTTTGAGTTTATTGATGGTCGATTTGTCAATGTTGCTACTTTAACCCAAATTTTTAAAAGTTCTGAGCAGCCTCCTCTCTTTACAGAAAAACAGTATGTAGAGGGTAAAGGCATGGTAACGTTGCACGAAAATGTTGTGGAGGATGAGATAAGTAGTGATTGGGTGTCGATTATACTAAAATAGTATAGCCGAACGACTTCGAATTTAAAAATTTTATTTCATTGTCACACATTTTCCGGCTTTTCTCGGGATTAGGGATGGAGATGGAACAGATACGTATGGAGAGGCTGAATTGATATGGTTTTGTTCTTATTGGAAGCCGATTTTTTCAATTTTAAAAATTTGTTTGTCGCACTTTGGGATAAAGGTGGGGTTTAGTGCTTGTTATTGATTTGTATTGCTGTACACAGGTGTTATACATTTGAAAAAGCAATCACAAAAGTCTAAGAAACATAGTCTCACTATTTCATTCTAGGTCGCCTATCTCGTCGTTACACACAGACACCTCAAATCAAAAGCGGTCACACAAAGTTGACAACCCTCACCTCAAAAAAACTTCTCAGCCTAATCCGCGCCTCTCACTGTAACACACCCCTTAATCCCCTCTCGAGAGGGGAAATATAACACTCAAAGCCTTTATTTTCAATTAGAAATGTCACTTTCCTTTTGAGAGGGGCTGGGTGTGTGTGATGTTTGCGCATGGCTTTTGAAATTAAAAGCGTTCACATAAAGCTGATAGATATTACCTCAAAAAAACTTCTCAGCCTAAGTTGCGCTTCTCACTGTAACACACCCCTTAATCCCCTCTCGAGAGGGGAGACACAATACTCAAGCCGCTCATTTTCAATCAAAAATGATACTCTCCGACCTCCCCTCTGGTGAGGGGAAATGTCCTGTATAATACTCTCATTTTCAAAAAGAAACAAGTGCTGAAGGCTTTCATATCGAGAGGGAAGATTTAGATTTTCTGTTTTTGAGGTGGTGTTTATTTTTGTTTTGCATGGTAGTGCTCTAACGTCATGCACCCTTCTCAAAAAGGGAAAAGGTTCCTTTTCGGGAAGGGGGAGGGGGAAATGTTAAAATTGGAATCCTTGTTCTCGGATGATTTTCAGGAAGATATCCGAGAAGTGCTCGTTGTTTGCTTTGGGATATCTTACGTCTGTGAATACCTGAGCAAGTGTTTCTTTGTTGTTTTCTGTAATGTATTTCTTGCTTTCGGGAAGGGATTCTTTTTCTGCGTATATGCGGTCTATGTCTTCGCTTGTGTAGTCTTTATATTGTTCGTCGTGTATGAGTGCTTCTGCGGGCAATCGGTCGACTTGTGCCGGAATTTCTGCGGGATATCCGACTGTAACGGTAGTGACCGGTACGACAAATTTGGGCAGGTTGAGCGCTTCGATAATCATAGGGGCGTTGTAAGTGGTGGTTCCCAGATAGCAGATACCTAACCCGCATAACTCAGCGGCTGTGCAGAATTGCTGTGCGACCAGTAGTGCGTCGATGGTGGCGGTATAGAATGACTGGAAATTGTCGTACCCGTGTTGTGCTTTGCGTAATTCGCACCACTTGATGAACCGGTTGAAGTCGGCGCAGAATGTGAGGACGACGGGAGCTGTCGTTACTGTGGGTTGGTTGAAATGTGCGGGGGCGAGCTTTTTCTTATTTTCTTCATCGCGGGTGACAATGACGCTGTACAGTTGCATATTGCCTGTTGTCGATGCTCTGAAGGCTACTTCTAATAGTTCGTTCAGCATTTTTTCAGGAATTTGGTCGTTTTTGTATTTCCTGATGGTTCGTCGCAGTTTAAAATCTTCGATAATCATATTTGTGTTTTTATTTTTAGTTTTGGTTTTCGTATTGGGTTGTAATTTCCTGTTTTTACAGTCCGCTATTTTCCTTGTAAAAACGGAAAAATATTTTCGAAAGAAATTCCTAAATCTGCCCCGGACAATATTTCCTTATCGGAAAATTCGGACAGGCTCTAAAAAAATCAATCCAAAGATACGTAATTTTGAAAAGAAAAAAACTTCGTGAGGGGTTAATCATGTTTATTTGGGGTTTGGGCTTGTATATTCGGAAAAAAATCTATTTTTGTCAGTGAAAACATTTTCGTATTTTTGTTTTCGTATGGGAAAACACTTGCTTACATATTTGTTGTTTTTGTGGGTCGGCGTTATGTCCGGCTTGGCCTTCGTCGTTCAAGCGTCTCCTAATTTTTATTTCAAGCAGTTGTCTCAACAGGATGGGCTTCCTCAGAATTTTGTGCGTTCTATCATGCTCGACCATAATGGCTTTTTTTGGATTGGTACGAGTCGGGGGGTGAGCCGTTTTGATCGCCATGAGTTCAAGAATTATTCGGCAGTGCCAGATTCTGCTACTTCTTTGCCTGATAATCTGATTCATTTTATTGTAGAGGATGCCCAGAATAATATCTGGATTTCGACGTCTAAAGGGGTATGTGTGTATCAGAGGAAAAGTGATGATTTCAAACGGATTCGGTGGGGCAAGAGAGCTTTGCAGGCTCATTCTTACATGCTGACGGACGATGCTCTTCTTTTGGGAGGGCGGGGTGTGATATATCGTTGGGATTATGCGCGGTGTGTCATGGATACGGTTCCTATCCGGTGGAAGGAGAGGTCTTATGCTTTTTTTAATTATATGTCTTCTTGGCGTAAGCATTATTGGGTACTGTCGTCCCGGTGGGAGGGCATGTGGATTTTGGATTGCCGTACGGGTGAGATAACGAGGCCTGAGTTTTGCAGGGAGAGGGAGATTATGGCTGTGAAGGTGGACAGCCGGGATAATTTGTGGATTTCTCCGTATGGAAAGGGTCTCGACGGATATGGGGATGGCGGCAGGAAGCGAGTGCATTATGATATGTCGAATTCTGATTTGACTCATAATGTAATTCTCGATATAGAGGAGAGGGACGGTCAGTTGTGGCTGGCTACGGATGGTGGCGGTATCAGTATATTGAACAGGGGTGATAATTCGTTTTCCAATATCCGGTATGTTCCGGGTGATGTGTATTCGTTTCCGGTGAGTTCTGTGTTTTGTCTGTATCGGGATAAGGATAATAATATGTGGGCCGGAACGATACGTGGCGGGCTGTTCGGTATCAAAGAGGTGTATATGAGGACTTATCGTGATGTGCCTCCGGGGAGCAGTTACGGGATGAGCGACAAGACGGTGTTGTGTCTTTATGAGGACAGGGACGGTTCTGTGTGGATAGGGACGGACGGTGGCGGGTTGAACCGGCTGGATACGAGGAGCAATAAGTTTACGCATTATCCGAGTACTTATGATAGTAAGGTGGCGTCTATAACGTATTATAGTGATCGTGAGCTGTTGGTGTATTTTTTTGCCAAGGGGTTGTTCCTGTTCGATAAACGGACTGGGAGTTTGCGTCCTTTTATTTTACTGAATGAGCGACGTAATGAGCAGATTGCCCATTCGGGTATCTCGGTCAATGTGGATTATTTTGATACTGACAAGATACATTTGTTTGCTGATAAGATATATATGTATGATAAGAGGGCGGCTTCTTTTTCTGTGGCTCATGTTGCGGACTCGTCTCGTTATTATGGTACGGTCCAGCGCTTTTATTCTGATAGGGATGTGACGTATCTTTTCGGCCGTAATTATATTCTCAAGCTCGATAATAAGAAAAATGATGCGTTTTGCATTCTTTCGCTGGAGTATAAAGCGTATATAAATGCTGCGTGTTGTGATGAAAAAGGTAATTTTTGGATTGGAACTAACCAAGGTTTATTATATTATAATGTATATTCTCATGCTTTGAGAAGTGTGAAAACGAACATGTTCAGGGAGATTACTTCCATGGTGTATTCGGACAAAGGGTTATGGATAGGTGCCGAGGGGATGTTGTTCCGTTATTCGATAGCGGAGAATAAGTTTTTTATTTATGGTGAGTCTGATGGTGCTTCGCCTAATGAATATTTGTTCAAACCGACACTGGTATCCCGGACGGGGGATATTTATATGGGCGGAGTGACGGGGCTTTTACGTATTGACGGGCAGAGGTATAAGGAATATGTGCAGCCGTCACCGTTGTCTGTCGAACTGACGGATGTTGTTCTCGACGGTGTCTCGGCAATGAAGGATATTAATGATTCGGACCGGGGACTCTGTATTCCTTGGGATCATACTTCTTTGGTGGTAAAGACGATGGTGAGGGAGAAGGATGTGTTCCGGAAGAAGATGTTCCGGTTCAGTATCGAGGGGCTCGACCGGTCGGATATAGAGTCGTATGACCATACGTTGACATTGCATTCTTTGCCGGTGGGAAAGTACCGGATAATGGCGTCGTGCAGTACTCAGGATGGAGGTTGGAGCCGTCCCAACTGTATTCTGTCTTTGGAGGTGGTACCGCCATGGTGGGAGCAACCGTGGTTTGTTATCGTCCTGGTACTGGTGATTGCGTTGGCATGTTATCTGGTAATGGCTTATATTATAAGGAAGAAGGAAGACCGGTTGCAACTCGAGATGAAGGAGCGGGAGCGTAAGGTGTATGAGGATAAGGTGCGTTTCCTGATTAATATCAGCCATGAGTTGCGTACTCCTCTGACGTTGATTTATGCTCCATTGAAGAGGCTTTTGGGAGGTAAGTTTACTGATAATGAGTTGAAATTGCAGTTGACCCGGATATTCAAGCAGGCCCGCCAGATGCGTAATATTATAAACATGGTGCTCGATATGCGCCGTATGGAGGTGGGGTATGAGGCTTTGCATCTGCTTCCTCATCCGTTGAATGCATGGATAGAGTCTGTTGTGGGTGATTTTGCCGAGGAGTTCCGGACGAAGGGGATAATGCTCTTTTTCCGCGCGGATGAGAGGGTAGATAATGTTTCTTTCGATAAGGGGAAGTGTGAAATTGTGTTGTCTAATCTTTTGATGAATGCACTCAAATTCAGCCAGGAGGGTACTACGGTGATTGTCTCTACGGAGAGGAGGGACGGTTGTGTGCGTGTTTCGGTCAAGGACGAGGGGATAGGATTGAGTGACAGCGATTTTACGCATTTGTTTACGCGTTTTTATCAGGGAGAGCATCAGATGAGCGGCAGTGGTATCGGGTTGTCTTATTCCAAAACATTGCTCGAGTTGCATGGGGGCAAGATAGGGGCTTATAATAATGAGGGTAAGGGGGCTACTTTCTGGTTTGAGTTGCCTTTGACCGAGAGAGATATGGATGTAGTGTGTGATCCGGGTACGTATCTGAATGATATTCAATATCTCGATACTGAAATGGAGGTGTGTGTCGAGGAGAGGGATTTTCCTCTTCACCAGTATTCTATCTTGATAGTCGATGATGAGCGGGAGATACGTTCTTTTATCAAGGATTCTTTCGGAAGTATTTTCAAGCAGGTGTATACTGCTGAAGATGGCCGGGATGGTCTTGATGTAGTGCGCCAGTGGCAGCCAGATTTGGTGATAAGTGACATTATGATGCCGCGTATGGATGGTTTCGAGTTTTGCCGTGAGTTGAAGAGTGATATCCAAATCAGTCATATTCCGGTTATTTTGCTTACGGCGCGGGATAATCCGGAGAGTTTGTCGGCGGGGTATAAATTGGGGGCCGATTTTTATTTGTCGAAGCCCTTTGATAATGAGATGCTTCTGACTATCATACGTAATCTGTTGCGGAACCGGGAGCAGATAAAGAGTTATTACCGGAATGCCGTACCGGTGTCTATTGCTCCGAAGGACCAGACATTCAGTAATGCTGATGAACAGTTCTTGATGAAATTGAATGGCCTGGTGATGGAAAATCTGGATAATTCCGAGCTGGATGTGAAATACCTGACTGTGGAGATAGGAATGAGCCGGGCGTCTCTATATAATAAGGTAAAGGCGTTGACCGGCTTGGGTGTGAATGATTATATCAATCGTATAAGGATAGAGCAGGCTATGCAGTTGCTTGCAAATACGGGTTTGTCGGTGACAGAGATTTCGGAACGTACGGGATTTTCCAGTTCGCGTTATTTCAGTACTTCTTTTAAACAGTTTACTTCGATGACGCCTTCGGAGTATAAAGAACGGTGCAGGAGTGGTGTACAAGCGTAGAGGAGAAGTTTATTCAGGAGTTTTTTTTAATTAATAGATAATCAGTTAGTTATATTGTTTGTAATCAAAATTAGACAATTCCGAACATCGTTTAGACGCATTCGAACATGTTTTTTTTGTGCCCTTTTTACATTTGCAGTACACGAAAAAACTAATTCATTAATTAAATTCTTTTATTATGAAAACAAAAGTATTACTATTTTCGACTTTGTTTTTTTCTGCTCATTTATTTACGTATGCTGCGGACGAGGATATCACTCCCGGTCATTTGAAATTTGCCGATAAAGCGGCGGGTCCGTATGAGTTTGTTCATTATTCTTCAACGGGAGCTAATCCTACTTCTCCTTATCCGGCTGAAAATTTGAAAGAGGACGGTACTGTTGTGCTTACCGGAGGACAGGTGAAGGATGAGACGGGTGTGGCTATATTGAACAAGGGTTGCCATATCGTCGCTTCGGAATATGGAAATATGTTGCTGATAAAGGGTAACGGGAGTACGGAACAACCGGACTTGAGTGCGGCTGATGCTTTGGGCGGATATGCGAATATCCATATGTTTACTCAGACCGATTTCCCGATAAATACTCCGGTACGTTTTCATTTTGTATCGAAGGTCATCGGAGACCCTGTGACAGCGGATTATAAAATCTCTATCTGGAATTACGGTGGTGCGGTAACTAATGTACCTCTGCCCGAGACTACGACATATACGGCTGTGGATACGAAGTGGTGGCCGATATATGCGGACTTGGATATTGCCGGAATTACGGGTTCGGACAGGATTCCTTTACGCATACGGTTCAATATTCCGGGCGGTCATCTTGCAAACAGAGCCATCTATATAGCCAAGATACAGTTTACAGCCAATCCTACGGGAGAGTGTCCCGAATTCAATCCTATTACGTTCGACGGTTGGGATACTCCTGACGGCTCTACTCCTTCGGGTATCGATGCCATTGGAAATGATGCAAAAGGTTTCGTTACGTGGGATAACCAGTATATCTATCTGAATAATATGGATATAGACAGTGTGGTATCTATTTATTCTTTGAACGGTGCTTTGGTAAAGACAGTCAGCGTAACCGATTCGTTCATGGAGGTACCGATGTCTCGTGGTGCTTATATTGTAAAATACGCTAATAAAACATCAAAGGTTATCCTTTGAGATAGATAAATTGTCGGATAGTGACCGGGATGTGTGCTCCCGGTTTCTATCTTCTTTTTTCTTCGTGAATACTTTAAATTAATATGTATATGAAAACAAGGAATCTCCTACTTATTTTCTTCAGTTTGTTTTGTGTCAGTTCGGTGTTTTCTCAAAGTACGAATTATGCTTTGCGTTTCAATGGGGACGGTGAGGTCGATTGCGGGGTTATACCGGATTTGGATAATTTGAGTTTATATTCTGTACAGTTTTTGGTAAATCCTTCGGAATGGGCAGAGAATGCGTATATTTTTAAAAGAGGGGCCGACAGTGAGGAATTTTCTTTGAAGCTGGGGACATCGGGACAACTGGTGTATAAGATTGCTTCTCAGGAGATTGTCGTTGCTACAGACCTTCCGGTGAATGCTTGGACACAGATTACGATTTCGGCGTTTGCCAATGGTATCGATGTCTGGACCAACGGGACGAAGGTGTGGAAGGCCAATGCCGGAGGGGCTGTTATACCGGTGTCGGCATCATCGTTTGTTATCGGAGAGAATTTTAAGGGACGTATCGATGAGTTCCGTTTCTGGAATGCGGAAATGCCGGGTGCCGAACCGGAAAATCTGATGTTCCGCAATACGGTGAACAAGTTTCATCCGAAATATGAGAATTTACTTTTCTATTATAAATTTGACCAGGACCAGTGCGAGGATATCGTGGATTACAAGCTGGCTTATCATGGCGTACCTACAAATGTAACTCGGGAAGCGGTTACTGATAATGATTATTTCAAGTATCGTGTGGTTACGGGTTATTCTTCGTTTGTACGTCATTGCGACCGTCTGCAAATAGACCGAGATATGCACTTGATGACTAATGATTTGATTATTCTCGATGCTCAAGTAGCTGGAGCTACCGGGGCTGTATCGTTGACTTATCCGGATAATCAGGGTACGTTGAGTAATGCTTCTTATATGGCTGAATATGAAGGACGTAGTGGAGTTCTTTCTCTTCAGGGTGACGGTGCCGGCATGAATGTCGGGCAGGAGGTGTTGCAGGATAAAGGAGGATTGCCCGCTTTGAAGTATGCTACTATCGAGGCTTGGATATGTGTGGGAGAATGGAAAAACGGAGCTGCGATTTTTAACAAGAGTGATGATTCGCATCAGTTTGCCATAAAGTTGGGTGACGAGTCGAAGAAGGAGCTGCTGGTAGAGATAAACGGGTATACTTATAATTTTGAGAATGCGATAAAGGCTTCGGGATGGGAGCATATTGCGGTAGCTATCGTTTCGACTACCGGCCGGGCAAATGCCAGAATACGCTTGTATACTAATGGCGGTACCACTCCTGCTTATGCTAATAATATATCGACGATTCCTACTGAAGATGATTTTACGTTCTTGAATACTTCGGCCAATGCCGTTATCGGGGAGAATTTTAAAGGATATATCGATGAGGTGATGGTCTGGGGAAATTCCCGTACGGATAGCCAGATAAAACAGGATGCTGCCGGCACGTCGGGCGACCTTACTTTTCCCGGCGGAGGGGACGGAGCTATTTATCTGTTGTCGTACTGGCAGTTTGACGATAAGGATAATCCGGGCAAGAATACCCGGAGCTGGAAAGAGATGCTGGCACAAATACGTAAGATGTATGATGGATACAGGGGGTACAAGATACGTTTGGGCCTGATTTCTTCGGATAAGGATGAGAGCGGAAATAAATTGTGGACTTCTCATATTTCGGATGCAGCCTGGCGCGAACGGTTGGCTTCGGATGTGGCTGAGTTACTGCCTTATTGCGACGGTATAGATGTGGACTTCGAGTGGCTTTATAGCGGAGACCAGAGATGGAAAACGGGGTATGGTCCTATGGTAGAGGCTTTGCGCAAGGTTATTCCGGAGGATAAGGTATTCAGTGTATCCCTTCATCCGGTGGCATATTTCTTGCCGACGGAGTATATAAATCTGCCTGATTATTATACTTTCCAGATATATGGTCCCAGCAAGACTTATTTTGCATATAACAATTATGTCTCGTCATACAACAATTTCATCAAGTGGGGATTTCCCAAGGAGAAGATAGGCATGTCGTATCCTACAACGGCGACTACGGGAAGTGTCGTATCGGGGTATAAGAATATTGTGGCTGCCAATCCTGATTTGGCTACGGACTTGAATGAGGCTACGATGTCGGGTTCTACGTATACGTTTAACGGTGTGGATTGTGTGAAGGATAAAATGAATTTTATTCTGGAACAAAACAGCGGTACGGTGATGTATTTCGATATGGGGAACGATGTTGCGGTTTCCAATCCATTGAGCTTGATACGGGCGGCTAATTCGGTGATTTCGTCCAATGTGGATACGATTATTACGAAAACGGACAGCGAGCCTACTTCGTTGCCGTCTGTGAAGAGAGATGAAAAAAAAACGACAGCCCTCATCTATAATGAACGTTCGGAAGAAATCGTGGTGACCGCGATTTCGGATGCGTACTTGTCGCGTATCTCTTTGGTGTCGTCTGTGGGAATGCTCGTGCGTGACGAGAAGGTGTCGGGGAGGTATTATGCCATGCAGACTAACACATTTTCTCCGGGGGTGTATATTGCCCGTGTGGAATCGACCGAAGGGGTAGATGTTTTTAAATTTCGGATAAAAAAATAAACCTTAAAATATAGTTAAATGAAAATTGAGATAAAAAATATTTTCAGAAAGGCCTTGTTGCTTTTACTGCTGGCCCTGTTCGGGGGACAGGTTGTGTATGCGCAGGGCATAACCATAAAGGGGAAAGTCAGTGACGACAAAGAGCCTTTGATGGGGGTTACCATACAGGTAAAGGGTACGTCGAAGGCTACGGCGACCGACCTGGACGGAAATTATACGATTAGCGTACCGGATAAGAAATCGGTTCTTGTATTTTCTTATATAGGTTATCAGAAACAGAGTATCGAGGTAGGCAATAAGACGGTCATCAATGTAAAAATGCAGGATGATTCCAAATTGCTCGACGAAGTAGTCGTTATCGGTTACGGTAGTGTCAAGAAAAGTGATGTTACGGGGGCTATCGCTTCTTTGCGTCCGGATGAAATGGATGCTTCCAAGAGTGTGACTCTCGATAATTTGTTGCAGGGTAAGGTGGCCGGCTTGGTGGTCGGGTCTACCAATACGACTCCGGGTGCTGCAACTTCGATTACCATTCGTGGTGCCAGTTCGTTGCGCGGAGACAACCAGCCTTTGTATGTGATAGACAATATTCCTCAGGCATCTACCGGAGAGTTTGCTTCTTCTGCTTTCGGTGACGATGACTATCAGACTGCGGCCGACCCGCTGAGTAGTTTGAATCCTTCTGATATAGAGAGCATAGAGGTGTTGAAAGATGCTTCTGCTACGGCCATTTACGGGTCTCGTGGTGCCAACGGTGTTATCTTGATTACGACAAAGAAAGGAAAGGCGGGCAAACCTCGTGTCAATGCGAATGCCAACTTTACGATAGCGAATGCTACCCGTCTGTATGATATGTTGAATTTGAGTGATTATGCTGATTACCGGAATGCCCAGTCGGGTCCTGACGACCGTCAGTTCTTCAAATCGGGCAACGAGGTGCGTTATATTTTCTCCGGGGGCAAGTATGACGAGAATGACCCCGGAAGTTACCGGGTTTTGCAGGAAAGGGACTGGCAACGGGAGATTTATCGTACGGCATTTTCGCAGAACTATTCGGTTTCGGTGAACGGTGGTGCCGAAAAGGTGCGGTATTTCGTGTCTGCGTCATATAAGAATATCAACGGTATTGTAAAGCAGACCGGTCTGCAGCAGGGGGACTTGCGTGCTAACTTGTCAATGGATTTGTCGAAGAGGGTATCGGTAGACTTGTCGTTGAGCGGTTCATTGAAAAAGAATGATATGATGTCGGGCAGTAATGCCAATGGTGGTGCGCAGGGTTCTGTCTCGGTGACAGCCATCACTTCGCAGCCGTTTGAGTATCCGGCCGATGACCCTTCGTTGAGCGGAACAAACGGTATGGAAAAGAGAATTACGGTGTTTAGCTGGTTGAACGACTATGATGACCAGACCACGGAGAATGCGTTCCGTGCATCGATGGATTTGAAGTGGAAAATATGGAAGGGCCTTACTTACAGTTTGCGTGCGGGAGGTAATTTGAGGGACGAGTATCGTGCCCGTTGGTTCGGAACCGAGACTTTCCGGGGGAATAACGACAAGGGTTCTTTGGGTATAACGGATTTGAAGCAGTATAATGTTACGGTGGAAAATATGTTGAATTATCATCAGACTTTTGAGCATATTCTCGATTTGGATGTGACGGCAGCTGTTACGTATGATGATTATAATTATCTGAACAAGCGGACACAGGGACGCCAGTTCTCCAATATGAGTTTCGGTATCGACGGATTGCATATGGCCGAGAAGATTTCTTATCTGGAACCTGTACAGCGAGACTACCAGTTGCTTTCTTATCTGGGACGTGTGAATCTTTCGTTCCTCGACGGGCGTTATCTGGCTACGGCTTCGTTCCGGGCCGATGGGTCGAGCCGTTTTGCAAGGGGTCACCGTTGGGCTTACTTCCCATCTTTCTCGCTTGCTTGGCGTATGGAACAGGAAGAGTTTATAAAGAATAATGTGGACTGGCTCGACCAGTTTAAGGTGAGACTGGGTTATGGCCAGACGGGTAACTCGGCGATAGACCCGTATAGCAGTTTTTCCAATTACAGCCAGATTATAGATTATGCCAATGCTACGGGCGACAAGGTACTGGCGATGGCTATCGACAAGTTGCAGAACGAGGGTCTTACATGGGAAACGACGGTGTCGTGGAATGTGGGTCTTGATTTCGGAGTTTTGAAAAACCGATTGAGAGGGTCGTTTGACTTCTATAACAAGGAAACAAGAGATTTGTTGATTTCCAGAATATTACCGCCTTCTGCGGGATTCTCCAGTGTTTATTATAATTCGGGGAACTTGTTGAACCGAGGTGTCGAGTTCAGTGTGGATGCGGATATTATCCGAACCAAAGATTTTGTATGGACATTCGGCGGCAATATCGGAAAGAATAATCCGAAGATTAAAGATTTGGGTGTATCGAGAGGTAATTTCGGCGTTTATGAGGATATTCTGGCTTATGAGGGTAACTCATTGGGCAACCATTTCGGCAATGCTCACCTGTTCTGGGTGGGACATGCTCCGGGGCTTTTCCTTGGATACCAGACCGACGGGATTGTGCAGGAGGAGGACTTGCCGGCCAATGGCGGTTCGTATACAGTAACTCAGGATTTGAGTACGGGTGGTGCTCCTCAGGCGGGAGATATAAAGATTATCGACCAGAACGGGGATGGAATTATTAATACCGATGACCGGGTAATTATCGGTAATCCGAATCCTAAATTCACGTATGGTTTCCAAACTCGTTTTACATGGAGAGATTTGAGCCTTTCGGCACAGTTCAACGGTGTGTATGGCAAGGATATGATAAATACGAATTTGCGTTACCAGGCTATACCCAGCCGGACCGGTGGTAATTTGAGAACCGAGGCTTGGCAAGGTGCATGGACGGCAGAAAACCGTTCGAATATTTATCCGAGGGTCAATTATACGTTGCCTACTCCGGCGGTTCTGGACCGTTATGTAGAGGATGCGAGCTTCTTGCGTTGCACCGATATTACTCTTTCTTATAATTTGCCGAAGAAGGCGTTGAAAAAGATAGGATTCAATTCGATAAATGTCTTTGCATCTGTCAAGAATGCATTCCTTATCACTGATTACAGCGGTTATGACCCGGAGGTAAACTCTTTTGCTTTCGATGGCTTACGCCCGGGAGTAGATATGAGTTCGTTCCCCCATGCCCGTTCGTTTATATTCGGTCTGAATGTTTCATTTTAATATAGGATAGTTATGAAATTGATAAAATATATATTTGTTTTGGGGATTGTGAGCGTGGGCTTGTCTTCGTGTGAGGATTGGCTCGATGAAGATCCCAAATATTCTGTGGACAATACGGTCGTGTTCGATTCGCAGGAGACCGCCAAGCAGGCTCTGGATGCTTGCTATGGTTATCTGACTACGCAAGATTGTTTCGGGCAGGGCGTTTATGAGATGTCTGTGGGCGGTTCGGGACTGTCCTGGTCACAAACGAACGGTGGCGAGCCTGACCGTTATGCGTCGTTGAATGCGACTCCGGCGGGTGATGCCGTACTGTGGGCTTGGAGAGGATTATATAAGGCCATACAGGAGTGTAATACTTTTATCGTAAATATGAATAAGGGGTCGTTGAGTGCCGAGTTGAAAGAGAACTATACGGCTCAGGCATCGTTTATCCGCGGATTGTGTTATTATTATTTGGCCATGATGTGGGGGGACGTTCCTTTGCGAACGGAACCGTCGGCACATGACGGGATTTCTGAACCGAAGTCTCCGTTTACCGATGTTGTCGAACAGATTTTTACCGACTGGAAGTATGCTTATGATTATCTGCCGGAGGACGGGACTCATACCGACGGCTATATCGATAAGATGGGTGTGGCTGCTTATCTTGCCAAACTGAACTGGATATTGTCTTGTAATCCTGACTTGGCAGAGCATAAGAGTGACTATCTGAATGATGCCAAGTATTGGTGTGATATTGTCTATGGCAAGTATTCGTTGCAGCCTCGCTATGCCGACCTTTTTGTGAATCATGTGCAGGATTCTCCGGAGTCTATCTTCCAACTGAATTTTACGACTTCGTCGGATTATTCATGGAATCGCTTGAACTGGATTTTTGCTGCCGATAATGCTTCTCAGGGTACGGCTTACCAGCGTATACGTTCGAGCAAGGCGTTTCACGACCTGTTCAGGGGGACTTATCCGGGTGACCCGCGTTATGATGCTACTTTCCTGACGCGGTGGTATGATGTGAAGAAGGGTAGTTCTTATCATTTGGTCAGCGACTCGGTGTATACATATCCGTATAAGTCGTATAAGTCTAAGTCGACAAGCCGTGTAGCAGATGCTGTCGCATATATCCCTTATGACCAGGTGGCGGATGCGACCAATCCTACGGTAGAGGAGCTTACTACCTTGCAGGAGCAGTTCTATACTTTGAATACGGCTACCGGAGAAAAGAAGGTGATAGACTTGGTGGGGCAGTTTGCGACGTCGGTAGGCGACCATGCAGGATGGCCTTTGTGGAAAAAGCAAATCGATTTTAACTGTCAGGCGCAGCAGAGCAATAACAATATCATCCTGTACCGTTATGCCGACTTTTTGCTCTTGATGGCGGATGTGTATAATGAATTGAACGAGACGGGCAAGGCTATCGGTCTTGTAAATGAGGTGTTGAGCCGTGCACGTACTTCGGTGACTCCGGCTGCTGCGCAACCGGCAGATTTTCCCGGTAATCTGACAAAAGACGAGCTTCGCGACAAGATATTCTATGAACGGCTGTTCGAGCTGGCTGCGGAGCCTGAAATGTATATCGATATACGCCGGGGTGGAACGAAGACTTTGAAAATGGCCCTGGAAATCGTGAACCGCCATGCTATAACTTACGAGCATAGTGAGGGAGAGAAACAGAAACAAAATCCCGACCAGCGTTTCCGTGACCGTTACTTCGGAGCAGATGCTACGTTCTGCGGAAAGGTAACTGATGAGAACTTTTTGAAAAAGAATTTGCATTTGCCTATTCCTCATTCTGAGTTGAGTTCGAATGACGGTATGTCGGCAGCAGACCAAAATTACGGATATTGATTTCCGGTATGCAGAATAATGGATGACACTCAGGGAGCTTGTCATTCATTATTTTGTTATTTCAGATATTTATCTATTGTAACCGGTATTTTCCTGTTGTCACGGAGTATCGGGGGAGAGTTTTAGACAATATTGAATATTATTTGGACGCAATCGAATGTGCCGGTCTTGACGTCTTTTCTATATTTGCGGTACATGAAAACATTAGTCCCACTATTATAATGCTTATTTATGAAATCGATAAATCCTAATTTACTTTACACCGCAGCATCTTTTGCTGTATTGGGGGTTGCCACTTCGTGCCAGAGCAAGAAAAAGGAGGAGCAAAAACTGCTGAATATCGTATATATCATGACCGACGACCATACGGCCCAGATGATGAGTTGTTATGATTCGCGTTTTATAGAGACTCCCCATCTCGACCGTATAGCGCGTGAGGGGGTGAGATTTACCAACAGTTTTGTCACTAATTCTCTCAGCGGTCCCAGCCGGGCTTGCATGCTGACGGGAAAATTCAGTCATAAAAACGGATTTACCGATAATACGACTTGCAAGTTTGACGGGGCTCAGCAGACGATGCCCAAATTGTTGCAAAAGGCAGGTTACCAGACGGCTATTGTGGGAAAATGGCATCTCGAAACATTGCCTACGGGTTTTGATTTCTGGGAGATTCTGCCGGGACAGGGCGACTACTATAATCCTGATTTTATAACGGAGACAAACGACACTGTGCGTAAAGAGGGGTATGTGACCAATATCATCACGGATGAGAGTCTCGACTGGTTGCAGAACAAGAGGGACAAGAGTAAACCGTTCTGCCTCTTTATCCACCATAAGGCGATACACCGGAACTGGATGGCGGATACGTGCCATCTGGCGTTGTATGAGGATAAGGAATTTGCTTATCCAGACAATTTCTTCGATACGTACGAGGGACGTCCGGCTGCCGCTGCCCAAGAAATGAGCATAGGGAAGGACATGGACTTGATTTATGACTTGAAGATGTTGCGTGCGGATAAGAATAGCCGCCTGAAGTCTCTGTACGAACAGTTTTACGGACGTATGGACTCGGCACAAAAGGCTGCATGGGACAGGTTCTACACGCCTATCATAGACAAGTTTTATAAGGATAATTTGAAGGGTGAGGAGCTGGTCCGCTGGAAGTATCAGCGGTATATGCGCGATTATGCGAAGACGGTGAAGTCGCTCGACGATAATGTGGGGCGTGTGCTCGACTATCTGGAAAAGGAGGGTTTGCTCGACAATACTCTTGTGGTGTATACTTCTGACCAAGGGTTTTATATGGGTGAGCACGGGTGGTTTGACAAACGGTTTATGTATGAGGAATCGATGCATACGCCTTTGATAATGCGTCTGCCAAAGGGTTTTGACAAGCGGGGGGATATTTCCCAAATGGTACAGAACATCGATTATGCTCCGACTTTTCTCGAACTGGCTGGAGTATCCGTACCGTCGGATATACAGGGTGTTTCTTTGCTTCCGTTGTTGAGGGGCGAGGAGCCGGCGGACTGGAGAAAGTCGATGTATTATCATTTTTACGAATTTCCGGCAGAGCATATGGTGAAGCGTCATTATGGCGTGAGAACCGACCGTTATAAACTGATTCATTTTTATAATGATATAGATGAGTGGGAGTTGTATGATTTGCAGAATGACAAGTACGAAATGCACAATATTTTCGGGCAGAAGGGGACTGAGGAGATAACTTCTGATTTGATGCGGGAACTGAAGCGGTTACAAGTGCAATACGATGACCCTATTTTGAAAGAGTATCCAATTAACGAATAAGCGAGTTTGTATTATGAAGATGAGGTGTATACTGATTGCATTTAATTTTTTGTTTTGTTTTTCGATATATGCGGGAGTCCCGGAGAAGGGGGATTTTCTGCCGGTGGTGCCGTGTCCTGCGGAGTACTCGGCCGGTGAGGGGTATTTCATCTTCGGTCCGGAGACGACTTTCGGTATCGAAAACGAGTCACAACTGCGGATGGTTTCTGATTTTGTGTCGCTGTTCAGGGCTGCCGGTTTTGTACCCGGGGTCAAAATTGGGGATGACAGAGCTGATGTGCGGATGGTGACGAATGTGTCGTTGCCGGACGAGTCGTATCATCTGGCAGTGACGACGAAAAAGATAAGGATAGAGGCGTCGAGCGATGCCGGATTTTTTTACGCTTTGCAGTCGCTTCGGCAGTTATTGCCTCCTGCGGTAGAGGGGGACGGGCTGGATATGGCGATGGATTGCCGGGTTCCGGCCGTAACGATAAGTGACCGCCCGCGTTTCGGGTATCGGGGACTTATGGTGGACGTGTCCCGCTTTTTCATGCCGAAGCAAAATTTGCTGCGGATTATAGATGCAGCATCGTTCTTGAAGATAAATAAGTTACATTTGCATCTGGTGGACGACAACGGTTGGCGGCTGGAGATAAAGAGGTATCCCAGACTGACTCAGGTGGGTGCGTGGCGGGTGAAACGTGACGAGCCTTTTCCGAACCGGAGGAATCCGGAGAGGGGTGAGCCTGTACCGGTAGGGGGATATTATACTCAGGAGGATATGAAGGAAATAATCCGCTATGCGGCTTCGCGTCAGATAGAGATTATCCCAGAGATAGAGATGCCGGCGCATACCAATTCGTCTCTGGCGGCTTATCCTGAGCTGGCTTGTCCGGTGGTAGACCGTTTTATCGGGGTGCTGCCGGGTGGCGGCGGAAAAAATGCGGAGATAGTCTACTGTGCCGGAAACGACAGCGTGTTTGCTTTTTTAGAGGGAGTTATCGATGAGGTGGCGGAGTTGTTTCCGTCGAGGTATATCCATCTGGGGGGCGATGAGGCTTCGAAAGTGAATTGGGCGAAGTGTCCTAAATGCCAGGCCCGGATGAAAGCCGAGCATATCGAACATATCGAGGAGTTGCAGAGTTATTTCATGACTCGTATGAGTAGTTATGTAAAGAGCAAAGGCAAGGAAGTAATGGGCTGGGATGAGTTGACGAACAGTACTTTGCCTGAAGGAGCTATCATATATGGCTGGCAAGGGCTGGGCAAGGCTGCATTGAAAGCTGCCGAGCAGGGACACCGGTTTGTCATGACTCCTGCGAGAATCCTGTATCTGATTCGTTATCAGGGACCGCAATGGTTCGAACCTTTGACTTATTTCGGAAATAATACGTTGAAGGATGTGTATATGTATGAGCCGGTACAGAAGGAGTGGAATCCGGCTTATGAGAATTTGTTGCTGGGTGTGCAGGCTTCAATGTGGACGGAGTTTTGCAGCAAACCGGAGGATGTGGAGTATCAATTGTTTCCCCGCTTGCTGGCTCTGTCGGATATTGCTTGGGGACAGAAGAACCGAAAAGACTGGCCGGATTTTTTGAAAAGGATAGATGGGGTATTGCCTCATATCAAGGAGATGGGCATTACTTGTGCGCGGTCGATGTATAATATCGACCATACAGTTACTCCGATGAAGAACCGGTTGTCGGTGGAGTTGTCTTGCATCCGTCCTGATGTAGAGATACGATATACGACCGACGGGACGGAACCGGATGCATCGTCCTTGTTGTATACTGCTCCGCTGACGGTGGAGGGTACGACTTGCATAAAGGCGTCGACTTTTGCAGGCAGTGAGAAAATGGGACAGACTTTGTCTCTGGATATGTCGTGGAATAAGGCTACGGGGAAAAAGGTGCTGACCTCGAATGAGAAGGGTTATGTACTGACAAACGGAATACGGGGCAGCTTGCGCCATACGGATTTTGAGTGGGCCGGTTGGTACGACCAGGATGCTTCGTTTGTACTGGATTTGGGCAAGAAGACATCGGTAAGCAAGGTAAGGCTGGGATGTATTACCAATTCGGGGATGGCTGTTCATAAGCCTGTTTCCATTCGTTTGTCCGTCTCGAATAATGGGAAAAAGTTTGTTCCGGCTGGGGAGATTGTGTATGCTCCGGAGGATATTTTTAGAAACCGGACTGCTGTAGAGGACGCTGTTTTTGAAGGTCTGGATGTGAATACCCGTTATTTGAAGCTGGAGATGAAAAATCCCGGGGTTTGTCCTGCGGGTGATGTGCGAGAGGGGCAGAAAGTATGGATGTATTTTGACGAGTTGATGGTCGAATGATTTTTGCGGGTGGTTGTGTAACCTTGCCCGAAGTTGCCTTTTCCTTGGTTTTTCTTTCGGGGGAGAGGCGGAGGATGAAAAATTTTGATTTATAAATGAAAATGAGAACGAGATGAAATCGATACCGTTTATATTACCTTTAGTTACTGTCCCGCTTTCTTTGGTGCATGCCGAAAAGCGGGAGAAGGCGGAGATGCCTCAAAGTCCGAATGTCATATTTATTTATGCTGATGATATCGGTTATGGCGATTTGAGCTGTAACGGTGCTAAAACAATATGTACTCCTCATGTGGAACGGCTGGCAGCCGAGGGGGTACGATTTACGAATGCCCATAGTGCCGCGGCTACGAGTACTCCTGCCCGGTATGCGATGCTTACCGGGGAGTATGCCTGGCGCAGGAAGGGAACGGGTATTGCCGACGGTGATGCGGGGATGATAATCCGTCCCGAAAGATATACGTTGGCGGATATGTTCCATGAGGCGGGTTATGTTACAGGGGCTATCGGCAAATGGCATCTGGGGCTTGGTGACCAGACGGGGACTCAGGACTGGAACGGACAACTGAAGCCCTGCTTGTCTGATATAGGGTTTGACTATTCTTATATCATGGCGGCTACGGGCGACCGGGTTCCGTGTGTGTTTGTGGAGAATGGCCGGGTTGTGAATCTGAGTCCGGACGACCCGATTTATGTCAGTTATAAGAAAAACTTTCCGGGTGAGCCTACGGGCAAGAACAATCCGGAGCTGTTGGTGATGCAACCTTCCCACGGGCACAATCAGAGCATAGTGAACGGCATCTCCCGTATCGGATTTATGAAAGGCGGGAAATCGGCTTTGTGGAAGGATGACCAGATTGCCGATGAACTGACGCATAAGGCGGTATCGTTTATCGAGGAACATAAGAACCAGCCGTTTTTCCTTTATTTTGCTACGCAGGATGCGCATGTGCCTCGTGTACCGAACGAGCGGTTTGCTGGGAAGTCGGGCATGGGTCCCAGAGGTGATGTGTTGTTACAATTTGACTGGAGCGTAGGCGAGGTTATGGCTACATTGAAACGCTTGGGACTGGATAAGAATACGATTGTGATTTTGTCGAGCGACAACGGGCCTGTCGTTGATGACGGATATAAGGATAATGCAGTGGAGTTATTGGGTGAGCATAAGCCCGGAGGCCCTTTTCGGGGCGGGAAGTATAGTTCGTACGAGGCCGGTACGCGTGTACCTTGTATACTCCGCTGGGCCGGGCGGGTGAAACCTGCAGTTACGGATGCCCTGGTCTGCCAAATCGACTGGATGGCTTCTTTCGCTTCGTTGCTGGGTATCGACCTACCGGAGGGGGCTGCTCCCGACAGTGAGGATTGTCTGGATGCGTGGCTGGGCAAGGATACCCAAGGACGCTCGTATCTGGTGGAACAGAATGCCCAAAACAATTTGTCTATTATTACCGGGGAGTGGAAGTATATAGAGCCCGGCGAGGGGCAACCGTTTAACAAGAATGTGGGTATCGAGACGGGAAACAGCCCGTATCCTCAGTTGTATAACCTGTATAAGGACTTGGGGGAAAAGGAGAATGTTGCCGAGAAATACCCGAAGCAGGTGAAAAAGCTTTCGAGGCAGTTGGAGAAGATAAAGGACAACCGGGTGGGGCTTCCGCTCGAATGATAAATGAACGTGAATTTGTTAACCATACTTATATTAGATGATGAAAAATAACATTCTATTTTGTGCTTGTCTGTTGTTGTTACCGTTCGGATGGTCTCATGCCGAAACGAAACAACCGGAGTGGCAGAGCCAGTATGCCATCGGGCTGAACAAGTTGAAACCTCATGCGTATGTATGGCCGTATAAGAACGGTGATATAGATGGCATTCGTGAACAGAATTACGAGCAGTCGCCTTATTATATGAGCTTGAACGGGACTTGGAAATTTAACTGGGTGCGTAATCCGGACAAGCGTCCGACGGATTTTTATCGTCCTGATTATTATACGGGAAATTGGAATGATATAGAGGTTCCGGGCAACTGGGAGTGCCAGAAATACGGTGTCCCTATTTATGTGAATGAGACGTACGAGTTTGACGACCCGATGTTTCGTTTCAAAAAGAACCCGCCTCTGGTTCCTTATGAGGAGAATGAAGTAGGGTCTTACCGGCGTACGTTTGCCGTACCGGATTCGTGGGACGGGCGGCGCATCGTTTTGTGTTTCGAAGGGGTCACGTCGTTTTATTATGTGTGGCTCAACGGGGAGCTTTTGGGATATAACCAGGGTTCCAAGACTCCTGCCGAATGGGATATTACGGATAAAGTGAAGAAGGGTGAGAATGTCTTGGCGGTGGAGGTGTACCGCTGGAGCGCCGGCTCGTATCTGGAATGCCAGGATATGTGGCGGTTGAGCGGGATAGAACGGGATGTGTATCTTTACAGTACTCCCAAGGAGTTTATCGCTGATTATAAGGTCGTATCTCCACTTGACAGGAAGCAGTATAAGGATGGCGAATTTTCTCTCGACGTACATGTCGGAGGCTTGGACGGAAAGGGAAAATTGGCAGTATATTATGAGTTGCGCGATGCCGATAACCGTATCGTGGCGCGTGATGAGAGAGCGTTGAAGGGACAGGACAGCATCGTTTCTTTCGAGAGGGTGATTCCCGATGTGAAACCGTGGAGTGCCGAGCATCCTTATCTTTATACTCTGGTCATGTATTTGAAGGATGACAAGGGGGGTGTGATAGAGACGACGGGCTGTCCGGTGGGATTTAAGACTTCGGAGATTAAGGAGGGGCGTTTTTGTATAAACGGAGTGCCCGTATTGGTCAAGGGGGTAAACCGGCATGAGTTTTCGAGCCGGGGTCGTACGGTAAGCAAGGAGCTGATGCTGAAAGATATACAGTTGATGAAACAGAATAATATCAATACCGTGCGTTGTGCTCATTATCCGAACCATCCGTATTGGTACCAGTTGTGCGACCGTTATGGTTTATATGTAATAGACGAGGCGAATATAGAGTCTCACGGAATGGGTTACGGCCCGGCGACACTGGCTAAGGATACGTCTTGGCTGAAAGCCCATATGGACCGCACGCAGAGGATGTACGAGCGGACCAAGAATCATCCTTCGGTGTCGGTATTGTCGTTGGGCAATGAGGCCGGTAACGGTGTCAATTTTGAGGAGACATACAAATGGCTAAAGTCGGTGGAGACAAACCGCCCTGTACAGTACGAGCGTGCGGAACAGAATTTCAATACGGATATTTATTGCCGTATGTACCGCAGCATAGATGAGATAAAGGCGTACCTTGCACAGCCGGATATTTACCGGCCTTTTATTCTTTGCGAATATGCTCATGCCATGGGCAACAGCGTGGGGGGACTGAAGGATTACTGGGATGTTTTCGAGTCTGAACCGATGGCGCAGGGTGGTTGTATATGGGACTGGGTAGACCAGTCTTTCCGCGAGGTGGATGCCGACGGCAAATGGTATTGGAGTTATGGCGGGGATTATGGGCCCGAGGGTATTCCTTCGTTTGGGAGTTTTTGTTGTAACGGTCTGGTGAATGCCGCCCGCGAGCCTCATCCTCATCTGTTTGAGGTGAAGAAGGTGTACCAGTATATCAAGGCCCGCCTGACGAATGCGGAGAACTTGACGGTATCGGTGAAGAACTGGTATGACTTTACTGACCTGGCGGATTATACTTTGCACTGGAATGTGACGGCCGATAACGGGACTGTATTGGCGCAAGGGGAGAAGGTTGTGTCTTGTGCTCCGCACCAGACTGTGGATATCGTGCTGGGCAAAGTGAAATTGCCTCGTGATGCGAGAGAGGCTTATCTGAATCTGAGCTGGACGCCGAATCGTGCGTCAGCGTTTATAGGTCAGGGCGATGAGGTGGCTTATGACCAGTTTGTATTGGAGGCTAACCGGAAGTATGCGGAGAAGGTGGATTTACCTTCGGGGTCTTCGTTGAAGAAGGATGGATATACGTGGTCGAACGATAGAGTCGCGGCTACGTTCTCGCCCGAAACGGGAGCTTTGGTGTCGTATAAATACTGGGGAAAGGAGCTGTTGAGTGAACCGTTGCAATTGTCTTTGTACCGTCCTGTGACGGAGAATGACAAGAAGGACAAGTATGGTGCGAAGTTATGGAAAAAGGCCGGACTGGACGGGGTGACTCAGAACGTGACGTCGGTGAAGGCTTCCAAGAACGGATTTACGGCTCATGTTTCTCTTACCAATGCCAAGGGAAAAGTGATAGGTACTGCCAGTTATGTTTATACTCTGGACAGGAAGGGGGTACTGAACGTAAATATGGTGTTTACTCCCGATACGAATATCGTGAAGTCGTTGCCGAGGGTGGGCCTGACTTTCCGTATGCCTGAGACGGCTTGCCGTAATGTGACGTATTTGGGCCGGGGTGATTTCGAGAATTATACAGACCGGGCTGCGGGGCGGATAGGTATTTACAAGACTTCTCCGGATGAGATGTTCCACTGTTATGTGGTGCCGCAGGCTACGGGTAACCGTACAGATACCCGGTGGGTGACATTGACCGGTGAAGATGGCAATGGCTGGAAGGTAGTTGCCAAGCGTCCGTTCCAGTTCAGTGCTACTCCTTATTCGGACGGGAATATCGATGCGGCTACGCATCTCAACGAACTGGTTGCTGACGGGTCGATAACGGTACATGTGGATGCGGCTCAAACGGGTGTGGGTACTGCTACTTGCGGGCCCGGTGTATTGCCTTCGTACCGGTTGCCTCTGGAAACGTATCGTTTTGACTTTACTTTTGTTCCGGTTGTGAAATAGCACCGATTGCTTTTGTTTATTTTTGCGGTAAAACCGGATAGAAATCTTGGAGCAATATAGCGGAAAATAGAGGGAAAAGTGCTATTTTTGTACAAGGTGGATGACCGAGGTTACCGGACGGTTTACCTGTAAGCTGTGTGGATATCTATAGGGATGATTTTATGTGTCCTGCATATCGGCTTACGGGTAAATTGTTTTTTATGGTGTGTGTAACTGCGTGAGATTTTTTGTAATTATATAACCGAATATCTGATTTATGAGACACTTATCGACGTACTGGAGAGTTGTATGGGTATGCTTGTTCCTGCTCCCTATAACGGTATTTTATGCAGCTGATTATCAGCCTTCTTTTTCTACTGCCGGTTTTTATTCTTTGCCTAATACGGGCCGTGAGGTGTATGATATGAATCCTGCCTGGCGTTTTTATAAGGGGGATGTTCCTGGGGCGGAACAGCTTGGTTTCGACGACGGGGACTGGGAGATAGTTTCGTTGCCCAATGGTATAGAGTATCTTCCTGCCGAGGCGAGCGGATGTATCAATTATCAGGGTGCTGTATGGTATCGTAAGCATTTTACGGCAGACGGTAGCTGGAAGGGTAAGCAATTGTTCCTTCATTTCGAGGCTATTATGGGCAAATCGAAAGTATGGGTCAACGGGCGGTTGCTGAAGGAGCATTTTGGCGGATTCTTGCCTGTAGTGGTGGATGTCGCTCCTTTTTTGAATTATGATGGGGATAATGTCATAGCGGTGTGGGCAGACAACAGTGATGATATTTCTTATCCTCCCGGAAAAGCGCAGGATGCTCTGGATTTTGCATATTTTGGCGGGATATATCGGGATTGCTGGCTGGTGGTCCATAATCGGGTGTTTATAACGGATTCTAATTACGAGGATGAGACGGCCGGAGGGGGTCTGTTTGTTTCGTTTGATAAAGTTTCGGAGGAGTCGGCACTTGTGAGGATGAAGTCTCATGTGCGTAATCTTTCGGGGGCATCTTTTTCGGGGAGGATTGTGTATGAGCTTTTTGATAAGGAGGGCAAGCGGGTTTTCTCAAAGGAAAGACCTCTGGTTGTGAAGGATGGAAAGGCGGACGAGTCGTTTTGTGAGGTTACGGTAAGGTATCCTCATCTGTGGTCTCCCGACAGTCCTTATCTTTACAGGTTGCATGTTTATGTCAAGGAGCGTTCGGGCCGGGTTGTTGACGGTTATTGCCAGCGTATCGGCATTCGGAGTATCGAGTTTAAAGGGAAAGATGGTTTTTGGCTGAATGGTGCTCCTTATCCTTATCCTCTTATCGGGGCTAACCGGCATCAGGATTTTGCCGTGATAGGCAATGCTTTGCCTAACAGCTTGCACTGGCGGGATGCCAAGAAACTGCGGGATGCGGGGTTGCGTGTCATCCGTAATGCTCATTATCCTCAAGATCCTGCGTTTATGGATGCGTGTGACGAGCTCGGGTTGTTTGTCATAGTGAATACTCCCGGCTGGCAGTTTTGGAATGACGATCCGATTTTTGGGCAACGGGTCTATGATGATATTCGAAATATGGTAAGGCGCGACCGTAATCATGCGTCGGTGTGGTTGTGGGAACCTATCTTGAATGAAACATGGTATCCGGAGGATTTTGCCCGGAATGTGGCCGATATTTTGAAGGAGGAGTATCCATATCCTTATTGTTATGCCGGGTGTGATGCTACGGCTCGGGGAAAGGAATATTTCCCGGTTCATTTTACTCATCCGGCTATCGGTGGAGGCGGGGCATTCAATGCTGAAAATTTGAATCCTCAGATAAGCTATTTTACCCGTGAGTGGGGGGATAACGTGGATAACTGGAATTCGCATAATTCTCCGAGCCGGGCAAGTCGAGCCTGGGGGGAGTACCCGATGCTTGTACAGGCTCAGGGGTATGCCAAGCCTGATTATCGGTATACTTGTTATGACGTATTGTACAGGACTTCCAGACAGCATATGGGTGGGTGTCTGTGGCATTCGTTCGACCATCAGCGCGGGTATCATCCTGATCCTTTTTATGGTGGGATTATGGATGCTTTCCGTCAACCGAAGCTGTCTTATTATATGTTTTGTGCCCAACGTCCGGTAGAGGTGAACGGGGACTTGATTGCCGATAGCGGCCCGATGGTCTATATTGCGAATTACATGACTCCTTTTTCTCCGAAGGATGTGACGGTGTACAGTAATTGCGACGAGGTGCGCCTTACTTGTTGTAAGGGGGGAAAACCGCATGTATATCGGAAATCCGAGGGGGCGGCCGGGATGCCTTCTCCTGTGATTGTATTTGAGAATGTGTTTGATGTCATGCATGATAAAAAGCTTTCTCGGCAGGGCAAGGATGATGAGTCTTATCTGTTGGCCGAGGGACTTGTGGACGGGAAAGTCGTTGCTACTCATAAGGTTTATCCGGCACGCCGTCCTTCGAAATTGTTGTTGTGGGCTGATGATGAAAGGGTACGGATGCGGGCGAACGGTTCTGATATGGTGACTGTCGTGGCTGCAGTGGCTGATGAGAACGGGAATATCAAGCGTCTGAATAATGGCGAGGTGAGGTTCGAGATTGAGGGTCCGGGCGTTCTTGTCGCTGATGTGGAGACGTTTACGAATCCTTGTCCGGTACGTTGGGGCACTGCTCCGGTACTTGTGAAGTCTGGTACTACTCCGGGGGAGATAAGGGTGCGTGCTTCTGTTTTGTGGCAGGGTAAGCATACTCCGGTCTCGGCAGAGTTGGTTATCCGGTCTTTCCCAGCGGATTATCCGTTGGTTGCTAATGAGGATGATTTGGACAAGTCGGGGGATTCCGGCTGCCGTTCGGAAAGGCAGGAAAAGGGTACTGCCTCGGATTATGAGAAGCGGATACGGGAGTTGCAGCGGGAAGTGAGCCGATTGAAATTGAGAGAGGTGGAAAGGCAACAGGAGGATTTTGAGTGATTTTAGACAGAAGAGCATAAGGGGGATATGTTTTTTTGGACAGAAGAACATAAAGACATAAGGGGATATGGAAATAGAAGGTTTGATAAAGGCTGTTATTCAGTGTGCTTATGATGTGAGGACTCAGCTTTCTGCGGGTTTTCTTGAGAGTGTCTATCAGAAAGCAATGTTGATAGAATTAAAGGAAAAGGGTATTCGAGCAGATATGGAAATGCCTATAAATGTGTATTACAAAAATGAAATTGTGGGCGAATTCAGGGCGGATATTATCGTGGAGGGAGAAATAATCATTGAGCTTAAAGCGGTACAGCATCTTCTTCCTATACATGAGACTCAATTGGTAAATTATTTGACTGCTACTCATACAGACCACGGCTTATTAATAAATTTCGGGGGTGAACGTATTGAGATAAAAAGGAAATTCAGAGAGTATAAAAATAATGCATAGGAACGAATATGTTGTTTTTTTCAGATATAATTTTTTGGAGAGAAGGACATATATTTTCAGACAGAAGAACACAAGGACAAAAGGGGTATTATTTTTTTGACATAAGAACATAAAGACAAAAGAGAAGGATATAGAAATTAGAGGGTTTGGTAGAAATAAATTTTTTTGTTCTTCAGTTCTTTTGTCTACAGATAATAAGAATTTGTCTGTCGCGAACTGTTTTTTTGGGACAGAAGGACATAAGGACAAAAGGGGATATGGAAATAGAATGTTTGGTAGAAATAAATCTTATGTTCTTATGTTCTTTTGTCTAAAAATAATAAAAACATGTCCGTCAAGAACTGTTTTTTTGGACAAAAGGACATAAGGACAAAAGGGGATATGGAAATGGAATGTTTGGTAGAAATAAATCTTATGTTCTTTTGTTCTTGTGTCTACAGATAATAAAAACATGTCCGTCAAGAACTGTTTTTTGGACATAAGAACACAAGGACAAAAGGGGATATGGGAATGGAATGTTTGGTGGGAATAAATCTTATGTTCTTATGTTCTTTTGTCTAAAAATAATAAAAATATGTTTGTCGCGAACTGTTTTTTGGACAAAAGGACATAAGGACAATATGGAAGATTTGGCAGAAGCTGTTCTTCTGTCTGTTAATATAATATCAGGTGGGTTGTTTGTCTTTGTTTTTGTATTTTTCTTTGTATTTAGAGGGGGACAGTCCGGTTGCTTGCTTGAAGGTGATACTGAAATAACTTTGGTTGCTGAATCCGGATTGTTCGGAAATTTCCAAAATCGACAGGTTCGTTTGTTCCAGTAGCTGTATGGCTGCTTCTATCCGGAATTTGTTGATGTAGTCATTTACTCCCATGCCGGTGAGTTGTTTGACTTTGTTGTATAGGGCTGAACGGGAAACGTTCATTTTATCGACCAGGAATTTCACGTCGAGTGTGGGCTCGGGCAGGTTTTCCTTGATGGTCTTGTTCAGTTTCAGCATGAAATCTTCGTCGGCATTGCTGAATGTCATTTCTTCGGGCAGCAGTATGGCCGTATTCTCTTGGTAACGTTTCCTGATTTGTTCCCGGATTCGCAATTGGTTCTGAATCAGGGTTAGTAAGAATTCTATATCGAAGGGTTTTGCGAGATAGGCATCGGCTCCTAACTTGTATCCTAAAGAGGTGCTTTCCTGATCGTTCCGTGCGGTGAGAAGAATTACAGGGATATGGCTCAGACTGATATCTGATTTTATGGTTTTACAGAGGGTGAATCCGTCCATTTTGGGCATCATGACGTCGCTGACGATGATATCGGGCAGGTATTTTTGTATTGTGGGCAGGGCATCGGTGCCGTTGGCTGCGGTGTATATTTTGGAGAATTGTCCGGACAAGCTGTCGGCCAGGAAGTGCCTGAGGTCGTTTTCGTCTTCGACGATGAGTATCGTGTATTTTGAGAGGTTTATCGCGGGCTCTTCTTGCTGCAATGTCTCTTTGGGTGTGTAGAGCAGCTCGTTGAGATAGTTTTTTTCTTTGCATCGGATGACTTGTTCGTCCCGGATAAGGGGTAACTCGAAATAGAAAGTGGAGCCTTGGTCGGGGTTATTGTATGCTCCGATGTGTCCTTGGTGCATTTCGATCAGGGTCTTGGCGTATGAGAGTCCTATGCCGCTTCCTTGTAACTGGTGGGAGCCTTGTGAGAATCGGGTGAATAACTGGGCTTCGGTGATGTTTCCGAGTCCGATGCCCTGGTCTTTGACGAGCACTTGAACATTGTTGTTGCGGATTTCGGTCTTTATCGTGACTTCTGTGTTTTCGTTGCTGAATTTCAGTGCATTCATGAGCAGGTTAGAGAGTACGATTTCGCATTTGTTGGCATCGAAAACGATGTTTTTGATTTGGTCGTCGAGTTCATAACGGATGTCGATTCCTTTGTTCTCGAATTCGTATCTGAAGTCTTCGGTGATGTTTTTAATCCATTCGTTGAGCGGGTGTTGTTGCAGGTATAGCCTGTTTTGCCCGACTTCCATTTTCCGGGCATCGAGAACCATGTTGATGATGTTCCTCATTTGTTTTGTCTGCTTGTAGATGCCTGTTAGTTGTCTTTGTGTGTCGTCTTCGAATTTTTTGTTTTTGAGCAGTCTTTTGAGTGGGGCATAAATCAGGGTCAGCGGTGTCCTGAGTTCGTGGCTGATGTTTATCAGAAAGCGTATTTTTTCTTTGTTTACTTCTTCTTCGTGTTCTTTCATTTCCCATTTGAGCTTGCTTTCTTTACGTCGGGTGGAGTAGGTTGCTGCTGCTATGATGGACAGGGCGAAGAAGAGGAGCAGGGAGTAGATGAACCAGCCATTTTTCCACCAGGGGGGTGTCACTTGGAGGTCAAGGAGTTTGACGGGCCGGCTCCAGCTTCCGTCTTGGAGGTTGCAGGAGACTGTTATCGTGTATTTCCCGGCAGCGAGTGCGTGTATCATCAGGGTATGGTCGTACGTTTCTATGTCGTATGAGTTTTGTGCTCCTGAGATATGGTAACGGAATATTTTTTTGCGGAAGATATCGTTTTCCGTCACTTGTATTTTGATAGCCAGGGAGGTATGGTTCCACGGTATTTCGAGTTCGGAGGGGATTGTGTTTTTCTGGTTCAGGACGGTGGAGCCATTCAGTTGTATGTCTGTGATTTCGAAAGCGGGATGGAGGTCTTTTTCGAACCGTATATTGTTGTTGATATACAGGAGTCCGGAAGAGCCTCCCATGTAAATGTTTCCGGAATGGGTGGTGAGGGTGGCTCCTGTGAGGTATTCGTTAGGGCTGACTCCGTTGGATTCGCCCCAGATAACGAATTTGTTTTCGTTGATAATGTAGGTAAAGAGCATACCTTGAGCTCCTATCCAAAGCCGGTTTCCGGAGTCGTGTACGATAGCGGATATTTCATGGAACAGGGATGTTTTTATGGTCCGGCTTTGCCGGGTGGCCGGGTTGTAGCAGATGAGGCCTTTGTTGGTCCCTATCCAGAAACGGTCCATCCGGTCTTTGCATACACTGTTGATTATGGCGGGGTGTTTTGCGTAATAGACGGGTGTGAGTTCGTCTTTTTCGTGGTCTAATTCGAAGATGTTGCTGATGCTGAAGAGATAGGATTTTTTCCGGTCGCTGTAAAAGCGGTTCAGGGAGCTTGTGATGACAGTTTTGTCGGGTTGGGTGTTGTAGTGTATTCCGTGGAATTTTTTTTCTCCGGTGTGGTAGGCATAGATACTGTCGGAAAAAAAGTAGATTTTGTTATTACTTGCATTGTGGAGATATATGTTCCGACCGGTTCGGTAAGTCCGGTCGTTTATTTCCCGATTGATGAAGAGGAAGGGCTCGAAAGTGTGTGTCCGGGTGTTGAAGGTGTATAGTCCTTCTCCGAATGTGGATAGCAGCAGCTTGTCCGGAGAGAATTGTGTGATGGAGGTAATTTTTTCGGTGTTTTTGGAAGTGAAATGCTTGAATTGCTTTGTACGAGGATTCATGGCGTTGAGTCCCCCTCCATCGGTTCCTATCCATAGGGTATGACGGTTGTCTTCGTACAGGCAGATTACGGCATTTTCGCTTAGCCCGTAGGAGTTTTCCGGGGTTACAGCGCAATAGGTTTTCATGTATACGTTTCTGACGTACAGCAGTCCTTCCCGTATGGTTCCTGCCCACATGTTGTTTTCCCGGTCGAGGTACAGGCAGTTTATCGAGTTTGCCGGTATGGAGGTTGCATCGCCCGGCATGTGCCGGATGTTATGTATGGTATTTTTTTGCTTGTCCAGTATGCAGATGCCTCCTCCGTCGGTGGCTATCCATATATTTCTGTCTTTTTCGGTTATGTCGAGTATGATATCATTGGTGAGCTGTGAGTTACGGGTGTGGTATTCTTTCAGCAGCTGTCCTTGGGGGGAGTAGCATTGCAGGCCTTTGCCGTATGGAGAGAGCCAGAGGTTTCCGGAACGGTCGATATAGTAAGCTGATATGTTTTTTTCTTGGACAAATGAATGGTGCATTTGCCCGGTATTGGGGTTGTATAGCCATAATCCGTCCCACCGGGTTCCCAATAGCCATAGTCCGTTGTTCCAGGAGTGTATGAAAGTGATAAAGTCTTTTTGTTTCCGTTCGTATTTTATTTCTTTGATTTGTCGGGTCAGGTAACTGTATTTGTATAGGTTGTATCCTCCGAAAACGATTCCGTCTTCTACGGATATCGATGTGGAAACATAGATTGTTTTGCCGTTGACTGTTATGGTAGAGAAATTATTGTTTTTCCGGTTGTACAAAGCTAAGCCTCCGGAGGTTCCTACCCAAAGATTGTTTAGTGAATCTTCTGTAAGTATTGTAATTTGGTTGTCGGGCAGGGAGGCGGGGTTATCATATTCGTTGAAGTAGTTCTTGACTTCGTGTTTGTCGAAGCGGTTCAGTCCTGCTCTTGTACCTATCCAGATGTATCCTTTGCTGTCGTAGAGTATGGCTTTTACGGTAGGCTGGCTCAGTCCTTCTTTTAGGGATATTTGTTTGAAATAGAATTCGGCTTGTGCATTGAGTACTTGGATTGATAGGAAAATAAGTGTACATAAGGTTAATTGAAGTCTGTAATGCATATCGTGTATCCTTGATATTCTTGACAAATATAGATATATAATTAATAAAATAAGATATAATTGTGAATTTAGTATTATTTATAATATATATTTTTGAAAAATATGACCGACCTATATGCTTGTCGGGTGTGTTTCGGGCGAGGCAAGTGCGGGTCTATCCTCGTCCTTTGCCGGAAACCATACTCCGCCCGGCAAAGGACGGGGAAGTAAATTTTTTTATTTTACTATATCGATGAGGTGGTGTTTTATTTTGCCGCCTTTTTTTGCTGGGGGTATGGTATCGTAACTGAATTCCCACCAAAATATTCCTTTGTAGCGGTTTTGTTTTATCCAGTCGATTTTGGTCCGGATGCTTTGGGGGGTGTCCATTGTGATAAAGCTTTTCTTGTCGGGGGAATAGAAATAAGAGACTTTGGCTGCTGTGTCGTATTCTTCTGTCCAGCCTTGCCGGAGCAGGGGAATCATTTTGTTATAACTGATATAGCTGCCGTATCGGCTAAGTTTTCCTTCGACCTTTTGACCGGGGATTATGTTGTGGTATATGAATCCATAGTTGGCGAGACCTATGCATAGCCGGCTGCGGTCGAATACGTCCCAGTTTTTCATCTCGCGCTCTATCTGGTCGAGGGGGGTATTGTGCCTGGCTGTGTTGCCCCATATTCCTCCTCCCATGTCGTATGTCATGATGTTGAGCCAGTCGACGTGCGATGACAGTTGTCGTGCGAGCGAGGGGGAATATTTCTGCCAGGAGTGGAGGGCTGTGGTGAGGTAGAGTTTTTTTCTTGTTTCTTTTTCGAGGGTATCGAGGGCGGTTCTGAGTTCTTTTATGAAATCGGCGTGTAGGGGCAGGCTCAAGTCGCTTTCCCAGTCTATTTCAATGCCGTCGTAATCGTATTTTTTTATAAAGTCGGTCATGAACCGGATGAATTTGTGCCGGGTCTCGGGGTTTTCGACTTTTTGCCTGAATCCTTCACCGGCAAAGGAAAGGAGCACCTTTGTACCGGACTTGTGGGCCCGGTGTATAAGGTAGGGTACGACGGGGGTATTTTTGTCTTCGGTATACTGGTGTGTGGTGACGAGCTGTTGCCGGATTTTTTCGAAGGGTTGCCCGAAGTCTACGTCTTTCCAGTCGGGGGCGGCCATCAGGTATATGTAATCGAACCGGCTGAAATCGATTTGCCTGATGTATTCGGTACTGTTCAAATTGTATCCTACCAGATAGGTGGAGTGGGAGAGTTCCTGAGACCGGAGATGTATGAACATGGACAGTAACAGGACGATGGTTATACTACTTTTTTTCATCATGATAGTTGATTTTTGTGTGTGGCACGAATGTATGTCAAATATATTCCGTCGATTTTTGTTTTTGTCCAAAGTTTTTCTGTTATAGGGCTTTTAGGGGTATTTTTGGATGATTCTATAAAATAATTGGATGTTATCAAAAAAGGGATAGCCGGCTCTATTTTACATTTGCACTGAACAAATTTAATTATTCATTAACTAAATTTTGAATATTATGAAAATTAGAAATTTACTTGTTGGTGCAACAGGTTTGTTGTGTGTAGTTGGAGCGAGTGCTAAGGATTATGCTCCGGGAACTTGGAAGTTTAGCGAAATGCCCGTAGGTAGTGCCGAGAGTATTTTTATTAAGGAAATGGCTTCTACCAATTGGAATTGCAAGGCCCCTTTCCGTCTGGCCGATAATGGTAATGGAGGTGTGGGCCTTGCCTGCTATGCCGGTGGTGATGTCGTGGGCCCGGTTACTGACTCTTATGCTAATATGTCGGAAGCGGATAAAGCGACTTTCGAGGAGTTTTATAAATCGGTACAGATAGTGAATGGCGGTAGTGAAAATCTGCTGTGCATCATAGGGAAAGAGGCTGCGCAGTCTTATCCGGGCGGTGTGCAGTGCCCGAAGTCGTTCCCTAATGCGACTCTCTGCTGGTTGGGTGGAACGGATATGCCGTTGAACCAGAATTACCGTCTGACGATAGATTACCGGGTAATTACTCCGGAAGAGAATGGTAAAATTTCGTTGACGTTGGCGACTTCGGCGTATGACGGGGTGGATGCGGGTCCTTCGTACCGTCAGTTTGACTTGGGTGTCTATGCTGCTTATAATGATTACTGGAACAGGGGGATACTTGATTTCTATATGGAAGATAATAATGACCCTAATTATAAGGAATTGCCTCTGGCCATAAAGATGTGGTTGGGAAGTTTGGCCGATAACTCTGTCATCTTGTTCCGTTCGTTCAAATTGGAAACCATCGATGCAATCGATGATAAAAATAATCCCGGAAATAATAATGAGGATCCCGGATTTGTAGATAATCCTCCTACGGTATCTGTATCGCAGACTGATTTTAATAACGAGGTAGTTGTATGGGCCAATAATGGAACGATAAGCATTGTGGATGCTAAAGAGCCTATCGAGATTTATAATGCTGCCGGTGTTCTGGTAAGTAAGGTAAATGAGGTTTCTACTTTGGTAAATGTGCCTGTAAAAGAGAAGGGGTTGTTCTTAGTTAAGGTCGGAACTGTTACTCGGAAAGTGGTACTTTGATTTTTCTTTTTTGATTAATAAAGATTTTTTCAGGTACTGAGTTTAGGGAAAATAATGCAGTGTCGTTTTTGGACGGAAGGGAGTCTTTTCTGTCCCATAGGGTATCTTTCGTCCAGAAATGGCATTGTCGTGTTTTTTGTATTTGTCTTTATACTCCTCTTTTTATAATCATATAAAATAATATTATGAAAAATTTTTTAGTATCGGCTTTTGCGTTTGCGGCAACGGTATCGACGGTTTTTGCCCAGACGACAAATTTTGCTTTGGAGAATGAGAGTGGTGCGGGAAAGGTTTCTGCTTTTACAATTACGGAGTTGGATAATGGCGGGGGGGCTACTTTCCAGATGTGGCTGAAGCCGACGGCCTGGACAGAGGCAAAGTTGGTTGGCCAGGATAATTTTTCCGTAGAATTGAGTGCTGACCGGCAGATATTAGTAAAGGCCGGCGGCGGTACGGCTACAATAACGGCGGGAGATTTGCTGAATAAGTGGTCTCAATTGACGGTTACTGTGCAGCAGGGGGCTGTGAAGGCTTTTATCAATAATGAGGAGGTGGCTGTTTCGGGGAGCTTGCCCGGGACTTTTGGTGCTTCCGGAGTGCCTTTTTCTGAAAAGGGCTGTGTAATAGCTGATGGATTTAAGGGGCAAATCGATGAGATTCGTGTCTGGTCCAGGGCTTTGGAACAGGATGATTTTTTCTGGAATAATACGTTGAACAAGTTTAATCCGAATTATGACGCTCTGGTTGCGTATTGGAAGTGCGACCAGGACCAGTGTGATAATTTGGTCGATTATAAATTGTCTCATCACGGGGAGTTCGATAATATCACCCGGGTTGCCGTGACGGATAATTCTGAGATGAAATATCGTGTAGTGACGGGTTATACGAACCTGATGCGCTTTACGGACCGTCCGAAAATCAACCGGGATATGTTTTTGATGACAAACGATTTGATTTTGTTGTCGGCCAAGGTACAGCAAGACGGTTCTTTGTTTCCGGAATATCCGGATAATTCGGCTACTCCTACGAATGTGAATTATCTGGCTGATTTCGAGGGTCGTACGGGTGTAATGGATTTTCAGGGCAAGGGTGCTGTGATGTCGGCGAAGGACGGCAGAACGCCATTTGACCCGACGGAGCGGTTCGGCTACGGTGCTACGGCGAAGGCTTCTTTTTCTACTTGGATGTATATAGATACGTGGGTAGAGGGTGCGGAGCTTTTCTCGAATTATCTCGATGATGACAATTGCGTGGTGATAAAATTGGGAAGTGAGGCAGAGAAAGAGCTTATCGTGAACTTGTGCGGCACGACGGCTACGCTGAAGAACCAGCTGGAAACGGGCAAATGGCAGTTTGTCAGTGTTTATCTGAAACCGGCGGCAGGGACTCTAACCGGGCGTTTTTTCAATCCGGTAAGTGTGGGTATCGGGTCTTATGGCGAGTCGGGCGAGTTTGAGTCGCAGATACATGACAAGATAGGAACCCGGACGATAGTGCTGGGTGGAAAGGATATGACGATTACGGCTGTCCCGGCTTTCCAAGGGAGCACGTTGACGATAGGCAAGGACTTTGACGGAAAACTGGATGAGATTATGGTTTGGGGTTCGGACCGTTCGGGCGCTATCGGCAGTGATGCGACGAAGCCTTATGCGTGGAACATCGGCAACTGGGATAACATCTACTTGAATGCGTATTGGAAAGGGGATGATCCGGAGAATCTGGGCAAGGACTCTCAGAGTTATCTGGGAATGATGGATTTTATTCGCGGTTATTATAAAAACCATCGGGGTTTCAAGATACGTATGGGCATTATTTATCCGGACGGGACGAAATGGATTAACGGTGTATTGAACAAGAAAGAGAACGTCGATAATCTGATTCGTGATGCGAAGGTGCTGCTATCTCAATGCGACGGCTTGGATGTGGACTTGGAATGGATGTACTCGACGAATGACTGGAATGTGTATAATAATGTGGTGGAACGCCTGATTACCGAGGTAATGGCGGATGCTCCGGAGAAGACTTTTTCTTGTTCTTTGCATGCGGTGTCTTACAATGGTTTCAAAAAGGGGTTGTTGGATGATGTGGATTATTTTACTTTCCAACTGTATGGGCCTAATAAGGAGACTTATTACTGGAATTATTATGAGAATGCTTATAACAGTTTCGTCAATTGGGGTTACCCGAAGGATAAGATACTGTTGTCGTATGGAGTATTGCTTGTGAATAATGGTGAGGAAGGGTATAAAGATTTGTTTGAGAAATATGGCATGAATGACGACAACTTTGACCCGGATTTGAATCAATGGGACTGTGGAGGAACTGTGAAGTATTATAACGGTGTGAACCAGGTGAAGCGGAAGCAGCGCTTTATCATCGATAATGATTGCCGGGGTACGATGTATTTCGATATGGGTAATGACCAGCGGGTAGATGACTACAAGAGCCTGATTCGTGCTCAGAATGACATTATCGCTTCTAATGTGGATACATTGATAACCGAGGTCGATATGATTCCTACGGGTATAGAGGCGGTGAAGTCGGATGCCGGCGATGGGTTGTTCGTCATCGGCCGGGAGCCGTCGGCCGGGCTGATGCGTGTGGTATTGAAGGATGGTTCTGAGAGTGCATTGCTGGAGATGTATTCTGTCGAGGGCAGGGTGGTAAGGCAACTTGTCTTGACGGAGATGGAGACTTCTGTTCCGGTGGGAGATATTCAGCCCGGTGTATACCTGGTGAAGGTCGTCCAGGGGGGTAGGAGCCATACGGTAAAGTTGGTTATTAATTAAAAGCATACCTAAGAGCCTGTCTATAATTTTCCAATCAGTATCAAGTTTCGGACAGGCTCTTAGGGCCAATCTGAATTTTCCGATAAATGATAAACGGGTTCTAAAATAGATATGAGATGAAGTTTGAAAAACGTTATATAGTATTATTGTGTATGCTGGTTGTTGCTTCTGCCTCGTTTGCCCAGATTATAGTCAAGGGTACGGTCAAGGGGGAGGACGACTTGAGCATTCCGGGAGTGAATGTGCTTATAAAGGGAACGACTAATGCGACAGTTACCGACTTGGACGGTAAGTTCAGCATTTCGGTTCCTTCTGAGAAGTCTGTATTGGTCTTTAGCTTCGTGGGGATGAAGTCCCAGGATGTGGCAGTGGGCAAAAACAGGAATCTGGAGATTGTCTTGAAAGAGAATAGCGAGGTACTGGACGAGGTAGTCGTGATAGGATACGGGACTATGAAAAAGAGCGACTTGACGGGTGCCGTGTCGTCGTTCCGTCCGGATGAGAAGGATGTGGCGAAGGTGGCCAGTATAGATAACTTGTTGCAGGGTAAGATAGCGGGGTTGTCGGTGGGGGCTTCTACGGAGGCTCCGGGAGCGGCTTCTTCCGTGACGATACGGGGTGCCAACTCTTTGCGTGGTGATAACCAGCCGTTGTATGTAATAGACAATATTCCTCAGGCTTCGGCCGGGGAGTTTGCGAACTCGGGCAATGACGGTACTTTTACGATAGCGTCTAATCCTTTGAGTTCGTTGAACCCTGCGGATATAGAGAGCATCGAGGTATTGAAGGATGCTTCAGCCACGGCTATTTACGGGTCTCGCGGAGCTAACGGTGTTATCTTGATTACGACCAAGAGGGGTAAGTCGGGCAAGCCGACAGTCACAGCGTCGGCAAACTTTACGCTGGCGAATGCAGCCCGCCTGTTGGAAATGATGAACTTGAAAGAGTATGCGATAGGCCGTATGGTGTTTGGCGGAAAGGCTGCCAATGCTGTGGGGGATGACTGGATGTTGCAGATTACGAATCCGGAGACGGGCCAGTTGGAATGGAATGATTCTTACCAGTATTATATAGACGGGAATGATATTTACCGTAAGTTGGGAGAGAATTCGAAGCTTCCGGGGAAATGGAGGTTGCTGAATCCTATCGACTGGCAGAAGGAGATTTACAGTACGGCGTTTTCTCAGAATTATTCTTTGACGGTAAATGGTGGTTCGGACAAGATTACTTATTTTACTTCGGCTTCGTACAAGAATATCGAGGGTCTGGTACAGGGTACGGGATTGCGCCAGGGTGATGTGCGTGTGAACTTGAATGCGGACTTGTCGAAGTCGGTGAAGATTGCTCTATCATTGAACGGTTCTTTGAAAGAGAATGACATGATGTCGGGCGGTAATACTACGGGGGGAGCTACCGGTGCTGTTTCCAATGTGGCTCTTTACAGTGCTCCGTATGTACGTACGGAGGAGGAAATGGAACTGGAGACTCCGAACCTTGCCGACCGGGCTACGGTGTGGACATGGGTGGATGATTATGATGACAAGACGACGGAGAAGGCTTTTCGCGGGTCGCTCGACTTGACTTGGCAGATATGCAAGTTTTTGAGTTATAATCTGCGTACCGGTGGTAATATCGCGATTCAGGACCGTGACCGATGGTTCAATATTACGTTGTGGGACGGTGCCGCCCAGAATGGTTATTTGACGCAAACGGACTTTAACCGGAGCAACTATTCGGTGGAGAACGTGCTCCAGTTTAACCACAAAGTGCAGGGTATTGTGGATATCAATGCTGTTGCGGGTCTTACTTATGATGATTATAATTCGTTGAATACGTTGGTCGTGGGTAATAATTTCGACGTGTATGATTTCCGTTCCAACGGCTTGCATATGGCAGGAAATACAGAGGTCAAGCAACCGATACAGAGTGACTACCAGTTGTTGTCTTTCCTGGCGCGTGCCAATCTGAGTTTTCTGGACGGACGGTATTTGTTGACGGCCTCGATTCGCGGTGATGGTTCCAGCAAGTTCCTGAAGGGTAACCGCTGGGCGTATTTCCCTGCTGCTACGGTGGCTTGGCGTATGGAACAGGAGAAGTTTATGAAGGATGTCAGATGGGTAGACCAGTTGAAACTGCGTGCCGGTTACGGGGAGACGGGTTCCCAGTCCATAGACCCGTACAGTACGTTTGCCAGTTATGGAAGTTCGTTTGTGAATACGCCTCAGGGGGCTACAAAGCCGGGACAATCGGCTAATGGCTCGGGCGATAAGCTGATAGGCGTGGTCGTGGACAAATTGCCCAACGATGCTTTGAAGTGGGAGCGTACGCGTTCTTATAATGTGGGTATCGACTTCTCGTTTTTCCAGTATCGTCTCGGCGGAACGATAGACCTGTATTCGAAGACTACTAATGACTTGTTGATACAGAAGGATTTGCCGCCTTCGACGGGTTATAAGTCGATTGTTATAAATCAGGGTAGTTTGCGTAACAAGGGTGTGGAAATCACCCTTAACGGTGATATCGTGCGGACGAAGAATTTTACCTGGAAGCTTTCGGGCAACATAGCGTTTAACCAACCGGAGATTCTGGATTTCGGATTGCCTGAAAAGGAGTGGGGAACGGGACAGTACTGGAAGGCTTATATGGGCAACAGCATCGGGGACCATTTCGGAGAGGCCAATATTTTCATTGCCGGCAGGGCTCCGGGCTTGTTTTACGGATATGAGACGGATGGTATCATCCAGGAGAATGACCCGTATTTGCAGAAGGTGACGAATACGTCTTCCATCAATACGTTGAAGCCGGGTAACTTGAAATTTGTAGACCAGAACGGCGACGGGGTCATCAACGAAAAGGACCGTGTGATTTTGGGTAACCCGAATGCGAAATTCAATTATGGTTTTCAGACAGACTTTACGTGGAAGGACTTGACATTTTCGATGACGTTTAACGGTGTGTACGGCAATGACATTCTGAATACGAACAATCGTTACTTCAAGTTGCCGTCGAACTCTTCGTCTATGGTGTACAAGGATTCGTTTTACAATATGTGGCGCGGGGATAATCCTTGGATAGGGGCGTATGCGAGCAATACGATACCGTCGTTCAGCTCGGTGACTCCCAAGGTCGTGATTGACGAGTATATCGAGGACGGCAGCTTCTTGCGCTGCTCGGATATAACATTGGGTTATAATTTGCCTTCGAAAATCGTATCGAAGATAGGGTTTAAGAGTGTCGGCATTTATGCGTCTGTCAAGAATGCTTTCTTGATAACGAAATATACGGGGTATGACCCGGAAGTGAACAGTTTTGCTTTTGACGGCACTCGTCCGGGCATTGATGTGAGTTCTTATCCGCATACTCGTTCTTATATATTCGGACTCAATGTTTCATTTTAATTTATGCAAGTTATGAAGAGAAAAATCAATATATTGTATCTGCTGTCGTCATTGTTGTTTCTGGGGTCTTGTCTGGACGAGGAACCTAAATATACGACAACGGAGAATGTGATATATTCAAGTGAACAATCGGCTCAATTGGCTCTGAATGGCATTTACGGCTTGATGGCTGTGCAGGGTTCTTTTGCCCAGTTGTTGCCGGAGATTAATACGGAAGCGTCGGGTCTGTGCTGGACGTCTTTCAATCCTTCGGATAACCGGTGCCAGTATACAAACGGCGTGATTCCGGTGGATAATGAGTTTAATAATCTGGTGTGGGGAGCTCTTTATCAGGCTATTGCCAATTGCAATATTTTTATAGAGGCTTGTAACAGCGACCGGAGTGCCGAATGGAGTTCCAAGGCAAACATGGTGGCGCAGGCGAAGTTTTTGCGGGGTGTCTGCTATTATAGCCTGTACACTTTCTATGGAGGTGTCCCGTTGAGGCTGGAACCTGCCAATAAGGAGAACCTGTCTATGCCCCGGGCTTCCCGCCAAGAGGTACTGGACCAGATAGAGAAGGACTGGCGTGAGGCTATCCCGGACTTGTCGTCTACATCGTCCCTGTCGAGCTCGTCTCCTACGGCTCCTTGCAAGGCGTCGGCTTATGCTTATCTGGCGAAGTTGTACTGGCTGATGGGTTGCAACTCGTGGGCTGCTGAACAGGGTGACCGCTGGGCGACCGGGGAGCTGAAACGGTCGTGGCCGGAGATGAAGTCGAGCCGGGAGTATTTTACCCAGGCCAAGGTGTATGGCGATTCGGTATTTTCGGCTAATGTGTTTGACTTGGAAAAAGATTTCAGGACATTGTTCAACGGCCAGCGTCTGAACTTCTCCAAGGAGTTTGTTTTCGTTATCGATGCGACGATGAACACGACGGAGAACGTGGGTTATAATTCCCTGCACTGGACTTTCTCACCGCAGAATTGTTCTCCCGGTGAGACGTGGGGCCGTTCCCAGCCTAACAAGTCTTTTTACAACTGGGCAAGGGGCACGTATCAGGATGACCCTCGCTTGAAGGTTACTTTTGTATCGCAGTGGGTCAAGTATATAAATAATGCTCCGTCGAAGGAGATTCAGGCTGCGTATCCTTATGTGCTGAAGAGCCGCCTGGATACGATAGGCTGGGAAGAAGTCGTGGTGGTTCCGGGGCGTCCGCCTATCAAGAAACCTATAACGGAGATCGTGCAGGCGATTGTGGACTCGATTGATTATTCGGATTTCGAGAGGTATGCTGATGTAACGAATCCGCAGCCTGCGGAACTGGATTCATTGTTGGAGGTAACTTTCTGCCAGACCAAGACGGCTGATTCCTGGAATATAAACGACTGGCCTTATTTCGGCAAGTATATGACAACCAACTGTTCGGGGCGTTATGCGGACAATAATTTGTATGTGTACCGTTATGCGGACTTCTTGTTGCTGATTGCTGATGTGGAGAATGAGCTGGGCAATACGGGACGGGCTATAGAACTGGTAAACCTGGTGTTGCAGAGGGCCCGCAACTCGGCGGCTACTCCTACTACTTATCCGAAGGATTTGCAGGCGTCGATGTCGCAGGATGAGGTGCGCCGGTATATTTTCCATGAACGCTTGTTTGAGCTGGCGGCTGAGTTTGACGGCTTTACGGATACCCGCCGCCGGGGAATCGAATGGCGGAAGAATGAGATACTGATGCGTAACAATAATGACGGTATTACGGCTGCTTGTTATAATTATGGCGTGAGTGTGGGATATTCTTCTCCGTGGAGGGAGTATTGGTATCCGAACGATGGTTCGGAGGACTGGGATTCTTATCTGATACGGAACCAGCTGATTCCTATACCGAGAATGGAAATGAGTTCTAACGACCAAATATCGTTGTCGGACCAGAATCCAGGATATTAATAATTTTATAGTAACAGACGGGAGTGTGCCCAAGGTTCTTTATCTTGTTGCTCTGAATGGAGAGGGGGCTTTCGTTCCCGAGGCAGGGATGCTTCAGGGGGAGTTGAGGGCTTCGTTGAATTCGGAACGGCAAATCGGGAGTTTTCGGCACACTTCTTTTTTCAGGAAAGAAAGATTATGAAGATAAATAAAGGTATCGGTTTTATTTTTTTGTTGCTGCTCGTCGTGACGGGTTGTGGGGGAAAATCGGAGTGCAGCGATGCGACATGTGTGGTTCCTGTGCCGGAGAGTGTGGAGTTGAAGAGGGGGAATTTTGCATTTTCCCGGAATACGACTTATGCTTCGGATGGGGATATGTATGCCGAGGTGTTGTCTGATTTTTCCGACTTGTTCGAGAAATCGGCCGGCTTTGTGTTGAGAGCGGCGGACGATGTCGCTACTGCGGATGTGTGTGTCGAAACGGACGAGAGTTTGCCGGAGGAGGCTTATACTCTCTCGGTTACTCCTCAGCGGATACTTATAAAGGCTTCGGGGGTGAAGGGGGCATTCTATGCGTTGCAGACGGTGCGCCAACTGTTGCCGGCCGAGCTGGAAAGCCGTCTGCTTGTAAGCGGAACGGAGTGGAGTATTCCGGCACTGGAGATAAGTGACAAGCCCCGGTTCGGGTATCGGGGGCTGATGCTGGATGTGTCGCGATATTTTGTTCCGAAAGAGACGGTACTGAAGATTATCGATGCGGCTTCGATGATGAAGATAAATAAGCTTCATTTTCATCTGGTCGATAATCAGGGATGGCGGCTGGAGATAAAGAGGTATCCGAAATTGACGGAAGAGGGCGCCTGGAGGGTGTACCGTGAGGGTCCGTTTTCGTTGAAAAAGAATCCAATGAAACCGGGGGAGGATACTCCGGTAGGAGGCTTTTATACGCAGGATGATATCCGGGATATCGTCGCGTTTGCGAGCCGCCGTCAGGTCGAAGTGATTCCGGAGATAGAGATGCCGGCGCATACCAATTCGTCTCTGGTGGCGTATCCTCAGTATGCGTGCCCTTCGGTGAAGCATTATACTGCCGTGCTGCCGGGAATGGGGGGCGTCAATTTCAATACGGAGTATTGTGCGGGCAATGACGAGACTTTTGTCTTCTTGCAACATATTCTCGATGAGGTGATGGATTTGTTCCCTTCTCGGTATGTGCATCTGGGCGGGGATGAGGCGATAAAGGAGGCTTGGAAGAGCTGCCCGAAATGCCAGAAGCGCATGCGGGAATTGAGCATTACGGATGTGGAGGATTTGCAGGGTTATTTTATGGCTCGTATGACGAAGTATGTGCAGGAGCGTGGCCGGGAGGCCATAGGCTGGGATGAATGGACGAACAGCAAAATTCCGGATGGGGCCGTGATACTTGCTTGGCAAGGGTTGGGCGAGGCCGGATATAAGGCTGCGGAACAGGGGCACAGGTTTATAATGACTCCTTCCCAGATTGTGTATCTGGATTATTATCAGGGTCCTCAATGGTTTGAACCCCGGGCTTATTTCGGGAACAATACGTTGAAGGATATTTATGAGTATGAGCCGGTGCAGCCTTCGTGGGGTGCGGAGATTTCTGATAATTTATGGGGTGTGCAGGCTTCTATGTGGACGGAGTTTATAGAATCGGACCGGCATCTGGAGTATATGTTGTTTCCCCGGGTGGCCGCTTTGGCGGATATTGCGTGGGCACGGAAGGATACGAAGGACTGGGCGTCTTTTGTGCGACGGCTGGACGGGCTGGCAGCCCGATGGGAGTATATGGACATCAATTATTCCAAGTCGATGTATAATCTGGACCATAAGGTGACTCCTGTGGACGGCAAACTGGTGGCGGACTTGTCGTGTATAAGGCCGGATGTGGATGTGCGGTATACTCTGGACGGTACGGAACCGCTTGCGACGTCGGCTTTGTATACGGATTCTCTGGTGTTGTCTGATAGTGTTACGGTCAGGGCTGCCGCGTTTGCGGGAAATGTGCGCAAGGGTGAGATCCTGAATTTGCCTGTGCGCTGGAACAAGGCAACGGCCAAACCGGTATCGGGGAATAAGAATGCAGAGGTGTATATGCTTACGAATGGAGTCAAGGGTTCGGACAAGCATACGGATATGGAATGGTGCGGGTGGTATGACCAGGATGTGTCGTTCGTGCTGGACTTGGAAGAGGTGACCCCGATAACCCGGGTGGTAGTGGGTCATGCTGTCAATTATGGGATGGGTGTGCATTATCCGGCATCGATGGAGCTTCTTGTGTCGACAGACAACCGGAATTTCGTGCCTCTCCAGCGGTTGTCTTTTTCGCAAAAGGAGATTTTCAGGGATGGCATTTTTACGGATGAGCTTGTCTTTGACGATTTTTCAGTGGAGGGCCGGTATTTGAAATTTGTGATTCAAAGCCCTGGGGAGACACCGGATTTCCATCATCGTGTAGGGCAGGGTGTCTGGCTCCGGTTTGATGAAATTGAGGTTTATTGAGGTATATAACTGTGGCCGATATTTTTTTGGACAAAAGAACACAAGGACAAAAGGGGACATGGAAATGGTTTGGTAGAAATAAATCTTATGTTCTTTTGTTCTTATGTCTTAAAACAATGGAAATTTGTCTGTTGTGAACTGTTTTTTTAGACATAAGAACAAAAGGACAAAAGGGAGATATTGGAATAGAGGATTTGATAGAAACAAATCTTATGTTCTTCTGTTCTTTTGTCTACAAATAATAAAAACATGTCCGTCGTGAACTGTTTTTTTTAGACAGAAGAACACAAGGACAAAAGAGGATATTAGAATAGGAGGATTGGTATAAATAAATCTTATGTTCTTTTGTTCTTATGTCTTAAAACAATGGAAATTTGTCTGTTGTGAACTGTTTTTTTAGACAGAAGAACAAAAGAACAAAAGGGAGATATGGGAATAGAATGTCTGATAGAAACAAATCATCTGTTCTTTTGTTCTTGTGTCTACAGATAATAAAAATTTGTCAGTCAAAGAACTGTTATTTTTGGACAAAAGAACAAAAGGACATAAGAGAGGTATGGAAATAGAGAGCTTGGTAGAAATAAATTTTATGTTCTTCTGTTTTTGTGTCTACAAATAATAAAAACATGTCTGTCAAGAACTATTTTTTTTGACAGAAGAACAAAAGGACATAAGAGAGGTATGGAAATAGAGAGCTTGGTAGAAATAAATTTTATGTTCTTCTGTTTTTGTGTCTACAAATAATAAAAACATGTCTGTCAGGAACTATTTTTTTAGACAAAAGAACACAAGGACAAAAGAGGATATTAGAATAGGAGGATTGGTATAAATAAATCTTATGTTCTTTTGTTCTTCTGTCTAAAGATAATAGAAACTTGCTTTGTTTTTGTATTGTCCGGTGGGGGAGTGTGAAAGTGGGGCTGAAATTTTTAATTGTTAATAAAAATATTATCTTTGTAGCGTAGAGCCAGGAAAGGTGGTTGAGCTTTGGCGGAAAGGGCCGGAGGCCTTTTGTGGGCAGGTGGTAACATCTTTTGAGTGCTGGTGATGAATGGAGGCGACATGGTGCGTATGGCTGTGTGCGAGTGTTTTTTAAAGTGTTTGTTTATAAATTAGTTAAGATTTGGAATTCAGAGGTTTGTACCTGTTTTTGTTAAAATAATACCTGTTAAATATGAAATATTTCAGTCGAATTTTGTCTTTATTTATCTTGCTTTCTTTGGGGGGCCTGACGGTGGCGAAGAATGGCGAAAAGTACTATGTGAAGCATTTGGCTTTCCCACCGGGGGCGACTATTCCCGAGAAGATAGATATGGCTTCGCGCTTGGTTCCCAATGCCCGCCAGATGGCTTGGCAGGAGCTGGAAATGACGGCTTTCCTGCATTTCGGCATCAATACGTTTACGGGACGGGAGTGGGGCGATGGCTCGGAAGACCCGAAGTTGTTCAACCCGACGGAGCTCGATGCGGAGCAGTGGGTGAAGACGTTGAAGGAGGGCGGCTTTAAGATGGTGATTCTTACGGCGAAGCATCATGACGGTTTTTGCCTGTGGCCTACTCGGACGACGGCTCATTCGGTGGCGTCTTCTCCTTGGAAAGACGGCAAGGGCGATGTCGTGCGGGAGTTGAGGGATGCTTGTGACAAATACGGGATGAAATTCGGGGTGTATCTTTCTCCGTGGGATCGTAATGCGGAGTGTTATGGTGACTCGCCTCGTTATAACGACTTTTTTGTAAACCAGTTGACCGAATTGCTGACCAACTACGGTGAGGTGCATGAGGTGTGGTTTGACGGGGCATGCGGCGAGGGTCCCAACGGGAAGAAGCAGGTGTATGACTGGGCCCGTTTTTATGAAACGATACACCGGCTACAGCCTAATGCCGTGACTGCTATCATGGGTGATGATGTGCGCTGGGTAGGTAATGAGAAGGGTGAAGGCCGTGAGACGGAATGGAGTGCAACGGCTCTTGTACCGGGCGGATATGAGCGTGCTGATGCCGAGAACAAAAGGCTGGGCATATATGGGACAGCGAAGGAGCTGGGAAGCTTAGAGTTGATAGCGAAGGCGAAGGAGTTGTTCTGGTATCCGTCGGAGGTGGATGTGTCGATACGTCCGGGGTGGTTCTACCATGACCGGGAGGACAGCCAGGTGAAGTCTTTGTCGAAACTGGTGGATATTTATTTTACTTCGGTGGGGCGGAACTCGGTGCTTCTCTTGAATATTCCTCCTGATAAGAGGGGGCTGATACATGAGACGGACGCGGCCCGTATCCGGGAATTGAATGCTTATGTGTCCCGGAACTTGTCGCGAAGCTTGCTTGCTGACGGTGACAAGTACAGGGTGCTGACTGTGGGGACGCCCCAAATGTATAAAGTGCAGGGGAAGGGTGCTACGGTGAATACGGTGATGTTGTGCGAGGATGTGGCTAAGGGGCAGCGCGTGGAGGCGTTTGCTGTGGATGCCCAAGTGAATGGCGAGTGGAAGCGTGTGGCCGAAGGGACGACGGTCGGATATAAGAGGCTGTTGCGTTTTCCTGAATGTGAGGCTTCGGCGTTGAGGGTGTGCGTAACGTCTGCCCGGGGCCGGGTGAATATGAAACGGGTGGCTGCTTTCTGTATCGAGGAGATTCGGGAAGGGGAATCGGACTTGGTGCTCAGTGAGGTACCGGTGAAAGACTGGAAGGTGGTCTCGGCTACGGGAGGTGACCTGACGGCTGCCAAGGCTGCGATAGACGGCAACGGTGATACTTTCTGGAAGAGTACGGAGGGTAAAGGCGTGAAGCAGATGGTCGTAGACATGGGCAAGAGTTATAAGATAACGGGTTTCAGCTATCTGCCTCGGAACGGTGAGGATAAGTCGGGGACGGTGTATAATTACAAGTTTTTTGTGAGTGATAACGGTACCGACTGGAAGGAGTGCAAGTGCAGCGGCGAGTTCAGCAATATTATGCATAATCCTGTGGCTCAGTTTGTCCGTTTTGATACTCCTTGCCAGGCGCGTTATTTTAAATTCGAGGCTTTGACAGAAATCGATAACCGGGATTTTGTCACCGTCGGGGAATTGGGTATTCTCGTGAAGTAGTCTTGCTTATCGAATGGTGAATGGAATAGATGTGAATATTTTTTTAATATATTATATTGTATGCGAAAAATTATCGGTTTGTTATTGGTTTGTGCGTTTTGTACCTCGGTGAATGCGACGGGTAGAAAGGAGTACACGTTGAAAAAAGGCTGGAAGTTTACCAAAGGCGAGGTGGCTGAAGGCTGGAAAGAGAATCTGGATGTGAGTAGATGGCAGGATGTGGTCGTGCCCCATGATTGGGCGATATATGGCCCGTTCAGTATCGATAACGATAAACAGGAGATGGCGATTGTCCAGGATGGACAGAAAGAGGCTCTGGAGCATGCGGGACGTACGGGGGGACTTCCTTTTGTGGGGGTAGGCTGGTATCGTCTGGCTTTTGAGGCTCCGGAGTTTGAGTCAGGAAAGACGGCTACGCTGGTCTTTGACGGTGCCATGAGCCATGCCCGTGTGTATGTGAACGGGCAGGAGGCGGGTTACTGGCCTTATGGGTATAATTCTTTTTATTTTGATGTAACGCCGTATTTGAAGCCGGGAGGGAAGAATGAGCTGGCTGTGCGCCTGGAGAACGACAGGGAGTCATCGCGCTGGTATCCGGGTGCGGGGTTGTACCGTAATGTGCACTTGGTGATTACTGAGGATGCGTATGTGCCTACGTGGGGTACTTATGTCACTACTCCGGTGGTTACGGACGAGTGTGCCAAGGTGTGTGTAAAGACGTCTTGGGTGACACCGAAAGGGGCTGATAAGGATAATTACCGCATCGTGACGGAGATAAAGGACGGTACCGGCCGGGTTGTGGCTACGGGCGAGAGCCGTCTGAGCGTCTATGACAAGGGGATGTTTGAGCAGGAGTTTGCTGTGGCTCATCCTGAGTTGTGGAGTCCGGAGTCGCCTGTCTTGTATACGGCAGAGTCGAAGGTGTATGAGGGTAATGTGCAGAAGGATGCGTATACTACCCGCTTCGGCATACGTACGCTGGAAATCGTGCCGGACAAGGGTTTTTTCCTGAACGGGAAGATGACAAAATTCAAAGGGGTGTGCAATCATCATGACCTGGGCCCGCTGGGGGGTGCCGTAAACATGGCTGCTATCCGCCGCCAGATACGGATAATGAAGGATATGGGTTGCAATGCGATACGTACTTCTCATAATATGCCTGCTCCGGAACTGGTGGAGGCTTGTGATGAAATGGGGATGATGCTGATGGTGGAGTCTTTTGATGAATGGAAGGCTGCGAAGATGGCGAATGGCTATCATAAGGTGTTTGACGAGTGGGCTGTGAAGGACTTGACTCATCTGGTGCGGCATTATCGTAATAACCCGAGCGTGGTGATGTGGTGTATCGGGAATGAGGTGCCCGACCAGTGGAACGGGGACAACGGGCCGAAGCTTTCGCGGATGTTGCAGGATGTGTGCCATCGTGAAGACCCTACTCGTCCTGTGACGCAGGGCATGGACGCTCCTGACGCGGTGGTGAATAATAATATGGCGGCTGTGATGGATGTGGCGGGTTTTAATTACCGTCCACACAAGTATCCGGAGAATTACAAGAAGTTGCCGCAGCAGATAATATTGGGTAGTGAGACGGCTTCGACAGTCAGCTCTCGGGGGGTGTATAAGTTTCCTGTGGTGCGCCAGTCGATGAAGAAATATGATGATCATCAGTCTTCGTCTTATGATGTGGAACATTGCGGGTGGTCTAACTTGCCTGAGGATGACTGGATTTGGCACGAGGATAATGCGTGGGGTATCGGTGAGTTCGTATGGACGGGATTTGATTATCTGGGCGAGCCTACACCTTATTATACGGACTGGCCCAGTCACTCTTCTTTGTTCGGTATCGTAGACCTTGCAGGGCTGCCCAAAGACCGTTTTTATCTGTACCGGAGCCATTGGAACCGGGATGAGGAGACGCTTCATGTGTTGCCGCATTGGACATGGCCGGGTCGCGAGGGGGAGGTTACTCCTGTTTTCGTGTATACTAATTATCCGACGGCGGAGTTGTTTATCAACGGGAAGAGCCAGGGCAAGCGCACCAAGGACTTGAGCGTGACGGCCGAGAATAGTGCGGACTCGATTTCTATGGCGGAGTTTAAGCGGCAGAAGCGTTATCGCTTGATGTGGATGGATACGAAATACGAGCCGGGAACGGTGAAAGTGGTGGCGTATAATGAGAAAGGCGAGGCGGTTGCCGAGACGGAGGTGCATACGGCCGGCAAGCCTTCGCGGATAGAGTTGTCGGCTGACCGCAATGTGTTGTCAGCGGATGGCGAGGATTTGGCTTTTGTTACGGTAAAGGTGGTGGATAAGGATGGCAATTTGTGCCCTGATGCTGCCGAGAAGCTGAAATTCAAGGTGTCCGGTGCATTGGCCTATCGGGCGGCTTGTAATGGCGACCCGACGTGCCTGGAACAGTTCCACCTGCCTCAGATGACGACTTTCAGCGGTATGCTGGTGGTTGTGGTACAGTCGAAGGAGGTAGCCGGCCTCGGAAAATTGACCGTCTCGGGCAAGGGGCTGAAGAGTGCAAGTATAGAGATAGAGTCGACATCGAAATAAGTGATGTATATGATAGGAAACAGGATATATAAAACTCCGATGGTCTGGCTGTCGACAGGGCTTTTGAGCCTCGGGCAGGCAGCTATGGCAAGGGGTGAGGCCCAGAGGCCTAATATTTTGTTTTTTCTGGTGGACGATATGGGGTGGCAGGATACGTCTCTGCCTTTCGGACCGGAGAAAACCAGCTTGAATGAATTGTATCGTACGCCCTATATGGAGCGACTGGCAGCGAAAGGGGTGAAGTTTACTCATGCGTATGCTTGCTCTATCAGTTCTCCTTCGCGCGTCAGCTTGTTTACAGGGGCGAATGTGACTCAACACCGGGTTTCGAACTGGACGCTTCATAAGGATACGCCTACTGACCGTGCCAGCGATGTGCTTGATTTCGGGGAGTGGAATTATAACGGGCTTTGTCCGGTGGAGGGTGTGGGGCATACTTTCCATGCCAAGTGCCTGCCCCAGATATTGCGGGAGAACGGATATACGACCATGATGGTGGGCAAGGCTCATTTCGGATCGATAGATACTCCGGCTGCCGACCCGCTGGCCATCGGTTTTGATTATAATGTGGCCGGCCATGCTGCGGGCGCGATGGGCAGTTATCTGGGTGAGGAGAATTATGGAAATATCGGCAATGAGTGGGCTAAGGTATGGGGTGTTCCCGACTTGGAGAAGTATTACGGGTCGTCTACGTTCTTGACAGAGGCTCTGACTTTGGAGGCAAAGCGGCTGATAGATACTGCTCTGGTGAAGGAGAAGCCTTTTTTCCTGTATATGAGCCACTATGCGGTGCATGCTCCTTATAAGGAGGACAAGCGTTTTATAGAGAGGTATAAGAACCGGGGATTGTCCCAAGCGCAGGCCGAGTATGCGGCGATTGTGGAGGGGATGGACAAGAGCTTGGGCGATTTGATGGATTATCTGGATGAGAAGGGTATTTCGGAAAATACGGTCGTCGTCTTCATGAGCGATAACGGGGGATATATAAATTCGCGTGGCGATGACATGAATGCTCCGCTGTCGGGCGGCAAAGGTTCTCTTCTGGAAGGGGGAATCCGGGAACCGATGATTGTGTACTGGCCGGGGGTGACTTGCGCCGGAAGCGAGGAGGATATGCCGGTTATCGTGGAGGACTTTTTCCCTACGTTTTTGGAAATGGCGGGTGTGAAACGTTACCGGACGCCTCAGAGGGTGGATGGAAAGAGTTTTGTGCCTGTGCTCCGGGGCAAGAATATCCGGGGCGAGCGGCCTTTGTTTTTCCATTACCCGAATAATTGGGGTGAACGCAAGGGCATTGTGGGTGTGCCTCAGAGTGCGATTATAAAGGGTAATATGAAATATATTTATTGTTATGAGAACGGTGAGTCTTTCTTGTATGACCTGGACAGGGATATTTCGGAACGGCATAATTTGATGAATGACCGGATGTATGCCGGGATTGCGGATGTCTTGCGGCGCGAGCTGAGCGACTATCTCCGCCGGCAGAAGGCGAATATGCCTGTGGATAAGAGAAGCGGGGAGCAAGTGGCTTATCCGGACGGAAAGAAATGAGGATATTGATTTGAATAAAGCTGTATTGTGACAAGGGGATATCGGGTGTGTGTGCCGGTATCTCCTTTTTTTTCGTTCTCCGGTGTGGGGAATATGGCGGGAAAGGGCGTATTTGTACGGGTTGTCGTGGTTTTATAAAAAGAAAACCGGGCTTGTATAAGAAAAAACAAAAAAGAAAACTTTTGGTATTGCTTGTATTTGATATATTGGTGATTATCAATATGTTGAATATTTATTTTGGGAAACTTTGCTTTCTATTAAAAATATATTCTTTTTTATTTGTGTATGAAAAATGTTTTGATTAAACTTGCAGTGTCAAAATTTTCAGTCAAAATCTATACTATACCCAAGTGTAAAAAACATTAAAGGAAAAACATCAAATATCAATTAAAAGTGGAGCCTAAAACTTATACGTATGACGAAGCTTTTGAAGCTTCCCTACAGTATTTTAAGGGCGATGAGTTGGCCGCACGTGTGTGGGTGAACAAGTATGCGCTCAAAGATTCCTACGGGAATATCTATGAAAAGACTCCGGACGATATGCACCAGCGACTGGCGAGCGAAATTGCCCGGATTGAAAACAAGTATGCCAACCCTCTTTCGGTAGCACAGTTGAGGGAGTTGTTGGACCATTTCCGCTATGTCGTGCCTCAGGGTAGCCCTATGAGCGGAATCGGCAATAATTATCAGGTTGCTTCGTTGTCTAATTGCTTTGTTATCGGGATGGACGGTTCGGCCGATTCTTACGGCGGAATTATCAAGGTAGATGAGGAACAGGTACAGTTGATGAAACGCCGCGGAGGTGTGGGTCATGACTTGTCTCATATCAGGCCGAAGGGCACTCCGGTAAAGAATTCGGCTTTGACCTCGACGGGCCTGGTTCCTTTTATGGAGCGTTATTCCAACTCGACACGGGAGGTGGCTCAGGACGGACGTCGCGGGGCGTTGATGCTGAGCGTGTCGATAAAGCATCCGGATTCGGAGGCGTTTATCGATGCCAAGATGACGGAGGGCAAGGTTACCGGTGCGAATGTCTCGGTAAAAATCAGCGATGAGTTTATGAGGGCTGCGATTGCCGGGGAGCCTTTTATACAGAGATACCCTATCGATGCCAAGAACCCGAAGGTGACCAAGAGTGTCGATGCCAAGAAAATATGGCAGAAAATCGTGCATAACGCGTGGAAGTCGGCCGAGCCGGGGGTATTGTTCTGGGATACGATTATCCGGGAATCTATACCGGATTGCTATGCGGACTTGGGCTTTAAGACGGTGTCGACGAATCCTTGCGGGGAGATACCTTTGTGCCCGTATGACAGTTGCCGCCTGCTGGCGATGAATTTGTATTCGTATGTGGTGAATCCGTTTACGAAGGATGCTTATTTCGATTTTGACCTTTTCCACAAGCATGTGATGCTGGCTCAACGTATCATGGATGATATTATCGACCTGGAGATGGAGAAGATAGACAAGATACTTGAGAAGGTGGCTTCTGACCCGGAAACGGGAGAGGTGAAGCAGACGGAGAAACATCTGTGGGAGAAAATCAGGTCGAAGACATTGATGGGCCGCCGTACGGGAGTGGGTACTACGGCAGAGGGCGATATGCTGGCTGCTCTGGGCTTGCAGTATGGTACGGAGAAGGCTTCGGAATTTTCGGAATTTGTACATAAGTCTTTGGCTTTGGCTGCTTACCGTTCGTCGGTGGAAATGGCGAAGGAGAGAGGGGCTTTTGAAATATATGATGCCAAGCGGGAGAAGGATAATCCGTTTATCAATCGCTTGAAAGAGGCTGACCCGGAGCTGTATGATGATATGGTGAAGTACGGTCGTCGCAATATTGCTTGTCTGACCATCGCTCCTACGGGGACGACGAGTTTGATGACGCAGACGACTTCGGGTATAGAGCCTGTGTTCATGCCGGTGTACCGCCGCCGTCGCAAGGTGAACCCGAATGACCCTCAGGTGCGTGTCGATTTTGTGGATGAGTCGGGCGATGCTTTTGAGGAATATGTGGTATTCCATCACAAGTTCTTGACATGGATGAGGGTGAACGGTTATGAGGTGCGCGATAATTATACTCCTGAGGAGATAGATGAGCTGGTTGCCAAGTCGCCTTATTACAAGGCTACGTCGAATGATGTGGATTGGATGCAGAAGGTGAAGATGCAGGGACGGGTTCAGAAATGGGTGGATCATTCGATAAGTGTAACGATAAATCTGCCTGCGGATGTAACGGAAGAATTGGTGGGCAACTTGTATGTGGAGGCTTGGCGTTCGGGTTGTAAGGGCTGTACGGTGTATCGTGACGGTTCCCGCTCGGGTGTGTTGCTGGCGACGAAAAAGGAGGAGAAGAAAGAAACGGCTCCTGTGCATCTCGACCCGAAACGTCCTACCGAGCTTGAGGCGGATGTGGTACGTTTCCAGAACAATAAGGAGAAATGGATTGCGTTTATCGGCTTGAAGGACGGTAATCCTTATGAGATATTTACCGGTCTGGCAGATGATGAGGATGGTATCTTGATTCCGAAGAATATAAATAAGGGCAAGATTATCAAGGCTGTTGCTGAGGATGGCAGCAAGCGGTACGACTTCCAGTTTATCAATAAGCGGGGGTACAAGACTACTATCGAGGGACTGTCGGATAAATTTAATCCTGAGTATTGGAATTATGCCAAATTGATATCGGGCGTGCTGCGTTATGGCATGCCTATCGACCAGGTGATAAAGCTGGTATCGGGCCTGGAGCTTGACAGCCAGTCTATCAATACATGGAAAAACGGAGTGGAACGTGCTTTGAAAAAATATTTGCCGAATGGTACGAAGGCGAACGGACAGAGGTGTCCTAATTGTGGACAGGAGACTCTGATATATCAGGAGGGTTGCCTTATCTGTACTTCTTGTGGTACTTCTAAGTGCGGGTGATATATTTTTTAGCGTTTGTCTGTTTAGGGATAAAGTAAGGTTTTCTAAACGGAGGATATAATAAGGCAGGGTGTAGCGAATGGGAAGAATGGGATTTGCTACACTCTGCTTTTTTCTATTTGTTGCTTTTTTTGAGGTATTATTTTTTTGCTTTGGGCAGTTGCTTTTGGTTTTAGGAGGCTGTGCTCGGATGTCATACACCCCCCGGTCCCTCTCAAGAGGGGAGATTTGGAATCCTCTTTGTTGCTGTTAATGAGTTGTTTAGTGTGTTATAATTCCCCTCTTGAGAGGGGATTGAGGGGTGTGTGACGGTGAGGTACTCGGGTTGGTTTGAGGTGTTTTTTGAGGAGGTGGTGTTTGTCGGGTTTAGTGAGTGTTTTTGATTTGGGAGGCAGTGCTTGGGTGTTACACACCCCTGACCCCTTTCGAGAGGGGAGGTCTGGATGGTATTTTTGGGGGAGTATTTTTTTAAGATAAATCTTGTTGTAATTGCTTTTTTCGAAATTCCAAAGGTGACATTTTGTAATGGCAACGAAAGGTTCGTACCAGATAACAGGAGTCTGTGTATCCCATTTTTGCAGCTATTTCTTTTATACTCATGGTTGTGTCTGTCAATAGATTTTCGACTATTTTGAGTCGGTTTCTGATGATATACTGTTGCAGGTCTTCTTGAAAATGCTGTTTAAAATACTGACCGACGTATGTGGAAGCCATGTTGAATTTCTTGCAGAGTGCTTTAGTTTTCAGAAGTTCGGGTTGATAGATATGTTGCTGAATGTATTGTAACAAGTACATTGCTTTGTCGGGCTCTATCGAGGCAGAGGTGTATTCGGCCGAATTTTCCTGCATGAAGTGGCCGGCTACGATGACGAGAATACTGTTAAGCCATTGTTGTAATATGTAGTTTGAGTATTTTCTTGTATGGGATGCTTCTTGCCCGATGTGTCTGAACAGGGAACGGACGATTGTTGTGTCTTTTTCGTCGAGTGTTATTGCACACTGTTTGAGTGATGTATAAAGTGATTGTTCTATTTGTTTGCCGAGATAGTCTGCTGCATAATGCGGGGTGAAACGAATGAAGATGTATTCGCAGTGCGTGTCAATGGTGAAACGGTGAACTGTATCGGGCGGAATGAGGAAGAGTGCATGGGATTTGTAGTTTGTTTGTTGTACTTTGAAATCTCCTTCTTTTACATAAAAAGAACCGCTGCCGGACTGTACATAGACCATTTCGAAGAATGAATGTTGGTGTTCGTCTATAGGGAATTTTGTGTGCTTGCGGGTCAAGACTTCTACTGGTTGATATAGATTTTCTTTCCACATATTGTAATACTACAATTTATTCATGCGAAAATACAATAATATTGCTTTTGTACGTACTACTTTTACTTAAAAAATAATTGATATGGGATTAAGAGATAAAGTAGTTGTACGATTTAAAGGAGATGTTTTTATGAAATGTGCGAGTTTGTTTTACGTTTTTTTGATTTTGTTTAGCGGTTTGGCGTGTTCGGCTTATGCCCAGCCTACAGGAACGAGGCTAAAAGGTAAAGTTGCATTGATAACCGGAGCGGCATCGGGCAATGGAAAAGCGATGGCAGCTTTGTTTGCTTCGGAAGGGGCGAAAGTGATGATTGCCGACATTAATGGCAAGGGTGCTGAAGAGGTGGCTCAATTGCTTGTCGGGAAAGGCCTTTCGGCTGCGTCGGTGAGGGTAGATGTGACAAAGGAGTCTGATGTAAAGAAAATGATAGATGTTACTCTCGACATGTATGGCAGGATAGATATTCTGGTGAATAACGCGGGGGTGTTTGATGAATTGGTCCCGGTCGGTGAGGTTAGTGATGAATTTTGGGATAAGGTGATTGCTACGAACTTGACGGCTCCGATGCGAGGCATACGTGCGGTTATTCCTGTCTTTGAAAGACAGGGTGGCGGTGTCATTGTCAATACAGCTTCTATTGCCGGATTGACAGGAGCGAGAGGCGGAGGGGCGGCTTATGTAGCTTCTAAACATGGACTTGTGGGGTTGACCAAGAATGTGGCTTTCAATTATAAAGAGAAGAATATCCGATGCAATGCGGTGGCTCCCGGACGGGTGAATACCAATCTCCGGGCCAACAGCGAAAAACTGATAGGTTCGAAAACGACGCGTGATGCTACTATCGATAATTGGAAAGTGATAGAGGATAAGGTACACGAAGGGTATATTACGAATATGAGAAAGTGTTCTCCTGAGGAGATTGCAACGGTAGCTTTGTTTCTGGCGTCGGATGAGGCTTCGTTTGTAAATGGCTCTATATTTACGGTCGACGGGGCGTGGACTTCTTATTGAGTGGTGTTTTTGGAGATTGATAAATCCAATTTTTGCCCTGTATGAGAGATATTCTGAATTATTGTTTGAGTCGTGAGCGGGAATATGATTGTTACAGTTCGTATCTGATTTTGCTATTCCGTTGTTTTTCCGGTTTGATGATGATTCCGTATGGTTATGGAAAGATCGTTGATTATGACCGGTATGCTGCTGACTTTTTTGGCGACCCGCTTGGTATCGGTGATTTGCCTTCTTTATGGCTGACTATTTTTGCACAGGTCGTATGTCCGGTTACTTTGATTTTGGGATTCCAAATGAGAATTTCTGCGGGTATTTTGGCTTTCAACATGTTGGTTGCGGTAAAATATCATTTTTCCGACCCTTTCAGTATAAAAGCGTTGCCGATGTTGTTTTTGGGTATGTACGTGATTTTGATATTGTGGGGTGCGGGTAGGTATTCGATGGACTTTTGTTTCTATTCGTCGGGGGGTAGACGTTTTCTTTCGCGAAGTGAGAGATGGAGTATATGTTGTGTGGCTGTTGCTTTTGTGATTTTATGTGTTCTTTTTGCAAATATCGTTTCCGGTTGGATTGTTGCTGTGTTGCTGATTCCGGTTATGGTATTGTTTATATCGAGTTATTATATTTTGAGATATGAGTAAGTTTACTATTGTCGGGCATGCTTCCATGTTTTTGGCTAATGCTTCGTGGGGGCTTATGTCCCCTGTTGCAAAAATAGTCATGTCTGGTGGAATTGTAGCGCCTCTTATATTGACGGATATGCGTGTATTCGGTGCTATGGTCCTGTTTTGGGTTGTATCTTTTTTCCGAAAGCCTGAACGGGTGGCTCCGCGTGATATGGTTAAATTGTTCGGGGCTTCGTTATTGGCTATCGTATTCAATCAGGGGTGTTTTATCTTCGGGGTGGGATTGACTTCTCCGGGAGATGCGTCTATTATAACGACGAGTATGCCTTTATGGGCTATGATCCTTGCGGCTTTTTTCTTGAAAGAGCCTATTACGGGCAAAAAAGTGACGGGTATTGCTTTGGGGGCGACCGGTGCTCTGTTGTTGATTCTGGGTAGCAATCAGGGAACGACCAGCGGGAATAACAGTATCTGGGGTGATTTGCTGGTACTGCTGGCGCAATTGAGTTATGCGCTTTATATCGTGTTATTTAAGAATTTTGTAACTCGGTATTCTCTTATTACTATCATGAAATGGATGTTTACTTATGCATTTATTTGTATTTTGCCGTTTTCTTATGATGATTTGATTGTTACGAACTGGAACGGCTTGGATTTGCAAGCTATCGGGGCGATATGTTTCATTGTCGTATGCGGTACGTTTGTCAGCTATATGTTGATTGTGGTAGGGCAGAAGCGCTTACGCCCTACGGTTGCGGGTATGTACAATTATATTCAGCCTTTGGTGGCTTGTATCGTGTCTGTGTATTTGGGTATGGATTCGTTCAATTTCGTGAAGGGAATCGCAATCGTATTGATTTTCGGTGGTGTATATTTGGTAACTGTTAGTAAAAGTCGGGCTGATATGGTGGTTTGACGTCTGTATGGCTGTTGCTTGGAATGAAATAGATTTTTACGGATCTTGTTTTGCTCAATAGGGTTGCTTTTCAACTTGGGCTGCATATCTCCCCGTCACCTTCGTCGGCCTCTTACGAGATGTATGGGTTGGGATGAGATGTTTTTTGTCGGCTTTGTGTGGCTGTTCTTGATTTTTAGGTAGCTGTGCGCGAACGTCACACACCCCCTGCCCCTCTGAAGTGCCCCCCAAAAGTTGGACAAAAAACCCAATAAAAACAGTGCAATAATGAAACACACCTTAGAAGAAAAGCGGGACATAGTCAGGCAAATCAAGAGAGGCCGTCCCCTCTCGAGCCTGTGCAAGACCCTACATCTCGACTGCCATATGGTCAGAGACTGGCTGCTGAGATACGAAAAGTACGGAGACCAAGGCCTCCGAATACGTACCCCAAAATACCACTTCAACACCCAAGAAAAAGAAAGAATAATATGGGAACATACAAAAAAAAGAATATCTTTGCAAGAACTGAGCCTCCGTTACGATGTAGACCGCAGTACCATAAAATCCTGGCTGAGAAAGGCCCGCACAGGAGGTTCCCTTTACCGGATAAAACAGCCGAGCCCCATGGCAAGACCCAAGAAAAAAGAACCACAGACAGAACTGGAGAAACTCCAGGCAGAAAACCTGCGGCTCAGAGCCGAGAATGCGCTGCTAAAAAAAGTGAAGGCCTTAGTCGAGGAAAAGAAAGCCCGGGCACGAGAGAATGGGCAAAAGCCATCGACGAACTAAGGCCGGAATACCCCCTAGACTTATTGCTAAAGTTAAAAAGGATGGCCCGTTCAGTGTTCTACTATCATCTTAAACATCTGAAAGACAAGGACAAGTATGCACACGAAAAGGAACTTGTCAAATCCATTTACCATGAACATAAGGGCCGGTACGGTTACCGTCGGGTGACGGCCGAGATGCGCAACAGAGGCTTCACGACCAACCATAAGACCGTACGGCGGCTGATGGATGAAATGGAGCTCAAGAGCAGAATCCGCAAAGTCCGTTACCGCTCATACAGGCACCAGGCCGGCAAGACAGCCCCCAACATCATCGCCAGGAACTTCAGGGCTGAAGCCCCCAACCGCAAATGGGCCACGGACGTGACGCAGATAAACATCGGTCCGGCCAAGCTGTACCTTTCGCCGATAATAGACATGTTCAATGGAGAAATCATCTCATATAACCTCTCCGAAACCCCCAACATGGAACAGATTTACGATATGTTGGACAAAGCCTTTTCCCGGAATGACGACCTGGAAGGACTAATCCTGCACTCCGACCAAGGCTGGCAATACCAGCATTACGGCTACCGCCAACGGCTCGAAGAGCGCAACGTGGTCCAAAGCATGTCACGCAAGGGCAATTGTCTGGACAACGCCATGGCCGAGAGCTTCTTCGCCATCATGAAGTCCGAGCTGCTCTATGCCGAAAACTTCGAATCCCCTGAAGCCTTCACGAGAGCTTTGGAGGAATATATCGATTATTATAACCATAGGAGAATAAAATCCCGGTTAAAGGGAAAGAGCCCGGTACAATACCGGACTCTTTCCATTACCGGATAATGTATAACCCGTCCAACTTTTGGGGGTCACTTCACTCTCAAGAGGGGAGATTTGGATACTGATTTTTCTTTGATAATGAGTTGTTTGAGTGGGGATAATTCCCCTCTTGGGAGGGGATTGAGGGGTGTGTTACGGTGAGATGTGCGGGTTAGGTTGAGGAGTTTTTTGTCGGCTTTGTGTGGCTGTTTTTGATTTGGGAGGCAGTGCGCAGGCGTGACACACCCCCAGCCCCTCTCGAGAGGGGAGGCTGGGATGCTGTTTTCTATTTGATAATGAGTAGTTTAGTGTGTATGTTTCCCCTCTTGGGAGGGGATAAAGGGGTGTGTTACGGTGAGATGTGCGGGTTAGGTTGAGGAGTTTTTTGTCGGCTTTGTGTGGCTGTTTTTGATTTTTAGGTAGCTGTGCGCGGACGTGACACACCCCCTGCCCCTCTCAAGAGGGGAGATGGGGAAAGTGACCTTTTTGTTTGAAAATGAGTAGTTTGAGTGTAGTGTTTTCTCTCTTTCGAGGGGAGATGAGAGTGAAGTGTTATCGGTTAAAGTAACGGATTTTTCGTTTTATCATTTGGTTGAAACTTTTTTTGTTTAGTAGTTCTTCCAATGTGAGGTGCATGCGGTATCTCCAGTAATGACGGGAGTTTGCGGGTATATTGATGCGTTCTTCCTGCGGGTTTTGCCGGCGGATAGTCCCGTCTGTGGACAGCCAGTCTTGTAGTGGCAGGATGACCCACATCGATGGTGATTCCAATTGCATGTCTATGATTTTTTCGCATATCCAGGGTTCGCAATATGTGGGTGCTTCTCCTTGGAGGTGGAGTACGTGATTGTAGAATTGCTGGGTTTGTTCCCGGTTTTCTTCCCACCATGCTCTTAGTGTGGACATGTCGTGTGTGGATGTCGTACAGACGGACAGGTATGGGTAATGCCATGTATCGGCAAAGTTGTGGTTTGCTTCTTTGGGCATGCGTTGTATTTCGAGCGAGAGTATTTGTAGCTTATGCATCACTTCGGGTACGCAGTGGGGTATCATGCCGAGGTCTTCTCCGCATACGAGCATCCGGGTGGATGAGATGAGGGGAGGGAGTTTTTTGAGTGCTTCTTGTTTCCAGAATTCGTCGTGCCGCTTGTAGAAGAACTCGTCGTACAGGCGGTTGAAGCACCATTTTTCATAATCGGACAGGGCTTTGTACCCGTATGTGTATTGTGCGGATATGCGTGGATGCCAGTGGTTTTTGCGCTGGGGGTCTTCGAGGAACAGCACGTCGGCAACGAGGGTGAACAGGCCATTGCGGATTGTCGTCCTCCGGGTCTCGTCGGGCTCTTGTTCCATGAGCTGTTCTATTTTGCGCTGGGTGTTTACTTCGGGCAGCAGGGTGTATGAGCCGTCGTGTTCTCTGACGAGGTATTTTTGCATTACTTCGTCGGCGTATTGGCCGAAGATTTCGCCGAGCATGTACGGACGGATGTATGGGCGTGCGTGCCGGTAGGGACTGAAGTAGAATCCGTAGGATTGCATTTCTTCGAGTGTGTAGGGCAGCGCGGGGTTGAAGTGCCCCATGAGTCCTTGTACGGAGTATTCGGGTATTTGCCAGATGCGAAAAAAGCCGAGTATGTGGTCGATGCGGTAGGCGTCGAAGTATTCTGCCATTTTGCGGAAGCGTGCTTTCCACCAGGTGTAGTTGTCTTTTTCCATAACGGGCCAGTTGTAGGTGGGGAATCCCCAGTTTTGCCCCATGACCGAGAAGGCGTCGGGCGGGGCTCCGGCTTGTGAATCCATGTGGAACAGGGTAGTATGGCTCCATGCGTCGGCGCTGTGGCGGCTGATGCCAATGGGTATGTCTCCTTTGAGTACGACTCCTTTTTTGTGGGCGTAGTCTCGTGTTTCTTTTAATTGCCGTGCCAGATGGTATTGTACGTAATAGGTGCGTGCTATGTCATCGTACCAAATGTTTCTGGGGGCACAGAATTGTTGTATGCCGGCTTTGTCGTATGTGGAGTGTTCTTTCCATTGTGTGAAATCGGGTGTCCCGTACCGGTCTCTCAGGCAACAGAAGGCGGCATAGGGTATGAGCCATTCTTTGTTGGCCGCAAAGAAGGTTTTGAATGCTTCGGATTCGAGGGTTTCTTTTCCTGTTTCCGAGAAAATGGCTTTGATGTATGCTTCTTTGGCGAGGGATACTCGTTCGTAGTCTATTTCGGAAAGGGTGTTCAGCTCTTTTTTCAATTCTTCGTATCGTTGCATCGCATCGGTGTCTTTCAGTGTGCCGATTTCTTCGACGCGGAGATAGTTGGGATGCAGTGCGAATATGGAGTTTGCGTTGTAGGGGTAGGAGTCTACCCATGTGTGTGTCATTGTGGTGTCGTTGACGGGGAGTATCTGTATGATGCGCATACCGGTTTCTGCAGCCCAGTCGACCATTTTCCGCAGGTCGACGAAGTCTCCGATACCGAGGCTTTGTTCGGTGCGGAGGGAGAATACGGGTATGGCTACTCCTGTTCCTTTCCATCCGGGAAGGGGGTTGTGCAGGTGCATCCCGGATATGACGACGCATTCGTTGTCGGCGAGCAGGGATATGTTGACTGTGCGGTTGTCTCCGGTTTCCCAGCCTATCAGGGTATTGTCTGATTTTTTGAGGATGACGAATTTGTACTCGTAGGGGAATGTTATGTTTTCTACGGGTATGGAGATGGTCCAGAGGGGGTATGCGCTATCGTCCAGAATCTTCGGATTTGTCACGTCCCAGCCTGAGCTGCGGTCGACAATGGCGACTACCTGGTCGGGCAGTATGGTCGGTGCCCAGACTTTGAGTGTCAGTGTTTTTACCGGGTAGGGTTTCAGCTCATGGGTGTTGTTCCGCGAGAAGATACCGTCGACGAAGGCTGAGGAATAGAAGGATTTGTCTTCGGGTTGCTCGTTCCAATGGTCGTACACCAGGCAGTGCCGGGTTTTGTTTTCGGGGTATAGTGTGCGGTTGTCGCCCCACTCCCGGTTTATTACATTGTCATATTCTTTGACCAGGTAACGGTATTCGAAGGGGATATCGTCTTGTGATATTTCCATCTCGTATGTCCAGCGTCCGTTGCCGTTGTAGCGCATCGGCACGGCTTTGTTTTCGTCGAAGTTTCCCAGGGTATCGGGGCTTCCTGTCAGGTATAGGATTTGTCCCCAGATTGTTTGGTATTCTATATTGAATATGACTTTCATAAGATATAAATTGTTAGTTATTAATCTACATGGTACGGACGCGATGTTGGTTTCCGTCCCATGAAATTAATGAATTTTTTTTAATAAAAAAAATGTGCCAAAATTTTTAGTGTTTGCAAAAGAATTTTTGTTTCAAAATCTAAGAGCTTGGCTGAATTTTCCGATAGGGGAATTATTATCCGGCTCGGGCAAAATCCGGACAGGCTCTATATTCCATACCTTTTTTTAGAACAAAAATGTGTGCTTTTTGGTTCGGTTTTTTTGTATGAAACGGCTTTTTGCGGTCGTTGTATTCCGGCTGTTTTTCCGAAGGGGGGGCAGGGGGGAAGGTTTTCTGTTTTTTTTGTCCTGTTTTTTTTCGGGATTTTTGTTACATTGTGCTCAAAATTGTCTTTGTGGGGAAAAGGAGCAGTGTTTTTGCCGAAAAGAGCATGTTTGTGAATTTTTGTGCGCTTATTTTTGCATTGTCGACGGATATTTTTTTGATGTTTATTTTTTATGGTATAATATATAATATAAATCTAATCATAATTCATGAAAAAAAGAACAGTTTTTTTGGGGCTTGCTGTTTTTTTACTCGGATTGGCAACCGGGTGCAGTAAGGATATAGATGATTATCCTAAGTCAAATTTAAGGGCTATTTCTTATTTTTCGTTCAAGCCGTATCATAATGCCGATAAGAATGTTTTTGTGGAGCATGTGGGTGAGATTGATGAGGTGAATAAGGTGATAAGGGTGGTTTTGCCTCCGGATGTGGTGTTGACGGGGTTGCGTCCTTATATCGAGTTGTCTCCGTGGACGACGGTAACGCCGGGCAGCTTGACTCCTATGGATTTTACTTCGGAGTCGGTGGATTTCGAGGTCCGTGCCGAGAGCGGGAAGGTGGCTGTGTATTCGGTGGTGAGGGAATTGACTTATGTGTATACGAAGGCTGAATTGTATTCGGTGAGTTTTCCTGATTTTCGGGATGAGACGGGTGAGGTGCTGAGGCGTGTGTTTCCTAATTTCAGCAATAATTCGGCGGTTACCGTAACGGTGCCGGAGGGTACTGCACTGGAGCGTATTCTGGTGGAGCTGGAGCTTTCTGCTGCTTCGCAGAAGGCGTCTGTCGAGGTTTGTGATGATGGGTCTGAGACGGAGTTTGTGCCTTTTTCGGGGTCGGGATATGTTGATTTTACGCATACTGTTATTTTTCGGGTTACTCCTGAGTCGGGCAGTGCTGTGAATTACAGGGTAACGCTGGCTTACCCGGAGGAGGGAGAGGGGCTTTGATTTTATAGGGGGCTTCTGTTTTTTTCTCGACGGGGGCCGGTGTGTGTTTTTTTGAATCTAAGTATAATGATAAACATATAGGATGATGGTTTTACGTGAAATGATAGGACCGAGGATAACTTTGTTGTTATTGTTTTTTTCTTTTTCGTTGTTCCTGTATTCTCAGGGGCGTGTGGTCAAGGGGGTTGTGACGGACAGCAACGGCCCGTTGCCGGGTGTGAATATCACGGTAAGGGACAGCAAGGCGAGGGCTGTGACGGATATCGACGGGAGGTACAGTATCGATGTCGCGGCGGATGGCGTGTTGACTTTTTCGTTTACGGGGTATGTGAGTTATAAGGCGGATGTCAAGGGGCGCAGTGTCATCGATGTGGTGATGAAGGAGTCGTTGCAGGAGCTTGACGAGGTTGTTGTGGTCGGTTATGGAACGATGAGGAAACGGGATATTACGGGGGCTATTACTTCTGTGGGTGCTGCGGACTTGATAAATAATGCGCCTACGAGTGTGGCTACGGCTTTGCAGGGCAAGGTGGCTGGTCTTGAGATACTTTCGTCATCGGAGCCGGGTGCTACGTCTACTTACCGTATACGGGGTGCCTCGACGATTAGCAGCGAGGGTTCTAACCCGCTTTTTATCGTGGACGGGATGGAGGTGGATAATATCGATAATATCAATCCTCGTGATATTGCTTCGGTGGAGGTGTTGAAGGATGCTGCTTCGGCTGCTATTTATGGTTCGAAGTCGGCTAACGGCGTGGTCATTATCACGACTCGGCAGGGGACTTCTTCTACTCCTCAGGTGTCGGTGTCTTATTCCGTGAAGCAGTCCCGTATTTCGCATAAGTTGCCTCAGATGAACCGTCAGCAGGGTATCGATTATGAGATTTTGCGGGCTTATCTGCAGAATAGCGAGCCTTCTGCTTTTTCGCGGGATACGCTGAACCCGTCGTTTACGTGGGATAATAATTACCAGGATATTCTTTTCCGGAATGCTTATACTCATCAGGTGGATGCGAGTATTTCGGGAGCCGAGAAGAAATTGAAGTATTTTTTGAGTGCGGGGTATTTGAGTGACGAGGGTATCCAGCTCAATTCGTACAACAGGCGTATTACTTCCCGGGTGAATGCCGACTATGCGGCTACGGAGCGTTTTACGGTGGGTACGCGTCTTTCTTTTACGACGGGGAACAACCGGATGACGCCTTGGGGGGGACGGAGCAATATATTGTCGCGTCCGGCGAGCATGGCTCTGATATTGCCTGACGGTACGTATGCTCCGGTGGTAGCCAATCGTACTAATCCTCTGGCTTATACGATGTTGTGTAAGAATGACAATAAGTATTATGATGTGAATTTCAATGGTTTCATGGAGTATAAGATTATTAAGGATTTGAAGTTCAGGACGTCTATTGCCGCGTCGTTTTACCAGAAGAATTTCCGTTATTTCCAGCCTGCTATTTTGGTTGCGTCCCAGATACCGTCGTCGAAGAATACGCACACGACTAATTTTAAATGGACGCATGAGGATATCTTGACGTATAGCAGGACGTTCGATGATGTGCATTCGCTTTCTGTGCTGGGTGGTTTCAGCATCCAGCAGTATTCTTCGGAGTATGTGAACTTGTCTGTTTCGGATAATATAACGGAGGCTGTGGAGACTTCTTCGGGTTTCGGGACGGTGGATATGGAGGATACGAAGCATGCTTGGACGGCGAATCGCATGGCTTCGTGGTTCGGACGGGTGTCGTACAGTTATAAGCAGCGTTATTTGTTCAACTCGAACATCCGTTATGATGGTTCGTCGCGTTTCGGGCGTGCAAACCGTTGGGGGCTTTTCCCTTCTGTGTCGCTCGGGTGGCGTTTTTCGGACGAGGGGTTTATGGACTGGTCTGATGGTTTCTTGAGTGATGCGAAGTTGCGGTATAGTTTCGGGAAGACGGGGAACCAGACGGCGGGTGATTTTGCGGCGTTGTCCCAATACTCGACGGTGGCGTATGTGGATTATATCGGTATCATGCCTACTCAGCTTGAGAATGACTTGCTGGGCTGGGAGGATACGAAGCAGCATAACGTGGGGGTCGACTTTTCGTTTCTGGATGGGCGTATCAATTTTAATTTTGATTATTATAGGAAGCGTACGAGTCATGTTTTGTTTAACATGAAGTTGCCGGGTACTACGGGTTTTGATAATTCTTATTCTAATATCGGTGCGGTGAGGAATAGGGGGTATGAGTTCATGATTTCTACGAGGAATATCAAGACGCGTGATTTCGAGTGGACTACGACTTTGAACATTGCGGTGAACAAGAATGTGATAACGTCGATTCCGAGCGAGGCGGTGCAGATTGTGAATGATGTGTATATTTTGGATAATGGTTATACGCTGGGTACGATGTATGGGTATAGGGCTCGTATGATTTTTCCTTATGACCAGTCGAATGCTTTTACTCCTGAGTGGGTGCAGCTGACTCCTGTATTTGATGAGAAGGACCGCTTTGTGAAATACCAGCTTAATGGGCAGGATTATACGGGGGAGGTGAAGCAGTTGCGTTACGGGTCTCCTACGGGCGAGGTCTTCAAAGGGGGTGATGTCATGTGGGACGACTTGAATGGCGACGGGGTCATCGATGAGGCTGACCGTCAGGTGATAGGGTGTGGGCAGCCGGATTTTATCGGTGGTTTCAGTACGGATTTCAGGTATCGGAATTTTACCTTGTCGGCGTTTTTTTCTTTTGCTATCGGGGGTGACGTGTATAATAATTATGAGAGTTCGCGCTCGGATCATAAGTGGAGTTCTCTGACTATGGCTAATCCGGTGAATGTGGCTAATTCGTGGAAGGCCCCGGGTGATATCGCGAAGTATCCTCAGCCTTCGAGTGCCCGTAGTACGGTGGATAATACGCGCAAGGCGAGTAGTCTCTGGATAGAGGACGGGTCGTATATCCGCTTGAAGAACATCAAGTTGGAGTACCGGTTGCCAGACAGGTGGGCGAGTGCGGCAAGGATGCGTTCGGCGTCGGTAAGCCTTATGTTGCAGGACTTTTTTACGTGGACCAATTATAGTGGTTTTGACCCGGAAATCCCGTCTTCGGGGTATACTGTCGGGTATGATAATAATTCTTATCCCAAGGCGAAATCGGTGCTTCTGGGTATTAGTCTGAACTTTTAAACAACACGGAGGTATGAAAAAGATAGTTGGAATATTTTCACTGGTTTTGCTGATGTCTTCTTGCTTGAATGATTTTCTGGAGATAGAGCCTTTGAATACTGTATCGACGGAGATATATTGGAAGACGGAGAATGATGTGCGGGCGGCATTGAATGCGGGTTATGTGCCATTGAAGGATGCTTATAAGAAGGGTTTCTTGAACTGGTACGAGGCGAGGTCGGATAATTTTATCGGTTCGTCGGGGGGTACGAATCCGTATCAGAATGTTTGTTTCAACAAGCTTACGGCGGCGTTGCCTTCGTGTGACTGGAATGCTTGGTACAAGTTGGTGTCGGTGGCTAATTATGCGATTTATTATATTCCGCGTATGGGTGAGGTGATGGCTGAGAACCGGCGTGACCATTTGTTGTCGGAGGCTTATTTTTTGCGTGCGTATGCTTATTTCAATTTGTATAAGATATGGGGGGATGTCCCTCTGGTTTCCCAGCCGGTTTTGAAGAAGAGCGATGTGTATAAGCCTGTGCGGTCGTCGAAGGAGAGTATCATGGAGCTGATAAAGGGCGACTTGTCGGAGGCTGCGAGGTTGGTGGATGATTCTGAGACGGAGCTTTATATTTACAGTCCGGGTGCTTTGTATGCGCTTTGTACGGAGGTGGCGATGTGGAACGGGGATTATGATGGTGCTATCGGGTATTCCCAAAGGTTGTATGACTTGAATGTGTATACGCTGGAGGGGACTGATTTCAAGAAGGTGTGTGCTGACCCTAAGACGACGGATAATATATGGACGTTGAAATGGTCGTATGTGCTGGACGGTGCGAACAGCATAGTGACGACTTATGTGAATAGCGGTAATCTGCTGGTACCGACGAAGGAGATTCTGGAGAAGTGGAAGGAGTGGGGCGGTGCTGATGATGTGAGGCGGCCTGCTACTCTGGATACGACGAAGATTACGGCTTATCGTGATAATCATATCGTGCGTATGCCTGTGGGCTGCCAGATATGGAAGTGGTCGCCCGGTGAACGGCTGGGGGAGACGGCTTACCGGGATTGTTATATTCCTATTTACCGTCTGGCGGATATCGTGTTGTTGAGGGCGGAGGCTCTGAACCGGAAGGGGGACTACCAGGGTGCTATCGATGAGATGAACAAGGTGAGGAGACGGGCCGGGCTTGCGGAGAGGTTGTTGTCTGACTATACGGTGAGCGGCGGCGGTGTGGACTGGTTGCGGATAGAGGATGATATTCTTCAGGAACGGCAGTTCGAGTTGTATGGGGAGGGCAAGCGATGGTCAGACCTCATGCGTACGGGTCGTCTGGAGTCGGTGATGAATGCTTTTTATGATGGTTATATCACGACTTACGGGGGCAGGGGCTTTATCCGGTATACGGAGGAGTGGCAGCGGTACTGGCCTGTTTCTCAGGATATATTGAATGAGAATGACAAGCTTGTGCAGACGGGAAATTATTGATGTTGTTTTATGTATATAAATGGTAGGTTTATGAGAGGGTTTATGAAATGTGTGGTATATCTGCTTGCTGTGTGGATGGTTGCGGGCTTGTCTTCTTGCTGTCTTTTCGGTTTGGATTACCAGTTCGATTATGAGAATGAGTCGTCTCCGGTGACGAAGGAGATGGATATGACTTGTTATGAGTTTGTCCGCAGCCGCAGCAATCTGGATTTGGTGCTGATGTACGAGGCTATCAACCGGGCGGAGATGCAGGAGTTTTACGAGACGGACAATATGACTTATTTCCTGCTGGATGACGAGGAGTTTGCGAGTTGGTTGACTACGAAGAAATATGCTTCTGTGGCTTCTGTCCCGAAGTCGGTATTGCAGACGATGTTGAAGGGGTATACGTTGCCGGGTTTGTATCATTCGGCTGACTTGACGACGACTCCGATAGATGTGCTTACTTGCAACGGGGTGTTGTCGGTGCGGTTGCGGCTGTATCCTAATCCGCCGACATCGAGCCAGGACTTGAACGCGATGCAGGCGGGGTATGTGAACAGTGACGGTACGGTGAATTACAGTAAGTGCCATACGACGAATTTAAGGCCGAGGAATGGTATTGCCCATCTTTTGCATACTCGTTTTCTGGCTTTGTAGTGTGTTGTGGAAATTTTTTTGGAAATTTATTGTTTATGGGACGATTTGGAATATTGTTTTTGGTTGTTTGGTGTTGTGTGTGGTGCTCGCCGGCGGGGGCGAGGGTGTATTCGGACCAGCTGGATAAGGCTGATGTGAGGCGGGTAGTGACGGATGTGGCTGCGTGGCAGATAGAGGCTTATCCGCGTATGGACGAGAAGCGTTATTGGAAATCGAATGGTGATTTGAGTTGGGAGAACGGAGTTTTTCTGTCGGCTCTGGCTTCATGGGCGGAGTTTGACGGGAACGGGGAGTTTATCGAGTGGTACGAGTCGGTGTGTGAGCGTAACAGGTACCAGTTGTCGGGTGGTGCCAACCGTATATATTTTGCTGATGACCTGGCCGTCGCGTTGATGTATGCCCGGCTTTATATGAAGCGGCAGGAGGATTGTATTATTCATCCGACGGTTTCGAGGCTGGAGTTTATCATGAATCATCCGTCTCCTTCGGGTTTTTATATAGATACGCCTCATGCGAAAGACCGTTGGTCGTGGTGTGATGCTTTGTATATGGCTCCTCCTGTGTTTGCGGCGTTTGCGAATATAACGTGCAATCCTCGCTTGCGGGAGTTTATGGACCGGGAGTACTGGATGTCTTACCGTTTTCTTTTCGACAAGAGGGAGAAGTTGTTTTACCGGGATTCGAGTTATTTCGGGAAGCGGGAGAGGAATGGAGAGAAGGTTTTTTGGGGCCGTGGCAATGCGTGGGTGGTTGCGGGCTTGTCTTTGCTTATCCCGCAGTTGCCGGATGATTTTGTCTCTCGGGGGCGGTATATAGAGTTGTTTAAGGAGATGATGTCCCGTATCGTTACTTTCCAGGATGGGAAGGGGTATTGGCATGCGAGTCTTTTGGACCCGGCTTCGTATCCTTCTCCTGAGACGAGTTCTACGGGCTTTTTCACGTTTGCTTTGTGGTGGGGGATAAATGCGGGCTTGCTGGACGAGGATATTTATCTGCCTTATGCCCGCAGGGGCTGGGAGGCTCTGGTGGCTTCGGTACAGCCGGACGGGATGTTGGGCTGGGTGCAGCCGGTGGGTGCTGACCCCCAGAGGGTGACAAAGGAGATGACCGAGGTGTATGGTGCGGGGGCTTTTATGCTGGCGGGCAAGGAGATTATGGTGTATCTTGATAGTGTGAAGGAGTGACGGGTGTATTCCCGGCCGGAAAATATAAGGGATTATGGAGATGAAGCGTGTTTTTATTGTATTGGTATTTTTGACTTTTTGGGGTGGTGTGACGGCTCATGTTCCTGTAATGGAGCCTTTCGGGAGCCGGATGGAGGGGCGTATCCGCGAGGTGTGCGGGATGTTGCCTCGGGAGCCTCGGGGTTTTGGCCCTACGTACCGGAACCGGGCTGCCTGGGCGGGTTTTGCGAGCAGGTATGATGTGTCTCCGATTCTGGATAAGGCGAGGGAGATAAGGGACTCTGCGATGCCTGCCTGGGATGATGAGGCGTATCTTGAGTTTTCGCGCAATGGGGTGCGTCCGCCGGGTGAGCGGATGATAAACCGGCGGAAGGGCCGCTTGTCTTATCTTGTGTGGGCGGAGTGTATCGAGAATCGGGGGGAGTATGTCCCGGCGATAGAGTACACGTTGCGGGAGTTGATTTCGCATCGTTCCTGGGTGTTGCCGGCGCATGACCGCAGTCTGGACAATTTTTACGGTCGCCGTTATCATGTGGATTTGGTGGCTTCTCTTTTTGCCCAGGATTTGGGTCAGGCGCTGTATATGTTGGGGGACAAGTTGTCGGCCGGCGTGAGGCGTGCTGTGGTGGACTCTGTTTATTCCCGGGTCTTTGTCCCTACGAGGGAGACGTTGGAGACGGGCCGGGGCAATAATTCGTGGGTTCACCGGACGGATAACTGGAACTCGGTTTGCTTGAACGGGGTGACGGGGGCGGCTTTGTCCTTGATAGAGGACGTGCATGAGCGTGCTTATTATGTGGCTGCTGCTGAGTATTATTCGCGCAACAGCATTCTGGGCTTTACGGATGATGGTTATTGTACCGAGGGGCTGGGTTATTTTAATTATGGTTTTTCGAATTATATCGTACTGAGGGAGGAGTTGTATCAGAGTACGGGGGGAAGGATAGATTTGTTTGATGATGACAAGATAGGTAAAATCGCTTTGTACGGGGTAAATTTCGAGATTCAGAATGGGGTGTATCCGGCGTTTGCCGATTGTAAGATAGGAACGGGTGTGATGCCTTATATATTGTGGTATTGTAACCGGAATCTGGGGCTGGGCTTGGAGCGTTATGCGGCGGAGCCTGCTTGGGAGACGGATGTGGAACCGGTCTTGTCTGCGACGGCAATGAGGTGTTTCCCGAATACGGCGTCTTGTGCGGTGGCGGGGAGTGCCGGGAGGAAGGTGGACCGGTTGCGCCAGTATTTCGATTGTGCGGGGGTGCTGATATCCCGGCATCGGAATCCGGAAGGTACAGTCTCGGTGGCGTTGAAGGGCGGAAATAACGGGGAGAATCATAATCATAATGATTTGGGTTCTTTCGTGGTGGTAAAGGGCGGCGAGATGTTGATAGGCGATGCGGGCGGTCCTTATAATTATGCGGGTGACATGTGGACGGACAAGCGTTATACGTTCAAGACGTTGTCGTCTTACGGGCATCCTGTGCCGTGTGTGGACGGGGTGTGCCAGCTGCCGGGGGCGGAGGCTCGTGCCCGGGTGGCAAGGGCGGACTTTACGGAGGAGCGGGATGTGTTTATGCTGGACTTGACTTCGGCCTATCCGGTGGATGGCTTGCGGGGCTTGACGCGGTCTTTTACGTATGACCGTTCGGGCGGGGGTGTTTTGATAGTGGAGGACAGTATCGATTGCGAGTGGCCCCGGGCGTATGAGTCGGCTTTGATAACGTTCGGCCGTTGGTCGATGAAGGGGCGCGACTGCATCGAGATAGAGGGTAAGAACGAGCGTGTGAGGGTGAGGGTGACGGTTCCGGGGGATTGCGGTTTCTCGGTGACGTCGGAGCAGCTTCAGGAGAACGGCCCGGAAATGACGCGGATAGCTATCCGTCCGGACAGGAAAATTGACCGGGGTGTGGTGCGCCTGGTTATCGAGTAGTTTTTTTTGAGTGAATGTAAATGCTTATTGTGAATATGGGTCGGAGTGTGTTGTCATATCGTGCGAGGGTGCTGGGACTTGTTTTGTGCGGGTTTTTGTGTCTTGCTTGCGTGTACGCCGGTGATGGTCGTGAGTATAAGTTCAGGACAATGTCGCCTTCGGGTGGTCTGGGGTATGACGGTGTGAAGTCGATAATCCAGGACCGGAATGGTTTTATCTGGATTGTGACGGCGGACGAGTTGTTCCATTTCGACGGGTTCAATTATAAGCGGTATTCGAAGCGTATGGCTGTGCGTAATGAGTTTTCGTCGTCGGTGTACTTCCAGTCTGTTTTTTCGGATTCGAAGCGGCGTTTGTATCTGGCGACGTCCCAAGGCGTGTTTCTGTATAATGAGGACTTGGATATGTTCGAGAGGGTGTATGGGGGTGCAGTGACCCGTATTTATGAGGACGGGTCGGGCTCGTTGTGGTTTACGGGGGACGAGCTGGGGCTGTATAACCCAGAGACGGGCGATTATACTCATTTTGATATGATGGACAGCGAGAGTACGTATATGAACAGTGTGTTGTGCTCGGCTCCCGGGGGCAGGGATATTTATATAGGGACGGACTGGGGCAAGATTTTCTGCATTAAGGGGCGTGACCGGGAAATCGATGTCGTGTATGCGTTTCCGGAGAGGACCCGGATTGCGGCGGCTCGCTTTGTCGGTGACCGCTTGTGGGTGTTGTCGGAAACGAAGGGGTTGTTTGTCTTGAATGTCCGGGAGAAGAGGATTGAGAAGAGGTATGATTTTTTGTTGCAGGAGGCGGAAAACAAGGTTCCGGCGAAGTGCCTTTATGTGGATAATCAGGGCCGTATGTGGATAGGTACTCAGCAGGGGTTGTACCTGTTCGACCCGGAGCGCGAGGTGTATAGGTTGTTTACGCGGGATGTGAAGGAGCCTTTCAGCCTTGTAAATAATTCGGTATGGACGATTGCGGGGGATGAGCAGGGTAATTTGTGGATAGGTACGTATTCGGGGGGTATCAGTTATCTGGCATTGAATGAGACGACGGGTTTCGATACGCAGACGCTGGACCAGTATGGATTCACGCCTCGTCCGATAAGTGCTTTTGTGCGCCAGGGCGACCGTCTGTGGCTGGGTACGGAGGGCGGAGGGTTGTATTATTATGACCGTGACCGGGGTATAGTGCATGCTTACAGCCACCGGTCGGGGAGTAACAGCTTGAGTTATGATTATGTGAAGACGTTGCTGGCGGACGGGTCGGGCAATTTGTGGATAGGGATGTACCGGGGCGGTATAGATTGCCTGGATACGCGGAGCGGGGTGTTCAGGAACTATAACAGTAATTCTTCGGACCGGAGAGTATTGTCGAATGAGATAAGCAAGGTGGTGGCGGAGGCTGACTCGGGCATGTGGGTGGTGTACCAGGTGAGTGGTACGATGCTGACTTATTTCCCGTTCGGGGGCGAGCGTTCGAATCATTATTTTCTGGGGAATGAGAATATCGGGTATGAGAATAAGCGTATTATCGATGTTTGCCGCAGTAAGGACGGGTATTTGTGGCTGGCGTCGTATGATGATATATTCCGGTTTGATATCCGGAGGCGGAAGAGCGAGACGGTACCGGTTTCGAGGGACGGGTCTTATAATATACGTTCGTTGTTTTTCGACGACCGGAGGGGGTCTTTGTGGATAGGTACTCAGAATAAAGGGCTGGTGGAGTATTGTGTGGCGACGGGGAAGTGTACGGTGTATGATGCGATATTGAAGTTCGGCTTGATAACGATAAACAGTATTTCGGCCGACAGCAAGGGTAATTTGTGGCTGGGTAGCAATTCGGGCTTGTTCCGGTTTGACAAGTCGGAGCATAGTTTTCTGCGGTATGATAATAATGATGCCATCCAGGGGCTGGTGTTCTATCCTCATGCGGTGTATTCGGATACGAAGGGCGAGATTTATTTTGGCGGTACGGAGGGTTTTACTTGTATCGAGCCGGGGAGGGTGCATATCAATGGTTTCAGGTCGAGGGTACTGATTGCTGATTTCCAGCTCAATAACGAGTCTGTCTTCAATGGGTCTTCTTTCTGTAAGGTGGTTTCGCAGTTGTCGAGGGGGGAGAGGGTGGAATTGTCTCATAATCAGAATAATGTGTCTATCGAATTGTCGTCGACGAATTATGTGTTGCCTTTGAAGAACCGGTATCGGTATCGTCTCAAAGGGTATAATGACGAGTGGGTGGAGGTGGATGTGTCGCGCAGGTATATTTCTTATCCTAAATTGCCGGCTGGCAAATATGTGTTTGAGGCCATGGCTTCTAATAATGACGGTGTGTGGGGCGAGCCCCGGTCGGTGACGTTCGTGGTGAAGGCTGCTCCTTGGGCGAGTTGGTGGGCGTATGCTTTTTATGCTTGCTTGTTTTTGCTGGCGTTGTATCTCTATAACAGGAACCGGTTGCGCAACCACAGGTTGGAGAATGAGATTTATCTGGCGGCTTGCCGGAAGCGGGACCAGGAGGAGAGCCACCAGGCGCGGTTGCGTTTTTTTACGAATATTACGCATGATTTCAAGACTCCTTTGACTATGATTCTGGGTACTATCGACAGTATGGAGGAGGATGAGTTGCGGATACCGGAGGGCTATATGCAGGCTTTGAAGAGTAATTCTACCCGTCTGCTGAAGCTGGTAAACGAGGTGATTGATTTCAGGATGGTGGAGAAGGGTATGATGAGCGTGAAGCTGGGGCGGGGTGACTTGAATGCTCTGGTGCACAGTTGTGCTTCGGAGTTGAGGGAGTATGCGATAAAGAAGGAGATTGTGTTCCGCATCATGGCGAGTGCGTCGGTCCCGGAGGGTCTTTTGTTTGATTACCAGATGGTGGAGAAAATTGTGCTGAACTTGCTGGATAATGCGGTGAAATATACGTCGGCGGGGGGACGGGTGTGCCTGGAGACGTATAGTGATGTGTGCCGGTTTGAGACGGAGTATGCGGTGAGCCATACGGAGGGCGATCTGGTGGTGGGCCGGCACTATTTCGGCTTTGTGGTGAAGGATACGGGGATAGGCATTTCGGCAGATTCTATTTCTAAGGTGTTCGACCGCTTTTACCGGGTGGATGATGAGGATGGCGAGGAGCATTTGGGCTCGGGTATCGGTCTGGCTCTTGTGCGGTCGCTGGTCTTGTTGCATGGGGGTTTTGTAACGATATCGAGCGAGCGGGGCAAGGGTACGGACATTGTGGTGGGGCTGCCTTTGAAGGAGGGGGATGAGAATTGTACTCCGGTACAGGCGGAGGCGGTGACGGAGGAGATTATTCTGCCGGTTCCTGCTTCTGCCGGGGTTGTATCGGATTTTGCATTGGATTATGCGGTTTCGGATAAGCGGACGTTGCTTCTGGTAGAGGATAATGAGGACTTGCGGGCGATGATAGAGCATCGCTTGTCGCCTTATTTTACCGTGGTGCCGGCGGGTAACGGCCGGGAGGCTCTCGGTGTGCTGGAGTCGAGGGAGGCAGACCTTATATTGAGCGACTGGATGATGCCTTTGATGGATGGGGTGGAGCTCTGCCGGGAGGTGAAAGGGAGCGAGAGGTGGTCTCATATTCCTTTTGTGCTGATGACGGTACGGAGTGGTGCGGAGAATCGTCTGGAGGGGTGTACTTCGGGAGCGGAGGCGTATGTGGAGAAGCCATTGGACTTCAAGCTTCTGGTAGGGACTTTGAACAACTTGCTGGCGTTGCGGGAGGGCTTTCGCCGGCATTATGCGGAGAATTATTTTATCGATACGGGGGAGCGTGTGAAGAATAAGGCGGGGAATGATTTCATGGAGAGGCTGACGGGGATATTGAGGCGTGAGATTGCTTCGCGGGATGTGAATATAGAGGATATTGCGCGGGAGATGATGATGAGCCGCCGCAAATTGTTCTCGCTGGTGAAGGCGAATACGGGCAAGTCGGTGGTGGAGTTTATACGGAGTTACAAGATGCGGTATGCTGCCCGGCTGATGGTGGAGGAGAACTTGGCTATCAAGGAGATTCCTCAACTGGTGGGCATCGAGTCGGCGTCTTATTTTACGAAGGCTTTTAAGGCGGAGTTCGGTGATACGCCTTCTGCTTTTCTGGCTAAGATGAGGGGGCGGGGGTGATTGGCCGGTTTTTGCCGAAATGGGCTACATAATTGCCTAAGAGGTCAAATAAAAGATGTTTTCGGGGAATAATTTTACAACAGGAATTCAAAGAAGGGGTTGCCCTTTGTTTAAACATTAATACATTAAAAAATGATTTACCTTATGAAAAAACAACGTTTACTTTTGGTTGCGGGTCTGATGACCTTTGTAATGAGCGGTGTGGTGCGGGCTCAGGTGGGACCGACTAACGAGACAGAGAATTACAGTCCTGACGGGACGTATTGGGGTACTCCGGTGCATTCGGTGGATGTGGATTTTACGAAGTGGTCGACGACGGACTTGGTGATGAACGAGGAGTTACAGGAGAAGGATAATATCGGCTTTTACAAGTTTGTGATTGCGGAGCGTACTTTCCCGCCTACTTGGGAGACGTCGGTATGCTTGCATAATAATAACCCGGTGTTGTCGTTGGGGAATAACCAGGCGGAGATGGCCAAGATTTATTTCCCTACTATGGCGGATGGTGCGGGGGCGATACGTATCGTGGGTTATGTCTCGGATAATACGGCGCGTCCTATCCAACTGAATTATTTCGTGGAGGGAACCAGCGAGAAGTGGGAATGGAAGGGGGGTATTACTCTTCCGAACAAGAGCGGGGATGAGGACCGGGTGGAGGCTGCCATCGATATTCCGGGCAAGGTGCGTATCGGGTTGTTTTATAATCAGGCTGCGTGGCCTTCGATAAAGAGTATCAGCATCAGCGCTTATGGGGAGAATCTGCCTACGGGCGTATCGGAGACGGTGCGGCCCGAGAGTATACGTATGGCGGGTGACTGCGTGTTGCTGGGCGAGGAGTGTGCGGATGTGCTGGTGTACAGCTTGGGCGGACAGTTGGTGCAGGAGTTACGGGGCGTGACGGGCCGTGTGGTTTTGCCGTCCGGTACGGGTATTGTGAAGGTAGTGGCAAAGGACAGGGTTGTATCGTTTAAGAAGTTGTAAATGGGCAGGGGCATTTTATTTTTTTTGGCGGGAGTGGTCGCCTCTTTCGGGAGTGTGACCGCTCTGCATGCGCAGGTGGGGCCGACGAATTCTACGGAGCATTATGAGGCAGACGGGACGTATAAGGGCACTCCGGTGCATTCGGTGGATGTGGATTTTACGAAGTGGTCGACGACGGACTTGGTGATGAACGAGGAGTTGCAGGAGAAGGATAATATCGGCTTTTACAAGTTTGTGATTGCGGAGCGTACTTTCCCGCCTGCTTGGGAGGCGTCGGTATGTTTGCATAATAATAACCCGGTGTTGCCTTTGGGGAATAACCAAAAGGAGATGGCCAAGATTTATTTCCCTACCATGGCGGATGGTGTGGGGAGTATACGCTTGTGCGGGTATGTCTCGGATGGTACGGCCCGGCCTATCCAGGTGAATTACTTTGTGGAGGGGCAGAGCAGTGACTGGGAATGGAAAGGGGGACTGTCGATACCGAACAAGTCGGGCGACGTGACTCAGGTGGAGATGGACATCAACGTGCCGGGCAAGGTGCGCATCGGGTTGTTTTATAATCAGGCTGCGTGGCCTTCGATAAAGAGTATCAGCATCAGCGCTTATGGGGAGGGTTTGCCGGAGGATGATGTACCGGAGGAGCCGGTGATAGATGAGCAGACTTTTGCTCTGATGCGGCAGAACATGCTGGAGAAGATTGTGCTGGGCAAGGGGTATGATGTGTCTGACGGGAGTGTGAGCAGCCGCATCGGTTCTATAACGACGAGTGCAAAGAATTATTGGTCGGCAATGGAGAAGAGCCCGTCGACGTATTTGTGGTCTGATTACAACAAGCTCAAGGGGGATGCTTCGAATACTCCGGGGCATGTGTATTATACGTACGGCCGGTTACTGACCATGGCGCAGGCTTATTGTTATGAGGGGCGCTTGTATCATGATGAGGAGTTGCTGAATGATATTGTGGCGGGGCTGGACTTCATGTACGAGTATGCGTTCAATGAGAATACTTCGCGTATCGGGAATTTCTGGGAGTGGCATATGGGAACTCCCGATTATTATGCGCGTATCGTTTCGTTGTTGTATGATGTGTTGCCTCAACGGGTGAAGACGAATTATTTCAACACGATAGTGGCCCAGTTGCGGAATTTTGTGGAGCGGGGTAATTATACGTACGGCAACCAGGCTACGGCTTGTGTGAGGTTGTTGTACTGCGGTGTGTTGTGCAATAGTGCGGAGGATATCGATATTGCGCTGAGAAGCTTGGTGAGGGCGTTTGTGGACAAGACGACGGTTTCCCAACGGAAGACGGCACAGGCGGAGTTTGAGAAGTTGTGGAAGGCGCAGGGCGATTATCATGATTATATGCCTGCCATAGGGAAGAAAGAGGGTCTTTATGAGGATGGTACTTTTATACAGCATATTGCGCTGCCTTATATCGGCGGGTACGGGAGCGAGATTATAGAGGCTTCGTCCAAGGTGTCGGCGATATTGGAAGGTTCGGGAATCGGGTTGCCCGATGAGATTGTGGAGAGTCTTTATACGTGGGTGACGAAGGCTTATTTCCCGACGATATATGAGGGTGAGATGATGATGATGTATATGGGTCGGGGTGTGAAGCGGAATCCGCATGATGTGGCTCGTGCGATTGCTCTTAATATCGCGGAGTCGGCGGACTTGCTGACGGATGCGGACCAGAAAAGGGATATCAAGGGGGTATGCAAGAGGATGTTGACGGATAACGGTTATTATCCGGATGTGTATTCGGGCTTCGACCCGATATTGGACAAGCCGCGGGTAGACCGTTTGTTGGGTGACGTTTCTGTACCGGTAGCGGGGGTGATTCCGTTTAATGTGGTCATGGCGGCGGGTGACCGGGTGATACATAACCGGCCGGATTTCCGTTTCGGGATTTCCATGTCGTCGTCGCGTATCGGCAAGTTTGAGTCTTTGAACAACGAGAATACGCGGGGTTGGTATCTGGGTGAGGGGATGACTTATATTTATAATAGTACTGACAGGAGCCAGTATGTGAATTACTTCAACCTGGTGAATATGCAGCGGCTGCCGGGGACGACGGTGGATGTGCTTGCGCGTTCTGTCTTGAAGACGAGCAATTACGGACTTTTCGGTATTCCGGTGAATGCCCAGGACTGGACGGGGGGTGCGAGCCTTAATGGTGTTTATGGTGTTGCGGGTATGCATCTGGTCAGTGAGGTGGGCTCGCTCGAAGGCCGGAAGTCATGGTTTATGTTCGATAATGAGGTTGTCGCGCTGGGTGCGGGTATTTCTATGACGGAGGAGCGTGCTGCCGAGACGGTTGTCGAGAACCGGAACAGTTTGAAGAGCCTTTATGTGGATGGGGTACTGAAGCCGTCTACGAAGGGCTGGTCTGAGGCGTTGCCGAATCCTCGGTGGATAAGCCTTGAGGGTACGGGCGGTTATTATTTCCCGCAGCCGTCGACGGTGAATGCCAAGAGGGACTATAACGGGTTTACGCAGTTGTATTTCGACCATGGTACGAGTCCTGAGAACGAGGGGTATGCGTATGTGCTGCTGCCGTCGTCGACGAGGGAGGAGACTGAGGCGTATGCTGCCCGCCCGGAGATAGAGGTGGTTTGTAATACGGATAATATACAGGCTGTCAGGGAGACGGGGCTGCGTGTCATGGGTATCAACTTCTGGCAGGCGGGACAGGTGGATGATATCGTTTGTGATGCTCCGGCTGCCGTAATGGTACGGGAGGATAGGGGGATGCTTTATGTTTCGCTGGCTGACCCGACTTGGAAGCAGACGTCTGTACGGTTGTCTCTGGCGGGCAGTTACCGCATGACCGGAGAGGATGGCCGGGTAAGGCTGGAGGCGAATGGCGACAGGACGGATGTGGTGTTTGATGTCACCGACAGAATGGGACAGTGTATAGAGGTGTCGTTGGCGGATAATGATTACAGCGGTTTGGACGAGGGGCGTGATGACGGGCCTGTGTATGTATGGGAACGGGGCTCAGCGACTGCGATTGTGCGGAATATGGAACCGGGAGGCCGGGTTGTGGTGTATGATGCGAGGGGACGACTGTGCCGTGTGGCTACGGCTGTCCTGGATGAGCTGCGGATGGACTTCTCGGGTTATGGTAAGGGTGTGTATGTTATTCGTTATTGCCGGCCTGATGGACGCTCGTATGTGTGGAAGTTTGTGAATATGTAGGCGAACGGGTTTCGTGATAGATAAAAGACCGGGCTGTAAACCCCTGCGGGGAGGGTTACAGCCCGGTTTGCTCTTGTTTGTTTTGAGTATGAAATTAGAGCCTATCTGAATTTTGCCTGAGTCAGATTTGAGAGGCTCTTAGAGCTTTGAGTTTGTTAATTAAATGCGGAAATCGAGAAATACTGCGTGGGTCGGATTGTTAATTTTTCTTATTTTATTTTTGGGGATGAGGAGTTTTTTGAGGTGGTATCTGTCGGCTTTATGTATTTGTTTTTTGATTTAGGAGGCTATGCGCTGACGTCACACACCCCTTTATCCCCTCTCAAGAGGGGAGATTTTGGATGTTGTTTTTTGTTGATAATTAGTGGGTTGAGTGTAAGGTTTCCCCTCTTGAGAGGGGATAAAGGGGTGTGTTATGGTGAGAGGTGCGGGTTAGGATGAGATGATTTTTCTGCTGTTTGGAGATGTGGCGTTTGTTGGCTTTTGGTGGTTGCTTTTGATTTTCAGGTAGCTATGCACGGGCGTCACACACCCCCCAGCCCCTCTCGAGAGGGGAGATTTTGGATGCTGCTTTCTTCTTGGAAATGAGTGGTTTGTGTGGTTTTTGATTCCCCTCTTGAGAGGGGATAAAGGGGTGTGTTACGGTGAGAGGCGCGGCATAGTTTGAGTTGTTTTTTCTGCTGTTTGGAGATGTGGCGTTTGTTGGCTTCTGGTGGTTGCTTTTGATTTTCAGGTAGCTATGCGTGGGCGTGACACACCCCCAGCCCCTCTGAAGTGCCCCCCAAAAGTTGGACGGGTTATACATTATCCGGTAATGGAAAGAGTCCGGTATTGTACCGGGCTCTTTCCCTTTAACCGGGATTTTATTCTCCTATGGTTATAATAATCGATATATTCCTCCAAAGCTCTCGTGAAGGCTTCAGGGGATTCGAAGTTTTCGGCATAGAGCAGCTCGGACTTCATGATGGCGAAGAAGCTCTCGGCCATGGCGTTGTCCAGGCAATTGCCCTTGCGTGACATGCTTTGGACCACGTTGCGCTCTTCGAGCCGTTGGCGGTAGCCGTAATGCTGGTATTGCCAGCCTTGGTCGGAGTGCAGGATTAGTCCTTCCAGGTCGTCATTCCGGGAAAAGGCTTTGTCCAACATATCGTAAATCTGTTCCATGTTGGGGGTTTCGGAGAGGTTATATGAGATGATTTCTCCATTGAACATGTCTATTATCGGCGAAAGGTACAGCTTGGCCGGACCGATGTTTATCTGCGTCACGTCCGTGGCCCATTTGCGGTTGGGGGCTTCGGCCCTGAAGTTCCTGGCGATGATGTTGGGGGCTGTCTTGCCGGCCTGGTGCCTGTATGAGCGGTAACGGACTTTGCGGATTCTGCTCTTGAGCTCCATTTCATCCATCAGCCGCCGTACGGTCTTATGGTTGGTCGTGAAGCCTCTGTTGCGCATCTCGGCCGTCACCCGACGGTAACCGTACCGGCCCTTATGTTCATGGTAAATGGATTTGACAAGTTCCTTTTCGTGTGCATACTTGTCCTTGTCTTTCAGATGTTTAAGATGATAGTAGAACACTGAACGGGCCATCCTTTTTAACTTTAGCAATAAGTCTAGGGGGTATTCCGGCCTTAGTTCGTCGATGGCTTTTGCCCATTCTCTCGTGCCCGGGCTTTCTTTTCCTCGACTAAGGCCTTCACTTTTTTTAGCAGCGCATTCTCGGCTCTGAGCCGCAGGTTTTCTGCCTGGAGTTTCTCCAGTTCTGTCTGTGGTTCTTTTTTCTTGGGTCTTGCCATGGGGCTCGGCTGTTTTATCCGGTAAAGGGAACCTCCTGTGCGGGCCTTTCTCAGCCAGGATTTTATGGTACTGCGGTCTACATCGTAACGGAGGCTCAGTTCTTGCAAAGATATTCTTTTTTTTGTATGTTCCCATATTATTCTTTCTTTTTCTTGGGTGTTGAAGTGGTATTTTGGGGTACGTATTCGGAGGCCTTGGTCTCCGTACTTTTCGTATCTCAGCAGCCAGTCTCTGACCATATGGCAGTCGAGATGTAGGGTCTTGCACAGACTCGAGAGGGGACGGCCTCTCTTGATTTGCCTGACTATGTCCCGCTTTTCTTCTAAGGTGTGTTTCATTATTGCACTGTTTTTATTGGGTTTTTTGTCCAACTTTTTGGGGGCACTTCACTCTCGAGAGGGGAGGTTTTGATGGTGCTTGTCTTTTTGTAAATTAGGGTATTATTGTATTGTTTCTCCCTCTTGAGAGGGGAAATAATAAGGTATTAAAGGCTTTGGGCGAAGATGGCTCGTGCCATTTCGGCATCGACATTTTTCTTTTCTCCGTAGACTGCTCCGCTTTTTTTGAGTCTTTGGTAGATGATATCGACGGCTTCGGCGGGGATGCCGTATTCGCTCATGCGGGTACGCAGTCCCATCTGCCGGAAGAAGGTTACGGTTTTTTCTATGGCTTTGTCGGCTTTCTGGTCGGTATTGCCGTCTTGTATGTGCCATACTCGCTCGGCGTATTGTGCCAGTTTTTCTTTTTTCTGCTCTTTGAGTATGGTGAGCAGTGCGGGAAATACAACGGCGAGTGTCTCGGCATGGTCTAAACCGTAGAGTATGGTGAGTTCGTAACCGATGCGGTGCGTGGCCCAGTCTTGGGGTACTCCCATGCCGACGAACCCGTTGAGTGCCATTGTGGTGCATAGCATGAAGTTGGCCATGGTGTCATAGTCGGTGGGGTGTTCCAATACTTTGGGGCCTATCTCGATGAGCGATAGCAGGGCGCCTTCGGCCCAACGGTCCATGAGTACGCTGTTGCCGGTCGTGGTCATGTATTGTTCCATGATGTGCATGAAGGAGTCTACTATGCCGTTTGACAGTTGCTTGCGGGGCAGTGTATAGGTGACTTCGGGGTCGAGTATGGAGAACCGGGGGAAGGAGAAGGGGGTGATGAATGATACTTTTTCTTTTGTGCGACGGCGGGAGAGTACTCCGCGGTGGTTCATTTCGGAACCGGTTGCGGGCAGGGTAAGGACTACTGCCAGCGGGGTGCTTCGGGTGATGAGCTCGTTGTGTATGGCGAGTTGCCAGGGGTCTTCTCCGTCGTAGGGAATGGCATGGGCTATGAATTTGGTGGCGTCTATTACGGAGCCTCCGCCTACGGCAACGAGGTAGTCGATGTCATTTTGGCGTGCCAGTGCCACGGCTTTCATTACGGTGTCATAGTCGGGATTGGGTTCTATGCCCCAGAACTCGATGCTGAAATGGTCTTTGAGTGCGTCTTTTACTTGTTGGTATACACCGTTGCGTTTGGCACTGCCGCCTCCGTAACATACCATGATTCTTTTTTCGGGTGCTATTTCGGTGGCCAGTCTGGAGATGGTGCCTTTTCCGAAAATGAGTTTGGTGGGATTCTCGAATGTAAAGTTTTCCATAATCGAAGGGTTTATGTGTTTGTTGTTTTTATTTCATGATTTTTTTCAACCATTTGAGTTTCCCGTCGTAGGGTGCAAATTTCATGCCGATATTGAACCGGGTCGTGCTTTGCACGATGGAGCGGGTGTGGCTGAATGTATCGAAGCTGTATTTGCCGTGATAGGCTCCTGTACCGCTGCTTCCTACTCCTCCGAAGGGGAGGTGGGTATTGGCTACGTGGGTGACGACATCGTTGATGCATGCTCCGCCGGATGATGTGTTTTGGAGTACGTACCGGGCTTTTTTCTTGTTTTGTCCGAAGTAGTAGAGCGCCAAGGGTTTTTCCTGGTTGTTGACGTAGTCGATGACGTTGTCTATATCGTCGAAGTCGAGCAGGGGGAGTATGGGCCCGAAAATTTCTTCGCTCATGATGCGGTTTTCGGGGAGGATGCCGGATATTACGGTGGGGGCGATATAGAGGTCTTTGTCGTCGTATTTGCCTCCGGCGACGATGTGTCCTTGCTTGAGCAGGAGCAGGAGGTTGTAGAAATGGTCTTGGCTGATAATGCGGGGGTAGTCGGGGCTTTCCTGGGGGGCTTTCCCGTATTGTCTTTCGATTTCTGCTTGTAGGGCTGTGATGAGTTTGTCTTTTACTTCCCGGTGTACGAAAATGTAGTCGGGGGCGACGCAAGTCTGCCCGCAATTGAGGTATTTGCCCCAGACGATGCGCCGTGCTGCGATTTGGATATGGGCGTCGTTGTCGACAATGCAGGGTGACTTGCCTCCTAATTCCAGTGTTACGGGGGTCAGGTTTTTGGCTGCGGCCATCATGATGCGTTTGCCGAATGCGACGCCTCCGGTGTAGAATATGTAATCGAAGTGTTGTTTCAGCAGGTTATCGGTCTGCCGGTTGTCGGTTTCGAGAAAGGCGATGTATTGCGGGGGAAAGGTTTCGGAAATGAGTTTGCCTAATATGTGGTTGGTATGAACGGTACGCGGCGAGGGTTTGAGTATGGCGCAGTTGCCTGCGGCAATGGCTCCGACGAGCGGGGCGAGCAACAGTTGTACGGGGTAGTTCCAGGGGGACAGGATAAGTACGATGCCGTATGGTTCGGGCCGGGTGTGGCTGGTGGAACCGAAGAGAAACAGGGGTGTTTTACAGCGTTTTGCGGCGGCCCATTTGTCCAGGTGCTTGAGTGTATGGCGAATTTCTGAAAGGATGAATCCTATTTCGGTCATGTAACTTTCGAACGGGGCTTTTCCCAAGTCTTTGCGCAGGGCTTCGGATAGTTCTTTTTCGTATTTCCGGATGGCTTTTTGCAGTGCTGTCAGAGATTGTTTTCTGAAAGATATGTCACCGGTCGTGCGGTTGTTGAAAAAGGCTCGTTGTTCCTTTATCAGTTCTTCGTAATTCATTCTTGGTGCGAACAATAATTCTCGTTAAATACAACTTTTTCCGAGGGCGTAAAGGTAATCATTTTTTGAGAGCTTGATTACATTTTCTGATAAAAGTAATCGGACCGAGTTTACTTTGTGTTTTTTTAGAGGCAGAGTTTGTTGGTTTGAGGTGTTTTTTTTGCTGTTTGGAGATGTGGCGTTTGTTGGCTTTTGGTGGTTGCTTTAGGTTTGAGGTGGCTGTGCGCAGGCGTAACACACCCCCAGCCCCTCTCGAGAGGGGAGGTTTTGGGTTGCTTGTTTCTTTTTGGTAGTGAGTGGTTTATGATGTTGTTTTCTTTTTCGAGGGGGGAATTTTAGTTGCGCTTTGAGGTTTATTTTAGGGAAAGGGGTGATAAACAAATCGTAAAATCGTTTGTTATAGTCTCGAACCTTGGTTGTATTTTTTATGGACGGGGTGGCATGTCCGTATTCCTGCGGGATGTTTTTGGGCTTGTTCTTGTCTGTTTTCGACGGGTTTATTAATGGCTTCTAAAACGGTAAGGTTTGATTATGGGTATATTGGGAAGGTATTATTTTTTTGTTGGGGCGGTGGCTTCTTGCCTGATACTGATGTGTGGGGCGGTGGCTGCTCAGAATGACGGCCGGTATCTGGACAGGGCGTTGCCTGAGGCTTGGGAGCCGGATACGCTTTTTGTACAGAAGTTGCCGGTAGAGGACCGGTGGTGGAAGGAGCTGGGCGATGTGCGGCTGGATTCTTTGATTTCTGTGGCTGTGGCGAATAATTATGATTTGCTGGAGGCCGGGGACCGTATCCGCCAGGCTCATGCGGTGATGCGTGGGGAGCAGGCGGCGTACTATCCGAGTGTGGACTTTACGGCGGGATGGATGCGGCAGCAGAGCAGCCGGAACTCGTCTCAGATAGCGATACCGGGGATAAGCCGGATAACGCAGTATGCTTCGGCTGACTTGTCGGCTAACTGGGAGATAGACCTCTTCGGTTCTATTCGTAACCGGGTGCGGTCTGAGAAGGAGTTGTACCGGGCTACACGTGAGGATTATAATGGCGTGATGGTATCGTTGTGCGCGGAGGTTGCTTCGGCGTATGCCCAGCTGCGGACGTGGCAGCAGCAGTATCTTGTGGCGGAGCAGCATATTGCTTCGCAACAGGCTATATTGCATATTACGGAGGTGAGGTATGATACGGGCTTGGCTTCGCAGCTGGATGTGTCGCAGGCCAAGTCGGTGTATTATAGTACGAAGGCTTCTTTGCCGGGTCTGGAGGCTTCGATAGAGCAGCAGATAAATGCGATTGCGGTCTTGTTGGGGGTGTATCCGGAGAGTTTGCGTCCTGTGCTGCGTGTACCGGCTCCGATTCCTGATTATCTCCGTATCGTGAGTGTGGGGATTCCTGTGAACTTGTTGAGACAGCGTCCTGATATTCGTGCGGCGGAGCGTACTGTGGCTTCTTATGCTGCTTCTGCGGGTGCTTCCCGTTCGGATTTTCTGCCTAAGTTTTATTTGAAGGGGAGTATCGGTTTTGCGGCTCGTGATATGGATGATTTTTTTAATCGCAAGAGCCTGACTTACCAGATTGCTCCGACGTTGAGCTGGAACTTGTTCCAGGGTATGCAGCGTACTCAGGCTTTGGCGGGTGCGAAGGCTAAACTGGACGAGAGTATCCGCCAGTATAACCAGACGGTGTTGACGGCTGTGCAGGAGGTGGACAATGCCATGACGGGGTATACTCATTCGCTGAAGCAGGTGGTTGCTTTGCGGGAGGTGGTGGTGCAGGGGGAGACTACTTTGCGCTTGTCGCTGGACTTGTATAAGCGGGGGTTGACTACTTTCCAGAATGTCTTGGATGCTTTGCGGTCGGTGTTGAGTTACCAGAATTCGCTGGTGTCGGCTCAGGGGAGCACTCTTTCTTATCTGATACAGTTGTACCGTTCGGTAGGCGGGGGCTGGGTGAGTGAGTGATGTCGTCGTGCGGATGCGGGATTTTGTTAAGGATGTTTTTATATAATTTTATGGAAATGGGGAGATGTATTTTTTATCATAGTGGTATGGGTGTGGTGATGGCGGCCGTTGTGTGCATGACTGCTTGTCATTCGAAAGAGCGGGGGCAGGTATCGGCTCCTGTTCCGGAGATATCTGTGGCTAAGCCGTTGGTGATGCCTGTTACTTTGCATAAGTCTTATCCGGGGTATCTGGTTTCGGAGAAGACGGTGAATCTGGTGGCGCGGGTGAATGGTTATTTGCAGAGCGTGTCTTTTGCTCCGGGGAGCATGGTGCAGAAGGGGAGCTTGCTTTTTACGATAGAGCCGACGTTGTATCAGGACCAGGTGAGCCAAGCTGAGGCGGGCGTGAAGTCGGCTGAGGCGAAGTTGTCGTATGCGCGGAACAGTTATGCCCGTATGAGGGAGGCTGCGCAGAGCGACGCGATATCGAAGATTGACTTGATACAGGCGGAGTCGAATGTACAGCAGGCGGAGGCTGCCTTGAAGGATGCCAATGCGCAGTTGACGACGGCTCGTACTAATCTGGGTTATTGCTACATACGTGCTCCGTTTACGGGCCGTGTGTCGAGGAGCTTGTTCGATGTGGGGAGTTATATCAGCGGGGCTGTACAGGCTACGACGTTGGCTACGTTGTATCAGGATGATAAGGTGTATGCTTATTTCAATATCGAGGATAACCAGTATTTGAGGATGATTATGGCTTCTCCGGAGGGGGAATTGAGGGGACGTATGCCCAAGGAGGTAAAATTGTCGTTTCAGGAGCCTTTGTCGGAGGAGTATGTGGGGAGGCTGGATTATCTCTCTCCGAATGTGGAGTTGTCGACGGGTACGTTGAATGTGCGTGCTGAAATCGATAATCCGAAGGGGGAACTCAAGAGCGGGTTGTATGTGACTATCAGTTTGCCTTATGGGGAGAATAGTGAGGCGGTACTGGTGCGGGATGCTTCGATAGGTACTGACCAGCTGGGCAAGTATGTGTATCTGGTGAATGACTCGAACCGGGTGGTTTACCGTCATATCGAGACGGGCGAGCTGGTGAACGATACTTTGCGAGAGGTTGTAAAGGGGGTGGATGCGAACGACCGTTATGTGACGAAGGCTTTGCTGAAGGTGCGTGACGGGATGTTGATCGCTCCGGTGGAGAGTAAGGATTGAGGGGTGTGTTTTCTCTGTAAAACTGATGGTTATGATTTCGAAATTTTTTATAGACCGACCGATTTTTGCTACTGTCATCGCCATATTGATGGTGCTGGCGGGTGTGGTGACGTTGAATACGTTGCCTGTGGCGCAGTTTCCTGACATTACTCCTCCTACGGTGCAGGTGACGGCTACGTACCCGGGTGCGAGTGCGGAGACGGTGGCGCGTACTGTGGGTGCTCCGATAGAGGAGCAGGTGAACGGTGTGGACGGGATGATTTATATGAGTTCGTCGTCATCGAGTTCGGGGCAGTATACGCTGACGGTGACTTTTGAGGTGGGTACGGATATCGACATGGCTACGGTCTTGGTGCAGAATCGCGTGAATATAGCGCAGGGGAGTTTGCCGGAGGCTGTGATACAGCAGGGTATCATCACGAGGAAGCAGTCTACGAATATCGTGATGTTCCTTTCGTTGCAGTCGGATAATGCGCAGTATGATGGTCTGTATTTGTCGAATTATGCGACTTTGAACTTGACCGACGAGTTGTCGCGCCTGCCGGGGGTGGGCTCGGTGAATGTGTTCGGTGCGGGTGATTACAGTATGCGTATCTGGTTGGACCCGGAGGTCATGCGTATACGGCAGTTGACGCCGTCGGATGTGTATGCGGCGGTGCAGTCGCAGAATATGGAGGTCTCGGCGGGTACGGTGGGGCAGCCTCCGATGAATGGGCCTGTCGATTTCCAGTTTACTCTTACGGCCCAGGGACGGCTGATTACTCCGGAGGAGTTTGGCAATATTGTCATCAAGACTTTGCCCGACGGGAGTTATTTGCGGTTGAAGGACTTGGGGACGATAGATTTGGGGAGCTCGACGTACGGGGTCACGTCTACGCAGAAGGGGAAGCAATCGGCTGCTATCGCGATATACCAGTTGCCGGGTTCTAATTCTCTGGATGTGGCGAAGGCTGTGAGGGCCAAGATGGAGGAACTGGAGCGGTATTTCCCTACGGATATCACGTATGATGTGGTACTGGACACGACGGAGTTTGTATCGGCGTCGATAGATGAGGTGCTGGTTACTTTTCTTGAGGCTACTTTGCTGGTGATGCTGGTGATATTGCTTTTCTTGCAGAACTTCCGTGCGATGATAATCCCGTCGCTTACGATTCCGGTGTCGCTGATTTGTACGTTTGCGGTGATGAAGTTGTTCGGCTTTTCGATAAATACGCTTACTCTTTTCGGGTTGGTACTGGCTATTGCCATTGTGGTGGATGATGCTATCGTGGTGGTGGAGAACTCTACGCGGCTTCTGGATACGGGCAAGTATGACCGTAAGACGGCGGTGACGATTGCGATGAAGGAGATTACGGGCCCGGTGGTGGGGGTGGTGCTGGTGTTGCTGGCGGTGTTTATCCCGACGGCTTTTATCGGCGGTATTACGGGGCAGTTGTATAAGCAGTTTGCCTTGACGATAGCGACAGCGACTTTTTTCAGCGGATTTAATTCTTTGACCTTGACTCCTGCTTTGTGTGCTATATTTCTGGAACCGACGAAGGAGGCGAAGTCGTTTGTGTACAGGGTCTTCAACAAGGGGTATGATGCTACGTTGCGGGGGTATGTGCGTGTGATAACTTTTTTGCTGGGGCGTCCCGGAATGACGATGTTGGTGTTTGTCGCGGTTTCGGCCGTGACGTTGTGGATGTTTGTGAAATGGCCTACTTCTTTTATCCCTCAGGAGGACCAGGGTTATTTTGTGGTATCGGTGCAGTTGCCTAATGCGGCGGGGCTGGACCGTACGCAGCAGGTGACGCGGCGTATCGGGGGGATACTGGATTCTTATCCGGAGGTGAGGACGTATTTGTGTATCGATGGCTTCTCGATGATGCAGGGTGGCAACTCGTCTAATGGTGCTACGTTTTTCGTGATGTTGAAGAGCTGGGACGAGCGCAAGTCGAAGGATGAGAGTGTGTTTTCGGTGGTGAAACGGCTGAATGCGGATGCGTCGGCTATCGAGGAGGCTACTGTCTTTGCGGTGAACCCGCCTGCTATCTCGGGACTGGGGGTTACGGGCGGACTGGAGTTTGAGCTGGAGGACCGTAGCAACTTGGGTGCTACGGAGTTGCAGAATGCTGTGAATGCCTTGTTGGGCCGGGTACGGGAGGAGCCGTCTTTGATGATGTTGAATTCGATGTTCCAGGGTAATACGCCTCAGTATTTTTTGAATATCAACCGGGACAAGGTGAAGATGCAGGGCCTGGTATTGAAGGATGTGTTTACGACTTTGTCTTCTTATATGGGTACGGCTTATGTGAATGATTTTGTGGAGTTCGGCCGTGTGTATCAGGTGAAACTGGGTGCTGATGCGCGGAGCCGTGCGGTCATCGATGATGTGATGAAATTGAGTGTGCGTAACCAGAAGGGGGATATGGTACCGTTCTCGTCGTTTACGACTCTTGAGGAACAGGAGGGGCTCGACCAGGTGACGCGGTACAATATGTATACGGCTGCTGCTATTACGGCGATACCGGCTCAGGGGTATAGTACGCGCCAGGCCATAGAGGGAATGGAGGAGTTGACGCGGAATGTGCTGGGTACGAATTTCGGGTATAGTTGGACTTCGGAGGCGTATCAGGAGACGCAGTCGAGTTCGTCGGTAAGCTTGATATTTGTGCTGGCTATCGTAATTGTGATTTTGGTGCTGGCGGCCCAGTATGAGAGCTGGACGAGCCCGATTGCCGTGATTTTGAGTTTGCCGCTGGCTTTGTTGGGTGTGGTGCTGGGTTGTATGGTGATGAGTTTGCCTATCAGTATTTACAGCCAGATAGGCATTGTATTGCTGATTGCTCTCTCGGCAAAGAATGCGATTTTGATAGTGGAGTTTGCCATCGATTACCGCAACAACGGGGAGTCTATCACTCAGGCTTCGATAGAGGCTGGCCGGGTGCGGTTGCGTCCTATATTGATGACTTCTTTTGCTTTTATCCTGGGTGTGATGCCGTTGATGTTTGCGTCGGGTGCGGGTGCCGAGAGCCGTATTGCGCTGGGTACGGCGGTGGTGTTCGGAATGACATTCAATACGTTGCTGGGGACTTTGTTCGTACCTAATTTTTATCATTTGATGCAGACTGTGCAGGAGCGTTTTCTGACTCGTAAGGGGGGAAAGGTTCCGGCTTCGACGGAGAAGATGCAGATGGATTGATTGTTTGTTTGGTTATATCGGTAGGGAGGGCGTCACCGGGTATTTGGTGGCGTCCTTTTTTGGTATTATGGTGTTTGGGCAGAGGAGTTGTTTAGAGGTACGTTTTCTTGGCTTTAGTGACTGCTTTGAGTTTGGGTAGCTGTGCTCGGGCGTGACACACCCCCGGCCCCTCTGAAGTGCCCCCAAAAAGTTGGACAAAAAACCCAATAAAAACAGTGCAATAATGAAACACACCTTAGAAGAAAAGCGGGACATAGTCAGGCAAATCAAGAGAGGCCGTCCCCTCTCGAGCCTGTGCAAGGCCCTACATCTCGACTGCCATATGGTCAGAGACTGGCTGCTGAGATACGAAAAGTACGGAGACCAAGGCCTCCGAATACGTACCCCAAAATACCACTTCAACACCCAAGAAAAAGAAAGAATAATATGGGAACATACAAAAAAAAGAATATCTTTGCAAGAACTGAGCCTCCGTTACGATGTAGACCGCAGTACCATAAAATCCTGGCTGAGAAAGGCCCGCACAGGAGGTTCCCTTTACCGGATAAAACAGCCGAGCCCCATGGCAAGACCCAAGAAAAAAGAACCACAGACAGAACTGGAGAAACTCCAGGCAGAAAACCTGCGGCTCAGAGCCGAGAATGCGCTGCTAAAAAAAGTGAAGGCCTTAGTCGAGGAAAAGAAAGCCCGGGCACGAGAGAATGGGCAAAAGCCATCGACGAACTAAGGCCGGAATACCCCCTTGACTTATTGCTAAAGTTAAAAAGGATGGCCCGTTCAGTGTTCTACTATCATCTTAAGCATCTGAAAGACAAGGACAAGTATGCACACGAAAAGGAACTTATCAAAGCCATTTACCATGAACATAAGGGCCGGTACGGTTACCGTCGGGTGACGGCCGAGATGCGCAACAGAGGCTTCACGACCAACCATAAGACCGTACGGCGGCTGATGGATGAAATGGAGCTCAAGAGCAGAATCCGCAAAGTCCGTTACCGCTCATACAGGCACCAGGCCGGCAAGACAGCCCCCAACATCATCGCCAGGAACTTCAGGGCCGAAGCCCCCAACCGCAAATGGGCCACGGACGTGACGCAGATAAACATCGGTCCGGCCAAGCTGTACCTTTCGCCGATAATAGACATGTTCAATGGAGAAATCATCTCATATAACCTCTCCGAAACCCCCAACATGGAACAGATTTACGATATGTTGGACAAAGCCTTTTCCCGGAATGACGACCTGGAAGGATTAATCCTGCACTCCGACCAAGGCTGGCAATACCAGCATTACGGCTACCGCCAACGGCTCGAAGAGCGCAACGTGCTCCAAAGCATGTCACGCAAGGGCAATTGTCTGGACAACGCCATGGCCGAGAGCTTCTTCGCCATCATGAAGTCCGAGCTGCTCTATGCCGAAAACTTCGAATCCCCTGAAGCCTTCACGAGAGCTTTGGAGGAATATATCGATTATTATAACCATAGGAGAATAAAATCCCGGTTAAAGGGAAAGAGCCCGGTACAATACCGGACTCTTTCCATTACCGGATAATGTATAACCCGTCCAACTTTTGGGGGGCACTTCACTCTCGAGAGGGGAGGTTGGGATGCTGTTTTTAGATATATACCGCTATTTTTCAGAGATTTATAAATCTGTTTTCTTGGTATGGGCAATGGATTTGTAACGTGCTATCTTCTTCTTGTCTCAAATGGAAGTGGTAAGATTGGCTGATGACAGAGGTAAGCAAAATTTCTGATTGTCCAGTGTGCCATGATAAAACAGCTGTATCCAACTCCATGCAGCACTATACGATATAGACATCATTTATTGTTTTTTTAGTTTCTTTATCTCTTTGTCAAAATCACTTTCCAGCAAATCCATTTCCCGTTTGCGATAGATTTCGAATTCCTTTTCGGCTTTTTCAATCGCTTGTTGATGCGAAATGTTTCCCTTGCCAATCAAAACTTTCCGTTTATGGGCAATAATTTGGTTATCCAATGCTTCTATCCAATCTTTCATTGTCATAGGATTCATTTCCAATGCCTGAAATTCTGCAAAATCCAAGAAACCTGAAACAAGCAGATTCAAACGTTGGAGTTCAATCTCAGACAAATAGTTCTTGGCTATTTTCACATCGTCTTTAGTCACGTAGTTGCCTTTAAAATTTGTCATGCCCACAAATGGCTTTTCGTTATCTGCCCGATGATAGATTACTTCTGCGGCGGTATTCTCATGGACAGCGTAATGCAACTTGTTTTGTACGGTGGAGAAGAATATTTTAGTCATTTCACTGCGAGGGTCATAGTCCGTTGCCGTAGCATAAATGTCCGTAACCTGTTGGTAAAAGTTACGTTCACTACTACGAATATCCCTGATACGTTGCAATAGCTCTCGGAAGTAACGGTTTCCCCCTTGTTTCAATCGCTCGTCATCCATAGCAAACCCTTTTTGGATATATTCGTGAAGCCGTTGGGTAGCCCATCTGCGGAACCGTGTAGCCACCTGTGACTGGACACGATAACCCAAGGCAATAATCATATCAAGGTTATAGTGGTCAATGTTACGTTTTACTTGACGATTACCCTCTTGGCGAACTGATAAGAATTTCTTATAAGTTCGATTCTCATCCAGTTCTTGGTCTGCATATATGTTCTTAATATGCATAGAAATATTCTCTTGTGTCGTACAATATATTTCTGCCAACTGATTCTGTGTCAGCCATAAATCTTCTTCTGCAAAGCGTACCGATACACGGGTGATTTCGTTATCGTCTTGGTAGAGTATTATTTTGTTTTCTTTTTCCATATATGTATTGTGTGTGGGGAGTAAATTGAGCTCGATTCATTGCTGATTGGATTATCTTATTTTTATAGTACAAAATTACGAAAATCTCCCTATAGACCGAGAACAATCCATAATAAACTTATTGAATGGTGAATTGAGTAAATTATATGATGTAAATTATGTTGTACTCTGTTTTTCTTGGCTCTATAAAATCCCAATCAGCTAAAATTTCTCACTCCTTTTTAGAGGCTGGATTCTAAATCCATTCCGGAGGGGATTTAAGGGGTGTGTTACGGAGAGATGTGCGATATAGGCAGAGGAGTTGTTTAGATGTACGTTTTCTTGGCTTTAGTGACTATTTATATTTTGGGTAGCTGTGCTCGGGCGTGACACACCCCCGACCCCTCTCGAGAGGGGAGGTTTGGGATGCTGTTTTCTTGTTGGTAATTAGGAATTTGTGGCGTTGATTTTCCTTTCTTGAGAGGGGATCAAGGGGTGTGTTACGGAGAGATGTGCGATATAGGCAGAGGAGTTGTTTAGATGTACGTTTTCTTAGCTTTAGTGACTGCTTTGAGTTTGGGTAGCTGTGCTCGGGCGTGACACACCCCGACCCCTCTCGAGAGGGGAGGTTTGGGATGCTGTTTTCTTGTTGGTAATTAGGAATTTGGGGTGTTGATTTTCCTTTCTCCAAAGGAGAGTTTACCGCGTTTTGGCCTTTGGTGGGCTTTTATCGGGGGGTGGATTTGGGGATTGGGGCGAGCAGGAATGAGGCGATGGTGAGCAGCAGGAAGCAGGCGAATATCGTGTACATTCCTTGTGTGGATTGTGTGAGGTCGTTGATATAGCCGATAAGCAGGGGTATTATGGCTCCTCCGGAGACGGCCATAATCATCAGTCCCGATATTTCGTTGGCTTGCCGGGGTTTGTGCTGGAGTGCCAGTGAGAGGAGTATGGAGAAGATGTTGGCACACATGAGTCCTGTGATGAATATGCTGGTGAGTACCCAGGGGGTGTTGTGGGGCATGAGCATCATGGAGAGGAATGTGAGTGTGCCTGTGATGAGGATGATTTGCAGTAGTTTGCGGGCGGGATAGCGTACGAGTATCCATGCTCCGAGCAACGAGCCAATGATGCGTGCGGTGAAGTAGAGGGTGGGGCCGAGCCCGGCTTCTTTGAGGCTGAAGTGGCTGTGCGTGATGAGGAACCGGGGTGTGTAGACGTTCATGGCTACGTCGATTCCGACGAAGAGGAAGAGGGATGTGAAGAGGAGCAGGATGTACTTGTCGGTGAGGAGGGGGAGCAGGGACTTGTTGCCGGTTTGTCCGGGGGCTCTTTTTTCTTGTATGGGCATTTTCCACAGCCAGAGGGTGGCTGCCAGCGTGATGGTGCAGTAGAGGATGAATATGTTTTTCCAGTTGTCGGAGATGAGCAGGACGAGGGCGAGAAGGGAGGGCCCGAGGGCCGATGATGCTGACCTGAAGAATTGCCCTAATGTGAGTGAGGAGGTGAGGTGTCGGGGGTCTACGACATCGCCGAGCAGGGGATTTACGGAGGTTTGCATGAGGGTGTTGCCTATGCCTGCCAATGCGAATGCTATGAGCATGTGTGTGAATGTGTAGCCGGTGAGGGGTACGAGCATGGCGGCGAGTGTGATGATGAAGCTGAGCAGGACGCTGTTTTTCCTGCCGATACGGTTCATGAGCAGCCCGGAGGGTATGGCCAGGAAGGCAAAGCTGATAAATGCCATCATGGGGAGGAAGGATGTCATGGACTCGTTGAGCCGGAAGTCTTCTTTGACGTAGTTGGCTGATATGCCTACGATGTCGACGAGCCCCATGATGAAGTATGCGAAGTAGATGGAGGCGAGTGTGAGGGTTGCTTTGTTTCTCATGCGGTGTGTAATATGGGGTCAGTTCTTGTTTTCTTTTTTGCGTCCGGCTACGGCTGCGATGGATAGTATGACTCCTAATACGATGCTCAGGGATGCTGCAAAGAGTACTTGCGACTGGGGTGGCAGGAGGAAGGTAATGGTGTGTGCGGGTATCCAGAAGAGGGGTATCGTCTTTTTGAATACGAATTGCCATTGTACTTTCCAGTTGAGCGAGCCGAGTATTTTGCCGAAGGGTATGGGGGTGATGAGGGCTTTGGGCTTGCCCCCGCAGTTGAGGATGTGGGTGTCTGTGATTTTGTGCAGGGTCATGAATACGGGGCCGAAGGTGGTGTTCATCATGAGGCTGATGAGGAATGCCCGCAGGAGGTTGCCCGGGGTGAGTCCTTCTTGTGCGGGGTGTATGAGGTCTCCGAGCCCGAGGCTGGTCATGAGCCCGGGTACTCCTGAGGCGAAGGTTTTCATGGCAATGGCAATCCACGTGCCGAGAAGTCCCCAGACTACGGCGCGGGGGAGTATGCCGAAGCCTTTTTCGGTGTAGTTGCCGTTTTTTATCCTGAGTCCTATCATCTCCCCGAAGGTGGCGAGGAGGGCAAACTTGGCGAATGCGAGCAGGTAGGGGTGCTGGCGGTTGGTTTCTTGGTAGTGGTCATAAAGGGTGTCGCTCAGCAGGAAGGGAGCGAAAATGGCGATGATGATGAGCAGGCATATCCAGTCTTTTGTTTTCATGGGTTGTTGTTGTTTGTTGATTCTTATTTTATTTTGGTGAACGCCGAAGGTGGCGGCACGCCCTCTTGAGGGAGGGGTGCGTCAAAACCGGTTGATGGTCTGCCGTATGGCTACGAGTCTTTCGAGCAGGGGTTCGAGCAGGTCGAGGCGCAGCATGTTGGCTCCGTCGGATTTGGCTTTTGAGGGTTCGGGGTGTGTCTCCATGAACAGCCCGTCGGCTCCTGTGGCGATGCCTGCGCGGGCTATGGTCTCGATGAGCTGGGGCATGCCTCCGGTGACTCCGGATGTCTGGTTGGGTTGTTGCAGGGAGTGTGTGACGTCGAGTATTACGGGGTATCCGAATGTTTGCATTTCGGGGATGCCTCGGTAGTCGACAATGAGGTCGTGGTATCCGAATGTGGTGCCTCGCTCGGTAATGGCTACTTTGTCGTTGCCGGCGTCTATGATTTTTTGTGCGGCGAATTTCATGGCTTCGGGGGAGAGGAATTGTCCTTTTTTTATGTTTACGGTCTTTCCGGTCTGTGCGGCGGCTATGAGCAGGTCGGTCTGCCGGCAGAGGAAGGCCGGTATTTGGAGTACGTCTACGTATTCGGCAGCGATGGCCGCTTCGGCGGCGGTGTGTATGTCGGTCACAACGGGTATGCCGAATGTTTCGCTTATGCGGCGCAGGATGCGGAGGGCTTTTTCGTCACCGATTCCGGTGAAGGAGTCGATACGCGAGCGGTTTGCCTTGCGGTATGAGCCTTTGAATATGTAGGGGATGTCGAGCCGCCGGGTTATCTTGACGATGTGCTCGGCTATGTTGAGTGCCATGTCTTCGCCTTCGATGACGCAAGGGCCGGCCAACAGGAAGAAATTGTTTGTTTGTGAGGCTTTGAGTTTGTCTGTTTGTAATAGCATGTTTTTTATTTGTTTTATTCGTTTATCAGTTGTAATGTGTGGCAGGCGACTACTCCGGCGGTTTCGGTGCGTAGCCTGCTGTTTCCTAATGATACGGGGATGAATCCTCCGGCGATGGCTGCTTCTACTTCTTCGGTGCTGAAGTCTCCTTCGGGCCCGATGAGGACCAGTGTGTTTGTGCCCGGCTTACAGGCGTTTTTCAGCAGGGTTTTATTGTCCTGGTCGTAGCAATGGGCTATGTATTTGTCTCCGTCAAAGGGTTGTGCGATGAACTTTTTGAAATCGGTGATTCCGGACAGTGCGGGCAACGTGGCTTTGAGGGATTGCTTGGCTGCTGATATGATGATTTTTTCGATGCGTTCGTTTTTGACTTCTTTGCGTTCCGAGTAGCGGCAGTGCAGCAGGGTAATGGCGTCGATGCCTATTTCGGTGCATTTTTCGGCAAACCATTCTATGCGGTCGATGTTTTTGGTGGGTGCTATGGCTATGTGCAGGGTGCAGTTCCACGGGTTGGGGGAGGGTATCTTCTCTATGATGCTGACGGTGCAGTGCTTGGGGTGTGCCAGGGTGATGGCGGCACGGTAGAAGGTCCCTTTGCCGTCCATCAGGCGTATTTCGGTGCCTTCGGCGAGGCGCAACACGCGTACGCAGTGCCGCGATTCTTCTTCGGGCAGTTCGAGGGTGGTTCCGATATGGGGTGTGTAGAAAATGTGCATAATTTGTTGTTGTATTTTTTGTATTTTTTATGGGTGCGGGCCGTCTTGTCTTGTGTTTTTCCCGAAACGGGGCTTGTTGCTTCCGGTTGTCGGGAGGGGGACGGCGCGTTATCCGACTATCATGCCGATGAGTGTTGCCGACATGCAGGATGCCAGCATGCCGCTTATCATCGCCAGGGGCCCGTATCGGGTCAGCATTTTTCTCTGGCCGGGTGCCAACACGCCGATGCCTCCGATTTGCATTCCGATGGAGCTGATGTTGGCAAATCCGCACAGTGCAAATGTAGTGATAATTATGGATTTTTCTTGTATGAGGGCTCCTGCGTTTTTCAGGGTGTTGAAGTCGGCGTAGGCGACAAATTCGTTGAGCACCATCTTGGTTCCCAGCAGGCTGCCGACGGCGGCCATGTCTTCTTTGCAGACGCCCATGAGCCATGCCAGAGGGGTGAAAATCCACCCGACAAGTGTCTGGAAGTCGAATTGCATGGGTCTCCCGTATAGTGTGGAGAGCCATTGGTTGAGTCCGGTGTATCGGCCGATGAGTCCTCCGAGAAGGTAATTGAGGAGGGCGATCATGGCGATGAATGTGAGCAGTAGTGCGGCGACGGTGACCGCGAGTTTTACTCCTTGCACGGTGCCTTTGGATATGGCGTCGAGCAGGTTGTCGCCGCTGTCTATCGTGTTTACTTTTATGGTGTTGTCTGTTTTCTCGTTTTGGGGGACGATGATTTTGGCAAATACGATGGCTGCAGGGGCTGCCATGACCGAGGCCGAGAGCAGGTAGCGGGCGAATGTGACTCGTGCTTGGGGGTCGTCGCCTCCCAGCATGCCTATGTATGCGGTCATGACGGCTCCGGCGATGGTTGCCATACCGGCTGTCATGACGAGGAATATTTCGGAACGGTTCATCCGGGGGAGGTATTCTTTGGCAAGCAGGGGTGCTTCGCATTGTCCGAGGAAGATGTTTCCGGCCACGGTGAGTCCTTCGGCTCCGGAGATGCGGAATATGCCTTTGAGGCACCAGGCGAAGAGTTGTACTATTTTTTGTATGATGTGCAGGTAGTATAGCAGGCTGGTGAGGGCCGAGAAGAAGATAATGGTGGGGAGTACTTGGAAAACGAATATGTATCCTATGTGCTTGCTGTCGAGCAGGCTGCCGAAGAGAAAGGCGGAGCCGGCTCGTGTGAAGTCCATGATTTTTACAAACGCTCGTCCTGCCCATTCGAAACTGTTCTGGATGAATGGGACGTAGAGGATGCCGAATGCGAGAATGAGCTGGAGGGCCAGTCCCGTGGCGACGGTGCGCCAGGGGATGTTTTTCCGGTCTGTGCTCAGGAGGTATGCGATGAGGAGGAGTGCCATTATTCCTAATATGCCTCTTCCTATGGATAGCAGGCTGATGCCTTGTGCCGGGATAGTCATGTTACGAACGGTCGGTAATAAGGGTTTGTAATTTTTTTGAATCTCGTCAGGCTTCTTGTTCGAATTCCCGGGGGTTATGTTTGTATTTGAATACGAGGGCAAATATGATGCCTATGGCCAGTGCGTAACCTGCGAATACGAACCATGCTGCGGGCCAGTCGGTGACGTGGTCGGTGGTGAAGTAGTCTACTACCCAGCCGCTTGCATTGCCTCCGATGATGGCTCCCAGCCCGTTGGTCATAATCATGAAGAGCCCTTGGGCGCTTGCCCGGATGGAGGGGGTGGTTTCTTTCTCGACAAACAGGGAGCCTGATATGTTGAAAAAGTCAAATGCCATGCCGTATACAATCATCGAGAGGATGAGGAGTATGAGTCCGTTTCCGGGATTGCCGATGCCGAAGAGCCCGAATCGGAGTACCCAGGCAAACATGCTCATGAGCATGACTTGCTTGATGCCGAAGCGTTTGAGGAAGAAGGGTATGGCGAGGATAAAGAGGGTCTCGGACATCTGCGAGATGGATAGCAGGATATTGGGGTGCTCTACTCCGAAGGAGTGTTCGTATTGGGGTATGGACTTGAAGCTGTCGAGGAAGGAGCCTCCGAAGGTATTGGTGATTTGGAGTGCTGCGCCTAACAGCATGGAGAACAGGAAGAAAATGGCCATTTTCTTTTGTTTGAAAAGTACCAGTGCATCGAGCCCGAAGGCTGAGAGCAGAGTCTTTTTCTGGCTTTTTGTGGGTGGGCATGCGGGAAGGGTAAAGGCGTATATTCCCAACAGCAGGGCTGCTGCTGCGCCTACGTAGAGTTGCATGGGGCTGCGGGCTATGCCGCTGAGGTCGACGGCCCACATGGCGCAGATAAATCCTACGGTACCCCATACCCGTATGGGTGGAAAGTCTTTGACTATGTCGAGGTGGAACTTTTCCAGGGCGTTGTATGATACGGCATTGGTAAGGGCGAGGGTGGGCATGTAGACCATCATATTGAGCAGCATAATCCAGTACATGGGCTGGTAGGTGGTAAGTGTGGAGGCGTACCAGAGGAGGGCGGCACCGAGCAGGTGGCAGACTCCGAGCAGCCTTTCTGCGTTTATCCAGCGGTCGGCGATGATGCCGAGCAGTCCCGGCATGAAGAGGGAGGCTATGCCCATGGTGGCGAATATTTTTCCTATTTGACCGCCTTCGAAGTGCAGGCTGGCTCCCATATAGCCTCCTAAGGAGATTAACCAAGAACCCCAGATGAAAAACTGGAGAAAGTTCATAATGGTCAGACGAAGTTTTATATTCATAGCACTTAATAAATTATGTTTTCAAGTTTTATGGTTGTGTTGTTTCTCGAAGTTTAGCATCGACCGGGATTTTCATTTCGCCGGTTGATTTCTTGCTGAATCTGGGCTGCTATTTCGTAGGCCTCATCATCGATTGCTTTTTCGAGTTGTTCTTGTAATTCCTGTATCGTGAAATCTTTCAGTGTGCGTTTTTTGGGGGTGTCTTCTCTTTCTGTATCGTCGTTGTTTGCTTCTTCGGGTGTTTCGTCGAAAATGATACCGGCTTCTTCCACGATTTCGGGTGTGGTATAGACGGGGGCTTGTGAGCGGAGGGCAATGGCAATGGCGTCTGACGTGCGGGAGTCTACGCGAATCTGCCTTTCTCCGTCATCGAACAGGAGCTCGGAGCTGAACACTCCGTCTTCAAATTTGTAAATGAAAACTTCGACGAGGCGAATGCCAAAGGCGTGTGCGAAGCTGACAAAAAGGTCGTGTGTCATGGGACGGGGGGGAACAAGGTGTTCGAGCCGTATGGCAATGGCTTGTGCCTCGGCGGTACCGATGATGATGGGGATGCGATGCGGCCCTTCTTCTTCGGCCAACACGAGGGCGTATGCCCCGTTTTGTATCTGGCTGTAGGTAATGCCTAAGACTTTGAGTTTTATTCTGTTTTCCACTAAATTATGTTTTGTATCGTACAAAGAGTCATCATTGTAGAAACAAATATAGAAAATATTTTGTTGCTGTGGGGCAGAGGTCGGCTAAATTTTCCCGTAAAAGGGGTTTTTTGTTTTGGTGTGCGTTTTATGTCCGGTATACTTGGTTCTCTTGGGGGTGGTATCTGTCAGCTTCGGGTGGATGTTTTTGGTTTGAGGTGGCTGTGCGCAGGCGTGACACACCCCCGACCCCTCTCGAGAGGGGAGTTTTGGATGCTGCTTTCTGTTTGATAATGAGTTATTTGATTGGGGATGAAGGGGTGTGTTACGGTGAGGGGCGCGGTTGGGATGTTTTTGCTGCTGTTTTTTGAGGTGCGGTTTGTTGGTTTCGGGTGGATGTTTTTGGTTTTAGGTGGCTATGCTTGGACGTGACACACCTCCTGCCCCTCTCGAGAGGGGAGTTTTGAGATACTGCTTTTTGTTTGATAATTGGTATTCTGCATACAATCATTTTTTTCTCTATTTTGTTGTAGTAATTGGATTCTGCGGGGACGGTCCGGACAAAAGCGGGGCGGATGCCTGTGGGATTTGGTTTGAAAAATGTCTCACAATTGAAAAAATGAAAGTTATGGAAAGAAAAGGAAAAAAGAATCTCATTTCGAAACAAAAATTCAGCGATAAACTTCTTGAGCTTGTTCGGGAGGTGAAGGCGGAGGGCAGGTATAGCACGGCGGCCAATTACCGGCATACGTGTTCCAGTTTTTTTCTCTTCTTGAGGGATACGGGTTCGGATTTCTTGCTAAATGGCTTGTTGATGGAGAGGTATGAGCGTTGGCTGTGGGGTCGCAGGGTTTCTCGTAACAGTTCTTCTTTCTATATGCGTAATCTGCGGGCGATGTGCAATGTATTGGCGAAGAAAGGGGTTATCGCGGATGCGGGGCTTTTTGCCAATGTGTATACGGGTGTGGCCAAGACTCGCAAGCGTGCTGTTGCCGAGGGGGTGCTTGCCCGTGTGAGGGATGCTGACTTGACGTTGTTTCCCAAACTGGCTTATTGCCGTGATTTGTTTCTTTTCAGTTTTTATTGCCGGGGTATGGCGTTTGTGGATATTGCTTATTTGAGGTGGAGGGATATAGAGGGGGAGTATATTTATTATACGCGTCACAAGACGGGCCAGAGGCTGGAGGTGCGGATAGAGCCTTGTATGGAAGAGATTATGCGCCGGTATGCGGGGAGTGCGGAGTATGTGTTTTCGATATTGACGGCTACGGATTGGGAAGGGGCTTACCGGCAGTACCGTACGGCTATATGCAGTTTTAACCGGACTCTTAAGTCTTTGTCGAAGTTATTGGATATTCCTGTGCTTTCTTCTTATATGAGCCGCCATTCGTGGGCTACGATAGCGCGGAACAAGCAGATTCCTCTTTCTGTCATCAGTGAGGGGATGGGGCATAACTCGGAGAGTACTACTCAGATATATCTGGCTTCTTTTAACCAACAGGTCGTGGATGAGGCTAACAGGAGTGTTATAAGTATATAAAATATGTATATTTCTAACTAAGAAATATGCCGCAAAGTTATTATTTTTCATCTATTTATGCAATTTTTTAATTTATATTTCTAACTAAGAAATAGACAAAAGTCCCCTTATATTGTGTGCTATTGAGCGTACAGACCTGTCCAGGGGTACTGACTTACATTCAGATATTGAGGGAAATGGGGGCAATGATTTGATTGCATCGCTCTACGGTTATTGGTTGTCACGGCTTGTGATATGGACAATCGAATCAATTTATATAAAATAATATAGGGTATATTGTTTTGTATATCAATATTTTATGTGTATTTGTCTATTTCTTAGTTAGAAATATACAAGTGGTAATTGGTTTGTATGTATCGGCCATTTTGTGGCGGGCAGACCGGAGTAAAGTAGGTATGAGGAAAAGCGTCAGTATTTTTATCTTAATTTTCGTTATCGTGCAGGTTAGCTGGGGGGCTGTGAATGGGGATACTGTCCGGGTACATGCGGATACGGCCATCTTGTTTCGTTTTGCTCCTCAACGGCTGATGTTTTACTCTCCTTATCGTGGCAATGAGGTGGCTATCGGTGAGGCTATGGCGCTGATAGAGTCTCATCGTGCGGCTATCGTGCGGGGGGATGCGGTGATCCGCATACAGGGTTTTTGCCGGTCTTATCCTTCGTTGAGGGAGAATCTGGCGGCGGCGAAGAACCGGAGCAATCAGGTGAAGTCTTATTTTATCACTCATATGGGGATGCGGGAGGCGTATTATCGTACGTCCAACGAGGCTGTGGCTTATCGGGGGATGGGCGATATCGTGGCTCTGGTGGGTATAGAGTACCGGGATGCGGCTCTTGTGCCTGTGCCGGACAGTGTGCCGGAGGCGTGTGTGAGGAGCTTGCCGGAGGTGATACCTCATAGGGGGGTGTCGTTGCCGGTGGAGCCTCTTGTGCTTGTGCCGGATATAGACAGCATGGGATGGAGTGCGGGTGCGGCGGTTGCCGGTGGGCAGGTGCGTCGGGCCCGCAGGGTGATTCCTCTGTCGATAAAGAGCAATCTCTTGTATGATGCCGTGCTGATGCCTTCGTTGGAGCTGGAGTATCGGTTCAACAGGCGTTGGTCGGTGAATCTGGAGGGTACTATGGCTTGGTGGCACAAGGACAGCAAGCACAGGTATTACCAGTTGGCGCAGATTAGTCCCGAGGTCCGTTATTGGTTCAGTCCGCAGGGTGCCCGCAGGGGACATTATGTGGGGTTGTTTGTGGGCGGTGGCTGGTATGACCTGGAGAACGGCGGCCGCGGTTATAAGGGTGAGGATGAGCATGCGGGGTTGAGTTATGGCTATATGTTTCCGGTGGGCAGGTATTTTGCTCTGGAGGCGGGTGTCGGTGTGGGATTTTTGCATACCGACCTGGAGGAGTATGTGCCTCTTGACGGGCATTATGTGTACCGGTTGTCGAGCCGTACCAATTACTTCGGCCCGTTGAAGCTGAAGTTGGCTTTTGTGTGGGATATCGGTTACTGGATGAGGATGAAAGGAGGCGGGAGATGAGACGGTTTTCTGCGCATATGGTATATGTTGCTGTGGTGTTGCCGTTGTTATGCGGGTGCCGCAAGGATTTGTGTTATGACCACGAGTCGCACAGCTTTTCGGTGAAGACTGATGTGGCGGCGTCTTGGGAACAGGAGTGGGAGCGCACTTACGCGGTAGACTGGGAGCAGGAGTGGAATGCGGCTTGGAGGCGTGGTTATGATGAGCTCCGTCCGGAGGTTTCGGAGGGTATACGGGGTGTCGTTTATAATCCTGACGGGAGGTTTGTGGAGAATAATTTGCCGGCAGAGGGGGGACGCCTTCCCATGAGCGAGGGTGTGCACTCGTTGTTGTTTTATAATAATGATACGGAGTATATCGTGTTCAGCGGATTATCGGCTTCGGCTACGGCTACTGCCACGACCCGGACGCTGACGAGGAGCGGATTCAAGGAACTGCACGGGGACGAGCGCACGGTGAATCCTCCGGACATGCTTTACGGGTGTTATATGGAGGAGCATTTTGCCGAGCGTACGCTGGAGGCGGTGGAGCTTCCTGTGGTGATGCGCCCGTTGACGTATACGTACTTGATACGGTATGAGTTCAGAAAGGGTGTGAAGTATGTGGCTCTGGCGCGCGGGGCTCTGGCGGGCATGGCGGAATCGGTGTATCTGAAGGACGGGCATACGGGGCCTGAAGCGGCTACGGTAATGTTTGACTGCACGGTGGAGGATTTCGGGGCCGAGGCGCAGGTGCAGTCGTTCGGGGTACCTGATTATCCGGGCGACCATTATGTGCGTGGGGGAGAGGATGAGCGTCGCTACTCGCTGAATCTGGAGGTGCGGATGAGAAACGGGAAGTTCAAGACTTTCGAGTTTGACGTGACGGGGCAGGTCAAGGGCCAGCCCCGGGGCGGGGTGATTGTGGTGAAGGGGCTTGAGATTTCGGATGAGGAAGGCGGCGGTGTCGGCGGCGGCTTCGATGTGGATGTGGACGGCTGGGGCGATTATGTGGATATTCCTGTGCCGATTGGTTGAGGGTGATGGATATGGATATGATAACATATATATAGATAACAAATTCGATGTTTAACTTAAAATTTAAGATGTAATGAAAAAAAGTTTATTTGTATTAGGTGTGGCTGCGGCTGTTTTGACGGGTTGTAGCCAGAGTGAAGTGACGGATATTGCGGAGAGCAGTGCTATCAAGTTCAGCAAAGCGTTTGTGGGGAATCCTACCAAGAGCGCGACTGTTGTGGATAATGACAATATCCAGAGCTTTTATGTGTATGCTTATAAAAATGAGGATGCTTTGCTGACGAATGAGAATGTGTATCTCCAGAATGGCTTATGGGCTTATGACAATATCAAAATATGGGATAATGCTGCTACTTATTCGTTTGCTGCTTATTCTAACGGCGGTACTGCCAAGGGTGCCGGAAGCCTCGAAAATGTGTCTTATGACAAGGATGCGGGTACGCTGAAGATTTCTTCTTATACTGCCGGTGGCGATGATGACTTGCTGGCTTCTATCTCGACCGAGACTTTGGCTGAGGCGAACACTCCGGTGGCGTTTACTTTCAAGCATGTCTTGTCGATGGTGAAGTTTACGGTAAAGAGTGGTCTGGGAAATGACAAGGAGCTGGTGATTAACAATTTGACGGTAGAGGCCGGCAAGATACAGAATAACGGTGACTTGACGTACTCAACGGCTGCCACGAACTGGGAGCTGGCCCAAAGCGGGCAGACATATGCTTCGTTGAGCGCAGCGGACTTGAATGCAACTACCGAGACTCCGGCAGAGGCTGAGTTTACGGTGCTTCCTCAAGATGTTTCCGGTGGGTTTACCGTGACGATAGAGGCTACGATTACTCCTGAGGGCGAGAGTGCTATCAACAAGACTTTCACGGCTACTATCCCGGCAGATAACGCGAAATGGAAAGTGGGCAACCGCTACAACTATATCGCTACTATCAATGCTACGGATATGAATATCATCGAGTTCGATGCTCCGAAAGTGGATGACTGGAACAATATACTGCCGGGTACTGATGTGGACGTGACGGAGCAGAACTAATTAAGGTGTATTTCGCTTGGGTATACGGGCGGAAGCGATACCGGATTTTATACAGGTTATAGGGGGTTGAATGTCCCCTTATAGCCACATTTTGAGAATTGAACAGGTTGGTTTGCGCGAGGTACGTGTGTGCCTCCACTAAAACGTATGCAGGTTATGAAAATGGTCGGAGGGAAGGTAAAGTTTATCCGGTTTTGCCGGCTGGCGGTGATTGTGTTATGGCTGCCGGCTTGTACGGAGACATCGGTGGATATTATAAACGGAGATGTGACCGGGGATGCTCGCATCGGTTTCGGGACTCCCGGGATGACGCGTGCTGCCGGGGTGGTGAATGATTTTACTGCCGGGAGCGCTTTTTCGGTGTGGGGCTGGTATGTGCCTGCGGATGCGGATAGCGAAGTGTTCCGGGCTGCCACGGTGTCGACGCCGGATGGCTCGACGTGGGGTTATGAGGGGACGCGCTACTGGAAGGCGGGCCGGACGTATTCGTTTTATGCTTTGTATCCTACGTCGGGAGAGCTTACAAGCGACGGGGCTGTTGTATCGGCCGGTTATGAAGCCGATGGTACGCTTTCGCTCGAGGGTTTTGATGCGACTGTCGGGTATGACCTGATGGCGGCTTCGGCCCGGGATATGTCGGGGGATACTCCGGAGATAGTGCCGTTGGGTTTTAAGCATTTGTTGGCTCGCGTGGAGTTTGTGGGCAAACGAAGTGTCGCGACGGAGGGTCTTGAGGGATTTGTACCCCGTATCCATTCTATCAGGCTTTATGGGATGTATAAGTCGGGTAATTTTTCGGCCAAGGTTACCGACGTGATGGATAATGCGGAGATTCTTGCGGGATGGTCTTTCCCGGATGGGAGTCTGCGGACGACTTCGGAACATCCGTTTGCTTCTTACGACAAGGTTCAGGAGGTAACAACGGATGGAGTCTCTACCGTCGATGTGCTGCTCTTCCCGCAGAATATCGACCGGGAGTATTGCTTGGAGGTGACTTATTCGAGTGATGAGGCGGGCCATGATGTGAGGCGCAGTGAGGTATATCTGGCTTCGTTGCCTCTTGCCGTGTGGGAGGCGGGCAAGCATTACCGCTATACGTTTACTATCTCGGATAATGACCGTATTCTGTTCGATACACCGACGGTGAATGCCTGGACTGAGGCCGTCGGGGGGATTATCATTGTGGATTGACGGGGTGTGGTTGAGAAGGAAAGGAGGAATAGCTCGATATGATGGGACTAAAATATGTGTTCGGAACGGCTGTGCTTGCGGTGGTATGTGCGGCTTGTGAGAAGGACAGCGCGGGGGAGCTTATGCGGGAGGAGTGCGACCGTATTGTATTCGACACTCCGGCTCTTATGGTGGAGACGGTTACGCGCAGCACGTTGAAGGATGCTCTGGTGCCGGGTGACGAATTCGGCGTGCTGGGGTATTGTGTGCCTTATACGGTGGGTACGCAGACTCCCAATTATAATGCGGGAGCGAGTTTGTGGGCTCTGAAGAAGGCTTTGTGCCCACCGGACGTGTTTTATAAGCAACGGGTGGTCGTGGGTACCGGCGGGTGCACGTATGACCGGAACGGGGGTACGGGCAATGACCCGAAGTATTGGTACCGGGATGGTTATGATACTGATAATGCAGCGAATGCCGGTGTTACGGGGACGGATGATTACCGGTACTCTTTTGTCGCTTATTATCCGTATTCGGGGGCTTTTACCGTAGATAAGCCGGAAACGGGGCAGACGGCGGGGGCTCCTGTGCTGACGTTTACCATGCCGCAGACGGGGACGGATGTGGCGGCTCCTCTTGACCATAGGGCTACTCCTGATGCGATGCTTGCGGTGCTTTATAACAGCCGTAAGTCGGATGGTAACTTGCGTTTCAATTTCAGCCATGTACTGACGGGCCTCGGGTTCGAGGTCAATAATTTCAGCGGGTATGACCTGGAGGTGAAATCGGTTACGCTGAGCGGGTCATTTTACAAGAAGGTAAGGATAGACCTTACGGGGGATGTCTCGTCTTTTTCGTTTCCGGGCGACCGCTATACGGGAACGTATACGTTGTTTGACGGTGATGCCTCGGGGGGTAGCTTGATGCTTCCGGCTCCTGATGCGTCTCTCGGCGAGACGGTGACTTCGTCTCCGAGCCCGATAGGGGGAGAGCATGTGATGCTGATATCGGGGACGGGTACGAGCTTCGGGGAGAATGTGAAGGTGAGGATAGAGTATGTGTTCAACGGTGTGCCGAATGTTTTCGAGACGGCGCGTCCGGGTACGTTTACGCCTCAAGCGGGTATCAAGTATACTGCCCAGCTCAATTTTGTGGGTGATACTTTCGTCTTGCAGTTTGTGGTTGACAATCAGGAACAGTGGGAGGACGGCGAGGCGGACGATGAAGATGAGACGAATGATGATGTGATATTTGAATAGGTTAATTTATACTGGTTACGAAATGGTGATGCGTTCAAGGTTATTTCGAGTTTTGAGTGCGGCAGTGGCGCTACTTGCGGGGCTCTGTGCCTGCCAGGAGGATGAATTGTTGCGAGATACGGTATCTGCGACGGGCGGCGGGGTGTCTCTGAGTTTCACCGGCGACCCGATGGATGAGTTGAAGGTGACTACGCGGTCGAGTGACATAAAGGATGAGAATGAGAAGAGAATCGACCAGCTTTATATTTTCTTTTTCGGCTCTGACGGCGAGTACTTGAAGGGGGGGTATCTTACGGGGTATCCGGATGCTGCGCGGGAGGGCGGATATTATGCTCCCGGAAGGGGGGAGACTCTGCTCAAGATAGATAATACTTTGTTTGCGGATGAGGGGCTTGCGAAAAGCGCGACCGTTTATGCCGTGGCGAATGTGGATGCCTCGGTCTTCGGCCCTGATGAGGACAATGACGGGCGTCCCGACGGTATCGGTAACTTGTCGGACCTGAAAGGTCTTGTCTATATGCCCGAGAATGTCTCTCTGGGCTTGCCTTCGGAGGGTATGCCTATGGTGGGGAGCAAGGTGATAGACCTGACCAAGCCGGAGGAGACTGTAGAGGGGGAGCGCCGTATAGAATTGAAGGCTTTGATGTCGCGTATCGACATGAATATAGAGCTTGCGAGTGATGTGCAGGATGGCAATCTGCCTTCTCTGACACTTGTGGAGTGGACGGCAAAGAATATGCCGGTGCGGGTTCCTTTTACGGCTCCCGAGGTGAATGCCGAGACGGGTGCCGGCTGGGAGGAGGGGTGGACGAAGGATGTCACTACTCCTTTGCAGCGTACTATCTTCAACAAGAACGGGCAGATTGCTTTTACTTTCTACATGTATGAGAATGTGCAGAATGCGGAATGGAAGGTGGACGAGGGTGAGCAGTGGGCCAATCCGTCTTTGGCGGGTGAGCGGGGCGGGTTGTATCCTGACAGCATCAAGGATTACCAGAAGCAGCGTTACAAGCCTTATCTTGCCAACGGGAATGCTGCTGCCGTGGAGTTGCATGGTTTCTATACGACTTATAACGGGGCTACTTATGAGGTGAGGTATACTTTGTACCTGGGGGCGAATCATACGGATAATTTTCAGGTGAAACGTAACCACCAGTATAAGAATGATATTACGATTAAGGGATTGACTTCCCAGAATATAGAGACGGGGGAGTATACTCTCGATGCCCGTGTGAACGTGTCGGAGGATGATAATGAGTTTTATATCGCCATGTTGCGTGAGCGCAACCACGATGCTCATTTCTGCGTGACGCCTATGGATGTGTATATGTTTGCCGACAAGGTTACGAAGCATCCGACCATCGAGGTGATACTGGGCGAGGTGCCGGAGGGTACGGAGACGGCTGTGTCGGTACCGGAGTGGATACGGATGGAGAGGATTGCTGCGGAGGATATGGCGAACGGTACGGTAACGCACTCGGGTTTTACGGCTTATACTTCGGGGGGAAGCGGTACTCATCTGGCGACGGGTACTCCGTGGACTGCGGGGAACGGGAAGCGTGCATTCTTTACTTTGGGATTGCTGAAGGCAGGGGGTGCTCTTGCCAATGGCACGAAGGTTACCGTAGGGGACAGCCGGGACCGGGTCTATTTCTATATCGACGAGAATCTTGAGCTGCGAGACCGCAGTGCGGTGGTGACGTTGATATACAAGGAGAACGGCAGGGAGGTGAAACGCCGCACGGTCGAGATAGGCCAGACGCATTTGTTGCCGGTGGTGATGCGTGACGGGGGAACGATATATATGGAGCAGTATGAGGAGTATCTGGACCATTATGACCCGCTGGATGAGTATGCTACCGAGCAGATTTATACGGGATTGCCTTGGGCGGAGAAAAATTCGGGGCTGGATAATCAGGAAATCGAACCGTTATATGAAAAGTGGAGTGATATTTGGGTTTGGGATCAAATACCGTATGAGGAACCGGGGCAGGTTTTTAATGATGGATGGCCTTATACTGCTTTTATTATTTTCAGGGCAAATCAGGAAGTTATGACCTTAAATGATAAACCTTTATCAGCATTTCAGTATTGTCATAACAGGAACAAACGAAATAGTGACGGGATAGTTACTGCATCGTATGTTAGACATAATAAAATACTTCGGGGAACTTTTTATGAAGAACTTAGCAATGAAAGTAAATGGTTCTTGCCGGGTATCCGCCAGATGGAGGATGCTTTGACGCAGTATTATACGACTTTCAGGGAGTTCCAGTCGGACTATTATTGGAGCGCTTCTGCCGGGGAGCGGGAGAACGGGTCGAGCGGACAGAGTCGTGTGCGTGCCCGTGCTACGATGGTGTTGCCTGATGGTAATTATGTGAATAGTGGAGGCGGTGACGGAAGGGGTGAAGATACTTATGCTTATGAGCTGGGCCGGGGCGGGTATGCACTGCGTACGGAGTCGTTGCGCATCCGGGCATTCCGGGTGGACTTGGATAGGGTGGACTGATGCTGCCGGGCGGGAAAGAATGCTCTTTTTTGTCCTAAAAACGGGTAAGGGATGGCGCAGGACCTTGATAGATATGCGGGGCAAATCAATGTGGGTGTCGATTGTATCCATGCTAATATAGATAAGTGTCTGGATGTGCATTCGCTGGCACAACTGACGAGTTTTTTTTACTTCTCATTTCCACCGGATATTTTCTGCGGTGAGGGGCGAGCCTTTTGCGAAGTATGTCATGTGGAGGCGGTTGGGGCTTGCTAAGGCGGACTTTATCCGTTTGTTTTTCGGCGAGACGGATTTGGCGGGCTTCCGTGAGGCTTCGAAGGTGACTCGTACGGGGAATGAGGGTGTACTGGAGGCATTGCTTTCTTGTGTGGAGCCTTCGGAACCGGACTTTAATATCGTATTGTCTTGAGGGAAGTAGGGGCCGCGTGTGTATGTGCACGGCGGCCTTGTGTGTGCTCTCGTGACTTTCGCCGGATGAGGGGGAGGGTGCGGGAGTATTTTTTTTATGGGGGATTGAAATGGAATGAGGAGAATAATTCTTATTTTTACGGTAAAATGTGGGGCATGGGGCTAGAGTTAGGGTGTGATGTGCTGGATTTTTAAAATTATTGTTTCTATCTAAAAATATTGTTTTATGGGAGGATTACCTACAAATATAAGAGCTGAACATATAATTCGGGCTATTCAAAAAATAGAGGATGAGGGAGTGCCTGCACAGGCTCATTCTTCTACTTATGATTTGCTTTATAAAGGAAAGCGTTTTCCTCCTAAATTGGTTTTGTCTTATGCTAATATTTTTGCAAATGGCGTGGAACTGGATAGAAATAGTTTCAGAGAAGGAAAGGGTACTCCATGTTTTGAGATACTAGAGAGTAATGGTTTTGAGATTGTGGCTAAAGACTTGTTGTCGAAGATGTTGAAACGGTTTTTGGAACAGGCTCAAACGTCGGATTTGAGGACAAGGGGATATCTGGGAACGTATGAGGGGTTGAGTGTGAAGGTTAGTTTTGGTCAGGGTAATGTTGCTCGTATTCCGTGGATTTCATTTTTGGCGGATGGCCAGATGACTAGTCGTGGGATTTATCCTGTATTTCTGTTTTATAAGGATATGGGAGTATTGATATTGGCTTATGGGATTAGTGAGACTAATAGGCCTCAAATTATGTGGCCTATAGAGAAAGAGGGTGGCGAAACGATAAGAGCTTATTTCAAGCGAAGGGGTACTTCCCCTGGTAGGTATGGAGACTCTTTTGTTTATAGGGTGTATGATATTGCGGAGGGATTGGATTATGGGTCTGTGGAGCTTGATTTGAAAAACTTGATAGGTGAGTATAAAATGATTTTAGGAAATGGAATGGGAAAGACGTTACCAGGGAAGGCTTCTTTTGATGTAGCGTCTTTTGTTTCGGCATTATCGTTGACGGGGTTGATTTTTTCGGAGCAACTTGTGTCTCGTTTTGTTTTGTCGTTGTTGGCTAAGCCGTTTGTAATATTGAGTGGCTTGGCTGGTTCTGGGAAAACGCAACTTGCTATTTCTTTTGCTAAATGGGTTTGTGAGGATAGTGGGGAACAGATATGTGTGGTTCCTGTGGGGGCGGATTGGACTAATCGGGAGTTTTTATTGGGTTACCCGAATGCTCTTGAACGGGGGCGGTATGTAAAGCCTGATAATGGTGTACTAGACCTTCTGCTTCGGGCAATTGAGAATAGGGATAAGCCTTATTTTCTGATTTTGGACGAGATGAATCTGAGTTATGTAGAACGGTATTTTGCTGATTTTTTGAGTGCTCTTGAGTCGGGAGAGGAGATACCACTTACGGAGGATAAGGTAGAAGGTGTGCCGAAGTCTATAAAGTTGCCTGATAATTTGTTTATTATTGGTACGATAAATGTTGATGAAACGACATATATGTTTAGTCCTAAGGTGCTAGATAGGGCAAATGTGATTGAGTTTTGTATTATGCTGGATGAGTTGGAAACTTATTTGAGGGAGTTGAAGCCTTTGAATAAGGAGTTGGTTCTGGCTAAGGGGGCGAATCAGGCTGCGTCTTTTGTTGCGTGTGCACGTGATAGTGTAGATTTGCAGAATCTTGTTGATAGAGATGAGATAATTCGTGTTTTGAAACTTTTTTTTGTGGAGCTTAAGAGTGTGCATGCGGAGTTTGGTTATAGGACGGTCAATGAGATGTTTAGGTTTATATCTCTAGGTAAGAATTTATGTAAGAGTTTGACAACTGATATGCTTGTGGATGCTGCTATTATACAGAAATTATTGCCTAAGTTGCATGGTTCTCGTAAGAAGGTGGGGCCTGTGCTGAAGGCTTTTTGGAGTTTGTGTATGAAGGGGGAGGGGATGTCTTTGGATTTGATTTCGGAATTGCCGGCGGTAGAAACAATGAGGTATCCTTTGTCTGCAGAAAAGATATGGAGGATGTATCGTATAGCGGAGGATAATGGCTTTACAAGTTTTGCAGAGGCCTAGTGTATGGATGATTTGTCGATAAATATAGTTTTGAGCAATCGTGATAGTTTCGTGCTTCGTCTTTTTGCTTTGCAAGCGAATTCGTTGTTTGAGGTAGAGGATGCAGAGGAGTTTGGAGAGGCTCCTTATCAACTAAAAGAGGGGTGTAGGTATGATTTTGAACTGGATACGTTTGATTATTATTTAGCAAATACGGGGATTTTTGTAAACTCGAGGAGTGGTTGTGGTATGAATCATGGGCATGTCTCGACGGGAACATTTGTAGGTACGCATTATGTTGATATTTTGGAACGAGAGGGGAATAGGAAGGTTGGTTGTGTTGGTTTTGAAATAAGGTCTTCTAAAGTAGGATATCGGGATGATTATAGATGGATGTTGGAGGACATTACGGGGTATTGTACTGAGTTGCTTTTGTCACAGGAGGCTGTTGTTGTCCAGAAATTTGAGGTGGATATAAGCGAGGACCCGCGGTCTGAATATCAGCGTTTTGCGTTTGTACGGTCAATTGTTGAAAGTGAGGCATTTGCTGATGCATTGCACCAGATACAAGTGTCTCCTGTAAAGAGGTGGATGGAGTCTGAGGAGGAAAAGCTTTTGTGTAATGTTAAGCGGATGGGGTATCGGGTTTTGAAGCAGCTTTCTAATTCTTCAAATCGTATAGGGGTGCCTCATCAACATTCTTTGTGGCCGAGATTCGAATCTTTGCCAAGAAGGGTTTGTGTGGTTTCGAAGACTGAGACTGTGGATATTGCGGAGAATCGTTTTGTTAAATATGTTTTGCGTTCGTTTCTTGTTTTTTGCTCGTCTATACAGAGACATCCTAAAGCGGGTAGGCGATTGAGAGGAGAGGCTGAACGTGTATGTGAAAGATTGGTAATGTACTTGTCTTTTCCTTTGTTTAGGGGTGTATCGGAGATGGATATGCTTCCTCTTAATAGTCCTGTTTTACAGAAGAAGGAGGGGTATCGGGAGATTTTTCAGAAGTGGTTGATGTTTGATATGGCTGCTCGGTTGACTTGGCAGGGTGGCGATAATGTGTATGAGGCTGGTAAAAAGAATGTGGCAGCTCTTTATGAGTATTGGTTGTTTTTCAAATTGCTCGATGTATTGAGTAATAAATTCCATATTCCGGCGAAGAGTAAAAATGAGCTTATTGAGTGTAGAGATGGGGTTTTGAACTTAAATTTGAAACAGGGTAGGACGATTGTTCTTGGTGGTGTGTATGAGACTGAAAGTCGGAGGCTTAATGTCCAGTTTTCTTATAATAGAACTTTTGGGTATACGGGGGATTATCAGAGTGCTGGTAGTTGGACGCATAGTTTTCGGCCAGATTATACTCTTTCGTTGTGGCCAGGGGAGATTACTTGTGACCAGGCTGAGCGGGAGGAGCTGATTACTCATATACATTTTGATGCTAAATATAGGGTGGAGCGTTTGTTTTTGAGTGATGGGGATATGGAAGGGGATAGTGATGAGTGGATGTCTAGGATTGAGGAAGAGGAGGAACGTGGTATGTATAGGAGGGCTGATTTGCTGAAAATGCATGCGTATAAAGATGCTATACGGAGGACTGGTGGAGCGTATGTGCTTTATCCGGGGACTGAGGATAGAGTCGTTTCTGGTTTCCATGAAATCATTCCGGGTCTGGGGGCGTTTGCTATTTCTCCTAAGCATGGGGAGAAATGTTTGCTTGGGTTTGTTTCTTTTCTGGATGATGTAATAAATAATTTTTTGGATAGGACTTCTCAGAGGGAGAAGTTGGCTTATCATGTTTATTCTACTTTGCAGGGGGAGAGTACGAATTTGCGCGAGCCTTTGCCGGAGCCTTATGGTGGGAATAGGGATTTATTGCCTGATGAGACTTATGTATTGATTGGTTATTATAAGGATAGGGAACATTTGGACTGGATTTTTAAGTCAAGGTTGTATAATACTCGGACGGGGACGGGAAATGGTTCTTTGAGGCTCCATAGAAAATTTATTTCGGCTAGGTATTTGTTGCTTCATGGGCCTTTAGGACAGCATTTTGTCAAATTGGATGCTCGTGGTCCTCGGGTGTTGTCGAAGCAGAATATTATGGATAAGGGATATCCTGGAGTGCCTGGAGAGGAGTATTATATTGTGTTTGGCTTGGATGTGGAGAGAACGGAACCAGAGTTTGGGTCTATGAGGTGGGATGTGTCGAAGGTGTGTCCTGCTGGGCATAGAAGGGCTATACCTCGTTGTATTGTTCTGTCAGAGTTGATGAAATATAGGGTAAGGGTGTAGTTGTATCTTGTGTGTGGATTGTATGATTTGATATATTCATTCTGCTATCTTAGACAAGTTAAGTCCTGAGTATTGTTTGATGATAGATTCGTTTTTGGGGTAAGATGTATAGATTGCCCGTCTGTCTATTCGATGATGTATGCGGTTGCACAGTTGGGCGGGCAACTTTGTGTTTTGGTTTTCTTGACGTTGGTCGTTTTTTTAAGATAACTTTTCTAAGGGGTTTGATTAGTCCGTGATTTTTCTTGTATTTGTAACGTACTGCCCGGAGAAATGGGCGGTCTTTCGGAGAAGCGTTTTTTATTATTCTTGTGTTCTAAAATCGCCAGTTTTAACAGTACCAGAATAATAAGCAATGAACGTTCTGTACCTATGTATGCTCTAAACATGCAATAAAGGCGTGGAACTGTTGTTTATTATTGGTACTGAAGGCGTCTGGCGATGCCTAAGATGTGGAGAATAACAACAGTTTCCGCGCTTCTTTATTTAAATACTTTTTTATCGCTTACCTCCATCCCATGAACATGCGCGTCGTTTCGGCATCGTGGTGGTCGAAGAAAAGGCTTTTGCCGGTGTCGAGTGTAGCGATGGCCGCCATATCCTCGTCTGAGAGCGTGAAGTCGAATATGTCGATGTTCTGTCGCATCCGTTCGATGTGTGTCGATTTGGGAATGATAATCACTCCGCGCTGAATCAACCAACGCAAAGCTACTTGTGCTACGCTCTTGCCGTATTTGTGACCGATTTCGGCCAGTATCGGATTGGTAAAGAGGTTGTTGCGGCCTTCGGCGAGGGGGCCCCACGACATGATGCGTGTGCCGAACTCTTCCATGATTTTCTGCGGCTCGGTTTGCTGGTCGAAGACGTGTGTTTCTACTTGATTGACTGCCGGGACGATTTCCATATTGCTGGCGATGTCGATGAAGTGGTCGGGATAGAAGTTGCTCACGCCGATGGCGCGTAGCTTGCCTTCCTTATAGGCTTCTTCCAAAGCCCGGTATGCTCCGTAGCGGTCGCAGAAGGGCTGGTGTAGCAGCATCAGGTCGATATAGTGGGTCTGCAACTTGCGCAGGCTCTCGTCGATGGAGGTTTTGGCTTTTTCGTAGCCGTAGTTGGAAATCCAGACTTTCGATACGAGAAAAATCTCTTGGCGGCTGATACCGCTCTTGCGGACGGCATTGCCTACTCCTTCTTCGTTGTGGTATGCTTGTGCCGTGTCGATCATGCGATAGCCTACACTGAGGGCATCGCTTACACAACGCTCGCATTCGGCGGGCGATACTTGATAGACGCCGTAGCCCGTCTGGGGCATTTCGACGCCGTTGTTCAATGTTACTGTATTCATTTCGATATCCATTTTTTGATTTCTTCTGATTTAGCGGGCAGGCGAAGCCCTTTTTTGATTTTGAGGGAGGGGTAGCCTTTCTTTAGCGTGGCATCGGCTTCTGACATGGGGCTTTCGTAAGAGGTACAGAAAGGAAATATCACCTTGTCTTTCAGTTGCTCTCCGTACTTGTCGAGGAAAGTGCGGATTACTGCCGGCTCTTCGTGCCACCAAATGGGGAAACCGACAAACAGGGTATCTATCTTTGCAAAGTCGATGTCAATGGACTTAATGGCTGGTCGAAGCGACCGGTTGAGGTGTTCTTGTGTGCAACGGGACTGCTTGTTTGTCCAATTGACGTCTTCCGATGAATAGGGTTGTTCGGGCAAAAGCTTTATCATTCTCGCTCCTGTCGCTTCTGCAACTTGTTTGGCTGCAAGTTCGGTGTTGCCGGAATGTGTGAAATATACGATTACCGATTTCATGTTATTGTCAGTTTTTGTTTGGGCTTGTACGGTACTGCTGCATGACATAGTTATAATTACGGCTATTGCAGTGATGTATTTAAGTATGTGCATAACTGTTGGATTATATATTATTTAATTACTCTTATCTTTTTAAGCCATGATGGGGTGTTCTGTTCGTTGATGCGCCCGCTTGTCAATCTTTCGCCCGTCAGGTGACGGGTGTCGGGGGGGGAGTTCCACGATACCGCAGCCATCATCAGATAAATCAAATACTTTTTTTATATTAACATCTTTGAATTATTTATTGTTCGGTTTCGATATGAGTGCAAAGTTATAGGTTCTCAATGATAATGAGGGTATAAAAATTACGGGTCGAATTACCATTTTTCCGGAAAATGCCATCAGGGGGTCGGGGTATTGGGTGTTGAAAAATGAAAAACCGAGATAGGTGTAGTTGCAACCGGATGTAATGCCTGCTCGAAAGGTCCTCTCTGTTTTTGCAATGTCGGACAAGCGTATTGCATGAACAGGTAATAAGATGAGAGGGAAAACCGTTGCCGAACTTGTGGTGCTGCCGAAGACGGGATACCGAACCGGTTGAAGGAAATCGGAAGGTGAATCATACGGGCAGGTCGTTCGTCCGACATGCCCGTCCGGAGGAGTGTCTTTTTGTTTATGTGCCGGGAACCGGCGATTTTCCGTAAAAATCGCATTATGTACCGTAATTTCTGTAAGGCTGCTCTTGGGTGCATGTTCTATTTTTGCAACAGACAATATTTACAGTAACCATTAAGAATCAGAGATATGTGTACGGATAATAGAATCACCCGTAGGGCTGCTTTGAAACGTATGGGTGCCGCCATGATTGGCGGAGCGGTCGCCTCTTCGGGACTATTCTCGCTGGCATCTTGCAGGGGGAAAAAGAACAAGCGTATCATCTTTTATTTCACCGGAACGGGCAACTGCCTCTATATCGCCCGCCAGTTGGCGGACGACGGTACGGAACTGCTGAGCATTCCGCAGATGGTGAGACACGGGAAGTATAATTTTGAGGCGAACGAAATCGGTATAGTCTATCCCGTCTACGGGCACATGCCGCCCTATATGGTCAGGCAGTTCATCCAGACAGCGAAGTTGAAGGCTGATTATAAGTTTGCCGTCCTTACCTACGGTGCACGAAAGTGTAATTCGGTGGAGATTTGGGATGAAATATCCCAAAGGGGCGGCCATGTGTTCGACTATATCGGCACTATCGTAATGGTGGATAACTGGCTGCCCAATTTCGATATGAACAAGCAGATGAAGATGGACAAGCGTATCCCGGAAAATTTGCAGAAGATAACGGCGGACATCAGCGGGCGGCGGCGTTGGCATGAGCCGGTGACGGAAGAGGAACGCCGGCAACACCAAGGGTTCATGCGGCGAAGCGGGCTTGACCCTGAGGTGGGTTTTCTGATGAAAAGCGAGAAATGCTTTATCGTGACCGACGCCTGCATCGACTGCGGCATCTGTACATACGTGTGTCCGCGCGGTAATTATGAACTGGCATCGAGGGGCGTGCAGATGTCCGGAGACTGCGAGTTCTGTTTTGCCTGCATACAGAACTGCCCGCAGAAAGCGATACAGTTCCGCAGGTCGGAAGACGGCTCTTTCCCTGACGGAACGGAAAAGAATCCGAACGCCCGCTACCGCAACGAGCACATTTCGTTGATGGACTTGAAATTGGCGAACAACCAGAAGTTATAATTTGTCAGATAAAGTGAAAATGATATGTTGAGAAAGATAAGACTTACGCTTGCCGTGCTGTTCTTTGTGGCGGTCACGGCTTTGTTCCTCGATTTTACGGGAACCGTCCATGCGTGGTTGGGCTGGACGGCCAAGGTGCAGTTCCTCCCCGCATTGCTTGCGGTGAACGCGGGTATTGTCGTTTTGTTGATACTGCTCACGTTGCTTATGGGCCGTGTCTATTGCTCTATCATCTGCCCATTGGGCGTATTTCAGGACATCGTGTCGTGGATAAGCGGACGGCGGAAAAAGAAGAAATACCGTTTTTCCTATTCTCCCGAGGTCAAAGGGTTGCGTTACGGGGTGCTGGGGCTGTTCGTCATCGCCTTGGTTGCGGGTATCGGCTCTTTTGTGGCATTATTGGCTCCATATAGTTCCTACGGGCGTATTGCCTCCAACCTGTTCGCTCCGGTGTACCGCTGGGGGAACAACCTGCTTGCTTACATTGCCGAGCGTGCGGACAGTTATGTCTTTTATGAGACGGAGGTCTGGGTGAAGGGCTTGCCGACATTCATCGTAGCCGCTGTTACTTTTATAGTGTTGATTATTCTTGCATGGCGGAACGGACGGACTTACTGCAATACTGTCTGTCCGGTGGGAACGGTATTGGGATTTTTCTCCCGTTTCTCGTTGTTCCGTCCGGTACTTGATGCGGGGAAATGTAAAAATTGCAGTCTGTGTTCACGCCGTTGCAAGGCTGCCTGCATCGACTACAAGAACCATCGTATCGACTACAGCCGTTGTGTGGCGTGTATGGACTGTATAGACGCCTGCCGGCACGATGCGCTTCACCTGCAATACCGTTGGAGGAGACCGGATAAGGCTGTGGGGAACAAGATTGTACAGAAAGGGACTCCCGGACAGATGGATGCATCCCGCCGCAGTTTCCTTTCGGCAACGGCCGTGCTTGCAGCTACGTCGGTGGTGAAAGCTCAGGAGAAAAAGGTGGACGGCGGACTGGCGGTCATCGAGGATAAGAAGATTCCGGTACGGGCCACACCGATTGTGCCACCGGGGGCATGGAGCGCACGTCATTTTGCACGTCATTGTACCGCCTGCCAGTTGTGTGTGTCGGCCTGTCCCAACAACGTGCTCCGGCCTTCGACCGAACTGGCGAAGCTGATGCAGCCCGAAATGTCTTACGAACGGGGGTATTGCCGTCCGGAGTGTACGCGCTGCTCCGATGTGTGTCCGACAGGGGCAATCCGTCCGATTACCGTCGAGGAGAAATCATCCGCCCGCATCGGGCATGCCGTATGGATTAGAAAGAATTGCATCCCGCTGACCGACGGTGTGGAGTGCGGCAACTGTGCCCGTCATTGTCCTTCGGGAGCGATATTGATGGTCCCGTCTGATATCGAAGCTCCGGACTCTGTCAGAATACCTGTTGTCAATGCCGAAAGGTGTATCGGGTGCGGGGCGTGTGAGAATCTGTGTCCGGCACGTCCATTCAGTGCCATCTATGTGGAGGGGCACACGATACATAGTGTAATGTAAAACCGTATAAGTAGAGAATATGAGCAATCGAGATAGAAATAGGAGAGTCTTGTCGCGCCGGGACTTCCTGAAAGCGATAGGAGCTGCCGGAGTTGCCACGACCGGCCTGACGGCGTGCACGGGTGGCGGGAAAGAGGGGACGCGGACGGTATCTGCCGGAGAAATCCCTACCGACCGGATGACTTACCGGGTCAGTCCGACATCGGGCGATAAAGTGTCGTTGTTGGGGTTCGGCATGATGCGCTTGCCTTCTGTCGGAGGACGCAGTGCCCGTGAGGGTAACGAGGAGATAGACCAGGAGATGGTGAACGAGTTGGTGGACTATGCCATCGCCCACGGGGTGAACTATTTCGACACGTCGCCCGCTTATTGCCGGGGCAAGTCGGAGCATGCCACGGGTATCGCCCTGAGCCGCCACCCGCGTGACAGGTATTTCGTCGCTACCAAGATGTCTAATTTCTCTCCGGCGACATGGAGCCACGAAGCCTCCATCGCCATGTACCGCAATTCGCTGAAGGAGTTGCAGGTCGATTACATAGACTACATGCTTCTGCATGGTGTCGGCATGGGGAACGGCATGGAGGAGTTCGAGAACCGCTACGTGAAGAACGGTATCCTCGACTTTCTGTTGGAGGAGCGCAAGGCGGGGCGTATCCGCAACCTCGGATTTTCCTATCACGGTGATATCCGGGTGTTCGATTACTTGCTTTCCCGGCACGAGGAGTACGGGTGGGACTTCGTGCAGATACAGCTCAACTATCTGGACTGGAAGTATGCCAAGCAAATCAACTCCCGAAATACCGATGCCGAATACTTGTATGGCGAACTGGAAAAGCGCGGTATTCCGGCAGTCGTTATGGAACCGCTGTTGGGCGGCCGCCTTTCCAACGTGCCGAGCACGATTGCTGCCCGTCTCAAACAGCGCGAGCCGGAGATGAGCGTGGCTTCGTGGGCGTTCCGTTTTGCCGGTAGCCTGCCCGGCGTGCATACCGTGTTGAGCGGCATGACTCGCATGGAGCATTTGCAGGACAATCTGCGCACGTATGCTCCTTTGAAGCCCTTGACGGAGGATGATTTCGACTTTCTGCAAGAGACGGCGACGCGGATGATGCAGTTCGATACGATTCCCTGCAACGACTGCAAGTATTGCATGCCTTGCCCGTATGGTCTCGATATCCCGGCTATCCTGCTCCATTACAACAAATGCCTGAACGAGGGCAATATTCCGGAGAGTGCACAGGATGAGAATTACCGCAAGGCGCGGCGTGCCTATTTGGTAGGTTATGACAGGAGTGTCCCGAAACTGCGTCAGGCAAGCCACTGCATAGGCTGCAACCAGTGCAGCGTCCATTGTCCGCAGCGCATCGACATCCCGAAGGAATTGCACCGTATAGATGCATACGTGGAACGGCTGAAACAGGAAATATAAATTTGACGCCATAGGGGAGTATGAAGGGTTTTCGTTTTTCCACGCTTCCTTCAGGCAATGGGGAAGCGCCGTACGGAGGATATATGCGACTATTATCACGAAGCCTTCGGTTTTGACGGCTTTATCGAAGAATCCGCCCGGAGGGTCATGGGGCTCTTTTCCGAACTGGGTATACCGATGTTCTATGGGGGGAGACAGTCGGTCGTGAACGGGCCGATGCCATTCCGTGCCCGACCGAACTCGGCAAAGGGGAGGCGTCTGACAGGATGAAAGCACTGCTCCGTGGTTGAAAGCAAAGAAGTAGTAGAAATTAGAAACAAAAGTATTCATGTATTATAGAACATTAGGATTGAGCGGATTGCGCGTTTCTGCCGTGGGACTTGGCTGCATGGGCATGAGCCATGCCTACGGTGCGCCAGCCGACAAACGGGAGATGGCGGAACTCCTTGCCGATGCGGTGGAGATGGGCTACACCTTTTTCGATACTGCCGAGGTGTATGGCACACCCGACCGTCCGCACCACAATGAAGAGTTGTTAGGTGAGGCGTTGCGTCCTTACCGCGACCGCATTGTCATCGCTACGAAATTCGGACTGACATTCGATAAGCCCGATGAGGCGGGACCGCATGCGCTTGTCCCCGATGCACGTCCGGCAACTATCCGTCACTCGGTGGAGGAGTCGCTCCGGCGGTTGCGTACCGACCGCATCGACCTCTACTACCAGCACCGCATCGACCCGAAGGTCGCACCGGAGGAGGTGGCGGAGGTGATGGCAGGGCTTATCCGCGAGGGTAAAATCCTGCACTGGGGCATCTCGGAGGCAACGGAGGAATATCTGCGCCGTGCCCATCGCGTTTGCCCTGTGGCGGCGATACAGAACCGGTTTTCGATGATGGCGCGCTGGCACGAGGTGTTGCTGCCCGTGTGCGAGGAGCTCGGCATAGGCTTCGTGGCGCATTCACCGCTTGCCAACGGCCTGTTGACCAACCGCTACACGGCCGGCATGGCTTTTGACCCTGTGACCGACTACCGCGCCTCGATGCCGCAATACCGTCCGGAGAGTTTCGAGAAGAACCGTGCGTTGTTTTCTCTTCTTGAAAGGTTGGCTGACGGATATCGGGCTACCGCGTCGCAAATCTCGTTGGCGTGGATGATGAACAAGCGTCCGCCCATCGTTCCTATACCCGGCACTCGCCGCTTGTTCCGGCTGAAAGAGAATATCGGTGCAGCGGATATTCACTTGACCGGTGAGGAGGTAAGGGCGATAGATATGGCTCTCGAGAGTATGGAGATGAGCGAAGTATTCGGAGGCTCATCGATAAAGAGGTGACATTTGTATAATATATAGGAAAAGATAAAAGGCTGTTGTGCCGTGTGCAGCGATGGCTGCATGCGGTATTTTAAACGCACAGGAGACGATGTAAGAGAACGACGCGTTCGCTGTGGCGGAACTGTTTGAATAGGGCATTGGACAAACTGGCGGGGAGGTCGGCGGGAACCTTTGATAAAAAGGGTGGGTCATAAAGCTTTGCCACAAAAAGTGTGAAATTGGGATATTGTCGGATATTTATCGCTAATTTTGCAAATTATTGGACAAGAAGCATGGAAGAGCAGGAAAATATAATCGTTGCCGATGCCCTCGGTGTGATAAAGACAGATATCGATAAGGAGTATCTGGCGCACTTGCTTTGTCTGGGAGGGACGTGCCGTTACCGTTTCAATGAACGGGATTTCGAGTTGCATGCGGGGGATTTGTCCATTATCCGCAAACGGAAGCTGATAGACAGGGTACAGCCGTCGGACGATTTCCGGTGCAAGATAATCTATGCTACTCCCGGTTTTATAGACTTGTGTACGCCGCAGAGCAATTATGGGATGAAGGGGTCGTTGGCCCTTTTCCTCAATCCGGTCATGCACCTTACACCGGAGCAGCAGATTGTCTGCCGCCGCGATTTCGACCTGCTGGAGCAGCGTATCCGGGACACGGAGCACCGCTTTTACCGGGAAACGCTTATCAACACCATGCAGGCGGCGATTCTCGACTTCTTTGACTTCCACGCCCGCATTTATGGGAATAGTGATATTTCGACGCAGAATGCTTCTATCATGAGCCGTTTCCTGAAAATGCTGGAGGAGGGTACATACCGCGAGCATCGGGAGGTGACTTATTATGCCGATTGCTTGTGCGTCACGTCGAAGTATCTGTCGGAGGTGTCGAAAAAGGTCAGCGGATATGCCGCCAACTACTGGATCAACCGTTATACGATACTCGACATCTCACGCCAGTTGCGCAACAAGTCGTTGACTTTCGTCCAGATTTCCGATATGTTCGGTTTCTCGTCACCGGCTTATTTCAGCCGTTATGTGCAGCAGAATTTGGGTGTGAGGCCGTCGGATTACAGGGAGTAGCCATTTCTTTTGAGAGTGAGGTTGTGCTTTATGGTATTTTTTATAACCGTGCTTTTTCGCATCACCGCTATCTTTGCCGTAGTATCGTTGTCGAGGACAAACGGCAAGGGGGAAATTGGTTTGGGCTATACCGGGGTGCCGTATTTATTGTAAGTGGAGTTTCCGGTGTATATGTCATGGAAAACGGGCAATGGCGGCTTTCTGCGCTTGCCTTTACAAAAACTTTAGGTGAATAATTAAAAAAGAAACAGATATGAAATGGTGGAGCAGCTATGTAATGGATTTGCCTGCCCGTGGGCGGGCAGGAAGGATATCGGCAATCATGAGGGTCAAGCCTGTGGCCGACTATGGATGGGTAGCTTCTGCAGAAGGTCTCTTTCCTGTTCTTGTTAATACCGTCAAGGCATGAAGAGGATACTGATGCTTATAGCGGTCTTTTTTATGGTCTGGCCGGTTGTCCGGGCGAATGGACCGTTGCAGGTAAAATTCCGTTCAAGGGCACTGCTTGATGCGACTGTTTCAGGATATGGGAAAGAAAAGGCGCAGGGGTATTATCGGATAGAAGACTTTCGGGTGGGATTCAAGGCAACTTACAGAAGGTTCAAGGTAAAGGCCGACGTGGGAATAGGAGACGGAAAGTTGGTCTTCAAGGACTTGGTGCTGGGCTACCGTTTCAGGAACGGTGTGTTGTCGTTCGGAAACAGTTATGAGCCTTTTTCTATGGACATACTGATCAGTGCGGCTAACCTCCGTTTCCATCAGTCCGCTGCTTCTGTCCTGGCTTTTTCTGATAGCCGGAAATTGGGGGCGACCTATCATTTTTACAATGCCCGCTGGTATTTGGGAACCGGTATATATACCCACAACGACCTTAATGAGATAGGTGACGGGCAAAGAAACGCTTTTGTTTCTACCAGCCGTGCCGTATGGAGAAGACAGGGCAGTGACCATCGGCTGTTGCATTTCGGAGGGGCTTTCTCTTTCCGTACCCAGGAGGTAAATACTCCGGAAGCCCCGACGGGAGAAATAGGGTGTGTGGGGATTACGTCCATGTTTCCTGCCCCGTTGCTTGGGGCTGAAATATCTGACAAGGGCTCGGAAGTGAAGGGTGTGATGGAGGCGTTGCTCACTGCTCCGCGCTTCATGTTGCAGGCTGAGTATTGTTTTGACAGGTTTGGCCGTACCGGGGGAAAACATGCTTTCTGTCCGCATGGCGGATATATACAGGGAGGGTTTCTTGTCAAGGGACGCGGGTTCGGTTATGATTCCGTGTACGGTATTCCGGGGCGTCCTGTATCTTCGCAAGCGATAGAATTGGTGGCTCGCTTCAACTATACCGATTTGAATGACGGCAAGGCGCAAATCCGGGGTGGAGAGGAAAAGGACTTGTCTTTGGGTATAAACTTTTATCTTAACGAATATTTCGGAGTGAAGGTTAATGGCGGTTATGTATGGGTGGGGAGGCATTGCAACAGCTTTTATCAGGAGGATTTCTTTTTGGTACAGGCGCGTATGCAGTATATCTTCTGAACGGCCCAATGAACATTTTCGGAATATTTATGAGGGGGGGAAATCATTTGGGTGTGGAGAATTTCATCTAACTGTTTTCCGGTGTTTCAGGCAAATTGCTGTCCTTTGTTTCTATCCCCCGGGGTTCTCCGGCAGGCCCTGTGGGGGCATAACGGCATGCTTTATTCGGAAGGTATCTTTTCTGATATTTTCTATTCTAAGGAGGTTATGAATAATGTACAGGGGTCTACACAAGAGGGTGTTTCAGCTGGTTACTATATCGGAGTAGTCCAGGAAGATATGGTATATGGAAAATGTTTCTTTTATGTTTGTGTTCCGTCGGTGTATGGATTTGTAGGTACCCGGGATGTCCGGATGGATGTGGCATGGCCGTAATGGCCGTTCTGTCGTAATGTGGCTTGCATGCCGGAGTTTGCCGTTTATCTCTTCGACTATTTGCCGGTCGGACAGGGAATGGGACTCTATGAATCCCAGCTGTCCTTCGAAGGGCAGCCTTATCTCGATGTAACTTCTGTTTGTGAATTTGAGCAGGTCTCCGATGTAGCGGCTGGTGTCTGATAGGTTACTGATTCTTTTGCATTCTATGGCGAAATATATTTTGTCTTCGTTTTCTCCCCAGGTTTGTGCCAGTCCTAATTTATTGACAAATATGTCGATTTTGTCGGTTTTTTGTTTGTAATCGGTCTGGTCTATGTATTCTTTTTGTGTTTCTGGGGTAAAACTGATTTCGTCGAGGTCGGATGTCCTGGCTTTCAGGAGGTTTTTGTTTTTGGCCAGGTAGTCTTCGACCAGCCTGAAGCGAAGGAAGTCTTCGAAGTGTATTGCCGTGTGTTCTTTTACGTATGTTTTGGAGTATTTTGCTTTGTCGTTACGGAGTAGTATATAGCATTCTCCGATGTACCATAGTATGTTTTTTATCCTGTTGGCTGTAATGGACTGCTTGCGGTTGGATACGAATATTGAGGCTTCTCTCATTTGGTTACATGTTTAACTGGTCCAACTCTGCGTTTTCAATCTCTGCTTTGAACTCTGCGACGTCATACCATGCCATAGCGCGGTGCCAACATTTGTATTCGTTCGGCTTGATGATATAGAACGAGTTTTGTTCGAATCCTTTTATGTCTTTCCGGATAAACAGGTTTTTGGCCTTGTCGGCGGTGTCTGTGATTTGCGATATGCTCAGGTTGCCGATTTTTTCGAGGACTTCTGCTTCGTTTTTCTTGTCTTGGGGATATGTGATTTTGCCGGTCGCTTCTTCGGGCGAAAAGATAAAATTCATCGCGATGAAGTGCTTCAGGGGATAAATCTCGACTTGGATATGCTCATCGGGGTATATTTTCTGAAATTCGCGGATGTATACTTCTGCATATTTTTCAAGGACTGTTTTTTGGTATCTGTAATCGGATTTGTTGTTGAATGTAAAGTCTGTGACCAGATGTTGCTTGCTGTCCTGGAACTGGTATCTGGATATTTTCAGGACGTAGTCGATGAGGTCTTTTTCGTATTCGTTTATCCGGTATATGTGGTTTATGGTATGGTTTATGGTGTCCAGGGCTTCGCGATTTATACGGGGTTCTGATTGCATGAATCCGGTGTCGCCTGCTTTGAATTGCCCGATGAGCCTGTCTATGCTGCTTGCAAGGGTGACCGATTCTTTTTCGCCGGCATCGATTATGGGGAATGACAGGAACTCTTCTTTCCATCTGATTTGGGGCCTTGTGGAGGTTCCCCACGAGCCGGATGTCATATAGATATAGTACTGGTACAGGTCGGTGATGAGGTATGTGTATAGCTTCTTGATGGTGTCTTGGGAGTGTGTGCTGCTGATGGCGAAGACTCCTTTTCGGAATACGTATTCTTTGTCTGCCAACGAGATGACTATTTCTGATTCGTTCTTGGCTTGTTCTTTAATCAGAATCTGTCGTCCTTCGTATAGTCCTTTGATTCTTCCGCTTTTGATGTAGATGTCGTCGTTCTCTATTTTGCCGGAGGGGTCTTGGGAGTATGAGAAGTATCTTTTTATGTCTGCATTTTCGATGACGGGTTTGCCGAGGATCGGTGTGAAGGGCCCGTATTCGTCTTTTGTGCCTTTGAGTATGCCTGCGCCTGCGAAGATGGTTTTGTTGTCTATGTAGTCGATTATTTTTTTCTTGTTGTTTTGTATTTTTTTGAGCAGGTTGAAGTCCAGGATGTTACCGTATAGGGCTACTTTGAACATCCAATCGTATTCGAGGAAATATCGTTGGCAGATGCTTTTCTGGTCGTATTTCTCGATGAGTATCATCTTGAAGTATTTGAGAAAGTAGTTGATTTTAAGGGATTGGTGTATGATGATGTTTTTCAGGTAATCGTTGTTGTGGGACAGTTGGTAGTATACGATACTGGCTGGACTGTCTTTTTCTTCGAAAATCAGGCGTCTTACGGGTGACAGGTCAAAGAACTTGTCGATGTTGTATGTGGTGAGAAATTCTTTTTTGAACTGTCTTGTGGTCTGTGATACGTTGTAAAATATGGTGCTCGTGACAATCAGCGCGGCTTTTGTGCCGGAGTGCATGAAGTCTTTTGTCCGCAGGAGGAAGGATTGGGCTATCTCGAACCGTCCTACGGTTTTTTTGTTCGACTTCAGCCATTCGAGATGGAAGCGGTCTTTGTTGCTTTTCCACGGCGGGTTTCCCAGGATGTAATGGGGCCTTGTCCGGTTGATTACCTGGTTGAAGGGATGGGCCGTGTCGAAGAAATTGGCATGGAAGAGGTTCTCGTCCAGCAGATTGGGAAATTGGCATGTGTTGATGTCTTTCGGCTCTTGGTAATCCAGCAGGGCGATGTATATGGAGAAGCATGTGACTTTCAGGGCTTCTTTGTTGATGTCGATACCGAACAGGTTGTTCTTGGCTATACTCCTGATGCGTTCGCTGAATGTCTTTTTATCGTCGTTGCCGTGCAGTTCTATTTCTTTTTCGATCATCCTTCTCAGGGATTGGACTAAGAAGATGCCGGAACCGACGGCTACTTCAAATATTTTGCATTCGGATGTGTTGTTTTGGGAGAGATAGGCGTCGATGGTGTCGTGGAGTATGTATTCTACCAAAAATGAGGGTGTGTATACTGCGGATTGCAGGTCTCTTGTCTCGGGGTCGATCAGGGACTCGTAGATTCCGGAGATGACTTCTACGGGGATTATGGAGAAATCGAATATTTCGAAGTAGAAATCGCTCCCGTAGAAGAGGGTGCCTTTTTCGGGTGTTTCTCCTTTGAATATGTCGGATAGTGCTGATGCTTGTTCGTGTGTGAGCTTGATGTCTACGTCTTTGAACAGGACTCCGTTGAACCTGTCGTTCAGTTTGGCGAATAGTTCGAATAGCTTGTCTGGTTCTTGAATCAGGTTGCTGAAGCTGTATCTTCTTGCGGGTATGTCGTCTCCTGTTATGTATCGGGTATCGATGTTTATGTTCCTGTCAATGAGGTATCTGATAAAAATCAGCCTGAGGATGAGGGAGTTCGGGATGCTGCCTTCGGGGTCGTTTTCTTTGTCGGCCAATGCATTCCTGATGTCTTTTATGTTCTGGAAAAGGCGTTCGTTGACGCGCTTTTTTATGCCTTTCTTTTTGTATGGCTCGATGTATTCTTTTTGGAACCATGTCCATATCCCGAAGCTTTGGATGTTCCAGAATGAGAATTTCCTGGTAATTTCTTCGTCTGTCAGATGCAGTTCTTCCAGGCGGCGCTTGTCTTTGATGTAGTTGAGCGCGTTGTATACTTTTATTTCCCGGTTTTTGATGACAAAGGCTATGGGGGAGTAGTCGAACGACCAGACTTTTTTATGGATGTCTTCTTCTCTTTTCGTATCGGTGTTGCCCGACAGGTCAAAGAAGAGTATGAGCGGCTGGTTGTTATAGATGAATATGGCATCGGGGTCGATGAGGCTTAATTTGTTCTGTATGTCGAAATGTATGGTGGGGGAGTATGTCCCGTTTCCTTTTTTGAAGGAAACGGCTTCTCCGATGTTCAACTGAGACAGAAATTGGTTTAACGATTTTCCCATGCCATTTTGTTTTCTTCTACAAAGATAGGAAGAATTCGTGAGATTCAGCAGGTCTGGAAAGCAGAATATCGAGGGGGGAGATGAGGCAATTGGGCTTCCCACGAAAAGATTTTCGTGGCATACAGGTATGGCCGAACAAAAATATCTTTGACAAACGCCTAAATATTATAAAGGGCCGCTCTAACAACCCAAAGCTATCCGATGAAAATGTGTCACAAAAGAATGTCACCGTAAGGGCAAAGTGAATTGGCTGTCGGATGAATGCTACAAGTTGTTTTTTCCCATGAATTGGGGGCATGGCTATATAGTTGAATAATCATGGAGGGTAAAGATGGGTTCAAATAAAAATGATACTCGTAATAATTTTAGGTGACTATATACGATGATACCCTAAATCGTGTGACACATTCTGCGAATGTCTTTATTTATAATCTGTCTGAATTTTATTTATTGATAGTCAGTGAATTGAATTGTTTTACAAACAAAGTTCACTAAAAATCTGCCCAAAAAATTTTTTTCACCAGAGTTACTAAATCCAAATAGCAGAACATTTTGGGGATGGCAACTTTCAATTTTAGCAACTTTCGTACTTTGAAGCAACGTCAAAATACTTTCAAAACAGGAGTTCCCTTAAATTATTGAATGATAGTGTAATGTGTTGATCTCTGATAATTTTAACTCCAAGTCCGGCGCAGACTTCTCTTATCTGCCATATATCGCATCTGAATAGTGTGTAGTAGCGCGAAATTAAAAGTCAAAATTTTCGAGCCAAGAGAAATCTCCAACTTTACCTATAGTGCCGAAAGCATCAAGTGGGGATTGCTTTATAATTTCCTGCTTATTGCCTTCATATATTAAACGACATCCATCCACTATCGATTGCATAAACTTCATTTCAGCGTACTTGATATCTGTTTTATCATCTTGCAAATCAAATAAATGGGCATTTGAATAGAAGAAAATAAACTCATCCTTGTGAGATAATATCTTTTCACGCAAAAGAGAGTATTTTTCTTCTCTTGCATTGAACAGATGACTGAACACTTGTTTATCCAGATATATTGTAACCATAAGCGAAGAATCAGTGTGAAGCCATGAAAAATCACGTATTGTTTTTTAGTGCTTCCTTCAAGGCTAAGCCTTTTGCGGTAAGGCGGTATTTCTGATTTTGGCTATTAGGTTTATCGGGAATGGTAAGTTCTATATAACCGTTATTAATAGCCGGATTTAAATAATCTGTTCTAAAATAATCTCTATTCCTTATTGATAATAATTCCTGCAATTCTGAGCGTCCCATCTCTCCAATCAACACAGAAACGAGTTTTATTACTTGTATACTTGCATGGTCACTTGCATGGTCACTTGCATGGTCACTTGCATGGTCATGAGCACTTATAGGGAAGGTTATACGAATAAAGTTGTCTGTGAACTTGAAGCAATCTTTGCCGTATGCTCTTAGTATACGAGGTATGCCGGAGCCTAACGACTCTACTAATTCCACATCGCGGTAGATACGCATCAACTCCTTGTTGCGTGGAATGGATATTCCATTGAAGAATTCCTCTTTGGATAGGGACTCCGGCAAACGCCCTGCCGAGGTTATCTCAAGTCTGTCGGGAAATACCTCAAATTTTGGCGGTACCTCAAACGAATAGTCATTATGCACGATGGCATTGATAACAGCTTCACGCAAAGCAACTTTGTTCCATAATGGAGTTTCGATGCGCTCCATCGGTGTTATGGTTACAGCAACCTTATTTTCAATATCCAACTTCGACAGCACACTTTTGGTCGCTTTGATAAGTGAGCAATAACCATACTCGTTGTTCTCTACCAAATCGCAACGGTCAAGGCTTGAATATTTTGCCACTTTGATTGAATTGCCGTTCTCGTCTGCCAAAAGATAGGCCACATAGTTGTATTTGCCATCATCTGTAAGCAATTCCAATGTCCGCTTGAAATTATCATTGAGTCTTTTGCCTCGCTCATCATAATAGATACGCAACTGTTCAAAGCTTAAATCCTGGCGGTTGGACACAATGCGTCCGATGGAATTGCGTGTACGCATGGCAAACAGGCGGTCAATCTGCTCTTGTGGCATAGGCTCTGCCGATGTTCCCACACGCAGATATGCACCTCTCGGGGTCATTCCGTATTTTGTTTTGAAATATGGTTTCTCAATGCCGCTTGCTACTGTGACTTTGATAATGCTATGTCCATCCTTTTGTTCCTCAGCAATGTCAAACAGCCCCATTGCAGAAGGAGATATATTGTGCTTGATGCGGTCTTTCAACCTAAGCATACAATCATCTATGTCATTCACGCCCACAGTTGAACCGTCCTTGTCTATGCCGATATAGATGTATCCGCCCTCTTTGTAATTCAAAAGGGCCACGACTTCTTTTTCTATATCAAGTTCGGGAGTCAATTCTCTTTTATATTCTATGCGGCTGGTTTCTGGCATATAAAAGTCAATTTTAGTGTTATGCTTTAACTATTCTGTTTTAACTTGATAAAGTCATATATTAACTTGATATAATCTTCTTTTATTTTATTATCTGATATATCAGCATGTATGTTATACTCCCTAATGATGTCCATCATATATGGGGTGATATATGACGACAAGTTTTCACGGATATAACTTTTTATATCTGATTCCGGCATATCCTTGGCATGATTCAGTAAGTTTTCTATTTCTCTCTTATTTGTGAATGGGGAATAAATGCAACACGAACTATATGGTGGAAAGTTTTCAAAGCCGGATATCCAACATCTTTTTACTGATATGTTGGGATATTCTTCTAATCCGTAGATTACTTTTCGCGAGCATTTATGGAGTCCCATATTGTCCAGTATATTCAAATATTCCACAACATGCTTTATTGGTTTGTAGTCGTTGCTATTTGATGTGATTTTTTCCAATTTATATATTTCGCAATCGTTGTTGTAGAGGAGAACTTCAGAACATATATAATTGAACATAAAGGCATTTTGAAGATAGTTGTCTCCCCAGATTATTATCTCATTAGCTAAAGTTTTACTATATTTTTCTTCGATACGATTTATCTCTCTTTCTAAAATATTACCTACTGCATTTATTTTAGAACTACTGATCAAAATCAGTGTTTTAGCTTCGATTAACTTGTCAGCTGTTATTGCCTGCTTATTATATGAGGCTATATCTTTAGGAATTTCTCTTTGAGATAATTTTGTTAGGTCATAGTTATTTTTACCATATGCAAATGCAGTTAAGCAATAATTTAGGTATTGAATATCCAAGTTCTTTGCATTTTCGTCAGCACCGTTCAATTCTTGGTCAAAGACCTCGGATATCAATTCTATTGTATGAGGGAGTAATTCAGATAGAAGGGTATCTGCCACCCATTCTTTACCGGTATATGTAAGATTATCTCTTGATATATCAACAATGGTGTCGGTAGTTTGATTATTTAAATTCCACTCGAATCCTAAATATCCGGTTTTCCAATAATTGAATTTAGCGTTAGAAACTATCACGTCTCTTAATAACAACCGTTGGTAAAGGTGATGATGATATTTCATGTCATTGTTAAACCACAGGCTGAATGATGAACCAAATTGTTTTTCGATGAAATCAAAAACCAAGAGGCCATTTACATATTTATGTGAAAGCTTATAATCTTTATCAACGGGTGTATATTTTATAGAATCTGATAGGACATCTTTTTCAAAGTTGCGTTCAGAATTTATTGTTTTGTAATTAAAGCAAAGGTTTTTGATGTATTTAAATGTATTGACGACAAAATTATCTATCTTCGCCAAATATATATCGTCTTCTTCACCCTTAAATACATCGACAGAATCTAGGATATCCCAACTAAAGGTTGTCCCGAATAGTTCGGGAAACTTTTCTTTGTTTATATCAACAATGACTGTTGTACCTCTTTTTCTGTTTATATTCTCTTCTGCAATAGAGCAGTATTGATTGTCTGCAGCAGATCTAAATATTATACGCTTGGTTTTTTCGTTTGGGAATGCAGTCTCTACTTCGAATGTTTTTGCAACAAAAAAGATAGACTGCAATCCGATTCCAAATGCTGCTGTCGGTCTTAACCAATATGGCATATTTTTGTAATTCTCGGTATATTCCTGCTCTCTTTGATGGCTATCACCCACATATTTCGTCATTCTTAATAATGTAGCTTCTGAAATTCCCGTGCCTTTGTCTTCACACGTAATGCGAATGGTATCCTTTTGTTCATTTGACCAAGTTATAGTTAAGCATACCGGGTATTGACGATAAATGGATGGCATAATCTCATCAGGGAATGATATTGTATCTACTGTTGTATTGTTATCCTCAAAATATGAGTCATATATACCGGCCTTGATATCATTCCACATTTGAATTTTGCTTGCATCAAAAGCATTTTGCACGATTTCCCGGATAAAAGCAAATCCTGGTTCTTTGTATATGCCGCCGCCTTGCAAGATGTTGAACATCTTCTTTTGTGACATTGTGAATTTTAAATTCAGCAGTTCGGGACTTGCTTGGATTCCCTTGTATAATATTTTTATGGAATCCTTACTGATAATAGGGGGTAATCCTCCTAAATCAGGGGGTGCGATGTTTGGCCATTCTTGGCTTTGATTATTGACTTCTTCTTCCAACCAGTCGAACCAGCTTCTCGCTGTCCTATAGACACTTTCATCGGGACAATCTAATTCTGCTTCTATTTTTGACGGAGATATAAGCATGTGTCGTACTGCAGCATGTTTTTGCTGATGTAAAATGGATGTTTCCGGCATCTGTTTAATAGAGGCAATGGAAAACGCATCAAATCTATTGTTGTCAAAGTCCAACAAATCTCCTATTCGAATCATGCAGGCTATGAAACGAGGATGTATATAGTCTCCTTTATATCCATTAGCCTTTTGATATAAACGGATTATTACATCATTAAAATTCTCTCCGTGTAATAGAGCGATGCTCGCCAATAATTCTATAAAACGATTAGGCAGTTGTTCTGAATAGTAATTGTCTGCAAGTTTCTTAAACTCGTCATTAGATAGAATGTTGTCTGCACTCTGTTTGGCATGCTTATTCCTAAAAATTTCGGCAGTCAGTATAGTGACAGCATTCTTAATCTCTAAAGCCCATTTGAAGTTATCTTGTTTTGAATCGTTTGTATTACTTTTATCTAATAATAATTTGGCAGATTCTGCTATTATCGAATCATTGTTATCTGCCATCTTGGTTAGAATTTCTTTGAAACTATCGTTCTTCCATTCTTCTTCGATTATTTTATATGTGAGTATCATTCCTATGTCGTGGGTCAGGCAGGCCATTAATATAAGGAATGTATCTGTTGCTCCTAAACGTTTGATGCGTTCTTCTCCCAATAGACATTGAATATTGTTTATAATAGTCATAGAATGACTAATGTCATGTTTACTATAATGAGGATATGCGTTAGAAACTAAGTTTAATCCCTGAGCAAGATTCTGTTTATTTAACCTCCAGATAGAGTATAATAACTCATAGTCCCTATCCATTTCAGATAGAGATTTCAGATGCTTCTCTAAGGTGTAGTTCTTATAGTAGGTATTATCATTCATATTTTTTCCGTTTTATTTATGCCAGTCACTTGTTCTTCTTGAAATTGCATTAGATTCGAGATTTATCGAGGAAAACAGACTCAAACGTACACAGCCTTTGAGTGTATCTCCAACGATGGCTGCATTTTGTTTGAGTATCATTCGGAAACTGTCGAGGGGGCTTTGCTATGTTGTTTGGCAAGCCACTCGTCGGTTTTCTTTTGTTCAACCAATACAATTTTCAGTCTGTTTAAATCTTTCATTGCAACGCTTTTATTTGACTAATTTATTTTCTGTTCTTAAGGCTTCTAAAGCGTATTCTTGAATAGAATCTGCAAGTTTCTCATATAGAATTTTCATCTTTGCTTTATCACATGTTTTTAGATTGCTATTATCAATGCTGTCATCATGCTTACTTTTCATGGTCTCAATCATAAGTTTAAACTCTGTTTCAGAGATAGGGTCCCCTGTAAAGTATTTATTTGCTAAATCTGAAAATAGCAGATTGGAAAGGGCTTGTTTATAATCCATGGCTCGATTTATTATTCCATTTTATTGGCGTATACCGCAAATTTAGTGATAATACGCGAAACCGTATTTTTTCACGGCAACTTTTTTGCCGTGAAAATCGCTATTTTAATAATGAAAGAATAGAAATGCTGATAATTTGTATGATTGTTGTAGTGCGTGTATTTACCATATGAAGATTTTCCGGTTTTCTCTCGTCGGACAGCCCCGCTATCTTCCTTGTAAAAACGGAAAAACATCTGCGGGAGGGGCTTCCGAACCTGGTCCGGGCACAAAGTCCGGACAGGTTCTTGGTGCCGCTTCTGTTTCGGGTTTTGATGTGGCTGTAGTGACGGGGCTGAATCAGAATAATATCTGTTTTTTGTAATCGGGTTCCCAAACGTCCGGATCCAGCAAATGGTAGATTGGGGATAGTACGGTATTCCGGTCGAGCACTTTGAAGTGTAGATTTTCCATCGGTCTCAGTTGTCCTATTTCGTCCAGGCTGATAGGGGTATCGGTTTTGGCTCCTAATAGCAGGGGGCCATAATAGAAGCGTTTGTTGAAGGTGTCGTTGTCTTGTGCATGTGACATGGGGACAGCGGCCAGTTTTTGTTTGAATTTCAATTCAATGATATCGCCGGGGTGAAAATCGGCACATAAAGTGAAGAATCCGTTTTTTGCATTGGGTTTGCATTCTTTCCCGTTGAAGGATATTGTGTAATCGAAGGCCCAAGGCAGTATCGGAAGTTTTAATGATTTTATCCCGGCCGTGTTCTTTTCCACTTTTAAGGATACCGTCTCACCGAACGGGTAATGTGTGTCTTGTTGCAGGGCGAATGCCTTGTCTGTATCTTTCTTCCACGAGAGCTCGCTCCGGTGGAAGAAGGGGATAAACAGGGTGTCTTGTTCGAGCCGATATGCGTATTTGACCGCTTGTGACAATCCTTCGGCTCCGCGCATTGTGCAGCACCAATGGGCCTCGGGGGCATGGACTTTCAGATAAGGCATTTTCCCATTGGGGCAATTGTCGCATCCGAAGCCTCCGTTAAAGCGCTGTGTGTGGCAGATTCCGTTATAGTATATCAGTTCGGCGTCGTTCCGGTACTCGACTTTTCCGGTGTGTTGCCATAGTTGTACGGCGAGTAGGTACGAGTCTACGATTGCACAGGGTTCTGTCCAGGTGTCGAAGCGTCCGAACCAGTTGTAATTTTCGTGATTGTTTGTCATGCCGTTGCGTTTGTAAGTTTGCCATCGTTCCTCGACTTCCTGCAAGTATTTGTCTTCTCCTGTAATATCGTCATAGCGCAATAATCCCCGGCAGGCGGTTAGGGAAGCATGGGTCTGGGCCTTGATTTTGACCAGGTCGATTTCCAGAAAGCGGGTTATCATTTCTTCTATCACTTCCTTAAGTTCCGGCATACGTAGGTATTGGTAGGCATGGATTGCCCCTTCCATCCCTATGAATACGCATCCTATATCTGAGGATAGCATCCAATCGTCTACTGTGTTCTGTATAGACCCGGACTCGGCGCCTACGTCTGCCTTCCGGGATTTCGGGTCGATGGGATAGTTGGCATAGAATCCTTTTCCTTTGATGAAAAGGTTTTCGACAATTGTTTTCATTATCGGCAATATGTCTGGGTCTTTCTTCCAGGCGTAGTATTCGCATAGCCCGCGCAGCATCCAGCCGTTGCCGGAGACTTGCTGTTCGTTCATTTTCCCTTCGTAAACCGGCCCCATGTATCCTTTCTCGTTCAGATGTGCCGGAATCTGGTCAAGGATTTGTTTTAAATGGAGGGGGGCTTTATGGGAGGCTTGTGCGTCTAAGACTAAGGCGAGAATTGTGCGACCTTCTGTATCACCGGGCCAGTTGCCGGACTCTTCTTCTGTTAAGAATACATTTTGGGGCTGATATTTTTCTTCGTGCAATCGTCCTAAGTTTTTACTTATCCGTTGGTATAGCTCGCCTTGCATCTCTATGTCTGCAAATGGAATTTCTTGCAGGCTGCGTTGTGCTTGCAGGCTGGCGGTAATGTAAAATAAAAGAATTCCTAAGGCAAATCTGATTTTCTTATTCTGGTTCATTTCTTCGGTTTATTGTGGTTGGTAATGATGATTGTGATGCTTTTCGGGAGTCGGTTCCCGATGTATGAAGGGTACTCGTCAGGGTCATTCGTTTTGATTCCAGAAACACGGTATTCTCCACGGTATCGTTGTGTATCGTGTGATTTTCATGGCGGGTATCCTCGGTGCATCTTCAGTGTTGTCATATTGGGAAAAAGGCACAAAACACTGCAAAGATAGTTTTTAAATTTATAATTTATCGATTTTGACAGGTTTAGTTTAGGGCTTGTCTAACAATCTTTTCCAATAAGAAAATATTATCCGGCTGTTTTTGCGTTTTCTTTCGACTTCCTTTCCCGTTTTCTCTTGTCAGATGGCCTGCTATCTTCCCATTATAGGTGATTTGTTGTTACTGAGTACCTTATACTTGTAACAAAGCTCTTTTACTGTGATTGCCACGGTTGCAACAAAGGGTTGAAACTGAGGCTCAATCAAGGGGTAAAGACAAGAAAAAAGAGAGCTATATTTTATTTAATTCTCTAATTTTCAGTGGAAATACCATGGGTCGAACCGGGGACACAGGGATTTTCAGTCCTTTGCTTTTTTTCGACATCCGAAAGCTCGCTAACGCTCACTTTTGGAAGCAACCAACTGAGCTATGTCACTTTATGAATCAGTGGAGTTACTAAAATTTCCCGTAATTTTATTATCTACTCGCTTGGTTTAAACCCATGTTTAAACGGCTTGAATTGTTAATGGATGTACTGATTATCTCTGATTACTATATTTTTTGTATGGATAGGTATTTCTTTCTTATATCAATATCCCAGTTTTCAGTATATCGGTATTGAGAAAGGCTGTATCATTTATTATTCAGTAATGCTGTTACTTCATCTTCCAGCTTCGGCAGATGATTGATAACCATGCTCCAAAGAATATCAGCCGACAAACTATCATATCCATGTATGATATAATTTCTTGCATCTACAATCTTTCGTGAATTGGTGATAGCTATGTTTCTATCTGTTTTTAGATTCTGTTCATGGCTTCACCTATAATTTCTATATTCCGTTCAATGGCACGTCTAAGGCAGAGGTTGCTGTAAAAGTCTTCAAACAGTTTCGGCTTGTGACCAAAGAAACTTTCTATTTCTTCAACGGCAGTCAGAATATCTTGCAAGTGCTTTTTTATCAAATCATCCATATATCAATGCTTTTGTTGCATCCACATTCTTTTTCAGATATGGATTCTTTATGGTCTGTTCTTCTAACAAATCAACTTCTCTGCCAAACAATTCTTCCAGCGAATATTTGAAATCAAAGTAGTTGTCGAAGTAATCGCTTACTTCTGCCTTGTTAAAAGAGACAACCAAGTCCACATCGCTATTGTCATTGAAACGATTGGTAAGGATAGAGCCGAACACAAACAATTTGCTTACTTTGTGCTTCTTGCACAAAGCGATAATCTTCTGTATGTTGTTTTCTATCAGCTTCATAAACGAACTTACTTATAATGCAAAGATACTAAATTTATAATTTCTTTATATTCTTGTGAGGACTTTTTTCTAACTCTCCCTGTAAAATGAACTTTCTTCAAAAAAAGGTACTCTTTATACTCATGTCTGATTTTCAGCATATCCTATATCTTCTTTTAAGAAGAACTGAAAGAAAAATTGGACAGACAAAAAGAGGCGGCACTCATGCTTATTTTGCATAAATGCCGTTTTAGAAATTTATCGTAGCACTATTTTATTATCTACTCGCTTGGTTTAAACATGAGTTTAAACGGCTTGAATTGTTAATGGATGTACTGATTGATATATTTTTTGTACGGGATAGTTATTTCTCCTTTATATTAGTATTCCTGTTTTGAGAATGTCTGCATATAGGGGATTGTTTGTGTCTTCTGTAAGTAGAACCGGTTCTATAAGGTTGCTTACCTTACGTTTCAGTTTCCACAATAAAGGAGTATCTTCAAAATAGTTGTCGCTCATGCGTTCCACAACTACGGCAATATCAATATCGCTGTCCTCCGTATGGTTGCCTTTGCTGTATGAGCCATAAAGGTAAAGAGCCTTTAACGGCAATCGTTCTGCGACTACTGCCTTATAGCGTTGTGCCAATTTTATAGCTTGCTCTTTATCCATGTTCTTAATTTGTCTGTTTGTTCAATCAAATCTTTGCAACGGTCAGCGGTCAGACTTTTCATCAACCTCTCCTTATATGAGGGGTAACGTGCTTCTATGTTCAACGGTTCAAGCTCGTCTATGAAGTCCGTTTGTCCTTCTGACATGTCTTTATCCAAACCGCTTTTTTCCGCAAGTCTTGATAAGTTGTGAATCTTCAAAGGCGGTTCTTCCAACACTTTGCTCCAATATGCTTTGAGAATCTTCTCTATGGTTTGGTGACACATGAAAGCGACATACAGGTAACGCTTGGTTTCAAGCATAGCTTTTGCTGTGTCGAAATCATAATCTGACATTTCAACCCAATATGTTACCTTGTCATTCATCTGTTGCTACTTTATCATTTATATGCAAATATAGAGATTATCTTTGAGAAAGTCCCGCATCGTTTGTAAAATCTCCGTATTCTACCATAAATCAATTGTAAATTAGCACTTTTGTTGTGTCTACGTTCTTTTGTCCGGACTGACATATTTTGGTTTTCTGTCTTTTGTCATTTCTCAGTATTGGATGTGATTTGTTGTTAGTGGGTACCTTATACTTGTAACAAAGCTCTTTTACTGTAATTGCCACGGTTTAAACTATGGTTTAAACAAATCGCTTAAACTGCTGCTCAAACAAGGGGTAAAAGCAATAAAAAAGAGAGTTACTAAATTGTAACTCTCTGATTTTCAAGTGGTGCCACCAGGAATCGAACCGGGGACACAAGGATTTTCAGTCCTTTGCTCTACCAACTGAGCTATGGCACCATCGTTTTTGCGAGTGCAAATGTATGGATTATTTTGTTCCCGTGCAAATAAAATGGGGAATATTTATTGGGGATGGTCGTTTTCTTCGCTTAACGAGTTCCATCCTTGGGCTTTGAGGGCTATCTCGGCTCCGTCACGGGTTATCATGCAGGCGCCTAAGGCGGGGGAGGTGATGTGGCCTATCACGCGGACTCCGGGTATGGTGATGACTTCGTCATGGGCGGCGAGGGGCACGGTGAAGAGGAGCTCGTAGTCTTCGCCTCCGTTGAGGGCTGCGGTGATGAGGTTCATGTTGAACTCTTCGGCCATGGCTGCGGTCTGGTAGTCGACGGGTATGCGGTCTTCGTAGATGCGGCAGCCGGTGTGGCTCTGGTCGCAGATGTGCAGGAGCTCGGAGGAGAGTCCGTCCGATACGTCCATCATGGCGGTGGGGAGGATGTTGTGCCGGGCGAGTTCTGCGATGATGTCTTTGCGGGCTTCGGGCTTGAGCTGGCGTTCGAGGAGGTATTCGCGTCCTTCGAATGCGGGCTGGAAGTCTTTGTCGCCTGTGAATACTTTTTTTTCTCTTTCGAGGAGTTGCAGCCCCATGTAGGCGGCTCCGAAATCTCCGCTTACGCATATGAGGTCGTTTTCTTTGGCTCCGTCGCGGTAGACGATTTTGCCTGTGTCGCCTTCGCCGATGCAGGTGATGCTGATGGCGAGCCCGGTGAGGGAGGCGGATGTGTCGCCTCCGACAAGGTCTACTCCGTATACGTCGCAGGCGAGTTGGAGGCCGGCGTAGAATTCTTCGAGGTCTTCGACGGAGAAGCGCTTGGATATGCCCAGCGACAGGGTGAGTTGCTTGGGCTGCCCGTTCATGGCGTATATGTCTGAGAAGTTGACGACGGCCGATTTGTACCCGAGGTGTTTGAGGGGTACGTATGTGAGGTCGAAGTGTATGCCTTCGAGGAGGAGGTCGGTGGTGACGAGTACTTGCTTGTGGTCGTACTGGAGTACGGCTGCGTCGTCGCCTATGCCTTTGTGCGTGGAGGGGTTCTTGTGCCGGATGTCCCGGGTGAGGTGCTTGATGAGTCCGAATTCTCCTAATGTGGCGATTTCGGTGCGTTTTATATTTTCCATATTTGTGTTTGTCTATTTTTTTGTGGCAAAGGTAGTGTTTGTATTCGAGACTTGGGTAAAAGGCGGGGGCAAATTTTGTTCCGGATGGTTCCGGTGTTTGCCCGGGTGTTGCCGGTTATATTTTTTATCGGGGCAAAAAGGATGCCCGCAAAGGCTGTTCTTGAAGGGTGCCCGTGCGGGGGGCAGGTTCCGGACAGGTTTTGCGGGCGTGGTTGTGTGTTGTCTTTTTTTCAGAATTGCTCTACGAGCTTTTTCATGATGAGCGTCATTTTGGGTTGTGCTGCGGCTGCGGCTTTTTGTACTTCTTCGTGGGATGCTTTCTCGACGATGCCTTCTACTCCGAGGTCTGTGATGACGGATATGGCGAATACTTCGATGCCTCCGTGCCGTGCGACGATGACTTCGGGTACGGTGGACATGCCTACGGCGTCGCCTCCGATGGTGTGGAAGTATTTGTACTCGGCGGGTGTCTCGAATGTGGGCCCTTGTGTGCCTACATATACTCCTTGTTGTACTTTGATGTTGTTGTCGGCGGCTATTTTAAGGGCTTTGTCGATGAGCCGTTTGGAGTAGGCTTCGCTCATGTCGGGGAAGCGTACTCCGAGTTCTTCGAAGTTCTTGCCTCTGAGGGGGTGTTCGGGGAACAGGTTGATGTGGTCGCGTATGATCATGAGGTCTCCTACGGCGAAGGCGGGGTTCATGCCTCCTGCTGCGTTGGATACGAACAGGTGCTTGATGCCTAATTGTTTCATGACGCGTACGGGGAATGTGACTTGTTTCATGTCGTATCCTTCGTAGTAGTGGAACCTGCCTTGCATGGCGAGTATCTCCTTGGTGCCGAGTTTGCCGAATATGAGTTTCCCGCTGTGTCCTTCTACGGTGGAGACGGGGAAGTTGGGGATGTGCTGGTAGGGTATTTCTTTTTCGATGTCGATATGGTTTACCAGTTCTCCGAGTCCTGTGCCGAGTATGATGGCGGTCTCGGGCATTACGGGGTATTCTTTTTTGAGGAATGTGGCTGTTTCTTTAATTTTTTCTAACATAGTCGGTTTTGTTTTTATATGTTATACAATGGAAACAAATATAGTGATTTTTGGTTTGGGTTTGTCGTGGCGGGGGTGTTTTTTTCTGTTGTTTTTACGGTGGGGCTGTTGGGGATTGGGTGGTTGCTTTTGATTTTAGGAGGCTTTGCGCAGGCATGACACACCCCTTGGCCCCTCTTTAGAGGAGAGGTTTTGAAGTTACTTTTTTGTTGGTAATGAGAGATTTGTGGCGTGGATGTTTCCCCTCTTGAGAGGGGATTAAGGGGTGTGTTATGGAAAGGGGCGCGGGTTGGGCTGAAGTATTACGGGAAGTTTGTTTTGGTGTAGTGAGGAGGTATCTGTCGGCTTTGGGTGGTTGCTTTTGATTTGAGGTAGCTGTGCACAGGCGTGACACACCCCAGCCCCTCTCGAGAGGGGAGATTTGGATGCTTGTTTTCTTGTTGGTAATGAGAGATTTGTGGCGTGGATGTTTCCCCTCTTGAGAGGGGATTAAGGGGTGTGTTATGGTGAGGAGCGCGGGTTGGGATGAGATGTTTTGCTGCTGTTTGGTGAGGAGGTTTCTGTCGGCTTAGGGTGGTTGCTTTTGATTTGAGGTAGTTGTGCGCGGGCGTCACACACCCCCGGCCCCTCTGAAGTGCCCCCAAAAAGTTGGACAAAAAACCCAATAAAAACAGTGCAATAATGAAACACACCTTAGAAGAAAAGCGGGACATAGTCAGGCAAATCAAGAGAGGCCGTCCCCTCTCGAGTCTGTGCAAGACCCTACATCTCGACTGCCATATGGTCAGAGACTGGCTGCTGAGATACGAAAAGTACGGAGACCAAGGCCTCCGAATACGTACCCCAAAATACCACTTCAACACCCAAGAAAAAGAAAGAATAATATGGGAACATACAAAAAAAAGAATATCTTTGCAAGAACTGAGCCTCCGTTACGATGTAGACCGCAGTACCATAAAATCCTGGCTGAGAAAGGCCCGCACAGGAGGTTCCCTTTACCGGATAAAACAGCCGAGCCCCATGGCAAGACCCAAGAAAAAAGAACCACAGACAGAACTGGAGAAACTCCAGGCAGAAAACCTGCGGCTCAGAGCCGAGAATGCGCTGCTAAAAAAAGTGAAGGCCTTAGTCGAGGAAAAGAAAGCCCGGGCACGAGAGAATGGGCAAAAGCCATCGACGAACTAAGGCCGGAATACCCCCTAGACTTATTGCTAAAGTTAAAAAGGATGGCCCGTTCAGTGTTCTACTATCATCTTAAACATCTGAAAGACAAGGACAAGTATGTACACGAAAAGGAACTTATCAAATCCATTTACCATGAACATAAGGGCCGGTACGGTTACCGTCGGGTGACGGCCGAGATGCGCAACAGAGGCTTCACGACCAACCATAAGACCGTACGGCGGCTGATGGATGAAATGGAGCTCAAGAGCAGAATCCGCAAAGTCCGTTACCGCTCATACAGGCACCAGGCCGGCAAGACAGCCCCCAACATCATCGCCAGGAACTTCAGGGCTGAAGCCCCCAACCGCAAATGGGCCACGGACGTGACGCAGATAAACATCGGTCCGGCCAAGCTGTACCTTTCGCCGATAATAGACATGTTCAATGGAGAAATCATCTCATATAACCTCTCCGAAACCCCCAACATGGAACAGATTTACGATATGTTGGACAAAGCCTTTTCCCGGAATGACGACCTGGAAGGACTAATCCTGCACTCCGACCAAGGCTGGCAATACCAGCATTACGGCTACCGCCAACGGCTCGAAGAGCGCAACGTGGTCCAAAGCATGTCACGCAAGGGCAATTGCCTGGACAACGCCATGGCCGAGAGCTTCTTCGCCATCATGAAGTCCGAGCTGCTCTATGCCGAAAACTTCGAATCCCCTGAAGCCTTCACGAGAGCTTTGGAGGAATATATCGATTATTATAACCATAGGAGAATAAAATCCCGGTTAAAGGGAAAGAGCCCGGTACAATACCGGACTCTTTCCATTACCGGATAATGTATAACCCGTCCAACTTTTTGGGGGCACTTCACTCTCAAGAGGGGAGATTTGGATGCTCGTTTCTTGTTGGAAATGGGGATGTTATGTGGGGAGGTTGGATGTTGCTTTTTTCTTGCTAATGAGGGGGGGGTGAGTGGTGGTCTTCCCCTCTTGAGAGGGGATAAAGGGGTGTGTTACGATGAGAGGAGCGGGTTGGGATGAGATGATTTTGTTGCTGTTGGCGAGGAGGTATTTCTTGGCTTTGAGTGGATGCTTTTGATGTAGGTGGCTGTGCACAGGCGTGACACACCCCCAGCCCCTCTCGAGAGGGGAGATTTTTGGTGCTTCTATTTTACTGATAATGAGTAGTTTGTTGTGTTAGAATTCCCCTCTTGAGAGGGGATTGAAGGGGTATTTGTCAGTGTCGTGCAGATGTGGGAGAGGGGCTGTGCCGGAGGGGTCAGTCCAGTCCTTTCTCGTGCAACCATCGGGAGAGATGGTCGGCCACCTCCACGTTGTTCAGGTCGGAGAACGGGAAGTGGGTGTTGCCTTTCAGTCCTATCTCCGGCAGATGTATCACCGTGGCGTCGCCGCCATACTGATTGATGAGGGCAGCCCACTTGCGCATCAGGTGCAGGCGACGCGTCCATTCGTAGAGTTCGGGGCGTTCGTCGGTTTGGGGGAGGTTGTCTCCGTAATAGATGATGATGGGTATCTTGGTGAACTTCATGAACACGTTCATCGGCACCTCTACGCCTTCAGTCTTTTTGGAGAGCGTAATGACTTTACCTTCTTCCGGCATTTGTTCTTGGGGGAAGGGTACGTTCGTGCCCGGCTCATAGGCGACGATGGCCCGTATGTTTTTTATTTTGGGCAGGGTGAGCCAGCCTACTCCTCCTCCTTGCGAGTGTGTCACGAGTATGGCGGGGCCTATGGTATCGAGCAGCGCGGCATAGGCGTCGGAGTAGAGTTCGAGGTCTATCGTTCCGATGGTGGGTGTCATCTGGCGGAAGTATTGGTTGAGTGCTTCTTTGTCACGGCTGAATTGCACGCCTTCGAAGTAGTGGGGCCAGATGCCCAGGCGGAAGCGGTTGAACCATTCTTCTTCTTCGAAGTCGGGGGATAGGGTGACGGTCTGGGTACTGCGTCCGGCATTGCCCCGTCGGGGTTGGTCGACGAGGTAGGTGGAGAAGCCTCGCCGCAGGAAGATGTTCTGGAATCCTTCTCGTCCGTCGGGGGTGGTTTCCCATGTTTTGGAGAACTGGCCTACGCCGTGTGCGAAGACCAACGGGTACTTCCGTGCATCCACGGGTTTCTGATAGAACACGTAGGCGTGGTCTCCGTGGTATTGCCGTCCCAGTGAGTCGGTGAGTACTGTTCCTCCTATGGCGAAACTGCCTTGCTCGGCAATCTGTAATACATGGCTGTTGCTGCATGATGCCAATGCCGCCAGCATACATATAATAATGGATGTTTTCATGGCTTCTTACTTCTGTATTTTAGATTCTTGTAACTTGTCGTAACGGCTGCCCACGACCGGAATGGCGGTTACGGCTTTTTCCAACTCGTCCATTTCTTCTGCTGTAAACGTGATGTCGCAGGCTCGAAGGTTCTCTTCCAGGTGTGAGAGCTTGGTGGTGCCGGGAATGGGGACGATGTAGGGGCGTTTGTTTATCAGCCATGCCAGTGCGACTTGTGCCGGGGTGATGCCGCGTGTGCGGCCGAAGGCATTGAGGACTTCTACAATGCGTGTGTTGGCTCGGATGGCTTCGGGCTGGAAACGGGGCAGGGTGTGGCGGTTGTCGTTGGTGGTGTCGAACCGGGTGTATTCGTTGATAAGTCCACCGAGGAAACCCCGGTTGAGTGGGCTGTATGGGACGAAACCGATGCCCAGCTCCTCGCACGCGGCAAGCACACTGTTTGTCTCCACCGTGCGGTGCATGAGGTGGTATTCGCTTTGGATGGCTGTGACGGGGCATATCTTGTGTGCCCGACGGATGGTGTCGGCATTCACCTCGCACATGCCCCAGTGCAGTATCTTGCCTTCTTTGATAAGCTCACCGCACGTCTCCGCCACCACTTCGATGGGTGTATTGGGGTCGATGCGGTGCTGGTAGAAGATGCCGAGTGTCTCTACTCCGAGGTTGTGCAGGGAGTTTTCGCACACGCGGCGGATGTTTGCCGGAGTGCTGTCTTCTTCCGTCTTCACTTGTACGCCGTTCACAAACTTGTGGCCGAACTTCGAGGAGACGAACACGTGTCCGGTGTGGCCTTTCAATGCCTTGCCTACTAATTTTTCATTTACATGGTATCCGTAGCTCTCTGCCGTGTCGAAGAGTGTCACGCCACGCTCTACCGCCTCATGTACGAGGGCTATTTCTTTGTCTTCCGACGGATGTTGGCTGCGGTTGTGGTTCAGTCCCATGCAGCCGTAGCCCATCGCCGAGACGGTGAATGCTGCCTTGCCGCTGCCGAGTGTGCGCTGCGTGCGTACCGCCGCCATGCCTGCGGGAATATTGTTTGTCGCTTGCCGTTGTCCGTTCAGAGCTTTTTCGGCTGCTGTTACTTTGTTCAGAGCCGGCTCGATGCACATCGCCGTTCCTGTCATTGCCGCCATCTTGAGGAATCCCCGGCGGCTCATATCCATATTCTTTTTCATATATGATTATTTTTTAATTGTTTCTGTTGCAAAGTTACGCCATCTCCGTTTCCTTGTCTGTATCACAATCACGGATATAATTACCACTTTCATCGGTTCTTGTTGGTGTTGTGCCGTATCTGTGAAAATGGTAAGATAGTCTGTGATTCGGGTCATGCACTCTTGTATTGAGCGAGTTATCTTTGCGTTCAAATAATAGGAATAGACAATATGGAAGATAGGAAACGATTGTTGCCCGAGCGGGAATATCGGGCTTGGGACAAGGCGGAGGTGGATGAACGGACGCGGACGATGGGATTGTTGCTGAAATTCAACACGACCGGAGACAGGGAAATATTGGAGGAAGTGTTCGGCAGGGACCTGGACGGTGTGACCGTCTTCGCTCCACTGCATTGTAATTATGGAGACAGCCGGGTTAAGTTCGGTAGCCGTGTGTTTATCAATTACAATTGTACGCTCCAGCCGGCAGGCGGTGTGGAGATTGGCGATGATGTGTTTATCGGTTCGGACGTGCGTATCTACACGACCAATCATCCGCTCGACCCGGAAGAGAGAGCCAAAGGAAAGGCGACTGTGCGTCCGGTCAGGATAGGCTCGAAGGTGTGGATAGGCGGTGGTGCTGTCATCCTGCCCGGAGTAGAAATCGGTGAGGGTACGACCATCGGTGCGGGAAGCGTGGTGACACGGAGCATCCCGGCTCGCTGTGTTGCGGTAGGGAATCCGGCTAAAGTCATAAAACGTCTGTAATAAACAGCAGAATATCGGGGTAAAACATTATTTTTGTGGAAACGAAAGGATGGATATGGGAAATATAACGAGGATAGATACGGTGCAGCAATATTGCGACCTCTTCGGCATCGAGGCATTGCACCCGTTGGTAAGTGTGGTGAACTGCTACGAGGTGCAGCCGATACGGCATTCGAAGAAGTTGTACAACATCTACGCTGTGTTGCTGAAAGACACCGACTGCGGCACTATGAACTATGGGCGGAGCTTGTATGATTATGAAAAAGGTTCTGTGCTGTTTGTCGCTCCGGGGCAGGTGATGGGTTCGGACGATGACGGCAACCTGCACCAGCCGGCAGGATGGGCATTGATGTTCCACCCGGAACTGTTGCGCGGCACTCCTCTTGCTCGTATCATGAGTGATTATTCTTATTTCTCGTACAATGCCAATGAGGCTTTGCATCTGTCGGAGCAGGAGCGCAAAGTGGTCATCGAGTGTATGGAAAATGTGGCGGAAGAATTGCGGCATCCTATTGACAAGCATAGTCGTTCGTTGATTCTCGATACCATCAAACTTTTCCTCGACCGCTGCATCCGCTTCTACGACCGACAGTTCATCACACGGGAGAACATGAACAGCGACCTGCTGGCACGCTTCGAATCTCTGCTTGACGATTACTATAATTCCGCTTTGCCTGTGGCTGAAGGTATCCCGACTGTGCAATATTGTGCTGACAGGTTGTGCCTTTCGACCAATTATTTCAGCGATTTGGTGAAGAAGGAGACCGGCATGTCGGCCATCAAGCACATCCAGCAAAAGGTTATGGACATAGCTAAAGAGCGTATCGTCGACACGCGGAAGAGCATCAGCCAGATTTCAGATGAAATGGGTTTCGGGTATCCGCAGCACTTCAGCCGCTGGTTCAAGAAGATGGCGGGGTGTACGCCGAACGAGTATAGGCAGGATTGTGCTAATTGAGGTGTTTTTTGCTGCTGTTTTGAGAGGAGGTATCTGTCGGCTTTGGGTGGTTGCTTTTGATTTAAGGAAGCTTTGCACGGGCGTCACACACCCCTGGCCCCTCTCGAGAGGGGAGATTTAAAGATATTCTTTTTTTTGTATGTTCCCATATTATTCTTTCTTTTTCTTGGGTGTTGAAGTGGTATTTTGGGGTACGTATTCGGAGGCCTTGGTCTCTGTATTTTTCGTATCTCAGCAGCCAGTTCCTGACCATATGGCGGTCGAGATGTAGGGTCTTGCACAGACTCGAGAGGGGACGGCCTCTCTTGATTTGCCTGACTATGTCCCGCTTTTCTTCTAAGGTGTGTTTCATTATTGCACTGTTTTTATTGGGTTTTTTGTCCAACTTTTGGGGGGCACTTCAGTGTCTATGGGACGGTGCTAAGGTATTGCCTTCCTTCCGGTGATTTGTACAATTTTCGTGTAAACGGGTATGCCGGGTTGCAATTTCCGGTCAGATTCCCAATACTATATCTGCATCGATATTGAGTTTCCGGCTTATTTCACGGGCGACTTTAAGGGTGGGCTCACAGCGTCCTGTAAGATAGTCGCTGACTCGTGAGGGACTTACTCCAAGAAGTTCTGAAAGTTTTATTTGATTCAGGCCCATTTCATACATACGAAGCTTTATCACATCTACCAAAGAGGGTGATTTTATCGGATAGTGTTCATCTTCATAATCTGCAACGAGTTCGGACAACAAATCTAATTCTATCAGATTTTTGTCATTCAAAGGTGTGTTGTCGTCAACCAATGGCAGAAGTTCTTCTATCCTCTCCATTGCTGCTTTGTAAGCTGTTTCATTCTGAATCTTTGCCATATGTCTATATATTTTTTGCATCTATCGAATCATATTCGGCATGGGTACCGATAAAACGGATAAGTACGGTTTTTATCGTAAACTTAATTACTACGATTAGCCGATAGTTGTTTCCTCTGATATTGAATACATAATGTTGGTTACCTACATTATCTACGCTGTTAAACATTTGTTTCATGTCGGCAAAACAAGTCCATTCCGCTTTCTTCACTTTCTGATACCAGTCTTCAAGTGCAGTTTCCGAATCGGGATGTTCGTTATAATATTCAATTATCTTGCTTCTTGCTATGATTCTCATGCCTTTTATTATTTATGCAAAAGTAAGCAGTTTGTTTTGAAATTCAAAATAAAATATTGAATTTCGGGATATGTTTATTCGATGTTGTTTTGAAATATTTCCAAAGCAGCAATGCAGACGTTGTCAGAAAAAGGCTGTAAATGCTTTTTTAAAGTCCCGTTTAACTTATAAACCTATTGTAAAGTGGATATATTACTGGTAAACAATTCTGTTTGCGGGTAATTGGGATATGTGATAGTCTATTTCATTAAATGTAATGTATGGAGTGTTTGTCTTTTGGGTATGGTCTTTTTTATTTAGTGTGACGGGGGGTGTTTTTGCAGTGGCAGTCTTCCAGGTGGTCGTCTACGAAGCCGGTGGCTTGGAGGAAGGCGTAGCATGTGGTGGAGCCGAAGAACTTGAAGCCGCGCTTTTTCATGTCTTTGCTCATGGCGTCTGACTGGGGGGTGGTGGCTGGGACTTGTCCGAGGGTCTTGTAGTGGTTGGTGATGGGCTTCCGGCCGGGGAGGAATGTGAGGGTGTAGTTGTAGAAGCTGCCGAATTCTTCCCGGATGGCGATGAATTGCCTGGCGTTGTTGATGGTGCTGTCGAGCTTCCGGCGGTTGCGGATGATGCCGTCGTATTGCATCAGCCGGTCTATGTCTTGCGGGGTCATCTGTGCTACTTTTTCCACGTCGAAGTGGTGGAAGGCTTTGCGGTATCCTTCGCGTTTGCGGAGGATGGTAATCCAGGAGAGTCCTGCTTGTGCGCTTTCGAGCACGAGGAATTCGAAGAGGGTCTTGTCGTCGGTGACGGGCCGCCCCCATTCTTCGTCGTGGTATTTGGTGTACAGGGGGTCTGTTCCTGCCCAGCCGCAGCGTGAGTTTATGATGTCTTGCATGTGTTTGTTGTTTGGTTCTAAGAGCCAGACCTGATTTTCCGAAATATGGAATTGTTTTCCGGTCATCTTTGCGCTTTCTTCCGGTCTTTTTTCCCGTTTTCGCTCGTCAGATAGCCGGCTATCTTCCTCGTAAAGACGGAAAAACATCCTCGGAAGAAAATCCCAAATCTGACCCGGGCAAAATCCGGCCAGGCTCTAAGAGCCAGACCTGATTTTCCGAAATATGGAATTGTTTTCCGGTCATCTTTGCGCTTTCTTCCGGTCTTTTTTCCCGTTTTCGCTCGTCAGATAGCCGGCTATCTTCCTCGTAAAGACGGGAAAATATCCTCGGAAGAAATTCCCAAATCTGACCCGGGCAAAATCCGGCCAGGCTCTAAGAGCCAGTCCTGATTTTCCGAAATATGGAGTTGTTTTCCGGGCAAAATCCGTCAGGCTCCAAAGGTACAAATTTTTTTTTGGAGTTGGGGGATTTTGGGGTGGCGGATGTGTTTATCGTTCGTTGAGGTATGTCAGGGGGGAGCACCCGACTGTTTTCTTGAAATAGGTGCCGAAGAAGGACTGGTTCGGGAAGTTGAGCATGTCGCTTACTTGCTGGATGGTGTATTGCCGGCTTTTCAGGAGTGCTTTGGCTTCGAGAATGACGTAGTCGCGTATCCAGTCGCCGGCGTGCCGCCCGCTGACGGCGTGTATGACTTGTGACAGGTATTTGGGTGTCATGCAGAGTTTGTCGGCGTAGAATCCGATTTTGCGTTGGGTGGTGTAGTGTTCTTTGAGGAGTTGCATGAAGTGGTCGAAGATTTGTGTTTTCCGGTTTTGGGGTTTTGTTTCTTGTGTGCTGGTGGGGCTCATCAGTTGGCAGCCGATGCAGTAGAGTACTTGGAGGTAGCTTGTGAGTATTTCGCGCTTGTAGAGGAATCGGGGTTGTTGTATTTTTTTGCGGATGGCTTGGTAGATGTCGAGTATTTCTTGTGTTTCTTCGTCGGTAAGTGGGAGCAGGGAGGTGGCCGAGAGGTATTTCCGTATGGCGACGGCTCCTTGCGGGTTGTATTCTGTGATGAGTTTGTTGTCGGAGAAGGCTATGATGGCGACCCGGCAGTCGGGCGAGATTTCGAGGCATTGCCCGATGTCTCCGGGTTGCACGACCAGTATGTTGTTGCGGCGGAGTTCGTATTCGGTGAGGTTGAGTTGCGCGCGTATGTATCCGTTCAGGCATATCATCGCCATGGTGAATTCTATCTTGAAGGGGTAGGATGATGTGATGAAGGGGGCTGTCGCGGAATCGGCGGAGAGGTCTGTGGGGGATTCTGTGCTGTAGAAATTGTCTGCCAGTACGAACTCGTCGTTGTAGATGCAGGTGTTTTCGTTCTGGGGCATCATCATCAAGTTGAGTGTGCTGAAGGGGCCGGTGTATCGCATGGTCAGGTTGTCTTTTTTCTGCAAATATATCTATTTGGGCAATAAACCGGTGCTTTTTCTGTTTAAAATATCTGTTTTGTCGTCCTTTTGAACAATCTACTCGAAAAACCGGACAAGGGGTTGCGGGTAAAAAAGCGGAAATTTGTGCTCGTAAAGATTAAATGTTAAGTAATGTTGGGATTATAATGAAAATGAGAATGAGAGGATGGATCGTGATTGCGGGTTGTCTGCTGTGTGCTTGTTCGGAGGGGACGCGGACGCCTTTTGTGCGGAGTGTAGTGCTGACGACTCCGGTGGTCTTGGAACGGACGAGTGTAAGGAATTATTCGGGGGTCGTGCGCGAGGCGCATGAGATAAGCCTGGGCTTCAAGACGGCGGGACAGATTGAGTGTATCCGGGTCGGGGAGGGTGATTATGTGCACCGCGGGCAGTTGCTTGCCGAGCTGGATGATGATGATTACCGGCTGGGGGTGGAGGCTTTGCAAATCCAGTATGACCAGTTGGCGGACGAGGTGGAAAGGACGGAGCGGCTTTTCCGGCAGAAGAGCGTGTCGGCGAATGATTATGAGAAGGCTGTTGCGGGGCTGAAGCAATTGGGTGTGCAGTTGCAGGTGAACAGGAATAAGTTGGGGTATACGAAGTTGTATGCTCCGGCGGATGGGTATGTGGAGTCGGTGCATTTTTCACCGGCGGAGATGGTGGATGCGGGGACTTCGGTCTTTACTTTGCTGGATGTGTCGAGCATGGAGGTGGAGGCTGATATACCGGCGGGCGAGTATCGGCAGCGTGACCGGTTTACGGGGTATGTTTGCCGGCCGTCGGGTCTCGGCGAGGATTACCGGATGAGGTTGTTGAGCCTTGCTCCCAGGGCTGACGGCAACCAGCTTTACCGGTTGCGGCTGGCTTTTGCGGAGCGGCCGGGCAGGGGCTTGACGGCGGGGATGAACGTGGAGGTGGGCATCTCGGTGGCGGATACGGCTGCTGCTCGGGGGGTTGCCGTGCCTTTGTGTGCCGTGTTCCGGGATGGCGGGAGGCCGTGTGTATGGGAGTTGCGGCCGGACTCTACGGTGGTGAAGCGTGTTGTCACGTTGGGCAATACCGACTCGGAGGGGCGTGCTGTGGTTGTGGAGGGCTTGACGGGCGGTGAGCGTATCGTGCGGGCCGGCGTGAATGTGTTGCAGGAGGGGGAGAAGGTGCGTGTCATCGATGCTCCGGGCGAGTCTAATGTAGGGGGGATGTTGTGATGACGAGGTTGACGGAGTTTTTCATGCGGCGGCCGGTGCTTTTCTGGTCGTTCGTGGCGGCGATTTTGATTGCGGGGGTATTGTCGTTTGTGGAGATGCCCAAGCTGGAGGACCCGGCTGTGTCTGCGAAGCAGGCGATGGTGGTGGTACCGTGGCCGGGTGCGAGTGCTCATGAGGTGGAGTTGCGGGTGGCCCAGATGATGGAGGATGAGTTGCGGGCGTTGCCTAATGTGAATAAGGTGAAGACGGAGTGCCAGAATGGTTCGGCGGTGTTTACCGTGGAGTTTCGGATGACGGTGCTGAACCGTGACTTGGAGCAGCATTTCGACTTGTTGCGGCGTAAGGTGGGCGATGCGGCCGTGCGGTTGCCGCAGGGGTGTTATGAGCCGGTGGTCATCGATGACATGATGGATGTGTATGGCATTTTTTATGCTTTGACAGGGGATGGTTATGATTATCCGGAGATGTACAGGTATGCGAAGTATATTCGTCGGGAATTGCTGGGGGTAAAGGGTGTGAAGCGTATCCTTATCGCGGGCAATCGTGACGAGGTGATTAATATCGTCCTTTCCAAGGAGCAGATTGCGCGGAACGGTATCGTGCCTACGCAGATTATGTCGGCTTTGCAGGCGGCGGGCAAGACGGTGGATGCGGGGCGGTACCCGGCCGGTGGTGAGCGTATCGCGCTTTATGTGGATTCGGCTGTGGAGGATGAGGAGGATATCCGTGATTTGCTGATACAGACGATGGATGGGAAGCGGCTCCGGATAGGTGATATTGCCCGTGTGGAACGGGCTTATGCGGAGCCGCAGCGGAATGGCTTTTTTGTGGACGGGAAGCCGTCGCTGGCGATTTGTATCGCGATGGAGTCGGATGCTATCGTCCCTGATGTGGGGAAGGCGGTGGATGCCCGCTTGCAGGAGGTGATGATGCGTGTGCCGGCGGGGTTGCAGACGGAGAAGGTGTTTTTCCAGCCTGAGAAGGTGGATGAGGCGATTTCGTCGTTTATGTGGAATCTCGTGGAGTCGGTCGTCATCGTCATTTTGGTGCTGATTTTCACGATGGGGTTGCGCAGCGGCTTGATTATCGGGTTTGGCCTGGTGCTGACTGTCGCGGTATCGTTTCCGGTATTGCTTGTGTGCGGTACGACGTTGCAGCGTATTTCGCTGGGTGCGTTTATCGTGGCGATGGGTATGCTGGTGGATAATGCGGTGGTCATCATGGATGGTATCTTGGTCGACAGGAAGCGGGGGCTGGGCCCGAAGACTTATCTGTATCGTATCGGCCGCAATACGGCTATGCCGTTGCTGGGTGCGACGGTCATCGCTGCATCGACGTTTCTTTGCGTGTATCTTTCGCCTGATACGGCGGGGGAGTATGCGAGCGATTTGTTTCTGGTGCTTTGCGTGAGTTTGCTGGCCAGCTGGGTGCTGGCTCTGGTGCAGGTGCCTGTGTGTGCGAAATCGTGGTTGCCGCGCCGGGAGCGTGGGGGCGTGGTGACGGGGCAGGTGATGAACTCTCCGGTGCATCGTTTTGTGCGGCGGTCGGTTGCTTTCCTTATCGGGCATAAGGGGGCGACGATTGTGGTTGCTTTCGGGCTGCTGGGGCTTTGTGTTTTCGGCATGACGCGTGTGAGGAATCTGTTTTTTCCTGATTTCGATTACAAGCAGTTTGTGGTCGAGTGCTTTTTCCCGGCGGCGGCTGATGCGGATACAGTGCGTGACCGGTTGCTGGCGATGAGCGACTTGCTTTCTGGGAATGGTGATATCGAGCGGGTGGCGGTGAGCCAGGGGAGTGCTCCTGCGCATTATTGCCTGGTGCGCCCGATGACTTCGGGGGGTGATTGTTATGGGGAGTTGATTGTGGACTGCAAGGATTATGAGACGGTGTTGGAGCAGGTGCCTGTGGTGCGCCGGCAATTGCGGGAGAGGTTTCCTGATGCGTATATCCGTACTCGCAAGTATAATTTTTCGATTTCGACGTCCCATACGGTGGAGGTGGAGTTTGCGGGCCCTGACCCTGCTGTGTTGCGGGGGTTGAGTGCGCAGGCCGAGGCTATCATGCGCCGCTCGCCTTATGTGGATGCTTATTCGGTGCAGAACAATTGGAAGCCGTCGGGGAAGGCTCTTGTCGCGGAGTATGTGCAGGAGGATGCCTTGCGTTCCGGAATCGGGCGCGGTGATGTGGCGAATGCGTTGCTTGCGGCGACGGACGGGATGCCTGTGGGTGTATTGAATGACCAGGAACGGATGGTGAGGCTCAATCTGCTGGTGCGTAATGCGGACGGGAGCCGTATACGTGACTTGGATGATATTCCGGTATGGAGCATGATGAACCTGCACTTGTCGAACGAGGAGTTGCAGGGTGCGCTCACGGGAGGGCGGAGCATGAGCGAGTTGCAGGACCGGGTGTTCCGGGCGATGCCTTTGGGCAATGTGACGGGGGATGTGCGCCTGGACTGGGACGAGGACCTGGTGTTGCGGCTCAACGGGCAGCGGGTGATAGAGGCGGAGTGTGACCCGGACCCGGATTGTGAGGAGGCGACTCCTGCCAAGGTCATCGATTCTATCAAGGACGAAATCGAGGCTATTGCGCTGCCTGAGGGCTACTCGATGCGCTGGGTCGGCGAGGGTGAGGTGCAGGGCGAGGCTATCGGTAACTTGATGAAGTTCGTGCCGCTGACTGTTTTCCTTATTCTGGCTATCTTGCTGTTGTTGTTCAACAGCTGGCGCAAGGTCATCCTCATCTTGCTTTGTTTCCCGTTTGTGTTTTGCGGCATAACGCCTGCGTTGCTTGTCAGCGGGCAGCCGATGACTTTCATGGCGATTATCGGGATACTGGGCTTGATAGGGATGATGGTGAAGAATGCTATCGTGCTGGTGGACGAGATAGGGCGGCTCCAGAGTGAGGAGGGGATGGTTCCTTATAGGGCTGTCATTGAGGCGACGGTGTCGCGTGTGCGTCCTGTACTGATGGCTTCGCTTACGACTATCGTGGGGATGATTCCGCTTGTGACCGACCCGATGTACGGGTCTATGGCTATCACGATTATGGGGGGCCTTACGGTGGGGACGATGATTACACTGGTGCTGTTGCCGCTTTTTTACGCGGCGATGTTCCGCATCGGCAAACCTGTTAACTTATAAAATGTAAATCCAATGAATGGAAAAAATATAGTTATATCTTGTTGTGCTGCTTTGTTTTCTGTTTGCGGTGCAGTGGCGCAACAGCGGCTGCCGCTCTCTCAGGCGGAGTGCCGCGAGATGGCTCTTCTGCATAGTGAGGGTCTTCAGCAGGCGGATAACCGGTTGCGCCAGGCGGAGCTTGACAGCGAGATAGCGACGGCGGCTTATCTGCCTAAAATCGATGGTTCTGCTACGGGGGCTTATATGTTGCCTGATATGGACATGATGGGTATGGAGCTGCGTATGCGGGGTACTTATATGGCGGGTATCAGCTTGACGCAGCCGATTTATGCGGGGGGCAAAATCATGGCGGGGAAGCGTCTGGCGCGTATCGGCAAGGAGTCGGCGGGTGAGCAGCTGCGGATGGCTCGTATGGATGTGCTTGTGGAGGCTGACAATGCGTACTGGACTTATATTGCGGTGGAGCGTAAGGTGCGTATGCTGGAGGGTTATTGTGCTCGTATGGATACGCTTCGCCGGCAGGTGGATGCGGCGCTTGCGGCGGGTATGGCGACGGAGAATGACTTGCTCCGTATCGAGGCGAAGTACAGTGAGGTCCGTTACCAGTTGCAGAAGGTGCGGAACGGCTCGGACTTGTGCCGTCTGTCGCTTTGCCGGGTCATCGGTGCGGAGCTTGATACGGAGATAGTACCGACTGATACGGTGGTTGTGGCATCGGAGCCGGGGCGGCTCGTTGCTGATATGGTCGGCCGGCCTGAGTTGCGCTTGCTGGAAAAGCAGGTGGAGGCGGGTGAGCAGCAGGTGCGTATGGCGCGGGCGGATGCTTTGCCTACGGTGGGCTTGACGGCGGGGTATACGTATTATGGGAATATCAAGCTGGGCAGCACGATAGATGTGGGCGGGGGCGTGATGATGCCTTATACGCAGGAGTTCCGCGATGGGATCGGCATTGCGATGCTGGCGGTGAAAATCCCGGTTTTCCACTGGGGGGAGAACCGGAAACGGGTGCGCAAGGCTCGGTATGAGCTGCGCAATGCGGAGCTTGAGTTGCAGAAGAATTCTCGTCTGATGTCTATCGAGGTGCAGCGGGCTGTGCGCAATGTGGAGGATGGTTATTTGCTGGTAGGTACGGCTGAGACGGGGTTGAGGCAGGCTGAGGAGAACTTGCGTGTGACGGGCAACCGGTATGCGGCTTCGATGGCTCCGCTGACGGACTTGCTGGATGCCCAGTCGCAGTGGCAGCAGGCGGAGAGCAACTTGATAGAGGCGCAGACTCAGTATAGGATTTACGAGACGGAGTACTTGCGGGCGACGGGGCGGTTGGAGCAGTAGGGCCGGGGTGTGTCGCGCCTGTGCATGGCTGCTTCAAATTGAAAGTAATCACCTGAAGCCAGGAAACGTCACATCGCCAAACAGCAGCAAAAACATCTCAGCCTTTGCCGCGTGTCTTACCGTCACACACCCCTTCATCCCCTCTCGAGAGGGGAGTTATCCACGCTATAAATCGCTTATTATTAATGAGAAAGCAGTATTTCGAATCTCCCCTCTTTGAGAGGGGTCGGGGGTGTGTGATGCCTGTGCGAAGCTTCCTGAAATCAAAATGACCGCTAATGGTTAATAGATGCTTCCTTACACTGCCAAACACTTCGCCCGACGGCTTTCCGCAATATTTCTGCCCTTGCCGCGTGTCTTACCGTCACACACCCCTCAATCCCCTCTCGAGAGGGGAAGTTATCCACGCTATAAATCACTTGTTATTAATAAGAAAACAGCATTCCAAACCTTCTTGTTCCGGAGGAGGAGGGGGCGGTGTTGCCAGTTTTTTTGTTTGCTTATTTGCTTCGGGTGGCTGCCGCATGTTTTGTGGTGTGCCGCCTTATTTCGTGCGCCTGCTTTGGGGGATATAACTGGGGCTGTTTTTCTTGGCTTCGTCGAGTATCTGGGCATCGAATGCGGGGCCTCCGTTTTGCAGGAATGTAACTTGGAGGGGGAGGTATAGCATACGCTGCTTCAGGGGGGTGTCGATGTGCCGGTTGTGCATGAGCCTTGCGGCGTCTTTTTCGGTGACGATGACGAGGGTGTCGTCGGGGGAGGCTTGGGTGGAGAGTTTCTTTATCCGGGTTATATCCCTGGCGGTGAAGTCGTGGTGGTCGGCGAATGTGAGGCTTTGTGCCGCGGGGCAGAGGGTGTGTATGTGGTGTATGAATGTGTGTGGGGATGCGATGCCCGACACGGCGACTACGTTTTTGTAGAGGCTGATGTCTACGGGGGTGTCTTGGGGTATGGTGCAGGTGCCGGGGAATACGGGAGTGAGGGCTCCGTACCGGAATGTGGTGAAGTAGAGCCTCTGGTAGGGGTATAGTTGCAGGTGCTTGGTGATGATGCGGAAGTCGATGGGCTTGATGTCGTCGGGGCACTTGGTGACGATGACGATGTTGGCTCTCGACTTTCCGGACAGGGGTTCTCTCAGGCGGCCTGCAGGGAGCATCTTGTCTTCGTATATGAGGCGGTTGATGTCGGTGAGGAGTATGGAGGTGGAGGGGGTGACGTAGCGGTGCTGGAAGGCGTCGTCGAGGAGTATGAGGTTTGTTTCGGGGAAGTGTTTCCTGATTTGGCGTATTCCTCTCCGGCGGTCGGCGTCGACGGCGACGGTGATGTGGGGAAACTTCCGCTTGATTTGCAGTGGTTCGTCTCCTATTTGGGCGGATGTGGATGTGGCCTCGGCTATGACGAAGCCTCGGCTCTTGCGCTTGTACCCGCGGCTCAGGAGGGCTATGTGGTAATGGGGGGCGAGCAGGTGTATGAGGTACTCGGTGTGTGGGGTCTTGCCTGTGCCTCCGACGGTGATGTTGCCGACGGATATGACGGGTATGTCGTATGTCTCGGAGGGGAGTATCTTCCAGTCGAAGAGTCGGTTCCTCAGTTGTACGACGGCTTTGTATATGAGGGCAAGGGGCCGGAGGCTGTTATGGAGGTGCGGGGTGTTGTGCTCGTTCATATCCTTTGTTGGTCTGGGTTGTGTTGTTGTACCGGGATTATTTTTTTCAGTCGATGTGCCCGATTTCGGCCCGGGCTTGTACGGGGTCGAGGTGTTGTATCTGCTTGAGTATGTCCAGAGGGCGGTAGCGGTCGCCGAGTATCCATTTTTCGAGGCTTGTGCGGCTGTAGCTGCCCAGTTCGCTGAGGAGCTCTTCGTATATGGTTTTCTTGACGGGGTAGTCTACTCTCCGGTAATCGGGGGTGTGGGCCCGGCCGGCTACCCAGGTGATGGCGTCGCCGAGTGTCCCGATTTGGTCTGCGAGTCCCAGCTTCACGGCGTCGGCTCCGGTCCATACGCGGCCTTCGGCAATTTTGCGTATGTCGTCGGCGGTCTTGCCCCGTCCTTGGGCGCATCTTTTGACAAAGAGGTCGTACCCGCGTTCTACGTAGGCTTGCATCATGGCTTTTTCGCCGGGTGTCATGGCTCTGTGTATGGCGGGGAAGTTGCCGTACCGGTTGGTCTTGACTTCGTCGAAGGTGAGCCCTATCTTGTCGGTGAGCAGGGCGGATGCGTCGGGTACCATACCGAATATGCCGATAGAGCCGGTGAGGGTGGCTGCGTCGGCGAATATGCGGTGTGCTCCGCAGGAGAGGTAGTATCCGCCGGATGCGGCGTAGTCGCCCATGGATACGGCTACGGGTTTGAGTTGCTTGAGCCGGTCGACGGCTTCCCACAGTTGCTCGGAGCCGAAGGCGCTGCCTCCGGGGGAGTTGACGCGCAGGACGACGCCTTTTATGGCCGCGTCTTGTCCTATTTTGTCGAGTTCTGCGACGAGCTTGCGGGAGTTGATGCCGTCATTGGGCGATGTGTCTATTTCTCCGTCGGCGTATACGACGGCGATGATGTCTTGGGCGGATGGCGCTTTCCGGGGGAGGCCGGCTATCTCGGTGACTGACGCGAGGGTCAGGTCTTCATACTTGTCTGCGTGTGCCATGCGGGCGAGTTTCTGCTTCATCTGCGGGCGGTATGCGAGGGCGTCGATAAGCCCGGCTTGTACGGCCCGGGTCTCTTCGCGGAAGAGCATGAGGGAGTCGGCGCATGCGTTCAGCTGCCGGGGGGAGAGCTTCCTTGCCTGGCTTATGCCTTGTACGACATGTTCCCATATGGAATGGAGGTAGACTTCGGTCTGCTCGCGGTTGGCGGGGCTCATGTGGGTGGTGGTGTAGGGTTCTACGGCGGACTTGAATGTGCCTACGCGGAATATCTGCATGTCGACGCCTATTTTGTCGAGTGTGTTTTTGTAGAATATGGGGGAGGCGCTGAGTCCTCTGAAATCGAGCATCCCCACGGGGTTGAGGAAGATACTGTCGGCAACGGATGCGAGGTAGTACTCTTTCTGGAGGTACTGGTCGCCGTATGCGAGTATGAACTTGCCGCTTTTCTTGAAGTCGAGCAGTGCCTGGCGTATCTCGTCGATGGAGGCGTAGCCGGCAAAGAGGCCGTTGGCTTCGATATAGATGCCTTTTATGTTGTCGTTGTCCTTGGCGGTCTTGATGGCTTTGAGTATGTCGTCGAGTCCGAGGGACATTTCGCTTTTCTCGCTGTAAAGGAGGCTGAGGGGGTTTTCTTTGGAACGCTCGTAGAGTTCTCCTTTGAGGTTGAGGTATAGTATGGTGTTGTTTTTTTCTTTGTACGTGGGGACGGTGGAGACGGATATGATGCCGATGGTCATGATGACTCCTATCCATATGAGTATGGTACCGGCTATGAAGACGCCGAGTACGCAGGCGAATGTGGTCTTGAAGAACTGTTTCATCTTTTTTGTTGGTTGGTCGTGAGTACCAAAATGTTTGTATTTTCTGTATTTTAATGCAAAAAAATGCATTGTATCACAAATATAAGGGTTTTTTATGGAGTGTTTGTCTAATTTTTATGAATTATAAGATGATTTTCAAATCTTTTATTTTGAGATGCGGTTTCTTGGCTTCGGATGAATGCTTTTGGATGTAGGCGGCTGTGTGACGTCTGTGCATAACCTCCTAAAATCAAAAAACAGTCTCTGAAACTGAACAGAAAACACTTCCCTCAACTGTATCGCGGAAGTCTCAACTTAGGCCTCGCCCCTCACCGTGACACACCCCCTACCCCTCTCGAGAGGGGAGATTTTGGATGGTGCTATATTCTTGGTAATGAGCGGTTTGTGGTGTGAGATTTCCCCTCTCGAGAGGGGATGAAGGGGTGTGTCACGGTGAGAAGCGCGGGCTGGGTTGAGATGATTTTTGCTGCTGTTTGGAGAGGAGGTATTACGGGAAGTCGGTTTTGATGTTGTGAGGTGGTATCTGCTGACATTTAGTGGTTGTGTGACATAAGTACATAGCTTCCGAGGACAAAAGTAGTTGAAACGTTTCATTATAAAATTTAAGCTGTCCTATATCGGCAATCCGTAAGAAAGCTCTATATTTGTTGTCAAAACGATTCCAGAAGATAATGAAACGACATGTGGCAAAACCTTTTGTAAAGTGGGTAGGGGGTAAAGGGCAATTGATACCGACATTCACAGCCCGGCTTCCCTATAATTTTGAGAAATTGGAAAAACTCACTTATATCGAACCTTTCGTCGGGGGTGGGGCAATGCTTTTTTTTATGTTACAAACATATCCGAATATAGAAAAAGCCATCATCAATGACTTAAATCCTGATTTGGTAAAGGCGTATAATATGGTAAAAAACTCCCCGGAATCACTTGTCCGATCGTTGTACGCAATACAGAAAGAGTATCTGGATATAACGGAAGAAGAAAAAAGAAAAGAGTTTTTTGTAAGCATTCGTACACGTTTCAACAGGGCTCAGCTGTCTGATATAGATAATACGACGTATTTCATATTTCTCAATAAGACTTGTTTTAACGGCCTGTATCGGGTAAATTCCAAGGGAGAATTCAATGTGCCTTTTGGCAAGTATGTAAGACCGACGATCTGTGATGAAAAAACAATTTATGCAGATAGTGAACTGTTGCAAAAGGTAGAGATTATAAGTGGGGATTTTGAACAGACTGAACGATATGTATCGGCCAACACATTTATATATTTTGATCCTCCTTACCGGCCGCTGGACGCGACTTCCAGTTTCAACTCTTATGCCAAGGAGGCATTCAATGACGCAGAACAGATACGGCTGAAGGAATATTTTGACAGACTTTCGGGTAAGGAATGTCTGATGATGTTAAGTAACTCTGACTGTAAGGGGCGTAATCCTGAAGATACGTTTTTTGATGAACTGTACAAAGATTACATTATAGAACGGGTTTATGCTACTCGTTCCGTAAATGCCAATGCAGAAAAAAGGGGTAAGCTCACAGAGCTGCTTATCAGAAATTATATGCATACGTCTGCTGACGAAAGTAATTCTCATCTGCATTGTCTTGACTCTAATATAAACGCAAGTAATTATGTACAAAGCACATACGGAAGAACAATTTAAAGAGTTCATGTCGCAACTTGTAGAAACTAATGCTACGTTGGGATTCTTTTCTGATTTCAATAAGATTGCGGCAAATGTTGACGCTATATCTATCAAGCTCCATCAACTGAACTATCTGATAGGTCAGGAAGATATGGCTGCGGCAATAAAGAGTTTGTGGGAGGAGAATCCTAAAGTTTTCAGTGTGTTGGATATCTTAATTGCAATACGTACATCGGAAAAGAAGAAGGCTATAGACAAAAATGGGTGTATATGCCTGATCGAGGATTTTTTTGAGACTCCGGAGGGTGTTATCGAATATATAGAGGAGACGGGACTCAAAGAGGTATTGCAAAATAAAAAAATTTCTAATCTTGTGGATTATGTATTCGGGGTGGAAACCGGGCTTGACACCAATGCCCGTAAAAACAGAAGCGGACACATAATGGAAAGGCGAATAGCTGATTTGTTCAGCGCAGAGGGCATAAAATTCAGGCAAGAAGTATATTCTACCGAATTTGAAGAGATGAAGTGCTTGGGGGAAGATCTCAAACGGTTTGATTTTGTCATTACAACTTCTGTCAAGACATACTTGATAGAGGTCAATTTCTATAGTGGAGGGGGATCCAAGCTGAATGAGGTAGCGCGGTCATATTCGGAACTTGCTCCGAAAATCAACCGATTTCCAAATTATGAATTTATTTGGATAACGGATGGTGTGGGGTGGAAATCGGCCCGGAATAAACTCGAAGAAGCTTATTATGCTATTCCCGGTATTTATAACCTTACAACAATAACTGATTTTATAGGCAAAGTAAAAGTTCAAAAATGAAAAACATATATCAACATGAAATCGAACTGAAATCTATAAGGATAGATAATTGTCAAAAAAAAGAGTTTGCTGACCAACTTACAAAGTTACCATATAGGGGATATGATGTCGAAGATTTGGAAGATGGTCGGAAAATAGTCATTACGAAACCCGGGGGTAAAAATGTTTATAAAACTTCCCAGAAAGAGGACTTTTTGGTTTTTATATTCGATCCGGTGCCATCTACTTTATGGCAAATATCACACAGCCAGATATTGGAGGATGTAAAGGCCAAAGTGAGGGAGAATGAGGATGAGGCTCAAAAATTTTTATATCTGCTGAAGCGTACGTTCGTTGGGGAAGAACCTGCAAATTTTATGGATGAGATCAGGGCTTTGTCGTTCCGAAGTGGAGAAAAGCCCGAGGCTCTGATTAAGGCTTATAAATGGATTTGGGGACAGGAAGATATCAATTACCCGAATGGAAAGGGGAGAGGCATGTCATGGGTCGAATATGAAAAACTTATCAAATGAGCTTGTCTCCGTTCTTTAAATCAAAGGACCGGGCGTTTACCTTGTTGCACGGGGACAGCATCGAACTCCTTTCTCAATTTGAGTTCAAATTTGACATGATATTTGCGGATCCGCCTTATTTCCTGTCTAATGGGGGAATCAGTGTACAAAGTGGTAAAATTGTATGTGTGGATAAGGGTGAATGGGATAAGGGAAAAACGGCTGAACAGATTGTCTCATTTAACAGAGAGTGGCTAAGATTGTGCCGTGATAAACTGAAAGAAAATGGAACTATATGGATTAGCGGCACGTACCACAGCATATTTTCTGTAGCTGGCTTGCTGACAGAATTGGGCTATAAAATCTTGAATGTCGTAACTTGGGCAAAAACTAATCCGCCTCCTAATATTTCATGCCGTTACTTTACTTTTTCTACCGAGTTTATCATCTGGGCCAGAAAATCATCTAAGGTGCCTCATTATTATAATTACCATTTGATGAAACAGATCAATGCGGGCAAACAGATGACGGACATCTGGCGTCTGCCTGCGATTGCCCGCTGGGAAAAATCTTGTGGCAAGCATCCTACGCAAAAGCCTTTATCGGTTCTTGTACGTATTATTTTGGCTTCTACTCAAAAGGGTGCATGGATTCTTGATCCTTTTACGGGAAGCAGTACTACGGGTATTGCTGCTAATCTTTTGGAACGCAGATTTTTGGGAATTGATAAAGAAGAAGAGTTCCTTCTGATGAGCAAAGCAAGAAAAATGGAGATAGAACAATTTTCTGTATTTTCTACCTATCGTAAAAAATTGAAAGATATAGCTTGTGCAGATGCCTTGAATTTCCAACAGGTCGGCGAAAGTGACAGTTATATGGGCTACGATTTACCTTTCTAAAGTATGTATTGGTCTAAACTTCTTTCCTGTCCTTTTTTGATAGATGAGGCTTGAAAATCTTGTTTCTTATTGATGATAAGTGGTTTGTGGTGTGAGATTTCCCCTCTCGAGAGGGGATTGAGGGGTGTGTTACGGTGAGAAGCGCGGGCTGGGCTAAGGTATTACGGGAGGTTTGTTTTGGTGTTTTGAGGTGGTATCTGTTGACATTTAGTGGTTGTTTTTGATTTTAGGAGGCTGTGCGCAGGCGTGACACACCCCCGCCCCTCTCGAGAGGGGAGATTTTTGATGGTGATTTCTTCTTGGTAATGAGTGGTTTGTGGTGTGAGATTTCCCCTCTTGAGAGGGGATGAAGGGGTGTGTCACGGTGAGGGGCGCGGGCTGGGTTGAGATGATTTTTGCTGCTGTTTGGAGAGGAGGTATTTCTTGTGTTTGGTATAGTGAGGAGGTATCTGTCGGCTTTGGGTGGTTGCTTTGATTTTAGGAGGCTGTGCGCATACGTCACACACCCCCTGCCTCTCTCGAGAGGGGAGATTTTGGGATGCTTGTTTCTTCTTGGTAGTGAGAGTTTTGATGGGTTGATTTCCCCTCTTGAGAGGGGATGAAGGGGTATTGTTTTTCCTTTGGGATGGGGTTAGGGAGTTGTTCAGTCGAGCGGGATGAGCTGGTATTTCTGGCTCCCGATACCGAGCTGCTCGGCATAGTCGAGGGTGTGCATGCCGTTGCGGGAGTCGATGCGTTCGATGAGGTGTACCTTGCCGTGGTCTTTTGAGGCGCGTACCTGGTCGACACAGGCGCGGTCGAGTGCTACGGGGTCGAGCGAGGCGAGGATGCCGATGTCGCCCATCTTGGGGTCTTCGGGGGCGGCTACGCAGTCGCAGTCTACCGATAGGTTGTTGGCTACGCTGATGTACAGGATGTTGTCACCGCAGTGGTCGGTGATAGCTTTGGCGGCTTCGGCCATGGATTCGAGGAAGTGGTCTTGCGGGGGCAGGTCGCTCCATACTTCTTGCTGCTTGCGGGTCTTGCCGGCGGAGTGTATCCATGCTTTGCCGTGGGAGGAGGCGATGCCGATGGCGATGTTCTTGATGGCTCCTCCGAAGCCTCCCATGGGGTGTCCTTTGAAGTGGGAGAGCACGAGGGTGAAGTCATAGCCGGGGTAGTTCTTGCCGACAAAGTCTTCCTTGAGGTGCTTGCCGCCTTTTACGGGGAGTGATACTTCTCCGTCGGCGTCCATGATGTCTACCCGGGCTATCCGGGTGAAGCCGTGGTCTTCGGCGGCTTTGAGGTGGTTGCGGGTGTCGGCTCTTCCGCCTCCGTAGGCGGTGTTGCATTCGATGATGGTGCCGTTTACTTTGTGCACGAGGTCTTGGATGAGGGAGGGGGCGAGGTAGTTGTTGTTGCCGGGTTCTCCGGTGGAAAGTTTTACGGCTACGCGTCCTCGTGCCGGGCGTCCGAGTGCTTCGTATATCTTGACGAGGTTTTCCGGGGTTATTTTTTTGTACATGTAGACTTTGGGCAGGGGTGGGGTGCCGGCTTGCGCGGGTTGTTGTGCGTGTGTGCAGATAGCGGCTGCGAGCAGGGTTATCGTGCAGAGGAGTGTGCGGAAGTGTGCGGTCGGTGTCATCGTGTTTTTATGTTTTTGTAAAGACTGGGCGGCTTCATTCTCCCTTCCGGGTGTGCGGCCCGGAAGGGGATGTGCGGCCGGGGGGTGCTAATATACGGGTTTTATTTCAGATATTCGCGATAGAATGCTTCTATCTTGTCGAAAGGTATTTTGTCGAGATTGTCGTAGAGGTCGGTATGGTTGGCTCCGGGGATGATGAGGAGCTCTTTGTTGTCTCCCTTGAGCTTCTTGAAGGCGTCTTCGCTGAAATAGCGGGAGTGTGCCTTCTCCCCGTGTATGAGGAGTACGGCGTTGCGTATCTCGTCGCTGTACGTGAGTATGGGCATGTTGATGAAGGACAGCGCGGAGGTCTTGTTCCACCCGTTGTTGGAGTTGAGCGACCGTTTGTGGTATCCCCGGGGTGTCTTGTAATAGGCGTGGTAGTCTTTGACGAACTGGGGGGCGTCGTCGGGCAGGGGGTCTATGACTCCTCCGGCGGGTGCGTATGTCCCCTCCTTGTAGTCGCGGGTGCGTTGTGCGTTCAGCTCCTGGCGCATCCGGTAGCGTTCGTCGGGGGTCATGGCGTCGAAATATCCGTTGGCGGTGCACCGGCTGATGTCGTACATGGTGGAGGCGACGGTGGCTTTGATGCGGGTGTCGATGGCGGCTGCGTTGAGGGCGAACCCTCCCCAGCCGCAGATGCCGAGTATGCCGACTTGTTGGGGATTCACGTCCTCACGGGTCGAGAGATAATCTACCGCAGCGCAGAAGTCTTCGGTGTTGATGTCGGGCGAGGCTACGTGACGGGGTGTGCCGCCGCTTTCTCCGGTGTAGGAGGGGTCAAAGGCGAGGGTCAGGAACCCGCGTTCGGCGAGTGCCTGGGCGTAGAGCCCGGAGGCTTGTTCCTTGACGGCTCCGAAAGGGCCGCTTATGGCGATGGCGGGCAGTTTGCCGGAGGCGTTCTTGGGTATGTACAGGTCGGCGGCGAGGGTGATGCCGTAGCGGTTGTGGAAGGTTACTTTGGTGTGGTTTACTTGGTAGCTTTGGGGGAATACTTTGTCCCACTCTTCGGCCGGGTTGAGTTTTGTTTCCATATTATTATTGTTATTGTTATCGGGTCGGTGGTTTGCTGCTGCGGGGTGTCCGGTGGCGCAGAGGCTTATGGCTGTGGCAGCGCAGAGGTTTTTCAATGATTTTTTCATACAGGTTTGTCTTTTGTTTTACAGGGACAAAGATAGGGTGTGTGCGGTGCGGTGCGTGTAGACGGATTACGGATGTTATAACCCGAATTACGGATTTTTCTTTGTGCCGCTGTGTGCAATCGCTTGTGAGAGAGGTTGCTACCGAGTGCGGTAGTGCTCGCGGGGCTGTCCAAGGGGGGGATGGCTCTTGCGGGGTTCCTTGATGGATGTGAGGGGGAGGGGGATGACCGGCTTCTTGTTTTCTCTTGGAAATTTGAATTGCTTTTGAGAGCTTGTCTGAATCTTGCCCGGACCCGTTTTCAGGAGTTTACGTGTACAGTTTTTTGCTACGACCTCCAGTCTTGTGACGGTGGGTATTGCGGTTTCCTATGCTTGAACTGAAGTGCGTTTTGTATTAATCTGATATATAGTCATTATATATCATTCTCTTATAGATTTGATACCCTATAGTTTCCATAAAAGATATAATATTCAAAAAATTATCGTTCCTATGTATTAGGATAAAAATGGAGTTAATCATCTTCTAAAGAGTAAATGGCATAAACTTGCGTTGTTGAAATTGATGTTTGGGTCATTTTTTGTGCTTTCTACGCAATATATGACCTGCTAAATCAAATATATTTCTGGATAGTTTGTACCTTTGTAGTCATACTGGATAGACGTACGAATATGGAACGTAAATTATTGAACTGAATCAAAGTCGTTCTCGCGGAGAAAAACAAAAGTAATAAATGGCTCTCGGAACAGTTGGATAAAGATCCTGCTATAATCTCCAAATGGGTTACAAACACCACTCAGCCCAATGTGGAGACGCTGATTTAAATATCCAAAGTTTTGGGTGTCACTGTGGATGACTTATTGAGGACGGAATAATAAGTTTATGGGTGCAGTCAAATTATATAAATATCTTGATTTTAATTTTACCGGTGTATTGATGCTCATACTTTTAGATTAAACACAAAATTGATAGAACAATAAAATGGCCAAGAAACAGATAAAAATAACGAAGGAAGAGACCTTAGAAACCATACTTTTCAACTGTCGTAATAGTCTGCGTGGGCGTGCAGCCATGACCGACAAGCGCGATTTGTTGCTGACTTTGGTGTTTCTGAAATTTATAGGGGAACGGTTCAAGCAGCAAAAAGAGAAAATCAGGCATGAAATAGTGGAAGTGCAGGGTATTAATGATACGGATTTCATTGAATTGCAATTGTCTCGTCCCAATCAATATATGCAGGACGGTGTGTTTTTCCTTACGGATGATACATTTTGGGACAAACTAATCCTTACTGCCCCTACCGGTATGGCGATAGCTTTCGATACGGCCATAAAAATATTGGACGATAACGAACCGAAATTGAAAAATGCCCTTCCACAGCAGATTTTTACGAAAACAGCTCTTGAACCGGGAGTGCTGAAAAGTGTAGTGGATGAAATAAACAAAATAGACCCGCAGAAATTTAATGACCATGACCTCATAGGACGTGTATATGAGTATTTCTTACAGGCTTTCTCAATCAATGCGGACAAAGAGGAAGGCGAATTTTACACGCCGCATTCTATCGTAGAGCTTATCGCCTCTCTTATTGAGCCGTTCGACGGTACGGTCTATGACCCTTGCTGTGGTTCCGGAGGTATGTTTGTCCAAGCTGCAAAGTTCATAGAGGCTCACGGTGGAAACACTAAAGCTGTCAATGTGTATGGGCAGGAATCAGAACCGGCAACTTATCGTCTGGCAAAGATGAACCTGGCTATACGAGGTATTTCTTACCATTTGGGCGATAGAGCCGTGTCCACTTTCTCTGATGACCAGCATAAGGAACTCAAGTTTGATTATATCATGGCTAACCCACCGTTCAATTTGAAGAAATATGCCGAATATGGAGGTTTTGGGACTGATCCCCGATGGCAAGGCTATGGAGTCCCTCCTACCAGCAATGCCAACTATGCGTGGATTCTTCATATTCTGAACAAACTGAATGTCAGTCGTGGAATCGCAGGATTCCTGCTTGCCAATGGTGCTTTGGATGATAGCGATACGCAGGGAATACGCAAGCAGCTCATCGAAAGCGACAAAGTAGAAGCTATTATCGTTTTGCCGCGGAATATGTTCTACTCTACCGATATATCCGTCACTCTTTGGATTTTGAACAACAACAAGAAAGGCGGTCCATGGCATGGCAGACAACTTCGAGACCGTACAGGTGAAATCCTTTTCATTGACTTGCGGACATGGAACAATGACATATATGAAAAGAAATATGTCCGCCTGTCGGAAAGGGAAATAGGCAAAGTGCGTCAAATATATTTCGATTGGCAAACCGAGAATTTTGCCGAGTATGCTGAGCCGGAATTATACTATGCTGCTCATCGTGATGAAATCCAGCAGAAAGGATATTCACTTGTGCCGTCCCGTTACATTGAGTTCATTGACCGTGATACGGAAATAGACTATAAGGCTGCACTCACTGAGATGAGTCACAAGTTTGATGAACTGAAGAAAAGATGGGATGCAAACGAAACGGAACTTGTAAACGCTTTCAAAGTTTTAGGCTATGGAAAAGAATGAGCTGAAACATGATATGGCAACTGATAAACTGGTTTCTGACATTCGGAATATCATAGAGCAAGGTCGCAAACAGGCATATGCAGCAGCTAATCAGATTTCTGTACTTACCTATTGGCACATCGGACGGCGAATAGTGGAGGAAGAACAGCATGGCGAAAGCAGAGCCGCCTACGGGTCAAAACTCATCCCAGCTCTTGCCTCTAGACTCTCTGTAGAATATGGTTCAGGATATGGGAAACGGAATCTTGCATATTACCGTAAATTCTATTTGGAATTCAATAATCTGGAAATTTTGCACACGCATGTGCAAAATCTTTCGTGGTCGCACATCCGCCGCCTTTTATCGGTCAGCAATATCCAGGCGAGGGAATGGTATATGAAAGCCGCCGCAGAAAATATGTGGAGTTTCAAGGAGCTTGAAAGAAATATCTCCACCCAATATTACGAACGACGGCTTGTAAAACAATTGGGAAACCGTACCTTGCCCATACCTCAGTCCGGACACACCGACCCTTTGGAATATATAAAGAATCCGATGGTGGCCGAATTTATGGGATTCCGACGGGATACGAAGTATTCCGAATCCGAGTTGGAGCAGGCTTTGATTGATAATCTTGAAAGATTCATTATGGAGCTTGGACGCGGATTTGCTTTTGTGGAAAGGCAACAGCATATAGTTACCGACACAACGGATTTCTATATTGATTTGGTGTTTTATAATTTCAAGATGAAACGGTTCGTCATCTTTGAACTTAAGACCCACAAGCTGACCCATCAGGACATCGGACAATTGGATATGTATGTACGTATGTATGACGATTTGATGAAAGAGGAAGAAGACAACCCGACCATTGGCGTACTGCTCTGTACCGATACCGATGATACGATTGCGAAATACTCGGTACTGCATGGAAACGAGCAGCTTTTTGCAGCCAAATATATGGCATATATGCCGACGGAAGAAGAATTGGCCCGAGTGATAGAGCAGCAGAAACGCTTCTTTATGGAACAACACGGAAAGGAGGAGTGATATGGGAGTGAATAATGTAAAATGGGTTCGGCTCGGGGATTATATTGAGCAGTGCGACGAGAGAAACTCTGCGAGTATCAACTATCCTGTAATCGGTATAAATCGAGACAAAACATTTATGCCGACTGTTGCAAATTTGGATGGCGTAGATATAGCCAAGTATAAAATTGTCACAAAAGGAATGTTCGTATTTAGTGGGATGCAGACTGGGAGAGACATTTGTATTCGAATCGGATTATACGACAATGAACAACCAGCTTTAGTCTCTCCTGCATATACAACATTTGTCATCAATGATGATAAGAAAGTCTTGCCAGAATACTTTTTCATGTATTTTAATCGAGCCGAGAGTGATCGTTATGGTTGGTTTATTAGCGATTCCAGTGTTCGAGCCAACTTGGATTGGCCGCGTTTCCTTGATATTGAAATTCCGTTGCCATCTCCTGACGAACAGCAGAAAGTGGTGAACGCATGGAAAGCACTTCGGGAAATCAAAGAACAAAACGAGACTAAGGTAGCTCCGCTTATGCAGGTTTGCCAAAGCTATATCCAAAAGGCAAAAAAGAATAATGTAGATAAATATCGTATTGGTAATGCCATAAAAATTGTAGATACGATAAACAAAGAAGGTTATTCCTATGAGGTTTTGGGATTGAATAGTAATAAAGCATTTATGCCGACAATAGCCTCAATGGATGCTATAAATACAAACAAATATAAGGTTATTAGAAAAGGAGAGTTTGCATTTAGTGGTATGCAGACAGGTAGGGATAAGTGTATTCGTATAGCATTGTATGATAAAGATCTTCCAGCTCTAATATCGCCTGCTTATACGACTTTCGTTCTCGATGAAAATGAGCCCATTCTCCCAGAGTATTTTATGATGATATTCAAAAATTCAGAAATGGATAGATTGGGTTGGTTTTACAGCGATTCAAGTGTAAGAGCAAATTTGGATTGGAATAGATTTATTAACATTGAAATACCGAAACTTTCTATTGAGTTGCAACGAGCAATCGTCAATATCTATAAGTGCGCCAACGAAGCAAAGCAGATAGCCGAAGAAGCCGACCGGCTTTCGCGCGAAGTGTGCCCGGCATTGCTTCAACACGTCATACATTCTTAAATCGTAGCGATTATGGCAAGTAAAGGGAAATATTATGAAAGCCAGTTTGAGGAGGCGACCATCGAACTCCTCCGTGAGTCGCGTTGGCAATATACGCTCGGTGATGATATTCACCGTAAATATACCGACCCGCTTATTGAAGACGACCTGCGGTCATTTCTTGCCGCACAGTATAAAGACAAGCATCTGACCGATGCCGAGGTGGACAGCATAGCCGCCAATCTGCGCAATGTCGGTGGGCAGAACGATTATTATGCTCTGCAAAACACCTTCTTGCTCTATCGGGACGGATTCGACTTTACATACAGCGATGGCAGGGATAACCCGTTCCGCTTGCAATATATCGACTTCGAGCATCCCGACCATAATATTTTCCGCTGTGTCAATCAGTTTGTCATGGAACAGGGACGCGAGAACCGCCGCCCTGATATTCTGCTTTTCATTAATGGCATACCTGTCTGCATCATCGAACTTAAGAGTCCGACAAAACAGAATGCGACCATCCGTGATGCGCATACACAGATATGTACCCGGTATATGCGTGATATTCCGGCCTTGCTGAAATATTGCGCTTTGGCGGTAATCAGCGATGGTGCCAAAAATGCGCTTGGAACGACATATACACCGTTTGAATTCTTCTATGAATGGAAGAAGATAGAGAATGAAGACAAGGCCGGAAAGGGACTTGATACGTTGCGGACATTGGTTCGCGGAGCACTTTCTCCCGAACGTATCTTGGAAATTTTGCGGGACTATGTTTATTTCCCCGACCCGACTAAGGAAGATGATACGACCGAAATCGTATGCCGCTATCCTCAGTTTTTTGCTACGCGTAAACTTCGAGACCATATCCTGAATCATTTGCGTTCTGTCGGAGGAGATGGTAAGGGCGGTACATATTTCGGAGCCACAGGGTGTGGAAAAACATATACCATGCTGTTCCTCGCCCGCCAATTGGCTTTGCGATGCAGAGGGAAATTAGGTAGCCCTACTATTCTCATCATAGTAGACAGGGAGGATTTGGAGACGCAGACCGGGAAACTGTTCTGCCGCTCGAAACGATATCTTGAAGACGAAGCTGTAAAAGTATTTGAGACAAGGAAGGAACTTGCGGAAGAGATGAGTATGCGCAAGACCGGAGGTATCTATATTACTACCATCCAGAAGTTCGCAGAAACTACAGGATTGCTGACTGAACGTTCCAATGTCATTTGTCTAAGTGATGAGGCGCACCGCTCCCAAAATAATATCGGTTCGAAACTATCTATCCAAACCGAAGGAGAAGCCGGCAAGGTAGGAGCGAAAATCACATACGGCTTTGCCAAATATTTGCGGGATGCCTTACCGAACGCCACATACGTAGGTTTTACGGGAACACCCATTGACGAAACCGTACATGTATTTGGGAAGGTTGTAGACCGGTATACAATGATGGAGTCGGAGGATGATGGCATCACTGTCCCAATCAAATATGATCCTCGATTGGCTCGTGTGTTTCTTAACAAGGAACAGGCCGATAAAGTGGAGGAATATTACCGGCTCTGCGCGGACGAAGGGGCTACACCGGAAGACATAGCCAAGAGCAAGGCCGCCATGTCGAGCATGGAGGTGATTATCGGCGATGAGGATGTCTTGCGCCGGGTTGCCAGAGACATTATAGACGATTATAAGCGCAGGATAGAGACAACAGACCGGCTACAAAAGGCGATGATTACTTGCGCCGACCGTAAAATAGCGTTCCGGTTATATAAAATCATGCGAGAGATGCAGCCCGACTGGTTCGAGAAAAAGAAAGCGTTGAACGAACTTGTATTGACAACAGATGAAAAGAACAGATTGAACGATATCGCCTTTGTCAATATGGTGATGACCCGCGACAAAGACGATGAAAAAGAGCTCTACAACCTTTTAGGTGACAAGGAATACCGGAAATTCCTCGATACTGAATTCAAATCAGAGAAATCCAACTTTCACATTTCCATCAATGTGGACATGTGGATTACCGGATTCGATGTGCCTTGCCTGACCATGCTTTACAATGACAAGCCGCTGTCGAAACATACTTTGATCCAGACCATATCGCGAGTGAACCGCCGATATGGGACCAAGGAATTTGGCTTTATCATCGACTATATCGGTATCCGCGAGGAGATGAAGAAGGCTATGAAGAAATACGGCGGAGATGTCGGGCCGCAAGAGGATTTGGATGCAGCTCATGAGATACTGAAAAACGAATTGCAACTTCTGCAAGAGAGATTGTCCGGTCTTTCATTCAAGCGCTTCTTCGGAGACAATGACCTTGCGCGGCTTCAGTCCATTCAGGAAGCGGCAGAATATATACTTGCCAACAGCGTGGAGCGAAAAGGCGAAGTCTCTTTCTTGAAACTGTTCAGAGAACATGTCAAAAGACTGCGCTCAGCCTACAATATCTGCAATCCTGCCGGTATCTTGAGCGATGAAGAGGTGTCTTGGAGCCAGTGTTTTATGGGAGTCTGCTCGTATGTGAACAAGATGACCGCTACCGAACATGACACAGAAAGCATGAACAGGCATGTAGAGCAGATGGTGCAGGAAGCTATCCTGGCGAGTGGCGTGGAACGGGTAATGAATGAAGGTATCGAAGAAAATATTTTCAGCGACTCATTTACCAAAGAGATAGATGAAATAAAGATGCCGTTTACCAAGTTCCAGATTCTCTGCAAACTCGTTGCAAAAGCCATCAGAGCATACAGCCGGACGAACAAGATACAGGCCGAACATTTCCAGAAAATGCTCGAAGAGACAATTGATGCATACAATACTCGTGATAAACTGACATTCACTAACGATGTGACCCAGAATGTCGTAAATGATGTATATGACATTGTTTCATACAAAATCAACGGGTTTTCGGACAAACTGATGGGTATCTTGAAAGAACTTAAAACTGATAGCGAAAAGTTCAAAGTATTGGGTATCACATTCGAGGAAAAGGCATTCTTTGATGTGCTTGTCGAAGTCCGCGATAAACACGGCTTTGAATATGCGGATGACCGTTGTATCGAACTGGCAAAGAAGATCAAAGCTCTAATAGATGACACCGCCATCTATGCCGACTGGCTGAATAATGACAACCTCAAAAGCAAACTCGCCAGCCAACTCACTTATCTCCTCTACAAGGAGGGTTATCCTCCTCAGTGGGATGAAGAGGTCTTCCAGAAAGTATTGGAACAGGTGGAGAATTATAAGAAATACGAATAGTCGAAGAATGATAATTACTATTGAGGATGGTCGGAAATTCGGAGCATTCATGACTATTGCCAGTCGACGACCGTTTGATATCTCTTCTACTATAATATCACAATTGCATAATTATTTTATACATCGGCTTGTTAATGAAAAGGATATACAACAAGTAAACAACGCAATCTCATATCTGGATAAGGTATCGGTCGAATCATTGCCGATTTTATCGACAGGGGTTTGTGTAATTGCAGGTCGACTTGCAGAAATGCCGCTTGTTGTACAAATAGGTAAAATAGAAGCCGGGTTTCGTCCGGAAAACGGAACAATCGATATAGAGAATATATGGCAAGGCAACGGGATTGTATCAAAATAGAATCCCGTTTGAGACAGCCTCTTTGCTACACTGTTATCTACTTCGTTCAGACCTGTTTTTCTGTTCGCCCCACGGCAAATCCGAAGACAAGCCGCCACCACCGGCAAGGGCGAAGGCTGCGTCCTAACAGCTCTGCCTGCTTCCCGTTTACCTGCTCCTGCGGCTCGAAGGTGGCATTGACAAATTCCTTATCCGTGAGCTGGCTGTTGAAATGTGTTATGGTCTGCCCGGTATTTGACATCTTCAGAGAATCTTCCTCCGGCCTGTGTCCAGATATGCAGTGACGGATTCCGGCAGTTTCTTCCGGGGATATTTTTTTGTTTTTAGGGGGATGACAGCAGGCTGTCTGACGGGTGGAAACGGAGGTGGGGCCGAAGGGTGAGGCAAAAGTGACCGGATAATATTTTATTATCGGAAAAAAATCAGGCGGTCACTGAGCCATTTCTACCTTTTTATGCGTATTTTTGCAGCCGGATTGAAGTAAATCTATCCGAGACATATCGAAATAAGAAGAAGCGTTATGCTTATCTTGTGATTGGAAACGTAGGAAATTTTCAATAGTGCACAAGGGAAAGCATAGTGGTTCTCGCGCTATAGCGTGGGCTGCTGTTTCCATATCCGTGCACAGGTTTTTCCTACGACCTCCAATCAGGCATGGGCATTGCAGTTCCACGCTTCATGTTTAAATAAAGGCCTTAAAGGGACTGTATGGGCAGAACAATACTATGGGAATAAAACGATTTGCTGCCGGTGTGGCTCTGTCGTTCCTGGTGCTTTCGGCCGCCCAAGCGCAGGAAATCAAGGCAGACTCTATCGGCAGTGGCACCGGACACCGGAATGAAAGGTCTGATTCGCTGAGAATCTTGTCTGATGAACTGAAGCAGCTCAAATCGCAGCTCGATGCCGGGGAGAAGGAGCGGCAAGTAGAAACGGTTTGGAAACGTAAAAAGTATTGGAAGTTGGGTTTCGGCATCCCGAGCATCGAGCGCACCGACGGTGAGGCTATGACGTGGAAAACGGAGTTTGCCGTGTCGCTCCAGCGTGGGAAAACGGCTTACTTTCACTCCAAGCCTCTCTGGGGCATGGTCAAGTTCGGTATCGACTACGGATTTATGGACTTGAGTTATGCCAAGCTGAAATTGAAGACTGCCGGGACGGCAACCGCTTCTTCTTCTACACCGGCGACAAGCCCGGGCCCGAATCCGGACGACGGTTTTGATGAAATCGTCAGCGATGACCCCAGCGGTTCGCTTCTTTCTTTGGCCGGCGTCGATTTGGGGATGCACAAGTTCGAATACGGCCTGCATGTGGGGCCGAGTATCAGTGTCAATCCTTGGAAGGGGCTTATCGTTGCCGCTTACTTCCATGCCTTGCCGACGGCTTCCGGTATTCTGGAGAATGACTCATTTTCTTATGGTTTCGGCTGTGCGTTGTCGGCAGGTGCTTCTGTCTCCTACAAGGCGATATCTGTGGGGGTGGAGGGTGTGTGGAGCTCTATCAAATACAAACAGGCTTCGTTCGAGGACGATGAGGACGATGAGTCTTCGTCGGGAGAGGGTTCTGCCGACTTGTTCGGCACGAAGGATTTCAGGCTGAAACAAAAGGGCCCTCGCTTTTATATAGCGCTAAGATTCTAACTTAAAACATGATGATATGAACGTGAAATTCAAAATTGTTTGTCCTCTTTTGTTCATTGCCTTGGGTATCGTGATGCCGGCTTGTACCGACTCTGATGATGAAATCGGCGGCAATGATACCCCGCCGGCCGGGGCGTTGCCTTCTGCCGGGTTTGAACCCAACAATCTGCCTGACGAGCCTTATGCCGAGGATGCTGTACTGATAGTGGCCGAGGAGAGATACGCTCCTTTCCATACGCTAGAGCTCATGCCGGACGGGAGCTATTTGCTTACCTATAATTCGTATGTTCATACTTCTTCTGTCCGCGTTGCGGCGAATGCCGGGGGAAGTTTTTCTGTTTACAAAAACCGTAAAGCCAAGGTTGTGCGTGCCGGAAGTGTGACGGACGAAAACGGTACGGTGAGGTTGCCCGATGGCAGCGAGTATGGCAGGTTTGCCAGACTCGGTGACAAAAGGTACCGTTTGGGCAGGGGGGTCGAGGTGGACTTGCGGGATGCCACGGGTGCCGACCGGACCGTATATTACAGGAATTATGACGGGACGGTGTCTCGTGTATATGTCAGTGTGTCCGAACCGGTTGTGAGCAGCGCCACAAAAAGCCTTTGCCGTACATGGGACTACAATAGTTTCGAAATGTGGGCTTACTGGAACGGCAAATATATAGTCCATGGCAAGCAGACGGTAAACGATGGCGAGGTGGATACTTACTTCAAGGCGATAGGAGGGGATATGCTCGGTATCTCGAAGGAAGATTTCCTCGATGAGGATGGTGAACAGTGTCGCAAAGTCATATTCACTTCAGTGGGGACATATATTTGTTTTTATTTGGACGGTGATGTGGAAGTGGCCCGGTGGAGCTGGACAGACGAGGCGCAAGGCACTCTCCATTATGAGGACTCGATGGCGAACGAGGATTATGATGATGAGTGGGATGGCTATGTCACGGTTCGTTTTGCCGGCAGGCAGATGCGCATCTATGAGGACTATACTTATTGGGAAGACAACATGTCTACCCGGGTAGTGGCGGTAAATACGTTGACTGCTGCTGATTGAAAAATAACGTCTATATATAACCAGCTCATTACCAATAAGAATACAGCATCCAAGCCTCCCCTCTCGAGAGGGGAGGCTTGGATGTGTGACGCCCGGGCATGGCTGCTTAACTCAAAACAGTCGCTTGAGGCTGACAGATACCACCTCAAAAATCATCTCATCACAACCCGCGCATCTCATCATAACACACCCCTTTATCCCCTCTCGAGAGGGGAATTTCCACTACATAATACATTCATTATCAATAAGAAAATAGCATTTCAAACCTCCCCTCTCTAGAGGGGAAACATCCCCACTCAAACCACTCATTACCAACAAGAACACAGCATCTCAAATCTCCCCGTCCCAGAAAGGGGTCGGGGGTGTGTGACGCCCGAGCATAGCTGTTTAACTCAAAAACAACCACTCAAAGCCGACAGATACCACCTTGCCTCAAATCTTGACAAATGCTCTTCCTCTCTCAATAGCAGCAACATGCTTCTCGAGACTGTATCTCGAACACCTCAACCCAACCCGCGCCTCTCCCCGTAACACACCCCTTAAATCCCCTCTCAAGAGGGGAAATAACCACGCCACCTCCCCCTCATTACCAATAAGAAGGTAGTTCCAAAACTTCCCCACACAACATTCCCATTACCAAAAAGAAACAAGCATCCCAAACCTCCCCTCTGGAGAGGGGCCGGGGGTGTGTGACGCCCGTGCATAGCTGTTTAACTCAAAAACAACCACTCAAAGCCGACAGATACCACCTTGCCCAACAGTAGCAAAATATCTCTGGCCTTGCTGCGCCTCTCCCCGTAACACACCCCTTCATCCCCTCTCAAGAGGGGAATCACACACATCATAAACTACTCATTATCAAAAAAAAGTATCATCTCAATCTTCCCGTCCTAGAGAGGGGCTGTGGGTGTGTGACGTCTGAGCACAGCCTCTCAAATCAAAAACAACCACTCAAAGCTGACAGATACCACCTTGCCCAACAGTAGCAGAATCATTTCTGACCTTACCGCGCCTCTCCCCGTAACACACCCCTTAATCCCCTCTCAAGAGGGAAATCCTCCACACTACAACCCACTCATTACTAGGGAGAATGCGGCTTCCCAAATCTCCCCTCTTGAGAGGGGAGATTGAGATGTAAGAACCAGTCGTTTAAATTTTCCAATAAAGAAATATTATCGGGTCATCTTTGCTTTTCTTCCGGACTTTTTTCCCGTTTTCACTCGTCAGATAGCCCGTTATCTTCCTTGTAAATATAGAAAAACATCCTCGGAAGAAACTCTCAAAACTAACCCGAGTAAAACTTGAACAGGCTTTATGCTAAGATAATATACGGGGCTGTCTACAAAAAGTTCGGACAGCCCCGTATTTTTCCTTACCGTTCGGAAGGTAGAGGATATGAAATTTTTCTCGTTTCCTGAAGGGGAAAGGTAATGATATCTTAAGGGGAGGTTTCAGGTGTTTCTTTTTTCGTTTGTGTTTGTCAAACAGCCCGCTATCGTTCTTGTGCAAACAGACAACCATCTGTAAAAGAAATCTTTGGATTGTCTTGGGCGGAATTTAAACGACAGGCTTTAAGTTATTGAAGGATATTTTCGGGTAGGCTTACAACCTGTATGCCTAAAAAGGCGAAAAGCGGCCTTTGGGTACGGTTCCATCGGGGATGTCTCTTTTTAGAAAGGTCCGGGGCCATTCCATACCGGGTCAGGGCACACCCAGGGGGGGACCCGCTTCTTTTTTTATCTGCTCTTTTTAAGGTCGGGAGAGGTGGTTTTCCGGCATGCCGGCAGGGAGGGTCACTGCAGCAGGTACCACCCTTTGACCCCGTTTTTCCTGATTTGCAGTATGGCGGTCACGAGCAGGATACCGAGGATGGCTCCGATGGTGGTCCTTATCCACAGTCCTGTCATGTAGCCGGGTATGATGGCGAGCAGGAATGTCGCCACGATGCCCCAGTAGCCTGACTTTTTCTTGAGCAGCAACAATATGGCAGAGGCGATGGAGGCGGCTTGCAGTATGATGGCGATGATAAAGGGGGTGATGTTGGCATTCCAAAGTATGTATTGTATGATGGAGTTGATACTTTGGATGAGGCCTACGATGCGCCCGAGGATAAGGAGGAACAGGGGGAATACGACCCACAGGCTGAATGCTCCGAGCGGGGAGTTGTCGGCTTGTGCGCCGTCTTGGAGTGTCTCGTTGATGATGGCTTCGAGTTCTGATTTTTCTTCTTCTTTCATGGTATCGTGTTTTTAAAGGTTATATAAAGTTTTTTCTGTTCTTGCTGTCGCGGGTAGTGTGTGCCGGATACTTCCCCCTCCCGGTTCCGTTTTGCTTCAGGTAAAGAGGGAGATATTGACGACACCTACCACAATGGCCCAGTCGCTGATTTCGAGTACGGGCAAGTCGTAAGCCTTGTAGCCTTCTTCCTCGTTGAACGAGACGCAGCGCACGTAGCCTTCCTGCTCCGAGGGCATGAGCTGCTTTACCACGACACCGTCGTTCGTGGCCAGGGCATACACCTCGCCCCACCGGATGTGCGAACGGCTGTTCCACCGGTTGCAGACGATGATGTTGTTCTCGTTGATGGACTTTTCCGGATTCTTGCGGTTGATCATGCTGCGCCCCTTGGCCCTGATGGCAAACTCACCGGTGAGCCCGGGGATGACAATGGGCGTGCAGTCGTCTTTCTTGATGGCTACACTGAACCCGTCGGGAATGCCGCACGTGGCCTTGATGTCGTCGACAAGAGGAATGCACCCGCGCGACTTGCGGGGATGGTAACGGAGCCCTTCCTCGGCAAGCGTGTGTATGGCCTCCGGCTCCGGATAGGCGTTTTTCTGCATCTGCCCCATACCCGTCATCAACCAGCCGATATCCAGCAGGGGATAATGTATTGCAATGCTTTTGAGTTTGTCGGGCTGTATCGATTCCCTCATGCCGGAAATGAAGCCGCTCGATACACCTATTTTCGCACAGAAGTCCGAGCCTTTTATCTTGTTTTCAGATAGAAAATATTTAAGCCTTTCTTTGACAGAACCTTCCATAAGGGCGCAATTTATATTGATTCTAAATTATAGCATTGCAATAATTTATCTATTTTTTTCTTTGGTTAATGTATTGCATTGCTTTATTTTTGTATTGCAATCGTGTTCTAACGGCTATATAAACGAAAGTAACCACGATAATAGGCAAATATAATAAATAATAATTAAAAAATGAACAGGATAGTAATAAGACGAGGAGATACGGGCAAGATTGCGGCCCGTTTTGGAGTGACTCCGCAATCGGTGCGGGCGGCGCTCCGGTTTGCTACGGAGGGGGAACGTCCCGACCGCATCCGGGAGGTGGCATTGCGTGAATATGGTGGACAACTGGTAAGGTTTCCCCGGAAGTTGCCGCAATGATTCTCTTGCTCCCGCTTCAGCGATGTGGCGTTTCTTGGCTTCGGGTGGATGCTTTGTTTTAGGAAGCTGTGCACGGGCGTCACACACCCCCGGCCCCTCTCTGGGACGGGGAGATTTTGGAAGCTGCGTTCTTTTTGGTAATGAGAGGTTTGTGGCGTGGATGTTTCCCCGTCCCAGAGAGGGGATTTAAGGGGTGTGTTACGGTGAGAGGCGCGGCATGGGTTGAGGGATTGCGGGATACAGTTTCGAGACGCTTGGTGTTGCAAGGTGTTATCCGTCAGGCTTCGGGTGGATGCTTTTGGTGTAGGTGGCTGTGCTTGGACGTGACACACCCCCGACCCCTCTCTGGGACGGGGAGATTTTGGAAGCTGCGTTCTTTTTGGTAATGAGAGATTTGAGTGTGTCAGGTTCCCCTCTAGAGAGGGGATTGAGGGGTGTGTTACGGTGAAGGGCTCGGCAAGGGATGAAGTATTGCGAGATACAATTTCGAGGAGCTTGTTGCAGCGAGGAGCGAGGTGTTATCTGTCAGGCTTCGGGTGGTTGCTTTGGGCTTAGGAGGCGGTTTCTCGAAGAGTATGACTGGATTTTCCGGTTTGTCTCCGGAAGGAGGTATTCGGATAAACGGATAACTTGTATGAGCTATATAAGTGCCCCGCTGTGAAGCGGTATGACCCGGCCGAAGTGTCGGCGGGTCTTGTCAGAAGGAGGGCTTTAGTTTAATGGCAAAACGGCAAGACGGTACAGAAGGGTATGGGCGGCGGCTCCGGTTCTTTTGCCGGTGTACAGCCCGGTCCGGATGTTGCCGGATTTGTTATTCGGGTTCGATTCCCGAAAGCTCGCATGTCGTTGCAGAGCCGCTGTGTCTGGAGGGATTAGGGATGTATTGTATACAGGAAACATTCTCGGAAGAAATTCACAAATCTGACCCGGGCAAAATCAGGACTGGCTCTCGGAGCCAAAAACTGATTTTACGGTGGCAAAGGTAGTGAAATGGATGATATGGGCCGGCAGGCTCGTTGTTCGTGCTCTTGCAGAGGTTGTGGACCGTGATGATAGTAGTATGTACTATTTAATTAGTATAAAATAGGTTTATGTACTAATATAATAGTGTATAATATGTGTAAAATAGGATGAAATACTAATAAAATAGTATGATTATGGCTGGTTTGTCTGTGGGTGGCTGATTTCTGTATGTGCTCCGTCGAACCGGATGGAATTTTTGGTATGAATATAATAGTATATAATACTAATATAATAGTATGAGTGTAGATAGTTTGCTTTTGGAGTCGTGCCGGGCCGATGCTATTGAGGAGATGATGAACGACCGCTTTGAGGAGGAATATGAGATATGTGAGGGGTGTGGCCGTTATGTGCCCGTAGGGGAGGTGTATGGCAACGAATGGTTGGGCTGCGTGTGCGCGGAGTGCCGGGAGATGAGGCCTTGTGATGGCTGCGGGCGGCTGATTCCGGTGCATGTTCCGGCAAATGGGGATGGTGAGTTTTATTGTGCGGAATGCATTAGACTATTATTATAGTATAATGAACTATTTAAATAGTATAATGAGGCCGGAGGGGGTGGTGAAAGACAGAGGTATATTGTACTAATAAAGTAGTGTAATAAACTATTAAAATAGGATAATATAGATAGGGGGAGCGAAATAGCATGATGCAGACAAAAGGTGAGAGGCAGAGGGATGAATATGTGTGATACTAATAAAATAGTACAATAAACTATTAAAATAGTATTATGCGGTCAAAAGAAGAGGCAAAAGAACGGGTATGTATTGTGCTGATAAAGTGGTATGATAAACTATTAAAATAGGATAATATGAATGGGGAGAATTTTCTTGGAGGCAGCCTGGGCAGGGGCCGGGAGGGTGGAAGGATATGTTCCGAGGGGAACTTTTCCGGAGAGGAGAGGCGGGAGACAGTGCAGAGGGGTAGCCGGGGGGGCTCCGTCAGGGATTTTTTTACCGGGCGGTTGAGGCGTTTTTTTACGGACGTGCTTTTGTTTTTTCCTTGTGTGCTGGTGTTCAATGATGCTCATCCGGTAACGGGGGAATGGTATTGGGGGTACAACGTGCTGGGTGTGTTGTATGCGTGCTGGTATTGCCGGCGGTTGCGGCGTTGAGGGAGGTTTGTTGTACGGTGCTTGTGGGGGCATGTGCCCGGTGCGGGGCCGGTATATATATAATATGGTGTGATATGTTAAGAGAAAGTTTTGTGTTTTACAAGAGTTTTTACGAGGCGATTAGAGGTCTGCCGAGGGATATTCAGGGAGAGATTTACACGGCTATAATGGAGTATGGCCTATATGGTGAAGAACCTGTGTGTCTGAAGCCGATAGCCCGTTGTATTTTTACTCTGGTGAAACCTCAGATAGATGCGAACAACGCCCGGTATGAGAATGGCCGCAAGGGGGGCCGCAAAGGGGCTCAGAAACAGGAGGATGCTTCGGAGACGAAACCGGAACAGGGCTCGGACGAAACCGACGATAAACGGGTGGAGGATTTGGATGAAACCAAACCGGAACCGACGGTTAGCGAGACGGGGACCGAACCGGAACCCATGGTTGACGGAAGTGTAACCGAAGGGAAACCAAGCCCGAACCGACGGTTAACGGAACCGAAACCGACGGTTAGCCAAACCGGAACCGGACCGGAACCTAATGTGAATGGGAATGTAAACGAGAATGTGAATAAGAATGCCGATGATTATGGAGAGGGTTGCGCCCCCGCGCGCGAGGCAGGGGTGTGTGCGGCTTCTACGGGTATGGATGTCCTTGCCCGGAGGGAGAGGTTCCGGGAGATGCTGCGGCCTTTTGTCGGACGGTATGGTGAGGAGATGGTGGGGGCGTTTTTCCGGTATTGGTCGGAGTTGAGCCTGGACAGGCTGCATATGCGTTATGAGTTGGGACAGACGTTCGAAATCCCTTCGAGGCTGGGTTCGTGGGCGGCCAAGGAGGGGAAGTTCGGAGGGCCGGGGGGCCCGGTTGCCGCCCAGCATGTGGGGCAGAAGCTGGAGGCTACGTGTGCGGAGCTGGAGGAGCTGAAACGGCGTGCGGGGTTTTAGGAGTTCATCCTCTTTGGAGGGGTGCGCGGTATGTGATGAGATGATTTTGTTACTGTTTGGCGAGGAGGTATTTCTTGTCTTTGGGTGAATGCTTTTGGAGTAGGAGGCTGTGCTCGGGCGTCACACACCCCCCGCCCCTCTCGAGAGGGGAGATTTGGGATGCTTGTTTCTTGTTGGGAATGAGATGTTTGAGTGGGGATGTTTCCCCTCTTGAGAGGGGATTGAGGGGTGTGTCACGGAGAGGGGCGCGGCATAGGATGAGATTATTTTGCTGTTGTTTGGTGAGGTGGTGTTTCTTGGCTTCGGGTGATTGCTTTTGGAGTAGGAGGCTGTGCTTGGGCGTCACACACACCCGGCCCCTCTTTGGGACGGGGAGGTTCGGGAGCTGCGTTCTTTTTGGTAATGAGAGATTTGAGTGGGGATATTTCCCCTCTTGAGAGGGGATTTGAGGGATGTGTTACGGTGACGGTCGCGGCATAGGATGAGATTATTTTGCTGTTGTTTGGTGAGGAGGTATTTCTTGGCTTCGGGTGACCACTTTGATTTTCAGGTGGCTATGCACAGGCGTCACACACCCCCCGCCCCTCTCGAGAGGGGAGATTTGGGATGCTTGTTTCTTGTTGGGAATGAGATGTTTGAGTGGGGATGTTTCCCCTCTTGAGAGGGGATTTAAGGGGTGTGTTACGGTGAGGGACGCGGCATGGGCAGAGGGGTTGCGGGATACAGTTTCGAGAGGTTTAGTACTGCGGGGTGTTATCCGTCAGGCTTCGGGTGGTTGCTTTTGGAGTAGGAGGCTGTGCTTGGGCGTCACACACCCCCGACCCCTCTTTGGGACGGGGAGGTTCGGGAGCTACGTTCTTTTTGATGATGAGCGGTTTATGGCGTGTGGATTTTCTTTTGGGGGAGGCCGGTGTAAATTGAAATGATGTTGATATTTAGGTATGGAAGATTTTGAACAGACATTGGGTAGGATTATGGCGCACGGGTTCAATCCGGTGCGCAGTGTGGAGCGGTTCAGCTTTGGCGACCGGGCTGCTTGCGAGCGGCTGTTTTACCAGGCGTTCCGGTTTGTGGACAGGACTTGCAGGGAGGTGAGGCCTTTGCCGGAGTATGAGCAGATTATCGACTGGATGACGGATACGGGGGGCAAGGGGCTGATTCTGACGGGCGATTGCGGCCGGGGCAAGACGACGATATTGACGGGGGTGCTGCCTCTGCTGTTTATGCACTGCAAGGGGAGGGTACTGGCGCCTATTCATGCCGATAAGCTGCCGGGCGAGTTGGTGCCGTACTTGAAGCGGTGGGCATATTGTGTGGATGAGGTAGGGGTGGAGTCGAAGGTGAACAATTACGGTGAGAGGTACGAGGGTTTCCAGGTGCTTATCAACGAGGCCGAGCGGCTGCTGAAACCGGTGTTTGTGAGTACGAACCTGGACAGCGAGATGATGACCCGGCGGTATGACAAGCGTACGACGGACAGGGTGATACGGCTGTGCCGGGCTGTGCGGTTTGCGGGCGAGAGCCTGAGGGAGTGATGTTTTGCAAGTGGATAGTATAATTTAAAAAAAAGGAGTTTTTGTATATGGAGAGGTTATTGGGCGCTCATAATGCGCATACGGGTGCCGAGCCCCGTGGGGTATGGTCGAGGCTGCTGAATTTTACGGCCCGGTGCCAGAGGCTGGATGTCATGGAATTGCTCGACAGGGGGGTACGTTATTTCGACTTCCGGGTGAGGTGCGACGGCCGCACGGGCGAGGTGTATTTTTGCCACGGGCTTGTACGGTACCGGGGCAGCGTGACGGAGGTGCTGAGCCGGATGGATTCTTACTTGCTGTGCCGGGGTGAGGCGGGGTATGTGCGCATAGTGTACGATGATACGTTCGGACACGGGTACCGGCCTTTGCCGGCGGTGTTTGTACGCTTCTTGGATGTGCTGCGGCATGTGCGTGTGGTAGAGGTTGTGAGGAAGTCGGACTGGAGGGCCGTGCTTCCGGTGCAGGAGGTGAATGTGGGTGTCATGGATTGTTTCAGGAATTATCGGGGGTATCGGTGGATTCCTTGTCCGGACTTGTGGACGCGGCGGCACCGTGACAAGATACAGGGGTATATCGATGCCCATCGGGGGTATCTCAATCGTGATACGGTGTTTTTGTGCGACAGGGCGGAGCTTTTCAGGGTGTAGTGTTTTTTTTCTTGTTCTTTTTGATGTGGGGGAGGATTTTTATTGTCATGAGGGAAGGTATGATAGCAGAGATTCTTGAATTGAGGGATGTGCTGGGGCAGAAGAGCCGGCTGGCCGAGAGGGAACGCGGGTTGTGCGCTCCGGTGTTGCGCGACCAGGGGCTGATACCTCGTATTTACGGGTGGTTTTGTGAGCTGCGGGGCGGGGGCGAGGAGGTGTATTGCAGGAGGCAGTTTATCCTTATCGTATTGTTCCTGTATGCTCCTGCGGTGTTGGCGGGCGGGCGTATGCCGAGGGGATTGCGGCGGAGCATTGCGGCGGCGGCGGGTTTTACGGATGTCACGTTTGTTTCGCATAATGTGGATACGGTGTTTTTTTATTATCGTCATTATGAGGGTTTCCGCAAGGAGGTGGATGGCTTGTATGCCGCTATTTGTGCGCGGCTCGGGGCGGGGAGTCTTGTCAGGCTTTGAGGCGGGGTCGTATTTCTTGGGCTTCGGGTGACCGCTTTGGGTTTGAGGTAGCTGTGCTCGGGCGTCACACACCCCCTGCCCCTCTCGAGAGGGGAGGTCTGAATACTGCTTTTTTATTTGATATTTAGTGGTTTATGGTGTTGCAAATTCCCCTCTTGAGAGGGGATTGAGGGGTGTGTTACGGTGAGAGGAGCGGCATAGGATGAGATTATTTTGCTGCTGTTTGGGAGAGGTGGTGTTAGTCGGTTTTTCAGACCAATCGCACGGTCTTCCTGCCTATATGATGAAATGATTATAAACTTTCGGACATTGGAATGAAAAGGGTAGAGTCGCTGCACCGGATTCCGTAGGATACGTCGCGAACTCTGCCTTGCCGGGGAACCAGAATGTCTTTTTCTACAAGGTCTTTTATGTCTCGTACTGCCGTATCGGGTGATACCTTTGCATGTTTTGCCCAGTTCTTGGCTGTCAGTTTTCCGGGATAGCCGTCCAGATACAGGTTCAGCACTTCACGCTGTCGCTCGGACAGGACGGTTTGGGCGTGGTTTTGCCAGAATATGGCTTTGTTCAGCACCTTCGACAATGTCTCGTCGGACTGCTCGACGGAACGGAGCAGGCAATCGAGATACCAGATGATCCATTCTGTAATATCGCAATCTCCCTTTTGCGTTTTCTCCAATATGTCGTAATACTGTCTTTTATCCTTGTTTATCTGATGGGAGATACTGAAAAAGCGCATTTTGGAGTTTTCGGCCTGTGAAAGTGCCATATCGGCAATGGCTCGTCCGATTCGTCCGTTTCCGTCGTCGAACGGATGGATGCATACAAACCACAAATGGGCTATTGCCGATTTTATATAGTCCTTATGGGTGTCTGAGTTGAACCAGTCCAGAAACCGGTTCATTTCTTCGCCTACTTTTTCAGGGGCAGGTGCCGTATAATGTACTTTTTCCCGGCCGAACATTCCGGAAATGACTTTCATCTCTCCACTACGGTATCGGGCTACATCTATTTTTGCGGAACCGCTCCATCCGGTAGGGAAGAGGCAGTTGTGCCAGCCGAACAGTCTTTCATGGGTGAGCGGGGTGTTGAAATTGACGGTTGCGTCAAGGGCCATTTCTACCACTCCGTCTATGTAGCGGGAGGATTCTGTCAGATTTTGTAACTGTACTCCGAGTTTGCGGGCTACTGATGAGCGTACTTGCTCATTGTTCAATTCCACTCCTTCAATTTCTGATGATGCGATGATGTCATGGGAGATGGATTCGACTACGGCAGACATCTTGTCGTTGAAACCGATTGTGCTGAGACGTCCCATCAGATAGCCTACGGCTTTGTGTACCTTATTCAGTTTTTCACCGACAAGATACTTGTTCCACGAGAAGGAGGGCCATTCTTTATGTTCATGTATATACATAGGTATCCCTGTTTTCTGCAAATATACGGTTTTGCGGATAATAAACCGCAAATTATGCGGCTTATTATCCGCAAAAAGGCGGTATTTTTATGATTATCGGTATCTTACCTGATTTGTATTGTTGTTTTTCGGGGGGATTGCTGTTTGGAAATGAGTGGTTTGTGGCGTTGTGTTTCCCCGTCCCAAAGAGGGGATTGAGGGGTGTGTTACGGTGAAGGTTGCGTGCTGGGCTGAGATGTTTTTGCTGCTGTTTGGTGAGGAGGTGTTTTTTGGCTTCGGGTGGTTGTTTAGGATTTCAGGTGGCTGTGCTTGGGCATGATACGTGCACACTGGAATGATTTTCATGGATACTTGGTAGACCCGGTTGAAAATGGTTTGGGCAAAAGTCTGATACATGGAATGATGCTGAGGGCTGACTGCCCTCTGATGAAAGCTGTCACAAAGTAAGGATGCAATAGGGGTAGGGGGATATGCTGTTTGGAATTGTCGGGGGACTTCAAGAGACTACGCCAAACTTTCTGTTTCCGACAAATTGGCACTAAGACATTTTGCATTTTCCGACAAAATGAAGTGAAAACATTTTCTTATTTCCGACAAAACACATATACCCAGGAAAGGGTACGAATGTGCCGGTGTTGATGATGTTTGCCAAAGGAATGGATTGTGAGAGATACGATATTTATAAGCCATGCGACACCGGCAGATAATGATTTTTCGGGTGTGCCTGCTTTTGGAAATGATTATGAAGAAAAAATTGTAGGGAATGTCTGCTTTTGCAAAGGCAAATGAGGCAAAAATATCGCGATTGTCTACTTTGGAAAATTATGTCTGACTAAAATTATTTTCAGTGTCTACTTTTACAGGCTGGTACAAAGGGTGAATTGTTTGTCTTGGAAAAGCGGCAAATTTGTAAATATTATTCTTGGAAAAGCGGCAAAATTACTTTATTTTTGTAGTAGGAAAGCGGCAAAAACAATCTCCGTCGCTTCGGATAATCGGATAAACAGGGGTGAGTCATGTTAAGGAGGAAGATAGCGATGAAATTTTTCTCATAGTTTTTTTGTTTTTGTTAATTCAAAATAATCTGACCAATTGTTATATCAGGGGGAAATTTATAGTAATGGAGTGCGGGGATAGGTGTGTAATTTTGTAAACCAAATACTGAATATATCATGAATCGTAATGTATTGAAATCGGTGGCCGTGGTTGCGGCGTTTCTTGTCGGTGTGTCTATCAATGACTCGTGCGGTGATTCTCCTTATGGGGGTGATACGGCAGAGTTGTGGAGCAGTGTCCGCTCGTTGACGGAGGAAGTGGCGGAGCTGAGAACGGAGAATAAGGACTTGAGGGACGAAATTGCCCGTTTGAAAAAGGAGGTTGCGGACCTCGGCAACGGGGAGGGTAATACTTCGGGTGAGTTTTTGGTCGACGGGTTATACTTTGATAGAAATGGTCAGGTGAGTTCGAAACCTAAAAGGCAAACCGGTGACGAAAGTGGTTTTTCTCTTGTTGAATATCGTTATGACGATCAAGGGCGTGAAAAAACTCGAATATATTATGCAAAAGGTTATACGACAACGTATGGATACAGTTATTCCGGAAAGAATGTAACATCGATACAGACTACAGAATATGACCCGAGTGTGTATCCTGATAGCAAGAATACATCAAGTACGTCTGTAACCGAGTATTATTGATATGGCAGGCAGGCGGGTAGGATTGTTTCCCCGGGAAATGTTTTTGCGAGAGAAAGTATTCCCGGGGGTATCTGTACGGGTTTCGGAATAGGGTCGATGGGGGTTATTTGTCCCGGATATCGACAACGGGGATTGTTTTGCCTCTGTTCTTGAATGTTCCTATTTCGTAGGATGGTTTTTAATATATTGGCAAACAATACGGATGACCACAATAAGAATTTTTCATTTATCATGAGTGAGGAGGGTACATGGAGTTTGTCTCTGGCATACGATATGGCTTATATGTTTGATAGTGGGGGATTCTTGCCCAACGAGGATCATTGCATGTATATCAGGACAAAGCTTCGGAAATTTACACGTGATGATGTTATCCGGTTTGCTAAGGACAATGAAATACACCGGCCTGATGCAATCTATGTGATATAGTCAATGTCTTAAAAACATTCCGCGCGGTTGCTGCTAAATATGGTGTTACGGAGCAGTGGATAGGGCGTGTTGAAACGACTATTGTCAAACTTTAAAAACTGTGTTTTTCGTTTTCCTCTGCGCTCGCCTTTCACTATCTTTGGTTTAATTTCGATATAGGGAAAAGTCGAGGCGGACATTAAATTTCAATATCTGTAGTAATTTATATCATTGTTTTTTTAATTGGGAATATTCTTTTACATTTGTTTGTATGGATATATTATCATATATAGAATTTTTTGGATGGAGGAAAACAACAAGAGATTTAATGCATATAGAATACTTGAATTATGAATACCTTCAAATCTATAGATGAACTGTTACGTGTACTTGAAAGGGAGAAGCTTCTGCTGAAACAAATGTTTCAGAAAAGACCTTCTACTTCCTTAAAATATGATTATGCACTTGAACTTTCGGAGTATAAGGAGGAAAGAATTAAATATCTTATTGACTATGGAATAATAAGAGATAACGGGAATTTCCTTGAAATGGAGGATGTATATCTTAAGTTCTTTGAGGATGTATTACAGGTCAATGAAAACATAAATGTTTCGTTTGTGGATGATTATCTGGGACGTTTGAATGAGAATATAGATTATTATCTTAAAGAGGATAATGAACAGCGAAAATATAATTATCATAAGGAGGTAAGGCGATGCCTGAAGAATATCGCAATGATTACCGTGCGCAATGTGATAGACCTGAAACGCAACATTGACAATACATATAAAAATGAACCGAATTATCGTGTAAAACTCTCAAAACTGAAAAATCTTGATGAAAAGCGCAAGAACATAGCTCTTCTTATCAACAGGAGTGAAGATATAATAGAAAACAGTCAGCCTGTGTTTTTCAGAGTAGCCATGGACACTCAAATGCGCATAGTGGTAAATGATGTGAAGCTACAACTTAATGATTCGTACCATAATCTTATTGAGATTGAAAAGCAGATTATTCATTACTTGAATCTTATAGCTTATCAGAATAGAATATTCGAAAAGGTACGGCGTCTGAAATACCTTCGTGACCAGTTCCTTTTGGAGGAAAAAACTGATATTCTCCAGATTGTCAATATGAGAAATCCTGTATGGATGGAGCCTCAGACCAATTACCGGATAAAGTTGTCGGTAGATAATCTGCGTACATCTGCAGCGGCATTGGAACTTATAGGAAAAGTCGTATCCAAAAGAAAGAATCAGACGAAAGGGCTCAAGAATATGGCGGATGCGATACCGCCGGAGTATATGAAAACTGAAGGTGAGGTTCTTGATCTGATAAACTTACAGGAAATTTATAATGCTTTTTCGGCATCAAGCAGTCATTTGTTTAAGTTTGTAATGGGTTACAATTATCATAAGAAATTGAATACAGATGACAAAATATTGTTTTTCTGTCAGATAGCATCGCAGTATGCCGAAGGACTGAACTTTACCGATAATTATGAAACAAGTTATGATGTAGAATATCCTTTGATATATTCCAGATAATTCCAAATAACTACATAATCAGAATAAGCATGAAATATACGGAAGAAATATTCAATATATTGAGTAAAGGCGGATTTATTTCTGCAAACAGCGTTTCTCCGGCAATAAAACGCTACTATGATGCTATAGAAGAGGATTTGACCGACTATTATGAGTATTATAAAGGCATTGGTTTTTATCTTGAAGGTGGTGATGGATATTATATGTTTACCCGTCAGGAAGCGAAAGTTGACTTTGAACGCAAACTTGAAGCAGTGATGAAATGGATAGACTATCTGAGTTTCCTTAAAACGTATGATGCCACATTCGGTCCGGGATTTAAGTTCCGGCCGGCAGACATAGAAGTTCAGATAAGTTGCCAGATAGAATTGAAAGATAAGGCTTCCAAACTGTTTCAGGATAAAAAGAAATATAACGAGGTCGTGGAGAAACTCGTTTCGGAACTCGAGAAGGCAGGAATGATAGAACTTGAAAATGAACATGATAACACTTATAAAGTATTGACGGCATTTCATTATATGGAGGATTTGGTGGATTGCATAACAATATCGGAGGAAATGAACGATGAGATATCTCAATAAGGTAATATTTCTGAACAGCGCTCATGTACCGTATGCCGAAGTGAAGCTGGATGGCAATGTACATTTTATCGGTACACAGGGTGTAGGTAAAAGTACGCTTTTGCGAGCTGTCTTGTTTTTCTATAATGCAGACAAACTCAGATTGGGTATCCCGAAAGAAAAGAAAAATTTTGATTCTTTCTACCTTCCGTTTGCCAACTCGTATATAGTTTATGAGGTGATGCGCGAAAATGGCTCGTATACCGTAGTGGTAACAAAGTCAATGGGTAGGGCAGCTTTCCGCTTTATTGATGCTCCATATAGTAAGGAATGGTTTGTTGATGGTAAAAACGAGGTATCAGCTGACTGGAGCGTTATTCGTACAAGAGTGTCAGAATCCGGTGTAAAGGTGTCGTCGCTGGTTATTGGTTACGATATGTTTCGTGATATAATATTCGGAAACAACAAGAAGCCGGAATTACTTCAGTTCCGTAAGTATGCGATTGTAGAGAGTTCTCGATACCAGAATATACCGCGTACAATTCAGAATGTATTCTTGAACTCAAAGCTTGATGCCGATTTTATCAAGGATACCATTATACAGTCAATGGATGATAATGAGTTTGTAGTCGACCTGAGCTATTATCGGAGTCAGATAGAAACTTTCGAACAGGAATATTCCGATGTAATGCTATGGATAAAACAGGATAAGAATGGCGTAGTTCCTGTCAGGAAACAGGCCGATATGGTGATAAAGGGATACAGAATGCTGCTGTTTGCTGAAAAGCAGATTGAAAACGGGAGGGAACAACTTAACTACTCTGAAAAGATGGCACGCCGGAAACTTCCTGAACTTGAGGAACAGCTTTTGCAACTGGAAAGGGATGCCGAACGGTATATGCGTTTGCTGGGAGAAGAGGAAGATAAGTTTGACAAAGAGCACGACAGATTGATAAAGTTAAGCGGCATTATAGAATCGGACCTGAAGAGGATAAAGGAAAAACGTAAATATTATGAACAAGAGCGCATTGATGAGGTTATATCGAGAGTAAATAAGAAACCGGCACTGGAGTACGAATTGGAGTCACTGAATAAATTCTATAAAGAACTGACAAGTACATATGATGATGTAATCGGCAGATATTCTTTGATAGAGCAGGGTATTGATGCCGATTTTGCCAGGTTTGAGAATGAGATCAAGGATAGAATTCTATGCCGGAAAGAAGAACTTGGTAAGAGACTTGCTGAATTAATGAAGAAAAGCAACAATCAGACAGCAGAAATACGTTTTGTCTACGAGGAGAAGTTGAGAGCCCAGGCCGATAGCAAGGAACTGTTGCAGGAAGAAATATCCAGCCTGAAACAGCAAAAAACAAGGGTTGAATGTTTTGTTCATTTTAAGGATGAAATTAATGACTGTGAAGAACGGTTGAGAAATATATCTTCCGAGGAAAAGGATACGGTAGTGAAAGTCGACCGCATGAAGTTGGAGTGTGACCGTCTGAGACAAAAGTCGGATACGGAAGTTATGGTGGTTGAAAAAGAGTTTGATGGGAAAATAGATGAAATATTACGTTATAAAAAACAACTGGACGCTGAAATAGAATCATTAAATGTACTGATAAACAACAGTAAAGGATCTTTTTGCGAGTGGCTCGACAATAACAGACCCGGATGGCAGGAGAGCATCGGCAAGATTGCCGATGAGGAACTGATACTTTACAATCCGGACCTTTCTCCCGAACTCTCAACCGATGGTGGAAGTTCTTTCTATGGTGTGAAAATTGATTTGGCGGAGGTGCAGCGTGAATTACGCTCTCCGGAACAGCTAAAAACGGAATTTGAAGCCCGATCGTCTGAAAGGGATGAATATATAAGAAAAATCGGTCTTCTAAATGAAGAAAAAACAAGGCGTATTGAAGACATAAAGAGTAAGTATAGGAAGCGGATTTCTGCCATGTCAGACGAAAGGCATCTTCTTGAAATTCAGTTACAGCAATATCCGTTTCGGGAAAAGAATATTAAAGCGGAGTTGGCTTCATGGGAACGCAAAGAATCGGAATGGAAGAGAAACAGGCTTGAAGAAATAGAAACACTTATAGGAGGTAAGGAAAAGGAAAGACAAAAATGCAGTAACAATGAAGAACTTCTGAAACAGGAAAGAGAAAAGCGAATTTTTCAGATTGTTGACGAACAGAGGAAGGCAGAAAAGAAAGAGCGTAGTGCTACTGATGTTGAGATACAGGCAGTAAATAAGGAGCTGGCCGATCGCCGTATGGATGTGGATATCAGAAAAAAGGAACTTCTCAGATTGCAGGATGAGGAGTTAAATGGCAAGGGTGCAGATACGTCGGTTATCAATACTTATAAATCAAAAATTGATGCTGTCAAGGCTGAATTGGATTATATATCCCAAAAACAGGCATTTGTGTGGAATTATGAAAAAGACAAAAGGGAACTGTTTGACCGTGAGCCGGAACTGCGTGACAACGAGAAAAACAACAATATGCACCTGAGTGAACTTAAAGAGAAATATGAATTGCGGAAAAACAAGCTCACCGGTCAGTATGATTTTGTAAAGAAACATATAAACAATAAGTCGGCCGAATGTGATTCTATCAAGAATGATCTTTCTGTTCTTGAAAATTTCCGTAAAGATGAAGGTTTCTGCCCTCCGGAGTCGTATACTTCTGAAGAACTTCCAACGAATAAATCTTGCGGGGTGATAGTGGATGAACTGAAAAGCCTGATAGTTTCTCTTGGGAAGGATACTGAAAATTTCAAAAAGGCAGTAAATCTATTTAACGGTAATTTTACTGCGAGAAATACGTTCAGTTTCCCTCAGTCTCTGTCGTGTGATTCCGATTATAAGGATTTTGCATCCAACTTATGTGAGTTTGTGGAGAATAATAAGATTGCCGAATTCCAAAACCGCATAAGTGAAAGGTATGTAAACATAATAAGACGCATATCTAAAGAAACAGGAGAACTCACTCAAAGCGAAAGCCTGATTCATAAAACCATAAGAGATATTAATGAGGATTTTATAAAACGTAATTTTGCAGGAGTGATACGTAGTATCGAACTCCGGCCTTTGCAGAGTAATGACAAACTTATGCAGCTTCTGATAGAAATAAAGAATTTCAATGATGAGAATAGTTTCAATATGGGTGAAATGGACTTGTTCTCACAGGATTCCCGTGAGAATGTGAATATCAGGGCTGTGAAATATCTTAATGCATTCAGCAGACTGCTTAAGGATGAGCCTGCCAGGAAAAGCCTTGCTGTTTCTGATACCTTTAACCTGCAGTTCCGTGTCATGGAAAACGATAACGATACAGGCTGGGTAGAGAAAATTGCAAATGTAGGTTCCGACGGCACTGATATACTGGTTAAAGCTATGGTAAATATCATGCTTATCAATGTGTTCAAGGAAAAGGTCTCAAGAAAATTCGGAGATTTCAAGGTGCATTGTATGATGGATGAAATAGGCAAGTTACATCCGAATAACATAAAAGGTATACTTGAATTTGCCAACAGCCGTAATATATTGCTCATAAACAGTTCGCCTACCACTTATAATGTAGAGGACTATAAATATACTTATCTGTTGAGCAAAGATGCGAAAAGCAATACTAAGGTAGTGCCATTGCTTACGCGAAAATAAAAATACCTTATAATATGGATATAAATAAAAAACGATTTACAATATCTGTTGCGAGGAAGCTCCTGCACATGCTTGAAGGAGGAACCGTTCCTTCAAGCTCATTACCGCATTGGATAGTTGATGAATTGAGGCTGGAGGGACTCTTAACCGGAATAACCAGTGGAAGCAGGGTTTCCTATCGTCTTACTGATGAAGTGGCATTTAGCAGATATATTGCAGACAATTATACATCTGGCAATTCACTTGAAAGGTGGATTGATGTTTTATTGAATGAAAATAATGATTTACAGCGTAGCACACTTGTACAGTACACCGGAGATTCAAAGACTGTAAAATTGAGGACTTTCAGAGGCTTTTTGGTGAACTGTTACGAACCTATAGCCGCAAAGATAGAACAGGAAGAGTTTCTTATATCACCTATAGAGGGGATTGCTGTGTTCGTTCAAAAACCGGAGGTGTTTTATATACCATCCGACGTTGTTGTGGTAGGTGTGGAGAACGGTGAAAACTTCAGTCGGATACGATGTCAGAAACATCTGTTCGGTGATCGTAAAATTCTGTTTGTATCACGATATCCACAGTCGACAGATTTAAGGGAATGGCTTATGAAAATTCCCAATAAATATATACATTTCGGTGATTTTGATTTGGCAGGTATCTTTATATATCAGTCGGAGTTTTATAAATATTTAGGCGAAAGAGCAAGTTTCCTTATCCCTGAGGATATAGATGCAAGGCTAAGGACCGGAAATGACGTACTGTATAATACACAATATCTTAGGTATAAAAATATGAAGATTGCAGATGCACGCCTGGATAAGTTGGTCGAGATGATTCATCATTACAGGAGGGTGTACGAACAGGAAGGGTATGTTGTAGCAAAATAATTGTGTTGTAGAGGTCATAATATTTTTTGGATTGAAAATTCGGACATCAACCTATCATAAAATGATGAAAAAGCATTATATTTGTATATTATATGATGTATTGAGATATGACAAGGACGACAATGGGCACCAAGTTGCCAAGGAGATTGGAGCAGAAGATGCGGATGGTCGGTGAGCAGATCAGGCTGGCCCGGTTGCGCAGGAATTTTAGTGTCGCTCAGGTTGCCGAACGTGCCACCTGTTCGCCTCTTACGGTTTCGCGTATCGAGAAGGGGGCACCGACAGTGGCTATCGGTATTTATCTCAGGGTGCTTTATGCCCTTCAGCTGGATGATGATATTCTTCTGCTTGCAAAGGAAGATGCGATGGGGAAGGCATTGCAGGATTTGAGTCTCAAGAAACGGGAAAGGGCATCCAAAAAAGAATAAGCTATGAAAAGACTCTATGTGTTTGCTGACTTTGATTGGCTGAAAGAACCTAGGTTGATTGGAGAACTGAGCTATGAATCACTTCGTGGCTCGGACAGTTATGGATTTTGCTATAGTGATGACTGGCTAAGGGACTATGGCAACTTGTTTCTTAGTAATGATTTGAACAACTATCCCGGACAGCAATACACGGCTCCCGACAAGGATATTTTCGGATGTTTTTCTGATGCCCTTCCAGACAGGTGGGGACGTACATTGATCAATCGTCGGGAACAGATTCTGGCAAAGGAAGAGAAACGTCCGGTACGTCGGCTTTCTTCATTTGATTATCTTGTCGGGATTGAGGACTTTTCCCGCATGGGAGGTTTCCGTTTCAAGGAATCCATGGATGGAAGATATATCAATGCAAGTGAAGTCTTGTGCATACCGCCACTGGCGGAAATCTGTGAGTTGATTGCTGCCGGTTCTGAAATAGAGAAAAGCGAAGAAGAGAACAGGCTGCCAGAAATGTGTTGGATTGCTCAGCTGGTACAGCCCGGTTCATCTCTTGGAGGGGCGCGCCCGAAGGCAAGCGTGATAGATGAGAACAGGACTTTGTATATAGCAAAGTTTCCGTCCCGTAAGGATGATTATGATGCAGGCCTTTGGGAGCATTTTTCGTATCTGTTGGCAAAGAGGGCCGGAATAAATGCCGCAGAGACAAGAGTAATCTCCACAAATGACAAATACCACACTTTGCTCTCCCGACGGTTTGACCGGAGGGAAAATGGCAAGCGCATACATTTTGCTTCGGCCATGACTCTTTTGGGCTTGAATGATGGTGACAATGCCAATACCGGCAATGGCTATCTGGATATGGTCGATTTCATACTCCAGAACTGTACCCATGTGGAGGATAATCTGAAAGAACTGTATCGCAGGGTCGCATTCAATATCTGCATCGGTAATACGGATGACCATTTCCGCAATCATGGTTTCCTACTGACAGCCAAGGGATGGACTTTGTCTCCGGCCTACGATATGAATCCCTCGCTGAATGAATATCAGAGTCTGTTAATCAACAGCGTTACCAATAAATCGGACTTGAATGAATTGCTGGACTCTTGTGAGGAATATATGCTTCAGGGGCAGACAGCTCGGCAAATCGTCAGTGAGGTTCTGGAGGCAGTCGGGGAATGGCGGTCATTGGCCACGCGACTGGGTATTGCAAAAAGCGAACAGGAGCGCTTTGCTGCTGTCTTTGAGAGGCAGATCAGGTTATGTAATCCACTGTAATAAAATATAGGGCTGGCAGTCCGTATTTCGCCCGGATGGAGTTGCAGACCTTGACAGGACGATGCAGCGTATTCGTGTCTGTGGCATCCGGCGCATTCCGGATTGGCCGGTACGGGCGTGTCTGGGAAGCGGGAGAGGGATTTTTTTGGGGGGGGGAGGGTCGGCAACCTTCCTTATTTATTTGAGCAAAGAGTCATATATTTTCTCGGGAACGTCGGGCAGAATCTTCCTGAGCCGGGCGAGTATCCGCGCGCGCGATTCTGAAGGGGTGCGGCCGGGAGGGCAGGTTTCCCGCCCGAAGAGGTTTTCCGGAGTGGTGAGCAGGGACCAGCCCCAGCCGTATTCCCGCCCGTGGCGGTCGTGGGGATAGATGAAGTCTTTCGTGACGATGTAGCCGCCCATCTCCAGGCGGGTCAGGTAGGTATCGAACCGGCTCCGCATTTTCGGGCCTGTGAAGCCGCATGCCGCCCGTAGTTCGCGGGTGGTGAGGCTGCCTTCGGTTTTCAGGGTGTCGAGGATGGCTTCTTCTATGCTTCTTTCTTCCGGGTAGGGGTATACGCTCCGGCGGTAATTGCAGAAGTCGGGCCACCACTCGCGGCTGATAAATGCTGCCTTGCTGCCGAGGAACTTGCCGTATGCACAACCGCTTTCTTGCAGGATGGAGCTTTTCCACTTCCAGAGCGGCCATTCCCATCCGCCGTCGGGCAAACGGGTGTACCGGCAATCCTCGTCCACGGCTTCTTCTGCCGACCATCCGGGAATGCCCATGTGCAGTAGGGGAAGGAAGCCTATGTCATTGATATAGTCGATCAATTCGGGGCAGGAGTGTAAGGGTTCTTTTTTCATTTTCCGGTTTCTCCGTTGATTCTTTTCTTCACTATGGAATATGCTTTTCGGAACAGGGCCGAGTGTTCCATCGTCTGTACCATCTCGCGGAAACGGTGCACCGGTATCACGAAGGTAAGTTCGTGTGCCGGAACCAGGGGGCGGGCGGAGGGGTCGAGCATGCCGATAAAGCAGCTCCGGCCGTTTTTCCGGTTCTCTTGCACGGCAAAGGTCACGATGCTGCAACATCCCGATGCGAAACGTGTGCATACGGCGTCGTCGGCGTCGTTGTCGTAAAAGGCCCAGGAACATAGGCCCGATAGCATGTCGGGGGTGGCGAAGAACAGGATGCCTTCTACGTCGTCGAGTGTGGATAGCCGGTCCATGCGTACAAAATTCAGACAGGGCTTTTCTGCCGGGCGTATGTCAAGGTTGCGTATATATTCCCTTACTTGCCCGGGGGTCTGCTTGTAATGTTCCGTCTCCGAGACGAACCCGGGTATGCGTTCCTGCATGGGGGCGAAAGCGGTGTACAGGCTTCCTCCGCCGCACGACACGTTGCCGGCAGTCAGGGTAAGCGGTTCGCCGTCGCATACTTTGCGTACGGCCCCTATCATGCAACGCGGTATTTCCCTCTCTTCCGTGGCGGGTGTATGGCTGTATCCGAAGGCGACGGGGAGCGGTGTGGCATTCCCGAAGGCTTCTTTGTATCTTTGCAAGAATGTCTGTATCATAAGTGCTTCATTTTGTTTTTGTCCGCGGATTCCGTGAATGGCCCGGAAGGCAGCCCGGGTTTATTGTCGCGGCATGCTTCCCGGGACGGGCTTCCTTTGTGGCGGCAAAGGTTTCGTCATCGGGTCCGGAATGTGTTGCGTCCGTCAGGGTGCTTCCGGAGAAGTTATTCGGGCTTCTGTCTGCTTTTGGGGCTTGTTCCTGTAAGGCTCGTTACAAGTCTTCACGCAGATGAGACGAGGCCTGTTTTCCTGCCACTGTTTTCCTGTTGTTTTTGTATTGTATCATAAATGTAGTACAATGTCATGCAATAAGCAAACTTTTTTTGTTTTTTTACCTGTACCGGCCTCCAAAAGTGGACTCTGAAAATAATTTTAGTTAGGCATAATTTTCCAAAGTAGATAATCTTCTTTTCTGGGATGGGGAGGTTTTGGGATGCTATTTTTCTTCTTGGTGATGAGTGATTTGTGTGTTGTTTTCCCCTCTAGAGAGGGGATAAAGGGGTGTGTTATGGTGAGGGACGCGGTGTGGGATGAGATGTTTTTGCTACTGTTTGGTGAGGAGGTGTTTCTTGGCTTCGGGTGACCGCTTTGGTTTTAGGAAGCTGTGCACGGACGTCACACACCCCCTGCCCCTCTCGAGAGGGGAGGTTTGAGATGCTTGTTTCTTTTTGGTAATGAGTGGTTTGTGGCGTGGATGTTTCCCCTCTTGAGAGGGGATTAAAGGGGTGTGTTACGGTGAGGGTCGCGGCATGGGTCGAGGGGTTGCGGGATACAGTTTCGAGACGCTTGGTATTGCAAGGTGTTATCCGTCAGGCTTCGGGTGACCGCTTTGATTTTAGGAAGCTGTGCACGGACGTCACACACCCCCGGCCCCTCTCGAGAGGGGAGGTTCGGGCGCTGCTTTCTTGTTGATAATGAGTGGTTTGATTGGGGATGTTTCCCCTCTAGAGAGGGGATTGAGGGGTGTGTTACGGTGAAAGTTGCGGCAAAGGCAGATGGGTTGCGGGATACAGTTTCGAGACGCTTGGTGTTGCAAGGTGTTATCTGTCGGCTTCGGGTGGCAGCTTTGGTTTTCGGTGGCAGTGCTTGGGCATGGCCGTCGGGCTTCGGTCTTTGTCCGGAAGGGGGGGGACGGGGAGGATATTTCCCACAATTCGGGAATTGTGGTTTTATGCCTTCCGGAATATTTCGGGGAAAGTAATTTACTGCTTACTTTTATGCTGTCATCGGATTTTTGCACAGGGTATCGGGCAGGATGTTCCGGAATATATGCAGTCGTGCCCGGGCGATGGTGGGAGGGTCTGACGGACAAGGTAATAATGAGTAGTTAATTTTTAAAATTTTGAATGTTATGTCAGAAAAAAGAGTGATTTCGGCAATAAAAATCAAGAGTTTACGGTATGGTGAGGTATTGAGTGCAGCTCCGACAGCGGAGACTATCGCCGGATTGTTTACCGCGGCTACGGAGATTTCCAATTCGCACCAGGATACTTTTACTTATGAGGAGGCCGAGCCGACGGTGAACAGTTATAAGAACCAGTTGAACGGGCAGGTGTACCGCTCGGATGTGGAGCCGGGGGCTGTTTCCATCAGTTTCAGCATTGGTGCGTATGATTTTGAGACCAAGGCGGCTATGCAGGGGGGTACTGTGACGGCGGGTACTGAGACTGCGGGTGAGGTCTGGGCAAGGTCCGGCGGCAAGGGGCTTATATATAAGTCTTTGTATGCCTTGACAGAGGACAATGTCTGCATTGTGTTCCCCAAGGCGCTTATCTCGGGTCGTGGGGTGTCTACCGATAATGCCATTGCGGTGGCTGTGAAGGCTACTCCGGAGGAGATTTCGGGTACTGCTATTGCTTCCGAGTATTGGTTTGACGTGGCCGGTGAGTCTGAAATCGTAGGGTAAGCGGCTTGTTTTTCCTGTCCCGGAGGGTGAATATGGCTGTTGGTGTGGTGCTTGTCGGCTTCGGGTGACCGCTTTGATTTTCAGGTGGCTGTGCCCGGGCGTCACACACCCCCGCCCCTCTCGAGAGGGGAGATTTGGATGTTGCTTTCTTCCTGAAAGTGTGGGGATTGAGAGGGGAGATTCAGATACTTATTTCTTTCTGAAAGTGAGTAAGTTATATAAAGGTTGCTGTTTCCTCTCTCCGGTACAGGAAAAATATTTGGTGTATGTTTTTTTTTTAATTTTTGGTAATATGAATGAAGCAGGTAAGAATATTTCTTCGTTGTTGCTGGGACAGAGGTTCAAGACTTTTGTCGTGGGCAGGCGTGCTTATACGGTGTATTCTCCTTCTATCAAGGTGATATGCCGGGCGATCGGTGAGTTTGCGGATATCGATATTCCGGAGCAGGGGACGCTTGCCGACATGGTCAGGGCGGTGCCCGGGTGTTCGCAGAAGATACTCCGCGGCATAGCTTGCCTTGTTGCGGGTAATGCCGATGGCTGGGAGGAGGTGCGCGACCGCATTGCCGGAGAGCTGGAGGAGGGCACGCCCGGGGAGATAAACGGGGCTTTGAATGCGTGTGTTTCTCTGATACAGGGCAGTGATTTTTTCGCGTGTGCCGCCTTAGCGATGAGCGTGGCAAGGATGGCGGCAACACCGAGGTAGCGGGGGGCCATACGCTTGTGGGACAGATGGCCTCTTTCATGGAGAGTTTGAAGTTGTCGTACCGGGAGGTGTTCGAGGTGATTCCTTACGAACAGCTTCTGCTGATGCAGAGGGACAAGCTGCATATCGTGTACGGCGACCGGATAGAGTATGTGTCGGCAAGGGACAGGATGAAAAGTAAAATGAAGTGTAATGGCAGAATTGACGGATAATATGAGTGGTACCGGGGCTTCCGGGCTGGATGCCTTGTACCGGAAATTGGAGGAGCTGAGTGTGGCGATACGTTCGCTGAAGAGTACCGACCCTCGTGTGGAGGGGTTGCTGGCCGAGTGGCAGGATGCCGAGGACGGGGTGCGGGAGTATGCCCGGCAGGCGGAGAGGCAGGCGGGCGACGCGGCGGCGGATGCTCCTGTGAGTGATGATGTGGAGGTGGCGGCGCTGCGGAGTGCGGTGTTGCAGGACGGGCCGGCAGGGACGGGGAGCTCGGGCGGGAGTTCTTCTCCGGACGGACTGGAGGCTTCGATGAAGAAGGGGGAAGAGATGTTTGTGAACTGGGCCGATGCTATCGTTTACCTGTTTCTTGAGAAGGTGGTGGATATGCTGATGAAGGCCCGGGATGTCCTTGTGAAGGCTGCCGAGGAGTCGGGCAACGGTGATACGGTGAAGAGGGCCTTGGAGACTTTGAACCAGGAGGTGAACAAGGGGAAAGCGTCTCAGGATACGGCAGGTGACGGGGAAAAGAAGACCGACTGGAAGAAGGTGGGCTCTGCGCTGAAGGACGTCGGTACTTCGACGAAGGCTGCTTTGGACAGTTTTACCGATTTGAGGAAATGTACGAGAGATGTCATGAAGGCTGTGGGTACGGTGGTCACTGCTACGGCTTCTGCGATAGATAAGGTGGTGTCGCTTAGCGATACGGCCGGAAAGTCGATTTCCCTTTCTGCGTATATGGCAAGTGAGTCTATATCGACTGTCGAGAAGGCGTCGGTCGTTTTGGCGGTTGTCTCGGCGGCTATCCAGGCAGCCATGGCGGTGGCCAATCTTTTCAGCAAGGATAAGGTGAATGAGAAGATAATCAAGGAGAACCAGAAGGAGATAGACCGTCTGCAACGTGCGTATGACCGTCTGGGCACCGCGATAGAGAGGGCTTATTCGTATGATGCTTCGGGGATGATAGAGCAGCAGGATGAGCTCCTCCGCCAGCAGCGCAACTTGATAGGGGAGCAGATGGCGGCAGAGAAGGATAAGAAGAATACGGACAGCAGCAAAATGAACGAGTACCAGAGGCAGATAGATGATATCGACCGCCAGCTGGCCGATAACAAGGACAAGGCTATCGAGGCGATTTTGGGTACGGAGGTCAAGGAAGCAATCAGCAGCTTTGCCGAGGCGTATGTGGATGCCTGGGCTCAGGGCAACAGCGCGGCGGCGAAGTCGAAGGATATTGTGGCAAACATTCTGAAGAACGGTATCACCGAGGCTGTGAAGGGTCGGTTGAGCGGCCCCGTGAATGAGCTGATGAAGTATCTTTCTGTCGCGCTGGAGGGGGGACTGACGCAGGCCGAGCAGGCGAAGATAGACGAGTATGAGCAGAAGATTGCTGCCGAGGCGGAGCTGATGGAGGGTACTTACGGCAAGTATCTGCAGAGCGTGACCGACCGTCAGCAGCAGTCGGACAGCGGCGGTTTCGAGACGATGTCGCAGGATACGGCTACGGAGCTGAACGGGCGTTTTACCGCCTTGCAGTATGCCGGCGAGGTGGTGGCTGCGCAGAACCGGGAGCAGACGTCGTTGCTGTCGCAGATGTTGGCCCTGGATGTCCGGTCGGTGGGTATTGCCGACGAGATACGTACGATGACGGTGAATTCTTATCTGGAACTGACGGAAATCAGCAACAATACGGGCAATACGGTGAAGCAGCTGATAGAGACGAACAAGAAATTGGATGTGGTGGCAAATAAATTGAACAGGTTATGAGAGCGGAGGATGTAATCGGTGCGGCTGCTCTTTTGGGAGCGTGCGGTGGCTCGGGCAAGGTGAGTGACTGGAGAAGCCTGGTGTGGTTGTTTTTCTCCCCGCAGGGACGGGAGTTTTGTGGGGAGAAGGGTTTCCCTTCTCTGGATATGTTCCGGGGGATGAAGGAGGGTGTCGCTCCTTACGGGGTGCATATAGACGAGGGGGAGATAGCTCTCTCGGGCGATGCTTGTGTGGGGCTTGTCGGCAATACTTGTGCGAGGCTCTCTTTTTCGGGGCCTGAACGGTTGCACCGGGTGGTGCTGATGCATGGCGCCCGGGCGCGTATCGAGGCGGGGAACTACGCGGTGGTCTCGGTGATGAACCGGGGCGGCGAGGTGGAGATAGTGAAGGATGATACGGCAATAATTTTTAACGAATGAATGGTATGGAAGAGATGGAAGAGAATGTACCGGCGGATGTAATGCCGGATTTGCGGATAAACGGCAAGGATGCTTTTGCGGAGTGGGGCGTGCATATGGGCGAGGGGTTTCTCGACACTTTGTTTGCTCCTCCGAAGTTGAAGGATTTTATCGAGAACCAGAGCCGGCAGATAGACGGCAAGGTGGTGTTGCACGGCATTCCCAAGTTGGATGCCCGTGACTTGACTCTTGCTTTTACTGTCGAGGGGACGGACGAGGCGGACTACTGGAAGAAGTATATGGCTTTTGTGGAGGTGCTGAAGGCCGGGCTGGTGGTTGTCGATATACCGGGCTTCCCGTCTTCGGGCGGCGGGGCTTCGCGCAGCTTCAAGTTGACTTATAAGTCGTCCCAGAGTTATGCGATGAATGCTGGCCGGACTTTTGCCAAATTGTCGGTCAAGTTCAACGAGGCCAATCCTGCGGATACGGGCGATGTATCCGGTGGTGGCGTGTGACGCTTGCCGGATAATGAGCGGTTTGCAATGAGAGGATTTCCCTCCTCGGAGAGGGGAGGTTTGGCTGTGCTCCGGGCGGCATCGTTCTTGTATGCCGCCCGGAATATGCATGTATGGGCGGGTTTATAGGCGGACTTTGTGGCTGGAGCCGGGAGTCTTTATGATAAATAGCCCGTTCCCGCACTCGATTTCTGAGGTGGGGATGCCGTCGTATATGGCTTGCCCCTGCATGTTGAATATGGTGAATCTCTTGTTGTTTCCTTCGGGAATGATTATCTTCCCGTTTCCGGTAGTGAAGGGAGTGGAGTCCCGAGTCACGGTGTCGATTCCGGTGTATTCCGATAGTTTGACTATTTTTCGGAATTTCCCCCAGTATTGGTGCAGGTAGTATAGCGCGTAGCTCTCGTCGGGCACGTATAGTGTGCAGTTTTCTGTGACCCGGGTATCGAAGTCTTCCGTCACGGTGGGGGGTGTCACGGCGTGTGATATGAGGGATATGATATTGATTGACTCCTCGATACTGGAGGGCTCGATTTCTTCGAGTGTTGCCGGGAGGGAGAGGACTCTCAGACTTTCGCAATCGGAAAATGAATATGAATCGATGCTTGTGACGGATTCCGGGAGGTACACTTCTTTCAGGGCGGAGCATTTCTGAAAGGCTCTGGTTCCGATATGGGTAAGTTTGTCGTTGAAGTGGACCCGTTCCAGTTTATCACATCCATGAAATGCCTCAGATCCTATTTCGACCAGGTCGTCAGGGCAACGAAACTCTTGTATCTCAGAGTAACAAAAGCACTTTTCCCCTATTTTCGAGATGGTCGAGGGCAGAGTGAGTTTTTCCAGTTTTTCGCAAATCCCAAATGTATACTCCGGCAGCTCCCGTACAGGCCCTTTGATGTCGACCTCCCGCAAATCGGAACCGGCAAAGGCATGTCCTCCGATGGATGTGACGCTCTCGGGGATGACTATCTTTTCTATTGCGGATGATTCAAAGGCCCCTGTACCGATGCTTTCCAATGTGCCGGGCAGGTTGAACTCTGCGAGCTTGGGACAATTAAAAAACAGATCGCTTGGAATTCTCGTTATGTTGCCGAACTCCGCTTTCTTCAGAGTGAAGATGTGGGCAAATGTACTATGGGATTCGGTTATGTTGCGCCCGACATATATATATTCGAGGGGGTAGTCTTGAAAGAAGGTATGGTTGAGTAAGAAGATAAACAAATCCTCAGCTCCGTCTACCAAGATGAGTTGTTTCAGTCTCGTGCATCCCCGGCAGATGTCGGAGGGGAACTCGGTGATGCTGCCCGGGATGGTCACCTTGAGCAGCTGTTTGTTGTCTTTCAGGACGGAGCTTTTCAGTTCCGTTAAGCTTGGCGGGAAGGTGAACTCGACGAAAGCGTTTTCGGAGAAGGCTTCACTTCCCATTTCAGTGACGCTCGGCGGAAAGGTGACAGCCGATAGCCTGTTCGAAGCGAAAGCATTGTTGCCGATGCGGGTAACCTTCTCGGGGATTTCGATGGAGGAGAGCTGGTTTTTGGAAAGGGAGAATTGGCCGATGAGCGTCAGGTCGCGAGGGAGTATGGCCTGTTCCAGCCCGAGGTCGTACAGCATGTAGTCTCCCAGTTCGTTGTTTTTGGTCGTGTATGATTTGTAATACGGTTGCCCTCCTTCTACAATGGAGGCGTCGGCGAGGTTTATCGCCTTGAGGTTGTGCATGCCCCGGATGGCGAGGACGTCTGTCCCGTTGATGCGTCCGGAGATGGTGAGGCTCTCTATTCCGTTCAGGCTTTCGATGCCTCCGACCCTCTCCAGGAGGGTGCCTTCAGACAGGTTTTCTATGACGGTACCATCTGTGGCTGCGGCATTCAGCAGGAGGGGAATCAGGACAATGGACAGTAGGAGTAATTTTTTTTTCATACGCGGGTATTATAAATATCAATTTAAACAAAATAAGTCAATCTGCGTGTAAAAATCAAATATTCTCCGGGATATTTTTGTGGCGGCTTCGGGTATGGCGGTGTTTTTCCCTTCTTCGGGGAGGCTGTGTCGTTTGTTTTATTTCTTGATATTTAGTGGTTTTTGAGGGGTGTGTTATGGTGAGAGGCGCGGGTTGTAATGAGATGATTTTTGAGGTGGTGTCTGTCGGTTTCGGGTGACCGCTTTGGGTTTGAGGTGGCTGTGCGCGGGCGTGACACACCCCCTGCCCCTCTCAAGAGGGGAGGTTCGGGCGCTGCTTTCTTGTTGGTAATGAGTGGTTTGTAGTGTGGGTCTTCCCCTCTCGAGAGGGGATTGAGGGGTGTGTTACGATGAGATGCGCGGCATGGGTGGAGATATTCCGCAGCGAGGTTTGTCGAGTTTAGAGGAGCAAGTAAGTATCTGTCAAACGTTAGTGATTGTTTTTGATTTTAGGAAGCTATGTGCGGGTGTGACACACCCCCAGCCCCTCTGAAGTGCACCCCAAAAGTTGGACGGGTTATACATTATCCGGTAATGGAAAGAGTCCGGTATTGTACCGGGCTCTTTCCCTTTAACCGGGATTTTATTCTCCTATGGTTATAATAATCGATATATTCCTCCAAAGCTCTCGTGAAGGCTTCAGGGGATTCGAAGTTTTCGGCATAGAGCAGCTCGGACTTCATGATGGCGAAGAAGCTCTCGGCCATGGCGTTGTCCAGACAATTGCCCTTGCGTGACATGCTTTGGAGCACGTTGCGCTCTTCGAGCCGTTGGCGGTAGCCGTAATGCTGGTATTGCCAGCCTTGGTCGGAGTGCAGGATTAATCCTTCCAGGTCGTCATTCCGGGAAAAGGCTTTGTCCAACATATCGTAAATCTGTTCCATGTTGGGGGTTTCGGAGAGGTTATATGAGATGATTTCTCCATTGAACATGTCTATTATCGGCGAAAGGTACAGCTTGGCCGGACCGATGTTTATCTGCGTCACGTCCGTGGCCCATTTGCGGTTGGGGGCTTCGGCCCTGAAGTTCCTGGCGATGATGTTGGGGGCTGTCTTGCCGGCCTGGTGCCTGTATGAGCGGTAACGGACTTTGCGGATTCTGCTCTTGAGCTCCATTTCATCCATCAGCCGCTGTACGGTCTTATGGTTGGTCGTGAAGCCTCTGTTGCGCATCTCGGCCGTCACCCGACGGTAACCGTACCGGCCCTTATGTTCATGGTAAATGGATTTGATAAGTTCCTTTTCGTGTGCATACTTGTCCTTGTCTTTCAGATGTTTAAGATGATAGTAGAACACTGAACGGGCCATCCTTTTTAACTTTAGCAATAAGTCAAGGGGGTATTCCGGCCTTAGTTCGTCGATGGCTTTTGCCCATTCTCTCGTGCCCGGGCTTTCTTTTCCTCGACTAAGGCCTTCACTTTTTTTAGCAGCGCATTCTCGGCTCTGAGCCGCAGGTTTTCTGCCTGAAGCCTTTCCAGTTCTGTCTGTGGTTCTTTTTTCTTGGGTCTTGCCATGGGGCTCGGTTGTTTTATCCGGTAAAGGGAACCTCCTGTGCGGGCCTTTCTCAGCCAGGATTTTATGGTACTGCGGTCTACATCGTAACGGAGGCTCAGTTCTTGCAAAGATATTCTTTTTTTTGTATGTTCCCATATTATTCTTTCTTTTTCTTGGGTGTTGAAGTGGTATTTTGGGGTACGTATTCGGAGGCCTTGGTCTCCGTACTTTTCGTATCTCAGCAGCCAGTCTCTGACCATATGGTGGTCGAGATGTAGGGCCTTGCACAGGCTCGAGAGGGGACGGCCTCTCTTGATTTGCCTGACTATGTCCCGCTTTTCTTCTAAGGTGTGTTTCATTATTGCACTGTTTTTATTGGTTTTTTTGTCCAACTTTTTGGGGGCACTTCACTCTCTAGAGGGGAGGTTCGGGTGCTGCTTTCTTATTGAAAAAGGGGGAAGTGGGGATGAGGCTGCCTCTTTTCGGGTAGGGAAAATGAGATGGACGGAAAAATAAACCACTATTGGGGAATTGTGGTATATGGGACGGGCAAATGGTAGGTGTTGTGTTTTTTTTATTCGAACTTTGAGAGCCGGACCGGATGTTCCGGTAAGGTGTACCGGTACAGAGCCCGGGCCGGTACGGAGATATAAACCCATAAAAATTATTTATAGATATGAATGTGTATGACAAAGAGGGTAAGGTGATAAGGGATGTCATGATTACCGATGATTGCGAGAGGCGGAAGTCTCTGCAGGGTGAGAATTGTGTAGTGATAAAGTTCAGTTCGGACGAGCGGGTACTCTTCCCGACGGGTGCGTATATCGATTATGAGGGGGAGCGGTTTACTCTCCTGAACGACTACAAGCCCCGGTTCGACGACGGCACTTATGTGTACGAGCTGCATTTTGCCGGGATAGAGGAGAAGCTGGCGATAATCAGTTTTTTCAGGCATGTGGAGGTCGGTGACAATCAATTTGTGAGGGAGCCGGAATTCTATATCGATGCCGACCTAAAGACGATAGGGGGTATCATCGTGGACTCCCTGAGGAGGGATATGGGCGGCGACTGGGTGCTGTCGAAGCCGGACCCCAAGAAGACGGAAAATAAGCATCTGGCTTTTTCGGCCATGAAGTTTGCCGAAGCCTTGAACTATATCGCCACCGAATTCGGGACCGAATGGTGGGTCGAAGGGGGGAATATACTGCACCTGGACAAATGTGAGTACGGTGATTATGTAAATCTGAGCCGGAGACCGGGCGGAGGGCTGAGGGGCTTTACGTACCAGAACGAGATGGTCATACCGGAGCGCATTTACGCTTACGGCTCGGAGAGAAACATTACCCGGAAGACGAACAGCCAGAATATCCCTTACCACACCCGCCTGCAGTTGCCGGGCGAAAAGACTTATATACAGGTGCCGGGCGTCAGCAACGGGATAGAGGAGATAAAGTTTTTTGAGGATGTGTATCCCCGTCAGAGCGGAACTATCGCATCTGTCCGGGTGGACGAACGAGGGCCTTATTATTTTTTTAAAAATGAGGATCCCATGAATATAGAGAGGGAAAAAGGGGCGAGCCTCAGGGTACATTTTGAGAGCGGGTCGCTGAACGGGCGGGACTTCGATGTGAATTATGACCCGGTCTCCGAGGAGTTTGAAATCATCAATTCCCAGGAGAATGAGATGCAGCTCCCTTTTGGCACGCTGATACCTCGAGTCGATGATACATACGTGCTTTACGGGTTGGTCATATCGGGTGAACCTATGGAGGCTGCTCAGAATGAATTGATGGCAAAGGCCAATGAGTATGTCAAACAGCTTGTCCAGACGGTGCCGGCGATGCAGTGCGTGTCGGACCCGGTGTATTTTGCCCGGGAGGGGGTAGACCTGAATGTGGGCAACCGGGTGTGTATCTATGACGAGGACTTTCCCGAAGTGAAAGAGGAAGGGGCACTTCCCGATACCGGGGCGGGTGCGGATAATCCGGTATTTTCCGGCGGGTGTGTCAGGTCTCGCGTGATGTCGGTGAGCTATCGGCTCACCTCGAAGAGCAATCTCTCCTTTACCGTAGCCGAGAGTGTGGGGGACGGTGTCATCGCCCAGATACAGGACAAGATAAACGACCAGGCGAGTGCCATAGACGGGGTGTACCAGCAGGTCTCTGCCGTGTCGCGCAACGGCTGGCAGAGTGCCGAAGAGCTGAGCGGGATGATAGATGCGCTGCGGGCAGACCTCGTGTTGGTGGGCAATACTGACGGGCAGTTTGCCATCACTTGTGCTTTTCAGGCCAATTATGAGAATGATAAAAACTCGGTACATGTGTCTTCCGGCCAGTTGCAGCATGCCATTTATACCGATAATGAGGCAGGTGGACGGTGGGGTATACACAAGTGTACGATGGCTTTGCCCAAGGATGTCCCTTATTATATCTATGCGAAGTGCAGCAAGAGCGGTAAGGAGGCTGAAATCGAGTTTATGGAGGATAAGCAGGAGCATACCGGAGCATATTATTATTTTCTGGTGGGGACGGTCTCATCAATTATTGATAGAAAGCGGGCATTATATATTGTAAATGGTTATACCTTAATAGCAGGTGGGAATATAACTACCGGCAAACTGCAGGATGCGTCGGGCAGTATGGTGATAGACCTGGATACCGGTACTATAAAAGGCCCGGTGACTTTTACCTCCGGAACTTCGGGGCTTGAAAAAATTAAAGAATGGAAATCTGCCGCGCAGGATATAAGGACGGCTCGGGAGGTTGCCGATGCGGCACAGGCGGCTGCCAACAATGTGCAGGCAAATATAAACGGGATGCAGATAGGAGGACGGAATTACTTGCTGAAACCCTCCGGCAGCAACGGCTGGGAGATTTCGGAGGAGTGGAAATTGGAGGGGTATAAGATGTCTTTTTATGGAAGTGCGTACAGACCGATAAGAAGTAATATCATACCGGTGAAGAAGGGGGATGTATTTACATTTTCCGGTGATATTCTGTCGACGGACAGTATCCAGTCTTTTGCTATCCAGATAACGTATTTTGATACGAGTACTCAAACTTATATAAATATATATTATGTAGAATTGAGGGAGACGGGGAGACATACTTTCACTTTTGAGATAGACAGTGATGTGTATGATAAGATAAGGTTGAATATTTTCTCTCGTGATTCGAGCGGGGACTATTCGATTAGTTTGGATAACCTGAAACTGGAAAAAGGGAACCGGGCGACCGACTGGTCTCCTGCCCCGGAAGATATGAAGCCTGCCGGGCCGAACTTGTTGTGCAATACGGGCGATTTCAGGAATACGGATTATTGGCAATTAATACAAGATGAAGCTAATATAAATGCCAGATTGTCGATAGAACAAGGATGCCTGGTGGTCGATAATTTCAGCAATCCGCAGACTTGGATATATTTGTGGAATACGTCGTTTTCTGATTGGAAGGCAGGCGAGGAATATGTTTTTTCTTGTGAATTGGATGTGGAAAATATCAATAACTGGGTCAACATAGAGGTAACGGACGGATTGGCATCAAAAACAAAAACATTATTTATAAAATCGTATTTTGTCGAATCTTCTCCTGTCAGAATAACGGATACTTTTGTTGTTCCGGAAAATTATGTAAAAGATGAAACGTCTTTACCGCATTTCCGTATAAGGATAGATGATGCCAAGAATGAACCATCATCAGATAATCCCCTCTGTAAGATTAAGTTAAAGAACGTAATTGTCTCAGAAGGTAATACATATACGGGGTATTCAAAGAATCCGACAGAGATAGATAACCGCATTGCTGATTTGGATTATCTGAAAGATACGTTCGAGAAAGACTCGACCACAGAGATAGCCGGAGGGGTTACGTTGAGCCGGTTTATCGGTGTCAAGGCGGCGGACAATACGACAGTTACCGGAGGGATGTGCGGGAATGCCCAGAACGGATTGCCCCTTTTGTTTGCCGGAGGAGATACCGCGACGGCCAACCTGGTCGAGAGGGCATCGAATGCGATGTTTAGCGTAAAGAACGACGGTTCGGGACAGTGGGGGATATTCCAGGTGCTGAACAACAAGGTTATTATTTACGACGAACAGGGAGACAGGGCCAGTGTCGTTATCAGTAATCGGAAGGTTTCGGAGGAGTCGAATAATGAAGGTGCTGTTAAATATGTGGAGGATTATGATAAGAGTGGAACAAACGGGTTAATAGACTATCATAACGTCAGTCCGAGTCATTATCCCAAAGAAGGGATTTTGAGTGATTCTATAAATCTAACGTCACCTGTGATAATAAAGGCAGGGAGTTGGGATATAACTACATATACAAAATTTTATGTCATTCTCGAAAAATATATATCTAATACAGTATCTGTTCAAGAAAATGAAATAAGAGGTGCAATATTGGTAAATGTAGATGTTGTGTTGGTTGTGGAAGATGTATCTGATCCGGAACAAAAAGAAGAGTACACTATTTCAACACATAGTGCCAAGACGAAAAATGAATTAGGTTTTTACGACTATTCATCGGATTATTTTTCACCGAGAGGAATAAATCATTTTAATTTTGAGACAGATAAAAGAATCTATTTGAGAGCCGATTTTGAAGGAGGATATCTTACCTTAAACAGATCTCCCTATTCGGTAGAGGCCAAATATATATGGAAGGTGTCGTTTGGTAATAGTGGTGAAGCAATAATTTCAGCCATAAAAACGGTCAACCAAAATATTATAGGTTCGGACGGTATATCTATTGTGTATGATGGCGATGAATTTTTTGAGGTTACCAAAAAAGATAACGGACTGATAAAAATATTGGCTACTCTTCATACTCCGGCAGATGTGAACTCTCTTGAGAAAGGACAATTGTATTGTGATGCGAACGGATTTGTGAAAGTAAAACAATAGGAAGATTTCTCCTCTGAGGAGGGGAAATCTGACGTTTTTTTTCTGTTTGATAATTAGTGATTTAGTGCGTATAAATTCCCCTCTTGAGAGGGGACTAAGGGGTGTGTTACGGTGAGAGGCGCGGTGTGGGCTGAAGTGTTTTTGCCGCTGTTTGGCGAGGTGGTGTTTCTTGGGCTTTGGGTGACCGTTTTGGGTTTGAGGTGGCTTTGCTCGGGGGTCACACACCCCCGACCCCTCTCGAGAGGGGAGGTTTGTGGTGCTTGTTTCTTGTTGGTAATGAGTGGTTTGAGTGGGGAGGTTTCCCCTCTTGAGAGGGGATTGAGGGGTGCGGCAAGGGTGGAGGTATTGCAGGAAAATGGAGGCATACGGGCAGGGGCTGCCGGAAATAATGTATATATCGGCAACAAAATTTGAGAAAATCCCTGGTAAATTGTAAACAAATATCTCATTTTGTTGCGAAAATCCGGTAAAATGTACAACTTTAATGTCCGAATCGGATTATACTGTATTGCCAACAATATGCTGTCATGAAAAAATATGTATTTATTGTATGTGCCATGATATGGGCTGCCGCAACGCTCCAAGCTAGAAAAGGGTACGAAAAATCCTTTCATCTCGATGGTAGAGCCGGAATGGGCGAAATCAGACAAACTTATAATGTGGGTATCACCATGACAAATGGATACCGGTTCAACGGGCACTTTTTGCTGGGTGCCAATGTCGGTATCGCATTCTCCGAATATGTATGCGGTTTGGAACAGAAAACCCTTTATTACGTTACGAGGAGTACCTGGTCAGAAAGAGGCTTGCTTATTCCCCTGTCGGCCGTCGGCAAATATAACTTTACGGAATCTGTCATTTCACCTTACATATCGACCCGTCTCGGTTACACATTCAATGTCAAGAGCACTGCGGAAAAAAGCTACGGGGCGTTTTTCATGCCTGCATTAGGTTTTGACATGCACGCGCCCGGATGGTCCGTGTCCATGCAACTTATTTTCGATATGCAACGAACCTCGTATATCAAATATAGCGATGCCGCCTCGCGACCGTCAACGGATGGCGGTGCTTCACGACCTTCCAAAGCGGATGAGGATGCCTCGCCGGGTCTCCAAACAGGGACGTGGACCAAAGGCTGGTTCAAATCCTGGGGTCTCGGTGTGGGAATCAGTTTTTGAACCCGGTTGCCGGATCCCGTCACTTCCCGCAACCGGACAGGTTCTTATGTGCCGATGCGGGTGGTTGTCGCAAGGTGGGGAGATGGCGGAGGCTATTCTCCCTCCAAGTATGGCGTGATGATTTCTTTCCATAGCAGGTATCCGCTGCCAAGCAGATGCAGCCCGTCATTGGTATATTCGCCTTTGAGTTTCCCTTCGGAGTCGGCAAAACGGGAGAAAAGGTCGATATATGTCAGGTTTTCTTCCCGGGCTATTTGCTCGATAGCCCTGTTGATGTCCGGTATGATTTCCCATCTGGCGACGTGTCCGGGGAACATGTTGTATTGAGGGTTGAGCGGCAACAGGCTCTGTACGAACAGTTGGGTGCGGGGAGAGTCTTGTTTTATCTTTTTTATGATTTTGTGTATGCCGGCGGCAATGTCTTCGACCGACTTTCCCCGAGGTATGTCGTTGGTTCCTATAAGGAGAAATATTTGTGCCGGTTTGCCTTGCAGCAGGGCCGGGAGCCGGTCGTAGACTCCGTCGGTCATGTCTCCGCTGATGCCTCTGTTTTTGATGTGCTTGTTCTGGAAGAGTTCGGCCCATTCTGCCCCGTCGGTAAGGCTGTTTCCGACGAAGAGGATGTCCTCGGAGGTGACGGGGAGTTTCTCGAAGAGTGAGGCCCGCTGGTAGTAGTAGGTCGAGTATTTGCGTGCCGGGGTTTTGTCTTGGGCCTGTACGATGGCGGCGGCAAATATGTAAGCGGCGAGGAGTAATAAGGTGTGTTTCATAATTGTGTTTTGAGATGAATTTGTGTGAGTAGGGAGACGGTTGCCGGAGGGTCATTTGTCTCCGTAATGGCTTTTTACGGAGATGACCATGACAGTCACGATGTCTTCATATATGGTATAGATGATGCGGAACTGCTTGTTTATGCGCCTGCTCCAGTATCCCGAGAGATTCCCTTTGAGTGCCTCTACCTGCCCGGTTCCTGTGGCGGGGTGTTCCATCAGTTCTAAAAGGAGCTTTTCTATTTTGGCTATTACGGCTTTGTTTCCTGATTTTTTGAGTTTGGCCATATCTTGTATGGCTTCCGGGTCAAATTCGATACTGTAAGCCATTTCAGAGATTGTTGATGAAATTTTTAATGTCTTCGGCAGAGTGCAGAACTACGGTAGTGTCGGCTTTTCCGTTTTTGTGTGCCTTTATCCGTTTTTCTACTTCAGCTAGATTTTCAGGATTGTCAAACCAAGGGTCTCCGCTGGGGCTGGGGTTCGATGTGACTTCTATGCTGATGTTGTCGGCCTTGGAAATGAGGATGTTTTCGATAAAGGCCTTCAGGCTTTTCCCTTGAGAGGCGGCCATGATAGAGAGTTTTTGCAGAGTCTCTACGGGCAAGTCTATATTTTTTCTCTTTTTCTGTAATGCGATTGTATTCATAGTGGTATCTGTTTTTATGGCAAATATACATAATATATATGATATATACAATATATACAATTAAATTTCGGTGATTGTTTTAGGACAGTCGGGCTTGGCGGTGATGTTTTTCCCTTGGAGGGGAAGAGTCGGGATGAAGTTTCTTTATTGGGATATGAGGTTTTGAGTGCGGGGCTTTTCTCCGGTCAGGGTTAGATAAAAAACATGTTGTAGGAAAAATTTAAAAAAATATTTGATTTATATATAATAAATATATTATTTTGTTGCGAATATCGATTATTACTTACAATTTTAATACTTGAACACACCGGGATAAAACCTTAATTTTATAACCAATAGAATAGCTTTATGAAGAAAATTTTATTTATCGCATTGCTCTCGTCCATCATCTGCGGATGCTCAAAAGACGAACCTCTTACCTTGAACACCGAGTCCATAACCCTTTATCCCGGAGAGATGTATGAGTTGACGGCAAATGCGGCTGCCACATTCCGGTCAGAAAATCCGTTCGTCGCAACTCTCGTTGGTGAAAGCTCAATCAAAGCCATGCATGTGGGCAAGACTATCATCAAAGTATCTTCTGAGAATGGGTCTAAAAACTGTACGGTCGAGGTCAAATCGAAAATTAACCTTTACCAGGACCCGGTATTCGCGTTCGGTGAGAGTCAGGAATATGTAAAATCGAAAGAGACAAGAGCCTTGGTCTCCAGTAGCAGCACATCTTGTATATATCGTGATACGAATCCTCAGAGAACGGTTATATACAATTTCGATAACGACCGGTTGTCGAGCATCGGGGTCACGAATCCTTTGTCGGAGGCTTCGAAACTGGGGGATTTCCTGAGCGAGAAATACCAGCTTATAAAAATCGGAGAAGGGGATTTTGCTGGTTATTTCGTGAATGGCGAAACCGACAAATGGGACGTGATGGCCGGTGTGAAGGTGACGACTTCTTATATCCTTGTAACGTATATACCCAGATGAAAAGAAAGATACCGTCACCTCAATGAGAGGTTTCGATATATTGTACATATAAGGCATTATAATCTAAGTATAATATAAATCAACAACATTATCATTATGAAAAAATATGTATTTCTGTTTTCTTTCATATTCTTTCTTTCTTGTTCTGAAAATGAAGATAATTCGTTGACGCAAATGGGTAGAGTCGCTGAAATAAGCCTTGATTATACAGAACAGTCTCTCTCTGTTACAATACCTCCCCAATTGAACGAACAAGATATAATATGTAATTTGAGGCATGATTCATATTGGATAAACGATATATTGGCCAGTAAAGAGCATATAAAATTTCATGTAGAACTTAATTCCGACCGTAGTAAAGGATATAGGTCAGATACGATAGACTTATTTTGCAAAGGGGTGAATGTGGGTTATATAGAAGTATATCAAGCTCGCCATCCCATGAGTTTGCAGAAGCTTACTTGGGGTCCCGATATATTATTGTCTCTCCCGAAAGGGGATGGAAAAAAGGAAACAGAGATGCTGTATCATTTTTGTAAAAATTCGGACGGACGCTATTCTCTCAGCGATTTCCCTGCATTCGCTTATTGTATAGAAATGAATCATAATCCGGAGAAAAATATGGAATGGTACCTTCCTTCGGAACGTAGTGAAAAATACAGAGAGGTGTCCAACAACAATTATCCTTTTGACTTTTGGTCATCTACAGAGTATAGTCGTGAGACTGTAGATATTCGAAAATGGGCTTCTAATAATGAGCAACACCTTACTATTGCGGCATTCAAGAACGATAGATTTTATGTGTATGCAGTAAGATAAAATATCTGGAAAAACATCTGCTTTGTGCATGCCGGTCGTTATAATCCGAGTATAACATTTATTAATATCATACTGTTATGAAAAAATATGTATTTATTGTATGTGCCATGATATGGGCTGCCACAACGCTCTACGCCCAAAAAGGGTACGAAAAATCTTTGCAGCTCGATACCAAATTCGGGTTGGGCGACTTCAAACAGACCTATAATGTAGGTATCACCATGACAAACGGATACAGGTTCAGCGAACACTTTATGCTGGGTGCCAATGTCGGTATCGCTTTCTCCGAATATGTAGGCAGCGTGGACTGGAGCAACATTCTGGGTACGACCATCGGGTACAACCGGATGGAAAAGGGGGTACTCATTCCCTTGTCGGCTATTGTCAAATACAATTTTGCAAAAAAATCTGTCTCACCTTATATCTCCGCCAATGTCGGATACACATTCAATGTCAAAACTTACGTAGGAGATAGCTACGGGCTGTTTGTCATGCCTGCTTTCGGCATCGACTTTGATTTGGACAGGTGTGCTCTGTTCCTGCAACTTAATTTCGACGCGCAGCAAACGTCGTATACTGACTATAACAATGCTTTGTTGCTCTCCAAAACGGATGCTTGGACCGACGGTTGGTTCAAATCCCTGGGTCTCAGCCTGGGCATCTGTTTCTAAACCCGGTTGCCGAATCCCGGCTACTTCCGCAACTATCCGTCAGACTTTAGTGGTCATTTTGATTTTCGGTGGCTGTGCGCGGGCGTGACACACCCCCTGCCCCTCTGAAGTGCCCCCAAAAAGTTGGACAAAAAACCCAATAAAAACAGTGCAATAATGAAACACACCTTAGAAGAAAAGCGGGACATAGTCAGGCAAATCAAGAGAGGCCGTCCCCTCTCGAGTCTGTGCAAGACCCTACATCTCGACTGCCATATGGTCAGAGACTGGCTGCTGAGATACGAAAAGTACGGAGACCAAGGCCTCCGAATACGTACCCCAAAATACCACTTCAACACCCAAGAAAAAGAAAGAATAATATGGGAACATACAAAAAAAAGAATATCTTTGCAAGAACTGAGCCTCCGTTACGATGTAGACCGCAGTACCATAAAATCCTGGCTGAGAAAGGCCCGCACAGGAGGTTCCCTTTACCGGATAAAACAGCCGAGCCCCATGGCAAGACCCAAGAAAAAAGAACCACAGACAGAACTGGAGAAACTCCAGGCAGAAAACCTGCGGCTCAGAGCCGAGAATGCGCTGCTAAAAAAAGTGAAGGCCTTAGTCGAGGAAAAGAAAGCCCGGGCACGAGAGAATGGGCAAAAGCCATCGACGAACTAAGGCCGGAATACCCCCTAGACTTATTGCTAAAGTTAAAAAGGATGGCCCGTTCAGTGTTCTACTATCATCTTAAACATCTGAAAGACAAGGACAAGTATGTACACGAAAAGGAACTTATCAAATCCATTTACCATGAACATAAGGGCCGGTACGGTTACCGTCGGGTGACGGCCGAGATGCGCAACAGAGGCTTCACGACCAACCATAAGACCGTACGGCGGCTGATGGATGAAATGGAGCTCAAGAGCAGAATCCGCAAAGTCCGTTACCGCTCATACAGGCACCAGGCCGGCAAGACAGCCCCCAACATCATCGCCAGGAACTTCAGGGCCGAAGCCCCCAACCGCAAATGGGCCACGGACGTGACGCAGATAAACATCGGTCCGGCCAAGCTGTACCTTTCGCCGATAATAGACATGTTCAATGGAGAAATCATCTCATATAACCTCTCCGAAACCCCCAACATGGAACAGATTTACGATATGTTGGACAAAGCCTTTTCCCGGAATGACGACCTGGAAGGACTAATCCTGCACTCCGACCAAGGCTGGCAATACCAGCATTACGGCTACCGCCAACGGCTCGAAGAGCGCAACGTGGTCCAAAGCATGTCACGCAAGGGCAATTGCCTGGACAACGCCATGGCCGAGAGCTTCTTCGCCATCATGAAGTCCGAGCTGCTCTATGCCGAAAACTTCGAATCCCCTGAAGCCTTCACGAGAGCTTTGGAGGAATATATCGATTATTATAACCATAGGAGAATAAAATCCCGGTTAAAGGGAAAGAGCCCGGTACAATACCGGACTCTTTCCATTACCGGATAATGTATAACCCGTCCAACTTTTGGGGGGCACTTCAGAGGGGTCGGGGGTGTGTGACGTCCGCGCACAGCTGCCTAAAAACCAAAGCAGTCACTGAAGCCGACAGATACCACCTTTCCAAACAGCAGCAAAATCACCTCTACCCAAGCCGTGCCCCTCATCGTCACACACCCCTTAATCCCCTCTCAAGAGGGGAATTCACAACACCATAAACCTCTCACTATCAACAAGAAACAAGCACCACAAAGCTCCCCTCTGGAGAGGGGCGGGGTGTGTGTGACGTCTGTGCACAGCTGCCTAAAAACCAAAGCAGTCACTGAAGCCGACAGATACCGCCTATCCAAACAGCAGCAAAAACACCTCTACCCAAGCCGTGCCCCTCATCGTCACCCCCCCTTTATCCCCTCTGGAGAGTGGAAACCAACACTCTAAACCATTTATTATCAAGAAGAAATTAGCATATCAGAACTCCCCTCTGGAGAGGGGTCGGGGGTGTGTGACGTCTGTGCACAGCTACTCAAAATCAAAATAGTCACTAAACTTAACAAATCGCACCACTAAAAGCTCCTTGACCCAGGCTGCTCATCACACTATTACATACCTCTCAGGAGGAGATATTCGACCACAAAAAAGTGACGGCCGCATTCCCCGAAAGGAAGCCGCCGACACTCAAAAAATTCATTTCAATAAAAATATGTTTAGAATTATTTCCCCGAATGTAGCCCCAGAAAAAATTTCCCTAAAAATGCAGAGCCGGTCTGGATATCGCCCATGCTCTGGTTGGAAATTGTTCCTGTAAAACCAGGCTGCCGGCCGTTACTCCTTGGACAACAAGCCCGTCGCAGCCCTCAACTTAGGCAACTTGACGAAGAACCATACCCCCGAAAAGACAGTAGCAGCAACACCGATACCCCATGCCACAGGGTAGGGCAGGCTCATACCCACCGGGTCATAACAAATATACGTCACCACCACCGATGTCATAAAGAGGGCAGGGACGAGAGTAACCCAGTACTGTTTGCGCTTCTGGGTAAGATATACCGTCACAGCCCATAAAGTAAATACAGCCAGCGTCTGGTTGCACCACGCAAAATATCGCCAAATCATTTCAAAACCATCCTTGTCCGCCAGGCTGTACACCAGAATCGCAATCGCCACGACAAACAGAGGTACGCAGATGGTCAGCCTCTTGGCGATAGACTTCTGCTCATAGTGCATAAAGTCCGCAATGATAAGCCTTGCCGAGCGGAAAGCCGTATCGCCCGAAGTAATAGGAGCAGCCACGACACCCAGTATGGCGAGTACGCCGCCCACGACACCCAGCCAACCTTCCGAAATCTTCTGTACGATAATCGCCGCACTGCCGTTTACCTCGGCCTCATGACCGATGACACCGAATTCCTGTTGCCCTTCCGGACTGAAAAAGTAAGTCGCTGCCGCCGCCCAAATCAGAGCCACGATACCTTCGGTGACCATAGACCCGTAGAAGATAGAACGCCCCTGTTTCTCATTGGTCATGCAACGGGCCATCAATGGCGACTGCGTAGCATGGAAGCCCGATATGGCACCGCATGCGATACTGATAAACAACATCGGGAAAATAGGAGAAGTAGCGGCATTGGGATGCATATTCTGCAAACCGTCGGTAATCTCGGGAATACCCGGAAACTTTATCAGCAGCACACACAGTATGCCGACGGCCATGAACAGCAAAGTTGCCGCGAAGAACGGATATATGCGCCCGATAATCTTGTCTATCGGGAACAAAGTAGCCACGATGTAATAAATAAAAATGACATAAATCCAGAAAGTCGTATCGAGATGCTTTGGCGTCAACATCGCCAACAGCTCGGCAGGCCCTGCAACGAAGACCGCCCCCACGAGAATCATCAATATAACGGTAAAGCCCCGCATAATCTGTTTGGTCGTAAGCCCCAGATAACGGCCGATGGTCTCAGGAAGGCTCTCCCCGTTGTGACGTACCGAAATCATCCCCGACAGATAATCATGCACGGCCCCCGCAAAGATAGTACCGAAGACAATCCATAAAAAAGAAGACGTACCGAAACGCGCCCCCATGATAGCCCCGAAGATAGGGCCCAGTCCGGCGATATTCAGAAACTGAATCATGAAAATTTTCCACCGGGGCAGAGGCACGAAATCCACCCCGTCGGGATTGGCCACCGCCGGAGTTTGGCGGTTAGGGTCCACCCCGAAAATCTTCTCCACAAACTTACCATACGTAAAATAGCCCCCAATCAATACCAGCAGGGCAATGCAAAATGTGATCATAATATATTTAAATATAAAGGTTAATTCTATAAATAAGACTTACGACAGTTCCGCAATCGCATCGGCACAACGCTCGCCATCGATAGCCGCCGACACGATACCGCCCGCATATCCGGCACCCTCGCCACACGGGAACAACCCCGGCAAAGTGACATGTTCGAGCCTTTCCTTATCCCGCGGAATACGCACAGGAGCCGAAGTCCGGCTTTCCACGGCAATCATTAGAGCCTCCCGTGTGAGGAACCCTTTCGAAATCCTCCCGAAATGAAGAAAACCCTCCCGCAACCGTTCGGTTATAAACTCCGGCATCCAAAAATGAAGAGGGGACGAAATTACCCCCGGAGCATAAGACGATACCGGCAAGTCATACGACACCGCCTTGTTCACAAAATCCGTCATACGCTGGGCAGGAGCCGTCTGCCGGCAATTGCCGTTGACATAGCAAGTCCGTTCCAGCTCCTCCTGGAACTTCATCACGGCCAGTACACCATATTTCTCATACTGCGGCAAGTCCTCGGGCCTCACCTCTACCACCATGCCCGAGTTGGCCCATTTCGACCCTCGGTTCGATGGCGACATGCCGTTCACTACCAGCTGTTCGGGACCACTGGCAGCCGGTACCACGAATCCGCCCGGGCACATGCAGAAAGAATAGACCCCCCGTCCCCGCGATTGGGTGACGAAGCTGTACTCCGCTGCCGGCAAATACTCGCCCCGCCCCTTGGCACTATGATACTGTATCTGGTCGATAAGCCTCTGCGGATGCTCGAGCCGTACCCCTACGGCAATACCCTTGGCCTCCAGCAAAATATCGTTGTCAAACAATCCGTTATACACATCACGCGCCGAATGGCCCGTAGCCAAAATGACTTTCCCCCGGAAAAACTTCCCGTTATGAGTCTCCACACCCACGACCCTCTTGTTTTCGATGACAAGCCTCTCCATCCGGGTCTCGAAATGCACCTCTCCGCCCGAAGCGATAATCTGCTTGCGCATATTTTCAATCACTCCCGGCAACTTGTCCGTCCCGATATGAGGATGAGCGTCCGACAAAATAGACGTGCTCGCCCCGTGCTGGCAGAAGATATTCAAGATGCGCTCTACCGACCCCCTTTTCTTGCTCCGCGTATAAAGCTTTCCGTCCGAATAAGCACCCGCGCCGCCCTCGCCGAAGCTATAGTTCGACTCGCTGTCTACCCTGTGCTCACGGCTGATAAGCGCAATATCCTTTTTACGGTCGTGCACATTCTTGCCCCGTTCTATAATCACAGGACGCAGCCCCCGTTCTATCAGCCGCAACGCCGCAAAAAGGCCCGCAGGCCCTGCACCCACCACAATCACCTCGGGCCTGTCCGAGACATCCCCGTATTCGATGCGCTGATACCCGTCATCATCAGGCAGCTCGTTTATATACACCCGTACACTCAGATTGACCAGTATCGTTCGCTGGCGGGCATCGATAGAACGCTTCAACACACGTACCGCATGTATCGCCGACACATCTACGGCCATATTTTTGCCGATGTACACTTTCAAATCCTGTTCAGAAGCTGCCTGTTGCGGCAGAACCCTGAGATTCATCTCCTTTATCATAACAATCCCTATCCGAACAATTGCCGGAAAGCCTCCTCCACCTTCCTTACCGGAATGATTTCTATATTCAATTTCTTTGTATCAAAACCCTTCAAATTATTGTACGGAATAAGAATCCGTCCGAAGCCCAGCTTTTCCGCCTCCAGTATCCTCTGTTCGATGCGGTTTACCGGACGTATCTCGCCCGAGAGCCCCACCTCGCCCGTCATGCACGTCAAGTTTTCGATAGCCAAGTCCATGTTTGACGAGAGAATGGCGCTGATGACACCCAAGTCCATCGCCGGGTCGTTCACGCGCAGGCCGCCCGCGATATTGAGAAAAACATCCTTCTGAGCCAGTTTGAAGCCCACCCGTTTTTCAAGAACCGCCAGCAACATATTCATGCGCCGGATGTCGAACCCCGTAGCCGAACGCTGAGGCGTGCCGTAAGCCGCCGTGCTCACCAGCGACTGTGTCTCTATCAAGAAAGGACGTATCCCCTCTATAGCCGCAGCGATAGCCACGCCGCTCAGTCCCTCATGATTCTGCGACAACAACAGTTCCGACGGGTTGCTCACCTCCCTGAGCCCGTTCTGCCGCATCTCGTAAATGCCCAGCTCCGCCGTGCTCCCGAAACGGTTCTTTATCGAGCGCAATATCCGGTACATATAATGTTGGTCGCCCTCAAACTGCAACACCGTGTCCACGATATGTTCCAGCACCTTCGGGCCGGCGATGCTGCCCTCCTTGTTGATATGTCCGATGAGGAGCACCGGAGTACCCGTCTCCTTGGCAAACTTCAATATCGAGGCCGAGCACTCCCGCACCTGCGACACGCTCCCCGGCGATGACTCCACAAGCTCCGTCGAAATCGTCTGTATAGAATCTATCACCACGATATCGGGTTGCGTATTCTTTATATGCACAAAAATATTTTCCAGCGAAGTCTCACATACGATATAGCAGTCCGCGTTCACATGCTCCAGCCGGTCGGCCCTGAGCTTTAGCTGCTTGGCGCTTTCTTCGCCCGACACGTACAGCACCCTTTTGCCCTCGATGCCCAGTACCGTCTGCAAGACAAGAGTAGACTTCCCTATACCCGGCTCACCGCCGATAAGCACCAGCGAGCCCGGGACCAGTCCGCCCCCCAGAACTCGGTTCAGCTCCGTATTGCATAAGTCTATACGAGGGTCCTCCGATGTCGTCACCTCATGTATCCTCACGGGCTTCACCTTCGATTTGTCCTCCGGTATGTAGGCTGACCGCTGGGGAGCCGCCTTGGAAACAATCTCCTCCACATACGTGTTCCATTCCCCGCACACCGGACATTTCCCTATCCATTTCGGAGAATCGGCCCCGCAGTTGCTGCATACATATACCGATTTAGCTTTAGCCATCTTCTATGATTAGTTTTTAAAAAACAAATATATTCACTTTCTGTCAGATTTACAGAAAATCTTCACAATAAATATCGGATTAAAACCAATAAATAACCTTTATACCCCTTTTTAGGATGAAAATACAGGTTCACCATCCCCCCATCCGGAGAAAACAGAAGAGGGGAGATAAGTATATTTGAGCAGAAATTCTATCCGATACTAAAACAACAATCAAAACAAGGCTTGACTGTTACAACAAATATATACCCGCAGTTTATAAAATCTAATTTTTTTTCACTATTTTTGTAAATGGAATTGAGCAACAGCTTTTTTCCAAGACATATTAGAAAAGAAAGAAGCGTTATGCTAAATTCTTGTGAGTGAAAACCTGAGAAATTTTCAACGATGACAAGAACGGCATAGTGGTTCTCACGCTATAGCGTGGGCTGCTATTTCCATATCTGTCATCAAAGGTTTTCTCAGGACCTTCACTCAAAGATATAGGCATTGCAGTTCCACGCTTCGTGATTTTAATAACGCCTTGTGGTAGCTGAAGGCAATAATAGAGACGTTATGAAAAGAATACTTTTTTTTGTTGTTCTATTGGTAACTTCAATTTCTTTATTTGCACAGAAAGATATTACCAAGTTTATGGGAATACCCATTGATGGGTTCAAACACGAAATGATCCAAAAACTTAAAGGAAAAGGGTTTGTAAGTTCTGCAAGCGATAAAAATATTTTGAAAGGAGAATTTAATGGCATACAGGTTGATGTACATGTTGTGACGAACAACAATAAAGTATATCGAATCATGTTATGTGATGCACATCAAATGGATGAAACAAGTATTAAAATCCGATTCAACAAATTGTGCCAACAATTCAAAAACAACTCTAATTATGTAAGTATTGATGATTATACAATAGCAGATGATGAAGATATTGCTTACGAACTGACAGTACATGATAAAAGATATGAAGCTGTATTTTATCAAAAGCCATTAGCGATAGATTCTACAGAGATAGCTGAAAAATTGAAAGAAACAGTTTTATCAAAGTACACTCAACAGGAACTGGATAATCCAACAGAAGAAATCCAGAAAGACATATATAAAATGTCTTTAGATTATGCTATAGAAATAGTGTTAAAGAAGCCTGTTTGGTTTATGATTTCTGAATTTGCGGGGGGATACTATATCACCATGTTCTATGATAATGAGTATAATAGGGCAAATGGTGAAGAGCTATGATAATAACCATTGAAATAATGTTTAGATGATTATTTACGACAATACTCTAAAGTCATATTTTTAAAAACTTTATAGTATTTGCGTTATTTGGGTAAATCTTTCTCACTCATATCAATATCATCCATTAAAAGAGTATACATATTGGATAAGGTTATCAAGATATACATTATCAAATCATAGAATAATATCAAATTTATAGTTGTCAATACAAGTTTTATAATACTATCTTTTGATAATAAGCATTATTTTTGCAACATCCCTTGAGAGAAGACATTTGAAACATAACTAAGAAAGTGCCTTATAATGTTGTATGGCTTACTTGATGGATGCAATTCAGCCAGGCAATGATTTCAAGCGGAAATTAAAGATTCTACTGGCAAACTGTTCCATAGTAGATGTTGTTGCAATGAAATTTCCTAAGTTGTGGTATACACTTATATTGAACTCACGTTAAAATAAGTAAATAACAATAATATATCATCATCTAATAAAAATTAATTTATGAAAAAATCATTGTTTGTATTTTTCTTGTGTCTGATGTCTTTTGCATCAACAAATGCACAGACTTCCACTTCCAACACGAAGACAACAGTTGCCTCGCCTGACAGCAACGTAAATTTTCGTCTGTATCAAACAAATAACCGTTGGACATTCTTGAAATTGGACACACGAACAGGTGTGATAATGCATGTGCAATATAGTACAGATAGTGATGCTATGCAGTATGAATTGAACAGCATGCCATTAGCAGAAGGCGAAGATGCAAAATCTGGCCGTTTCTTTCTTTATCCGACTGAAAACACTTTTAATTTTATTCTTCTCGATCAAGTAGATGGGAGAGTTTGGCAGGTTCAGTGGAATATAGATAAGAACAAGCGTGGTATTTGGCGGATATATTAGACTAATTCATGACACAGCCTCAGCAAAAACCATATTTGACGTATGCACTTGATGCGGATGGTAAGTTGATACACATTGATAGTGTATCAACAGGTTTGGCATGTAAGTGCTTTTGTCCACATTGTAAAAGTGAATTGGTGGCTAAGAATGGAGGAAGCCGTAAGGTTCATCACTTTGCGCACGCTAACGGAAGTGATTGTGTCGGAGCAATAGAGTCGGCTCTCCACAAAATGGCTAAGGATATTTTGCAAGAACATAAACTTATTATGTTGCCTCCTGTTCGACAAGGTGGAACAGAAAAGCGAACTGTATTCGGTAAAGTAGAAATAGAGGTGTTTGACAGAGAATTGTCTTTGCGCCCTGATTGTATTGGGTATACAGAAAATGGTTGTATTATGTGGGTGGAGTTCAAACGCTCACACGAAGTGGATATCAAAAAGGCCGGCAAGATTATTTCAGCAAAAATAGATTGTGTGGAAATAGATTTAAACTCTTGTGAACTTGACCCTGCAAAAGTTAAAAGTTTCATCGAAAACAGTGGAGAAAGGCGTAAGTGGATTTATAACCACGAGAATTTACATCCATTTCAATTTTACGAAAAGAATAACTACGTCCAGTATTACAACTTTGGTAATGGTTACAACTTGGGGCAAAGAATGCTTCGCCATATTGCCATTGACGAGCAAAATACAATAGTGAATTTGTACAATCTTGATGAGATTGATGCAAATAAGCATACTTACTTTTGCATAGCTTGTGGTAAAGAAGTATTTGTAGATGTGGATGATAGGGGAAATTATTCATTTTTACATTTGGATGAAAACATACCATGTGAGGATGACTTTTATTTGCATGAAGCTGCAAAAAAGGTGTTATGTAGAAGATTCAACACTCAACATAAGTTCGATGTATATATACCCCAACGGCACTTATGCGAAAAAGGGCATCAGTGTTTGCTCTTTAATGAAAACTGTTGTTCCGTTGCAATTCCAATACCTTATGACTTGAAAGCGTATGGATATGATTCGTGTGAAATAGAATATAAATTTCCTAATGAGCAATTTTCTTATGACATAGTCTTGAAACGGGGTGAGGATTTGAAAACAGCAATAGTAATAGTCATAGATGCGGAGACATGCCGCATAGAACCGGGGAATCTAAAAAATAGGACAATAGAAGTAGCCGTAAGATGTGAAAATGATGTTTTTGAATTGTATGATAAACCTTTACGTGGAGAATGTGTCAGATTCTTCAATTTTGGACATAAAGATTTGAAGACCACATCATGGAAGAATGTAAATCGTAAAGTATTGAAATTTAGATTGTTTTCCAGTGGTAAATATTATTTGAGTACAGAAAGTTGCATGAGTACAAAGAAAAAAAGTGCAATATATGAGATAATTATATCCAAAGGTACAGAAAACTATAAAGTGATGAGACAATATGCGGTATTGCGTTGTTATAACAAGAAAAAAGTATTGTGCCTTTGTGAAATCTGTTACTATTTAAGGGAGGTGAATGGCATCTGTCACGAAAATATCTGCATAAGGTATAAAAGAAAAGGAACTCCAAGAAATCCACTTGAAACAATGCACACCGGATGTCAGTATTTTAGGTTGGATAGAAACATTGAAACTACATTGGAAAAAGAGTGTTATGGTTTGGAGTTTATAGAAAAGGATTTGACAGAAAATAACTTGAATTAGTCAAGACTCAAATCTGACAGTTACGCATAAAAAGAATAATTTTGTAACAGAAAACAGATTAGGTTATGACAACGTCATAGATTTTTCATCTCAATCCGAAATTATTGTATCTTTTTCCTGAGAATTTCTAAATTTGCAATTACGAAAGATATTCGGAAAAATATACGTAAGTGCAGAATTTATAAGTCAAAGAATACAATGAAAACAAAACTTTTTGGGAAAACCTTCTTGCTATTGATATACACACTCAGTTTTATGGGCTGTAATGACGATGATAACGAAGCCACGGAAATACATCATTTGTCATTTGAAAAAGACTATTACGAACGACCTTTGGTCGGAGCGAAAGACATCATGATACGAGGAGGAAATAGAGATTATGCTGTCGAGATAGAAAATCCCTCCATATTGGAAGTTACCGTAGATTTATCAAGCCCTGCTGATATGGGTAATTTGGAAATACATCCGAAACAAAAAGGAGAAACGACAATCAAAGTTCGGGACAAAGTTGCAAATGAAACTGTCGACTTGAAAATCAAGATTGTAGACAGTTACCTGAATCTGGCTGTTGCCAATCCGATAAAACCACCCTACCGGCAAGAGGATGAGTTTTTCTTAATCAACAATGAAGATAAAGACTTCTATCTGTATGATAAAGAGATGACATTAAGACATACAGGCAGCTATAAGTTCTTTGTAGAGAGCAATATCCCATATATGGAACTGACCTATCATGAAGACTTTGAAGGCAAAAAAACATATAAATACAACTTGTCGGGTACAGACCAAGCCATGTTTTATGCCATAAAAGGATTATTAGGCTGGGATTGGCATGCCCCCGTTGAGAGTCCGGCGACAAAAGAAATATCCCCCGTCGGGATGAATGCCACAGATACCGAAACGAATACAGTATATTACTTTGTTGCAAGGACAAATGACATGCCCGAGCACGTGTTAGACTGACGACCAGCCTCCGATAAGCCTTCAGTATTTGTATATGATTTATGATTTGGAACATGATTTATGAAGAAGATTATTCTATCCGGTTTCTTATGCCTTACCTTTACAGCATCTGCACAAAAGGAATATTTTTCCATAATAGGAAAAACATTTGTAGAAGAACACATAGTTCCTGACCATACAACAACTTCCCCTTTAGGCGGTGGCACATATATCCGGGTCAAGGAAATACCGACACGAGGTTGGTTGGCAGATGCAGAAGGATATTTTAGAATAGATGGCCTGCGAAGGGGGAAATATCATCTGACCTTTTCATATATCGGTCTTGAGCCTGTAGATACAACACTATTCATTGGCAACGATGTAGATTTGAGAATCACATTATCAAATCTCAGTATTTCTACCCCGCAACTGTCCTTGATACTTCCGGAGAAGGAAATATGTGAGGTACTGAAAAGGACATTTTGGACTAAATACGGGATTCGAGGGTCGTTTTACACAAAAGAAAGTTTGCAAGACAAGTCGCAACGAATGACGGCCTTAGGCTATTTCCACGAAGTTAGGAAAAACCGGATAATTTTTGACTATCTCGATACGAAATACGGATATAGTTGGAGATATGAAGCCCCCAAAGGGATAATAGGTTTAGACGAAACATTAGATACGTATGAAATTTTTACCAGATGAAAGCCCTGTCAGAAATAATAGCCCGAAAACAAATCTCTTACCGTGGACAATGAAGAGAAACGGCAGCAAGAGGCCAATTCCCTCAATCGTGTTGACGATTCCTATACCAAAATCGTCATGGTAGGCTACAATTTGTGTATTTTTTTATGTATTTTATGTGATAGACAAAAGAGTATATATACTGTTTAGTACCATTTTAGTATCATTGTTTGTATTTCAAAAAGAATAAGGTTGAACAACCGTCAATGTTTGTACAAATATTCATAATGCAGTTTTGAAAACAAAGTTATCGAATATTTGGGTACTTAAAAAAGATTTGTTGCCTTTACAACATTAGAACCTGCCAAGCCTCTCAACGATGCTCAAATCGGCGGGTCGTTTTTTTATTATACCTGTATGAAAACGAATTTCATCAAACCGTATTCCTCACCGAAACAGATTATTCAGATATTAAAGACACGTGGTATGCTCATGGAAGATACTTCCTCGCATCCGTTTCTCCGAATAACAACTTCAATGAAAAGGTGGCTGATTTACTGGCTTGTTTTCCTTTAATAGACAGGCCGTAGGTGATGTCCCAATAAGTAGAGCCTACCCGATATTTTTTTATTCAGTAAGAAATGGTGGAGAGTGTCGATGACATTCATGGCTCCGCCACGCCCTGCTACGGCAACTGTTCCGCAAACCTTGTGACGGAACATGCCCGGATTGGAGTCGCTTACCACACTGGCACATTCAATGACAGCTTTTAATGTAGATGGAACATCAGCGGAATAAATGGGAGAACCCAACAGAATGTTGTCGGCTTCGGCGTTTTTTTGAACAAGTCTATAATGAGATGTCCTTCTTTTCCGTCTTGGAGCCTTTGCGGTCTTTTGTGCCTGACAACTGCCGAAGACTGGACAGATGCCGGTAATTGCCGAATGCCTTCCATTGATAGGATATGTTGCAGATTGTCGCTATGCTGTCTGCAATGAAGGCCATCTGTGTGGCGTTGCAACCCTCGTAGGGACGGTATTCGTCATCCGTAACCCCTTCCCGATGCAATGTGTCCGGCAGGACGAGTTTTTTTGCACCTTTTAATGCGTCGGAAAAATTCGGGGGCGGCAGATGAGGTTGAGTCATTATATGACAACAAGAAACGCAGCGTAAGATAAAATAAGCCGATGCATCTACGCTGCGCCTCTGCGTCACAAAAAGTATTTTTAGCCGGACGTAACTATTCGGTCAGGATTCTGACCGGGCCCGTCAATCCCGACTTTTGAAGCGGAGATTTAGGCCGGTAAGTACGGCATACATACGATGTTTTTCGCTTCTCTTCCGGTACTCTGGAATCCCCCACCAGACGATTTACCCAGTTGTTTACCACTGAGATTTCTATCGAGTTCTTGCCCCGTTTCAAGACATCGGTGATATCCAGAGTATAAGGAGCCGTCCATACACCGCCCGCATACTTTCCGTTCACCTTCACTTTAGCCATTTCGTATACCTCTCCCAAGTCGAGAATTACCCTTTTGCCGGCAGGAATCTCCTTTATTTTGAATGAGTTTGTATATACAGCCGTACCCGAGAAATACTTCACATAGTCATCATCCATCGTCGACAAATCTTTCAAAGCCTCCGGTTTCAGTTTCTTCCCGTCGTTGACCATCGATTTCAAAGTCAGGCTCCAGTCGTCGTTTATCACGGACAACACCTTTGTTTCCGGATAGTTGAGAGCCATGTCCAACACTTGGGGCTCACCCGATATATCTTTGTCAAATACGATAAAAGCGCTTTCGTTGGGATGCAGTCTCATCGGGATATGAGTTACATTCCCCACGTTTACAAACGATTTGAGGGTACGTACCGAACCGTCCATCGGGCTCCATAATTCAGGAACTTTCCCTCCGATGCGGAATTGAGCCGTAAATTCAATGTCCTTTTCGGTCTGGTTGCTCACAAAATAAATATCCCGGTCACGCTGTGTCGTATGGGCATATTTCACGTCACTGTCGATAGATATCCGGAAGTCCGGCATATATCCCATCATACCGAATATATCTTCTATGCTGTATCCGGCAAACAACCATCCTTTACCTATGCGGCGTATCGTTTGAGAGTTGCTGTTGCCCCACAATTCGTCGGCAATAGCTTTCACTTCGGCATCCGCCTCCATATAGTCTTGGAGGCTCGGCGACCTTTCCGGTTTGGGGCCCAGAATGATGGCACCCTCTTCGAGAAGCCGTTTTATTTTTCTGATGACCCTCGGGCGCATGGTTTTGCTCGGCGGTAAAACAAGCAATTTATATCGGGTGCCATGAGGCAAAGACAATATATGCTCCTCATTGGCAGAAAGATAATTCTCGATGACCTCGGCATTTATGAAGTCATATTGGAATCCCTTAGGCAGAGCCGGTTCGGTAATACCTGTCATTACAGGGACATCCTCTCCGATGTAATAAGCCACATCGGCCACGTAATTCCCCTGTTGCAGCAAATAATTGCAACGCTTCAGATAGTCGGTAAACAAGTCTATATGGCTGTACCAAGTATTTTTACGGTTAAATTCGTTCCCGAACCAGCAATTCAGTCCCGGAAAAGAGGTCTCATCGGGTTGGGAGACATACAAGTGAAGTAGAGTATTATTGATACCCTCTGTAAAGAACTTGTCGCCCCGCTGTTTCATATGGCGGGGACTGCGGGCAAACTCCGGCCCGCCGCACGTGAACGATTCGGACGATACTTTGCCTTTTCCGTATATGTGAGCCGCCGATGACGCCGCGCGGTTCTCTATGTCGCCCAGCGAGCCTTCGCTCCAGAACTCGCCCGCCACTTCGTCCGACTGGCCGCCGTACTGCAAAAATTCACCGGGAAACCCCCAATGCCCGTATGACTCCAGCCATATACCGAACCCGTCTTTGTGGGCAAGCTCCCGCATACCGCCTATATGGTCATAGGCCAGGCGGTCGGCAATCATGCGGCGCAAGTCCCATAAGAAGCGGTCCGACTTGTCGGTACTGCCTACCACAATGCCGTCAAAGGTGAGAAGGTAAGGAGTGGGGTCATATCCGAAATGCGATTTGAAATAGTCGATAAAGTCGTCTCCATAATTTTGCGTAGCTTTCTCATAACTGTCACATACAATCATTTTCCAGGTCTTCCGGTCATTTTCCGGAACCCGTCTGAGTATCTCGCCTATAAAACTGTCGTAGTGGTGTTTCAAGTTCTCCCGGTTCCAGCGGTCTACCTCAGGGCCTTCCCCGTCGCCTTTTATGGCAGGGGCATTACATATGCCCGTAGGAGCCATGTAAGTACGTACGATTTCCCAATCACCCTCCGGGACATTCCAGACAACCCGGTCGGCATCGATGTGGTCGGTGATGTCGATAATATCCCTTTCCGAAACTACGGCATCCGGTGCATAAGAAACCCGGTTGTCCCATTTATAGTCATGCCACATCGGCTGGGGAGTCTGGTGCATTTTGCTCAGTATCTTGTCTGCATAGCGGTCTACGATAGGAGTTTCGGACAATTTGAATTCCTTTATTTTGCAGTTGGCATTGATATTCATCTCTACCATGAATTCCTCGCCGCGCGTTTCGGGTACAGCCACAGCCGTAGGAGCCAGCCCGTCATATCCCACTTCGTTCTTTAGAACTGTGCGGTCGGCCCCGAAAGAACAAACCTCTTCGAAAGCCCCGTTGCGTTTCACCTTTACGGAAAAGTAAGCCCTGATAGGCGTAGCGCTCTCTATCCGGATAGAGCGGAGTGTAAAATCCTTCTTCGACGGCCTTACCGTAATGCTGGCCTTATCGCGTTCAAATCCGCCTGTAGTATTCAAGTCCCCGTCGAACATCCGGGCGACATCCGTCACGCCCTCTGTCGTAATATGATCTACCGTCGCCCTTATATCAGGAGCGATGTTGTTACGTTTGAAAGCAAGCACTTTTACATTCTGCAGGAAGTTGTCGGGGTGGGGGAATACGATGTCCCTTTCGCCTCCGCCCGTTACCAGAGCATGTTGTGAAGCCAAGTAACGCATCGACTGTTTCGGGTCTACCCACGGCCCTCCGGCCTGGCTCCATCCGGGGCCGTTGAAAATGCCGATTTCGATATTCTCTTCAGTAGCCGTTTTCAAAGCAGCGTGTACGATGTCATACCACTCGTCGCTCTGCATATACACAGGGCCGTGCGGCATTTCTGCAATACCCTGGAATCCGATAAAAGCCCGGTTGATACCCGCCTTTTTCATCGATTTCAAATCATTGATGACACCCTCTTTACTTATATTGCCCGATATCCAGTACCAGTAGCAACTGGTTTGTACATCTTGGGGCGAGGCAAACACCTTGCGCATATCCTGGTAACTGTCGGTAGCCGTGGCAGCCGGTACTTGTACCGTAAGCAACAACAAGGCTGCTGCGACCAAAGACGATTTTAAATTCATCGATTTCATGATAATATATCCCTTATATTTCTTTTATGTTGTTTCACCTGACTATCTTTACCCCTTTCGGAGCCTGTATGTCACATACGACTTTTCCCCGGCCGTTTTTCGTGCAACTTACCGTTACGATACCGTAAGGAGTGGGAAAAGTCCCTTTGACCGACTGTAGCGGGCCGAGGTTGGGTTTCACCTGCAGGACACGGCATCCCGGTTCTATCGGGACGATGCCGAGCACATGCCGGGTAAGCCAGGATGTAGGGCCCGATGCCCATCCATGGCAAAGGCTCAGCCTCAACCCCTTATAACAATAAGCACCCCCGCCTGCATGTATGTCATGCTTGCCCGGCGGCACTATCTCGTCGATGCGTGCCGCATTGGCTACGTCGGCATATTTCAAATCTTCCCAGAAAGTAGTCGCCCCCAAGTCCAGCATCGCTCCCCAATATGTAGAGATGAAGTCGAGAGCCTCATCATATTTGCCCAGCATGGCAAGAGCCTCCAGCATATAATACCCGTAAAACGTTGAGAAACCGTCAAGGCCGTTTTTCAATATCGTTTCACAATCCTTCTCCGGGTCTGTGCTCAACCCCGATATGATATTCAACGCTGCCGCCTGGCTGTTATCATGAGCATCCACGGCCACCCCCTTCATCCGTTCGAGGCAGCTCGATGCCATTCTTATCATATCCCTGTCACCGATATACTCCCCGATTTGTACAGCCGCTTTCATCGCCATGAAAGAGAGCGATTGCAGTCCGCTGTGTATCACATTCCGGTTTTCCGATGTCGGCCAGTCGAGAAAGCGTATTCCGTCGAGCCGTTCCATCCCGTTCTCGTCAATCCTCTCGTCGATCTGCTTGACGAGACGGAGCAAATAGTCGCGCTGGCTTTTTAAGTAATCGAGGTTGCCCTGGTACATATACAAGTCCTTCTGTATGATTATCCACCACAACGAATAGGAGCACATCCCGTTCATCCAGCCCGGAAAAGGCGTATCGTCGCGGGCAAAGTCGAGACTCTTGTACACCACCTCTTGTTCCCCGAATACATTGTTTATCGTCATCACCTCCGGATGCATGTCGCCCACCCATACGAGCCGGTCGCGCTTTATCCCGTCCCAGAGGTACTCCTGCATGTTCAGTTTTACGGTATAAGCACCTGTTTGCCATATTTGGTTTATCCGTTCATTATCAGAGCAGAACGACCCCTTGTCCTCGATGTCCCTTATCAGCGAGACAGCCGATACATGGCGCAAGTTATATTTTATATCCTTATCGAGCAAGTCTATCCTGGCAAACCTGAAGCCGCTGTTCCCGCATTGGAAAGAGCCCAGCCACGGAGCCGAGACCGTAAAATCACGCAACGAATGCTCGTTGGTCGGATTTTGAGGGTTATCCGGCATATTCACGTCGCTCATGGCCTCCGTGACCGACTCGCCCAGGCGTATTCTCAATCTGACGGGAACTTTACATTCCCGGATAGCCGAAAATATTTTTATCCTTCCATACATTTCCTTGCCGAAATCCAGTAAAATGGAGGCCTGATGCGTGTCGGAGCTCATCAGGGTTGCATACGAAGTATCAGATACCGATAACTGTCCGCTGAATGTCCCCAACAGGTGATTGGGATTGGAGACGAATTTCCCGGTATTATCCGACATCCAGACGATTCTGGCCGGAGGTACGGTTGTATGCGTGACTTTCGCTTGGGAGCTGAGCGCAAACAAGCATAAGAGAGAAAACACTATAAATAAATGAGGTTTCACCATTACGTAAAATTATTGTTTGATAAAGTTGATTTTTTTTGATTTACAATGTTACGCAATTTACGGCCGTATCAGTTTTTCATTTATCCCGATTTGTGTGATATTTGTCTTCAAAGTCTCGTGTTTTGTCTCAAAAGTTATTATATAAGTCTCAAAATAGGGAAATCGTACAAATTTGTTTTGAAATATACGATATTTTGAGATAAATTTACACAATGATTTATCACACCTGTTTATTTTTTTTAATATCCATGAAACCTCTATGAGACAACAAATACTGACGATATCGCTATGTTGTGTTTTTATTTTGTCGGCACTCTCCGATGTCCTTTCACAGCCGTTGCATCGCACCGATTTGTCAAACCTTCGGGTCAATGCCTTTGCCCAAGACAGCTTGGGATATATATGGATAGCTACGGCAAACGGACTTTGTAAGAGCTTCGGCGAAAGCTATGATGTATTCTTCTATGACGAAGCCGACGAACACTCCATACCCTCCAATCTCATTACAGGCCTTTATGTCGATGACGCCTCCAAGCTGTGGATATCTACCGGGAAGGGTATCTGTTCGATGGCACGGGGGAAGTACGAGTTTCACCGATACTCGCAGAGTACCTCGACCGGTATGGAAAGTTTTTTTCTCGGATTTGTCCAGTATGCCGGGAGAATATATACATACGGCTATAACGGGCTGTACGAGATAGATGAAAAAAACAAGACGCTTATACCGCGCATCGAAGTCGACAGGCAGGTCATATATGGAGCCGTTACCGACAGTCACGGCAACTTGTGGCTCACCAATGGGGCAGAGCTGATAAAGCTCGACCGTTCGTTGAGCCTGATTTCCAAAATCGTCGTAGGACGGGACGATGTTGTAAACTGTATGGTCAGTGACCGTGAAAAGATACTTTTGGGTACCGAAAACGGCATCAAGCTCCTCGATTTGCATAGCCTCGAAATCAGCGACGGCGATTTCCCTCATGCGCTCGACGATTTGCGTATCAATCAGATGTTGCCCGTCGACGGAGGCCGTAAGTTGCTGATAAGCACAAGAAACAAAGGTGCGCTTGTGTACGACATGGAAACCCGCGATGTGATAAGCCGGTACAACAACGACGAGTTTGCCGATATACCCTCTGTCGATATCAATACGGCATTTGTCGATAAGGAAAAAAACGTGTGGTTCGGGACTTTCGACCGGGGGCATTTCATGCTTTCGAACAAGAAAAAGATATTTAATGAAAACAAAGCCATAGTAAACCTGTTCAGAAACCGGTTTGTCACCCGTATTACCGCCGACCGGTATGGAAATATGTGGATAGGAACCCGCTATGACGGCCTGGCATATTACAATACCGCCACCGGGAAAGTGGTCTGGTACAACGCCTCCACGACCCCTTGGCTGTCGGTGTTCAACAGCAACTTTGTGCAGGAAATATACTGTGATACCCGCAACCGGTTATGGGTCGGGTATGGAAATTTGCTTATAGTCTGCAACATTGGCCGGGACGGGCAACTCTCTTTGGTAAAAACCTGTTCCGGAACCGGAAATGTGGTTACCATAGCCGAAGACGCTAACCGCAGGATATGGGCGGGCTCGTCCGAAAACGGATTATATATCTACGACGACGATCTTATTCTCAAGCAACATATCACATCGGCCGTTTCCAACAGCAACAACATCACCAAAATCATACCCCTTTCCGATGACAAGATGCTCTTTTCGGCATACATGGACAATATCTACGTCATCGATGCCAATTCGCTGGTAGCCAGTGCTCTCGATGCCAAGTGCCGGAAGCTTTGGAGCAATGCCGTAGAACTCAGGCTCGACGCTAAAGGCAACCTGTGGATCGGCACTTACGGCAACGGCCTTATGAAATACGACTTGAAAAAGAAGACGCTGAAGCAGTACGACCCGCTCCAGCGCAATGACATGGTAGGCATCGAGTGCGACGCGCACGATAATGTATGGGCAAGTTCTTCTTACGGCATATACCGCATATCACCGGCCGATACCATCAACGTCTATCTCCAGCAAGACGGTATCGGAGGCAACCAGTACCATGAAAAATGTACGTTCAAGGACAGCCGGGGACATATCTATTTCGGCGGGAACACAGGACTCGAAGAAGTCTTCCCCGATAACGTGGAGCCTGTCCGCCAAGACATTCCCATATATCTTACCGACTTCAAGCTTTTCGGCAACAGCGTGGTACCCGAAGACGGCGGAGTCATCGACAGGGATATATCCTTGATAAGGAACCTCAAACTCGACCATGACGAGAATGTTGTCAGTTTCGAGTTTTCGGGCATTGCTTATGACTGTCTGTCGTTTCTCGAATACGCCTATATGCTCGAAGGTTTCGACCACACATGGAACTATATAGGCAAATACAACCGGGCTACCTACGCCAACCTGCCGGCAGGCAGTTATACCTTCCTGGTCAAGGCAAAAAATCGTAACGGGGCCTGGGGTGAGCCCAGAAAGCTGCTCGACGTCGAAGTCAGTCCCGCACCCTGGTTGCATCCTCTCGCGCTATCCGTATATGCGGTATTGGCGGTATTGCTTGTTTTCCTGTTCAGTAAACTATATGTCCGTCTCAAGCTTGCCAAAGAAAGATATACCCTTATCGAGGCAAAAATTGAGCAGGAACACAAAATGTCCCAGATGAAAGTAAACTTTTTTACCAACATATCGCACGAGTTGAGGACACCCCTGACTCTGATTTATGCCCCTGTAAAGATGTTGAAAGACAAATATCGGACTCTGAGCGAGCAGCAAGTAGAGTCGAATCTCGATTTTATAGCCGGCAACGTAGACCGGTTGCTCGACCTCACCGACCAGTTACTGAAGTTTCGCCATGTCAAGGACGAAACACTTCCGCTGAAAGTCAGTCGGCACGATTGTGTTCACCAATTGGAAAATATTATTAAATTATACAATATATATACGGCAGAGAAAAATCAGATAGTGGAATTCGACTGCCCGTACGACAGTCTTACGGTCATATACGACGCCGATAAGCTGGATAAGATTATGAACAATCTGCTGATGAATGCGACCAAATATACGCTCGACAGCGGTCGCATTATCGTCAAGCTCGACTTGACAAAATACCCGGAAAGAACTACCGGAAACGATTGGACGTATATGGAAATCCGGGTGACCGATAACGGCATAGGCATAGATAAAAATGATTTTACACGGCTCTTCAAGCGTTTCAGCCGGTTGGTGACACCCTCGAAATACGGGCAGATAAAAGGATTCGGCATAGGATTGAACTACGTATATCACTTGGTCGAAAACCACAAGGGAAAAATACGTGCCGAACGAAATGTCTCCCGGGGGATGACCTTTACGGTTGTCATTCCCGTTTGCGAGAGTGCATATAGCGAAGACGAACGGGCATCCGACGATATGGATATGAAGCAGGAAGCAGAACAGGCAGCCGGCAGTGATATCCTCCCTGCAATCCCCGTTACGGACGATGCCGCAGAAGAAGAGGCGGCTGGTGCCGAACGCAGGAAGATACTTATCATCGAAGACAATCCCGATATGAACGCCTTTATAGCCGGCCTGTTCAGCGATAAGTTCGATGTAACCACGGCATTTGACGGCCTCAACGGGTTGCAAAGGGCTGTGGAGACGGTTCCCGACATCATCATTAGCGATGTATTGATGCCGCGTATGGACGGATATGAGCTATGCAGTGAAGTGAAGAAGAACAAGGACATTTGCCATATCCCCGTAATCCTGCTTACGGCCAAAGTCATGGACGAGGAGCAGATAAGAGGATATGACCAGGGAGCCGATATGTACCTCAGCAAACCCTTCAATCCGAGTGTGCTTATTTCCATAGTCAACAGGATGATGGCAAAGCAGGACAAGCTCAAAGCCCTTCTCATTTCGGCATGTGGAGCACAAGACTCTGTCCCGGCGGAGAAAGACGTACGGCTCGAGCTCAGCCCGCTCGACCGGAAATTTCTCGACAAATTGTACAAATACATAGAAGACAACATATCCAACGGTGATATCAACATCAATATCCTTAGCCGCGAGCTGGGTTATTCCCGTGCCAATTTCTACCGGAAAATCAAAGCACTTACAGGAGCCACTCCGAATGATTTGCTTAAGACATACCGTCTCAACCGCGCGGCCGAGCTTATATTGACCCGGGAATATACATTGGGAGAAATCAGTGAGATGACTGGTTTCGGGACCCAGTCGCATTTTTCCAATCTCTTTAAGAAACATTTCGGGATATCGCCGAAAGAGTACCTGACCGAACATTTCGGCAAGTGATGGAAATGCGGTGTCCGCTATCGGAACGAAGTAATTGTACGAATTTATCACACTATATGTAATATGGATATAAAAATGAAACCGTACCTCTTGTTATTTGCGACATACCTTATATGCGTCGCCCAGACATTCGCCCAAAATCAGGAAATACGGCTCTTTTCACACCGGGGAGGGCGCCTGGAACACGACGAGAACACGCTCCGGGCCTTTGAAGCCAGTTATCGGGCAGGATACCGGGGATTCGAGACCGATGTGCGGATGACCCGCGACGGAGCACTCGTCATCACGCACGACAGTTCGCTGGAGCGTACCACCGACGGCAAAGGCGTGGTAGAGCAGCATACTCGGGCAGAAATAGAGCAATTGCATACCCGGCAAGGGAACAAAGTGCTCTTTCTCGATGAACTGCTTCGCTTCCTGCACGACAAGCCGGGGCTCTATGTCGAGTTTGAGATGAAGACCGCTCCGCAACATCTCTATCCCTCCCGTCGTCTTGAGGAGTATTGCGACAAACTCTATGAAGCAGTCATGGCGGAGAAGCCCGCAGATGCCCTTTATGTGTTCACGTCGAGCGATTATCGGGCGTTGCGCTATTTGCAATCGCGCTACCCCGGAGTAGAACTGTTGCTCATCACTTCCAAGCCCTGCAACGACGAGACCATAGACCTCTGTAAGACTGTCGGCATAAAACGCCTCGGGGCGACCATGGACGGTACCAGTCGCGCAAGTGTACGGCGGGCACACGATGAAGGCATTATCGTAAGCCTGTGGCCGGGGAAGTCGGTACAGGACTTTATGCTCGGGGCGTACTTGGGATGTGACTATATGTGCACCGATATCCCGGTTGAGCTCAAAAAGTGGGTTGCAGAAAATGCCCCTTGGATAAAAGTGAAATATTAGCCGGCCCGCTCGTCGGAAAATATTTTGAGATAAACTTTGATAAGAATTTTGAAAATATAAAATGTTGATAATAAGAATGATGATTGGATAAATTGCAAAATGTACCACCCTTGTATAGACAAATTCGCCATTCGATTCTGAAACAAATATTCAAATAAATGAGACATATAGATGGCAGCCCATTGTTTCGATGCAACTACTTTTGTCGGACCATGTAACCATAAAGCCCGGGGACAACACCATAATCCCCCGGCACCCGGCAGAAGCCATTATTTGAAAATAAAGCGAAAACAAGTCTGTAATAAATTTTTTATTGGAATGAAACGAATACACACTATCCTTATTATCCTGTTATTGGCAGTGACGTACGGGGAGGCAAAAAAATCCTCGGACGACAGGCAGATGGATGACTTTATCACATCATTGATGAAGAAGATGACGCTGGAAGAAAAAATCGGGCAGTTGAATTTGGGAGGAGTCGGCAGCCCCAAAGTGGTCGGCAGTGCCATAGGACTCGACGAAGCCATAAGAAAAGGGCTTGTCAGTTCGGTCGGAGGGTTCGATGCCAAAGCAGCCGAAGACGCCCAGAAATTTGCCGTAGAAAATTCGCGCATGAAGATACCTTTGATTACAGGGCTCGATGTCGTTCACGGATACTATACGATTTTCCCCATACCCTTGGCCAGTGCATGCAGCTGGAACATGCCCCTCTTGGAAGAGAGCGCACGGGTCGCAGCCGACGAAGCATCCGCATTCGGTATCAACTGGACATTCGCGCCTATGGTCGACATCTGCCGCGACCCGAGATGGGGGCGTATTGCCGAAGGTGCAGGAGAAGACCCCTGCCTCGGCTCCCGCATAGGCCGGGCGATGGTCAGGGGATTTCAGGGTGACGACCTCTCCAAACCCAATACCCTTCTGGCATGTGTAAAGCACTTTGCCTTGTACGGAGCATCCGAAGCCGGACGCGACTATAATACCGTGAGCATGGATCCCGTAACCATGTACAACTACTATCTGCCGCCCTACAAGGCAGCCTTCGATGAGGGAGCGGGTAGTGGGATGACCTCTTTCAACGTCGTGAACGGAGTACCGGCCACAGGAAACAAGTGGCTCCTGACCGACTTGCTGCGTGACCAATGGAAATTCAAAGGATTCATGGTATCCGATGCCAATTCGCTGGCCGAAATGTCAGAACACGGAATGGGCGGCGCTCAACGAATCACCGAGCTGGCGATGAACGCCGGGCTCGATATGGACATGAGTTCCAGCCTGTATGTACTCTGTCTCAAAAAAGCGGTAGAAGAAAAACGGGTCCCCCTCAGCCGGATAGATGCCGCCTGCCGCAGAGTGCTCGAAGCCAAATACAAATTAGGACTGTTTGAAGACCCTTTCAGGTATCTGAAAAACAAGCAACGGCAATCACAAGTACTATCACCTCAAAACCGCGATGTCGCACGTAGGCTTGCTGCCGAGTCTATTGTCCTGCTCAAGAATTCAGAACAGCTCCTGCCGATTACCCCTCCCCGTAAAATAGCCGTTGTAGGCCCTATGGGCAATGTACGTGGAGAGCTGCTCGGTACATGGTCATACGGCTACTCTAAAGACAAGATGCACTCGGCATACGAAGCGCTCCGCGAAGCCCTGGCCGGGAAATGCGAAGTCTCCTACTCGCAAGGAGCCAATTATATCGAAGACTATTGCATATACGACGGGGCATTCACCATACCCACCGACTCGCTCATACGCAGGGCCATTGCTGAGACAAGCGATGCCGACCTTATAATTGCAGCCGTAGGCGAACCCTCCTCTTGGAGCGGGGAAGCCAAAAGCCGGGTAAATCCCTCCCTGCCTGACTGCCAGAAAAAGATGCTTCGCGAACTCAAGAAAACAGGAAAACCCGTCGTTGTCGTCATATTCAGCGGCCGGCCTTTGATTCTTACAGAGGAAGATGCCGAGTTTTCCACCCTTGTAGAAGCCTGGCACGGCGGTACTATGGCCGGTGAAGCTCTGTGCGACATATTATTGGGAAAAGTATGTCCCTCAGGAAAGATTACAGCCACATTTCCCCGCCACATAGGGCAGATACCCATATATTACAACCACCTCAGGACGGGACGTCCGTATTCCGGCTTCTGGGCGACGACAAAATATGTCGATTGCGTCAATGAACCCCTCTATCCGTTCGGTTATGGGTTGAGTTATAACCGGTACACGTATGGAAAACCCGTTTTGGACAAGAAAAAGGCCAAAGGAGATGACGATGTCGTAACACTGAGCATCGACATTACCAATACCGGAAAATATACCGGAAAAGAAGTCGTGCAACTCTATATCGGAGACCCCGAAGCATCTGTTTCGAGACCCGTTATAGAATTGAAAGACTTTCAGAAAGTCGATTTTGCACCGGGAGAGACCAAGACAGTAACCTTCCGCATTACGACCGGGCAGCTCAAGTTCTATAATCAGGATTTGAAATACGATTGGGAAGCCGGGAAGTTCAACATCTCGGTGGGCCCCAATTCCCGTGAGCTACAGAAACTCACGATGACATGGGACAAATAAGATAACAATATGACATACCGGTTTACCGATACGAAAATGAAAAAGACGATAACCATATTGGCAATGGCTTGGGCAGCCTTCAGCCGGGCACAAATTCCCGATGAGGCAAAAAATCTGAAAGCGTATATCGACAGAGACATGCCCAAGACCGTACGTGTATGCACGGCCGATACAGTAGGCAACTTCGCCTTGCCCTATCCGTTCAGTGTGCCCTGCATCGTAAACGGCTTTCAAAATATGTTCTATTGGGACACATATTTCACCAATGTCGGGCTCTTGCTCGACGGGAATACAGGACAAGCAAAAAACAACATAGATAACATACTGGCGATGATTGAGCGGTTCGGATACATGCCCAATGCCACTTGCGAGGGGATGCTCAACAGGTCGCAGCCCCCGTATGCAAGTATGATGGTAAGAGAGGTATACGAAGCGACCCGGGACAAAGCCTGGCTTGCCCGGGCATGCAAGGCTCTCGAAAAAGAATACGGCTTCTGGATGACCCGGCGCATGACCCCCAGCGGGCTCAACCGGTATTCCAACAATGCCGACAAAGCATCATTGATGGCATTCTACAACTACATTGTCGGAAGGCTCGGGCTGAATCCCGCTCACTATACCGATGATGAGGAGCGATGTGCCGTAGCCTCCCATTTTCTTGCAGAAGCAGAGTCGGGCTGGGACTTCAACCCCCGGTTCGATTCCAGATGCGAAGACCACAATCCCGTAGACCTCAATGCCAACCTATACGCCTATGAGCGCAACTTCGCGTATTTCTATAAAGAACTCGGGCTCCGGGGAGCAAAAAATTGGGAAAAGCTTGCAGCCCGGCGCAAGGCCTTGCTCGACGAGATGTGCCTTGACCCCCGGGACGGGCTGTATTATGATTACGACTATGTCAACCGGCGCCGTTCCCCTGTACTTTCGGCTGCCGTGTTCAGTACACTGTTTGCAAAATTGGCGGGCAAGAAACAAGCCCGCGCCATATATCGCAACCTCTCCCGGCTGGAGTGTGCCAATGGAGTCGCAGCCTGTGAAAAAGGAGACCGCCGGAGAGTATACCAGTGGGACTATCCCAACGGGTGGGCGGCACTCAACTATCTCGCGATAAAAGGACTCGACAGTTACGGTTACAGGAAAGCCGCCCGCAGGATAGCCGGAAAGTACGTGCACAGTATGGCCGATATCTACAAGCGCACCGGCAACCTCTGGGAAAAGTACAATGCCGTCAGCGGAAGTACCGATGTGAAAGACGAATATGCCATGCCCGGAGCCTTCATGGGGTGGACTGCCGGAGTCTACATATTCGCATTCGATTATTACTATAAATGACCGTTCTCCACCCCTTGTTACAGTAAATCACACATAAAACATTAATATTTCAACTATGGTAAAATCATTGAAAAGACTGTGTATCCTCGCCCTCTCCCTTTCTGCTTGCACCGCAGGAATCCGAGCAGGAGAGCAGGAGAGCACGTCAGCTCCCAGAATAGTCAACGTAATCAATTTTATACGGCAGACCGAACCCCGTATCGACGCCATTACCGACGAAGTGCTCTACCGCACCGTTGTCGAGCAGGTAAAGCTCCTCAATCGGTACGGTATCAAAGGCACATATTTGTTGCAATACGATGCGCTTATATCGCCCTCATATCAGGAACTGCTGAAAAAAGAAACCCTGCCGGGAACAGAAATAGGAGGCTGGTGGGAAATCACGCAGCCGCATGTGGAAGCCGCCGGGCTCAAGTGGCGCGGACGGTATCCGTGGGACTGGCATGCCGATGTAGGCTTTGCCACCGGATATACCCCCGAAGAACGCGAAAAACTCGTAGATGTGTATATGGCGAAATTCAAGGAAATATTCGGAAAATATCCCTCAGCCATAGGCTCATGGTTTATAGACGCCCATACACTGGCATATATGTACGACAAATACCATATCGAGGCTTCCTGCAATTGTAGAGACCAGATAGGAACCGACGGATACACCCTCTGGGGAGGATACTGGCAGGGAGGATATTACCCCAGCCGCAAAAACGCATATATGCCGGCACAGACCCGGAAAGGGCAGATTCCCGTACCCGTATTCCGTATGCTGGGAAGCGACCCCATATACCAGTACGATTTGGGAATCGGTGGCAACTATCAAGGAGTAGTTACCTTGGAGCCGGTATATGGCAGTGCCGGAGGGTCGGAAACTTGGGTAAAATGGTTTTTCGACTCCATGTTCAAAGACCCCGGTATGGGATTGTCGTACGTCCAGGCAGGACAGGAAAATTCCTTTACTTGGGGAGCCATGAAAAAAGGCCTGGAGATACAGATACCCCTCCTCGCACGCCTTCGGGACGATAATACGATACGCATCCAGACCCTGTCCGAGACAGGACGATGGTACAAAGACAACTATTCTACCACTGCACCCTCGGCAATCAGTGCACTGACCGACTATAAAAACACCGGGAAAAAGACCGTATGGTACAACAGCAAATACTACCGGGCCAATCTCTTTTGGGAAGGCAATACATTCCGGTTCAGGGACATACACCTCTTCGATGAAAGATTTGCTTCCGACTATATCGACAAGCCCGGTACGACATCTACTTGCCTGTACACCACTTTGCCCTTTGTCGACGGGAATATCTGGAGCTCCGACAAGAAGTTGGCAGGTCTCCGGCTTTTCTGTGCCCGTCAAGACGGTACGATGATTGAAGCGACAGGCCGGGAACCCGAAATAGCACACAAGGGAAAGCGTCTTTACGTAAGATGGCCGCTGGAAATACCCGGAGCAACTTTTGTCATGACCTTTGACGAAGACAAAGTCCGTATGCAAATCGAATCGGCCGGCAACACCCGCATGGAATGGTACATGGAACTTTCCGTCGTGCCGGGTACCGCATTGCCTTTTACACGAATAGATGACAAGCGTATCGATGCCCGGGAAAAAACATTCGATTATAAAATAACCTGTAAGAAAGGAACATTCGCAGACTGCAAAGACTCCTCGGGACGAATATTTAGAATAAAACCCGAAAACAAAGAAATATCCATATCCTTTAAAAATTGAGCAATGGCAGGAACATTAGAAAAATTACGGGCCGGATGCCGGCCGGACAGACGTACCCTCTTCTCTCTGGGGGCGATGCTGTTTGTTTTTGGCAATATGGCATGGGGGAAAATAAGCCCCGGTAACCTGAGATGCGAATATATGGAAAATCCCGCAGTGGTAGACACCCGTGCCCCGCGCCTCTCTTGGATAAACCATGCATCTTCCGGGCAGGAGAGAGGACGCTCGCAACAGGCGTACCGCATAGTCGTGTCCACCTCGAAAGAAAAATTGCAAAAAGGAGACTACGACGCGTGGGACAGCGGCCGGCAAAACTCCTCCGTGTCGCGGCTGGTGCACTATGCAGGAGCCCCCTTGAAGTCGGCGGGAGACTACTGGTGGCGCGTTATGGTCTGGGACGATAAAGACCGGGCTTCAGACTGGAGCGAGCCCGCTTATTGGGGCATGGGACTGTTGGAACCCGCCGACTGGAAAGCCCGGTGGATAGGAGTGCCCTGGCAGGGAGAAGCCCCCCGGAGAGTACTCAGCCCGGTAAAGTACGAGCAGCGACAATACCCGGCACCGCTGTTTCGCAAGACATTCCGGGCCAAAGGAAAAATAACCTCTGCAAAAGCCTTCGTCACCGGGCTGGGCTACTTTGAGCTGTATATCAACGGAGAGAAAGTAGGAGACGACTATTTAGTCCCCAACTTTACCAATTACACCGTACGCGAAGACATAAAGCACTATGGCATATCCATCGACAACAAATTTCGCGGTTACAGGGTCATGTATCTGGCCTATGACATCACGCACATGCTCCGTCGCGGTGACAACGTAGCCGGGGCGATATTGGGCAACGGATTCTACGATTGCACCACCGGTTGGGTATGCTCCTTCGGGTCGCCCCGCCTGCTCTGCCAGATAGAAATCACATACGCCGACAATACCAAAGAAATGATATGCACCGACGAAACCTGGAAAGTAAAAGAGTCTCCGATTGTAGCCGATGACGTCTTCGCAGGAGAAGTCTACGATGCCAATAAAGAAACTGACGGTTGGTGCACGACGAGCTGCGACGATGCAGACTGGAGCCGGGCCGTTTATCGGAATGCCCCCGTCGGCACACTCACGGCAAACACCGCACCTACCGATAAAATCACCGAAGTGCTGGAGCCCGTATCCTTGAAAAAGCTGGACAACGGTACCTACGAAGTAGACTTTGGCAAAGAAATTTCAGGCTGGATACGGTTCAAGGACATAAAAGGGAACAAAGGCGATACACTCGATGTCAAGTACATCTGCGAGTCTCCCCTCGGAGTATACCGGTACATATTCAAGGGCACAGGCAAGGAGAGCTATGCACCCCGTTTTACATGGTACGTCTTCCGCAAAGCCGTCATATCGGGAGTACATGACCTGTCCGAAAAAAATATGACGGCAGAAGCTGTCAATACCGATGTTCCCATTGATGCAGAGTTCAGGACTTCGAACCCGCTGTTCAACAAGATAAACCAAATCTGGCGGCAAAGCCAGCTCGACAATATGCACGGGGGCATAGCCAGCGACTGTCCCCACCGAGAGAGAGCACCTTATACAGGCGATGCGCAAGTCGTGTGCACTACGGTAATGCACAACTTCGACGCTGCCGCTTTTTATCAGAAATGGATACGAGACATGAGAGATGCCCAGAATATAGAGACCGGCTATGTCCCCAACGGAGCCCCCTGGCAACCCGGTTGCGGAGGAGGAGTTCCCTGGGGCGCAGCCATGAATATCATGCCCTGGGAATTCTATCTGCACTATGGAGACAAGAAGATATTGGAAGACAACTATTTCGCCATGAAAGAGCAAGTACGCTACATGCTGACATGGCTTACTCCCGACAGTACCATGCTCGCACAACGTGCCAATCTGAATGCGACCCAACCCAATTATTGGCTCAATCTGGGCGATTGGGCACCCGCATTCGACATACCCTCTGTCGAGCTCGTGCACACGTTCTATCTCTGGCGTTGTGCCGATTTTACCGCAAAAGCCGCCCGGGTGATGGGGTTGCAGGACGATGCCCGTTACTATTCGGTATTGGCCGGCAATGTAAAAAAAGCCTTCAACAAGAAATTTTACAATCCCGAAACCCGCTCTTATGGAGATTTTGGCAGCAATATATTCGCATTGGTATTAGGTGTCCCTGACGACCGTTACGACGATGTCGTGGCGACCTTGAAACACGAGATTTCGGTCAAGTACGACAACCATCTCAATACCGGGATATTCGGTACACAATTCTTTTTCGAGACACTGGCGCTGAACGGGCTCAACGACATCGCCTATAACGCCATGAATCAGGAAGATTTTCCCAGTTTCGGGAACTGGATAAAACAAGGAGCTACCGTCACCTGGGAAAAATGGAACGGAGCCGATTCCCGCAACCATCCGATGTTCGGAGGAGGACTCACTTGGTTTTACAGAATTCTTGCAGGAGTCAATGTCGATGCCGAAAGACCCGCATACGAACATATCATCATAAAGCCCATCTTGGACAAGCGGCTGCCCGAAGTCTATTACTCGCACATGACACCTTACGGCGAAGTCGTGTCCGAAATCAGGCAGACAGGCCGCAATCTGGAAATGAACGTGACCGTTCCCGTAGGGAGTACAGCCACCATATACATACCCGTAGGAGGCAATACCTCGGAAGTGACAGAAAGCGGGATATCGGTACGCGACTCGAAAGACGTCCGGTTCGAAAGGATACAAGACGGGAACTGTATCGTGCGTGTGCCGCAAGGAAAATATAAATTCAAAGTAGACAACCAATAAACTCTTTCCTATGAAAAATAGAATCGTCACGATTATCGGGCTGTTTGCCCTGTTGAGTACGGCATCTGCCGCCGGCCCGAAAGCCGATTTTAATGTAATACCCGTGCCGCGTACCATCTGTGCCGGTACGTCGGCCCCCTTTGTTCTGGATAGCAATACCAAAATATACTACGAAGAAGGGCAGAAGCGCAATGCCGCCTTTCTGCAACAATACATTACCGACATCACAGGCATTGTTCCCGAGCTGACCGATAGACCTCGGAAACGCGGGACGATAAGCCTCCGCGTCAAAGATACCTCTTCCGATGCCGAAGGGTACACCTTGACTGTCGACAAGAAAAACATACACATCGTCGGCAATTCTCCCGCAGGTGTATTCTATGCCATACAGACATTGCGCAAGGCACTCCCTGCAGGGCAGGCCTCCGAAGTGGAAATACCCTCATGTATCGTAGAAGATTCGCCCCGCTTCGCATACAGGGGAGTACATCTCGATGTAGTCAGGCACTTTTTCCCCGTCGATTCGGTAAAGCGCTATATCGACATCATTGCGCTTCACAATGTAAACCGTTTCCACTGGCATCTCACCGACGACCAGGGCTGGAGAGTAGAGATAAAGTCTCGGCCCCGGCTCACCTCCGTAGGAGCATACCGTAAACAGACGGCAGGCGACGGCACGCCTCACGGCGGGTTTTATACACAAGACGAGATACGCGACATCATCAGATATGCACAAGAGCGGTATATAACCATTATTCCCGAGATAGACATTCCCGGACACTCTGCAGCGGCATTGGCGTCATATCCCGAGATAGGATGCACCGGTGGCCCTTATGGAGTATGCGAAGTATGGGGAGGGCCGGCAGATGTACTATGCGCCGGAAAAGACGAGACCATGCAGTTTCTGCAAGATGTCTTTACCGAGATAGCCGGGCTCTTCCCCTCGCAGTACATACACATCGGGGGAGACGAATGCCCCAAACAACGTTGGAAAGAGTGCCGGGCGTGTCAGGCAAAAATAAAAGAACTCGGCATAGTCCCGGACAAAAAACACTCGGCAGAGCAGAAACTGCAAAGCTATGTCATGGTCTCGGTCGAGAAATTTCTGGCGGCAAAAGGACGTAAAGTCATCGGTTGGGATGAAATACTCGAAGGAGGCTTGGGCCCTGACGCCACAGTGCACTCCTGGAGAGGCATGGGCGGGGCCGTCGAAGCCGTCAAGCAAGGGCACGACGCCATACTTTCCCCCACGTCCCACTGTTACTTTGATTACGACCAGGAAAAAGTGACGCAGATAGACAAAGTGTACTCTCTGAATCCGGTGCCCGAAGGATTCGATTCCGAAAAGATGACACACATTTTAGGCGTCCAGGCAAACGTCTGGACCGAGTATATGCCCACTTTCGGCAGAGTGCAGTACATGCTGCTGCCACGATTGGCCGCACTCTCTGAAGTACAATGGTCCCAACCCGGCCGGATGGACTATTCGGCCTTCCTGCAACGTCTCCGTCATTTGGCACAGATATATGACAAGTACGGATACAATTACGCCAAAGTAATAGACATATTCAAATGAAATCCGAAACACATCTTTACATTTTAGCTCTGGTATTCATGTCCTTCTTATGGCCGGTATGGGCAACCGCATCCGAATTTAAGATGTTGCTACGGCTCTGGCCGCATCACCATACCGACGATTCGTTGAAAAATGAGCTGTTGGCAGCGCTGGAAGATTATCCCGGACTTTGGGATGAAGCCTGGTTTTTCATGGAATATAATACGCTTTTATCTGAGAAACATAACTGTTCGGCTCGGAAAATGGGAGAAGCTGCCCGGCAGCTGAGAGCCATAGGAATAAAGCCGTCTGTGCAGGGACTTACGATAGGACATGGAGACGGCTTTGAATTCAATACCGAGGAGTCCATTCCCGATAAATGGACAACGATAGTAAACAATGCCGGGCAGGCAACCCGAATGTGCAGTTGTCCCCGGCAGGCACAGTTCCTCGAATACGTAGAGCATACCTTTGCCCAATACGCATTACAATGCAAGCCGTCGGTAGTATGGCTCGACGACGATTTGAGAATTACGGAGCATTGGCCTGCAAAAATGCTGTGTTTTTGCAATACTTGCATATCCCTCTTCAATCAAAAATACGGATACAGTTACGAGGCCGCATCTCTCCTTGCTGCCATGAACGGCAATGCAGACAACGGTATTTTGCGCAGTCGATGGATAGAATTCTCCCAAGAAAGCCTGGCTCAAGTAGCCCGTTCTGTTGCCCGTGGCGTACATGCCGTATCACCGGAGACAATTGTCGGCTTGCAGCATCCCAATTTTCATCGCGAGTTGCTCGAAGGATACGATTGGACCCCCGTTTTTGAAGCCATTAAAGACGAGACGGGTAAGGCCCCGGCATCTCGTCCGGGCAGTGGTTTTTACGATGATCATGAACCCAGAGGCATGATACGAAAAGCATTCGACATGGCGCGGCAGATACGGCGGTTGCCCGCGTATGTAACGCAGATTGCAGCCGAAATCGAAGGCCATCCGCACAGACATACCGGAAAATCCCCTGACGGTCTGTGTACTGAGTCATTGCTATACCTCTCCATGGGGGCGACACAACTGTCATATGCCATTATATGCAGTGCATTGGAACCCATGAGCTGGTATGCCGGTAACTATTTTGGCCCTCTGTCCGCTTGCCGGTCCTTTTATGAAGAATACGTAGAGTTCAATCGAGGCACTCAGCCGGGAGGTTTGAATCCCTATATCAGCCCCGATTTCGTATTGCGTCCGCATTATCCCGGAGAACCCGCCTTCGGATGGTTTACCACCGGAGCCAATGATGTGATTTCAGAGTTGGCAACCTTAGGAATACCATTCAGTCCCGACGGAGATTACAGCTCTGCACTCTTTATGGATGCCGAGGCCGTTAAGGGATTGGGACAGAAAGAAGGGGAATCGTTGTTTCGGGAAAGAGGCATACTCATCGACCGGGCAGCTTGGAATATAGCGTGCAGCCGTGGATTTGATAAGAGCCTTGACCCTTGTGGCAAATCGGTAGAAGCCGTAGAGACCCGATATTATACTTCGACGGACGGAGCGCGGGTAGCAGTAGTACCCTTCTTCAGCCTTGCGGTAAATAATGCCTCGAGGATTGCCCTGATACAGGCTGCCGACTGGGTATCGGAGCATCGGTTGCCCGTAATGACTGAGACAGCAGCACAAGTAGTGGTCGTGCCTCGGGTCGATTCCGGTTATCGCCTGCGTTCCGTTACGGTACTCAACAGCAGCATATCCCGGTATACAGGGATAAAACTGAGATTACGAGGATGCGCCTCGAAAAGCAGATACATCTGGAAACGACCCGGACATAAAAATATCCGGCTGAAAGCCGTAGCTGACGGTAGCGATGTTATAGTCACTCTGCCTGCGATGGACGGTTGGAAAATAGGTTACATAAGCATATCTCACCATTGAATTATAGAAAAGACAGTATGATAAAAAATCTTTTATTGACAATGCTTTTGACAGTCGGCATCACCGCTTCAGCCCAAGAAGCATTGGATAGCAGGCACACGATTGTCTCTCCCGAAATACATGACGATAACCGGGTTACTTTTCGGCTGAAGACCCCGGACCATGTTGCATCGGTGAGAGTAGGTAGTGATTGCTTTTCTTCAGGAGGTGCCGATTTGAAGAAAAATGCGGAAGGAATCTGGGAATATACGACCCCGGAGCCTTTGCCTTCAGAGTTGTACAGCTATTTCTATGTAGTAGATGGCATGATGATGTTAGACCCCTCTAACGTGTATATAGTCCGGGATGTATCCACGACGATGAATATCTTTATCATAGGTGGAGGCATTGGAGACCTTTATAAAGTCAATGCCGTGCCTCACGGGACGGTCTCGCGGGTATGGTACGACAGTCCGTCGTTGCAGATGAAGAGACGTCTCTCCGTCTATACACCCGCCGGATATGACCCCGGTTCGAAACGGAAATATCCGGTACTTTATCTGTTGCACGGTATGGGAGGGGACGAAGAGGCATGGTTGGCCCTCGGGCGTGTGGCGCAGATAATGGACAACCTCATAGCGGCTCGCAAGGCACACCCCATGATTGTAGTAATGCCCAATGGCAATGTAGCGCAGGAAGCAGCTCCCGGAGAGTCTGCACTCGGGCTTGTCCCTCCGACGCCCTATCTGCCGAAGACGATGGAAGGGACATTCGAAAGCACATTCCCCGATATCGTGCAGTACGTCGATACGCATTATCGCACATCCCGTAAAAAGTCGCATCGTGCCATTTGCGGATTGTCGATGGGTGGGTTCCATGCCAAATTTATATCGGCACGATACCCCGACATGTTCGATTATATCGGATTGTTTTCGGCAGCCGTTGCACCCGGAGAAAAAGTACATAGTGAAGTCTACGAGAATATGGAACTCAAATTGAAAAAACAGTTCGATACCTCCCCCGAATTATATTGGATATCCATCGGTAAAGATGATTTCCTGTACAGTGCAAACCTCGATTACAGGAAATACCTTTCTCTCAACAACTATCCTTATACTTGGTTCGAGACAGAAGGCGGTCATTCTTGGAGAAATTGGCGTCACTATATTTCCCGGTTTGTTCAGGAAGTATTTAAATGACTGTAGACAAACCGGGAATTTCCGGTATGAGCAGGTGCGCCAAGACCATTTTGTTGCATCTGTATCGATAATACGGAAATGTATACGTAAAGACAAAACTAACTCTTATATACTGATTATTAATATGTTGTGTATATAATGCAAAAAAGTCTCACATGCATAAAAGAGACAAATATGCAAATTAATTAGACAAAAATCGATAGTACTTATATGAATCGATGCATTACTTTGTATAGTGGAAACCGAACTAAATTTAATATACATGAGTCTTAACAAATTTCAAATTCCAATGAAAAATCTATGCCGGTTTTTTTTACTGATGGGACTTATATTGTTTGCTCCGGTAATGATATATGCCGAGATAAAAAACGTGAAAGGCATTGTTGTAGATGAATCCGGAGAATCCCTGATTGGAGCTACCGTAAAAGAAAAAGGAACAGCCAATGTTACTGTCACAAATTTCGAAGGAGTATTCAATCTGAAACTGACGACTCCCAAACCCGTGTTGGAAATCACCTACATGGGATATGAAACAGCAACATATCCTGTGAAAACCTCACAAGTAAAAGTGGTCATGAAAGTTGCGGAAAAATTGCTCGATGAGACTGTTGTCGTGGCATACGGTACACAGCGGAAAGTCACCGTGACAGGTTCCGTCGCCTCTATCGGGGCCGACGACATCAAGAAAAGTTCTGCCCCGAATATCACGGCAGCCATTGCCGGACGGCTTCCCGGTCTGACGACCATACAGACCAACGGTGCCCCGGGCAAGGACGAAGTGACGATGTTTTTACGCGGGGCAGCTACGTACAACGATAAGAAACCCTTGATTCTGGTCGACGGTATTCCCCGGGAAAGCATTCGCGAAATAGATGCCAACGAAGTACAGTCGATTACCGTGCTCAAAGACGCCAGTTCTACAGCCGTATTCGGAGTGCGGGGAGCCAATGGAGTTATCCTTGTGACCACCCGGAGAGGTGAGAAAGGGAAAGTCTCAGTACGTCCCTCCCTCTCGTATAGTATGCAGACATTTGCCCGTAAATCTACCCGGCGCAATTCGTGGGATTATGTGCGCTTGCTCAACGAAGCACGCAAAAATGAAGGAGCAGCCCCCGAGTTTGACGGAAAAGACGTTGCCAAGTTCGATGCTTGGCGCGATGGTTCGGGGCCCTCTGACCCCGTAGACCGTTATTGGTATCCCAATACCGACTGGCAAAGCATTTACTTCAAAGACTATGCCTCCATGGTGAAAGCCAATGTCGACATATCGGGAGGTTCCGACCGCTTGCAGTACTTTGTAAATGCAGGATATGTATACCAGGGAGGTATGTACAATACCGAACCGAAATCGCAACTGGGATACGACCCCCAGGCGAAGATGAACCGTTATAATTTCCGTTCCAATATCGACTATTCATTCAGCAAATGGATAAAAGCCTCTTTTGACCTCTCCAGTTTTATCGAAAAAGTAAACGGGACGAACGGGGTGGAATCGGCCGTCTGGGGCGACGCGATAACGGCCCGGCCCACATCTCCCGGCCCGCTTACCGTAGCCGGATTCAAAGTACGTGAAAACGGGACCGACTCCGAAGGCAACGTCCTTGTGCACGACGTCAGGCCCGGGCAGGTGGTACACGACCCGGTACAGACCTTGGAATCGGGGTACGGCAATATGAATCGCAGCGGATACAATTTGCAGACACGTTCCGGAGTGAATGCCATAGCGTCGTTGAATGTAGACCTCGGATTTATTACAAAAGGCCTGAGCCTGAAAGGGCTGGCATCGTTCGAGTCGAGGAGCAATAACGTGACCACCGCATTGAAAGGTTTCGTGACCTACAAGTATGAGCGCAAGCCTGCCGGTCTGGACCAGCCGATTTACACCTTCGACGGAGATAATGAGGAGGACGACCCCTTGAGCCTGCACCGCTCCACGACAAGCAACTACTTCCTCAATATGCAGATGCAGCTCAATTACAACCGCACATTCAACAGCAGGCACTATGTAACCGGTATGGTGCTTTTCCAGAGAGATTTGCGCGAAGTGGCCAGCGGTGACATCCCTTACAATATGGTGGGACTGTCGGCACGCGGTACATACGCATTCGATAGCCGTTATCTGGCAGAGGTCAATATAGGTTACAACGGGACGGAGCAGTTTGCCCCCTCCAATCGTTTCGGATTTTTCCCGGCATTCTCTTTGGGTTGGGTCATATCGAACGAATCCTTTATGGACAATTTGCGCAATAACGGAATCATCTCCAATTTGAAGCTAAGGGCATCTGTCGGCAAAGTCGGGAATGACGGTTTGGGAAGCACCCGGTTCCTGTATCTGGACAATATCGACCTGCAATACCATACCAGCCATATCCCCTCATTAGGGAACGGAGGCAAAATTTACGAACGGATGGTAGGGAACAAGAACATCCATTGGGAAGTAGCGTGGAAGCAGAACTATGCCGTCGATTTGACGCTTTTCGATGACTTGGACTTGACTTTCGATTACTTTATCGAAGACCGTAGCGACATTCTTATCGAGAGGAATACCGTCCCGGCCATCTCCGGACTTACATCCTCGCAATTGCCGAGAGTGAATATGGGCGAGATAAAAAACAAGGGATACGAAATCACCTTGGACTATAATACAGACATCACCCGTGATTTGAACATCAATTTTGGCGGAAACTTCTCTTACGCAAGAAACAAGGTCATATCGGCCGACGAAGCCGTATTGTCGAGCGACTATGCCTACAGATACCGTGAGACCGGATTCTCTTTGGGGCAGAATTGGGGATACATTATCGACCATACCGTAGACCCTGAGCATGGAAAAGACGGTTCCGGATTCTTCAACAGTAAAGAAGATGTCATCAATAGCGGGCTTACCTATGAGACCGGAGGAGGAATCCCCCAGCCGGGGGACTTTATCTACAAAGACCTGAATGGAGACCATATTATCAATGAGAAAGACATGGCCCCTATCAAGTACTCTTCTCTGGTGCCCCGTATAAGCTACGGCTTCCATATAGGAGCCTCTTACAAAGGATTCGATTTCTCCGTCATGTTCCAAGGCGTAGGACAATACTCCAAATACTATTCGGGACGGGGCATATTTGAAGAAGAAGGCTCCAAATACTATCTGGACATTTGCGACAACCGCTGGAATGAAGAGCGCTATGCCAACGGGGAGAAAATCACGCATCCGCGTTTGGCAAATTCCGGTTCCGTGAGCCATATACAGAATAGTTACTATATAATGGATGCCGCCTATATGCGTCTCAAGAATGCAGAGATAGGATATACCTTCCCCGCACGGCTTACCCGCAAAGCGAAAATGAACCATGTACGCATCTATATCTCCGGTGACAATCTCTGTACGTGGACAGCGCTGCCTACAAAAGCATTCGACCCGGAACAGGCATCGGTAGTAGACTACCCCTTGATGCGGACATTCAATTGTGGAATCAATATTCAATTCTAATATCCCCAGATATGAAAAAGAAACTATTATATACCTGCATTGCGGCCTCTTTTGCACTATCGTTAGGCTCTTGTAGCGATGTGATGGACGTTACACCTGACGGACGTCTCTCTCTCGAAGAAGTATTTGCCAATCCCGATTATACGGCCGCTTATTTTTCCCAGGCATTCGATAATTTGCCTCATAAAATGATGAACTATTATTGGTTCGACAACCTGCCTTCGGCGCTGAGCGATGAGTCTTGGTCATGCGACGATGTGGAAGGGGTCGGCGCCATCAATGCCTATAAAGGGCAGGGCAGTGCCCGTGAAAATCTCTTCGAGACATGTTATAACGAAAACTTCGAATGCCAGTATTGGGAAAGATATTGGAAGTCGATACGCACCATAAATGTCTTTTTACAGAATATCCCTACCGCTGCAGTCAACAGCGAGACAGACCGGTCGAGAATGACGGCCGAGGCACATGTATTGCGGGCTTACTATTACTTGCAGTTGATAAAATGGTATGGAGCGCTTCCCATAATAAAAGTCCCTTTCCCGGACGATGCCGACTACTCGACCGTAAAAAAGAGCTCGGCCGTAGACTGCCTCAAGTTTGTCGTAGAAGATTGCGAGACGGCTATGCTGTGCGAAGACCTGCCGTGGCGTATAGTGAACGACCGGGAATTCAGGCGCCTGACCCGCGCCATGGCTGCAGCTATCCGTTCCCAAGCTGCTCTGTATGCCGCAAGCCCGCTGTATAATACCGGTGGCGAAAATCTCTGGGACTATGCTTACGAGAAAAACAAGGACAGCTATCAGAAGCTGAAAGCCAATGGGTATGAGCTGTACACACAACAACATCATCCGGATGAGTATCCGAATGCTTATAGCGAATATTTTGTACAAAATGCCACAGGTGGGGCAAATCCTATCGACCGTGAAACCATTTGGTTGGACATCAAGGACAACTGGGGCATGTGGTGGGTATGGGGTCTGCCTATACAGAGCAATTACAGGGCCGGTTGCGTGCCTTCCCAGGAGTTGGTCGATGCCTATGATATGCTCGAAACTGGGAAACCCGTTCTGGACTTGAAGCAACCCTACCTCGACGAGACACATTTGCAGCCTAACTATACCGAGGGCTCAGGGTACAATCCGGCACGCCCTTACGAAGGCAGAGACCCTCGGTTCTATGCTACGGTAATCTATAACGGGGCTTCTATATACGTAGGTAACACCAAATCTGTCGTGCAGACTTATAACGGAGGCAATAGCGAACTTCGCGACAATGACCGCCGGTACACCCGTACCGGTTATTACCTGAACAAATACCGTAACTGGCAAGCCTATTCCGGTCTCTCCGGACAAGACGGCAAGTGGAAGCATTATCGTATGGGAGAAGTATATCTCAATCTGGCCGAAGCCGCCATTGAAGCCGGGCATATAGACGAAGGGCTGGCGCTTATCAACGATATACGGCATCGCGCCGGGTTCGACCCGTCGGTAGACGTCACCGCGACTACCCAGGAGGAAGCCCGCTTGTTGTTGAGGCACGAACGCCAAGTTGAGTTTGCCTTCGAAGAACACCGTTTCTTCGATACAAGAAGATGGACGAGAAACGAAGAAGATCTGGAGAACGAAAAGTTCTGTACCGGTATGAGGGCCAAACGTTCGGGGCTCAAACTGACATACGAACGCTTTATCGTCGGTTCTGACGGTTCGTCGCCCAGCAAGCTTTCCTATAAAGCCAAATGGCATTTCTTGCCGATACCGATTGATGATGTGTCATCATTGGAAGACCAGACCGGAGACCGCTGGCAGAATTATGGTTGGTAACAAGTCTTAAAAATATAATCATGAAAAAAATAAGAAAAATAGTAATGATTGTTGTGGCGGCTTGCTCTCTGGCAGGAGTTGGCGAGGCTGCTTCTCAAACAAAACATCTGGCCGGAGTCGTTCGCGACGAGGCAGGAAACCCCGTTCCCGGAGTATCCGTCAAAATATTGGATTCATGGCAATACGTCATAACCGATTCTGAAGGCAGATTCTATATAAATACCGATAAAGCCGACGGCAAACTCTCTTTTAGCTGTATCGGTTATAAAAACGAGATATTGCCGATAACCGAGAATTCGGATATGGAAGTGAAAATGCTCCCCGATGCCTCATGCAGCGATGAAATGCTCGACATCGCCTTAGACCGTACCGAACCGCGTTTTTCCTACACCGGGTCTATGAGTACGGTGAAGAGCCGAGAGATAGAACTGTGGCAGTCCAAAGGCCTTACCGAAACCCTTCAAGGAAAGCTCGCGGGATATCATGACGGACATATCAGGGGACTCAGTTCGATGAACGGCGAAGCGATATTGATAGTACTCGACGGAGTGCCGGCGCCAACCCTCGATTTGAATTCGCTCGACCCGAGAAGCATAGAGTCGGTCTCTATACTGAAAGATGCCGCAGCAAAGGCACTCTATGGCCCCCTCGGAGCACAGGGAGTGATATTGGTTACGACCAAGAAAGGCCGTCCCGGGAAAACTCAAGTCAATGTGAATCTGAATTTTGCTCTTGAGATGCCTACTGTAAAGGCCGATATGCTCGACTCTTACCAATACGCCGTTTTACGTAATCAGGCACTGGCCAATGACGGGTTGCAACCCGTTTACAGCCCGGACGACATCACTGCTTTTGCCGATGGTACCGGTATCGACAACGACTGGCGCAAAATCTTCCTGAAAGACATGCGTACCTCGCAACGGTACAATATAGAACTCAGCGGAGGGAACGAGAGAGTACGTTATTATGTCAACGGCGGTTATGCCCGTACGGAAGGAATGTATAAAGTAGACTGGAAAGAAAAGTATAATCCCGCCAACTTCGAGAACCGTTTTACACTGGTATCGAATATCGATATCGACTTGTTCAGCTTTATGACAGCATTCCTCAATACAAATATGAGGATATACCGTAACAATGAAACCCGGGGAGGAGATATTATCAATAAAATTTATACGACCCCCAATACGATAGAAGGGCCTTTGGTCGACGGTAAAATCGTAACCACCGAGAATTTCTCCGATCCTATATATGGTTCTATCAATTATAAAGGAGTAAATCAGGAGACAGCCACGGATGTGAATGCCGATTTCGGGTTGAATCTGGATTTGAGTGCCCTCACCAAAGGACTTTCGCTTAAAGGCATTGTCGGGTACCACTCATATTATACCGGTATCCGGAACGGGGAGTACGACTATGCCCGTTACGTAAGGAATGAAGAAGGGGAACTCGTACTCTTCGGTACCAACGTGGAGAAAGCCTTGAGTTGGTCCAAGAGCGCGTCGACCGTATATTTTATGAATTTTCAAGGAATGCTCGAATATAACCGCACTTTCGGAGTCCACTCGGTCGATGCCTTTTTGAATTATCTGGCCGAAGACCGTCTCGGTGACAGTACCAGTGCCGGATGGTTGCTGCCTTTCCGCCGGATACAATTGGGTGGACATGCAAAATATGGCTACGATGGCCGTTATTTCCTGCAATTCGACTTTACACATGCCGGTTCCGAACAGATGAGGAAAGGCAATCAGTTTCATTTCTCTCCGACAGTTTCCGGTGCCTGGGTGGTATCGAATGAGGAATTTATGAAAAACCAGAGCGTACTGGATTTCTTGAAATTTAGGTTGTCATTCGGGGCTCTTCAGTACGACAACTTGTGGAATTTTTCGAGCCGTTACCTGTATGCCGATGACATCAGAGATATGGGCGGTAGCGGGCTCATAGGCTCTATATTTACCAATTTTCTCGTCACAGAAGGAGCCTTGGGCAATCCGGATATCAAATGGGAAAAGTCGTACCAGCAAAACTATGGCGTAGATATGACTCTCTTCAACTCGTTGAGCCTGTCGGTAGACTATTGGCGTACCCAACAGAGAGGAGTGTTGTGCCAGAGCGACTTGACCCCTGCCCTGAGTGGTTTCACCGGAGACAAACTGCCCTATACGAATGTCGGCAAAGTACAGAATCAGGGAGTGGATATCGAAGTCGGATATAGCAAAAAATGGAATTCCGGGTTTGAAATCGGGGTGACCGGAGACTTCGCTTGGAACAAGAACGAGATAATCGATGCAAACGACCTCAATTATTCCAGTATCGGGTATTATTACCCCTTCCGCAAGACCGGATACAGCATCGGGCAGAAATTCGGTTATCTAATCGATTATTCCAACGGTAACGGCTTTTTCAACAGCCGGCAGGAAATTGCAGACCGTAAACTCGTTTATCAGGACGTCACACCCCGTGTCGGTGACTTTATCTATCGCGACCTGAACAGTGACGGTCTTATCGACGAGCGAGACAAAGCCCCTCTCGATGGGGTAAAAACCATGCCCAGCTTTATGGCAGGGGCTTCCGTACAGATGAAATATAAAAACTTCGACCTCTATATCCAGTTGCAGGGAGAGACCGGGCGCAATGCCTTTTATGACGGGCTTGGCGTATTCGAAAATCAGGCACAAGGCGTATATCTGGACATACACCGGAATGCCTGGACTCCCGAACGCTATGCCGCCGGGGAAAAAATAGAATATCCGGCATTGACATCGACAACTTCATCGAGCTTGCTGGCCAATGAATTTTTTGTCTCCAAAGCAAATTATCTGCGGCTCAAGAACGTCACTTTAGGGTACTCTTTACCTGATAAAATCGTTAAGAAGATGAAAATGAACCAGTTCCGAATATATATCACAGGGCAAAACCTCCTGTCGATGACCGACCTTAAGTTCAAAGGATTTGATCCTGAGTCCAAGAGCATCGATTCGTTTGTGTACAGGATGTTTAATTTCGGGTTGAATATCAATTTCTAAATAAATATAGGATAAGTAAAATGAAAAGATACAGATTATCATATATTGCACTGGCCGCATGGGCGGTAATCTCATTCGGCTGCACCTCTATCGAAGATTATCCTGACGGAAGACTGGAATTTGACCAGATATTCGAAAATCAGAAACTTCTCGGAGGCTACCTCAACAGTTGTTACGGTGCAATCGGGAATAACATGGGAAACAATTATACAGATAATACGTTTCTGGCTTCGGCAAGCGATGAAGCCCATGATGTAGGCGATGTCACCAATGGAGTGATGTCCCAGTGGTGCAACGGCTTTGTATCGGCATTCTCCAATCCGTTGGGAACTCCGGAAAAGTGGGATTATTATGAACCTATCAGGAAATGCAACATCATAATTGCCCGTATCGCTACCGCTAATATGCACTTGGAAGACCAGCGGGAAAGCTACAAAGGAGAAGCACACGGCCTCAGAGCCTTTTATTATCTCCAGATGATTAAGAATTACGGAGGAGTGCCCATTATCCTCGACGACCCCTCTGCCGAAGGGTACGACTTCTCCAAACTGCGTCGTGCAACGTTCTCCGAGTGTGCCCGGCAGATTATTTCAGACTGTCGTATTTCCATGGAAAATAAGACACTGGGATGGCACTCCGGGTCATCCGATAGTTACCGCTTCCGGTGGAGCAAGGCGATGAGTGCGGCAATAATGTCACAAGCCGCCTTATATGCGGCCAGTCCCCTCAATAACGATGGCACGTTGGATTGGGACGAAGCTGCCCAGATAACGAAAGAAGCGCTGGATCTCTGTCTGGCAAACGGGTATTCCCTGTACAAGGCCGTCCCCTCGGGAGGATTTGCCTCCTTGGCATATACCCCTTACGACATGTATTTCATGACAGCAGCCGATGTAAGGGGAGTAGAAGACCCGGAAACGATAATGACCGGGCGTAACAAACTCACCGTGTGGGAGCATTGCGGATTGCCCGTTACCGAAGGGCAAGTACGGGCAGGCTCATGCCCTTCGCAGGAGCTGGTAGACAGCTATGAGACCATCGACGGAGAGATGCCTATACTCGGATACGAAGACGAAGACCATTTGAGACCCATCATCAATCCGAAAGCCGTGCTGTATGATGAGAATAATCCCTTTGCCAATCGGGACCCGCGCCTGAAAGCGTCGATATACTATAACGGGGCTCCCTTTCAGGTCGGAGGAGACACCTACGTCTGGACATTCGAAGGAGGAAATTGTGCTTTGTCGAGTACGAACCGGAGAAATACACGTACAGGATATTATATGCGTAAGTTCGGAAACCCCACGTCAAACCGTGCCAACGGTAACAATGACGGCTACTTCCGTATATTCCGTCTGGCAGAGTTGTACCTCAATTATGCCGAAGCCTTGAATGAAGCCGAAGCATCTGATATAGCTCCCGATGCCGCTGTAGATGCGGTAAATGCAGTCAGGGACAGAGTAGGGATGCCCGACATTCCGTACGGGCTGGCAAAAGACGAGTTTCGGAAAAGATTACGCAACGAGCGCCGGGTGGAATTTGCCTTTGAAGAACAGCGTTTTTATGACGTGCGTCGTTGGAAAATACTGCATGAGACCGACCGGATTGTCACCGGTATGCGGGTGACGGACGAAGGCAAATACGAACGGTTTGTCGTAAGCCGGCGCAATGCGTATACAGACAAGTTCCTTCGTTTCCCGATACCGGGAGAAGAAGCGATACGCTTGCAGGTACATACCGGGCTCAATTTCCAGAATCCCGGATGGGAATAATCCCTTATAATGTTTCCTTAAAAGTAAAAAAGAACCGGAAAGTAAATATAACAAGATGAGCAAACAAGAAAAAATCATTCTGGCAGGATTGAGCCTGTTGCTGGTGACGTCAACGCTGAAAGCCCAAACATGGGAGACATATCCCGATACATGGGTGGCTGTTGACGAATTGGGGAGAAATGTAGCCCAGTCCGATGAGGGTGTGACACGCGGCAGCATCGACAAGAACTGCACAGTCGGCATGTTTTATTACATCTGGCACGGAATGCATCCGATGGCAGGAAAAGATGTGACGGAACTTCTCAAGGAAAATCCCGATAATCCCGATTGGGGAGCCGAGCAGACCTTCCATTGGGGGAGTAAGCCCTGGTTGGGATACTACACGGCAGGAGACAAATACGTCGTGGCCAAGCACATGCAGATGCTGGTCGATGCAGGAGTAGACTTTCTCTTCCTGGATGCTACCAACAGTTATCATTATCCCACGCGGGTAGAAGTGCTGATGCGCGAGATGGACCGGCGGGAGGCTTTGGGCATGAAAAGCCCGAAACTGGCATTTATGGTACACTCCAACGCTACGGCAACAGCCGAGAATATATACAATACCTTTTATAAGGACAGTAAATATGATAAGTACTGGTTCGAGTATGAGGGTAAACCTCTCTTGCTCGGGAATAAGGCCGAGATATCCCATACCTTGGTGAAAGGATTGGTAGACCGCTTTACCTTCCGTAATTCCTGGGCGTGGATGGGCGGGGCGAATGCCGACGAGTGGGCTTGGCTCGAATATTATCCGCAACGTCCCGGATGGACAAGCGTGTACAACAGTATTTTGGGGACGACGGTGAAGAAGACCGAACAAATCTCGGTCAGCGTAGCCCAGCATGCGACGACCAAAGTGGGGAAGAGCTACCACGGGGGCAAACAGCCGGCATACGACAAATACGGGCTATGCGAAGAAACCCCTTACGGGCTGTATTTCCAAGAACAGTGGAACCACGCCATAGATGTGCATCCGCCCATCGTGATGGTGACCCAGTTCAACGAATGGATAGCCCAGCGGTTTGTGATTCACAATCAGGGAGAATATGGAAACATCCGTCCGGGAGCCACAGCCAAAATCGGGGAGACATACTTCGTCGATGTCTACAACGCCGAGTTCAGCCGCGATTTGGAACCCGGTACACACCCCCTGATACGGGACAACTACTATTTGCAGTTGGTTTCCAATACACGCAAGTACCGGGGGGTAAATAAGATACCGGTGCCCACTGTAAACCTGTCGATAGATATAAACGGGGATTTTTCCCAGTGGGATGCCGAGCCTGTGGAATATCGGGACGATAAAGGCGATGTAGCATACATATCGAGAGACGTGCAGACGGCAGAGACCCTTGAACGGAAATCCAACGACATTGTCATGGCCAAAGTAACCAAAGATGCCGGCAATATCTATTTCTATGTAGAGACGATGGACGATATAAGCGACTTCGAATCATCGAAATACTGGATGCGCCTGCTACTCAACACCGATACCGACTACACGACCGGATGGGGCGGATACGATTATATGGTGTACAAAGATGCCGCTACCGGCAAATATTCGTTGATGAAGAACCGGCAAGACAAATTCCTCTGGGAAACGGTAACCCCTGTGGAATATAAGGTTGTAGGAAACCGGATGCACGTATCTGTACCCAGGGCTGCGTTGGGACTCGCCGGAGACCGGGACATAGACTTCAAATGGGCCGATAATATCACCGATAACGACCCCGACATCATGACATTTATATCGGACGGGGATGTCGCACCCAACGGACGTTTCAACTATCGTTACAAAGGGGCTTCCTTGCCCTCTGCGGTAAGCCGTGTCGAGAAAGACGATACAAATTTCACAATAACCTGTACTGACGGGAATGTGGCATTCTCCTACAATGATTCTGCCGAAGTATCCATTCAGGTTTTCGATATTATGGGGCGTATGATGAAGTCGATAGAAGAGCCCGGACACGGCGCACGGATGATATTGGACGATGGAGTATATATGACCCGGTATTCCCTTGATGGCAGGTCGGGTACGCAGAAATTCGTAGTAAGGTAAACTGGTAGCCCGCATTCCTTGAACCCCTTTTCGGCAAAAAAATGCAGAGCCTTTTGCGGAACAGGGGGCGGGAGTGTGGTACCGGACAAAGGAAAATGGCATATAAAAAAAGAGATATGTAATATTTATTATTCACTTAAATCAAAACAATTATGAAATTGAAGTTATTACATTTGGTATTGTGTTGCCTGTTAGCAACAAGTGCGTTTGCACATAGAGACGACTATTTCAGGTTCACAATGGGAGACAATCCTGCAAATGATGGTTGGACGATAACCGGAGGAACGGGAGAAGCTCTTGATGGTCTGTATGTAGTGATGGCAGATGCCTCCGGAACTGTGACTTGGACTCGTGACCTGAAGTCGCAACCCGGGGAGAAAAATCAGCCTTACGTGTCGCAAGCAGTATTGAAATTCATCAGCGGAACCGACACAGGAGGGGAAGCACACGTTGTTCCTAAAGTTATTCTGAAAGACAAAAATGGAAATGCCTTGAAAACATTTGTTTTCGAAACGGCGCCTGATAATTTGGAATTGCAAGTTTGCGATACGGCAAAAGTAGAGATGACAGAAGAATTGACGAAAGAAATCAGATATATCGATGTCACATTCGAAAACATGAAAGAAGGAGAAATGGTATCATTCAACTATATCGATTTGATAACCGATTGGTTCATGCCCGAATTGAGAATGAACGACACTATCTATATCCAGGCAGAAGACTACGACGAGTTCTGGATAAACAACCGTAAAGCCTATTCTCCCATAGGCGGAGGGGCCAACAGTTATCGGAACGATGACGCCGATTTGTATGTTGCCTTCCAAGATGACGGAGCTTTCTTCCAGTCGTGGACTTTGGGGCATGGGCACAAAGACAACTGGTATGGAATGGCTGTAAAGAACATGACTCCCAGCGGAGGCGATTGGATGACTTATAAAGGGGATTACGTAGATGGGACTTCCAATATAATAACAGCCGAAAGCGCAAAGAAAAACTGGGGTGCCTGGTTGGAATATACATTTGACGTACCCGAAGACTGCGTGGCCGATATATCCTTAAAAATAGGAACCCACTGGGCTGTTTACTCTCCTATTGGAGGAACAGGAACCGGTAATTTCGGCAAACCTCGTGAAGAAGGAGGATATATAGTAGAAGGCATGGCCGAAGACTGGGTAAAGAAATATTGTGCAACGGTAGTGACCTCTCTCGACGGTAACAACCTGACCACCAACTGGAGCTCATACCCGAAACTCAATGGACATTCGCAACTGGAATATGCTGCTTTGGCAAGCGACCCTTACAGCGGATGGACGAGCACGCAAGTACTTAAAGACGGCAATCTGGTAAACAGCGACACCCTGTTTATATATCCGAATCCCCGTGCGGGAGACCCCGACAATGGCAATCCGATGATTGTATGGTCTACCTATTACAAGAGCGAACTGTATAAGGAACTTGCACAGAGAACCGGAGATGAATCACTCAATGCCTATATAAAACCCGACTATGCGGATGTTCCCTTGACCAAAGGACGCCACACCATAAAAGTACAGTCATTGGCACCGATGATGCATTTCGACGAAATAAGGATTACAGCGAAAAAAGGTACCGTAGGGACCGAAAAATCGATTGCTGAAGACACTGAAAAACTCGTCGTATATCCCTCTCCGGCAACGGACGTTTTACATATCAAAGGAATCGAAAGCAATTATGCCATTATCGATTTGAGAAGTGGAGCAACCGTTATCGAAGGCTTTGGAAATACCGTAGATGTATCCGGTCTGAGCGCAGGAGTATATGCTGTCAGAGTAGGAACACAGACCCAAAGTTTTATCAAAAAATAATTGAGTAAAAACACCTTTTAAAAGTCGGAGTTTCCTGTTGCAGTAATGACAGGAGCTCCGGCTTGTATAAATATCCGGAAAACAGATATAAGGACAAACCTATGAAGTTCATCAGAATATTCGCACTCTTGCCGTTCTTAGGAGTTGTGTCGATAATGAATATATCGGCACGCAGTCTCAGCAGCGATTTGAAGACCTTGGCGCAAAACAGCCGGTACAAGATGATGCTCTGTGCCCATCGCGGGAACACTGCCGCCGGATTTGAAAACAACGTACCCGAGAGGCTCTCGAATGGGCGGTAGCGAAAGGCATCGATATGATAGAGATAGATGCCCGTGTGACAAAAGACAGCGTTATTGTAAACTTTCACGACCCTTATATCGATGCTACTACCAACGGCACAGGTGTGTTGGAAGCTATGACTTACAATGATAGTAGTACCTTTGTGGCGGTTAAAATGTCATATGATTTTAGTTATTAAGAAGTTAGTTAGACTATAGAATAATCGTTAAATAAAAACAAATATTGTAAAGAAGATAAGCAGGATATAAATTATATCTCGCCTGAGGTTCAAATAATTGTAGTTGAGGTTGAAAAAGGATTTGCGCAATCCTCTCGTATAGACGGAATTTTTGAAGATAATGCAGAAAATGATTTCTGGACAATTAAATTAATAACAGACCACTATATCAATGAAAATAACGAGACATATAACCACGATGTTGTTCAAGGCAACTATTTCTTTGTTAACACTGGCATTTGTAGCTTGTAAAAGCGAAATAGAGACTTCATTAACTGATACTGATACATTAGAATTTGGAGTCAATCTAATAATGTTGCCTGACACGAGAACACACTTAGGTGATAAGACAGATAATCATTACGAGTTGCTTTGGTCAGCAGGAGACAAAATATCCGTAAATGGATATCAATCAGAAGAGGTGCCAAACGAATATGTAAATTCTGTGAATGCTACTTTTACAGTCCCAAATATGCAGCCAGCCTCTTCATATAGCGTGGTTTATCCGTCTTCAGTTGTGGATAGTGAAGATTATACAAGAATACATCTTCCTTTTACCTATTGCCACACAGAAACAGGTATTCCTGCTGGTTCATCAGTTGCAGTTGCTAAAACATCCGATTCTCAGTATATACACCTAAAACATATTTGTGGCTTCCTGAGAGTTACTATCAATGACAATGAGAATTCATCATACCCTAAGGTTATGCTTTCCATACCGGGAGCAGCATTAGCTGGCGAATTTGAGGTAAATTACGAATCTGCAAGCATTACACCAATTGAAGGCGTTAACCAAATCTCCATTTCTGATGTAATTATCAAAGATGGCAAGGCAGAAATTGTATTCCCTTTGCCAGCAGGCGAATATTCTGACTTTGTGGTACATGTATACGATGGGAACAAATGCCTAAGAAAGGTTGTGAAAAAGATGACTATCCAGTCGGGAAGGATTTTAAATGTACCGGCCGTTGACTATAACACCTTAGAACAAGAAACCTACACCGGTCAAGGCAAGGTTCTTGATGCAACTACAGGAAAAGGCATTGCAGGAATTTCTGTATCTGATGGTTACACTGTAACTAAAACTGATGCGAATGGCGTATATCGAATTCCATTGCATTCAGATGCGCGTTTTATTTACTATTCAACCCCATCAGGATATGATATAAACTTAAATCAATCAAAGACTCCTGATTTCTACAGTAAAATTGCAGATCCAACCCAGGTAAATATTGTCGATTTCCATCTTACACCCTCTGATAATGGAGATAACTTTACTTTGATAGGTGTGGGCGACCCTCAATGTTCAAGTAATTCAGAGCTAAACCGTTACACTACCGAAACAATAGCTGATATCGTTTCAACAACAAGAAATGCTGGCTACAAAAATGTGGTTGCTGTCACGTTAGGTGACGTTACGTTCGACTCGAATAATCTATATGAAAGCCTAAAAAACTCTATGTCAAATGTAGCTATATCAGGCAATGATTATATCCCATTCTTTCAGACTATTGGCAATCATGATCATGATGGTTTGAGCCAGACTGACCCGACAGGACTCTTCCAAAGCCATTTCGGTCCGACTGATTATTCCTTTAATGTAGGTAAGGCTCATATAGTCGTTATGGATAATGTGTATGAAACTTCTATATCATCAACCTCAAAGCCGAATGGCAAGAAATGGGACTATCAGGCTGGATACACCGAACAACAATACAATTGGTTGAAAGCAGACTTAAGCAATGTGGAAAATCCACAGGAGAAATTATTAATATTTTGTGGACATATTCCTTTTAGAGCAGGAGGTTCTAATAACGGTTCCAATGTTAACACTGATAAATTTTACTCTGAAGTGCTGTCCTTGATGACTCAGTTTAATGAAGCTCATATCATGATAGGGCATACGCATTACTCACAAAACTGGATTCATGCTAACTATAAATGTCAGAATGGTAAGCCTGTTTATGAACACATCCATGGTGCCGCCTCTGGAGCTTGGTGGTCAACCTATAATACGGACAAGTTCGGAGGTCCATCAGGATATTCAATCTACTCCATTGAAGGAAATTCCATTGTGGATTGGACTGCCAAAGGAACAGGTAGACCTGCTGGCTACCAAATGAGAGTGTTTGATGGCAATAAAATGCTTACAGGAACGAAAGGCTACAAGCTCAACTGGTATACAACCTCTACACTTTCTTTGACAGACGAATGTAAGATTAAAGGTAACGAAAATCTTCAGAATGCATTTGTAGTTCAGATTTGGGATGATGATTCTGATAACTGGAAAGTAGAGTTGAGACAGAATGACGCAAAGGTAGGCGACTTCACAAGGCTTGCTGATAAGTCTTGTTCCAATGTTTGGGCTTCTTCGTTCTTTTATAATGAAGCGAATAAAAAGACAGATCCATATTGCGGGACTACTGCCAGTCACTATTGGTATTTTAAGCCAAGCAATAATGTTAAACCGTCTGAGATGGGCAACTGGAGTGTAGTGGCTACATTTACTAACCCATATAGTGGGAAGGTAAAACAATACAAGTGTGATGCTTTCACAACGGACTATTCTTCTTTGAAACAACAAATAGGCGAAAATCAACTATTAACATATTAATGCTAAATGAATGAAAATCGACTATTTAAAATGGGTGTAAGGGGTAATAATATCTCCCTATGTATATAAAAACATCAGATACACGATGTATAACCATTATCACAATAATTAAAAAATTGTACAATATGAAAAGAACATTTCTATTCGTAGCATTACTATTGATATTTTCAGGGGCGGCATTAGCCAAAAAAGGCCCTAAAAATATTATTATCATGATAGGCGACGGCATGGGAATAAATCAGGTACAGGCTGCATATACCTCTAATGGAGGCTATCTGAATATGACCGACCGCTGCCCCTACTCAGGATTGAGGCGTACAAATTCGGCAAGCGACTACATTACCGACTCGGCAGCCGGAGGTACAGCCATAGCAACAGGAGTAAAGACCAAGAACAATATGGTAGGCATGTCCCCCGATACAGTACCTTTGAACTCTATCATACGTTTGGCGACACTCAAGGGCCTCTCTACCGGAGTCATTGCCACCCACTCCGTGACAGACGCGACACCGGCATCATTTGTCGCACATCGGCCCCACCGGTTTATGCACGAGGAGATAGCCGCCGATTATCTGGCAAGCGACATTACTCTTTTTATCGGAGGCGGAAGAATGCACTTTGAAAAAAGAAAAGACGGGCGCGACATCTCTGAAGAACTCCGGGCAAAAGGATATGAAATAGTATATTCATTGGAAGAGGCCCGGAAAACAACCGGGGACAAATTAGGGGCTTTAATAGCCGAAGACGCAGTAGAGCCTGCCTCTCGGCGCGACCCTGACCTGCTGGCAGATGCCACACAATTGGCTATCGACAAGTTGAGCAGTAACAAGAAAGGATTCGTGCTTATGGTAGAAGGGTCGCAGATAGACAAAGGCGGGCACAAGAATGACCAGAACTATATGATTAGCGAAACATTGGACTTTGACAGGGCAGTAGGCAAAGCACTCGACTTTGCCCAAAAAGATAAAAATACGCTTGTCCTGATTACCGCCGACCACGAAACAGGAGGAGTAACCGTTGCCGAAGGACACTATGGCAAGAAAAAAGTGGTCGTAAAATTCAATACCGGATGGCATACCGCATCGCCCGTGCCCTTTTTCGCTTACGGGCCCGGAGCAGAACTCTTCTCCGGATTCAAAGACAATACAGCATCCTTTTACCTGATGAAGGACTTATTGAAGTTAAAATAAATACGCGCGTGCCTCCCTCTCCTGGAAAAGCAGCAGAATGCCGTGCCGGAAAAGAAAAAAACGAATTATATCATGAACAGGAAAAAGATGAGAACGAAAAAATATATCACTGTTATACCCCATGCGCCATTCATTACTATGGTGGCACTGCTCTTGTTGTGTACAGGAGCTGCAAAAGCAAAAGATTACCATATGGGGACATACAATATCCGTTGCATAAACGCTACCTTGACCGGTCTGCGGGACTGGGACAACCGGAAAGAATACGTTGCCAAAATCATTACAGACAACCGCTTCGACGTCATCGGATTACAGGAAATCGCCAATGACGACCAGGAAAACGACCTCCGGCAATTATTACCTGAATATTCGATGGTTACCTGGGGGCGTGAAAGTGCCGAGAAGAACGAAGGAGAACGGTTGGCAGTAGCTTTTAAAACCTCTGATTTTAACCTTCTGGACTGGGGGTATTATTTCCTGACTCCCGACCCGAAGGTGCCCGGACTGGCTTGGGACGCTGGATGTAAGCGGATATCTGTTTGGGCAAAACTTCAGGATAAGGACACCGGAGAGATATTTTTCTACTGCTCCACCCATTTGGACAATGACGGGGTTATTGCCCGTAAAGAAGGCACACGCATCAATGTAGAGATGATGAATAAGCTGGCAGGAGACTACCCCGTGTTTATTGTGGGTGACCTCAATGCCAAAGCTTCCGAAAAAGGCGTACATGCCGTGATGGGAGCCTACTATGACGACAGCCGGCTCACGAGTGGCCTTGACCTCTCGGCTTCGGGGCCCGAAGGAACATATTCGGGGTGGAACCCCGAGCGGTCAGATAACAAACGCATCGACTATGTGTACAGTCGGCATGCCGATGTAAAAAGCTATAAAGTCATTACAGAAGATTATGGAAGAGGGGAGACACCGTCCGACCACTTTTGCGTAATAGTCTCCTTGGCACTGAGGCAACCCGCTCTGCCGCAAAACATATATGTCTGCGGAGAAGAAGGAGACGATAATGGAGACGGTACTCTTCAGTCTCCCTTTAAGACTATCGGCAAAGCGATAAGTATGGCAAGCTCCTGTGACACGTTGAGAATTACCGAAGGCCGTTACCTGACGGAAAACCGGGAAAATATCGACCGGACAAAATACCTCAAAGTCAAGAGAACACTATGTATTATCGGAGGGTACGATAAGAAATTTGAGAAAATTACCGGATATACGACGATAGACGGAGACTTCAACGGAAATGACCGGTACGACGATGAAGGGAAAGTCATCGGGGGGAATGAAGACAATTGCAAACTGCTTGTGTACGTATACAGTCCCGCGCTTCTGCATATCGAAAATGTCAAGATATGCAATGCCTTCCTCGATGATAATACCGTGACAAGAGGAGCCGGAATTTATAGCATCGGAGCCGGAATCAAAATGAAAAACGTGATTTTTATGAATAACATCTCAAAGGCATCCGGCGGAGCTGTCAAGGCGACGACCGACATAGATGCGGAAAACTGCACGTTCTTCAACAACCGGGCAGCATCGGGAGGAGCAGTTTATGTATCGGCTAAAAACTGGTCGGCGACATTGCGGAATTGTCATTTTGAAGCAAATGTCGCAGAGTCGGGGAGTGCCTTGCATATAGACAAGAATACGACCCTTTATGCCCGGGGGAACAGTTTTATCGGCAATCATTCATCCCGGTACGGTTGCATATCCGTAATCGGAGAAGCGATAAGCAGTAAGTTTACATTCGTCAACAATACATTCGCCGGCAATGCCCTTGCATTTGAAGGTGAAGTCGGGGACGATATTCCGGGAGGAAGTGCCATATACTTCCGTGCCGGAACGGATGGGAAAATTTCGTTGGTGAACAATACCATTGCCGGAAATTTCTGTGAAAGTACAGGAAACGCCTCCGGCTTCAAAGGTGCGGCAGTACAATTGGTTTCGGGCTGGGTCTTTATGTATAACAATATAGTAGCCGGAAATCACTCGACAGGCGGTATCGGTGATATATGCTACGAAAGTGCCGGTATAAAGAACTGTATGGGGAAGCACAACCTGTACACATCGGCCGACAATATCGTGATGAAACAATCCGGTACGGATATAATGGCAGCAGACTATGGCACGGGACTTTCTTGGTTGGCGCAGACCCTGGATGGGACGGTATCGGGCGACCGGTTCGAAGCCAGTCCCAAAAATGAAGGAAACGGAACCTATACGGTCGGGGTATTGAATCCGCAATACGGGACTACACCGATAAATAACCTGGCAAAAAGAGATTTGAACGAATACTATATGACCATGACCGATTTAGATGGCGGTCTCAGAGACGAAGCCCCCTTCACGCTTTTGGAGCAAGACCAGACAGGGCGTCCGCGAGACATGGAAGGGCACGCCACAATAGGAGCATACGAATATATCGGGACAATCGGTATCTGCGACCGGGCAGTTTCGGAAGCAAGAGCATACTACTTCGACGGACAAGTACGGTTTGCCGAGAAAATTGCCGGAGATTACAAAATATATGATGCAGAAGGCAAGTTAATACAAGCAGGACGGGTCGAAGACGATAAAATACCGGTTGTTGTGGGAAAATCACGAGGCATTTGCCTTTGTATCGTGAAAACAGAAGCCGGATATCGGTTTTGTAAATTTTTAAGACAAGAGTAGATAGGTTAGATAGGTGTATAAAGTTGTGTTTCTTTAAGAGCCGGTCTGGGTTTTCCAATTGAGGAAATATTATCAGGTCATTTTCTTCCGCTTTTTTCCCAGTTTTCTCTCGTCAGATAGTCCGCTATCATCCCCTTGACAACGGAAAAATATCCGCGAAAGAAATTCCCGACCCTGACTCGGGCAAAATCCAGGCAGGCACTTAAAGTTTTTTAGGAATAAACTCATTTCGGATTTTATTATAAATAGTGTGTGTGTCAATTAGATATCGTCCTCGCAAATGTATGAACCATACCGGAGCGAGGACGGTTTTTTTTACATGCCACTTACCATCACTTGCCTGTTCTTTTAATTATTGCAACTAATTGATTATAAATAAATTATAATAACTTCACATTCTTTCCATAGACAAGGATAATTGTATTTTGCTGAATTTCAAAGTTTTCCAGTAAATAAGTTACAAGGAAGAGGTATTTTTTACCTCTTTTTTAGTGGTGTAGCATATTTATCAATGGCGTGTAATATTATGCAAATAGAATACGTATTTTCGGGTTGTCTTTAAATCTTTGTGAAGTGAGATAATATGAAGATTGACGTTGATTTGTATCGATTTTTTGTATTGATGGATGGACTGATATTTTGATTAAATGATTATATCTTCTGTGGTTATAATAAATTCGATAAAATAGATATTAGTTTTCAATATTTACATGAATGATGTAAATAATTAAATCTAATTTGTAGGTTTGGATATTTAGTTATATTTTTGTGAAAAACAGAGATTATATGATAGCAGAAATTAGATTTAAGAATATGTTCTCATTTAGAGACGAGGCTATATTAAGTTTTGAAGCTGATAGAAGTAAGGATATGGAATCATATCATGTCGTTGAATTGGGGGGTGATGTGAGGCTATTGAAAGTGGCTGTCATCTATGGAGCAAATGCTTCGGGTAAGAGTAATATTATTAAAGTTTGTGATTTCATCAAGTCATTCATTACTTATACTCCACTTAATAAGGCAGAACAAATTCAAATAGTCCCGTTTCTTCTGAATAAAACAAGTTCGAGGCAGTTATCTGAATATTCGATTTCGTTCTATTTGAAGAATGAGGAGAAAGCTGTTCGTTATGTCTATTCTGTAGCTTTAGACAGATGGCACGTAGCAAAGGAAAGTCTAATCTATTATCCAAGTCAACAGCCTGCTACTATATTTGAAAGAAATACTGAGAATAACGTATCTGTTATTAAATTTGGACAGAAAATCAAGATGTCGCAATCTGTCAAAGAGGAAATAACATTGAAGTGTTTGCATAATATGTCAGTTTTTGCTGCCTATATGCAGGTGAATACACATATTGTAGAACTAGAGACGGTTCTTCAGTATCTGGCCAATCAGGTTATGCCGGCTATCGTACCTGCATCGTCTCTAAGTCGTTATGCCGAAGAATCAATCAAGAATGAGTCTGCAAAAGATTATATTTTGAGGTATCTGCAGGAAGCAGATTTTAATATTTCAAATATTACATCCAAAGAACAGGAAACACATAAGGGTTCGATTAATTATACTATGTATCAGCATAAAGTTTCATCTGATAATGGTAACAATGATTATTATGAGTTCCCAGAGTTGTTTGAATCGGACGGTACTATCCGTACATTTGGCTTAGCTGCTCAAGTGCAAAAGATTCTTGAAAGAGATGCTTTTCTCGCAGTTGACGAGATTGAATCTTCTCTTCATCCGAAATTGATAGAATACATCATTGAACGTTTTCTAAAGGAATCAGAGCAAGCCCAGTTGTTGTTCACTACACATTATGATGGACTGTTAGGAGAGGAAGATTTGCTTAGAAAAGATAATGTTTGGTTTACTGAAAAGAATCCGGATGGATCAAGTGTATTGTATCCTCTGACAGATTTTAAGGGATTGAATAGGATCAGTTCTCTCCAAAAGGCATATAAGTTCGGTAAATTCGGTGCAGTTCCTAATCTATAATCATGTACTTTTATGAGAAAATCGAGAAAAAATACAGCGACCAGACAGGTTATTCATATCGTCGGTGAGGGTTTGACTGAATTATTCTATTTCAGTCATTTGAAAAAAATACTTGGTTATAGATACTCTATTTCTCCTCGTTTATTTGAAAACAATAGTATTGAGAAAATAGAAAAGAAAATAAAGGAACTTTTGGATGAAGATGTCTTTGTAATATGTGTTTTTGATGCTGATGTTAGCAGGCGTTCTGATGCAGAGAATAAAAAAATGGTGTCGCTCAAAAAGAAATATGAAAATAATTCCAATGTGATTCTCTGTGATAGCTTACAGTCAATAGAATATTGGTTTTTACTACATTTTGAAGATACGTGTCGATATTTTCGAGATTCAACAGCAACAGAAAGAGCATTAAAGCAATATCTGCCAACATACGATAGGACTCGGAAATATCTTGAGAAGGATAAATGGGTCAAAGAAATGCTTACAGGCTCAAAAATGGATAAAGCATGTGAATTGGCTGAAAAATATAAAGGTAGAGATTCTTATAGTGAGATTTATAAGGCGATTAAAAAAGTTAGTGAATCGTTGTAATAAATATGAATTGATGAAAAAAAAGATTTATATGTTGTTTTGGGAATCATAATTAGTGGAATTGCTATTGCATTTATCATTAATACGCTGTTGACATATGGTAATGTTATCAAAACAAATCTTTCAAATGACTCATGGTTAAATTTTGGGGGAAGTTATAGTAGTGGAATTTTTGCTGTTGTAGTAGGTTATCTTGCTATTATTTATAGTAATAGAAATAATGAGAAAGCTATTCTGCAACAAGAAAAACTGTTAATTCGTCAACAAAAAATTAAAAAGTTGGATGAGTATAATAACTGTCTAAAAAATAATTTGGCTTTGCTTAATATAGTAGATGTTATGGGAATTACTGTTGGTATTGACCATCAGAATATATCATTATCTAAATCGGCTATATGTCAAATGAATATACAACAGATTTACAGTATAGATATGTATTTGAAGTTGATGTACAACGCCAGAAAACAAATTTAGAAAAGACTTATGAAGAATGCTGGATTAAAGCACGTGTGGGACTATCAGATTTATTGGATCAAGAACTTTCTTTTATAGAACGTATTAATCAAAACAGATATGATATTCATATGAAAGAGAATAATATGCATCGAAAAAATATCTTATTGGAATTAAGTAAACAAACGGCAGATGTAGAAAAGAGAAAGTTACTTCTGCAAGAGGTTCAGGAAGTAAACATTGAACTGGAACGATTAGATAAAAAAATTATTTCATACTATGATGATGTTGATAAGATGACCACCTCTATTAAAGATTTTTCTTTTGAATTAAATAGTACTATAAAGGTCTTGTTTGATATATCTTTATCTCTTATTAAAGAGAAAGAGACTCAATTTGAATTAGAAAAATAGGGGTAAGCATGGTCAACTTTCTCCATAATCTGTCTAATATGAAATACAAGAATTCTACTTCGTGGTATATCAAGCTTATGAAAGACTAATATTGACAGGAAGAACATAAAAGGCGCCCTGTAAAAAGCGCCATATCAATCGATTATAATCAATTTAATAAACTAATAATCAGATAGTTAGTTTTTATTCAGCAGATAGAATAAAAGTTGCCGATTTGGAGAAAATTTCTATACCGTTTTCCGGCACCTCTCTGTAAAAAAAGATTTGGAGCCCGTTTTACATATCTTCCATTGAAAAAAGCCGGCTCTCTATCTCATACTTAAACAAGACTTTCTTCCGCAGTTCCTCAACCTTGAGTGCAAATAAATCCGGTTTGAAATTTTTGGATTGTCTTTTTACCTCCACCACCAAAGCCTTTTTCTCTTCCGCATACAGCCCGACAATATCTATCTCGTCCTGCTCTTTATGATTCTTACCTTGCCACCACGAACCGATAGCCGCAAATTCCTTGCTTTCCATCATCCGTTGACGGAAATACGTTTCCAAAGCCCATCCGGAGAAAGTAGGATAATCCTTTTTAATAATATCAGCCAAACGTTCAAAATTCTGTATCTCTATATAATTTTGATACTTGATAAAGTATCGGAACCAAAAACGTAGAAACATATCCGAAACTTCATAACGGACTGTCTGGGAACCCTCTTTGGAGAGTATAGGACGTTTCTTTTTTACCAAAGCATAATCTTCTTCCAGCCTCTTTAATTGTCCGCCCAGGCTGATTCCACCCATAACTGTTTCCATTTCCGGCAAAGTATTTCTGCCGTTGGAGATGGCCGACAGGATAGAGAAGTAATTGCCATATTTTTTCCCGAACTCTTGTACCAGCAAAGCCTGCCCTTCGGTCAGAAAGAAAGAATCAGGTTGCAACATGAAATTGACCATGCTTTCCATGTCCGTACAACCGTTGTCCATAAACTGTTCGATATACTTTGGGACGCCACCGGTAAAAGTATAGAGAGCCAACAAGTCGTCTTGGACATACTCTGCCTTGTGGTCTGACAGGATTTCCTTTAATACGGAGGTCGTAAAAGGAGCCAACTTCATTATACTGTCGGCACGACCATACAACGGTTCGTTGGAATCCCTGAAAATCCTGTTCATAAGCGTATAGACCGAACCGCTCACGATAAGATTGACATGGCTCTGTTTCCTTAGTCTATCCCAGATATCCTGCATCAAACTGTAAATCTCTGGGTTTATGTAATAAAACTCCTGAAACTCATCTATAACCAGATTATATTCCATCCGTGTCCCTACGTCCATTAAGAAATGAAACAGCTCTGCAAAACGAGTAAGTTCTGGTACATAAATATGAAGAGCCTGTCGTATCTCGGAAGTAAATCGTAGACAGAGGTCTGTTTCATTGCTTCGGCTGACAAACAAGTATACCATAGGAGTATTCTCACAACTCTTGAATATAAGGCTGGTTTTGCCGATACGTCGTCGTCCGGTAAGTACAGTCATCTGAGAATGTACGGAAAATGATACTCGGCGAACTTTTTCTAATGATGCTAATTCGTTTTCTCTATTGTAGAATTTCATACTCGGTTTTATATTTGATTGTATCGTTATAAAAATTACCGTTGTAAAATTTGCAGTGGTAAAATTTAAAACAATAGCAAATTTACGAATAAATTCGGAAATGCAATATGATTAAATCACTGAAAATCAAAAGGGAGTAAATACTTAACATTTCACCTCACGAAATGTATGAGGGACATACTCTATTAGAAGTGAAAGTAAAGGCAGGAATGCTGGTACCTTATAATTATCAAGACGGGACACGCACCGTTTATACAAGAGTGGGGAATGTGATTCGCAATAGCTTCTTTCATTGGTATTGAAAGGCACATACATGACTTGGTTTCGTTATCAGATTAATTTTGTAATTTTTTATGAAAATTCATAAATAGCAACCATATCATGCAACAGTCCCTATTTCATACAAGAATTCGGGAACGAAGTCTGCACCGTTAGACCATTCTATTGTGGTATGTGTCAATCCGTATTGGATAAACTTATCCTTATATCCAGCGACTCTCCGAATACTTCACTTGTCAAATAAGGCTTTAACATCCATCACTGAAAGTCACGAGAAGCTCGTAGTCTTTGATATAATCCACATCTACTACTCGTAACATAAGTATTTATTTTGATGGTTCTATTCTACTGGTCTTATCTCCTCTCTGTTTTTTTCCACAATGGAAGAATTTCCGGTTCATGCAAACCTATCCACTCATTTACTTTGACGATTACTTTTACAGGAACCTGTCCGTCCACAATTCTATCCAATACATTGATAGAGCATTTATAATCGCTATAAATAAAATGAATAGGTGGAGGATTATGGTCTCTCCAATACGAACCAGATTATGATGCCAAAAAAATTACAAATTTTGGGCATATTTTATTTATTGTTATATTACAAATGTAGGGATAAAAATTTATCCCTACCGATCTTTTTTATCCGGTTTTACAGCGTAGCTGTAGTTATTCCTTTTGTTTTAAGGAATTGCCTTGTTACCTTTAAAAGTAATTTTACAAATTAATTTTGTAATTATTTCCTACCATGATATTGTTGATTAATGTATCTGCTGGAATTTCCGCTTGGCCTCCGCGTATTGCTAAGCAGCCTAATCCTGGCCAAAAGAACCAGCCAAGACCTACCCCAAGACCAATAGCCAAGCCTTTTTTAGCGTCTCCTTCGATGGACATTGTCCCACCGGATAGAATAATGGTTTGTCCGTCTACTGCTTCAGTAGTTAGAAATTTTACATTCAATGTCCCGGGACGTCCACAACCACGGGCTTTTTTTCGCTCTATTTGGGCAACTATCGGAGTTCCACGTTTGATAAGCACTTTTCCATCAATGTTTACATCATTGTCGACAATAATAGTAGGGGATATATTTTGTTGATTACTTTTTATTGCATCAACAATACGAGCTTGGATAAAAGTTCCACGAGAGAGAACATTTTCTGCAAAAATTACACAATTACAGCTTAATACCAATAAAATGACAGCTAAAATTTTTTTCATAACAGATTGTTTTTTTATTATTTAATATATAATTATTGTATTCAAAAATTAATGTCAGTGATTCCTTGCTTCCTCCCGAGAGAAGCCGGTCAGAATTTACATCTTTGTATAAGTGAATAAATTTGCCCGATTTGTCACTCGAGATGTTATTGCCTTTGAGAAGAAAACTTTTAGGCCATTTAAAGTTTTGCTCTGTCTTGATTGTTTTAATTTCTTTAAAATCAGTATATTTTTTTATTTTGCTTCTAACATTCATATCTTTTTAAAGATAGTAAGTATTCAATATGACGAATTTGTTTTACTTAAATATTTTTATAAGAGAATATTTTCATTGTATTTGTATCGCGGTAGCAATAAAAATATTATACAAATAAAAATAATAGTTAACAAATATAATAATAAAAATTTATAAAACGAATAAAATAGTAATAAAAAGAGGAGATACTAATAAAATGGTTGAACGCTTTGGTGCAAGCTCTAAGAGCCGGTCTGCATTTTGCCCGAGTCAGGTTTGGGAATTTCTTTCGCGGATATTTTTCTGTTGTTAAGGGGAAGATAGCGGGCTATCTGACGAAAGAAAACGGGAAGAGAGATCTGAAGAAACCGTAAAGATGACTCGATAATATTTCCTTAATTGGAAAATCCGGACCGTCTCATCTATGTTGCAGGAGGTAGCCTTTATCAAAGATAAACCGGGACGACGTGTTTTTTATAAAATGAAAGTCTGTTTGGCGATAGCTGAATTTTTACTTATATAATTTTTTTTATCACAAATAAATTTGTTTAATTTGCCTTTCTGTTATGCCAGAAACAGATATTTTTAATCTTTTGTTAATCTAAATTCATCATTATTATGAAAAAGTATGTTGCAGAGATGCTGGGAACTATGGTTCTCGTACTGATGGGGTGCGGCAGTGCAGTATTTGCCGGTAGCGTTACAGGTACGGTAGGTGCCGGAGTCGGGACTATCGGGGTCGCTTTGGCTTTTGGCTTGTCTGTTGTAGCCATGGCTTACACGATTGGCGGAGTTTCGGGATGCCATATAAACCCGGCAATAACATTGGGAGTATACTTGTCGAAAAGGATGAGCGGTAAAGATGCCGGATTCTATATGTTGTTTCAGGTAATTGGAGCCTTGGTCGGGTCGGCGATTATTTATACCTTGGTATCGGCAGGGGGAAATAGCGGGCCTACAATGACCGGTGCGAATAGTTATGCAGAAGGGACCTTGTGGCAGGCATTTATTGCTGAACTTATATTTACATTCATTTTTGTTTTAGTCGTATTGGGAGTTACCAGCAGTAAAAAAGGAAATTCATCTTTAGCAGGATTGGTTATCGGGTTGACCCTGGTATTGGTTCATATAGTTTGTATTCCTATTACGGGAACATCCGTCAATCCGGCGCGTAGCATAGCTCCTGCTCTGTTTGAAGGAGGAGTTGCATTATCCCAGTTATGGCTGTTTATTGTGGCCCCTATGATAGGCGCTGCATTGTCTGCTTTAGTCTGGAAATATTTAGATGCCGAAAAGTGAAATATAGGATAAACAGAATCTGGCAAATTGTTTCTATATGATTTGAGAGATGGGTACTTTCTGTTTTTTTAACAACATCTCCAGAGCCTGCCTGCATTTTGCTGAGCTGGGTTTGAGAGCTTCTTTCAGGACGTTTTTCTTTTTCTATGAAAATGATAGCTGGCTGTCTGACGAGAGAAAACGGAAGACCGAAAGAAGAACTCAACAATGTCCCGGGCAAAATGCAGGCAGGCTCTGAAGATGGGAAGATTCTCATGTCTGATGATATGGGCAAAGTAGAGTAATATGGATATGAAACAAATAATTTATAATTTAATTTAGTAATGGAATCACCAATAAACATGAACCAAGCATTGGAAAAGCTAATCGATTTCAGTATAGATGCCGGTAAGGATATCTTGGTTGCTGTGTTGATTTATGTAATCGGGCGCTTTATCATTAAGTACATCAACAAGTTGATAGCTAAAATTATGGAAAAGCGCAAGCTGGAAACGAGTGTCCAGACTTTCTTGAGAAGTCTGTTGAACATTTTGTTGAACCTTATTTTGGCTTTTGCCATCATCGGTAAGCTGGGAGTCGAGACGACAAGTTTCGCCGCGTTATTGGCTTCGGCCGGTGTGGCTGTCGGTATGGCTTTGTCGGGCAACTTGTCCAATTTTGCAGGCGGGTTGATTATTCTCGTATTCAAACCCTTCAAAGTAGGAGATTATATCGAGGGGGCAGGTGTGAGTGGAACCGTGCAGGAGATACAGATATTCCATACCATTCTGGTAACACCTGACAATCGGGTGATATTCGCTCCTAACGGTTCGTTGAGCAGCAATGCTGTTATCAATTACAGTAAAAAAGATATTCGTCGGGTCGATTTCACTTTTGGAGTAGAATATAATGAAGACTTCGAGAAGGTAAAAGCGGTCGTGCAACAAGTCATCGATTCGGATTCGCGTATTTTGAAAAATCCGTCTTTTGTCATAGAGATAGGTGCTTTGAGTGCGAGTAGTGTGGATATTACGGTACGTGTCTGGGTAAAAAGCTCTGATTATTGGGATGTATTCTTTTGGATGAATCGTACTGTATATGCCACCTTTAACAAGGAAGGCATTGGCTTTCCTTTCCCGCAACTTACTATCCACGGGACAGAGAAATAAGAAATATGGCTTATGGATAAAGCCGATTGTAAAATTTCCATTCGATACAGATAGAGCCTGTCTGCATTTTGCTTGAGCGGGGTTTGGGATTTCCTTTCGAGGATGTTTTCCCCTTTTTGAGAGGATGATAGCTGGCTATCTGGCGAGAGAAAACAGGGAAAGAGACCGGATAATATTTTTATTGGATATTTAGACAACCGGCTCTTAGGAAATCTTTGAAAATAGTAAAGTCCGGGAAAAACTGCGGTAACGGTTTTATGGCGCAGTTTCTTCCGGACTTTGTTTTTGGGAAGCGGAGTTATAATATTGTCAAGACGTGCTATTTGCTTAGGCAACTATAGATAGCCTTGTTGTATGGAATCTTTGTCAAGACAATAAAGCGTATTAAGGCATAACCCTCTGTAAATTGTACACTCCTTTATAGAGGGCTTTATTGTAAGGCAGTATATAGTTCCCTCTATTTGTATGGCCTTGAGTAGTTTTTTTAAAACAAACCGGCGATATTTCTGGAAATGAGATAGAGCAGGGGCCGCTACGGTCTACTGTCGGGTCAACTCATATCCGATAAGAACATTCTTGTAACTTGATAAAATTGAGTTTACCGTTTTCAGCGTCGTGCTCGAAGTCTTGGCCGACAAGGTCGACAATATCTTCACCAGTTTCTGCGCATCGAAGAGCAAGACAAGTTTGTCCCCGTTTTTTTCTATCTTGGCCGACGACTCGCCCAGGCGGATAAGCCCGGCCACTTGGTAAGTCATATCTATTTGCTTGTCGGTCCCGTTGAGGGAATACACCCCTTTTAAGTTGATTTTTTTGTATTGGTTGGTAAACGTGCTGTCGGCAAAGCTGTATCCGAAAGTCGAAGCCGTAATCCCCGCTTTGCTGTATATATCGGTGAGCTGGCTCTCCACTTCGGCGGCAATCAGTTTTCCGCCCGCATCTTTCAGTACCTCCCCGCTTTCAAATTCGCAGGCCGGAGCAGAATACTTCCATGTGCCCGCGATATCTTCGGGGGTCAACGTCGTGATTTTGTTCGTAACTGAGTTTACAGCATCCTCTACGACGTTATTTAACAAATTTTTCAAACTTGTTTTTGTCTGTGAAAACACATTTGACATAATCCCGTTGACGACAAGGATTACTATCAAAACTGCACTTTTTTTCATAATGATGTAATGATAAATGGGAGAACAAGAAATCTCCCGGTTAAATAATTATATATATCCCGAAGGCCGGCCGGCTACTCCCGGCATCTTATGAGTTGCCTTTCTGTACTTTTTGGATAAATTCGTAGATATACAGAGCCGTAGCCTCACAGCCCAGCTTCGAAGAGTCTATCGACAAGTCGTATGATGAGGCAGCCCCCCATTCCTTATCCGTATAATAATTATAATAGTTGGCGCGGCATTTGTTCTTTTTAGAAGCCAGTTCCATAGCTTCCGCCTTCGAGATGTGCTCACGTTTCATGATACGCTCTATCCTGTCCTTCAACGGAGCATGGATAAATACGTTGAAGCACATCGGGTTTTCGCGGAGTATATAATCGGCACATCGTCCTACGAATACGCTCGGATGGTCTTCTGCCAGATGGATAATCACGTCCGACTGGTACTTGAAAATATTCTCGTTGCTCAATGTACCGTCGTTGCCGAAAGAGTTGCCCAGAGTTGCCCAACTCATGGTGAGGATGTTGCGCAGAGACCCCGGAGCCGTCTCGTCGGCCCTCTCGAAGTATTCCGAGCTCAAGCCGCTTTCTTTGGCCGCTTCCTGTATAAGTTCCTTATCGTAGTATGCAATATCGAATAATTTGGCGAGGCGCTGGCCTATCTCGCGGCCACCGCTTCCGAACTGACGTCCGATGGTGATGATAAGATTGTTTTTCATATAAATATCGTCATACAGTATCTTGCCGATACACATTTACAAAGCAAAGTTACTACAAAAAAGTGAAATGCGGAAAGATATAGTGATAGAATTGAGTTACAAGGGTTTTGGTTGAAGTGGCGATAATCCGTGAAGCCATTACAATCCCTGCCGAAGCCAAATCCTGACGCCGCTACGTTACTTGTTCGTAACCATGCCCGAAAATGCGACAAACGGGTACGAATAGCGAAACAAGGCTCTAAGGAATAGTGAGTTATCCATAACTCATGCGAAAAATCAGGTTACGGAAAAAGATTGCGCCGTTCCTCCCCGTTTTGCGTACCAACACCGGACTCTTCACCAACTAATTTTGAAACCCAAAAATTAAGGACAATGAAGAGTACATTTTCAGTAATCTACTACCTCAAGCGTCAGGTAGTGAAAAAGGACGGGACAGTTCCCGTCATGGGACGCATCACGGTGGACGGCAGCCAGACACAGTTCAGCTGCAAACTGACTGTCGATCCGAAACTGTGGGACACCAAAGGTGGACGTGTCACGGGCAGAAGCACGGCGGCACTCGAAACGAACCGTATGCTTGACAAGATGCGGGTACGCATCAACAGGCATTATCAGGAAATCATGGAGCGTGACAACTTCGTCACGGCGGAGAAGGTGAAGAACGCCTTTCTCGGACTGGAACACCGCTACCACACGCTGATGCAGGTGTTCCGCCAGCACAACGAGGACTACGAGAAGCAGGTGGAGGCAGGCATGAAAGCCAAAGGCACGCTGCTGAAGTACCGCACCGTTTACAAGCACATGCAAGAGTTCCTCGACATCCGCTACCATGTGAAGGACATCGCCCTAAAAGAGCTTACCCCGGCTTTCATCTCCGACTTCGAGATGTTCCTGCGCACGGACAAGCACTGCTGCACCAATACCGTGTGGCTGTACGTCTGCCCGTTACGGACGATGGTATTCATCGCCATCAACAACGAGTGGCTGACGCGCGACCCGTTCCGCGAGTATGAAATCAAGAAGGAGGAAACAACACGCAGTTTCCTGACCAAAGATGAGATCCGCCTGCTGATGGAGGGGAAACTGAAAAACGCCAAACAGGAATTGTACCGCGACCTCTACCTGTTCTGCGCCTTCACGGGGCTGTCGTTCGCGGATATGCGCAACCTTACGGAAGAGAATATCCGCACCTACTTCGACGAACACGAGTGGATAAACATCAACCGCCAGAAAACGGGCGTGGTGTCCAACATCCGCCTGCTCGACATCGCCAACCGCATAATCGGCAAATACCGGGGACTGTGCGGGGACGGCAGGATATTTCCCGTTCCGCATTATAACACGTGCCTTGCCGGTATCCGTGCCGTCGCCAAGCGTTGCGGCATCACCAAGCATATCACGTGGCATCAGAGCCGCCACACGGCAGCCACGACGATATTCCTCTCCAACGGTGTTCCCATCGAAACGGTCAGCTCCATGCTCGGACACAAGAGCATAAAGACGACGCAGATTTACGCAAAGATAACCAAAGAGAAGCTCAATCAGGACATGGAGAACCTTGCCGCAAGATTGAACGGCGTCGAGGAATTTGCAGGTTGCACCATCTAAAAAGAAAAGCCATGAAACGTGACACAATCATCATCGAGGACAAGGCAGTCAGCGTAACCGGTAACGACGTGTGGATGACCGCCACCGAAATAGCCGGATTGTTCCATACGACCGTCCCGGCAGTGAACGCCGCCATCAGAGCCGTCCGCAAGTCGGACGTGCTGAACGACTACGAGGTGTGCCGCTACATGCAGCTTGAAAACGGGCTGCACGCGGACGTGTACGCCCTTGAAATCATCATCCCGGTCGCTTTCAGGGTGAATACCTACAACACCCACCTGTTCCGCACATGGCTGGTGGGAAAGGCACTCTCACAAGAGAAACGGCAGACATACGTGATGTTCATACAGAACGGAAAAGCCGGGTATTGCTGATTGCACATACCCCATAAGACAAGTAAACGGGTAGCACCACAAAAGGTGTCACCCGTTTACTTTTTCATGAAACCGCCTCACTCCAGCGGCTTGCGGTAGTTCGCTTCCAGTACCCCGCGCAGCCCCGTTTCCGGGTAAAGCACCTTCCCTCCCAAAAGTATGAAGGGCAACACGCGGTTGTTGCGGTATTCCTGCAAGGTGCGCCGGCTCACACGGAGCAGTTCCGACACCTCGCCGTCCGTCAGGTAACGTTCCCCGTCCAGCGGAGGACGGTAGCTTTCCAGAAATGCGGACAGCCATTTCGAGCCTTTGCGCATATCCTGCACCACAGAGGCTATCGGCTCGTCTTCCATCGTAAAAACATCGTTGTTCTCGTTCATCATAACTTCGGATTCAGTGGGTGAATAAATCAAATCATCTGCCGTGCGGATAGAGCGTGCCGACAAGCGGTATCAGCCGCTTCACCTCCTCTGGCTTGTAATAGAACCTGCGGTTTATCTGCGAGTAGCCGATAAGCCGCCTGTCACGCAGCGTCTGCAACGTGCGCGGGCTTATTCTCAACTGCCCGCAGACCTCCTCGCCCGTGAGCCATCTTTCCATGCGCCCCGTGTCGCTTTTGCGCCTCAGGGCGGCGACCTTCTCCGAGAGTGCGCCGAATGCCGCCACCATCATCTCGAAAGTCTTTTTCTCGATAGATACTATTTCCATATTCATGTCATTTAGAGTTTGCCGCAAAGGTAACGAAACGGCATACAAGACGTATCGTTTTCCGCTGAAAGGCTGCCTGTTGCGCCGTTTGACCGGGTTACGGAGCCATCTTCCGCAAAAATCTTACGTGAGTCACGTAGTGAGTTGTTAAAGCCCCTTTTGTTTATTGCCGAATTTTGTCGCAGAAACAAAAAGAAAGGACTGAACATGAAAGTGATAACAATGGAAAGTTCCGCCTACAAGGAGATGATGGCGCAGATTGCGAACATCGCAGGGTACATCCGCGAGGCAAGGGACGAGAAGAAACGGAAGCGGGAAACCGAAGACAAGCTGCTTGACACGGCACAGGCGGCGAAGATGCTCAACGTGAGCAAGCGCACCATGCAGCGTATGCGCACCGACCACCGTATCGAGTATGTGGTGGTACGCGGAAGCTGCCGCTACCGCCTTTCCGAGATACTGCGGCTATTGGAGGACAACACAGTAAGGAACGAGGAAGGGACAATAGACACCCTGTTCCACAACCACACGCTGCGCACGGGCGGCAAACCAAAAGGAAGGAGGACATAGGTCATGGAACTGCTCACACGAAACAACTTCGAGGGCTGGATGCAGAAGCTGATGGAACGGCTCGACCGTCAGGACGAACTGCTGCTGGCGATGAAGGCTGAGGGGAAACAGCCCACTATCACGGAAAGCATCCGCCTTTTCGACAATCAGGATTTGTGCATGTTGCTCCAGATAAGCAAACGCACCCTCCAACGCTACCGCAGCGTAGGCGCATTGCCCTACAAGACGCTGGGCAAGAAGACCTATTACAGCGAGGAGGACGTGCTGACATTCCTTTCCAACCATATCAAGGACTTCAAAAAGGAAGATATAGCCTTCTACAAGGCTCGTATCCATAATTTCTTTCATAAATAACCCATTAAAACATTTTTCAGATGGCAAAGAAAAAAGACGAAAAGGACGTGCTGGTAGTCCGTGACGAGAAGACAGGCGAGATCAGCGTGGTAGCCGGGCTGAACGCGGACGGCACACCCAAGCGCACCCCCGCAAAAGCGGAGAACGCGCAGAGTTTCCTGCAATTCGACCGACATGGCGACGTGCTGGACAACTTCTTCAAGAACTTCTTCCGGCAGTGCAAGGAACCCAGCCGCTTCGGTTTCTACCGCATTGCGGCAGACCAAGCTGAAAATCTCTTAGAGGTGATGAAGCAACTGCTGAAAGACCCCGAAGCGAACAAGGAGCTGCTCGCCCCTCACAAGGTGGACACCTCCGACTATGAGAAGAAGGTGCAGGAAGAGATGGCAGCACAACAGACAGAGAAACAAGAACCTCAAAAACAGGAGAACATGGAACAACGGAAAGAACAGCAACAGGACAAATCCGAACAGATGCAGGGCAAACGTGGCTACCAGCCCATCGACGAGAGTAAAATCAACTGGCAGGAGCTGGAGGACAGATGGGGCGTAAAGCGGGACAACCTTGAAAAGTCCGGCGACCTTACGAAGATGCTCAACTATGGCAAGTCCGACTTGGTAAAGGTCAAACCGACCTTCGGCGGCGAATCATTCGAGCTGGACGCCCGCCTCTCCTTCAAGAAGGACGGTGAGGGAAACATCAGCCTCGTGCCGCACTTCATCCGCAAGGAGCAGAAGCTGGATGAGTACAAGGAACACAAATTCTCCGACAATGACCGGAAGAACCTCCGCGAAACGGGCAATCTCGGTAGGGTCGTGGACATTGTGGACAGGGAAACGGGCGAGATCATCCCCTCCTACATCAGCATCGACCGCAAGACGAATGAAATCACGGACATTCCGGCAAGCAGGGTGCGCATCCCGGAGCGCATCGGCAAGACGGAAATCACCACGCAGGAGCGGGACATGCTCCGCGCCGGACTGCCCGTACGCGACAAGCTCATCGAGCGCAACGACGGCAGAAAGTTCGTCACCACCCTGCAAGTGAACGTGGAGCAGCGCGGCGTGGAGTTCGTGCCGGGAACCGGCAAGTCGCCCCGTACCGCACAGACACAGGAAACCAAAGGCGACACATCGAAAAGTCAGGCGCAGGGCGGGGAAAATGCCGCACAGACCAAGAAGGAGCAACGCCGCAACACGTGGACGAACGAGGACGGCAGCATCCGCCCCATCAGCAAATGGAGCGGCGTGAGCTTCACCGACCAGCAGAAAGCCGACTATGTGGCGGGTAAAGCCGTGAAGCTGGAGAACGTGACCGACAAGCAGGGCTTCCATGCCACGATGTATATCAAGTTCAACCCGGAGAAGGGACGCCCGTACCGCTACGACACGAACCCTGACAATGCACAGCAGGTTGCTCCGTCCAACGAGAGCCGCACGCAGGTGGCGGTGAACAACGATGGCAAGACCAACGAGGCTACAAAGAATCTGAGAGAGCCGTTGCAGAAAGGTCAGACCAACCCGAAGGACGCCCGCCAGCAACAGCAGCAGGAGAAGCCGCAGAAGAAAACGGGCAAGGGCATGAAAATGTAATCCCGTGTCCGCCACTGAATCCAAAATAAAATCCAAAGTATCAACAAAAAAGAAGAAGACATGAAGACAATCATTGCAGAAAAGCCCTCCGTGGCACGTGAAATCGCCCGCATCGTGGGCGCGACAAAGAGAGAGGAAGGATATTTCGAGGGAGGCGGTTATGCCGTGACATGGGCATTCGGACACCTCGTTCAGCTTGCCATGCCCGACGGCTACGGCGTGCGCGGATTTGTCCGTGACAACCTCCCGATTATTCCCGACACATTCACGCTCGTCCCCCGTCAGGTCAGGACGGAGAAAGGTTACAAGCCCGACAGCGGCGTGGTGTCGCAGATAAAAGTCATCAAAAGACTGTTCGACACAAGCGAACATATCATCGTGGCGACCGATGCCGGACGCGAGGGAGAGCTTATCTTCCGCTACCTCTACCACTATACGGGTTGCACCACTCCTTTCGTGCGCCTGTGGATCAGCTCTCTCACCGACAAAGCTATCCGCGAGGGACTGCGGAAACTCGAAGACGGCAGCAAATACGACAACCTCTACCTCGCCGCCAAAGCGCGGAGCGAATCCGACTGGCTCGTGGGCATCAACGGCACACAGGCGTTATCCATCGCCGCCGGACACGGCACGTATTCCGTGGGGCGGGTGCAGACACCAACGTTGGCTATGGTATGTGAACGCTACTGGGAGAACCGCCGCTTTACGTCCGAAGCATTCTGGCAGCTCCATATCGCAACGGACGGTTGCGACGGCGAAGTCGTGAAATTCTCATCCTCCGAGAAATGGAAAGAGAAAGAACCGGCGATGGAACTATATAATAAGGTAAAGGCGGCAGGTTGCGCCACTGTCACGAAAGCCGAGCGCAAGGAGAAGACGGAGGAAACTCCCTTGCTCTACGACCTGACCACGCTCCAGAAAGAAGCCAACGCCAAGCACGGCTTCACGGCGGAACAGACGCTTGAAATCGCGCAGAAACTCTACGAAAAGAAGTTGATAACCTATCCGAGAACGGGAAGCCGCTACATCCCCGAAGACGTGTTTGCCGAAATTCCCAAACTGCTCGCTTTCATCGGCACACAGCCCGAATGGAAAGACAAGGTGCGGGCAAAAGCCGCCCCGACACGCCGCAGCGTGGACGACGGCAAGGTGACAGACCACCATGCCCTGCTCGTCACGGGTGAGAAACCGCTCTTCCTCTCCAAAGAGGACAATACCATCTATCAGATGATTGCCGGGCGCATGGTCGAGGCATTCTCTGAGAAATGCGTCAAGGATGTGACCACTGTCACGGCGGAATGTGCCGGAGTGGAGTTTACCGTAAAAGGCAGCGTCGTGAAGCAAACCGGATGGCGTGCCGTCTATGGCGAGGAAAAAGAGGAAATTACCATCCCCGGCTGGCAGGAAGGCGACACGCTGACACCGAAAGGCTCGTCCATTACCGAAGGAAAGACCAAACCCAAGCCGCTGCATACCGAAGCCACCCTGCTCTCGGCAATGGAAACGGCGGGCAAGGAAATTGAGGACGACGCACTGCGGCAGGCGATGAAGGACTGTGGCATCGGTACTCCCGCCACACGCGCCTCCATCATCGAAACGCTTTTCAAGCGCGGTTACATGGAACGCTGCAAGAAGTCGCTTGTTCCCACCGAAAAAGGACTTGCCCTCAATTCCGTCGTCAAGACGATGCGCATCGCCGATGTTGCCATGACGGGCGAATGGGAAAAGGAGCTGGCGCGTATCGAGCGCGGGGAACTGTCCGACGACACCTTCCGCAAGGAGATAGAGGCGTACACACGTGAGATAACCTCCGAACTGATCTCGTGCGACAAGCTCTTCGGCAGCCGTGACTCCGGCTGCGCGTGTCCCAAGTGTGGCACGGGCAGGATGCGGTTCTACGGCAAGGTGGTACGCTGCGACAACACGGAGTGCGGACTGCCCGTGTTCCGGCTGAAAGCGGGACGCACCCTGTCCGACGATGAAATCAAAGACCTGCTCACCGAAGGGCATACCAAGCTGCTCAAAGGGTTCAAGAGCAAACAGGGCAAGAGTTTCGATGCTGTTGTCGCCTTTGACGGGGAATATAACACGACTTTTGTGTTCCCGGAGGCTAAAAAGGACAAGAAATTTTCAGGACGGAAGAAATAGTATTAACTTTGCCACTTGTTCAGAGTAATGAATTGTTCTTCGATACCGGATTACACTCATACTTTGGATTTAGTGGTGGCACTCGGAGGGATACCGAGTGCCTTTTTCTTCCTTTTTCCAACCGATTATCCCGTTAATTATCAATCCGCTAAATCCAAAGTAATGAACAACAAGAAGAAAAACGAGGGTCAGACCGACTTTTCCTATTACGGTCTGTACCTGCTGGACTATCTCCGCACGAACAAGTTTGAACAGGCTGACGACACCGCTTTCATACGGGAACGGGCCGACCGTGCCGCCGAAACGTATGAGAGGGCACGGCTTGAAGGCTATCCCGCCGATGGTGCGCAGGAACTGGCGATGGACACGCTGCTGCGCGGGCTGCATTATTCCCGTTACGCCATCCTCCGCGAAGTCGTGGAAAACGAGTTTGCCGATGAAGTGCCGGAAGAGAAGCGTGAAGCCTTTGTCCTGAAACTGCTGCCGCTTGTCGGCAACGTGTTCTCCGTCTATGACCTCTCGGATGACAATTTCGCCCTGTCTTCCGATTACGACCTGCTCTACACGGAGCTGACGGGAGCAACCGTCCTTTACTTAGACGAATATGGCGTTTAACCGCAAACAGAAACTGCGGGACAACATCGAGGCGATACGGACGGCATTCATCCTTGACAGGGAAAATAGGACAGCGACAACCGAAGAGCGTGCCATACTTCAAAGGTACTGCGGTTTCGGCGGTCTGAAATGTATCCTCAACCCTGCAAAGGAACTGACGGATGCCGTCCGGTGGGCGAAATCCGACCTCGAACTGTTCGCCCCGACGGTGGAGCTGCACAGGCTTATCCGTGAGAACAGCAAGGACGAAACAGAGTACAAGCGGTTTGTGGATTCGCTGAAAGCGTCCGTGCTGACCGCTTTCTACACCCCCAAAGAGATAACCGACACCATCGCGGACGTGCTGGCAGATTACAGCGTCCGCCCCGCCCGTATGCTCGAACCGTCGGCAGGTGTCGGCGTGTTCGTGGATTCCATGCTGCGGCACAGCCCCAATGCGGATGTGATGGCTTTCGAGAAGGATCTGCTCACGGGTACAATCTTGAGGCATCTCTATCCCGACCAGAAAATGCGCACCTGCGGTTTTGAGAAAATCGAAAGACCGTTCAACAATTATTTCGACTTGGCGGTGTCCAACATTCCGTTCGGTGACATTGCCGTGTTCGACGCGGAGTTTCAGCGGAGCGACTCTTTCGGCAGACGCTCCGCCCAGAAAACCATCCACAACTATTTCTTTCTCAAAGGACTGGATGCCGTGCGTGACGGCGGTATCGTGGCGTTCATCACCTCGCAAGGGGTATTGAATAGCACCAAGACCTCCGTGCGTAACGAGCTGTTCAGTCAGGCCAATCTGGTATCCGCGATACGCCTGCCCAACAACCTGTTCACGGACAACGCGGGCACGGAGGTGGGCAGTGACCTGATTGTCCTGCAAAAGAACCTCAGCAAGAAGGAAATGTCGCAGGACGAGCGGCTGATGACCGTGATACAGACGGACACGAAAACCGCCCTGACCGACAACGCCTATTTCATCCACCACCCGGAACGCATCGTGCATACGATGGCGAAACTTGACACAGACCCCTACGGGAAGCCCGCTATGGTTTATCTGCACGAGGGCAAGGCAGCAGGCATCGCCGGGGATTTGCGCCGTATGCTCGACGAGGATTTCCATTACAGGCTTGCCATGCGCTTGTATTCGGGTTCAATCCGGCAGGCAGGAACGGAAGAAAAAGTTGCCGTTCAAAATAAAGTAGAGCGTCCTGCCATAAAATTGGAAACAGTATCCTCGGCGCAGACGGTGGAAACTCCGACAGAAAAGCCGCAACCCGCAGATGAAAAGCCGGAGATAGAACCGCGCCCGCAATATTCCGCAGGCGTGCAGCTCACCCTGCTTGACCTCTGGGGGATGACGGAAGAGGTCAGCCAACCGAAAACCTCCAAAAAGAAAAAGACGGTGAAAAAGGCAGTTACGGCAAAGTCCACTCCGCCCAAACCGAAAGTCACGGTTACACCGACAGCTCCAACTGCAAAACCCGCAATGGAGAATAAGGAGGTGAAAGCGGAGAACACCGCCAAGCCTGCCGACCCGGACGACATCTATGCCACACTGGACTGGGATACCAATCCTCCCATCAACGGTTTCTATGAAATGATGATGGGTTTGACGCCGGAGCGTAGGAAAGAACTTCGGGAACTGGCAAGGCAGCATAACGAGAAACAAGTGGCGGAAAAGACGGAAGTGAAAGCCGTGCCGGAAACTTCCCGTGAGCAGCCACGACAGGAGGAAACACAGCCGGAGGCAGTCGCCGCACCTGCCGTTACAGATACCCCATCGGAAGCGGTGGGGACTTTCCTTTTCCCCGACATCGAAGCGGAAAAGCCGAAGGAGGAAGTCGTGGACCTTTCTCCGCGTGCCTACCACCGCACGCCGGAGATGCACCTGCGCGAAGGGTCGCTGGTGGCTGACCGGGGGCGTCATAACATCGGCTACCTGAAAGACATCACGCCATACGGGGCGACATTCCAGCCGCTCGACCTGAAAGGATACCAGAAGGAAAAGGCGTTGTTGTATGTGTCGCTGCGTGACGCCTACGAGCGTCTGTACCGTTATGAATCGCTCCGGCGCGAGGCAAATGTTCCGTGGCGAGAGCATCTGAATACCTGTTACGATGAGTTTGTCATGCGCTACGGCAACCTCAACGCCAAGCAGAACGTGAAGTTAGTGATGATGGATGCGGGCGGGCGCGACATCCTTTCGCTGGAACGGATGGAAAACGGAAAGTTCGTCAAGGCGGACATCTTCGAGCATCCTGTTTCCTTCGCGGTGGAGAGCCATGCCAACGTAGGCTCTCCCGAAGAAGCCCTGTCTGCGTCGCTCAACAAATATGGTACGGTCAATCTCGACTATATGCGGGAGATAACCGACAGCACGGCGGAGGATTTGCTCACTGCCCTGCAAGGGCGCATCTACTACAATCCGCTCGTGACCGGTTACGAAATCAAAGACCGTTTCATCGCCGGAAATGTCATAGAGAAAGCGGAACGCATAGAGGCATGGATGGGTGACAATCCCGAAAATGAGCGTATGCCGGAGGTGAAGCAGGCGTTGGAGGCTCTGAAAGATGCCGAGCCGCAGCGCATCGCCTTCGAGGATCTGGACTTCAATTTCGGGGAACGCTGGATTCCGACGGGTGTCTATGCCGCCTACATGAGCCGGCTGTTCGACACGGAGGTGAAAATCGCCTATTCCGCAAGCATGGACGAGTTTTCGGTGGTGTGCGGCTACCGCACCATGAAAATCACGGACGAGTTTCTGGTGAAGGGGTATTACCGGAACTATGACGGTATGCACCTCCTAAAACACGCCCTGCACAACACCTGCCCTGACATGATGAAGTCCATCGGCAAGGACGAGCATGGCAACGACATCAAGATGCGCGACAGCGAGGGAATACAACTCGCCAACGCCAAGATTGACGAGATACGAAACGGCTTCTCCGAATGGCTCGAAGAGCAGTCGCCGCAGTTCAAGGAGCGGCTTGTGACGATGTATAACCGCAAGTTCAACTGTTTCGTGCGCCCGCGCTACGACGGCTCCCATCAGACCTTTCCCGACCTCAACCTGAAAGGGCTGGCAAGCCGGGGTATCAAGAGCGTCTATCCCTCACAGATGGATTGCGTCTGGATGTTGAAACAGAACGGCGGCGGAATTTGCGACCACGAGGTGGGAACCGGTAAGACGCTGATAATGTGCATCGCCGCGCATGAGATGAAGCGTCTGAATTTGGCACACAAGCCGATGATTATCGGGCTGAAAGCCAACGTTGCGGAGATTGCAGCCACCTATCAGGCGGCATATCCCAACGCACGTATTCTGTACGCTTCGGAGAAGGACTTTTCGACCGCCAACCGTGTGCGCTTCTTCAATAATATAAAGAACAACGACTACGATTGCGTCATCATGTCGCACGACCAGTTCGGCAAGATACCGCAGTCGCCGGAATTGCAGCAGCGCATCCTGCAAGCAGAGCTTGACACGGTGGAGGAAAACCTCGAAGTGCTACGGCAGCAGGGAAAGAACGTGTCGCGGGCGATGCTGAAAGGATTGGAGAAGCGCAAGCACAACCTTGAAGCGAAGCTGGAGAAGGTGGAACACGCCATAAAGTCACGCACGGACGACGTGGTGGATTTCAAGCAGATGGGCATCGACCACATCTTCATAGATGAGAGCCATTATCAGAACTTTCTTATTTTTTTTGTTTGACATTCTAAATATATTGAAATTCAGCATCTTTTTTATATAATAAGTTCTGATTATTTTTACGGTCGTAATATGCAGGGTATAGAATATATTCTGTATCAATTTGGAGATAAGGCTGTAATGTTTGTATTTGCTCAATAGTCCTTTTCGTAAATTTGGATATCTTAATGATTTTTCTGATTGCATTTGACCTCCTGTTTCTAAAGAGAAACTGCTCAGTGGAAGTTTCTAGTATTTGTCCAATAAAGCACATAGGTTGTATTCTGTTTCCCACATTCTTGACTGTTGAACTCTGTACCAATTCTTCAGGCCGTTGCGTAACTCCCATTCCAATAACACCGGGCATATCAAATTGTCAATTCTTTATTACTTGGCATTTTTTAGAAGATGTTACGTTGGCATATAGTTTTGAGCTTGTATGAAAAATGACATTTACTACTAATGAATCAACTTTACATAACATAACCATATTTTGCATCGGAAATATGAGATAATTTTCCTTTTTTATTGTATCTTTGTATTTGATAGGCATGGAATTTTCATAATGCATGAGTTTAACCATCCATAATATTAATGAATGATTCCACTTACGTGCTGTATCTTAACATTTTAATATTTATTTAAAACTCTAACTTAAGTATAAATTACTTCTATTTTTTGTTTTATGAGTTCTAATTTTAAAACACCTCTTTCTGTATATGTCTTGTATGACAAGGATAATACTAAAGGTAGCGAAACATATGAGAAAATTTACCATCTTCTGTGTCGTAATTCAAGTAGGCCTTTTGAAGATGGGCTTGATATACCAGTGTTCTTTCGAACGGATATGGCCAATCAAATTCCCCCGATAGATATAAACTTCAGTAATAAAACTATTGCAATATTATTGGTTGATGACAATATGTATTGTAATACTATATGGGATGAGTATATAAAAGAATTATTAGTAAAAGAAGACAATGGGGCACTAAAAATATTTGCCGTCAAACTATCCAAGTATGCTTTCGACATAAACCCACTTCTTCAAGAAGAACAGTTTATTTGTTTGAAAAATGAGAATATTGAAACTGATTGGCATGAATTTCAAATAAGACTTTATGATAACATTTTACGCTATTTAAAGTCTTATAAAGTTGGGCAAAAGCTAAAATTATTCATTAGCCATTCTAAAAAGGATAAAGATCATTTAGGTGAATCTACGGCAATTTCTTTAAGAGATTATTTGCGTTCAGATACTAAACTCGATTCTTTCTTCGATGTTAATGATATTTTGGATGGTCATCAATTTGCCCAACAGATTCAGTCAGGTATAGCTTCATCCTTATTAGTTATCATAGAATCTGATACATATTCAGAAAGAGAATGGTGTCGAATTGAAGCTATCTCTGGTAAGAAAAATAATGTACCTTCAATATTAGTAAATGTATTGAATGGAGTTTCTTCTCGAACATTCCCGTATTTGGGTAATATGCCAAAGATTAGATTTAATGGCAAATGGGATGACGTAATTATCTTGCTTCTACGTACTGCGTTAGACCAATATTATGAGAAAGAATATCTTGAGCAATTGGTAATGAAGTGCGATTTGCAAAATACTTCTATTCTTCCTGTTCCTCCGGAATTAATGAATTTAATTAATATTGAAGATAATATAAAATCAATACTCTATCCTGAACCACCGTTAGGTCGTGAAGAGTTGGAGGTTTTGAATAAAAATGGTAAGATTACAAGTTTTGTTACTCCGAGTCAGTTATATTCAAATATGAATAAGATACAGGATAAGAAAATCGCAATTTCTATTTCGGAAACTCCGGAGGCTTTAACTAAAGGAATCGGCAAAGCCATGTTTGATGATTTATCTGTTGAAATAGCTCGTCATCTGCTTGTTACTGGAGCTAAATTGGTGTATGGAGGTGATCTTAGAATTGGTGGTTTCACAAAACTTTTATGCGATCTTTCATGTCAGTATGGCATAAAAGAAAAGTCTGATCCAAGTACAATCTATTTCACAAATTATTTTGCTTGGCCTATATTTAATAGGCTCTCAAAATCTGACATCGCTGAATTTAAATACGACCGTGTGGAAATAGTAAAAACAGAAATACCCAAAGGTGTAGGTGAGGAGGATAAGGGGAAGTTCTTTGAGCCAACTACGCCAAGCAAAATGTTTCTTTGGGCAAATTCTTTATCTATTATGCGTAAAGAAATGGAAGAGAATGTTAATGCACGTATCGTTTTGGGTGGCAAAATTGTCAATTTTAAGGGGCGTATGGCCGGAATATTTGAAGAGGCGATTTGTGCTATACAGAAAAAACATCCAATTTATTTATTAGGAGGATTTGGTGGAGCTTCTGCACAAATAGTGAAACTAATGAAAGGTGAAACTACGGCAGAAAAACTATTTGAAGAAGCAAAAACCAATGAGGATTATAAAAAATTAATTGAATATTGCCAAATGAGTTGTCTGCCAACGATAAATTACGATGAACTAAAGAAATTCGAAAATAAGGATTATCAGGTTCTTAGAAATGGACTTGATAAAGATGAAAATGAAATTTTATTCAACTCTATTAATATTCCCGAGATAATATCATTGATTCTCAAGGGTATTAATAAAGCTTTTAACTATTAATATAAATTATGCATAAAGTATTTGTAAGTTTTCATCATGCCAATGACCAGAAATATAAAGAAGGTTTGGTTAGTTGGGCTGAAAAAAATAAAGTATTCATTGATGGCTCTGTTGACATGGGCGAGATTCCAGAAGATTGGGACGACCAAAAGATACGCGAATATATACGCGACGAGCATTTGAAGGATACAACCGTAACCATTTTACTTGTAGGAACTGAAACAAAAAATCGCAAGCATATTGATTGGGAGTTATATTCAAGTATGTACGATGGTACGGTGAATAAGAAGTCCGGCATTATTGTGATATTACTACCATCTGTTAAAAGCGAATATTATACATGCGCTCATAGTAGTGAGAAAACGTTCTACCCAGAGACGACACAATGGATGTCTATTGATAGCCGAGAAGAGTATCATAGGCGTTATCCATACTTACCGGAACGCATCATTGATAATTTGCTCGAACCCAATGCCTTTATATCTGTAATCAATTGGGATAAGCTAACACCAGATATTTTGAGACAGATGATTGATAATGCATATAATAGTCGTGCCACTTGCACTTATGATTTATCAAGGCCAATGCGTAAAAAAAATGGATAAGTAGAATAATAGATTATGGCATTAAATAGATTTTATTTAACCGAAAATTCCATTGCACAAAGAAGTGGTTTATGTATATTCATAAGTCACCAAAAAAGAGATGCGGACACTGCTAAAAAAATAGCAGACTATTTTATTACTTCTGGTATTGATGTCTATTTTGATGAATATGATACAAAAATAGACAGAACGAGACCTTACTCGGTTGTAAGTGCAATTAAAACAGGTATCAGAAACAGCACGCACATGTTATGTCTTTTATCCCAAAATGCATTGGATTCAAAATGGATCCCTTGGGAAGTTGGATATGGATATGATAGAACAACTGTTGTAGGGTTAACATTAAAAGAAATATCACAATCAGTCTTACCCGAGTATCTTCAAATCGTTCCAATTCTAAGAGGTACAAAATCGTTGAATAACTTTATTTCTAATGTGTTAAAACGAGATGAATCAACGCTTATAAATGAGAGGAAATTATTTGCCGCATATCAATCTCAGCATCCTTTAGACTCTGTTCTTAATTGGGAACTGTAACATAACTTCCAGCAGGTATAATACCTTGCTGGAAGTTTATATAATATACCAAACAGTACTTGTATATCTTAATCGGGTAAGAGGAAAACGAAGAAGTAAAATTTCTCCTACTCAATTTGTTTTTGTAAGTCCTAAAAGTATTTCAAGATTTGCTTTTCCTTCCTCTGTCTTCCACTTTTTTCTCATTTTCTTTTGATTTTCGCCTTCAAGGGTTTCCAAAGCTTTTTCTTCTTGTTTTGTGGTTATATCAAGATATACCATTGTGGTTTGAATACTTTCATGCCCAAGTAAGTATGAGATTTGGGCTATGTTCATCCCGTTTTCAAGCCAGTGTGAAGCTTTGGCATGCCTAAATTGATGGGCATGTAAATCCATAGGAACATCTTGGCACCTTTCATGAGCCATTGTGGCATATTTTTTCAGCATCTTGTTCACGTTTTCAGCGGACATCGGGACATATATGCCTTTGCTCTTAGAACAGAAAAGTAATGCATTTGCATCATTCTGTTTCGGATGGTATTTGATAAGATACCTTTTCAAGCATTGTGCTGGCTTGGCCAAAAGAGGAATCGGACGTTTCTTTCTTCCTTTGCCAATGACTATTATGTGAGGTTTTACACAGTCTATAACAATATTGCTAATTTTCAGAGTCAGAAGCTCGTTGATGCGCACAGCGGTGGAATATAAGAGAAGCATCAGAGTGTAATCACGAAAGCCTATAGTACTCCCTTGATTAGGCATGGACAACAATACATCAACAGCCTGTTTACTGAGCCCGATGACCTTTCTTTTAGAGTTTTTCTCATTTGGAACATTTTCCGCTTGTAAGAAAACAGACATATAGGATATATCTCTAAACGACAAATATTTCAGAAAAACACGCAAAGCTGACAATCTTACATTACATGTTGCTGGACTGCAACCCCTATTTTCCTTTAACCAAATGATCCACTCCATTATATATTCCATACAGAAACATTCTGCGCTTAATGTTTCTGGTGTAGTGCCTTTTATGACTCTGAGGAATTCTACATAGAGTTTCACGGAGATCTTATAATTTCTCTTTGTGTGAGGACTGCATGCCTTGATTGAAGGGACATAGTGTTCGAGCCAGTCATGCAGATAATCAGCTATCTGCATTGCTTGCGGATTAATCTTCTTTTTCATCTGTCTTTAATTTTAATAATTGATTCTCTGTATATTCCATTATATCAGAAATCGCTGGGGTCAAGGAATAATAAGCCAGCGTGCTCTCTATTTGCCGGTGTCCCATGCTCTTGCTTAAAGCCAACAACTTGTCATGGATGGTAAATCCTTGGTGTGTCCAGCTGTTTATGTTTTCTATGGCATAGTTGTGTCTTAGCTCATATGGGATAGCGTAGGATGAATTGCAACTTTGCCACAACACCCGAAAATGATACGTAACCCAAACAGAAGGGTGAGACTTGTCATCCGGTGTCGGAAAGAACACTTTGCGGTGCGGTACTAACCTAGATATATTCTCGTCGTAAGTACGCATTAGAGCCAACATTGTATTATGGAGAACGACATAATGTTGGTCATGCCCTTTACTTCGCTTGATGGAAATTACGCCATTTTCAAGGTTTACATCATCACGTTCCAGCAGGATGGCTTCGGTTGTCCTCATCCCAGAACTGTACAATAAGCGAAAGAATACTGGCAGTGTCATGCGTTGGATTGTGGCGAGACGGCCACGTCTTGGCTTTGTGTTGTCGCAAGCATTGAAGAAGCGTTTCAATTCATCATATGTGAAAGGATGCGGCGTATAAGTTCTTGGCACAGACCTTGGCACTTTTGGCAGGGCTATTTTTGTCATTCCACGTTTGTTCATGTATTTGATGAAGTCCAGAATAGGATATACACGTGACACGCAAGAGTTTGTGCATTCAGATGGACGTTGCCTGCACCATCTGTCCACGATTTCTTGGGATAGTTCGATCTGTCCGGGATATTCCCTCGCACAAAAATGGTCAAATAGTATTACGTTCTTGATATAGCTGTGGCTGTCACGCCCGGAAGCCTTGCGGTATTTTACGTATCCTTCTATCGCGTTGGAAAGGAATGAAGTCGTTTTCATCTGCCAAACACCTCCTTTCCAACCGGGAATCCCTCGATGCTTAGCGAACACTCTTTCAGGTGTTTGAATTCCGCACTGAGATAGCGGTCGAGAGAGCTTGGGGACGAATGGCCAAGGGTGGCACTTATAACAGGCTGTTGCACACCGCCCTGCAACAGGGATGTCGCTACATGGTGGCGAAACAGGTGCATGCTCTTTCTTTCATTTTCACCTTGCCTTATTCCTGCTTTGTACATGACTTTTGAGCATATGGCATCAAGATTGCTTGTGTGGAGTCTTCTGTGTGGCACGTGTACTGTGAGAAAAACATATGGTTCCGGGCATTGGGGACGCTCTTTGAGCAGGTAATCAAAGACAGCATTCCCGACTACGGCGCGAAGCGGCAATGTAAGGGGCTGTCCCGTTTTTGCCTGTGTGATTTTTATAAGGTCGTGTTCCCAATCGAAGTTCTCAAGCGTGAGAGCTGAGATGTCACACCCACGCAATCCCGTGTACATGGCCAAGGTTATGATGGCTTTGTCCTGCAGGGATATTGTGCCGTCGTGCTCCAAGGTATGCCTGATGGCCGTCAGTTCTTGCTCTGTAAGGTATTGAATGTTCTTACGCATGTTGGGTATGGCCGGCAGATATGCGATTATACGTTCAACGGATTTGCCATAGTAAGGCAAACAGGCTTTCAGCCCATACTCCACCGAATATTTGAGCGAATGGCCCATCTTCTGTTTTTCGTCTTTGGAAAACACTTCCAACACCGCATCCTCTGTTATTGATTCGAATGAATACACACCCATTTCCTGTAACCGGAAGAAGAACGAAGATAGCGCATACTTCACGTTTGTTGAAAATTTGCAACGCCTGTCTACCACGTTGAAAGCCATGTCCGTTACATTCCTGTATTCTTCGCCAAGCAATTCGTAATGGTGAGGTTTGATGTAGTGTTTGCATCCGTCGGGTAATAATCCATTCTCGATATATTGGCAGATTACACGTAACAGGCGTACCTTGTTTCTGCAAGTATACTTGTTGGACCACAATTCTTTTAGTGTCGGTTCAACATCGGCGAGACTCTTCCATTTGTAATGTTCGGAATTGCCCGATAACCACTCAGCCATTTTCTTCACATAGTCTATGTACATGGCTGAATAACCTGTGTCTTGTAAATAAGAAACAAGCCCTTTGACTTTTTCATTCAGATTAAATATGTCCATAATCGCATCTTGTTTGAATGTTATTCTACAATTATAGACGGAATATAATCAGAACTGATTAAGACTCAAAACAAATGATTGTTAAACAATTGAATAATTTTATCGGAAATTCCTAAAAGTTCTGATAATGCGATAAATCCGAAATTTTGGATTTGAGTCACCAGTTCAAGAATCTGACTTTCAACACGCGCCACGACCGTGTGGCGGGATTGGGAAACAGCGAGGGAAGCCAGAAGGCACTTAACATGCTCTTTGCCATACGCACCATACAGGAGCGCACAGGAAAAGACTTGGGTGCGACCTTCCTCTCCGGCACGACTATCAGCAACTCACTGACTGAATTGTACCTGCTGTTCAAGTACCTGCGCCCGAAGGAGCTGGAACGGCAGGACATAAGGTGTTTCGACGCTTGGGCGGCGATATTTGCCAAGAAGACGACGGATTTTGAATTTAACGTGACGAACAATGTGGTCCAGAAGGAGCGTTTCCGCTACTTCATCAAAGTGCCGGAGCTTGCCGCCTTCTATAATGAAATCACGGACTACCGCACGGCGGAGGATGTGGGCGTTGACCGTCCTGCCAAGAACGAGATACTGCACCATATACCGCCCACGCCGGAACAGGAGGACTTCATACAGAAACTGATGCAGTTCGCCAAGACGGGCGATGCCACCTTGTTGGGCAGGCTGCCGCTTTCGGAAACGGAAGAAAAGGCGAAGATGCTCATCGCCACGGACTATGCCCGGAAAATGGCACTCGACATGCGCATGATAGACCCGAATTACGAAGATCATCCCGACAACAAAGCGAGTCACTGTGCCAAGATGATCGCGGAGTATTATCAAAAATACGACGCCCAGAAAGGCACGCAGTTCGTTTTCTCTGATTTGGGGACATACCAGCCGGGCGACGGGTGGAACGTCTATTCGGAAATCAAGCGCAAACTGACGGAGGACTACGGTATACCGCCAAGCGAGGTGCGCTTCATTCAGGAGTGCAAGACCGACAAGGCGCGGAAGGCGGTGATAGACGCCATGAACGCCGGGACGGTGCGTGTGCTGTTCGGCTCTACCTCTATGCTCGGAACGGGTGTGAACGCCCAGAAACGGTGTGTGGCTATCCATCATCTCGATACGCCGTGGCGACCGTCCGACTTGCAACAGCGTGACGGACGCGGAGTTAGGGCAGGTAATGAGATTGCCAAACATTTCGCCGGGAACAACGTGGATGTAATCATCTACGCGGTGGAGAAGTCACTGGACAGCTACAAGTTCAACCTCCTGCACTGCAAGCAGACTTTCATAAGCCAGCTCAAAAGCGGTGCGATGGGTGCGCGTACCATCGACGAGGGGGCAATGGACGAAAAATCGGGCATGAATTTCTCGGAATACATGGCGTTGCTCTCCGGCAATACCGACCTGTTGGACAAGGCGAAACTGGAAAAGCGGATCGCATCGCTCGAAGGGGAACGCAAGTCGTTCAACAAGGGCAAGCGTGATTCGGAGTTCAAGCTGGAGTCAAAGACCGGCGAGTTGCGCAACAACACGGCTTTCATAGATGCCATGACGGAGGACTGGAACCGCTTCCTGTCGGTGGTGCAGACCGACAAGGAGGGCAACCGCCTTAATATAATAAAGGTGGACGGAGTGGATTCCGCCGATGAGAAGGTCATCGGAAAGCGTTTGCAGGAGATAGCCAAGAATGCCACGACCGGAGGGTTGTACACGCAGGTCGGTGAACTTTACGGTTTTCCGATAAAGGTGGTGAGCGAAAGGATACTCAAAGAGGGATTGGAGTTCACCGACAACCGCTTCGTGGTCGAGGGGAACTACAAGTACACCTACAACAACGGGCATCTGGCGATGGCTGACCCGTTGGCCGCCGCCCGCAACTTCCTCAACGCGATGGAGAGGATACCCTCCATCATCGACCAGTACAAGGCGAAGAACGAGGTGCTGGAGATGGAGATACCGCAGTTACAGGAGATAGCGGGTAAGGTGTGGAAGAAGGAGGACGAGCTGAAGCAGTTGAAGTCCGAACTTGCCGCCCTTGACCGAAAAATTCAGCTGGAGCTTGCGCCACCCACGCCCGAAGTCGCAGAAAAGGAGAATGAAGGGCAACAGCTCAAGCCGGAAGCGGAAGATGTGAGGAACAGGCAGGCGCAATATCCCGAAAATGCACCGCCGCAGATACGCAGTCCGGCGGATAGTATCGTTGCCAACCATGTCATAATCGGGCGTCCGGGACTGTATGCCAAGGAGGAAACCCGGTCCAAAGGATTGAAAATATAACCTAAGGAATTTTATCTGAAGTATTAATAAGGGCTATCCCAAAAGGTCTAAAAGTAAATTTTATCCTTTCTGCAAGTATCTATAGGATGGCAACTGCATTTTTTTCTTTTTGGGCAGCCCTTATTAAAATTTATTCTTATTTTAGGTTATATACATTCATGTCCATTTATGTAAAAAATTCCTGCTGACCTTGTTTATGTCTTGTCAGTCACCATTTGCAAAACCATATTTGACCCTCAAAGAGGCTGAATTTGATAAGTAACTTGCTACATACTCATAATAAGGAGCTAAATAGAACACGAATGGGAAATACACAAATGCTAAACTAAAGAAGATATTGGCCAAAATAAACGCTATACCGAGAGAGAAACTTGATTTTTCAACTTCCTAAAACGGTGTTGTTCAAACATTTCTACTTATTTGTACTTGCCAGTTGAACCTACGCTTCCCTAATAAAATGTCTATGGTAAAAAGTTAAAAAATCCTCCCACTTTTGTTAGATATATTTTTTTGTGTAATTTTGTAATCGTTATGCGGCAGTAATAATATACATATTAATACGAGTTAGTAATCCTGTAGTTCTCATATGCTACGAGGAGGTATTAAAAGGTGCGTTTCGACAATGCATCTACTGTAGTATATTATTGCTTAATCCAAATGAATATTATAAATTTAGGAATTCTTGCTCACATTGATGCAGGAAAAACTTCCGTAACCGAGAATCTGCTGTTTGCCAGTGGAGCAACGGAAAAGTGCGGCCGTGTGGATAATGGTGACACCATAACGGACTCTATGGATATAGAGAAACGTAGAGGAATTACTGTCCGGGCTTCTACGACATCTATTATCTGGAATGGAGTGAAATGCAATATCATTGACACTCCGGGACACATGGATTTTATTGCGGAAGTGGAGCGGACATTCAAAATGCTTGATGGAGCAGTCCTCATCTTATCCGCAAAGGAAGGCATACAAGCGCAGACAAAGTTGCTGTTCAGTACTTTACAAAAGCTGCAAATCCCGACAATTATATTTATCAATAAGATTGACCGTGCCGGTGTGAATTTGGAGCGTTTGTATATGGATATAAAAACAAATCTGTCGCAAGATGTCCTGTTTATGCAAACTGTTGTCGATGGATCGGTTTATCCGGTTTGCTCCCAAACATATATAAAGGAAGAATACAAAGAATTTGTATGCAACCATGACGACGATATATTAGAACGATATTTGGCGGATAGCGAAATTTCACCGGCTGATTATTGGAATACGATAATCGCTCTTGTGGCAAAAGCCAAAGTCTATCCGGTGCTACATGGATCAGCAATGTTCAATATCGGTATCAATGAGTTGTTGGACGCCATTTCTTCTTTTATACTTCCTCCGGCATCAGTCTCAAACAGACTTTCAGCTTATCTCTATAAGATAGAGCATGACCCCAAAGGGCATAAAAGAAGTTTTCTTAAAATAATTGACGGAAGTCTGAGACTTCGAGACGTTGTAAGAATCAACGATTCGGAAAAATTCATCAAGATTAAAAATCTAAAGACTATTTATCAGGGCAGAGAGATAAATGTTGATGAAGTGGGTGCCAATGATATCGCGATTGTAGAAGATATAGAAGATTTTCGAATCGGAGATTATTTAGGTGCTAAACCTTGTTTGATTCAAGGATTATCTCATCAGCATCCCGCTCTCAAATCCTCCGTCCGGCCAAATAAGCCCGAAGAGAGAAGCAAGGTGATATCCGCTCTGAATACATTGTGGATTGAAGACCCGTCTTTGTCCTTTTCCATAAACTCATATAGTGATGAATTGGAAATCTCGTTATATGGTTTGACCCAAAAGGAAATCATACAGACATTGCTGGAAGAACGATTTTCCGTAAAGGTCCATTTTGATGAGATCAAGACTATCTACAAAGAACGACCTATAAAAAAGGTCAATAAGATTATTCAGATCGAAGTACCACCCAACCCTTACTGGGCCACAATAGGGCTGACTCTTGAACCCTTACCGTTAGGGGCAGGGTTGCAAATCGAAAGTGACATCTCCTATGGTTATCTGAACCATTCTTTTCAAAATGCCGTTTTTGAAGGGATTCGTATGTCTTGCCAATCTGGTTTACATGGATGGGAAGTGACAGATCTGAAAGTAACTTTTACTCAAGCCGAGTATTATAGCCCGGTAAGTACACCTGCTGATTTCAGACAGCTGACCCCTTATGTCTTCAGGCTGGCTTTGCAACAGTCAGGTGTGGACATTCTCGAACCGATGCTCTGTTTTGAGTTGCAGATACCCCAAGTAGCGAGTTCCAAAGCTATTACAGATTTGCAAAAACTGATGTCTGAGATTGAAGACATCAGTTGTAATAATGAGTGGTGTCATATTAAAGGGAAAGTTCCATTAAATACAAGTAAAGACTATGCCTCAGAAGTAAGTTCGTACACTAAGGGCTTAGGCATTTTTATGGTTAAGCCATGTGGGTATCAAATAACAAAAGACGGTTATTCTGATAATATCCGCATGAACGAAAAAGATAAACTTTTATTCATGTTCCAAAAATCAATGTCATTAAAATAATGGAGCGGTCAGGAAATTTCTATAAGGCAATACGGTTGGGATATATACTTATCTCCATTCTTATCGGATGTATGGCATATAATAGCCTCTATGAATGGCAGGAGATAGAAGCATTAGAACTTGGCAATAAAAAAATAGACGAGCTCCGAAAAGAAATAAACAATATCAATATTCAAATGATAAAATTTTCTCTATTGGGTGAAACAATACTGGAATGGAACGATAAAGATATCGAGCATTACCATGCACGGCGTATGGCAATGGACAGTATGCTCTGCCGTTTCAAGGCCACCTATCCAGCAGAGCGCATCGATAGTGTGCGCAGTCTTTTAGAGGATAAGGAACGACAGATGTTCCAGATAGTCCGGTTAATGGATGAACAACAATCTATTAACAAGAAGATAGCCAATCAAATTCCGGTTATTGTACAGAAAAGTGTGCAGGAACAGTCCAAAAAGCCAAAACGAAAAGGTTTCTTAGGCATATTCGGCAAAAAAAAGGAAGTAACTCCAGCAGTATCAACCACTATCCTTCATTCGGTCAATAGAAACGTAATCAGCGAACAGAAAGTGCAGGATCGCCAATTGTCGGAACAAGCCGACAGCCTTGCAGCTCGTAATGCAGAACTTAACAGACAACTGCAAGAATTGATTTGCCAAATAGAAGAAAAGGTACAAACCGAACTGCAAAGCCGGGAAAACGAAATAGTTGCCATGCGTGAAAAGTCATTTATGCAAGTAGGCGGTTTAATGGGATTCGTTCTTCTATTGTTGTTAATTTCCTACATCATCATACATCGTGATGCAAAAAGCATTAAACAATACAAGCACAAGACAACTGATTTGATAAGGCAACTGGAACAATCCGTACAACGGAACGAGGCACTGATAACGTCAAGGAAGAAGGCGGTACATACTATCACCCATGAACTGCGCACACCGCTGACAGCAATAACAGGCTATGCCGGACTGATACGGAAAGAACAGTGTGAGGATAAGTCCGGGCAGTATATCCAAAACATACTGCAATCCTCCGACCGTATGCGGGATATGCTTAACACTTTGCTTGACTTCTTCCGCCTGGACAACGGCAAGGAACAGCCCCGTCTGTCACCCTGCCGGATTTCAGCAATCACGCACACACTTGAAACGGAGTTCATGCCTGTTGCCGTGAACAAAGGGCTGTCCTTGTCCGTGAAGACTGGACACGATGCCATTGTATTGACCGACAAAGAGCGAATAATACAAATCGGGAATAACCTGCTGTCAAACGCTGTCAAGTTCACAGAAGAAGGCGGTGTTTCTTTGATTACTGAATATGATAATGGAGTTCTGACACTGGTCGTTGAAGATACAGGTACAGGCATGACAGAAGAGGAACAGAAACAAGCGTTCGGTGCGTTTGAACGTCTATCAAATGCCGCCGCAAAGGAGGGTTTCGGGCTTGGGCTTGCCATAATGCGTAATATTGTGTCGATGCTTGGCGGAACAATCCGTTTAGACAGCAAGAAAGGGAAAGGCAGTCGTTTCACAGTTGAAATTTCTATGCAGGAAGCTGAAGAACAGCTTGGATATACAAGCAATACACCTGTTTATCATAACAATAAATTCCATGATGTTGTCGCCATTGACAATGATGAGGTATTACTTCTGATGCTGAAAGAGATGTATTCCCAAGAAGGAATACACTGCGACACTTGCACCGATGCTGCGGCACTGATGGAAATGATACGCCAGAAAGAATACAGCCTGTTGCTGACAGACTTGAATATGCCCGATATAAACGGTTTCGAATTGCTGGAACTGTTGCGTTCGTCCAACGTGGGCAATTCACCAACAATCCCGGTGGTTGTGGCAACCGCTTCGGGCAGTTGTAACAAAGGGGAACTATTGGCAAAAGGCTTTGCCGGATGCCTGTTCAAACCGTTCTCCATATCGGAACTGATGGAGGTTTCCGACAGGTGTGCCATAAAAGCGACACCGGACGGGAAACCGGACTTTTCCGCCTTATTGTCCTATGGCAATGAAGCCGTCATGCTGGAAAAGTTGATAACTGAAACAGAAAAGGAAATGCAGGCGGTACGGGATGCAGCAAAAGAAAAAGACCTGCAAAAGCTGGATTCCCTGATCCACCACCTGCGCAGTTCGTGGGAGGTGCTCCGTGCCGACCAACCGCTGAATGTACTTTACGGATTGCTTCGTGGCGATGCTCTCCCGGATGGTGAAGCGTTAAGCCATGCCGTGACTGCCGTGCTGGATAAGGGAGTGGAAATAATACGGTTGGCAGAAGAGGAAAGGAGAAAATACGAAGATGAATAAGACAAAAATAATTGTGGTGGAAGACAACATCGTGTATTGCGAATATGTCTGCAATATGCTGTCACGGGAGGGCTACCGCAATATGAAGGCTTACCACCTCTCAACCGCGAAGAAACATCTGCAACAGGCAACAGATAATGATATCGTGGTTGCCGACCTGCGTCTGCCTGACGGCAGTGGCATAGACCTTTTGTGCTGGATGCGAAAGGAGGGAAAGATGCAGCCCTTCATCATTATGACCGACTACGCCGAAGTTAATACCGCCGTGGAAAGCATGAAACTCGGCTCGATAGACTATATTCCCAAACAGCTTGTGGAGGATAAACTTGTCCCCCTGATCCGTTCCATACTGAAAGAACGTCAGGCAGGACAACGCCGTATGCCTATATTCGCCCGTGAAGGTTCCGCCTTTCAGAAAATCATGCACCGCATAAGGCTGGTAGCCGCCACCGATATGAGCGTGATGATATTTGGTGAGAACGGCACGGGCAAGGAGCATATTGCCCACCTGTTGCATGACAAGAGCAAACGTGCAGGCAAGCCATTTGTGGCGGTGGACTGCGGTTCACTCTCCAAAGAGCTTGCACCGTCGGCTTTCTTCGGACACGTCAAAGGTGCATTTACAGGTGCGGACAATGCCAAGAAAGGATATTTCCATGAGGCGGAAGGCGGCACGTTGTTTCTGGACGAGGTAGGAAACCTCGCGTTGGAAACCCAACAGATGTTGCTCCGTGCCATACAGGAGAGGCGGTATCGCCCGGTCGGAGACAAGGCAGACCGGAATTTCAATGTCCGCATCATCGCTGCTACCAATGAAGATTTGGAGGTATCGGTGAATGAAAAGCGTTTTCGGCAGGATCTTCTGTACCGCCTGCACGACTTCGGGATAACCGTTCCTCCGTTGCGTGACTGTCAAGAAGACATTATGCCGCTGGCAGAGTTCTTCCGTGATATGGCAAACAGAGAGCTGGAGTGTAGCGTGAGCGGGTTCAGTTCCGAAGCACGTAAAGCGTTGCTGACACACGCATGGCCGGGCAACGTGCGGGAACTTCGGCAGAAAGTTATGGGTGCTGTATTGCAGGCGCAGGAAGGTGTTGTCATGAAAGAGCATCTGGAACTTGCCGTGACGAAACCGACCTCTACTGTCAGCTTCGCCTTGCGCAATGACGCGGAGGATAAGGAGCGGATATTGCGTGCGTTGAAACAGGCAAACGGCAACCGGAGTGTCGCCGCAGAACTGCTCGGCATAGGCAGGACAACACTATACAGCAAACTTGAAGAGTATGGACTTAAATATAAATTCAAGCAATCATAGCCCGTAATTCACTGAATTTGGCTATCTTTGCATAACATTTGAGAAAAACGGCGATTGGCAGGAGCTTTTCGCCGCCAACATATAGGATAAGACCGCAAGGCGTTTCAAGCGAAAATCTGGTAAATTGGAACTACGGAGACGATTGCGTGATGCTTATGCTATGCTTACGCATAGCGTGCATTCACGTACTCTCCGTAAAGGCTTTACCAGAGCCATCGCTTGAAGGTAGTGTGAATTGCACGCTACTTTTTTACCCTTGCCTAACGAAAGGAAACGATTATGGGTAAAGTTCAGATTCTCGCCGTACTGACGATGGACGGATGTCTTTCTTCAGAGTTATATGATAAAGCACATCAGGATTTGTGCCTTGACCGTTGCGGTCTTGATGAAATCAGGAAGAAAGCCTTTTACCGTGTGACACCGGACTATTCCATTTCAATGCTGCACGAATGGAGAAAAGACTGCACAAACATCCGTTACCTCGCGGAAGCCACACCGGACACGGCAGACTATATAAACGGACTGCTGCGGATGCACGCTGTGGATGAAATCATACTATACACCGTTCCTTTCATATCCGGAAGCGGACGACATTTTTTTAAGTCGGCTCTGCCAGAGCAACACTGGACGCTTTCCTCTTTGAAAAGCTATCCCAACGGTGTATGTCGCATTATCTATATCCTTGATAAAAAAGCAAGATAGCCAAAATGTGCGGCAAGCATACATTTCTATTTTCAGGAATAGAATAAATGTTCCGATTACAAACAATTTAAGTCGGAGATAATTTGTCCTTGTGAAAAAATACTGAATTTTATACCTCTGAAATCCAGCACTTTGTAAAATTGAGTGTTGGATTTTTTATTTTCTGCCGCGTTTTTTGCCAATTATATTCATGTGCGCACGCAGAAAACAAAGTGTAATTTTCAAAATTGACAGAACCATGAATTATTTCTTGCTGGCGGAAACCGACTTTTTCCGCCTGATAAACGAAGCCGGCGACTGCAATATGGAAACGGCATACACGGCTTTCGCCACCCAAGTGATCGAACTGTGCAACGGCGGCATGGACATGAACCTTACCGTCATCGCGCTTGCCTACATCGAAATCGAGTTGCAGCACCATCCCGTACGTAATCTGTCAGAAGAAAAAAGAGAGATTGCCGCCTACGTCAGCAAGGCTCTGTCTTTCGTAAGAAAGATGCAGAAATTCCTTGCCACGCCCCAAGTGCCACCACTAATATCCGCCAACAACGCAACAGAAACCACCGCCAGCCTTCTTCAATGGACGGGCAATGCCATCGACCTCGTGGAACTTATCTACGGCATAGACGTGATGGGCTGCATCAACAACGGCAATATGCCGCTCAAACAGCTCGCCCCACTTCTCTATAAGATATTCGGGGTTGATTCTAAAGACTGCTACCGCTTCTACACTGATATCAAACGCCGGAAGAACGAAAGCCGCACCTATTTCATTGACAGGATGCAGGAAAAACTGAACGAGAGAATGTTGCGTGATGAGGAGTTGGAGCGGATGAGAAAATAAAAAAATATCCATTACATATGAGAAGACAGGAATACTCGTATCCTGTCTTTTTATTTTCATTTAATTATATATTAATTAGCACAATATATGTGAGTTTTTCATTCCTATAAGGACAAATTTCAGAAACGTATGTCTGGTAAATTATTGAGTCATCATAGTATGAACATATATCATTACTAAAAACAATGAAACAACTTCCATAAGATTGTGGTTGTAAAAATCGCCATTTAATAGCCCGTTTTTTTTGTAAAATTCGCCAATTAAAAAAATATGATTATCTTTGCATTATATTTTATAAGGTATGGAAACAGTAAATAGAATACTTCAAGAGAAGATTACAGCACGAATCGCGCCCAATAAAGCAGTACTGATTTTTGGTGCTCGCCGTGTTGGTAAAACGGTAATGATGCGTAAAATTGTGGACAACTATTCAGGTAGGACGATGATGCTCAACGGCGAAGACTACGACACATTAGCACTATTGGAGAATCGCTCAATAGCCAATTATCGGCATTTATTGGATGGTATTGATTTGCTGGCTATTGATGAGGCACAGAACATACCACAAATCGGTAGTATTCTGAAGTTGATAGTTGATGAAATACCGGGAATAAGTGTCTTGGCAAGTGGTTCTTCGTCATTCGATTTGCTGAATAAGACTGGTGAACCGTTGGTCGGCCGCAGTACGCAATTTCTCCTTACACCATTCTCGCAACGGGAAATCGCACAGACGGAAACGGCACTTGAAACCCGCCAGAACCTCGAAGCGCGCTTGATTTACGGTTCCTATCCCGAAGTAGTAATGATGGAGAACTATGAACGTAAAACAGACTACCTACGTGATATTGTCGGTGCATACCTGCTTAAAGATATCTTAGCAATTGACGGCTTAAAAAATTCGAGCAAGATGCGCGATCTACTGCGATTGATAGCTTTTCAGTTGGGCAGCGAAGTTTCTTACGAAGAGTTAGGTAAACAACTCGGCATGAGCAAGACGACCGTTGAAAAATACCTCGACCTATTGGAAAAGGTCTTCGTTATCTATCGTCTGGGGGCTTATTCGCGTAACCTACGCAAGGAGGTTACAAAAGCTGGCAAGTGGTACTTCTACGACAACGGCATTCGCAATGCCATTATCGGGGCTTTCTCACCGCTGGCCATTCGGCAGGATGTCGGTGCGCTGTGGGAGAACTACATCATCGGAGAGCGGCGCAAAGCGAACTTCAATGAGGGACTGCACAGGGAGTTCTATTTCTGGCGCACCTACGACAAACAGGAAATCGACCTGATTGAGGAGAGTGCCGACAGTCTTACCGCCTTGGAGTTCAAGTGGGGAAATAAAATGCCGGCCGCACCGAAAGCCTTCCAAGAAGCCTATCCCTATGCCGAGTTTCATGTGGTAAATCGGGAGAATTATTTGGAGTTCGTATAATCAATAAATTACGTATATGGAAACAAAACTACAATCCAAACAGCAATATCCGCGGTTTATCCAAAATAAACCGTGTGGTATTGACAAATTCGATGGAGGTTCGCAAGAAAGGTTGGCAAAAACTATTGCTCGCCATTTTTGTCAGAATGATTCATTGGATGAGGAATGTACTTTACCTCGAATTATCGGCATCGAAGGTATTTGGGGATCTGGAAAATCCAACGTGGTTAAAATGTTGGAACGTGAATTATCAGACGACTATTACTTTTTTGAGTATGACGCATGGGGACATCAAGAGGACTTGCAACGCCGCTCTATATTGGAATTGCTTACAAGCAAACTTATTGATGATGGTATCCTATCTGGAAATGCAACAATAAAAGTCAAAGGTGGAGGTACGAAAACCGTATCATGGTCTGAAAAGCTGAAATATTTATTAGCCCGTAAAACGGAGACCGTAACCGAAAAATATCCCCTTATCAGTAATGGTATGGTTGCGGCATTTTTGGTTGCAGTTTTAACTCCGATATTTACATTTATTGCGTATGCAGTAAAACCTACACCCACAACATGGTGGTTTTCTTTATTGTCTATTATCATAGCTGCACTGCCAGTTCTTATTGCATTGTGCGTTTGGAAATGGGCATATAGCAAAGATCATAAATATGGATGGAGTTATATGTTAGCTATTTATCAAGATAAAGTCGAAAAGGACGTTTGCTATGAGACTTTGAGCGAAGACGAACCAACGGTTTACGAGTTCAAAACATGGATGCAAGACATTTCTGATTTTATCAAGGAAAAAGGACAACGTAAATTAGTCCTTGTTTTTGACAACATGGATCGTCTCCCCGCTGAAAAAGTAAAAGAATTATGGTCTTCTATCCATACGTTCTTCGCCGATAGCGGTTTTGAAAATGTTTGGGCTGTTATTCCTTTCGATGAAACACATTTAGCTTGTGCATTCGGAGATGAGACCGACGAACAAACGAAACAACTGACCAAGTATTTTATCAATAAAACTTTCCCTATTGTTTATCGTGTTGCTCCTCCTGTTATTACCGACTATCGAAGTATATTCAACAAACTGTTTGTTGAAGCATTTGGAGAAACAGAAAATGAAGCGAAAGAAACTATAAATCGGATATTCAGATTGGTAAATCCTAATGCCAATGTTAGGGAAATTATATCATATATCAATGAGATGGTCGCTCTTAAACAAGAGTGGTGTAACGAAATTTTGATGATAAACATAGCATTGTTCTGTTTGAAGAAGACGGATATTCTGGCAAATCCAGTAGAACAAATATTGTCCGGCGACTATCTGAATGGCATTCAAACAATAATTAACAATGATCTGCAAACACAACGCGAAATTGCAGCTTTGGTATATGGTGTCGATGTTGAAGATGCTCGACAAATTCCATTGAAAAAATATATTGAAGGCTGCATCAACGGAGAAGAAGACCACGACATAAATCAATATGCAGAGACTAATAAACAATTTGACACTGTATTAGAAGAAGTTATACAATGTATGGACAATGCGCTTATCGATAAGATTATACATTGTTTGCATAAATTAACTCGAAAGAGCGATGTTATTCTGCGTGTATGGCAAAGAATAGCACAATTGAAATTAAAAGAATCCATAGAGAAGCAGGTGTTCCCTGTCGAATACCAAGAACTGCTGTTGCATTTAGACACGGAAAGCCAAAACCATGTGATTGCTCAATTATATAAGAAGATAGTTCGGTTCAATGACTTCAATGGCGGCGACTATTTCAAAACGTTAGATGCAATAGACAGGTTTATTGCGCAAAATAAGTTGGCGTGCGATTTTACGTCATTGATTGAAGCAAAAACAGTCAAGCCAAATACATTTATCGATTATATTCAAGCTGCAAATGCAACAGATGCTGCCTATCGGGATAACGCGACAACTAAAGCATATAAATATTATCAAGTAGCAACAAATTCGGAGGCGCTCGATAATTATTTGGCAAACTTACTACCCGATAATTTCGACCATGCAGATATTGTAAAAACGTTAAAAGATAATTCTACCTATACGTTTCCAACGCTTTTGCAAGCGATCACGAATTGCATTGATGAACAGAATGTAAATAAAGATAATATAGGGGCTATATTTACAACCTATCGTTTATTGGCATCTGACGAAGAAAGACCTTTACCTGTAACGTTAGATTCAACCTACATAAATCAGTTGCATTCTGAATTAGAAACTGATGGCCGAAACATTAAAGAGTCTGGATATTACGATTTAGTCGCCATGCAATTGGCACATGGTCATTCCGTTTCCTTAATAGAGGGTGGAGATATAAAATATGTTGCAGAACTCATGGACTATTATGTGGATCATGGAGACTTATTAGTAAATAGTGTGGGATGGAATATACCGCTATTAAATGAAACACTACAATACATGGTAAATCATAAACTTGGCTATAAATTATTGCTCTCAGACATATTGCCCCAATTTGAAGATATTAAGAACAGAATAGGTGTAACGGATGAGGTATTTATCGAGCATTTAGCAGAGTGGAATACCGATTTGGATAAGTATATCACTAAGAACAATATTAAAGATGTAATTCCTGACGCATCTTTTTACGATTTGACCACTAAAATAAGCAATGTCCTGACCGATCATATCAATAAAATAGCGTTCGAAGCGTTGTCTGAAATAAGTGTTGATACATTATACGCCCAAAGAACAGCACATACATCATATTATTGGTTTGTCGCAATAAAACATTTACTGGCTAAAATCAAATCCTTGCCAGATAACTTGACTGAATTTGGCAAAAAGATTCTGATGGATATTGCTTCTGGAACTCAAAGTTTGAATCCTTTCCCTAATTGTTTCAAGAATATAGTTGAAAGATTGGATAAACGAAAAATTAAATCGACAGTTACCGATATAAGAAATGATTTCTGCATCGGTAAAAAGACTATCAATGCAATAAAGTTTCAATTTTTCGAAACATGGCTTAGATCGCATGGTAATTTGAAAAGTCAAGCTGGAGACGTTATTGATAAAATAGTGAAACCTGTAATTTCCGATGGGGCATGCCGTTCATTGATTCTGCAAAACAAAGATTTTTATATGGATTTAATAAATACAGCAGGGGATGATGCTTATGAATTGAAAAAGAGTCTCCGAAACCTCATACAAAAAGATTCAGATCCGCAATTGGTTAAATTTGTCAATTCGATAGATTCAGTACCTGAGGTTGAAACCGCGTAAGTATTTGTCTAACAAGTCCGAATTTTACGATTTTACCCGTCAGAACTGAAGTGCCCCCCAAAAAAATTGTATCCAACTTTTGGGGGTCACTTCAAACTTCGATAGGGATAATTTTCAATTTTGGGGACTTGTTAGACAGTCTCATTATCTGGTAGCAGTTTACACAGCACCGGATCGTTTTTGATACGCTCCAGTTCCTCCTGCACAATCTGCTTCACCTCTTCCTTGATGCGCCGGTAGTTCGCCTGCACCGTTTCCTTCATGCGGTCGTTGCCGTCCTCGTCCGTGAAGTTTGTAATGACGGGAATTTTCTTGTAGGCACTTTCTTCCCGTTTCACCTTTTCGGCATCCACCACAATCTCGCAATGAAAAATCTTCTGCTCGATACGCTCGTTGAAGTTGTCGGATACAGAACCGACAAACATTCCCTGCGTAAGCCCGGAAATCTTACTCGGTGGAATGAGCGCGTCCATCTGCGTGTTGATGGAGGTGGAAACATCCTGCCGGTTGATGGAGATGGACTGCCGTTTCTGCAACACCTTACCGAACCGCTCGGAGAGCGTCTTGGCTGTTTCCCCCACCACCTGACCGGAGAAAATATTGCCGACAGTGTTCATCACCACTTTCGCCTCTTTGTCCCCGTAGTCACGCACTAACTGGCTGAAATCCTGAAAGCCCAGACACACGGCAACCTTGTTGCTTCGGGCGGTAGCTATAAGATTGTCCAACCCTTTGAAGTATATTGTGGGCAACTCGTCGATGATGACCGATGACTTCAGCATCCCCTTCTTGTTGATGAGCTTCACGATACGGGAATTATACAGACCGAGTGCCGCACCGTAGATATTCTGACGGTCGGGATTGTTACCCACGCAGAGGATTTTCGGCTCTTCGGGATTGTTGATGTCCAGCGTAAACTCGCTGTCTGACATCACCCAGTAGAGCTGCGGTGAAATCATCCTCGAAAGCGGGATTTTTGCCGACGCTATCTGACCCATGAGCTGCTCCGCAGCCCCTCCAAGCCACGCATCCATGAACGGCGAAAGGTAGTTCTCCAGCTCCGGATAAGAGGTCAGTATCGGAAATATATCCTCGTAACGGCGGTTCAGAAACTCGATAGCATGGGGAAACGTGCAAAACTTCCCGTTCTGATAGATTTTGAGATACCAGATAATACTGGCAAACAGAATGATAGGTGACTCCACGAAGAAGTCGCCCTGCTTTTGCACCCACGTTTTATTGAGGTTGAGCATTATTGTGTAGGCACTCTCATAGGCATCCGTAATATCTTCCATAAAATCCGGGTGAATGGGATTGCACCGATGAGAGCGTCGCGGGTCGTCGAAGTTGATCACATAGAACTTCGGCTTTACCTTGTAGCCGTCCGGGTGGTTCAGCAAATGGTTGTAGGCAATAGTAGATAGGTCGGGATACTTGAAATCGTAGATGTATTGACTAAAGCCCTTTTCAATCTGTTGCTTGATAAAATTGTTTACCACGGCATAGGACTTGCCGCTGCCCGGCGTACCCAACACGATGGACGCACGGAAGGGATTAACTACATTGATCCAACCGTTGTTCCAGCGTTTCCTGTAATAGAAACGTGTCGGCAGATTGACCGAATACTCGCTTTCGATAAGCCTCGTTTCCTGCATGAAACTCTCGTTCTCGTTGTTGAAAACATCCTCCATCAAATTGTGTTTCAACAGGCGGCTCATCCACAGACCACCCATCAACAGGCAGACATAGCCCGTTCCAATGGTAAGGACATACAGTCCCGTCACCGCTTCAAGCGGCAGCGGCAGGGGCAGCAACCACCAGTTCAGGAAAAACAGCACGAACCCGACGGCAAATGCTGTCCAGATTCTCCCCCAAGTGATTTTCTCACCCTTGACACCCTTCGTACCCAGACAGGACAAGGCAAGCAAAAGGACGGAAAACAGCTTCGTGTAGAGAATGGAATGGAACAGCCCCGCCGTGCGGTCGAAGTTCAGAAGGATTTTGTCCACCACGCCGATGTTCACGCCCCACAGCCGGATGGCTTCGTAGCAGAACCAGTACACGTTCATGACCACTAAAATGATACTCACGGCACGCAGAAAATCCATGATTTTCGCCAATGCCCTCAAATCGTCTTCTTGTTGTGACATACATTGATTTTTTAATTGTTGATACTCTGATTACATACCCAAGCCCTTGCGTTTTTTCTTCTTTTTGCGCTTCATCGCCCGGATGAAAGCCTCTTCCTCGGCATCTACCGCCGGACCTTCGGGAGTGAGCAAGCCCATACCGCCCGATATATCTTCACTGTCGTAGGCGGTCTGCCCGTGTGCCTTGTCCGCAGCATCCACAGGGATGGATAGCGGTATCGGCGGTTGTCCGGCGTATGGCAGGGTGAAGTGTTCCTGCAAGGCATTCGCCGAAAGCTCCTTACCCATGCGCGAACCGTTCAGCACGCATCCCGTGCGGTGGTCGATGAAGGTAGCCCCATAGATGCGCCCTTCCTCTGTGTAGCGCAGTACGGTGTCGATGCCCTTCTCTTTGAGTTGGGATACAAATTTGTCCTTGTCATAAGTGCCTTGCAGCACGGAAAGGACGGTGCGTTTCGTCATGTCTGCCAGTTTCCTATCCTTGATTTCCGATTTGGAACGGACAAACTTCTTCTGTACGGCTTCATAGCCTGCGGACTTCCCGAAAAGCGAGGATTTGAACGGGTTGCCCACCTTGTTACCCTTGTCGTCCGTGACGGAATAGACCAGCCCGTGATACTCCCGTCCGCGCACGTTGCCCCTCGCTTCCTCCACCGTCATATTATATAAGGAAAGGAGCGCACGGTATTCGCCCATCGTCTGGAAACGGTACTGCCCATTCAGAGCCTTCACGGTGTTGCCTACCTGCTTCTTCACATCACCTGCCGATGCGGCCACCTTGCGCAACGGATTATCCAATCTCTGATTTTTACGTTCTGCCGGATGCAATCCGTACTTCTGTTCCAGTTCCCTGCGGATACGGTCGCTGCGGCGGTAGAGAAAATCCCGGTTGAGCCTTTTCCCGTTCTCGTCCACGTTGACCGTCACGATGTGCAGGTGGTGGCGGTCGATGTCCTCGTGCTTGAATACAAGATAAGGCTGGTTTCCGAAACCGAGTTTTTCCAGATACTCGCGGGCGATATTCTGCAACTCAATATCGGTCAGCACATCCTCCGGGTGCGGGTTGAGAGAGATATGCACCACCGGCTTCTCGATCTTCATCTGCGGTGGCAGGAAGGTGAGAAAACCCTCCATCGCCTTGCCTATGTCCACCGTTCCCGAACCGTCATTGTAGATGCGGTTGGTGGTGAGAAGCCGCCCCTGCGCCTCGTTAATCTTCTCCCCGTTGTAGGCAATCGCGCCGTACAACGAACTTCCTACACTGATTTTTGCGACCATTTTGCCTCCATTTCCCTTGAAAGTTCCACAATCCGGCGGCTCAGTTTCACGAGTTCGACGGTGTGTTGCTCTAATTTGTAGAGCAACGCCATCGCCTTTTTCTCTGAAAAATGCAGCCTCAGTTCCTTCACGACTTGGTTGTAATTCGTACCCACGGCACGGAATTGTGCATGAAAATCCGACAGTTTGGTGTAATAGTCCACCAACGTCTTGTCCACCTTCAGCACCTTGAACGGTTGCCCGAAGAAGTGCGCTTTGAGGAAAACAGACCGTGCATAGACACCCGATTTTCCGAACATGGCGAGGAAACGGTTGTGTTCCTCCTCGTTGAAACGGACGGTGTACCGGTACACCGCCGGATCAAGTTTGGGATTTCTCCCTGATTTGCTTTTCCTTTTCTCTTTCATATTACTTTGGATTTAGCGGATTGACGGCATAAGCCGCCGCTTCGGATTACAGCACCGCAGTTCTGAAAGGCTTCCCGACTTCGGAGGGAAAGCCCGCCCCCTGCAAGGGCAAGTGCTTTTCGTGGCTGCTCAAAATATTTTGAGCGGCTGAAAAGACATCTTGCTATGTTCAGGTGAACATAAAAATCCGTCAGGGGACGGATTGGGAAAATACCTTTCAGGACTCCGGGCCGCGCGTCATCGGCGAACCCTGCTGTCCGGGTGCAAAGTTACGCCCTTAAAGCGGTATCGGACAGATGCTTGACCCGGTCAATGACTGCCAACCGGCGCAACGTGCCGCCACTTGCCGGAGAAGTGATACAGGTTCCAAAATATACTTGTTTATTTGCAGCATGATTCAAGAAACGAACGATTTGAAGATATGATAAACGGAACATTCAAATACCCGGAAATCCGCTTCTTCGGATACTTGCCGAAACGGATACCCGAACCGTCGGAAACCCGGTTCTCCGACAATTCGGTGACGTATGGATTCAATGACTTCATGACGCAATGTCGTCAATCACCATTTGTCCGACGCACCGCTTCACCACAGAACCGGATACGCGACGACCCGCCTGCGTGTGTAGTCACGGAAGCGGATGGTGCGACAGCCAAATCCGTATGGAAACAGAAAAACAAATCATCAACAATTAAAATAAATGGAACTATGAGTAAGGAAATCTTCGTTGCATTCGCAACACAGAAAGGTGGCATCGGCAAATCCACTGTCACGGCACTTGCCGCCAGCTACCTGCACAACGTGAAAGGCTACAATGTCGCCGTCGTGGACTGCGACGACCCGCAGCACAGCATCCACGGGCTGCGCGAACACGAAATGGGGCTTATCGACAGCAGCACCTACTTCAAGGCTCTCGCTTGCGACCATTTCCGCCGGATCAAAAAGAACGCCTACACCATCGTCAAAAGCAATGCGGTGAACGCCCTCGACGATGCCGAGAGGATGATTGCCACTGAGGACGTGAAACCCGACGTGGTGTTCTTCGACATGCCCGGCACACTCCGAAGCAACGGCGTGATAAAGACGCTCTCGCAGATGGACTACATTTTCACTCCGCTGAGTGCCGACCGCTTTGTCGTGGAGAGTACCCTGAAATTCGTCACGATGTTCCGCGACAGGCTGATGACTACCGGACAGGCGAAAACAAAGGGGCTGCATCTGTTCTGGACGATGGTGGACGGCAGGGAGAGGAACGACTTGTACGGCATCTACGAGGAAGTGATAGCCGAAATGGGCTTTCCGGTACTTTCCACCCGCTTGCCCGACAGCAAGAAGTTCCGCCGTGACCTTTCGGAAGAGCGCAAGAGCGTTTTCCGCTCCACCATCTTCCCGATGGACACGGCACTGCTGAAAGGGAGTGGCATCCGGGAGTTTTCCGAAGAGATAAGCGACATCATCAGACCGCAGTGAGCATGGGCAGCAGGAAAGTGAACACGGAAGGCATCGACGAGGAACTGCTGTTAGCCTCCATCGGGCGGCGCACACAGGACGGGACACTGCGCCCCGCACAGGAAGTACCCGCAGCTGCACCGACCGAAGAGGACACCGCCGCACCGGAACCATCTCCTGTGCAACCCGTAACACGGGAAAAAGCGCAGAGGGAAAGTGGACGCCGGAAAAGGCAGGACGAGGACTACAACGAGCTATTCCTGCGCCGCAACGAGATAAAGACCCGCCAATGTGTCTATATCAGCCGTGACGTCCACGGCAAGATCCTCAGAATCGTGAACGACATCGCCGGAGGGGAAATCTCAGTAGGCGGATATGTGGATACCGTGCTGCGCCAGCATCTGGAACAGCACAAGGAGAGAATCAACGAACTGTACAAGAAACAACGTGAAGATCTGATTTGAAAATGGAAAAAGAAATGACACCGAATGAAAAAAGACCACAGCAAGACTGCGGAGGTATGTTTACCCAAGTGCAGGCGAGTGTGGAAATACTGTCGCCTGTCCCGGTAAGCGGCAAATGCAGTGAGAAGGACTATGAACGCCTGTTCATCCGCGACCCGGAAGTAAAGGCACGTGAGGGGAAGATGGCGTATGTGCGCCCGGAGTACCACGAGCGTATCATGCGTATCACCCGTGTAATCGGGCATGACCGGCTTACGCTGTCCGCTTACATCGACCATGTGCTGACGCACCACTTCAACCAGTGCGAAGATGCGATAAAGAGCCTTTATGCCCGAAATTACAATTCAGTATTCTAACCAAAAACGGAAGGATATGAATTACACAATCAGCATGACAGACATTCTGCTGGCGGTATCGGTCGGCTGCAACCTCTGGTTCCTGTTCCTGCTCCTTTACGAGCGCATCATGGACACGCGGATTGTCCGCTTCTTCAAGGGCATTGTCGGATTATGGCGGTCACTGGACGGGAATGAGGCTAAACGCATAGCGGCACACGAGGAAGTCCCTGCGGAAAAGGCGGACATCATCGGCAAGAGCCGTTTCAGGATGGCATCCACCCGGACAACCGCTGCCATACCGACGCAAGAAGCCGCCACTATTGAAAAAGGCATTGAGCTGTCGGAGGAAGAGGCTACTTTTGACGACGGAAAAACGGGAAACGCATCCCGCCCGGCACAAGTCCCGGAGGAAAAACTCGATGAGACCTTCACGAGCATACCGCCGGAGGAACTGGGATACGGGGACGACGAACCGGAAGAGGACGCCTCGGACACGCCACGGGCTTCGGGCAGCAGCTTTGACGAGATTGACGACGCCTGCAAGACCGCCAAAAACCCGGACGCGACACAGGCGGAACGTGAAAAGGCGGCTAAGGTGTTCACCGACATGGAGGGCACGGAGTTGTACGAGAAAATGATGGAAGGCTCTTCGGAGATAGGCATCCGCATCAAGGGGCTTATCGAGATTCGGCTGAAGAAATCTGAAAAGGAGTTCGTCGTGCCGGACAACATCGAGGAGTTCGACATTCGCAACTATGTATGACAACAATAAAAGAAATGAACATGAAAGAATGACATCAACCCACGCGGCGAGGAAACGCAAGGCGCATCCCCATCCGCAACGGACACGCCCACGTCCGTGGAAACAAACGGGCATCCACTAAAACCAAAGTAAAGAAACAAAGTATCAACCGCCCGACAAAGGACCATCCACCCTTTTGACGGCAAAAAACAAGAACAGTTTATGAACAAGAACATCTTGAAAAACAGAAAAGCAATCCTCTCCGCGGCACTTGTCATCGCCGCAACCGCCTCCGCTTTCGCGCAGGGAAACGGCATCGCGGGCATCAACGAAGCCACCTCTATGGTGAGTTCTTATTTCGACCCCGGAACTAAACTGATATACGCCATCGGTGCAGTCGTCGGGCTTATCGGGGGCGTAAAAGTGTACGGCAAGTTTTCATCGGGCGACCCCGACACCAGCAAGACAGCCGCCTCGTGGTTCGGCGCGTGCATCTTCCTGATTGTTGCCGCCACCATCCTGCGCTCATTCTTCCTTTAATAAATAATGTATGGCTGAATACCCAATCAACAAGGGTATCGGCCGTCCGGTAGAGTTCAAGGGCTTGAAGGCACAGTACCTCTTCATCTTCTGCGGAGGTCTGCTGGCTCTCTTCGTCCTGTTCGTCATCCTCTACATGGTCGGTATCGACCAGTGGATATGTATCGGCTTCGGCGCGGCATCGTCCTCCCTCCTTGTATGGCAGACCTTCGCGCTGAACGCCCGGTACGGTGAACACGGGCTGATGAAATTAGGAGCGGCACGGAGCCATCCCCGATACCTTATCAACCGGCGGCGGATAACCCGTCTGTTCAAACGACAACGAAAGGAAGAAAGACAATGAGGAATACATCGAAAATGACAACACTGGAAAACAGGTTCCCACTTTTAGCGGTGGAGCATGGCTGCATCATCTCAAAGGACGCCGACATCACGGTGGCTTTCGAGGTGGAACTACCGGAACTTTACACCGTGACGGGTGCGGAGTACGAGGCGATACACAGTTGCTGGTGCAAGGCTATCAAGGTGCTGCCGGACTACTCCGTCGTCCACAAACAGGACTGGTTCATCAAGGAACGCTACAAACCGGAGCTTCAGAAGGACGACATGAGCTTTTTAAGCCGCTCTTTCGAGCGTCACTTCAACGAGCGTCCGTACCTGAAACACACCTGCTACCTCTACCTGACCAAGACAACAAAGGAGCGTAACCGGATGCAGAGCAATTTCAGCACGCTGTGCCGGGGACATATCATCCCGAAGGAGCTGGACAGGGAAACCACGACCAAGTTCTTGGAAGCCTGCGAACAGTTCGAGCGCATCATGAACGACAGCGGGCTTGTCAGGCTGCGCCGCCTCTCCACCGATGAGATTGTGGGTACTGAGGGAAAGACGGGACTTATTGAACGCTACTTCTCGCTCATGCCGGAAGGTGACACCACCTTGCAGGACATCGAGCTTTCGGCAAGGGAGATGCGCATCGGCGACAACCGCCTGTGTCTGCACACCCTCTCCGACGCGGAAGACCTGCCGGGCAAGGTGGCTACCGACACCCGTTACGAGAAGCTCTCCACCGACCGGAGTGACTGCCGACTGTCATTCGCCTCCCCGGTGGGGCTTCTGCTCTCCTGCAACCATATCTACAACCAGTATGTGCTGATAGACAACAGTGAGGAAACCTTGCAGAAGTTCGAGAAGTCCGCCCGTAACATGCAGTCGCTATCTCGCTATTCAAGGAGCAACAGCATCAACCGCGAGTGGATAGACCAATACCTGAACGAAGCCCATTCCTACGGACTGACCTCGGTACGGGCACACTTCAACGTCATGGCGTGGAGCGACGATGCGGAGGAACTGAAGCATATCAAGAACGACGTGGGCAGCCAGTTGGCAAGCATGGAATGCGTGCCGCGCCACAACACCATCGACTGCCCGACACTCTACTGGGCGGCGATACCCGGCAATGCGGCGGACTTCCCGGCGGAAGAGAGTTTCCACACCTTCATCGAACAGGCGGTGTGCCTGTTCACAGAGGAAACCAACTACCGCAGCTCGCTCTCGCCCTTCGGCATCAAGATGGTGGACAGGCTCACGGGAAAACCGCTGCACCTTGACATCTCCGACCTGCCCATGAAGCGAGGTATCACGACCAACCGCAACAAGTTCGTGCTGGGTCCTTCGGGCAGCGGCAAGTCTTTCTTCATGAACCACCTCGTGCGCCAATATTATGAGCAAGGCGCACATGTGGTATTGGTGGACACGGGAAACTCCTATCAGGGCTTGTGCGGCATGATCCGACGCAAGACAGGCGGAGCGGACGGTGTGTATTTCACCTACACGGAAGATAAGCCCATCAGCTTCAACCCGTTCTACACCGACGATTACATCTTCGACGTGGAGAAGAAGGACAGCATCAAGACCCTGTTGCTGACGCTCTGGAAGTCGGAGGACGACAAGGTGACAAAGACGGAGAGCGGCGAGCTGGGCAGTGCCGTGAGTGCCTATATTGAGCGCATCCAATCCGACCGTAGCATCGTGCCGTCGTTCAACACCTTCTACGAGTATATGCGTGACGACTACCGCAAGGAACTGGCACAGCGTGACATCAAGGTGGAGAAGTCCGACTTCAACATCGACAACATGCTCACCACCATGCGGCAGTATTACCGGGGCGGGCGTTACGATTTCCTGCTCAACTCCACGGAGAACATCGACCTGCTCGGCAAGCGGTTCATCGTCTTCGAGATAGATTCGATTAAAGAAAACCGCGAACTGTTCCCCGTCGTGACCATCATCATCATGGAAGCCTTCATCAACAAGATGCGGCGGCTGAAAGGCGTGCGGAAACAGCTTATCGTGGAAGAGGCTTGGAAGGCCCTCTCATCGGCGAACATGGCTGAATATCTGCGCTATATGTATAAGACGGTCAGAAAATATTACGGCGAGGCAATCGTGGTGACGCAGGAGGTGGACGACATTATCAGTTCTCCGGTGGTCAAAGAGAGCATTATCAACAACTCGGATTGTAAAATCCTGCTTGACCAAAGGAAATATATGAACAAGTTCGACCAGATACAGGCGTTGCTCGGACTGACGGAAAAGGAGAAGTCGCAGATACTCTCCATCAACATGGCGAACAACCCTTCACGGCTCTACAAGGAGGTGTGGATAGGCTTGGGCGGCACGCAGTCGGCGGTCTATGCCACGGAGGTCAGCGCGGAAGAGTATCTGGCGTACACCACCGAGGAAACGGAAAAAGTGGAGGTTTACCGTCTGGCGGAGAAGCTGGGCGACGACATCGAAGCCGCCATCCGGCAGCTTGCCGAAAGGCGGAGAAACAAGGAATAACTAAAAAACAGAATGTATCAACCAAAAAAGAAAAACGCGTATGAATTTACCAAAAGTGAAAATGCTGCAAGTCAGCAAGTGCCTTATCGGATTGGCGGTCATGATGCTGCAATCCTGCGACGTGGCCGACAACCGCCGCGACATGCTGTGCGGGAACTGGGAGAGCGTGGAGGGAAAACCTGACGTGCTTATCTACAAGGAGGGCGAAGCCTACAAAGTGACGGTGTTCCGTCGTAGCGGTCTGCGCCGCAAGCTCAAGCCGGAAACCTATCTCTTGCAGGAGGAGAACGGCAACCTGTTCATGAACACCGGCTTCCGCATCGACGTGTCCTACAACGAGGCCACGGATGTGCTGACTTTCTCGCCAAACGGGGACTATGTGCGGGTGAAGCCGCAGCCGGGACATCCGACCGAAGAATAACAACCACTAAAATCCAAAGTAACATGAGAACAAGAATAACAATGATTATCTGCCTGTGCCTGCTTTTCGCGGGCAGGGCAAGCGCACAGTGGGTCGTAAGCGATCCGGGCAATCTAGCGCAGGGCATCATCAATGCCTCCAAAAACATCATCCATACCTCCAAGACCGCCACGAACATGGTGAGCAACTTTCAGGAGACGGTGAAAATCTATCAGCAGGGCAAGAAGTATTACGATGCCCTCAAATCGGTGAACAATCTGGTCAAGGACGCCCGCAAGGTGCAGCAGACCATCCTGATGGTGGGCGACATCACAGACATCTATGTGAACAGTTTCCAACGGATGCTCCGTGACGGGAATTTCAGACCCGAAGAGCTTTCCGCAATCGCTTTCGGCTACACGAAACTGCTGGAGGAAAGCAACGAAGTGTTGACGGAACTCAGGAACGTGGTGAACATCACCACGCTCTCCATGACCGACAAGGAGCGCATGGACGTGGTGGAACGCTGCCACTCGAAGATGAAGCGTTACCGCAACCTCGTGAGCTACTACACGAACAAGAACATCTCCGTGAGTTACCTGCGTGCGAAAAAGAAGAACGACCTCGACCGCATCATGGGGCTGTACGGGAACATGAACGAAAGATACTGGTAGCCTATGAAGTTCGACAACCTTCATCAGATTTTACGTTCACTTTATGAGCAGATGATGCCGCTGTGTGGGGACATGGCTGGTGTGGCGAAAGGCATCGCCGGGCTGGGTGCGCTGTTCTACGTCGCCTACCGGGTATGGCAGTCGCTGGCGAGAGCTGAACCGATAGACGTATTCCCGATGCTCCGTCCTTTTGCCATCGGTCTGTGCATCATGTTCTTCCCGACTGTGGTGCTGGGCACGATAAACAGCATCCTCTCACCCGTCGTACAGGGCACGGCAAAGATGCTGGAGGCGGAAACGCTGGACATGAACCGATACCGGGAGCAGAAGGACAAACTGGAATACGAGGCGATGGTACGCAACCCCGAAACCGCCTACCTCGTGTCCAACGAGGAATTTGACAAGCAACTGGAGGAACTCGGCTGGTCGCCCTCCGACATGGTGACGATGGCGGGAATGTATATCGACCGGGGAATGTACAACATGAAGAAGAGCATCCGCGACTTCTTCCGCGAGATACTCGAACTGCTGTTCCAAGCCGCCGCCCTCGTGATAGACACCGTCCGCACCTTCTTTCTCGTGGTGCTGGCGATTCTCGGTCCGATAGCCTTCGCCCTGTCGGTATGGGACGGTTTCCAAAACACGCTCACGCAGTGGATATGCCGCTATATACAGGTCTATCTGTGGCTACCGGTATCGGACATGTTCAGCACCATACTGGCGAAGATACAGGTTCTGATGCTGCAAAACGACATCGAGCGGATGCAGGCAGACCCGAACTTCTCGCTGGATTCGAGCGACGGGGTGTATATCGTATTCCTCTGCATCGGCATCATCGGCTACTTTACCATTCCCACCGTTGCGGGCTGGATTATCCAAGCCGGAGGCATGGGCGGTTACGGTCGCAACGTGAACCAGATGGCGGGACGAGCCGGAAGCATGGCGGGCAGCGTGGCGGGTGCAGCCGCAGGAAACGCAGTCGGACGTGTCGGCAAATTGCTGAAATAATCAATGTGCAATCATAAATTGGAAAATATAAATGGAATTCAAATCACTTAGAAACATCGAATCGTCGTTCAGGCAGATACGCCTGTTCGGTATCGTCTTCCTCTCGCTGTGCGCCGTGGTGACGGTGTGGAGCGTGTGGAACTCCTACCGTTTCGCAGAGAAGCAACGGGAGAAAATCTATGTGCTGGACAACGGCAAGAGCCTGATGCTCGCCTTGTCTCAGGATTTGTCGCAGAACCGCCCGGCGGAGGCACGGGAACATGTGCGCCGTTTCCACGAGATGTTCTTCACGCTATCACCTGAAAAAAGCGCGATTGAACACAACGTGAAACGTGCCTTGCTGCTGGCGGACAAGAGCGTGTACCACTATTATTCGGACTTCGCGGAGAAGGGGTACTACAACCGCATCATCGCCGGGAACATCAACCAAGTGCTGAAGGTGGACAGCGTGGTGTGCGACTTCAACGCCTATCCCTACCGTGCCGTGACCTACGCCACACAGAAAATCATCCGGCAGAGCAACGTCACCGAGCGCAGCCTCGTGACCACCTGCCGCCTGCTGAACGCATCGCGGTCGGATGACAACCCGAACGGTTTTACCATCGAGGGTTTCACCATCATTGAGAACAAGGATTTACAGACTATCAAACGGTAACAGGACATGAAAAGTATCAGAAAATCAATGTGGGGCATGTATTGGAAACTCCACGACAAACGGAAACGCTTGGCGGCAAGTCTCAAAGGGTATCTGGACGGCTTGCCGCCGGAAACACGCCGCCGCATCGTGCTGGGGATGTTCGCCGCCTTCGCGGTGCTTGCCCTTTACACCTTCGGCAGAGCCGTCTATGACATCGGCAGGAACGACGGCTCACATATGGAAACGGGACACGCCGGACGGGTGGAACTGCCGACCCCGGCGGAAACAGGCAATCACTTAACACCTTATTTATATGGAACAGACAAAGAATGAACCGACGAAAGAGAACAAAGCTGCTCCCGAAACGGGGAAACCGAAAAAGGAGCGCGAACCGCTGACAGAGGCGCAACGGCTGAAACGGCAGAAGATGATCGTGCTGCCCGCTATGGTGTTGGTGTTCATCGGGGCGATGTGGCTGATATTCGCCCCGTCCTCCGGCAAGGAGCAACCGCCGGGAACGGACGGATACAACACCGAGATGCCCGACGCTGACAAGGCGAACCGGCAGATTATCGGCGACAAGCTGAAAGCCTACGAGCATGGGGAGATGGAAGAGCGTCAGGAGAGCCGCAACCGTGCCATCGGGCAGCTGGGCGACATGTTCGACCGCGAGATAGCGGGAACGGAGAACGGAGTGGACTTCGACCTCGCCAATCCGGGCGGCAAGGAAGAAAGGGCAAAGCCAGCCACGCCGCAGACCATCCAGTCCTCCGCAGCCGCCTACCGTGACCTGAACGCCACGCTCGGAAACTTCTACGACCAGCCGAAAAACGACAATGCGGAGATGGACGAATTGTTGGAGCGCATCGCATCGCTGGAGTCGGAACTGGAAAGCGAGAGGGGCAAGGCTTCCTCTATGGACGAGCAGGTGGCTCTTATGGAGAAGTCCTACGAGCTGGCGGCAAAGTACATGGGCGGTCAGAACGGAGGACAGCCATCGGCGGAACAGAGGGCAGAGCCAACTACCGTGCAGAAAGGGAAGAAGAACAAGGCAATGCCTATCAGACAGGTGGAGCATCAAGTAGTTTCTTCACTCTCACAGCCTATGAGTAACGCGGAGTTTGTCGCCGCCTTATCGCAGGAACGCAACCGGGGTTTCAACACGGCTGTCGGCACGGCGGAGGTATTGGACAGGAACACCATACCGGCGTGCGTGCATGGGGCGCAGAGCGTGACGGACGGGCAGACGGTAAGGCTGCGCCTGCTGGAGCCTATGGCGGTGGCAGGCAGGACAATACCCCGGGGTGCGGTGGTGGTCGGCACGGGCAAGATACAGGGTGAGCGGCTCGACATCGAGATTACCTCGCTGGAATACGACGGCACGATTATCCCCGTGGAGCTTGCGGTCTATGACACGGACGGACAGCCCGGCATCTTCATCCCGAACTCGATGGAGATGAACGCCGTCCGGGAGGTCGCCGCCAACATGGGCGGCTCGCTGGGAAGCAGCATCAACATCTCCACCAATGCCGGGGCGCAGCTCGCCTCCGACTTGGGCAAGGGGCTGATACAAGGCACGAGCCAGTACATCGCCAAAAAGATGCGAACCGTCAAGGTGCATCTGAAAGCCGGGTACAGGGTCATGCTTTACCAAGAAAAATATTGAAAACAATAAAAATTACCACTAAAATCCAAAAGTAATGAGAAAAGTAATCATCATGTTTGCCCTCGCTATGGGCATCATAACTGCCAACGCGCAGGAGAATGTAACCGTTGAAACGACCAACGGAAGTGAACAACCGACCTTGACGAAGGAGGTCTATCCGCAGAAGGAGGCGGACGGCGACCTATATCACGGGCTGTCACGCAAGCTGACCTTCGACCGCATGATACCGCCGCACGGTCTGGAAGTGACCTACGACAAGACCGTCCACGTCATTTTTCCGGCGGAGGTGCGCTATGTCGATTTAGGCTCGCCCGACCTGATTGCCGGGAAAGCCGACGGAGCGGAGAACATCATCCGTGTGAAGGCTACCGTAAGGAATTTTCCCAACGAAACGAATATGTCCGTCATCACGGAGGACGGCAGTTTCTACACCTTCAACGTGAAGTACGCCGCCGAACCGCTGTTGCTCAACGTGGAGATGTGCGACTTCATCCATGACGGCAGCACGGTGAACCGCCCGAACAACGCGCAGGAAATCTATCTGAAAGAGCTGGGCAGCGAAAGCCCGATGCTGGTGCGCCTTATCATGAAGTCCATCCACAAACAGAACAAGCGCGAGGTGAAGCATATCGGCTGCAAGCGTTTCGGCATCCAATACCTGTTGAAAGGCATCTACACGCACAACGGCTTGCTTTATTTCCACACGGAGATAAAGAACCAGAGCAACGTGCCTTTCGATGTGGACTACATCACTTGGAAAATCGTGGACAAGAAGGTTGCGAAGCGTACTGCCGTGCAGGAGCAGATTATTCTGCCGCTCCGCGCGCAGAACTACGCCACCCTCGTGCCGGGCAAAAAGAGCGAGCGCACGGTCTTCACGATGGCGAAGTTCACCATCCCCGATGACAAGTGCCTCGTGGTGGAATTGAACGAGAAGAACGGCGGCCGTCACCAGTCCTTCGTGATTGAGAACGAGGATTTGGTACGCGCGGGTACCATCAACGAACTTCAAGTACGCTGACCATGAGAAAGTACATCGCAATAATCATCGCGTCGCTTGCCCTTTTTACAGGGCAGGCGCACGCCCAGCGGTGTCTGCCGAAGATGCAGGGCATCGAGGTGAGGGCGGACATGGCGGACGGCTTCAATCTCGGCGGCAAGGACGGCGGGTACAGCTTCGGGGCGGCTCTCTCCACCTACACGAAGAAGGGGAACAAGTGGGTGTTCGGTGGCGAATACCTGTTGAAGAACAATCCCTACAAGGACACCAAGATACCCGTGGCGCAGTTCACGGCGGAGGGCGGCTATTACTTCAAGATACTGTCGGACGCCCGAAAGATTGTTTTCGTCTATGCCGGGGCTTCGGCTCTCGCCGGATATGAGGCGGTAAATTGGGGGAAGAAGGTGCTGCATGACGGCTCCACGCTGCACGACCGGGACGCCTTCATCTACGGCGGTGCGCTGACGCTCGATGTGGAGTGTTACGTGGCAGACCGTATCGCCCTGCTTGCCAACCTGCGGGAGCGTTGCCTTTGGGGTGGCGACACACGGAAGTTCCACACGCAGTTCGGGGTCGGTATCAAGTTCATCATCAACTGACACGGGCATGGAAAGGACGGAAATAGATGCTGTCAGAAGGATGCCGCTTGCGGATTTTCTCGCACGGCTGGGGCATGAGCCTGTCAGAAGGAGCGGTAACGAGCTGTGGTATCTTGCCCCGTACAGGGGCGAGCGCACATCCTCTTTCCGTGTGAACGTGGCGAAACAGCTCTGGTACGACTTCGGTTTGGGCAAGGGCGGCGACATCTTCACGCTTGCCGGGGAGTTTCTGCAAAGCGATGACTTCATGAAGCAAGCGAAGTTCATAGCGGAAGCCGCCAATATGACGGTTGCCGGATGGGAAAAGCCCGTCTATCTCTCGAAGCCGACCGAATCCGTTTTTGAGGATGTGGAGGTCGCTCCGCTGCTCCGCTCACTGCTGACGGAGTATTTAGAGGAACGGGGCATCCCTTACGCCATCGCATCCCGTCACTGCTGCCGCTTGAACTACGGTGTGCGTGGGAAACGGTATTTTGCCGTTGGCTTTCCGAACATGGCAGGTGGCTATGAAGTCAGAAGCCGATATTTCAAGGGTTGCATACCTCCGAAGTCTGTATCACTGGTAAAGGCGAATGACATCCCGGCTGACGAGTGCCTCGTGTTCGAGGGCTTCATGGACTTTCTCTCTGCCGTGACGCTTGGTGTAACCGGTAACGCTGACTGTCTTGTGCTGAACTCAGTCGCCAACGTGGAGAAGGCGGCGGGATTGCTGGACGGATACGGGCGCATCGGCTGCTTCCTCGACCGTGACGAAGCCGGACGGCGGACGCTTGCCGCACTTACCATGCGATACGGGGAACGTGTCACCGACCGTTCCTCCCTCTATGACGGTTGCAAGGACTTGAACGAGTACCTGCAACTGACAACGAAAAAACAGAAAAACAACCATCTAAAAATCGAAGAACAATGAACATACTGAACAACAGAAACAAGAGAACATCAATATTCAAGGCAGTGGCGTTATGCCTGATAGCCGCCATGTCATTCACCCTCGTGTCATGTGACGATGACATGGACATCCAGCAGTCCTATCCCTTCACGGTGGAGGTCATGCCCGTGCCGAACAAGGTAGTAAAGGGGCAGACAGTGGAAATCCGCTGTGAACTGAAAAAGGAGGGCGACTTTTCGGGTACGCTCTATACCATCCGCTATTTCCAGTTCGAGGGGGAAGGCTCGCTCAAAATGGATAACGGCATCACCTTCCTGCCTAACGACCGCTACCTGCTGGAGAACGAAAAATTCCGCCTGTACTACACGGCGGCGGGTGATGAGGCGCATAATTTCATCGTGGTGGTGGAGGATAACTTTAGCAACTCCTACGAACTGGAATTTGACTTCAACAACAGGAATGTAAAGGACGACGATCTTACCATCGTTCCCATCGGCAACTTCAGCCCCTTGTTGAAATGATGCGTGTATTCATGACAATGCTCTGTTCACTTCTGACGGTCTGTTCTGTGTCCGCGCAGATCAGCCGCCAAGAGGGAACGGACGGGCAGGCGGCAATCTACCGACTGCCGCTTATGGAACGTGCTTTTTTATGCTGCCGCTACTTTGAAGGCTGGCACTCAGAAAAACACTACCCATACGTCGGTTGGGGTCACAAACTTTTGCCAAACGAGAAGTATTCGGCACGAACCATGACAAAACGGGATGCGGATGAACTTTTGCGGAAAGACCTGCGCAAATTTGTCGCCATGTTCCGTAAATTCGGGGTTGATTCGATTTTGCTTGGCACGTTAGCTTACAATGTGGGACCGGCGAAGCTGTTAGGCAGCAAAACAATCCCCAAAAGCACCTTAATCAAGAAGCTGGAAGCTGGTGACAGGAACATCTACCGTGAGTATATAGCCTTCTGCAACTACAAAGGAAAACGCCACGCCATGCTGCTCAAACGGAGAAAGGCGGAGTTTGCGCTGTTGTATATCCCATAAAAGGACTGACAAAACTGGCAAAAGACGTGCCATATTTAACTTGGCACGTCTTTTGCTCTATCACTTGATAGATTATCGTAGGATTTTCTCGTTAATTGACATCGTTGAGCCATTTTTGCCTATCGGTTTCCAAATAACACTTCAAGTTGTAAGTGTTGTGAGAGCAATACAAAACATAGTTATTAACCATAAAAAGTATAGCGAAATTATGAAGAAAGTATTTAGGAAAATTCAGAAAGGAACAACAAAAATGATTGAACGTATCAAATCGTTGGGGGAAATGGAGACGAAGCAGAAATGTGTAGTTCAACGGTTCGAGATTATCATTCCCCTCCACCAAAAAATAACGACCCAATATATAGCCTCCGCAAGTTTTACTTGCGGATTTTTTAGTTATCGCAGATTGGACAAAGGTTTCTTTGCTACTTTCTTTGTCCGCCATCATGCTCACTGAAAGAAAGTAGGGCGGCTCTCGCCGCCCCGCCACTCAAAAGCGTGTGTAAAGTCCCGTCACCATCGTGAACATTTCCTCCAGCATATCAAAATAGATACCCTCGTGTACGGCAATGTCCTTTGTCTTGCACTCAAAGGTCTTTTTGCTGAACGTCCTGCGGTAGAAGCGCATATTGTAGAGGTCTGCCCCTTCGTCATAGATGATGTCAAGGCGGTTGGCACTTGTTTTGTTCCTTGCAAGGCTCATCCGTAAGCCGTTGCCCATATCTATGAAATCACGGCTACCTGTCATGGCGGTGAAGCGTTTTCCGCCTATCTGCTGTAATATCGTCTTGGCTATCATATCTTTTGTTTTTAGGGTTTTAAGTATTGGCGGTGCGGACACCGCCATCCCGTTCAAAATTCTCGCATTTCGGAAATGGGGGTCTGCCGTTGTAGCCACTCTTTCACACATTCCATATTGTACTCGCTCGTGATGACTGCCGTATGGCTGTCGGTGGCGGTGAAACGTGTGCTTTCGTAATCATCTATCCACCCCTTGAGGGTGTCCGTTCCCCACGCTCCGGTATCGTCAAAGATACCGTCCAATGCCGTGATAGGTTCGCTGAACTTGACTATCAGCGTTTGATAGGTCGTGTTCATAGTCTGTCCTCCTTTCCCTTCTTTGCGTTCAGCCACTTGTCCCGTGCGGCTCGGCACTCGTCCAACGTGGGTTTGACACAAGAGAACAATTCTCTGTCTATGGGGTGGCGGTAGTCGTACTGCACAAGTGTCCGCCTGCGTCTTCCGATACCCGATTGGAAACGCTCGTATTTCTCCGTACCTGCTTCCGCGCAGGTGCTTACTCCGTTGATGGTCATTCGTGTTGTCATAATGTTGCTTTTTAGATGGTTAAAAATGTACTGACAGAACTCTGTTCTTCATCACCATTTCGGGGTTGCTTGTGTAGCGTTGGTGCAGGTAGAAATGGTGTGAGCCGAAGCCGTAAAGGAAAAACTTGTCAAGTTCGTGCTTCTCGGCAAACTCCTTTACGCTCTTTCTCAATTCCCCCTCACTCGTTGTGAGAGTGAGGAGGTTCACAAATTCAAGGAACATCGTGGGGATTGCATCATCCCACACACAAATCATACTTTCAATTCTTACTTCCATATCAATGTTGTTTTAGGGGTTATGCTATGCCGCTTTCATCCGCTCACGGATAAGGTTGGCGTTCTTGTTCACAAGGTCTATGATGCGCTCGTGATATTCGGTGTCCTGGTTGTGCTTGCCGTGGCACTGCACCACTTCGAGGGTTCGCAAGTCCACCTCTACGGTTTCAATAATCTCATCGCCAATCCTTGCCGATAGTATGAGGGTGTCGGCTTTCTTGTAGTATCCACTGCCAAACACGCAGATGCCCTGCGTCTTGCCCTCGTTGTAATACTCGTCTATGCTTTCAAGCACCTTGACGATTATTTCCTCGTCCGTGATTACCAAGCCGAAGAATTTGGATTTGTTGGCGATGAAATCCTCCGCATCTTTCTTTCGTTGGAGTTGTCGCTGTTGCTCACGCTCACGCCTTTCAATCTCCCAACGGCGTTGCTCTGCGGCTCTTTCCTTCTCGTGTATGGCTTCAATTTTTCGGGTTGCGTTGTCGTGTGCCGCCATGAAATCTTCGGGACAGATGTTCTTCGGGTTACGGAGGTCTTGACCGAGTTTTTTGAGCATACGCAGATAGTCGCACCACATTGAGAGGTTGTCTATCTGATACTTGTGACGCTTGGCAATCAGATATGATGCCCAACATTCATCGGCAGTACGGGTATTGAAAAGAAAGTGTTTCATGACCTCAATCTCACCGCCTTTCATAAGGGTTTCAATTCTTGGGTCTGAAAGCAAGGCTTTGAAAAGACGCACGGGGGAGATGCCGTGGAAATCGCCCTTGAAGCCGTTACGTCTGAGTTGGGGCAATATCCTCATCTTTGGATATGCACAGCTTCTTGCCACCACATCATCGTATAGGCTGTTGTGCGGTCTTACCTCCATATCGCTGCCTAATGCCCACACATCGCAATAGCAGAAAAGGAAGCCACGGAGCAACGCCATGTCCGTAACCTTGCCGTCGGGTGAAATCCAACGCTGCACGACCTCGTGGCAGTAGAAACGCATCGGTTCGCCTTTCCTGCTCTCGCATCTGACCTGCGCCACGCGGATTACCTGATACCCTTTGCAGGTGGTTATCACGCTGAAATTCTGCGTTTCCTTGTAGATGCGTCTGCGTGTGTCCTGCACTTTGAGTTCGGCATGGCATTTGGGGCAGGTGCAGCCTTCAAGGGTGTCGCATAGTCCGCTGTCGCTGTGCCACTCGTGACCGCAGTCGGAACAGGTGATGTTCCCTTTCTTGGTGCGGTAGCCGATATGCTCAACGCAGTGGCGGTATGCCCAATCTATTTGTGTCGCTGATATGGGGCGAAGGTTGGCGGAAAGTCTTGCCACCTCTTTCTGTATCTTGGTCTTCGGTTTCATAAGCCTAAATCAAATAATGAGGGTTGGGGTTGGTTTTCTTTTCTCGCTGACGGTCTGTGGCGGTTCTGCAACTTGCGGAGTTCCTCCTCTTGGTATTTGCGGACAGCGTTCTGACGTGCCTCCGCCTTTTCCTCTGCCGTGAGTTTCACAACGTGGTTCACAACCACTTGGCAGTCCATCGGTTTGCCCACCTCTATCTCGTTTTCCTCATAGTAGTGGATGGCTTGCCCGAATATCTCTCCGTCCGTGAAACCGTTGCAACCGCTTTTCTGCACATAGTTCAGAATGTGGGTCACGCACTCGTCCATGTTCTTGGCAGGGTTGCGGTACTTCTTTGCAAATAGCGCATCTTCCTCCGCACGCTGTTCCAAGTACATATATATCGTTCTCTTGAAATGGTCTGTTCCTTTCATATCGCTGTCATTTTTAGATTATCTGTTTCAGTATCTCTCTCCAATAGGTCGGCTCTACCTCGCTGAGAAGGAAGTCCATGAAATCCCTCCGTGCGTCCTTGTTCAGTTCGTGGTACAATCTTCGGAAAGTTTCAAAATTGCCGTTGATGTACGTTTCCACCATATACACGAAGATGTTGTCCACCTCGTAATATCTGCACTGCTGCGCTGCCGTCTTGCTGTTTCTTTTTGCCATGTCGGTAAGGGTTAAAGGGTGAATAACCAAAGGATGAAGCCAAAGAAGGCAATGGTGGAAAGGATAGCCACGATTACACCTATCGCCACTCGGAACACTCCGTTTACAATCTCTCTGATGATGCCCCAAAGGATGCCGAACACCCCGAAGGCGGTGCGCATCATCAAGCCGCATATCGCCAACCCGATGTGTTGCGCCATTTGTCTGAAATTTGCCGTTGCCGTCATATCTTCGCTGTTTTTGATTTTTTTGTTTTTAATGCGGATTCAAGAGCTGAGGGAGTTGAGTTTCAAACTATCTTATCTGCCTCTCGTTTATCCGACATTTTTTTTATGCGTCTTTCTGTCGCATCGGTCGTTTTCGTTTCGGGTGCTTGAAAAGGTAGGGATTAGGGAATGCAAGGTTTTTCGGTCAAAATACTACCCGCAGGGCTGGAGATTTTTACCGAAAACAGGAGGCTTGACCTTGCTTTCCCGTCCAATCCCGGAATTACCTTTGCGCCCAGAACGAAAATGACTGACTGATGCGGCTTACTGAAAGGCGCAAAATGGAGGTAAACGAAAACAGAGGCAGATTGTGTAGAAAAAAACTTCAGGGGAAAATCCGTAAAAAAAAGAATCACCAAAAGGAAAAAGACATCACCGGAAGCGTGAAAAGGGCAAACCACAACAAAGGAAGTATGATTGTTTCCGATCCGACGGAACTTGTTCAGCCGGGTGGCAACAATCATTCTTCCCGGTTTGTCCGGCTGTGTGTGGGCGCCTGTTTCATTCATGGGGCAGGCTGACACACTCTGCATTCACTTTCCGCTTCCGGCAAAAGAGACAGCGAAAAAAGAAAAATCATTTGAAAACCCGTAAAAGCACCTCTTGGCATAGGCGCAAAAGAAAGGGGCATTGCTTCATCTGTCTAAACATCGTTTAGGCGTGAGGCAATGCCCTTTTCTCCAGCTATGCGGTAGTCGGCACACGTTTGTTCCAAACTCGTTTTGGGCAATGGTGTGCCGACGGACAATACCGCTTTTACGGAAAATTCTTATGAATGAGGGGATAAAAAACGGGAGTTTATATCAAAATCTCGAATTAAATAGCTACTTTTGCATACGAAGAGTTCTTTGAAGGTTACGCAACGCGCAGAAGGATAATGCAGTAGATAACTAACTAAATCGTAACCTATTACTATCAAGAGCAATTAACCTACGCTCATTTCCAATAAATTACACTCTTTTCGTAACTTCCTACTGCAAACTTACGAAGTTTATTCGAAAAAAGAAATTTTATTTTTATCAATTATGAGAATAAATCGTTCGATAGCCCCGTTTCATCGTTCGATGACCTTTTTTTTGAGACATAAGTGATAGAAATACCGATGCAGCCTCCGCCAAGCAATATGCTCGATATGCCGTATGATACTTTGTAAAGCCTCTTTCCCCGGGCAAAGAATATAAAAAATGTCCCGTCCGTAATGTCGGAGGCAAGCCGGTATACTCACTATAACAAATGTAGATGTGAAATGCAATAACTGTAAATACACCGCTTGGACAAAGGTAAAATGCTACATTCGTCGTATTTTTTGAAATATTTGTGTCGGTAGAATCTTTATATTTTTTGTCATTTTGTAGCATAAAATATTGTGCACTGGAGAATCGGCTTTGTTCAAGACTTTCCGTATTGGAATAAAAAGGAAATATTTATAATGTTAAAATGTGATTTCTTTTTGGAGGTAAACTTTATGTATCATCTCTTATTATTTAGGTCTGATATAAATTTTTAATATAAAACACACGATATGAAATTTTTTTCGGTACTTATGACAATGTTGTCATTTCCGTTATTGGCAAATGCAACATCACAAGAAACTATTGTTATCCAGACGGACAATACAAGTTTGGTGTATAAGGTAAATGACAAGAACAAATTATGCCAGTCCTATCTGGGCAATCGGTTGAGGGAGAAGGATTGCGAACTCGTACCGGTTTCCAACGACGAAATACTGCTTACATTCGGAACCGGATATGTGCACCAGCCGGCGCTTCGAGCCGTACACGGTGACGGGAACACTTCTACCGAATTGGTGTTTGACAGGGTCGAGCAGCGTCGTCTGAACGATAATCAAGTGCAGACCGACATCTTTTTGAAAGACACGTATTTTGCATTCGGAGCAAAAGTTTCCTTCAAGACATACGAGAAAGAAGACATCATAGAACAATGGGTAGAATATACCAGTAACGAGAAAAAGCCTGTTGTACTTTACGATTACGCCTCGTCCTGCATCAGCCTGTATGCGAGAAATTATTATATGACTCAGTTTTGGGGAAATTGGGCAAATGAGATGCACATGACCGAGAGCGCTCTCACTCGCGGGGTAAAGACCGTCGAGTCGCGCCTGGGTGTTCGCTCCAACGAGTACGGGCATGCCTGTTTCTACCTCTCTTTGGACAAGCCTGCGGCCGAAGAGTGCGGCAAGGTCATCGGGGCTACGCTGGCATGGCCGGGAAGTTTTGCCTTCCATTTCAGTATCGACAACCAAGATAAGCTGCGCATCATATCAGGTATCAACTCGTATGCCGGGCAATATACCCTGAAAAAAGGCGAAACCTTGACTACGCCACCGTTGCTGTACACATACAGCAATCAGGGTAAAGGTACGGTATCGCGCCGCTTTCACCGCTGGGCCCGCCAATATGGAGTATACAACGGGACGAAGCCCCATATGACGTTGATGAACAATTGGGAAGCCACTTATTTCGACTTTAACAATGAAATACTGACCGGTATCATCGACGATGCCGCCGATATGGGATTCGACCTTTTCCTTCTCGACGATGGCTGGTTCGGCAAGAAGCACCCCAGAAACAGTGACAATGCCGGTTTGGGCGATTGGACGATAAACCGGGAGAAACTTCCCGACGGCTTGGGCTATCTGGTAAAAGAGTGTCAGAAGAGAAATATCAAGTTCGGTATCTGGTTAGAACCCGAGATGGTAAATCCCAAAAGCGAACTCTATGAAAAACACCCCGATTGGGTGATAACACAACCCAACCGCCCGTTGGATTTGAGCCGTAATCAGCTTGTTCTCGACCTTTGTAACCCGGAAGTACAGGACTTCGTTTTCAGCGTAGTAGACAAGACCATGAGCGAGACCGAAGACATATCTTACATCAAATGGGACTGCAATCGGTTTATGACAAATGCAGCATCCGGCTATCTCCCTGCCGACAAGCAGTCTCACTTGTGGATAGAGTATGTCAGAGGTCTATATTCGGTACTCAAGCGTGTACGGGAGAAGTATCCCGACGTCACCATCATGGCATGTTCCGGTGGTGGGGGACGCATCGATTACGGTACATTGCCCTATTTCGACGAGTTCTGGATTAGCGACAATACCGATGCACTCGACCGCATCAAGATACAGTGGGGAGCCAGCCAGTTCTTCCCCGCCATTTGTATGGCAAGCCATGTTTCGGTATGTCCCAACCACATCACCGGCAGGACGGTACCTTTGAAGTTCCGTTTCGACGTAGCCACATCGGCCAAACTCGGTATGGACTTGCAACCCCGGCAGATGACCGACGACGAAAAGGCCTATTGCCGTCTGGCCATGAGCGATTACAACCGGGTCAAAGACGTAGTGCAGTTCGGTGACATGTACCGCCTCCTGTCGCCCTATGAGAGCAACCGCGTGTCCCTTATGTATGCTTTGGAAGACAAGAGCCATGCCGTTGTTTATTCCTATCTCATGGCTAAGGCACTGAACGGAGACCATCAAGTACTGTACCTCAAAGGACTAGACCCCGACAAGCAATATCGCCTGCACGAGCTCAACAAGATACCCAATCGCTGGTCACGATTCGACTCCTTGGAAGGAAAAGTATTCTCCGGCGATTTCCTGATGAACCACGGTGTCGCGTTCTATATGAGCGACGAGTACGAGAGCCTTGTTTTCGAGGCAGTAGCATTGTAAATCATAGAAAGACATTATCATGAAAACCGGAACAATATTATTTTTAAGCATACTTATTCTGTCCGCATTTTCCCTGCGGGCCGGAGCCGTAACCATAAAAAACAGAGGGTGGCGCATCACCTATGACGAGCAGGCAAAAAGTTTCGATTACGACTATAAAGGGCTTCGCATATTTGCGAATGCCCGTCCCGAAGCGACTTGCGACATTCCCGGTATAGGGACCAAGACCCTGACACCCGCTTCATTCGCCACGATGCAATATACCCGGAACAAGGTCGATGACAATTTCGGGAAAGGAACATGCCATACCTTTCGTTTCAGCGGTACTTCGGCGTCGGTTGCATTGGTGCAAAAGATATATACCTACGACAAGCGCCCCTATATTCTTACCGAAGTCGAATTGACCGGTGATGCCGGCATTTCGTCCAACTACCTGGCTCCGGTTGTTACGGAAACATCGGTTGCTTGGTTTCCTCGGAGCGAACAGAACAGGATGCTGTTCGTGCCTTGGGACAACGACGGGTTTATCCGTTACGAGTGTCACAAGCTGACCGGCGAACTCACCTCTTACGAAGTCACTTCGCTCTATCATGGCGACAGTCGCAAGGGAGTAGTGCTGGGTTCGGTCGAGCACGACACCTGGAAGAGCGCCGTCCGTGTCAAGTCGGCCGACAACGGTACTGTCGAGCAGCTTTGTTGCTATTCCGGAGCATCCTCCGATATTACCCGCGACAAGTTACCTCATGGTAAGGTAAAGGGCAATAGTGTAAAATCGGCCAAGATGATGCTGGGCGTTTTCGATGACTGGCGCGAAGGAATGAATGCCTACGGTGAAGCGAATACCTGTGTTCTCCCGATACGTTCTACTTGGACACAAGGAGCCCCTGTCGGTTGGAATAGTTGGGCGGTACTTGCCAATCATCTCAACTATAAAGCAGCTGCTGATGCCTCCGATTTCTTCCGTAATACATTATACCCCAAAGGATTCCACAATAGACAAGGTAAAGTTGTCCTCGACTTGGACTCCTTTTGGGACAACATGAGCGAAGACCAGTTGAGACAATACGTTCGCAAATGTGAAGAAAACGGGCAGATTCCCGGAATTTACTGGTGTCCCTTCTCATACTGGGGCGACAATGGCGACTCCTATGTAGAAGGAACTCAGAACAAATACAAGTACAAAGACTGCTTCTTGTATGTAAACGGGAAGCCCCACAAACAAGGCGGGTACTGTGTCGACCCCACCCATCCGGCCATAAAAGAACGCATGGCATATCAGTTCAAGAAGTTCAAAGAATGGGGATTCAAATATGTAAAACTCGACTTTGTGACCAACGGAGCCGTACAAGGCGATTCTTACTACGACAAGAATGTTACCACCGGGACACAAGCCTACAATCAGGGATTCAGCTATCTGCTCGGTTTGGCAGGCGACGACATGTTCCTTTCCCTCTCGATAGCCCCGCTTTTCCCTTACCAGTATGGCAATTCCCGGCGCATCTCTTGCGACGCTTGGGGCACGATAGGACACTCTGAATACGTGATGAACGCTCTTTCTTATGGATGGTGGACCGATAAGCTTTTCCAGTACAACGACCCCGACCATATTGTATTGCAGAAAGACGGAGAGACAGAGGGCGAAAACCGGGCACGTATTACCACCGGAGTAGTTACCGGAATGATATTGTTGGGCGACAACTTCAGTACCGACGAGCCGTCAAAAACCGGAAATCCGAAGCTCTCCATCGAACGGGCGGTTCAGCTGTTAGACAATAAAGATATACTCGCATTGGCATCTTTAGAACGTTCGTTTATGCCCGTCTACGGTTACAAATCGTTTCGCGGTACCCATTACGGAGCCGAGTCGGTATTTATGCTGCGTGACGGGCATCATCTCTACGTCGCTTGTTTCAACTACGGTGCCGAAGGCGACCTTTCCGATTCGGTATCTATGGAAGCCTTGGATATAGACCCTCGCAAGGTAGTATCGGTCAAAGAATTGTGGACGGGCCGGTCCGTTGCCGTAGAAAACGGGGAACTTCACTATGATATACCCGGGAAAGATGCACGCATCTATCGTATCACATTGGAGTAGCCGTCCCGTTTCCCTTTTTGAAAGAGACGATAAAAAGGGGAGTATCATCTATATATGGCAAGCCGGTCTTTAGGATAAATAAAAAAGACGTGGCAGCAAACGATATGCCCCATTTTATCCGTCCGGCAAAATCCTTGGAAAGAAAGAGAAAAACAATTTCGACAACAAAAAACAAAGCGTAAAATATGAAAAAAATATGTACAGCCTTCATATCTGCATGTCTGGGCTGCATTCCGTTACAGGCCGAAAATACCTACCTCCACAGCGGAACCCCGTCGGTTACATGGAAAGTAAAACCTCAGGCCGAAGTTGGCAATGACGTCAGCCGCCTGTCCGACCCCCGTTACGATATGTCCTCGTGGGTCGATGCCGTAGTTCCGGGGACTGTGTTCAACTCGTATGTAGTAGCCGGCTACGAGGAAGACCCCAATTTCGGAGACAATATACACCGGGTCGATAGAAGCAAGTACGACAGGAGCTTTTGGTACAGGGCCGAATTTACAGTCCCTGCCGACTATAAAAAAGAACTGGTCTGGTTACATTTCAACGGAGTCAACCGCAAAGCCGACATATACCTCAATGGGGCTCTGTTGGGGACGTTAGACGGATTTATGCATCGGGGACGCTTCAACGTCACCGACATTATAGACCGAGATGGCAAGAATATATTGGCCGTTCTGGTGCACATACCTCGCACCCCGTTGGCCAATCAGGGGAGCCCCAACTACCTGTCGAGCGGAGGGTGGGACTGGATGCCCTATGTGCCGGGTCTCAATAGCGGTATTACCGACAAAGTCTATTTGAGCAATACCGGTACGGCAACCCTTATCGACCCCTGGATTCGTACCGACTTGCCCACCAATGCAAGAGCCGACCTCTCACTGGAGTTTGATGTAGAAAACAATCGTTCCCGAGCAGAAAAATACATCGTCAAAGGCACGATTACACCCGGGGACATCACCTTCGAAGAAGAGATACAAATCGAGGCAGGAGCTACCCGGAAAATAAAATTCGACAAACGTTATTACCCTCAGTTAAGTATCAACAGTCCCAAACTCTGGTGGCCCAACGGGTATGGAGACCCCAACTTGTACAACTGCAAAATAGAAGTTCTGGCGGGTAACGAAATATCCGACACCCGGGACATTACGTTCGGTATCCGTAAATATACCTATGACAAGGATGGCAATATCTTCCACATCCACATCAACGGAGTCCCCGTATTTGTCAAAGGAGCCAATTGGGGCATGTCGGAATATATGCTGCGCTGCCGCGGGCAGGAATACGAGACTCGGATACGGCTTCATAAAGACATGAATTTCAATATGATTCGTAATTGGCTCGGTTCGGTTACCGATGACGAGTTTTACGAGTACTGCGACAAATACGGCATCATGGTCTGGGACGATTTCTGGATCAATTCCAACCCGACTCTGCCGTATGACCTGAACGCTTTCAACAACAACATGCTCGAAAAAATCAAGCGCGTACGCAACCATCCCTGTATAGCCGTATGGTGTGGTGACAATGAAGCGACACCCGAACCCCCGCTTACCGGTTGGATGGCCGAGAACATTCGTACTTTCGACGGAGGCGACCGCTATTTCCAGCCCTGTTCCAACTCCGGAGGATTGAGTGGAAGCGGTTACTGGGGAGCCTTCGACCCCCGTTATTATTTCAGCAAATATCCCGACCCCTCTTCCGGAGGAGACGGTAAACGGGGCTGGGGATTCCGTACCGAGATAGGAACAGCCGTAGTTCCCACCTTCGAGAGCTTCCGTAAATTCATGCCCCGCGAGAACTGGTGGCCGCGCGATGATATGTGGAACAAGCACTATTTCGGTTCGGGAGCAGGCAATGCCTTGCCCGACCGTTATGCCGAGTCCATCGACCGGGAATTCGGAACTGCCCGCGACGCACAAGACTTTTGCCGCAAAGCCCAGCTTGTCAATATAGAATCCAATAAAGCCCTCTTCGAAGGCTGGTTAGACCACATGTGGGAAGATGCCTCAGGCATCATGCTTTGGATGGGGCAGTCGGCATATCCCTCTATGGTATGGCAGACGTACGATTACTATTACGACCTTACAGGAGCTTATTGGGGGTGCAAGTCCGCATGTGAGCCCCTCCATATATACTGGAATCCCGTTACCGAAGAAATCAAAGTTGCCAATACCACAGCACGAAATTACGAAGCACTCACAGCCGAAGCCGTAATCTATAATATGGATGGCAAGCCGGTAAAGCACCTTCAGAAAAAAGCCCTTGTCGATGCCCTCTCCAATACGGCAACCACATGTTTTACCCTCGATGTAAATCGTGAGCGAGAAATCTTGTCGCTGGGCAAGCCCGCAGTAGCCTCGTCTACTGCACAAGGTGACCCCTCCTATGTATCGGACGGCAAGGACGATACCCGTTGGGCAGCGCATAGGAGCGACAATGAATGGATATATGTCGACTTGGGCAGCATACAATCGGTCGGGGGCGTACGCCTCAATTGGGAAGCAGCCTATGGAAAAGCCTATAAAATACAAATCTCGGACGACGCCAAAAACTGGAAAGAAATATACAAGACGAACGAAGGGCGCGAAGGCGTGGAAGAAATCACCTTCCCCGAAGTAAAAGCCCGTTACGTGCGTATGTTCGGCATCGAATTGGGATGGTGGTTCGGTTATTCTCTCTGGAGTTTCGACGTCCTCAGCGGGACCCGTCCCACCGAAGGCCTCACCGATGTGCATTTTATACGCCTTACGCTGAAAGACAAATCCGGAAAAGTACTCTCCGAGAACAACTACTGGAGAGGAAACGGCCGTCGAGATTTTACGGCATTGAATACCCTGCCCGAAGCCCGGCTGAAAGTTTCCTCCAAATTGGTCGATGGTGACGAAGAAGGCAAAGCATGCATCAATGCAACCGTCACTAATCCGCGTTCGGCGCAAGGAGTAGCATTTGCCGTACACGTTCAGGCCGTACGTACCACCGACGGAGAACGCATACTTCCCGCCATGATGAACGACAACTACTTTACCCTCATGCCCGGTGAGAGCAAAGACCTCGCCATCACTTTCGACAAGTCTCTCCTGCAAGGAGGCTCATACCGCCTGCAAGTAACACCTTACAACAACAAATAATCATGAAAAAGTACCTCATAACCATTTCCATTGCCCTTGCTGCAACATCGCTGTCTGCAACAGGGGCAATGCCCTTGTATAAAGACGCTTCGGCACCCGTACAGCAACGGGTCGACGACCTGCTCTCGCGGATGACGTTGCAAGAAAAAATAGACCAGTTGCAAAACCGGGCATCAGGCAAGCTCGAAGATATAGACAAAATCTTTGCCGGAAGAAGTTTTGGCACTACGCATGAGATGAGTATGCCCGCTTTCGACTGTGCCGTAATGTACCGCGCATTACAGACATACATGAAGACCAATACCCGCCTCGGCATTCCCGTACTCACTTCAGCCGAAGGCATAGAAGGCATATTGCAGAATGGCTGTACCATCTTTCCCCACGCATTGGCACAAGGCAGCACTTTCAATCCCTCGCTGGTTCGGCAGATGACCCGGGCAGCCGGAGAAGAAGCCCGGGCAATAGGTATACACCAAATCCTCTCGCCTGTGCTCGACATTGCCCGGGAATTACGGTGGGGAAGGGTAGAAGAAACCTATGGCGAAGACCCCTATCTCATAGCCCGCATGGGCGAAGCCTTTATCGAAGGATACCAAGAATACGACATAACCTGTATGCCCAAGCACTTTGTAGCACACGGTACGCCTGCCGGCGGGCTGAACTGTGCCGGAGTAAGCGGGGGAGAAAGAGAATTGAGAAGCCTGTACCTGTACCCCTTTGAAAAAGTGATACGGAGCACCGCCCCGATGGCCGTCATGACATGTTACAGTGCCTATGACGGTGTACCCGTAACCGGTTCTTATTACTACATGACCGAGCTGTTGCGCGGGGAGCTGGGATTCGACGGATACGTATATTCCGACTGGGGCTCGGTAGAGCGGTTGCACACATTCCACCGGGCAGCAGCTACTCGGGAAGAAGCCGCAAAAATGGCACTCGAAGCAGGGGTAGACCTGAATATAGACTCTTCTTACGAAACCCTTGAAAAGATGGTGGCCGACGGGAGGTTAGACGAGAAATACATCGACCGGGCAGTAAGAAGGATACTGACAGTAAAATTTCGCCTCGGGCTCTTCGATGCACCTTATGGCGACCCCGAACAAGTGAAAAAAGTAGTACGCAGCAAAGAGAAGATAGCACTGTCGAAAGCCATAGCCGACGAGAGTGCGATTTTGCTGGAGAACAAAAACGGCATACTTCCGTTGGACATCACACGCTACAAATCCATAGCCGTCATCGGGCCCAATGCCGACCAGACAGTCATGGGCGACTATTCTTGGACGACAAGCGACACCGACGAAGGAATAACCTTGTTACAGGGACTTAAAAACGTTGTGGGAGACCGAGTTGCCATCAATTATGCCCAAGGTTGTGACTGGTGGAGCCGTGACAAAAGCAAGATAGCAGAAGCCGTTGAAGTAGCCCGCCGGAGCGACATAGCCATAGTCGCCATAGGTACGCGGAGCACCTATCTGGGACGTTCGCCCAGATACTCTACAAGCGGTGAAGGATTCGACCTCTCCTCTCTGGAACTGCCCGGGGAGCAACTGACCCTCTTAAAGGAAATAAAAAAGACCGGCAAACCGCTCATTGTCGTTTTTATTGCCGGTAAGCCTTTGGCAATGCCGTGGGTAAAAGAAAATGCCGATGCCCTTCTGGTGCAGTGGTATGCCGGAGAGCAGCAGGGCAATACCTTGGCAGACATTCTTACAGGCAAGGTAAACCCTTCGGGAAAAGTAAACGTTTCCTTCCCCCGAAGTACGGGCAATACACCTTGTTTCTACAATCACTATGTTACCGACCGCGAAGAACCCTTCGACCAGCCCGGGACTCCCGACGAACCCAAGGGTCACTATATATTCGATAAGCCCGACCCCCTATGGAATTTTGGTTACGGGCTCAGCTATACGACATTCCGGTACACCGGCTGTGTCCTGAGCGATACCCTCCTGACGGCAGATGGCATACTCAAAGTCAAGGTTACAGTAGAGAATACAGGAAAAAGAGACGGCAAGGAAGTAGTGCAACTCTACGTAAGAGACAAAATAAGCACTGTGGCGACACCGGTTCAGCAGTTGAAAGCTTTCGACAAAATCTCTGTCGAAGCCGGTGGGACAAAGACCGTCGAACTTACGTTGCCTCTCTCGGAACTCGCCCTGTACAATACCCGTATGCAGAAAGTGGTAGAGCCCGGAGAATTTGAGATACAAGTAGGAAGCGCATCAGACCAAATACATTTTGTACGGACAATAATAGTCCGCTGAAAAATACGACACATAGAAAAACAACCACCAGCAGTAAAAAAATATGAAAAAGCTATTTATCCTGTTATGCCTTTGCCTGGTCGTCGGAAGCGCCCGGGCAAAAGTCACGTTGCCCGCCATATTCACCGACAATATGGTCTTGCAGCAAAAAACACAAGTTACCCTCTACGGAAAAGCTGCCGCCGGTAAGAAAATGACCGTAACTACCGGGTGGGACCATGAGCAATACCGTTTTCACTCCGATGCCGAAGGGAACTGGAGCGTGCGCATACCCACCCCCGAAGCTGGAGGGCCCTTTGACATAACCATCTCGGACGGGAAAAAAATCACCTTGCGCAATATCCTGATAGGAGAAGTCTGGTTCTGTTCCGGACAGTCCAATATGGAAATGCCCGTAGCAGGCTGGGGCAAAGTCTTGAACTACGAACAGGAAGTGGCCGCTGCCGATTATCCCTGTATACGCCTGTTTCAGGTAAAAAAAGCAACATCGCTTGCCCCCGCAGCCGACGTCGCTTCGACAATGGGAGGCTGGCAAGAATGCTCTCCCGCATCCGTACCCGAATTTTCCGCACTGGGGTACTTCTTTGCCCGTCGTCTGTGGCAGGAACTCGGTATTCCGGTCGGAGTTATCGACTGTACCTGGGGCGGCACTCCTGCAGAAGCATGGACGAGTTACAGTACCTTGAAAAATGTGTACGGATATGTTGACGAAATGCGCGATTTGAGCCGGATGAACTTTGATGCGGCAAAGATGCAGGAACGCTACATCTCGAAAATGGACAACTGGAGAGCCGGATTGCTCACCGACGACCGGGGCTATAAAGACCGGCGCCCGTATTGGTGCATGCCCGACTATGACGATACCCGCTGGGAAGAAATGGACTTGCCCGGATACTGGGAAGGAAAAGGACTGAAAAACTTTGACGGCACAGTGTGGTTTCGTCGGACGGTCGAGATACCCGCAGCATGGGCAGGGCAGGACTTGACCCTCAGCCTGGCGATGATTGACGACGAAGACATCCTGTACTGGAACGGAGAAGAAGCCGCACGAGGGTCAGGATTTACCACCCCCAGACTCTATACGATACCTGCGAAAATGGTAAAACCCGGTAAAGCCGTTATTACCGTACGTGTATCCGACTACGGAGGCGAAGGAGGCATTCACGGTAAGGCAGAAGACATGTATCTCTCATCAGCACAGGATAAAATCCCCCTGGCAGGTAAGTGGAAATACGATATCGGGCTCTCATTGGCAAAATATCCTATTGCACCCGTATCGCCCGTAGGAAGCTCAAGTTATCCCACCGTACTCTATAATGCGATGGTACACCCTCTCGTGACGTTCCCCGTAAAAGGCGTTATCTGGTATCAGGGAGAAGCTAATGTCGGACGGGCAGCCGAGTATACCGACCTCTTTCAAGCGCTTATACACGATTGGCGCGATAAGTGGAACAATCCCGATATGCCCTTCTACTTCGTGCAGTTGGCCAACTTCATGGAACGCGTGGACGGGCAAGAAGAAAGCCCCTGGCCCGAGCTGCGTGAAGCCCAGGCCAAAGCCCTCTGTATGGAACATACCGGTATGGCCGTCATATATGACATCGGAGAAGCCGGTGACATACACCCCAAAAACAAGCAGGAAGTGGGCCGGCGCCTGTCGCTCATTGCACTGGCAGACACCTACGGCAAAGACCTTACTTGTTCCGGTCCCCGCTACGCAACCTATCGGGTCGACGGAGACCGCGTAGAAGTAGAATTTTCCTGCACAGGCGGAGGATTGCAAGCTAAAGGCGGCGAACTCAAAGGTTTTGTCATATCCGGGCCCGACCACCGTTTCCACAAAGCCCACGCTGTCATATCCGGAAACAAAGTGATACTTTCCTCTCCCGAAGTGAAATACCCTGTGGCAGTTCGCTACGGTTGGGGCAACAATATAGAAAGCACACTCTACAATGCCGAAGGGTTGCCCGCGTCGCCCTTCCGCACCGACAACTGGTAATGCAGAATCTTTCCCTTTGGAAAGGCAGAGAAAAAGACAAGTTGTAACCTGCATGACACACAAACCGGAAAAAGAAAAAAATAGACAATATGAAAAACAAACTGTTAGCATTGATATTTACTATCAGTATCAGCATCGGGGCAACGGTACATGCCGACAAGACCCCCGTAGAATGGGTAAACCCCTTTATCGGTACAGGAGCAGTAGCCAATAGCCTCTCCGGCAATAATTATCCCGGAGCGACAGTCCCTTTCGGCATGGTACAGTTGAGCCCCGATACCCGGGTTGCCCCCGACTGGGCACAAGCATCGGGATACGATTACAACGACCGGCAGATAATAGGCTTCAGCCATACCCGTTTGAGCGGTACAGGAGCCTCCGATTTTATCGATATCCTGCTGATGCCGACCACCGGAAAAACCTGTATAGAAGCCCAAGAGTCTCCCCGGAGCGGTACCGGATACCAGTCGGCATTCTCTCATGACAGAGAATCAGCCTCCCCCGGATATTACAAAGTGACACTCGATAGCTACGGAATCGATGCCGAGCTGACGGCCTCCGCCCGGGTAGGCATGCACCGTTACCGTTACCCCCAAGGAGCAGACAGTTCGCATATTGTTTTAGACCTCGACCATTCCGCCAATAAAGGTAGCTGGGGGCGCCGTATCATCAACTCCCAGATACGCATCGTCGACCCCTGTACCGTCGACGGCTACCGTATCATTACTGGTTGGGCCAAATTGAGGAAGATATACTTTCGTATCCGATTTTCCCAACCGATAAGAAACGTCTTGTTGGCCGATGGTTCCCGTATATACCACAACATGCCGGTCATAAACGGTACTGCACTGAAAGCCGTATTTGACTTCGATACCCGGCACAATACGACCGTAATGGCAAAAGTAGCCCTGTCGCCCGTCTCGATAGAAAACGCCATACAAAACATGTCGGCCGAGATACCCGGATGGGATTTTGACGATGTTGTTCGCCAAGCATCCGGCATGTGGAATGCCGAATTAGGCAAGATACAGGTTCAGGGTACCGACCTTCAAAAAGAAATATTCTACACAGCCCTCTATCACACGATGATACAACCCAATATAATGTCTGATGCAAACGGGGACTATATGGCAGCCGACTACACCGTACGCCGGCTCTCGGGAAATGACAAGCATTACTCCACCTTCTCCCTGTGGGATACCTACCGGGCGGCGCACCCTCTCTATACGCTCATCCACCCCGACCGCTCCGCCCACTTTATAAAAAGCATGATACGGCAGTACGACTACTATGGCTATCTCCCCGTATGGCAACTATGGGGACAAGACAACTACTGTATGATAGGCAACCACGCCATCCCGGTCATTGTAGACGCCATACAGAAAGGCATACCCGGTATCGATATGGAAAAAGCATACGAAGCCGTTAGGAAAAGTTCTCTCATATCCCATCCCAATTCACCTTTCGACGTGTGGGACAAATACGGCTATATGCCCGAGAACATACAATCCCAATCCGTTTCCATCACCCTCGAATTTTCCTTCGATGACTGGTGCGTGGCACGTCTGGCTAAAAAACTCGGCAAAGAAGACGATTGCCGCTACTTTGCCGGACGCTCGGAAAACTACCGCAACCTCTTCAATCCCGAAACGCGCTTCTTTCAGCCCAAAGACGATAAAGGCAACTGGATAACCCCCTTCGACCCCTACAAATACGGAGCCAACGGAGGCTACCCCTTTACCGAAGGAAACGCCTGGCAATACTTCTGGTACGTCCCCCACAACATAAAATCATTGGTAAGACTCACCGGAGGAGACAAAGCCTTTGCCGAAAAGCTCGACCACTTCTTCACATCCACCCATACCAGCGGGGAGAAAAACGATAATGCCTCGGGATTTATCGGACAATACGCCCACGGCAACGAGCCCAGCCACCATGTCGCATATCTGTACAACTACGTAGGACAACCCTGGAAGACCCAGCAATACGTATCATATATCCTCAACAATCTGTACGACAATACCTCCGCAGGTTATGCCGGGAACGACGACTGTGGCGAAATGTCATCATGGTACATCTTCAGTGCCATGGGATTCTATCCGGTAAATCCCGCAAGCGGAATATACGTAATAGGTTCGCCCCTGTTGGAACAAGCCGATATACACCTGCCAGGAGGAAACTCCTTTACCGTAAAAGCCCCGAAAAAGAACGATAAAGAAATCTATATACAATCCGTTCGCCTCAACGGGAAAAAATACGACAAGACATATATCACCCACCAAGACATTCTGCAGGGAGGAACATTGGAATTCAAAATGGGAGTAAAACCCTCATCCTGGGGAAAAAAGCCCGAAATGAGGCCCGTTGAGGAACCGCTGATGTAAAATTTTGTATATTTGGAAAAACTTGATATATGAAAAAAATATCTCCCCGTTACGCAATCACCCTGCTTACCGCAGCACTATTCAGCATCTCGGCACTACAAGCAGAAACAATCGACATCTATCCGGCAGAAAAAGACATGACCCGGGAAATCCAGGCCGCCATACACCTCTCCCGGGAAAAGAAGCATGCACCCGTAACCATACAGTTACGGCAGGGCGATTACCACATATCCCGCAGTCACGCCTCACACCAACTCTATTACATATCCAATACCACATCCTCGTCCGAAAATCCCCACCCTGTAAAACACATAGGATTGTGGCTCAAAGGACTGAGGAATGTAATCATAGACGGAGGAGGAGCAAGGCTCATCACCCACGGAGAGATGACCACTTTTGTCATAGACAGTTGCGAAAACATCGTGCTCCGTAATTTCACCCTCGTGGCAGCAGACCCCACCGTACCCGAAATGACGGTGCTCGAAGTCGGTGATACCCACATGACAGCCCGCATACACGATGACACCCGGTATGAAATATCCGGAGGAAAACTCCGGTGGATAGGAGAAGGGTGGAGCTTCACGCAACCCGTAGCCCCGCAAGTATTCCACCCTGGAATCAATGAAACCCTCCGTTGTGCTTCCCCCCTCGACAACCTTGTGCAAGTTACCGAGCTGGAACACAAAATCATCCGGTTCGATTACAGCCGCCGACCCGACGGAATAAAACCCGGGCAAGTCTATCAGATGAGAGACGCCATACGGGATGAAGCTTGCGGATTCATCCATAAAAGTAAAAACATAACCCTGCAAAATATCCGCTTTCACTTCCTCGGTAACTTCGGCATCGTAGGCCAGTACTCCGAAAACCTCACCTATGACCGCATTTTCTGCGAACCCGAATTGGGGACAGGGCGCACCTGTGCCGGATTTGCCGACTTCGTGCAGATGTCCGGATGCAAGGGCAAACTGAAAATCCTGAACTCTCGGTTCGAAGGGGCACAAGACGACCCGATAAACATACACGGTACACATCTGAAAGCCGTAGGCTATCCTTCGCCCCGGCAAATAAAAGTCCGTTTTATGCATCCGCAGTCGTACGGTTTCGAAGCATTCTTCAAGGGCGATAAGATAGAACTGGCCGACGCACATACTCTGTTGTGCAAAAGCCGTGCGACGGTAAAGTCCGTTCAGAGGCTCGACAATTATGAAATATTGTTGACAGTAGATACAACCCTTCCCGCCCACCTGGAACAACAAAATATCGTCGTCGAGAACATTACATGGACCCCCGATGTAGAAATAGCCGGCAACTATTTTGCCCGTACTCCCACCCGGGGCATTCTGGTAACGACAAGAGGGAAAGTACTTATCCGCGACAATACCTTTTACCGTACCCCCATGAGTGCCGTATTCATATCCGATGACGCCCGCAACTGGTATGAGTCCGGTCCCGTGCGCGATGTGACCATCCGCGACAATACATTTATTGGGTGCGGTACTCCGGTAATCGGCGTTTTCCCCGAAAATGACAAGTACGAAGGAGCCGTGCACCGCAATATCCGGATACTCTCCAACCGGTTCCGGCTGAAGCCCGGAAAGGCCATATCCGTTCGCTGTACCGATGGAGTAGAAATAAAAGACAACTATTTTGTTTCATCCTCCGGGACGATAGAAAATATAATCGACATAGAACAGTGCGATAACGTAGACATAGACAAGAACCTCCTTTCCCGGTAAAGGAAATCCCTCAAATGGATATATAGGTCATACAAAGGGTCATGACAAGCCATATACAGGCAGCATTGATATCGTACTGTCCTTAGCGGTTGGGATATCTTTTGCAGCCGGTTTCCCCAGCCGAAAAAGACACGCACGACTGCCCTTGAAAAATGGCAGTCGTGCGTGTGTCGGATATAGCCGCCGGAGTTTTGATGGTCGGCGACTGTTATTTATAACAACATATCATAAGAAGAGCGATACGACCAGATAGACAATCGCCGCCAGCAATGCACTCACCGGGATAGTCAGCACCCATGCAGTCATCAGATTTCTCGTTACCCCCCAACGTACCGCAGAAAGCCGTTTGGTAGCGCCTACACCGATAATAGCACCCGTAATCGTATGCGTCGTGCTCACCGGGATTTTCAGGAACTCGGTCAGGTACAATGTAAACGCACCCGCAGTTTCAGCAATGACACCTTCTAACGGAGTGACCTTGGTAATTTTTGTACCCATGGTTTTTACAATCTTCCAACCGCCCGACATCGTCCCTAAAGAAATAGCCGTAAAACAGGAAAAAGCGACCCAGTTGGGCAAATCGTTGATACTGTTTATGCCCATTCCGAGACCCTCGCTATGAGCGGCTATCATCGCAGCAGCAATGATACCCATTACTTTCTGGGAATCGTTGAGCCCGTGGCCGATGCTGAACAATGCCGAAGATACAAGCTGCAATTTCTTGAACCAGTACTCGGCAGTATGCGGGTGCATACGCCTGCAGATATGAAGAACCAGCAAAGTAAACCCGAAAGCAACCACCATCCCGATAAGCGGAGCAAGGAAAATAAACGCGATGATTTTCAGGATGATACTGGTCTGTATGGCACCGAAACCGTTAGCCATGATGGCAGCACCGGCAAATCCCCCGATAAGAGTATGCGACGATGACGACGGGATGCCTTTCCACCAGGTATACAAATTCCAGATGATGGAAGCGACAACTCCCGACAAGATAATCGGCAAAGTGATATACTCCTCTATCACCGTTTTCGATACGGTATTGGCTATACCGAACCCCCCGATAATATACTTGGCGATGAAAAAAGCGACAAAATTGAACAATGCCGCCCATAACACCGCTTGGAACGGAGAGAGTACCTTGGTCGATACGATGGTAGCAATAGAGTTTGCAGCATCATGGAAACCGTTGATATAATCAAAAGCCAAAGCCAGAATGATGATAATCACTAATAATTCCATCCGTACCCCCGTCTTATACGTATTTTACAATCAAGCTTCTGAGAATCTTCCCCACACGCTCTTCCATATCGGTGGTCTTTTCCAGTTCCTGCATGATTTCCTTTATCTTTATCAGTTCGATGCTGTCTTTCTCCTCTTCAAACAGCTGCGTGACAAAATGCTCATATACATCATCCGCATGATTCTCTATCTCATGCAGTTTGTCGCAATACTGCCGCAAGGCAGACGGGTTTTTATGGAAAGTTTCCAGTTCCTTCATTGCCTTGCACAAAATACCCGCACCCTCTTCAATGAGCGCACCCAGCTCTTGTCCGCTTTGGGAAATAGGGCGGGGGTTATAAATAGAGATGCGCTTCGCACAACTGTTGATTCCATCGATGACATCATCCATTGTAGAAGCCAGGTTATGAATATCCTCCCTGTCAAAAGGAGTAATGAACGTCTTGCTCAGCTCGTCGAAGATTATATGTGTCTGGGTATCGCCCTTACGCTCCAGCTCCTTAATCTGCTTATAATAATCAGCACGTTTGTCCGGTTCGTCATGCCGGAGGTCGGCAACCAGCAGAGCCGAAGACTCGACTACGATTTCAGACAGTTTATTCAGCATGGGAAAAAATTTGGGTTCCTGAGGAGTAAACCTGCTAAAAAATGAATTTTTCATAAAATGTAAGTCAGTAGTTATGTTTCTTTCTTGTTTTTAAGCCTTTGATGAATATTTTTCCGCACATGCGACCATCAGGTCTGCCAGCTCTTACCATCTTTGCCGCAAAGATAATATTTGCAATTGATTTCATTTTTATTCAGAAAAAAAAATTACAGGAAAATTTCATAGTTATTTTATAATGAGTAATTTATTGTGCATTTTTCCCTTCTTTGTGAGAGGGTGTAAAAACTAAAATCGAATCTTTAAAAAGTTACAGATTATAAGTATGGTGACAAAAAGAGCCTCACCAAAGAGTATTTTTGAATGAAAATGCCCCCTTTTTCTTTATTTATATATGTATTGAGTTTTAAAATGTAAGTTATTTATTTTGTTTTTGAGTTTCTACAAGCCTCCTTCAGAGGGAACAAACGGGGGGGGGCGTTGAGAAGTGCTACCAAAGTTGAGATACAACAGGACGAGTCAATATCTCATTGTCTTGTAGTGCCTGTTTTTTGAGTGGCAGTCCACATGATACCTGAGAGGATATTTTTATGAAGGGAGAGAAAAAAGTATGATAGAATGGCTGAGAGGCACTACGGCAACATACAAAGGGAACTGCTGCCATATTGATTTTTCCTGCATAAGTTTGATACACGTTGTTATTATTCACGAGAATGTCATATTATTTCCTTGTATATTCAAGATATTCTTAATATTTTAGCACTATATTCTTTTTCTAAATACCATGAAATATAAAAATTATTTTAAGCTGGTCTGTAAAATGGTCAATTTCAAAGGAGAAGGGATTTTTGTTTTATTTAATATAAGGGGAATACTCCTTTGATGATATTATGGAGTGCTTGGATAAGATAGATGTATTTTCGACTTTTGATAAAGTTTACCAAAAATATAGAGAGCCGTTTATCAAATTGGCAATTTCTTATGTCGGTGATAGAAGCATCGCAGAAGATTTTGTGACCGATTCTTTTGTAGCCTATTGGGAGAATAGGGGGAAATTGCCGGCAGACACCAATATCCCGGCTTATATATTGGTATCCCTTAAAAATAAGTGCCTGACACATTTGACCCATCTCCGTAAAAGGCAAGAGGTAATCGATAATATAAAGAACCAATATCAGTGGGAATTGGACTTTAAGATTACATCGTTGGAAGCCTGTAATCCGCAAGAGATATTTTCGAAGGAGGTTCACCGATTGGTAAATGATGCCATTCGGTCGCTTCCGGAAAAGACAAGGGAGATTTTTCTATTGAGCCGTATGGAATCTCTTACAAACCGGGAAATATCCGAACGATTGGATATTTCCATTAAAACGGTCGAATTCCATGTGAGCAAGGCTTTGAAGGTACTTCGTATCGCTCTAAAAGATTATTTATTGGTCTTTTTTTACTTTTTTGTAAAATAATCGTTCTTTTTTGTTAGGGTATTTTCATACTCGTTAGTTATATATACGTAAAGGATAAATTTATGGATAGAGAATTGCTATATCGTTTTTTTAATGGGACAGCTTCCGAGTCGGAACGAATCAGCATTCGGGAATGGGCAGAGGCTGCACCGGAGAATATGCGGGAATTGTTGAACGAACGCAAACTGTATACGGCTATTATATTGACTGGGGAGAAGGAATCTTTCGAATCTCATAAAAAGACAGGTTGGTATAGACGAATCGATTTTATCCATATCGGCCGGTACGCCGCAGTTTTCATCTGTGCTGTTTTGTTGACGTGGTTTGCTTCGAACCCTAAGGATACGACGGTATCGTCTGTCTCGCAAATCGATGTTCCGTTGGGGCAGTATATGAACTTGACGTTGGCCGATGGCACTACGGTCTATCTTAATTCGGGGACGACATTCAGATATCCTACGGCGTTTACAGGCAAGGTGCGGCAGGTGGAAATCGATGGAGAGGGTTTTTTCCAAGTTACCCATCAGGAAAAAGATATTCCTTTTGTCGTGAAAACTTCTAAAGGAGATGTCCGGGTCTTGGGGACGAAATTCAACGTGGAGGCCTATGCAGAGAGAGACAGGTTCGTGACATCGTTGCTCGAAGGTAAGGTAGAAGTGGTTACCGCAATCGGCAGCCTGATGTTGAATCCGAACGAAAAAGCGACACTGGTCGACGGGTCGCTGAAAAAAGAGTCTTTGAGCGATCGAGGCAGCTATAGTTGGACCGGGGGTATAATCGATTTCAATAATATACGGTTTGGTGATTTGATGAGCGAATTTGAAAAAATATATGGAGTCCGCATTATCATTGAAAATCCGGAATTGGAAGATAATTTTTGCTTGGGCAAGTTTCGCCGTATAGACGGGTTGGACTATGCTTTACGGGTGTTGCAAGTGGACATCCCGTTTGAATTCAGACAAGATTTTGAGACACAAACTTTTTATATTAACTAAAAGATAATATTATGGAAAAAACATAGAGAGGTACAGAAAAGGGAATATCGAACCGTCGCCAAACATATCAATATTCCCCCTTAAAGAATTAACACAACAATCGTATTAATCTTAAAACACACAAATATATGAAAAAGAAGTTGATGTTGGAGAATAAAGGGTTCTCTAATTCAATAATTTTATTTAGATTTATGAAAATCACACGTTTTTTGTTCCTTATAGGAATGCTGAATGTCTGTGCCTTTAACGCATATTCCCAAAATGCCAAAGTAACCTTGAATCGTACGAACACTCCCCTTCAAGTTATTCTCAATGACATAGAGTCACGGACCAATTACCTGTTTATAATCATTAATGGACAGGTAGATACCCAAAAGAAATATTCGATTAAAGTCAAGTCGGAGCCGGTCTCTTCCGTACTGGACAAACTGTTCAAAGGTGAGAAAATCAGTTACAAGATGAAAGGCAACCACATTGTCCTTTCCCGTGAGACCGAAGGGAGCAAGGAAAAGAGCAAGCGCAAGTTGACCGGTTATGTTAAAGACAACTTGGGAGAACCGCTCGTAGGAGCAAGTATCCATATACAGGGTACCCAGCAGGGTACGGTGACCGATCTTGACGGTTATTTCCATATCGAAGGAGATTATGACGAAAACACGGTGCTCAGTATTCGCTATGTGGGTATGGAGGATAAGAATGTAGTCATTGCCGATAAGAATAGTTTCAATATTATTATGGACGACAATAACCGGGAGTTGGACGAAGTGGTCGTGGTAGGATATGGAACACAGAAAAAGATAAATTTGAGCGGTGCGGTGGAGGCTGTCTCCGGTACGACTCTTGAAAATCGTTCTGCCAATAATGTCGGAGTTATGTTGCAAGGATTGGTTCCCAACTTGAATATCAATGTCGATGGCGGCCAATTGAATCAGACGCCCTCTTTCAATATTCGTGGTGCGACGACTATTACCAACGGTGGCTCACCGTTGATTCTGGTAGATGGGATTCCGATGGCAGAAGCAGAATTCTCTCGTATGAACAGTGCCGATATAGAGAGTATATCGGTCTTGAAAGACGCTTCTTCGGCAGCTATTTATGGAGCCCGTGCTGCCTTTGGTGTGATTCTTGTAACGACGAAAAAAGGAAAAGAAGGTAAAACTAAATTTTCATTTAATAATACGGTGAACGTGCGCACGTTGGGCCGTATGCCGGAAGTTGTGAAAGACCCGTATATACAGGCTTCGTACAAAGATATTATGGGGGCGCCGTGGTACGACCTTTATACCGAGGAAGAGTTGGAATATGCCAAGCAGCGTTCGCTCGACCCATCGCTTTCACCGGTGATGATCAATCCCAAAGACCCCAACCGCTATTCTTATTTGGGGGCGACCGATTGGTTTCACGAACTGTATAGCAACACGGGATTCTCTCATTCGCACTCTATCGGCATGTCTGGTGCTACGGCCAAGACATCTTATTATTTAGGTGGCGAGTACTTTGGAGAGAGCGGTATGCTCAGATATAATACAGATAAAGCTAACCGGTATAATTTAAGAAGCAATGTCAGCTATCAAGTGACCGATTGGTTGAATATTTCGAACAATACTTCGATGACTTACTATACTTACAAGGCCCCCTCTTCGCTCGATAGCGGTTGGCTGTATACTTACATCCATAATGCCAACGCATTGACGGTGCCCAAGAATCCCGACGGAAGCTGGACGGAAAACGGAGCGAAATATATTGCCGGAACGGAAATGGGAGGAGAGAGCGAGACAGAAGAACTTTTGGCACAGACGCAAGTCTCGTTCGATATTTCGCTGATTAAGAATGTATGGTCGGTAAAAGGAGACCTCGCGATTAAGTTTTGGAACAAACATAAGAATTATTGGGAGTCGGACAAAGATTTTGTTTTTAGGGACGGGCCCGATAGCGCACCCAAAGAATTGGGGTGGAGCGATTTTGCCAAAACGGAACATGATAATTCCCGGTTTACATTGTTTAATATTTACTCGAATTTCAACAAAAAGTTTGGGAAACACGAGCTCGGTGTCACGGTGGGTTTTGAACAACAATTGGAGTCGGCGCAATATTTCACCGGCCAGCGAGACGGTCTTATCAGTAACTCTGCTCCCAGTATAGCCGTTTCTTCGGGTGAAAATAAAGAATTGACGGATTACCGTTACAGCTGGGCGACACGAAGCGGATTTTATCGTTTGAATTATATGTTTGGAGACCGATATATTTTTGAGGCAAACGGGCGTTACGACGGTACATCCCGGTTCCAGAAAGACCATCGTTTCGGATTCTTCCCTTCCTTCTCGGCTGCATGGGTGATTTCGAATGAGGAATTCTACCAGCCGATAAAGGATGTCATGAATGCGGCAAAACTTCGTGCTTCGTACGGTTGGTTGGGCAACCAAAATGTGGGTTACTATGAATACATCTCGAATATGTCGTTTTATGAATGTAACTATTTGATTGATGGTAAGAAACCCATCGGTGTGGGTTCTCCTAATTTGATTTCCGGTGATTTGACATGGGAAAAGGTAAACACCATCGATGTGGGATTGGATTTGGCTTTTTTTGGAAACCGTCTGACTTTCTCGGGAGACGTTTATCGAAGGAATACTCTTGATATGTTGACACCCGGCAAAACGCTTCCGGGCGTCTTGGGGGTTTCCTCCCCTCGTCAAAACGCAGCCGATTTGAAGACGCAAGGTTGGGAAATCTCTTTAGGATGGCAAGACCAGTTCAGTTTGGCTTCAAAACCGTTCAGCTATTCGGTCAAGTTCAATCTGTCCGATTCTTGGGCCGAAATTACCCGGTTCAATAACGAAACCGGTACGTTGGACGATTACTATGCGGGATGGCGTATGGGAGATATCTTGGGTTTGACGACAGAGGGATTTTTCCAGAGTGAAGAAGATATTAAAAATCATGCCGACCAATGGGAAGTGACCGCTTATCCCGGTGACCGTCCGTTGGCTCCCGGTGACTTGAAATACAAGGATTTGAATAATGACGGGTATATCAATAAAGGAAAATGGACCATTGACGACCATGGAGACTATTCGGTCATAGGAAACGAGAGCCCCCGATATTGTTACGGTGCCGATATTAATGCCGCATGGAACGGATTCGATTTCAGAATTTTGCTGCAAGGCGTGGGCAAAAAAGACTGGTATCCCAATGTGTTTACATTCTTCGGTATTTACCGTGCACCGTGGTCCGATGTGTATACCAACAATCTTGACCATTGGACTCCGGAAAATCCGGACGGGTATTTCCCTCGTTTGAAATCCTATACGGCCGAGACAGACGGAGATATGAGTATTCCGCAGACTCGCTACTTGCAGAATGCTGCTTATATGAGAATCAAGAATATAACTTTCGGATACTCTCTCCCGCAAAATCTTACTCGCAAGATAAAAATAGACCAGATAAGATTTTATTTCAGCGGTGAAAATGTAGCTGAGTTTACAAAGTTGAGTAAAAATGTCGATCCCGAAGGCCTTGGTTTGGTTCACCCCATGCAGCGGGTATTTTCGTTCGGTCTTAACCTTAACTTCTAAAATGTATGAATTATGAAAAGGATATTATATATAGTTGTCGTGTTTATAAGTTTGTGTGGTTGTAATGATTCTTTTTTGGACCGGTTGCCCGAGACCTCGTTGGTTACGGAAAAGTTTTTCAACTCGCCGTCCGATTTGGCTTTGTTTGTCAATAAACTGTATCTGAGTGAGTCCCCCCAATATTGGGACATCGGAACAGACAACGTGGTGGCATCGGAAAAAGACGAGATGTTGGACTTGATTCGCGGGAATATAACCCCGGCTACAGTCGGTGGTTGGAATTGGGGACAAGTGAGGGAATTGAACTATTTCTTGGACAATGCGGGCAGGGCGGAAGGCGACCAGGCGCTTATCGACCATTATATCGGTATTGTCCGTATGCTTCGGGGAAAAGAATATTATGAATTGGTTAAGCGGTATAGCGACGTTCCTTGGTATGACCACGTGTTGAGCGATACCGATATCGACGAACTTTACAAACCTCAAGATTCCCGTTCGTTCGTGATGGATAAAATTATGGAGGATTTGAGGTTCGGGTGTAAACATATCTTGCCGGATTTGAAGGGGCGGGTTACATACACCCAGTGGTATGCCTATGGATTGCTTGCCCGAATCGCATTGCATGAAGGTACATTCCGGAAATACCATACCGAATTGGGGCTGGAAAGCACAGCCGATAAGTTCCTTGAAGAAGCCGTGTCCGCTTGTGAGAAGATTATGGAAAATACGGCCGAGTTTGATATCTACACCGACGGGGGAGTGAACGAAGCTTATCGTAACTTGTTTGCCAGCAATAACTTGAGCAAATGCAAAGAGATGATTTTGTACAAGGATTTTGACAACGAAGCCCTCATTCGCCACGATGCTTCTATGCATGTGTTTGCCTATACCACCAATTTGAGCCGGTCTTTAATGGAAAGCTATTTGGTGAAAAAAGACGAAAAGGCTGTGCCCTTCTCTTCCGTAGAAAATTATCAGACGAAGACTTTCATTGAGACATTTGCCGACAGAGATCCCCGATATGCACAGACCTTTATGTATCCCGGCTATATTCGTCCGGGAGATGCGAAACCTTTTGTCCCCAATATGAACTTGGGGGGCTATCCGCAGATAAAATTCGTGTCAAAGGACGCCTCGCAGAATCAATGGGGATGTTCATACACCGACCTGCCTTTGATGAGATTGGGCGAAATCCTTCTGATTTATGCCGAAGCGAAAGCCGAGCTCGGCACATTGACTCAGCCCGATTTGGACAAATCCATCAACAAGTTGAGAAAACGGGTAGGGATGCCGGATATGGTATTGTCCGACCTCGTTGCCGACCCGGTTTTGGAACAACAATACCCGAATGTGACCGGTGGTATGAGAAACGCCATTCTCGAAATTCGTCGGGAAAGGCGGGTCGAATTGGCTTGCGAGGGATTCCGCCAGGACGATTTGATGAGATGGAAAGTAGGCAAGTTGCTCGAATTGCCGCAGGGAGCTTATATCGCAAAGATAAACGATGTGTTCGATGTCACCGGTGACGGTGTTACCGATGTGGGCATATTCTTGAACAGCAAGGCCGTGAAACCCATATATAAAAAGAAGATATGCTATTATCTGGAAGAAGAGAACGGTGAAAAGACCAGTATTTCCTTGTCCGAAGGCGACCACGGTTATATCATCCTGACTAATGATGTGGAGAACCCCAAAAAATTCGAAGAACCGAAATATTACTATTTCCCGATTCCGCAAGGCGAACGGATAACCAACCCGAATTTGAAAGAAACCAATTTTTGGTAAGCAATAAGAGCCTGTCTGTATTTTGCTCGGGTCAGATTTGAGAGTTTCTGTTTTCTTGTTGGGAAAATTCAGGCGGGCTCTATAAACTTCATGCTTAAAAAAAACGGAAAATGTGCCGTGCCCCGAAAGTGGGGTACGATGCACACATCCTTAACAAAATCAGTAAATTATGAGACGTAAATGGTATGTCGTCATGCTTCTTTTGTGCGTGGCGGTAGCAGGTATCGCACAACAAAATAACAAGGTTTTCGACATCGATTTGTGGCAACAGGGATTGCCCAACAGCAACGGCATGGATTCTCCTCCCTTCGATGAGTCGATAGGCAATTTCAAACCTTCGATTCGGGTATTCCTGCCCGATTCCCGGGTAGCTACCGGCAAAGCCGTACTTATTTGTCCGGGAGGAGCATACGTACATTTGGCCTATCACCATGAAGGGTACGATTGGGCTCCTTATTTTAACAAAATGGGTATCGCTGCAATTGTGCTGAAATATAGAATGCCCAAGCGGGGGCATAAAGAAGTGCCTTATTCCGATGCCGAAGAGGCGATGAGGCTCATCAAGAGTCATGCTTTGCAATGGAATATCAATCCCGACGATGTGGGTATCATGGGCTCTTCGGCCGGAGGCCATTTGGCTTCTACCGTGGCAGTACGCAGTACCGGGAATTTGCGCCCCGACTTCCAGATACTGTTCTATCCAGTCATTACGATGGATAAGAAGTACACCCACATGGGATCGCACGATAATCTATTGGGGCCGGGAGCTTCTAAGGAATTGGAAGAGAAATATTCCAACGAAAAGCAAGTGACCGGCAACACCCCCCCGGCTTTTATCGTGTATAGCGACGATGACGATGTAGTAGCGCCGGACAACGGTGTGAATTATTATCTGGCCTTGCGCAAACATGGAATACCGGCTTCCCTCCATATATACCCTTCGGGCGGTCACGGTTGGGGAATACTGGAAAGTTTCCTGTATAAGAATCAAATGTTGAACGATTTGGAAGTCTGGCTCAAGACTTGCAAACCGGGCAAAAAATAAAAGAAGATAAAAATGAAAAAAATACTGTTTTTACTATTCATATCCACATCTCTGCTGATGCAAGCCAAAGAGGTGGCATTGACATTCAACGACCCTTCGGAGTTTTACAAGGACTACCGTTTTTCCGAAGGTATCGAGGGTAAGGCACTCGATATCAGCCGGGCTGCCTATCATCGTAATCCCGTTACCGTTCATCAAATCGATTCGGTAGATATGGCGGGTTCTTTCTCCATAAGTATCTGGTTGAAATCAGCGAGCGAAAATGTCGGTTGGAAAGGTATCGTCAGCAACAAGATGTCTTACGATATGAAGGATGCCGGATTTATGATTTCCACACAGGAAAACGGCTCTTGGGCCGTCTATTTCACCGATGGGAAAAATTGGCAGTGGGATTACAGGCCTACGGCGAAGCGGCAGCCTGTCAACGACGGCAAGTGGCATTTTTTGGCCATTACTCATTTTGCCGAGAAAGACGAGATGAAAATGTATTATGACGGGAAAAACGTCGCTACCTATTGTACCAACGGAAACAAGAATCTGGCTACCGGAAATCCGGTGCGCATCGGGAATCACGTCGATAACCAATGGAACAGCTTCAACGGTATGCTGGACCAGTTCCGGTTTACCGACCGGGTGAGAAGCAGCGAGGAGATTGCCGAAGAGTATTTTCGTCATACGGGAATCAGGCAGGAAGACAATCTGCCCCGCTTTACCCCGGAGATTAACCTGATGGCTTTCAATATATTCCACGGAGGGCATGAACTGGGCGAACAAGTAGGCGTCGAACGGGTCGTCGAGGTGATTAAAGGGGCGAAAGCCGATGTCATTGGCATGATTGAGACATACGGTGCAGGCGCTGAAATAGCCGATGCTTTGGGATATTATTTTTATCTGAGAAGTTCCAATCTGTCTATCATGAGCAAATATCCTATCGAGCAGACATGGGACATGTTCCAGCCGTTTAATACCTGTGCGGCCACGATACGCATCAGCCAGACTCAAACCTTCAATTATGTGAACCTGTGGCTGGATTACCGCCCTATCACCGACGAGCAGATAAGGGCCCGGATGACGGTGGCCGAAATGGAAAAAGGTGAGTTGCCCACGAGATACAGGGAACTGAGTGCGATTATGGAAGATATGAAACCGTTCTTCGACCGGGAAGAAGTCCCGCTTTTCGTCTCCGGCGATTTCAATAGCGGCTCTCATTTGGATTGGACAGAAGAGGCCAAACATCTCTTTGGAGGGTATGTCTTTAAATGGCCGACGAGCGTGTTGATGGAGCAAAAAGGCTTCAAAGACTCTTATAGGGAGTTGCACCCCGACCCGGTCAAATATCCATGCCTGACATGGTCTACCATGTCTAAGTTGGATTTGCAATACCGCATCGATTTTATCTATTACAAAGGGAAAAAGGTGAAGGCCGTTCGTTCCGAGATGATAGACAGCCATCCCGTGCGTTTCCCCTCAGACCATGCGGCAATGATAACCACGTTCAAGTTTAAGAAATGAGAAAAACAGGAATAAAATATCTTTTGGGAATTGTGGCAGGAGCCTTTGCCCTGCTGTGCGGAAGCACCTCTTTCGCAGGAAATACGATATTGCCTTATCCCAATCAAGTAGAGTGGAAAGAAGGCACGTGCCGGATAGAGAAACGCTTGTCGGTCTATTGCGACGAGGTTTTCAAGTATGAGACGAAAAAGGAGATGGATGCCTTGAAAAAGGAGGCGGGGGTCGCTTATAGGTTCTCGAATCGGGAGCAGGCCGATTTTCGGGTGCTTTTTTCAAAAGACATAGCGAAAGAAGGATATACCCTTGATATTACCGGTTCGGGCATCTCGATTCAAGCCTCTGCTCCGGCGGGAGTATTCTATGCCGTTCAGACCTTGAAGCAGCTGCTTCAAAAAGAACAAGCCGCTTATCGGTTCCCTTGTGTAGAAATTGCCGATTCCCCGGCTTTCCCGTGGAGGGGCTTTTTATTGGACGAAGCCCGTAATTTCCAAGGAAAGAAAGAGGTGAAAAAATTATTGGACGAAATGGCGATGCTGAAAATGAATGTGTTCCATTGGCACTTGACCGACGACCAAGGCTGGCGGATAGAAATAAAAAAATATCCCCGGCTGACCGAGGTCGGTGGTCGCAGGGACTCCACCCAACTGAATTGGTATGAAAGCACGGTGTATGACAAAAAGCCCGTCAGCGGATATTATACCCAGAAAGATATTCGGGAGATTGTTGCCTATGCGGCCGAGCGTCACATCACGATTGTTCCCGAAATAGAATTTCCAGGTCATGCCTCAGCTGCGATTGCCGCATATCCGTGGTTGGGATGTAGCAAAAAAGAGATTCCGGTTTCCTGTGCCTACGGTGTCTTCTCGTCGGTTTTCGACATCGCCGATTCCAGGACACAGCAGTTTGTCCGTGACGTATTGGATGAGGTAGCTGCTCTTTTCCCTTCGGATATCATTCATATCGGAGGCGATGAGGTGAAATATGATGAATGGCAGAATTCCGAAAATATCAAGCGGCTCATGGAGAAAGAGAAGGTCGATTCTCCGGCCGGATTGCAGATATGGTTCGCCAACCGTCTTTCGTCTTACCTGAAGAAAAAAGGCAAGAAAATGATGGGGTGGAACGATATTACCGGAGACAAGCTGCATGCCTATCATCCGGAGAATGCTACACAAAGCCGGCTGGATGCCGACAATACGATTGTGCAATTCTGGTTGGGCACTCCCGAGATATTGGAAAAAGCGCTTCGCAGGAATTTGAAAATAGTGAATAGCTACTGCGACTATACCTATCTGAATTACAATTATGATAAAATCGTTCCCGGACTGGAATATGCACATAAGCCCATACCCATGGAAAAGGCCTACAATTTTTATCCGGTTCCGGAAGGATGGGAAGACAGGAGAGACTTGATATTGGGGGTGACTTGCGCCATGTGGGGCGAGTGGATAAACCGTCCCGACATTATGTATAAAATGGTTTATCCCCAAGTTGCGGCTTATGCCGAGGTGGGTTGGACCGAGAGAAGGAATAAAGAGTTCGGCAGGTTCACGGACGCATTGGAGTTTTTCAAGAGACGATGGACTTCCGCCGGATATATCCGATGATTATCAATTTGTATTATTAATATATTTTTTTACTATTTTGTTTCATTTAAAAAATTATTATCATGAAAAAGTTAACAGTACTTTGTGTGTGTGCAATGGTTTCATTTGCACAAATGTGGGCGCAAAACGTCGTTATTTCGTTGGATAAATTCCATTTTGAAAGAGGAGAGGACATTGTGGTGACTTACAGCAATGGTCCTTGTAATGCCAAGGACTATATCGGAATCGCACCGTTGGGACAGGAGATTACCGGAATTCCGGGCGGATATACTACGACTTACGCTTATTTGGACAATCCGGGTACGGCCGAGGGCATTTGTACCGTTCCGGGCAATAATATGGGAGCAGTAGAAGACGGATACTATTGGGCCGTATATTTGCTGAATGATGGTTATAATGCAGCTTCGGCATATATACCTTTCTATTATGGTGCAGAAGCTCCGCAAAATGAAGCTCCGGCTTTGACCGTTGACGAGTGCACGGTCGATTATACAACGATAACTTTCACCGACAATGAACTTTGGAGAAACCTGATTAAAGGGATAAGCGTGGACGGAACCGAGTTGACAACCGACGATTATACGATGGAAGCCGGTGCACTTTATATCCTTAAAGATTTGACAGCCGCCAATACGCTTACCATTACGGCATGGGATCATCCTGATGCAACGGTTGCTTTCGGTACGACATCTATCGATGAAAATCTGGTGGGCAGCATGCGTTTCTGCAACGGACATTTGTATGTCTCGAATATCGCTTCCAAGTCGGTATCTGTGATTTCCTTGACAGGCGTCATGGTAGGGACCTATGCGCTCAATGCAGGTGAGAACGTATTGGATTTGACTCATTTGAACAACGGTGTTTATTTGGTCAAAGCCGATGGTAAAGGAGCTGGTAAAGTGATGAAGATTATCATCAGACATTGATAGATTAGAGGTAAGTGGAGGCATGTCCTGCATATAAGGCATGCCTCCATAAAAAAAGCAATTATGAAAAAAGGTCTCGTATTACTGTTATATATTCAATTCTGTCTGACTGTTTTAGCGCAGTCTTTTCAACCGGAATTTTCTGTCGCCGGATTTTTCCCTGTCGAAAATTCGGGTAGGGAAGTGTATTCCATGAACCCGTCATGGCGTTTTTATAAAGGAGAGGTTTCCGGTGCCGAAAAAGTAGATTTCGACGATTCGGGTTGGGGACGGGTATCTCTTCCTCATAGTGTGGACACTCTGCCTTCCGAAGCCAGCGGGTGTGCCAATTACCAGGGGGTATCTTGGTATAGGAAGCATTTTTCGGTGAAGCCCGGGCTCTTAGGTAAAAAGTTGTTTGTCTATTTTGAAGCTGTCATGGGGAAAACCCGGGTTTGGGTCAATGGAGAACTGTGTGCCACTCATTATGGAGGCTATTTGCCCATTATTCTCGATGTTACCGATAAGCTGGGCGAGGAGAATGTGATAGCAGTTTGTACGGACAATTCCAATGACCCGCTCTATCCGCCGGGAAAGCCGCAGGAATTTCTCGATTTTACATATTCCGGCGGCATTTATCGCGACTGTTGGCTTATCGCCCATAACCGGATTTTTATCACCGATGAAAATTATGCGTCGGAAGTAGCCGGAGGGGGTACGTTTGTTTCGTACGGCCGTGTCTCGGAAAAATCAGCGGATTTGCAGTTGAAAGTACAGCTGAAAAACGAGACCAAGCAATCGTTCAAAGGAAAAGTTCATGTTACATTGTGCTCTCCGTCCGGGGAGACGGTCTGTAAAAAGGTAAGTTCCGTTCAAATCCCGTCCGGAAAAAATGGCTATTGCCATGCTCGCATCGAGGTCAAGAATCCCCGGTTGTGGTATCCTTCTTCCCCGTCTTTGTATCAAGTATATATCGAAGTCAAAGATACCAAGACAGGCAAGACGATAGACGGCTATCGGAAAAAAATAGGTATACGGAGCATTGAGTTTAAGGGAAAAGACGGTTTGTGGGTGAACGGGAAACCCTATCCGCGTCCGTTGATGGGGGCAAACCGTCATCAGGATTTCGCTGTGGTCGGCAATGCAATGACCAATAATTTGCATTGGCGGGATGCGAAGAAGTTGAAAGATTTGGGCTTGGAGATAATTCGTAATGCCCACTACCCGCAGGACCCTGCGTTTATGGATGCCTGCGATGCCCTGGGGCTTTTCGTTATCGAGAATACACCGGGCTGGCAATTCTGGAACGAAGACCCTATTTTCCAGACAAGGGTTTTCGACGATATCAGAAACATTATCCGTCGGGACAGGAATCGCCCGTCGGTCTTCCTTTGGGAACCTATTCTTAACGAAACGTGGTATCCTGAATCCTTTGTAGACAGTGTGGCGCAAATAGTTGCCGATGAATATCCGTATCCCTATTCCCATATCGTGGGAGACTCCGAGGCGCGCGGTGCATCACGGTTCTCGGTGCTCTATGCTCATCCTTCGAATGGAGATACCGATATAGCTATCAAAAATCTGAATCCCGATGTATCCTATTTTACCAGAGAGTGGGGCGACAATGTCGACGACTGGAACTCACACAACTCCACCAGCCGGGTAAAACGTTGTTGGGGAGAGACCCCCATGCTGGTGCAGGCGACACACTATGCATCGCCTTCCTATACGTGCACCAATTATGACGTTTTGTGGAAAACCCCGAAACAGCATTTCGGAGGCTGCCTGTGGCATTCGTTCGACCATCAGAGGGGATATCACCCCGATCCGTTTTATGGCGGTTTGGCCGATGTCTTCAGGCAACCCAAATATTCCTACTACATGTTTATGGCCCAACGGCCGTTGGACTCCTTGGATATTCAGGCCGAGAGTGGTCCTATGATTTATATCGCACATGAGATGACTCCGTTTTCTCCTGCCGATGTGACAATATATTCCAATTGCGAAGAGGTGAGGCTCACCGTTTTTCAAGGCGGGAAAACTTATGTCTATAAGAAAGAGAGCCGGGCCGGCATGCCTTCTCCCGTTATCGTATTCAAAGATGTATATCGTTTTATGGACGATAAAGCACTTTCCCGAAAAGAAAGACAAGATGAAGTTTTCTTGTTGGCCGAAGGCTTCCAAGACGGGAAAAAGGTGGTGGAACATAAGCGCAGGCCCGCAAGGCGTCCCGCCAAAATCGTCCTTCAGTTAGATACCGAGGGGATTGACCCGGTGGCCGACGGCTCCGATTTGGTGACTGTAATTGCATCTGTGACCGATGAGGACGGGGTAGTTAAGCGGCTGAATAACTACCACATACGTTTTTCGGTCGAAGGAGAAGGCCGCTTGCTCGCCGATGAGAGTTCGCACACCAATCCGCGTCCCGTAGAGTGGGGCACGGCACCGGTACTTTTGCGCACCACCCTGCGTCCCGGCAAAGTGAAGATAAAAGCCGAAGTCGATTCGCCCGGGTTGCAAATGCCTTTGCGGGGAGAGCTGGAGTTTGACGTGCTGCCCGCCACCCACGTTTCCATTTATGATGAGGAGGAGAGAGGGGGCGTCATGCGTCCAGTCTCGACCGTCAACCGCTCGAATGAGACGGAGATGCGGAATAAGCTCAACCAAGAGCTGAAAAATGTAGAACGCCAGCAGACGGAGTTCGGAGAATAAGAAAAGTGAAACATAATACAATAAAAAATCAGTAAATAGTAAAATCTATGAAAAATTATTTGGTGTCGGTTTTTGCCCTGTTTTCAATGGGAGTGGGATTGCATGCGGCAAACACGGGAGATGTATGGGTAATGCCCTGTACCGAGTTGCAGGAAAATTATCAGAATTTCCCGGCAGAAGAAAACAACCGGGTCGTTTTGGGACGAGGCGAGACGGAACATATACAGCTTGTATTTTCCACCATCCCCAAAGAAGAAATAACCCTTTCTACATCGAGCTCTCCACAAGAGTTCGGGGTACAATACCGCATTTTGAGGGAGATAGACGGCTTCGACGATGCACTGGTCCCCTTTGAGTCGAAAACAAAGGCCGAGAAGTCCACAACCGTGGTTTGGCTGACTTTTGAGACACCCCGGGATGCCCGCCCCGGTACTTATGATTATTCGGTGAATGTCAAGTCCATAAGGAATAACGTTACCTTGAATTTCAAAGTACGTGTGGCCGATTATGAGATTCCTCTCACACCGTCCATACCTTCGGAGTTCTGTGTCGATATAGATAATTTGCCCGAAAATGGCTCTGATGAGCAGAAGGAGTTGTGGACCGAGTTTTTGCTCACACGCCGTATCGACCCTTATTACGGGAAGATTATCGACCCCTCGATTTGGCGTTGGGACAACTGTTTCTCTCCTTGGCCGTGGGACGATCCCAGAAGCCAGAAATTGCTTCAGGACAAACGCTTTTGCCGTTTTGCCCTTCCTTGTTTGGTAGACGATGAGGAAATCTTGCGCATGTGTGCCGACATGAAGGAAAAAGGGTATTTCGACCGGTGCTATTTCTATATTTGGGACGAGCCGAAGACTCCGGCGCACTATGAACAGATAGCCAAGGAGTCGGCCCATATACTCTCGCTCGAACCCGAGGCAAAAATGCTTGTGCCGATTTCCAGCTCGCTCATCGAAGGCGAGAATAAATGGGATTATAAATATACCTTCGATTTCTTGACACCGTACGTCAAGATACTGCCCATTTCAGCCGAAGAGTATAAATGCCAGAATTCGGTTGCCCAAGACTTTAGGAAAATGATAGAGCCCAGGGCAGAGTGGTGGACTTATGTCTGTTGCGGTCCTGTGGGAGTTCAGCCCAACTTCCTTTTTTCTCAGACACCGTTCCATAATCGGGCGATCATGTGGCGGGTATATAAAGAAAATGAGACCGGATTCCTGTATTGGGGGGTAAACCGGTATCGTATGGAGCCATTTGCATTCGACCGTAGTCTGGATGCTGTCGGTGACGGCGGTTTGGTATTCCCCGGTTATATGTTCGGAGTGAAGGAACCCATTGCATCCGCACGTTTGGAACGTTGGAAAGAAGGACAGGAAGACTATGAGTTGTTGAAAATCGTAGAAGGAAAAGTAGGCAGGCAGAATGCCGAGAAAATTTTGGAACAAGTGTACCGTTCCCCGTCCGATTATACCAGAAATTCCGGTGAAATAGAAGCCTTCAGGGAAAAGCTGATTCAAATTGCCGAGACGTATGACCCTTTTGGACAAGTACTGATACGGGGAGAACAATATCTGGTAGATACCTTGAACGCCTATATCCCGGGGCCCGGCTGTGAATACTCTCATATCCGTATCGATGAACTGCCGATTGAAGCCCATGTCTTGAAAGTGGATTTGCAAAATCCGAATACGAGAGTCAAGACCTTTTTGGGGAACGACCTCATCGAGGGCTTGGAGACTGTATCGTCGGCTTGTGATAGATATACCACCGGGACAGCGGACGCCTTTGCAGGGATAAACGGGGATTTTTTTAATATAAGCGCACACAAGGAATTCCCTATCGGAGCCCCTCGGGGCGGGTGCGCTTCCGAAGGCATCATACAGCGGGAGCCCCGTAGCATGGAGTGGGCTTTTGCCGCTATCGACGACAACAATAAACCAATTCTTGACAACATGGCATTTTCCGGCTCGGTCGTCAGCTTGAAAGCCCCTATCGCCTCCTATACTTTCAATGACGTGAATCTTCCCCGCACAGATTGTTATTCGTGCGATATGACTTTTTACAACGAATTTGCGGGCGGATATACCCGTATGGACGAGAATGCCGAGATAGGCGATAAACTGAAAACAGAGGTCTTTTTCAAACTGGCCGACGGACAAGCATGGAAGATAAACTCGCCCATTACCTGCATCGTGACAAGGATTATCAAAGATACAGAAGGGAAAAATGCCCTGAAACCCGGCGAAGCCGCTTTGTCGGGTATCGACCAGGCAAAAGGGTTCTTGGATAAACTTACCGTAGGACAAAAGTTGAAAATCAATATGACAATCAAGACAGCCGGCAATGAGACTCCGGCTATCCGGGAGATGATAGGCGGCAATTCTCTTTTGATGAAGGATGGGGTAATCATGGAGTGCAATTTTAACGATTCCTATAACAATGTGCTCTATCCGAGAACCGGAGTAGGCTGTTCGGCCGACGGTCGTTGGCTGTATCTGATGGTAATAGACGGTCGTCAGGCTCATTCCAGAGGAGTTTATTCCGATGAAATGTGCGACTTGTTCAGGAGTGCGGGAGCTTCCGACGTAGTCGGGTTCGACGGAGGAGGTTCTACTGGGATGGTAGTGAACCATACCGTTGTGAACCGTCCGAGCGACGGGCAGGAAAGGGCCGTTACCAACGGTTGGCTGCTACAGACGACGACTCCGGTCGACCGGGAAATAGTGCGTTTGGCATTCAATTATTGGAATAAGGAACAGATAAATTCCTTTTCCCTGCCTTTGCGTTTGATGGGATACAATCAATATAATGTCCTTGTAGATTCCGACCTTTCACCGGTCACATGGAGCTGTTCGCCGGAGTTGGGGCATATCGAAGGAGAGACGTTGATACTCAAGGGAACCGATATAAAAGGTACGGTAACAGGTACATACAATGGGATGAGCGTCTCCCGGCATTTCAATTTCGGGGAAACTACCGGTTTGGAATCGGTCTCGAAATGGAGCCGGAATGTAAAGTTTTATAAAGACAAAAGTGCCAACTTGTTTTATTTGAGTCAGGACGGAAACGGGCCGTGTAAAATGGCTTACGCCCTGTATGCCTTGGACGGCCATTGCATGCGGCAGGGCGAAAGCGAATTGTCTGGCACTTATTGTTTCGATTTCACCGACATGCCCTCAGGGCTGTATCTCTTGAAAGTAAATATGGAGATGGAAAGTTTTACATTCAAATTGATAATCCGATAATATATATGTCCCGTAAAATCGTTTTGGTAATTTGGGGACTCTTGTCGTTCTTTTTCGTACAGGCAGACGAGAGTCGGGCGAGGTGGATTACCGCATTTGAAAATCAAAGCGCCTCGAATACATGGCTTTGCTTTCGCAAGGATATCCTTTTGAATTCTCGTCCCTCGGAAAGTGTAACATTGAAAATCGCGGCCGACAGCAAGTACTGGATGTGGATAAACGGTAGGCTCGCCGTCTTCGAGGGGGCTGTGAAACGGGGGCCCACACCGGAAGATACCTATTACGACACAGTCGATGTGACCTCTTTCTTGCAAGAAGGGAAAAATGCCGTCGCTATTCTTTTGTGGTATTTCGGGAAAGAGGGGTTCTCTTATCAGCCGAGCGGCAAAGCCGGATTGTTTGTGGAGAGCCTTTCGGACGAATTCCCTCTGTATAGTGATAAAAGTTGGTTTTCGGCCATTCATGGGGGATATTACACTCCCAAGGGGACACAGCCCAATTTCAGACTGTCCGAATCCAACATCGGTTATGATGCCCGCCTCTTTTCAGAATCGTGGATAGTGTCGCCGGCAGACAGTCTTTGGTATCCGTGGTCGGCTTCGGTAGAAGTAGGAAAAGAAGGATGTAAGCCGTGGAACAAACTATACCCGAGAATAATCCCGATGTGGAAAGATTATGGACAGAAAGAATATACTCTTCGGGAATGGAGAAGAGGACAGGAAAAAGATACGCTCATTTGTCATCTGCCCTACAATATGCAATTGACACCATGCTTGGAAGTAGAAGCACAAGGGGGAGATACGATAAGCGTATGTACGGATAATTACAAAGGCGGTGGCATGTATAACCTCAGAGCCGAATATGTGACCCGGAAAGGGCGGCAAAGCTATGAAAGCCTGGGCTGGATAAACGGACATGCCGTATATTATATACTCCCCAAAGAAATTACTCTGATAAATGCGACCTATCGGGAAACCAGCTATAATACCTCTTTTGCCGGCTCGTTTAGCTGTAATGACGATTTTTACAACCGGCTTTGGACGAAAGCGCAACGCACGTTGCTGGTGACCATGCGCGACACCTATATGGATTGCCCCGACCGGGAGCGTGCTCAATGGTGGGGCGATGAGGTGATCGAGTCGGGAGAGTCATTCTATGCACTTTGTCCCCAATCGCATTTGCTGATGAAAAAAGGCATGTATGAACTGATGCAGTGGCAGAAAGAAGACGGCACGATATTCTCGCCGATTCCTTCATCGAACTATCAGACGGAACTGCCGGGGCAGATGTTGGCCAGTGTAGGGCTGTATGGATTTTGGAATTATTACCTGAATACCGGCGATACTGCTACTATCGCCGATTTGTATGATTCTGTCAAGCGGTATCTGGCTGTATGGGAATATAACGAAGACGGCACTGTCAAGTTTCGTAGCGGAGACTGGACGTGGGGCGATTGGGGCACGAATGTCGATATAAAAGGATTATTCAATGCTTGGTATTATCTGGCATTGGATGGTGTCTCTCGCATGGCCGGAGTTCTCGGTAAAGAAGACGATGCCGCCGATATGAAAAAAGAAATGAGTGCCTTGAAAGATGCGTTTAACAGGGCATACTGGAAAGGCTATGCGTATCGGGCCGATGAGTCGCTTCCCCATCCCGATGACCGGCTGCAGGCGTTGGCGGTACTCTCAGGATTGGCCGACGAGTCGAAATATGAAGCCATATTGAAACTGTTCCGACACTATGAATATGCCAGTCCCTACATGGAAAAATACGTATTGGAAGCCATGTTCCGTATGAATCGCCCTTGCGAAGCCCTTGAACGAATGAAGAAAAGATTTGGGAAAATGGTAGATTATCCCCGTCTCACGACGCTTTTCGAAGGGTGGGGAATCGGGCCCGAAGGATTTGGCGGAGGTACTTATAACCATGCTTGGAGTGGAGGCGGATTGACTCTCCTGTCTCAAAAAGTCTGTGGGATAGCTCCGGTAAAGCCGGGCTTTAAAGAGTTCAGCCTCAGACCGCAAATGGGCTTTCTTACCCATGCTGAAATGTCGATGCTCAGTGTCAATGGGCGAATTTCGGTTTCCTTGAATCGTTCGGAAAAAGAGTTGAAGATTCGGTTGAGTGTCCCGTCTGGTGCACAAGCCCTGCTACCTGTTGGAGAGGAAGTACAGCAAGTGAAATTGGAAGGGAAAAAGATTTTCAAAAATAAAAAATTCTATCCTGATAAACGCTATAAAGCCGATTTTTCCGACGGTCAGGCTGTACGCATATCGGGAGGCGAGTGGGAAATAGAGCTGTCGTATAGGTAGAAATATATAAGTGTGTTTGGTTAGGGTCTCTTTTTTTGTATAATGAGATTTTAGAAGCTGTATTATACTCTTTCGGAGAGGGAATGTTTGGCTGTTGTTCCCTTCCTGATAATGAGTGGTTTAGAGTAAAATTTCCCCTCTTGAGAGGGGAAATTTTTGTATGTATTTATCTGATAATAAATGATTTGTTGGGTTAGTTTTCCCTCATTCCGTCATAGTAATGATTGAGGAGGTCGATGATAAATCATAAAAAATCAGTGATAGTTGAACCTCAATCTATGGATTTTTCTATTTTTGCACTTGTTTTAGACTTGTCTGGGTTTTGCTTGGGTCAGGCTTGAAAGCTCTTTTGAGGATATTTTTTGTTTTTAAGAGGAGGATAGCAGGCTGTCTGACGAAAGAAAGCGGGGAAAAGGTCGAAAGAAAACATGAAAATGACCGGATAATATTTTTTATTGGAAAAGTCAGACAGACTCGAATGGTTTATTAACTTGTATATAATAGGCAATGAAAAATTATATTTTTTCTTTTTGTATTTTCCTGTCGTTGGTTTGGACAAGCTGTACCGTTTCCAAATCTGTGGTTTCACAAGGTGCTGATTTGGCAAAGTATAAATATGTGGCAGTAATTGATAATGGTACATACAGAATGCCACCTGAATTAGTGCAGTATCAGATACAATTATATGATGCAGTAGAACAATCCGGACTGACTATGATAGGTCAATATCGTATTGATGATTTGACGCAGGGAGAACAATCCTCTTTGTTGCTCGCGACATTCGGTGTCGCTATAAAACAAGAAGAAACCGTAATAACGGTTAACTTCATAGACTTTAATACAGGCCGTCCGTTAGCATCTTGTCAAGGAGCTTACACTACGCTTGGAATCAGTCCGGGCTCTGATATCAAAGGCGCTCTTAAACGTGTTGGCGAACAGATTTCAAAGACTTTTAATAAATAAATTTATGACGCTCAAGAATCTGAAATTAGCTTTATTGGCTGTCATGAGTGTCATGTGGGCGGGTTGTGATAAGGAGACCTCTCTTGATGATACTTATGCCGATATACTCCTGTATGTATCTGAAACGACTGTTTGGGAAACCATTGGCAGTGGTGGGACTCCTGCAGTAGAGTATATGCAAGTCAAGGAAAAGCACAGTGCAGAATGGCAGAGACTTGCTATGGGCAGTATCAAGGGGTTCGACTATGTACACGGACATGCGTACGAGCTGGAGGTGCGCAAGACAATACTTGCCAATCCACCGGCTGATGCCTCAAATACCACTTACACTCTGCTTGAGGTTATAAGTGACGTGCCTTCTGTTACGCCAAAACCTGACGAGCTGCCTGAAGAAGCAAAATTCAAACTTAAGATGGTGCAGCTTACTCCTTTTATGAACCTTGACACGCCATTGGCAGCACCTTTCGATTTCCTGACGTTCAGGATACTTGATCATCAGGATGAATATATTTTTCCCGGCAGACCGGAGTTCCTGCAATATTATGATTCGATTGTTATGTCTTCTCCCGTTTTGCCGGATACGTATTGCGTTTACCGAAAATCTGCGGATGAAAGTGGTACGAGTGAAGAGTTTACTTCCCAATGGAGTTCTCATTTTTTTGAGAAAAGAGATTTTCCGATTTCTCTCAAAGGATATAAGGATAACGAAGTAAAGTATGAGTTTTCAATAACCCAGATAATGCGTGAGAGGGATTTCCTTGGGGTAGATTGGACGAATGGAGCTGTGGCGATTGCCAATCCCAAGACCAGTCTCATATATAGTATTCTCGATACCCGTTATGAGTTCCTTTTGACCGATACCCAAATGCTCAACAGTACCTGTTATGTAATCATAAAGGTGGCATTTTCCTCCGGACTCACGGATGCCGAATACCTCAAAAGGCAGGAAGCCGGGTTGAGGTGGCTGTTGGAGAAGCATTTGGGCAAACACCCATCGCAGACTGCTGCCGACTTTAAGACGCTTCCTCAAGATGCCGACATTGTAGAAATTTATGGAAATAACACTACACGTGCAGCATTACTTCATAGTAAGGGTGATGACACTCATGAAGAATACTACTATGTTATAGCGGAACCGAAGTAATGGTGATTGGGTTAGTTCCGTAAAATAAGCAAAATTGTAATGTCTTTTACCGGAAATGTCATCTATGGGAATTTGTCATGGTTAAAGTGGAAATCTGCCTCTCCATTTTTTTCTTTTATTTTATGACGATACCATTATTCCCCGACCATGCTCTTGAAAGCGTGACCGGGGAGTAATGGTAATGGATACAATAATACGTTTTTTCTGTAGAATGTGTATTGGGGCGGGCAGTCATTGAATCTGTCCCCGTATCTCTCGGGCTTGCCTTTGTTTACCTGTATGTTATCGACAATACGTCACCGTTTGACAAAGTGATGTCGTACAGCTCTTTATCGGTATTGGCATCAATTTTCTTTCCATTGATTTCAAGTACCGGCACACCCCATTTCTCAGGCAGATATACCCGGAATACATGCTCTCGGGTAGCCTTGATTTCGGCATTCGACAATCGTTTTTGAGCCCATTTCATATCGATGACAAGGCCGCCTTGGGCGCAGATTCCTTTCACCTCGCCTTTATCCCAACTGTCCGGTATGGCAGGCAAGAACTCTATAAACCCGTCGTAACTTTGCAGTAACATTTCAGACATTCCCGATACGGCAGCTTCGTTAGCATCGAAACTGAAGATATCCGATTCCGCACCCGCAATGCCGGCTGGAGATACGGTCATCAGGTTCTCACGGGAGAAGACCCGGTATAGACCCAGTAACGATTCATAAGCCTTCGCCCCGTCTTTCATTCGGGCAAAGAAGTTTATCATGTTCGCGCGGCTCCATTCCGTATCCTCCCATCCCGGAGCGTTCAACTGGCTTTCTATCGATTTTCTCGAAGCAGCCATTAGTTCGGGAGTTTGAGTATAAGAGATTTGCCCCAGAGGATACAAGGCGACCAGATGGGACGAATGCCGGTGGCTCGGATCACTGCGTTCCACATCCATAAGCCACTCTTGTACCTTCCCGCTTTTTCCTATCATCAGAGGGGGCAACTTCTTGATGTCTCGTTCCAGACGCTCTTTGAAGTCTGCATCTACATTCAATATTTCCGCCGATGCGATACAAGCCTGATATATGTCGTACACGATAGCCCGGTCGATGGTCGGCATCATGGACATGCACCAGTCGCCGTTATTATATCTGAACGAGTTCTCCGGCGAGATGCTGGGACCCGTTACCAGATAACCCGTATTCGGGTCTTCCACCATGTAATCCACAAAAAACTCGGCCGTTTTCTTCAATAGCGGATATCCCGTAGTACGCAAGTAATCCGTATCCTTGGTATATAGATAATGATTCCACAAGTGGGTAGCTATCCAGGCACCCGCCGTTACGTTCAGCCCCCAGCCGACACCGCCTCCCGGAGCCGTATATCCCCATGCATTGGTGACGGTATGTGCCACCCATCCGTTGCAGCCATACACTTTCCGGGCTGTTTCATGTCCGGCTTTGGCCAATTGCCCGATATAGTCGAACAGAGGCAGGTTGCATTCAGGCAAGTTTGCCACATTGGCCGACCAATAATTTTGCTGTATATTGATGTCCAGATGGTAGTCGCATGTCCAGGGCATATTGCAAGCCAGATTATCGTTCCAGATGCCTTGTAAGTTGGCTGGCAGAGGACAACCCGGACGAGAACTGGAGATAAGCATGTAACGTCCGTATTGGTAAAATAAAGCATCGAGCGAAACATCCTCCTTACCCGATTTTACATTTGCCCACCGCTTGTCGGTCGCTATATCCTCCGTCGGTGTACCCAACGAGATTTTCATACGGTCGAATAGGCTCTTGTAATCTTCTATATGTCGTTGTTTCAGAGATTGGTACCCGGTGTTTGCTGCGGCCTGTAAGTTCTCGAAGCAGATTTGGGGATAATCTTCTGTCTGGTAATTGGTACGGATGTCGGCTAAGATAACCAGTTCGTTAGCCCCTTTTATGGTCAGAGTAGAGTCCGATACGATGATTTCACCGCCGTTCGGGTACACGTTGAAAGTGCCGTTGAAGCTGACGCCGCCCGGGCCCAAATTCGGGAACAGAGCTATACCGGCCGTTACCAGACCTTTTTTGCTAGCAACGGAGGTTCCCTGCCTGAGCAAGTCTAAGGAGAGTGTTGTCGTTATTTTCCCGGGTTGGTCTGCCGTAAAACGCATGGCGATAACCTCGTCGGGGTGGCTGCAAAAATACTCCCTTGAATATCGCGTATTACCCTTTTTGAAAGAGACCGTCGAGACAGACTCGTTGAGGTTCAACCTTCGGGTATACTCCTCGGTCGTTTCCGTGTCGTATTCGAACTTTATTTTCAAATCACCCAAAGGCAAGTGTGTGCCGAACGATTTTCCCTTTCCCGAAAGATGCTGGGTTCCCAAGTGGTTACCCTCTTCGATTTTCCCCTGAAAAAATAGCTCCCGTATCTTTTTCAGGTTTTCAGGCCCGCACAAGTCGTTTTGAGTGGAGTCCGGTTGTCCCGACCACAAGGTAATTTCATTCAGGGCGATGGTTTCCTCCTCTATCCCTCCATATATCATGGCACCCAAGCGTCCGTTGCCTATTGGTATTGCTTGCATCCATTCGTTCGCGGGTTGTTCATACCAGAGAGAGAGCTCATCGGCCGGTTGCGTACAGCAGCACAATGTGCCTGTACCTACTACTGTCGTTACGATAAAATGAGTCAGTTTGTTTGGTTTCATTGTTATATATTTGATAGGGTTGTTGATTCGCATTTTGCTTTTTCATTATTGGGGTGCGTTTCTCATCTCCAAAAAGATTGCCCGTTTTCTTGTTTTATATATGAAGTATTGAATATTAAATAATTAATTTATATTCCCCGAATCGGTATACCGGAAGATAAGAAGCGCTTGTTCCACTTTCGGGGACGTATTCCGATTGGCGTGTTTGCCGTTATATGCCTCAGTTTCCCTTTATGAGGGGGAACTAAGAAGCATCATATGACAAATAATAGCACACTTGTCGCAAGATATGTCTCATGACCGCTCTTCTCTCCGGAGGTAAAATCTTGTTAAAAGATTATTTTTTCTCCGGTTTTTGGCTGATTTGTACAATTTTTTGCTACATTATTTATATATTTTTGTTTTTCTCGGCTCTGCTGTTTTTGGAAAATTCCTTCGGAGTAATACCGAATTGGTTGAAAAACATCTTGCTGAAATACGAAGGCGAATTTATCCCGACCATAAAGCAGATTTCTGCAATCTGGTACTCGCTTTCCTGAATGAGGGCAGCCGCTTTTTTCAACCGTATGAGTTTGATAAACTCTACCGGAGAGAGGGTAGTGGTCTGCGTTACTTTCCGGTGCAGGCTTGAGCGGCTGATACACATGTTATCGGCAAGGAATTGTACGTTCAAGTCCGGATTCGTGATATTCGACTCGATGATACCGATTACCTTTTCAAGAAATTTTTCATCATTCTTGTTTACCTTCATCTTCTGTATCGGGAAGAAAGGCTTATTCAAGAATGCTTTCTTCTCTTTCTCTCTGTTTTTCAGCAACATCAAGAGATGTTTGTGCAAGTATTTAAACGATACCGGCTTTTCGATATAAGCATCGGCACCCATTTCGAGACTTTCCAGTTTACTGTCCATGTCGGTTTTTGCCGTTAGCATCACGACAGGGATTTGAGCCAGGTCTTCTTGGGATTTGACGGTTTTGCACAGTTCCAGTCCGCCCATTTCAGGCATTACCATATCGCTGAGTATGATGTCGATATATACTTGCCCCAGTATTTTCAGAGCCTCTTTCCCGTTCTCCGCTGTATATACATTGAAGTATTGCCTGAGCTGTTCCGATAAGAACGATATCACATCCGGGTCATCTTCTACGACGAGGATAGTATATTCTTTTTGAGAAGCCGGTTCGGCTGTATCTTTGGAGACGGTAAGGGTCGATGCTGTTTTTACGGTCGGTTCGTCATCGATAATCGGCTGTATCTGTTTTTCCTTTTCCGGGCCTGTTTCCGGTTCGTAAACGTCCGTTGCATGAGTCTTTATCGGAACCGATAAGCAGAATGTAGTGAGAGGAGCCGTACCGTCCAACGTCAGTTCGGCATGGTTCAGAGTAGCCAGTTTCTGGGCGAGCGACAGCCCGATACCGCTTCCCGATATTTTTGAGTCTTTGGTGGTTCTGAAAAACGGTTCGAAAACTTTCTTGCTTAGCTCCGGTGGGATAGGAATCCCGTCGTTGATAACCCGGATGACGGCAATTTCGTCCTGCTCTACAAGCTCCACCCGTATATATTTCTCAGAATATTTCATGGCGTTGTTAAGCAAGTTGCTGATGATTTTGGTAAAAGCCTCGGGGTCTATATAAGCTACCAGATTGTCCTTGCATATTTCCACGACTATTTTTTTCCCCATCTGCTCTATCATAGGGTCAAACCGGTATATCGTATTATTCAGCAGTTGGTTTAGGTTGGTATTTCGGAAATTCAAGATAAACCGGTTTTCATCTACCTTACGGAAATCCAGTAATTGGTCTATCAAGTTGAGCAGGCGTTTCACGTTCTGTTCTATGATAGGCAGGTTCTTTTTGATGACATCCGGTGACTCCTCACTTTCCAGTATGTTCTCCAACGGCCCGTTGATGAGGATGCAAGGAGTTCGTATTTCGTGTGCGATAGCCGTGAAAAATTCTATTTTGGCATTATACAACTCCTTCTCGTGTTCCTTTTCGTACAGTATCTGTTGCTTCTCATAATGATTTTTCAGCTTGCGGTTGTATAATACGATAAAAATCACAAAACCGCAGCATACAAGAAGGACATATATTGTGTTGGCAATATTTGAGCGCCACCAAGGAGCCTCGATGACGATTTCCAGAGCCGTGCTGTTTTCGAGCCAGTTACCGAAACTGTCGGTAGTGCTCACTAAAAAAGTATAAGTTCCCGGCGACAAGTTGGTATATGATGCATTCGGATGGTCGGTGCATATAATCCAGTCTTTATCGAAGTTATCCAATTTATATCTGTAACGCTTCGTCCCGGAAGAAGAAAACAGCAATGCGCTGAAATTTAACGATATACTGTTCTGGTCATGGTTCAGTACAATTTTGTCGGTGTGAGTGATGTTCGACTGTAGAGGAGAATTATCGGTATCGATGTTGATTTCCTGATTGAATATTTTCAGTTTGGTGATACATACGACAGGTGTTATTTTGTTCTCATGAGTCTTATTGGGAGATATGGCTATCAAGCCGCGGGTACTGCCGAAAAACAATTTCCCTGAGCGGGTTTTTATCGCCGATTTGTAGTTGAACTGATTGTTGAGCAAGCCGTCTTTCTCAGTAAAAGTATATATATCTTCCGTCTGAGGGTTGAATCTGACCAGCCCATGTTCCGTCCCGAACCATAAATTCCCGTCATTGTCCTCTACGATTTTATACACCATATCGTCCGGTAACCCGTCCTGCTTTCTCCAGTGCCTGAAACTGTTGGTAGCCTCGTCGTATTTACACAGCCCTCCTCGGTCAGTCGAGAACCATAAGTTACCCTTTTCATCCTCGGTGATGCTGCTTACCGAGTTGCTGCTGAGGCTGCCCGGCTTGTTCGATTCGGTATAGTGTTCGAGAGCCTGGTTCATGGGGTTGAGTTTGAACACTCCGCTTCCCAGAGTACACACCCAGATATATCCTTTGGAGTCCTCATAAATATCATGGACGAAGACCGAGCCGAACTCGTTGTGCCGCTGGAAATGTATCTTGTCGCGGCTCGACGAGTACACTCCCCAGCCATTGCCTATCCAGATACGGCCTTTTTTGTCCAGATGCATGGCCCATATGCTCGACTCGTCTATGCCCAGTTCCTCCTGGCTCAAATGTTGTACATTCAAAGTCTTGCTGTCATATATATCAATACCGTTTTTAAAAAGCCCTACCCATACCCGGTCTTGGTCTATCACGATTCCTTGCGGTATTCGCTGTATGCCTCCGCTGGGGATGATTTGCCGGAAAGTCTCCTGCTTCTGGTTAAACAGGGCGATACCGTTATCCTCGGTACATATCCATATATTCCCGCTCTCATCCTCTGCCATGTCTCGTATCACCCTCCCGCAGATGGAGTGGGGCGACATGTTCGGTTCGTATCTCTCCATTTCTATCGTCTGGGTCGGAATATAACAAGCCCCTTCGAAGCGGGAACCTATCCATATCCCCCCTTCACGATCCTGGTACATGCTGTACACCTTGTTATCGGGCAAGCTGTTCTGTGACATCGGATTGTAACGTATGTTTTTGAAATACCCCTGTTCCTCGTTGATGACAAAAATACCCTGTTCGGTTCCCACCCACAATTCCTGGTTGAAGACCTGTAAGTCGCGTATGATGCTGTAATGCACGTCTGGGCAGTTGACTACCGAGAAAGTATTGGTTTTGCGGTCATATTTTTTGAGTTTGCCTTCGTGTATCCCCAAAATGATAAAATCATTATATTCACATATACAATAAATAAGCTCATCCTTTATACTTACCCCGTTGCGGTCGGTGATGTGTTGTTCGAACGACTGGCTTTGTGCATTATACAGATATATGCCGTCTTTATTGGTGCCCACCCATATATCCCCCGATTTCAATATGGCAAGACATTGCGGGTGCTTGTACGTATGGCTGTTTATCGACGACAACAAGAACTGTTTCAGTTCATGGCTCTCTTTATTATATCTGAAGACACCCTGATTGGGTACGATAATCCAGATGTTGTTTTCGTTATCTTGCTTGATTTGGGCTATCCAGTCCTGTATGACTACCCCGTTGGGCGTAGCCACCGTAAATTGGGAAAAACTGTCATTCTTCGAATTGTAGATAAATATACCCCGGTCTGTCCCTATCCATAAGTCCCGGTCCCTATCCTCGAAGAGAGACGATATATTGTTGTTGCCCGCCCCAGTTGTTTCGTCATGGCAGTTATACATTTTTACTTCATACCCGTCATACCGGTTGAGACCGTTACGTGTGCCTATCCATATAAATCCGTCATGGTCTTGCACAATGGCCTTCACGTTATTATGCGACAAACCTTTTATCGGGGTGAAGTAGTACCTGCTTGAAAATTCGGATATCTGTAACGGATGTCCGGCAAATGCATTCAGGAAGAAAAGGAGAATCAAAAAGTGTTGTTTCATAGTTGTCAATGTATGTTGCAAATATATGAGAAGTTGTCAAAGTAGACTGTCCGAAATTTGCATAAAAATAAAACAAATGTCGCATTTTTGCCCTTTGAGCCTTTCCCTGGTTCCGGTTTTCATATAAATCACTCATTTCCCTCGTATCATGCACAATACCTTATTTAGGGAGATAGTCGGATCCGGCAGGGCATGAAATCATAGAACCTGGTAAATATATAGAGAAGGAGTCCGTCTCCGGCGATATACAGAATATGTCTTTCTGTCACAAATGTGTCAAAATGATTTTCCTTTATTTTCAAATTCCCGATAATGCAACATTTGTTATAGTATATGAAAAAAAAGCGTTCTTTTCTTTCTCCAATAGTTTCTACTTTTGAATCTGACAAAAATAAAGGATTTTTTACCTTTTCAGAGAACATATATTAAAATAGGATGGAAAATTTAGACAAGTTCTTAATGAATGAAAATCTGATATGGAAACACAATAAGTTTATCGATACATGCGGATATAAGTTTGCTAAAGTAAATAAATAACAGTTTATAATTCTATTTCTAATACTAAATAAATTCAGCAATGCCAATAAAATTTAATCAAAAAATTGTACGCGTTTTGTTGTGCCTGGTACTGTGCAGTCCGTTCTTTTTTTCCTGTAAGGACGATTACATATACGACGACCGGGAACCCGACAACTTGAATGCCAGTATTTACGATTATCTTAAAAGTGAAGGCGATTTTACGTACTTTTTAAGGCTAATCGACGATATGGGGTATACGGAGACCCTTTCCCGTACCGGGAGTAAAACCCTTCTTCCCGCACGGGACGAAGCCTTCGAACGTTTTTTCAAAAACAACTCTTACGGAGTGGCTGGATATGACGACCTTACTCCGGTGCTCAAACGCATGATTATGAATTCCAGTATGATAAATATGGCTTACTTATCATACATGCTTTCCAATGTAGGTTCTACAAGCTCTTCATCGGGCGAGGGGCTGGCCATGAGAATCAACTCATCCAACACTTTTATCGATAACGTCCCTTTCTATGACAACGAAGATTTGTTCAATGGTAACATATATTGGAAAAGATTTGCCGGCAAGGGGCTTTACCTCTCCGACAACGGTACAGCTCCACTCGTACACTTTACGCCCTCGTTTATGAGCACGTTGGGGGTTACTTCCGATGACTTTTCCGTTTTTTCCAATGGCAAGACTTTCACTCTGGGCAGTGATATATATATAAATGACACCAAAGTCGTACAGGCCGATATCATTTGTAAAAACGGCTATATCCATATCATGGAAGGCCTTCTGCTACCGCTCGACAATATGGATAAGATTATCGAAAACGATAGCCAGACACGGATATTTTCTTCCTTGATGAGCCGTTTCTGTGCTCCCTACTATGACCCCGATATAGAAGCCCGGATACGGAGTTATTACGACGGTACGACTCCGGACAAGACGATACCCGCCGATTCTATTTTCATAAAGAAATATTTTACCGAGTCCAATGCCATAGACCCGTACGAGAAATCGATGGAAAATTATGGCCTGCTTTATTTCGACCCTGCCGACAATTCCTATCCCTCTTCAGCGAAGACAGATATAGGAGTTATGTTTGTCCCCACCGATGAGGCGATGGACAATTATATGAACGGTACTCAAGGAGCCTACTTGAAAGACGTGTATGGTTCTTGGGAAAATGTCCCTACCGATTTGCTGGCACTGTTCATAAAAAACCATCAAAAACGCTCTTTTACCGCTTCTTTGCCCCATACATGGGAGACCATGACCGACGAAAGCAGTTTCGATATGAATGTTTCCAGAAACGATGTCGTGCGTAGCTATTGGGGGTGCAACGGTATCGTATATGTAACCAACAAAGTATATCCGCCTATCGATTACCAGAGCGTGTACGGCTCTGCAATGGCAAGTTCCTTGACACAAGTGATGAAAGTTGCCATCAAGGACACCGAAATGAAATTCTTCTATTTCTTGCGGTCGATGGAGAACCGGTACAACCTTCTGGTGCCTACCGATGCGGCCATGAAAAATTATCGTGACCCCATATCCTGGGGGCTGGCGGCCAATGGTGAGGCATCCGACCGCCAAATATGGGATTTCTATCTCGAAAACAACCAGTTGAGAGCCGATATCTACGCAAGCGATGCCCTGGGAAACAAAGGAGCCAAGATAAAGACCATCGGAAAAGAAACCGATGAAATGTATATGATACGGAACCGCTTGTCCGACTTGCTCGATATGCACATCATTGTAGCCGACAAGGAAAACGACGTCTTGTCGGGCGATATAGACGAAGGCATGAAATATGCCATGACAAAAGGAGGGTCTGTCGTTAAAATCGATGGTACGAACGATGCCATACAACTCGCCGGAGGCGGTAATATGGAAAGCGGGCAAGAGCCGGCGACAATCGTGCATCTCGACAACGGTTCATTGGCACGTTATGAGTCCGACAACGGGCGCACTTTCTTCATAGACCATATCATGCAAGACCCCTTCAAGTCGGTATATACCGTTCTCAAGGAACACGATGAGTACAAAGCCTTTTTTGAATTGTGCGAAGGCAACAGTACGGTCTTTTCCTATTTCAAGGACGATGAAGACATCGTACCGGTTTTCGACCGGAGCGTTACGCAATCTTCTGCCGGGCTGGGATACGTTGTGAAGTCGTTCAACAACTTCCGGTATACCGTATTTGTCCCCACTGCCGAAGCGCTTCGAAAAGCCTTCGACGAAGACCCCGACCTCTGTACTTGGGAAGAAATAAATGCCGAGACTGACCCCGCGAAGAAAAAGACGAAATGCCTGTACCTTCTCAATTTCTTGAAATACCACTTTATGGACAATCTGGTACCGGTCTCAGGCAAACCCTTCGGCAATCTGACCTATGAGACGGCATCCCGTACCCCGTCAGGAAAATTCAATAAAGTCACCCTGTATAGCAATACCGGCAATGACTTGAATATCGAGTGTACCGATACCGGAGTGAAAGCATCGGTCGTTACAGCCGACCGGTCCTTATATAATGTTCTTGCCCGGGATTATATAGTAGACAATAGCGATATAAAATCGGCGACCAATATACTCTCCTCCTCACGGGTAGTGATACATCAAATAGATCATGCCTTAAAAGCTCAGTAAATAATATATAAAGTATAAGTATCATGAATAATCATCTGAAATATATATTTTTAATTGTCTTGTGCTGTGTGCCGGTATGGGCTTTCGGACAAGCAGGCCAGATTATTACCGGACGTCTGTATTCCGAGACTGAAGGCGAGCTGATAGGTGCTGCTATTGTCGAAGTCGACAAGAACGGCCGTATCCTCTCTTCTACGGTGACCGACTACAGCGGTAACTTTTCTTTGAAAATAAAAAGCGAGTCGAGCAAGCTGAAGTTCTCCTATGTCGGCTACAAGTCCATTGAGATGCCCATAGGGCAAAGGCGTAAGTTCGATGTCAAGCTTGAGAGCGCTACCGAAATCAAGGAAGTAGTAGTCTCTGCCCAGCGGATGTATTCGGGCGGTGGGCTTCCCATTCCGGAAATCGAATTCTCCGGAGCCATGCAGCGCATCAGTACCAAGGCTTTCGAGGGCCTCTCGGTAGCCTCTATCGATGAAGCTCTTCAAGGGCGTATCTCAGGACTGGATATCGTCGGCAATTCGGGTGACGTAGGTAGTGGTTCCTCATTGCGTATCCGGGGTATCACCTCCATCAACTCCAGTTCTACACCTCTTATTTTGCTCAACGATATACCCTTCGAAAGCAATATAGATGCTTCTTTCGATTTTGCAACCGCGACTCAAGACCAGTTTGCCACTCTATTGAACATCAGCCCCAGCGATATCGAAGAAATATCGGTACTCAAAGATGGAGCCGCAGCGGCTATCTGGGGGTCGAGGGGAGCCAATGGCGTAATCTCTATTACGACCAAAAAAGGAGTTACCGGCCCCACAAGAGTCTCATACACATACCAGTTTTCCGCATACCAGCAACCCCAAGGTATCAAGATGCTCAACGGTGACGACTATACCATGCTGATGAAGCAGGCCTATTTCAATCGCAATCAGAACGAAGCAGACAGCGATATTCCCGCATTCAATTATGACCCTATCGGGAACGCCGATGAGTACGAAAATTACAATAACAATACCGATTGGGTCGATGCTGTGACACAGATAGGTCTTACACACGACCACAATTTCTCTATATCGGGAGGAGGAGATAAGGCACGTTTCCGGGCGTCCCTCGGATATTACAACCAGACCGGTACCATAATCGAGCAGGAGATGAAGCGTATCTCTGCCCGTATGAACCTGGAATATCAGGTATCTTCCCGTTTGAAGTTCATTTCTGATTTTTCGATTACCAATACTGACAATAACAAGAGTTACGACATCTACAACAGTGCCGATGACAAGTGGTACGGGCTTCTCGATATCGCCTACAAGAAAATGCCCAATGCCTCTATTTACCGGCAAGATGCCAACGGCAACGATACGGGGGTCTTCTTCAATGTCTCTCAGAATGAGCCCGGTCTGTCCAACGAACAGAAAAACATATACCTCAATCCCGTAGCGTTGGCAAAACTGGCCTCTTACAAGCAGTCCAATATGCGTATCATTCCCACGTTGCGCCTGCAATACGATTTTCTCGATCCCGATGTGCAGAAGCTCCGTTACAACGGGTACGTAACCTTCGACCTGGAAAATGTGCACGATGCCAAATTCTTGCCCAGAGAGGCTACCACGTTTGAGTGGAATCGCGAAGAAGTAAACCGCTCTTATAACAAAGATGCCGAGGCATTGACTATCCTTACCGACCATAACCTCACTTGGTCACCCAATTTGGGCGATGACCACTCACTGCTCTTGTACGGTTCATGGCAGATGCAAGTAGGTAGCTCGCAATATCAGGAATTCGAGAAATACGGCATACCCTCCTATATGATAACAGGTACGTCGGCAGCTTCCAATATCAAGACCTTCAGCAGTGCATCGTCGCAGATGCGTACTATGGCTTTTCTGGCCCGCGCCCACTATCTGCTCCTCAATCGCTATGTTTTCGACGGTACATTGCGTTTCGATGGCAGCACCCGGTTCGGATACAACAACCGGTGGGGGATGTTTCCGGCACTGTCCGGAAAATGGATTATTTCACGCGAACCCTTCATGGAAAGAGCACAATCTTGGATGTCAGAGTTTTCTTTGCGTTTGGGGTGGGGTGTGACAGGTAACCAGCCCGATAAGGAATACCTCTATTTCAGCCGCTATAACGGTAGCTGGACCGACGGCAACAATTATATCGATATCTCCACCATAAAACCCGCATCGCTGAAGCTGGCCAACCTGAAATGGGAGCGTTCGTCATCATACAATGCCGGTATCGACTTGAACCTGTTCGACTATCGTTACCATCTCGACGTGAATGTATATCACCGTCGTACCGAAAACCTTTTGTTCAAAGACCAGAGTATCCCGTCCTCATCGGGCTTCTCTTCCATATCCTACATCAATGCCGGTACGATGGACAATGACGGCTGGGAGTTGAATTTCAATACCAACCGCATGTTGCAGTTCGGCGACTGGACTATCGATTTCAACCTGAATTTTTCCAACTATATCAATACCATTGTTGAGTTGGACGAAAATGTCCTGAAAAGCTATAACAAAGACTTTGACTATAAATCGGGCAGCGATTATCTGACCCGCATACAGGTCAATAACTCATTCGGTTCCATATACGGTTTCAGGTATAAAGGTGTGTATCAGTACGACACCTATAAAGAAGGCCGCGGAGGAACCTGCCCTGTCGTCTATGATGCCAACGGCAACGTTGTCAAAGACAGTTACGGTAATCCCATACCGATGTATTATGCCTACGGAACATCCAATGCCTATAAGTTCAGGGGTGGAGATGCCATTTACGAAGACGTCAACCACGACGGTTCTATCGATGAGCTGGATATCGTATATCTGGGCAATTGCAATCCCAAACTCAACGGAGGTTTCGGTACGACAATCCGGTACAAACGCTTTACGCTGAATGCATTCTTCAACTTCCGGTACGGGAACAAAATCATCAACAACGCCCGCCGGTATGCCGAGAACATGTATTCCGACAACAACCAGTCTATCGCTACCAATTGGCGTTGGAGAAAAGACGGAGACGTTACCGAGATACCCCGGGCTCTGAATGGAGCCGGTTACAACTGGCAACCGAGCGACCGTTTTGTCGAAGACGGCTCATTCCTCCGCTTCAAACAACTCACGCTGAACTATTCCGTAGACCCGAAAATATTGAAAAAAGCCAAGATGCAACAATTGAATTTTTCTTTGACACTCAACAATCTGGTGACATTTACCAAATACACCGGAGTCGACCCCGAAGTCTCCATCAATGATGTAGGTATGGCTATCGACGAGAACCGTACGCCGCGTTCACGTTACCTTACCGTAGGCGTGACAGTAGGGTTCTGATGAGTACCGCATTCCATGTTTTACAATCCGAATAAGAAAAAAATTATGAAACAGATACGATATATAATAAAAGCGACCCTCCTTTCGGCAGCCATTGCATGTACCTCGTGCGACGACTGGTTCAGTATCTACCCTGAGTCCGAAATGGTATATGAGGATTTCTGGGCCGACAAAAACGATGTGTTCAGCATGTTAGGGTCCTGTTACCGGGGTATGATTGAACCCGGCTTTATGGAGAGGCTCATTGTCTGGGGCGAGCTTCGTTCCGACAATATTGTAGCCGGCCCCAACCTCTCGGCAGGAGACGATTTGCAATTCCTTCTCGAAGCCAACGTGACATCATCCAACGGATATGCGTCATGGTCCGACTTCTACAAAGTCATCAACTATTGCAATACGCTCATACTGTATGCTCCCGATGTGAAAGACAAAGACCCCAATTTTACGCAAGAAGAGCTCGATATGTATCTGGCAGAGGCTAAGGCGGTACGGGCGTTCTGCTACTTCACTCTGGTACGCACCTTCCGCGATGTACCCTATATTACAGAGCCCTATACCGACGATACGCAAAATTTCTATATCGCCCAGACCTCTCCGGACCGGTTGGTCAACACCCTGATTGCCGACCTGGAAGCCTGCGTAGACGATGCCAATGACCGGTTCCCGCAACTGACATATACCAAAGGTCGTTTTACCAAAAACGGAATTCGGGCACTTATCGCCGATATGGCACTCTGGCAGGGAGACTATCAGAAGTGTGTGCAGTATTGCGACGACGTGCTTACCGATACGAAAAATTTTCTTGCTCTGGAGCCCTATTCCAAGTACAATTACAACGTGTTCATTGCAGGAAACTCTACCGAAAGTATTTTCGAATTGCAATTTATACAGGAAAATATCCCCAACTATGTTGTCAATGAGTTTTACGGACGTTCCGGCTCAGGCTCTACCCGCAACACATACCAGAAGTTGTCGGCATATGACCTCTGTCAAGACAATGCCAATTCCCTTTTCGGAGAAACCGATGTGAGAAAATACGATGCATTCTTTAAATCCGGCAGTGCCGCCATGATACCCATACAGAAATATGTGGCGATGCGCACCGAGAGTGCTACCGGGACTGTACGGGAATCTGACTACACCATCGTGTCTAATTCCAAAAACTGGGTGGTCTATCGGCTCTCAGACATATACCTGATGAAAGCAGAAGCTCTGGCGACGATAGGAACCGACTTGCAGGGCGCACTCGATATGGTATCCAAGACCTACGACCGTGCCAATCCGACATTGAACGCCGGTTCCTTGCAACTCTCCAGCTACAATACCCCCGACGCCATGCGGAAGTTGGTACTCGACGAGCGGCAGAGAGAATTCATCTTTGAAGGAAAACGCTATTTCGACCTTATCCGGCTGGCCCGGTATGAGAAATCGACCGAAAATATAGTGTCCAATTATCTCTTGCGAAAATACGGAAATCTCGACCAGTCGACGACAAAGAGCAAGCTGAATACCATGGATGCCATTTACATGCCCATATCGGCTGATGAACTGAAGCTCAATTCTTTGCTCGTGCAGAATCCGTTCTATGATATTTCTTCAGACGTAACTAAATAAAAAACAACCATGATACGAAAAAAATATATTTCAGCCATACGGGCCCCGAAAGTAATGCGCAAGGTATTTATCTTGTGTGCCATTATTTCAGGAACACTCACTTCTTGCAACAGCGACGACATCGTAGGCGATGCATACTATACCTTTGTAGGAGAGACGGTGGCATCCTTCTGCGATAACAATCCCCAATTCTCTACATTCGCCCGCCTGATACACGACACAGGAAACTATTCGCTGCTTTCAGTCTATGGGCACTTCACTTGTTTTGCCCCGACCGACGACGCATTTTCGGCTTACTTCTCGGAAAACGGTACGACGTATGACGCACTGACCGATGCCAAAAAGCAGGAGATACTGTACAACCACATTATCCGTAGCGACTCATACGAATACACCTACGAAAAGTTTCAGGAAGGAGCCATAAGCACCCCTAACATGCGCGACCGCTTTATTGTTGTATCCTTCAACGTCAATGGCCAGGGACAGCGCGAAATCGTCATCAATAAAAATTCCACCATTACCGACTATAATAATGAATTGCACAATGGAGTACTGCATATTATCGACCGTGTGATAACCATGTCTGAGGAAGACCTCCCCTCTGTCATTCGGAACGATTCGCAAAACCGTTTTACCATCTTCTCGCAAGCGCTGGATGCCACCGGGCTCGGAGACACCATGCAGGAGATATATAACGACGATTACGAATCTCCCTATGCCGGCGGTACGGGTACGATTGATATCGGAGGCTGGACATTCAAAGTGCCCGATAAGGACAAGTTGGGATACACGGTCTTCTGCGAACCCGACGAACTGTTCAAGCGCAACAATATTACCGACCTCAACTCATTGCGCGATTATGCCGCCAATTATTATGGCCGCGAAGACTGGGACGATTACACCAGTTCGAAAAATCCGGTAAACAAATTTATTTCCTACCATATACTCAATCGGCAAATGGCTACCAACTCCTTTATTTATCAGGGAGCAGCCACTACGCCTACACCCGAAGCACAAAACAAACGTTACGAGTATTATGAGACCTTGCTGCAATACCGCTTGATAGAGATTAAGCCCGGTACCGGCGGTTACCAGCTCAATACCTCTACCGCTGACGAGAGCAAATGCGTCACCCTGAATGAGCAGCAAAGCAACATTAGCGGCGTAAACGGCTTTATCCATGTGCTCAACGACATACTCGTATATGACGAAAACTATATGACTTCGGACGTGCTCAATAAGCGCATCCGGTTCGATGCTTATGCTGTGCCCCCGCAGTTGACCAACAATAACATACGTTGGCAATTGGTCGATATGCAGGGCAATGTAGGCTATTCCATTACACCCGATTTTTGCGGAGATTATCTTACGTTCAACGATGCTTCTAATATCAAACTATGGGCATCGGAAAGCTGGACCAATCATCAGGCCGACGAAATGATATTCACCGGATGGTACGACTTTACATTGCGGCTGTTGCCCGTACCGCCGGGTTCCTATGAAATCCGTTTGGGATATCGTGCCGAAAGCTGGAGGGGAATCGCACAACTCTTTATCGACGGCGATATACAGGGTATACCTGTAAACCTGAGGACAATCGGTACCGACCCCGGAGTAGGGTGGGTGGCCGATTCGGAAACAGCCGATAACGGTAGCGAAAATGATAAGGCGATGCGCAACAGAGGATACATGAAAGCCCCCGCCTCTGTATATTCCTTGAACGGGCCCAAGACATTGCGCGACGATTCCTACTCCCTGCGTATCGTCATCGGGACGTTCTCTTTCCAGGAATATGCACCCCACTATTTCAGGGTAAAAAATGTGGAGACAAACGACCGGGAATTCCATCTCGATTACATCGAATATATCCCTACCAACCTTATCGAAACGGAAGATATTAACTAATACACAGTACATATAACAGAAAACAGATATAATATGAAAAATCGTATATCAAGTATATGGCCGGGAATCGTCTTGTTGTTAGCCGCAATATTCGTTTCCTGCAAAGACGATTGGGATTCGCATTTCGACCGTTCGGAAAACTTGCCCGATGAAAATCTGTGGGAAATAATCCGGAGCGAAGCATCCCTCGCTTCATTTGTGAAAGTCGTGGAAGCGACCGGGTACGACTCTCTGCTGACCTCTACGCAGACATATACCGTTTGGGCCCCGGTAAATGATGCTTTGTCGGGCATAGATATGAACGATAAAGAAGAGCTGCTGCGTATCGTCAACAACCATATAGCCCGGTATAGCAACTCCACCGCCATGCCGGTCGATGAAAGTGTCGTTATGCTGAACGGCAAGAGGCTGATGTATGCCAGCGACGGCACACTCACTTTTGGGAGCGCGACCCTGTTGCAAAAAGACCGTTTGGCATCGAACGGGATACTTCACACCGTCTCGGAAGTTATACCTTATTCCTATAATCTCTACGAATACGCACAGACACATTCGGACTATTCCGAACTGTACGATTTCATTTCCTCTTTCAATGAAAAAGTCGTATCGGAAGAGTTGAGCACATCACTCGAAATCGTCTACATAGACTATAACCCCTTGTTGGAGTCAATCTACGGTATAGGATATGTACAAGATGAAGACTCTACTTATACCATGCTCTTGCCCGACAACGGAGCCTGGGACAAAGCTTACGAACAGATAGCCCCTTACTTCAAAGCCCCTACCCATAACGGGCAGGAGTATGCCGACTCGCTGCAAAAAGTACAGGCCTCGCTGGCCATTGTCAACAGCCTTGTATACCGTAAACTTGTCGAAGAACCTTTTGCACAGTACGATTCTCTCGTGTCTACCACCGGTACGGTTACCCACAATGTACCTTCCCTTTTTGCCGGAACAACCTTTATCAAAGGCTCCAATGGAAACATATATACGACATCGGCGCTTAATTATGAGCCGCTCGACACATGGAATCCCGAAATCGTTATCGAGTGCGAAGACGAAGACGGTCGTACGGTCAACGGCTCATCTACGGCATTCGTCCGTACTGTTTCCGTGGGCGACAACTTTACTGATGTCAGCAACAACAGCTATCTGGAAGTGACCGGTTCGGACCAAGCATCCGTTTCATTCCAGATTCCCAATATACTCTCGGGCAAATATGAAGTCTATGTAGACTTCGTTCCCCCGATAGTGGACGGAGAAGAATTTGAAACAGAAAGAGCCCAAGTCGAATTTGAACTGGAGTATATGAATACCAACGGCCGTACCAAAACTTCCGACGGAAAGAGAGCCACCGTTACCGGAACGGAAAAAGTCCGGGCAACGGCCTTTACCGGTGTCACCATGCCAGTAGCCAACTACTATGACAATCTGTGGTGGTCCGAGACCTCACATACAGCCGCCGATGCCAAAGTAACCACGACCCTCACAGTATATGCGGAGAAGACTTCGAAAAACGTGGCGAAATTCCGTATCGATAAAATCAGATTTGTTCCGGTAAACTAAAAAAGATAGGAGTCAAAAACAATGAAGAAGCAGAAAATCAAAAATAATCATATAACATATATCTCTATGTGGAAATCAATTGCTTTTGCGACATGTCTGGCATGGTATTCCCTATCTGGGGTAGCAGTCAATCTTCCCGCTCAGGATTCTGTTCCCGAATTCCGGAAAAATACTGAAAATACCTTTACCGTTACCGGACGAGTCGTCAACAATGCCACAGGACAAGGTTTTGCCGGGGTGCGCGTCAGTGCGGTAAATACCCGTATCACAGCCATGTCCGACGAAAAAGGTGAGTTCAGAATCGACCTGCCCGACGGCAGAGTGACACTTTCGGTAGAAGCACCCGGATTCCATGACCAGATTGTACCTGTCAAAGGACGCCATAATATAGAAATACGCATCCTCGAAGATAACGGTAAAGCATTTTATGACGAGACCGTTTTTTTGCCCAACGGGGCCAATTCCGTAACCCGTTTCTCGACAGGAATTACGGCCATAAACGAAGACATCACAGCCAGGCTCAACGGGCAGCTCCGCGTACTCTCCCAGTCGGGTATTCCCGGGAGCGGCAGCACGATTTTTTCGCGAGGACTCAACTCGTTGAATGCCTCTGCACAGCCCCTGTTCATTGTCGATGGCATTATCTGGCAGATGCAGGAAAATGCTTATTCGGCAGTCGACGGTTTTACCAATAATCCCTTGGCTCTGATAGAACCCAATGATATAGAAAAAATTACTGTATTGAAAGACGCGACAGCCATCTATGGAAGTAAAGGAGCCAATGGAGTAGTCATTATCGATACCAAGCGAAGCCGCGATATGGCCACCGAAATAGAAGCTTTTATAAATATGGGATATCGCACGCCCTTCAAGACCATTCCCGTAATGGATGCAAAGGCATTCAGGCTGTATGCCTCCGACATGATACGGGGTATGGATGTAGATGCCGACCGCTTGCAGTTCCTCGACGATGATCCTACCCGTACATATTACAAGAGCAGCCACAACCAGACAGACTGGTTCGACCAAATCAAAAAAGGTGCTTTCTCGCAGAACTATGGAGTCAATGTACGCGGAGGAGATAACATAGCCTTGTACAGTTTTTCGATGGGATACACCAAGAACGACGGAAATCTGGACAATACCGGTTTCAACCGGCTCAATGTCCGTTTCAATTCGGACATCAACCTGGCGAAAAATTTCAAAGTAGCCTTGGATATAGCCTTTGCGCAGACCGTAAACCATCAGGTAACATCAGGACTGGATGAGGTGAGTTCGCCCCTGTATCTTTCCCTGATAAAATCGCCCCTCTATCATCCCTACCAGTACGACACCGACGGCAATCTGACTGCCCGGTTGAGCGATACCGATGAGTTGAACATAGGCAATCCGTTGGCGATACTCAACAATACGGCCAACATAAAGAAATATCGCTTCAATGCCAACGCCAGGCCCACTTACCGGTTGATGGACAAACTTGAGCTGAGCCTCCTCTTCGGATACTCCTGGGACAAAGAAAAAGAAAGAGCATTTATTCCCGATAAAGGCGTGTCGGACGTACCCCTATACAATGACTTGGGCGAGGTATATGCCACAGCGTTGAATCAAGTGCGCAATTTACAAGGAAAAGAAGTTTCCGCCACAATCGACTTTCGGGCTACATACGACATATTGAAAGATGCCGTAAACAAGTTGCAAGTATTTGCGGGGTACCGGTTCTACAATGACATATACGACTATACTTTCGGCAAAGGATACAATACCGGGTCAGACTATCTCTCGGGACTCGAAAACGCCTCCTCGTCCTTGCGTTATATGAGCGGGCAGAATCTGCACCAGCGTACCATATCCTGGTATCTGAACGGAGATTATGCCCTCTATAACCGCTACATATTCAATGTCTCGGCAGCTATGGAATCATCATCCCGTTTCGGGCGCAAGGCCGACGCCTTGAAAATCGGAGGGGTACCCTGGGGACTCTTCCCCTCCGTCTCTGCCGCATGGATAATATCATCGGAATCATTTATGAAAAATGTAGATTTCATCAACTTCCTGAAACTGCGGCTGAACTATACTCTTTCAGGCAATGACAATATTATCGACTACGCCCGCAATTCATATTTCCAGTCCACTCATTTTTTCGGAAATGCCTACGGGCTTACCTTGGCCAATATCGGAAATGAGAAACTGAAGTGGGAGAGCACCTCCATGGCAAAAGTCGGGTTAGACTTCTGCATGTTCGACAACCGTTGGTCAGTAAATGCCGATTTTTACACCTCCAGAACCCAAGACCTGCTCACCCGTAAACAATTGGACGACGTAGCCGGAGTGAAATATTTCTGGAGCAATGACGGAGAGCTCGAAAACAAAGGATTCGAAATAACAACCAACCTTCGTATCATAGACCGCAAAGATTGGAAACTCGACTTTGGAGCCATGATTGGGAAATATAAAAATAAAGTAACCTCCTTGGCAAACGGCTCGTATACCACCTCTATCGCAGGAGGAGAAATATTGACGGCAGTAGGACAGCCCGCCGGAGTATTCTACGGATACAAGACAAAAGGAGTGTTCAAGGACGTAGCCCAAGCAAAAGAAGCCGGGCTTTCCGTGAAATCCAATACCGGTGAACTAATCCCCTTTGAAGCTGGAGATATGCACTTCGAAGATGTAAACGGAGACCACATTATCGACAGCAAAGACCGTCAGATAATCGGTGACCCTAATCCCGATTTTTATGGTAATTTCAATTTCAACTTCTCCTATAAAGGCCTTACGATAGGAGCCCTGTTTACCTATTCTTACGGAAACGACGCTTACAATGCCTTGCGTGCAAATCTGGAATCCGGAAGCAGCCTGATAAACCAGTCTACAGCAATGCAGAACCGCTGGGTTGTAAACGGGCAAGAAACAGATATCCCGAAAGCTACCTATGGCGATCCCATGGGAAATGCCCGGTTCTCGGACAGATGGATAGAAGACGCCTCTTATCTGCGTTTCAAATCCTTGTCCGTATCTTACAAAATCCCTGTAAGAACCACATTTATACAAGGACTGTCCGTCTGGGCTTCGGTAAACAACGTATGCACCCTGACCAAATATCTGGGTAGTGACCCCGAGTTCTCATATAGTTCGTCGGTACTCTATCAAGGTATAGATGCCGGTATGATACCTCTGTCCCGCTCGTTCAATTTAGGAGTGAAAATCAATTTGTAAACACATAAATAAAAGTAATTATGAAAATAAGGACAAATAACATACGAGCTTTCATATATATATTTCTGGTATCCTTGTTGGCAATATCTTCCACCTCATGTGAAGATATGCTCGATACAGAATCCACCGACTATGCCTTTGACAGGGAAGGAAATCTTAAAAACCCCAACGATTCCTTGTACTCGGTAATGGGCATACTCTCCCAATTACAAAAAATAGGAGAGAGGTACGTACTTTTAGGAGAACTGCGGGGCGATTTGATGGCACTGACAGACAAAGCCTCCGTATCGTTGAAAGAAATATCTCAGCTGCAATTTACAGCCGACAACGAATACGCTGACAAAGTAGACTATTACAGCATCATAAACAACTGTAATTATGCAATAGCCCGTATGGATACTACCTTGACAAACTATCAGGACAAGATTATGTTGCCCGAGTTTGCCGCAATCAAGACGATCCGGGCATGGACATACTTGCAGATAGCCCAGATATTCGGAACGGCATATTACTATACCGAACCCATTTTAAATCTCGAAACATCCATGCAGCAATATCCGGCATTAAATATGGAGCAGTTGATAGACAAGCTGATACCCGATTTATTACCCTATATTGATGTCCGCCCCCTCGATTACGGAAGCATCGATGGCTGGAATTCAAGATGCTTTTTTATCCCGGTCAGGATGCTTTTGGGGGACATGTACCTCTATCAGAACAACTATACACAAGCCGCTGTCATGTATCATGACCTGATGGAAAAACAATACTACACGCTGAACAAGATTTACTGCACCTTCTGGGACGACCGCAATCGTTCCTCCGCCACGACAGGACATACTTCGACCTACATCGGGGAAATAATGTCTATGATAGCTTATAGTACCGATGCTCGTGACTATCATACCTCGCTTTTCCGTCTCTCGTACAATGCCCGGCCGGTATTGGTTCCTGAAGAATCATTTGTCGAGAAAATGAACGCATCCATGTATTTCTTCTCAGACATAAACAAAGGCTCTACCAAGATAGATGCTTACTTGAGCGGAGACTTGCGGGGCGTAGCCAAATCTCCCAGTGTATCGAGTCCGGGCAGTTTCGGCCCTCTGGTTTTTGGAACTACCGGTGTGAAAAATATCATTGTGAAATACAGCCGGGCCATTACCTCCTCGGAGTCGGGTTGGGATCCTGAGAATGAAGAAGTGGGTATGCTCTATTACCCGATAGCCATACCCATATACCGCATACCCCATCTTTACCTGAGATATGCCGAAGCCGTAAACCGCGCAGGAAAACCCTCCCTTGCATTCGCCGTACTCAAACACGGGCTCAGGCAAGAAGTCGTAGACTCGGCAACTATTGTGAATCCGGCCGAAGTAGCAGCAAAAGAAACATACATACAATTCAACAGCACGTTCGACTCGAATATCCCTACAGCTATGCGCGGACGCGGACAGGGCGTAAATCTGGATAAGACCGAATATGTAATTCCCGCACTTCCTACCCGCGAAGACTCTATACTGTTTGTCGAAGACTGTATTCTCGACGAACTGGCAGCCGAGACATCATTCGAAGGAAACCGGTTCTTTGACCTCTTGCGCATATCGCACCATCGCAGCAACCATCCCGAACTGATGGCAGATAAAGTATCTGTGCGCTTCCCCGACCCGGCAGCGGCCAAAGCCCGGCTGATGACCATAGACAACTGGTACATGAAATAATCGAAACTGTCCGGGAAATGACAAAAATGTCGTTTCCCGGACTTACAAAAGTACAATTGCGACATTTGCACCAGTATTTGACGTATTCGTATTATTGAGAATGCGACAACTCGTCTAATTTTGCTTATGTGAATTCGCAAAAACTTTTCAAAAAAGACAACAAACAAATTATAGGATTTTTTTAACTTAAAAACACTGACAAACATGAAAAACTTTACACCGAAAGCCCTTATTTTAGCATCGGCATTATTAGCGGGTGCAGAGGCCTCGGCACAAACCGTTCCGGGCTTTGCCAAAGCAGAATGGAGCTCAAGTCTATACCAGCTCGACCGTCCCGGTTATTGTCTGGGAGATTATAATAACGACGGGTTTATGGATTTTTACAATTGCGGGCTTTCCAATACAGGATTTGTCCCCAAGGAAGACGGTTCGGGCAATCAGGACGGATACTGGCCTTACGGATTCTTGTATAAGAATATAAACAATGAATCGTTCGAAAAGCCGTCGACCGACAGAGACGAGCAGTACATTATGCTCTCGGGAGTACCCAGTGCCGTATATTCGGAGGCCTCTTTTGTAGACTTCAACAACGATGGTTATCTCGACCTCTTTATTGTACGGCCTTACGAAAGCGACTATGGATGGATGCCTTCGGCTGCCTTCTATAACCCCGAAGAAAATCGTAAAGCCACGGAAGTATATATCAATTTAGGACCTGACGGAGATTATAAGTTCAAGAGAATGGAAGGTCTTGACTTGCCTGTTCCTTGTGGAGACGAGAGTTGCAAGCAAAAAGTAAATGAAGGCCAAAAAGGGTCTGTAGCTTTTGGTGACTACGACAAGGACGGGTACATAGACATACTCATGACAGGTATGGAAGACGGACACAAGCGCTTTGTCTACCTGTATAAAAATCTGGCAGGGCAAGGATTTGAGAAACAGTTGGTGGCCAACATGAAAGAGGGCGACACCTATGATTTGGGACTGTATGTTATGGATGAGTTAGGATTGCCTACCGAGGTACCCAGCAAACAATTCAAGCCCATGTCGCATGGCTCGGTAGCTTTTGCCGACCTTGACAACGACGGCTGGCTCGATATTATTTGCACCGGTTATTCCGATGACAGAGGAATCGAATTCCGTACTTACCGCAACTTGCAGAACGGAGAATTTCAGGATGTAACCGAAGACTATGCCAAATCCAATATATACCGGATATATGAAAATCAATTGAAACTGGTCGACATCAACAAAGACGGTTATCTGGATATTATCAATTTGGGTACACCCAATGCCGATGACAGGGGAGAAGCAGGAGGACGCAAGCTGGCCTCTATACTGATAAACAATGGAGCAGAAGCCCCCTTCACGTTTACCGAGAAATTAGAATCCGAGACAGGTTTGGCTCCCGTATCGGCAGCACAAGTCTTTATGGCCGATTTTAACGGAGACGGATATGCCGATTTGCTCTATCGCGGTTGGAACAATGATTGTGGTTGGAACACATTCTTGGCAACTTACAAAAGGTCTCAAAGCCAATTTGTTATAGATGACGAATTCTCTCATCAAGGTACAGGTGACATTACGACCGGTGCCGGTTTCGATTTCGGAAACTTTGCAGTAGGTGATTTCAATGGAGACGGACAGTTCGATATGATAGAAGGAGGATACCCTGACCACACCAATGTTTGGCTGAACGAGAGGGGAGAAGACGTGTCTGAAGCCCCGGTTGCACCTACCGACTTGGCAACAAGCGTAAGCAATGGGGTATTGACAATCACTTGGAACGACGACAACAACGAAGAATATCTGACATATTACAATATACATATCACCGATGCCGACGGAAAGCTGGTTGCATTCACGACTTCGGCATTGGATAACGGAAAACTGACCTCATATCCCGAGTTTGCGACATTGGTACGTTCACGCTCATACTCTATGGCATTACCTAAAGGTGAATATACCGTAAAAGTATCGGCCGTAAACCATACCTATCAATCCAGCGAATTTGCCACTGTCAATGCTACTGTTTCAGATGAAGTGGGCGTTGAAAAAACAGTAGCCGGAAACATCGTTGTAAAAGCCTTGGAAAATGGAATATTGGTAAGCAGTACGGATGAAATGGAAGTAGACGTATATACCATAGGAGGACAGTCCGTTGCAACCGGAGTCACCAATCAGTTGTTGCCCGTGAATGCAAACGGTATCTATCTGGTAAAAGTGGCTGGAAAAACGTATAAGGTCGTAAAACTTTAAAAATAGGCATTAACCCATATATGTGTGGAATTGACTGTTTGATAAGTTTTTTACAATAATGAGAATCGATTCAGACAGTTTTTAAGGTTGCCCGACCGATTTGCTATTCGGTCGGGCAATTTACTTTAGTTACGCGCCTTTGCTGGGAAAAGCAGGTGGGGGGGACGAAAGCGCAAAATGAGAAACGAAAGCCATAAAAACAAAGAAAAAAAATGAACAGGAAAAAACTTTTTTTACTATTATTAAGCTGTAGCTTGGGAATATCGTCCTATGCAGGCGACATCGAATTTTCCGGTGGCGATTGGAAAATGATACTGAAAGAAGATACGAAAAAGATAGATATCGCCTGCAATGATGCAACAGTACTCACCGGCACATACGCATCGGTCAAGTACAACAAAGCGTCCGGAACAGAAGAGACAACGCTGAATACCGATGACTGTACCGGTGTAGAGCTTGTACGGTCAGACCTTTCGGACAATTTCGGTTCAGGCGAGAAAGTCTCTCTGGACTATTCCTTCTCAGGAAACACACATCTGATACAAGACTTTTATTTTTATGACAACTATCCCTATTTCTTGGTGCGCGTTACAATCAAGGATACAGAAGCCGTATCCAGTAACCAGCTCATACCCTTGATGAGCCAGTCGTCCTCGACATTCCTCGCCAAAGACGACAGCAACCGTATATTATATGTACCTTGGGACAATGACGGATTTTCCCGTTACGCAGCAAGAAAGTTCGGAGGAGAGACTGCCACATCGCACGAGGCCACAGCCATCTATTCTGCCCAGTCGCGCAAGGGCTTGATAGCCGGTTCGGTAGAACACGACACATGGAAAAGCGCTATTGTCGTACATGCTTTGGCAACCGGAACAGTCGATTACTTCAAATGCTTGTCGGGATATACCAATCAGTCTACCACGCGCGATGCCCTTCCGCATGGAAAAGTGACAGGAACGGAAGTCCGCTCGGCACTTTTTATGATAGGACTCTATGATGATTGGCGAAAGGGAATGGATGCTTTTGCCCATGCCAATACATTGGTTGCCCCGCCGGCCCCGTGGGAAGGAGGTGACCCTTTCGGTTGGAGTAGTTGGGGAGCTATGCAGACACGAATCAATTATCAAGGATGTATGGACGTAGCCGATTTTCTCTCGCAAGATGTCTTCAAAAACGCCGGATTCGTGGACGAAAAAGGACGTACCATACTCAGCCTTGACGCATGGTACAATGACAATATGAATAATGAAGAACTGAGCTCTCTAGCCACACATTGCAAAGAAAAAAACGGGCTTATCGGAGCCTATGCCGGTTTTCTATGCCGTTGGGACTGGGAAAATCGGGAAAGTCCGCTGTACCCCAATTGCCCCTATAAAGTAAAAGACATATTGCTGAAAGTCAACGGTGAAGAATACAAAAATCCGGCAAACGGAGCTTTATGTGTAGACCCCACCCATCCGGGGACGATAGCCGCCATGAAATATTCGATTATCAACTATGCCAAATTAGGGTTCAATTACATCAAGATTGATTTTATGGACTGCGGTATCTGTGAGGGAGACAGTTACTATGTACAAGACATTACTACCGGAGTGCAAGCCTATAACTACTTTATGAAACAAATGTACGAATACATCCAGCAAAAGATGCCGGGAGCCTATACCGTACTGGCGATGTCTCCGATGTTCCCTTACCAGTACACCACAGGCCGTCGCACCACTTGTGACGCATGGGGGAGCGTACCCAATGCCCAGTATGTGCTCAATGCTACCTCTTATGGCTGGTGGACAGACAAGTTGTACACCGTCAATGACCCCGACCATTTGGTGATGATTGGAGTAGATTACGATAGTAACCAAAATGTAAAATCGGTAGTAGAGTTCTCAGAAGGAACCAATCGCATACGCCTGACTTCGGGAGCCATTACAGGAGCCTATATGGTAGGTGATAACTTCAGCGACAATTGTAAAGACGGTAATGGGACTGTCGTGGGAAATCCCGGACTATCGAGAGAAAGAGCATTGAAACTCTTGACGAATACGGACATCAATGAAATGGTAAGACTCTGTGGTGCCTTTTATCCCATAAACGGACATGAAGGGACGACAGCCAGCGTGTTGGGAGCAGATTATGTATATGCCGACAAGTATGCTGAAGACGGTTCCGAGAAGCTGTTCATGTATGAGACATCCGCCTCGGTATACGTAGCCGTATTTGCATACAAAGACGCCCAGAACGCAACCATCGATTTCGCCCGTATAGGAGTACACCCCGACAATGTATCGGAAATAAAAGAATTATGGGAAGGCAAAACCGTCTCCTTCACAAGCACGGGATTTACCTATGATGTCCCCAAACAAGACGTAAGAGTCTATCGCATATCTAAAAAAAAAGTAGACGTGTCGATTGAAGAAACAACGGTCGGGACAGATGCGCTTGCCATTGCTCGGATAGGAAACAAAGTACATATCTCCTCGGAAACGGAAATAGACACCGTTGCATTGTATTCCTTGTCAGGAGGAATATTATCAGTAGATAAAGTATCGGATTGCGAAGTGGAAATAGACACGGCTTCCTATACATCGGGCGTCTATATCGTTAGAGTCGTTTTGAAGAACGGGGAGATAATCGCTAAAAAACTGGTGAGCATAGGTGTGTGATTAGGTATATAGATGTTAGGCCCTTTAATGATAGGAGGACATCCGAATATATCCCGATGTCCTCCTTGTCTCTATATATAGTATATTCGTAATCGCAATATAATTATTCGAAAGTAATATCGAATTGGTCGTAAGGAGCATTTCTCCAGGCCTTGTCGGATGTCAACTTGGAAAGAGCAAACAGGGGAGAAAAGGTACGTACCTTAATTGTCTTTCCGTCCGGAAGAAATTCTAGGATACGGAGCCATCCATCTCCTCCATTGCCACACCACTCACCGTCTGCGGTCTGGGCGTTGAACATCATCTGTGCGACATTTTTACCGGCAATATTCTTATCCGTGCGGAAACTGACCTGATTTTCATAGTCGACAATGGCACAAGCATGTCCGCATATCACCATTCCGATATTTGGGGAAGGATAAACCAGTTTTTCCCATATAGCTTTCCCATAATTGGCCGGAGCTATTTTATATTTCTCTTTTTCGCGTCGTTTGGCATTAGCAGTAAGATATGAATGTGTGAGCAAAATCACTTTATGATTTTTGTACCTCTCATCATTGGCAATAGACTTTGCCCATACAATAGCTTCATCACGAGGAGCAAACTCGATGGAAATGACTAAAAGTTTTCCCCAAGTATCCGTATCCAGCTCATAAGCCGCATTCTCCAACGTAGGAATACTGTCTGCGTTTAGCCCGACAGAGACTAAAGATTTTCTCCAGCAACTGTTTCTCTCGACAGGAAAATAATCGTGGAAGTAACTACGTCGGCACTCAGCCGAAACATAGCCATAATCATGGTTACCGGTACAAAGCACATACGGAAGTTTATTGTCAAGACGGCGGAATGCCCTTGATGCGGCTTCCCATTGTTCGGTACTTGTCTGGTTTCCGTTTATCCCGTTAGGAATAAGACAGTCGTTTTGCTCTACAAGATCACCGGTACAAAGTGCACTCTTAATCTGCAGGTTATCGATGTTATTAGCTATCCAGGCCGTTTGTAATTCAAACAAAGGCTGGTTGGCATCATATTTATTATAACTTTGAGGATCCGGAAGTACAATGATAGAAAAAGAATTTGGGTCAGACAATTTTGGCCGTACGGGATATACTTGTGCATGCAATGAAGAGATACCGGTAGAAATTGCCGTTATCCATATAAAACACATAAAAATTTTGTTTTTCATCATATATTGTTGTTAAAGGATTATGCCCCTGTTTTTTTATTCGTTGTAGAGTCCGGAGGACAAATATAGCGAAAGGCGAGCGCAGAGGCAAACGAAAAACACAGTTTTTAAAGTTTGCCTCTGCCAAGCCCATCCTATAAATATAAATAAAATTCAGGAGAAGAGCTCTGTGATTGACAAATACTCGATAATTTGTTGGAAAGAGAATGCCTTTATGGAAAGCCAAATAACGGAGATAATCTGCAAATTCCCTTTTTTAAGGAAATCTTATAATACAAAAGAGAATAAAAAAAGAAAACTTTCTCCGGTAAAAAGGAAATAAAATCCCTTTATTACCCCTCTTTTTTCGTTATAAGAAAGAAAAACTTATAAAATATAATTACAGAATGAAACTATATAGCATAAATTCTTTACTTTTGTGCATTCACTATAAGAATCAGGAATTTCAAGGCATTTATGTATAAAAAAATATTTTTGAGTCTGGTACTGCTCATTTTGTCGATTACCGGAGTGTCGGCACAGATAAACACCGATAGAGTGATGAATATCGGACGCAATGCTCTCTATTTTGAAGATTATATACTATCGATACAGTACTTCAATCAAGTAATCAAAGTGAAGCCCTATCTGGCCGACCCCTATTTTTATAGAGCCGTTGCCAAACTCAGCCTCGAAGACTATAAAGGAGCCGAAGAAGACTGTGACAAATGTATAGAACGCAATCCCTTTATCATAGGAGCCTATCAGGTAAGAGGCATAGCCCGCCAAAACCTGGGAAACTATCAAGGTGCCATCGATGACTATAACGAAGGCTTGAAATATGCCCCCGAAGACCGTACTTTCTTGGGAAATAAGGCGATTGCAGAAGTCCAGTTAAAGAAGTATGACGATGCCGAAGCCAGCTTTGCCGAGCTGATAAAGAAGCATCCCTCATATTACAACGCCTATTTGAGCCGTTCCCAGTTCTGGCTGGAAAAAAAGGACACACTGAAGGCATTGGCCGATATGGATAAGGCGATAGAGCTCGATAAGCACCTCTCGTATGCCTATGCACAGAGGGCGATTATAAAATTCCAGTACGGAAAAGACTATCAGAGTGCACTGGACGACATGAATCAGGCACTGAAACTCGACCCCAATATGACATCCTACTATCTCAATCGCGGTATCATACGTTACTATATGGACGACTTGAGAGGAACAATGGACGATTACGACCGCGTAATAGAACTCGACGCCAATAACCTGATGGCACATTACAACCGCGGATTGCTGAGGATGCAAGTCGGAGAGCGTAACAAAGCGATAGAAGATTTCTCGTTCGTATTGAAGTACGAGCCCGACAACTTCTTTGCCATATATAACAGAGCCATACTCTATGACCAGTTGGGAAATTACAGGGCAGCCATCAGAGATTACGATAAAGTGCTTGCTCACTATCCCGATTTCTCAAGCGGATATTTTGCCCGTTCCGAAGCCAAACGCAAAATAAACGACACCGCAGGAGGTGAAAAAGACTATAAAAAAGCCATTGCCCTGTATGAGCAGCAGAAGAAAACCGGGGTAGGGTTGGGCAAACATAGCGGTGGAGATGACGAAGAAGATACCCAAACGGCCGAAGACAATGACAAGACCCGAAAAGAATCGGACAAGAACATAAACAAATTCGACCGGCTCTTGGTGGCTGACAATACCGATATCAAAAGCAAGTACAAAGACGAAATACGAGGTCGCGTACAAGATAAAAACATAAAGATAGAAATAGAACCCTCCTTTGTCTTCTCTTATTATGAAAAAGAAGACAAGGTACGCTCCAATGTCCGTTATTCCAAAGAACTCGACGAGCTCAACCGTACCGGTATTTTACCAATGAAGCTGTTGATAACCAACTCGGAAGTATCCCTGACAACCGACCAAATCGAAAAACACTTCAATTCGTTGAACGACTATTCCAAACTGATAGAAATAAACCCTCAAAATCCGGTTCCCTATTTCTGTCGCGCCCTCGACTATATGCTTGTACAGGATTTTGCCAGCTCTATCGAAGACCTGAACCGTGTGGTTATGTTGAGTGATAACTTTATGTTCGCCTATTTCAACCGGGCAGCAGTACGGTTTAAGCAAATCGAATATAACATGTCGAGCGAAGCAGCGACGCAGTCCGACCTCTCCATAACCTCGCCTGCCTCCGGATTTTCAGCCCCGAAGCCCTTGCCCGGTATGGAAATGGGGACTTCTATGGCACCCGGAAAACAAAGCAAAGCCCTTTCTATGGAATACGAAATGGTGCTGCGCGACTACGATAAGGTTATCGAGATGTCGCCCACATTCGTATATGCCTACTTCAACCGGGCCAATGTACGCTGTGCACAAAAAGACTTCCGGGCTGCATTGACCGATTACAACGAAGCCATACGCCTCAAACCCGATTTTGCCGATGCCTATTTCAACCGCGGATTAGTTTACGTCTTCTTGGGTGAAACCCAAAAAGGAATAGACGATTTGAGCAAAGCCGGAGAGCTGGGAATTGTGTCCTCCTATAACATTATAAAACGCCTGAGCGATTGAGACCCGGTCTGAATTTACCTCAAGGCAGCGACTTGGAAAATTTCTTTAGAAATTATAAATGTTACTTAACTCATTTTTTTTGAAAATGAGATAGTTATAATGGAATATTCTCCTCTTGAGAGGGGAGGTTGAGATTTTTTTTTCTTCTTGGTAATGAAATGTTTAATAATATTTCCCCTCTCGAGAGGGGATTAAGGGGTGTGTTACGATGAGTCGCGTGGCTTGAGATGAAATATTGTAAGATGCAGATTATAGAAGACGAGCTTAGTACATCGAGGAGGTATCAGTCAATCATTAGAGGGAGTTTTTGATTTTAGGAATCTGTGTTTGGGCGTCACACACCCCCGCCCCTCTCTAGAGGGGAGATTTAGATGCTATTTTTATTTGATAATTAGTAGTTTAGTGTATTGGAATTCCCCTCTCGAGAGGGGATTAAGGGGTGTGTTACGATGAGTCGCGCGGCTTGAGATGAAATATTGTAAGATGCAGATTATAGAAGACGAGCTTAGTACATCAAGGAGGTATCAGTCAATCATTAGGGAGAGTTTCCATAATTATCTGCGAATTAAATGATATATTGAAATTCTGATAATAGGGAGTAATAAAGCCATAAAGATACTACAAAAAAAATATCTATGCCTTTAGTTCATATAGGGTTCATTTTGCTTCATAATTTAAAAGACTATTCAAATACTTTTCATCTATAATCCCTACACGATATTTAGTGCCAGCCTTTAGATGTTTTTCTACAAATTTATTAGTTTCCTCAATATCTTTCATTTTTCTTTGAAACAACTCTTCTGATATGTTTATATCCTTACCACAAGTTAAATTGCAAAAAATACGCCCTTTATCGTCTTGAGTACAATGTTTATAAAAACGATAAGTAGCAGCAACCATTTGATTTTCCAAATTCTTTTGTTCTTCTGTCGAAACAGAAGAATGTGATGTCTGATTTGCATATACATCTGGAATTATTTCAATAAAGTCATTATCATTCACATATTCTTTGATAGTCTTAACCTTTACTTTTTGAACTATACTATCATTTGGGGGAGATACAATACTTATTTCTGTAGCACTTTTAGTTTCACTGATATGCCTGTTCTTATTTGTATTCTCAATAATCTGTTTGTATAGTTGGGGTAATTTTTTGTCAAATGGAGATGTTATTACGAAAGCACCACTCTCAATCTTGGCGTTTACTTGAGGTGTAGTTATTATAGAATCATTGAAAACAAATGCAATTTGTTTACCGATAGCTTTTTCTGTTTCAGAAGCCCATTTCTTGATTTTATGTTGGCTTATTTGTCCGAAAATAACATATTGCCCTAAATTACTTGTATCTAACCTTAAAGTAGCAAAATCATTGACAGCCAAAATAGGCTCTATTGATAGGCTATCTTTGTCTATTACATGATACCAGCCGTTTTCTCTATGTACATGTTGGGATATTGCAATCATAGAAAAGCACAGAGAGAAGGATAGCAGAATAAATGGGACTTTATTTTTCATAAGTTATAGTTCTGTATTGATTTTTATTTCCCCTATTATCTTGAGTAATCATCAAAAAAAGCCTTTATCGTTTTCATATATCAAAGGTATTTTCTGTCTCTATTGTACTCTCCGTTACCAATATAGACCCGTTTTTAACACCCTCTGTTATGGGCCTGTCAAAATATTGAAGGGTAATAACGTAACCTTTCAGCGTGTCATCTTCGTTGTAAGTTTGCGTGGCTTTTACTCTACCGTTACTAAATATGAAAATCTTATCTGACAACCTCATGCAATAGGGGCGCAGACGTGGTTTCAAGACAGGCAAGGTGCATACCCTGTCGCTCATTTTTCTTCCCGGACGGAAGAAACATTCAAATTCGCTCTCGTTTTCCGACAAGAATCGAATGGAATATATCGTTCAGCTTCCGGCTGCCTTTACCAATCTCAATTTAGCTTTACTCGTATTCTCTATTTCTTTTCAGTACAAAGGTACAATTAATATTTCATTTATAAGTAAAATAAGATGTCTTCTTATGCTAATATAACAGCGAAATAAAGATTTCCAACAGAGGGAAAGAAAAAACAACCACCCTCTGTAACCGAAAAAAGCAGACCGGAAAAAGGAGCAAAAAGTTCCGTTGTATAATCTTTTTTATTAGAAAATTTAGACAAGCTTTAAAATAATTACTACATTTGTAGCCTTGTAAAAGGAAAACTATAATATTTTTAACAGCAACGGGAAACAATCCCCTTATTTGATTTGTTTCTTTGTTGCTAAACAAGGAAATTATATAAGGAGACTAAAGTTATGATTAAAATAACCTTTCCCGACCAGTCGGTAAAAGAATTTGCAGCCGGAACCACTCCGATGCAGATAGCCGAAAGTATCAGTCCTCGTTTAGCTCAGGAAGTATTGGCTGCTACTGTCGATGGAAACGAATGGGATCTGTCGCGTCCTATCGAAAAAGACGCGGCGATAAAGCTGTTTAAATGGGACGATGCCGAAGGAAAACATGCCTTTTGGCATTCATCGGCGCACCTCTTGGCAGAAGCCTTGCAGGAACTCTATCCCGGAATAAAGTTTGGTATCGGTCCGGCAATAGAAAACGGATTTTATTATGACGTAGATCCCGGTGAAACACCTATTAAAGAAGGCGATTTCGCTGCCATAGAAGCCAAGATGATGGAGCTGGCTGCCAAAAAAGAAGAAATAGTACGGAAAGAAATATCCAAAGCCGATGCCTTGAAGATGTTCGGAGACCGTAAAGAAGAATACAAAGTAGAGCTTATCAGTGAACTTGAAGACGGCACCATAACCACCTATACACAAGGCAGCTTTACCGACCTTTGTCGTGGACCGCACTTGCCCAACACCTCTGCTATCAAAGCCGTAAAGATAACCTCTCTGGCCGGAGCCTATTGGAGAGGCGATGAGAAGCGTCATCAGTTGACACGTGTATACGGTATTACCTTCCCCAAGAAAAAAATGCTTGACGAATATCTGGCATTGTTGGAAGAAGCCAAGAAAAGAGACCATCGTAAAATAGGAAAAGAAATGGAGCTGTTTATGTTCTCCGAAACTGTAGGCAAAGGTTTGCCTATGTGGTTGCCTAAGGGGACGGCTCTCCGTTTGCGTCTCGAAGATTTCTTGAAAAAAATACAGCGCCGTTTTGGATACCAGCAAGTAATGACTCCGCATATCGGAAACAAACTGCTGTATGTCACTTCAGGACACTATGCCAAATATGGAAAAGACTCTTTCCAGCCCATACATACACCGGAAGAAGACGAAGAGTATTTGCTCAAACCCATGAATTGTCCCCATCACTGCGAGATATACAAGTGGCAACCCCGGTCATATAAAGACCTGCCTTTGAGATTTGCAGAGTTCGGTACGGTGTATCGTTACGAGCAAAGCGGTGAGTTGCACGGTCTCACACGTGTGCGTAGTTTTACGCAGGACGATGCGCATATCTTCTGTCGTCCCGACCAGGTAAAAGACGAGTTTTTGAAAGTAATGGATATCATATTCATTATTTTCAAAGCACTGGACTTTAAAAATTTTGAAGCGCAAATATCTTTGCGTGACCCCAATAATAAAGAGAAGTATATCGGTTCGGATGAGAACTGGGAAAAAGCAGAACAGGCGATTGTAGAAGCTTGTAAAGAAAAAGGCCTGAATGCCCGAGTAGAATTGGGAGAGGCAGCTTTCTACGGACCTAAACTCGACTTCATGGTGAAAGATGCTATCGGACGCCGTTGGCAGTTGGGTACGATACAAGTAGACTATAACTTGCCAGAGCGGTTTGAACTCGAATATACGGGTAGCGACAACCAGAAACATCGCCCGGTGATGATACACCGTGCCCCCTTTGGTTCTATGGAACGCTTCGTTGCCGTATTGATAGAACATACTGCTGGAAAATTTCCTTTGTGGCTCACACCCGAGCAGGTGGTAATCATGCCTATCAGCGAAAAATACAACGATTATGCCGAGAAAGTTGCACAAGAACTCGAGATGAGAGACATTCGTACGACAATCGACAACCGGAACGAGAAAATCGGACGTAAAATTCGTGATAATGAGCTCAAGAGAATCCCTTATTTGCTGATTGTCGGTGAAAAGGAAGCAGAAAATAATGAAGTTTCGGTAAGAAAACAGGGCGAAGGTGATAAAGGTTCGATGAAAATTACTACCTTTGCCGAGATTTTGACCGAAGAGGTAGAAAAAATGATAAACCAATGGTAATTTGAATGGAGAAAAAAAACACATTTAGTGGAAACGATGTAAAAAAGAATGCACCCGTAAAAAAAGGAGAAGGGGTGAAAGACATGTATCGTATCAATGAACGGATTAGAGCAAAAGAAGTCCGTTTGGTCGGTGAAAACGTAGAGCAGGGAATATATTCGATTCAGGAAGCTATACGTATTGCTGACGAACAAGGATTAGACCTTGTTGAAATTTCACCAAATGCGGCACCTCCAGTTTGCCGGATTACCGATTATCAGAAATTTCTGTACCAACAAAAGAAAAGATTAAAAGAACAGAAAGCGAAATCGACTAAAGTTGTAGTAAAGGAAATCCGTTTCGGACCTCAGACCGATGACCATGATTACAACTTTAAACTGAAACACGCCAAAGGCTTCCTCGAAGAAGGAGCGAAGGTGAAAGCCTATGTCTTCTTTAAAGGTCGTTCGATACTGTTCAAGGAACAAGGAGAAGTACTGTTGCTTAGGTTTGCAAATGATCTTGAAGATTATGGTAAAGTAGAGCAATTGCCTGTACTCGAGGGAAAACGCATGATTATCATGCTGTCACCCAAAAAGAAATGAGAAAGATGAGGGAGTGATTCCCTGTTTGAATTAAATACATAATTAAATTTTTGTAAAATGCCAAAACTGAAAACTAATTCCGGTGCCAAAAAGAGGTTCGCCCTTACCGGATCAGGAAAAATTAAAAGAAAACACGCTTTTAAAAGTCACATTCTGACTAAAAAAACGAAAAAGCAAAAACGTAATCTTACGCATTTCACAGTTGTATCGTCTGCTGACGTGAAAAATGTAAAAGAACTTTTGTGCATAAGATAAAATTTATTGCCGAAAATAAACAAAGCGAGTTTTAAAGATTTATTAACCGAATGACTTTAGCTTAAAGATTACCGCTGAGACGGTAACGCTAACATTCAAAACAAAAAGAACTATGCCAAGATCAGTAAATCATGTTGCTTCAAGAGCACGTAGAAAGAAAATTTTAAAATTAACCAGAGGTTATTTCGGTGCAAGAAAAAATGTTTGGACCGTAGCCAAAAATACATGGGAAAAAGGTCTTACCTATGCTTATCGTGACCGTAAGGCTAAAAAACGTAATTTCAGAGCTTTGTGGATACAGCGTATCAATGCTGCCGCTCGTCTCGAAGGAATGTCTTATTCCAAATTGATGGGGGCTCTTCATAAAGCAGGTATCGAAATCAATCGTAAAGTTCTCGCCGATTTGGCTATGAACAATCCTGAAGCTTTCCAAGCTATTGTAAAAAAGGTAAAGTAATAAGAACCTTACAATTAGCGAGATATATGAAAATGGGCTTTTTATCGGATAAAAAGCCCATTTTTTTTCTTGAAAAAACTTGACATTTATTCTTTATTTCTGTATATTTGTAATACGAAAGAAGGAAAAAAGCAAAGAGTCGCATCGCAGTTGATTGGGAAACTCATCAATTGATATGAAATGCCGAGACAAGCTTTCTTCTCCAATGGCGGGCCACGCCTTTAGGTATGCTTTTAGCACGGTGGATTACAAAGGAGGGGGGCACTCAAATCCTGTTATTCGGAGTTTCATCACATCCTTCGGTGCGACTTTTTTTTAAGATATAAAAAAGCCGGTAAGTAATAAACTTATCGGCTTTTTGTTTGTTATAAACGTGGGTACAAGTAAAGCCCGTTTTGGATATGCTGTAAGAGGCTGTCTGGATTTTACACGGGTCGGCTTTGGGAATTTCTTTTGAGACTGTTTTCCGGTTTTTACGAGGATATCAGGCTATTAGACAAGTGAAGACAGCTAAACAGACCGAAAGAAAAAAGGAAAGAAGACTTGAATTAATTATTTTTATGGGAAAATTTGGACAGACTTTAAGACCGATGTCGAGTTATATAATATTGAAACAGGCTTTTTGATATAGAAAATAAAAAAAATTGTAGTATGAAAAAATTGATTTATTTCTTTGCTTTGCTGGGTATCGTCAGTATGGCATCTTGTTCAGGCAAATCTAATAATGCCTCTACGACAGAAGTAGTAATGGTGACAGATTCCTTAGTTCCCGATACGGCGACAATAGCCGTATACGAAGGTATACTACCGGGAGCCGATGTCGCAGGAATACAATATGTATTGGAATTGGGGCAGACCGCCAATGGAGACAGTGTCTACCAGTTGTCTATGACATACCTGGGAGCCAATAAAGGTAAAGATACCACCTTTATACAAGAAGGGCAATGGGGTATTATAAAAAATGGGAAGATAAGCCCTAAATCCTCTTCCATATTCCAGCTGAATGATTCCGCAGGCGTCGTGTTCAATTTCCTCGATATGAATGATAGCATCATTATGTTAGGTCAGGATATGAAATTGCCACAGTCCAAACTGAATTATTCATTAAAGAAAAAATAAACCGTAAGCTATTATATAAAAATAAAGTACCCTATTATACAAGAGAAGGTTGTCTCCCGACAACCTTTTTTCTTGTTCTTAATTAACCTAAACCTTAATTCCATGAAAATCTTAATTCAAATATAGAAATATGTTTTATTTCATGCTATTTTTATCTTAACAAAATGCATCTCATTTAACATGATTTGTTAAATCGGGATTTTGATTAACGATTTTATCCTTTAAAATTAACATTTTACATACTTGTTAGCTTATTTGTTAAAATAAGCACATAATGGAATAGCTAATTGGGGAATAGCGTAGCGAATCAGCTGGAATAGCGTTTGTTACGTTTCCTTTTTCTTTTGGCATGAAGCCATCGGAAGCCATAAATAAATGAAACTACCCAAGAGTTCAATGACCACAGGAACGGAGAAGATTTTTGTTAAATCTTTTTTGCGATTTGTGTAGGTGTCGGTAACTCACTGTAATCTGGTTTTGCAGGAGCGAATCCAAAGTATTATTCTATGCAAAGAAAATGCAACACGGATGTTTATAACCTTGAAATGATAACAGGTAGTCTTTTTTCCCTGCGGATACCTACATAAAGCCCATCCTTGCATCGTCCGGCCTCCACATAACCTTTAGAGGCATAGTACTCATTGAGATAAATATTGTCCTCAGCACAGTCAAGGCGCATACAATGCTTGCCGTGTTCAATGCCCAACCGTTCCGACTCCTCAATTATCCGTACTCCGGCACCTTTCACTCCAGGGGCTGTCACGAGGTTATGAATATAATAGGCTGGAACATCGGCCTTATCCAGCCAACGGTCATCACTCTGATAGAGTACCACAGCCCCGGCCAATTTGCCGTCATTGGCATTGAGCAAAATATATAATGTGCCGAGTTCACATTGTTCCTTATAATATGAGACCGGATATCGTTCAAGATAGCCGGTTGTATTCCACTGATTTATATTATTTTCATCCATCCAGCGGACACGTTCAACATATAATCCGAATATCTCTGCCACTTCACAGCTTTGAGCTGCTCTGAAAACATAATCTATAACTGGCATTTTATTTAAGTGATTCTTATTGTAATTATACATGAAATTGTTTGTCAATGACGGCAAATTTACACAATAAACTGAAAGTCGAGTGTAGCGACAATCTTGTTTTATCTATATCGGGGTGTAGCGTTTATGGTAGATTGGAAATATGAAATATATTTTTTTAATGGACAATCGGTTGATTCTCTGCAAAACCGAGAAAAAAGTAACTATGTAACAAAATTGTAACTTATTGATATTTCGATTTTTAACATATATATTTGCAGGGTAAACAAAATGAAGTGAAACATAGCGATTCCCTTTAAACAATAAGGTCGCTGAAAAAATTACGAAGATGAAACAAATTGAAAAAATTGCAGCCGCAGAAAATTTTAGTGCAGTAAATGTAGGCAAATTGGACGAATTGGGTGATTATCTGTTAGAGTTGGGACCGGAGGTGAAAATTCCGGGAAAAGTATTCGGTGGTGGAGCCGTGGGGGCGACAGGAGGAGAATTCTCATTTCAGATATTCCGTCCGGGAACGGAAACCGGATTTTTGCACACACATAAAAAACATGAAGAACTTTATTTCTTTTTCAAAGGAAAAGGAGAATTTCAAGTAGACGGACAAATATTTCCGGTATCAGAAGGGAGTGTTGTTCGCGTAGCCCCGGACGGCAAGCGCTCTGTACGTAATAACGGTGAAGAACCTCTTATTATGCTCTGTGTACAATATCGAGGAGATACATTTACAACAGAAGATGCCGCAGACGGAAATATATTGGATACTCCCGTTAAATGGTAAAATAAAGAATAAGAGTCGGTTTGGCTTTTGCTCGAACCGGCTTACAGAATTTCGTTGGAGGCTGTTTGCTCCTGATTTTATGAGGATGATAGTGGAGGCTGTTTGGTGCGTACAAATGAGAAAACAAACCGAAAGAAAACGTTTTATCGGAAAATTTGAATACGCTCTAAAATAAGCCGCTTTTGGGTAGAAGAGACACGATTTGTATCATATTGCAAATCATGTCTCTTCATTTGAAAATAAGATAGTTATAATGCAATATTCCCCTCTTGAGAGGGGATAAAGGGGTGTGTTACGGTGGACAGTGCGGCATAGGCAGAAATGTTGCAGGAAGTTGTGTTTGGTGTTGAGAGGAGTTATCCGTCAATCAATAGTGAGAGTTTTTGATTTTAGGAAGCAGAGCTTGAGCGTCACACACCCCCGCCCCTCTCGAGAGGGGAGATTAGGATACTACTTTTCTGTTTGAAAATGAGTATTTAATGTATCAAATTCCCCTCTTGAGAGGGGATGAAGGGGTGTGTGACGATGAGCCGCGCGGTATAGGATGAGATATGAGCAATAAACTCATTATCAGTTATTTGAAGTTGCTTTTGTTCAGCTGCATTATGGTGTAGTAATCAATTCAAGTTGAGATATTCGGCGCTGTCTTTGGAGCAAGGACTATTGATGTTAATCCCGTCTTGGGGAGGTGACTATGACAAAGCGTCATACACGCTGCTATTATTCGTAAATAAGAAAAATATAGAGATGATTTTGCAATACAAATCAAAAATAAACGAATATTTATCAAAAAACATTGATTATTAATCATTATCTTAGCGACAGATGTGTGATGAATATACTTTGAATAGTTTATTTATAGTTAATAACATATTATCTAAAATAAAACCGGAATAAAGTCCTATGGAAACAATTTGTATACAGCATTATGATTCTCCATGCGGAGAGATGATTCTCGGCTCATTTGACGGAAAACTTTGTCTTTGCGATTGGCTGATAGAACGTCGCAGACAGACTATCGATAAGAAAATACAGAAGAAGCTGCGGGCTGCTTACAGAGAGGAAGAATCAGGAGTGATAGCAGAAGCCGTCGGCCAGTTGAACGAATATTTTGCCCGTAAAAGAACTGTATTCGACATACCTTTACTTTTTACCGGAACCGACTTTCAACAACACGTATGGAGTGAGTTATTGAAGATTCCCTATGGGACTACCATATCCTATGGAAAACTGGCTGTCCGTATAGGTGAGCCGAAAGCTGTGCGAGCTGTAGCCAATGCAAACGGTCAAAATCCCATATCCTTGTTTGTACCTTGCCATCGGGTTATCGGCAGTAACCATACACTTACGGGATATGGAGGCGGTTTGCCGGCTAAGAAATTTTTATTGGAATTGGAATCTCCCGCCGGATTGGCGATATAAAAAGTAAAAAATAGCAGATTCACACATACCCCGACAAGAAGAAAATTTCGATTTGGTGTAACAGGGTCACCGGTAAGGACTGTTCCGTCCGAATATCCCGTAATAATAAAATTCTAAAAAAAAGACTTTGATTGCAGCTTTTTAAATTGTGAGGGAGTACAATTATGTTTTTTATAAAATGCCCGGCGGAATGTCGATATAGAATTGAATCCGGTCTTTTCAGCTATTTCCTCCAAAGTATACCGGCAATTAGAATCTGAGAGGAAAACCTCTGCCTGTTGCAGCCGGTAAGAGTTGATAAAGTCAAAAAAGTTTGTATTCAATTCATTATTAAGATATTCAGATAAGTAAGTCCTGTTGGTCCCCAATAGACTGGCCAGTTCCTTTACTGTCAACTGGGGATTATCCGACAAAAACTCCGGTGTCAGTAGTTTTTGTAGCAGAGGAACGAAGACATAATTCGATTTTAGATTGTCGGTCTCTTCCGGTCGGTTTACCTCCTCCAGTTCCGATACGATTTCTTGTCTGTCGCTATAATAGCAGATGACAGACCATAAAACAATCGATGTAGTATAATAAGCAAAATCGACCGGAGGAGAAGGGAAAAAGCAGTTATAAATCCAGACGACAAGGCAACATACAAGAAGCCCTAAAGCCTGCTTGAGCCATCTTACGTTTATATAATCCAAATTCGAATAATTATTTTGCAATAAACGATTATATCGTTTTATCTCTCTGACAAAGTAAAAAAGGGCTACAATCCCGTACATTATAGCATATACGGTATTGGCGACAAAAATTCGATAATTTCCGGTAATAATATAGAAGACAGTAAACAATATGTAAGGTAGGAGGTTCGATATGACAAATTTTCGGGTAAGTGCCAGCGGACGGAGTAAGGCCATCAGATAGAAAGCACAGGCTGCTACAGCCCACATGTCGATAGACATTAATAACGTCTCGGCATACTCGGATTGACGTATGGCCGGCAACATCAGCAAGATATCTTTCCAGAATAAAATTGCCCAGAACAACAATACATAATATAGAACGAGATTAAATGTCTTGTTTTGAGGTTTACGCCTGAAGTGCAAAGAAGCCAGCATAAACAACATACACGCTGCTCCATTGGCAAAGTAAGTCAGGTTTTCCATGGTGCATTTATTTACTTGAAAATTACTCTTTCACAAATATAGACATAAAGTATAAATTGTGCAAAGCCAAACAACTGGACAATATATCTGCACCGTACAGAATGCCGATGGCATCAGCCGCCTCTAAGAGATTGTTAAATCTCCTTCAAGGTAAATTACGGTAACTGGATAGATGTTGCCGGTAGGAGACTGAAGTTTCGTTGAGAAGGTCACAGGATGTAAATGATTGAAAAATAGGTATTACTTTGTCATTTTTTGAGAATTATTTATGATAAATTGAAATAAAACCCGAATCAATTCTAATATTTTTTCAATTAACCTGCATTTTTTTTGACATATTATTTGGATAATAGAACTAAACCCTATACATTTGCAATGTGATTTTAAAACAATATGTAATGATTAGCCAAACTACAATACACCTCATTAACCTATTAGGTTTATCTCTACTCAGTGTCGTCGTGCGCGAGGAGAAATGAGAAAGGTATGTAGTTGCTTTATGTGGAAACATAAACTAAAAATAAAGTAATAAAGCCTTTCTAACATCAGAGAGGCTTTTTTATTATATAGAAAATGGAAACGAGGATGAAACATCAGTTACGCAGTGCAACCAGCACGCAAGGCCGCCGGATGGCAGGAGCAAGAGCTCTTTGGCGAGCCAACGGAATGAAAGAAGAACAACTGGGAAAACCGGTTATCGCTATAGTCAATTCTTTTACACAGTTTGTACCCGGACATGTGCATTTGCACGAAATCGGGCAGAAAGTAAAGGCCGAAATCGAAAAGCTGGGTTGCTTCGCCGCTGAATTCAATACGATAGCCATCGACGATGGTATTGCAATGGGGCATGACGGTATGCTCTATTCGCTCCCTTCGCGAGACCTTATAGCCGATAGTGTCGAATATATGGTAAATGCCCATAAAGCCGATGCAATGGTATGTATTAGCAATTGCGACAAAATCACGCCGGGCATGCTGATGGCAGCCATGCGGCTCAATATACCGGCAATTTTTGTATCGGGAGGACCCATGGAAGCCGGACATCTCGATGGCCGGGCCCTTGACCTGATAGATGTGATGATAGAGGCAGGTGATGACTCGGTGAGCGATAAACAGGTAGAAGAGGTAGAACACTCGGCTTGCCCTACATGCGGCTCTTGTTCGGGGATGTTCACCGCCAATTCGATGAACAGCCTCAACGAAGCCCTGGGGCTGGCGTTGCCGGGAAATGGTACGATTGTCGCCACACACCGCAATCGCGAACAATTGTTCGTAAAAGCAGCCAAAATCATAGTCGATAACTGTTACAAATATTATCGTGACGGCGACGACTCCGTATTGCCCCGGAGCATAGCCACGCGTCCCGCGTTTCTCAATGCCATGACTATGGATATAGCGATGGGGGGTTCCACCAATACCGTATTGCACCTGTTGGCAATAGCACATGAAGCAGAAGTAGACTTTTCGATGGACGACATAGATATGCTTTCCCGCAAGTCGCCCGTATTGTGCAAGGTAGCCCCTAACTCACACTATCATATTCAGGACGTAAATAGGGCAGGGGGTATTCTCTCTATATTGAGTATATTGAGAAAACAAGGACTATTGGATACTTCGGTAAAGCGTGTCGACGGTATGACATTAGATGAGGCGATAGACCGTTATGCAATAGACGGAGCACAGTTCGGTGAAGAAGCCGAAGCACTTTGGAAGAGTGCTCCGGCCAACAAATTCAACTTGAAAATGGCTTCCCAGAGCAGCACATATAAAGAACTCGATACCGACCGTGTATCCGGGTGTATCCGAGATTTTGACCATGCCTATGTAAAAGACGGAGGTCTGGCTGTGTTGAAGGGAAATATTGCCCAGGACGGATGTGTTGTAAAAACAGCCGGAGTTGATGAAAGCATTTTCCATTTTGTAGGCAAAGCCAAAGTCTTTCAGTCACAAGAAGAAGCCTGCGAAGGAATTTTGGGTGGTAAAGTCCAGAGCGGGGATGTGGTGGTCATCACGCACGAAGGGCCCAAAGGCGGGCCGGGAATGCAGGAGATGTTGTACCCGACATCCTATATCAAATCGCGGCATTTGGGAAAAGAGTGTGCCTTGATTACCGACGGACGTTTCTCTGGGGGAACTTCGGGACTCTCTATCGGGCATGTTTCTCCGGAAGCCGCAGCAGGCGGCAATATCGGATTGGTAAGAGATGGAGACATAATCGATATCAATATACCGGAACGTACGATAAACGTACGAGTCAGTGAGGCCGAACTGGCCGAACGCCGGGCACAAGAAGAAGCCCGCGGACGCGAGGCCTTTACACCACGCAGCCGTAATCGGGAAATATCCAAAGCTCTTCGTGCTTACGCTGCTATGGTAAGTTCGGCCGATAAAGGTGGCGTGAGAATGATTTGATCAATAGAGTATCTTTATACAATTATTTTACTGACGAAACAGTATGGCAAAAGAAAAAATATCAGGTTCAGAAGCATTGATACGCTCACTTCTGGCCGAAAATGTAAAAACTATATACGGTTATCCCGGCGGTGCGATAATGCCGGTATTCGACTGCCTGTACGATTATAAAGACCGGATTCGGCACATTTTGGTACGGCACGAGCAGGGGGCTACCCATGCAGCACAAGGACATGCTCGTGTATCGGGAGAAGTAGGTGTCGTGTTGGTGACCTCCGGTCCGGCAGCGACCAATATTATAACCGGGGTGACAGATGCGATGATAGACAGTACCCCCCTTGTTGTGATTACCGGACAAGTATCGTCGTCCCTGTTGGGAACCGATGCCTTTCAGGAAACCGATGTTGTAGGTATCACACAGCCAGTGACCAAATGGAGTTACCAGATACGACATGCCAACGATATAGCCGGAGCAGTAGCCAGAGCATTTTATATTGCGCGTACCGGACGTCCGGGACCTGTCGTGCTCGACTTGGCCAAAGATGCACAACAAGGAATGACAGAGTTCGAATACAAAGAATGTAATTATATCCGTAGCTATATACCTTATCCCGAAATAAACGATGAAGAGATAAAAAAAGCTGCCGAGCTCATAAATGCGGCTCAGAAACCCTTTCTGTTATTGGGGCAAGGAGTAGTGTTGAGCCATGCCGAGCAAGAGTTGATGGAGATGGTCGAGAAAGCCGATATTCCGGTAGGCTGCACATTACTGGGATTGTCGGCTATGCCTACTGACCATCCCTTGAATAAAGGGATGCTGGGAATGCATGGTAATGTAGGCCCCAATATCAAAACCAACGAATGCGATGTGTTGATTGCCGTAGGCATGCGGTTCGACGACCGAGTTACCGGTGACTTGAATACCTATGCCAGACAAGCCAAAGTGATTCATTTTGACATAGACGCCTCTGAGTTTGACAAAAATGTCAAGACAGAAGTCTCGGTTCTGGGTGATGCCAAAGCGACCCTGTCGAGCCTGATACCTTTATTGGAGAAGAAAAAACATACAGCATGGATAGAGAGCTTTGCCGTATGTGAAGAAAAAGAATATGATAAAGTAATTTCTAAAGAACTCTTTCCGGCAGATGGTCCGATACAGATGGGTGAAGTGGTAAGGAAAGTTTCCGAAGCCACCGCCAATAAGGCCATATTAGTAACCGATGTTGGGCAGAACCAGATGTTCGGAGCCCGGTATTTCAAGTTTACCCAGACACGAAGCATTGTTACCTCCGGCGGATTAGGGACGATGGGCTTCGGCCTTCCTGCTGCTATCGGAGCGAAAATCGGAGCACCGGAACGTACCGTTTGCCTTTTTGTCGGTGATGGAGGATTGCAGATGACCATAGAAGAATTGGGCGTTATCATGCAGTACGGAGTCGATGTAAAAATAATACTGTTGAACAATAACTTTTTGGGTATGGTGCGGCAGTGGCAACAACTGTTTTTCCACGAACGCTATTCCGAAACCCCTATGCTCAATCCCGATTTCGTGGCCTTGGCAGCATCCTACGGGATAAAAGGCCGTGATGTCGAACGTCGCGAGCAGCTCGACGATGCCATTGCAGAAATGTTGTCCCATAAAGGAGCCTATCTGCTCAATGTTGCAGTAGAAGAAAAAGGAATGGTCTTCCCGATGACTCCGGCTGGTTCATGCGTCACCAATATTATGTTGAATGTAAACGAAAAATACTGAGAAACATCATGGATAAGACACTATATACCGTAACCGTTTACTCCGAAAACCAAGTCGGGTTGCTCAACCAGATTTCGATTATCTTTACCCGGCGACGGTTAAATATCGAAAGTCTCTCCGTATCGGCGTCAGCCATCGAAGGAGTACATAAATTTACCATAACCACTTGGAGCGATTTGGATACGATGATCAAAGTCGTAAAGCAGATAGAAAAAAAGATTGATGTACTCAAAGCATTCTATTATACAGACGACGAAATCGTATATCAGGAAGTAGCCCTTTATAAAGTAGCTACCGATAAATTACTCGACGATAGCAGTATCGAAGAACTGGTACGCCGGCATAATGCCCGTATACTGGAAGTGAACCGTACCTATACCGTAATAGAAAAGTCCGGACATCCCGAAGAGACCCAGCAGCTTTTCGAAGAACTCAGTAAGTATGGCGTTATGCAATTTGTTCGTTCCGGACGTGTGGCCATAACAAAATCGACAGTAGAACACGTCAGCATCTTTTTGGAAGAACAAGAAGGCCGACGCAATAATGGAGAGAGTAGGTAAAATGGAACTTCAGAAAGTAGCATCGTACACATACGCTGTAGAGCCGGCAGAAGTCAATGCACAAGGCGAGCTTCCTCTGACGGTTTTGGCACAGCGGATACTGGAGACGGCAACATTCCATGCCGAATCGTGGGCCGTAGGATATAGTACCCTGATACAAAACGACCAGGCATGGGTACTGGCGCGGTTGGCAATAGAGATGCAGGCGTATCCGCGGATAGGAGATACCTATGTTATTTCTACTTGGATAGAAGGATACAATAAGCATTTCTCGGCACGTAATTTTGAGTTTGCCGGAAAAGACGGGCGCATTTATGGATATGCCCGTTCTATATGGTCAGTGATAGACATGCAAACCCGCACATCAGCCGACTTGACCACGTTCGAATATCTGGCAGAACGCATATCGGACAAGGAGTGCCCTATCGAGCGGCAGTCGAAGCTGAAACCCGTACAAGGAGAACCATTGCTTGCCTATCCCGTACGATACAGCGACATCGACCTCAATCGGCATGTAAACAGTGTGAAATATATAGAGCACATGCTCGACAGCTTCACTTTGCAGCAATATGATGAAAAATATATAAAGCGTTTTGAGATAAACTATATCAGTGAAGCTCGATATGGTATGGACTTTAAAATATATCGTAACGAGTTAGATGCGGATATTTTTGCAATTGACATCAAAAATAATGAAGATGAGGCTGTTTGCAGGGGCAAAGTTACCTTTATTCCCCGGCGATAAGCGAAGATAGTATAAGTATAAACCTTTTATAAATTAAAAAGAAAAATGGCAATTATGAATTTTGGCGGTGTTGACGAAAATGTAGTTACCCGTGAAGAGTTTCCTTTGGAAAAAGCGAGAGAAGTATTGAAAAATGAGACCATTGCAGTAATCGGTTATGGAGTACAGGGACCCGGACAGAGCCTCAATTTGCGCGATAACGGATTCAATGTAATTGTCGGACAACGTAAAAACTCCAAGACATGGGATAAAGCCGTAGCCGACGGGTGGGTACCCGGTGAAACACTCTTCGAGATAGAAGAAGCTTGCGAAAGAGGTACAATTATACAATACTTGCTTTCCGATGCAGCCCAAATCGAAGTTTGGCCTACCGTAAAAAAACACCTTACAGCCGGCAAGACACTCTATTTCTCACATGGTTTCGCCATTACATATAAAGAACGTACAGGAATCGTTCCTCCCGCCGATGTGGATGTAATCCTTGTAGCACCCAAAGGGTCAGGTACGAGCCTGCGTCGCATGTTCCTTCAGGGACGGGGATTGAATTCCAGTTATGCTGTATTCCAGGATGCTACAGGTAAGGCAAAAGAAAAAGTGATAGCTTTGGGCATAGGCGTAGGTTCGGGTTATCTGTTCGAGACAACCTTCAAACGCGAAGTTTATTCAGACCTTACCGGTGAACGCGGTACCCTGATGGGAGCTATTCAAGGCTTGTTTGCCGCACAGTACGACGTATTACGTGCCAACGGACATTCACCTTCGGAAGCATTTAATGAAACCATCGAAGAGCTTACACAATCATTGATGCCCCTTGTAGCGGAAAACGGAATGGATTGGATGTATGCCAACTGTTCTACCACTGCACAACGGGGAGCCTTGGATTGGTGGAAGAAATTCAGGGATGCCACAAAACCCGTGTTCGAAGAATTGTACAGCGAAGTAGCCAAAGGAAACGAAGCACAACGCTCTATCGATACCAACAGTAAGCCCGACTATCGCAAAGGCCTCGAAGCTGAGTTGAAAGAATTGCGCGATAGCGAAATGTGGCAAGCCGGAGTTATGGTGCGCAAACTTCGTCCCGAAAATAACTGATATAAAAAAGAGAGTATAAATAGCCTCCGGGCAAGGAGAAGAGACACGATTTGCTATGTGATACAAATCGTGTCTCTTTATTTTTATATGACAGATTAAGCTTCTATTTTTTTATTGAAAATGAGATAGTTATAATAGAAAATTCCCCTCTCGAGAGGGGATTAAGGGGTGTGTTACGATGAGCATTGCAGTATAAAATGAAATACTGCGAGATGCAGTTATTACTTCTATTTGGAAAGTTCAGATAGGCACTTAATCTCTCGGATAGTGTAAATACCAAAATAAATTTTTAAATTGCACCATATTGGATATGGAAATGACAAAAGGAATTTAGCGCCTAAAATTGTTATTGAATATATAGTCATAAAGAAACATTGTATTTAATGAAACATAATACGCTATTTAAACAGCTTCCTGTATATATACTTATCTGTCTCTATGGATTAGTATCATGTACACACCGTCCGGACAGAAAAGAACAGATAGAAGCAGCAACAGCCGATACCCTGTCAGTATTGAATATGACCGACACCACAATGGCCGATACGGTATTCACCGATACGGTGGTATTACACAAGACATGGGTAGAAAAAGTCAAGATAAAAAAAGAATATCTGTACGATAACCATTCCTTAGGCGACACTTATCCATATAAAGACACAGTACGCGTTTTTCAGTGGACAAAAATTAAAAGGCATCTGGCCAGGATAGATTCTTTGCAGTCACATCCGCAACGGTGGGGAGTATTGCAAAACTACAAAAACCGGAACGGAGAAGCCCCGTTGGTAAAAAATTTTCACCGGAATGCCTACCGCCGTATTTCCGATTCGTTGGAAGTAGAACGTTACCAGTCGGTTCCCCTGTATTCAGACAGAGATTCCCTGGCTCCTGAGCTTTACGGTAGAGACGGTTCATTGGTAAAAGTCATAGATACCGATTCCGTATTTGTCAAGATTATCGGAGTCAGTTTCGACGGCAATTGGTCTGTTCCGGTACGTTACGTAAAACACATTGCCGACACCGTAGTATTTTATAAAACAGTTTTTGTCGATGTTACCAATCAGAATATAACGACCCTTGAAAAGAAAGACTCCGTATGGCTTGTACGGAGCATGAACCCCGCAACGACCGGGATGCACAAACCTCCATATATGCAGGAGACTCCGCTCGGACTCTTCGTCATACAAGAACATAAACCCAAGATGATATATTTACAGGATGGCAAGCCCAAACACGGAGGCTTTGCCCCATATGCCAGCCGGTTTACCAATGGCGGATATATCCATGGTGTTCCGGTCAATGTACCCCATACCGAAATGATAGAATACAGTCCCTCATTGGGGACAACACCCCGTTCCCATATGTGCGTACGCAATGCAACCTCCCATGCCCGGTTTATATACGAGTGGGCACCGCCTTTAGAATCTTTGGTTTTCGTTATCGATTAGAAAGTAATTATATATTGCATTTATTCATTTTTTCTTTATAAACAATTTTATTAGTCGTTGTCTATTATTGGGTGGATTTGAAATCGTCGGGATTATGTCTATAACCTTTGTTACTAAAAAATCTATTCATAACTATCAGGGGGAAAGATTGTTATGGATAGATTTTTTTAGAAAATCCTGACCGAAATTTATTCGTTTCTGCCGGATATTCAAATTATATCATCATGACAAGAAAATATGGAGATAAAATGTACTTTATTTAAAAATAGAAGTAGGTACTTCCCCGGTCCAGCATAAAGGTTGCTCGACTTCAAACAAATGTAGAATAACGGATGCTGTATTCACAGTATTGTTTGCTTCCTTCATTTTCATCCCTTTAGCAATATGAGGTCCGGTTATGCCCCAAGGTACAACCATTTCATCTGTACTGACACCTCCATGTCCGTATTCAATCCCGCCGTGGTCTGTTAAGAACATAAAATGGGTCTCGTCATACAAATTTTCCTGTTTCATTTTGTCAATAAACTTACCTATCTCTATATCAGCTTCTTCAATAGAATGAATATATTCTTGTGACATCCACTTGTATTTATGTCCGGCATGATCCGTATGTACTGAGTAAAGAAATACCAATGTTGGCTCTTCTCGGTTTTTTACCAGAAAATTGAAAGCTTTTTCATAATTTAGAAGATAGGCATCTTCTTTCAGGAAACTGACTTCATCCAGATACTGTTGATTATATGGATAGATTAAATTAAGCCAGTTGTAATAGAATGCGGTTTTTATATGTGGATTAGCATCTTTAAGAACTTTAAAAACAGAGGGATAATACCCCTCTGAGTCTGTCTCGACACTTGGTAATTGGTGTTTAGAAAGAGTCCAGCCATTATCTACTACCCCATGTTGTTCGGGACCGCTGCCCGTCAGATGGCTTGTCCAATTGGGTAAAGTGATTGAAGGCATTACAACACGAGTTTCTAAAGATAATACTCCTTCTGAAAACAAAGTATCCAAATTGGGCGTTTTTGCCTGTTGAAATCCATCTACACATATTCCGTCTAGGCCAAGTAAAACTACTCGTTTCTTAGATTTTTTTTTATTTACATCTGAGATTGAAGGAATGGTAGCTAATGCGGTCAGTGGTTGTGGCAAAGTTGCAGCACTAAGAAGTAATGTTCCGGATAATCCCTTTTTAAGGAAGTTTCTTCTTGAAATTTTCATATTATATTTTTTTAGATGATAATATATAAATTGTTTTTCAAATTTTTGGCAAAGAAGCAATAAAGAGGACAAGGTTACAAATAGTGACAAAATTATGTCTCCTCTTTGACAGATAAAGTTGTTGAGCATTATGTTGGTTTCCACGTATTTACAACTTGTAACACGGCAGTAAGAGACATATTTTGCTGTCCAGCTTTCATTTATAATAACAGATTATAAAAAAAAATTACTCATTATAAATTTTTATTATTATTCAACCTCCCATTTTTTTTCAATATAGGCAAAACATTATTTATATTGGGAAAATATTTTTTGTAAACTGTAACAGAAACTTTTGTGGTGAAGGAATAAAAACAGCATGATTAGGAGCTTGTCTAAAATTTGCTCAAGTCAGATTTGAGAGTTTCTTTCAGGGATGTTTTTCTGTTTTTTGAGAAGAGGATAGAGGGCTATCAGACGAATAAAAACAAGGAAAAAAACCGAAAGAAAACACAAAGATAGCATGATAATATTTTTTATTGGGAAATTTGGGCGACAGATGTACGACTGGTTTTAGGAGTATATTTTTATTTTTTATAGCTATGCCGGATAAAAAAAATTTGATTTATTGAACTTAAGTAAAATTAGTTAATAGAATTTTAGCATTATGCATGTTAAAAAATATATCTTTTTCAGCAGAATTATTTTCTATTTTGTAGACAAAATAGAATGAGGCAGAATAATGGATAGCGATAGAATTAAGACTTCATTTTGATTTGGAGATGAAATGTCTTCCGTAATAAGATAGACTTTAGCCCCGTAAGGCTTTGTTTATTGAACGGTTTGTTCCCTTAAAATGGAAATAACTGGAAAATCAAGATTAAAAATTAAATTTTCAAATAGGGAATACTGAATTTCAACGATTAGAATAATCTTAAATAAAGAGATTAATTATCGTTCCGTCGTGATGACGCCGCTTCCCAGGCATAAACGTTGTTCCCGGTCATAAATGACGGCAAACTGTCCGGGGGCGATACCCTGTATCGGAGATTCAGAATGTAAAGAATAAGCCCCTGTAAGTTCATGGCGGGATAAAGTGCCTCGGGAAAATTCAGGAGTATGCCGGTTTTTAAAAGCGACTTCGACCGGATAATCATGTTCATTCCAAGGAGTTCCCGAGATGAAGTGCATTCCGTCGAGGGGAAGCACTTTGCCGTATTGCTTCTCCGTTTCGTATCCGTTCGATACATAAATGATATTTTCATCCGTGTTCTTACCGGTCACATACCAAGGACCACCGCTCAGGCCCAGACCTTTTCTCTGTCCGATGGTGTGGAACCAGAACCCGTTATGTTCCCCGATTTTCCGGCCGGTTTCCAGCTCGATGATAGCCCCTTTCTTTTCCCCTAAATAACGTTTGATAAAATCATTATAATTTATTTTTCCCAGAAAACATATCCCTTGGCTGTCTCTGCGTCGGGCATTAGGCAGTTTGGTCTCTATGGCAATTTGGCGCACTTCGCTTTTTTGCAAGTCACCGATGGGAAAGAGCAGCTTGGATACCTGCAAAGCATTTATCTGCCCCAAGAAATAAGTCTGGTCTTTTTGCTTGTCGGCTGCTGTAGACAAGTATATGCGGTTATCTGGCCCTATTGTGGTATTGGCATAATGCCCTGTAGCAATTTTATCGAAATCCTTACCCCAATATTTTTCAAAAAAACCGAATTTAATCAGTTTATTGCACATCATGTCCGGATTCGGTGTCAGCCCTCTTTTGACAGAATCGATAGTATATTCTATTACATGCTCCCAATATTCCTTATGCAGCGATACCTCCTCAAATCGGCAGCCGTATTTATGAGACAGCCATGTTACTATCTCGATATCCTCCTCAAACGAGCAGTCTCCACCGTCGCCCTCCATGCCGATACGTATATAAAACAATGTCGGGTCTTCACCTCTCTCTTTCAACCTGTGTACGACAACAGCACTGTCTACACCTCCCGAAACCAAAGCTGCTATATTCATTTCTCTTTTTTTTAATTGGGGGTGCAAATCTACAACAAAAATTGCAAAAAACTCTATGAGTCAGTCTAAATTTTACCCGGGTTAGTTTTGATAATTTCTGAAAATTAGGTAGTTATAATAGAAAATTCCCCTCTCGAGAGGGGACCAAGGGGTGTGTTACGATGAGTCGCGTGGCATAGGATGAGATATTGCGAGATACAGATTATAGAAGATGTTCAAGGAGCTATTTTCATTAAAAAATAAGACAGTTATAATGCAATATTCCCCTCTCGAGAGGGGACCAAGGGGTGTGTTACGATGAGTCGCGTGGCATAGGATGAGATATTGCGAGATACAGATTATAGAAGATGTTCAAGGAGCTATTTTCATTAAAAAATAAGACAGTTATAATGCAATATTCCCCTCTCGAGAGGGGATTAAGGGGTGTGTTACGATGAAATAGGCGGCTTAGGATGAGATATTGAAGAGAGTGGGAGCATTTGTCCGGTTTTAAGAGACTGTTCAAATATCGGACGGGCCGTTTCAAAAAAAAAGCCGTTGCACAGTTACTTGCAACGGCTTTTTAGTTTTCTTGTCCCTCGGACAATTATTTGATAATCGTCATTTCATCTATCAAGTGGCGGGCACCGGCATACTTATCGATGATAAAGAGAATATAACGTATATCTACACTGATAGTACGTTGCAAATCTTTTTCAAAGACAATATCGCCACTCATGGCCTCCCAATTGCCGTCGAAAGCCGCACCTATCAATTCTCCGTTGGCATTGATGACCGGGCTACCCGAGTTGCCGCCGGTAATATCGTTATTCGAAAGGAAGCACGTAGGCACCTCCCCGTTTTTCATTGCATATTCACCGAAATCCTTCTTCTCGTAAAGCTCTTTCAGTTTAGCCGGTACGACGAACTCCCAGTTATCGGGATCTTCCTTTTCCATAACACCTTTCAAAGTCGTGAAATAATTATATTCCACACCGTCGGCAGGAGAGTAGGGCAATACCTGTCCGTATGTCATACGTATCGTAAAATTGGCATCCGGATAAGTCGGCTGTCCCTTTTGCATTTCGAGCAAGCCTTTGATATAAGTTTCATTAGCCAAAGTGAAATCCTGGTTATAAGACTTCCTGTCTTTCAGCAGTTCCCTTTGTTTTTTACTTACGGAAGAGGCAAAACGGATCATCAAGTCATTATCAATAGCTTTGACCGACGGTTTTTTGACAAACTTTTCAAAGTTGGCATCACTTCCGTAGATAGATTTGGCAAAAGCATCGTCAACAAATTTGTCTACATTCCCCTTATATTTCTTTTCTATCAGTTCGAATATATCAGGACGGTCCTCCGGTTTTACCTCTTTCATATAAGCTTTCAGCATGGCTTTCGATACACGATTGTCGACTGTCCGGTTATAATCCTGGTTGGCAAACGTCTTGTAAGCCTTCTGCAACTGTTCCAGCTCCTGTTTTACAATATCCTGATTTTTTTGTTCCAAGGCCTCCTTGAGCTTGCCCAAAGAAGTCGGTACTCGCGAAAATTCCACACCCCGCAGCAAACCTTCACTGAGAAGATAATATTGAGACAAGATACCATTTTGAGCTTCTACGGCATTCTTTATCTTTTCCAAAGCCTCGACATATTCCGGATGATTGTTTTTTTCAGCCCAAGCTCTGAAATCGGCTTCTCTCTTTTCTTTCTGTCCGATGACATCCAACTTGTCGATACCCCGGTTCATGCCGATAGCATTTTTCCAGTAGTTGCTTGAGCTGGCATATTTGCTGGCATACTGTATTTGTACTTTAGGGTCGGCCAGCATTTCGGCCAGCAATACCTCCTGCCTTACACCCCTCATTTTTATGCGGATGGCATTCTCGATGTCACGGCGTTGCTTTACCTCCCAAGAAGTATAATAACGGTTGGTCGTTCCGGGGAAGCCCATAATCATGGCATAGTCGCCCTTGTCGATACCCTTCAGCGAGATATTGAAGTAACGCTTGGGCTTCAACGGTATATTCTCTGGAGAATATTTGGCCGGATTACCGTTTTTATCGGTGTATACTCTGAATAGCGAGAAGTCTCCGGTATGGCGAGGCCACATCCAGTTATCGGTATCAGCACCGAATTTTCCGATAGACGAAGGAGGAGCACCTACCATACGAACATCGTCATATACATTCATGGTGAACATGAAGTACCGGTTACCTCCATAAAATGGTTTTATCGAAACCTCTACCCAAGGATGTTCCTCAAGATACTCTTGTCCTATTTTCTTTTTGGCGAGGCTGTCCAGTACACTCGCCTTAAATGCTTTCATCGCATCCTTTTCCACATCATCGGCAAGTTCGGCTTTCACAAAATCAGTAACCTCTTCTATCTTGTCGATAAAGCGTACCTGCAATCCCGGAGTAGGAAGCTCCTCATCGCGGTTCATGGCCCAGAAACCATCCTGCAAATAATTGTGCTCTACGGTGCTATGCTGCTGTATCGAGCTGTATCCGCAATGGTGGTTAGTAAGCAGGAGACCCTCCGGAGAAATAATCTCACCGGTACATCCTCCACCGAAAATAACGACCGCATCTTTCAAAGATGTTGTATCCGGACTGTAGATGTCGTCTACATCAAGTTTCAATCCCAACTCTTTCAAAGTTTCAGTGTTCTGCTGTTTCAAGAAAGGCAACAGCCACATTCCTTCATCAGCCTTTGCCGGAGCGAAAACAATAGCCAAAGCTAAACTCGCAATCCATTTCTTTTGTTTCATAAGCTATTTGGTTTAAGTTGTTTATAATATTCCATTGTTCTATTTAGAGTGAAAATTCCAAGCAAAACCCAACCACACAATACGGGAATCTCTGGTTTTGACATTTTTCTGATACAGGTCAGGTGTATCTATGACAATCGTTTCCCGAGCCGAGTTGAGCCAGTCGGTAACGGATAGGCTTACCTCTCCCCGGCGGGCGAATACCTGTTGGGTGATACCCGTATCTATGCGGTAGTGCGATTTGATACAACCCTGTACCGTCATAATGTCGGAGTACCATAATCCGGTGCATTGCAGAAGCGTATTGGGAGACAATTTTACATCAGCAGTCCCACGTATACTCTGAGCCCAATCCTTTTTTATCCCGCCCCGTTTGTCCGCCTGTATTTCGTCATGATACACATTCCCCGCTATATTCAAGTCGAACCATGACAGAGGAGATATACGTAGCGAAAGGTCGAACCCTGCCGTATTCGTATCGAATATATTTACAATACCTATCGTTTTAGAGTCGGCATTCTCCTGTATGATTTCGGCGATGCCATTATCCCGATGACGGTAGTAAAGTGAAGGTACGATACTGATAATCGGATGCCTGAACTCATACGAAAGAGATAAATTATCGATAAATTCAGGTTTTACATCAGGATTTCCGACCACATTATATGTCTCATCCTCAGCCGAAGGAATAGGAGTAGGATTCAGTTGGGAAAACACAGGCCTGTTGACACGTCTTCCGTAGTCGATAGAGACGCTGTTGCTGCCGTTGATGCGATAAGAAAGAGACGCAAATGGCAACAGATACCAGTCAGTCCGGGACTTGTTTCCCGCCTCTGATAGCGACAGATGACGATGATAATACTCTCCTCGTAGACCTGCACGTGCTTCCCAGTCGGTACGGTTTATTTCATATTGTACATACAGGGATTGTATGTTTTGGCAAAAATCGGTGTTGTAAGCCAATATAGAAGGGCGGGGGAGGCGATTATCTTTGTTATATTCATTATCTGCACTCTGCCAGCGTCCGTTATATCCGGCTTTCAGTACCTGCCCGTCAGTCAACGGCTGTAGATAAGACAGATTGGCATCATATTCATCGACCGATTGGTCTATGGTATGAGTAAACATCAAAGCATGGGGAGCAGTGGAAATTCGGGTATTCTGATTGTCCTCCCGATATACTGATTTACGATACGTACCCTCGATTTTGATTCGTCCTTTCAGAGAAAAAGTATGCTCGTAAAATAAAGACCCGCTTCCGTCCTTTTGAGACTGTTCGTTATCCCGTCTTACCTGAGCTTTCGGGTTGATGATATTTCCTATACGGTCGAAGTTCAGATAGAAAAACGAAGCCTCGCCACCCAGGCGGTTCGCAGAATTGATGCTATAATTTACACCGATATGGCTCGTTACAGTTTGAGGTCTTGCTTTTGCCGTATTATCCAGTAATAAATTACCGTCCCTGTCATACCTTTTAAAAGCCCGTTGGCGCATTTCTTTCTTGTAAGCCGCATTAGCGTTCACCGACACTTTGCCGAAAGAAGCCCCCCACGTACCACCGGCACTGTACCGGTCATTGTTGGCGACATCGGCATGCACTGAACCCGACATTTTGCCATTATAACTCTGTTTGAGTATGATGTCTATGATACCCGCACTTCCATCAGAGAGCCGGGTCGCATCCGGAATATAATTTACCTCTATCCGTTCTATAGCTGAAGCTGGATATTGGATGAGCACTTCGCTCCGGTAGTCGCCCAGCAGAGCAGTCGGTTTACCGTTGATGAGAATCGTCATTTTGTCTGAGCCCCGTAACCGTACATTACCCTCAAGGTCGGTCTCGAAAGAAGGAATCAGCTCAAGGATATTATTGAGCACACTCTGGTTAGGAGCAATGAGTACGTCAGACGGGATGATACACTTTGTCCCTGTACCTTTTCCGGTAATCTCTATCTCCCGGATATTTTTTTGTATATATATAGAATCGTTGGCATATAACTCAGCAGAGAAAAACAATACCGTAATAAAAAAAGCTGATAAGAGTTTTCGAGCCATTCAAAAATTATCTTTTGATTTCAAAACGTGCAAAGATAGGAAGAAAAAATGAAAGTATAGGCAAGTAAGCGCAAAGAGCCGGTTTAAATTTTGCTTAGGTCTGTTTGGGAATTTCTTTAGAGGCAGTTTTTGTTTTATCTTACTTCTGGGAGAGGACACCGAAATTACATTTTTCCCTTTGGAAAGGAGATTAAAAGATATGTTACAGTGAGATATGTGGTTTAAATAAGTGTGGGCGAGATACTGCCAGCAATATTATCGGAGAATTTGAGCAGGCTCTAAAGAATATATCTGTTATCCATGTGACTCGGACAGAAATAAATTAGAGGAAAGAAGTTCCAGTATTCTTATTGAAAACCCGATAACAGATATTTTGTTGAGAAGGAAGGAGCTGAAGTTATATATAAAATAATGAATAAATAGTTTATTATTAAATATTTATATTTATTCTTTTTAAGAAAAAGTCCTCAAATGGTTTTCAATCATCTTGAAATAAATCGTTCTGAGGTCAAAAACATTTCATTTTGCTTTGCAAGAATACAAAATCAGCGTATTTTTGAGAAAGTAATATGGTTTGATAATGGAAACAGATATTTGGCAGGAAATAGAACAACTATACCGAAAGTTTCAAAAATTGGGTATTAGTGAGGCGGTAGACTATGAAAAATATTACCTCTATTCGCTCATTACCCATTCCACGGCTATCGAAGGTTCTACACTTACCGAAATAGATAACCAATTGCTGTTTGATGAAGGAGTGACTGCCAAAGGAAAACCGTTAGTTCATCATCTGATGAATGAAGATTTGAAAAGAGCATACGAACTTGCCAAGAAAGAAGCGCAACACAATGTACCGGTCACTCCGATATTTTTGCAAGGTTTGAATGCAACCTTAATGTGTACTACGGGAAATGTGCATAGTGTAATGGCCGGTTCCTTCGATTCTTCCAAAGGGGAATATCGTTTGTGCGGTGTTACGGCCGGTATCGGTGGACGTTCCTATATAAGTTATCAGAAAGTGCCCGCCAAAGTAGAAGAACTGTGTACCATTTTGCAGGGCCAACAAAAGTTGGCAGTAACATTTCGGGAACAGTACGAATTAAGCTTCAATGCACACCTCAATTTGGTAACTATCCATCCGTGGGTGGATGGTAATGGCAGGACAGCCCGTTTGTTGATGAATTATATCCAGTTCTGCTATCATCTTTTTCCTACGAAAATATTCAAGGAAGAGCGGGAAGAGTATATCCTATCCTTACGGCAGTCTCAGGAAGAAGAAACCAATCGGCCATTCTTGGACTTCATGGCAAAACAACTGAAAAAATCGCTTGCTTTGGAAATAGAGCGATTCGAGGCTTCTCAGAAAAAAGGACTCAACTTTATGTTTTAAAGATAAAAAGATTGTGATATGTGTAAGGCCGAATATCATTATGCCTATGATGAGAACGAGAGAATTATAGATATTCTTAATGTAACTTCTTAATATATAATTAAAGATAGTTTCTTGTTTTATCTCCCTTCTGGGAGAGGACACCGAAATTACATTTTCTCCTTTGCAGAGGGGATTAAAAGATATGTTACAGTGAGATATGTGGCTTAAACAGTCCTGTGCGAGGTGCTGCCGAGTAATCCTGACATATTATCATTTTATCGGAGAATTTGAGCAGGCTCTAATGAGATGTGGATAGTAAAATTGTCATTATAAAGTTTCCTAAATTGGAAACTATTGGTTGTTTTTGTATTGAAGGAGGTCTTTATGGATATTGAAATTAATAAAATAGGCACATTGATTTGGAAATCAAGAGTGCGTAGAGGGATGATTCAGGAAGAACCTGTTCAAAATTAGTAATAGCTGATTTCCCTTTGTGCCGATGCCGTAGGGATATTGTCGGTATCGATACTTTTAAATATCCAGTTGTTATGCTTGTCGTAACGGTATTTCATTACAGTCGTTTCCGTAGAACCTCCAGGCAGTATGCGGGTTTCTTTCACCGGATTTTCCCACGCATCATATTCCGTACGGGTAAAGACTGTATACCCCGGATAATATTCCCTCATTTCAGATGAGAGCATACTTCCGTCCGTACGATAAGTAATACGATATCTTTTGTTTATTTCTCCGGTAGGTCCTGCCTGGTCGTATCCCATAGGTTGGCCGTTCGGGTAATATTGGAACCGTACGAACGATTTCAGACGATTGCGCCCGTCATAGAATATTTTTACCGAATCTTGTCCCTGACAATTATAGAAAAGCTTTTCCTTTTCCACCGGTATACTGAAAGAGTTGTTCTTGACGATATCCGAAACTTCGCCCTTTGCATTATAACTGTAATATATTTGCTCTTTAGGGTAAAATGCTCCCCGATATACGACAGCCGATGTTTTTTGTCCGGCTTTATTATAATAATAAACCACTCGTGTAACCAGATTGCCATACATATCCAGGTAATCGGTTTCGGCCAATCGATGGCTGGGCAAAAATTGGAAAGAGACCGAACCGATGAGGGTACTGTCCCGACTGTACATTTTTTTCCCGATTCGTTGGCCGTCGCGTCCATATTTTACGACTGTAATATAACTCTCTTGTGCCGATGCATCACGCTTTTGAGGAGCGGAAAACAAGAAGGTAGTATGTACGGCAGCCACAGGGCCGTATAACCCCGATGCCGATTCGGTAGCCGGTTCCGTATCTGTGTCTGCTATAGAGTTTTGTCCTGTACACGGTAAGGCAAACAGGAGCAATAAAGGTAAATATTTCATATCAATTGAGATTCCGTTTACATACCAACAAACGTTCGGTCATGAATGTTTACAGGAAACAAAAGATAATTGAAAAAATGTACCTCTGAAAATACCCTTAGAAAGGATAACCTACGGCAAAATGGAAAGTAGCGTCACGGCTGAAACGGGGCTTGATGAGCACCCATTGTTTGCTGTCAGGCATGCCCGGGTCGAAAGCCTTCATACCCAAGTCGAAACGGAGCAGGAAGTAATTGAAGTCAAATCGTATACCAAGGCCGTATGCCAAGGCTATTTCTTTGTAAAATGAGTTTATCTTGAACTGGCCTCCCGGCTGGCTCTCGTAGTTTTTTATCGTCCATATATTTCCGGCGTCGATAAAAGCTGCCATTTCGAGTTTCCAGATAAGCTTGCTTCGGTATTCGGCATTGAGGTCGAGCCGTATATCTCCACATTGGTTCATAAAATCGATGGTCTGGTTTATCCCTTTATAGCGGCCCGGGCCGAGAGTCCGCACCGACCATCCTCTCACGCTGTTAGCCCCACCGGAAAAATAACGTTTCTCGAAAGGCAGTATTTCGGAGTTTCCATACGGTATCTCTATACCTGCACCGGCATGCAGCGCCAGGGAATTACGCTCATTGAACACAAATGTATAAGCATAGTCCATATCGAATTTGGCATACTGGGCATAACGGATACCCAGTATCGAATACTCTCCGTACTCACCCTGTTTCATTTTAGTAAGTTTGGATATACCATAGAGCACATTACCGGCAATCTCCCCCGCAACACGCAACGTATAAATATTGTGGTTGCTCTTTACGACAGGGTTCAGGTTGGAACGGTAAAATACATATGACGAGCGCATGATAAAGTGGTTCTCGTAGCTGTTTCTCAACAGAGGATTATCCGATGGCAGATTATTCAGAAAATCGTTCGATGTCTTAGGCAGGTATATATAACTGATATCTACCAAATCGAGGTGATGCCGGTAAATATTTTGGTGAGTGTACCACTTGTAGTTCCATCCGCCACCGGCGATGACCCGGGTATATTCCGGCCGACGCTGATAATTGATATTTACGGCAAATTCTGTCGTAGCACGTAACCTCTTACGTACCGACGACTGGATAAATGGAAACAGGAATTCAGGCAAAGTGATACCCATTTCGCCACCGAGTTCGGTATAGTTGTCATTGATGATTCCGCTCAGGTTGCCCGACATACTCTCGTATGCCGCCCTGAATTTGGTCGTGAGAGTCTGCGCCCCTCTGAAGATGTTGCGGTGTTGGTGAGTAAGCCCCAAAGCAAAACCCAAGTCACCCGCGGAGTTTGTTCCCTCCACATCGACCGATATAGTTTGTCCTTTACCTTCGGTCAGCAATATATAGCAGTTGAGCATGTCCTGCTCTCCAATCTTCACCGGAACAAATCGGATATTTACATATTTCAATATTTTTAACCGTCCGAAAGCCGCATAAGTACGGTCTACATCCCGGTTGTTGAAGAGAGCCCCCGGTTGTAAAAAACAGTTATTGATGAGAACCTCTTTTTTCAAATACTGTTTGTCCCCGTACAATATATAATAGCCCTTGTATTCTACCGTATCCTTTACATTGAAACGTTTGTCCTGTTCCAGACTCATCGGGTTATAGTTCGTTACGAAATAGACATCATTGATAAGATATATATCGTGTTTGCGGTAAATCAGTTCATTATTTTTATTTTCTACCGGTATCGGCATCAAGTTCAATTCCAGTTCCACACCGTTATTCCTTAAAGAAGTATCGGCCGTGTAAGTAATATATTCTTTGTTGAACGCATAGTAACCGTTGTTTCTCAGCAGATTGGAAATGCGTTGCCGTTCCTCCTCCAGGACATTTCGGTCGAATAGTATGCCCGGTTTCAATAACAAAGAAGCCGTATCTTTCATGATGATTTTTTCGATATCGGTATTCGGTATGTTATAAGATATGTTTTCAATGTGATAAGGCTTATTGGTCGTTACTTTATAACGTACCTTCATCTTCTTTTTGTGAGCGATAGTATCTACATTTACTACGGCATTGATATATCCTTTGTTGTTCAGTGCCTTCCTTATTTCATTTTGGGATTTTATCGTCAGGGTACTGTCGTAGATAACGGGTGGAGTACCTATTTTCCGTAACCAGCGGTTGAACCATTTGCTTGTATCCTGGCCTGACAAGTTATAGAAAAACAACGGGAGTCCTATGATACCGAAAGTCTTATGGTTGGGCTCCTGTTTTATATAAGGCTTGAGTTCTCCGGCTTTGACGGCACTATTGTCCGTCGTCACGCTTACCCGGTTTAGCAAATATTGATTGGGACCCACATGACGAGTCGTGCTGCATGAAGCCAATACAGTAACAACAAGACATATTAATATATAATTATATTTTTTCCCAGACAATCTCATATCCGAGCACCATCATGTGCCGTAACTTTTTATTCTGACATGCAAACGTACTCAATTAATAGCTGATTTACAAGAATGGGGATGAAGAACGTCGTTAATTTTTGTATTTTATATTTTTATCGGTGTGACACAACCGATTGAGGAATAAACTTTTAGCGGTTTATTTGAGAGACAATAGTAATGATTTGGCAATTATTTGAATTTCAGTTATTTATGGTGCTATATTGTCAAATAACCCTTTCATTTGTAAATATATTATGCCCTCCGAAAGTTCGAATTATCAGCAACAGTTTTATAAAATAAAAGAAAACCATTCGTTTCTTTCACGGGTTATACCGTCGGTGGGCGTTGTATGGTTTACAATTCCCCCAATTTCTCCCCGTCGGTATATTGGGTTACATCCGGTTTGCCGTCCCTTGTCCATTCCATAGGGCGAGAGCCATTTGGCTTTATGTTCCGATATGCCACAATCCAATTTTAATCAGAACAATACATTCCATTGCGACTATCATGATGAGGAAACCCCATACCACAAGCAAGCGACGTCCCCAATTCCTTTTATTCTTGTATCGTAATCTTATCGACTCTTTGCGCCTTGGATTATATCTGATGCGACAAAATATAAATGGAATAATAAGAAGAAAAACAGTTCCTGCTATTTGTATTACAGCAGGTATTCTCAACCTGTTTATAATAGATGACAAGGGAAGAAAAAGAGTGCAATACCAACACATGGCAATCAGCATATTCCCATCACCCGGACTTTTTTCTTGCCGGTAAAACCGCTCTCCGATGTACCATACATAATCAATTAGGAATACATTAAGTCTGAGTTTCATGTCGTTTTGATAAGGTATTGTGCTCGTACATTTTAATATGATGATGTCCGGTAACTAACCGGACTTTTTCGAGGAGGTCTGACTACTTCTCCTGCTTGTCGCTGAATCCCCGAAAGGTGGTAGAGGTTCTCCAACCATAGCATTTCACGGAAACAGGGAAGCCTTGCAGCTTCCCTTGTGATTATTGTTTTTCAGAAACAATATATAGATACATGGATAACTAAATGATTGCAGGGCAGGCAGTTTTTACCATATCTTCCAATTTGTGCGATACGGTTTCCATATCTTGGGTTTTGGTTGGTAAAAACTTGAATAAACCATACTGGAGCCGTCAGACATCTTCAGAATCTGTTGTTATTGGATAGATGATTTAAGACTGCCTTCTGAATGTGATTTTTTCATAACTGCTACTATCTTTATATTCCAGAATCATATAATCATCATCTGTCAGGGTAATGGTATAGGTGCTCAATTCTCCGCTGTCCGAGTCGATTTCCGTATACTTACCCGTAGTTTCATCGTACGTATATGTCCCATTTTCCGGTGATTTCCCCATATCTATCCAGTCCGAGTCATAAAAATGATATATCCCGTTATCATAGAATATATAAGTCATTTTTTGCTCGGCAGTCTCGTCGTCCCATTTGTCTGTGACTATACCGTTTTCTTTTATATACCCTTCATCCCTGATAGCCAGCCATTCACCTATTATAGATTTTTCTACTTTTATTTTGGGAGTATAGGTAACTTGGGATATAGTGTTCCCCTCCGAGTCTAAAATCATGGCGGTAAGTTTATCCCCTTTCTTTTCAGGAACCCATTGTACGTTGACTCTGCCCTGAGTATCTGAGAGAGCATATTGGCGAGTTATGCTACCGCCGCTCTGTACAAATTTTACTACGGCAGCCCAGCAAGCATCTTCCTGTCCCAGTTTCTCATCTGTGACTTTAAATGCGACATCCAGAGGATTCGTTTTCAAGTCTTTCAGATTATATTCCAAGTCATCCGAAGGTGAAGTTTTCGCGATTTTGCAAGGTGACTTTACCAAAGTTGTCTCATTTAAGGATTTTGTAGGTAAATATTTTTCCCATGTCAACCCAGCAAATCCCAAGGAAAGGCCCATATTCAAGTTCAGACCCGAATAGAGCCTGTTTGTCCACCCGCAAGTACTCTCCGTACCGAATAGCTCCTGAGAAAATCCTCCTTTAAAATCATCCGCAAGATAAAAGCAAGGGTCTATAATCGGACCGACGAAATCATACAATTTCACTTTTATATGAGGGTATACCGAAGTGTAGATTGAATATTCCGCATTTCCGCTTATCGTAGGCTTATAAACCTCGAAATTCGGGTCGAACGTGTGTATCGGTGTAAAGTTAGAATCACCTGTTCTGTATCGCATGCCCACGGATACCTGTGGTTCGAATCGGAAACCGGCCGTCATTTCAACTTTGGCGCTGGCTTCCATAAGACATTCCATCATAATATCCGACTCCAAAGTTATAGAAAAAGGTATAGGAGTCATCGGAGGAGTAAAAAAGAAAACCCTTTTAGGCAATGGTAGCAATTTGATAGGATCTTCATCATACTTTATTCCTGTTTCAGCGATATATTTCAATAACAAATCCATACCCATGGACCCGTCGAATGTTATTTCAAATTCTTCCATTGTACCTTTGGGAGCATCGGCACCCGGCACATCACCTGTCACTGTACTGTTGAATTTTATGTACACGTTGACTCCCAGTCCGCTGCTGACCAGGCATTTTTCCCATTGGAGGCCTTTCCACAAGGTCTTTCCTGCAAAAGATTGGCTGTAATTGAAAAAGGGAATATTTATCGAGCCCTTTGTCGCAGCATTGTTTACATCGTAGATGACCTGATAGCTCCCGTCCGGATTTTGTTGTATGATTTTAGATGGGCGTAACACATCCTTCCGGTTCGGTATTGCCGTTAAAAGTCCCCCTTTGGTCAAGCCAGATTGGGATGATGGGTCAGTCGATAATTTGAGACTCTGGTCTATGAATACATCGGTCATATTGCCCTGTGAGGTTTGCAACGTTGCAGTATTTCCATTGACAGTGTGCCTCTGAATTCTTCGGATAAAACAGCCGGTATCATTTTGCAGTACGATGACCGATTTGTTGTCGATAAAAGAAGGCATTTTCCCATCAAAGTCCAGTACCACTTTTCCGCCTTTTAGGTCCAGATGGGTGATGGTCGTCGTTGACCAGTCCACAGGGACGTAATCGGTTATTCCCCATTGTTCTATCGTCAGTGTATCGGCCGTTTGCCCATCGATGCTTTTGATTACGATTTGTGTGCTGCGGCTGTCATACGAATCATTACGGGCGATACTCAACGTTAAGATTTGTTGTTCATCGGAAGCTGTGCCCGACAAAGGCGAGACATCTATCCAGTCTGAACTGTTGCTGACTTCCCAGTCTATATTTGCAGACAATGCGATTTCCTCTGTCGATTCTAAGTACAATACGCTTAGTCTCTCTTGAGACAGTGTTATAGATTTATCTTGTGGAAGGTCATTATCATTGTTATCATCATCACAACTGACCGAAAATATCAAAATAAAACAAATAAAAAAAGAATAAATATTTTTCATGCCTCATTACCTTTAATAATGCCTGCAAATATACATATTCGTTGTGCAAAAATTTCATGATATCTATAATATAAATATATAAAATTTATCCGGTCCCGGCCTGAATTTTATTCGGCTTACGACAAAAATTATTTTATTATAGCTCTACAATTACCCTCAATGCATATTTTGTTTTCTGAAGGCAGATAAGAGGGGGATAATATCTTCGTTACGAGTTGGACGAAAATAATGGTTCTTCGAAAAAAGACATGTATTGTCGGATGACTTTTGATAGACGTAAAAGTGCCCCAAAGTTCTGTTTTTCATTTTTTAATCTATACTTTATAAATCTACAAAGAAATATTATTTGGAAAAACGTAGAGACTGATTAAATTTTTCTTAAGGCAGCTTTTAGAATATCTTTTAAGGATATTTTCTATTTGCATGAAGATGTGATAACAAGCTATTTGACAAAAGCCTTTCCATATGTATACTCCCTGTCTCGGAAGAAAAAGAAACCGCAATCCCCGTCTTCGGAGAGGGGGCAGGGATATGTTACGTTTGTGTACAGCTGCTTAACGCCAATAATACTTTTCCTATCGGGAGATGAGGATAATTTCATACCTTTTATTCCTAAACGGAAAGGAAACAATAAGGGAGCTATCCAAAAAGTCGAATAGCCCCCTTTTCTGTTACTGTTTGAGAAAACTTTTTTATTCGTCGAGTAAGATTTCCAGTATCTGGCATGCCGATTTGGCAACCGATGTTCCCGGGCCGAAAATAGCAGCCACTCCGGCCTTATATAAGAAATCATAATCCTGGGCCGGAATCACACCGCCGGCAATGACGATAATATCCTCACGTCCGAGTTTCTTCAACTCTTCGAAGACCTGAGGTATCAGAGTCTTGTGTCCGGCTGCCAAGGATGAAACACCCATGACATGGACGTCGTTTTCGACGGCCTGACGGGCAGCTTCAGCCGGCGTCTGGAACAAAGGTCCCATATCGACGTCGAAACCGCAATCGGCATAGCCCGTTGCAACCACTTTTGCACCGCGGTCGTGCCCGTCCTGTCCCATTTTAGCAATCATGATACGGGGTTGACGACCCTCTTTTTTCGCAAACTTTTCGGCCAGTTCGGTAGCACGTATAAAGTCCGCATCTCGTTTTGTTTCTGATGAATACACGCCTGATATAGTTCTAATGATAGCTTTATAACGGCCTACGACAACTTCGCAAGCTTCAGAAATTTCACCCAGTGTAGCCCGTACTTTGGCTGCTTTCACCGCCAAGTCGAGCAAGTTGCCTTTTTTCGTTTTCACGCATTCGGTGATAGCTGCCAGAGCCTCTTTTACAGCCGCTTCATCCCGGTGGGCCTTGAGGTCGTTCAGGCGGGCGATTTGCTGTTTACGTACCGATGTATTATCTACTTCAAGAATATCTATCGGGTCTTCATGCGCAAGACGATATTTGTTTACACCCACGATAGTCTGTTTTCCCGAGTCGATACGGGCTTGTGTACGGGCTGCCGCCTCTTCGATACGGAGCTTGGGCAGTCCGGTTTCGATAGCTTTGGCCATGCCGCCTAACTTCTCTATTTCCTGTATATGCTCCCAGGCTTTATGAGCCAGCTCGTTGGTCAGTGACTCTACGTAGTAAGAGCCTGCCCACGGGTCTACCTCTTTGGTGACATACGTCTCTTCCTGAATGTAAATCTGAGTATTACGGGCAATACGGGCCGAGAAGTCCGTAGGCAATGCGATAGCCTCGTCGAGGGCATTCGTATGCAATGATTGCGTATGTCCTTGAGCAGCCCCCATGGCTTCTATACAAGTACGCCCCACATTATTGAAGGGGTCTTGTTCGGTAAGTGACCACCCCGAAGTCTGGGAGTGCGTACGCAGAGCCAGAGATTTCGGATTTTTCGGATTGAATTGCTTTACGATTTTTGCCCATAACATACGAGCAGCACGCATCTTGGCAATCTCCATGAAATAGTTCATGCCGATAGCCCAGAAGAACGACAGCCGCGGAGCAAAAGCATCGATATCCATACCCGCATTCACTCCTGCACGGAGATATTCCAACCCGTCGGCCAATGTATAGGCCAGCTCGATATCGGCGGTAGCTCCGGCCTCCTGCATGTGGTAACCCGATATGGATATGGAGTTGAATTTGGGCATGAACTGGGAAGTGAACTCGAAAATATCCGCAATGATACGCATCGAGAATTCAGGCGGATATATATAAGTATTGCGCACCATGAATTCCTTTAGAATGTCATTCTGGATAGTCCCGGCCATCTCTTCCAGTTTGGCTCCCTGTTCCAGGCCGGCATTGATATAAAAGGCCATGATAGGCAATACGGCACCGTTCATGGTCATGGAGACAGACATCTTGTTCAAAGGTATACCCTCGAACAATACTTTCATATCCTCGAGGCTGCATATAGATACACCCGCCTTACCTACATCTCCTACAACGCGTTCGTGGTCGGCATCATATCCGCGGTGAGTAGCCAGGTCGAAAGCGACAGACAGACCCTTCTGCCCCGAAGCCAGGTTACGACGATAGAAAGCATTCGATTCTTCAGCTGTAGAGAATCCGGCATATTGGCGTATTGTCCAAGGTCTCATGGCATACATTCCGCTGTACGGGCCACGAAGGAACGGAGGGATACCGGCTACATAGTTGAGGTGCTCCATTCCCTCTAGGTCTTCTTTGGTATAAATCGGTTTTACGGGAATCAGCTCAGGAGTCATCCATGTCTCTTGACTCTGACATGATGCTTCGGTGCAACCTTTGGCAGCGAAAGCATCAGAAGTAATATTTATATTTTTAAAATTTGGTCTCATAACTTCGTGCTTTTCTTTTTAAATAGATAACTTGGCATTAAATGCTTGTAATGTTTCCAATACGTTGCTGCGGACGTTGATAAATTGGTCGATACCCTGAGCCTTCAATTTGTCCATACATTCAGGAGCACCCGCAACCACTAAGATAGCTTTGTCCCCGAGAGCCTTTTTAGCTTCAGGAGCCAGTGTTGCGTATTCGTCGTCGCTTGAGCACAATACTACAATATCGGCTTTTGCTTCAAGAGCAGCATCTACACCGGCTTGTACCGTATCGAAGCCTAAATTATCGATGATTTTATATCCTGCACAAGCAAAGAAGTTACTTGAAAATTGAGAACGGGCCAGACGCATAGCCAGATTGCCGATAGTCAGCATAAATACGTTGGGACGTTTGCCCGAACGCTCTGTTGCCAGACGTAATGCCTCGAAATCACTGGCACCTCGGTCAAATTTCAGGGTTGCAAATTCCGGTTCACATGTATGATTATGGTTGCATCCGCATCCGCAAGAATCCTGTTTCTCGATTTTTCCGGCAGCAGTCTCGTTGAAATTCGGATATTGGTTCGAACCCAGTAATATCTCTTTTCTGCGGGCTATGGCAGCATGGCGGGCTACAGAAGAAGCGTTTATCTGGTCTTGTATATAGCCGTCTTTTACTGCTTGGTAAAATCCGCCTTTATCTTCTGTTTCAAGGAACAGTTTCCAAGCCTGTTCTGCAATGGAGATAGTCAGGTTCTCAACATAATAAGAACCTGCGCCCGGGTCTACGATTTTGTCGAAGTGGGACTCTTCTTTCAATAAGAGTTGTTGGTTGCGTGCAATACGCTCAGAGAAGTCGTCCGGTGTCTTGTACGTGATATCGAATGGAGTTACCGTAATAGAATCCACTCCCGACAGTGCAGCCGACATCGTTTCGGTCTGCGAACGTAAAAGATTGACATGAGCATCATACACCGTCATGTTGAATTCTGACGTTTGCGCATGAGTTTTCATTTTGGTAGAGCAGTTGCATTCCGGTTTGTAAGCCGTCACAATCTGGGCCCATAACATACGGGCAGCCCTGAATTTCGCAATTTCCATAAAGTAATTCGAAGAAATACCGAAATTGAATTTGATTTGCTGGGCTGCTTCATCTGCGCTCAATCCTGCTTCGGTCAAGGCCGACAACCACTCATTGCCCCAGGCCAGCGCATACCCCAGTTCTTGAGAGATATATGAGCCGGCATTGTTGAACATGACAGCATCTACCGAGACAACTCTGAATTTAGGCAATAATTCCGATGCCGATTTGATAAGCGATGCGGCTTGCGTCGCATAGTTGGCAAAGTCGCGTCCTCGTTTCAACATCCGTTTGAAAGGGTCATAGTTAAACGAACCTTTAGCCTTAGTCGTATCTACATGTATAGATTTGTAATAAGCCCCTGTGGTTTCGATAAGCTTGGCCGCATTTTTTATACAAGTATGAAAGTTGATTTCGATGTTTTCCACATCGATATCTTTCAGTAAAGCAGCCATATTTTCAGGAGTGATATGAGCCTCTTCGACGTGGAATCCCAGAGAGTTGACACCCTTTGTCAGAATATCGTTTGCCTTTTTGTTAGCGACTGTTACGTCGTCTACGATGATTTCCTGGCGGATGAGCCAGTTATTATCGCTTTTCGTCCCTCGGATATAAGGATATTCGCCCGGACGGGAATCGGTGGTTTTCAGATTTTCCGTATCTTCGGCACGATACATCGGTTTTACATTGAAGCCCTCATTCGTGCGCCACACGAGCTTTTTGTTGAAGTCTGCGCCTTTCAGGTCTGCTGTCACTTTTTCCATCCATTCTTCCGTAGAAACCGGAGGAAACTGGTCGAACAGCTTTTCTTTACAATCTGCCATAGTGTTTTCGTTCTCTTTTTTATTAGTGATTTAAAGTACAACATATCTCCCGTTCTTACGAAAGGAGGTCCTATTCAACCCTTCGCAATTCCATAGATAAACGAAAGATAAACACAAATGTACAATAATACTTTTCAATAAAGAAAATTTTCCATAATAAAAACATCCCTTTCTGCTGGTTTCTCTAATTAATTTTAACGAATGATGTAGATTTTAGACCCATCTTCTTATGTAAAATTTTATGTACAAAAGATTGCTGATAACCTTTTTCTTTTCTCCGGTATAATAAATTGTTACATAAAATATAGTATATATTTCAAAATGACATCTTTTTGGCGAAAATATTTTCATATTTCTTTTATTATTATATATAACAAAACAAAAAGATATATATTTTGATTATATTATTTCATATTGATTATTTTTGCTGTGCATTTATGGCAAAAAGATTTATTATTTAGATATATGTCGACATTATGTTATAAGTATGTTTCTTGATGCTGGTAACTTAAACTTGGAAAAAATGAAAAGACAAAAAGTGATTGTGTGGGTCATATTATCATGGGTTGGTGTATTCTTCTCGGAGGCAAAATCTCAATCAATTACAGTAGGAGCCGATTGTGTAAGCAGTTATATCTGGCGCGGGTCCTATTGTGGATCTGTTAGTATTCAGCCTTCTTTGGGAATAGAGTACAAAGGTTTGACATTCGGAGCATGGGGGTCTACAGATTTGACATCTCCCGATTTGGAATTGGATTTGGCCTTGGGCTATGTATTCAAAGGTTTTGAAGTAGCCATAACCGATTATTATTTTAATGAGGTTGACGGGGTAGAGTATAATTATTTTAAGTATAGAAACGGCAAGACATCCCATACATTCGAGGCCACACTCGGGTATACTTTTAATGAAAAATTTCCTTTGTCCTTGAGTTGGAACACCTATTTTGCCGGAGCAGATGCCTCGTACGACAAGAAACGTTCTTATTCTACCTATGTACAGTTATCTTATCCCTTTAAGCTTTGGAGTATCGATATGGCAGCCGAGGTGGGCATCACTCCTTGGAGAGGAATCTACGCTGATAAGTTTAATGTCGTGGATATATCGATGAAAGGAGAGAAATCCATACCGATAACGCAGTCCTTTTCTTTGCCGTTATTTGCGGGAATTGTATTTAATCCGACGACAGATAAAGCTTATCTGATTGCAGGTGTCTCATTCTAATTTTTGTAAAATATGAAAAAGATTGAAGCTATTATTCGAAAAACCAAATTCGAAGATGTGAAAGAAGCCTTATTGGCTGCTGACATTGAATGGTTTTCTTATTATGATGTCAGAGGTGTAGGAAAGGCTCGGGAAGAACGCATATACCGAGGAGTTATTTATGACACGAGTTGTATAGAGCGTACACTTGTCTCTATCATTGTCCGGGATATTAATGTCGAAAAAACGGTACAGGCTGTACAACTGGCGGCATGGACCGGCGAAGTCGGAGATGGACGTATTTTCATAATACCCATAGACGATGCTGTTCGTATACGTACAGGCGAGCATGGAGATATCGCTCTCTATAATGCCCAATAAAAAAATAGTCAGGTTGTCAATTTTAAGGTGAAGAAGATTAGTTTTTAGGTATCTTTTTTTTAAAGTAAAAGTTATGAAAAGTAAAGATAAGAAAATCCGGAATAGAAGATGTATCTGGATGATGGCAGTATTGAGTATTTTCCCGATGGCTACTCTTCGGGCAGAAGTGCCGGATATGGAAGAAAGTGTCCGTATGACCAATATCATGGAAATGATTGCAGATACGAATGCCTCCATTGACACGGTTTGGATGTTGCTGGCAGCTATGTTGGTATTTTTTATGCAGCCGGGTTTTGCATTAGTCGAAGCCGGATTTACCCGGACCAAAAACACGACTAACATTTTGATGAAAAACTGTATTGATTTTATGTTCGGTTCGATTTTGTTTTGGTTTATCGGTTTCGGATTGATGTTTGGAATCGGAAAATTTGTCGGGACACCGCATTTCTTCGATTTGGAAATTATGGATGAGATTATTGCCAATGGTTTGCCGATAGAAGGGTTCTTGATTTTTCAGACAGTCTTTTGTGCTACATCGGCAACAATTGTTTCCGGGGCAATGGCCGAGCGTACAAAATTTTCTATGTATCTGGTATATACGGTGTTTATCAGCGTGTTTATCTATCCGATTTCCGGGCATTGGACGTGGGGTGGAGGCTGGTTGATGAATGCTGACGAAGGGAGTTTTATGATGACGGCATTTGGCGTTCCGTTTCATGACTTCGCTGGCTCCACAGTGGTGCATCTGGTCGGAGGAACTGTAGCTCTGGTCGGAGCTGCGATTCTTGGTCCACGCATCGGGAAATACGATAAAAATAAAAGATCGAGAGCAATTCCGGGACATAGTCTGACATTAGCCGCATTAGGCGTTTTTATATTATGGTTCGGATGGTTCGGGTTCAATCCCGGCTCTCAATTGGCTGCTGCAGGAATCGAAAACCGGACTGCTATATCACATGTATTTTTGACAACAAATTTAGCCGCATGTGCTGGAGGCCTGTTCGCTTTGTTTACCAGTTGGTTTAAGTACGGAAAACCCTCCTTATCTTTGACATTGAACGGAGTTTTGGCAGGGTTGGTCGGAATTACGGCAGGATGCGATTTGGTCTCGCCTTTCGGATCTGTGGCAATCGGCATTATTTGCGGTGTTGTCATGGTCTATGCTGTCGAATTTATCGACCATGTGTTAAAGATTGATGATCCTGTGGGCGCTTCATCGGTACATGGAGTCTGCGGTTTTTTGGGAACTATTTTGACTGGACTATTTGCTACGGCGGATGGTTGGCTTTATGGAGCCGGACCGAACTTTTTCTTGGCACAGTGTTTTGGCTCTGTCACTGTCGGAGCTTGGGCAGCACTTATGGGGTATATGGTTTTTAAAGGATTAGACAGAATTTATGGAATACGAGTCCCTGCCCGTATCGAAGAAGAAGGACTTGATATTTATGAACATGGAGAGACTGCATATAACTAAATAGCCGATTTTTGGCAAGCAGAGGAGCTGTTTCGGGAGAAATTGCTCCTCTTTTCATAGTTTTGAAATGGATACGACATGAAAACAACATCGGTCTGTCATGCTGAAGCAATATATCCCCCCTTTCTTTGTATCAGTAAAATAGATATACTATGATGAGAACAAAAGTTTCTACCGTTATCCTGTCAGATGTACATATCGGCTCGGAGCATGCCAAAGTCAAAGAACTGACATCGTTTCTTAAAAATGTAGACTGTGACAAACTCATCCTCAACGGGGATATACTGGATGGCTGGAAGTTACAACGCAATCCCTTCGGACGATGGAAAAGAGAATATACCGAGCTGGTAAAAGTTATCATGAAAATGATGGAAAATCACGGTACACAAGTCATCTATGTCCGAGGCAATCATGATAGTTTCCTGGACAGGATATTGCCGTTGACACTCTCCTCGGTTTCATTTGTAAACGATTATATACATTGTTCTCACGGTAAACGATATTATGTGACTCATGGTGATATATTCGACAATATATGCACCAGGATGGTCTGGCTCGCCAAGTTGGGAGATTACGGATATACATTGCTCCTGTGGATGAACAAAATCGTAAATCACTACCGGCAAAAAAACGGCAAGCCCTATTACTCCTTTTCACAATCGATAAAGCATAAAGTAAAGTCGGCCGTATCCTATATTTCCGATTTCGAAAAAGAGTTGGCGACCATTGCTGCAAGCCGCCACTTCGATGGCATTATATGCGGACACATTCATCAGCCGGCAGACCGTTGGTACGGAAATATTCGCTATTTGAACTCAGGAGATTGGGTCGAGTCGTTAAGTGCATTGATAGAGCATACCGATGGTTGTTGGGAAATATGGCGATATGAAGAGTGCCTTCTGAACAATGACTCCGCCGGACAGTGGGTGGTAGCATCATAAAACCCGGACAGGAAAGCGAACAAGGATATATGGTAACTTGTTTTTTGGATATAAGTCAAATGCAAATGACAATATGAAACTATTATTTATAATTCAGGGAGAGGGCAGAGGCCATTTTACACAAGCATTGGTGATGCAAGAATTGGCTCGCAGTAGGGGTGACGAAGTGGTAGCGTGCCTGGTAGGGAAGAGCGAACACCGCCGTTTACCGGAATATTTTCTCTCGAAGATGAAGACTCCTGTGGAATCTTTCGTAAGTCCCAATTTCTTGCCTACAGCGCAGAACAAGCGCCCCAATCTAGTGAAAAGTACATTATATAATCTGCTTCGGTTGCCCCGTTATGTTTCGGGGATGAAGTTTATAAGAGATAAAATACGCGAATACCAACCCGATATAGTCGTCAATTTTTACGAACTGCTCACAGGCCTTACCTATTTCTTTATTTCCCCTCAAGTCCCGATGGTCTGTGTCGGGCATCAATACATGTTTCTGCACCGTAAATTCCGCTTCAAGAAGACTTTTTCCATCCCTATGTTTTCTCTTCGATTTTTCACTCGGATGACCTCTTTAGGAGCCTCTAAGAAACTGGCGTTATCATTCTACCCGATGCCCGATGATTATAAGCGAGGCATTATCGTTGTGCCGCCTCTGTTGAGAAAAGAAGTGATGCAGTTACAGATTGCCGATGGAGACTACATACATGGATATGTACTTAATAGCGGATATATAGAAGAAATAAAAAAATGGCATCAGGCTCATCCCGATATGAAACTCGATTTCTTTTGGGACAAGCGGGATGCGCCCTCTGATATGGCTGTAGACGCTAACCTTTCCCTACACCGTATCGACGATAAAAAGTTCCTTTATTATATGGCAGGATGTAAGGCATACTCGACTACTGCCGGCTTTGAGTCGGTTTGTGAAGCTCTCTATTTGCAGAAACCTGTACTGATGGTACCTGTCCATATAGAACAGGAGTGTAACGCCTTCGACGCGATGAAAGTAGGAGCCGGTATTGTATCCGATACTTTTGACCTGAACAAGCTTCTCGATTACATACCTGATTATAAGAAAAATACAGCCTTCAGAAGATGGGTTGCCAATGCCGATTCATTGATTTTTGCCGAATTGCAGGCACTATACGATACGATGTTGTATCCTGCGAATATACCGTTTTCGTTAAATAATCGGTAATAACTCCCCTGTTTAGCTTTTGTTCGTGTCCGTTTGAGAATATCTTTTATAGTGTCTATTTCCCCTCTTGAGAGGGGATTAAAGGGTGTGTTACGGAGAGGAGTGCGACCAGATTGAGCTGTTGCGGGCAGTTGGTATTAGTGCTGCGAGGCAATATTTGTTAGTCTTTAATAAAAGTTTTTTGATTTGAAGAAGCTGTGTTCGGGCGTAACACACCTCCTGCCCCTCTCCAGAGGGGAGCTTGGGAAGATTTATTGTAAATGAGAGTGTTATAGAGTCTATTTCCCCTCTTGAGAGGGGATTAAGGGGTGTGTTATGGTGAGATGCGTGACTTAAGTAGCTCTGTATGGGATGCTGCCGAGCGATGTAAAATATAACTTGGAACAGGAGTCAATTGGGGTAATTTTTTTGAAGCTGTTTATTCATTTACTATAAAGATAATAGCGGGCTATTTGACGAATGCAAACGGGAAAACAGACCGAAATTACTTTTATCAAAAAATTCAAATAAGCCTATTTGTTATATTTGATATAACGATAGAAAGAACCTTGGTTAAGTTTCAATTGGCGGCATATTTGGGAAATAGACATTTGATTCATCTCATACATATGTTTGGCCAGTTTTATTTTATGAGCCATTTGAGAAGTCATGCCGGAAGGCCGTCCCAGCTTTTTCCCTTCATTTATCGCTTTGTCCAGTCCTTCGGTGATACGTAATCCTGCAATATCTTGTCTGAAGCGGTTCAGGCTCGAAAGCAAATCTATGATTTGGGTATCTTCAGGCGAGATTTGCAGTTTATATTCATCGACCGATTCAAACCCTATCCCTTTCTTCAGTATTTCGCAGATGATGGATAACAAATCTTTCATCCCTGTGCAGATATGAGCTAAGGAACAGACCACAATCGTGTCACCCTTTTCTAATTGCGGTAATACCAGAGAAAGATTGCGTTCCAAAAAAATAGAATCAGAAGGTACTCCGTGCTGGTTTAGCTTTTTTATTTCCTGTTGCAGTTGCTCAGCATTCTTTGACACCCTGATGAAGCCCTTTTTCATAATATGATATATTAAAATTCCTGTTTATATATTTTGGGTTAATGTGAATATCCGTTTTTTTTAATAGTAAAAAATAAATCCTTAATATATAAATAAAAATTACCTATTTTCTTTCTAATCGGAAAGCCGGATTGTTTTTTTATAAAGATATGATATTATTATATTGACAGAGTTCGAAATCAAAGATAATTTCCTTGTACTAAAATATATGAATGATAAGCAGTACGACAATATAAATATTTCGGTATTCTCATATTATTGCCCTATTCCGTTTGTTAAGAATATATTAGTTTTATTTTTATGTATGATTTCGCAGGTAAAGATATAAAATATTTGTGACGCAATATATCAGAGGATAAAATATTTTGGTTATTTCGAAATTAAATCGTTTATTAAAAATATAAATTGAACGGAGAAATATTAAATATCAGTTAGAATTTTATTCCCTTATAAAAGAGTTGGACATACTTTTTTATTGTGAAAATTTGAATAAGTCATCATCTCCGGAAATTATGTTCCACCTGTCTCTCCTAAAAAGGTATGCGCAACTGTCTGGGAAAGTGTTCGTCGCTTAATGGATGCGATACCGAGAGCCCGAGTAGGCGTATCGGTCGATTTTCGTAATGTGTTTCTTTGAGCAGATTTTTGGCATGGGGCAGTATCTCTTCGAGAGAAGTAAAAGCCTGACCGGTGGTGATACTTTTGCTTAGAGTCGAAAAGTCCGAAAAACGTATCTTCAAAGTGAGAGTATTGCCTTTGAATGCTGATTTCTTTAGGCGCTCGCTCAGTTCTACGGCAATGTGATACAATTCGATGATGACCGACATCTTTTCTGTCAGGTCTTTTTCGTACGTCCTTTCACAACCTGCCGATTTCCTCTCGCGCTCAGGATTTACCGTACGGTTATCTATACCATGAGAGAAGTCGAAGTACAACTGACCGGCCTTTCCGAACTGGCGCATAAGGTATTCCAGAGAGCATTGTCGCAGTTGAAGCCCATTGTGGATGCCCAATTTATGCATTTTCTGGGCAGTAACTTTTCCCACTCCCCAGAAAGATTCAATAGGGAGTTTGGCAATGAAGTCAAGAGCCTTTTGCGGGTGAATGACGTACAATCCGTCAGGCTTTCGGTAGTCGGAAGCTATCTTGGCCAGAAATTTATTGAACGAAATTCCGGCTGAGGCCGTCAGCTGAGTACGCACCTTTATTTTCTCCTTTATTTCCCGGGCGATGTCCGAAGCCAGTTCGATATTTTTTTTATTATGAGTAACATCCAAAAAAGCCTCATCGATAGACAACGGTTCTATAATATCGGTATATTCCCTGAATATTTCATGAATCTGGGCCGATATTTCCTTATATACAGCCATTCTGCCGGGGACGAATATCAGGTCGGGGCACAATTCCCGCGCACGAGTCGACGGCATGGCCGAACGCACGCCATATTTACGAGCTTCATAGCTGGCTGTAGACACTACACCACGCGATTCATCCCGTCCTACCGCAATCGCTTTGCCTCGGTATTCAGGATGGTCGCGTTGTTCCACCGAAGCATAGAAAGCGTCCATGTCGATATGGATAATTTTCCGAACAGGAAGATTTTCCATATTCCGTCATTTGATAACCAGGACTGCGGGACAATGATCCGAATGCTTTACATGCGGTAAGATAGAAGCGTTCAAGAGCCTTTGTTGCATACAGTCGCTTACCATGCAATAATCTATGCGCCACCCTTTATTATTGGCACGGGCATTGAATCGGAAACTCCACCAGGTATATTCCTGGGAATCAGGATGTAAAAATCGGAAACTGTCGGTAAATCCGGACGACAAGAAACGGCTCATCCACTCCCGTTCTTCCGGTAAGAAACCACTGTTCTTTGCATTACGTATCGGGTCATGAATGTCTATGGCCTCATGGCAAATATTATAATCCCCGCATAAAATAAGGTTGGGACGGCTTTTTTGCAGTTCGAGAACATACCGTTGGAAATCTTCGAGCCATACCATCTTGAAGGCTTGGCGTTCGTCGCCCGATGTCCCGGACGGATGATATACGCTGACGACAGATAGGTCTCCGAAGTCTGCGCGGAGAAAACGGCCTTCGTCATCATATTGAGGCATCCCCATTCCATAAGCTACAAGGTCAGGCTCCTTGCGGGAGAGTAAAGCAACGCCGCTATATCCTTTTTTCTTTGCCGAATAAAAATAACATTTATATCCAATAGCCTCGAATACTTCGGTCGGGATTTGTTCGGGTTGGGCTTTGGTCTCTTGCAGGCACAGTACGTCGGGCAATTCCTCGGCCAGCCAGTCTGTCAACCCTTTGGACAAGGCACTCCGTATGCCATTTACATTATACGTGATGATTTTCATATACCATTTATGTTTTTTAAGAGTAAAAGTAGTTAGCAATAAACACATACGCAATTATTGAGCCTAAAAAAAGTATAAAGCGCTTGTTTCCCTTAGAGTCTGTCTGAATTTTGCTCGAGTTAGATTTTGAGCTTCTTTCGAGGATATTTTTCCGTTTTCGCTCCTCAGACAGCCCGCTATCATCCTCATAAAAACAAGAAAATATCTTTGAAAGAAAATTCGAAAATGACCGGATGATATTTTCTTATTCGGAAAAGTTAGACAGGTTCTTAAGCAATGATAATGTTGAAATGGTAGTACGAGGAATTTTAGATGTACTTACCGTCGATCCGTAAAAATCGGGTTGCACGCAGATATTCTGTGGAAGAGCCAGGTATGGTCCTACAATATAAATACAATAAAGTAAGCCAAGAGACAATCTCCCGAATAGTTATTTCACTGCCTGTTTCTTTCCATTCACTACCCGTTTGTTCCATTTCACTTTATTCTTTATAGCTGATCTCTTTATGCTTTTCTACATTTGTATCATCAATCGATATATAAATGAAAACAATGCTATAAGATGTTTGATGCAATAGTACATTTCTCTGTCAGGAAGAAACTTTTTGTCGGCCTGACGACGATTTTTCTCCTTATCGGAGGTATTTATGCCATGCTGACATTGCCCATCGACGCAGTGCCGGACATTACAAACAATCAGGTGCAGATTGTCACCGTGTCACCCACATTGGCACCGCAAGAGGTGGAGCAGTTGATTACCTTCCCTGTCGAGATAGCCATGAGTAATATCATGAACGTAGAGGAAATCCGGTCAGTCAGTCGCTTCGGGCTCTCCTTGGTGACAGTAGTATTCAAAGAAAGTGTTCCTACCTTACAGGCGCGACAGCTTGTCAACGAACAGATACAGACCGTGATAAGTGAGATTCCTCCGGAATTAGGTACTCCGGAGTTGATGCCTGTTACCACTGGGCTGGGTGAAATTTACCAATATACGTTGCAGGTGGCACCCGGCTATGAGGACAAATACGATGCGATGGAGCTGCGCACCATTCAGGATTGGATCGTGAAACGGCAGTTGTCCGGTATTCCCGGTATCGTGGAAATTAATAGTTTCGGTGGTAACCTGAAGCAATATGAGGTAGCAGTGGATCCGGATGCACTCTACTCGCTCAATATCACCATCGGGGAAGTGTTCGAAGCGTTGAATAGTAACAATCAGAATACGGGTGGCAGTTACATCGAGAAAGTGAACCGAGCCTATTATATCCGTTCGGAAGGAATGATAAGCAGCTTGCAGGATGTAGAACACATTGTAGTGGCAAACCGTAACGGTATCCCCGTACACGTAAGTGATGTGGCTGATGTACGTTTCGGAAGTGCCAAGCGCTTTGGAGCCATGACCATCGATGGGAAAGGGGAGTGTGTGGGTGGCATTGCCATGATGCTGAAAGGGGCTAATGCCAATGTTGTCACTTCCGAACTTGGGAAACGGGTAGAACAAGTACAAAAGATGTTGCCCGAGGGCATCAGCATTGAGCCTTACCTGAACCGTTCGGAATTGGTGGACCGGAATATCTCCACCGTTATCCGTAACCTGATAGAAGGTGCGGTCATCGTATTTTTGGTACTGATTGTGTTTCTCGGCAATGTGCGTGCCGGGTTGATTGTAGCTTCTGTCATTCCGCTTGCCATGCTGTTTGCCTTTATTTTGATGCGCGTGTTTGGAGTTTCTGCCAACTTGATGAGCTTGGGGGCGATAGACTTTGGAATTGTGGTGGACGGTTCCATTGTTATTCTGGAAGGCATACTGGCTCATATTTACGGGCGGCAATTCATAGGACGCAAGTTTACGCAAGCAGAGATGGATGCCGAAATAGAAAAAGGCGCAAGCAAAGTGGCGCGTTCGGCCACTTTTGCCGTACTGATTATCTTGATTGTGTTTTTCCCTATCCTGACGCTGACGGGCATCGAAGGGAAATACTTCACACCGATGGCAAAGACATTGGTGTTCTGCATCATCGGAGCCTTGTTGCTGTCGCTTACCTATGTCCCGATGATGGCTTCCCTCTTCCTGAAACGGGAGGTAAAAGGAAAACGAGTGTTTGCCGACCGTTTCTTTGATAAGTTGAACCTTGTCTATATGAAGATTCTGGCAGTCTGTATGCACCATGTCCGTCTGACGGTTTTCATTGCATTTTTGGCTTTGGCAGGCAGCATGGCCTTATTTACAAAATTAGGGGCGGAGTTTATTCCTACGCTTGACGAAGGCGACTTTGCCATGCAGATGACGCTCCCTGCAGGCAGTTCGCTGACCGAAAGCATAGAAGTATCCTGCCAGGCGGAGAAGATTTTGAAAGAACGCTTTCCTGAGATAAAGCATGTAGTAGCCAAAATCGGTACAGCAGAAGTTCCTACTGACCCGATGGCGGTAGAAGATGCCGACGTGATGATTGTGATGAAGCCTTTCAAGGAGTGGACCAGTGCCTCCGACCGTGCAGAGATGGTGGAAAAGATGAAAGCTGCTTTAGAACCATTGGCTGGCCGTGCCGAGTTTAACTTTTCCCAGCCCATCCAGCTTCGTTTCAATGAGCTGATGACGGGAGCCAAAGCCGACATCGCTGTCAAGCTTTATGGCGAGGACATGGCGGAACTTTATGATAAAGCAAAGGAGGCAGCCGCTTACATTGAAAAGATTCCGGGAGCCTCTGACGTTATCGTAGAGCAGGCGATGGGGCTTCCTCAATTAGTGGTAAATTATAACCGGGCAAAAATAGCCCGTTATGGCATCAACATCGAGGAACTGAATACTATCGTGCGCACTGCCTATGCAGGTGAAGCCGCCGGTGTGGTATTCGAAAACGAACGTCGCTTTGACCTTGTACTCCGCTTGGATTACGACAAAGTGAGAGACCTGAACTTGGATAAGCTCTTTGTGCGCACCGCTGAAGGCGTACAGATACCGATGAGTGAAGTGGCAACCATCGATTTGGTGAACGGCCCTTTGCAGATAAACCGTGATGCTACGAAACGGCGTATCGTTATCGGGGTGAACGTGCGTGATGCTGACATACAGCAGGTAGTGCAGGGCATACAGGCAACGTTGGAAAAAAATATCAAGCTGAAGCCTGGTTACTACTTTTCTTATGGCGGACAATTTGAAAATCTGCAAAACGCCATTGATACACTGCTCGTAGTTATTCCGATTGCCTTGATGCTCATCTTGTTGTTACTTTTCTTCGCTTTCAAGTCTGTTACCTATACGCTGATAGTGTTCAGTACGGTACCTTTGTCGCTTATCGGAGGCATTGTGGCTCTTTGGTTACGCGGGTTGCCGTTCAGTATATCGGCCGGTGTAGGGTTCATTGCGCTTTTCGGCGTGGCGGTACTCAACGGCATCCTGATGATAAACCATTTCAAGGAAGTCCGTAAGAGCACCCATTACCCGCTGTGTACCTCGCGTATAATCCGCAAGAGCTGCCCGCACTTGCTTCGTCCGGTATTCCTTACGGGGCTGGTTGCCTCACTTGGGTTTGTGCCGATGGCTATAGCCACTTCTGCCGGAGCCGAGGTGCAGAGGCCATTGGCTACAGTAGTAATTGGCGGGCTTATTGTCTCTACTATACTGACGTTGCTCATTATTCCGGTATTTTATCACATAGTAAATTCTACAGTTATGTTACGATATAGCAAAATGAGAAAGTGGTTCGGTTTCGGCAGCTATCTGTTGTTGTTGACCGCGGTCACATTGCCTGTTCAGGCACAAGAAGGTACGGCAAGAACCGTCACTTTGGAACAAGCATTGGAAATGGCTTTGCAAAACAACCCACGTTTGCGCATCGCTGACAGCGACATCAAACGCCTTCGGGCCGTTCGGGGTGAAGTGATGGAATTGGGCGCTACCGAGTTTTCCTATTCTTGGGGACAACTGAACGGGGTTGAGCGAAAAGACAAGGAGACTGCTGTCTCGCAACCGCTCGGTTCGCTGCTCGTGCCTTTCTACAAGAATGTCCTTGTCAACAAGCAGGTGGCCACTGGCTCATTCTACAAGCAGATGGTGGAGAAAGAAGTGAAAGCAGAGGTGAAGCGTGCGTGGGCCTATTACCTGTATGCTTGGAATTTGAAGGATATGTACAGTGAACAAAGTCGTCTGGCAGACAGATTGCAAAGGGCGGGAGAATTGCGTTATAAACAGGGCGAAATCACCCGGCTCGAAAAGAGTATGTCCGCTACTGTTGCCTCTGATATGCGCAACAAGCTCTTTCAGGCGGAAGAGGAGCTCAAATTGGCCGCTTCTCGTTTTCAATGGATCTGCTATGCCGATATGCCGCTTGTGCCAGCCAATATGGAGATTCAGCTTTATCCGGTTGATTTGGATACTTGTTCGCTATCCGAAGCTCACTTGAACTATATCCAAAGTCAGACCGAGGAAAAGAGGGCGATGTTGAATGTGGAGCGCAGCCGTTTTTTCCCGGAACTATCCGTAGGATATGTAAGACAAAATATTTTGCCCGATAAGGGATTGGATTCCTGGATGGTGGGCGTCTCTTTTCCCGTATGGTTTCTGTCGCAACGTAGCAAAGTCCGCCAGGCAAGGTTCGAAATGGACAAAGCACAGATGCAAGCTGAGGCTGACCGTCGCAATCTGGAGTTGAAAGTGTCGGAACTGCGTGCCAGCCTTCGGCGATATGGTGAGAGCATACGTTACTATACAGCAAGTGCATTGGTCGAAGCAGATAACCTGATGAAGACCGCCGACTTGCAATTTCGCGAGAGCGAAACGGATATCAGCGAGTATGTCCAGAGTATGAATGCCGCATTGGAAATCAGGAAAGGATATGTCGAAACCGTCTACCAATATAACGTTGCGGCACTTGAATATGAATTGTATCACCAATAAAAAAATTACGCATCGAAATGAAAAAGATGATTTTCTCGGTTGCAGCCCTGTTACTGGCATCTTGCAACGCTTCCGATAAACAGAATGAAGGCACGACAAGCCTTTCTGTCCATTCTGTGGACACGATGGTCGAAACAGCTCGGCCTGAGGATTCTTTGCATGTAGATGGGACAACTGGGGCTACTGCCAAAGCCAATCCGGCATCATTCAATGGCACTTTGGTTATTCCTCCCCAGAACTTTGTCTCCGTCACACTCACAATGGGAGGAGTGGTAAGTAAACTTCTGCCACTGCCCGGTACTTATGTCCGTAAAGGCACGCTTATAGGTATTTTAGAAAATCCGGATTTTATCATGTTACAGCAGACCTATCTGGATAGCCGGGCGCAATTGGAATATTTAGAAGCAGAGTATCGCCGGCAACAGAATCTATCGCGGGAAGAGGCTGCCTCGCAGAAAAAGCTACAGCAGAGCAAAGCCGATTATTTGTCGATGAAGAGCCGCCTGCAAGCTGCCGATGCTCAACTCCGCTTGCTGGATATCGACCCTGAAAAGTTGGTTGCCAATGGCATATCGCCTTATATGGAGGTTATAGCGCCCATCAGTGGTTATGTCTGCAACGTGCAAGCCAATCTTGGCAAGTATCTTGAAGCCGGAACTTCTCTTTGTGACATCATAGATAAAAGAAAGATTATGATACGCCTGATTGCTTATGAGAAAGATTTGGAGGCAGTGAAGACCGGTAGTTCCATACAGTTCCGTGTTAACGGACTGGGGGATACGGTTTTTCACGGAAGGATAGTATCCATAGGGCAGCAGGTGGACAATACCAATAGGTCTATCGAGCTCTATGCCGAGGTGGCAGATGCCAGTCCGCTCTTCCGTCCGGGTATGTATGTTTCTGCTCGGATGACAGGAGAATGAAAAGGATTTTGTACCTTTGTTCCTATGTCGGAACCCAGATAAAGACAACTATGTGCGTGACAAACAGGAAATACGTCCAGTTGACGGTGGTAGTGTCGCTAGCTGTCAGTTTTCTTATCCATTTCCCGGAATTGGTATCGCTCTCAGATGCGCAGGAGCAACGTACGCTTTTCCCGGATATGTCATTGGCCGATGTGCTTTTTGAAGTAGGCTACGCCTTTCTTTCTCTTCTGGCACTTTTTGTCGTGAACACTGTCTTTTTCAAGTTCAATCGTCCGAATACCCGCATGACATGGTGGAAAGTAGCACTTTCTTTTATCCTTGTATGGTTGCTGAGCAAGGCATTAGGGGGAGCATTCGTTTTCCTGCACCATCATTTCAGCATTCCCGCTATCGATGCTACTGTACACCATTACTTGCATCCGGTACGTGATTTTATGATGAGTATTGTTGTCACAGGCACTTGTTATATCTATTACCTGACCGCTCAGTGGCAGGCCATGTTGTTGCAGAACGGGGAGTTGCAGGCTGAGAATGTACGCAACCAATACCAGGCACTGAAGAACCAGCTGAATCCTCACATGCTGTTCAATTCGCTCAATACCTTGCAGTCGTTGGTACGAGAGGGGCCTGAACGGGCACAGGATTATATCTGCCAACTTTCTCACGTGTTGCGCTACACTTTGAAAGAGAACGATACGCATGTCGTCACCCTCCGCGAAGAAATGGATTTCGTAGAGGCATATATCTACCTGATGAAGATGCGTTATGAAGATAACCTGCATTTCATAGTTGAGGTAGATTCTCGCTGTTTGGATTATGTACTGCCGCCACTTTCCATACAAACATTGGTGGAAAATGCTGTAAAGCATAACGAAATCAGCAGCCGAAAACCTTTTGTTATCGAAATCGGGATAATAAGAAGTCCTGCCGACGGTACATTTTCTCTCTTTGTGGAGAATGTTTTGCAACCCCGCCGCACAGTCTCTTCCGGAACGGGTATAGGATTAGTCAACCTTGCCAAGCGTTACGAACTGTTATTGGGCAAAGAAATCAAGATTACAGAGGCGGATGGTCGTTTCCGCGTTTGTATTCCTCTTATGAAACCCTGAAAAACTTATAGATTGCAATGAAAACTCTGATTATCGAAGACGAAAAAGCGGCTGTTCGCAACGTAAAAGCTGTGTTGGAACAGGTAGCCCCCGATATTGAAGTGATTGATGTGTTGGATTGTGTGGAGGATGCCATTGATTGGTTCCGTGCGCATCCTATGCCCGAACTGGTTTTCATGGATATACATTTGGCAGATGGGTCGGCATTCGAGATATTCGAACACACAGACATCACTTGCCCCATTATCTTTACTACCGCTTATGATGAATATGCGTTGCGGGCTTTCAAGGTCAACAGCATTGATTACCTGCTCAAGCCTATTGGAGAGGAGGAGATGCGTGCTGCACTTGCCAAACTGAAGCAACTTCGTACTGTTCGTCCGGCCGAACCGGACCTCCGCACGTTGATGCGTACCTTAAAACGGGAAGAGAATTACAAGACACATTTATTGGTACCTGTCAAAGGCGATAAGCTCTTGCCTCTCGCAGTAAATACCGTTTGCTGTTTCTACATTGCAGATGGTATTGTAAAAGCAGTCACGATGCAAGGCGGGGAGTATGTTATCAACCGGACTTTGGATGAACTTGCTGATTGTCTGGAGCCGAAGCGATTCTTTCGAGCCAATCGCCAGTACCTTGTAGCCAGAGAAGCAGTGAAAGATATCAGTCTATGGTTCAATAAACGTGTGATTGTCAATTTGCAGGTTGCCACGCCCGAAAAGATTGTAGTCAGCAAGAACCGGGTAGGAGAGTTCAAGGAGTGGCTGACCGGAAGCAGTACTTCATATTAAAGGAGAGTTTTGATTCAGCCAAACGGGCAGAGCCGGATTAGTTCGAGCTATGTCATGGCGCAAAAACGTCGGATGAAATCCAACAAATACCTTAATGAGCATCGTAATCTCTAAATTCCCCGATTTATACTGCATTGGGCAAGAGGCTCTCAAAAGCCCGCTTCTTGCTTTTTTAACACATGGTTCGTAAGTCTACAAAGAAATATCATTCGAGAAACTTGGAATTATTGCTTTTTTCTATCGAGGAATGGAGGTAATTTCTCGTTTCCTACTCTCAAATTGCAAGGAACAGCAGAGGGTTGTTGAAAATTGGATAACCCCACTTATTTCTTAGACTCTTTGTGAGTAAATAATGCGAATCGCAGATTTATATATAGATGATTCCCGGTGGGCATAGTCGGTATGTCATAAAATAAAATTTAGACGGAGTTTGTCACCGGATGAACGATTTTACTATTCGAAGCGTTTATTGGTAAACGAAAGACAAACCAATAATACACTATAAAATGTATAAATTGATATTACTGAGGCATGGTGAAAGTATATGGGAGCAGGAGAACCGTTTTACGGGTTGGTCCGACCCGGATTTATCGGAGAAAGGAAAAGAAGAAGCACGGCATGCCGGAGACCTTTTGAAATCATTTCACTTTCGGTTCGATATATGTTATACTTCCTATTTACAGAGAGCCATAAAAACTCAGTATATAATAGCCGAAGAAATGGGGTTGCTATGGGTTCCGGTGATAAAAAACTGGAGACTGAATGAACGGCATTACGGGGCATTACAAGGATTGAGTAAAACGGAAATAACTGAGAAATACGGTGAAGAGCAAGTAATGATATGGCGCAGAAGTTATGATGCGAGACCGCCTCAGATATCGGACTTTGACCCCCGTTTCCCGGCACATGATATACGCTATGAAGGTATAGATGCCTCTTTGTTATCACATGGAGAGTCATTACAAGATACGGTAAATCGAGTATTGCCTTGTTGGGAACTCGATGTTGCACCTGTTGTCAAGCAAGGAAAAACGGTGTTGATTGTAGCCCATGGGAATAGTTTGCGTGCATTGGAAATGCATCTCTTGCAACTCACTCCGGAAGAAATTGTCAAGGTTGAAATACCGGTTGGGAAACCTGTAATATTTGAACTGGACAAAGAGTTGAAAACACTTAAATATTATTTCCTCGGATGAAATACTTTTCCAACACCCAAAATAGCAGGTGGTTTGACGGGCAAAAGCAGAAAAAACAAGTTATAAGTAAATATAATTGCATTATTCATTAAATTTGCCTTGTTGTTAGAGCTGGTTTAAATTTCGCTCGATTCAGCTTTGCAAATCTTTATTCGAGGACATTTTCTTGTTTTTGTGAGGAAGATAGCCGATAGCTTGACGGATGAAAACGGGAAACCGGACCGGAAAAAGATACAAAGAAATTCTGAATAGGCTATTTTTGTTGTGAGATTTAAAAAGCTTTTAAGGATAAAGATGATGAGTATGAAGATAAATAAGACCAATGCCGCCCGTTTATTGGACAAAGCCGGAATCTCTTATGAACTCATTCCTTACGAAGTGGATGAGAACAATCTGGCAGCTACGCACGTAGCCGAACAGTTGGGAGAAGATATACGGCAAGTGTTCAAGACTTTAGTACTACGGGGCGATCGCAATGGCATTTTTGTATGTGTGATACCCGGTGATAAAGAGGTCGATTTAAAAGCCGCGGCTAAAATTTCAGGTAATAAAAGTGCCGAGATGATAGCGATGAAAGAACTGTTGCCCATAACCGGTTATATAAGAGGAGGATGTTCACCGATAGGAATGAAAAAACATTTCCCTACATATATCGATGCCAGCGCATCGCTTTTCGGCTACATATATATAAGTGCCGGTATCCGGGGATTGCAGATAAAGATAGCCCCTCAAGAGCTGATGGCATTCGTCGATGCCCGTTCGGGAGAGATAGCCCATGACGGAGTATAGCCGGTCGGCAATCGGTTCAGCCGATAACCAATTTGTATTTTTGTAAAAGAGCGATGGCACCTTCCGGAGAAAACAGAGCTTGCCTCAGGTCATTTTCTTCAGGGTCGATATGGAAATTAAAAGCTGTTCTCATGTCGGCTTTTGACAGTTTGGTGTGGTAAAATGCCGTTCGGCTCAGGTCGCAATGAGAGAATACCGCTTCGGTGAGATCACAGTCGGCAAAGTCGCATTCACAAATGCGGCAGTCCGAGAAGTGGGATTTTTTCATCTTTTTGCGGGAGAATAAGGCATATTCGATGACACAGCGGCTGAATTGTACCGAAAAGAGGAAATCCCTGCTGGCGGTAAAGTCCACACCGGATAATTTGCAATCTGAAAAGTGAACCTGTTGGAATCCTGTCCCCACGACCTGACAAAGCGACAGATTACAATTTTCGAAACGGCATTCCATAAATACACTTCCCGAAAGGCGCATTCCGCTAAAATTGCAATTGGAAAAAGTGCACTCCGAAAACTCTTTCCCCGAAAGCTCGTCCGTAGCAAAAGTATATTTATCGAATGTCAAGTTGTCCATTTATTTATTTGCTTTTGTCCGGTTCATTGAAATATTTGCAATATTCCCGTATTCCGCATTCGAGGCATTTAGGCTTGCGAGCTACGCAGATATAACGTCCATGCAAGATTAGCCAGTGGTGGGCGATAGGCAGCAAGTGGCCGGGTATATGCTTGACAAGAGTTTTCTCTGTTTCGAGAGGAGTCTTCGACTGGTTGGTGAGACCTATTCTGTTCGATACCCTGAACACATGAGTATCTACAGCCATAGCCTCTTTTTTGAAAACCACAGAAGCGATTACGTTAGCCGTTTTGCGACCGACACCAGGCAGCTTTTGCAGTTCGTCTACATCCGAGGGGATAACCCCGTTGAAATCACTGAGAAGTTTTTTCGCCATTCCTACCAAATGTTTCGATTTGTTGTTGGGGTAGGAGACACTTTTGATATATTCATATACGACTTCCGGAGTCGTGGCGGCAAGAGCCTCCGGAGTAGGAAAAGCCTCGAACAAGGGAGGAGTTATCATGTTTACCCTTTTGTCAGTACATTGAGCCGACAAGATGACAGCTATAAGCAACTGGAACGGGTCTTTATATTGTAACTCTGTTTCGGCTATCGGAACGTTCGTCGAGAACCATTCTATAACTTTGTCATATCTTTCCTGTATTCTCATGAGTATAACAATTAGACGGCAAAAGACGCAGTACCGACCGGGTATTCATGCCCCCTTCGTCCCCAGCGTCTTTTGTATAAAGTTAGATTAAGATTGTACACCGATACTCAATGAGCCGACACGAATTCCTGTAAGAATCGTTGGTCATTTTCCGAGAACATGCGCAAATCTTTTACCTGATATTTCAAATTCGTTATACGTTCTATACCCATACCCAGGGCATAACCGGTATATACTTTGCTGTCTATTCCGCAGGCATCGAGTACATTCGGGTCTACCATACCGCAACCCAGAATCTCTACCCAGCCGGTATGTTTACAGAATGCACAACCTTTACCCCCGCATAAGTTGCAAGATATATCCATTTCTGCCGAAGGTTCGGTAAATGGGAAATAAGACGGGCGCAACCGTATCTTGGTTTCCGGGCCGAACATTTCTTTGGCAAAGAACAACAAAGCCTGTTTCAAGTCGGCAAACGATACATTTTTGTCTACATACAGAGCCTCTACCTGATGGAAAAAGCAGTGTGCCCGATACGAGATAGCTTCATTACGATAAACCCGTCCCGGACAAATGATGCGGATAGGAGGCTGATTGTGCTCCATGACGCGGGTTTGTACCGATGAGGTGTGTGTACGTAACAGCACATCCGGGCTACGCTGTATGAAAAATGTATCTTGCATATCGCGGGCAGGATGGTCTTCGGCAAAATTCAGTGCCGAGAATACATGCCAGTCATCTTCCACTTCGGGACCCTCGGCAATAGAGAAACCTAATCTCCCGAAAATTTCGCAAATTTCATTCTTTACGAGAGATATGGGATGGCGTGTACCCAGCTCTATCGGATACGATGTACGGCTCAGGTCTATCAGATTAGCATCCTGTTCCTCGTTGCCCAATTCATTTTTCAGGTCATTTATTTTGGTCAGAGCCTGTTCTTTCAGTTCATTCAACAACTTTCCTATTTCTTTTTTCTGCTCAGCCGCTACATTCCTGAAGTCATTGAAAAGCTGTGATATTTCGCCCTTTTTACTCAGGTATTTTATACGCAGAGCTTCTATCTCGTCAGCTTTAGAAGCCTTCAGAGACTCTATTTCTGCTTTAAGATGATTGATTTTATCAAGCATGATGATCTTGTTTTCTGTTTTTCAGATGCAAATTTAATAAGAAACTGCTTTGTTTCATAATAATGCACAAAAATTATCGGAAGAAAGTTATTTCCCATAAAAAACAAAGCCGGGTAGGTATTGTTTTGCAAACGATACATTGCTTTATTTCGATATTATATAGCTAATCTTGATGACCTATCTCCAAGAGACTGTCTGAATTTTCCAATATATTATCCGGTCGTTTTTTTTCGGTCTGTTTCCGTCAATAAAAATAATCCACAAGGCCTCTATCCGGGCAAATTATGGTAATAAACCCATACAAATGGAATATGGAAAAATTTGATTATACAACGTTCTATATATGTTGCTCTACATTCTTTCATGGTATCAAAACAATACTTTTTCCCAACCATTGCTTTTCTTCAGGATACGTACAGCAACTACGCAGTTCGAGATTCGTACGTTGTTTGTTTCGGCATATTCTTGGAGAAGAATAGCTGAAATAAGAATTGATATGTTATCCGGCAATGCCCCCAAAAGTTAGACACAAAACTTTTTGGGGCACTTCATTTGTCGATATAGGACAGCTGTTGCAAGTATAATATTATTTGCGGGGCTGTGCGGTACCCGGTCTCTTTTCGGTTTTGAAATTTTTCTTCATTTCCCGTTTCCGGTCCTGCTTCCACATGTCATAAGCTGCATTCTGTTCTGGAGTCAGCATTCCTTTCAGTTCGGTCTCTTTGTTTTGGTTCAGTTCTTGCATTTTCTTTCTCAGTTCCTGCATTTGCTCCATCAACATTTTGTTTTCTTTGTTGTACTTTAGGTTTAACTCATAGACTTTTTTCTTTTGAGTCTCGTTCAGCTGTAAGCGGGTTTTGAGCATTTCTGCTTGTTTCAGAGCCATTTGTTCGGGAGAGAATTCTTTTCTTTCTTTAGGTTTTTGGGCAAAAGCTACAGTAGAAAAGCAGATGGTAACTAATAAAATACCGATTTTTGTCTTCATAATTTTCAAATTTAAATATTAAACATAAATAGGGGAAAGCTCCCTCTATAAAACATTTCTGTTTAATTAGATGTTTGGTGGCGTACGAAGTTAAATGCACATTTTCATTTTTTCGTTTATTAACTTTTGCTGGGAATGCTATAATTGCACCTTTTGCTTTTATATACCGCGAAAAAGTTGTACGTTTGTATACAAACTTATCCTTTCTCATGGACAAAGAGAAAATAGTAAAAACAGTAAAATCATATATCTCGGAAAATATTCCGCTCTCCGGTACAGACAAGATACTGGTCGGGTTGAGTGGCGGGGCCGATTCTGTATCCCTGTTAGATATTTTGTTGCAGTTGGGATACGATTGCATTGCATGTCATTGTAATTTTCAGTTAAGAGGAAACGAAGCAGTTCGCGACCGCAATTTTGCTTATGAAATGGCGCAGAAGTTAGGAGTGGCTTTTTATGAGACGGTTTTCGATACGAATAAGTACGCTGCCGAAAAGAAAGTTTCTATCGAAATGGCCTGCCGGGAGTTACGCTATGAATGGTTCGAAAAACTTCGGTGCGAACTCGAAGCCCGCTGGATTGCCGTAGCTCACCATCGGGACGACTCTGTGGAGACAATGTTGATGAATTTGATACGAGGTACGGGTATCACCGGATTGTGCGGCATACAACCGGTATATGGCAGAGTGATAAGGCCTCTGCTATCGCTCTCCCGCAAAGATATAGAAGACTATTTGGCATTCAGGCAACTGCCGTATGTGGTGGACAGTACCAATAGGGAAGATAATTACACCCGCAATAAAATACGGCTGCATGTGTTACCTCTGTTGCAGTCTGTCAATCCTGCTGTGCCGGAAACAATAGTACGTACGATGAACCATCTGAAGGAAGTAGCCACCGTCTATCGGCATTCCATTGCAGAACAAAAAAACAAAGTACTCATAAAAACGGAAGAAGAGACTTATATTAAAATCGAAGAGTTGCTGCAACAGCCCTCACCAAAGGCATTGTTATTCGAAATGGTCCGGGAATATGGCTTTCTTTCGTCACAGGTCGATGATATATGGGAATCACTGGAAGCTCATTCAGGGAAAGAATTTTTGTCGACCGATTATCGGTTGATAAAAGACCGGAATAGGATGATTCTTACCTCGAAAAAAAAAGAAGCTGATGTTTCCTTCGAAATAACAGAAAACATGTCGGGGATAAATGTACCGGTCGTACTGAAATTTGCTTTTGTATCCAATGAGGAGCACTATGAAATTCCCCGCGACCGAAATATTGCCTGCTTTGATGCTGCAAAACTTAAGTTCCCATTGATTGTCCGGCATTGGAAAAAGGGTGACCGTTTCACACCTTTCGGAATGAAAGGAAGTAAAAAACTAAGTGATTATTTTAACGACCATAAATACTCAAGTATAGATAAGGAAAAAGCATGGTTGTTATGTTCAGGTGATGAAATAATTTGGTTAATGGGTGAGCGTATCAGTGAAAAAGTCCGGGTTAAATGTGAAACGAAGTTGATATTTCAAATTATTTGTGAAAAATAGTTAATAATTAAACTAAACGTTAACGCTTTTTGTTGTAATATCGAAAAAACAATCTACTTTTGTCGTGAATAAAAAACCTACAAGGTTCGTGTGTAAAAACACATTTTCTGACAATAAATCCAAACAAAAAACAAAATTTATTTTCTACACTTATGTCTTAAAGCAGAAGAGGTTCGTAGATAGATGAATATTATTTGAAAAATTTAATTATCACTAGCAATAGTATAAGCATTCATGTATAACATTGTGGAATTAAACGACAAGCTCTTGGCAGAGCTTAAGGTCATTGCAAAAGAAATGGGCTTGAAAAAAGTCGACGCCCTGAAAAAAGAAGACTTGATTTATAAAATTTTGGATCAGCAAGCCATAGACATTGCTGGCAAAAAAATGGCGGCAAAAGCTGAGGAGGCAGCTCCTAAAAAGAAAAAGACAACCCGGGCAGAGACTAAAAAAGCTCCTGAAAAAGAAGCGGCAGTCGGGCAACCGGTGCAGGACGTTGTCAAAGAAACGGCTGCTGAAGTAGTAGAAGAGGCAAAAGCTAAACCTGTAAAGAAAGCTCGCAGCAGTAAGTCCGTCCAAAAGGACAAAACCCTCGAAGCCTCGCCGGTACCTGTAGCTGATGAAGTACAGAATCCTGCCCAAGAACAGTCGGCGGTAGAAAAAAAAGCTGAGCCGACGAAAGTTAAAAAGACACATTTTGCTCATCCGGCATTGAAAGATCAGGTGGAACTGCAATTGCCTTTGAACGAAGAACCCGCCTCTGCCGACCTTGTAAAAAAAGAAGAAGCTCCCGTACAAGAACCTGCCGTAGAAGAAAAGAGTGAACCCGCTCGCCCTGTTATACAGAAAGTAAAGAAAACAATTATACGTAAAGTCGTTTCCGAACAGAAACCTGCAAATGCTCAGAACGCTGACCAGCAAACCGCGTCGGACCAATCGGCAACACCGGCTCAAAATAACGATTTCCAACCGCGTGAACGTAGACAATATGACTTGAATATCCCGACTCCGGGTACTTCACATTTGCAAACTTTCTTCCCCAGAAGCGAACGCCAGCGCTTTGTACCTCGCAATCAACAACAACGGTACAATAATAATAACAACAATAACAACCAGGCCAATACAAACGAACAGTCTGTTCCGGTTCAACAACCTCAAAACAATCAGGCGCAGGCTAATAATCAGAACAACAATGTTGCCGTTGAACCTAAAGTGGTGGAGAAATCGTACGAATTCGAAGGAATACTTACCGGAAGCGGAGTTCTCGAAATGATGCCCGATGGTTACGGATTTTTACGTTCTTCCGATTACAATTACCTGACATCCCCTGATGATATATATGTTTCTCAATCCCAAATCAAACTCTTTGGTTTGAAGACCGGAGATGTTGTAGACGGCCCTATTAGACCGCCGAAAGAAGGAGAGAAATATTTCCCGTTGGTAAAAGTGGAGAAAATCAACGGACGCTCACCCGAATATGTACGTGACCGTGTCCCCTTTGACCACCTGACACCATTGTTCCCCGAAGAAAAGTTCGATTTGACTTCAGGCCGTTATGGAAACATTTCTACCCGTGTAGTAGATATGTTCTCTCCCATAGGTAAAGGTCAGCGGGGACTTATCGTAGCACAACCCAAAACCGGTAAAACGATGTTGTTGAAAGACATCGCGAATGCTATTTCGGAAAATCATCCCGAAGTTTTCATGATAATACTGCTTATCGACGAACGACCCGAGGAGGTGACCGATATGGCACGGAGTGTGAAAGCCGAGGTTATATCTTCTACTTTCGATGAGCCGGCCGAACGGCACGTAAAAGTAGCCAGCATCGTTCTCGAAAAAGCAAAACGTATGGTTGAGTGCGGGCACGATGTCGTGATATTGTTAGATTCCATCACACGTTTGGCTCGAGCTTATAATACAGTTTCTCCGGCATCGGGTAAGGTCTTGTCGGGAGGTGTCGATGCCAATGCATTGCACAAGCCCAAACGTTTTTTCGGTGCAGCACGTAATATCGAGAACGGAGGTAGCTTGACTATTATTGCAACAGCCCTTACCGATACAGGCTCTAAGATGGACGATGTGATTTTTGAAGAGTTCAAAGGTACCGGCAATATGGAGTTGCAGTTAGACCGTAAATTGTCCAATAAGCGTATTTTCCCGGCAGTAGATATTACAGCCTCCAGTACTCGTCGTGACGATTTGTTGCTCGACAAAGACACATTGAATAGGATGTGGATATTACGCAAATACCTCTCGGATATGAATTCTTTGGAAGCGATGGAATTTATTAAAGACAAGATGGAAAAGACCTCATCGAACCAAGAATTGCTGTTGTCTATGAACGACTAATTGGTAAATAAATATATGGGAAAGAGTCTGACCGTTAATCGGGTTCAGGCTCTTTTTTTATCTTATCTGGAGAAATGTATATAGCTTTCTTATTGATAATAAGATATTTGAATGAGCAACTTCCCCTCTTGAGAGGGGATTAAAGGGGGGTGTTATGGTGAGATGCGTGACTTAAATAGGTCTGAGCGAGATGCTGCCAAAGGTTGTGAAATGTGACTTAGAACTGGAGTCAATTTTGAGGATTTGAAAGATAATAGCGGGTTATTTGACGAAGGAAAATACAAAGAAGGCCTGATAAAATCCCTTGTATCGGTAAATTAAAATGTAAAGAAGATTTCACGAAAATCGAGTACAATGTATATATAATTAATACTATATTTGTTCTTCAGAGCAACACCCCGTTTCAATTCTTTAAGGATGTTTTTTCAGTTTTTTGCAAAGAGAATACAATCTGTTTGACGAAAGAAAATGGAGAACTAACCGAACACTTTTATTAGATTTAAGCGGGTCCTAAGCATATAACAAGTCAATATAATTTATTATGAAACGTACGTGTACAATCCTTCTTTTTTTTCTTTTCTGCTTATGTGAAGCAAGTTTTGGATATGGCGTTGTCACAACCAGGAAATTGATGCTGGAAAATAAAGTCCGGCAATTGGATGAGCAGATAAACACGACAAAAGACGAAGCCTCGAAAAAGTCACTGGTTATACAAAGGGATGCGCTCCGGAAAGAGTTGGATAAAATCATTGCGGCAGAGGAAAAAGAAACCGCAAAGAGTACTTCCGATTTTTCGGAATTAGATGACTTTATGGCTCCCATAAAGATGTCGGCATCTCTTAAAGAAAAGTATAATGCCGATAAGGTAAGCTATCAGACCAAAGACGATTATTCTTGGTATGAAATTACAGTAGGAGAGAAGATGGGAGCATGTGGTTCCGATGGGAAAGAAATAATTGCTCCGAAATACAGTATGGTGACAGGAGAAGTGGCTGGCAATTGGTTATGTTTCGAGTGCACTGACCCTACTTATACAAAAAAATGCATTTATCGTGCAGACGGTAAAGTGATACTGCCCTGTGATGAATATGAATATGTATCCATTTCCGATCCATACATAATAATAGAAAAAAAGTCTCCGGAGACCAAGACGAAAACGTGCAGTGTCCGCGATACCGACGGCAAGACAATCATATCGCCCGGTAAGTACGATTTTATCGGTTATCATAAAAAAGGAAACTATTTTTCAGTGCAAAAATTTGTCAATCATGTAGCCAAATGTGGAGTATGTGACATAAGCGGAAAAGAAATTATTCCATGCCTGTTTTACTGGGCCGGATATTCCTCAAAATATAAGCGTATCATGGTGGCAGAAGACAGTGAAAATGTAATGACCTATCAGGAATATCTGACCTCTCGAGAAGGTAATGGTTTAGCTTCCTCCTCGCGGTCGTCATCTGCTAAACCGTTGAAAAATACGCTGAAAAATGATGAGCAAATCGTGAAAAATTATATAAATCAGGGAAACAGCAGTGCGGCATTGGGGTATTTGAAAGAAGTTTTGAAAAGTAATTACCCGTCCGATGCTGATACCCAATTTGGATATGCCACATTGATACAGGATATAATTGTCGGATTGGGAAAAGAAGGTTTGGGTGCAGTTGCCTCTATGAATCTGGCCGCATCCATGTCGAATACGTTCAATACCAATGAAGCCAACACATTACAAGTACAATTGCTTGCACTTGCTGCCTCCAAAGGGCATGAAGGAGCAAAACTTATGCTCCAGTTAAAATCAGCTATGGCAGGTAATGGGAATATCAATTACAATAACAACAATGTACCGATAAACAACAGTAATAATAGCGGCTCTTCTGTTACGCAAAGTAGATGTAGTTTGTGCGGAGGCAAAGGTTGGATTGCCGGTTCCAAGACTCCTACATATGGCAATATGGGTACATATTGGTGTGACGAATGCCGTAGAGAAGTACCCCAATCGCATAGCCACGACCGGTGTCCCTCATGTGGAGGCAAAGGTTATACAACGGGTATCAGATAGTTTTCGGTTCGTATTTGTTAGAGAGCAGAGGTACTCTGTCCTGAAGGTAATTATGTCTGTTGATTTGTCGAGACAGGGCTTTTCTTATCTTTGCTTTCCGCAATTTCTACCAGATATACACCGATACAAATCGCTAAGATAGCAATCATCTGTGTCCAGCTGAACCGGTCTTGCCCGATAGAAAGAGAGACTATCGTAGCTACGATAAGTATAAGATAACCGTAAATAGCCACGAGAGTAGTAGATAAATATTTGAGCCCTATCGGAATCAACATGTAACTGATGACGGTAGGGAATATAAGCACGAACAACAGTATTCCGAGAGGCAACCAATGTATAGGTTGTGCCAGGATAGGGGCGTCGAAACCGGTAATGGCTGTGACTATCAAACTCGAAACGGCAGCTCCGGTAAATGTATATTTCAATAACGTGAATGTCCCGGACGACTTGAGCAACCGGTTGCTTAAAACCAGATAAACGGCATATATCATGGAGCTGAGCAGACATAGAAGGTTTCCCGTGAATGCGTCAGATGCCAAATCGTCGCTCTTTTGAGTAGAGATACAGAGCAAGGCCCCTCCCAGTCCTACCAGAATCCCGATAATCTTCATCTTGGTGATACGTTCTCGAAAGAAAAGAACCGCTATGGCAAAGACCCATATCGGCTGCAGTGAAGAAAATATGGAACTCGAAACCGGTGTAGTCTTGCTGAGCCCTGTAAGGTAGAAAAACATGAATCCATATATTCCTAATGCCCCCAAAAGAAACAATATACCTTTTTCTTTACGGGTGGTATTTTCTTTAGGTACAAAAAAGCCGATTATCCAGAATGCAATAGCGGCAAAAGTACACCTTAGTGTAACTCCCGTTAGAGGACTTATCCATAAAGGTAACAAATATTTCAGCGCATTCATATTCAATCCGCTGAATGTTTTCGAAATGACCATGCAGATGTTGGCTTCGGTTTTCTTATTTTTCACAGACTAAAAAATTTATTTTTTCTGTTAGAACAAATAAACTTCAGGCTTTGTTCCGTCATAGTATTCCCAAAAAGCAGTACATGGCTATAATAAAAAACGACCTGTTCACAATAACGAGAGCAGGTCGTTTGGCTTTTATTATTGATGTAATTGCACTTTTAAGCAAAAGCCAATATCATGAGCTGGGCAGTCAGTACCCTTAAAAACATCGTCAGAGGATACACTGTCGAATAAGCTACGGCCGGAGCATCATTGCTGGCTACCTTATTAGCGTATGCCAATGCGGGAGGGTCTGTATTGCTGCCGGCAATCAATCCCATTAAAGTAAAATAATTGAGCTTGTAATACCAGCGACCGATAGTTCCGATAATCAACAGAGGTATGATTGTGATAAGGAATCCCCATAGCACCCATAACAGACCGTCTCCATTCACTACCGTGTCCACAAAACCGCCACCGGCAGTCAACCCTACACTGGCAAGGAAAAGGCAGATACCGATTTCACGTATCATGAGGCTGGCACTGGTCGAAGTATAAGTGACCAGTTTGAATTTGTATCCAAAACGACCGATAAGAATAGCCACGACCAGAGGGCCGCCTGCCAATCCTAATTTCATGGATGAGGACATACCGGGTATGGCAAGAGGTATACTACCTAAGACAATACCCAACAAGATACCTACGAACAAAGTAATCATATTAGGTTCGTTCAGACGTTTCATGGAGTTACCCAATCTCTCGGCCAGGCGGTTGATGTCTTCAATCTTTCCTACTGCCGTCAACCGGTCGCCTACCTGTAAAGTCAGATTAGGATTGGCAACAAGGTCTACACCGGCACGGTTGAGGCGGGTGACGTTCAGCCCGTAACCCATGCGCAAACGGAGCGAACCGATTTTGCGGCCGTTAAATTCCGGCTTGGTGACTAATATACGACGAGAAACGACCGGAGCGGGAATCGCTTTCCAGTCCATCTCTACCGGTTTCCCGATAAAAGCTTTCAGGGCATCTTCATCCTGTACCGACAAAACAGTTAGAAGAAGGTCTCCCTCTTCGATAACCGTATCCGATTTGGGGATGATAACCTCGTCATTCTTTTTCTTAATACGCGAAATGACAAAATTACGTTCGATAATATGTGCCATATCCAGCACTGTACGACCGAAAATCAGAGGATTTTCCACTTTATAAGTCACCAGATGAGGGGTGAGCAAACTTTCTTTATTTTCTTCCTCTATTTCTTTCGTTTCTTTATCCAGTTTTACCTTAAACAAAGCTCTGATTATCAACATAGAACCAATGATACCTACAACACCTAACGGATACGCGGCCGCATATCCCGAAGCGATTTCCGGTACGACATCCAGCTTTCCGTCAAAATGTAATTGAGCCAATGTTTGTTGTGCAGCACCGAGTCCCGGTGTATTGGTTACCGCTCCCGAAAGGATACCTACCAACATAGGCATTTCTATACGACCATTAGCTATAAGATAGATGGCAAATGCCACGACAATATTAAGCAACACGATGCCGGCTGCCAGCATATTCAGTCGCATACCTCCTTTTTTGAAAGACGAGAAAAATCCGGGTCCCACCTGTAGACCGATGGAATAGACGAAAAGAATAAGTCCGAATTCCTGCAAAAAGTGCATGATATTCTTTTCTCCGACAAATCCGAAATGCCCGGCGACAATACCGACAAATAACACAAATGTAACACCCAGGGAAATTCCGAAAAATTTCATTTTCCCCAAATATACCCCTAAAGCTATCACAAACGCGTATAGAAATACGGTATGCGCGACCGACTCAGTGGTAAACAGAAGATTTTCAATCCAAGTCATTTTTATATTATTGTATAAATTAAGTTCAGGTACACCTCTCGGAAATTTTATAATTTTCCGTCTCTACTATACTTGAAATCCGATAATTCACATACCTCTCTATGAAAAATTACCTTTACATAAACAGCGTGCAAAGGTAATTATATTTAATCAATAAGACAATATAAATAATAATGAATCTTTGACAATACCAATATTATTATAGTTTCGCTAAATCCTTTATGGCAAAAATGAGAGCAAATTACCGGTTGGGAACTCACTCCGGTCTGCCGAAGTTGAAAATAGGAGAGGGCACTCGGGCCTGGTCCAATATTTTTTCGAGTTCTTTTACCTTTTGAGGATATTGTCCGGCCAGGTTATGGTCTTCATGTATATCATTGCTCAAGTCATATAGCTCGATAATCGTCTTCCCGACGATAGGCTGTTTTATCAGCTTCCAGTTATCTTTTCGGAGAGCCACCCTGCCGTTTTGCTCATGAAATTCCCAGTAGAGATAATCATGTTTTTTTTGCCCATCCTTTGACAATAGGGTAGGAAGGAATGATATGCCATCTCCCGATTGAGGCAGTTTGGTGCGGGTAAGTTCAGCTAGTGTCGGCATTACATCCCAGAAAGCCGAAATGTGGTTGGTTCTGGTTTCCGGTTTTATCAAGCCAGGACACCATGCAACCATCGGAACCCGGATACCCCCTTCATATACATCTCGTTTGAGACCTTTGAGCGGGCCGTAACTTTTAAAATAATCGGGATTGGCCCCGCCCTCCTGATGAGGGCCGTTGTCACTGGTAAAGATAACGATTGTATTTTTATCGATACCCAGCTCTTTCAACTGGGCTATTACCTCCCCTACATACATGTCGAGACGGGTAACCATGGCGGCAAAGGAAGCGTATGGCTTCTCCGAAGGATAATAACCTCTTTGGCCGTTGTACGGAATCTCTTCGAAGGCATTCTCATACATTCTATAAATGGAATCGTGAGGTAAGTTCAACTCGGCGTGAGGTAAAGTATATGTCAGCATGGCGAAAAAAGGCCTGTCCTTATTTTCTTGTATAAATTGTAATGCATGTGCATGGATAGAATCCTGTACATAGACCTTCCGTTCATTGTTCCTGTTCCCGTCAAATATGACTTTATTTTCATTGTGCCATAAATGGTCTTGATAATAACTGTGGGCCTGCCTCTGGCAGTTATACCCATAAAATTCGTCAAATCCCATTTTGTTGGGAGTCGACATAGAACCCGGATACCCCAATCCCCATTTACCGAAGATGCCAGTTGCATATCCTGCCGATTTCATAAGCCGGCCCAATGTATATGTCGTTGCCTCCATGGGCTGTTGTCCCTCAGGCTTTATCTCTTTATTACCTCGTATTTGTGAATGTCCTGTATGCAATCCCGTCATAAGAGAACAACGGGACGGCGCACTTACCGTGCATCCGGCATAGTGTTGGGTAAACAACATACCCTCTTGTGCCATTCGGTCTATATGGGGAGTCTTTATTTTATCCTGACCGTAGCAACCTATATCTCCGTAACCGAGGTCGTCGGCAAGAATATAAATGACATTAACCGGGTTTTCACGATGTTTCTCAGCTTTGAGAAGTGTAGCATTTGCGATTAGAGCACTACCGATAAAAAGAAATTCTTTCCGCATGATATTAAATACTGAATTATGAAGAGCCGGCTTAAACAGACTCTGAAGTTTTTCCGCTACGAATATAATCATTTTATGTGATAAACCCCTGAGTATTCTAAGAGTTTGTCTAAATTTTGACTGGGTCAGCATTGAGAGTTCTTTTCAGGGATATTTTTCTGAATTTAAGAAGATGATAGCAGTCCATTTGGTAAATACGGACGAAAAAGAACACCCTTAAAAGAAAGTGTAAAAAGGACTTGGCAGAAGTTACTTTTATCGGAAAATTTAGACAGGGCCTTAGAAACAATGCAGCGAGAACATTTGTTATATAACTATGAGAATAAAGTCATTATAAAAAATACATCTATGAAAGCAAAAAAAAATATACCGTTCCTTATGCTGGGTATTGGCTTGGCTATCTGTGTAGAACAACCACGAGCCTGTACGCGAGCCGTTTATTTGGGCCCGGATCACATGATAGTGACTGGACGAACCATGGATTGGAAAGAAGATCCCCAGTCAAACATATATATGTTTCCGAGAGGAATGCAAAAAAGAGGCGCAATAACGGAAAATACAGTGAAATGGACCTCCAAGTACGGAAGTGTCGTGACTGCCGGATACGATATAGGAGTATGTGACGGAATGAACGAAAAAGGATTGGTTGCCAATTTGCTCTTTCTGACAGAATCTTCATATAAGAGAGAAAACGATAATCGCCCCATAATGGGACTGAGCATATGGACCCAGTATGTGCTGGATAATTTTTCCACAGTAGAAGAAACAGTTGCTGAATTAAAAAAAGAGCTGTTCAGAATCGATGCACCCGACCTGCCCAATGGTTACAAATCTACTTTGCACTTGTCCGTTTCCGATGCATCAGGGAATAGTGCGATTTTTGAATATATTGACGGCAATCTGATAATACATCAAGGTAAGGAATGTCAGGTGATGACCAATTCACCTACATATGACAAGCAACTGACGTTAAATGATTATTGGAAACAAATAGGAGGTATGGTGATGTTGCCGGGGACAAATCGCGCATCCGACCGTTTTGTCCGGGCATCGTTTTATATCAATGCCTTGCCGCTCACTCCGGACTTTCGCTTGGCAGTAGCCGGGGTATTTAGTGTAATGCGGAACGTTTCCGTCCCGTTGGGGATATCCGTCCCCGAACAGCCCAATATTGCCTCGACACGTTGGCGTACGGTATCAGACCAAAGAAACAAAGTCTATTATTTCGAATCTACATTAAGCCCCGATATATTTTGGGTCGATTTGAAAGATATGAATTTTGCTCCGGGCAGTCCGGTAAAAAAATTATCCTTGACACAAGGAGAAATCTATGCAGGAAATACGGCAAAAGACTTTAAAGACAGTAAATCCCTGACTTTTTTATTCGGAATTTAAGACCGGTTTGGAGAAATTTTTACACGACATACCCCGCCTCCTTTTTCAGGAAACGGGGTATGTCGTGAGTAGAGCCGCTTAAAAATAGTAAATAGCCAGACCCAAGATTCGCAAGTTGGTAACGGCATGCGTATTGCCGACCCTTCCTGTCGACATATTTATATCGCCATAATAAGCCGTTGTACAATTCAGTTCGATACCGGCTTTCCAGTGAGGGAGAACGTATGCAAAATGCGCGGCACCGCATACCATCTGATCTACATCCAGAGCACTCCCGTAACGACCGTTGTCGACGTTGGCAAGAGATTGTGACGTTCCCAGATTCTTGGCATATCCGCCATAAATGCCTACCTGGTATTTAGTCCCGTATACAGCATTTACCCATGTTGAAGAAGTCCTGTAAGGAGTATATTTACGGCTTCCGTTAGTGGGATCTTCCGAAGTTACACCATAACCACCGGGAACAGATAAGTGGCAAAGGTTTTTCCCATATACCGTTTTGGCTGCCAGTCGGTATTTAGATTCGGTATATTTTATCTGAGCGACAAACGAAGTCGTCGTAATGCGCTCATTTACCTTGAATGTCTTGGATACCTCTTCTCCTCCTACGTTTTGCGTTACGGTCGCTTCTGTACGAGGTTTTAGAGAAATCATTTCGACACCCACTCCGGCCAGAAATTTATTCTTATGAAAATCGATTCCCGCAAACAATTCCGGTATCATTCCGTTTTTCAAATATTCGGCATTTTTCCCTTTGGGACCGGTCGACTGGTATATCAATTGGTAAATAGCCGAGGCAGTTGCTGTAAAATATGTATGGTTATACCGATATCGCAATTGCGGGCTGCGGTTGAACGGCTGGAACGGAGCCCCGGTAGAAAGATTCAGCACAGTAGGCGATACCTCTCCGAAAAGCGGGTGCCATGTTTGCCCGATAAGCAATGAAGAATGAGACCAGGCCAGATTGATATACGCTTGTCGTATACGCAACATGGTAGTACTGGACGAGAAACCTCCAAAGTCAGTCTCTATTTTAGCCGAAGTTTCGGCACCCCATATCCGTGGGCCGGTGACATCTAAGCCCAGACGAGTACAGAATGTGTAGAATGAGCCGCTGGGCTTTGCATTCAAATCCTTTCCGTCCGCATCATAAACCGTATTTTTGGGAAAAAGATAAAAGTTGTCAGATACCGTAGTCTCATTATTCCGAGTATCATAGAATAAGTCGGCCCTTACAAAGCCATAAAAATTATACGTAAAATTTTTTCTTTGAGTAAACGCCGGAATACAAAATGCCGCACTAAAAAAAAGCAATAACCCCCGTTTCATAATCATATATGGATGATAAAATGTCCTTTTATTTTTCGGCTGCAAAGGTAGACATAATTTTGCAGTATAAGCTTAGAGCTTATCCATATTTTATAGAAATATTTTTACAAAACGTGCTCTTTAGGCTTATAAATACCTCAAAAACCGATGGGTTGTACTATGTCTGTCTCAAATTAGCGATAAAGTTATTAGACAGCGGTGACCTCAAAAGAGACCCCGTATTGCTCAGATATGGAGAACACTGGATATTATGCAATAAATAACAATATACCAATCGGTTACGACTGCTTTTTATAAAACAAAATACCCCGTCTCTTTTACCAAGAATTTGGATAGATGATTTTGTGACAATCTTAAACGTGCACAAAATAAAAGATATTATCACTTGCTTTTTTATACATGCAGCTCCAGGACAAAACGACATCCCCGTGTATACGAAGTATCAAGAGTAAGGCTGCCATTCATCTTTACGGCGATTAGAGAACATATAGGCAAACCCAGCCCGTCGCCCTGAGTCAAATCCTTTATTTCGGCAAACGGTTTGAACAAATTTTCCTGACGTTCTGCAGGAATACCGGGGCCGTTATCCGTCACAATAAATTGATGTGTATGAGCACCTCTCTTTTTATAATCGAGCATTATTTTGCCCGATTGAGTATGTATTGCCGCATTTGCCAACAAGTGAGAAAGTATTTTTTCGAGTTGGACAGGGTTGGTCTTTACCTGCATATTTATGGCGTTTACCATAACCGAAACACCCGGTTGTACTTTATCTCTTACACTGTTCATTACCGATTCGCAAAAGCGGTTGGCATTTATCATTTCCATTTCGTAAATATCGGATAATGAATTTTCCAGTGATGAGAGCTCCTGTATATCATCACTGAATTTTTTCAAGGCATTTATCTGTCTCTGCATTTGTATCGATTGAGTTTCGGCAATATCCGACAATGACTCTGCACTCGCCGACAAGCTATCCAGTGTAGGGCCCATCTGAGCAGAAATATTTTGGATAAATTTTGTTTTCAATTCATTATGGTCATTGGCTATAGAGATGTTCTTTTTGAGTCTTTTGTTGCTCAGAACAAATCGCAATAAAACAAAAATGATGACAACCAATGCGGCCGAAAGAATGGCAATGACAGTACATAGCCCGATAATTGTATATTGCCGGTTTTTGAGCGAACTATCTTTTTCTTGTATGGTCTTTAAACTCTTGTCATATTTTTGTTTGAGAACATTCAGTTCATCCTGAGCCGTAAGTATTTTTACCGAATCGGCCCATACCATAAAATTCCGGTACATACGGTCCATAAAAGAGACATTATTAGCCTTTCGGGCAATAGATATTAGATTTCTGTAGCAGTCGTTTATTTTTTCGTACTCTTTTTGAGACTTATACTCGGAAATAAGCTGTCTAAAATAAGTATCCCCCTGGGCATTTTGCCCGAATGTATAATAATAGTTAGCTTTAGCGTACAGCAGAGCTTTATTTAATTCGGAGCTTTGTGAAGCTTGGGCAATCTCTTCCAGCCTATCCAGTTGCACCTTGGCTTGAGCTGCATTCTTAAGAGAAATATACATCAGGAAACGTTCTTTAGTGACCAAAAATTTCAAATCAGGAAACGCCTTATTCTGTTTTTGCTCACCTTCTCGGATACGTTGGTCCATGTCTCGGCACAAATCGAAAGCTTCTTTATATAAATTCTCACGTGTAAATAACGAATTAGCTTTGATTCCGCATTCGATGGCCTTTGTATAGTTCCCCTGATTGGCAAAAGACCCGTAAGCCAGTTTGAACAAATAACGAGCTTTGATATATTCCTTTTGGCTTAAGCTGCTTTCAGCCTGTTTTACCCATTCATTGGCATTATTTGCTGTATTTTGGCTATACGAGATAGAGCAGATATATAGAAAAACCGAGAATATAAAAACCTGTATTTTCATGACAAAATAATTTTAACTGTAACAAAGTTAATATTTATTTGCAATGGTAATTATCTTATATCAGCAATTTTTCAGAAGAAAAATCTTTCATCATTCCAGAGTAAACTCCTTGAAAATTTAAATGATGTTAAACGGAAAAATTTTATGCTATGAAATTATGTTTTATAACATAAAACTGCTTATATTTGCATTGTGTTTTTCATGGTATTAGATTTAAGGTTAACGAAGATTGGTTGTCGTGAGACAACCTTTTTTTATATATCTTCTTATATAAAATTTATGAGCATTTTATACGTTTCAGAATAATAAATAAAAATATCTTTGCTCTTGATTTTGTTTAGAACATGAGATATAGTCTACAGAAAGCCATATCCTATTAAGTATTTTTTAGTCCCTCCTGTACTAAAACTCAAAAAAGTAATCTCTTGGAGTCAATTTTATGATGACTTCTATTTCTGCTGTCTGTAAATATTTAAAAGAGAAAAATTGCCTGAAAAAGGATGGGGAATGTTAGAGTATACAATTTTGTATTATGTTATAAAATCATTATGCTATACAAGCATAATAATTATTGAATATGAAATTTATAATACATAGAGGATGCTTGTCTGAATTTTGCACGAATATCTTTAGGAAGCTTTTCTATTTTGATAAGCGCGTTGGTCTGCCTGATGTCAGGAATGGGGGGGAGATAAACCGGAAAAAAGTCTTTATTAATTCAATAAGAAAGAAATCATTGGACCGTAAAAAATAATTCAACCCAAATGAAATGTTAATTTAGAATTATATTTCACTCAAATAATGTTAATATGAGTCGTTTTTTTATATTTATATTTGTAAAATACAAATTACCCTTTTATATTTGCACTGTGTTTTTCATGGTATTTAGATTTAAGGTTAACAAAGATTGGTTGTCGTGAGACAACCATTTTTGTTTTATCAGCTTTTCTTTTCCGGATATTGCCTTTATCGGTTTCAGCCGCTTTTGAGAATTTCTTTAGAAGATATTTTTAATATCAATAATTATTTGAGACTTTGAAACAGGGTAAAAATGACTGAAAAGTGAATTATCTAAAAAAAATGAACCGGAAGGAGACTTTATCTTTTAATATATTGTAATAAATAAAAAGCATATAGATGAAAAACGTAGTTATTTTTCCCAATGGAAAGGTTGTACCGGCATTAGGGCAGGGTACTTGGAATATGGGTGATTCTCTTTTGAATAAACAAGAAGAGATAAAAGCATTACGCAAAGGCATAGAGTTGGGCATGACGGTTATTGATACGGCCGAGATGTATGGTGCAGGGCGTTCAGAAAAATTGGTTGCCGAGGCTATCGAAGGAGTCAGAGATAATGTATTTCTGATTTCTAAAGTTTTACCTTCAAATGCAAGTTACGACGGGACCCGCAGAGCTTGCGAGAATTCCTTAAAAAGACTGAAGACTAATTATATAGACCTCTATTTGTTGCATTGGGAAGGTCCTTTCCCTTTTGAAGAAACGGTGGAAGCTATGCTCTCGTTACAGCAAGAGGGGAAAATTCTCCAATGGGGAGTAAGCAATATGGATGTGCTTGAAATGGAAAATCTTTATGCGATACCCGAAGGAAACACCTGTGCGGCAGATGAGGTGTTGTACAACCTGACCCGTAGAGGAATAGAATATGACCTGATGCCGTGGTGCAATAATAGGCACATTCCGGTAATAGCCTATTCTCCCATAGAACAAGGGCGCTTGCTTAAGCATCCTGTATTACAGGAGATTGCATCGGTTCATTTTGCAACACCCGCTCAGATTGCATTGGCTTGGGTATTGCGTCAGCCGGGCGTTATTGCTATTCCGAAAGCTTCTACCGAAAAGCATGTTCTCGAGAATTATAAAAGCCTGTCGATACACCTTACCCAAAGCGATTTATCCCGGTTGGATGAAGCCTTTCCTGCACCGAGTCAAAAGATTCCCTTACAAATGTTATGAAGAGTGATTCCTAAACCAGTCTTTGCGTATTTTTCAGCGCCATCATCTCTTCAGGTATCACCTCTTTCAGACTTTTTATAAATAAGTTCAACAGTTCATGCCGTACGAAGTCAGACCGGGTGATAAGAAATAGTTGTCGAGTCGGCCTGGGAATGGCAAACGGTCGAACCAGTTGCTTCTGTCGGTCATCGAGCTGATAGGTGGCAAGTTCGGGAATAAAGGTCATGCCATTTCCGCTTTCCACCATTCTCATAAAAGTTTCGAGGCTGCCCAGTTTATATGCAATTTGATGCATTTTTACGTTGTCCATTTGGCAAAATCTTACCAGTTGGTCTCTGAAACAATGTCCCTCGTCCAAGAGCCAAAGATGTTCCCCGTCAATATCAGAAGTTCTTATCAGTTCATTTTTGAATATAGCTTCATTATTGGATATATACCCGTAAAATTCCTCATAATATAGAGGATATACAATCAAGTCTTTGTGCTCTATATGAGTAGCGATGATGATAGCATCTGTTTTATTAGTTAGCAAGGAATTTATGCTGTCTGAAGTTTTCATTTCCAGCATTCTGATATCGATAACCGGATATTTTTTTAATAATTGAGGAAAGAAGCGCGGCAACAGGTAAGGTGCTACGGTAGGCAGTACGGCAATGCGAAACGTCCCGGAAAGATTATGTTTTTCCTCATGGCTTATATCTTTTATAAGAGATACCTGATGCAAAACCTTTCGAGCCTGTTCTATGATTTTTGTCCCGGTACTCGTCGGTCGTACCGGTTGCACACTTCTGTCAAACAACTTTATATCCAGTTCCTCCTCCAGTTTTTGTATCATCATACTCAGTGTCGGTTGTGTTACCCGGCAATGCTCGGCCGCTTTCCCGAAATGTTGATATTCCTCTACGGCTACAATGTATTCCAATTGCTGTATATTCATTTAGTAACGATATGTTAATAGATTTTATCTATGCAAAGATAGAAATTATCAGTTTGATTTATTAAAAATAGGAGCATATCTTTGTAACAAACAAATAACAAGTACAATTAAAAAATCAGAAAAGATGAAAACATTAGACTATATCCAATTGGATACAAAAAAAGTAGAGAACGTAGTGACAGGGTTACAACACTTACTGGCCGATTTCCAAGTATATTATACCAATCTGAGAGGATTTCACTGGAACATCAAAGGCAAATCGTTTTTCGTATTGCATAGTCAGTTCGAGAAGATGTATGATGACACGGCAGAGAAAGTCGACGAGATTGCCGAACGCATCTTGATGCTGGGCGGAGTTCCGAGCCATAATTTCAGTGAATATTTAAAAGTCTCAGGTGTAAAGGAATCCGGTTATGTCGATAGAGCCGATGAAGCGTTGAAAAATATTTTGGAGACTTTATCCTACATTATATCCAAAGAAAGACAACTATTGTCCGCCGCCTCTGAAGCAGGAGATGAAGTTACGGTTTCTCTGATGAGCGATTATCTGAAAGAACAGGAAAAATTGGTTTGGATGATAAGTGCTTATAAATCGTGAATGATACAGACTCAATATAACTGAATCTGGAAGATGACTGTTAAGAACATTCCGGTCGTATATCGTAAAATTTTCCAATCCGATAATACGACCGGATTTTTATATATAAAATATTTTATTAGAGGTAGCATTGTGCCGGAATTGCAAATATTCTTTTTATTTTCGATGGCTGAAATCAAAAGAGAAGACGAAATGAAAAGAATTATTGTTGCTGCATTACTGTTTTGTTGTTGGGGAGCATCTGTTGCTTTTCCGCAAGATGAATTGAGAAAAGAATTGGAAACTGTGATTCGGGACAAAAAGGCCAGGGTAGGAGTAGCCGTGATATATGACGGGAAAGATACCCTTACTTTGAACAATGAATATCGATACCCGATGATGAGTGTCTTTAAATTTCATCAAGCGCTATCCGTATTGAATGATTTGGATTCCAGAGGCTTGCCGCTCGATACCGAAATCTTTGTAAAAAAGTCCGATTTACATCCCAATACCTACAGCCCTTTAAGAGACTCTGTCCCGCAAGGCAATTTCAATATGACGGTTGCCGAGCTTCTGAAGTACAGTATAACGTTGAGTGACAATAATGCTTGCGATATATTATTCAAGCATTTCGGGGGGACCGACAGGACAGAAAAATACATGAAAGGATTAGGCATTGAGAAGATCGTCATACAATCCGACGAAAACGAAATGCATACATCAGTCGATGCCGAGAGAGCAAATTGGACTACCCCGTTGGAAGCAGCCAGAGTTATGGATATATTCCTGAGAAATAAATTGTTTCCCATTTCACTTTCCGATTTCCTTGAGAATCTTCTGATATGTACCTCGACCGGAGCCGACAAGATAAAAGGAGGTCTGCCGTCAGGAGTTACTATGGGACATAAGACCGGGAGCTCTTCCAGAACAGCACGAGGAACCAAAATCGCGGATAATGATTTAGCCTTTGTACAACTGCCCGATGGAAAAAGATATACAATTGCCGTTTTTGTCATGGATGCTGACGAAGATGACAAAACGATTGCCGGTATTATCTCGCAAATATCTCGTCACGTATATGATTTTTATACTCGGGCAAAATAAACATTCATACATATCTTAATACTTACAGCTAAGCAAAATCCAATTGCACAAACGTTTTTTTGCAGGTTAGCTTGACAATCATATAGGAGAAATTAGACGCAATTTGCCCTATTTTCCGGTAATTTATCGTAACTATCGTTTTTCCGGTCAATATACGAAATCCTATTTACTCACAAAATAAGCAAACCAACCTATCGCCAATAAGAGGGCTTGTCTATTGTAATAAAATATAGAACCAGGGCACTATCGCAATCAGCAATAGAGTCAATAAAAATACATAAAGTACCATACGTAATGTATGATTCGGACATTTCTTTTTAAAAAAAGCCGATACAATATTTATATGCAACAGGATATGTGCGGCAAGTAGAACAAGCAATACCGCACCTGTCCATAAATGGATATCGCCCCAGTCGTGTCTTCCCAGTCCACACAAATGTGAACACCATGAATTGGCACTTTGAAATCTGACGGCATGGCGGGAAGGAATGACAAATTCCAATATGAATCCGCTTATACTAACTAATGCCATCGTGGTCAACATGAAAAGGTCAATGATAATATTGACCGGCATTTTATTTTTTAACACCGTTCCTTGCTATTATCTCCATGACACTCATGATGATGTTCATGAGAAGAACAATTTATACCGGAATCTGTGATTTTTCCGTTCAAATAATCAGTTGCAACATCCATGACATTTCCGGAGCAACCTCTTATCACTTTTATATGGTGGGATGTAAGTATGTTTAAGGCTCCTTGTCCCATATTCCCTGCCAACATTACACTGACACCCATATTCTCCAATTCTCCTGCTATATTGGACTTGCATCCACATCCTTGGGGAGAAGGAATGGTCTCACTACTTAGGATTTGATTGGCTTGTCCCACTGTCAAAACCGTATAATACTCACAGTGACCGAAATGGTTATCAACCATATTCTCTTTGGTCGGAATTGCAATTTTCATCATAATCTATTCTTTATCAATATTAATGTTATCTATTGTAATAGACTGCTCTGTCCCTTGTAAGTTATAACTTCATTTCAGGGACTTTCAGAGGACAGCCATTGACGCAACATCCGCACTTGATACAGTCGGGATGAAGAAATCCTTCTTCGTTATTCCTGCTCTTATATGGCTTCAGTTGCATGGGACATACTGCGGAACAGAGTTTGCATTTAGTGGTACACTTTTCTCCTACAATTATGCGGCGGTAGTTGCCGGGCAGCTTGCCACTGCGGGGAGTCACCCACGACGACAGAGTTCCCATAGGACAAAACGAACACCATGTACGCGGTGCATAAATAAACGAAAGAATTACGCCTACAATTGTGGTAATCAGTATAATTGTCCAAAATACTCGGCCCATGTCACTCCAATTGCCCCAAGCCCGATACATTTGTATGCCGAACATAGAGAAGATAAACATCACCATAAAAATGCGAAATCCTTTGGTGCGCACAAATGTCGGAATCGGTTTGTGTGGTGAGTATTTCGCCAGCATCCGGTCGTAAAAATTTCCTCGGGGGCAGGCATTCCCACACCACCAGCGCCCTTTGCGGACAGCGAATGCGACTGGTGCTATCATACAGATTATGGCAAGAAAACCGGTTACCGGATAAAAGTAACCTATAACAAGATACACTAATAGTATCCAATATAGTGAAAATCCCTTCTGCGGGAAAGGTCGAAAAAATTGTTTATGTGCCATGTGCCATTTGACTCATTGTTTTGTGGGTACAAAATTACACAATTACTAACATTGGTACAAACTATAAAATCGATGTTTTAATCGATTTTATCAATCATAGCGTGATTGAAAATTTTTCAAGTCGCTTGTTGACCATTGCCGGAGGGATAATCGTCCTAATCGCATCAGCGAGAATGTTCAATAACCGTTCGCGCACAAAATTGCGATGTACCACAAAAGCAATTTCTCGGGACGGTTCTGGGTTGGTTAGACCACGGACATTGGCTTGCTGGCATTTCCGAAGAAGTGGCACATGAAGCTCCGGAATTATGGCATATCCTCCGTTCTCATCAACAATTTTTATCAGAGTCTCTACACTGCCGGCTTCATAAACGGCTTGTCGGCTCGCTCGGTGGTCGCAAAAGGGGAAAACACCGCGGTTGGGGCAATAGCCTTCACGAAGCACCCATATGCTTCCCACGGGAAGCCGGTCTGTCTGCAAATTCATGTCGTTATAGATTGGCTCTTCCGGAGAGACATATGCCATAAGGCGTTCTTGATAGACAGGTATTTCCAACAGTTCGACATTGTTAAGAGGTGTAGCCAAAAGTGCGATATCAAGTTCTCCGCGTTCAAGTTGCGAAATAATAGTTGATACTCGTGCCTCTTCAACATGTAATTCTATGTCCGGATGATGGACAGACAGATATTTGAACATTTTCGGCAATAAATACGGAGCCACTGTCGAGGTAATGCCGAGCGATACCTTCCCGACAGATTCTCCTTTTCGTGTAGCCACCAGCTCCCTGACCTGTGCGGCGTTGAACAATAGTTGCTTTGCACGGCTGATAATTTCCGCGCCAACGGCAGTTGGTTTCACTGGATGACTGTTACGGTCAAATATCGTTATGTCAAGTTCAATCTCCAATTTTTGGACAAGCGATGACAAAGTTGATTGCGAGACACCGCATGATTCTGCAGCTCTTGCAAAATGGCGGTATTTGTTGACCGCCACTATATATTCCATTTGTTGAAGGGTCATACGATTTAGTTTCTGTTCGATAATTTCGATGCGAAGATAGATAAAATCTGTTTTGTAGAACAGAATTATTATCCTAAATTTGTAACAAAAAATACGATTATGATACAAGTAGACAAGAATATATGTCCACATGACCACATTTGTCCGTTGATTAAAGTATGTCCGGTCGGGGCTATTTCCCAGAATTCTGAAGGGTTTCCGGTGATAGAGTACAATCTTTGCATTGAATGTGGCAAATGTGTGAAGAAATGCCCTATGAAAGCAATGAAACAAGTAGAAGGGAACAAACAATAAAGCGGTTTGAAAGTGAGACGTCAGCTTGATTGATTATGCCAAAGATATCCGACCGATTCGGACAATGGCTCTGAAGGTTGCCATTCCGTATCAGGTATATATCGTGGCAACTCTCTGTACAATTAGCTATAAAATTTTATTTGCCCAAATGCCACTTTTATATCGGCAACTGCGAAAGATGTATTATGGACGGTGTGTATTGAAGACAAGAGCAATATTTTATGATACTTTTATTGCATATGCCTGAAATGAGCGTATTTTATTACTGATATACAGTTGATTATAAAATATCGTAATCTTGCGTAGTAGAGTAATGGTTGTTTGATATTATGGCTATAATCTGAATTTTTCCGGAACAGACAATTGTCTTTGAATTCAAAAAAAATAAGTGGTTCAGGAAATTAGAACCACTTTATTTTTTTATTAAGTCATAGTAAGTCATTTTCTTTTTTTGTATAGACTTGCATAGACTTTAGGGTCTTACAAATGAGGAACGAGGTCCTTAAGCTCTCGGACGAGCTTCTTTCACAATCATGGTGCGACCTTCGTATTCGGCTCCGTTAAGCTCTTCAATAGCTTGCTTTGCCTGAGCATCATTTCCCATTTCGACAAAACCGAATCCCTTAGATTTGCCTGTTTCACGGTCTTTGATGATTTTGACAGAATCTACGGCACCGTACTCTTCCATCACTTGCTGCAAGTCAGCTTCCCTAACACGATAGTTAAGGTTTCCAATGTAAATGTTCATAAAAAAATAAATTAAAATAGTAATTTTAGAACAGGCGGGTCTGAAAAAGTTTATTAATTCACGTAAAATTACATGAGGAGTTCAACATAGAGCAAACCAGCTCTTATTCGGGTACAAAGAAAAAGATAAAATTTGGATGTACAAGCAAAAGTGAAATTTTTTTTCAAGATAAGGACTGATTTTAAGTTTTGCTCGAACTGGTCTTGAAAATTTATTTTGAGGCTGATTTTTTTTGTTTGTATAAGGGCGATAGCAGGTTATTTGACGAATGCAAACAAGAAAAAAGACCGGAAAGAAATACAAAAAAGAGTTGACGGAATTTTTTTATTGGAAAATTTAAGCTGCCTCCAACTATTTTCACATAATTACGTCAAGTTTTTGCAATAAAATTGTAAAACCTATTTGAATATCGAAAGAATAAAATTACTTTTGCGCTGCCAAAAGTGCGAAGAGAATATAGGCTATATATGTTTTATGTCGTTTTTTCTTTGCGGCAATAATTTTGGACGAAAAAATAGTTTTAATTAAATAATTCGAAAGAATGAACGTTTCACAACAGAACATTGACAAAGTAAACGCTGTAATCAAAATTGAGATTGCAAAAGCGGATTATCAGGAAAAAGTAGATAAAGCATTGCGTGCTTATCGTCAAAAAGCAAATATCCCGGGGTTCCGTAAAGGTATGGTTCCGGCTGGGATGATAAAGAAAATGTTTGGAAAATCAGCTTTAATCGAGGAAATTAATAAGTTGGTTTCTGAGCAATTGTTCAATTATATCAAAGAAAATAAACTCAATGTATTGGGCGAGCCACTGCCTTCTGCCGACCAGAAAGAAGTAAATTTCGATACACAGGAAGATTTTGAATTTTTATTTGATATTGCTTTGGCTCCTGAGATTGAAGTGAAACTTTCGAAAAAAGACAAAATAGATTACTATAACATCAAAGTAGATGATGATATGGTAAAAAAACAGTGCGAATCGTTGGCCGGTAGGTACGGAACTCAGGAAGAAGTTGAGGTTGCCGGTGAGAAAGACATGATTCGTGGCAAGATGGTTGAGCTCGACGAGAACGGCAACGTAAAAGAAGGTGGTATTGTCGTTGAAAGTACAGTCCTTTCTCCTGCATATTTTAAGAACGAGGAAGAAAAACCGAAATTTGCCGGAGTGAAAGTAGGTGACAAAGTCGTATTTAATCCGTCAAACACATGCAACGGTCTTGAAGTAGAGCTGGCATCTATGCTGCATATTTCTAAAGAAGAAGCTGCCAATGTAAAAAGTGACTTCGAAATGGAAGTGACCGGAATTACAGGATTCAAGCCGGCAGAGATGGGACAAACCCTTTTCGATGAAGTATTTGGCAAAGATACGGTAAAGACCGAAGAAGAATATGTTGCTAAAGTACGTGAAATGCTGGCTGAGCAGTTGAAACCCGAGAGCGATTACAAGTTCTCTATCGATGCCCGTGCTGCTATCGAGAAGAAAGTCGGAGACATTGAATTACCGGAAGCATTCCTCAAACGTTGGTTGGTGGCTACCGGAGAAAAAAGAACAGCCGAATCTGTTGAAGAAGAATATCCGAAAATGGTTCCTGATTTGAAATGGCATCTGATAAAAGAACAAATCGTTAAGAATTTCGATATCAAAGTTGAAGACGCCGATATTCGTGCCATGGCTCGTAAAGCAACACAAGTGCAATTTGCCCAATATGGTATGATGAATGTTCCTGCCGACTTGCTCGACAAATATGCTGCCGATATGCTGAAAGATAAAAATACGGCTCGTAATGTGGCAGACCGTGCTGTTGAGGAAAAGATTACGGCTACCATCAAAAATACGGTAACGTTAAATGAGAAGGAAATTTCTGCTGAAGATTTCTATAAAATGTTTGAAAATAAATAATTCGGGAAATCCCTGTATTGCATAAAATAGAAGGAAGCTATTTCAGAGCCTGTAACCGGCTCTGAAATAGCTTCTTTCATTTTTATAGTGATAGACTGGGGGAGAAGGATGTGTAAGAAGAACCTGTTTAGCTTTTACTCGAGCCGGCTTTGAAAATTTTTGGAGGTTATTTTTCTGCTTTTTTTCACGGTCATTGCAAGTAAAATGAAGTTAAAAAAAACAAGTATAGACCTTTGTTATTGTGGTCGGTTGTTTATCAGATATAAAGTAAAGGCACTTGTGATTACCTGTTCTTATAGGAGCTTTTTTACTCAAGTATAATTTTAAACCGGAAAGTCCCTTGATTTCTACATTTACTTTTTTATCTTTGCCACGAAAATCTTATTACTAATATCAGTTAAACACAAGACGATGAAAATTATCATAAAAGCCCTTTCTATCTTTCTTGCTTGTTGCAGTAGTTTCGCCATTAAAGGACAACCCCCGGTACGATTACATTTGCCATCGATTTTCTCTGACCACATGGTACTTCAGCAGCAGAGTTCTGTACCTGTGTGGGGATGGGGTGAAGCCGGTACAACGGTTAAGATAGTAGGGAGCTGGCTGCCTCAGGACACTGTTTGTACCAAAGTGGACGACTGTGGGCATTGGATGGTAAAAATCCCCACTACCCGATACGGAGGGCCTTACACACTACATATATTATCAAATGATAGAATTGAGCTGAAAGATATTATGCTGGGGGAAGTATGGCTGTGCAGCGGACAGTCAAATATGGAATGGGCCCCCAATAATGGGATACAGAACCAGAAGGAAGAAATAGAAGCGGCCAACCATCCGAGCATCCGTTTTTTCAGTTTGAGCAAACAGGGTAGTAAGTATTTGCAGGAGGATTGCCATGCCCGATGGGAAAAATGTACACCTGAAGTCATGCAGTGGCGAAGTGCCGTAGCTTACTTTTTCGGAAAACAATTGCAAAAAAAACTGAATGTTCCGATAGGTTTGATTGTTTCGGCATGGGGAGGGACTCCGGCAGAGGTATGGGTTCCACGTGATACTATCATGAATCATAGGAAAATCACTGAAAACTTGATTCATGAGACTTATCCTTGGTGGCCGGTAGAACCGGGAGTGCTTTACAATAGCATGATCTATCCGTTGATGCCCTATGACATTGCCGGGACAATATGGTATCAGGGAGAGTCGAACAGGGACAATCCTTCCTCATACTGTTTATTGATGGAAAAACTTATTGAAAGTTGGAGAAAAGGATTCAATAAAGATTTCCCCTTTTACATAGTTCAGATAGCCCCGTTTGGCTATGGCTCCACAAATAATGGACCGGCATTGGTACGGGAGGCTCAAGAATTGGTTGTACGCAAAGTGCCCAATACAGAATTGGTAGTGACTGTAGACGTGGGAGACGTTCGAAATATTCATCCGGCGCGAAAAGCAGAAGTGGGCACAAGATTAGCCAATCTGGCTTTAGGGAAGGAATATAAAGTATTGGAACAAGGTTATGAATCCCCCTTTTTCATGCAAATGAGTGTAGAAAAAGGAAAAGCACTCCTTTCGTTCAGTCATGCGACAACAGGACTGGTATGTCCTGACAAAGAAATAAGAGGCTTAATGATAGCAGGAGATGACGGACATTTTGTACCTGCTCAAGCTCGTATCAAAGGAAACCATCTGATTGTCTCGTCACCTGAAGTCAAACGTCCGGTTTCCGTACGTTATTGCTTTGATGACGCCACTATTGGGAACCTATTCAATAGAGAAGGGCTGCCTGTCGCACCTTTTAGGACAGACAGTGGCAAATGATATTCTGCCTTTGTATATGCAAAGCCCTGGCTTTTGTTGGAGGATGATTTTATGGTTACAACAAAGAAAACTTGTCGTTATCCCGCCAGAATGGAAAATTTTGCCGGTATGATTGTAATTTTGACAAAGAAAGTTCAGTTGTGATAATTTCATTTTCTCCCGGTCGGGCAGAAACCAACGGATGTCCCTTCATATCGAGAATCATGGAATCGCCCGAATATTTTAACTGAGTACCGTCTTCACCGATACGGTTTACGCCACATACATAGCAACTGTTTTCGATGGCTCTGGCTATCAGTAATTGTTTCCAAGCATAGCTCCTCGATTGAGGCCAGTTGGCAACTATCAGCAAAATGTCATATTCATTGTCCGCGTTACGCAACCAGACAGGAAAGCGCAAATCATAGCAGACGAAAAGGGCAATATTCCATCCTTGATATTGTGCAATCAGCCTTTCATTTCCCGCTGTAAAAAACTCGCCCTCTCTTCCTATTCTGAAAAGATGTTTCTTGTCATAATATTGGGGAGCCCGGTCGGGGGAGATGAAGAATCCTCTGTTATAATAGTTCCCTTTTTCATAAGCAATGATACTTCCGGCAATAGCCATTCGATATCTGTCACTCCAATTCCGTATCGTTTCTATGGTATATTCTGTTATAGTATGGTCATATTGTCCGACATGCATCGTGAAGCCCGTGGTAAACATTTCCGGCAGGATGACAAGGTCTGTTTTACCCGACAGGCTTTCTATATCCCGCTGCCTGCGGTATAGATTCTCTTCAACATTTTCCCAAACAATATCTGATTGCACCGATGATACACGCAATATATCCATACCGAGAGAGTGTTTTTATAATCCAAAATTCTGAGGATTCCGGGCGGATACGCCTTTATAAAAATCCTTTATAGTCACGATATCCCTGTCATAATCTCCGGTCGGAATAAAGATTCTGGACAATCCTACTTCTTTCTTTTTATAATCTATATAGGCCAGTACAATAGGTACATGGGCTTTTAAGGAGATAAAATAGAATCCCTTCTTCCAATCGTTGTTTCTTTTTCGGGTAGCCTCCGGAGTGATGGCTATGCCGAATCGTTCCCGACAGTTAAATTGTTCCACAATCTGGTCGGTCAGTTCCGAACGTTGCTTCCTGTCTACGGGCACACCACCCATCGCTTTGAATATTAAGTTCAATGGGAAGAAAAACCAACTCTTCTTTATCATAAATCCGGCATATCTGCCTATAGACAAATACGCCAGTTTCCCTATGATAAAGTCCCAATTGCTGGTATGAGGAGCAACACATATCACACATTTTTTCAGGTCCGGGACTTGTACGACAACTTTCCACCCGAATAGCTTCAATATAAACCGGCTCAACGCCTTTTTCATAAAAAACTGAATTTAAAACCCTATCCCGATAAAGTATGGCTTTATTTATAGGAATGTATTTCACTCCCTCGGTAGCTCATATCACCATTTCTTTCTACCCGTATGGGAGAGGAGCTGGTAGATATTATGCAACAAAAGAGAAAACACATCACTTTGACGATTTACCGGACAGAAGTTTTATTATCTGTGACTGTATCTATTTACTTGTTCATTTCAGCAAATTCGCTGATAATTTCCTCTATACCCTTGTCAAAACTGGCAATGAGGTTTTGATAATATTTTTTTACGATTTTGGGATTGTTTTTACCATCAGTTACATTTACCCGACGCAGGAATTCGTCTTGCATAGAGATGATTTTAGCCAATATCTCATCATTTTTTTGAGCATCGCAATCTGTTATAAAATAGCGATTATATAGACATTCCGAAATTAGTTCTTCGGTAATGTAATTGATTTCTTTTTTCAATTGTCTTTTATTAGCCATGACTTTTTTATTTTAAAGGTTACTTTTACAAATATAGGTAAAACCTTTTTCAGAATAAAGTTTTATAGTAAAAAAGATTTGTTGAGCCGGTTTCGGTTTTGTACGGGTTGGCAGACCTGGAGAAATTTTTTTGAAGCCGTTTTTCTATTAGCATGGAGAGAATGGCAAGATTTGACGAAAACAAATGGGCGAACAGACTGAAAGAAAATATAAAGAAGTCCTGATGATATTTTTTTATTGGAAAATTTAAGTGGGCTTTTATGTAGTAGAAGTTTTTTACATAAGAATTTTACTGTATTTTCTTTTTTATTTATAGTATATAAACAAAGACTATTTTTGGTAAAGATGAAATTTAATTGTACATTTGCCCCTTAATTTAATTGCTTAAAGTGTTGATAATAAATTCAGATATGGAAAAAGGTCAGCTCACCCCTGATTATTTGTTCGAAGTCAGCTGGGAAGTATGCAATTTAGTCGGTGGTATTTATACCGTACTGTCCACCAAAGCCAAAACCTTACAGAAGATAAATAAAGACAAAAATATTTTCATCGGACCCGATTTGTGGAAGGGCAAAGAATCTCCCTATTTTACGGAAAATCCTTCTTTATTGAAAGAGTGGAAGATGCAGGCATCCAATGAAAATCTGCAAGTGAGAGTAGGGCGATGGAACATTCCGGGCAAACCGGTTGTTATATTGGTAGACTTTAGCCGGATGTTCGATGTTCGTAATGAGCTATTTACGAATATGTGGAATTGGTATGGAGTAGATTCGTTATATGCCTATGGCGATTATGACGAATCTTGTATTTTTTCATATGCGGCGGCACGGGTTATTGAAAGCCTGTATAAATATATAGGTGGAGACAACTATAACGTAGTAGCTCATTTTGATGAGTGGATTACAGGTATGGGCCTGCTGTATGTAAAACATCAGTTACCCAAAGTTGCGACGATATTTACGACTCATGCTACTTCTATCGGACGGTCTATCGCGGGGAATAATAAACCCTTGTATGATTATTTGGCAGCATATAACGGAGACCAGATGGCACGTGAATTGAATATGGTAGCAAAACATTCTTTAGAAAAGGCAGCGGCTCACAATGCCGACTGTTTCACAACCGTGAGTGATATTACGGCAAGAGAATGTACTCAACTGCTGGAACGTACTCCCGATGTAGTGACTCCGAACGGTTTCGAAGAAAACTTTGTTCCTAAGGGCATAGCATATACTCAGGGGCGGGAAGCTGCTCGGGCAAAATTGATAAAAATTGCCGCCTCGCTGATAGGATACAAACCTTCGAAAGATGCGTTTTTTATAGCAACTTCGGGACGGTATGAATATAAAAATAAGGGAATAAATCTGTTTATCGAATCGTTGAGACGATTGAAGGAGCAGAGTACCTCTAAAAAAGAGATTATAGCGTTTGTGTTGGTTCCGGCATGGGTCAATGCTGCCCGAGAAGATTTGGCAGAGAAGATGAATGCCAAGAAATTCGACCATACAGCTCTTCCTGATCCACTGATTACACATTCGTTGAATAATTATAACGAAGATATGATTATGAATCAATTACACGGTAGCGGATTTAAGAATCTGGCAAGCGATAAGGTAAAGATTATCTTTGTCCCTTCATATCTTCGGGGAGATGACGGCATAGTAAACATGCCTTACTATAATCTGTTGATAGGATTCGATGCGACGGCATTTCCTTCATATTATGAGCCGTGGGGATATACTCCGCTTGAAAGTGTTGCTTTTGGCATTCCTACTATTACCACCGATTTGTCCGGTTTTGGATTGTGGACTGATTCGTTGGGAGAGGGGGGACTGGAAGCAAAAGGCGTAGCCATATTGCATCGGGGCGACTCCAATTTTGATGAAGTTGCCGACGGTTTGGCTATGACTGTTCATTCATTGTCAGTCAAGACCGATACGGAGAGAAAGGCAATATCCGAAGCTGCAAAGAAAACAGCCGCAAAGGCTCAGTGGAAATACTTTATTTCCTATTACAGTCAGGCATACGATATAGCATTACAAAAGAAAAAATGACATTTTATATAGAATTATTCATTAATAATTAAGCATATGAAAGTACAAGTAAGTAATACTAACGCACCTTGTTGGCGAGATATTACAGTAAATTCTCAAGTACCTGCTCAGTTACAAAGTTTAGAAGAAATGGCCCGTAATATCCGTTGGGTATGGGATAGCAATACTATCGAGCTGTTCCGTTCCATTTCTCCTGAATTGTGGAAATCAACAAACGGTAACCCGGTTGCCTTACTTCAGCGTATAAGCTATGAACGTCTTGAAGAGATAGCAGCTGACAAGTCGATGATGCGTCATATCAATGACGTCTATGACGATTTCAGAAAATACATGGATGTTGAAAAGAGAAAAGATGTTCCTTCTGTTGCTTATTTCAGTATGGAATATGGTTTGGCTAATGTCCTGAAAATATATTCGGGTGGACTCGGTGTATTGGCGGGAGATTATTTGAAAGAAGCCAGTGACCGGAATGTAGACATGACGGGGGTAGGGTTCCTTTATCGCTATGGTTACTTCACCCAGACTTTGTCTATGGACGGGCAGCAATTGGCCAATTATGAGCCACAGAATTTTAACCAGTTGCCCGTAGAGCAAGTTCTCGATGAGAATGGACATCCGATGATACTTGAAGTACCGTTCCCGGGGCGTATTATTTATGCAAATATTTGGAAAGTCAATGTCGGACGCATTCAGCTTTATTTGATGGATACCGACCTTGAACAGAATAGTGAATTTGACCGTCCTATTACATACCAGTTGTATGGTGGAGATTGGGAGCATCGTATGAAACAGGAATATATGTTGGGTATCGGGGGTATTATCATGCTCAACCGTCTGGGAATAAAGAAAGACATATACCACTGTAACGAAGGCCATGCCGCGCTCATCAACATTCAGCGGTTGGTAGACTATATACAAAATGATAAACTTAATTTTCAGGAAGCCCTTGAGGTGGTACGGGCATCCTCGTTATATACGGTACATACTCCAGTACCTGCCGGACATGACAGTTTTGACGAATCCTTGTTCGGGAAGTACATGGGAGAGTTCCCTCAAAAATTAGGTATCTCTTGGCAAGATTTGATGGACATGGGTCGTGAAAATCCGGGTACAAATGAAAAATTCTCCATGAGTGTGTTTGCTTGTAATACTTGCCAGGAAGTCAATGGCGTGAGTTGGTTGCACGGTAAAGTATCACAACATATGTTCCAGCCCATCTGGAAAGGTTATGCAGCAGACGAGTTACATGTCGGTTACGTGACCAATGGTGTACACATGCCTACATGGGCAGCAACTGAGTGGAAAGAATTTTATATACAGAAGCTCGGTAAAGAGATATTCGAACATCAATCCGATAAGAAAATTTGGGAAAAAATTTATGACGTGCCCGATGAGGAAATATGGAAAATGCGTCAGACCATGAAAAATAAACTGGTCAATTTCGTAAAAGAAGATTTCCGTGAAAACTGGTTGAAGAATCAGGGAGACCCTTCACGCATTGTATCCGTATTGGAAAAAATCAATCCGAATGCACTTCTTATCGGTTTTGCCCGCCGTTTTGCAACCTATAAGCGTGCGCATTTGTTGTTTACCGATTTAGAACGTCTCTCCAGAATCGTAAATAACCCCAATTATCCCGTACAATTCCTTTTCTCAGGAAAGGCGCATCCTGCCGATGGTGCAGGGCAAGGCCTGATTAAGCAGATTGTAGAAATATCTCGCCGTCCCGAGTTCTTGGGAAAAATCATTTTCTTGGAAAATTACGATATGAAAGTTGCCAAGCGTCTGATTTCCGGGGTTGATATCTGGTTGAACACACCTACTCGTCCGTTGGAAGCATCCGGTACATCCGGAGAAAAAGCCGAAATGAACGGTGTTTTGAATTTCTCTGTGCTCGATGGCTGGTGGTACGAAGGTTACAAAGAAGGCGCAGGTTGGGCATTGACCGATAAACGCACATTCCAAGATCAGGGACATCAAGACCAGTTGGATGCAGCTACTATCTATTCGATGCTTGAGAATCAGATAGTTCCTTTGTATTTTGCAAAAAACAGCAAAGGATATTCTCCCGAATGGATACAATACATCAAAAACTCTATCGCTCAGATTGCTCCGGATTATACAATGACCCGTATGCTCGAAGACTATATTGACCGGTTCTACATGAAAGAAGCTAAACGTTCTAAACTGCTTGTTGCAAATAATTTTGCTAAAGCAAAAGAAATTGCAGCTTGGAAAGAAGAGGTGGCTTCTAAATGGAACTCGATTGAGATAACTTCAGTGAATCTGCCGGAAGGATTGCTCTATAGCCCGCATGTAGGACAGGAGTATCCGATAGAAGTGGTAATTGACCACAAAGATTTGCCCAACTGCATCGGTGTCGAACTGGTAGTTACGCCTATCGAAGACGGAGTGATGAAACCTTATATTGTACAGGAACTTCAAGTGGTGAAAAACGAAGGATCCAAAACATATTATAAACTCGATTATTCTCTCAAAAATTCAGGAGTTTATAAATATTCATTCCGTATGTTCCCGAAAAATCCTGACCTGCCTCATCGTCAAGATTTTGCATACGTTCGTTGGTTCTGATTAGAGTAGCGATTTTATTGATATATACTATAAAAATAGCGGGGCTGTAAATGAACAGCCCCGCTATTTTTTTCTGAAATTTGGCAAGACAATATATGACAGATGATAAATTTTATTTCGAAATAACAGAATTTGGAGGGCTTTATTATCCTATTAAAGCAAGATGAAATCCAATTTACGTCTTTGTGCGTAAAAAATCCGAAATATGTAAGATATGCTTGGCAACCATTCACAAGAGCCAATCTGATAAATAAAGAAGCTGTACCGGCAATCTACCTTTAAAGCAAAATGCAAGTAGAACTAAGAGAGAGAAGAAATTGCCGGGAGTTTATTTATTCATGAATTATCACCGAATAATCCTGACTTTTTTATAATTTTGTCAATTCAGAAAAAATAAATACAAATATCATAAAATAACAATGGCAAAAGAACTGAAAGACCTTACCAAGCGGAGCGAAAATTATTCGCAATGGTATAATGACTTGGTTGTAAAGGCCGATTTGGCAGAACAGTCGGCTGTACGTGGCTGTATGGTTATAAAACCTTACGGATACGCTATTTGGGAAAAGATGCAACGTCAGCTTGACGATATGTTTAAAGAAACAGGACATGTAAATGCTTATTTTCCGTTATTGATACCCAAATCATATTTGAGCCGTGAAGCCGAGCATGTCGAAGGTTTTGCTAAAGAATGTGCTGTGGTCACACATTATCGCCTGAAAAATGCTGAAGATGGTTCGGGTGTTGTCGTCGATCCTGCAGCAAGACTTGAAGAAGAATTGATTATCCGGCCTACATCAGAAACAATTATATGGAGTACATATAAAAATTGGATACAATCGTATCGCGACCTGCCTATACTTTGCAACCAATGGGCTAATGTAATGAGGTGGGAGATGCGTACCCGTCTTTTCCTTCGTACTGCCGAATTTTTGTGGCAAGAAGGGCATACTGCTCATGCAACCCGGGAAGAAGCAGAAGAGGAAGCACAACGCATGCTCAATGTATATGCCGATTTTGCCGAGCAATATATGGCAGTGCCGGTAGTTAAAGGAGTGAAATCGGCTAACGAACGCTTTGCCGGAGCATTGGATACCTATACTATCGAAGCCTTGATGCAAGACGGGAAGGCGCTGCAATCAGGTACATCTCATTTCTTGGGCCAGAATTTTGCAAAAGCTTTTGATGTACAATTTGTCGATAAAAATAATAAGTTAGACTACGTTTGGGCGACCTCATGGGGCGTATCTACTCGTTTGATGGGGGCTCTTATCATGTCTCATTCCGATGACAATGGATTGGTATTGCCTCCCAAATTAGCACCGATACAGGTAGTAATCGTTCCTATTTATAAAAACATGGAGCAGTTGGCTCAAATAGATGAAAAGGTAGCTGGTATCGTGGCAAAATTGAAAGCATTGGGTATATCCGTTAAATATGATAATGCAGACAACAAGCGTCCGGGATTTAAATTTGCCGATTATGAACTGAAGGGAGTTCCCGTACGGCTGGTTATGGGAGGACGTGACCTGGAGAACAATACGATGGAAGTAATGCGCCGCGACACACTTGAAAAAGAAACTGTAACTTGTGAAAATATAGAAACCTATGTAAAAAATCTTTTGGACGACATTCAAGCTAATATCTATAAAAAAGCGCTTGACTATCGTTTGGCTCATACCACAAAGGTAGATACATATGATGAATTTAAGAAGAAGATAGAAGAAGGTGGGTTTATTTTGGCGCATTGGGACGGTACTACCGAGACCGAGGAGCGCATTAAGGAAGACACCAAAGCAACCATCCGTTGCATCCCGTTCGAAGCCGATGAAGAAAGTCTGACACCGGGCAAATGTATGGTTACGGGTAAGCCTTCTGCTCGTCGAGTATTATTTGCTAGAGCATATTGATATAGAGAAAACAAATACAAGACAACCCGTCTGATTTCTAAAGTCAGACGGGTTGTCTTATAATCATGGTATTGGAAATATGAGGTAGATTAGGTATATTTGGAGTAGCTTTAAAAAACAAATAAATAAAATGAAAAAATTTGGAGTTATAGTATGTGCAGTTATAATGACGGCATGTGTGTCTCGGGAAAAGAACGTAAAAGGCATTATTACAGATGCTACGATGAATACAATGACAATTGTATCACAACAGGGAGACACTTTGATGTTTAGTGTATTAAGTGCCGAGAGAGATACCCCCGAAGGTATTTTATTGCAAGACACCGCCATAATTTCTTATATGGGAGAATATCATGCTGGGATGAATGCTGAAAAAATTAAAGTTTTCCCAGCGAAACAACAGGATGACCTTGCTCTAGGAGCAGGGCAAAGTCATACCTATGAAGGTTTGCTGCCGGCAGCTTCAGGACCCGGTATCCGATATTCGTTGACTGTGCGGAGCCGTCAACATAGTGGTGATGGTACGTTTTCCCTTACGATGACCTATATAGAAGCAGAAGATGGCAAGGACCAATCGTTTTCCTATACCGGAAAACGGTTTACACAGCGAGGTATTCCAGGAGATAATGATGCGACAGTGTGGCAGCTGGTAACTGATGACAAAAAAGATATTTTTAATTTCCTCTATGAGGATGAACAGACATTGACTTTATTAAATGACAAGTTCGAAAAAAGTAGCTCCGGCCTAAATTATACACTTAAATTGGTAGACTAAGTTCCGGTATAGTTGTTGTAAGAAATATATTTCTGGCTTTTTTTAAGATAGAAAATACAACACAGCTCAATATGGAGACCACTTTACAGATGCTCTTAAGTAATAGAATACTTAGTCTATTGAAAAGAGGAGAATGCCTGGCGAATGTTAGATATTCCCCTCTCTTCATTTGTAGTAGTTAGAAAAGATGATATAATATCAAGTAGGGGTATGATTTTAATAAAGAAGTTTACATTTGATAAAACAGGATATACAAATAAAAAATCTCTTTAAAACTTTTAAATTTTAAAGAGATTAAACTTTTCTGTTGTCCTGGAAGGATTCGAACCCTCACAAGCGGAACCAGAATCCGATGTGCTACCGTTACACCACAGGACAAGGTCATTTTTCTATTGCGATGCAAAGGTGCAACTTTTTTCTTTTCCTATGAAATTTTCAACTTGTTTTCTGCTTTCAATTAAGATTTTTTTACAATATTTTCAGCTTCGGCAGGTAGGGCAGAAGCGATGGTTTCGTATGATTTTTCCATTAACTCTTGAATATCATGACCTTGTTGTGGATCTGGGTAAATAGCGGGATGTATGGTTAAAATCATTTTTCCCGGTGTGATAAGGTAGGTATTACGAGACATTACAGCGTATGACCCGTCTATAGTTAGGGGAACTACCGGAAGATTGAGGTCTATGGCCAGTTGGTAAGCTCCCTTTTTGAATCGGTGCAATTTGCCGTCCGGAGTTCTTGAGCCCTCAGGAAATACGACAAGAGACATACCGTCTTTCAATGTTTCTTCTGCTTTATGAAGAGTTTCCATAATACTTTTAGGACTGTTGCGATCTACAAAAATATGTCCGGCAGCAGCACACGCCTTTCCTACGAAAGGAATTTTGCGCAGGCTCTTTTTCATCATCCATTTAAAATTATGTCCGAGATAACCGTAAATCAGAAAAATATCGTAAGCCCCTTGGTGATTGGCAACAAAGACATAAGAAGTGTTTTTATTGATGTTTTCTCGTCCGCGAACCTCGACCCGAACCATGGAAAATATACAAAATAACTTCGACCAGATACGCCCGGGAAAATACCCCCATATATTTCCATTACCCAGAAAACAGCCGATGATTGTGGTCAATGCCGTAAGTATAGTAAGTACGAGCAAAATAGGTAAAGCTATGAGCCATTGGTAAAAAAAGAAAAGCACTTTCATAATATCGAATCTAATTTATGCTTGAAATAATAGAATAAAAAACAAATGTTATAATTTCTAAGGCAAAGATAACGATAAAAAACGAAAAGTCCGTATGGTTTATAACATGGAAGAGCTGACGAAATAGACTATAATAAAGAAAAAGCATACTCTCTGTTACAAAAATACGCTTCTTCCTGAATTTCCTTTTGATAATCTATAAAATAAACTTTATTTTTCAAGCAAATAAAGTTTACCTACAAAATTCTTGAATAACCTTATTTTACTTTCGTGAAATTTTGTTCCCCTTGCTGTCGAAATAGACATTATAGTGCCGTGTATTACCCTGTGCATTTTTACCTTTGATACCGACATCATAAGTTATTTTGTTGCCGAATACTTTTTTATTTGCACCTAATATTTTATATCCGGCGTAGTGTTCCCGGATATACTGAGGAATAAGCTTCGGAAGAGTAGAGATGAGTACATCTTCTTTAGAAGCGTGCAGCCTTCCGTCAGGAGTAATTTGCAATTTGTATTTTAATTTGTCGATTTTGAATTTTGCCTCATACAAGTTGTCATCATCCTCGAAGTCCCAATCAATGGACTGGGCTTTGGGATAATGGCTCATTACATAATTTTTTACTTTGGCTGGTACGGCTGTCTCTTTTATACTTCCAGCAAATGTAGGAGTACAGAAGAGATAAGCAATGAAAAGAACGATGTATTTCATATTTTTCTCTGAATTTTTATTTGAAATTATAACACAAAAAATAACCAGATTGTTGTAGAAACAGTCTGGTTATTTAGAATCGTTTTATGAAGTTGATTATTTAGTCTTAGCTTCTATTTCTGGTGCAATAAGTTTATAACCCTTACCATGGATATTGATAATCTCGATAGATGGGTCATCTTTCAGATGTTTGCGCAATTTGGTGATGTATACATCCATGCTGCGGGCATTGAAATAATTGTCATCTATCCATATCGTCTTCAAGGCAAAGTTACGTTCGAGAATTTCATTCACATGAGCACAAAGCAAGCTCAACAATTCTGACTCTTTTGTTGTCAGTTTGGTTGTCTTATCATCGATAGCCAATACTTGTTTTTGAGTATCGAAAGTAAAACGCCCGATTTTGTACATAGTGACTTCTTTCCCTTTTTTGCCTTTTACACGGCGCAGAATAGCTTCAATTCTGAATACCAGTTCTTCCATACTGAAAGGTTTGGTAATATAGTCGTCTGCCCCGATTTTGAATCCTTCGAGAATATCTTCTTTCAGAGATTTTGCAGTTAAGAAAATAATAGGTACTTCGCTGTTTACCGTACGTATTTCCTGAGCTAAAGTAAAACCATCTTTTTTAGGCATCATCACATCAAGGACACATAAATCGTATTTCCCTTTCAAAAATGCTTTGTAACCGCTTTCTCCATCAGAGAAAAGGTCAGCAACATATCCTTTTGCTTGAAGGTATTCTCTCAATAACATGCCAAGATTTTCGTCATCTTCGCATAATAGTATACGCAATCTTTCTTCCATAATCATTTGTTTTTTATTAGAGGTAATGTAATTATAAATTTTGTTCCTACTCCGAGTTCGCTCTCTGCCCGGATAGTACCTTTCAAATCAGTTACGATTTTATGTACATAAGCCAGTCCGAGGCCGAACCCTTTTACATTATGAAGATTTCCGGTAGATACTCGATAAAACTTTTCGAATATTTTCTTTAAATCTTCTTTCTTTATTCCGATTCCGTTATCCTGTATCGATATTTCTACCTTATCTCCTTCGATACGTGTCCGGATAAACAGAGCCAAGGGGACATCTTCACGAGCATATTTTACTGCGTTGTCAAGTAGATTAAATATAACATTGGTAAAGTGCATCTCGTCGACCATCACCATGGCATCTTCTGCTGCCAAGTCAGCATCGATAGTACCGCCAAATTTCTCGACTTTCAATTTGAAAGTACTCATTACACTGGTTACCAAGTCGTTTACATCCACAGCATTGAGTTTCATCATGGTCTTCTGTCGCTCGAACATAGACATTTGTAAAACCTTCTCTACTTGAAATCTCAGCCGCTTCGTTTCGTCGTTTATCACTCCCGATATATGTTGGAACATCTGAGGACTTTTAGCTACGGCCGGGTCCTTCAACATTTGCGCAGCCAAGGATATAGTCGATATCGGAGTTTTAAACTCGTGTGTCATATTATTAATAAAATCATTTTTCATTTCGGTCAGCCTTTTTTGACGGAATGCGGTAACGATTGTAAACAGGAACGTTATCAGCAATATAAAAGTAAAGGCAAACGACGGAATCATAAACCGAATAGAACTGAATATATAATCTTTTTTCGTCGGGAAATAAACTTTTAGATAATTCAACTTATTGGGCGGGTCATTGGGGAACAATATTTGAGTAAAGAGAGCATTCTCCTCTTCTGGACTATACTCTGGTGTATTGTATAGTATTTTCCCGTTTTTATTGACAACCGCATACTGAAAAGGAATGTTCAGTCCGTTATTTTGCAATTCCGATTTCAGGTAATTATCTATCCGTTTCGTATCGATTCTTTCCATAATAGGGCGCGTACTGGCTGTACTCAATATTTTCAAGATAACCTCGTCAAGCAATCCTTTTTGGTACAGATATTGCCCTTTGAGCATTTCCTGCATCCCCTTATATGTATTTGTAATCGAGTTGTAGTCTTTCCCTGTCGTACCGCTTATTTTCGGTTTCATGAGTATCGTACTGGTCTGTTCTCTAAAACTGAAGTTTGATACTGTACCGTCGGGTGATACGATAGAGAAGCCGTGTTGCGAAACTATATCTTTTCCGATGGAACTCCTTCCATGCTCAAAAGAAAGCAGTCTTTTCTGCGTTTCTTCTATATCTTCTGCGAGATATCGTTTGGTCTCATCCTGCTCTATACTTGAGGATACGCCGTACAGACTACGCTTTACTGCTTCTGAAAATTGCTCGTTCCGCATTTTTACCATATTCTCCATATAGCTGATTTGCAGATAGAGCAACCCGATAAATGTCAGAGCCATAATCAATACCAACAACCAAATTGTCGACTTCTTCATATTATTCCATCCTTCTCAATGACTCGATTTTTATTATAATTTAAAAATCTATTTGCCTTTATTATTCTATTGTTACGAATATTTCGAACAATTTTATATTATAAACAGAGATTAATGTCAAATTGTTTAACTAAATAAAAATTTTTTCGAACATTTTTATTTAACACTTCAGTGCAAATTTAACAAACAAATGTTTAAATGCAAAAAGTCATCATGAGAATGATGACTTTTTGAGTTAATTTAACATTTTAGGTGTTTTTATTTACAATCTAACTATTCAGCCGATTGCGTTGCTTCATATTCTTTCAATAGTTTATCTTGCACATCTGACGGTACAAGTTCGTATGAGGCATATTTCATGGTAAATGAGGAGCGGCCTCCGGTGATAGAACTCAACGCTGTAGAGTAGGTAGACATCTCTTTCAAAGGTACCTTAGCTTGTATTTTTTCGAATCCTTTTTCACTCGACATGCCCATGATGATAGCGCGGCGGCCTTGTAAATCACTCATTACATCACCCATTTTGTCGGCAGGAACCAGCACTTCTACATCATATATAGGTTCCAGTATTTTAGGGCCTGCATTTTTAAATGCTTCACTGAAAGCATTTCGGCCGGCCAGACGGAATGAAATTTCGTTCGAATCTACTGGATGCATTTTCCCGTCATATACGCACACGCGTACATCCCGAGCATAGGAACCTGTCAGTGGTCCTTGTTCCATACGGTCCATAAGGCCTTTTTGTATAGCCGGTAAAAAACGGGCGTCAATGGCACCACCCACAATACAGTTTACAAATACCAGTTTTCCGCCCCATTCGAGGTCGATAACCTGAGTGTCCCTGACATTCATGCGGTATTCCTGATTATTGAATTTATACGTATCGGGAGCGGGCATCCCTTCATAATAAGGTTCTATGATAAGATGGACTTCTCCGAATTGCCCGGCACCGCCCGATTGTTTTTTATGACGATAGTCGGCTCGGGCGGGTTTTGTAATGGTCTCACGATAAGGAATGCGAGGTTCTTCGAAATTGACCATCAATTTATCGTTGTTTTCTATTCTCCATTTCAATGTGCGCAGATGGAATTCTCCTTGTCCTGAAACAATGGTCTGCTTCAGCTCTTTTGACTGTTCTATCACCCAAGTAGGATCTTCCTCATGCATGCGGGTAAGTATTTCGCTTAGTTTTTCAGCATCTGCTTCATTCTGTGGCTTTATGGCACGTTGGAATTTAGGGTCGGGATATTTAATAAAATCAAAATAATATTCTATACCTTTACCGTCAAGAGTATTTCCCGTACGTACATCCTTGAGTTTTACTGTAGCACCGATATCCCCGGCCACAAGTTCTTCCACTTTGGTCCTGATTTGTCCACATACGCAAAATATTTGAGACAGTCTCTCTTTACTGCCCCGATTGACATTTAGCAAGTCGTCTCCTTCGCGTACTTTTCCTGACATGACTTTGAAATAAGAGACTTCCCCGATATGCGGCTCCACTGTTGTCTTGAAAAAGAACAAGCTGGTAGGTCCGTTGGAGTCAGGAGCTACTTCATCACCCTCGTTGTTGATAGGCTTAGGCATTTCCGATACGAATGGAACTACATTTCCGAGAAATTCCATCATTCGCCTTACACCCATATCTCGTAACGCACTTACACAGAAGATAGGAAATATGCTGCGTGTGACGAGGCCTTTGCGTATGCCTTCGCGCATTTCGTCTTCAGTAAGAGAACCTTGGTCGAAAAACTTTTCCATGAGGCCTTCATCATTTTCGGCTGCAGCTTCTACCAGCTGCTGATGCAATTCGGCCGCCTTTTCTTTTTCGCTGTCTGGAATATCTAATATTTCAGGCTCACCGCCTTCAGGTTTCCATCGGTACATTTTCATTTTCAGTACGTCTATCATGGCATTGAAAGACGGACCGCAACTTATAGGATATTGTACTCGTACTATTTTGTTTCCGAATGTTTCACGCATTTGTTCGATGACACTGTCATAATCGGCTTTCTCTCCGTCGAGCTGGTTCATGGCAAACAATACGGGTTTGTTCAATTTTTCGGTATAGCGAAATATGTTCTGTGTACCTACTTCGACACCATATTGAGAGTCGATAACGATGACTCCGGTGTCGGTTACATTCAGAGCTGTGATAGCCCCCCCGATAAAATCATCGGCCCCCGGACAGTCGATTACATTGAGCTTTTTACCCAAAAATTCGGCATAAAAAACGGTGGAAAACACTGAATATCCATATTCACGTTCCACCGGAAAATAATCCGATACGGTGTTTTGTCCATCTACGGTACCTCTACGTTTTATCACACCACACTCGTAGAGCATGGCTTCTGCGAGAGTGGTTTTTCCGGAGCCTTTACTGCCTAATAAGGCAATGTTTTTAATTTCATTCGATTGATATACTTTCATATTTCAAATGATTTAAGGTGAAACATTCGGTAATCTTTATCCTTGTTAAAAAGAAATAAAGCGTTCGCAAATTATAAATTAATATCGACAAAAACAATGAGAGGCAATATGTTAGAAAACAGTAAAAAATCAATATTTAACATTTCTTTTTTTCAGGGGACATACTTATATATCTTATCTTTGTCATCTGATTATGGCAGGCATTTATATACATATTCCTTTTTGTAAGAAAAGATGTATCTATTGCGATTTCTTTTCCGATATACGCATGCATTTACGGAAAGATTATGTCGATGCACTTTGTCGCGAGTTGGAGATGCGGTATGCAGAATTGGAAAATGCACCCGTACATACTATATATATAGGAGGAGGCACTCCGTCTCAATTATCGGGAGAAGAGCTTGCCCGGATTTTTGATGCCTTGTCATTACACTTGCCTCTATCTGCTTGTAAAGAAATTACGTTAGAAGCCAATCCTGACGATTTGAGTGCTGATTATATTACCATGTTGAAGCATACCCCGATAAACCGGATAAGTATGGGAATACAAAGTTTTGACGATGACGATCTGCTCTTCTTAAATCGTCGTCATACGGCAGCACAAGCAGAAGAAGCATTTGTCCGGTGTCGTGAAGCAGGATTCGGAAATATCAGTATCGATTTGATATACGGATTGCCCGGGCAGACAATACAAGGGTGGCAGTCCAATCTGGGACGGGCTATAGCCTTAAGGCCTGCACACATTTCTGCATACAGTCTTATATATGAAGAAGGAACAGCCTTATTCCGTATGCTCGAATCGGGAAAAGTTTCAGAATGCGACGATGAATTGTCTCTCGATATGTTCGACTGTTTGATAGATACATTGGAGGCTGCCGGATATGAACACTATGAAATCTCGAATTTTGCTTTGCCGGGTATGTATTCGCAGCACAATACGTCTTATTGGCTCGATGTGCCGTATCTGGGATTAGGCCCGTCGGCCCATAGCTATGACGGCAAATGCCGTCGTTGGAATGTAAGAGACATATCCAGGTATATAAATAAAATCTCTCACGGTTTCAATGCCTATGAAACGGAAATATTGGATACAAACAGCCGTTATAATGATATGATATTGACTTCATTGCGTACGATGTGGGGACTCAGCCTCAGCCGTATAGAAGAAAACTTTGGCCGTGATATGAGACAATATTGCCAGGCTTTGGCAAGACCGTATATAGATACCGGCAAATTGGTTTTGTCAGGTGATAATCTTAAACTTACCCGTTCGGGACTGTTTGTCTCCGACAGTATTATGTCCGACCTTATGAAGGTAGAAGACTGATAACCATCTATCCCGTAAAATACAGATTACTCGTGATGATAAGGTTCGTTATTGAGTATAGTCATGGCGCGGTATAGCTGTTCGATAAATATCATGCGTATCATCTGATGCGAAAAAGTCATCTTGGAAAGCGATATTTTTTCTTGTGCGGTCGAATATATCCGTTGGGAAAAACCGTAAGGCCCACCTATAATGAAAACCAGCCGTTTAGGTACAGTATGCATTTTATGCTCTATATATTCCGAAAATTTGAGAGAAGAATATTCCTTGCCTCGCTCATCAAGCAGCACGATATAATCACCCGGAGACAGGCATTTGAGTATCATGTCAGCCTCCTTTTCTTTCTGTTGGTCAAAACTCAAGTTTTTGGCATTCTTCAATTCAGGAATCACTTCTATGTCAAATGTTATATAATGTTTGAGTCGGCGACAGTACTCGTCGATTGCATCCGAAATATAAGCGGCTGTGGTTTTGCCCACTACTAAGAGGTGTATTTTCATTGCGATTGATTCTTTTTTATCACTTTTTTATTTACATTTGCATCGGATACGATGATTCCGCTATCCGTAGGTCGTATTTATAGGCAAAGGTAATAAAAACCTCAGAAAGAATATATAAACTGTGAGACGATGAGTGCTTGGTTGAGGATAAGAGTCTGTCTAAATTTTGTACGGACGTTTTTTGAAAGTAGTTTTAGAGAAGTCGGGATATATAGTCTTTTTATTGGAAAATTTGGACAAGCTCTAAGATGGGACAGAGAAAAATATCCGGTGGGGTTGACATGAAGTGTACACTAAAACCTGAAAATATGAAATCGAAAATTATGGCTGTTACATGGATGTTTTTACTCCTGGCAACAGTGGCCTATTCGCAAGATGTGGTTCAGGAAACTTCAAATGCTTTCCGTACAGGTGATACCGCCAAGCTGGTACAGGTAATGAGCGATAAGGTCCAGATTATTTTAAACGGACAGCAGCAGCAGTTGGCCAAAGATGCGGCCGGTAAGAAATTATCCGATTTTTTCTCCCGGAATAAGCCAGCCTCTTTTTCTGTCATCCATCAAAGTCAGAAAGGAACGTCAGGATATATGATAGGCCAGTTGAAGACACAGTCTGGAGATTTCAGAGTACATTGTCTCATTGCCTCGAATGCAAATAAAAATAAGATAACACAAATAAGAATAGAAAAATTGTAATGGATAAGTTGATAGATGACCTTATAAAATTGGCTTTTGCTGAAGATATAGGTGACGGTGACCACACAACATTATGCTGCATCCCTGCCGACGAGGTGGGAAAGTCTAAGTTGTTGATAAAAGAAGCAGGAGTATTGGCGGGAGTAGACATGGCTCGCCGTATATTTAGAGCTTTTGACCCTGAATTGAAAATGACCGTATATATTGAAGACGGGGCAGAAGTAAAACCGGGCGACATAGCCTTTGTTGTTGAAGGAAAAGTGCAGTCTTTACTGCAAACAGAACGGCTTATGTTGAACGTAATGCAAAGAATGAGCGGGATAGCAACCGTAACCCGCAAATATGTAAAACGGCTCGAAGGTCTGCATACTCGGGTACTGGATACCCGTAAGACGACTCCAGGATTGCGGATGTTGGAGAAAGCTGCCGTAAAAATCGGAGGAGGAGTAAATCACCGCATAGGACTTTTCGATATGATTTTACTGAAAGATAATCATATCGATTTTGCTGGAGGGATAGAAAATGCCATAACCCGGGCACATGAGTACTTGAAAGAAAAAGGCAAAAATCTGAAAATCGAAATCGAAGTACGCAATATGGATGAGCTCGAAGAAGTTATGCGAGTAGGAGGGGTAGATCGTATAATGTTCGACAATTTTACGCCCGAACTCACTCGTAAAGCTGTAGAGCGTATTGGTGGGAAATATGAGACCGAGTCATCGGGAGGTATCACTTTCGACACATTGCGTGAATATGCTGAGTGTGGAGTCGACTTCATATCGGTCGGAGCATTGACTCATTCCGTCAAAGGATTAGATATGAGTTTCAAAGCTTGTTAATAGGAAAAAATATGGACAAGACGGTTTTACGCAATCTATCATATGGAATGTATGTCTTGGGAGCATGTGACGACGGTCGTCCGGTAGGATGTATTATAAATACATGTATTCAAGTTACAAGCATAGACCCGGTAGTTGCCATATCAGTGAATAAAGACAATTACACATACGAGGTGATTCGTAGGACGGGCAAATTTACCATCTCTATTATACCGGAAGACGTAGACCCCTTGATAATACCCGTATTTGGTTTCCAATGCAGTAAGGAAAAAGACAAATATAAAGATTTCAGTTATGAAATAAGTTGCGGAGTCCCTTTGTTGAAGAGCAAGTTTGCAGGACAATTGATATGTGAAGTTACAGGTATGACCGATTGTGGTACGCATTGTGTGATATTAGGAAAAGTAACCGATACACGTCGGGGAGAAGGAACACCGATGACGTATGATTATTATCATAAAGTAATAAAAGGAAACGCTCCGAAAAATGCACCAACATATCAAGGAGATATTGAGCCGCAAAAGGAGAAACCGGTGATCGGCGATACGGCAAGCCGGTACGTATGTTCGGTTTGTGGATATGTATACGATGGAGACATAAATAAAGAACCCGATGACTTCCATTGTCCAGTATGTGGGGTAGATAAGACGATGTTCAATCCTGCATGACAAATAAGAGCAGACGGATAAAGAAAGACAAGAAGGGATGTTGGGTAATGTACGGCATCCCTTTTTTGTAATAAGTAGCCTGTCTAACTTTTGCTCAAGTCAGGTTTGAGAGTTTCTTTTAAGGATGTTTTTCTGTTTATATGAGAAGAATAGTGGACCATCAGACGGGCGAAAACAGGAAAATATCCTGATAATATTTTCTTATTGAAAAAGTTTGATTGGCTCTAAAGAACGGTAAATCTTGTTTTGAAAATATTGGAAAAATATATGCTATGGTGACGAATGTTGAAAATATGGGCTTGGTTCTCGAAGGAGGAGGCATGAGGGGCATATTTACATGTGGAGTGCTCGACTATTTTATGGAACATAATATATGGTTCCCGTACGTAATCGGAGTTTCGGCTGGAGCCTGCAATGGACTCTCTTACGTATCCCGGCAGAAGGGCCGGGCTCGCCGGAGTAATATAGACATACTTGAAGAGTTCCGGTACGTAGGATTGAAATACATGTTTTCCCAGCGCAATATCATGGATTTCAAGTTACTGTTCGATGATTTGCCCAATCGCATTTTGCCCTATGATTACGCCACTTATTTTCATTCTTCTACCCGGTTTGTCATGGTTACCAGCAATTGCCTTACCGGTGAAGCCGAATATATGGAAGAAAAATCGTCGCCCCAAAGATTGCTTGATATTTGCCGGGCTTCCAGTAGCTTACCTTTTGTGTGCCCTGTGACTTGGGTCGACGATATCCCCATGCTCGATGGCGGCATTTGTGATTCGATACCGGTAAAAAGGGCAATAGAAGAAGGTTTTTCCCGAAACGTATTGGTGCTTACCCGTAATAAGGGATACAGGAAAGACGAAAAAGAAATAAAAGTTCCCCCTTTCTTTTATCGTAAATACCCTTTAATCAGAAAAAGCCTTGCAATGAGAAATAAGAAATATAATGAAACGATGGATATGATAGACCGTATGGAGGATGAAGGAACGGCTATTGTCATTCGCCCGGAACAGCCCATGCAGGTCGGCCGTATCGAAAAAGATATTTATAAACTCAAGGACTTATATGAAGAAGGAGTTGCTTGTGCCCGTAAATTTTTCTCATAATACTAATTAATAATTATATATGCAGAAGTCCAATTTTTATGTCTTAACCGGGGGGCCCGGTTCAGGTAAGACCAGTGTGTTGCAGGAGTTGGAAAGACGAGGATACATTTGTATTCCCGAAGTAGCCCGGCCTATCATTAAAGAACAGATATCAATAAATGGGAATGCCTTGCCTTGGAAAAACCGAGAAAAGTATTCCGAACTGATGCTTCAACATTCGGTTCGTGATTTTATACAATATCAAAATGAAAACAATATCTGCTTTTTTGACCGAGGCATTCCCGATACCTATGGATATTGTTTATTGACCCATCAGCCTGTTTCAGATGTTTTGATGAATGCAGTGAAGTCGTACCGTTATAATCCGCAAATATTCATCTTCCCATTTTGGAAAGAGATATACGAGACCGATTCAGAACGAAAACAAGATACGAGAGAGGCTGAAGAGACTTTTTATCAATTGAAATCGGCCTATGAGTCATTAGGCTATCAGACTTGTATACTTCCGCAAATACCGGTAAACCAAAGAACCGACTTTATACTGGAACAAGTAAGGCATCCATTCTCTTTTTGAAGGAAAATAGGAAGAAAGGGGGTGATTCCTTATGGCCAGAAGTTTTCTGTACTGACTCCCGATAAATTGAACTTATTTGTTAAAATATACGCATATAGTATAAATATTGGGGTCTTTGAGAAAATAATTGCATATATGGATGGCAGAATCAAAATTAATGCTTTCCTTTACACTCACAAACAAAATGAGTTTATTTTGTTCTATTATCAACTTTGTTGTTTTCTTGATAATCATTTATTGAGTTCTCCCCATTGTCATAACAGACCTTCCTAAACTTTTATTGTTTCAAATTTATTTATTATTTATTTTATATTTTTTTGTATGAATATTTACATTGGTAACCTTAACTATGGTGTTAAGGAATCGGATTTACAACAAGTTATGGAAGATTATGGTACGGTAATATCAACTAAATTGATTATCGACCGTATGACAAATCGTTCTAAAGGTTTCGCTTTCGTTGAAATGGAAAACGATGACGAAGCTCGTAATGCTATCAAGGAATTGAACGGTGCAGAATATGCAGGTCGTCCTATGGTAGTGAAAGAAGCTCTTCCTCGCAATTGATTTTGAAGGGTAGTGATAAAGATTTTTGCTTATCACTGCGAGCTCTTTACCAAATAAGACATGAGAGGTAAATCACAATAGAGCAGGTATATCCTTTTAGGGTGTACCTGTTTTTTATATTACCGGTTATGCCATTATTATATAATATCAAAAACAAAAACAATGAAATCTTTTTACATAGGTAATCTTGAAATAAAGCTACCGGTCATACAAGGAGGAATGGGAGTAGGAATATCTCTTTCTGGTTTAGCATCAGCTGTTGCAAACGAAGGGGGTGTCGGTGTAATCTCTTGTGCCGGATTGGGTCTGTTGTATCCTGAATTATCGACAGATTATTTTAAAAACAGCATATTAGGCCTTCGTGAAGAATTGCGAAAAGCTAAAGAAAAAACCCGAGGAGTAATTGGTGTGAACATAATGGTCGCACTGAGCAATTTCTCGGACATGGTGCGGACGGCCATCGCAGAGAAAGCTGATATTATTTTTTCAGGAGCAGGACTCCCGTTGGATTTACCTTCTTATCTCGATAACGAAAGTACGACAAAATTGGTACCCATCGTATCTTCATCACGAGCTGCCGGACTTATTTGTGAGAAGTGGAAACACAATTATAATTATTTGCCCGATGCGATTGTCGTAGAAGGCCCAAAAGCCGGAGGGCATTTAGGATATAAGAACAATCAGATTGGAGATGAAAGCTATTCGCTTGAACACATCGTTCCGGAAGTAGTCCGGGTTGTGAAAAAATATGAGGACGAGAACCATTGCCAGATACCGGTAATCGCAGCAGGAGGATTACATACCAGCAAGGATATTTATCGGTTGATGAATTTGGGTGCTGCTGCCGTACAAATGGGGAGTATATTTGTAACCACAGAGGAATGTGATGCTTCATTGGCATTTAAGCAGACATATATCGATGCATCGGAAAAAGACATAGAGATTATAACCAGTCCGGTAGGTATGCCGGGGAGAGCAATCTCCGGAGAATTTATAAAAAGCGTAAAATCAGGACGGGAAAGACCCTCCAGATGTTCTTTCCACTGTATCCGCACCTGCGATTATACCAAGAGCCCTTATTGCATAATCAAGGCTTTGTACAATGCTGCTAAAGGAAATATGAAAAAGGGATATGCTTTTGCCGGAGCTAATGCTTTTTTAGCAAAAAAAATAACAACAGTAAAAGAAACGATAGATTTGCTGAAACTCGAATTTCAGAAAGCAGTAAAAAAAGAAGGTAAAAAAAACAAAAAATAAACCCGACCGAATTACTTTCATGGGAAAATTTAGACGACCGGTTATATCTGTATATGTCAGATGTAGCCGGTTTGTTTCTCGTATCCATCTGCCGTTTTTATCCTGTATGAAGTATAGTTTTTTGAAAGAATATGCAAAATTAAAGCAGTTTCTTATATCTTTGCCCAGCATTTCGAAAACGAGGATAAAAACATGAGTTGGTTCGACAGTTTATTTCTGGATAATACCTCCATGCAAGCAGTTGTCATTATCTCATTGATTTCGGCATTGGGGTTAGCGTTGGGAAAAATACGTATTGCAGGGATTTCATTAGGTGTCACATTTGTATTCTTTATAGGCATTTTAGCCGGACATTTAGGATTATCGGTCGATCCTAAAATGTTGAACTATGCCGAAAGCTTTGGTTTGATAATATTTGTATATGCGTTGGGTCTGCAAGTCGGTCCCGGTTTTTTCAGCCTTTTCAGGAAAGGAGGAATAACACTGAATACATTAGCATTGGGAGTATTGTTTTTAGGTACGGTTATGACACTGATGTTTCATTTTATACTCGATGTGCCACTATCCGATATGGTCGGTATTCTATGCGGAGCTACGACCAATACCCCCGCTTTAGGAGCGGCACAGCAGACACTGATACAAAGAGGTCTTCCGGCAAGCGGTGCTGCATTGAGCTGTGCCGTTACATATCCGCTGGGAGTATTGGGTGTTATTCTGGCCATATTCGTCATCCGCAAATTATTTGTTACACCTAAAGATTTGGTAGCAGCCGATTCAGAACATAATAAGCCGGTATACATTACAGAGTTTCAAGTCCATAATCCGGGGATATTCGGGAAGACAGTAAAAGAAGTAGCACATAGTAGTACAAAAAAATTCGTTATTTCCCGGCTATGGAGAGACGGGCGGGTATGTATTCCCACTTCCGAGACTGTATTGAAAGACAAAGACCATCTGTTGGTAATTACCACGTCGGAAAACGATGTCGATGCTCTTACCATATTGTTTGGAGAACATGAAGCAAAAGACTGGAATAAAAAAGATATCGACTGGAACGCGATAGATAGCCAACTCATATCCCAACGTATCGTTGTGACCCGGCCGGAAATTAACGGGAAAAAATTAAGTTCATTACGTTTGAGAAATCACTACGGTATCAATATCAGTCGGGTATACCGTTCGGGAGTGCAATTATTGGCGACACCCGATTTGGTTTTGCAGATGGGTGACCGTCTGACCGTAGTAGGCGAAGCCGCAGCCATACAAAACGTAGAGTCGGTTTTAGGAAATGCGGTAAAAAGCCTGAGCGAGCCCAATTTAGTAGCTGTTTTCGTCGGTATCGTACTGGGGTTGGCTTTGGGAGCATTGCCCATAACCTTCCCGGGAATGGCAACACCGGTTAAGCTCGGTATAGCCGGAGGCCCTATTATTGTAGGGATTCTCATTGGTAGCTTTGGACCACGTTTGCACATGATTACCTATACGACACGTAGCGCCAATCTGATGTTGAGGGCAATGGGATTGTCCATGTATCTCGCCTGTTTGGGACTTGATGCCGGCCGTAACTTTTTCGATACCGTTTTTCGTCCCGAAGGTCTATTGTGGATAGGTTTGGGATTTGCCATTACATTTGTTCCGATTGTCATAATGGGGCTTGTTGCCATGAAAGTAAATCACCTTGATTTTGGTTCCGTTTCAGGGATGATGTGCGGGAGTATGGCCAATCCGATGGCTCTGAATTATGCCAATGATACGATTCCGGGAGACAATCCCGCTGTTTCATATGCTACGGTATATCCTCTATGTATGTTTTTAAGAGTGATTATAGCACAAATGCTGATTTTGTTTTTCGTTTAGGAATACAATTTATTGCTGATATTTCTTTGTAAGAATAAGGGGAAGAATATAATATCCCTACTGCTTTCGAAACATTCGTTCAGAACAGCCTGTCCCGAAACCTTGTCGATAGCCGCATAGTACTTTAAAAAAATTTATTCTGCTTCGGTATAAAACAAAATAAGCTTTTCGAGAGCTTGTTGACAGACCGGGCAGAAACGGGAAGCATTATTCTCTTTCATGCGACAAGAAGGAGAGCCCCGATAGATACCTTTTCCGGAATATCCGGCACCCTCATATACGCCTGGTTCATACCGTCCTGTACAATCATCTGGAGCAGGGGTAGGGACAGAGGTTCCCTTTTTCAGCATCTTTTCCCATTTAGAGGAAAAGTCTTTCAATGTAGTTATATTTTGTTCCCAAGGTTCAGCATCCAATGGATAAATATCGGGAGTCGTATCACCGTCGTAGTAATATTCATCGGCGAGCCCTCCGAAACTGTGTCCGAATTCATGCACTACCACCGGAGCAAACATGTTATGGCGCGATGTAGTGAGAGTAAAAGCATTATATATGCCTCCACCACCATATTCCGGAGTATTGGCCAGTATGATGATATGCTCGTAAGGGATACCGGCCAAAGCATCATGTATGGCCTTCACTTTGCTCGATGTCAAATAACGTTGCGAATAAAATGTATCGAAATGAGAGCCGAAGGCCGTTTGTTTCCAAATCTTGTCATGCGGTATACTCACTCCGCTGTCCGTCGATTCACTGGCAACCGCAACAACATTGAAGTGCTTTTTCATCTTCTTGAAAGGTTCATGGTCAAACAAGCTTTCACAAGCCTTTTCCGCATCGTTGTAAAACAGCTCTGTCTCGTCTCTGTCATAACCTTCAGCCAATATGGCAATATCTATACACTCTTGATAATCTCCGCTTTTCAGCAAATATTTATATGGAGAGACATGCTCATTCCCTTTTTCTTGGATAAGTATATCTGATGGAGTTACAAGATGCTGGAAAGATGCCGTGACTTTTCCGTAACCGTCGGTGAGAGTGACTGTTATCTGGACAGGGTTTATTGGAAAAGGCAAGAGGTAGGAATATTCGAACCCTTTGGAAACTTGCTTTGCCTCATCGGTGCAAATCCATTCGTGGAAGAGGGTAGAAAATGAAGTTCGATAAATAATCTTGTTGCTTTCGGTATCCCTCATTTCTATTTGACCGTTTCCTCTCAATGGCAGTTTATCCAGATGATATCGGCGTCCGGCCCATTGGGGTAGAGAACAGACATTATCCAAAAATATTTCCTGCTTTTGGGCGTTCCCGGCGAAAATATAATCGATACGCAGAGATTTATCTATGAAATATGAATCAAAATTTTGTCCATAGGAAATAAAAAATATAGAAATAGCGAAAACAAGAATAATATTTCTTTTCATATACAGACGTTTTTGGAATAGCTGACAATTATGAGTCATTGATGCCGCTTTGCAGGCGACGAGCAACCATCTTTTGTGCTGCAAATATAACCAATTTTTATTTCCCTGTATTTAATACTTTTCGTCATATTATTATTCCTCGCCAGTATATCCTTTCGTTTTATTTTCCCTATATTCCGAAGGAGTCATGCCATATGTTTTTTTAAAGCTGTTTACAAAATAAGAACGGTTATTGAAACCCGTACTATCCATAACTTCGGAAATACGTATATTCTTTTTATGAAGTAAAGACTCGGCAACACTCAGCCGATACAATTTCACATATTCTTTTACAGAAAAACCACTTAAGGCCGAAACTTTTCGGTAAAGCTGAGACCTGCTGATGTACAATTCTTTGGCAATAAGGTCCACATCGAGTTCCGGATTAGTGATATTATCGTTGATAAATTTGTTTAAAGTCGAAAGGAAAGCATCATTTGACGTATTGGAAGAATTATCTTCCAATACATTGTCATATATGGCCTCTTGCTTGAATTTTTTCCGTATTTCTCTTTCTCGATTTAGGATATTTTCCATCTTTATCTCCAAAAGCTTTATATTGAATGGCTTGGTGATAAAGTCATCTGCTCCATAAGAGTAAGCGTCTATTTGGCTCTCTTCAGAAGTGTATGCAGTAAGGAGGATAACCGGGATATGATTGGTAAGTTCGTTCCCTTTGATTCTTTTAGTTAGCTCTATACCATCCATGACAGGCATATTTATATCACATAAAATAATATTTGGAATAGAGCGGATGGCCTTTTTCAGTCCCTCCTCTCCGTTTTTGGCAGAGATGACTTCAAACTTAAGTTGGAGACTGTTTTTGATGTACATAATGATTTCTTTGTTGTCATCTACGACCAATATGAGAGGTTTATCCGAGTCAGAAGATATTTCCATTGGGTTATCTCCGGTGGCAGTGTCAGGAGATAGCATGTCGTCCGGATTCATCTGTACTACATAGTTTTCTATAGTTTGGTTTACAAGCTGCTCTTTCATTAGGTGGCTATTCCCTAAGGGAAGGGAGAATGCAAATTCAGAGCCTTTCCCCGGTTCGCTATCGACGGTGATTTTTCCATGGTGTAGCAATACAAGATTTCTTACCAGAGACAAGCCTATTCCGGTACCTTCTGTTTTTGAAGACTGTATTTGGTAGAATCGGTCGAATATGTTGTTCTGTTTATCTTTGGCAATACCTATTCCGGTGTCTTTGACTGTAACGATTATTGCTTCGATTGTTTTCGTAATTGATTTTTTGAATATACCGAATTTTTTCTTTATGATTTGTTCTTGTTGATATCCTTTACGAATATAAACTGTAATTTTGCCACCTTGCGGAGTGAATTTCAAAGCGTTTGTGAGCAGATTGAACATTATCTTTTCAAACATGTCCAAGTCAAACCATACAAGGCAAGCCTCTGTTTCAGGTTCGAAAATCAAGTCAATACCCTTTTGGCGAGCTATATCGCTAAAGGTGTTGACGATTTCACGGCAGCAAATGACAATGTTATTTTCAGATGCTTTCAATTGCAGGGTTCCCGTTTCTGTCTTTCTAAATTCCAACAACTGGTTTATCAATAATAACAACCGATTGGTATTTTGGGATATGGAAGAAAGAGTCTTTTTTCTATGACTGTCTGTTTCACTACTCAATAGTTGTTGCAGGGGACCGAGAATCAGGGTCAATGGAGTCCTGAATTCATGGGATATATTCATGAAAAACTGGATTTTGGCATTATAAATTTCTTTCTCCTTTTTCTGCTCCAGCATGCTTTGTTCCAGTTTGCTTTTTTCAATGACCTGTATGATAGTATATCTTCTGAAAAAATAAAGGATTAGCACGATAATCAATCCATATGCCAGATAGGCATATATAGTATTGTAAAATGGAGGTGTAATGATGATTTGCAATGTCTTTTCCGGCCCGTTGCTTTGTCCGTCGCTGCTCAAGGCTTTGACCCGGAAAATATATTTTCCGGGCGGTACTTTCGTGTAATACGCTGTTTTTCGGTTTTCCGCTACAGTCCATTCCTTGTCAAAACCTTCCAGCTTATATGAATATATAAGTTGACTGGGCGAAACAAAATCTATAGCGACAAAATTTATACTGAAAAAATTCTGTTTATAATTAAGTTTTATTTTCTGGGCCTGATTGATGTTGGTATTCAGGGGTGAGTCTTTTTCTCCGGGAATAAGAGGTGTATTGAATAATACGAACGATTGCAGAATTACAGGAGGTACAACAACATTATCCTGCAATCTTTCAGGATTTACCGAGAATACTCCATTTTCCACACCTACATATAAATAGCCGTTGTTATCTCTGGATATGGAAGATATATTTCTTTTTTTTATCTCTGCAATACAGGACGAACTGAGTAGCTTGTTTTGTTCCGGATTGTATATATACATGTCATTTTGAGATAATATCCATAGAAAACCGTTTTTGTCGGTTACAGCCTGGAGCAGTCGTTTTTCTTTTAGTGGAGCAAAAGTTATGAAGCGATATTCCGAGGGAATAAATTCCTGTAATCCCAAGTCGCTCAATACCCATATTCTCCCTTTGTCATCTTGTATAATTTGATTTACCGAATTGGATATTAATGAATTAGGATTGTTATCTTCATGTACAAAACGTTTTATCATGCCATTTTTTACATTGATTTGGGCTATTCCGTTTTTTGTACCCGCATATACCATATATTCGTTTACAGGAAGTACAGAATTGATTCTGTTATCGTTAATGGAATTACTGTCTTTTGGATTTGTAAAATAACTTGTAAATTTTTTGTTGTTTGGATTGAAGCGGAATAGTCCCATTCTCGTGCCTATCCAGATGATGCCTGTTGCATCCTTTTGCATATTCCATATCTGATTGCTTTTTAGATAATTATCTTCTTTTCTATCAGAAAAATAATCATATTTCTTTTTCTTCTTGTCAAGAATATTCAGTCCCGACATGGTCCCTACCCAAATAGTTCCATTATTGTCTTCACATAGAGACAATACCTGGTTATTAAGTTTCTCTTGAGGTATATTACCGATGCTGTAATAGTATTCCTCTTGTTTTGCCGTTGTTATTTTTTTTATCCCATTTTCAGTACCTATCCATAGATTATTGTTTTGGTCAGTCAGAGTACTCTTTACTAATGGAGGGATTTCGTGAGGTAAGTTATATTGTATTTTAGAATTGATATTCCAAAAACGTGTCGTTTCATTTTGTAATATGCACTTGCTTATCCCCTTTGCACCACCTACCCACAAAATATGATCTTTGTCCACCGTTGCACATACCAAGGAATTGAAGTCGATATCTTGTTTCGGGTTTTTATGTTTAGACAAGAATAAAGTTTCTTGGGTGTTTTGATTGTATTTTACCAAGCCCGATTCCCAGCTGGCAATCCATATTATAGAGTCGTGTATAGCTATGGAAATATTTCCTTCCGTGTTTACTTTCTTGACAAAAGCATCTTGTTCCCGATTATATTTTAGTAGTCCGTTAGAGGTGGTCAACCATATATTTCCCGATAGGTCGGTGGTCAAATTCAACTGTAACTCGTCATTTAAATAATGCTTGTTTCTCTCGGTTTTATAAGATTTGCTTTTCCCGTTTTTCAGATTGTATCTGATAGCATATTCTTGATAGGTAAACCATAAGTGATTGTCCCTGTCTATGGTTATGTCATGAATTCTTTCATTTTTTAGCGGACCGATATTTAATATATAACTACTTTTATTTCTTTTATCATAGACAATAATCCCTTGGTCGGTAGCTGCGTAGAGAAAGTGTCCTTTATGCAATGTTTTTTGTACAAAACAAGACATATGATTGGGCATTTTTATGGTAGTTATTTTTTGAGTATTGTAGTCGAATACACAGATGCCTTCATCTGTCGATATCCATATATTATGTTTATCGTCTTCTGTGATGTGATTGACAAAATTAGAACATATAGCTTTATTATTTAATGTACTGCTATAAAAATGCTCGAACGAATATCCGTCAAATCTGTTTAATCCATAGGACGTACCTATCCAAAGATATCCGTAGCTGTCTCGAAATATACTGTTGACGAAGTTTTCCGAAAGCCCGTCTTTGGTAGTATAGTTTACTATACTTATATGTTGGGCTTCGTTATGAATAAATGGAAAAAGTAGCAATAAAAATTGCAATAATATTTTTTTCATAGTGTTTTTATAGTATAAAATTTGATTTTTCAAAAAATTGCTTCTGGAGTGGAAATTCGAAGTAAATATAGATGCTTATTTTATAAATAGCAATATTTATTTAAGGAAATTTGATATAGAGAAATTATTTAATATACTATGAAAAATAATTTTTATTTGTCGAATTTGTCTATTATTCAATATTTTTTCAATTTTTACGTTTAAATAATTGTTTTCTGATTGATATATTTGAATACATTTTGGGAACGATTGAATACATGAAAAAAACATGTGAACCTTAAATTTGTAATTTAATTGATGTGTTGATTTTTTTAATATCATGAGAAAGTTATCTATTTGTATTTTTTCTTTATTGTGTGCTCTTTGTGTGAATGTATTAGAGATGGGAGCAAAAGTCACTTTCCCGGTAATATTCGGGGATAATATGGTTTTGCAGCAAAATGCCGAAGTCCCTTTCTGGGGAAAGGCTGCACCCGGAAAAACGGTGAAAGTGAAAACGTCATGGAATGGCGAAACGTATAAGACTGTTGCCGAAAAAGACGGTAGCTGGAAGGTAACATTACAAACCTCATCTTATGGAGGACCGTATGATATAAATGTTTCTGATGGGAAATCAGTAACATTTCACAATGTAATGCTGGGAGAGGTATGGTTGTGTTCAGGACAGTCCAATATGGAAATGCCGTTGGCAGGTTGGGGCAGGATTGATAATTACGAGCAGGAGATTGCGAATGCTCATTATCCGGACATTCGATTGTTTCAGGTCAGCAGGGAAACGGCATATTCTCCTCAATATGATTGCAAAGCCACAGGATGGAATCCCTGTTCTCCTACTACAATTCCCGATTTTTCTGCTACAGCTTATTTCTTTGCACGTAATCTGTATGAGAAATATCATATTCCGATTGGACTTATTCATTCATCATGGGGAGGTACATTTGCCGAAGCCTGGACCAGTACGACTGCTTTGAAAAATATTCCGGCATTTAAAGAGTCGGCTACCCACATTGAAAATATATCAGCCGAAGTGGCCGAAATGAGAAAAAATTATGCTGTAGAGAAAAAAGCATGGGACGAAAAATTTGAATCCAGTGATAGAGGAATGGCAAAAGAAAAATGGTTTCACCCTTCTTATAATGATAACGATTGGAAACAAATGAATCTACCCGGTTTATGGGAAGAAAAAGAACTACCGGGATTTGATGGTTTAGTGTGGTTCAGAAAGCAGATAGATGTTCCGGCTTCTTGGAAAGGAAAAGACTTGTGCCTTTCACTGGGTAATATAGACGATGATGATATCACTTATTTCAATGGAGTAGAAGTGGGACGAAGTAAATATGGAACATCTCGTTTATATAACATCCCTGCAAAATTAGTAAAAGAAAAAGGTAACGTCGTAGCGGTAAGAGTATTGGACTCAGGGGGCAATGGAGGTTTTTATGGCGAGTCCGTAAGCATGAAGTTATCTTTGTCTGACAATAACTTTATCTCATTGGCAGGAGAGTGGAAGTACAATATAAGTATCGATATGAAAAAGTTCGACCCCATGCCGCAAGATTATAGCGATCCGTTTCATCCGGGAGTATTGTTCAACGCTATGATACATCCGCTTATCCCATATACCATTCGGGGAGTTATTTGGTATCAGGGAGAAGCAAATGCAGGAAGAGCTTATCAATATCGCGATTTGTTACCGGTCTTGATTCAAGATTGGCGCCGTCGTTGGAATTCCGATTTCCCTTTCTATATTGTTCAGTTGGCGGCATTTATGGATACAAAAGAAAATCCGGAGGAGTCCGATTGGGCAGAGCTTAGAGAAGCTCAGCTGAAAACCCTCAGTCTCGAAAATACAGGCCTGGCAGTAGCGATAGATATTGGTGACGCAAAAGATATACATCCCAAGAATAAGCAAGAAGTCGGTCGTCGTCTGGCTTTGATTGCCATGGCCGATACCTACGGCGATAAGATAGAGTACTCGGGTCCCTTGTACGATTCTTACCGGATAGAAAGCGATACGATACGCATTCGTTTTACTCATGCCGAGAGCGGGTTGAAAACACCTGACGGCTCCGAGCTGAAAGGCTTTGCCATTGCAGGACCCGATCACAAATTTTATTGGGCAGAAGCTCGTATCGAAGGAAAGGAGGTAATGGTGTACAGTCCACATGTAAAAATGCCTGTTGCCGTACGGTATGCGTGGGCCTATAATCCGATATGCAATTTATATAATGGGGAGGGATTGCCTGCATCTCCTTTCCGTACCGACGACTGGGACGGATGGACTCGCGGAAAAAAATGAAGCTGAAGGGAGATAAAGTTCTTCCTTCGGAGAAAATATAATTGAGTATAAGGGTTATATATATAATTATTCATGAGAAAGAAATGGTTGACCTCAGTATTGTTGGGGATAGTGGTGATTTTTAGCGGCTTTTCCCAGTCCGGGATAAGCAAGAAATTAGATACACTGCCTTCTCATCCGCGGCTACTTATGCAACAAGGAGAAGAAAAAGCGTTGATGGAAAAGATAAACAAGTCTGCAACATGGCGTCAAATCCATGAGTCCATTATATCAGCCGGAGACGATTTGTTGACACGTCCCCCGTTAGAAAGGAAAAAAATAGGCATGCGGCTGTTGGATGTCTCCCGGGAATCCCTTCGCCGCATCTTCTTTTTATCCTACTCCTACCGGATGACAGGAGAAGAGAAATATCTGCAGCGCGCAGAAAAAGAACTGATAGCAGTTTGTCGTTTTACAGACTGGAACCCGTCCCATTTTCTGGACGTGGCCGAAATGACCCTGGGAGTCTCCATCGGTTACGACTGGCTGTACAAGGAATTACCGGAAGACTCCAAAAAAATCATACGAGCAGCCATTCGTGACAAAGGTCTGCGGCCCTCATTCGATGAATCGTACAATTGGTTTCTGAAAACGGAAAACAATTGGAACCAGGTATGCAACGCCGGTATGACCTTCGGAGCCTTGGCCACCTATGAAGAAGACAAAGAATGGAATAAAAACATCATTCTCCGGGCGTTACGCTCCTTGCCCCTCGCCATGAAAGAATACGAACCCGACGGAGCCTATCCCGAAGGATACTCCTATTGGGAATACGGGACCACCAACAACGTCCTGATGCTGGACGCATTGAACAAGGTCTTGGGAGAAGACATCACCGGAAGCTTGGGACGAAACTTCATACAAACAGCCGGTTTCTATCAACATATGGCAGGCCCTTTGGGACGGAGCTTCAACTATTCCGACTGCGGAGAAGAAGCCGGCTTGGCTCCAGCCATGTTCTGGTTTGCCGATAAGAAAAAAGACCCGTCCTTGCTGTGGACAGAAAAAAACTATTTGTCAGAAGCCCATCGGGAATACAATACCGCCAACCGTTATTTACCCCTGGCATTACTGTGGGGAGCCGATGTAAATATAGACAGCATTACCCCACCGCACGCACTCATGTGGACCGGTCGAGGAAGAACCCCTGTTTCCATGATGCGAACGAGCTGGACTTCCCCCGAAGCCATATACGTGGCCATCAAAGGCGGCAGCCCGTCAAGCAACCATGCCCACATGGATATCGGCAGCTTTGTCATGGATGCAGGCGGAGTCCGCTGGGCCATGGACCTGGGCAAACAAGATTACGAATCATTGGAATCCCGGAACATCAATCTCTGGTCCATGACACAGGAATCGAGTCGCTGGCAAGTCTACCGATACAACAATTACTCCCATAATACCCTGACCATCAACAATGAGTTACAGCAAGTATCGGGCTATGCCCCGATAGAGCACACCACCCATGACACAACATTTATGAGTGCCGTATGTGATTTGTCATCCGTTTACGCAACCACCGTATCCTCCTGCAGAAGAGGCATTGCCCTGGTAGATAAAAAATATGTCATGGTTCGCGACGAAATCTCGGCACCTGCAGATACACCCTCCACCATAAGATGGACGATGCTGACGCCCGCCAAAGTAAAAAAGATAAAAAAAGACCGGATAGAACTGGAACAATCCGGGAAGAAACTCACCCTGAAAGTCGTCGGCAAATATCCTGTACGGTTACAGACATGGGACACCCGTTCCCCAAATGCCTATGACGCCTCTAATGCAGGCACAGTCAAAGTAGGCTTTGAGAGTGAAGTTCCGGCCGGAGCAACCGGACACTTTACCGTATATCTATTGCCCGAGGGGAGTACCTATGATTCAGGAAAAAATATGCCGTTATCACAATGGACTGAAAATATAACCGATAACTAATTATAAAAAATATTGAAATGAATATAAAGTATATCATAGGATGCATAATATGGTTTGCCGGGATTTTCCTTTGTGATGTATATGTACAAGAAGATGTCTGGAGAGGGAAATCCGTAAATTTCAAACATGGGAAATTGCAAGTTTCTCAGAACCGGCGCTATCTTGTACATGAAGATGGTACCCCCTTTGTCTACATCGGAGATACGGCATGGGAACTTTTCCATCGGCTGAATGAAGAAGAAGTAGAAGAATATTTGGAAAATCGTCGAGCCAAAGGTTTTACGGTAATTCAGGCTGTAATACTGGCAGAATATGGCGGACTGACAGTCCCCGATATGAATGGGAACCTCCCGTTGATAAATAATAATCCCGATACACCGAATGAGAGCTATTTCAAGTGGGTAGACAAGGTAATACGTATGGCCGGGAAGAAAGGGTTATATATAGGATTGTTACCTACTTGGGGTGATAAAGTAAATAATAAGCAATGGGGAATAGGCCCCGTTATCTTTAATCCCGATAACGCTTTCCGGTATGGAAAGTGGCTGGGTGAGAGGTATCGGAACTTCAAAAATATAATTTGGATAAATGGGGGAGACCGTTTGGGGGGCGGTGAGAATTTTCCGGTTTGGGATGCTCTCGGTAAAGGATTGCGGACATCAGATAAAAATCATTTGATAACGTTTCATCCTCAAGGAGAGTGTTCATCTTCCCAGTGGTTCCATACTTCCGAATGGCTCGATTTTAACATGGCACAGACAGGCCATTCTCAAATGGACTATTCGATTTTTGAAAAAATTATAGTCAGGGATTATCAGCTTGTCCCGGTGAAACCTTGTATCGACGGAGAACCTCGGTATGAGAATCATCCGATTTGCTGGAAACCAGAAGAGTATGGATGGTTCGATGATGTGGACGTGCGTCAAGCAATGTATTGGAGCCTGTTGTCGGGAGCTTTTGGACACACGTACGGATGTCACGACATTTGGCAGATGTTAACACCGGAGAGAGAACCGATAAGCTTTGCACGTGGAGGTTCGTGGAAAAAATCGATGAATTTACCCGGAGCTTTTGATTTGATACATGCTCGTCGTTTAATGGAAAGATTCGATTGGGATTCCCGTACTCCCGACCAGAGTATGATAGTATCCGGAAATACATCCCCGAAACATAAGATTGTTGCTTTGAGGGGAGAAGGATTTGCTTGGATATACTTTCCGAATGGAGAAAAAGGACAAATAAATTTCAATAAGGCCGGTGATGTACAGCGAATGAAATTGAGTTGGTTAAATCCTCGTACAGGAGAATGGTCCGATGCAGCACCTGTCGGGACATCTGGTATACAAACAATCATCCCTCCTTCATCAGGTAGGGGAAACGACTGGTTGTTGATAGCAGAAACTCGATGATATAATAACCGATATTCAAATTTTATTGATATATTAGAAGCGAAATTTGATTTTAAATTATGTTTTATATGAAAAAGTGGATGCTTTTTATTGTGCTTGTTCCTTTGTTTGCTTTTGCACAAGGTGGTGATGAGATGAAATTTGACAAGATTCCGGTGGATGAAAGTGGAAAAGTCGTTTTTGCCGATACGATTTTAACTTCTTCAGATAAAGAAAAAATCAGGAATATGATTTATTATTGGGTGAATACGGCTGAGACACAAGAACGTCATATCGAAGATGTCAAAAGTGACTATGAAACAGGAACTTTTTCATGTGAAATAAACGATTATCTATATATCGTGAGGTCTACATGGCTGACATTTTCACTATACATGAAATATACACTCAGTTTTGAATATCAAAATAATTTATGTATCGTCAAACTCCATGACATTAGCTATATCGAGCCGAGTGAATTTGAAAAAAACAAAAATAAAGATATGAGTGGTGCCATGATTTCAGGAGAACTGCCGTTGGTCGAAAAAAAGTACAAGCCGGCATTTGTAAAAGACGCTTCTGAAAAAATTATAGATAGCACATTGAAAAATGTAAATACCTTGTTTTATTCGATACGGAAGCAGTTTGACCTGTAAATAAGATATTATATTATACATTAAAGAGATAATAGTGTACATCTCGACATAGGTAATCTGTTACTTTTGATATACAAAAAACAATTACCATGAAACGATTACGATTTACATTATTTTTATTTTTAGAGTGTATCCTAAGCGGAGGGGCGGTTTTTTCGCAAAAACAAGTAATATTGGAAGAGAGACCGTTGGTATTACCTACTTATGATGTTGCCCCGGCCGATCCTAATCCGTACTTTTTTACAGGTCGCACATATCAGGGAGCACAAGGGCATGTATACCCTTATCCGATGTATGATGTCATGACCGACCATCGGCATGACCAGACATATCGTTCTGTGATTTTGGAGAACCAATATACACAGTTATGTGCGATGCCCGAGTTAGGAGGACGTATTTTATGGGCTTTTGACAAGGCCACGAATTATGATTTCTTTTATCGCCAGCATGTGGTAAAGCCCGCCCTCATTGGGATGATTGGTGCTTGGATGTCGGGAGGAGTGGAATGGAACATCCCGCACCATCATCGGGCTTCCTCTCAATTACCGGTCGATTATCGTATGGTGGACAATGCCGACGGAAGTAAAACACTTTGGATAGGAGAGACGGAATTGCGTCATCGTCTGAAATGGGAAGTCGGTCTTACATTGTTTCCCGATAAGTCATATATAGAGGCCACTGTCAATATATTCAATCAGACACCTTATATCCAATCATTCCTTTATTGGGCGAATGTATCGGTACATTGTAATAAAGATTATCAAGTGATATTCCCTCCGAAAACCCAGTTCGGAGTCCAACATGCCAAGAACGAATTTGTCGACTGGCCCGTAGGCAAAAGCCATTACGGAGGATTGGATCGTACCGGAGTCGATTTGAGTTGGTGGAAAAATCATCCCAATTCAGCATCTATTTTTGCATGGAATTTTGACGATGACTTTTTGGGCGGATATGACTATGGAAAAGATGCCGGAACCGTACACGTAGCCAATCATCACGTTGTGGGGGGAAAGAAATTCTTCTTGTGGGGAAATAACAAAGAAGCCGAAATGTGGAACAAAATGTTGACGGAAATCGATGGAGATTATCTGGAACTGATGGTTGGTGCATTTTCAGATAACCAGCCCGATTATAGTTGGATAGCTCCCGGTGAAACAAAAACGTTTAAACAATATTGGTATCCGGCTATAAAAATGGGTGGTATTAAGGCTGCCAATAAAAATGCGGCGTTGAATATCGAGCGTATAGCTACCGATAAGATAAAAATTGCCTTTAATACGACATCTTGTTATCCTCATTCTCTTGCCCGGGTAAAAAATGCTGGAAAAATTATTTTCGAAAAAAGTATCGATATAGACCCGAAAACTCCTTTTGCTGCGGAAGTAAATGTCCCTTCTACTACAAGAGATGAAGATATTTTGGTAGAATTGATAGAAAGCGATGGAACGGAATTGGTGTCGTATCGGAAAGAAGTATTGGAACCTAAAGACCTTCCGGAAACTGTAGAAGTACCTCGTCATCCGTCCGAATATAAAACAATAGAAGAACTCTATAATACAGGATTGCGCATAGAGCAGTTCCACAACGCAACATTGGATGCAATGGATTATTATCGGGAAGCCTTGAAGCGTGATTCGATGGATTCGCGTGTCAATACAGTAATCGGTATCCGTTTGGCAAAAGAAGCGAAATTTGCCGAAGCCGAAAAGTATTTAAGCAGAGCTGTTGCCCGGGTTACAAAAAACTATACATCTCCCAAGGATGCCGAATCTCTTTATTATTTAGGTATAGTATTCCAGCAACAAGGAAAATATAAAGAAGCCACAGATTATCTTTGGAAAGCTACATGGCGGAAAGAGTTCCAGACTGCGGCATTCTATGCGCTTTCTCAGATTGCAGCCATTCAAAATGACTATGAAAAAGCCTTGGAAATGGTACAAAACTCTTTGAAAACAAATACTGAAAATCCTTTGGCTTTAGTATCTAAAGCTTATTATTTGCGCAAATTGGGTAAAGTCAGTGAAGCTTCCGCTGTATTATCGGCTTTAGATATTGTCGACAAATTAAATGGTATGGGTAACATTGAAAAGGCATTTTTATCCGGAAGTTTCAGCCGGCAATTATTAAATGAGCAAGGACGTTACATGGGGAATATTTCGCAAAATGTTTTAGAAATGGCGTCTGCTTATGGCAATATGGGTGCATACGATGAAGCTATTTCAATATTAAGTGCGTATTTACAGTCGCAAGAAGACCTACATCCTATGGCTGGCTATTACTTGGGATATTATCAACAGAAAAAAGGAAATATTCAGGCGGCGACAACAGCTTTTGCAAAAGCTGCGGCATTACCCGATAATTATTGTTTCCCCTTTAGAATAGAAGAAGTTGATATACTGAATACTGCTTTGCAAAATAATCCGGCCGATGCTTTTGGACACAATTATTTGGGAAACCTCTATTATTTCTTTAACCGGAAAGAAGAAGCCGTAAGAGAGTGGAAACGTGCTGTCGATATACGACCTTCATTATCCCAGGCATGGCGTAACTTGGGATTTGCACATGAGCGTGACAATGACCTACGTCAGGCTGCGTCCTGTTACGAAAAAGCAATAAAGGAAAATCCGTCCGATCCTCGCTATTTTTATGAGCTGGATTTGATATATGACAAAATTTTAAAACCGGTTAAAGAACGGTTGGCCCTTCTTGAAAAAAATAGGAAAACAGTAGAGAAAAGAGATGATGCTACTGCTCAGCTGGTTAAACTTTATATTATCGCCCAAAAATATAAACCGGCATTGCAAATATTGAAGAATCGTCATTTCCATGTATGGGAAGGAGGGGGAGATATCCATTCGGTATATGTAGATGCATGTTTATTGAGCGGCTTGCAAAAGATGAGTAAAAAGTCTTATAAATCGGCTTTGGAAGATTTTGAAGCTGGAAGCCTTTATCCTGATAACCTTGAAGTGGGAGAACCTGTGCATGGAAGAAGAAATCCTGAAGCCTATTGCCTGATGGGAATGGCCTATGAAAAAATGGGAGATAAAGTAAATGCCGATTCTTGCTACAAGCAGGTGGTTGCTTATCCTCAACGCGGGGTTTCTTCTCTCTATTATTATAGAGCGTTTGCCTGCCAGAAGTTAGGTGAAATTGAAAAAGCAAAAGACTTGTTGGGCAAATTGAAGAAGTATGCGGAAGGCAGGATGAAACAATCGGGAAACATCGATTTCTTTTCAAAATTCGGAGAGTCTTTGGATACTGACAAGCAAAATGCCGAAACTCATTATCTCTTAGGTTTAGTTGCTTTGGGAAATAATGAAAAAAGCATGGCTCAGGCAGAATTTGCTCAGGCACTCAAGCTCAATCCGAGTCATATTTGGGCTCAATATTACTATTCATCTCTGAAGTAAGAGGTGAATAGTAAACCTTATAGCCAAAAAGTAGTCTTATAATTTATTATATATTAGTGATTTGTACGTATGAATACATTTTCGGAACAAGACAAAACATGCTTTTATAAGCAATATTTTATATTTGTTTCATATATTATTAATATAATCATTGTTTAACCAATTTAAAAAGTTTTTATCATGAAAAAGAAAACATTACTTTCTGTAGTATTGGCAGTATTGATGGCCGTTCCGGTTTCTGCCGAAATTCGTATCTATTTTGCTTATGGCAAAAACAGGAATATTGACCTTCCCGGTGAAGCAGACTATCAGTTTGATGTGAGAAAAGATGAAAAAGTTGTGAACGGATGGATGGACGGTGGTTCAGGTCCCGGTGATGTGAATGAGTATACCAATTATTGGCCGAATGGTAATGGACAAGCTTTTAAATATACTTTTAATGTTATGGAAGGAGCCGGTACTCTCGATTTGTCGGGTGTGACGGCAGATTGGGTATTGCACATGGATACTCGCTTTTGGCAACATAATTGTGATCTCAATATAACATTTTATGATAATGAAGGGAAAGAATTTACCTATATGGTGCCTAAAGATACTTATGTTTTGGACGATTGGGGTTGGAACCCGATTGATGTAAATATGTCTGATTTTGTTGATTTAGGCTTGGACTTTTCAAAAGCAATATATACAAATCAGATATTTTTCAGCTTTGGCAGCGCAGCGCCTATAGAAGTGGGTCCTACAGAAATTGCGTATAATGATATCTATTTGACTGATTATGAAACTGTAGAAAATCCTGAAGAATTTGAAATATGGAAAGGAGGGGAGACCGGTGTTGCATCTGTTAAAAAAGAACAGAAAATCGCTTTGGCTATGAGCAGTGACGTTATCAAGGTGGTAAACAATCCGGGAACAGGATTTGCTATTTATAATATCTGTGGAAACATGATTCTTGAATCTTCCGAAAATGTAGCTTCCATCGAAAATTTAGCTGCAGGTGTTTACATTGTAAAAGCTGGTAATCAATCCATTAAGTTCGTAAAAAAGTAAATACAACGTTTCCATAAAAATTTTATTCTTTTCAAAGAGAGTATGTCAAATAGCGGATATTCCATTGATTTGTCTTCTTGGTAAAAGCAAAATATATACGCTTTTTATCTAAAAAGTTTATTATCTGCATCGAATAAATAAAAAAGAAAACCTTATTAATAAGCTTTTGACGTACTTCTCTTGAAAAGAAAAATGAGCAGAATTTGTAATGGTTCTTTAACCCTTTTTTCTTATAAGGAGAGCTAATATCAAAAAAAAGGGCATTCGATTCATATTATTTTTTGTAATAAGTTTTACCTTAAATTAAATAAAGTCATGAAACTGAAAAATATTCTTTTAATTTCTCTTTCCTTTTTATTGACAGTTCCTGCTTGGGCGGAAAAACGTATTTACATTGTTTATGGTCAGGATGGTGTTACCGAGTTACCCAACGACCTATACCATTGTTACGATTATCGTAGAGATTGGAATAAGGTAGACCTTTGGGCTATGAACATGGTAGGTCCGGGTGATGTGGCAGAAGGTGGTTTTTGGGGAGGTCCGTGGAAATGTTATTGGACAAACTCTCCGAGTACAGGCCCGTTCGGTTATCAATATGCAGTTAAGCAAGGTTTTGAAGTAGATTTTAGTTTTGTAACGGGTGATTGGAGATTCCATTTAGCTATTATGCCCGAAAAAGAGGCAAATAAAGATATTGAAATCGCTTTTGTAGATAATTTGAGTACTTACTATAAAGTGACAGTTCCGGGTTCTATGTTACCTGAAGGGCAACAATGGAATGAAGTCGATTTATATATGTCCGATTTTATGGATTTGGGACTGAACTTTGCAGAAAATGGGCTGATAAAGGGCGATTCAGGTGCAAAGATATTTTTCCAGGTAAATGGAGTGGAATCTTCAGAGGCTGAGGTTTCCAGAATCGGGTTGGATGATGTATATCTGACCGACGATAATCCTGAGCCGGAAACTACTCCTACAGGAATTCAGACCATTCAGCAAAAAGGTGCTTATCTGGTTCAGGGAAATGGTTTGCTCAAAGTGGTGAACAATCCTTCTGACGGTTTTTCTATCTTTAATGAAAACGGACAAGAAGTATTGAGAACTTCTGAAAATATGGTTTCCATTGCCGGACTTGCTCCGGGGTTCTATATGGTAAAAATCAAAGACCAAGTAATTAAGTTTATTAAAAACAATTAGGATTTATAAGTGTAGTGTGGTTATGATTTAATGCCTTCATGCCGTATCAGGTTCTGATATGGCATGAGCATTGAATTTTTTAAAATCTCTATAAGTGCTAAGAATTTTCGTTTTTAGAATCAAATATTTAGATAATGAAAAATGCAATTTTACTTTTATTCATGTATATATTCCCTCTGACTTTTGCTCAGGAATTTACATGGCAAAGTCTTCCTTTAGGAGGAGGGGGCTTTCTGACAGGAATTGTTACCCATCCGGCTCAGAAAGACCTGATATACGCGAGGACAGATGTGGGCGGTGTATATAAATATCAGCCGCCAACAAGTGAGAACGAACGGCCGTATTGGCAGCAGTTGATGAATTGGATTCCCGTAGAAAATATGCAGTTATGGAGTTGTGACGGTATAGCTTTAAATCCTTTTAATGTAAACGAAGTTTATGCACTTTTGGGACAGTATTTATGGAACGATTTTCCCTCGGGAGTTTATAAATCAGATGACCAGGGAAAAACTTGGCGTCAGCTATATGAAACAAAGTGCGGAGGAAATGAAAATAACAGATGGATTGGAGAGCCTATCGCTGTACAACCGGCCGAAGGAGGAAAAGTAATTATTGCAGGTACCAGACAAGATGGAGTGATTCGTTCCGATGATGGAGGCAGTACATGGAGCAAAGTGGCTTCGATAAATCCGGATTCCGAAGGTTTGGGAGTACGATGTGTGGTATTCGACCCGCAAAATCCCGACTACGTGTATGCGGTAGACTCTTATAACGTGTATCGTTCGCAAGATGCCGGTCGTACATTTACCGTTATATTAAGTAATAAGTCGATGCGTCAGGCTGTTGTTACATCCGAGGGACGGTTGTATGTGACAACACAAGAAGGAATTTTTTCAGGGAATAGAGGTGAAACACCTGTGAAATTGTCGGGATTGGCTATTAATTCCGATTTGAAAGATATAAATGCTATTACAGTAGATATACATAATCCGAAACATTTGGTCGTTGCCGAACAAAATGGGGGGTTCAATAATCGTATTTACCGGACTACCGACGGAGGAAATACTTGGAATGAAATTGCCCGTAAATCTGAAGTCAAAAATAATGTACCATGGTACGAATATCGTCATTTTGCAGCAGCATTGGCTTCTTTGAAGTTGGACCCTTTTTATCCGAATAAATTGTGGTTTACAGATTGGTATCTTCCTTGGAAAAGTGAAGATATCTCATTGGATAAACCTCTGTTCGAGACCGTTCCTTGGGGTGTAGAAGAATTGGTCGTATTCGATATCATCTCTCCTTCCAATGATGCTTTATTGTATCAGGGATGTGCCGATAACGGAGGATTTACCCATTATTCTTTGACAGACTATCCAACGGTATGGTATGACAATCAGGAAAGTACCGGTATCGATTTTTGCGAAGCTCATCCCGAGTATGTAGTACGGGTGAGTTCTTTGGGATGGGGACAGTCCAATTTTAAAATATCGCTCTCTTCCGATTGTGGAAAAAGTTGGAAGACTGTAGGTGGAAATATTTCTACGACAGGAAAAATGGCATATTCCTCTAAAAATGTAAATAATTTTATTTGGGCTCCGACTGGGAGTAACCAAAAGTTAAAATATACGCTCGATGGTGGGGCTACGGCTATGAAAGAATCATCGGGGTTGCCTGCTTTTAGCATAAATGGTAGTTTTTGGGATAATTATAGTCGGTTTATAGCTTCGGACCGTATAAATGGCGATAAATTTTATGTGGCTTTACCAGGTCAGTTGTATATCAGTACAGATGGCGGAGCTTCCTTTACGAAAGGAGCTCAAGTCCCGGGACAAGCTGGTTCTCCGGCATATTATTTGACGACTTCTCCGTATGAAGAAGGTGTGCTTTGGCTGAGTACAGGACAGTCCGGATTGCGGTATTCCTCCGATTCGGGACGTACTTTACGCAAAGTAGGACGCTTTACCTCTACCAAGTGCGTGACAGTCGGGCCTCCTTTAGACGGAAACATTCCGGTGGTGTATGTTTTTGGACGTCTCGATGGTGTATGGGGAATGTATGCCTCGTATGATAATGGAGAAAACTGGACACGTATCAATAGCGACAATATGCAATTGTCCAATAATCCCCGTCAATTGAGCGCTGACCGGAATCGTCCGGGACGGGTGTATTTGGGTACAGGTGGAGTTGGTATCATCTATGGAGAATGTCAATTACCTGCTACAAAGGCGGTACCTCCTGTCATTTCTCCTGCGGGAGGAAAGATAAACTCTGACGATACGTTCTGGATTACAGCAGCAGAGGAGAATGCCGAAATTTATTATACGACCGATGGTTCCGAACCGACGGTGAATTCAAAAAAATATACGGCTCCGGTCAAAGTAGAATCTACTGTCGTAGTGAAAGCTATGGTTGTATCACCAGGGAAAGAAAATAGCTCAGTAGCAGAGGTGGAATATCAAAATCTCTCTTCCTCTCATTCGACAGTAAGAGCAAATGGTAGTATTTCCGTATACCCCGTTCCGGTAGAAGAGCAATTGACCGTGTCGGGGATTGAAGACGGTTCCTTATCGATATACGATGCGGGAGGGCAGGTCGTTTATCAGAGCAAAGTTGACAGCTCTCCTTGGAATATCTCTTTTGGAGAATATGCCAGCGGTTTATATTTTCTAAAACATGTGAGTGATAATGACCTGTTTGTGTGCAAGGTCATTAAGAAATAAAATAATTGTATAACCTTATCTAACGTGAATATGAGATGTAAGAATTATCTGCGTTTGCCATTGGGGGTTGCTATTCCTTGGTGGTTGTTGCTGGTTCCCCTGTTCTTTTACAGTGGAAAGTCTTATGCGAACTCTGAATCTCCGGATGCATCGGAATATACAAGTTCCCAGCAGGAAAAAGTTAAAATAACAGGTCAGGTGACCGATATACAAGGTGTCGGATTACCGGGAGCTGCTGTTCGGGAAAAGGGGAATGAATCGAACGGAACTTCTACCGATATCGATGGAAATTTTACAATTACGGTAGGCAATCCCAATGCTGTACTGGTGATTTCTTATGTAGGAATGCAGCCTCAGGAAGTCGCACTTAGAAAACGGATATCGGTGAAAATATCGTTGGAAGAAAAAGAAGAGGTAGCATTGCAGGAAGTGATGGTTGTGGGATACGGACAACAAAAGAAACAAAGTGTGGTCGGAGCTATTGTTCAGACAAGTGGTGACGACTTGCAGAGAACTGGAGGGTTGACCAATGTAGGCCAGGCGCTCACCGGCCTTCTTCCGGGTGTTTCCACCATACAGTACACCGGTCGACCCGGAGATGATGACCCGGCTATACTCATCCGTGGAAAGTCGACATGGAACAATGCCTCGCCTTTGATTTTAGTAGACGGAATCGAGCGGAAAATGAGTGATGTCGATATCAACGATGTAGAGACGATTTCCGTATTGAAAGATGCTTCGGCTACGGCCGTATTCGGTGTGAAAGGTGCCGAAGGAGTAATTTTGATTACGACCAAAAGAGGGAAGGAAGGACGTACCAAATTATCTTTCTCTGCTAATGTTGCATTTAAATTTTTACCCAAGATTACCCGCAGGCTCGATGCCTATGATGCATTGGCATATCAAAACGAAGGTATAGAGCGGGAACTTCCCGCATCCGAAAATGGTTGGGGATTGTATACTCCGATGTCTATCCTGAGCCGGTATCGATACCGCTTGACCGAGGATGACCAATATATATATCCGAATGTCGACTGGACAGATGCCTTTACCAAAGATTTCGGTATTACACAACACTATAATCTGAATATAAGCGGTGGCTCCAAGTTTGCCAAGTATTACGGTACTTTCTCCTATGTTAATGAGGGTGATATGTTGAATTCGGGTTTGGACACAGGGCTGTCCGCTAAGCCTCGGTACTCATACGACAAATACAATTATCGTACGAATCTCGATTTCAATATCACTAAATCTACCCTATTTACGATTAATCTGGCCGGATCGCTCGGTATAAAACGAGGTTCCAATACCGACCATGAAGGTGACCTCTTCCGGGCATTCTATGATACGGCTCCCGGAGCATTCCCGGTACGCCATAAAAATGGAGATTGGGGATATTATCAGCCCAATACTACAATTTATAATCCGGTACAAAGGTTGAATACTAATGGAGTGAAGGATGAATATACCTCACAAGTGAATACAGATTTTATTTTGAAGCAAAATCTCGACTTCATTACCAAAGGTCTTTCGGTACAAGGTTCTTTTTCATTCGATACCAGCTCTTCATCGACCAAAACCATTGAAGGAAGCTCGACCAGATCTTTATGGATAGACCCCTATACACTACAAGAATGGCCTACGCCTAATGAAGGAACTACAGGATTCGACTTTGTCCCATCTCCGGGAAATGTCAATGGTGAATGGTTGAATGTCGGGAGTACCATGCGTCGCATTTTCTATCAAGTACAATTGAACTATGCCCGCACATTCGGGAAACACGACGTGGGTGCTACCGCTGTTATGAATCGTGAAGAGTACGCTTCGGGCAGTATGTTCCCTCGTTATCGGGAAGACTGGGTAGGCCGTGTGACATACGGATATGACAATCGTTATCTGTTTGAAGCAAACGGGGCTTATAACGGTTCCGAACGTTTCGGTAAAGGTTACCGGTTCGGTTTCTTCCCTTCTGTGGCTGCCGGTTGGGTACTTTCCAATGAATCATTTATGCATTCTTTGACATGGTTGGATAAGTTGAAATTTCGTTACTCTATCGGTAAAACCGGTAATGATAATTTCGATGCTCCCCGATGGGCATATCAGACTCAGTGGGTAATCGATACAGATCCGACTTGGGGTAGTTCAAGTGCTGTATTCGGTCCCGATAATGTAGGTAGTCCTTATACGCAATATATCGAATCCGTGGTAGGAAATCCCGATTTGCAATGGGAAACTTCTCTGAAACAGAATTTAGGTATCGAACTTTCCGTATTAGGAGGAATGTTTTCCGGTACAATGGATATATTCCGAGATGATAGAGATAAGATATTTATGAGTGCTGACCAGAGAAATGTTCCTTCTTATTTTGGTGCGAGTCCGGTTTCTGCAAATCTGGGAAAAACGAAAACGAAAGGTTTTGAAGTGGAACTCCGTTTCCAACACAAAACCGGTTTTGGAATGAATTATTGGCTCACTTATAGTTATACACATGCGAAAGATGAAGTCGAATTTATGGAAGACCCGGAACTGATGCCTGCTTATCTCAAGAACGCAGGATTCCAGATAGGACAGACAAAAACGAAAATCGGAGCCGGCTATATGCAAAGTTGGGATGATGTGTATGCCAGTACAAAAGCAGACCAAAACAATCAATATCGTTTGCCGGGAGACTTGGATATCATTGATTTCAATGCCGATGGTATTATTGATGTTTATGATGCAGCACCATGGGCTTATACAGACCGGCCGCAGAACACATACAATATCATGGGAGGATTCGATTGGAAGGGACTTAGCTTTATGATCCAGTTCTATGGAGTATTCAATGCCGTTCGCAGTTATGATTTCATCAACCATTTGGGGGTATCTATTCCGGTAGTTCCTGAACAATACGGAGATTATTGGTCTCCATCCAATCCTTCTGCTACTTGGAAAGCTCCTCGTACGATGACACAGAGTGAACAAGGCAATTTAGCCTATTATGACGCCTCCTATTTAAGGCTTAAAAATGTTGAGCTATCTTATACGTTTACAAATGCTTGGTTAAAAAGCCTTCGGGTGTCTTCTTTGAAAATACTGGTAAGCGGTAATAACTTGGCATTCTGGTCTAAGTTACCCGAAGAAAAAGAACAAGGCGTTTCTCAATGGGCAGGAGCTACAAATTATCCTATAGGAAAGAGGGTAAATATTGGATTAAATGTAACATTCTAAACGAGGTAATGACTATGAAAATCAGAAAATTATATTATATGATGGCATTGGTTTTGCCTATCGCGTTTTCTTCTTGTGAAGATTATCTCGATAAAGCCGTAGATGCCGAAATTACTGAAGACGATGTATTCAGAAAATTTGTTACATTTCAGGGATTTGCCGAAGATATGTATCAGTGTGTGGTAGATATAGCCAATCGAGATATAGATGGAATGAACAATTGGAACTGGGGAGATGAATTCTTGCCCGGGATACATACCGAACGTATGGGTGTGTTTGACAATAACGGAGATTATTGGTATGGTATCAATGGAGTCAACCACAGTGTCTTCATGGGAAATAGTAATCTGTTGACCGATTTTGGCGGCTGGAATTCCCATCCCCAACGTGGATATTGGAATTATGGTTGGCTGGGAATACGTAAAGCCAATATGTGTTTGGATAAACTTGACCAATTGGTCGAACCCTATATGGGAGCTCCTCTTGATGAGCAGAAAAATCTGATTCAAGGGCAAGCCTTATTTTTCAGAGGTTATTTTCATTGGGAAATCTTACGCGCTTGGGGAGGAATACCCTATATCGATTATACGGTAGATGCCGGTAGTGTAATGAGGGAACCCCGATTGTCATATTGGGAGGTGGCAGAACGAATAAATCAGGACTTGGAAGCTGCTGCACCGCTTTTACCTGTAGATTGGGATGATACCCAGACCGGACAGATTACCGGAGGTGAGAATACCGGTCGTATTACACGAGGAGCTGCTTGGGCTATACAAGGTAAAAATTTGCTGTATGCCGGTAGTCCGCTGATGAATGGGGTAATGACAGGAAATTATGACTACAATGTAGATTATTGCAAACGGGCGGCAGCTGCTTTTGCAAAAATCATCGATTTGGCCGACCAAGGAATATATGAGTTGGTTCCTATGGAAGAACGTTCGAATAACTTTTACAAAAACGATGCCACACAGCCTTGGACTAAAGAGACGATTTTTACCAATTCGGCTTCTCAAGATAATGCTTGGAATACCGCAGGTGATTTGATGGCTAATTTCGGTGGATGGGAACACCATTTGTCTCCGACTCAGAATTATGTGGAATATTATGGAGATCTAAACGGATTGCCTATAACTGACCCGGATGCAGTATATGACGAGATGCATCCTTTCGATAACAGAGACCCTCGTTTCTATACCGATATCATCTATGACGGTATGACGATAGCTTTTAGTGAAGATGCTGTGAATAAAGGGGACAACATTGCCCAGTTCTATCTAGGCGGACGTCATCGCGGGTCCGGAAATAGCGACTCCGGTTACAGTTGGTACAAGTTCCGTCCGATTCGTAGAGGTATGGATGACGGTTTTCAGAAAACATTCCGGGTCAATTGTCCGAAGGTACGTCTGGCCGATGTCTACCTGATGTATGCAGAAGCTGTCAACGAAGCTTATGGCCCAAATGTTGCTCCTGCTGATATTCCCAATAGTATTACGGCTATAGAAGCTGTCAATAGAGTACGTATCAGGGCAGGAGTAAAACCTCTTACCGATAAATATACATCTGATAAATTGACCATGCGTGAAACCATTCGTACCGAGAGGGCTGTGGAGTTGGCGTTTGAGAACCATCGCTGGTACGATTTGCGCCGTTGGTATGTAGGACATTTGTCTAAATATAAGGAAAAATATTGTCTGGATTTTGATAAGGACCATACTTACTTTACTAAACGCCTTTATTTGACGAAAGTGTTCGAAATGAAACATTATTGGATGCCGTTCCCGACTGCAGATGTGAACCTGTATCCTGCTTTCGACCAAAATCCGGGGTGGTAACCATTCCTGAGTGAACGAATAAATTTTTTTACTAATGAAAAAATACATAATATGAGAGTTAAAATATATAATCGCCTGAGGCTTCTTATGGTGGGTTGCATGTTGGCAGGCGTATGTATGCCTCAGATTGTTTGGGCTCAGGATGAGAAACCCAAGACTGTTGTTCTCGAATCGTATGTGAAAGATAGTCAGGGAAATCCTATACCCAATGCTGTGATATATGGTAATGAAGGTGCTAAGCGGGCTATTGCCGACCAGAATGGACGCTTTACGATAAAGATTGCCCCCCTGTCCTCTATTTTGGTAGAAGCAGAAGGGTATGAATCGAAAATTTTCGATAATCCCGATGCGACGAACGGACTTGTTTTGGATAAGACTACTTATCTGTTTGGTAAAAATGACGAGGTGATTATGCCTTTTAAAACGGTTGAAGAAGGTGCTGTGAGTGGTGCTGTTTCACTGATTCATCCGGATAAAGTGATGAAAAATGACCAAGCAGGTACATTGCAGGATTTGCTCAAAGGATATGCTTCAGGATTGATGGGAAATACAAATATACGGGGGTACGGAGATGCTTTGATTTTGGTGGACGGGTTACCTCGTAGTGCCGATAACATCAATATGGAAGAAGTAGAATCCATATCTGTATTGAAAGATGTCAACTCTGTGGTATTGTATGGTCCTCAGGCTCAGAATGGGGTGATTATGGTTACGACCAAGAGAGGGAATAGCTTGAAACGGCAGATTAATGTAAAAATAGAGCAGGGCTTGTCTACGGTAATTTCGTATCCTGAATATCTGAATTCGGCCGATTATATGACATTGTTTAATGAAGCAAGGCGGAATGATGAATTGGACGAACAATATGACCCGGCTCTTATTGCCAAATATCGAAGTGGAGAAAATCCGTATCGTTATCCGAGTGTAGACTACTATGGAGGAGAATTCCTGCGTTCCGTTCGTAGTTCCACGCGGGCTATTGCTGAGTTTAGCGGCGGTAACAAAATAACGCGCTATTATACCAATGTAGGTTGGACCAGTAATAATTCCTTATATAAGATAGGAAACGTTGACGGGGCAGGAAATAACCGTTTCAACGTAAGAGGAAATGTCGATTTCAATATTACGGATGACATTAAAAGTTATATCGATGCATCGATGATAATCGATATTGCCAAAGGACCTAATGGTGATTTCTGGAATGCTGCCGCTACTTATCAGCCGCAATATTATGCACCTTTACTGCCGGTTTCTCTCTTTGCCGACCCTTCTGTCGTTGAGGCGGCCACTCGGGTAAATGGAGATTATGTATTAGGTGGTACAAGCCAATATCAGGATAATGTATATGGAAATTTGTTCCTGGGCGGCTATAAACAAACAATACAACGTACATCTCAAGTAAACGCCGGATTGGAGTTTGACTTGCATAAGTTACTTCAAGGCCTGAAATTGAAAGCCGGTCTGGCATTGGATATGTATAACAGCTATGACCAGTCGGTAAACAATGCGTATGCTATCTACGAACCGGTATGGGATGATGCTACGGGAAAAATTGCGTCCGTGACTAAAATCAATAAAGATGAAGTTACAGGAGTACAGAATCTGGGGGGCGGAGGTATGTCGCGCCGCTTTGCCGTAAATGTAGGATTCGATTACAAACGGACATTTAGTGATGACCATCACGTAGAGGGCAATTTGATTGGATATTATAGCACAAATTCTGCCAATGGGCAATTATTACTTGATAAATATGCCCATTTGGCGATACGGGCAGCCTATAATTACAGACACTTGTTGTTTGCCGATTTCAGCTCTGCACTAAGCAATTCTATAAAGCTGGCTCCCGGACATCGCATTGGGTTCTCCCCGACATTTGGCTTGGGATGGATTATCAGCAACAGTGATTTCTGGAATGAAGACGCTATGGTCGACTTCTTGAAATTGAAAGCTTCTGGTGGAGTGTTGCTCACAGATAGGAATTTCGATTATTATCTGTATCGCGATGCATATAATGCCAATGGTTCGTACGCTTATGGAGACCCTGCAGCCAACTACAGTAATATTATTTTGGATGTAAACCGTATTCGCAACTATAATTTAGGATATGAGAAAAAGAAAAGCCTCAATGTGGGAGTACAAGGTGCTTTACTCGATTATGCGTTGACATTCGATGTAAATGCTTTTGTGACCCGCTATGATGGACAAGTGATAAAAAGAAATAGCTATTATCCCGCTTATCTGTCCTCATTCTTTGCATATGAAAATTATAATGCCGATCGGTATATGGGCTTTGATGCAGCAATATCCTATACAAAAAAATGGGGCGATTTTTCTTTGACGGCAGGTCTCAATATGTTGTATGCTCGCTCTAAAGTTGTCGTACGGGATGAAGTCTATAATAATGCTTATCAATACCGCAAAGGCAAACCGGTAGATGCCATATTCGGATTGCAGAACTTGGGCTTTTTCAACAATGATGCCGAAATAGCTTCTGCAGCTGAACAGAAGTTCGGTACGGTAAGACCGGGTGATATTCATTATATAGACCAGAATTCAGATAAAGTGGTAGATGAAGAAGACGAAGTAATGATAGGAAAGAGTAACCCTGATTTTACCGGAGCTCTCCATTTGACGTTCAAATACAAAGATTTCTCGTTATTCATTATGGGTGAAGGAGCTACCGGACATGATATAATCTATAATAACAATTACTATTGGGTAGACGGAAATAAAAAATATTCGGCCGAAGTTTGGAACCGATGGACTCCCGAAACCGCTGCAACGGCTACGTATCCAAGATTGAGTTCCACTCAAAACGATAACAACAACCGCACGTCGGATTTTTGGATGAGAAAAGCTGATTATTTTTCTTTGAGTCGTGTACAATTGAACTACAATTTTCCCAATACGCTGTTGAGACGGACATTTATTCGGGATTTAAGCCTGTATCTGAGAGGATCTAATTTACTGATGGCAGCTCAGGATGTGAAAAAACGTCAGCTCAACATTGGTAGTGAACCTCAGTTCCGCTATTATGCTTTAGGTCTTAAAGTATCGTTTTAATCACTAAAAGAATTATAGAGTAATGAAAACAAAAAATATAATATTAGGTCTGTTGTCGGCATCCATGGCCTTCTCATTCTCAGGATGTAATATGTTTGAGCCGGAGTTGGACAACACTTACGGTGAGGAGAGGGTGATAGAAGATGCTTCCTATGCAGTCGGGCTTTTGATGAAAGCGTATGCCGGTTTACCGACTGGCTATGACTTCTCCGAAGTGGCCACCGACGATGCTGTGACAAATAACAAGAGTAGTGAGTATGTAAAAATGGTTTCTGGAGGGTGGTCTTCATTATACGACCCTATGTCCACATGGAATTCATCCTATGAAGCCATTGCTTATCTTAATAAGTTGTTGTCTTTGGCCGATGTCATAGAATGGAGTCCCGATAGTGAAGAAAGGGATAAACTGCAACATGATAAAATTACCGGTGAAGCTTATGCACTGAGGGCGTATTATCATTTCCAATTATTGATGGCACATGGTGGTAAAAGCAGTTCAGGGAGCATGTTAGGAGTTCCTTATTTGACCGATATGGTAGATCCTGAAAATGAGAGCACGTGGAATTTGGTACGTCCCCCATATAGCCAAACGGTAGAGGACATTTTGCACGATTTGGATTTGGCTATCGAATTGCTGCCGGAAGAATATAAAAATACCAATACCGACCCGACTGCTGATAGAATACAAGGTGTCAAATTTAAAAATCGTATCGATTCTCGTATTGCGACAGCTTTGAAAGCCCGGGTAGCCCTCCATGCGGCAAGTCCGGCTTATAATGGAGGTGAATATGACCAAGAACTTTGCAAAGAAGCTGCAAAATGTGCGGCACAGCTCATCGAAAAGGTAGGCGGAATTGCTGAAATGACTGCCACCAGAGGGAGTTTGGCCGATTATCTTTTCTACGATGCAAATATGGATTCTAGAAATGTGGAAATTCTTTGGAGAGCCAATTATGTTACCAATTATGATCTTGAAACACAAAATTTCCCACCATCTCTTTTTGGAAATGGAGAGGTAAATCCGACACAGAACTTTGTGGATGCGTTCCCTATGGCAAATGGATATCCCATTACCGATATAGCCAATTCCCAATATGACGAAGATGCTCCTTATGCGGGACGTGACCCACGTTTGACCGATTATGTGATATATAACGGAGCTAAATTTAAAAATGTGAATATCAATACATCGGTCGATGACCCCAAAGATGGTTTGAATGTATTGACAACATCTACTCGTACAGGATATTATTTGAAGAAGTTATTGCGTGAGGATGTTAATCTTAATCCCGCTGCCGGACGACAGCACTTCCGTCCCTTAATCCGTTATACAGAATTGTTCCTTATTTATGCCGAAGCTGCCAATGAAGCCTATGGCCCAGATAATGCCAATACAGCCGGATTTTCAGCACGGCAAGCAATACGCGCTATTCGTCAGAGAGCCGGAGTAGGAGGAACTACAGAAACATCAGACGAATATTTGAATTCTTTGTCCAACTTACGGGATATTATTCGGAATGAACGCCGTATCGAACTTTCATTTGAAGGATTCCGCTTTTGGGATATCAGACGTTGGGGGAATAAATTGGATGAAACAGCTAAAGGAATCAAATATCAGGGGACTTTATATGAACTGATTGATGTAGAAAATCGGGTTTTCGCTCCATATATGCAATATGGACCTATACCAAGTGACCAAATTACAAAAACAAGAAATTTGGAGCAGAATGCCGGATGGTGAAAATTAATGATGTAAACAATAAAAAGATATCTATATGAAATTCAAGAATGTAAAATCGGTGTTGTTATTGGCATTTATAATGTTGATGACCGGTTGCCAAAATAGAGATTGGGAGTTCGACGATTTTGATTATACCGCTGTGTATTTTCCGTGGACTTATCCTGTAAGAACGTTGATTTTGGGGGATTGCGATGGTTATGACAATACAAATGACAGAAATCACCGTTTTGTAATCAGTGCTAAGATGGGAGGCGTATATCAAAATCAACAAAATGTACAAGTTGACTATATTATAGACCCCACTTTGGTAGAAAATTTGAATTTTGGAGAATCCGGATTACCGGTTAAGATGTTACCGAGCGAGTATTATACTTTAAGTAATTCCAATACGATGATTATACCGAAAGGTAGCTATTCCGGAGGGGTTACGGTTCAGTTGACTGATGCGTTCTTCGAAGATCCCGATGCTTGTACCACGAATTATGTATTGCCTTTAAGAATCGTTTCCGCCTCGGTCGATTCGGTTTTGAGAGGAGCGGCAGATGAAAGTGTTGCCAATCCGGATCCGAGAATAGCATCTCATTGGAAAACGGTTCCTATGGATTTCACTATTTTCGGTATAAAGTATATCAATCCGTATCATGGAAATTATTTATTGAGAGGAAAAACAACAGCTTCGGACAATGCCGGACAAGTGGCAAGTTATGGATATGGCCAATATGGGTATGTTGAAGAAGGATTGGTAACTCCATTGACAACTAAGTCGCTGACTACTGTAGAATATACGTCGCAAATACAGGTAGCTGCCGGAACTTCTCCAGGAAAATATGAAGTGGTTGTATCTGTTGACCCGGAAACGAATAATGTAACCGTAGCTCAAAAAGACGGTACTGCCTTCAATGTTACAGGTACTGGAAAATACGTTAAAGACGGGCAAGTTTGGGGAGGTAAAACCCGGGATGCCTTCTATTTGGATTTGAATATCGATGCCAATGGCGTTACATACCATGCTGCCGATACCTTGGTATTCAGAGATAATATGGTGAAACTCGAAGAGTTCACCCCGGAAGTAGTAACACCTTAAAATTTATTGGATTATGTTGAAGAAAATAATAGGAATAATATGCTGTGCGTTTCCTCTCGCTTTGTCGGCTCAGACCGGCGATTGGAAATTGGTATGGCAAGATGAGTTTGAATATACAGGGCTGCCAGACCCGAAAGTGTGGGGATACGAATATGGACAGTCGATACGCAACAAAGAAAGCCAGTTCTATACGCGTAGTCGTATCGAGAATACTCGTGTAGGTGGGGGAACATTGCAAATTATTGCTCGGAAAGAGCCCTATAACGGCAAGAAAGACAATTATACTTCGGGAAGTGTGATAACAAAAGGTACAAAGGAATTTCTGTACGGGAGGGTAGAAGTTTCGGCAAGACTGCCTTACGGCCGGGGAATATGGCCTGCCATTTGGATGTTACCCGCCGAAGACTATTATGGAGGATGGCCCCATAGCGGTGAGATAGATATTATGGAGTATGTCGGATTCGACCCCTCCAAAATACATATCAATATTCACAACGATACTTATAACAACAGTAAAAAAGGAAGTAAAGGTATTTGGTATGAAGTAAGTAACCTGCATAATAAATATCATCTCTATGCAATGGAATGGTCGCCCGAGAAAATAGATTTCTTTATTGATGAAGTGAAAGTTTTTACTTTCGCTAAAGAAGCGGACAATTTCAGTGTATGGCCTTTTGACAGACCTTTTTATCTGATATTGAATGTGGCTATTGGCGGAGGTTGGGGAGGACAACAAGGTATAGATGATTCGATATTTCCTCAAATGATGGAAGTTGATTATGTAAGAGTATATCAAAAAAATAAATGATAAGAAGTAAACAATATGAAAACGAGATTTTTGATGATTTTGGGGATATTGTTCCCTGTGTGGGTAGCTGCTCAGGTTACTGTCGATTTTAATGCAAAGCGGCAGACGATGATTGCCAATGGTATCAATATGGAAGGATACCATGTAGGGCAGTGGGATGAACTGAGTGCAGACAAAAAAGAGATGCTGGAGACCCTGCCTTGTCAGGTGGCGCGTATCGGTGCTCCTATGGTAGAGTGGGAACGTTCGAATGATAACGATGACCCGGATGTAATCAACTGGGATGGATTTAGTAAAGATGATATAGCTGTCATACATTCGGTAAACCGTATCCGGAGAATGAAAAACGAGTTTAATGTAGATGTGTGGCTCTCGTTTTGGAACTTGCCCAACTGGATTCTGAAAAATCCGAATAGCGGGGCGGCATACGACTATCAGGCCGGAAGACAAATCAATAACATTGACGAGTTTGCCGAATCCATTTGTGCTTTACTTATCTATATAAAAGAACAGACAGGCGTGGAAGTGAAATGGGTATCTTTCAATGAATCTTTGCAACAAGATAAGGCTGACGGAGGCTGGGGAGGATATAACACCGTGTTGTCGGTCGACGAAAATATCCGGTTGTTTAAAAAAGCCGGTGAATTATTCGAAAAACATGGATTGGGAACGAAATGGATGATCGGTAGCTTGTGTTTCCGCCCGTCCGAACTTCGTCAAGTAAAGGAAATATTGGCTGACCCTGAAGCTAAAAAATATATCGATGGAGTGGATTTCCATTCGTACGAATTGCAATATGGTGGACAAGACCAAGTAGAACAATGGGGTGATTTCTTTGCCACCAGTGATGTTCCGACTTTCTGTGGTGAGTTGGACAACTACAAAAGCGACTATAAAGGGGGGGACTGGATTTCTCACGGTATGCCTACCGGAAAAATGTATTATCAAATTTATCGGTATTCTTATAGTGCAGGTTCTTACCCTTGGTTCCCGGGGTCTCCGAAAGAAGAGTCGACTTATCGATATGTCGATTTGCATTATTTTGCCCATATTCCGCCGGGATATACGGTAGTGGAAACAAGTAGTACGGACGGAAACATATATGCTGTAGGAGCATGTAAAGAAGATGACCGGGTGATGATACTGCAAAATAATAGTGGTACGGCAAAGACTATTGAAATAAATGGATTCCCGGAACTTGACGGACTTCAGGTATATGAGTCCTATGTCAATAATTATGGGGTAAGAAACGATAAAGTGGCCAAATATGAGAATGGTATACTCAAAATAACTTTGAAGCCGTATTCGCTTTATTCGGTAGGAACTAACTTGGCAGAAATTGCAACATTGCGTATAGGAGAACAAGCTCCGGAAGGACGCATTGAGGCTGAAGATGAAATTTTTGGTGACGGTTCGGCTATTGCTACGGGAGTTGCCGGATATTCAGGTTGGGGGTATGTCGATTTCGGTAACATAAATTCTTGGGCCGGTTTTACATACGAGCAAACTTCTGCAGGGACATATGATGTAAAAATAAGTTATTCTTGTTCTACGGACCGGACATGTGAGGTATATGTAAATGACGAAAAAGTAACAGAAATAAATTTACCGTCGACTGGTACATCTTGGGGACAAAAAATATTTCCTGTACCGATGGTGGAAGGATCCAATACCATAAAATTCGTAGCTGTAAAGAAAAGCGGTCCGAATTTTGACTATTATGAAGTTGGTGGCCTCTCTACAGATATAGAAGCAGCATGGATAGACCATATTGTTGTATATCCGACAGTGGTAACAGATAAATTGATATATAACTTACCTCCTGATTTTCAACCGGCAAAAATGAACCTGATAAATGGAACAGGAATGTTGGTGAAACAATTCCCGGTGAAACAGCAAGAAGGAAATATCGATTTTTCAGATTTATCGTCAGGCATTTACTTTCTACAAATCGTTGATTCCGAAACAGGAAAAAGCAATATATATAAAGTTTTAAAACAATAATGTTTTAATCCCGAATCTTTTTACAAAACAAAAGGAAAGAGGTTATGATAAGACCTCTTTCCGAAGATTGTTTTGTCCATAGTTGAAATATTTTAAAGAGCCGAGTATGAAGAGAATAGTTTTTATATTATCCGTATTTTTGTCCTGCCATGTATTTGCAGCAGTACGGATGCCGGAATTGAAATGGTCGGTCAGTTATTCTGCCGATAAACAATTATCACAAGGAAAAGAAATTCCGGCAATCGTACCAGGAGCCGTACAATTGGATATTGCACGGGCCGAGAATTATCCACCCTATGTTTTTAATGACAATTACAAGCAATATGGTTGGATGGAAGATATGTATTACACCTATAAGACTCAGTTTAAAAAACCGGTTTTATCTTCATCCGAACGTCTTTATTTTGTTTCAAAAGGTATCGACTACCAGTTCGAAATATATTTGAACGGAGAAAAGTTATTTTATCAGGAAGGAATGTTTACATATGTAAATCTCGACCTGACCGACAAGCTGCAACCCGATAACAGCTTGCAGATATTGATTTATCCAGTTCCCAAAAAACAGAAAACTCCGGTCGATCGTTCTCAGGCAGCACATGTGGTAAAACCTGCCGTGAGTTACGGATGGGATTGGCATCCCCGCCTTGTACCATTGGGTATATGGGATGATACATATTTGGAAAAAAGAAACGTATCACATATCGATGATGTATTTGTAAAATACGTATTATCCGACAAATTTGATAAAGCAAATATAGAACTAGCCATAGAAGGTCGGAATTTGGACGACTGTTCTTTTTCTTGGACATTGAAGAATAAAGAAGGGAAAAATGTTTTACGCAGACAAGGAAAATTATCTGAACATTCACTGCTGGAAGGGATAGAATTCAGAAATCCAGAACTGTGGTGGTCATATGATCACGGAACCCCATACCTTTATACTTCGGTATTTGAGTTGAAAGATAAGAAAGGAAAGTCCATTCAAAAAATTACGGAAAAAATTGGATTCAGAAGAGTCCGTCTGGTAATGAATGAAGGAGCGTGGGACGAACCTGAAGATTTTCCGAAAGGGAGAAGTGTACCTCCGGCACAATTGGAACTGAATGGTCGTAAGATTTTCGCTAAAGGAACCAATTGGGTCAATCCCGAAATTTTCCCCGGTATCATTACACGGGAACGTTACAATGAATTGATTGATTTGGCGGTTGAAGCAAATTTCAATATGTTCAGAATTTGGGGTGGAGGTATCGTAAATAAAGAATCCTTTTTTGAATTATGTGACGAAAAAGGTATTTTGGTTTGGGAGGAGTTCCCGTTGTCATGCAATTTGTATCCCGACGAGCCGCACTACCTGTCGATATTGAAACAAGAAGCTACGTCGATAGTGAAACGGTTAAGAAAACACCCGTGTTTGGCAATGTGGTGCGGAGGTAACGAACTGTTCAATAACTGGTCGTTGATGACCGATCAGTCGTTACCTTTGCGTTTACTCAATAGTATCTGCTTGGAATATGACCCACTGGTTCCTTACAACCCTACCTCTCCACTTTATGGAATGGCCCATGGTTGCTATATTTTCAAATACTTTGACGGTCGGGAAGTTTTTGAAGCAATGAACAATGCACACAATACAGCATATACCGAATTTGGTATGCCGGGTATCTCTCCGATGGAAGTACTGAAACAAATCATTCCTGAAAATCAATTGTTCCCTCCGAAACCGAATACGGCATGGCAGGAACATCATGCCTTCGGTGCATGGGCTGGAGATACTTGGTTGTGCCCTGACATTCTGAATGAATATTTCGGACAAGCAACATCATTAGAAGAACTCATTGCACAAAGTCAACTGATGCAAAGTGAAGGATACAAAGCGATTTATGAGGAGGCCCGCCGTCAAAAACCATACTGTTCCATGGCTTTGAACTGGTGTTATAATGAACCCTGGCCGGCTGCTGTGAACAATTCGTTATTAGTCTATCCGGCTATTGCCAAACCGGCGTTTTATGCTGTATCTAATTCTTGCCGACCGTTTTGTACAAGTGCTCGTTTGAGCAAGTTTGTCTGGAACGAGGGAGAAGAATTTTTCGCAGAAATATGGTTGTTGAACGACAAATATGAAAAAATTTGTCCGGGAAAACTGAGAATAAAACTACAAGCCGGTAACGAAACGATAGAAATACTCACATGGGATACTCCGACAACCGAAAAAAATACCAATTTAGCAGGACCGACAGCTCGGTTCAAGCTGCCGAAATGGACTGTTGACAGGTTCAAATTGATATTGGAAGTAGACGAAAACCCCGAATACAATTCTGAATATACGTTATTGTACCGGCCGAAACCGGAACCGAAAGAAAAAGGTACGGCAATTTTGAATATGAACAATTGATTCCCTTGAACGAGTTATTCCCGATTAAACGAACTCCAAATAAATATTGAGTATGTATAAATACAGTTTGATAGTGATGTTCATGGGTTTATTACTATGCAGCAGTTGCAATCAAGAAGAAACAACACTGTCTGGTATGAATCCCGAAAGGTTTAGTGCGAGTGTCGAAGGCAAACCGGTTAGGTTGTATACCCTGAAAAATAAAAACGACTTGGAGGCGACAATAACCAATTTTGGAGGGAGAATAGTCTCTTTATGGGTCCCCGACCGCAACGGGACATTCGCAGATATCGTATTGGGACACGACTCGATACAGGACTATCTGAACATAGAGGGTAATTTTGGAGCAATTATTGGTCGTTATGGCAATCGTATTGCAAATGCTAATTTCGTTTTGGACGGAAAAGAGTATTTATTACCGATAAATAATGGCACACACTGTTTGCACGGAGGACCCGAGGGATTCGATCGGAAAGTCTGGGAAGTAGTAGCCGATTGTGACAGCAGCTTATTGCTAAAGTACATCTCAGTGGACGGAGAAGCAGGATTCCCGGGAAATCTTTCAGTAGAAATCCGTTATACACTTCGGTCAGACAACGCATTGGAAATTACTTATAATGCCGTGACCGATGCTCCTACGGTAGTGAACTTGACCAATCATAGCTATTTCAATTTATCGGGCAATCCGGAGTATGACATATTAGGACATATTCTGAAAATAAATGCCGATACTTATCTTCCCGTAGACAGTACATTGATTCCACTTGGTACGATAGCTTCTGTAGACAATACAGTATTCGATTTTACAACACCCAAAGCAATCGGATCCCGAATAAATGAACCGGACGAACAGTTGATATATGCCCACGGATATGACCATAATTATATATTGAATACGAAAGGAGATATAAACACTGTAGCTTGTAAGGTAGTAGAACCGGAGAGTGGACGTACTATGGAAGTCTTTACTAACGAACCGGGAGTACAGTTTTATTCTTGTAGCCATTTGGATGGAAGTATATCGGGAAAAAAAGGAATAAAATATGGCAGGAGTTCCGCTTTATGCCTCGAAACCCAACATTATCCCGACACACCACATCATCCCGAATGGCCTACGGTAGTATTGCGGCCTGGAGAAAAATATCATAGTGTCTGTATATATAAATTTGGAGTGGAATAAATTTAATCTTTTTTAATATAAAATACACAAACATGAAAACAACACAATTATGGGCATTGCTGATTTCGATAATGGCTTTTGTCGGATGTTCTTCGAAAGATGCTGCAAAAACAACAGAAGAAAACACCCCTTTATCTATTATTTTTGATACCGATATGGGAAATGACGTAGATGATGCTCTAGCACTGGATATGTTGTACAAATATATGGAAGAAGGACGCATCAATCTGCTGGCTATTCCCACGACAAAAAAAAGCGAATATTGTCCGGGATATATAGACATAATGAATACTTGGTATGGGCATAACATTCCCATAGGAGTAGTAGAGAACGGGACGGACAAAAATAATTCTTCACATTTTATACAAACAGCTTGTGAATTGAAGACTGACAACGGCAAACCAGCTTTTGAAAGGACGGTTACGAATTATGCCGATTTCCTTAAATCGGTGTCTTTATACCGTAAAGTGCTTTCAGGACAACCGGATTCCTCTGTTGTCATCGTATCTGTAGGATTTTCTACAAATTTGGCTCAATTATTGGATTCTCAAGCCGACGAATATTCTCCGTTATCAGGAAAAGACTTGGTAAAGAAAAAAGTAAAATACGTTTCTGCAATGATGGGACAAATGCAGGATACGGCATTCAAAGAATTCAATGTCTATTGTGATATCCCCTCAGCTCAGAAATTTGTCAATGAATGGCCTACACCGATTGTTGCTTCACCTTATGAAGTAGGTGATGCCATTTTGTTTCCGGCAAAATGCATCGAAAACGATTTTAAATGGAAAACTCCTAATCCCTTGGTAGTGGGATATGAAAATTACATGGAAATGCCGTATGACCGTCAAACATGGGATATGACATCAGTCCTTTATGTCGTAGAAAATGACAAAAACTTTTTTGGAAATTCAGGTCCGGGAACCATAAGCATAGATGATACGGGGGCAACTACATTTTCCCCTAATGCGAATGGCAAACATTCTTACTTGACTGTTAACGAAGAACAGGCCCAGACGATAAAGGACTATTTTATTCGTTTTATAACTCAAAAACCGGCAAAATATAAGGACTTTGAATAATATATCTTTTGATGTCAGGAAAGATGAAAAATAAATAAAAGATTACAAATTTTGTGCTATGAATAAGCTGAGAGTTTGCCTTTATATTGGGTTATGTTTCGGATACATTCAGAATATATGGGCTCAGGAAGTAAAGGTTGATTTTACGAAAAAGAAACAAACAATAGAATATATGGGTATCAACATGGAAGGTTACCATACTACCGGAGGAGCCGAAATACTGAAAAATTCACTTTCGGAGATGCTGGCATCTTTACCTGTAAATGCTGTGAGAATAGGATTACCTTTAAAAGAATGGGAACCGGTCAACGATAACAAATCTGCCAATACGATAAACAAGCAGGGATTTACCGTAACGAAGTCTATTTCCAATTCATTTGAACGATTGGTTCGTATGAAAAAACAAAATTTGGCAATATGGCTGTCGATATGGGACATGGCCGATTGGAACATACAAGACCCGTCACAAGGACATAACCGTCGCATAAGAGATTTGGACGAAATGGTTGAATCGATAACTGCCTATTTGTTGGAAGCGAAAGAAAAATACGGAACAGAGGTTGACTGGATATCGATAAATGAACCTACAATTGCATCTGAGACAGGCTACGGAGGTTATAATATCGGTATGTCGGTAGAAGAACAAGTAACACTGATAAAAAAGAGTACAAAAAAATTCAGAAAACACAATCTCGGAACTCAATGGATTATTGCCATTCACAGCGTATATCCGTCCGAATTACATCAGGCTCAATCTATGTTCAAAGAAGTAAAAGACTGTGTAGCAGGATTCGATTTTCATTCATATTGGCTTCATAACGATGACAGGGCCTCTCACGTGGCATCTTGGGGAGATTGGATTTCAACGACCGGACTCCCGGCCTATTGTGGTGAGTTGGACTATGACAATAATTTCTGGAAAAGAACACCGGAAGATAAAAAAAATTGGATAACCCATGGAATGGAAACAGCCAGATTATATGCTTTAGTGTACAACTCGGCACGGGCATCAGGCAGTTTCCCTTGGTATGCAAGTCGTCCGAGTCAGGCTACACCTTATAGCTACGTGGCATTGCATTATCACTCCCATTTATTACCTGGATATAGAGTGGTAGAAACGTCAGCATCAGATTCAGATTTATCAGCAGTAGCAGCAGAAAAAGGGCAAAACTGGACGATGATTGTTCAGAATAATTCATCTCGGCGGAGAATGGTAAAAATAAAAGGTTGCGTAGGAAACACGGCACAAGTGATAGCTACATATAATGATAATTATGGTGTAAGAAAAAACGATGTTTCGATAATAGAGGGAGAAATACATTTGCAGATGGAACCTTATTCACTCTATTCTTTAGGTAATAATCTGAATCCTATACCTTCTGTAATCATAAAACAATAACACATATTTTATTGATATTGGATAATTGCAAAATGAAGATTACTTCTTATCTAAAATACTCCAGAAGCGTTGGGGCAAATATATGTTTTCGATGCTTCTGGATTTTTTAAATAAAGGCGCTATATCTTTAGGCGAAAAACCCGCTATCCCGCATCCGATTTCTGTCAATAAAAATTTCATTTCAGGATGCAACCGGGCAAATTCGATAAAACGGTCTGCATAAGGAACTATGTTCTGCACAGAAGCAAACATGGTAGGTATTGCATAAGTTTGCCCTTGTAATCCTTCACCTTGACCATATATCGCCCCCCATTTTAGTGCTGTTCGGGCAGCCCCACCGTTATGATGTCCTTGGCTGTTGCTTCCGAATACAAAGATTTCATCCGGATTCAAATCCGTTATCCATTCAGGTGTTATTCTGTCAGTTTGCATATCGAAATTATATTACACTGAAGATACGTCTTTTTTTATATTTAGACAAATTATACTATAAATTGTCGCAATATACCATGTAATAGGTATTGTTTCTCCATTGAAGGTTAGCGAACTTTGTATATAATAAATTTGTTCTTGATATATAAAAACTATCATTATGAAAAGAATTGTTTTGCTCCGTCATGGAGAAAGTACATGGAACAAAGAAAACAGATTTACAGGTTGGACAGACGTCGATTTATCTGAAAAAGGAATAGAAGAAGCTTTAAAGGCTGGGGAAGTTCTTAAAAAAGAAAATTTTGTTTTCAACAAAGCATATACATCCTATTTGAAACGGGCAGTAAAGACATTGAATTGTGTACTTGACAAACTTGACCAAGATTGGATTCCGGTAGAGAAAAGCTGGCGGTTGAATGAGAAACACTACGGTTCTTTACAGGGCTTGAATAAAAGTGAAACTGCCGAAAAATACGGAGAAGAGCAGGTTTTGATATGGCGTCGCAGTTATGACATCGCTCCGGCTCCATTGGCAGAAGACGATCCGAGAAATCCTCGTTTCGATATTCGCTATAAAGAAGTTCCGGATAGAGAACTTCCTCGTACAGAATCATTAAAACAAACCATAGAACGGATTATGCCTTATTGGGAAAAAGTTATATTTCCGAATCTTAAAACCGCCGATGATTTACTTGTTGTCGCTCATGGCAATAGCCTTCGGGGAATAATAAAACATTTGAAGAATATCTCCGACGATGAAATTGTCAAATTAAATTTACCGACGGCTGTTCCCTATGTTTTCGAATTTGACGACAATTACAACTTGGTTAAGGATTATTTTTTAGGAGATGCCGATGAAATAAAAAAGAAAATGAATGCTGTTGCTAATCAGGGGAAAAAGTAAGACTTGAAAAAGCCTCTCTTCATTAAATTAGCTATCGACCGGAGTTTTTAGAAGAAATATTTTGGAAGTTTCACATAAATAACTACCTTTGCATCGCTTTTGAACAAAAGTAAGGCCGGTCGGGTAGCTCAGCTGGATAGAGCAACAGCCTTCTAAGCTGTGGGTCCTGGGTTCGAATCCCAGCCCGATCACCGAACAATGAGCGGTTAATCTATGGATTAGCTGCTCATTGTTTTTATATGTCACTCTTCGCTTTTCTTAACTTTAAGAACTTTCTTAAACTGAAGATAAGATTATAGTAAAGAAAATATTTAAAAAATATCATTTATACTTTTTATACTTATATTTTAAAATAGCTGTAATATTGTTATATTCCTTTTTCTTTTATGGTTATTTACAATATTACAGCTATTTTTGTATACAGATTCTATTTTTAGAGAAGAAAAGACAAAATTTGCACCAGAAGATATTATCACCGAAGTAATAATACCAGGAATGAAAACAGATTTTAGGATATCGTTATTACAGTATATTTTTATCTTTATATTCAGTACAGTAGGCATATCCCTATATGCAACTGACGACCTGCAATCGATGTCAGATTATTTAGACCATATCATCGATAATAAGGAATTGTTCACAAAACAAAAAGAGCAGGATATTACAAACCTCAAAAAGCTGCTGGAAAAGAAAAATGCTTCCCTTGAATATGAATATGAAATCAATTTGAAGTTGTATAACGAATATAAAAAATTCAAACTTGATTCTGCCATACATTATGCCGAAAGAAATGTCCAGATAGCAAATACATTGAATAAAACGAATTTAAGATATCTCTCGGAGATAAACCTTGCAACATCTTATTCTTATGCCGGGCGTTTTCGTGAATCAGAAGAAATATTGAAAAAAATACATCCCTCCAAACTATCCAAAGATATATTATGTGAGTATTATAATGCTTATTGCCGTTTTTTTGAGCACTATGAGGCTATCAGTAACCAACCTAAATATTCACAACAAACGCGTTTATATAAGGATTCTCTATTACTGGTTCTCGATCCGTCATCATTTGATTATAAGATAAATATGGTAAGCAAGTATATCAGCCAGAAACAAAATGACAAAGCGGAAGAACTATTGTTCGATTTATTAGACACCGAGGATATCGATACTCCGAATTATGCCATAGTTACACATTATTTAGGATATATATTCGGATGGAAAGGAGAACCCGAACTGGAAAAAAAATACTATATCATGTCTGCCATTGCCGACGTAAAAAATTCTATTAAAGAAAACTCTTCATTTTTACGGCTCGCCCTCATTTATAATGATAATGGAGATATTGCAAAAGCTTTCAAATATACCCAGTCTGCTATAGAAGATGCGATGTTTTCACAAGTACAGTTTCGCACGGCCCAGATGGTTCGGTTTTATTCTATTATAAATGCTTCTTATCAAGCTAAAGAAGCAAAAACCAACGCTGCGCTGAAAACATATCTGATTTTGATAAGTGTGCTCTCTTTGTTCCTTATATTACTGGTTGTATATATTTATAAACAGATGAAAAAATTGTCTCGGATAAAAAAGGAACTGTCGAATGTCAATGAAAAACTTACCGAATTAAATAGAGAATTGAATGAAACAAATGATTTGTTGCACAGCAAGAATGCCCAGTTAAGAGAGTCAAACGATGTAAAAGAGCAGTATATAGGCCAGTTCTTCAATCTTTGTTCTACCTATATTGATAAAATGGAAGATTATCGTAAAACACTCTACAAATTGGGAATAAACCGACAATATGAAGAACTGATAAAGATACTTAAATCTACAACCGTTGTAGATAATGAGCTGGATGAATTATATACCCATTTTGATAGTATTTTCTTAAGTTTGTATCCTACATTTGTTACCGATTTTAATTCACTTTTGGCAGAAAACGAGCAAATTGTATTGAAATCAGGAGACCTTCTCAATAAGGAACTTCGTATTTATGCCTTATTGCGTTTGGGAATTACCGATAATGTCAAGATTGCAGGTTTCTTGCGCTGCTCTATGAGTACGATATACAATTATCGTACAAAGATGAGAAACAAAGCAGCAATCGATAGAGACGAATTCGAAGATATGGTAATGAAAATCGGAATAGCCGGTCGCAAAGAAGAATAGGCTATGTGTTTAGAGCCTATTTAAATTTTACTCAAGTCAGATTTGGAAGTTTCTTTCGGAGACTTTTTGTTTTTATAAGAATAATAACTGGTTATCTGACGAGTAAAAACGAGGAAAGAGACCGAAAGGAAATGTAAAAAAATGTCCAGATAATATTTTTCTTATTGGAAAAATTAGACTGATTCTTGGAGAGCGGTTTTCGCAGACATCTTTCTATGCCAATAAGGAGCATAGCAGACGGTGACGAGAACTGTCACTTTTGAGAAGGATTGGAGTGTGCCACGCTCGGTACAATTTACTCTAAACCAAAAGCAGTCACTGAAAAAGTAATAAACTCAATATTTCAATTCGAACGGCTTTCATTTACATCAGTGAAGGCAATATGGGAATTTTTCATAAAAGCAGGTGCTATGAGTACCGGATGTAAAACAAAAAAGCTTTATTCAAATGAAAATTATGGTTATTTTTTGATTAATAAAGAGTTAATTATCCAGGTATTTCTTAAAATTTAACTCCAAATAGTCTACATTTTTTACTATATTTTTTTTTACTAAATAATTAATTAATAGACTTTTATTTATTCTACCATTCTACAAAATGATGTTTGTCTTTAAAATTGAAAATTATAAAAAGTAGCTTTGTAATAACGGAAGGAAACCGAAACGAATTTGTCATGAAAAACAAAGCTACATCGATACTTTTCCCTCCTTTATATAATATAATGTGTGTTATAAGTTGAAATTTCAGATTAACCAAAATAATCTTTAATACTAATATATAAAATATGAGCACCAGAATAAAGACAGGGTTGATAGGCTTAGGCCGGATGGGGAGATTCTATTTGGAAGAGATGCAGAAGAGCGGGGAATGGGACATACGCTACATATGCGATGTCAACCCGGGCATTCGGGCATTGGCCGGGGAGCTGTCTCCCGGAAGCAAGATCATCGAAGACGAGCAGGTCATCTTCGAGGACCCTGAAATAGAGGTCGTAGGCCTGTTCACACTAGCCGATTCGAGGCTGGAGCAAATCAGCAAAGCCGTACATTATGGCAAGCATATCATATCGGAAAAGCCCATAGCCGATACCGTCGAGCGGGAATGGGAGGCCGTGCGGCTGAGCGAATCGTCACCGCTGCTCAGCACGGTCAATCTCTATTTGCGGAATTCATGGTACCACCAGTGCATGAAGCACTACATCGAGCAGGGAGAAATCGGGGAGCTGGCCATCCTCCGCATCTGCCACATGACTCCGGGGCTTGTGCCGGGCGAGGGGCACGAACATGAGGGGCCGGCTTTCCATGACTGCGGGATGCACTACGTTGACATCGCGCGGTGGTATGCCGGGTGTGAATACAAGAGCTGGCACTCGCAGGGGATCAACATGTGGAACTACAAGGACCCCTGGTGGATACAGTGCCACGGCACTTTTGACAACGGCGTGGTTTTCGACATCACCCAAGGCTTCGTTTACGGGCAGCTTTCCAAAGACCAGACTCATAATTCCTATGTCGACATCATCGGTACCAAAGGCATTGTCCGCATGAGCCACGACTTCAAGACGGCCGTGGTGGACCTCCACGGGGTCAACCAGACCCAACGCATCGAGAAGCCTTTCGGGGGAAAGAACATAGACCGTCTGTGCCGTCTCTTCGCGGAATCCCTGCGCAGTGGCGTGCGCCATCCCCTGCTGCCCCGGTTGCGCGATTCGGCCATTGCCTCGGAGTATGCCTGGAAATTCTTCCTGGATGCCAAGGAGCACGAGCTGCCCTCCATCGGCAAAGTACAGACGCTGGAGCGTATCCGGGAACGGCGCCGGAACATGAAAAACGGTTACGGACTGATCAAACGTTTTTAAGCAAACTATATAAAAATAAATGGTTAACTAAAAATTTAATTATTATGTCAGACATTTCAAGAAGAGATTTTCTCAAGACAGGCGCTGCCGCCCTGGCCGGCCTGACCATCGCCCCGAGCAGCATTCTGGGCAAGAGTTTCGGGCATGTCCCTCCCAGTGACAAGCTGAACATCGCGGCTGTAGGTATCGGAGGCATGGGTAATGCCAATCTGAAAAACATGGAAAAGACGGATAATATCGTGGCCTTGTGCGACGTGGACTGGCGTTATGCCAAGCCTGTTTTCGAGCGCCTTCCCAACGCCAAGAGGTATTATGATTACCGCAAGATGTATGATGAAATGGGCAAGAGCATCGATGCGGTCCTGGTGGCTACGGCCGACCACACCCATGCCATCATCTCGGCCGAAGCGCTGACCATGGGCAAGCACGTGTATTGCCAGAAGCCTTTGACCCACTCGGTATATGAGTCCCGTCTGCTGACCAAGCTGGCCGAAAAGTACAACGTGGCTACGCAGATGGGCAACCAGGGGGCTTCGGACGAGGGCACCGACCTGGTGTGCGAATGGATATGGAACGGTGAGATCGGAGAGGTCACCAAAGTGGAATGCGCTACGGACCGGCCCATCTGGCCCCAGGGTCTCAACGCGCCTGAGAAGGTAGACCGCATTCCCAAGACTCTTGACTGGGACCTGTTCTGTGGCCCTACGGAGGTGATTCCGTACAATTCCATCTACCATCCTTGGAACTGGAGGGGTTGGTGGCGTTTCGGGACCGGAGCTTTGGGGGACATGGCCTGCCACATCCTGCACCAGCCGTTCAAGGCCTTGAACTTGAAGTATCCCACCAAGGTACAAGGCTCGTCAACCCTTCTGCTGCAAGACTGCGCCCCTACGGCCCAACACGTGAAAATGGTCTTCCCCGCCCGGGACAACATGCCCAAGGTGGCCATGCCCGAAGTCGAGGTGCACTGGTATGACGGAGGCATGATGCCGGACCGGCCGGCCGGTTTCCCTGACAACAAGCAGCTGATGGGACCTGGAGGGGGATTGACGATTTTCCACGGGACCAAGGATACCCTTATTTGCGGTTGTTACGGGCAGCAGCCTTACCTGCTTTCGGGCCGGGTGCCCAACGCCCCCAAAGTCTGCCGGCGCGTGCCCAACGCCATGGGAGGAGGCCACGAACAAGACTGGATACGGGCTTGCAAGGAAAGCCCTTCGAGCCGGGTAAAGACCAAATCGGATTTCTCCGAAGCCGGACCGCTCAACGAAATGGTGGTCATGGGGGTACTGGCCGTGCGGCTGCAGACTCTCAACAAGGAGCTCCAGTGGGACGGGGAGAACATGAGGTTTACCAATATAGCCGACAACGAGACCATCCGCAACCTTGTCAAGGACGATTTCAAAATTGTGGACGGTGACCCAAAATTCAACAAAATCTGGACTGACCCGGTCAACGCACAGGCTTATGCCCAGGAGCTGATCAAGCACAATTACCGCCAGGGGTGGAAATTGCCCGACATGCCCAGATAACAGCCGGGGGATTGAGTATAAAAAAAACAGAAATAGAAATTTATAACTTGAAAATCGTATGAAAAAAGTATTTTATTTTGCTGGCAGCATGATGGCCGGTACGTTAATCGCCTGCAGCGGTGGCAACCAGAAAAAGGCTGCAGAAGGACAGGCTGCTGAACAAGCAGGTAATGAAGTGGCAGTTTCTTATTCCTCTTCCTTGAAAGCCCCCGAAAGCGACACGTTGAATCTTCCGGTGGATGCGGATGGGTATATCACCATTTTCGACGGGAAGACTTTTAATGGATGGAGGGGTTACGGCAAGGACCGTGTCCCGGGAAAATGGACCATTGAGGACGGTTGCATCAAGTTCAACGGCACCGGAGGGGGTGAAGCCCAGGATGCCGACGGCGGCGACCTTATCTTCGCCCACAAGTTCAAGAATTTCGAGCTGGAACTTGAATGGAAGATTTCCAAGGGGGGGAACTCGGGCATTCTTTACCTGGCCCAGGAGGTGACCAGCACCGACAAGGACGGCAAGGAAATCGTGGAGCCTATCTACATTTCCGCACCGGAGTACCAGGTATTGGACAATGCCAACCATCCTGATGCCAAGCTGGGCAAGGACAACAACCGACAGTCGGCTTCGCTGTATGACATGATACCGGCCGTGCCGCAGAATGCCAAGCCTTTCGGCGAATGGAACAAGGCAAAAATCATGGTATATAAGGGTACGGTCGTACACGGGCAAAACGGGGAGAACGTGCTCGAATATCACCTGTGGACTCCGCAATGGACGGAAATGCTCCAGAAGAGCAAATTCAGCGAAGAGAAATGGCCGCTGGCTTTCAGCCTGCTCAACAACTGCGGGGGAGACAACCACGAAGGGTTCATCGGATTGCAGGACCATGGGGATGACGTATGGTACCGGAACATCCGCGTGAAGGTGTTAGATTGAACATATTTCCAAGACTGACTTTTTTTTTAACCGGGGAGCCTGTTTGCCCTGTAAACAGGCTCTTCAAAAAAATCTACGACATGAAATTCAAAACTTTGTTATTTATGACTGCCATGACGGTCGTGGGGTGTACGGGAAAGCCTGTTTCAGAAGCCGGAGAGGCTCCGGCCGCAAAGAAGGACATCAACATTCAGTTGTACTCGGTCAGGGACAAGATTCTCCCGGACTTCAGTAATCTGGACAGCCTCCTCTTCCAACTGGCAGAGATGGGCTATACCGGAGTGGAAGCAGCCGGCTATAACGACGGCAAGTTCTACGGCCGTACCCCGGAGGAATTCAAGGAAGCCGTGGAGAAGGCCGGAATGACGGTCCTCTCTTCCCATACCGGACGGGGACTCAGCGCTGAAGAGCTGGCCTCGGGCAACTTCCAGGAAGCGCTCAAGTGGTGGGACCGGTGCATCGCCGACCACAAGGCCGCGGGGATGAGCTACATCGTCACTCCGTGGATGGACGTGCCCGGGAGCCTGAAGGATTTAGAGACCTACTGCCGGTATTATAACGAAATCGGGAAACGCTGCCGGGAAAACGGGCTCCTGTACGGTTACCACAACCACGCCCACGAGTTCCAGAAAGTGGAGGGCGAGACCATGTATGACTATATGCTCAGCCATACCGATCCCGAGAACGTCTTCTTCCAGATGGACGTGTACTGGGTGGTACGGGGACAGAACAGCCCGGTGGATTATTTCAACAAGTATCCCGGACGGTTCAAGATCCTTCACATCAAGGATGAGAGAGAAATCGGACAGAGCGGAATGGTGGGTTTCGATGCCATATTCCGAAATGTGCAGAAGGCCGGAACCCAGGACATAGTCGCCGAGATTGAAAGATACAGCGGTGAGGTATTGCAAAGTGTCAGACAAAGCTTCGACTATCTGAATCAGGCCGAGTTCGTCCCTTACAATTTTTAAAGATACCTTTATATACATATTCCCTTTTTCAAAATATGATTAAGGGGATATGTTATAGAAATGAACAAATAAAGAAAAAAGTCTGATAAAGCTCAGAACCTGTCTAAATTTAGTTCAAGTTGGGTTTTGGAGTATCTTTCGAGGATAATTTTTCTGTTTTTATGAGGAGGGTAGCAGATTATCTGATAAGTGAAAATGGGAAAAAAGACTGAAAGAAAACGCTAAAATGACCGGATAATATTTTTCTATTGGAAAATTTAAATTAGCTCTTAGAGCCGATTCGAATTTTGCAGGGCTTATTTATCAAACTATAAAAAAATATTTTTAAATTTCCTGTAATGAACAAATCTATTGCAATATGGCTATTGTTCGGACTTATAGGGCTGAGTGCATGTACGAATACATCCAGCAGAATATTGTTTGACGGTACTAGCGATGATGATTGGTATACCTCAGGCAATGTCTCTGTAGAAGACAGTATATTGGTAATTTCCGGTCTCGATTCCTATGCCGTGCTAAAAAATAGCAAATACAAAGATTTTGATTTAAATCTGAAAATGCGCACTGTTCAGGGAGGTAAAGGGTTCATTGGTATTCATACCGATGATTCGGGCAAAGGCTATCGGATTGCCGTTAATAATGATATAAAAGACCCGGTATGGTGGAAGATGACAGGTAGTTTGTTGTCGGTACGTAATCTGACCAAAAGCTTGGTAAAAGATGGACAATGGTTCGATTTGAATATTCGGGTCGAAGGTCAAGCCGTTTCTGTAAAAGTGAATGGAACAGTAGTTGTAGAATATATTGAGCCTGCCCAGCCATGGCGTATATCTCCTAACGAAAACGCCGTATTGTCAGAAGGTACATTTTCTCTGGTAAGTGAAGGTAAAGGGAATATCGAGTTCAAGGAAATTTCGATAGAGACATTGGACCGTAAAGACATTAATATCCCGGCACAAATAGCTGTTGCTAAAAATGAGCAAGACGACGATATTTTGAGACTCCACCAAGAAGATTTTCCGGTTTTGGATTACCATGTCCATCTAAAAGGAGGCTTTACTAAAGAAGCTGCGGCAAGGCAATCGAGGCGGACAGGCATCAATTATGCCATAGCTCCTAATTGTGGTATAGGATTTACCGTTACTGATGATAAAGGCATATATGCTTTTCTCGACTCTATGCGCACACAGCCGTTTATACTGGCGATGCAGGGCGAAGGACGCGAATGGGTAACTACCTTTTCAGAAAAAGCCAGAAATGAGTTTGACTTCATTTTTACAGATGCTCTGACCTTCACCGATATGAAAGGTAGGAGAGTACGCCTTTGGATAAATGATGAAGTTATCATTGACGATGAGCAGAAGTATATGGATATGATTGTCGACAAGACATGTCAGGTAATGAAAGAGCCCGCTAATATTTTTGTAAATCCTTTTTTCCTACCCGAACAGATGAGCGACAGGTATGACATGTTCTGGACAGATGAACGCGTAGAAAAAGTTATCGATGCGATAATAGAAAACGGAAAGGTACTTGAAATAAACGAATTGTATCATATTCCCAGCAAGGCTATTATTGCAAAGGCTAAGAAGGCTGGAGTGAAATTCAGCTTTGGATCCAACAATATAAGTCCGGAAGTCGGACGTTTGGAATATTCTATTCAGATGAAAAAAGAATGTGGCTTGACATCGCAAGATATGTATAAGCCGCCGGTTAAATTATAATAAAGAGGTAATAAAGATTGTTTTTAGGTAAAAACGCCCTGTCTCATTCAAATAGGGCGTTTTTTTGCTTATTATCAAGGGGCTGTCCAACTTTGGGGGCATCTCAAAAGTCGGATAGCCCCTTGCTGTTATAAAAGTAAGGAACTGGCTCTTCGGACAGCCCCTAAGAAAAAATTTCTTATCCATGTGACTAAACACAAAATTCTGTCCACAAAATTATTTATAAATTAATTACACTGTTTTTAGCACCTCCGTTCATAAAACTTTTAAGGTTGTCGACAGCAATGTCCATCAAACGTTTACGTGCTTCAAATGTAGCCCATGCAATATGTGGAGTGATAAAACAATTTCGAGCAGTTAATAGTGGATTGTCAGCTTTAGGAGGCTCGCTGGAAAGGACATCGACTCCGGCTGCAAATATCTTTTTGCTGTTCAATGCTTGTGCGAGGTCAGTTTCATTGACTAATGGTCCACGACTGGTATTGATAAGAATAGCTGTCGGTTTCATCATGTCGAGCACTTCTTTGTTTACAAAATTTCGAGTTTCAGGAGTCAACGGACTATGTAACGAAAGCACGTCACTTCGTTTGAACAACTCAGCTTTTGATACCGGTACAATATTTTCGGGCAATTGGCTTTGTTCCTTTGACGTAAAAGCGATAACTTTCATACCAAAAGCCAATGCAGCATTAGCTACAGCCATTCCGATATGACCCAGCCCGACAATACCCATCGTTTTCCCGCTCAATTCGAAGAGGGGAGTATCCCAGAAAGTAAAATCAGGACAATTGGTCCACTTTCCGTTTTTCACCTCATTCGTATAGTGGGCTATCCGGTTCGAAATATTCAGTAAGTGGGCAAATACCATTTGGACAACTGAGTCTGTACTATATGCTGGTATATTGGTTACAGTTATACCCATATCTTTAGCTGCACCGATGTCGATGATATTATACCCTGTTGCCAGAACCCCGATATATTTCAAGTGCGGTAAAGACTCCATTATCTCTCTTTTGATACCTACTTTATTTGTCAAGATAGCATCAGCATCTTTAACACGTTCGATAATCAATTCTTTCGGAGTGCGTTCATATACCATACATTCGCCGAGTTCTTCCAACCCTTTCCAGGAAAGGTCTCCTGGATTCAATGAATATCCGTCTAAAACAACAATTTTCATGTACCTTTTATTTTTATATGATTCAAAACGACAATTTAAGAAACTGTAAAGAAAAAATAATCCCGGCAATTCCAACAGTTCGCAAATATATACAAAATACAATTCAGAATGTTTATCGGCCTCAAATAAGTTATCTTCCTTTTTATGAAATTCATCGACCTTTTGGCACGTAGGATGATATAGGATAATAAAAAATTTTTAACTTTGCATATACGTTAATCTAAAAAAACGAAAACAGAATGAAAAAATGGGTATATGCAATATCTGTTGTTGCAATTATAATTTCTTGTACAGGCAAAAATAATAAGGCCAAAGAGCAATATGAAAAAGCAGAATTGCTTTTTGAACAAGGTGAATATAATAGAGCAAAAGAAGTAATTGACAGTATTGAAATTCTGTATCCCAATTCATTTGATGAGATAAAGCGAGGTATGCAATTGATGCGTAAGATAAATTTGAAAGAATACGAACGTAACCTGGCTTATGCAGATAGTATGTTGCAAGTAAGAAAGGCCGACGTAGAACGTTTGAAGAAAGAATTTTACTTAGAAAAGGATGCCAAATATCAAGAAGAAGGGAATTATATATACAAGACCGAAAAGAATGCCGGTGTTATAAAACGAAGCTATGTACGAGCACAAGTAAGCGAACAAGGTCAAATGATGATTTCGAGCGTTTATTTTGGCCCGTCAGGTTTGAAGCACCAATCCATGCGTGTAGAAGCTCCTGATGGAACTTATGCTTTGACTGCTGTCATACCATACGATGGAGCACGTAATTTTAGTTTTACCAACGATGGCAATACGACTGAAGTCGTTACCTATAAAGGCCCTCAAATGATGTCGGTGGCCAATTTCATTTATAATACTCCTGGTAAAATAAAAGTCAGTTACGAAGGCAAAAGACCATATTCGTTCTATCTCGACGAACGCTCCCGTAAAATGCTTAATACTTCATACGAATTAGCTTCGGCTATGCGTGCGGTAAAGGATTTTACACGTGAACAAGCCATTGCTTCCAAGACTGTAGAAGTGTTGCGTCGTCAGATTGCAGAAAAAGAAGCAGAATTGAAGAAATAATAACTTCTTAGAGTCCTTTGTCTAAATTTTACTCGAAGTCAAGTTTGAGAGCTTCTTTTGGGATGTCTTTTTGTTTTTATAAGGAAGATAACAGACTATCTGACGAATGAAAACGAAAAAAAACCGAGAGAGAAAACCAAAAAAGACCTGATGATATTTTCCTATTGGAAAAATTAGATGAGTTTATATTTCCCCGGGAAACGAGATTCCGAAAGAAAATAAATAAGATGGCTATTCTGCCCGAGAGATTTAGACAAAACCTTTATTCTTTATACTTTATCCACTTGACAATTTCCTTATAGCCGATTTTTTTTCCGTACATCAGAATGCCTACACGATAGATGCGACTCGAAATCCAGATTGCACCGATAAATGAGGCGAATAAAATGACGAGCGACAATACGATTTGCCAGGCAGGTACTCCGAACGGAATGCGTACCATCATTACAATAGGGGAGGTGAATGGAAATAATGAACTCCACAAGGCAATACCGCTGTCAGGAGACTGTGCACTGTATATCCCGAGATATAGCGCAACAATGATGATGACGGTTACAGGTACCATAAATTGTTGAGTATCAGCTTCACTATCGACAGCCGAGCCGATAGCTGCAAATAGAGAAGAATACAGCATATAACCGCCAATAAAAAACAAGATAAAGCAGATAAACAATTCGGGAAAATGAATACCATTTATCAGATGCTCGATATTGTCGAAAGCTCCGGCAGGAAGCGTTGTTGCTGATAAACCCTGCATTGAGCTTAGGGTATTTGCCGCTTCTGTACTTACTTTACCGACACCAAACAATATTCCCATAGGAAAAATAATACCAGCGATAAATATAACCCAGATGAGAAATTGCGTAAGTCCTACTAGACCGATAGCCGTTATCTTCCCAAACATCAGGTCAAAAGGTTTTACGGACGATACCATAACTTCAACAATGCGGCTGGTCTTTTCCTGCATTACGGCCTGCATTACTTGCACACCATACAATAACAGGAACATATAAATGGCTATAGTCGAAATAATACCGATAATTGTAGCAAGTTCTGTAGAAGTTTCAGCCTCCGTTCCGTCTTCTTCAAGACGTATAGTAGCTATATTTATATTTGTTTTCGAATCGGCAATGAGCTTTTTTATGTCAGGAATATTATATGACGCTATTTTTTCCTCCGTCAAATATGTATTTATAAGTTGTTCTACAGTACTTTTAAAATCAGCATTAACTTGTTTTTCAGAATAAATGACAATCCCCTTCGGGTTATTTAATAAATTGTCAGATATGACAATGTAAGCATACGTTTCTTCACTGTCTCCGTCTGTATCATATCGGGGAGTTATATGTCGAGTAGTATAGTGGAAAGAGTAATTGCCGGTGTCGGTAAATACACTTTCGTACAGTCCGGTTTGGTCCGCAATTACGATATTCCGATGTTCATTGTCCCCGGCTTCAGCCAGCCATGTCGGTACCAGCATGACAGCAATAAATAGGAGAGGTGTAAGCAAAGTCATAAGGATAAACGATTTTCTCTTTACCCTTGACAGATATTCTTGTTGTATGATGAGTGATATCTTATTCATATAGATTTGCATTTACGGTATCGATAAATATCTCATTCATAGTCGGTAGTATCTCTTCAAAGACTGATAGCTGGCACAATCGTGCCAAATGCAAGATAAGCTCCGAAGGAGCAAGATTTCCGTTTTTCATGACAATACTCTCAACATAATCCCCATTTTGTCGTTTATCGATGATTTTATATTCATGACTCAAAGATTCGGGGAGAGGTGCAGTAGTACGTATACGGAAAAGGTTTTTCTTATGTCTCTCTCTGATATCATTTACATGACCCGATAATACAACTTTAGAACGATTTATTAACGTGATTTCATCACAAAGTTCCTCCACCGAATTCATATTATGAGTAGAAAATATAACGGTAGCCCCTTTTTCCTTCAATTCTAATATTTCCTGTTTCAATAAGTTGGCATTCACAGGGTCAAAGCCACTGAAAGGTTCATCAAAAATCAATAATTCCGGTTTATGTATGACTGTAGTGATAAATTGTATTTTTTGCTGCATACCTTTAGAAAGCTCTTCGACTCTCTTTTTTTCCCAGTTTCCGATACCGAATTTTTCGAGCCAATAATGCATCTCATGTTGAGCGTCGTTTTTGCTCATACCTTTCAACCGGGCTAAGTAAACAATCTGCTCACCCACTTTCATTTTTTTATACAGTCCACGCTCTTCCGGCAAGTAACCGATGCGTGATACATCTTCTTTGCACAGACGCCGTTCCCTAATATTGACGGTTCCGCTATCCGGAGCTGTTATCTGGTTGATAATACGTATAAGAGTTGTCTTGCCCGCACCATTAGGCCCCAGTAGCCCATAGATACAATTTTCCGGAACCTGTACAGTTACACCGTCCAAAGCACGGTGATTTTCATATTGCTTTATAATGTCGAGAGCTTCCAGATAATACATAAATGATATTATTTTTTACAGAGGGCTGATGATACGTTCACCCAATTGTTTTGCTAAAGCAGCTTTCACTCCGTTCAAAACTGTTATTTCACTCATTAGTTCGGTGATACGAACAGTATCTTTCTCTTTTCCGGCTTTCTTTATCTCATCTCTCAGTTTTTTGATATTCATACATACGATGGCATTTTTCAGTTCAAACAAAGCTCTGGGAACAAGCTCGGCAAGTCGCTCTTCCTCGGTCTCTACCTTTTGAAATTTTGTATGTATTTTACTGAGCTGATATTTTTCACTTACCATATCTACAGCAGTTTTACTTATTTCCGGATCAGGATGCGACAAGAAATACCGTTCCAGATGTTCTCCTTCACTCTCATACTTATCGACAGCTTCACGAGCCATTTGCGAATATAACGGGTGTTGAAACTCTATCTCGTCCTGTTGCAGGTCAGCCATGATATAAGGCAATACAGCCCAGTCGAAAGTTTGGCCCGTTTCCTCATCCGGACAACTGAAAATTACCCGATGTCCGTAACGTATCATATATCTTACCAGAGACCGCTCAAAAGTATCCAGTGGAGATGCTGCTCTTCTTTTTGGAAGGTCGGGGGCGTTTTCAGAAGAAACATCCTGTTCTATATTATCTTCCGACTTTTTGGCAACTTCAGCCTCCACTGCAGTATTGTCTTTAGACGGCGTATTCTCTTTGGTTATTTGGTCGAATTTCTTCTTATTGACTTCCCGCAAGAGAATCTCTTCGTTCACATCAAGCAAACGGCTACACTCTTTGGTATATACCGAACGGACAATGGCATCGGGAATAATTGAGATACTCTGTACAATATCTGTAATCAAGGCAGCCCGTTTTATCGGGTCCTCTCCGGCACTCTCCAGTAGAAGATTGGTTTTGAAACGAATAAAGTCCACTTCATGGCTTTTGATATATTCTGTGAAGGATGCAGCACTCTGTTTCCTGGAAAACGAGTCCGGGTCATCGCCGTCAGGCAACAACACGACCTTGATGTTCATTCCCTCTTTCAAAATCAAATCTATACCTCGCAAAGAAGCCTTTATCCCTGCAGCATCACCGTCGTATAATACGATAATATTATTGGTAAACCGATGTATCAGCCGTATTTGGCCTGGAGTAAGTGAAGTTCCGGATGAAGCCACGACATTTTCGATACCGGACTGGTGCATCGACAATACATCAGTATATCCCTCCACCAGAAAACAACAATCGTTTTTCACAATAGATTGTTTCGCATGATATATACCGTACAATTCATTGCTTTTATGGTAAACCTCCGATTCAGGAGAGTTTACATACTTGGCCATTTTATCGTCCTTTTTCAAAATACGACCGCCAAAAGCAAGTACTTTACCCGACAAGCTGAAGACAGGAAAAATCACACGTCCGCGAAAACGGTCGCTGACATAGCCGTTTTGTCCCTCAAGACATAGTCCGGTTTTCAATAAATAATCTTTTTTATAACCTCTCTTTTCCGCCTCTTTAAAGAGGGCGTCTCGCTGTTCGAGAGAATAACCGAGCGAAAATTTTTTGATAATATCATCCCTAAACCCTCTCTCGTGAAAATAAGCAAGTCCTACCGAGCGGCCTTCTGCATGTTCAAATAGAATATTGGTAAAGTATTCTTGTGCAAAGCTATTGACGATGAGCATACTTTCCCGGTCACTTTGCATCTGCTTTTCTTCATCGGTAAGCTCCCGTTCTTTAATCTCGATATTATACTTTTTCGCCAGATATTTCAATGCCTCATAATACGAAAGCTGTTCATGCTCCATAATAAAATGAACAGCACTTCCTCCCTTGCCGCAACTGAAACATTTACATATACCTTTCGATGGGGATACGCTGAACGATGGCGTCTTTTCATCATGAAATGGACACAGTCCTATATAATTTACCCCCCTCTTTCGTAGTGTAACGAAATCAGAGACTACATCCAAAATATTAGCAGCATCAATAATCCTATCAACGGTTGCTTGGTCTATCATTTTCTTTACTTCCTTTCGGCAACGAAGATAATTAATTAATTGCAAAGGGGGAGGCTACAAGTATATTTAAATTTTCCAAAAATAGAGTGAAGCCCATATCTTCTTATCATATTATACAACAATCCTCCTGCTTTATTTTCAAATAACAAGAACAGGAGGATTTTCTGAAAAAAGAGTTTAGAGCCGTAAGACCTTTTATTTTCAAATTTTATTTCAAAAAATTTTCTTTTTAATATACGAGTACTTTATTGTTATTGACGATATAAATTCCCTTCGGCACTGAAACTACTTGTTTACCTGCTGTAACAGTCATACTCTTTACTATTTGTCCGTAGATATTTAATATTTGTACCTCCGAATTCTCTTGAGCTTCTACAAATATTTGATTTTTCCCTCCATAGACTTTTATATTTTGGTCTTGAGATACAGTGGCAGTAGTCAGCCCTGTGGGTAATTCCATTCCAGGAATTTCATAAGAAGAAATGATAGCGACCCAGGAGCCGGCGTCTTTTCTACCATCCAAAGTAAATGATTCATCAACAAAACTGGTAGAAGATGTTGCGCTACTACGAGTAAATGCCAGCAATTGCTTTCCATCGAATAAGCATCCCCATGCAGAAGCAGAACCACCTTTAACCAAGTTGTATTCATTATCTATTGTCCAAGTTTTACTATCGTACGTTAAAAGATAAACATTACCTAAAGCATAGCCGTATGTGTAGACTTTCCCATTCTCATCCTCATATGCGCCATAATATCCTCCGATTGTTTTATCACCGATGGCACCGCCTTGCCATGTCCCGTCAGTTGCGCTGCATTTGATTAGGAATCCCGATTGTAAAGTACTCGAACCCGAAATCAGAGCCTCTGATTTATCGGCTCCGAATCCACCTACGACATGTCCCATCAAATATAAACTTCCGTTCTGGATATCCATTTTCTTATTCTGGGTAGTATGCTTGCCGTTACTGGCTGCAAAAGCTGGAAAATGTTTTACCCATGCGACAGACATATCGGTATTTACAGCACCTGCAATAATATCGTCAAAAGTAGTCGGTTGTATTGTAGTATCACCCAATTTTATTTCAGAAGTTTCCGTAGCGCTACCTTTTACCATACCTAAAAAATATATCTTACCATCTGCATATGCTATATCATTGATACTCTCTCTGGCAGCAGACCCTGTAGTGGTCACATGTCCCAGATAATTGCCTTCTTTATCCAGTTTCACTAAAAACAAGTCCCCTACAGTCCCTTGAGGATCACCATTCCATCCTTCGGTATTGTGAGGAGTCAATATGACCTTGTCTCCGCCCTCTTTAGTAAAAGTCATTTCTTTTCGGTAGTTCCCGGCGATATATAAATTCCCCTCATTATCCTCCGTTGCACCATAGAAGTAGAAACCTTGTGGAGTATATTCTTTGTAATAAGTTGCATTCGGTTCTCCGGAATAATCGACATGAATCAGTTGAGTCCATTCAACAGCTCCATCAGTACTGATTTTGGCCAGTATTCCCTGGTATACCCAATGACCCGGATATTCCCAGATGACATCCGTCGTTTCACCCTTAGCATCGACCAACGATACCAGCTTGCCGTTTCCAGCGGCATCATAATTGGTATGGTAGAATTTCAGTGCAAGAAACGCACCTCCGTCAGCAGTAGGAGTATAAGCACAATCAGAAAGCGAAGCACCGCCCCAGCAGCTGTTTATCGACCAGATAAGATCTCCATTTTTTTCTAATTTCTGGAATACGATATTTAAATTTCCTGATGAGCTGCTTCCATTATAAGGAGCTCCGGTTCCCAATATCTCTCCTTCATAAGAGATAGTATTGGATTCTCCTGAAGAACCGAAATTCGAAAATGCGAATATCTTTCCATCCGCACTTTTGGTAAGAGAGTGGGCATTAGTACCCATTGGAGCAATTAAAGGTTTTGCCCACTGAAAATTAACGTCTCCGGCATAAGCGGATACCCCGCATACCATCGAAAAAACAAGCAGTAAAATCTTTTTCATTGTCAGTCAATTTTTTAATATATTTATAATATATTTTATCGTGGGCAAAAGTATATTTTGGATAAAAATTGTAAAATCCCTTGATTTAGGTATTTTGAAAAGAACGAATCGGTATTTGTAGGTATTGTTAAAAAAGTGATGTCATAAAAACAGTCGGACATAATTTTTATGCCCGACTTAAAAAATAAAATGAGTATTGAGAGATACGGCATACATCCTGTCGGTGTATGTACAAATAAATATTGAGCTACGAGTCAGAACACCTGTTCCGAACAAAAATGAAGACGAACGATTTTTTATTTTAATCTTTTCACGATTCTTTTTCCCAAATTATCATGTAAATTACTTTTTATATGCAAAATTTCTGAAGCGTTCCAGCCCTTCTATCAATACTGCACGAGGGCAGGCTATATTCCAGCGCATGAAACCTTCTCCCTCAGCACCATACATCCTACCGGCATTAAGCCATAGTCTTGCCTCATTAACCAATCGATGCTCGAGTTGCTCTGACGAGATTCCAAATTTACGACAATCCATCCATACAAGATAAGTTCCTTCCAATATGGTAATTGGAAACCCCGGTAGATACGTTTTACAAAAGTCCCGCATGTACAGATAGTTCTGGTTCAGATAATCCAACAGTTGTTCCAGCCATTCCTCACTATCGTTATAGGCAGCTTGAGTAGCGATTACACCAAACGGATTGACATCGCACACCTCATTGTCATTAATCGCGCGGTCGATTTTAGCTCGGACAACATCATCTGCACAAACAATATTCGCAATTTGCAATCCGGCAATATTAAATGCTTTGCTGGGAGACAAACATGTTATCGAATGGATAAGAAATTCATCTGAAATAGATGCGAATGGAGTATAAACATAATCCGGAAGAGTTAGTTCGCAATGAATTTCATCTGCAACTACCATAACTCCATTACGAATACAGATTTCTCCAATACGTGTCAGTTCCTCACGTGTCCATACTCGCCCGGCAGGATTATACGGATTACAAAGTAACATCACCTTAACTTTCGGGTCAGTAGTTTTTCTCTCTAAATCGTCGAAATCGATGAAAAAAGAATTGTTGGCATAAATCAATGGAGAAGAGACTATCTCGCATCCATTATTGCGGATAGAGGAGAAAAAACAGTTATAGACTGGTGTCTGTACCAGTACTCTATCTCCGGGTTGGGTCAGAGCCTTGATAATGGCCGACAAAGCAGGAACTACCCCTGATGTGTAGATAATCCATTCACGTTCGATGGCCCAACCATGACGACGAACAAACCAATCTGTTACAGCCTTATAATAACTGTCAGGTACTCGGGTATATCCGAAGATACCATGCTCTACCCGCTGGCGCAGAGCATCTACGATAGCAGGAGCCGTACGGAAGTCCATATCAGCCACCCACATGGGTAGCACATCTTCATTTTTTGCACTATCCCATTTATAGGAACAAGTTCCACGACGAGGTACTTGTTCATCAAAGTTGTATTTCATATTCATTCACCTTATTTACTGAAACAAATTTACTCATCTCTGAGACGAATATCACAGTTAGCTGGAGCCTTGATATTCTCATCAATCGTTACCGAACCGATTGCATCGGCAACAATCCGTCCGGACATCGGGTTCTTGATGTTGGTAATAGCACCGCGAATATCTGCTTGCAATGTACTATATTCAAATGCTCGGTCACAATCAGTACCGAAGGTACAGTTTTCCAACACCAGGTCGTGTGCATAACAGAGTGGTTGCTCACCCGTAATATGGCAATTCACCAGATGCAGATTTTTTGAATGCCAGCCGAGATACTCTCCATTCAGTTCAGAGTCGTAAATGGTTACATTCTCCACTTCCCAAAAGGCATCCTTTGTTGTAATTTTGGCATGGTGTATCTCTACATTCTTTACATATTGGAAGACATACTTGCTATCGCTCTCCAAACCATCCACATAAATGTTGTTGCTGAACATAAAAGGGTAGGTGCCTCCGTGCAATTTGAGATTTTTGATACGTATATCGTTGCAACGCCAGAATACTTCATCTGCATCGTTCATTATGACGTTCTCGATATCGATTTCATTCATCTCACGAAACATTTTCGGAGCATCAATCACTGTATCTGTCATTTTCAGGTGGTCACTGTACCATAATGCCGAACGACCACCTACATCGAAATAACAGCGGTCTATCTTGAAACCATGTACATGCCAAAAAGGATAATTACCCTCAAAACGGCAATTGGTAGCTATAATGTTGCTACACTCTTTTATAGCTGATTCACCGGTACGAATAGTCACATTGTCTATATGGAGGTCGTGAGATTCAAACAAAGGACGCTCACCTCCGAATTCGGTATCTTTTATTAATTTCATTTGTAACAATATTTTAGTTGTCAGACTATTTGTTTCAAAAAAAAGACGCTCACTCCATTACTTTTGGAACCAACAGTCACTCTATTTTTATATAGCAAAATTAAATCAAAACCTCATTTCTCATAGTAGACAAATTACAGATAATATAACCTCAATTACTGATATTGTCTCAAGCAGTTATCAATAAAAAAAACTCCAACGTCCCTTTATCAAAACATACAAACCTGTTATACTCTTTTTATCCAACGTTCCCGCTTCAGTCGGATGAGAAAAATCGCGCCTCGGAAACAGAGTTCCACACACATGGCTATCCATACGCCTTTCAGCCCCAACGACGGTGCAAGTATGGCAGCCAAAGACAAACGCACGGCCCAGATACTGAAGAAATTCATCAGACACGGTACAAGTGTATCAGTTGCTCCTACGAAAACGCCATAGGCTACAATCGAAGCGGCAAACATCGGTTCTGCGAACGCTTCGATACGCAATGCCATCACACCCAGTTCACGAATTTCATTGACGGGAGTCATCAACCCGATAATTTGTGGTGCAAAAAGATACATAAATACCCCCATAATACCCATGACAACCATACCCATAAATACGGTCATGTGCGCAAAACTTCGGGTCAACTCACGGCGTTTTGCCCCCAAACTCTGGCCGACCAATGTAGTGGCAGCATCGGCAATACCATAGCCGGGCATATAACAAAGACTCTCTGCGGTGATGGCAAACGAATTGGCCGCGATGGCAAAGATACCTAATGGCGCTACGATAACTGTTGTCATAATTTGAGCCCCACAAATGACAATGTGCTCTATACCCATCGGTAGACCGATATGTAAAGCCTTTTTCAAAGTATTCAAGACCGGGCGGAAACTTCCACGTTCTCCGGTCAGACGCAATTCAGCAGAACGAGTCCAAAGGTATCTCAACAATATGGTAGCGACAACAACTTCGGCAGCAGCTGTTCCCAAAGCGGCACCTTTGACTCCCAGCCCTGCTCCCGGCATCGTAAAAAAGAAACCCGCTATGTTCCACTCACGCGAAGGAAATATCAAAAAGAAGTTGAATATGACATCAAGCACGCACATTACTACACCTAACAGGCTCGGCATATGCATATTACCGCTACATCGGAGCATGCCCCCTGCAAGGAAATTCATCTGTAAGGCAGGGAGAAAAAGGGAAAAGATAAGAAAATAAAGCGACGCGTCGTAACGGATGGAAGCATCGCCTCCCAGCCATTCAGGCAAAACACTACTAATTGTTGCCCCTATTGATGCTAATAACAGACTGAAACAAAGCGTTGCCGTGACTGATTGACGTAATATGGCCCTTGCCCCTTGCATGTCACCGGCACCGATACGGTGTGCCACTTGTACAGAAAAACCTGTAGCAGCAGCTACACACAACCCCCAAAAGAGCCATGTGGTCGTCGAAACTAAACCGATAGCGGCTGATTCCTCGGCACCAAGACTGCCCACCATTGCCGCATCGATATATTGCATGACAATGGAAGAAAGTTGTGCTATAATAGCCGGTACACTCAATTGCACTGTCAGACGTAACTGTTGGGACAGAGTCATCGGTTTACCGTCTCGAATCATGGCGAGGAGAGCATCACTATGCATTTTCATATGCTCTTTCTCTTTAGGAGATTGAATACTCTTCCGTAAGTCAGCATACGCCATATCCATTCCAGTGGACCAAATTGGCAATAATGTAACCAGACGTTACTGAATAGGGCTTGGACTATCCATACTCCTATAGCAATCAAGATTACATAGACAAGTCCTGTTTCGGCACCAAAGCCCCATCCGATACCATAGAAAAGCAATATTCCGAACAATGATTGCCCGATATAATTGGTAAGAGCCATACGTCCTGGCATGGCAAAGAAACGGAATATGCCCCATCGGGGATAACGTAAAAAACAGAGGCAGATACTTGCCACATAAGCAAAACTGAGCGGAAATACACTGGTAAAGTATAGTACGGAGTATGCTCCGAGGCTCTGCGGATAATTATTCATAATACTCCATGCGTAGAAAAGAGACAATGGCAATCCGAAACCGAATCCATAACGGGCAATCTGCCGCAACACGGGTCGGCGGCTCTCCAAATCGGCATAGAGGCGATTACGGCCGATATAGAACCCCAAGATAAACAGTCCCAATACTTTAAAGTAGCGATTGCCGTCGATAAATTCCTGAACTCGAACCAGTGCTCCCTGAACAAGAAATTTAAAAGTTCCACTATAATGTTTTGCATCGCGTAACCAATAAGCAAAGTTTTCATCCGTAATGCCATATTTGTCACAATAGGTTTGCTGAAGTTCTACAACAGAGGCTGACGGATAAATACCGGAAAGTTCTACGATAAAATCTACCGCTATGGGAACAGCTAACAATCCGAAAGCCGATACCAGTAACATCCGGTTAGAGACATCACGGAAAAGCGGTAACAACATCCCCAACAATGCATAAAGCATCAGAATATCACCACTCCAAAGAAACATCAAGTGCAAAAAACCGACCAATAACAATATCGCCATCCGTCGATAAAAGATACGGAACCCGTTGGTTCCACGCTCCACGGCATTGGCGATAATAATCGAAAATCCTATACCGAACAACAACGAAAAAATGGTGTAGAATTTCCCGTCGACAAAGGTATATTGGAAATAACGCACAATCCGGTCGATATTTGCGGTCGACATGGATTCTGTTGCCTCCGTTGGAAGGAATGAATAGAGCGAAAACTCCGTAAAATTGGCCAGTGCAATACCCAACAAAGCCACTCCGCGCAACACGTCCAAAATGATGTGCCGCTCAGACGGCTTGACCGGCATAGCCACACGACAAGAAGCAGACTCTGCTTTCATGGGCTACAGCTTTTGGGGAATATGTTTGTTGATGTCAATATGGCGGATACACTTCGCCGGAACACCGCCTACAATAGTGTTTCCCGTCACGTCTTTTGTAACGACAGACCCGGCTGCAATGATGGCGTTATCACCGATTGTCACGCCACGCAGGATAGTACTATTCGAGCCAACCCAAACATTTTTACCCAGTCTAATCGGTGCTGGATACATCGAAGCACGGTCATCTGGTGCAATGCCATGATTGAGCGTAGCAAAAACCACATTATGACCGATAAGACAACCGTCTCCCAGTGTTATCCCCCCATGGTCCTGAAAATGGCAACAAGCATTGATAAAGACATTCTGGCCGATTGTGATATTTTTCCCAAAATCAGTATAAAATGGAGGGAACATCTTGAACGTACCGTCCACCGGTTTATCGAGCAGGCGCGACATCAGGGCGCGAAGTTCCTCCTGAGTATGATAAGCGTTATTTATTTCAAAAGTGATGCGTCGGGCTTCATCACTCATCTTATCCATAAATTGAAAAATCTCCGGAGTATCAAGACTCCCTCCGGAATAAATATGCTTCAGAAAATCACCAAGTGTCATTTATTGCTCCTTTCCTTATGCGCGTTTACCCATCTCAAATGCTTCTTGTAACTTCGGACTGCCTTTAATCTCCCCAGCATGCCATACCCCGCCACAAAAAACTGTACCTTTTACCTCTGGGTTCTCCAGACAATCGAGAAATCCCATAAAATTGGCAACAATACGGTCCATGATTTCCTCGTTCTCTTCAGCCGCCGTGGCGATAAAATAAAACTCCTTATTCTTCATCTCTGTATAAGGACCACAGCAACGGTCAATCAATATCTTCATTTGAGCACTCATAGCATAAAAATAGACCGGCGTCCCCATGACAATTACATCTGCTGCAAGCATCTTGCCAATAATCTCTGCAGCATCGTCCTTTTGTGGACAAGGTTTTTGGTATTGGCTACACACACCACATCCTGTGCAAGGGTAGATAGTCTTATCTCTCAGAAAGATTTTTTCTACTTGATTTTTACCTTCTATGGCTCCGCGCATGAATTCGTTGCAAAGCGTGTCCGAATTACCACCTAAACGAGGACTGGACGATAAAATCAGAATATTTTTTGACATGGTTTTGTATCTTTGATATATATTTCATTTTCGTATACAAATGTAGTGAAGAAGTTTATACTATACAGTAGATAAATTACGGATATTATAACCCTAATTACATATTTTTGAGAAAATAAATGCAATGCAAATAAAAAGAGTATTCTTTATTTCCTGATAATAGAGGCTGAGAGTTATACAAAATCAGTTAAAAAATCAATTCAGACAAAGCAAGTTTAGACCATTAGCTCTTATCAATAACGAGAATATCCATATCGTTGATATGAACGTCAGTCATCGAGTTGCCATCGACTCTTGCCGGAAAAGTACTTTTCGGATTTTTAATAAGCTCCCTGTTCAAGTCTATAGCAATATCGATATAGTCTTGTGCCGGAGAAGGAAAACCTGCCCTTATGCCTTGGTCGGCAAAAGGAACGGATATCGCAGTTTTTGTTTCCACAGGATACAGGGTAATTCGACCTTTTTTCATTGTTTTTTGTTTTATAACAATAGTCGCACCTGAATGTATCTCTGTTTTTAGAATATTTACGTCAGGGAAAATACAACTTTATATAAAATAAGACAAGATGAAAGAGTATACAAAACGCGAGACCCAGACAATTATTGCCTGGGCAAAAGAATGTAAGTTCGAAGGGGCATTTGATTTATCGAAGGCCGAACACATCGAAGATGTACAAATGTTTCTCGACGCAGAAGTATGCCAAATTCAGGCACATGAAGGAAATCCGGTATTTAATTCGTCGATAGATCGCCTGTACAGGCTCAAAAAGGCTTTAGAAGAGGCAGGAAAATAATAATAGTTTCGGATTCCTAATTTACTCCTCTCTATTTTCGAGAGGATAACTTCATATATGTCTGACAAAAATTCGCTCAAATACAATCAGAAAGAGCAGGTTGCGGTTTTTCCTCGTATTTGAGAATTCTTTGATTTTGAAAAAGAAATAGTATTATAAAATCTGAAAAATGGGAATGAAAGTAATTATGACAACCTAAAAGTAATTCTTTTCAAATATGTAATTCGCATCTTTTAAGCGTTCTTTATATTCTTCGTCTTTGTATGGTTTTGGTTCACCATTGCATTCTGGTAATCTCCGATTTACTGACATTATTTTGTCAAAGCGGGCAATTATATATTCCCATTCTGTGTACAGGTAGTTTCCGTGGTCTCTAATTTTATCAGGAGATAAGTCTTTCAGTATATTTTGATATTTCAAATGTATGTGTCCGAAAAGCCACCTATAATAGTAATAATCATATCTGAGGGCATTTGCAGTTATATAATTATAGTTGTAGTTGGAAAGGAGACTGAAAAGACGTGTTATTTGCATAAAGTCTAAGTAATATTTATATGTCTCGGTATTGACTAACTGATCCATTTCCTTTTCTAAATTGAGATAGCCACAGGCCTCACATTTTAGTATACGGGTTAGTTCCTCGTCTATTTGCTTGTTTTGTAATTTTGAAACCAAAATATCACAACTTTTACGGCAGCGAACAATGGAATCACTGTTGAAACGTTCTATTACATTAAGAATTTGTGCGTCATAGTTTTGTCTCGCAAACTTGAAGTTGGTTTTGATTTCTTCCTCATGAGATACATTTGCTCTATTTTGCTGCCATATTGTATAGATTACCGCTATAAATGATGTACTGGAAAGCAGTATCGATGTATATTGAAGCCAAAATTCCGTTACACTGGGTCGAGTACCATACAAGAAACTGACAAGAATAGGAAATAATACAATGGCAAGGATAAGTAAAACTATTGTGGCTATCAATATATATTTTTTCATGTCGCATTTTTTTACAAATATAGAAAATTATATATTGCAAATTGTTTTACTATCGCATTAAACACCTTGCTTTATAGGCGTTAACTGTAAATTTTTTTCAAATTATCTCAGAACAGAACTACTTTGACTGACAGAGGTGAGGGTATCTGTCAAATTTGAATAACTACCTGAAATAGAGTAAAAAAATATTCTCATTATTAAAAAATCAAATGAAATTTTTTGACTTCCTATGAAAGAACTGTACCAATCTTCTGTACACTTCAAATATAAAAAGATAAAAATAAACGTTAATTACATTTTTAAAGCATAAATTTTGAAAACGGTAACGATATGTCTATCTTTGTTCGTTCTTTTTCAATGATATATTTTAAAAATTAAAAAATATGAACATAAAAAATTTATTGATTATGGCGGTAACCACTGCAATGTCTTTCGGATTTGCCGCATGTTCTTCTGACGATGATGATGACAAAAGCGGATTACTTTATAATGATGTGAATTCGGAATATAATGACTATGTCAGTGTCTGTGGAATAAAGTGGGCGAGAGGTAATCTCCAACATTTGGGGGAAGAGTGGAAGATTGCCGACCATCAGTGGGAATATTTTAATTATGTCGATGGAAATACCGGGTCATCTATTACTCAAAGTTCTTCACAAATGGATCATTTCAATTGGGGAGTATGCGGAGTAAATGCTTTGACTACCAGTTCTGCCGTTTGTGCAAAAAATGTATCCCAAGATATAAGCGGCAAGATGTTTACCGACGAGGCATGTACTATTGAGACCACAGATTTTTCTATTGCATCATATGGCGATATCGCTTATTGGGCAACTCAAGGCTCTTGGCGGTTGCCGACTCAGGCAGAATTAGAAAAACTGTACAATGAGGCCTCGTACCAATACGGATATTACACGACAGAAGATGGTAAGAATGTTTATGGATATTTGTTTACACCTCCGAAAAAAAGTGGTCGTGTAGAAAATACTACAGCACGTCAGATTACTGACGAAGAATTGATAGGCGGGCTCTTCCTTCCGGCAACCGGTTGCCGTATCAACCCGGGAACAGTGGTCTCTAATGGAGGAAAGGTAGGTTATTATTGGACATCCCAATATCGTAATGCCGGTGATAACGATTATGCCTATTATCTGGAATTACAACCGACTCGGATTCGTTGGGCAGGAAATGCCAGTTATTATGGACGGTCGGTGCGTCCTGTAAAATTTGATTTTACTACCACCACTATAGATTAAAAAAATATTAAGGACATTAATCGTTGCCGGATTGATTCGGCAACGATTTTGTTTTTTACAGATTTAACCTTTACAGTAAATCGGATTACACAATAGTTTTTATCCGGCCCATATTTTGTTATTGGCAGATTCACCTTCATAGAATAGAAATCAGTAGCTTTTTATCTCTTCTATGAAAGATATAAATATATGAGATTCTTTGTATATAAGAAAGGTATAAACAAAAAATGGTTGTCATCACGACAACCAATCTTCATTAACCTTAAATCTAATACTATGAAAAACACAGTGCAAATATAGATGATATATGTTATATAACACAATTATTTATTGACAAAATGCTTTCAATTAACATTAATTATTTCTTGGAAAATTTATGATTGTCATGATGACAATATTTTCGTTAATAATCATATATTTGTCTATCATTAGAATCATCCACATTAAAAATAAAGTTTTTATAAAAATGAAGTCAATAATCTATTGGTCAGCATTACTATCAAGCGCATTATTTATGACTCAATGTGCAAACAGTAAGAAGATAACTCAGAAAAATGATATCCCTAAAGAACGAAATCTTGCTTATCAAGATAGTTATTCAGCTTCAGCTTATTATGAAGACCTCTATAACTGTGCCGAAATGAAATATGCATTCAAAGGTACGACATATAAGGAGTTTGAAGCTTGGCAGAAAGAATTTAGGGACAAATTAAAAGAAAGACTGGGTATCACTAAGTTAGAAAAACAATTGGCTTCATTTGAAGTTAAAGCCCGGAAGATTGATTCAGAAGATATAGGATATGCCATTAGAGAAAGATGGGAGATATGGACTGAACCCGACGTACCTCTGCCGTTTGTATTATTATTGCCTAAAAATAAAGAAGGGAAATTGCCCTTAATGATAACACCACATGGACATGGAAAAAATACGGAAACTTATGCTGGGGTATACCTCTCTGAGCAAGAGCGTATCGAAGGTGAAGTAGGAGAACGAAATGTCGCTGTACAGGCGGTACAAAATGGTTTTATTGCTATTGCTCCCACCTCAAGAGGGTTCGGAAAGACTCGTACCCCGGAAGATAAAGCAAAAGACGTACCATATTCCTGTCGTACATTATTGATGCAAGATTTGCTGGTTGGACGTACACCCATCGGAGACAGAGTGTGGGACATTTCCAAATTGATAGATTGGGCATTGGCAGAATTACCCGTTGATAAGAAAAATATTATTGTTTCCGGTAATTCCGGGGGAGGTACTACAACTCTTTTTGCCGGAGCATGCGATACCCGTATATCGATGTCAATTCCTGCTTCATATTTTAGCACATTTACGAAAAGTATTGGAGCAATGTATCATTGCGACTGCAATTACATTCCGGGGATATTGGAATATGGAGAGATGGCCGATATTGCAGGATTGACAGCCCCCCGCTTATTCTGTGCTTTAAATGGGAAAAAGGATCCTATGTTTCCTTTGAAAGAGGCCCAAAAAGCTTTCGCAAACCTGAAAAAAATATATACAGCCGCTGGAGTGCCTGATAATTGTGAGCTTTATGTCGGGAATGAGGGACACCGTTACTATAAAGCAGGAGCATGGAATTTTATAAATAAGCATCTGGCAAAATAAATCAGCCTTTTATAAAGGATAAAAAATAAAAGCCGCGTTTTAAGTCATACTTTACGCGGCTTTTTATAATTTAGATAAATACAATATCTCTGATTATCTATTTGAATTGAGGAATGATTTCAAATAGTTCTACATCACCTTCTATCTGTATTTGAGATACACCATCACTAAGTTCCGTTGTATAATATGCTGAGTCGATGACGGTTTCAGATACCTGCGTACCATCCGTTTTGAGCTGTTTGATTTTGGCGGGAGATGCAGTCGCAATCGGTTTTATCAATAAAATGTAACCTTTGACATTTTCCGGCACTTCAAAAGTAAGAATGCCCTGATTTTTATAAGATGTACCTAAACGTTTGTCAAACGCATAAAGAGCTTGCTGTTGGTTTTCTGCATCCAAATGGAATCCTAAATTTTCGATTCGAGCCGGGTTTACATCAAATGAACGTATGGCAGCATAGTTTGTCCGTGCAGATTCGAGCCTTTTCAATCGCACATATCTGGCTTTTACAGGCTCTCCGTTCCACAGAATCACATATTGTTTTTTCAGCTCTTTAGACAAAGGCGTCCAAGCTGTTCCGTCTTCAGAACATTCCAGCAATGCATGGTCGAAGTAGTCAACGTCATCAACAGAGTTTCTTCCTTGCAAAATAGAAATATCGGAAATATTTCGGACACTTCCCAAATCTATCCCTATCCAGTCTCCCGCCTTTTGAGCAATACCGGAAGTGTAATAAGTTGTAGAGTCGTTATCGAACATCAGTTTGGACAACGTCGTTTTAGCATTATTGAATGAACCTATACCTCTATAATACATCGGAGTTTCACCCATCAGCCTTGCCAAAAATCCATAACCCATATCATCCATGGCATTTTCATAAAACGGTTGTAGCTTCATAGTTCCCGATTTATGTGCCTCGTAATTTTCCCGCTCTTCTCTACTCATCAGGTTTTGTACATATTTGTTCCAAAAAACAGCATTATCCTGGCCAGAACGATAAATACGCATAAGTTCTAATGCCTGCTTTCCCCTTGTTCCTAATTTGCCGAACTCTATAAGCCAAGGTTGCAACTCTTTGAACAATGCACGATTGATACATCCGTCTTCAATTTCTTCAGGAGCTTTTTCTACTCTGTCAAATTCTTCCCGAAGAGCCTGAAAACCGTTTTCTGTCCAATTGTCAATTCTGAAAGTGTTTGTTTCCCACGATTCATCTCTGCGATAACCGGTTTCCGTATCACAAGAGTGGATAGCAAAAGTCCGGTACGCTTCTTTAGCTTCGGGCATCAATTCTTCCAGGCCTCTTTCCCAATTGTCTATGGGATTGTAACTTGCTGTGTTCCATGAATAATCTGCGACTCCGTACAAGGCCAGTTTCGAAGCCTCACCATGTTCCATCGGGTTACTTGCTATACCGCATAGATGGGTATTGTTAAGAGACGTATTCAGACCATATACCGGACCTTGTAAAATTATATTCCGTACATAATCGGTAACCGGATAGTTCCACCAGAAATAGGCCGGCCTTTTGATGCGGGAGTTTACCCAGTCCAGCGTCTCTTTTGTCAAATCACTACAAACGACATCCCCTGTCCAGAAAACTTCAACCGATGGGTCAAGTGTCTCTCCGTATATAGCCAGACTTCCTTGGGGAGTCGGGTTGGCCCAAAGTTTGGAGTAGTCCGTCGGGCAGACAATTAAAGACGATACATCCCCTTTTGCTTTCACAAAGTCTTTTGTCAACCTGTTTAGCAATTCCGTTTGTTTCACCGGATTAGTTCCTTCTCCCGAAATATCATCGAAAAAGATAGCAAAAGAACGCACACCGAGGTCATACATCCAGTTGAATTTGTTAATGAGGTTTTCATAATCTTCCTCATTCCATTTGATATCCTGTCCCGGGTGTATAGCCCAGACAAAATCGACCCGGTTCCGTTTACAAGCCTGTATCAGTTCCGCAATATTTTTAGCCTCTTTCTCTGGATATGGAAGTCTCCAGTTCGGGCAGCTGTGATAAGGGTCATCTTTAGGACCATACAAATAAGTATTCATTTTGAATTTACCGTAAAAATCAATCAATGACATCCTTACATCATGTGACCAAGGAGTTCCGTAAAATCCCTCGACTACACCCCTGTATTTCAAGTCCGGGTAATCATTTATTTCCAGATAAGGCAATTTCCCTCCTGCTGTTGCCGGACTTTCGATAAGTTGTCTGAGTGTCTGTATCCCATAAAAAGCTCCTTTTTCGTCATAACCTGTAATCGATATCCCCTTATCATCTATACTCATGGCATATGAGCCCGATATAGCTTTTGCCCCTCGTTTTAATGCCACCTTAGTTCCGAAATCTATAGAAAGTTTCGCCCCTTTTTTGTTAAAAGAGACAAAACCTAAATCGTTGGAAAATTTATCTTGCCTGTCTTTTAGACATACTCCTTCTGATATATTGAGTGTACTTTCTTTATGGAAAACCAATCTTTGTGGAGTAGGGTTGATGATTATTCCCTGATGATCCAATTTTTTACCGGGAACAGGCAAAACGTCTTGAGATTCAGATCTTTGGGAGGACAAATCAAAATCACCCTCCTGGGCAGAAAGTGTTCCACATACCAATGCTCCGGCAATCCAAATAATCAGTGATTTTTTACAATTAATCATTTTCATAATAAAAATATATTAGACATGGTATCTTGTTTTTAAAAATAGTTATTAAAAATAGAAAACTTAACAAAGTTAATTAATTATCTTGTCCAGACAACTACTCCGATATCTTTAATTCTATTTTTTTACTAAAAACCTTTTACTTAACCATTTTCTTACCGGTTCGTCATACAACTTCAGACAGAGATACGCCAATAGAATGTTTCCGAAGAACAAGCCCAAAGCGACAGGCCAAGTTTGGGAAAAAGTTAATTTTTCTCCCCAAACCCATGCATAAAACAAGTACATGAAAGGATAATGTACAATATACAGAGGATAAGATATATCTCCCAAAAACTTACAGATTCTTGATGTTCCTTTGTCTGTTGTCTTTCCCGAAGCTCCCAGATATACCAGTATCGGAAAAATGATAATAGAACATACCGAATCGTAAATACCATTCATCCATAAAGCTTCGGTCCCTCCGATATGAGGTACGGAAAGAAGAACAGCGATTGTCAAACTACATATCCAGAAAGCGCCTCGGATATGTACCGGTTTGAAAACACGGGACATCAGCAATCCCATAGAGAACGAAAACAACAACCGGAGAAAGCCACCGAGCAGATTGTAATCCAATAATGACCAGCCTACACCCAAATGTCCGAAACCGGAAAGATTAGATATGGCAAATGATGCCAATCCGATTCCGGCAAAAATGACAAGAACCGTAAGAGCCTTGGTAGACATTCGACGTATACACAATGCATATAGAAGATTACCGATATATTCGAAAAACAAAGACCAGCTGGGTCCATTTAGCGGATACATCTCTCCATTGCCGCGAACCTCATGGCCTGAACCCGGTACTGCCGGAATCAAAAATAGATTAAGAAGCATTGCGAGCACCAACATGGATATGGAAACTTGCGTACCATCCCATTTTTCACAACCTTGTATATAGAATGTAATAGCCCCTAAAACAGCCCCCATAACAACCATCGGATGCAGACGTATCAACCGGCGTTTTATAAAATCCTTTATTGTCATGGATGTTTTCCAGCGGTCGTCATAAGCATAGCCGATAACAAATCCTGATAAAATAAAGAAAAAGTCGACAGCCAGATACCCATGATTGAATCGTTGGTCGATAGGACTTGTTGCAAAACCTTCAAATACATGATACCATATAACAAGAAGGGCTGCAACACCTCTAAGCCCATCCAGCAGTTCGTAATGCGGTTTAGTGTCTGCAAAAGCAGCGGAAGAAATTTTTTGCATGATGAATTTATAAATTATATTATTGTAATCAGCGCATTCTATGATGCCGCAAAGATAAGTAACTTATAAATTCTAAAATTTGTCCTGTGTCAAAATATTAAGATTTATCCAAAATTTTATTGAAGAAAAAATATAATGAGATACAGAAATATTTTATAACATTCAACAACAAGCCTCAGCTCGTTTTGATAACGAAAAAATAAGGTGATTATTTACGACAATACCCTAACTAACTTTGCCAATAATACTGTTTTGTGCCTTTAGACAGTACCTTCCAGCCTATTTTCTACGACTTCAAGTGTGAGTTTCTGTTTATCAATTACCCTATAATCGGGCACACCAACAAACTTACTCCGTATCGCAATATCGTTGCATACTTCACAAATACAAAAAATACCTAAACTATCACCAAGTTTCGGAAACTTCTCCATAAATTGTCCTTTTAAAAGATGAAGACGCAGGGGGTGTTTTTCTTCCTTATACTCGAATTGCTCTTCAAACATAATCTGACTGTTTCATTCTCCTCTGACGATGATATTAGCGTCCGTGCCGTCATTGTCCTGTACTTCGATTAAAATAATTGTCCTGTTCATAACTACAAATTTTTCTCATTCTATATCTGAAAATTTTAGAAGTATAAGTAAATGATTTATAGCAGTATTAGTAAAACGCTTATTCTATTGTACAGCCCAAAAACTTGCTTTACCTTTGCACTATAACACTAAATTATATCGGATATGTTAGAAATTAAATCAACAGCAAAAGGCTATGTTACCAATCAAGACATTAGCCCAAGGTTATTTGAACAGGTGGGCAATACAATCGTAAGAGTTATTTGCGAAGTACCTTGTTACGCAGATGTCAATACTTTGGAGAATTCAATATGTAGTTACATGAGTTCTTTCATGCCTGATGGTATTGAAGTAAAAACAAATCACGTAACAATTAATCAAAGTTCTGGTGAAGATGCAAGAGGTAGATATATTGAAAATTTAGATTTTCAAGTATATATCTAAATTGAATGATAAAATAGTAAGGGGTAACTTATACAGCTTTACCGTTTTAGGGTATTGTCGTAAACAATCACCAAAAATAATTTATCCGTAATTTGTATTAGGACTCATAGCAAAGAAAATCAATCCTTTATACTGTAATGATTATTTCACATTTTCTGTAAATGATATGTGCCAAACATCTTTTCTCTAAACCCACTGCTCGACAAGATGTTTCAATTCTGTAAAATTTGGGAACACCCCGTCTTATCATAACTATTTTTGAGCTCTGAGACGACTGAGTGTCGAGAGCGTTATACCCAGATAAGACGCGATATATCCCAGCTGTACCCGCTGGCACACCTGGGGAAACTGTTGCATAAACTTCTTATATCTTTCTTTGGCCGATAGAGTAAGATGCTCTTTATGGGAACGGTGCAAGCGCCGGTATTCGTTCTGATGAATAATTCTCCCCCAATTAGCCAATTCGATATTAGTCTGGAAAAGCCGGAGCAAATCATTTAGTGATATCCTATAAGCAACAACATCCTCAAGTGTTTCTACAAATTCCTCGCTCATTTTATTATAGTATAGCTCATCCATACTGAAAACGATACTACCTTCCCACGCGAAAGACGTCGTTATTTCTTCACCGTTTACCAGCCAGAAAGAACGAGTCATCCCTTTTTCAATAAAATAAGCCGATTTACAAAACTGGTTTGCTTTTATCAGTTGAAATCTTTTAGGAAAATGGCATAAACTCACATTTTCTTTAAGCGTCTGTATGGTATCGTCTGAAATCGGATATAAAGAATTTATTTTATCTATCACATTCTTCATAAAGCAAATTCATAATTATTTTCTGTCATCGTCAAATATAACAAAAATAACCAAGAGCCGGAGAAAAATATATTAAGATAATTATCAGCTCCAAGAGCCTGGCTGAATTTTGCTTGGGCCAGGTGTAGAATATCTTTCGAGGATGTTTTTCTGTTTTTAATAGCAGGCTATTTGACAAGTGAAAACGGGAAAAAAGACCGGAAGAAAATGCAAATAATTTCCTTATCGGAAAATTTGGACAACAGCTCTTAATCTCAGCGCGAGAACTCGAAAAAATCAATGAAACCCCTCTCATTTCCGCAAATATTCCATATAGGTATCATAATCTATGTGTCGGCCTCCCATGGATAGCAGATGAGGAGTTTCAAACTGGCAATCTATCATGACACCGCCATTTTCATGAAAGAAGTTTGCTAAGTAGACAAGAGCCAGTTTTGAAGCATTAGGAACCAATGAAAACATACTTTCACCGAAAAAACATCGACCCAGTGTCACCCCATAAAGTCCGCCTGCTAACGCATCTTTATCCCATACCTCTACACTGGCGGCAAATCCCTGTTCATACAAGCGGGTATATGCCTCTGTCATTTCCGGTCCGAGCCAAGCCCCGTTTTGATGGATGCGCAAACGGCTGCAATGATATATGACCTCATTAAAAGCCCGATTGATGGTTATACGATATTTTCCCTTATGGATAAGGGTGCGCATGGAGTGGGAGACATGTATCTCATTCGGGAGAATGACAAAGCGGTCTAAAGGGCACCACCATTGTATAATACCTTCTCGAAAAGCATACCAAGGAAATATTCCGTTAGAGTAAGCCAGTATCAGCCGGTCGATAGAAAGATCACCACCTACAGCCAACAGCCCGTCCGGGTCCCCGTAATGAGGGTCGGGAAATATGAGCTCATCAGTCAGTTTGTATACCATGTCCTAATCCCTCCCGGCATTAGTTTCTTCATCTATACTTTTTTCAGGTTCCGTAAGCTGTAGTTTCAACGTATCATCTTCAACAAGAACAGAAGTCTTTCCTCCTTTTTTCAAAGACCCGAATAAGATTTCCCGCATCAGAAGAGGTTTCAAGGATGAAGCTATGACCCGGTCCATTTCCCGAGCACCATATTCAGGCAAAAAACCTCGGAGAAGTAACCATTTCCGAGCCTCATCACTGAGCTTCATAGATATTTGTCGCGCTGTCAATTTCTGATTCAATTCTCCAAGTTTCTTGTCAAGGATGAGTGAAGCCATTCGGTAATCCATATCATGAAAGACGACTGTGGCCGACAGCCGGTTTATAAACTCCGGTTTGAAAGTCTTCTTCACCTGCTTAAGCATGACTTCTCCGGCAGCGATTCGGCTGTTGAACCCGACAGAAGCTTGACGGGCATATTGTGCACCGGCATTGGAAGTCATGATGAGTATCACATGACGACAATCGGCTTTACGCCCTTTATTATCAGTAAGTACCGCATAATCCATCACCTGCAGTAAAATATTGAATATATCGGGATGAGCCTTCTCTATCTCGTCAAGCAGCAATACACAGTTAGGTGTTTTCCGTATCGCATCAGTCAGTAGTCCCCCGTCTTCATATCCCACATAACCTGCCGGAGAGCCGATAAGCTTGGCTACAGTATGTTTCTCCGTATACTCGCTCATATCGAACCGTTGCAAAGATACGCCCAGTTCAGAAGCAAGAACCTTGGCCACTTCTGTTTTTCCTACCCCGGTAGGGCCCACAAAAAGAAAACTGGCCATAGGCTTGTTCTCGTCCAGCAATCCGGCTTTCGACATCTGTACAGCCTCTACTACTTGGCGCACAGCTTCGTCTTGGCCATATATTTTTGCACTGATACGTTCGTACAAAGTCTCCAGAGTAGAAGCATCATCTTCCTTCATTGCAAGCGCATCGACTTTACAAACACGAGCCAGTATCTCCGTAATCAGGTTTTTATCTACTGTCTGTTGTTGAGCCGAAGGAGTAGGATGCATTTCCCTGTAAGCTCCGGCCTCATCTACCAAATCAATCGCCTTGTCAGGAAGAAATCTGTCGTTGATATAACGAGCACTTGCCCTGACGGCATAAGGAATGACGTCTGATTCATAAACTACCCCGTGATATGATTCATATTTCTCTTTCAAGCCCTCTACGATATGTATTGTCTCCTCTATACCTGGTTCCGGTATATCTATTTGTTGGAAACGACGAACCAAACCTTTGCTGCGGGAAAAATATCGGTTAAATTCTTCATAAGTCGTAGAACCTATGAAACGTATGTCCCCGTTTTCCAGATAAGGTTTCAGCATATTAGACGCATCCATAGAGCCATCTCCCGTACGTCCGGCACCGATGAGGTTGTGTATTTCATCGATATAGACAATGGCATGTCCTTCGTTTTGCACACCATCCATGATTGCTTTCAATCGTTTTTCAAAATCTCCCCTATACTGAGTACCGGCCAGCAAAGACCCCAAATCCAACTCGTAAATGCGGCAACCCCGAAGCCGTTCAGGGACGTTACCCGCTTCGATACGGGCAGCCAATCCATAAGCGAGAGAAGTCTTTCCCACACCGGGTTCACCGACATGAAGCGGATTATTCTTCTCCTTGCGGCAAAGCACCTGTATCGTACGTTCCAACTCGCTTTCCCGGCCTATAAGTGGATTATGTTCCTTTAAGTAATCATTGAGACACGTTACATAACTTTTCCAACCCTCTTTTTTCCCCTGTTCATCAGAGATAGGCATTTCATCCTCGTATTCAACCGCTTCATACTGAGAAATCAGGCAACTAAGAAACTCAGGCATTTCTTCACCCAAAGTCTCTTTGAGAAAATGACAAGCCCACGAATCCTGCAATCGGAGCATTCCCTGTATAAGGTGGGGGACATCCAGTTCCTCGGCGCTCGAGTAGTTGAGCATTATATAAGCATGTTGTAGCAAAGAGTTGAGCTGAGCCGAAATCTCCAGATGATATTCCACATCTTCAGGAATACTCTCTATCTCTTTTGTCAGATAAGCTTCTATGCGGTCGGCAAGCTCTTGAATGTTGCAGAAACAGTCTTCCAGCGCATTTATAAACGGTCTTTGGGTGAGAAAAGCACATAACAGATGTTCCGGCATGATAAATTCATGCCGCAATTCAGTAGCTTTATGTTGTGCGTAAGAAAATGCAACGTCGACAAATTCTGTATTTTTTATATCCATATTTTTCCTTCGATAACTTATTCATCTTCTGGCTCTACAGTAAGCCGGAGGGGAAAACCCTTACTTCGAGCCATGTGGGTAGCTTTTTGTACTTTAGACAACGCAATGTCATAAGAATAGACTCCGACTATGGCAGAATTGCTTTTATGTACCTGCAGCATAAGCCGTTCCGCTTCAGCTTGCGATTTGAAGAAAATAGTAGTGAGTATTTCCACAACAAAATCCATGGTTGTGAAATCATCATTGAAAATTCTTACTTTAAACCTCCGCGGCTCATGTATATCTACGCGATCTTTATTCTTGAAAGAAGATTGTTGCTGTTCCATAATGAGACAAAAATATGAAAAATACGCATTCTATACATCACTTTTATTTAAGTAAATCGATGATTAGACGAGAAGTGAGGCAACCTTACTTTTTTGATATTAGGTTTATAGCTTTTATATTGTAGGATTTACCACAGAAGCCATTCGTCGAAATCTACCCCATATACCCGTTCTTTCTCCATACACATTCCTAAAAACATTCCCATGTTAGAACTGAATGTCCCGATAAACAACTCGGATGCTCTTAAGATTTCCATTGAAGCAAATAATTTTATCAAGTCTTTCTTCTTGCTTTCTTTATCTTGACTTTGAAATTCTGAATAGAAATACCCCCTTTCTGAATGTTCTGTCAAAGAATAAAAATACCACTGAGGATAATTCTTTTTCAACTCTTCTATAACTCCATAGTCATCTGTTGATACAAAAGCTTTTCTCAATGAAGACAATTTTTCCGCTTTATCGATATATGCCGAGCATTGCAACAATTCATGCTCGGTAAACTTGTCGCCACCACGAATATGAAACCCGATATATTTATCCGGTAAATCCAGAGGCTGTATCAATTTACGTATCTCACTCAAAGTCTCGGGATTGAAGCGATAAATCATTTTTATGATTTCATGAGCGACAGTGCGCAAGTCTCCTTTCAGCTCTAATTGAGGAATAGAATACTCGATTCGAGCACATGAGACCTGCCGGAATTTGCAAAACAAGTCAAACGTAAGATATGTATGCTTGTGTTTCAATCGCCATAGCAAATACTCCCAACGGGCCAGACCATGAACGGAGAACCAAGGGTCTTCAGTACGTGCATTATATTTATGGTGAAACTTATCATTCACCTCCTCACAAAAAGGTAAAAAATAATCTTGCCAACCATCTTTATATCCGAAATTTGCATCTGCCGAATACATGGAAAATCTTATCTGGGACTTCAGACAATAAATCATGGCCAACACCATATTGTTGAACTCTGAATAAAAACCGGAATCACATCCTAAATGGAAAATTAATTTCCAGTAAGAAAAAGAATCATTGACCTCTTTATACTTTTGTATCATAATGCAAACAAAAACGAATCAGTATAAAATATTAAATATAAATAATTAAAAATCAAAATATTAATCCAGAAATTATTTCAAAAAAAATAAATACTGTCGACATTATGTATACAAAGATAGCCAATAATTTTAAAAATAAATCAGAGCCTGTTCTTCTTTCGCTCAGACCGGCTTTGGAAATTTCTTTAGAGACACTTTTTCTATTTTATCTTTCCTTTCGAGAAGGGCAGGAGCGTACGACAGTGAAATGCCCACTATCGACAAACACTACAATCTCACCTCACTCAACAATAAATTACTTTTTTCGGAAAAATCAAACAAGCTCTTATTGGAATTACAGATAATCGTATATTTTCAACACATCATTGGAGTACTTGTTTTTTATAGAAGAAGCAACATGAATTCATAAAAAAAGGTTGTCTCACGACAACCAATCTTCATTAACCTTAAATCTAATACCATGAAAAACACAGTGCAAATATATAGAATTTTATGCTACACAACATAATTATTCGGCAGAAAAACTCACAAGTTAACATTAATTATATTTTAAGCGGATTTGGCTATAACTTACCAATACAATATCAGCCCCGCAACACCGGCCAGACATATCATCGATATAGGATGAAGATTATATTTCCAAAGCAGGATAAATGACATTACAAAAATAATCAAGCTTTTATAATCAATAAAATTTTCTTTGTTTATCAGTAATAGAACTGCCGCTGCAATCAGAGAAATAGTCATCGGTCTCAATCCTGCAAAAGCAGCTTTTACAAATTTATTGGTTTTGAATTTGACAAAACAATACGAAATAACGAGCACCATTAAAAAGGATGGGAGACATACCGCTATCGTAGCAACTACGGCACCCCAGATACTCCCGGTTGCCGAGTAGCCGATATATGTCGCACTGTTGATACCGATGGGACCGGGAGTCATTTGCGATATGGCAACGATATCGGTAAAAGACTTCAGGTCCAGCCAGTGATACTTGTCGACAACTTCATGCTGTATCAGTGACAACATGGCATATCCTCCGCCAAATCCTAAAATACCTATTTTCAGGTAAACCCACAATAACTGCCAGTATATCATATTTTACCACCTATCTTTTCTTTTATCCAAAATGTGTAAACGAGTCCTCCTACGATAGCCCCCAATACGATATATGCAGGAGATATTCCTGCCAACCATATAAGTAGTGCTCCTGCAATTACAAATATGATATTCAGACCTCTTAACCGGACGGCTCGTGCAGTATGGATACAAGGCACAAGAATCAGAGCCACTACTGCAGGTCGTATCCCATTGAATATTTTTGATACCCATACGTTATCCTGAAAATGAGTAAAAAATACAGCAATCGATAACATGACTGCAAAAGCCGGTAAGATACTGCCCAAAGCGCAAATTATGCTACCTTTTATTTTTCTTAATCGGTACCCCACGAAAATAGATATATTGACGGCAAATACTCCCGGTAGTGATTGCGTAACAGCAAAAATATCCATGAAATCTTTGGAGTCGAGCCAACCTTTGTTTACAATTTCCCTCTCTATCAGAGGTATCATGGCATATCCTCCACCGATAGTAAACATTCCGATTTTAGCAAAAGTAAAAAACAGTGTCCAATACATTGATATAAAGTCCTCTCCGATGTATATGTAAAATAAGAGAAAACAAAATTAGCCATTTTTTATAAATATGAAAGCTATTCTTGAGAAGGATTGCCATGAGTCTTTACCGAACGACGGTTTAGAAATTCTGCAAATTCATTTTTATATGAATCCGAAATGGGAATATATTGTTTCCCGAAAACAATACGGTTACGCTCGATAATTTTGATTTTATCCGGTTGTACGATAAATGAGCGATGCACTCTCATAAAACGGGACGAAGGAAGCATTTCTTCCATAGATTTCAAGCTCATCAAAGAAAGTACAGGATGGGGCTCATCTTCAAGATAGATTTTTATATAGTCTTTCAAACCTTCGATATACAATATTTTCTTTAACTCTATCTGCCGAAGTTTATAATCCGATTTTACGAAAATCGATTCTATTCCAGTATTACCATTTTCTGTTTGGACATGTTTATTTTTCAGTTCAAACCACTCAACAGCCCTGTTGCACGCCTCCAGAAAGTCTGCATAACTGATAGGTTTCAGCAGATAATCTATAGCCGGGATTTTATAACTGTCAACTGCATATTGGCTGAAAGCTGTCGTAAATATGATACGACATCTGTTCCGTATCATTTTGGAAAGTTCCATTCCATTTATATCAGGCATCTGTATATCGAGAAAAGCCAAGTCTATATCGTCCCGATTAATAAAGTCAAGAGCCGAAATTGCATCGGTAAATTTGCCGCACAATGTAAGGAAGGGTGTTTTTTGCACGTAACTTTCAAGCAAGTCCAAAGCCAAAGGCTCATCATCTACAATACAGCATTTCAGGTTCATTTGTATTCCGGTTTTAGGAACAAGGTTAGCAACGTAGAATACCGGTCACCGGTTTGTTCCGTATGTAACAAATAACTATTGGGATACAGTAGTTCGAGCCGTCTCCTCAGATTTTCCAATCCTATGCCCGAACCACTTTTATCATGTTCATTTTTAGGGAAAAAGCTGTTTTCGATACAACAACTGATTTTTTCTTGTGGTACGATTTCAATGCAAATACTGACAAACGATTGGCAAGTATTGCTCACACCATGCTTGAACGCATTCTCTATCAACGAAATAAACAGGAGTGGAGCAATATTCATACCCGTTACGGCTTGAGGAAGGGATACATCCAACTTTACCTTGTCCGATAAGCGTAATCTCATCAGCTCTATATAATTCCGTATAAAGTCGAGTTCTCTTTCCAATGGAACATAATTGCCTGTATTCTCGTACAGGACATACCGCAACAGCTTACTCAGGTCATGCACAGCCTGTTGTGCCTTCTCGGGGCTGAAGGTAATAAGAGAATAAATGTTGTTGAGTGTATTGAACAAAAAATGTGGATTCAACTGGTTCTGCAAATTTTTCAATTCAGCCTCGGCTCGCCTTTTCTCCAGTTCTTTTTGGGTGTTTTCCGACTCTATCCACTGGGATGTCATTTTTATAGCCACACTCAATCCTGCAGCCAGAAAAAGAGAAAATACATCTCGCGTAAGGAAAAAAAAGTCCCGATACCACACCCTGGGCCCCATTTTTACCATTTCCGGAGGTGGTGGGAAGTTTATGAAGTTCAAGTCTTTCCAGTACCGTATGCCCATACTGACAATGATGATGAGCAACAAATTCCAAAACAAATACTTATACGTCTGCTTTTTAAATAGAAACTTGTCAATGAGATAGAAATAATTGATATAAAAGACAACAGCCAAAGAAAAAGGAATTATAAAAAAATCCCAATAACGTATCATGCGACGGCCGGCAAAATTTTCTTCAAAAAAGAACAAAGGCAACCCGATAATAAGTCCCCATACGATAGCATGTATAGCGACTTGTAATATTCTATTTTTTTGTATATGCCCGCTCATAAAAACAATCTGTTACACAAAAATACAATTATAAATGGATAAATAACCGAAAAATAGTTCGAATTTCCACCTGACCTCTTAAAGAAAGAATGTACAATTCTTTCTATCATCACCGATATTTTTTTTCCTGCAAGGAACTATATCCCTTCTTATTGAAGCGAGGGAAGGAGCAAGGCATCCAAATCCCCCGGACGTTACAATATTACTCGTATCTTATAGCATCTATCGGATCGAGATCTGCAGCCTTTTTAGCCGGGTACCAACCGAAAAATATCCCGGTAACGGTACATACGGCAAAAGACAGAAATATACTCCATGGTTGTATGTATATAGGCCAGTGGGCAATATTTTTTACAATCCAGCTTGCTCCGCAACCGATAAGAACCCCGATAATACCACCCGTTATACTGATTAGGATAGCCTCTATGAGAAATTGGCTCAGTATATCGATACCCCGGGCTCCAACAGACATGCGAAGACCGATTTCCCTAGTCCTTTCCGTTACCGACACATACATGATATTCATAATGCCTATACCTCCGACAATCAACGATATTCCGGCAATACACGCGAGCAGAGTCGTCATCAAGTCGGTAGTAGAATTCAACATACTGCTCAGCTCCTGTTGGCTACGAATCGTAAAGTCATCCTCGTCGCTATCTTTCAATCGGTGTTCACGTCGTAAGATAGTACTGATTTCTTCCGTTGCATAATTAGTCATATCTTCCGATAAGGCAGATGCATATATCCCGTTCAGATAAGTAACAGCCAGTATCCGTTTCATTACTGTAGTGTAAGGAGCCAGCACGACATCGTCTTGGTCCATACCCATGGAATTGTAACCTTTCGATTCCAGTACACCCACAATCTGAAAAGGTATCTTATTGAATCTGATGACATGTCCCACAGGATCACTGCCATCCGGAAACAGGTTATCGACAATGGTTTTCCCGATAACGCAAACTTTTGCCGAACTTTGAATATCGGCTTCGGCAAACATCTCCCCACTCTCTATTTTAAGCTGTCTTATCTCTAAATAGTCGAGTCCGACGCCATAAATTGTCGAAGGATAGTTATTCGAGCCGTTGACTAACTGTCCCGAAGAAGATACGTTGGGGCTTATCGCTGCAATGAAATTTGTCTCATCTCGCAATTTTTCATAATTTTCGAGTTTCAACGTTTGCATTTCCGAAGGGTCACGACGCACCCCGCCACGCATGTCACCTCCCGGGTGAATCATAATCATATTTGACCCCATTTCAGCAATTTGGGTCTGGATGCTTTTCTTCGAGCCTTGTCCGATAGCCAGCATCGTAATGACCGAAGCCACACCGATAATGATACCCAACATGGTCAAGAAAGCTCGCAGTTTGTTATTGGCAAGGGCCCGAAGGGCTATTTTGAATAAATTGGTTCCGTTCATATTCTATATCTTAATCATCATCGTTCTTCGGTAATGCAGCCAAAGCTTCGCTTGCCGAAAGAATATTATTATTTACGGTATCTTCTATGACATGCCCGTCGCGCAGCCGTATATTTCTGCTACTGTATTGGGCTATATCCGGATTATGAGTTACGAAAATAATCGTACGCCCTTCGGCATGAAGTTCCTGAAACAGGACCAGTATTTCAAAGGAAGTACGCGTATCCAAATTTCCGGTAGCTTCGTCAGCCAAAATAACAGCCGGATTGTTTACCAATGCCCGGGCAATAGCGACTCGCTGCATCTGTCCCCCCGACATTTGATTCGATTTATGTTCCAGCCGGTCACCTAAGCCCACTGCCTTCAAAGCCTCTATTGCCCGATTCCTGCGTTCAGCCGCACCGACTTTTGCATTATACATAAGTGGCAATTCCACATTCTCGACGGCTGTCGTTTTAGGTAGCAAATTATAGTTTTGAAACACAAAACCGATTTTCCGATTTCTCAATATTGCCCGTTCAGACTTACTCATAGTACGTACCGAAATACCGTCAAGGTAATATTCCCCGCTCGAAGGAGTATCGAGACAACCTAACGTGTTCAGTAACGTAGATTTACCCGATCCTGAAGTTCCCATAATCGTTACAAATTCTCCTTCATTGATGGTAAATGTGATACCTCGCAAAGCATGCACAATTTCATCACCGACTTGAAAATTTCGTTTGATATTTTGCAGTTCGATAACTTTTTTACTCATAGCTATCTCCTTTATTTTTTCTTCTTATTACTTCCCGGAGGGCCAGGCATGAACGGACTTCTTTCTGCCGATTCACCTGGCGCATTCATTTCGGGAGCTTGACCTGTATTCCCGATAGTCGCTTCGCTTATCACTTGAGTACCTTCTGCTATACCTTCGGTTATTTCAGTAAGTACACCGTTACTTATACCTATTTTTACCGGATGTGCCGTAAAAATATTTCCCTCCTTAGTCCACAGCTTATGCTCTCCTTCGCAATCTTTAATGATATCTTCTTTTCCCACCAATGGAACTTCCGGAGTAAACCGTAGAGCCTTTGCCGGAACACTGAGAACATCTTTTTTGTCCAGAATATAAATAGTAACATTGGCTGTCAGACGAGGCTTTAGTTTTAAATCGGGATTCTGTGCCGAAATGACAACTTCGTACGTAATGACACTTTCGCTGCTCGTACTGCTGCTACTTGTGCTACTGCTGCTCGTACTGCCCAGGCGTATTTGCGTAACTTTTCCTTCGAAAACGTCGTTCGGATAAGCATCTACCGTAAAACTGACCCGTTGGCCTTCCTCTACACCACCTATATCAGCTTCATCGACATCCGCTACAACCTGCATCTGAGTCAGGTCGGCTGCAATGGTAAACAGGGTAGGGGTTTCAAATCCGGCTGCAACCGTTTGGCCTTCCTCCACCGCCCGGTCTATAACTACTCCGTCGATAGGAGAAGTAATCGTAGCATACGATAAGTTGCGTTCAGCCTTTGCCAGAGAAGCCTTGCTGCTCTCATATTCGCTTTTTGCCTTTTCGTAATTATAAGTGGCAAGTTCGTAATCTGTATCACTGATTAGCTTTTTCTCATATAACCCCTTGTTACGCGCATAATTTTTTTGTTGGTATTCATATTCAGCTTTACTTCCGTCATAGTTGGCCTTTGCCGACTGGAGCTCGCTTTGCAAAGTTACTTTATCCATTTCTGCAATTAATTGGCCTTTAGTCACTATGGAATTATAATCGGCATATAATTTATCGATGATACCCGATACTTGTGTACCCACTTGGACCTCAGTTACTGGCTCGATAGTCCCGGTGGCTGTGACAGAATTTGAAATATCCCCTTTACTTACCGGGACTGTGATATATGAAATCTTACGCTTGGGAGCAGAGCCTCCGGCTATCCAGACGATAATTCCCGCTATGACGATAATTGCAATAACGATGAGAATGATTTTCTTTGTTTTTGTCTTCATATTTATATTGTATAAATTTTTTATCCGTTTATTTTTATAGGCTTGTCCTGATAGAAGTTGAGCAGTTGGAGATTTAGTATGGCCATATACTTGGCTTGTAACTGTTCTTGCTGAGCAGAGAGGTAATTGTTCTTTTCCGTAAGCAATTCTACCGTATTCTTCATCCCCAGATAAAATTGTTCTTCGGCAAGTTCGTAACTCAATTGACTGGCTTTCAATTGTTCTGATGCCGCATTGTATTGGTTTTGAGATGACCGCGCATCCTGATAGATTGACTCTATGGTCTTCAACAACTCTTTTTGGCTGTTCAGATAATCAAGTTTGCTGGTCTCGAGTTGTAATTTGGCTTTTTCTACGGCCGATTTATTTTCCCGATTACTATAAATAGGCACAGATAAGGTAACACCTATATTTTCATTGAATTTATTTTTCATCTGAGTTCCAAAACCGTAATCGCTCCCCGTAATATGCCCTGTTCCAATACCGGCATTCAAGGAAATTTGGGGGAAATAGCCTGACTTGGCATTTACCTTTTCCAACTCGGCCATATTGATAGACAATTTGCTGCTCTGGATACTTGGTATAAAGCCGAGAGCTATATTATACACCGATTCTTTTGATGGCAGGGGAGTCAATATATCACTATCATCGAGATTAGGTACATATACCGATAGTTCATCTGTAATTTCAAGTTCGAGTAGCTGTTTCAAGTCAAGTATCAGTTCTTCAAGTGACGATTGGGACACTACCAACTGATACTTGTCTTGACTGTATTGTGACTCCAGTTGAGCATAATCGCTTTTCGAGATAGAACCGGCATTAAGTAACTCTTTTGAACGTTCACATTGGGCTTTGGAAACTTCCACCGTTTGTTCATTGATTTTTACAGACTCCATTGCATATAATATCTGCAAATAAGCCGTTGTAATTGCTATCTCAATATCATCTGCCGAAGCATCGATTTCCAATTGTTGTATCTGTTCTTGCAACTCCTGTTGCTTGATGGTATTTTTCCGTTTTCCCCCATTGTACAAAGTATAAGAAGCATTCAACCCGTAACTACCGGTATAGCTGTTTCGACTGGCTCCGGTATTTCCCGGAGCAGGATAATTGGTATACCCATGAGAGGTGGAAAACGATAACGAAGGAAACAACTGGGCCTTTGCCAGTTTCGTATCTATCCGGCTTTCATTCAGCGAAATTTTGTTCTTCTTTATTTGGATATTCTGCTCATGAGCATAGCGGATACACTCATCGAGAGTCCACTCTTTCGGTTTCTCCTGAGCTGGGAGTATTGCCGGAATCAACAACATTAATCCGCTCAAGCTGCAAATGTGTATTATAGACGTGATTTTTGCCATAAAAAATATATTTTATTGGCAAACTTACCCTTAGCACATATCGCATACAATTATTATATAAAATCACCCTTTTTTTATCGACGAATCATCTATTTTTAACGATAAATGACAATACCACGAGCACGTCAAAAGTTTTCATCGTGAAAATATACAAATTTTTCCTCATTAGAAACTGAATTATTTTTATTGGAGCATTTAAACAGATTCTTATTAAATAAATTTTATCAGTCAATATCAATAACTCTAGAAATACAAAAACATTTTTTACATTGATTTTATACAATATTCATATAAGGAAATAATCGGAAGCCTCAAAAAATATTTTTGAAAATTATGAAAGATGATTTTTAACCTTTTGCATGTTTTATCATCTAATGTAATAAATCAGTCAATCTTACATGTCGAAGGAACAACAAGACCCTATATTAGAATGGATACTCAATCCGGATACGCGGGCCGGAGGTTTCGAAAGTTTGATAAAAACGTATCGAGAACCTTTGTACTGGCATATACGCCGATTGGTTGTTTCTCATGAGGATGCAGAAGATGCATTGCAAAATACATTTATGAATGTATATCGTTCCATTGATACATTTAGGAGAGACAGTTCATTGCGGACATGGCTTTATAAGATAGCGACAAACGAGGCTCTTACCATATTGCGCAATCGTAAGCTCGAATATACTTCATATGACAACGAGGCATGTGAGCAACTTATAGATAGGCTCTATGCAGATAATGAAATAGATGGAGACAATATATTGCTGAAATTCCAGGAAGCTATCCTTCGATTACCTCCCAAACAGCAATTAGTGTTCAATTTGAGATATTATGATGAAATGAGCTACGAAGAAATCAGTCAGTTGACAGGAACGTCGGTAGGTTCTTTGAAGACAGGGTATCACTATGCTGCCGAAAAAATAAAAAAATATATGATGGATAGTCAGATATGAAAAAAAGAGATTTTGATTTCAACCAGGTTGGCAAAAAAATGCCATATAAAGTAGACGACAACTTTTTTGAAGACGTAACTTCCAAGATTCTCGAACAGTTGAAAAAGGAAGAAAAAAACAAGTTGCGTTATCCCCGCATACATCATGTGCGTCCACGCCGTCGTTATATATTGTATTGGAGTAGCTCTGTCGCTGCACTTATTGCATTGGCCTTTTTGTGGCAGGTTATTTATCACGTTGACAAGCCAAACTCTTTTGTATCGGAAAATCGAACAGAAAAAAATGTTTCCCAATCACTAAACGTACTTCCGATATTGACCGATACTCAAGTTACCGCATATCGGCCGGGTAATACTTATATCGAAGACATATCGGTAGCATATAATTCTGAACCGGTTTCAGAGATCACACAAGCAGCAGATAGTCTTATACAAAACATTTCGGATGAAGAATTACTGCTATTGGCTGAGATGATTGGAGTGAATACATATGAATATAAAAATTAAAAAATCAATAATTATGATAAAGATACTGGTAAATAGTTTTATGGCGATTACTTTGGTTTTGTCATTACCTCTGAACGCTCAACCGCAAAAACCGCTGAAACCTAAAAATGTACAAATGGCTATGATTAATGCCACCCTTTCAGAGATACAAATGGCATTATCCCTGACCGAAGAGCAAATGGAAATCCTTCGTCCGGCCTATATCCACTATCAAAAGAGAGTAACCCGATTAAATGCCGACAACAACCGCCAATTCAATCGGGTAAGAGTAGATACTCTGACCGACGAACAGGCCGAAAAACTATTGAAGGAATCTATTACCCGTAGCCGCCAAATTATCGCAGCCAAAGAAAAGTTTAATGCATCAATCAGTACATTACTGACACCTCGACAAATTATGCGTATTCATCAAATCGATTCCTCTTTTCGGCATCGGATAAGAGATATATACGATGCCCGTCGTCCCGGACTAAAAGGTAAAGACAATATCAAACACAAATAAACTATTCAGGAATATACCCTTTGTATTTTCCTGTCAGTTCATGCTTCATTAGATACTGTGCCGCTTGTAACATGGAAAAAGCATAATTTTTCATACTATCCTGTAAAGCCGGTTGCACCGACGGACCGGCTTCCTCGCTGTTCTCGACTTGTAACAGCCATTCTTGCCCGTTATCGGGCTGGTTTATATAAAAGAAGTTTTTGTTTATACAGCCGATAGCATCGTCGGAAGTAAAGAAGATATAAGGGCGCTTTTCACGCATCAAATCTATTCCGAAACTATTATTTGTATAGTCGATATTCAACATTCCGAGTAGGGTAGGAGCAATATCGATTTGGCCGCCCAACTCATCATTGGCTTGTGGAGTGATGAAGCCCGGACTGTAAAACAAGCAAGGCACATGATTATAAGACAGTGGCATATCACTTTTTAGTTCTCCGACTTTTTTGCCATGGTCTCCCACAAATACAAAAATAGTATTCTTAAACCAAGGCTCGGACGAAGCTTTTTTCATAAATTCACCGATAGCATGGTCCGCAAATTCGACAATACGCATTTCGTCCGTCTGGCTATGGGATTTGAAATCTTTGGGTATTACATAAGGTGGATGGTTGCTGATACTCAGCAATACACCGAAAAATGGCTTACCTGTTTTAGACTCCTGGTTAAAGATATCCAACGCATATTCATATAGAAAATCATCTTGCACGCCAAAACTGTTGACAACTTTTTCTCGTGGATAATTTTCCTGTGCATATATTTGCTTAAATCCGTTTGTCCGCAAAAAACCGTTCATATTATCATATTGAGACTCGTGAGTCATAAAAAACAGGGTTTCATAACCGTTGTCCTGCAATATGGTAGGCAGTCCCGCATAAAACGGAATAACGGCCCCTTTCATCGAGTTTCGTTTCATCAAAGCAGGATATGAATACAACACCGAGTGTATGGCATGATTGGTATGAGTCCCGGCAGAATAAAACCTGTCGAAGCTGAGCGACTGTCGGGCTAAACTGTCGAGAGTAGGGGTGAGGTTCTCTGTATTCCCGTAGCGGCTTAGCAGTTTGGCCGACATCGATTCCATAAATACCAATATGACATTTCGACGCTCAGGTGACTTTCCTGCAACAACTTTCCGTGCAATAGGAGATATCTCTGGTATAGAATCTGTTATTCCCAACTCTTTACGGACAAGGCTGAGTGCTGCATTTTCATCCATCAGCTCCAATCCTTTATTTTCAGACTTAGAAGCCTCCAAAGAGCTCCTCAGAAGATTAAAAGATGGGCTTATACCCAATTGGTTAAGGAAAGTATTGTTACAATAATAAGCAGCACTGACACGTATAGGATTATACCCTGTACGCCCCCTGATACCGAACATACAGGCTCCGATAAGCAAGGCCGAACAAACGAAGATTACCGATTTTGTCTTTATTCCCGTATTTCTCCGATGTGATATGGAAAAGTCCCTGACAGTCAATTTCAAAATACGTTTGGAAAGAAAGCAAAATAAAGCAATCATAAGTATCAAAAAAGCCATAGCCAATAAATATGAAGCCTCTCCGAACATCATTCCGGTCGTAGTACCTACATATCCGAACCAGTTGAAGATAGATGCATTGATATGTTTAAAGAAATAATCGAAATAAGGAATATCCGCAGCCGATATAGTAAAAGCGACACCATAAAAAATACAGAAAAATATATTTACACCCCGATATATGTTCCTATTATAACAGTTAAAAACTGCTGATAACGAACATATCGCCAAAGGCAACAGCAGTATATAGCAAGCTACCACATTATCCATCCATACACCTCGCAAGAATGCTTCTGCTATAATACCGAATTTCCGGCTGGTTTCATCAATATATCCAAAACCTTGTACGAGGAGAACTAAACGGAACAACGAGAAAAAAAATAGTCCGAGTATATGTATCGAAATAAGGTAACGCAATGATTGCAAATATGACTTCATTCCTGTATATTTTTTGATAAGAAATTATTTTTTGAGAATTTCAAATGTATATGATTCAAAAAGCTTTTTTTAATTTTACTCGAAGCCGGCTTTGAAAATTTCTTACAAGGCTGTTTTTCTGCTTACATAAGGATGATAGAGGGTTACTTGATAATTGCAAACGGAAAACAGACCTAAAGAAAATACATAATAACCTGACTATATTACTTTTATTGAAAAATTTGAACAAGCTCTGATTCTTTATCTGATTTGTAATACCGTATGTATAGGGTTATAATGGATTTTCCTCTCGCTCTTCCACCGAACAATCGCAAAAATGAAATTCGGCGCGAGCTTTCTCTTTAGAAAAAAGAAAATAAGTACATACTGCCTTGGTACACAACTCATTCTGCATATTGTAAATACAAGCGGCAATTTGTACCAGATTTCGCCTCTGTTCCTGTACAGACGCTCTCAAAACAATACGATCATCGGTAGTATACATCGGCTTTAAGTAACGTATCTCCATTTTTGAAGTTACACCGCTGGTCTGAAACTTCCGAAATACCACCCAACCACATATTTCATCGGCTAAAGCTGCTTGTATACCTCCATGCAAAGTATTTATCCAACCCTGATATTCCGGTCGTGGCTGCCATATACTCACGATATCGTCTCCGTCTTCATAAAATTCCATTTTTAACCCCAAATGATTGTCCGGAGCACAACCATAGCAATGATAACCATCCATTCCTTGCCACGGGTTTATTATTTTTTTCATCTCGAATAGTGTTTTTGAATACTTACCGGTAAAAAATACGCCCCAGCTTCCGACATTAGAAGCACGGGGCGCTCGCATTTTGTAAGCTGCGAGAATATTTTAGTTTTCCTCTTCGGTATAGCGCACGATTGTCTGCTCACGATCAGGCCCTACCGAAACGATTTTGATAGGAACTTCGAGTTCGTTTTCAAGGAAAGAGAGATACGCATTAAATTCTTCCGGGAATTCATCTTCACTTTGCATCTTGGTCATATCACACTGCCATCCGGGGAGCTCGACATATACCGGTTCTATATCATCACCGATTTCAAAGGGGAACTGCTCGGTCTCCTTCCCGTTTATTTTGTAAGCGACACAAGCTTTTATCGTTTCAAATGTATCGAGCACATCGCTTTTCATCATTATCAGATGAGTGACACCATCTACCATAATGGCATACTTCAAGGCCACGAGGTCTATCCAACCGCAACGGCGCGAACGTCCGGTAACGGCACCGAATTCATGGCCGATAGCCCGTATCTTTTCTCCTGTTTCATCAAAAAGTTCAGTAGGAAAAGGCCCGCTACCCACACGGGTACAATAAGCCTTGAATATACCGTATACATTCCCGATTTTATTGGGTGCTACACCTAAACCTGTACAAGCCCCGGCACATATCGTATTGGACGAAGTTACAAACGGATATGAACCGAAATCAATATCAAGTAGTGTGCCTTGAGCACCTTCCGCTAAAACTGACTTGCCTGATTTCAAATAGTCGTTGATAACATGCTCGCTATCTATTAAATTGAATTTTTTCAAATATTCGACAGCCTCAAACCATTGCGCCTCAAGCTCGGTAATATCATAATCATAATTCAATGATTTTAATATAGCCTCATGCCTTGCCTTAGCTTTAGCATATTTCTCGTCAAAATTATGCAATAAATCGCCTACGCGCAATCCGTTACGGCTTATTTTATCGGTATACGTCGGACCGATACCCTTTCCGGTTGTCCCGATTTTTGCATCACCCTTAGCTGCTTCATAAGCTGCATCGAGAATGCGATGTGTCGGGAGAATAAGATGCGCTTTTTTAGAAATGTAGAGTTGTTTAGTCAGGTCGTGTCCGCTTTCGGCAAGACTTTCGGCCTCAATTTTGAACAACAACGGGTCGAGAACCACACCATTGCCTATAATGTTTATCTTTCCCCCTTGAAAAATACCCGAAGGAATAGAACGGAGTACATATTTTTGTCCGTCGAATTCTAATGTATGGCCGGCATTGGGACCTCCCTGAAAACGGGTGATAACATCATAATTGGGAGTGAGTACATCTACAACCTTGCCTTTACCTTCGTCTCCCCATTGTAATCCTAACAAAACATCTACTTTCATTGGTATAATATTATAGTAATTATTTTCTTATTCAAAAAAAATCCGTCTTATTTACGGACGGTTTGTTTCTTTTTCTTTTCAGCTTGTGCACATCGGTTACAAACTCCATACACATAAAGCGAGTAATATGATGCTGTAAATTTTCCGAATTTTTTATTCGACAATATATCGATAATTTCCTGGTCTTTGACTTCTTGTACCTTTCCACATCGGGTACAAATAAGATGATGGTGATTTACTGTGTTATAAGATTTCTCATATTGGGCCGGATTGTTTCCAAACTGGTGTTTCCTTACCAATCCCGCATCTACAAAAAGGTCTATAGAATTGTATACAGTAGCCTTACTCACACGGTATTTGCTATTTACCATAAAATCGTACAAGGAATCTACGTCGAAATGTTCATTCGTCGAATATATCTTATCCAGTATCGCATACCGTTCCGGTGTTTTTCGAAGCTTTTTTGCCTCTAAATACTGGGTCAGCTTCTGTCTAACGACTTCTTTTGTTTTCTCTTCGGGCATAGCTTTTTAACTCACAGCAGACAAAGATACATATATTTTTTTTAATATCCGATAGCGACAAATAAATTAAAAGAGGAGATTACACACTTCTGAAAGAAAGATAAATGCAAATTTTTTAAGAGCAAGATAAAGCGATTTATACATTATTGAGAGTTCTCTGATATTTATCGAAACAGAGATTTACGATAAAAGCCCTTTTAAATTTTGCCCGGGGGCAGCTTTGTGTTTCCTTTTGTGGCTGCTTTAAGGACGATAGCAAGTATGTGACGAAAAAACAGGGAACCTGCCTCAAAAGGAAACGCAAAAAAGGACTGAAAAATCATTTTTATTGGAAATTTTAAACGATTGGCTCTGAGTATAAAAAACAAAATTCGTCCATAATATCCTCGGCAATACTTTTATTTAGAGGAGAATGATTCTTCCAAGATTCGATTGCTGTTTTTATGGTCAACGCTGTCGGCCTATCAATTTGCAAGATGCGTTTTACACAGTTTATAGCAGCATGAAGAGTAGTTGTTGAAAAGCTGCCGGCATTTGTATTTATGATATCCATAATACAAATCGGGACTTCTGCTGTAAATACATTTTGGGTCATAGCCAGTCGTGCTATCAATTGAAATCCCGTATAGCGGAGCATTTCATTATCAGAGCTTATCCATTTGAGAGCTTTATCGAGAGCAAAAGGAACTTTATCAAACAGATTCATGCAACACATATCGGCAATCTCTCTGTATACGATTGTATCGGCCCAGTGCTGCATTATCTCGGGTGTCAACTCTTGTGCAGGATATAATAAAGTGGCCAGAATTTTAGATTCCCGAATATTTTCTTTCCACAACAATTCAGCAAGTTCCGCGTTCGGAGAATATCTTTCAGCAATACGTTTTATCAAAGGAAGAGTGAGACCGAAATTTATCTTATAATCCATACCTTTTTCCCGCATGCTGGTCGATACGATACCATTCATTGCCATACGGAACTGTCGCTTTATTTCACGTATTTGAGCATCCATATTTTATTGGTTGATAAGTAAAACAACCAACGATTAACAAAGAATACGACAATTCATTACTAATCGTTGGCTAAGAAATTGTTTCTATTTTATCAAGCCTGCTTTTTGAATTTTCTTTATAAGAAAATTTAGACTGTTTTCTTAGAGTTCTACAAACAATAGCAAGCTGAAAACCTTATCCAAAATATATCCGGTTTATTAATAATTGTATGTCGGTAAATTAGAATAATCTTTTGAATAACGTAACATTTGGTCTATGTAACTCTCGTCATAAGAAATAGTCACATCCGTAATATCTCCTTTCTTATCAGTTACAGCTGTATAAACAGGATTTACAAAACCTTTATAAGGAGCAATATTCAACTTTTCATAACGGCTGAGTACCTCTTTGTGCAATTCTGGGTCTACTTTGACACCATAAGTTTCTACCAAATCCCGTCCGGCTTCGTAATCTCCAGTAGACTTTATCCGTTGTATTTCAGCCAATAGCTCTCCCAATAAAGAACGCATTTTTGCATAATCATTAATTACGACAAACGTTTTACCATCCTTTTTCTTCATTTCTACAACATTGTCCTTTTGCCCTTTTTCAAAAACATAACGGGCAATAAGTTGTCTGTTTCTCATATGGGCTTCTTCAATATTCTTGCCTGGTTCTATACGTGTAAGCTGGGTCATGAGCCCGTTCATCATATATTTATAATATTCCGATTTATAAGCCTCAGCGTTGGGCAATAACTTTAATTCTACAATTTTGGGATCTGCCATATAATATAAAGCAAACAAGTCGGCACGGGCTTCTTCAAGAGTAGAACTATGAGCTTTCAGTGCATCGGAGTCCGTACCCGGAAGCAATTTTCCCGAAGCATGCCCCAGACATTCATGTAAGTCAGTATGTAAATTATCAGCCTGAAATCCGTATTTTTCCATCAATTCTCTTTCTTTATCACTCCATACAAACTCTTCAGCAAATCCGTTGCCTTGAGCCGCTTTATCATAAGCTTCAGTGATATTTTCTATCGTTACCGATTTGGAACCGTGTTCGTGACGTATCCAATTGGAATTGGGCAAATTGATACCAATAGCCGTAGAAGGATAAGTATCTCCCCCAAGAATAGCAGCTGTAATGACTTTTGCCGACACACCTTTTACTTTCTCTTTTTTAAAGCAGTTGTCCACAGGCGAATTATCCTCAAACCATTGGGCATTGGCGCTAATGATGTGAGTTCTTTCGGAGGCTTCTTTATTTTTGAAATTAACCAGAGCTTCCCAACTGGCTTTCATCCCCAAAGGATCCCCATACGTTTCGGTAAATCCGTTGACAAAATCAATATCGGAGTCCAGGTCATTTACCCATAAAATAGCATATTCGTCAAACTCTTTCAGATTTCCGGTCTTATTATAAGAGATAAGCTTCTCTATGACAGCCTTTTGTTGAGCATTTTCCGCTACAGATGCAGCCTTTTCAAGCCAATACACAATTTTTTCAAGAGCTTTTGAGTAGAGACCTCCTACTTTATAAACACGCTCCTCGATTTTCCCATTTCTCTTTACCAACCGACTATTCAGTCCATACGAAACAGGCCTCAAATCGTCCGGATTTTTCATCTTATTGTAAAAAGCCTCGGCTTCAGCTTGTGTTACACCATCATAGTAATTCCCGGCAGAAGTCAGTACAAGGTCTTCTCCTTCCGCCTGATTTACCCGCTTAGCATCTATTGCAGGGTCAAAGATAACCGGAGATATATTTGCAAGTAATTGGTTTACCGTCTCACCTTTTTGAAGAGGCAAATATCGGGTATCGACAGACTTTACAGCTTTTTCAAAAAATTCCTGTCCGAATCCGGGAACAAATTTATCGGTAGAGTAGTGGTGGTGTATACCGTTGGCAAACCATACTTGTTTCAGATAGGTTTCCAAAGCCTCGAAATCATCGGAACTTCTATCACCTTTATATTGCGTATAAACAGCTTCGAGAGTTCTACGGATAGCCAAATTCCATTTACAGTTCTGGTCATAAATAATATCGCGTCCCTCTATTGCCGCTTGAGACAGATAATATAATAATTTCTTTTGTTGCAATGTCAATTTTTCGAACCCCGGAACTTTATATCGCAATACTTCCAGGTCTGCAAAACGGTCGACCCTGTAAAACGGATCGACACTTTCGACCGAAGCTATACCGGTCGATACGGAGAAAGCAGTTGCTGCAATCATCATAGAAATAGTTTTTTTCATAATTTATAAATATCTTCTTGTTTTTCGGATTTCTATCCTTTCTCATATTTCACAATGGCAAAGTTAATGAAATATATTTTTCTCCCCAATTCGCAAACTAATAATGAAAAATAAACCCCGTAAAAGTTTTATAAGGCTTTTACAGGGTTTATCGCATTTTTTATTCTGGCTACCGTTAATATCCCGGATTTTGTGTAAGATTTGGATTTTCCTTCATAGCATCTGTCGGTATTGGCAATAACTGATGCTTGTTTTGGGCATCCGGCATAGATGCCACATAGATGCCCCACCTTCTCAGGTTGAAGTATGTTGCGGACTCGAGTAACATCTCATTATTCCAAGTATTCCAAAGTACACGGCGTAACTCATCCTGTGTAAGTCCGTTCTCGATAGGAGGATATCCTCTAAACAGCCGGGTCTGATTTATATATTCATAAGCCTCCATGGTACGACCGGTTTCAAGAGCAGCTTCTGCAGCCGTGAACATAATCTCACAATAACGTACCGGATGATAATACAGGCCTTTCGCATATTTAAAGTCGGAATCATCATATCCTCCTAAAATTACGTTATTTCCGTTTTTCTGTGAAAATACCAACGAACTATCTGCCGGCAGACTGTAATTACCGGTACTCATAATTTTTTTACACTGGTCAAGTGCTCTATCATATTCTCTATCGGATAAATATATGCGCGACACCAAAGCCGATACGGCTGTAGAATACTCAGAAGGGAGCATATTGATTAGGTAATTCATATAGTCAACCAGTGCGTCATTGTTTCTCGAAGGCATCTGCCCTGTTATATCGTTGATAACGGAGACTTCACCGAAAAATTTTGATAATTCCGAATATATCAATGCACATTCGGCTTGCATACGTAAAGAAGCCGTGGCCCATTCCGATTTTACATTTTCGGGACAATCATCCGAATTGGCAAACTTATCATTTGCCTGTAAATAACTATTAATCAAGCCATATCCACTATTCCATATATTCTCTCCCCATTGATTAAAATAGTTGGAATTGAACATATTAGGGACTTCAATATAGCCTATCAATTTAGCATCTGTTTCTCGGGTCAAATTAAGGAAACTTTTCAACTGTTTGTTCCACTCATCCTTTTGGGATTGCAACATTTGAGCCCAGTCATTAGAAGGTACAACGCTGTTGCTTGTCAGATAAACTACTGAATTCTTTAATGTTTCCCCGTCGGCATAACGAATGTATCTTTGAGGTATACCATTGACTTTATCGTTGTTATCGATTACCCCGTCTCCATTTATATCAGCAAATTTTAAATCGCCCGGTTTAGGAGTCGATATGATATAGCTCGGCCATGAATCTATTTCTACTTGACTGGTAAATAACCCTTCTACCATGAATCCATCGTATATATTGCTGAGAGAATCACCCGAAATAGCAGTATAACTTATTTCCGGTTCATTATGCTTTACCGAAACTTCGCCATTTGCATCAGTATAATATACACCCAGTGTCTTGCCGTCGGCAGTATACACCGTAACCTCTGCCCCTTCTATCGGTCTTCCCTGAACAGAGTCCATCACAGACCAATTTGTATTACAACGTTTCACCGAAATAATAGCCTCTTTGTCTGTAGTAGAAGGGATTGAGTCGATAGATTCATTTACGGGAATCACCTCAGGAACAATATACATATAACTGTTTCCAATCTTCATTCCGGTAGTTTCGATAGGAATACCATTTATGGCAACAATCGAATTTTGATTAGTAACCAATAGCGGTTCGTTGCTGACACTGGTCAACAATAACGAATCCTTCAACTCATCTATACTATAAGCGCCACGAGCAATGTGACGTTTGATATTTTCCTGGTTTAATTGATTTTCTGAAACTTCAGAGCGAACCTTCAATTCCTGATTTTTAACAGCAAATACTGTAAGCTGGTTTGTTTCTACATCCGGAATAGAGACTTTTTTAAGCTCTTCGGTAAAATCACTTATTTCTGGAATTTTTTCCAGTTCTTCAATAACTTCTTGCACCTCCTTATCGGCTGGCGACAATTCTGCTGGATCGTCATTCTCTTCGCATGAAATAAGACATAGACTCACCAGACTCAAAAAAAAAGCTGATAATCGTAAAAATTTCATATTATGTGGATTATATTTATATATACACTGCAATATTACAAAATAAATTAGATGTCGACAATAATATGTAAAATAAAATTTAATTTAATAAATATATTATTGAATCTACAAATTATAACAGTTATAATTGTCTTTTTTCTATCAATAAAAGAATTAACTCCTTGTTTCTTTACTAACTTTGTATAAATAATAAAAAGAATATGAAGATAAAAGTTAAGCTTACATGCTTTTTTCTGTTTACTTGTTTTCTTGTGATGGCTCAGACCGGAGAGAAAAAACGGCCTTTCCGCTTTGAAAAAGTTGATTCCGAAACAGAAAGAAAGATTTTGCAAAATGAGCAGTCTGTCAATCAGACGACATCTGATTATCAGGAAATAGAAGAAAAAAAATCGCAGCCTGAACCGGTCCGGACACGAAAAAAAGGTAAGATAGAATTAGGCGGTTCGTTCGGCATGACCTTTTCCAACGGAACCTCTATTAACATCTCTCCTCAAATAGGATATCGCATAAACTCCTATTTTTCTTTTGGTGGTGGTATCGGTTACAATTACTATCGCTATAATACCTGGGACGATAGCCGATATACAATGAATTATATGGGGCTTAACCTATATGCCCGAGTCAAACCGATTCCTTATATTACAATTCAAGCTCAACCGGAGATACAACGCAACTGGGGACGTAGAGACGGACACTCATATAAGGGAGAAGTGATACCCTGTTTCTTGGTAGGAGCAGGGGCAAACCTCCCGATAGCCGGTAAGAGCGGTATATCTGTGATGTTATATTATGATGTCGTACAAAACAAATTTACTCCTTACGGGAACAAAATATTTTATTCCGTAGGATATAGTTTTGGATTTTAGAGCCGGCTTAATTTTTTATTCGAGCCTCGTCTTTTGAAAATGTCTTTAGAGCGATATCAAGCAAATGAAAGCAGTAAAACCAAACTGATAAATAATATATAAAATAAGCCCGACCAAACTTCATGAAAAATCTAATCAGGCTCTGAATATCATTAAATGAATTTTTAAGCAGCAGATTTTATTCTATCTTTTCAATCATCAGGTCCGGCAATTGCTGAATGTATTTGAACACATTCCCTTCCTCACTATGATTTCGATTTTTAATAACGATAGTAACGTGATACACAACATGATTTTCTCTCCATTCCTGCTTGGCTTCATAACTGATGATACGATAATTTTTCTGCAATACCATATCCGTTATCTTAGATAAATTATCGGGATTTCCGGTCGAAAATTGTATCATAGCACTATGAAATCCAACTTTTTTGAAAATTATGGTCAACAACTCAAGCCCCAACAATGTAAATATGGTTGCCGATATGCCGAGCCAGTACATGCCGCTGCCAATAGCTAAACCTATACCGGAGGTTGCCCATAGTCCTGCGGCAGTAGTCAATCCTCTTACAAACTGTTTCTGTATAATGATTGTTCCTGCACCGATAAACCCGATGCCGCTTACGACTTGGGCTGCTACCCGACTGGGGTCAAAATCTATATGATGTTCCTTCGCTATCTGCATAAAACCATACTGAGACACAATCATAATAAGTGCGCTTCCTAACGATACCAGAAAATGAGTTCTGAATCCGGCTTCTTTAGCTCGATACTCTCTGTCGAGTCCTATAATAGCTCCCAATATACCGGCAGTAAACAATCGTAAAATAAATTCTCCTGTCATATCATTCCTTTATAAACTGTATCATAACAAATCCGGGACATATCCGGTTTATGACAAATATATGGAAATTCTCTGTAATAACCTTACAAAAGCACAGATTAGCTCAGCAGAATTTGACAATTAACAATATCAAGAAAGATTAACGTATACAAGATAACCAAACTTATGTACATCGTCTCATTTCGACACAACAATATTAACAGAAACAAACGTTCGATGGTTACGGGATTTACTGGAAATCGTACAGAGAAACAGTGAAAAAGAAACAGCCCATCCCCACAAACTTAATGTCTTGTTCCAAGCAACCTTCTCAGATTTCAAGTATTCACATGACCGATTTAAAAAAAACATCTATATGCTTCCCATTTCGAAAATACAAGCACCTCATTAAACCTGCCTGAGGGACATTTCATAATAGTATCAAGAGCCTTTTTTGCCTTATCTGCAAATTTAACTAAATTTGCAAAACTAAGCAGATAACAAATAAAATTATGATTAGGAAAATAGAACAATCAGACTATCCGCGATTGATGGAAATTTGGGAAAGTGCAGTATCGCATACGCATGATTTCCTGAAAAAAGAAGACTTCCTGTATTATAAGGAGCATGTTCCATCTTATTTTCCTCATGTTGCTCTATGGGGGTTCGAGCTCAGAAATAATTTGGTCGGCTTTATCGGCATAGCTGGAGATAATATCGAAATGCTGTTCGTTGATAATCACCACAGAGGAAAAGGAATCGGCAAACAATTGATTATTCATGCCATCAATAAGTTACATGTGGACAAGGTAGATGTGAATGAGCAAAACACTCTGGCTGTAGGTTTCTATAAACATTTAGGATTTCACGTGGTAACGAAGTCAGAATTGGACAATGAAGGCAAACCGTATCCTATTCTGCACTTACAATTATAACAAACAGTCGATGAATACACCCACATTGGAAACAGCACGTTTGATTTTAAGGAGATTCACGGAAAGAGACATGGAAGCTCTCTTTCTTATACTCAAAGATGAAGAAACCAACAGATTCCTGCCATGGTATCCGATGAAAGACATCGAAGAAACCAAACTATTTTATAAGGAAAAGTATGCGATAAAGTACAGACAGCCACAGGCATACGCTTATGCTATCTGCCTTAAAAGTGATGATTTCCCGATTGGCTATATAAAAGTCGATATGGAAGAACATCACGATTTCGGTTACGGGCTTCGCAAGGAATTTTGGCATAAGGGAATAACGTCAGAAGCAGGCAAAGCCGTCATCAAACAGGTTAGAAAAGACGGCTTGCCCTATATTACAGCTACGCACGACAGAAACAATCCAAGAAGCGGGAATGTGATGCAGAAGCTTGGCATGATTTATTGTTACTCGTATGAAGAACAATGGCAACCCAAAGACTTCCCCGTAATATTCAGGATGTATCAGTTAAATTTAAATGGCAATAATGATTTCGTGTATAGGAAATACTGGAATGCATCAGACAATCATTTTATTGAGCATTTGTAACCGGCACAAAGCTCGCTATCCCCAACAGATACATCACTTCCTTATTTTACTGATATACCAATGGAAATAGAAAAGAAAGTAAATAGAAAGAAAATGATTTGATTCTTCTTTTCACACGCTCTCTTTTTCATACATTTGTATTCACAAGAGTTACTTAAACAAGCAAGGCGAAACAGGCTACAGCAATTAGAACGGTTACTTATTCATTACTCCAAAATAAAGATATTTTCTAACTATCTCGTGTTCAAAGAAGTATATTCCTTATACAAATATGCATAAAATTCTTGATTGCTTACCATACTTGACTTTCTTAAAAATGTTTCCATATCGAAAGAAAAAGATACGGAAGATATTATCGTACATTTTATTTTTAAATACCATTTTATTGGAAAAAAGTATTGGTTATACTCTTTTATAATCTGAATCGAATAATTAATTTTGCCCATCTTTTTATAAAAACTTTGACGAATATTGATTCTATAAAAGAAAGTTGGAGTATTTGCTCATTGAAAGTTTATTTTTTAGTGTTTTTTTAGAATAGAAATGATGGAAGAAAAAGAAAAAAATACAAAACCTGTTTTGTGGAACAGCAACTACTTGAAAGTATGGATAGCTAATTTTATGCTTTTTTTTGCATTTTATTTGCTCGCCCCCTTGCTACCGCTTTATTTACGAGATACTTTTTCCGCCGGAAAAGCGATGATAGGTATTGTACTAAGTGGATATACGATTACAGCCTTGATAGTCCGGCCATTTAGCGGATTTGTTGTCGACAGTTTCTCTCGTAAGAAGGTTCTGCTACTTTGTTATTTCTGTTTTGCCCTGTTTTTTGCAGGCTATTTCATCACAGGTTCCCTTATACTTTTTGCTGCCATCCGTACTTTACACGGCGCACCTTTTGGTGCGACGACTGTCGCAAGCAGTACTATGGCTGTAGATGTCCTGCACCCGGAACGCCGAAGCGAAGGCATTGGATATTACGGACTTAGCAATAATATAGCTATGGCAATAGGACCGTCGATAGGACTTTATATCTATCACACAATCCAGAACTTCAATATACTGTTTGCCATGTCTCTTGTAATCGCATTCATCGGTCTGGCCATCGATTCTACCATCAAGTGTCGCGAACGCCAACCGATACAAAAGAATCAAAAAGTTTCTCTTGACCGATTTATCCTTTTACCGGGATGGAGCGAGGGCCTTTGTATTACTGCATTTTCTTTTTCATTCGGTATTATTTCTACATACATAGCCATATATAGCCAAGAAGTCATGCACATAACTTCCGGCTCAGGAACATTTTTTATGCTCTTGGCTATTGGTCTTATAATGTCGAGAATTATTGGGAGTAAGTCCCTTCGAGAAGGTAAAATTGTACATAACGCCTCTGCCGGAATGCTGATGTCAATGTGCGGTTATCTGGTTTTCACAGCTATACCCAATATATACGGGTACTATGCTGCTGCGCTTATGATAGGTCTCGGAAACGGTCACATGTATCCAGCTATGCAGACAATGTTTATCAATTTGGCACCCCATGAACGACGTGGAACAGCCAATTCTACCATACTCACATCTTGGGATATAGGTGTCGGTATCGGTATCATTGGAGGAGGCGCTGTAGCTGAACACCACGGTGGTTACTCTGCTGCATTTTGGCTTGCTTTTGCAATAAATGCCATTGGTGTCATTTTTTATTTCCTTTATGCACGCAAGAGCTTTCTGCGCCACCGCCTTCGTTAGTTGATTTTTTAATGTCACCTGATTTGGAAAAACAGATAAAGAACAACAGCTCGATGAAATTACCAGATAGAAAATTTTAGATAAATCTAAGAGCCTGGCTAAATTTTACTCGGGTCAGGTTTGAAAATTTCTTTCGAAGATGTTTTTCTGTTTTTTATGAATAGGATACGGGCTATCCAACGAGTGAAAATGAGAAAAAAGCGAAAGAAAACACAAAGATGTTCCGGCAATATTTCCCGATCGGAAAAGTTAAGCTGGTTCTAGGTTGTGAATTTCATCAATTACTTGTAATATTGCACTGGCTTTTGGCCATAAAGTAACGAATAAATTATGGGAAATTCAGATTATGTTTCTTTCCTGAAAGAAATAGCCCGTTTCATTCCGGACAATCGGATATATACCGACGATTTGCGTCGATTGGCATGGGGGACAGATGCCGGTTTTTACCGTTTGGTTCCTAAAATAGTAGTTCGTTCCGATAATGAACAAGAAATATCTCAAATACTTTTATTGTCAGGAAAATATCATATTCCCTTAACCTTCAGAGCTGCCGGTACGAGTCTGTCAGGGCAGAGTATCAGCGATTCAGTATTAGTAGTTGCGGGAAAGAATTGGGAAAGTTATTCCGTTTCCTCCACAGGTGGCCAAATTACATTGCAGCCAGGGCTCACAGGAGGAAGGGTAAATGAAATATTAAAACCCTACGGTCGAAAATTTGCCCCTGACCCGGCATCGGTAAAATCCGCTATGGTAGGTGGCATTGTTGCCAATAATGCTTCAGGAATGAACTGCGGCACCCATGCCAATAGTGATAAAGTGATGCTGTCAGCCCGCATTATCTTGTCAGACGGTACAATATTAGATACAGGTAATAAAGAAAGTAGACTTGATTTTATCCGTAGTCATCCGGAATTTATACAAAAAATAGAATCGGTCAGAGACCGCATAAGAAAAGATTCCGAATTAGTATCGCGTATCCGTCGCAAATATTCCATTAAGAATGTAGTAGGACTTAATTTGTTCCCATTTATAGAATATGATGACCCGTTTGACATCATCGCCCATTCGATAGTAGGCTCGGAAGGCACACTTGCTTTCTTATCGGAAGTGACGATGAAAACCGAAGAAGATTTGCCCTATAAGGCAAGTGCCATGGTTTATTTCAGCGATATAAGAGAAGCTTGTAAAGCTGTTGTCGCTATGAAAAAAGCCCCCGTTGTCAGTGCCGAGATGTTAGACAAAAAATCTCTACAATCGGTCAATGATACTACAGGAGAAGGGCTTACTGCTATTCTTACCGAGACCAAAGGGCACACCAGAGAAGAATTGGTCGACAATATACATAAGATTGAAGATATTTTAAGCTCATTCAATACATTTACACCAGTACATTTTACTGATAAAGAGAACGAATATGCCTCTTACTGGGCTATTCGTTCTGGTATATTCCCTTCTGTCGGAGGAACACGACGCCCGGGAACAACATGCCTGATTGAAGACGTAGCTTTTCATATAGAAGATTTGCCCCAAGCAACCTTCGAATTACAACAATTACTCGAAAAAAATGGTTACCACGATGCATGTATATACGGACATGCTTTAGAGGGAAATTTTCACTTTATAATAAATCAGGCATTTGATACCGACGAAGAAGTAGCAAGGTACGAACAACTGATGAATGATGTCATAGCTCTGGTAGTTGACAAATACGACGGTTCTTTAAAGGCCGAACATGGTACAGGGAGAAATATGGCTCCTTTTGTAAAATATGAATGGGGAGAGACGGCTTACCAATATATGCGGGAAATAAAAGAAATTTTCGATTCTGAGTATCGTTTGAATCCCGGCGTTATTTTCAATGATGACCCGAAATGTCACTTGAAAAACTTTAAGCCACTACCTTTGACAAACGAACATATCGACAAATGTATCGAATGTGGGTTTTGTGAAGTCAACTGCCTTTCCTGCGGATTCACTCTTTCCTCTCGCCAGCGCATTGTCATTCGTCGAGAAATATCGCGTCTAAGTCGATTGCCGGGAAAAGAAAAGCAAATGGAATTGCTTGAGAAACAATACAAATATTCCGGGAACCAAACCTGTGCCGGTGATGGGCTCTGCTCCATGTCGTGCCCGATGGGAATCAATGTGGGCGACCTTACACATGACATCCGTCAGAGTCATTTGCCTAAAGGAAGCTTAGGATATAAAGCCGGAGATTTCGCAGCTCGCCATTTATCGGGTATAGAATCTGCATTGCGTCCGGTGCTTTCGGTTGCCAATACCGCACATTCCCTGTTAGGAAGTAAAGCTATGGTCTCCTTAACTCGCGGACTTCGCTATTTATCCGGCTCTAAAATACCTCTATGGACACCGGCTATGCCCAAGGCACGTTATCCACATAAAACAGCTCAGAAAAATGAACCATTAAAAGTCGTCTATTTCCCAAGTTGCATCAATCAGACGATGGGAGTATCGCAACATTCTCCGGAAAGTACGCCACTTATCGATAAAACCATTCATTTGTTACAAAAGGCCGGTTATGAAGTGATTTTCCCGCCACACATGGAACGCCTTTGCTGCGGAACTATATGGGAGAGCAAAGGCATGCCGGATATTGCCGACAGGAAATCAGCAGAACTTGAAGCGGCCTTATATGAAGCCAGTAATAAAGGATTGTATCCGGTACTTTGTGACCAAAGCCCATGCCTGTATCGCATGCGTCACACGATAAAGAAAATAAAGTTATATGAACCAGTAGAGTTTATTAATACATTTTTACTTGATAAACTTGTATTCAAAAAAATTGATGAACCGATAGCCATACACATTACTTGTTCTATGAGAAAAATGGGACTCGATAAGCAACTGATAGAATTGGCTGGAAGATGTACTTCTAAAGTCTTGGTGCCTGAAGGTGTCGGATGCTGCGGATTTGCCGGAGACAAAGGTTTCACTCAACCGGAACTCAATGCTTACGCTTTGCGAAAGTTACGTCCACAAATAGAAAAAGCAGGAATAAAGACCGGATACAGTAATAGCCGTACTTGTGAAATCGGTTTAGAGACTAACTCTGGCATTCCTTATATTTCGATTATCTATTTGGTAGATAAATGCACTACTCCGGTCGGGCAATAATTGCCCGTGACCGGAGCAATAGTATATTTAATATGTAGAATTTACAACTTATTACTATATAACCATTCGAACATAGTCTCATAAGTTTTCTCCCGGGCACTTTTTTGAGACAAGATAAGGTCATGCAGACCTTCCGGTATCACAACTTCCGTAACGTGGGGCCCCAACCGTTTACCATATTTTTCAATGTCTTTCACATCGAGTACAGCATCTCCTTTCTGATGCTCCGGAGTCCAGTCATCGCCATAGACTGATTGACTCGAAAACATCACCAGAATAGGGCAGGAGATATCCAAGCCTCGATGTACTTTTTTTTGTCCTCGGTGTATCGCCCTTATCCAACCACTGGTTACAGGAGGAGATTGTTTGAATTTTTTACTCGTATCATATATCCATTCTCCATGATGGTCTATAAGAAGACTCTCAGCATAAGCAGTAGATTTACTTTGCTTTATTTTAATATTAGGAGAAAATAAACCTAAAAACGATACAACAGGAATCAAAATCTTTTCTTTTATCCAACTTTGATTCATATCGAGAAACGGACTGTTCAGAATCAACCCTTTCACCGAAAGATTATTCCTGCGTTCATTACAATAAAGTGCAGTGATAAGTCCCCCTGTCGAATGGCCCATTAATATGATTTCTGTATTTCCCTCCGATTTCATGATGCTAAGTGTAGTATCAATATCAGCAAAGTATTCATTGAGATTGTGCACTTGAAAAGCCGTCTGGCTGGCCATTAGCGACCGTCCGTATTTCCGAAGGTCGACAGCATAAAAATTGTAACACGAATCGTTGAAGATTTGGGCCAATTGACTTTGGAAAAAATAATCATTATATCCATGCACATATAGTATAGCTTTATGTGTAGGAACCCTGGCCTCTCGCCGGATAATAGTCGTGATTACTTTCCCGTCATAATCATCGGGCATATTCAATGTTTGCATTTCGAATCGTCCGCCTAAGACATCCATCGAATATTGAGCCTTTACACAAACTACCGACAGGACGAAAAATAAGAATAAGAAAATACTCTGTTTCATTATTGATTTAAAAATAGTGACGAACTTTATTCGTCGAGCGATTTTTTAATATTGTTGAAAACCTTATTCAGTAAATTTTGTGCAGTTTCTACCTCTTCATTCGTAAACCCTTGCAAAGCAGCATTTTTGGTTTCTGTAACGATGGATTGAGTCGCTTCATCCAACTGTCTGCCTTTCTCGGTCAGAGTGATGATATTTATACGTCTATCCTCACGGCTGGCCGACCGTACCACCAACCCCTGTTTCTCTAAATTATCAATAAGACGTGTCATACTGGGTTTATCTTTAAAAGTGGCATTACACAACTCTTGCTGATTGACACCGTCTTTTAACCATAAGTAATAAAGCACAGTCCATTGTTCCGGTGTAATATCTATATTTTCTTTACGAAAACTACGATAAAGCTTTCGATTAATAGCTGCAGATATTTTGCCGCTCAGGACGACAAAAACAGTTTCAATATCCAATGGCGAAAAGTTCATAAGGTAATAATTGTTTAGGCAACAAAGATACGTTTTTTTGTCCTATTAAGAAAGGGCTATCATAAAAAAAATGTTATGGACAATCTGCGAACAAAGAGATAAAGCATAAAATTTGTCGAAATATCTTGCAGGTATATAAATAATTACTACCTTTGCACCGCATTAGAAAAATTTTAAACAAACAAGTTAATTTGAATGAGTATGAATCATTATGAAACCGTTTTCATTTTAACTCCCGTTTTATCTGACGTACAGATGAAGGAAGCGGTAGACAAATTCAAAGAAGTTTTAGTATCGGAAGGTGCTGAAATTATCAATGAAGAAAACTGGGGATTGCGCAAACTGGCTTATCCTATCCAGAAAAAGTCAACTGGTTTTTATCAGTTATTGGAATTTAACGCAGATCCGTCTGTTATCGCTAAATTGGAAATCAATTTCCGTCGGGACGAACGAGTTATCCGTTTCTTGACATTCAAAATGGATAAGTTCGCTGCAGAATACGCTGCAAAAAGAAGAAGTGTTAAATCTAAAGATGTAAAGGAGAACTAAGTCATGGCACAACAAAATCAATCTGAAATCAGATATTTGACTCCTCCCTCAGTGGATATCAAAAAGAAAAAATACTGTCGTTTCAAAAAGAGCGGTATTAAGTATATTGATTACAAAGATCCTGAATTCTTAAAAAAATTCCTGAACGAGCAAGGCAAAATATTACCCCGTCGTATCACAGGTACATCATTGAAGTTCCAACGTCGTGTTGCACAAGCTGTAAAAAGAGCTCGTCATTTGGCGTTACTTCCTTACGTAACAGACATGATGAAATAATTTAAAGAAGGAGGAAAATAATAATGCAAGTAATATTAAAAGAAGATGTCCTAAATCTTGGGTATAAAGATGACGTGGTAACTGTAAAAGACGGATACGGACGTAACTATTTGATTCCTCAAGGTAAAGCCGTTATCGCTACTCCTTCTGCATTGAAGATGTTAGCCGAAAACATGAAGCAACGTGCTCATAAACTTGAGAAAATTAAAAATGATGCTAAAGAACTCGCTGCTAAACTGGAAGGTGTTGCACTGACAATTGGTGCAAAAACCAGTTCCACTGGTAAAATCTTTGGTTCGGTTAACAATATTCAGATTGCTGAAGCTCTTGGAAAACTGGGTTACGAAGTAGATCGCAAAGTTATCTATATCAAGGATTCTGTAAAAGAAGTAGGTGCTTACAAAGCTACTTTGAGACTTCACAAAGAGGTAAGTATAGATATACCTTTCGAAGTAGTTTCTGAATAATTGGGATATTAAAATTATATTCTCAAATATAAAATCCGAATCTCAAATGAGATTCGGATTTTTTGTTCATAAATCTCTTTTTTCGGAAAGATTATCAAAAATAGTTCTTCATAATTTCTTGAGATAAACGCATCTTATCAGATCTATCTTACCTTTCAACGCTCTAATAATATTGGATTTACATCATTGCACAATGCCTATGGTAAAATATAAAAGTATTTTTATAGATTTGGACGATACAATATGGGATTTTCGAGCCAATTCCAAAGTTGCACTTCATGAAGTATATGATATTTATAATCTTTCCCAATTCTATAATACATTTGAAGAATACTATTTAATATATTCAGAAAAGAACACTGAACTCTGGAATATGTATCACCACGGAAGAATATCAAAAGAAGATTTGATGAACGAACGCTTCAGGTATCCTTTGCAGCGTTTGGGCATACAAGACAATGCTCTGGCAAAAGCTCTTGACAAAGATTATCTTTCTATTCTGTCGACACAGAAAAATGTCGTCCCGGGAACTTGGGAATTACTTGATTACCTGTCGAATAAATATAATCTTGCCATACTTAGTAATGGTTTTGAAGAAGTCCAATATAAGAAAATGCGCTCATCAGGTATAGACCACTACTTTCAAGAAGTAATACTTTCCGATAAAGTGGGAGTAAACAAACCTCACCCTGATATATTTAAATACGCTTTGGACAAAATGGAAACAAAACCCGATAGAGCTTTAATGATTGGAGACAACTACGATGCCGATATTTTAGGAGCTGCAAGATGTGGAATAGCACAGATATATTACAATCCGTTGAAGAAGCAAATTACAGAATCCAAACCGACCCATCAGGTCGAATCATTATTGGAAATTATAAACATCTTATAATCTATGGGCCTGTCTAAATTGTATTTTGAGATTTTTTTATAAAAATATTTTTCTGTTTTCACAAGGTATTTGACAAATGCAAACGAAAAAACAGTACGGAAGAAAACGCAAAGATGACCTGACGAAATTACTTTTATCGGAAAATTTAGACGAGCTCTTAAATAATAAATGTCAGTTTAAATTTTTCTTATATAAATTTTTAAACTGTTCCAATCAACAAATGTTTATTACAATAAATAAAAACAATATAGAGATATGCTAACATATATCATCATTGGTATTACGGTAATTATATCGTTTTTGTGTTTCAACAATCACAATCTATTCATGAAGCTGGCCTTCATTCCATATCGTACAATCAAGTGCAAAGAATGGTACCGTATCGTTTCTCATGGTTTCGTACACGCTGATATAATGCATCTGGTGGTCAATATGTTTACATTTTGGTCCTTCGGCCTATACATCGAAAAAGCATTTCAATATTTAGGATTTGGCTTAGGTAGTTATATAGCATTGTACTTTGGAGGTATGATAACAGCATCACTTCACGACCTGATAAAACGGCGTAAAGACCCGTCATTTGTATCTATTGGGGCATCCGGAGCTGTATCGGCAGTCCTTTTCTCTTTTATATTTTTCGAACCATGGGGCAAAATCCTGTTATTTGCCATAATTCCCATACCAGGGATTGTTTTTGGTATTTTATACTTGGCATATTGTCAATATATGGAAAAAAAAGCCGGTGATAATATAAACCACAACGCACACTTCTATGGAGCAATTTATGGTTTTATTTTTCCCATTTTATTGCATCCATCTTTAATACACGTATTTTTAAAACAGATTATGAATTTTTAGATTTACGTAAAATCAATCTCCTCCTGTCTTAACTCACTATATTGTTTTTTACACTCATTTACAATACAAACTTTCCTTTTCCAAGTCACATTAATGCCAATATAGTCATTTCCATTAAAAAATCAAATACTCCCTTTAACCGTATGTTTTTGGCAATTCTCAATTTCATCTGTAAAAGATTACATGGAAAGCCCCTTTTCCATTTACATTCAAGCCTGGAAATACAGCCGGTCTCTAAAATGTAAATAGCGTTTTTACTATCAAGTATTTTTAAATACGGCATCAGGTCTATTAGTCAAAATTTAAGATTGACAAGTTCAGATATATTATTAGATATTTTTGCTTTTATATGAATATTCATTAATAATATCCATTTTAAAGAAAATGCTTTACAAATACTCTAATAGACAATATTTATTTGCAGCAATACAAATATTTGTTAATTTTTTAGAAATACTATTAGCAATATAAGATAAAAAAAACGAAGTCAATATTAAGGATTCATTAGTCTATTTTTAATATTTTGATTTATGCAACACATATTTTAGTATATTTGTGCTAATAATTAAAAGAGGAGAAAAATGATAAAGATTGATTTCCCTCAAGTCGACATACCTCAGGATTTTATAGTCGGAACTAATATAACCGAAGATGTCCTAAACTTTTATAGGCAATCTTGTCGCTTGAGAGCCGGTATATTTGCTTTATGTCTCGAAGGAAATGTAGAGGTCTCTATAAATCTAACAAATTACAACCTGAAAAAAAACGATTTTATAAGTCTATTACCCGGAAGTATTATCCAATATCGAGAACAGAAAAGTAATGTTCGTCTTAGTTTTATCGGATTTTCGAATAAGTTTGTCAGTAGTGTGAATCTGATAAAAACAACAATGGATTTTTTTCCGGTAATTTCCAACAACCCTGTATTCCCATTGACGGATTCCATTGCCAATTTATTCAGTGATTATTTCTCATTACTTGAACGGGCATCCGCAGAAGCCAATGAAAATCTCGATCCGGAAATAATAAAGAGTATTCTTACAGGCGTTCTTTATGGGGTAGGTAATTTTTACCGGGTGCAAAACATCGAAGGCAGAGCCGAAAACAGAAGCGAAGAAATATGCAAAACTTTGGTACAGCTTATCATGAAACATTATGTTTCAGAAAGACAGATATCGTTTTATGCCAGCCAGTTGAGCATATCTCCCCAACATCTTAGTTCTACCGTGAAAAAAATGACCGGAAAGACAGTTTCCGAAATTATTGCCAGTATTGTAATCATGGATGCTAAAGCACAATTAAAATCGACAAATCAAACAATACAGGAAATTTCGTACTCTCTGAACTTTCCCAATGTTTCATTCTTTGGTAAATATTTTAAGAGACACGTAGGGATGAGTCCTAAAGAATACAGAAATAGCTAAAATATAGAAATATATTTGGTTCTCTTCAGAAAAGACACACACCATTGGCAAACATAAACAAACTATTTCTATCGAAAAAATAATCAAGCTCTTAACTACATAAAATATTTGATTTGTTACTGAAAATAAGATTTAATATAAATATATAATTTAACAGAACATTTCACTTAACGAACAGATTCGATTATCTTTGTATTTAAATAGATAGAATCTATATATAATCAAATTTATTTAGAAATATAACGGAAGTCAAATACAGAGACAAACAGAAATACAATTTTCAAATTGAGCTATGTTAAAGACACATCCTATATTATTCAAACATAATCGATAATTGAACTGGTCTTATGAAACGAATTGGCTGTTACTTATTTATTATTGTATTGTCTATAATAACAAAATCATGTGAAGAATTCCCCGACAATGAATCTGATACAGATTTTAATGTAGAGGAAATAAAATTCTTTTTCGAAGAGAAAATACTATCTGGGAAAATATTAGAAATCCAAGTAAACCAAAAACTTACAGAACCCCAAGTCTTTTTGAACGGAGATGCCGTTAATGTAGAAATAGAAGACAATACACTATCAGACAACGATACTTCGATTTCAGATACAAACGTAAAAAGAGGATATTTCCTAAAAATAAAGATTCCTGAATCCTATAAAGGAGAGTATCATATCAGAGTCTCTGCCGGTGTTGCAGATTATCCCGACTTACAAAGAAATGATTTTGATGCCGGTAAAGTAAAAATATATCAAATGGAAGAATCTAAAGACTTTGAGGTAGGTCGTCCGGCTTATGCCTCTGTTGAAGACGCTATTTTACTGATCGAGACGGCAAGGGGAGAGGACCATTCAAACTTAAACGGTTACCCTGGATACAAAATAACGGAGAAAAATACAGTAGAAAAGATTGAATGTTTGGATTATAAACGAGAAACATTATCAGATGCCGAAATTTACGGATTTAAAACTATCTCTGACAAATACTGTTTTTCGTATATGACTTACGTCTCCAATGTAGACACAATATATCAAGATTATACAGATTTTGTTGCAATTCAACAACCAGTTGAGGTTACTTATCCGGTAATCATTCGATCTGCTGATGGATTATTGATACCTTTACAATCCTATTATGAAAATGAAAATCCTGTTTTCTCGGACCAAATATACGAAGCACAATTCCGTTGTTATGAAGAAAATATATTTTATTTTATGCCCGATAGAGAATACTCCTCCGGTTTTAGCAATAAGCCGATCTATAAAATCGAAATAGACGTTAGTCAGATTCCAACTGACGGTTACGTATTTAAAGAAGAAGACGAATATCTTAGTTTAAGGAGCGGAGTTGAAATAACCGAAGTTTACGATGGCTCTTGCTCTGTATTTAATGGAGAAAGTCGTCATTGGGTGGTAGATGCCGATGGAAGTATTCTTCTGAATGAATCGCAAATGGTGATAAATCATCGGATTATGAATATTTCTCCTTCCAACTATTCAGGAAGCCTGATTGGAACACCCTCTGTATTCAGGACTCCCAATGGCTCTATTCTTGCTATGCGAGGAACATCAAATGGTCCACAAACAGAGTATATTAGTCCATCTCTTAAATGGAATGTACATTATCAATATTTTGAATTAGGTCTCTCTCCTTTTACTGTAGTGACCCTCTCCAATGGCAAATTATATTTTACAGGAACAAATAGATACTATGTACTTGAGAAGAATAATGATATAGATAGTGGTAAAGACTATTCGCCTTCAATCGATAAATTTCATTATTACAACAATCTATACCCATATCAAGAACATTATATATATGCATTTAAAGCAGGAGACCTGTATCGAATCAAGCTTTCCAATCCTTCTGAACAAGAACTAATTTACAGTGGACTGCAAGAGTCTGATATATCTTACTTTGGAGTTCTTAAAGACAGGGTCGTAATTGTTGATATACATATGAAAGTAGTTATTATAACAGACGGAAAAGCCGAATGCGTCGATGCCTCAGATTTAGAAGTATGGGGCAACCCAATGGCAATTGTACGATAACCTCTTATAAAATCGATTCCAACTTTTTCAGAAAAGAAAATAATATTTCACTTCCACAAAAAAGTTCAAGAGCCTGTCGTCTGAATTTTGCACGGGCCGGATTTGAGAGTTTCTTTCAGAGATATTTTTTCTGTTTTTATAAGGAGGAAGCAGGCTATCTGACGAGGAAAAACAAGGAAAAAGACCGAAAGAACACACAAAATGTCCGGATAATTTTTTTATTGGAAAAGGTTAGGCTGGCTCTAAGGGCAGCTGCAAAAGTTTTTCTATTTATTATACCGGTCGCCCCATAAATGTTTTAGATGTTCCTTCAATTTACTTTCTGCAGGATTGGATTGTGCATGCCATATCGATTTACCATTCAACTGGTCAGGAAGAAACTGTTGTTTTACAAAATTATTCTCATAGTCATGAGCATACTTGTAATCCTTGCCATAATCCAATTCTTTCATCAAAGAAGTTGGAGCATTTCTCAAATGAAGGGGTACCGGCAAATTTCCCGTCTGCTCTACTAACTGAAGAGCATCTCCGATGGCCTTATATGCTGAATTACTTTTAGGACTGCTGGCCAGATATATGGTAGCCTCTGCCAGAATGATACGTCCTTCGGGCCATCCTATATTCTGGATAGCATCAAAACAAGCATTAGCAAGTAATAAAGCATTGGGATTGGCCAATCCAATGTCTTCTGCTGCTGATATAACCAACCGGCGGGCGATAAATTTAGGGTCTTCACCTCCGGCTACCATTCGGGCCAACCAGTAAATAGCTCCGTCAGGATCACTTCCCCGTATCGATTTTATAAAAGCCGATATTATGTCATAATGCATTTCTCCACCTTTGTCATAAGCAGCCGGATTTTCTTGCAAACGGTCAGTCACGACAGCATCATTAAATATGATTTTTTTACTATCATCCGAGTTTACAATCAAATCGATAATATTTAATAATTTACGGGCATCACCTCCTGAAAACCGGAATAAAGCATCTGTTTCCTGAATTTCTATATCTTTTTCCTTAAGTACACTATCTTCATGGATAGCTCTATCCAATAATTTTTCCAGATTTTTGGCAGTCAACGACTTGAGAACATATACTTGACAACGAGACAGCAATGGTCGTATGACCTCAAAAGACGGATTCTCTGTCGTAGCTCCGATGAGAGTCACTGTTCCGTTCTCTACGGCACCTAACAAAGAATCCTGTTGAGATTTATTGAACCGGTGTATTTCATCGATAAATAAAATCGGACGTCCTTTCTGAAACATTCGATTATTTCGGCACTTATCCAATACATCCCGCACATCCTTTACTCCTGAGTGTATAGCACTCAAAGTATAAAAGGGTGCATCAAGCTGATTCGATATGATTTTGGCCAATGTAGTTTTCCCCACTCCGGGAGGTCCCCAAAGAATAAAAGACGATACCTGTCCCGCATCTATCATGCGACGCAATACGGCACCTTTGCCCACAAGGTGCTCTTGTCCGATATATTCATCTAATGTCTTGGGCCGTAATCTCTCTGCTAATGGTTGAAGCATTTCACGATTTCTTTTCTAACAAAAATACATAAATTTTATTTGCTTCGAAATTCCTTTTTCGATTAAATAACGATAATCATCCCGATTATTCTTTTTTTCGAATTATTTAGGAGCCTTGAAATATAGGAATACTGCGATTACCGTATATATAATATTGGGAAGCCACATGGCCAATCGGGGCGACATCGCTCCACTGACAGCAAAAGTAGACGATACTGTGGTAAATAATATATAAGAAAAACTCAATAGCAATCCTATACCGATGTTAATACCCATACCTCCCTTGACTTTCCGGGAAGCCAGCGACATTCCGATAGTAGTCAGTATGAATGAAGCCGCCGTCATCGCAAACCGACGCTCATATTCTATCTCAAAATCTTTTATATTGGCAACACCTCGTTCTTTCTGTTTATCTATATAAGTACGAAGTTCTTTCGTTGTCATAATTTCGCTGTCATATCGGGATATAAGAAAATCCGACGGCTCTATACTGATAATCGAGTCCAATTGGTTGCCCGAACGGAGGGTCTCCCGCAAACCATTAAAATCTCTTATCATATAATCCTTTATAACCCAGTGATAAGCCGAGTCATAAGTAACCGATTGTGCAGTCAACCTCGATTTCAACAACTTTCCTTCAAACTTATCCAAGGAAAAACGATATCCGGTTTTCGTACTGTTGTCAAAACGACTCAGATACGCAATAACTCCTGGTTCTACTTGCAGTTGTATATTACTAGCATAGTCGACCCGTTTATTTTTGACATATTTATTTTGGAATTCTATACGTGTTGCATTAGCCGGAGGTATGACAAAACTGTTCAGATAAAACGTAACTCCGGCAATAATAGCCGCAGAAATCATGTAAGGAACCATAAGTCTTTTAAAGCTGATTCCACTCGATAACATAGCTATGATTTCGGAATTATCGGCAAGTTTGGACGTAAAAAATATGACAGCGATGAAGGTGAACAATGGACTGAACAAATTGGCAAAATACGGAATGAAGTTCAGATAGTAATCTATAACAATTGCCTTCATCGGGGCATTCAGAAATTTATCGAGTTTCTCGTTTATATCAAAAACGACAGCAATAGATATAATCAACGCAATAGCGAAGAAATATGTACCGAGAAATTTTTTGATGATATAGAAATCTATCTTTTTCAACATTGCTTTTCGGAGCGATTATAAACGGTGAGTTACTCTTTGTACCATGTCTTTTTTCCAGGACTTAAAAGTTCCTGAAATAATTTGCCGACGAGCTTCTTGGGTAAGCCATACATAAAATGCGAGATTATGTATCGAAGCTATTTGCATGGCCAATATTTCATCACTGATGAAAAGATGACGCAAATAGGCCTTAGAATACTGTCGGTCTACATAAGAAGTACCATCTTCATCTATAGGAGAGAAGTCATCGGCCCACTTCTTATTTCGCATATTCATGATACCATTTCGGGTAAATAACATTCCATTACGACCGTTACGGGTAGGCATTACGCAGTCAAACATATCTACTCCCCGTTCTATCCCTTCAAGTATATTAGCCGGAGTCCCGACCCCCATCAAATAACGAGGCTTGTCTTTCGGCAAAATTTCATTGACAACTTCTATCATTTCATACATTTTCTCAGTCGGCTCTCCCACAGCCAATCCCCCGATAGCATTTCCATCAGCCCCTAATTGAGCGACATGCATGGCCGCATCACGGCGTAAGTCTGGATACACGCATCCTTGTACTATTGGGAAAAATGTTTGCCGATATCCATATAGGCCCTCCGTCTCACAAAAATGCTTCCACCCCCGTTCCAACCAACGTTGCGTCAGTGCCAGAGATTTTTTTGCATACTGATAGTCTGCTTGCCCCGGAGTACACTCATCAAGGGCCATCATTATATCCGAACCGATAATACGTTGCGTATCGACAACGTTTTCAGGAGTAAACAAATGTTTCGAACCATCTATATGTGAACGGAAATATGCACCTTCCTCTGTTAACTTGCGGTTGTCTGATAACGAAAATACCTGAAATCCGCCACTGTCAGTAAGTATTGGACGGTCCCAGCCATTGAACTTGTGTAGTCCCCCGGCTTTCTCCAAAATATCAAGTCCTGGACGCAAATATAAATGATAAGTATTTCCCAGTATAATCTGGGCTTTAATGTCATCTTTCAATTCATGCAGATGTACCGCTTTGACCGAGGCAACAGTACCTACAGGCATAAAAATAGGAGTCGTGATAATCCCATGATCTGTCGTAATAGTTCCGGCTCTGGCGTCACTGTTAGCGTCGGTATATTCTAAAGTAAAATCCATTCGTACGTTCAAATTTGTTGCAAATATAGTTCTTTTTCAAAAGAGTTCATGCATCTTTTTGCTCTGATTCTTTAACAGTGCATAATTACTAAGAAATAAATAAACATTTTTACATATATTCCATTCTGTTTTTTATTGTTTTGTTTAGTTAATTTTGATTGTAAAATACGATAATACATTATAAAACAATATCTTTGTTATACGTAAAATACGTAAATAAATGAATAAGCAGGTAATTTATAAATTTATAGTCCCGATATTGATTGCTCTTCCGTTGACAATATCAGCACAAAAAGCAAACAACGATGTGCAATCCATGACATTCGATGGCAAGACGCTGACTATCCCGTTGCCTGGAGCAAAAATAAAAGAAGCCTTGAAAGCAAACGATTTGAAATCACTTTCTATTGATACGTATATACAACCGATTGATTTTAAACAATATATTACCAAACCAAGAATTTTCCCGGCCAATCCGTCTGAAACAATGAAACGTGCCATGCTTCGTCATATGGCTACTACCCCAGATGCAGCAGTTTCCCAGATATTTATGATAGACAGGGCTTACGCTAATGTGGCAAAACAGGTAAACAAATGGCTGAAATCAGCAGGATACGGAACCCCGGTGACTCCGAATGGCCCGATGATACGTGTCGCATCTTTTTCCGGGACCCTTGACCCGGTTGAGTTGATAAGAAATTATAAGCGAGAGAAGCAACAAGAAAAAACATGGGCCGTCATTGCCGAACTAAATCGGTTACCCGAAAAATCACAGACCTCTACATTGCAATCGGGTTTCTTAAAAAATGAAACAGAATTAGACGCAGATAAAGTGTTACAGGCATTTGTATCGGTTCAGATACAAGATTCCCTAGGTATAACCTTACGTAAAGATACAGTGTTTCTTGTAAAAAAAGACTCATTGCACACAGATACCCTAAAGATTGAACAAATCAAATAATATCATTGTTTTCTTTTCAGACAATTACTGTTTTAGAAAATTGAAAAAAAGACAAAATGACAGTATAAGAAATTGATTCTATATGAGACCTTTATATATAATAAAGAACATTCTCTATTCTTTTCAATACGTCAATTTGTCATATTAAGTCATTCATTTACAGACGTTTTGTCTTATTTACACATTGGCATTTTCTTTGGTATTTTTAAAACAGAACAATAAAAAATACTGTATGGAAACATGCAAGGTATAATAAAGAGAAAGGAGTAAACAAGATATGAATTTTAACAATTTTACAATTAAATCACAGGAAGCGGTACAGAAAGCAGTACAGATTACCTCTGCTCATAACCAGCAGTCCATAGAGCCTGTGCATTTACTGAAAGGAGTACTTGATGTAGGTGAAACCGTCGTCAACTATATCTTTCAAAAATTAGGGGTCAACACCGGTATATTAAATAATGCGATAAACCGGGAAATTGAGATGCTGCCAAAGGTAAGTGGCGGTGAACCTTACTTAAGTAGAGAATCAAACGACGTTTTGCAAAAGGCAGTTGACTATTCTTCCAAGATGGGCGACCAGTTTGTAGCATTGGAATCAATTCTGATGGCTTTGCTACAAGTAAAAAGTTCAGCTTCTACTTTCATGAAAGATGCAGGAATTGCAGAAAAAGAATTGGGAGCGGCTATCGATGAATTACGAAAAGGCAAGAAAGTAAACGATGCCTCGGCAGAAGATACCTATAATGCATTAAGTAAATATGCGATAAACCTGAACGAAAGAGCCCGTTCGGGAAAACTTGACCCTGTTATCGGTCGTGACGATGAAATACGTAGGGTATTACAGATTCTGAGTCGTCGAACCAAGAACAATCCTATTCTGATAGGAGAACCTGGTACAGGTAAAACAGCTATTGCCGAAGGACTGGCACATCGTATTGTCCGCGGAGATGTACCGGAAAATTTGAAGAGTAAGCAAATCTATTCTTTGGATATGGGTGCATTGGTAGCCGGAGCAAAATATAAAGGAGAATTCGAAGAGCGGCTGAAAGCCGTTGTCAATGAAGTGACACAAGCTGAAGGTGAAATAATATTATTTATTGATGAGATACATACACTCGTAGGAGCCGGTAAAGGTGAGGGTGCTATGGATGCAGCTAACATCTTGAAACCTGCTTTAGCCAGAGGAGAATTACGTTCTATAGGAGCAACGACTTTGGACGAGTACCAAAAATATTTTGAAAAAGACAAGGCCCTCGAACGTCGTTTTCAGATTGTCATGGTAGACGAACCGGACGAATTAAGTACAATCTCAATTTTGCGTGGTCTGAAAGAACGATATGAAAACCATCATAAAGTACGTATCAAAGATGATGCTATTATTGCAGCCGTACAATTATCGGAAAGATACATAACTGACCGGTTCTTACCCGATAAGGCTATAGACCTGATGGATGAGGCTGCTGCCAAATTAAGGCTCGAAGTCGATTCTGTACCGGAAGATTTGGATGAGATAAGCCGTCGTATCAAGCAACTCGAAATCGAACGTGAAGCAATTAAGAGAGAAAATGATACTGCAAAGTTGAAACAACTCGAAGAAGAAATTGCCAATCTAAGAGAAGAAGAGAAGAAATATAAAGCACAATGGCAGGCTGAGAAAGAATTGCTCAATAAAATACAGCAAAATAAAATCGATATAGAAAATCTTAAGTTCGAAGCCGACAGAGCTGAACGAGAAGGAGATTATGGCAAAGTAGCAGAGATACGCTATGCCAAGATTACAGCCAAAGAAAACGAGATAAAATCGATACAAGAACAACTCCATAAGCAACAAGGCGGTGCAGCAATGATAAAGGAAGAGGTCGATGCCGAAGATATCGCCGATGTCGTTTCTCGTTGGACAGGTATTCCCGTCAATAAGATGATGCAGAGTGAGAAAGAAAAACTCCTGCACTTGGAAGAAGAACTCCACAAAAGAGTAGTAGGGCAGGACGAAGCCATTCAAGCTGTCTCTGATGCTGTACGTCGTAGCCGTGCAGGACTTAGCGATCCTCGTAAACCTATCGGCTCATTTATCTTTTTGGGGACCACAGGTGTCGGTAAAACCGAATTGGCAAAAGCACTGGCCGAATACTTGTTCGACGATGAAAATATGATGACTCGTATCGATATGAGTGAATATCAAGACAAATTTAGTGTAACTCGTCTTATAGGTTCGCCTCCCGGATACGTTGGATATGAAGAAGGAGGGCAACTGACCGAAGCCATCAGGCGTAAACCATATTCGGTAGTGTTATTCGATGAAATAGAGAAAGCTCATCCCGATATTTTCAACATATTATTGCAAGTTTTGGATGACGGGCGTCTTACCGATAATAAAGGAAGATTAGTTAACTTCAAGAATACGATTATCATCATGACCTCTAATATGGGCTCTGCTTTGATTCGCGAGAATTTCGAAAAAATGACTCCGGAAAATCGGGAAGAAATTACAGAGAAAACGAAAATTGAAGTTCTCGATTTATTAAAGCAAACCATACGTCCCGAATTTCTAAATCGTATTGACGAAACGATTATGTTTACACCGTTAAATGAAAAAGAAATCCAGGAGATAGTCATGTTACAGATAAAATCAGTACAGAAATTATTGAAAAACAATGGCGTGGAATTAGATATAACACCGGCAGGGCTTGAGTTTATTTCAAAAGAAGGTTATGACCCTCAATTCGGAGCTCGTCCTGTAAAAAGGGTAATTCACCGCTACATTTTGAACCAGTTGTCGAAAGACCTGTTGGCTCAAAAGGTAAACAAGAGTAAACCGATTATTATCGATTCTGATGGTAATGGCTTGATATTCAAAAATTGATGCTAAACAACTTATAATTGATAATTGCTCTAAAATAAAAAACGTATATAGACATTGTAATCTATATACGTTTTTTTATGATAACTATTTATGTCTCAAATGTACTGTTATTCTCGATTTTTTATTTTCGGTTCATCCCAGTTTATTTTTTGAGAACAATACATGATAATGGCAAGAATGATAAACAGTCCGATACTGCCTACGAGTAAAGCGTAAATTTCCATTTGTATAAGAATAAAAATATAAATGTAGAGAAGAGATAACAAAGCTCCTATTGTAATAGCTGTCTTCCATATTTTCAATATACCACCTAAATACAATGTCAGAAGTGCAATAGTCATTAATGAGGCCAAAGCATACGAAAGCGAGAAATTGAGATGTTCCGATATAGCGATTAGAAGTGTATAGAAAAGACAAAGAGCCAGCCCGATAAGAAGATATTGTATAGGATTGATATTCCTTCTGTGCATAATCTCAGTAAAAAAACAAACGACAAATGATAATATAATAATCAAGAATGCATATTTTACCGACCTCATAGATTTTTGATATTGGTCTACAGGCAACAGCAAATTAACTCCGAAAATAGAATTTTGAATGCTCTCACTCCATGTCCCGTCTCTGAAGATTTGAGGATAATTGCGATTGAGATGCAGCACTGTCCAATCAGCAGAAAATCCAGATTCTGAAATCTCTCTCTTTTCCGGCAAGAAAGCACCACAGAAACTCGGAGTTATACAATCCGACTCCAATGTCACATGAGTAGTTTTCCCCAATGGCGCAAAAGTGATAGATTCCGAACCTTTTATATTCATAGATATAGAAAAAGAAATATCCTCTGAAAGTTCCTCTAAACTCAACTGCACAGGAGATGAAATTCCCGACGAAGTCAGCACATTATTGACTCCGGGATTGAATGCCAAATTTTTTTTATTCCAAGAACCTTGAACTTGCTGTGGTATACCATGCAAGTCTGTTATACCTATTACAAGCCGTGCTTCCGACAGCAACATATCTTGGGCAGATATATTCTCTTCGGACAAAGATGCAAAACTAAATTTCCCTGTAAAATTAAGAGGTGTATGATAAACAATAATATCATATAAGCCTCTTTTAAGTTCTTCTGTCTTCACATTTCCGTTAATCTGTAGACTTTCAGGTAGAATATAGAGATATCGAATATCTCTTTCTACCATTTTTTTATCATTTTCATAAATAACCTGATAGGGTATAATCAGAAAAGGACCGGTAACTTGCTGTGAACGGCTCCATTTTTCCTCGACTTCATTCATGGCTTTACTGGCAGTATCCGACCTTTCGGAAATAAGATTTTCAATCATGCTTATCGGAATCAACAATAAGACAATTAGGAAACCGATAAATAAAATTTTCAAAGCAAGTTTATTATTTATAAACTTCTTTTCTTTACTTTCTGACAATTTGGGTTCTTCCATAATTTCTGAATTTTATATATAAATTTAAAAGTACTTTGTATTTCAAAGTATATAAGTAAAAAAATTTGTCCTGCACCTCTTGGAACTTGTCTAAATTTTACTCGGGTCAGATTTAGGAATCCCTTTCGAGGATGTTTTTCCGTTTTCATAAAGAGGAAGCGGGCTATCTGACGAGTGAAAGCGGGAAAAAACCAAAAGAAAACATAAAAATGTCCTGATAACATTCCTTAGACAGGCTCTTATAACTTTTGATTTTTCAAAAAATCTTCTAATGCGCGGATATGCTCAGCAAAGGCTTTCCGACCTTCCGGAGTAATCGAAAATTGAGTATTCGGTTTGCGTCCGATAAATTGTTTACTACTACATATATATCCCAATTCCTCCAAACTTCGAGTATGGCTGGCCAAATTTCCATCGGTCAAGTTCAATAAATTTTTTATTGTCGTGAAATCGGCCGATTCGTTAACAGCCAAAATAGACATAATGCCCAATCTGACTTTACTTTCAAAAGCTTTGTTTATATGTTCAAGATTGTATTTCATTGCCTTTTACAATCGTATTTCAAGTAAAAGAAAATCCCATATACAATATGAAACAAACCGAAACCTATAGTCCAAAACAAAAGTCCGTATCCCACCGTAAAACTGTCGATTAATCCCAATGACAATTCAGCATATCCTAGATAACGAGTATTTGAATATGTATACTTCGAACCATTTATTAAAGCCATACCATAAAATATCAACATGATACAGGAAGTAAGCCCATAATGATGTTGCATAATCAGGGCAAAGCACAATATTCCACCGGCTAATAGAGGTATGAAAAAATTGACCAACAACCGTTTAGAAATACTGTCAAAATAGAGTTTTTGTTCGTTTCTTTTTGCTTTTTGCCATGAAAAAGCAAATACAGTGAGTAAAGAAATACCCAATAATATCAAAGCCAAAATGACAATACCGCCAACTTCGCCTAATGAGTTATTGTAAAGTGGATAACTTGCATTTTGACAACCGATTATATAATAGGCTATACCAGCTCCTATCAGAGCATATATACCGACCAATATAGCAGACAAACCACTCAATGATAAAAATTTAGATGATTTCTCCATCAAATCTTTTATCTCATTCAAAGTATTATAAACCTCTATTTCTTTCATAATTAAAGTACTTTGTTTTGCAAAGTTAATTTTATATTTTGGAAAAACAAACATGTAGACCTATTTTTATATCATATATAAATAAAAGAGCGGATAGGGCATATACAAAAATCCGCAGAATGTAAGAGCAGAAATAAACATCATTAACATCAAGCCCAGCCTGCAACCATTCTATTACTTTCTATAATCAAATATAAGAATCTGTTTAACTTTTGAATCAGCTTTATGAACCTTCTACTGAAAAATTTAAACTGACTTTAAATATTTGTCTCGACAATTATTTGAATAAATTATTGAGATTCATAACTAATAAAATACAAAGAGAGGTTATCCAAATCATGAATAACCTCTCTTTATATAATAAAAATATCGTGATTATTTTTTGAAAAGATTATCGATAGTTATAATCTGGTAGTCATAAAAATCACGAGTAGCAGCATCACTGGTAGCCGCTCTGTGTTGTTTGTACAAAGCCGATATTTTTTTCAGACTTCCAGCCATTAAAGGAGCTAAATAAGTTTGATTCAACCCCGGTCCGAGGAGAATACGGGTAAACGACTCTTCATTATTGTCCATATCGTTGTGTTCACATTTCTCAAGACTACAGGGTAGGGTAGCTGATGCAGTTTCGTGAATAACCGACTCATATGCTTTTTCAGCCTCTAATGCTCTAACCTTAATAGGTTCAGAAGCTTTCAGACCACTGGCTTTTATCATCAGAGCAACAGCATTAGCCTGTATATCTTTCTCTACCAAATCCAAAGCCTTATTTTGGTACGTTGCTTTAAATAGTTCTGCAATGGCATCATCCATATAGCTATTCAATGTATAGTTGTTTTTGGGATCTGCCAAACTAGCTTCCTGTATACGATACAATGTTCCTGAGTTGAGTAAGGCAGAAGCTACTGATTTTACAAGGACTCCGGCCGTCATACCGTAACTGGCATCTATCTTGCGTAAAAGGTCGGTAGGAGCTATCCATGATTCACAAGTCCTTGCCTGATTTAGAATCCATTTCATCGCTTTTTTCTGCTCAGCTTTACTTACATAGCTTACAGCATACTGGTCATCTCCCTGACGTACTTCTTTGAATATGAACCCACCCAAATAAGGATAGGCATGGCGTAAATGACGGGCATATTGAGATAATATAGATTTGTATACATCGATGACATCATCATATGTATCACCTTCATTATAATACCATTTTTCAAAATTATTCATGATATACTTCAAATTGCTGATAGCCAAATCGCCCGCTTTTAAATGGTCATTGCCCAAATCTTCCGTTTGGTCGGTCGGGTCGAAAGTCATAGGATACTGTTGTGCCCCAAATTCAAACATCGGGTCATTGCTTTTTTCTGCAATCCATTTGTTTAGAGTAGCTTTTTCTTCTTTCGGAGATTTCACACCAGGAATAAGGCGATATCCCCAGTTGATTGCATATATATCATATACACCCAAAATAGGAGGTATCAAACGCACACCTTTTTCATAATCACCAGGTTGTGCGATAAAGTTATTGCGGGCATAATCCATAATACTGGGAGTTGTCCCATATTTTTGCGTAAATGATGCACTACGAAGAGAATCTACAGGAAAGGCATAACTGGCACCCATATTATGCATAAGGCCGATAGTATGCCCTATCTCGTGCGATGCTACATAACGGAGAGATTCGCGCATGACATCATCGTCAAATACGGCTTTTCGTACACGAGGGTCTACAGCGCCTGTCTGTACCAGACGCCAGTTGTGCAACAACGATATTACATTATGATACCAGATAACATCAGCTGTCAGAATTTCACCGCTACGAGGGTCAACATAACTTGGTCCCATAGCATTAGCAACACTTGTAGTTGCATATTTTATACAACTATAGCGCATATCATCCGGGTCAAAATTAGGATCATTTTTAGGATAATCTTTAGCTATAATAGCATTTTTAAATCCGGCAGCTTCGAATGCCTTTTGCCAGTCCTCCACTCCTTGACGAATAATATCGCGCCATTTATCAGGAAACGCCGAATCCACATAGAATACAATAGGTTTTACCGGCTCTACCAATTCACCTCTGAGATAAGCATCCTTATCTTTCGGCTCAAGTCTCCAACGATGTATATATGTTTCTTTGTCAATTTTATCGGCATTACTTGTATATATATTTTTACTGCTTGAGAAATATCCCACACGATTGTCCTGTAAACGTGGTTGCATCGGTGTCTCCGGCAACAATACGATAGAACGATGCATAGTGAAAGTATACGGGCCTTTATCCGAATTGAAATTCATTACCGAACGTATTTCTACATTCTGAGGGAATGCTTTTACCTCCTTTATATAGGATGCACTTCCGTCATATGTCCCTTTTGGTGCAGAACGGGACAATGATACAGGCATAGGAGTAATGGCTTTCTCATTACCCTTGAAAAAATCCGTCATATTTATGACAACACTTTTTCCATGAGTAGTCTCAATTTTGAAAGCTTTCAACACCGGGTCTGTAAAGTTTTTCTCAAAAGATGCAGCAATAGGATCATTCTTATCTACGACATTACTGTTCTGTACCAAATGCATAAATACACTTTGGTTATTCTTACTGAACCTTACCATAAACGGTTTCGTAATCATCTGGCCTGCTACATAGTACGAACTGTTACTGGTAGAAGCCAGCCGATTAGAAATCAAAAAAGTACGTTCCATAATTGAATCAGGTATTTCCACATACAACACATTATCCTTATTGACATGAGTTGTAAATAGCCCCTTTTGAGTCTTAGCCCCTTTAATCAGTTTGTCATACTTTGATTCCTTAGCGGTAGTATCCTTTTTGGCTACCTGTTCACTCTTCTTACTCTTCTTGTTTTTTCTTGCATAAACATTAGGCGTCATCCCGCTTAATGTAACGGCCGCTACCAATGCAAGAACTAAGGTTCTTCTTTTCATATAATATATTTCAGTTTGTTTTTCGGAGGTGTAAATGTATATAGAACCTGACTAATAACCAAAAATATTAGGGACTTTTAGGCCCTATTTATATTTTTCCCGTAATTATCTTAGGAAATCTCTTCGGGCTATAATCTTCCTTTTTATGAAGAGGACAACATTCAATCAGACAAACAGGAAAAGGAGTAGTTATCTGAAAGTCTGAAACATTTCCGGAAAATATTCTTCACATCGTTAAAAACAAATGTTTCTATAACATGGTTATTACTATGAAAATAAAGAAATATGATGAAAAAATATATTTTAATATTTATAGCCAATTTTTTGACCATACCGCTTTTTTCGGCATCATTTGCCGAATCATCTTATGCTCACAAACGCCATGAAGTTTCAATTAGTTATGGTATTCTACCTATAACCGGCTGGATGGATACGTTTACCGATTTATTTTCAGATGCAATTACTGGTGCAATCGAAGGTGCACAAACCCGTTCGCGAAACAGTACCAGCTGGGGTGCACTGAATCTGATGTATAATTATCGGATAAACTCAAGAGTTGCTTTCGGAGCCATATATTCCTATTCAGGAATGAAAGAAGACATCTATTCTGACAATTTACAAATAGGTAAATCTCGGACTTCTTTCCATACTATCATGCCGATGTTCAAGTTCAATTGGTTCAATAAGCCCTTGGTTACAATGTATACTCGGATAGGAATTGGGCTAGTATTATCTTTCGACAAAGAAGAATACTTTACGGGAGTAGGGGATTACCACAGTAAAAATGCATATTTGGCATGGCAAGTTTCCCCGGTAGGTATCGAAATAGGGAAGTCTCTTGCCGGATTTTTAGAATTGGGCTTCGGGACTACCGGACTATTCTCTGCCGGATTACGATATCGCTTTTGAATATGGTTGACAGACACGGAAGCTTATTTTTTTGAAACATCCCTTGCAAAACTCAATCGTGTTTCTTACTTTTACCCAATAAACCGCTAATTAATGAGATTATGAGCCAGCAAGATGATTTGTTCGATTATGACGAAGGTGATTCTGTGAAATTCATTCGAAATTATCTCCCACAGGAATTAAAGGAAAAATTCTCTGACGACGATATTAATTATATCATCGACCTGATTTATGAATATTATGAAGAGAAAGGTTTCATGGATGACGAAGCTGATGACGAAGTCAATATAGACGAAGACGAACTTATTGATTACGTCATAAAAAATGCAAAAAGAAATGGCTTTACTAATTTCGAACCGGACGAAATACAATTCGTGGTTCAAGGGGAATTAGGCTATTGTGATTCATTGGGGATGTTCGAAGAATAATAAATTGATTGTGCCCTATACATAGAACGATATAAAGTTTGATAGTATATTGACACAGAAAAAAGGTTGCTTGCAATAACTATTTTTCTGTGTTTGTTTTTATGGTTTTTAGATGATTGTTTGAAATTTGATGATAAAAAGAAAGATTATATTATCGTTTTCTCTAATCGGGTGTATATATTTATTTCCGATGACATCGGTTTTTTCCCAAGATAACACACCCATTACCGTTGTTAAAAGTGAAAAAATTCCTTTTTGGAAAAAAATTTTCTGGTGGAACAAAAAAGATACGGTATATGTACATCCTAACATACAAAATTTCACTTTAGAAGGAAATTGCATGGTACCTGCCATCTCGGCTAAAGCCTTGCCCCAAATAAGGAAAACAGTATTGCAGGAGATGCGTCGGTTGTATAAGATAAAACAAATAAAAGTATCTACAGTGAGAAACGGAGAAGTCATAAAAGTCGTAATCCCCATGTCCCAACTGTTTCAGCCCAACGATACAACCCTCTGGAATAGGGCAAACCTGATGCTCCGGCCTTTCATACGATATACCCAAATTCCCGATTATTATCATATCCTTATTGTCGCCCACTCAGATGATACAGGAACTCAAGCATATACCGAAAATCTGACCCGCATCAGAGCTGAAGCAGTAAAAGAATGGCTTTTGGCATACGGAGCTGTTCCGGAATACGTAGTCACTTATGCTCAAGGCAGCAAGAACCCCTTATATTCCAATACTTCGGAAGTAAATCGTGACCGTAACCGCCGGTTAGAAATATATCTGGTACCGGGAGAAGAATTAATATGGGATGCAGAAAAAAATAAAATCAATTTTAAAGAATAAAACATTGCCAGCAACTCTGTAATAAAATTTCATCAGTCCATATAACTAACTAAAAACAAGTTTTATGAAAAACTGATAAATCAAACTTTTGTAAACATACATTTTCACACTCACATAATCGGCTTGTACATGAAACGGCAATTATTTATCTGGTATATAAGTCTTTTCCTATTAGGCGGCTGCTATACAAATAAGCAAGCAAGTAAATTCGTAACTTCAGCTATAAGCCTGGGTATAAGTAAACAAGATTTTTTAGCAAAATATGGCCTGCCTTTCAGTCAAGAAATGAATTATAACGACAACGGACAGAAAGAAGAAAAATTATTATATAAAGAAGAACTATATAAAGGTAGTTGGTATATTGTCACCACATCTTTCACATTCCAAAATTCAAAACTCATAAAACAAGAAATTGTAAAAGAAGAACGGAAATTTAAAGATTGCGATTGCGAAAAAAAATGATATCGTACAAATATCAAACAAGAATTTGTTTCTTTATTCTCTCGAAGACAAACAATATAAAAAAATCCGGTAACCGCATTAAATATAGGTGGTTACCGGATTTTTTTATAAACTTTTACATTCAGTCAACCATAAATCACTGCTTGCATCGCTGGGCATACGCCAATCCCCTCGAGGAGATAAACTTACCGAACCGACTTTTGGACCATCTGGAAGACAAGACCTTTTGAATTGCTGGCTAAAAAAACGCCTGAAAAAAGTATATAGCCACTTTTGTATAACTGCAGAATCATGCTTACCTTTAAAAGCATGAAGAGCCAAAAAATATATCTTTCGCGGACGAAAACCAAACCTGAGAAAATAATATAAAAAGAAATCATGAAGTTCGTAAGGCCCTACAAGGTCCTCTGTTTTTTGCTTTATATTTCCATGCTCATCTGCTGGTATCAATTCCGGACTAATAGGAGTATCCACAATATCAAGCAAAGTCTTACGAGTATCATCATTTGTCTCATTTTGAGCTACCCATCGTACCAAATAACGAACCAGAGTCTTAGGAATACTGCCGTTGACACCATACATAGACATATGGTCTCCATTATACGTAGCCCATCCCAAAGCCAGTTCTGATAAGTCTCCGGTACCGATAACCAACCCGTTAACCTGGTTTGCTATGTCCATCAGTATTTGGGTCCTTTCTCTCGCCTGTGAATTTTCATAAGTAATATCATGTACGGAAACATCATGTCCTATATCTTTAAAATGCTGCATACAAGCATCTTTTATAGAAATTTCCCTAACAGAAATACCCAAAAACTTCATCAAACCTATGGCATTGCGATATGTTCTATCGGTTGTTCCAAATCCGGGCATGGTAATTCCATATATATTTTTTCTGGATATGCCCAATCTATCAAAAGTCTTTACACACACCAATAAAGCCAGCGTCGAATCCAATCCCCCGGATATTCCTACTACAGCCGATTGCGTATGGGTATGCACGATTCTCTTTGCCAAACCGGAAATTTGGATATTAAATATTTCCTCACATCGCGAAGACAATTTTTCATTTTCACTCGGCACAAAAGGATATGCACCTATTTTTCTCGAAAGAAGATTGACTTGCGTAGTCGGTAGTTCAAATTTTACGGTACGGTAATTATTATCCTTTCCGGTCCTGCATGACATATAACTGCTATTCTGCCGTCTGTCATTCTGTAATCTTTCTATGTCTATCTCAGTATAAATTAACTGCTCATCCATACAAAATCGCGTACTTTCGGCAAGTAATTCTCCATTTTCGGCAATGATACCGTTTCCACTGAATACAACATCAGTAGATGATTCTCCAAAGCCTGCAGAAGAATATACATATGCAGACATACACCGGGCCGACTGTTGTTTTATCAATGATTTCAAATAATCATGTTTGCCTATCAGCTCATTACTGGCCGATAAATTAATGATAACATTCGCTCCGTTTAAGCACAAATCAGAACTGGGAGGAATCGGTACCCACAAATCTTCACACAACTCTATCCCTATAACAAGGCTACCACTTCTAAAAAGCAATTTGTTTCCAAAAGGAGCCTCTTGGCCGCATAAGCATATTTCGTTACAATTTGTATCATGGGCTGAGGCAAACCAGCGTTCTTCATAAAATTCTTTATAATTAGGCAAATATGATTTAGGAACAACCCCTAATATTTTCCCATGTTGGAAGACTATTGCCGCATTGAACAACTGATTATCGGCCTGCACCGGCATTCCGACGACACATAAAATAGAATGGGAAGACGTCATATCAAGTAAATCACCCAAATTGTTCTCAGCCTCCTCTAATAATAATCTTTGTCCGAACAAGTCTCCACAAGTATAACCGGTAATGCCCAACTCAGGAAAAGCCACTATTTGTATTCCCTTTGAAGAGGCTTCTTTTATCAGTTGAGCCGTATGTTCCACATTAAACACACAATCGGCTATTTTCACATTAGGTATGGCTGCAGCAGCCCTCACGAATCCATAGTCCATATTTCAATATTTATAACGAATGCAAATGTATTAATTTTGATTGTGCTTTGATGATTTGCCAACAAAAAAACGACAATTTAACGGAGTTTTTGCATATGAATTTTTCATTTGCTTTATGATTATGTACCTTTGTGAAAATTTAAAAACGAAATTATATCATGAAGCGTATATTTTATATGGCTGCAATTTTATTTGCGGGATTACAGCCTGCAGTGTATGCAGGAGATTTGGATTTAAAGGACATTGTGTCGGGCAAATACACTCAGAAATATCAGGAGACCTTTTATCCATTGAGCGATGGCATACATTATTTACAAAAAACTCCGGATAAAAAGATGATTGTAAAATATGCGTACCGTACAGGAAAAGCAGTAGACACACTTTTCAATGCAGAAAAAGCAAGAGAGTGCCCTTTTGAGACTTTTGACGGTTTTGTTCTATGTGAGGATGAGACTAAAATCATGCTATACACAGACGTAGAACGTATATATAGGCGTTCTTTCAAAGCAAATTATTACACTTTTGAAATAAAAAGAAATTTAGTAAAACCTTTATCCGACAAAGGTAAACAGCAAATTGCAACATTTTCTCCCAACGGTCGTATGGTAGCTTTTGTTCGAGACAACAATATCTATTTGAAAAAATTGGATTATGGAACCGAATCTGAAGTGACAACAGACGGGAGCAAAAACAAAATAATAAATGGAACTACCGATTGGGTGTATGAAGAAGAATTTGCAGAAACTAATACATTAGCCTGGTCTTCTGATAATAAAATCCTTGCATTCCTTCGATTTGACGAAACTGAGGTGCCGGAATATTCGATTCAGTTATTTGAGGGACAATGCCCCCAGTTGACACAATATGCATTGTATCCGGGTGAATTCAAATATAAATATCCAGTATCCGGACAAAAGAATTCTACAGTCGGAGTATACACATATACCGTCGAGACCAGAGCAGTAAAAAAAATGAATGTCCCTTTAGATTCCGATGGGTACATTCCTCGTATCTGTTTTACTAAAAATCCTGACCAATTGGCTGTCATGACATTGAATCGTCATCAGGATGAATTTAGAATGTACGCGACAAATCCAAAATCCGGGATAAGCAAACTGATGATTCAGGATCAAAGCAAATATTGGATAGACCCGGATAACAAAAATTATGTAACTTTCTATCCGGAATTTTTCATATTTGCATCAGAAAAAGACGGACATCGTCATTTATATCAACACTCCTTGACCGGAACCCTTATTCGGCAACTTACCAAAGGAAACTGGGATGTAACCGGATACTTAGGATATGATGGGAAAAATGAATTTTACTATGAATCAAATGCAGAAGGACCTTTGTACCAAGCAGTTTATAAAGTAGATACTAAAGGTAAAATCACCAAGATTTCTACAAAAAAAGGGACAAACTCTGCAACATTTAATCCATCATGTACATATTTTGTAAATGCATACAGCAATGCAGATACACCTCTCAGATATACTGTAAATGACAAACAAGGCAAAGAAATCAGAGTTTTGGAAGATAACAAAAAATTGATTACCCTGCTGTCATCTACCCATTATTCCCATAAAGAATTCTTTACTTTCAAAAATGATGTGGGTATTGATTTGAACGGATATATAATGAAACCTTCAAATTTTAAAGAAGGAGAAAAATATCCGGTCGTCATGGTACAATATAGTGGTCCCGGTTCACAGATGGTCTTGGACAAATGGGCATTCGATTGGGAACAGTACCTGACTTCCAATGGTTTTATCGTAGCTTGTGTCGATGGCCGCGGTACAGGAGGTCGCGGTGAAGCTTTTACAAAATCAGTATATCTTAAATTAGGTATTGCCGAGGCACAAGACCAAATTGCAGCAGCTCGATACTTAGGCTCATTAGAATATGTAGATAATAAAAATATAGCAATTTGGGGCTGGAGTTTTGGAGGATATATGACTTTGATGTCGATGTCTTTATCGTCTGGTGTGTTTAAAGCAGGAGTTGCCATAGCTCCCGTTACCGATTGGAGGTATTACGATACAGTTTATACAGAACGGTATATGCGTACACCAAAAGAAAATATGGAAGGCTATATAGAATCCTCTCCATTAGAAAAAGCCGATAAACTGTCAGGAAACCTTTTGATTATATCAGGTACCGCCGATGACAATGTCCATTATCTGAATACTTTGCAGTATAGCGAAGCATTAGTGCAGGCAAATAAACAATTTGATATGCAGATATATACAAATCGTGACCATCATATAACCGGATGCAATACACGCTTGCATCTATATACTAAAGTCTGCAATTTCTTAAAAACACAGTTAACAAATAATAAATAAATCGTCTTTGCAAAAAAAACAAATATAGGGAAAGAGTAAAAGTAAAACTTTTTCCCTATATTTTTTTATAATATGTGATATTTTAAAGAGCTTTACTCCATGATTCATAATTACAGTTAAATGCTGTAAATCAGCAAACATTCGAATTTTTAATATTTTATGCTAAAACGATAATCAGATTTTTCCGACATAATGTTAATTATACTTTTATTTTTGCATAATCCACAAATTTAGCGCATCTTAGCTGCATCAATTCTTTTTTGAATAAATAAGTTTAATATTTTGTAGGGAAGGTACAATCGCTATAATCGGTAGTGTTAGAGCTTTTACGATGGACATCCAAATAAATAATAGCAAGAATGGTTAGGTGTCGTCAAATGTTGGTTATCATAGTAAGTAGCTATTAAGATTAATAGAATAAAGTGCCGAGCGTTATTTGGAAATGAAACATAAGAAAATATATAAACGACGTTTCTTATCTCTTCAGACATTAGGATTATTACCAGGTTTTATAGTGATGCTGGCCAATAACTATATAACAGAGAGGGAAACCGTAAATCTCTCTTTGTGGATAGGCATCTCACTATTTTTTTGGTTATTATTTAGAAAAATAAAAGGATTTCATCCACTATATATGTTTTTTGCCTCAGCAATAACATTGGTCGGATTTTCTTTTCTGAAACTTTACTTTTACAATTCCTTATTTATCGTATCCAATACCGTAATCATATTTATACTGTATTTAATAAGTTTGATTTCAGTTAGGGATGTATATCCTATGATACGCAATTTTTTGCGACGGAAGTTTTCGCGTAAAATAAAAAATGGAACCGAAGTATATGAGTTCAATTATATATCGAAAATACTATTGTACGGATTCAGTCTTTACCTGACAATCCTCATTTTATTTAATGTCGAAGGACGAGAACTATATCCGGGATTGTTTCGTTTTCTAAACTATTATTTAAATCTGATTTTAATACTCATATTCTTTATTTACGATATCATTCGATTCATTCTTCTCAATAAGATGTTGAGTAAAGAAACCTGGCTCCCTATTATAGACAAAAATATGAATGTCACCGGATGTATAGAAGAACAAGCAAGTTTGGAAGCCGGGAAAAGATATACTCATCCACACATACGTATCATAGCATTATGTGGCTCCAAGATATATTTGCAGAAAAATAACAACCCCTTATCCATATCTGAAGCTGCAGTAGATACTCCGTTTTCTTATGATTTGAAATACGGAGAAAGTGTCGAAGAAAGTATAGACCGAGTGCTCTCCGGACTGTCCGAATCTCCCCACTTGGCTGTACGTCAGTTGTTAAAGACTAAATATGAAAAAGAAAACATGAGCCGTATCATTCTGTTATGTGTGTTGAATGTAAAGAATGAAGATGACCTGGAACGCATTGCCAATTTGAAGGGATGGTTCTGGAATAATTCTCATATTGAAGATAATCTGAATCACCATATATTCAGCGAGTGTTTCGAACAAGAGTTTGAATTTTTGAAAAATACCATACTTTTAGCATATCAATATAAAGCGGAAAACACCATAAAATAAATTATGTCAAATCTGATTACTATTCTGGGACCGACGGCATCAGGCAAAACTGCTTTAGCTGTTTCTTTAGCAGTAAAATTAGATGCAGAAATCATTAGTGCCGATTCTCGACAGATATACCGGCGTATGGATATCGGCACAGGAAAAGATTTATCTGAATATACAATAGGAGATACAACTATTCCCTATCATCTGATTGATATATGCGAACCCGGATACAAATATAATCTATATGAATACCAACGAGACTTCAAAATCATATACAAAAATATCTGTGACCGGAAGAAAACTCCCATATTATGTGGCGGCACCGGATTATATATCGAAACGGTACTCAAAGGATATAGTATGCCCCAAGTTCCGGAAAATAAAGATTTAAGAGAAAGTTTAAAACAAAAAAGCCTCCCTGAGCTGGAAGCCATTCTGAAAACGTATAAGACGTTACACAATACTACAGATGTAGATTCTTGCAAAAGGGCGATAAGAGCCATCGAAATAGCCGAATATTATCGTTTGCAGCCCCCTGGTACCCTGGAAGACAAACCCATCGAAAGTTTTATTATCGGTGTTGATATTGAACGAGAAAAGCGGAGAGAAAAAATATCGGCACGTTTGCGTTCCCGTTTGGACGAAGGGATGGTCGAAGAAGTAAAAAAATTATTGGACGAAGGCATACCTGCCGAAGATTTGATATATTACGGATTGGAATATAAATATCTGACAGAATATATCATCGGGGAATTATCCTATGAAGAAATGATTTCGAAATTAGAAATTGCCATACATCAGTTTGCCAAAAGACAAATGACATGGTTTCGCGGAATGGAACGCAGAGGCTTTACAATACATTGGCTCGATGCACTACTCCCTATGGACGAAAAAGTCGATACTATTTTGCATTGGATAAAAAAATAGGTACAGAGACATTCGGGCAATTCAGTAAAGAGAATGGAAAAGTCAATCAAAATAGAGAATGCCCCTGTACCTTTTTTAAGAAGTCCATATAGGACCAAAATAATTGTTGCACTTCTAAAACATTTCTCCCCCGTGATAAGTTCATGACTTCTCTGATAAATTTTTAAAACGTTTTCTATCAAAATATAGGTTTTATTTGTAAAATAATATATTTAGAACTATTTTTAAGCTTATCTTTGCATCCGTTTTGAAAAAGTCGGTATGCGTAATTTCATTAATCGTTACAAACAGAATTATATAGAGTTATTAAAGCTCGGTATACCTATTATGATAGGGCAGTTAGGCATTATCATCGTCGGTTTCGCAGATAATATAATGGTAGGACACCATACTTCTGAAGAATTGGCCGCGGCATCTTTCGTAAATAACCTATTCAATTTACCGATCATGTTCGGCATGGGATTTTCTCTCGGACTGACACCTTTAATCGGGGCTTTAGTTGCCAAAAATCATGTAGCAAAAGCAGGTCAAAGTTTAAGATACAGCCTATATACCAATTTCATTCTTTCTTTGTGCCTCATACTGATTATGACCGTTGTCTATTTCAATATTGAGAAAATGGGACAGCCCGAAGACCTGTATCCATTAATCAAACCATACTATCTGGTTCAATTATCCGGATTGGTTTTTATTATGTTGTTCAACTCATTCAAGCAATTTGCCGACGGTATAATGGATACCCGCACTTCTATGTTTATTCTATTAAGCGGCAATGTACTGAATATTATAGGAAATTATATTCTTATCTTCGGTCATATAGGGATGCCTGAGCTTGGATTGTTAGGAGCCGGTATCTCTACATTGACATCCAGAATATCCAATTTACTGCTTTTCATATTTATATTTTTCTTTACAACCCGTTATAGTCGTTTCAAAAAAGGGTTCTACCACTATAAAGATAAAGAAAATACATTCTCTTTTTTAGTAAAGAGTGGCTTACCCATAGCACTCCAAATGGGAATGGAAACAGGAGCCTTCAATCTCAGCGTAATCATGATGGGATGGTTTGGTAGTGCTGCATTAGCAGCCCATCAAGTAGTAGCGACATTTACAACCATCGGGTTCATGCTATATTACGGTATTGGAGCTGCAACTACAATTTTAGTAAGTAATGCCGGAGGAGCCGGACGTTATACCGATATAAAGCCCATAGCGAATGCAGGCTTCCATATTATACTGACAATGTCTTTATTTATCGCCCTGCTTATGCTTTTCTTGAGAGAGCATATCGGATACTTATTTACCGATTCGGACGAAGTCAGCCATATCGTAGCCTTACTGATAATCCCAACAGTCGTGTATCAGTTCGGAGACGGCTTACAAGTAGCTTATGCCAATGCACTCCGAGGAGTAGGCGATATGAAGCCCATGGCTGTAATTGCATTTATCAGTTATTTCATGATTAGTTTGCCTTGCGGATATTTGTTCGGAGTTATATTCGATGGCGGTCCCATGGGCATTTGGTGGGGCTTCCCTCTGGGGCTGACAACCGCCGGATGTTTGTTTTACGCGCGTTTCCGTTATAAGACAAAAAGCTTCGATAGCGTAATGGCTATTTAAACGTTTATTATATATAAAATTAGAAGGTTTATCCCATATCATCTTTTTATCATCTGAAAGGAAACGTTATTAGAAATTAAATTACGGACACCATTCTTCTATTCCGGTAACCGGATATTTTTTTCTCCATTCGAGAAATTCCGGATAAGTCCGTACACCGTCCTTTATGACCGCTTTATAATATTCTATTCCCATTATCGAAACATCATCCGGAGTAAAATATTTTAGAGACAATATAGCCATTCTCATTTCCGGAGTTAACACTTCATTTATTCGCCTGGCTACATTTTCAAAATAACCATCATACTTTGACCCTTTTTCTATATGAATCATATCTATTTGCCAGTGCATTTTATCCTTATCTTCATATAAGGCATGCCATTCAATACAAGCCTCATCCGTATCTAACAGATTAGTATACTCTATGTGTATAATTCGAGGATGTTCGGCAATTTTAGCTATTGCCTCAAAACTTTTTTTAATATCGACAGGGAACGAATAGATATGAAAATCGATATCTCTATGCTTCATCAGAAGACCCGTCGATAAAGATCCTACAAGGCCGGGAACTGCTCCTATCGACTCCCAACAACTGACTATCTGGATATCATTGATAATCTCAAATGCTTTACGCTGATTTTCTTCAGCCATTACTTTTATATCGAAACTATCCATATTATGATGCTTAAATGAAAATGGGCATAAATGTAACAAATAATTTCTATAAAATTTATACAAGATTATTTTGTTTTCTATATATCTACAAACATATTTTTAATGAATATATAAAAAATCAACTAATAAATTTGTTTTTATAATAAATTATACATAAATTTAATGAAGTAGTTATAATCCATTATATAGAATAGAATTCGAGTCAACAATAATGATATCAGTCTCAACATTAAAGGAAGAGAACGTCTAACCTTTCAAAATAATATCATTATGAAACAGACATTACTTCTTGTGTTCTTTTCCATTTTCCTATGTATTGTACAAGCACAGGAAACATTGGAGTTTGAGGATTTATTCCCTGAAATATCTGTCCCTCAAAAATACGTGGCAGCCCAACCCGATAACATTCGGCTCAAAAACGATGTATTTGGTAAGTTTTATGTCGAATATGTAGAGTTCAATGACGAACAGAAATTTGCTTTCCAGCATGCATTAAAATTATGGGAAGAAGCCATTCCATTTTCCAAACCTATTTATATCAAAGTAACATTTAATGCTTCTGGATCAAACGCGTATACTACATCAGTTAGTATCAGGACAAATACATTCGAAGATCCGCAATCAACAATAAATTATCCGATGGCTCTAAATGCCCAGAAAACAAATATTTTTGATAATGAACATCAATTACGGTCAATTCCGGATATGACCATAAATTTCAATAAAAATATGGATTTATGGGATTTTGGTACAGACCCGAATATACCACTCCCTAATGGAAAGTATGATTTCGTTACTGAGGCTCTGAGAGCAATAGCCAAAGGGTTGGGATTTGGAAGTTCTTTAATTAGAGAAGAAAATCAGATTTCATTCAATGTCAGATCAGGGACAAGCTATATTTTTGATAGCCACATAAAAGATACAAGTAATACTTATTTGATATCCTTTAGCCCATATACATCAGAATTGAATACTTTCGTAAAGAATCCTTTATACTGGGACAGGGACAATTATACCGATTATCAACTATATACTTCGGAAAATACATTCAATAAATATGCTACACTGACGTACTTTAGCCCTTCTTCCTTTGAAGACCGGGAAAAATTGCTGATGATGCCCCAATGTAACGGACGAGTACATCATATAGGATCGAAGATATTGGATATTCTTGAAGACATCGGTTGGCAAAGAAATAAGAAATTTAAAATTTATAACAATGAGATTCCGGAATCCGGCATTGTTGAGCACCAACCCGGACGAATATTGACATTTTTTTGTACCCCTAATACATCCATAAATAACTATAAATGGTCGTTCGATATAACTCAGAAAGATGCGACTTTCCGTAATATATCAACAGGAACAGAGGCCGTATTTCAAATACAATTACCTTCTAAATACGAAAATACGGACGATCATATCTCCACCGGGGCCATAAAGGGCAGAATACACATAGAAGCAACGACTATAAATAATAAAACATTACAAGCTGATTATGCACTATTTATTAACTATTATCCTCAAGCACCGGAAATTGAAATAATTGACATAATTTCGACAGGAGATTACACATGTGATATAGTATTAGGTTTTGGAGCTTTCGGAGCAGAATTTTACGATATAGAAGTGATTGATGAGGATGCATTTTCCATTTGGGATATACCAGTACATAAATCCGGATATATCACAGAAACTCTCCATGGAATATATAAAAGCGGCAATTACACCATTACTGTATCAGCCTCCAATAGAAGAGGTTATACAAATTCAGAACCACTCTATATTAATACTGATAACTACCCGGATCATGGTACTCAAAAAATAGATGTAAAAATTCAGAATAAAATTTCAGTTATAAACATGGAAATAATTAATATAAGCCCCTATATAACTGAAGTTTCTATTATCGATTTGAATGGATGTGTTGTAAAATCACATCATAAGGAAACATCAATATCAATAAAGGATTTACCCAAAGGCGTGTATATTATCTCAGCTAAAGAACAATCTGGTCGCATTTATAATCAGAAAATCATAAAATAACGAAAACAATAAATGAAACAATACAGGTCATTGATATTGACATCCGGTAAAATCCTGAATTTCTCAATCCTATAAAAATTCACTCTTTTATATACCCAACCTTAATTTTCACATTCGACGCAGGTTTGAATTGAAGATTAATCTCTGTATTCGTATGCGGATATAAAGGAGCTATATGAGGAGACATATTGATAGTACCTTCTCTTAAAGATTGCTGATGCTCTATATTAAACGAAAAATGAGGTACAAATTGATATGACAAACCAAAGTTCAAACCGAAATCATCATTGACTCTTCTCCCCAACGAATATTTGCTAAGAAATACACCTATATACGCTGACAAATTGGAAGTAACTGGAATCGAACGAGTAAAACGTACATACGTATATGCACCTAAAGAAGGAAGAGTTTGATGCATACTATATGTTTGCATTTTCCTTAAATAACTATAAAAACTATAATCTTGAGCAAAAGGATTGTTCCCTGGCAATAAAGAACCGTGGTAGAAAGACGCTGGTGAATTTCCAATATAATAAGAAGTCACAATCGGCAATTCATAGAATAAAGAATCAAACTTCTCATTAACGGAATTTTCCTTTATAGATATATTCGTCGGATGATAATCATGTTTCATTAAAGTCTTATCGAGAGAGCGATCAGGCATTTTGGAAATCTCCACTTTCTGGGAAAGAACATACGAAATATTAAAACAATAGATGAAACAAACGATAAAACCTATATATTTCATAATTTTATTCCATATAAATATAATAAAAGAGAAAACTAAATCCTCGTCTATTGATGAGTAAAGATATAGAATTTTTCGATAATCTCTAAAAGCCTGTCTAAATTTTACATCGACATCTTTTAAGAGCAATTCTCAAAAATGTTTTACTGATAAGGCGCGTAACACACAGGAAAAAAATAGACTGGAAAAAATTTCAAAAAGTTAGAATATATTATTTTATTAGGAAATTTAGATAAGCAATCAGGATCAATTTCAAATTTCAATTTATTTTAGATTTTCAACAGCTTGATACAACCATTTGAGGAATAAACATTTAACGGATTATTTGAGAAGCTGCGGTAATGAGTTAGAAATCGTGCTGTTTTTAGCGATTTGCGGGGCTATGCTGTCAAATAACTTGTTTCTTTTACAAAATAAGGAAATATCCAATACATGCAATGTTGAAGAATAAATAAAATGCCGACTATTGGATGAGTTTATTTAATCGCATTACAATTGAAGTTTGACTTCTGCCCATTTTGGCCGCAATATACTTTACGCTCTTGCCCTCACTGTGTAGTTTCAATAAAAATTGGTCTGCTTTTCTTGTCCATCTTTTATTGGCGTTGGGGTGTTTCACATAATTTTCTTCCGAAACCTTTTCAGGATGTAAAAACTCATTCACAAATACAGATGGGAAACGCTTGTCATATAGCACAAGTGTTTTCATCTTTGCTCTTGTTATTGCCACATAAAACAATCTACGCTCTTCTCCATATGGAAATTGGTCGCTTTTAGTAAGTACATAGTTAAGCACAGGGTCGTCACTCACAAGAGAAGGGAAACCATAGGTATCTTTATTGCATTGTAAAAGTATTACATAATCAGCTTCAAGACCTTTTGACTTATGTACGGTCAAAAACTCGATTTTTCGTCCTCCTATTACGTAAAAGAACCTATTACCCTCTTTAATGGATTGATATATAAAAGAGAGGTAATAATCATCAAAGGAATAACGCCCCAACAAAAATATAGATTTATCTGATGGAATAGAAGCCACAAGTTGTCCTATCGTATTGCAATAATCTCGTCTGTCATAAGAATGGAATTCCAACTCTGTTTTCATTTCAGAACTGAACGAGTGTATATCCTTTTGTATTTGGGCTTTATTACGTTGTATGAAGTGAGAGGACAACGAAACCAAAGGCTCTCCAAATCTATATGTAGTTTCAATTTTATTTATCTCTGTTACTCCAAAGTATTCAGGGAATTGATTAAAAAGAGCCATATCACTTCCCGAAAAACGATATATAGACTGCCAATCATCGCCCACACAATACAACTTTGCAGGCGGATTTCCCTCTCGTAATACCTTTAAGAAATTGTAACGGTCAACTGATATGTCTTGAAACTCGTCCACAATGATATAATCATACTCAACAGGGTGTGAAGTACGACATATTTCTGTGGCTTGAAGAATAGCATCGGTAAAATCAATTTGGTTACTATCGCTTAATGCACTTATATAGCGTTCATATACAGGTTGAAATATGTTCTTGATAATAAAAACACTTCGTTCATCATCTGCATTCTTTGCTTGTTTCAGGACTTCTTTAACTGATTTACAACTTGATTTTACCAATGTTACAAAAGTAACTACAAGTCGTATAAACGCCTTTTCTTGCTTACTACCTTTGGGCAAAACCAAATCATATAATTCTTCATCTGTTTTTTCCTGGATTGGCACACCCACATCCTCTAACATTTTTTTGAGTTTAGCCCTTATATTAGAGTAGTGGAAATCAGTACTTGATGTTACTAAAAGCTGAGTGTTAAATTTCTCATGAGCAGCTTTCTTCCAAGTTATACCATCATTATACTTTTGATTGGCTTCTTCGTATGTTATATTTTTATCCTTTGCGAACCAAGCAGGAACAAGACTATGTTCATCAACTCCAAAATGTTCTAAATAGATGCGTTTGGTTACTCCTGCTTGCTCAAAATATATTGAGAAATCGGGGCGATATTGAGAGTGCATCTCATCTGCTAATTGATGTTCGTATGGCTCTTCATATCTGAATTTTACTCCAAGCGCTGATAAAACAAAGCATATCTTTTGTTCCTGTTCACTTTTCACATATATGGCCCTACCGTCCATATCGGGAAACATCGCTTTTAGCTGCACATTTTTTTGTTCCGACAACTTTTCTTGCCTTTCATTCTTGCGTCGTTCCCAATCTGTTTCATAGGTTTGGTAATCAATGAAGTATTCAACTACGCTATTCTTAAAAGCTTTATTCTCTAATAGAGTGTGATAAATATCTATAAATAAGGCATCAGTATTGTCGCAAATAGAGGGTTTTATGCCTGTTGCTCTCCCTATAATATCAATGGCTAATTTATGAAATGTATAACCTTTCAAACCATCAGTGGTCATTCTCTCCGTAAGTTCAGCTGCTGCTTTGTTTGTGTAACTAATTAGTAAGATTTTATGAGGTGCAATATCCTTTACTTCTGTGAGATACTTGACTTTTCCAACAATAGAAGAGGTCTTTCCACTACCTGCACTACTAACGACCAAGCAATTATCTTCTTCTGAAACGATAGAGCGTCTTTGTTGCTTGTCTAATGGATATTTTAGACAATGGTCGAAAAAATCTTCATATGTATCAAGTAAGGAATTTATTACCGTATCATTATGTTGTTTTACAAGTTTATTGATGGCTCCAAAATCATTGATGAATTTGGTAATGGTTTCAGATGGAGTGATGTTAAAGACTTCAAGTTTCTTCAGAAGAGAATACGCCTCTTGAAAATGTGGTTTATAATAATTGATAAATTTTTTTTCTTGCGTTGCAGAGATTATCTTGCCATAAAAGCCGTTATTAAGGTCTGTCGGAATATCAGCAAATACAACGTCTTTGAGTTTAGATAATCTCTCTTGGGCTTGCTCGTAACTGGACTTCTCACTATAAGCGGATATATGATTTAATTTTTCTGATAATTCTTTGGATTTGTTTTTTAGGCGTTTTCGGATGGTTACTATAATAACAATAGAGGTAGCAACGACACAGATAAGTATGGCAAGCAAAAAGTTCATATGTCAATTCTAATACTAATTACGATGAAATTCCTCCATTATATCTTCACGAATTTTCTGTTTGCTATCGCCTAATGCAAACAACACGATAATCCCCCAAAGTGGAGAAATTATCCAAAAGAGTAAAACCCATCCAATGGCGCTACGACCTCTTTTTCTTGCCATTTTTGCAGGGAGAAAAACGTAAAGCCATAGAATTAATATCAAAGCAATGATTATCGCTATTATTGAAATGGATTCTCCAGTCATATTATTGAAGCAAAATACTGATTATAAATCATTCATAGCTGCCGAGCGAACGGTATCAGTATTTATTTTGTCATAATACTCTAACAAAACGAAGCATTGTCCGTATTCGCCTTTTTGTAAAGACAATTGTATATCGCCATTTTTAGTTTCAAATGTAGTGTACCAAGTACATCTATCCATATATAATTCATGCAATTTTTCATTGTTAGTATCAGAAGTTACTCTTCCTTGAAATTTCTCGACAACTTCGGCAGGTTCGCCATATTTTTGAGTAAGCATAGATTTAAGGTGTTCATAGTCACGTTCAAGTGAACTCCAATCCTCACATACAGGGAAAATAACACCAATTGTACTAACTACATTTACTGCTTTAAGTGTTGAAACATCGACAGTGCAACTCTTAAACCCTGCAAAATCTCTTTGTAAAATTGCAGTGCCATCTTGTGTGCCAATATGCGTAAAACCTGCTTGCTTCATTTATACCACATACTCATTCAGTGTACCATCAATTGAAACACCTTTGAATGTTAAGTGTTCCGATTCTTTCTGGGAGAATGCTGTTGTAAAAATTGTAAATGTGAGAAACAGCGAAAAGAAGATTTTTTTCATAACTCAAATCGTATTAGATTGATTATCAAACTGCATTTTATTTAATGATAGGAAGAACTGCACGATTTTCTTCGTCAAGCGACCATTGAACCTGCCATGTTTTTCCTTCTATTTTGTCAAGAAGGATAAAGTTGTAAATATTTTGAGTCGGGTAAAGTTCAAAGCGACCATTAACTTTCTTTCCATTAACAACAAGTGCATTAGGATTAAGGTCATACTCAAACCGTCCTTTATCATCATTTATACTATATTGCAATTGCCACATTTGACCTGTTTGTGTATCAAGTTTGATAAATGTCCACATATTTTGTGTTGGAAAGAGTTTATACCGTTCTACGGTATATGTTTGCACAAGTTGCTCGTGCGCTTCTGTTTTTGTTCCCGTTTTAGACGCATTGTCTGTACATCCACCTATTGCAAAAAGGGGAAATAACAAAAAAGGCAACATAAAGTTCTTCATATTTCATCCTCCATTTTTTCCTTTAGTTTCCACAAGGACTTTTATTAAACCACGAAGCGTAGAGCTGTATGCCATACTCTTTACTTGAAGGTTGTAGGAAACCACATATGCAGATGTAACAATAATAGCCCATGCTATAGCGTGAAAACCACTATGCTATCCCTTGTACATCTTTGAAAGTTTCTCAGGTTTTCAAACCACAAGATAAGCATAACGCTTCTTCTTATTTCTAATATATCCGGAAAGAATTATAACTCAATCCAATTACAAAAATAATAAATATTACCAATAATCATTCGTTTTTAACACATTAATTTTCTATAGTTTATTTCGTTTCTTTCCCTATTTGGCTGTCGATTAGTGTACACTTTATTTATTGTCAAACTGCTCCTTAAATCAATTGCCCGTTGAGGCAAAGAGTCTATTTAGTAATATGTGGATAACACACCTTATCTTATATACACTCAATAATTCGCTTTTATTTTAAACAAAAAGAAGGTGTCTAAAAGAAATGCACCCCAAAAGTTCTATGTCTAACTTTTGGGGTGCATTTCACTTTTTGGACAGCCTCCATATTTCTTCACTCCATGTTGATTTTAAATATCATCCAAATCATTTTGGATTTTAGTTTCAACATTTTGAAAGTCTCGATAACGAATCATTACCATACCTTCGTAAATTTCAGAGGACTTTTCAATTGAAAGTTGTATATCTCCACCTGTTACTTCCCATGCGCTACCGTATACAACTGTTCCTTCATGCACCTCTGCCATTAAAGCAATATTGGAATCTGAATAGGCAGGATTGTTTTCTTTTGAAATTGTTGGCTTGCCATATTTACGAGTGTATAAATCTTTATAATAGTCGTAAGTATTAACAAGGGTATTCCACTCTTTACTTGGGTCAAATAAAACGACTACAGCAAAAACATTTTTTCCATCGTCTGTAGCAGTCACACCTACCGTTGCTTTGCGACCTGTAAAGTCTCCTGAAAACAAAGTTATACTGTTTTCACGACCAATTGAGGTAAATCCTTTAGTTTTGAGTTTTTGACAGAATTCTGTCATACTTCCTTCGATAGGAATACCTTTAAATGAAAGATGTTCTTGCGCCATAATGTTAATGGCAACAAAGAGTATTGTTAAATTAACTAAAATTTTCTTCATACTCATTATTTTTAATCAATTATATTGTGGTTAATAAATCGAAATCCTTAATGGATATTTTACCTATTGAGACAAGCCATTCAAGATAAAGGATATCGTCTTTAATATCGCTAAACTTTTGTCCCTTATATTTCCCAAAATCAATTGTTCTATCTGAAATAAATACATCCGAATGTTGCTCTATATTTGGATATAGTCGTTTAAGTTCCTCAAAGTCAATTTTGAAAAATCTATCTGTTGTCTCCAACCAATGGAGATATTGATAATCTGCTTTATAGATCTCACCAAAAGATTTTCCCTTGTATTTTCCAAACATAAGTATCTCATTTGCTTTGTGAATAGGAAATATTTCATCAAGAGATACACCTGGGACATCAATTAAAACCCATTCTCCACATCCGGCACAAGGGATTTCTTCGTCTTTGATATTCGGATAGCACTCTTGTCTATAAGTGTTATCAGGTTTACCATTCACAAAGCATTTGCCATAAGCTTTTCCATACCTACCACGCGGTTTTACTATTTCAACTAAAAAGATTCTATCTTGATTCAGGTCAATACGCCTCTCCTCACTTGACGACCGCTCTAGTCCCAACTCACATCGTTTAACCAAGAATGGAATTCGTTTGCCTATATTGTAGTAAATATTGAAAATATTATCTTTTGGGTACATAACTATTCAAATTAGTAAATTCCATTTTTTCTTATTTTCATTAACCAAACACCGTATTCTTTAGATTTGTATAATGTAAGTTGAGTTAGTGCATTACCTTTACCTACTTGAATAGTACCATCTGAAAAAGCATAAAGATAAGACTTTGAAAAACGCTTTTTATATATTTTTTCCCCTGTTTTAGCATCCTTTACAGTTATCTTTACCCCTTCTACAAATAAGTCTCCTAAATCCGCAGATTTCAACTCGACTATTACGTCTTGGTAGGTTTCTTTTTCTATTATGGCAATAGTCACTTCTCTATCCAATTCAACTCCAAAAGTAGGTTTGGCGCTTTCACTTTGCGCAAAGAACTCAATTGCACAAAAGAATAACAAAAGGGTAATAACAATTTTCCTCATAAATTTACTATTTTAATGGTTCTTCTATTTACACTTATTGAAAAACATAAAAAGCGTGGTACTACAAATATCACATCTTAGTTTGAAGGTCCTGAGAAAACCCGAATGTACAGATATGATAACAGCAGCCCACGCTATATGCGCGAGAACCACTATGCTATCCCTTGTACATTCTTTGAAAGTTTCTCAGGTTTTCAAACTACAAGATAAGCATAACGCTTCTTCTTATTTCTAATATGTCCGGAAAGAATTATAGCTCAATCCAATTACAAAAATAATAAATATTACCAATAATCATTCGTTTTTAACACATTAATTTTCTATAGTTTATTTCGTTTCTTTTCCTATTTGGCTGTCGATTAGTTTATTGTCAAACTGCTCCTTAAATCAATTGCCCGTTGAGGCAAAGAGTCTATTTAGTAATATGTGGATAGCACACCTTATCTTATATACACTCAATAATTCGCTTTTATTTTAAACAAAAATACAGTCCTTTCAAAAAGGGAGTGTACACAAAAAAGAAGGCACCCTTTTCAGACACCTTCTTTCCTTATTTCAATAAAGCAACAAATCACTTGTTCTCTTCCGGTTTCAGCCAATGGTCAAGCCAACGGAAAAATACACGTTGCCACAAAATTGCATTTTGTGGTTGAGATATCCAGTGAGTTTCATCAGGGAATACAACCATCTCTGCCGGAACCCCTCTCAATACAGCAGCATTAAATGCTGCCATACCTTGCGAAGCCAATATCCTGTAATCATGCTCACCGTGAGTAACTAATATAGGCGTATCCCATTTATCAATAAACTTATGAGGAGAATTTGCATAACTCCGTTGAGCGATAGCATTATCTTTTTCCCAATATGCTCCACCCAAATCCCAGTTGGCAAACCACATTTCTTCAGTTTCTACATATTGCTGTTCTAAATTGAAAATTCCGGCATGAGCAATAAAAGCTTTAAATCGTTTTTCATGATGTCCGGCCAGCCAATAAATGGAAAATCCTCCATAACTTGCTCCTACAGCTCCCAAACGGTCTTCATCAACAAAGCTTTCCTTTTTCATCGTATCTATAGCCGAAAAATAATCTTTCATATTTTGACCACCATAATCACCACTTATCTGTTCGAGCCATTCTTGTCCGAATCCATATAATCCTCGTCTGTTAGGTGCAACGATAACGTATCCGTTAGCTGCCATCAGTTGTAGATTCCAACGATATGACCAGAATTGACTCACAGGACTTTGAGGTCCTCCCTGACAATACAGTAATGTCGGATATTTTTTATTCGGGTCAAAATGAGGCGGATATATAATCCACGTCAACATTTTTTTGTTATCCGTAGTGCCTATCCAGCGCCCCTCGACTTTACCCATCGTTAGTTGATCCAGAATATCCTTATTCTCAAAAGACAGTTCAGACACCTCTTTAGTCGACATTTTTATAGAATAAATTTCATCGGGCTTTGAAATAGAATGACGCAAAGCAATCAACGTTTCATCATTAACCGGAGAGACGGAAGCATAATCAAAATCCCCATTAGTAATTTGGTCTATTTTTTTACTTTCGACATTTATTTTGAATATCTGTTCTGTCCCTTGGACAACACTTAAAAAATAAATGTCTTTGCTATTCTCCGCCCATACAAGCTGATCGAGACTGTAATCAAACTCATCTGTTAAGTAACGCTTTTCCCCACTTTGTAAATCAAGAATAAATAATCGGTTTTTATCCGACTCATAACCATCGCGCTCCATACTCATCCAGGCCATATAATGTCCATCAGGAGATATGCGTGGATTAGTATCATATCCCATCATTCCTTCAGTCAAGTTTCGTGCATTCTTACTCTCTATATTGTAAATATATATATCAGAATTTGTAGATAGAGAATATTCCTTACCTTGTTTCTTACGAGATGTATACACAATATTTTTACTGTCAGGTGTCCACGCAAAATCATCTGTTCCACCAAAAGGCTTCATCGGTGCCTCATAAGGTTCCCCTTCCATAATATCAGAAATATTCTTTATCTCATCCTTTCCATTAAAATCAGCAACAAATGGATGCGGAATGCTCTCGACCCATTCATCCCAATGCTTATACATCAAATCATCAATAACACGACCCGTAGCCTTGGGAAGGTCAGGATATAAGTCAGAAGCCCTTTGTCCATATTTTATATTGGAAAAAAACACTATCTTGGTTTCATCCGGAGATATAACGAATCCATCTATTCCATTCTCCTGATTACTTATCTGAACACGTTGGCTGCCATCCGCATTCATTACCCAAAGCTGTGAATTCCCGCTCTCGGTCGACAAAAATGCTATTTTTTCTCCATTTTGGAACCATACAGCATTTTGTTCCGATTTCGGAGTCCGGGTAATCTGCTTTTTATCACTTCCATCAATATTCATGACAAAAAGCTCCCGGTTACTTTTATTTTCTGGGATACTTACATAAGTAACTCCATACAGAATCTTTTGTTTATCAGGCGATAATTCTACACCTCCGACTCTTCCGAGGCTCATCATAACTTCAGGAGTCATAATTCCGTTTTCAATCTTCGGAGAACTTTTGCCGATAATCTCGCCTGTATCACTTTTTTGTGTTTGACAGGCTGATAATACAACGGTTCCGGCCATAATTAAACTGTTTATTGTTCGTTTCATATATAACAATTATTTTATATTATTTCTTTCTTCGTTTCTGCTTATCGGCAAAATTATCATATCGAATAAAACTACCATACAATTTTTGCAATAAATCTCTACGATGTATGCGTATCAACTCTTGTTCTATCTTTTTCCGCTGGTCAGGTTTATACCAGAAGAAAAATTGCCTTTGCGCCAATTTTTCTTCTTGGCTGTGAGCTGTAAATATTTTTTCTCCGGTATAAGGGTGATATCCGGTATAATATATTTCTGTTGCCAGCGTCATCGGGGTAGGGGTGAAGTCTTGAACCTGTTCCAAATGAAAATTCAGTTTTTTTGTAATGACAGCCAATTCAGCCATATCTTCTTCATGACAACCCGGATGGCTTGATATGAAATACGGGACTATCTGTTGCTTTAGACCTTCTTCTTGATTTATCGTGTCAAATGTTTTTTTAAAAGTTTCAAACTGTTTGAATGAAGGTTTTCTCATAACATTTAGAACCCGGTCGGATGTATGTTCCGGTGCAACTTTCAACCTTCCTGAAACATGTCTGCTAATAAGTTCTTTAGTATATCTTTTATTAGCTTCATTTATTTTTTCATCTTTATGACGATATTGTAGTAAATCATAACGAACACCACTGCCAATGAACGACTTTTTTATCCCTTTGAGAGCATCCACGCTATGATATATATCCAGCAATGGAGTATGGTCCGTATTCAAATTCGGACATATTTCCGGATAAATACAGGAAGGGCGTTTACATTTACGGCATATCCTCTGGTCAGAACCGTGCATTTGGTACATATTGGCCGACGGGCCGCCTAAATCACTCAAGTAACCTTTAAAATCCGGCATACTTATAATTTCTTTCACCTCCTTTAATATCGACTGTTTCGAGCGGGAAGCAATAAATTTTCCCTGATGTGCAGATATAGTGCAAAACGCACATCCTCCAAAACATCCTCTATGGAGATTTACCGAAAATTTTATCATCTCATAAGCTGGAATGGTTTTCCCCTTATATTTAGGATGAGGCAAGCGGGTATAAGGCAAATCAAATGAAGCGTCTATTTCCTCTTCACTTATCGGAGGAAAAGGAACATTGACTTTTACGACAACGTCCCCGCATTTTTGCCATAATCGGCGAGCTTCATATTTATTCGACTCTGTTTCTATATGTTTAAAATTGGCCGATTGCAATTTTCGGTTCGCAAGACATTGTTCATGAGAAGCCAAAACAACATCCGTATCATTTTCTGTCTCCTTGGGAATTTCATGAATAGAGGTGATTACAACTGTTTGTCGGATATCTTTTATAGAGTCCACTGTTTCTCCGTCGAGCAGACGGGCAACTAACTCTCTTATTGGCTTTTCTCCCATGCCATATATCAATAAGTCGGCTTTCGAATCGACTAATATACTGGGACGCAAACGATTTTCCCAATAATCATAATGGGTAAGCCGTCTCAAAGAGGCCTCTATCCCTCCGATAACAACCGGAACATCAGGATATAGTTTTTTCAATATTTGAGTATAGACGATGGTAGGGTAGTCCGGACGCATGCCGGCCCGGCCATCGGGAGTATAGGCATCGTCCGACCGAAGCCGTTTATTGGCCGTATAGTGGTTTACCATCGAATCCATAGCTCCCGCCGAAATTCCGAAAAACAATCTGGGTTGACCTAATTTTTTAAAGTCTCTCAAATCATCTCGCCAGTTCGGTTGGGGGACAATTGCCACTCGTAGCCCTTCAGATTCCAAAGTCCGCCCGATAACTGCAGCCCCGAATGAAGGATGATCTACATAAGCATCACCCGAGAAAAGAATCACATCTATATAATCCCATCCTCTGAGTTCAATCTCTTTTTTAGTAGTTGGCAACCAGTCCTGTAATTTATATTCTTTCATTATATCCTTTAGCTTAATCCCGTTATTTCCCCGTTGATGACGTCTATTTTATAAGCATTCGGTATCTTCGGAAGTCCCGGCATACGTATAATATCACCTGCCAATGCGACAACAAATTCTGCCCCGTTATTGATAACTATATCATTTATTTCGAATTCAAAATTTTCAACAGTTCCAGTCTGCTTTGGATCATTTGTAAACGAATATTGAGTCTTGGCAATACATACCGGATAATGATTGAGTTTTAAATTCTCGATTTGCAGTAGCTTTTCCTCCGCCTTTTTACTGAATTTTACATTTCCCGCACCGTATATTTTACAAGCCACTTTTTCTATTTTAGTACGTATTCGGTCTTCATTTTCATACGTAAATTTAAGAGGAAGAGAAGGCTGAGACCCTATCGCCTCTACAACTTCCTTAGCTAAATGCAGTGCACCATTACCGCCTTCGGAAAAAGCATTGTTTATTGCAAAACGAACACTTTTTTTGGCACAATACTTACGGAGTATGTCGATTTCCTCATCACTATCAGTAGAAAAACGATTTAGAGCAACCAATACGGTCTGTCCGAAAGCCTGCATATTCTTTATATGTTTGTCAAGATTATCAATACCCTTTCTAACTCCGTCCACATTTGACAATTTAATCTGTTCTTCAGGAATATTCCCATGCAACTTCAATCCTTGCAAAGTAACAACGATAACTGTGAGGCTGGGAGACAAACCACTCTGTCGACATTTAATATTGAAAAATTTTTCCGCTCCGAGGTCTGCACCGAATCCGGCTTCGGTAATGGTATAATCACCATATGTCAAAGCCATTTTAGTAGCTATCACAGAATTGCAACCATGAGCGATATTCGCAAATGGTCCTCCATGAATAAATGCTGCCGTTTTTTCTGTCGTTTGTACCAGATTGGGAAGAATCGCATTTTTCAACAAAGCTGTAATCGAACCGCCTATACCAAGGTCCTTTACCAAAAAAGGGGAACCATCGATACGATATCCTAACAAAATCTTGTCGATGCGTCTCCTCAAATCAACCAAGTCCGAAGCCAAACACAATATTGCCATCAACTCCGATGCCGGAGTAATGTCAAATCCGGTTTCTGCCGGAACGCCATTGTAACCACCACCCAGTCCGGATATTATTTGTCGCAATCCCCGGTCATTAATATCCAAAACCCGTTTCCATACAACACTCTTCAATACCGTTCCCTGATTGCGATTTTGATATATATAGTTATCCAGTAAAGCAGATATCATATTATGGGCAGAAGTAACTGCATGGAAATCCCCTGTAAAATGAAGGTTAATGTCTTCCATGGGCAATACTTGAGCATATCCGCCTCCTGCCGCCCCTCCTTTGATTCCGAAACATGGACCTAAAGACGGTTCACGCAAAGCTACAACGGCCCGCTTACCTAATTTATTCAATCCTAAAGCGAGTCCTATACTGACTGTCGTTTTACCTATTCCCAACCGAGTAGGGGAAATAGATGTTACCAGTATCAGACGATGCCGTTTTATTTTTGATTCACTTATCAGATGTATCGGAACTTTGGCTATATATTTGCCGTAATGAACCAGTTCATCATCATCTATTCCTATAGAACAAGCTACTTTATTTATTAATTCCAACTTGGTCTCTCTGGCAATTTCTATATCCGATTTCATACAATATATCAGTAAATTTAAAGGGTTGCATATTTATCTTCTAACTTTATCAGTTCGTCGCGTAATTGTGCCGCTTCAATAAATTCCATCTTCTTGGCCGCTTCAACCATTGCTTTACGAGTTTTCTCGATTGTTTTCTTCAATTGGTCTTTACTCATATATTGTATTACCGGGTCGGCAGCTATATTCGCACTTTGGCTGTATTCTTCTCTATACAAAATAGGTTCTGCACCAGTATTTTCCCTATTAAGAACAGAATTTTTGGCCTTTTGAATGGCTTGAGGAGTAATATTATGCTTTTCGTTATAAGCTAACTGTTTCTCCCTTCGGCGATTGGTTTCATCTATAGTTTTCTGCATGCTTTCCGTAATCCTGTCGGCATACATGATTACCATTCCGTTTAAGTTTCTGGCAGCACGACCTGCAGTCTGAGTCAGGGACCGATGAGACCTTAAAAAACCTTCTTTATCAGCATCAAGTATCGCTACCAATGATACCTCGGGCAAGTCAAGCCCCTCTCTTAATAAATTAACTCCGATAAGGACATCATACAATCCATTACGTAAATCGTCGATGATTTTTATCCGCTCCAGAGTATCTACATCCGAGTGGATATAGTTACAACGGATATCGAGACGCAGAAGATATGTATTCAACTCTTCCGCCATACGTTTGGTCAACGTAGTTACCAATACCCGTTCATCTTTTTCTATACGTACTTGAATTTCTTCCAACAAATCATCTATCTGGTTTAGGCTTGGACGAACTTCTATAACAGGATCCAATAATCCTGTAGGACGTATCACCTGTTCTACAATGACACCTTCACTCTTCTCCAGTTCATAATCGGCAGGAGTAGCACTCACAAAAATTACCTGTTTGGCCAATTCCTCAAACTCTTCAAACTTTAACGGACGGTTATCTATAGCTGCTGGCAGGCGAAACCCATATTCCACCAAATTAGCTTTACGAGAATTATCCCCTCCGTACATAGCTCGTATTTGAGGTATAGTAACATGACTTTCGTCTATGATAACCATAAAATCCTTTGGAAAGTAATCCATAAGACAGAAAGGCCGTGTCCCGGCTGCTCGTCCGTCAAAGTATCGCGAATAGTTCTCTATTCCAGAGCAATGGCCAACCTCTCTAATCATTTCCAAATCATAAGTAACCCTTTCTTGTATACGCTTGGCTTCCAGATTTTTCCCTATCGACTGAAAAAATTCAACCTGCTTACCCAAATCAATTTCTATTTCTCCTATTGCTCTATCTATACGTTCTTTTGTTGTAACAAAAATATTAGCAGGATATACCTTATAATCATTGAAAAGAGTAATAGTATGTCCACTCACCGGATCTACACTCTCAATGGATTCTATTTCTTCACCCCAGAAAATAACTCTTAATATAATATCTGCATAAGCCAAAAATATATCGACAGTATCGCCTTTCACTCGGAAATTACCTCTATCCAGTACGACTTCATTTCTTGAATAAAGGCTATTGACCAAAGAACGAAGAAAATTATTTCTCTCCAGTTTCATGCCTACATGAAGGTCGATAACATTACTATGAAAATCTTCAGGATTCCCGATACCATACAGACAAGACACAGACGAAACCACAATGACGTCCTTCCGCCCGGATAGCAAAGACGATGTAGTCGATAACCGGAGTTTCTCTATTTCATCATTTATCGCAAGATCTTTCTCTATATACGTATCTGTGGTTGGGATATAAGCTTCCGGCTGATAATAATCATAATACGATACAAAATATTCCACAGCATTATCCGGGAAAAAGCTCTTAAACTCACCGTACAATTGTGCTGCCAAAGTTTTATTATGACTAAGAATCAACGTCGGTTTTTGGACCCTTTCAATGACGTTAGCCATTGTAAAAGTCTTTCCTGAACCGGTTACCCCCAACAAAGTCTGATAAGGAATATTATCCTTAATGCCCTGACTCAATTCATCAATAGCTTCCGGTTGGTCTCCGGTAGGTTTATATGAAGAAACTATTTTAAACTCCATAAGACAATTTTGTATAGCCAATTATTATCCAGTTATTATCGAGCTTCAGGTATGATGAATATAAGTATCACGTAAGCGACAGTTATCGGAAAAAAACCGGTAAATACCGCAGCTAATACGACGATTACTCTCATGAGAGTAGCATCTATATCGAAATAATCGGCCAGCCCGCCACAGACTCCGGCTATTATTTTATTGTTTGACCGTAAAAGTTTTTTTTCAGACATAATTTGTATGGATATTTTGATGCGAATATACGAAAAAATGGTACAATATTAGGGAGACATTATATAGAATTAAAGCATTATAATTCTTTACAATAGAATATTTATTTCAAATAAAATTTTATCAATCCATTTTTATAACATATTAAAAGTTTTTCCGTTAATATATGTATGAATCGGCATTTTTTGCTTACTTTGCCTAAAATACATAAAATAACAATAAAAAGCAGGAATATTAGAAATGATTTGGAACGAAACCATGGAATGCATGAAGCGTGAAGATATGCGCAAATTGCAAGGGATACGCTTGAAACAAACTGTCGAGAGAGTATATCATAATACACCTTTTTATCGAAAAAAAATGCAGGAAATAGGAATAACACCTAATGATATAAATTCTATTGACGATATTGTAAAATTACCGTTCACAACAAAACAAGATTTACGGGACAATTACCCGTTTGGCCTCTTTGCCGTACCTATGTCTGAGATTGTGCGTTTACACGCATCGTCAGGAACTACTGGACGGCCTACTGTCGTTGGATATACTCGTCAAGACCTTGTAACTTGGGCCGAATCAGTAGCGCGATGTCTCTCTGCTTACGGAACCGATAAAAATGATATATTTCACGTATCATATGGCTATGGTTTATTTACTGGAGGAATGGGACTACATTACGGTGTCGAAAATCTAGGTGCGACAGTCATACCCATGTCAAGTGGAAATACTGCAAAACAAATACAACTGATGCGAGATTTCGGGCCCACAGCTCTGGCTTGTACACCTTCTTACGCATTATATTTGGCAGATGCCATACAGGATTCCGGCATACCGAGAGAAGAGTTTAAATTGAGAGTTGGCATATTCGGTGCAGAACCTTGGACCGAAAATATGCGCCGTGAAATAGAATCCAAACTAGGCATAAAAGCTTACGATATTTACGGGCTCAGTGAAGTTATGGGACCGGGAGTCGCCCATGAATGCGAATATCAGCATGGAGCCCATATCAGTGAAGACCATTTTTATCCGGAAATAATAGACCCTAAAACATTAGAACCCTTAGCCCCCGGAGAGTCAGGAGAATTAGTATTCACTACAATCACTAAAGAAGGTCTGCCTTTGCTAAGATATCGTACCAAAGATTTATGTTCGTTAATATACGAACCATGTCCTTGCGGTAGAACCACAGTTCGTATGACCCGAATTACAGGACGCAGCGATGATATGTTGATTATTCGAGGTGTAAACGTATTCCCGTCCCAAGTCGAAAGTGTAATACTTGAAATGCAAGAATTCGAACCTCATTACATGCTGATTGTCGATCGCAAAAATAATTTGGATACTCTCGAAGTATTGGTTGAAGTGCGTCCCGAATGCTATTCCGACGAAATTACCCGAATGGTAGAATTAAAAAAGAAAATAGCTCACCGTTTGCAAAGCGTACTGGGCATTGCCGCAAATGTAAAATTAGTGGAACCACGTAGCCTCGAACGCAGTCAAGGAAAAGCCAAACGAGTGATAGATAACCGAAATATACAATAAACCTGTAAATATTATGATTATAAAGCAATTATCGGTTTTTCTCGAAAACAAAACTGGACGTATAAATGAAGTGACCTCAGTGTTAGGAAATGCTGGAATCAATTTATCGGCATTCAGTATGGCTGAAAATGCAGAATTTGGTATTCTTAGAGTCATTGTGTCAGACCCGGATAAGGCCTACAAACTACTTAAAGACAATCATTTCGGAGTAACATTGACGGAAGTTGTCTGCCTAAATTGTCCGAATACCCCGGGAGCCTTATCAAAAGCATTGCACTATCTGTCAGAGGCAGGAGTATTTATTGAATACATGTATGCCTTTTCTTCAGGCGACGTTGCACATGTGGTAATTCGCCCCAACGATATAAATATGTGTATCGATATTTTGCGTAGACACAGCCTTGAGTTGATGGCTGCACACCAACTATATCAATTGTAATCTTTTTTAATAATCATATATATAGAATAGTACAGGTCGGCAATACACAGCAGAGACCTGTGCTATTTTATTTATTTAATAGAGTATATCCGTTAAAATTCATTTTTTTGTTTTTGTTATTCGATGCTATTTCCTACATTTGCACATTATTTAAGCATATGAAAAGAAAAATTATATATTTATTTGCCATAATCATGCTTTTCGCTTCATGTAGCGAATACAATAAAATACTTAAAAGCCAAGATTATGAGCTAAAATATGAATATGCTAAGAAATATTTTGAACAGAAAAAATATTCGAGAGCGTATACATTATTGGAAGAGTTGGTAACCATATTCAAAGGTACCGACAAAGCTGAGGAATCACTTTATTTACTGGCAAGAAGTCATTATCTGGCCAAAGATTATATCACCTCAGGGCAATATTTTACAACATATTATACCAATTATCCTAAAGGACAATATGCCGAATTATCCAGATTCTACGCAGGATATGGATATTATCTGGATTCTCCCGAACCGGCACTCGACCAGTCAGGAACATATAAGGCAATAGATGAGTTACAAATGTTTTTGGAATACTTTCCCAAAAGTGAAAGAGCCAAAGAAGCGCAAGACATAATCATTTCTTTACAAGAAAAATTGGTAGAAAAAGAATTGTTAAGTGCTCAATTGTACTATAATTTAGGGAACTATATGGGCAATAATTATGAGTCGGCAGTAATAACGGCTCAAAATGCATTGAGAGACTATCCCTACACAAAATATAGAGAAACATTATCTTTCCTTATTTTGAAAGCTAAGTTTCAGGAAGCTACTCAAAGTGTTGAAGAAAAGAAAATAGACCGTTTTCGGGACGTAATTGATGAATATTACAGTTTCATAAATGAATTTCCCGAATCTTCTAATATGAAAGAGGCCAAACGCATGTTTAATGTAGCAAATAAATACGTAAAAGAATAATCGAAAAGAGATATGGATTACAAAAAATCGAATGCACCCACTAACACGGTGACCCGCGATATGATCGCATTGTCAGAAGATACAGGTAATGTATATGAGACCGTTTGTATTATTGGTAAAAGAGCCAATCAGATTGCAGTTGAAATGAAGGCTGATTTGGAAAAAAAATTACAAGAATTTGCTTCTTATAATGATAATCTGGAAGAGGTTTTCGAAAACCGGGAACAAATTGAGATTTCCAAATATTATGAAAAGTTGCCAAAACCCACATTGATTGCAACTCAAGAATATATTGAAGGGAAGATATATTATAAAAATCCAGCCAAAGAAAAAGAAAATCTTTAACTCATAAGAAAATAGAAAAGCTGTCTCAAAATAAATTTGGGGCAGCTTTTTTGTGTCAATGCTTATTGATAAAAATATCTGACAAAACCTACCTTTTTTCTGTCAAAGCTTATTTTTGTATCATATATTAAAAATGATATTCAAAACTGTACAAGAAAATCTCCGGTAAGAGAAACCACGGAAAAGGAATGAGGAAAATTTCTTTTTTAAAGAATATCAATGATTCATGTTTAGAATAAAATAGAGGCCATCTCAATATATATTTTGAGACAGCCTCGTTTTCATCAACACATAATCATCTAAAAACAAGTTCATCAAAATCTATTTGATAGTGGAACTTGTTTTTTCTTTCGCCGGGTATTTGCTCGTATATTTCCGATAGAATATTTTTCACCATAATAAAACTCATACCGGAAACTTCTATTTTTATTTGATTTAGAGGAATTAACTTCGGAACGACTTTTGTCATCAAAAAAGCCAATTCTTCAGAATATTTACTTATTGCTTCTTTTTTTCCTTTATCTGAGAGGCAGACAATGATATCGTCGATATTAATATTCATATTGTCTGTTATAAAGTCAAATTTTTTGTATTTTTGTTCAAAATTTTGGGAATTTTCTATGACATTCTTTAACTCTTTCAGCCGATGGATAATATCGTGACCAGGCATTAAAAGATAATTGGAGGATGTAATATCTTGTTCCCACGAAATAGTAAATTCTCTATTTTCAGATAATTGTATTTCTGTAAATATTTGAGAATGATTATTTTTCAAATAAAGACATATATCTTTGAGACCTTCACCAAGAGGTATATCATCACATTGCTGGTCAATGGTGGCATTTATATAGTCTTTGTTGTGGGTGTATTTTATGATAAAATAATTTGTCATATTAATGTTGTTTCTTAGGTTAAAACAAGATTAATGCAGAAATGTTTTTACTTATTATGTAAACAAATATTTATTGAACTTGTTTTAACTTATGGCAAACGAAATTAGTATTAAATAAGATAAAATTTGCAATATGGCATTAAAGAGGTTTGGTGTTTCATTAGATGAGGAATTGGTCAATTCTCTTGACCGGTTTGTTATAGATAATGGTTTTGCCAATCGTTCACAGGCTATTCGTTTTCTTGTAGAAAAAAACATAGCGGAAAAAAAATGGCAATGCAATCATATCGTTGCAGGAACGATAATTATTATGTATGACCAGTCTAAGAAAAATATACCTCAGCGAATCGACGAAATACAACAATTTTATCAAGATGTTATTTTATCATCGGCACAATATTATCTGAATAAAAACTTTTGCTTGCATATTGCTACGGTTAAAGGAGAAGCTTATCGATTGACAGAGTTATCAGACAAATTGGTCTCCATACGGGATATTAAACACGGTAAATTGGTTATGAGTCGGGCAGATTAATTTTTTTTGGGGTACAAAGTAACACGATTCAGAAAAATAATAACACGAATTAAAGGTCATTTTTTTTGTGCTCAAATAATATATTAAGAAATAATTATTTTATGTATCATATTTGAAAAATGTAGGTTGAAATATTTTACAACTAACTAAATACGATTCTATCGTAACACGATTTTATGAAAAGATATTACAAATAATAAATAAAAAATGAAACAAAAACTTCAAATTACAGCATTATTCGTGTTTTGTTTGGCAGGATATAATCCCGCTAAAGCAGACCGTTCATTATCTGATACCTTAGAAATAGAGCAAGTCGTTGTAACTGCTAATAAAACTTTGGTAAATAAGAACAATATTCCACTATCTGTATCTGTTATAACAAGGGAAGAAATAGATAAAAGTAGTGAATCGGCTCTATTACCAGTATTGTCACAACGAGTTCCCGGACTATTCGTTACTCAGAAAGGTATCACAGGATTCGGTGTATCGAATGGAGGAGCAGGGGCAGTAAATATTCGAGGGGTCGGGGCTGGGAACAAAGTCCTGATGTTGTTCGACGGACAACCTCAATGGGCAGGAGTTTTTGGGCACAGCTTACCCGATACCTATGTAGCTTCCGACGTAGATAGAGTAGAAGTGATACGAGGCCCAGGCTCCTTACTATATGGCTCCAATGCTATGGGCGGAGTCGTGAATATCATAACCCGTAGCCAACACGAAGAAGGGGTTACAACACATGCCCGGATAATGTATGGGTCGTATAATACGCAGAAATATATGGTGAACAATGGAGTGAAATTGGGTAAATTCAACAGCTTTTTCTCTATCAATCACGACCGTACTGATGGTCATCGTCCCAATTCTCAATTTAATATAACTAATGGTTTCGGCAAATTAGGCTATAATATAAATAACCACTTTTCAGTGATGGGAGATGTCAGTTTAGCATACTATGACACTCATAATCCCGGTACGATAGATGAACCTATGTATCATAACTGGATGAAAATATGGAGAGGTACAGCTTCTGCCTCCTTGTCCAATAAATTCGATAAACATAACGGTGCAATACAACTGTTTTATAATTGGGGGAATCATAAAATAGACGATGGACAGAATACAGATATCCCCAGCACATATTATTTCCGTTCTACCGATTTCAATTATGGCGTTTTGGCATATGAATCGTTCTTTCTGTTTCCCGGAAATCAATTTACTTTAGGGGTAGATTATAAGAATTGGGGAGGACATGCATGGAATGATAACTTCGACGGAACAGAAAAACTAATTATAGATAAAAGCGTGCATGAACTGGCTGGATATATTGTTATGCAACAAGAATTGTGGAGCATTTTGAACTTGAATGCCGGAGTCCGTTATGAACATAATACTACATTCGGAAACGAATGGGTTCCGCAAGCCGGATTGACGATTAATCCCTTCCACGGAAATACGATTAAAGCATCCTTTTCTAAAGGTTTCAGAAGTCCGAATATAAGAGAACTATACATGTATGCTCCGGCTAATCCCGATTTGAAACCGGAAAGTATGCTCAATTATGAAATATCGGTCGGACAACAATTCTTAAATGGGAAATTGCATGCGGAAATTACAGCATTTTATATCGATGGAAAAAATACCATTGTGGCGACTCCCGTTAACGGGAAAATGAAAAATATAAATACGGGAAAATTTTATAACAAAGGGGTGGAATTTGATTTATCATACCACTTTCTTAAAAACTGGAATTTCGGAACTAACTATAGTTATTTACACATGAATAAACCTTTGGTCGGTGCTCCTGAACATAAATTATTCGGAGAAATTGACTATACCCCTGGAAAATGGAGCTTTACACTTAATACTCAGTCCATTTTCAATCTTTATGTTACTACAAAACCGGTAGATAAAGAAAACTATACTCTTTTGAATGCTCGGATAGCATATCGTTTCGGAAATGACAAACGTAATATAACTTTATTTGTAAAAGGTGAGAATTTAACGAATACTTCGTATACAATCAACGAAGGCTTTCCCATGCCGGGAATTATCGCGATGGGAGGTATCGACGTGAGATTTTAATTGAAGTAATCACAAGAAAGAAGGAGGTATACTGTTTTCGGGATACCTCCTTCTTTCTATCTTTTTACAGAATCATTTATATTCTTCCCAACTCTTAATTTGTATTTCACTGATATTCATACTACAAAATGCTCCGATAAAAGCCGAAGCTAAACGAGCATTTGTAATCAATGGAATATTGAAGTCTATAGCTGCTCGACGTATTTTGTAACCGTTGTCTAATTCAGTTTGAGTCAGATTCTTAGGAATGTTTACAACAAAATCTATTTCTTTATTGTGAATCATATCCAAAGCCTGGGGAAATTGCTTAGTTTCGCTGGGCCAATATACCCGTGTAGAAGGGATTCCATTATCTGCCAAGAATTTATGGGTCCCGCCTGTTGCGAAAAGCTTGTATCCTTTGTTATGTAGCATGACAGCAGCATCGAGCATATCAGTTTTTTGCTTTGCCGTACCCGTTGATAACAAGATATTTTTCTCTGGAATAGAGTATCCTACAGATAGCATCGATTTCAACACAGCTTCATAAGTATCGTCTCCAATACAACCGACTTCTCCGGTAGATGCCATATCTACACCTAAAACCGGATCTGCCTTTTGCAATCTGGAAAAAGAAAATTGAGATGCTTTTATCCCGACATAGTCCAAATCAAATTCGTTTTTGTTCGGTTTCTCTACCGGAAGTCCCATCATCACCTTTGTCGCCAATTCTATAAAGTTTATTTTCAATACTTTTGAAACAAATGGGAAACTTCTCGATGCTCTCAAATTACATTCGATTACCTTGATATCATTATTTTTAGCCAAAAATTGGATATTGAAAGGTCCGGATATTTTTAATTCTTTAGCGATTTGACCGGCAATTTTCTTTATGCGACGAACGGTCTCCACATATAATTTTTGAGGAGGAAATTGTATCGTTGCATCCCCAGAATGTACTCCGGCAAATTCTATGTGTTCCGATATAGCATACATGACTACTTCTCCGTTGCAAGCAACAGCATCCATTTCGATTTCTTTTGCATGTTGTATAAATTCACTTACAACTACCGGATGTTTTTTCGAAACATTAGCTGCTAACTGAAGAAATTGTTTCAACTCCGTATCATTGGAACATACATTCATTGCAGCACCCGACAATACATAAGAAGGACGTACTAATACTGGATAGCCCACTTCGTCGACAAAATCAAAAATATCGTTGAGAGTACTTAATTCTCTCCAACGAGGTTGGTCGATTCCCAGTCTGTCAAGCATCGACGAAAATTTATGTCGGTCTTCCGCATTATCTATAGATGTAGCTGAAGTTCCCAGAATATTTACATTCTGTTCATCAAGGCGAGTTGCTAAATTGTTGGGGATTTGTCCTCCGGTAGAAAGTATGACACCATGAGGATTTTCGAGTTCGATGATATCCATCACCCGTTCGAAAGTCAATTCATCGAAATAAAGTCGGTCGCACATATCATAATCGGTAGAGACAGTTTCAGGATTATAATTAATCATTACCGATCTCCAACCTTCTTTTCGAATCGTATTAAGAGCGTTGACACTGCACCAGTCGAATTCAACCGAACTACCGATACGGTAGGCTCCAGAGCCTAAAACGATAATCGACCGTTGATCTCCCAAGTATTTTACATCATTTTCTGCACCGTTATACGTCAAATATAGATAATTGGTTTGTGCTGGATACTCTGCAGCTAAAGTATCGATTTGTTTCACTACAGGAGTTATGCCCTTCTTTTTTCTTAAATTCCGTATCGTAAGTATCGTAGCTTCGGCATCGTCCATTTTGTCTTGCAATATCGAGCGGCCTATTTGAAAATCCGAAAAGCCTTGCTTTTTAGCTGTTCTCAATAAATCTTCAGGTATTTTCTCTATATCCTGGATAGTTTCAAGTTCAATAGCTGTCCTGATGATATTATGAAGTTTTTGTAAAAACCATTTATCTATATGAGTCAGTTTATGTACTTGATCTATGGTGTATCCCTGCCGGAATGCTTTCGAAATAACGAAAATACGTTTATCGGTCGGTTCTCTTAAAGCCTTGTCTATATCTGTAATAATAAGCTCTTTATTGCTAACAAATCCATGCATTCCTTGACCAATCATGCGCAGCCCTTTTTGAATAGCTTCTTCAAATGTACGACCGATAGCCATAACTTCACCCACTGATTTCATACTCGAGCCTAACTCTCTGTCTACACCTTGAAATTTGGCTAAATCCCAACGAGGTATTTTGCACACGATATAATCTAATGCAGGCTCGAAAAATGCAGATGTCGTTTTTGTAACCGAATTATTCAAATCAAATAATCCGTATCCTAAACCCAGCTTTGCTGCGACAAAAGCAAGAGGATACCCCGTTGCTTTCGAGGCCAAGGCCGAAGAACGGCTCAATCGGGCATTGACTTCGATAACCCGGTAATCTTCCGACTGTGGATCAAAAGCATATTGGACATTACATTCCCCTACAATACCAATATGCCGGATAATTCGTATCGCCAGCTCTCGTAATTTATGATATTCACTATTGGTAAGAGTTTGAGATGGAGCCACAACGATACTTTCTCCCGTATGAATACCCAATGGGTCGAAATTTTCCATATTACATACTGTAATACAGTTATCAAATCTGTCCCGCACCACTTCATACTCGATTTCTTTCCAGCCTTTCAACGACTTTTCGACCAATATTTGGGGAGAAAACGATAGCGCTTTTTCGGCCATACGTTTCAGTTCTTCAGGATTGTCACAGAACCCACTACCTAAACCACCTAAAGCATAAGCTGCACGGATTATAATCGGATAACCCAATTCATCAGCTGCTTCCAGAGCACCTCCTAAATTGTCGGTAGCAATACTCTTTATTGTTTTTACATTTATCTCATCCAGTTTTTTCACGAAAAGTTCTCGGTCTTCAGTATCAATGATTGCTTGTACCGGAGTTCCTAAGACTTCCACATTATATTTTTCCAATACTCCAGATTGATATAATTTGACACCGCAATTCAGGGCTGTTTGCCCTCCGAATGCCAGTAAAATACCATCCGGTGTCTCTTTTCGTATTACTTTTTCGACAAAATACGGAGTCACAGGCAGAAAATATATTTTATCAGCGACACCTTCCGACGTTTGTACCGTAGCAATATTAGGGTTTATCAGTACGGTATAAATACCTTCTTCTTTCAAAGCTTTCAGAGCTTGTGAACCTGAATAGTCAAATTCCCCGGCTTCTCCGATTTTCAAAGCACCGGAACCCAGAATCAAAACTTTCTTAATGTTATCTTTTATATGGCTCATCTATTTCTATTTTTACAAGTTTAAAGCATATTTACAAATTCGTCGAAGAGAAATTCCGTGTCAGTAGGTCCACTGGCCGCTTCTGGATGGAATTGAGCAGAAAACCACGGTTTGGCTTTATGTCTTATACCTTCATTTGTACCGTCATTCATATTGATAAAAAGAGGTTCCCATTCATCACTTAGTGTGTTGTTATCTACGGCAAAACCGTGATTTTGTGAAGTTATAAAGCATCGGTCGGTACCAATCATACGTACCGGTTGGTTGTGGCTCCTATGTCCGTATTTTAACTTATAAGTAGAAGCTCCGCTGGCCTTCGCCAATAACTGATTTCCCATACAGATACCGAAAATCGGTTTATCCTCTTTCATGGCCTTTCGAATATTTTCGACAGTAGCATTGCATAAATCTGGATTTCCCGGACCATTCGATATGAATAATCCGTCATAACTGAGCATATTAAAATCGTAATCCCAGGGAACTCGTACCACTGTTGCATCTCGTTTCAATAGACATCTAATTATATTATGTTTCACCCCACAGTCGACCAAAACGATACGCTTTCGACCCCGTTCATATGTGATAATATCTTTACAACTAACTCTTGCTACCTGATTTTCCATATTAGGGTCTATAAAATCGATTTCATTATCGTTATCAAAAACGATTTTTCCTTTCATCGAACCGTTTTCTCTCAACCTTTTCGTCAGTTCCCGCGTGTCTATTCCGAAAATACCGGGTATTTTTTCCTCTTTTAACCAAGCGGCAAGACTTCGGGTCGCATTCCAATGACTATATTCAAACGAATAATCGGAGATAATAACGCCTTCGACGTGTATTTTCTCCGATTCATAAAAAGTGGATAAATTGTCATTGTTAAAAGAACGGGGAGGAACCCCATAATTTCCAACTAACGGAAATGTTATAACCAAAATTTGACCTGAATAAGAAGGATCTGTCAGACTCTCGGGATATCCCACCATTGCCGTATTAAAAACAACTTCTCCGGCTGTAGCTTTTTCATAACCGAATGATTTTCCCCGAAATACAGTTCCGTCATCTAAGATTAGAGAGACGCTTTTTATATTCTGCATATACGATAGATTAATGTGATTATTGTTATAGTAAGGTGGTTTCTATCGTAAAAACCATGCAAAGCTAAAGAAAAAAAATGAAATATCGGCATATATTCATATATTATTTTTCTATTTTTAATTGAAATAACAAATTGCACAGTATATATAGTAATATGATAACAATTTGTTATATATATTGTATTTTTTATGATTATATTGTAACAAATAATTTTTTTATGTAATTTTTGTACACAATATTTTTGTATATAATATATCAATATGTTTATATTTGCAGAAAAATAATAACAAAAAGATATATTATTTAGTTTTTCAGTTTACAAAATGTAAAAATAAGATGAGATTCACTAAAATGCAGGGTGCTGGTAACGATTATATATATGTAAACGGATTTCAAGAAAATATAAAAAATCCTGAAAGGTTGGCCATAGAATTGAGTGACAGGCATTTTGGTGTCGGATCAGATGGATTGGTTATTATTTTGCCGTCGAAAAGGTGTGATTTCAAAATGAGAATGTTCAATCCAGATGGCTCGGAAGCGGAGATGTGTGGTAATGCATCCAGATGCATCGGAAAATATGTATATGATAAAGGGTTAACTGATAAAAAGGAAATTACTCTTGAAACTAAAGCCGGAATAAAAAAGCTGAAATTTACAGTTACAAAAAATAAAGTAAAAAACGTGTGTGTTGATATGGGAGAACCTATTATTTCTCCTTCTCTAATTCCCGTATCGAAAATAGGTGATTCCATCATCGGAGAACCATTTTCTGTCGGGGATGAACAATATAAGATAACTTGCATATCTATGGGAAATCCTCATACCGTTATCTTTTTGGAAAGTTTTGATAATATAGATTTACATCAGACAGGTTATTCTATCGAACATCATCCTCTGTTCCCTCAACGAACAAATGTTGAATTTGCAATAATAGAATCAAAAAACAATATACGGATGAGAGTGTGGGAAAGAGGGACAGGAGAAACTCTTGCTTGCGGAACAGGAGCCTGTGCTACGTTAGTAGCTGCGGTACTGAATGGATTTGCAGAAAGGAAGGCTGTGCTTCATTTATTAGGAGGTGACTTGCTAATAGAATGGAATGATTTGGATAATCATATCTATATGACGGGAGATGCAATTACCGTTTTTGAAGGGGAGACAGTCGATCGATTTTAATAAAGTATGAAAAGAGACGAGAAATATTTAGTTATATGGCATTAGTTAATGAGCAGTTTTTAAAATTATCGGAGAGCTATCTTTTTAGTGAAATTACTAAGAAAGTAAACGCTTTTAAAGTGATTCATCCTGAAGCAAAAGTAATCAGATTGGGAATTGGAGATGTAACTCTTCCTTTGCCAGAAGCAGTTATTGATGCATTGCACAAGGCTGTAGACGAAATGTCCGTTTCAGAGACATTCAAAGGGTATGGTCCAGAACAGGGATACCGTTTTTTAATCGATACGATTATCAAACATGATTATGAAACAAGAGGAATTTCCTTAGACCCGGATGAAGTCTTTATCAATGATGGAGCCAAAAGCGATACAGGGAATATAGGAGATATATTAAGCAAAGACAATCGCATTGCGGTGACCGACCCGGTGTATCCAGTATATATCGATTCCAATGTGATGGGGTGTCGTGCAGGAGAGAAAAACGAGGACGGCCGTTGGAGCAATATTGTTTATATTCCTTGCAATGCAGAAAACCATTTTATTCCGGAACTTCCAGAGATACGTCCCGACGTGATTTATTTGTGTTATCCGAATAACCCTACCGGAACAGCTTTATCAAAAAAGGAACTAAAAAAATGGGTGAATTATGCAATATCCAATAATATCCTTATTTTGTTTGATGCTGCTTATGAAGCATTTATCCAGGAAGAGGATGTTCCTCATAGTATTTATGAAATCAAAGGAGCAAAACAAGTTGCAATTGAATTCCGAAGTTTCTCTAAAACAGCAGGATTTACTGGTTTAAGATGTGGATATACGGTTGTACCGAAAGAACTAAAGGCCTTTAATTTCGCTGGAGATAAAATCTCATTGAACCGATTATGGAACCGACGGCAAAGTACGAAATTCAATGGTACTGCTTACATAGTACAACGAGCAGCAGAAGCAATCTATACTCCTGAAGGGAAAGTTCAGACTAAAGTTCGTATCAATTATTATATGAGAAATGCGAAATTGTTGCACGATAATTTAAAATCGATAGGATTAGAAGTTTTCGGAGGTGTAAACGCTCCTTATATATGGGTGAAAGCTCCGAAGGGTATTACTTCGTGGAAGTTTTTCGATAGACTACTTTTTGAAAGACATATCATCGGAACTCCAGGTGTTGGATTTGGTCCGTCCGGTGAAGGGTATTTGCGGCTTACTGCATTCGGAAAGTATGAAGACACCTTCGAAGCTATAGAACGTCTGAAAAACTGGAAAATATAAAAAATAATTACACACGATAACGAATAAATTTATCTGTTATGTCAACATTAAGATTCAAAGTAGTAGAAGAGGCTTTTACCCATAAAGCTGTAGCAGTGGAAGAACCTGCAGAACGTCCTTCAGAATATTTTGCCAAGTATGTGTTTAATCGCGAAAAAATGTTTAAATATTTACCGAAAAAAACATATGATGCCTTGGTAAATGTAATTGATAACGGTGCACCTTTTAATCGAGAAATAGCAGATAGTGTTGCAGCTGGAATGAAAAAATGGGCAATGGAAATGGGAGCTACTCATTATACCCATTGGTTTCACCCTTTGACAGAAGGCACGGCCGAAAAACATGATTCTTTTATTGAACACGATAGTAAAGGTGGTGTTGTAGAAGAATTCTCCGGAAAATTATTGATTCAACAAGAACCTGATGCATCGAGCTTCCCTAACGGGGGTATTCGTAATACGTTTGAGGCGAGGGGATATTCTGCTTGGGACCCATCATCTCCCGCTTTCATTGTAGACGATACTCTATGTATTCCTACGATATTCGTTTCGTACACCGGAGAGTCGTTAGATTATAAGACACCTTTGTTAAGGGCTTTGAATAGTGTGAATAAAGCCGCTACTGCTGTATGCAATTACTTCGACCCTAATGTAAAGAAAGTCTTTTCATATTTAGGCTGGGAACAAGAATATTTTTTAGTAGATGAAGCTTTGTATTCGGCTCGCCCTGACCTTTTGTTGACAGACCGCACATTGATGGGACATGATAGCGCGAAAAACCAACAGCTTGAAGACCACTATTTCGGTGCTATACCTACCCGAGTTTCGGCTTTTATGAAAGACCTCGAAATAGAATGTCTGAAGTTAGGTATACCAGCCAAAACCCGTCATAACGAGGTTGCTCCTAACCAGTTTGAGTTGGCGCCTATATTTGAAGAAGTGAATCTTGCAAACGACCACAACCTCTTGTTGATGAGTGTGATGAAAAAAGTCGCACGTCGTCACAATTTCAGAGTTTTGTTACACGAGAAACCGTTCAAGGGAGTCAATGGGTCAGGTAAGCACAATAACTGGTCTTTAGGTACTGATACCGGCATATTACTTTTTGCACCGGGAAAAACTCCGAAAGAAAATTTACAGTTCATGACATTTATTATTAATGTGATGACCGCAGTTTATCGCCACAATGGACTATTGAAAGCAAGTATTGCATCGGCTACTAATGGACACCGTTTAGGAGCCAATGAAGCACCGCCCGCTATCATATCTATATTTATGGGAAAACAGGTCAGCGAGATTTTAGATACTATGGCATCTTTCAATTCAAAAGATGATTTTAAGATGAACGGTAAAGAAGGGTTTGATTTGGGAGTTACCCAAATCCCAGAAATACTTCGTGACAATACCGACCGTAATCGAACATCACCATTTGCTTTTACTGGTAATAGATTTGAATTCAGAGCTGTAGGATCTTCGGCAAACTGTGCTTCGGCAATGATTGCTTTAAATGCTGCAGTAGCCGATCAGTTACAAGAGTTCAAAACGTTAGTGGATAGTCGTATCGCTAAAGGCGAATCTACCGAGAAAGCAATACTATCCGTATTAAAAGAATATATAAACGAATCGAAAAATATTCGTTTCGATGGAAACGGTTATAGCGATGAATGGAAAGCTGAAGCTGCTCGCCGCGGATTAGATTGCGAAACCAGTGTTCCTGTAATTTACGATAATTATTTGAAACCAGAAAGTGTGAAGATGTTTACCGACACACATGTATTCTCAGAAGTAGAACTTCATGCCAGAAATGAGGTAAAATGGGAGACGTATACCAAGAAGATACAGATAGAAGCTCGTGTACTTGGAGATTTGGCAATAAATCATATTGTCCCTGTTGCGACTCGTTATCAATCTCTTTTGCTGGATAATGTTTTTAAGATTAAGAGTTTGTTCCCAGCCGAAAAGAGTGAAGTTATCGCAAATCAGGATATGGAAGTAATCGAAAAAATTGCAGCCCATTTATTGGTGATAAAAGAGAAAGTTCATACGATGATCGAAGCCCGGAAGGTTGCCAATAAAATAGAATCTGAGAGAGAAAAAGCCATAGCATATCATGATACGGTTGCCCCATTGATGGATGAAATACGTTACCATATTGATAAACTTGAGCTGATGGTCGATAATGAAATGTGGCCATTGCCCAAATACAGAGAATTGTTATTTATTCGATAGTTTTTTTACGGTTACGGAAGGAGAAAAGATATAGTTTTTAGTTCATGTTTCTCGTTTCACGTTTTTCAAATTCTTATCGTTACTTTTCAAGTTCCGTAACCGTTTTTACCAAGTTATTAAATTATGCAACAGTATAGATTACCACATCGACAAGGATTATATGACCCCAGCTACGAGCATGACGCTTGTGGAGTGGGGCTATTGGTTAATATACATGGGGTTAAGTCTCATCAAATTGTAGAAAAAGGATTACAGGTTTTAGAGCATATGGTACACCGCGGAGCTGAAGGTGCCGACTCGAAAACCGGAGATGGTGCCGGCATTATGGTGCAGATACCTCACGAATTTATTCTGTTACAAGGAATCGCTGTACCCGAAAAAGGTCGTTATGGCACAGGATTGGTATTTTTACCAAAAGATGTTGAGGAACAATCTGAGATGTTGGACGTAATACGTAAGACCATTACAGAAGAAGGCCTTTCCCTGTTGGCAATTAGAGACGTTCCTGTTAACAGTTCTGTATTAGGTACCGGATCATTAGCCACTGAACCAGATATTAAGCAGTTATTCATTACCGACACAACCGAGAATACCTTACTTGAACCCAAATTATATGTCCTTCGCAAAAAGATTGAAAAACAAATCTTAGATTCGGCTTTTAAAAATAAAAGAGCCTTTTACATTGTCAGTCTTTCGTCTCAAAACATCGTATATAAAGGGATGTTGTCATCTTTACAATTGCGTTATTATTTCCCCGATTTAATAAGCCCTTATTTTACGTCGGGAATGGCATTGGTGCATTCCCGTTTCAGTACCAATACTTTTCCGACTTGGGATTTGGCACAACCGTTTAGGCTATTGGGACATAATGGAGAAATAAATACTATACGAGGCAATCGTTTATGGATGGAAGCCCGTGAAAGCGTTCTGCAACCGTCGAATCTCGGAAAAGAACCTCTTACTCCAATTATACAGCCTGATATGAGTGATAGTGCCTCATTGGATAATGTGCTCGAATATTTTGTTATGGCGGGAATGAGCTTACCTCAAGCATTGGCGATGTTGATTCCTGAAAGTTTCAATGATAAAAATCCAATATCGACAGATTTGAAAGCTTTTTATGAATACCATAGTATTTTGATGGAACCGTGGGATGGCCCCGCAACATTACTTTTCTCAGACGGACGATATGCCGGAGGTATGCTCGACAGGAACGGTTTGAGACCAGCACGCTATTTGATTACCCAAAACGATATGATGGTTATAGCATCGGAGACCGGAGTTTTAGCTTTTGAAGCGGCCGAAATTAAAGAAAGAGGACGTTTACGCCCGGGAAAGATGTTGCTTATCGATATGGAAAAAGGTAAAATTTATAAAGATGCGATGCTGAAAGAAGAATTGGCAGGAGCATTTCCATATAAAGAATGGCTTTCGAAAAATCGGATTAAATTGGATGAAATCAGCTCGGGACGTACAGTAAAACATAGTATAGAAGACTATCCTCAACTATTACAAGTATTCGGGTATCATAGAGAAGATGTCGAAAAAATAATGACTCCTATGATAGTTGATTCCAAAGAACCGGTTAGTTCAATGGGAAACGATACACCTTTGGCCGTATTATCCGACCAACCTCAACGATTGTTCAGTTATTTCCGTCAACAATTCGCCCAAGTAACGAATCCTCCGATTGATCCTCTGCGAGAAGAACTGGTAATGTCTTTAAGTAGCTACATCGGGGCGATTCATCAAAATTTACTGGAACCCTCGCCAGAGTTGTGCAAAATGGTCGAACTGAAACGTCCGATATTGACGAATACCGAACTTGACATTCTTTGCAATTTAAGATACAAAGGTTTCCGTACTCGGAAATTACCCATGCTTTTCTCTGTAAAAGAAGGTACTCGGGGATTAGAAAAAGCCATAGAAAATCTTTGTCATGAAGCTGAAAAAGCTGTAGATGAAGACTGTAACTATATTGTATTGAGCGACAGAAATATCGATAAAGATACAGCCCCCATACCGTCTTTATTAGCTGTTTCGGCTGTTCATCACTATCTCATATCTCAAAGAAAAAGGGTACAAATTGCATTAGTTGTAGAAACAGCCGAAGCAAGAGAAGTGATGCATTTTGCTCTTTTATTAGGATATGGAGCCAGTGCCATAAATCCCTATCTTGCTTTTGCTGTTGTCAACGATTTGGTAGAACGTAAAGAAATACAATTGGATTATCATACAGCCGAGAAAAATTATATCAAAGCCATAGATAAAGGTTTGTTGAAAATTATATCGAAAATGGGTATTTCGACAATCTGCAGTTATCGAGGAGCACAATTATTCGAAGCTATAGGATTATCATCTACATTGATAGAGACTTATTTCAAAGGTACGGTATCGAAAATAGAAGGTATCGATATCAATGAATTGGTAGCCGATATATTATTATCCCATCAAGCAGCTTATTCAGCTGACTTCAAGACAGATTCTCCTCTAAGACACGATGGAATATATACTTATCGTAAAGATGGAGAATACCATGCGTGGAATCCTGAAACTATTGCTACATTGCAATTGGCCACAAGGCTGGGTAGTTATAAGAAGTTTAAAGAGTATACATCCTATGTAGATAATAAACCAAAACCTGTATTTATCCGAGATTTTATGGATTTCAAAAGAAATCCTATCGATATTTCTCTCGTAGAACCAGTGTCGGAAATTACTAAAAGGTTTGTTACCGGAGCTATGTCATTCGGTTCCATTAGCAAAGAAGCGCACGAAGCTATGGCTATAGCGATGAATGCTCTCGGTGGTAGAAGTAATACAGGAGAGGGAGGAGAAAATCCTTCTCGTTTTATCCCGAGAGAAGATGGCAGCCTTGCTCGTAGTGCAATAAAACAAGTGGCATCCGGTCGTTTTGGAGTTACGGCTGAATATTTGGTCAATGCAGATGAAATACAAATAAAGATTGCACAAGGTGCTAAACCGGGAGAAGGAGGGCAATTACCCGGATTTAAAGTGGATAAAATTATTGCAGAGACTCGGCATTCTATTCCGGGTATATCTTTAATATCACCACCTCCTCATCACGATATATATTCTATCGAGGATTTGGCGCAGTTGATTTTTGATTTAAAAAATGTCAATCCACAAGCTCGTATCAGTGTGAAATTGGTATCAGAGAGTGGGGTAGGAACTATTGCTGCCGGAGTAGCCAAAGCAAAGGCCGATTTGATTGTTATCAGCGGTTGTGAAGGGGGAACAGGGGCAAGTCCTACAAGTTCTATCCGTCATGCAGGATTACCTTCTGAATTAGGATTATCCGAAACACAACAAACTTTAGTTATAAATAATCTGAGAGGACAGGTAAAGTTACAAGTCGACGGACAACTCAAAACCGGTCACGATATAATTATCCAAGCTTTGCTCGGAGCAGAAGAATTCGGATTTGCCACAAGTGCTCTTATTGTCTTAGGTTGCGTAATGATGCGTAAGTGCCACATGAATACTTGTCCTGTAGGTGTTGCGACTCAAGATGAAAGACTGAGAAAACGCTTTACTGGACGTTCTCAATATCTGATTAATTTCTTTACATTTTTGGCAGAAGAAGTCAGGGAATTATTGGCAGAAATGGGGTTCACAAAATTTGAAGACATCATAGGACGCTCGGATTTGATAACGATAAAAGATACATCTGTCAAGAAAACGAAAAATTTGGATTTTTCTAAAATAATTTATCAACCGGAAGAAGCATCGGTAAATGCTGTCCGAAAAATTGTTGAACAAGATCATAAGATAGACGATATCCCCGATCGTATGCTTATCAAAGTAACCGCTCCGGCGATAGAGTCAAAAATGTCGGTCGAGCTGGACTTTCCTATTTATAATACTGACCGTGCTGTCGGGGCTATGCTGTCGGGAGTTATTGCCAAAAAATATGGAGAGAAGGGATTACCTGACGATTCTATCTACTGCAAATTTAAAGGCTCTGCCGGACAAAGTTTCGGTGCTTTCTTATCACATGGAATAACTTTCCGATTAGAAGGTGACGCTAACGATTATGTGGGTAAAGGACTATCCGGAGGGAAAATCCTGATTGTTCCTCCTCGGGGAGTGTCTTTTGCTCCTGAAGAAAATATTATTGCGGGAAACACTTTGCTCTATGGTGCTACTTCAGGAGAAGTGTATATAAACGGACGAGTAGGCGAGCGATTTTGTGTGAGAAACAGTGGAGCCATTGCTGTTGTTGAAGGAGTCGGAGACCACTGTTGTGAATATATGACTGGCGGAAGAACCGTGGTATTAGGAACGGTCGGACGTAACTTTGCTGCAGGTATGAGCGGAGGTATTGCTTATGTATGGAATAAAGATGAAAATTTCGATTATTTCTGTAATATGGAGATGGTTGAACTTTCCTTAATCGAAGAAACAACCGACAATCGGGAATTACACGAACTGATTACCCGACATTTTGACTATACTCGAAGCCCCTTGGCAAAACGTATGCTCGACAATTGGAACGAATATGTCAATCAGTTTATTAAAGTAATACCGATAGAATATAAAAAAGTACTTCACGATGAAAAAATGTTGGCATTGCAACAAAAAATAGCCGAAGTACAAAGAGATTATTAATTGAGATGATACATTATTTTAAAGGATGAAATGATATGGGAAACCCAAAAGCTTTCTTGACTATAAAAAGAAAAGAAGCGGGATATCGTCCCGTGAATGAACGAATATATGATTATGGGGAAGTAGAACAGACTCTCAATGAAGAAGATCGGCAATTACAAGCATCCCGTTGTATGGAGTGTGGAGTAGCATTTTGTCATTGGAGTTGTCCGCTGGGAAATAAACAACCGGAGTGGCAAGATGCACTATACAAAGGAAAATGGAAAGAGGCCTACAAACTATTGGTTGCTACCGATGATTTTCCTGAATTTACAGGCCGTGTGTGTCCGGCTTTGTGCGAAAAAGGTTGTGTCTTGAATAAAATCGGTGAACCCGTGACGATTCGTGAGAATGAAGCTGCAATTATAGAAAAAGCCTTTGCAGAAGGATATATTACACCCCAAATGCCGAAAATTCGGAATGGCAAGAAAGTTGCTGTTATTGGGTCGGGGCCTTCAGGATTGGCTTGTGCCAACCGCTTGAATCGAAAAGGATATACGGTAACAGTATTTGAGAAAGATGAAAAGCCCGGAGGATTACTTCGATATGGTATCCCTGATTTCAAACTGAATAAATCGGTTATCGACCGGAGAATAAAACTGATGAAAGAAGAAGGCATAATATTTAAATGTTCAGTAGAAGTCGGAAAACAAATAAAAGCTGCAAAACTTTTGAATGAATACGATGCAATATGCATAGCTATCGGTTCAGGAGTTCCCCGAGACTTGAAAGTCGAAGGTCGGAATTTGAAAGGTATCTATTTTGCATTGGACCTTTTAAAGCAACAAAATAGGGTAATTGCCGGTTGTCCGATTCCTGAAGAAGACCGTATTTCGGCAAAAGGGAAAAAAGTATTGGTTATCGGAGGCGGAGACACCGGGTCCGACTGTGTCGGTACATCTATCCGGCAAGGAGCAACGGAAGTAACCCAGATAGAAATTATGCCTAAACCTCCCGTAGATTATAATCCCGATACACCGTGGCCTTATTATCCTATGATATTGAAAACTTCGAGTTCCCATAAAGAAGGTTGCAATCGACGTTGGCTGTTAGATACCAAACGATTTATCGGTGAAAATGGGATTGTAAAAAAAGTAGAGGTTGTAGAAGTCGAATGGGAAAAAGATGAGGCCGGACATCCCCAATTGAAACGAACCAATCGTTCTGAAATTATTGAGGCAGATTTGGTTTTATTAGCTATGGGTTTCGTACATCCGGTTTACGAAGGTCTATTGGAAGAATTGGGGGTCAAGTTGGATGCTCGAAAGAATGTGGAAGTAGTCGATGGCAAAAGCTCTGTAGATAAAGTCTTTGCTGCAGGAGATTCTGCTTTTGGTGCCAGCCTTGTAGTCAAAGCTATTGCGTCAGGAAGAAAGACCGCATCGAAAATAGACGAATACGTTAAAAACATTAAATAAGTAATCGTGTATATTGACTACGTCGTTTTATCGGTATTAAATTATGTTATATGTAGACGAAAATAAACATATTTTTCTTTCAGAAGTGAGGAGAAACATTTCTCTTTGTAGTGCTTTTTCAAGGAAATACGTTTATAACAAGAATAAAGAAAATGGCAGAAGCAATTAAGCATGAGTGCGGTATAGCTATGGTAAGATTGCTAAAACCGTTATCGTATTATCAAAAAAAATACGGAACATATTTATACGGTCTAAACAAGTTATACCTGTTAATGGAAAAACAGCATAACCGGGGGCAAGAAGGCGCTGGATTGGCTTGTGTTAAACTTAAAGCCCAACCGGCAGAAGAATACATTTTCAGAGAACGGGCTATGGGAACCGGTGCTATCCAGGAAGTTTTTTCGAATGTACATATTCAAATGGCGAACGTTCACGGAGATATATCTGATACTGAATGGGCAGCGCAACATTTACCTTTTGTCGGAGAAGTATATATGGGCCATCTTAGATACAGTACGACCGGAAAATCGGGAATATCCTATGTCCATCCGTTTTTACGACGAAATAATTGGAAAGCCCGTAATTTGACACTTTGCGGAAACTTCAACATGACCAATGTTGATGAAATCTTTGAACATATCGTATCAGAAGGACAACACCCCAGAAATTACGCTGACACGTTCATTATATTAGAACAAATCGGACACGCTCTTGATATAGAAAATCAGCGTTTATATGACCAGTTTAAACAGGAAGGCCTGCGAGGTATAGAACTTACCAAAAAGATAGAAGATAATTTAAATATAGGTGCAATTTTGCGTTCAGCTTCGCATATATGGGATGGAGGATATGTAATTTGTGGTATTACCGGAAGTGGTGATGCCTTTTCTTTTAGAGACCCGAGAGGTATAAGACCTGCATTTTATTATGTCGATGACGAAATTGTGGTAATAGCTTCGGAACGTCCGGTAATACAGACTGTTATGAACCTGACTACAGACAAAGTAAAAGAATTGCATCCTGGAGAAGGAATCATTATCAATAAAAGTGGGCGAGTTATTCTCGAGCAAATTCAACCACCACTCAATTACAGTGCATGTTCTTTTGAACGAATTTATTTTTCAAGAGGAAGTGACGTCGATATATACAAAGAGAGGAAAGAACTGGGTCGTTTATTAGTAGAACCGATACTCAAAAATATCGATAATGACTTAGAACACTCTGTCTTTTCTTTTATTCCGAATACTGCTGAAGTCGCTTTTTATGGAATGCTGGAAGGGTTAGAAAGCAACCTCAATGAATACAAAGCTGAACAAATTAGGAAATTACCTGACATGAAAAGCGATGAACTGAATCAAATTCTGAAAATGAAAGTCCGTTCGGAAAAAGTCGCTATAAAAGATATCAAGTTACGTACCTTCATTGCAGAAGGTGAAACTCGGGACGATTTGGCAGCACACGTTTATGATATAACATATGGAACAGTAACTCCCTTGGTTGATAATTTAGTTGTTATAGATGATAGTATTGTAAGAGGAACGACGCTGAAACAAAGTATTATTAAAATATTGGACCGACTACAACCTCGAAAAATCGTAATCGTTTCATCCTCTCCGCAAGTACGCTATCCGGACTGTTATGGTATAGATATGTCTCGTATGAGCGAATTTATCGCTTTTAAAGCTGCCGTAGGATTACTGAAAGAAAAAGGTATGGGAAGTTTATTAACCGAAGTGTATGAAAAATCGAAAAAACAACAATTCTTGCCTAAAGAAAAAATTGTGAATTATGTAAAAAATATTTATGCTCCTTTTTCTCAAGAAGAAATTTCTTTAAAAATTGCAGAAATGCTGACGCCAACTGGTACAAATGCCCAAGTGGAAATTGTTTATCAGACTTTAGACGGATTACATCGGGCTATACCGAATCATCCAGGTGATTGGTATTTTTCTGGAGATTATCCAACACCAGGAGGAAACCGATTAGTAAATAATGCATTTATTAATTTCATGGAAGGAGACTATCAGAAGAGATCTTGAATTATAAATAAAAATTGAATATGTGTGGAATCGTAGGATATATAGGAACTCGGGATGCTTATCCTATATTGATAAAAGGATTACATCGATTGGAATACAGAGGCTATGATAGTGCCGGCCTGGCATTAATAGCTGCAGATAATAAAACATTGAATGTATATAAGTCGAGAGGTAAAGTCGCTGACTTAGAACGATTTGCCCAGTCAAAAGATGTAACTGGATTTATAGGTATTGCCCATACGCGTTGGGCTACACATGGAGAACCTAATGATGTAAATGCTCATCCACACTATTCTCAATCTGAAAATTTAGCATTGATACACAACGGTATTATAGAAAACTACAGTACTATCCGGACCGAGTTGGAAAGCAAAGGATATACGTTCAGAAGCAATACAGATACCGAAGTAATTGTCTATTTAGTAGAATATATACAACAAACAAATCATGTAGATTTATGTACAGCTGTCCAATTGACCCTTCATCAAATTGTCGGAGCATATGCGATAGCTGTCATAGAAAAAGGTAATCCAAATTGTATAATTGCGGCTCGTAAAAGTAGTCCACTAGTAATAGGTATAGGAGATAATGAATTTTTCTTAGCATCTGATGCAACACCTATTATTGAATATACAGATAAAGTTGTGTATCTTAATGATGAAGAGATCGCTAAAATTGAAAGAGATAAACCTCTAAAAATCATAAATTTGAAAAATGTGATTATTACTCCTCAGATAAAAAAATTGGCTATGAATCTCAGTCAGTTAGAAAAAGGCGGATATCCACATTTTATGTTAAAGGAAATTTACGAACAACCTAAAACATTACTTGATTGTATTCGTGGCCGTATCAATGTTGAAGGTAATAATATCGTTCTGTCCGGGGTTATCGATAATCGTGACAAATTCGTTCGAGCTTCTCGCATTATTATTGTTGCCTGTGGTACCTCTTGGCATGCAGCTTTAATAGGAGAATATTTGATTGAAGATTGGTGCCGTATTCCAGTCGAAGTAGAGTATGCATCGGAATTTAGATATCGAAATCCGGTGATACATGCTGACGACGTAGTTATTGCCATATCTCAGTCTGGAGAAACAGCCGATACTCTTGCCGCAGTCGAACTTGCAAAGTCAAAAGGAGCCTTTATTTACGGTATCTGTAATGTTATCGGTTCGTCTATTGCTCGAGCTACTCACTCAGGATCATACATTCATGTGGGACCAGAAATTGGAGTCGCATCTACCAAAGCATTTACTGGACAAGTGACAGTTTTGAGTATGTTGGCTTTAACTATTGCCAAGGAAAAGGGAAGTATCCCCCATAAAAAATATGAGGAGAAGGTACAAGCTCTAAAAAATATTCCCGCATTACTTACCGAAGTTTTGAAACAGTCTGATAAAATCAAAGAACTCTCTAAAATATTTACTTACGCACATAATTTCATCTATTTAGGACGTGGATATAATTATCCGGCAGCATTAGAGGGGGCATTGAAACTGAAAGAAATCTCATATATACATGCTGAAGGTTATCCAGCTGCAGAAATGAAGCACGGGCCAATTGCGTTGATTGATACAGAAATGCCTGTTGTTGTCATAGCTACGGCAGATCGTATTTATGAAAAAACGATTAGTAATATTCAAGAAATTAAAGCCCGAAAAGGGAAAATAATTGCTATTGTAACAGAAGGTGACACTGTAGTCAAGGATATAGCTGATGTGTGTATTGAAGTACCTAAGACGATAGAGGAATTTGAACCTATTGTTTCTTCTATACCTTTACAGCTTTTGGCCTATTTCATTGCAGTCAATAAAGGGAGAGATGTAGATCAACCTAGAAATCTGGCAAAGTCAGTAACTGTTGAATAGAAAAATAGCGTTCGTAACTGATGCCATGAAATAAATAAAAGCAAATTTGGTATACTGCTCTATCTCAACATAAGCAAAATAAAGGAATCAGGCAAATGCCCGATAGTTGGATATATCACCGTTAACACACCCTACAGATGATACATCTCAATTCGTCTATGATGACACAGAACAATGAATAACGGGAAAGGAATCCTAATACAGTACCCACTGGGCAAATCGTATTGCAATAGGTTCGTCAACCTTGCCAAACCTATACACATAGCGTAATAGAGGTAAATGATACGAAAGACAAACTCCATCAAGGTGACAAAACCGTGAGCCAGATTACTTATAAATTAGGGTTCGAATATCCGAAATACTTCAGTCGGCTATTCAAGAAGGAAATAGGCATTTCACCGAACGAATACAAGGCAATCAACTGAATATATCCCTTCTTTACATCGTTATTCCCTCCGGACATATCGGACAGAAATAACGATGCAGGTCAGCAGCTCTGCAGCGGGAATGGCGAGCCATAAACCCGGAACACCAATCAGACAGGGCAATAGGATAAAGCACGGTACGAGAAAGAATATTCCACGCAGCAGGGTATAAACGGTGGACACCATTGCTTTCTCTATGCTTTGGTAATAGCCGATAAAGGCGATATTGACCGCAAAAAACACGGCACACATGGCAAAGAGCGGCAAGCCCTCAACAGCCAGACCGTAAGCGTTTTCCTGTGGGTCGAGAAACAGGCGCACAATTCCCGTCGCACCTAACCATAGGCACACCATTACCGACAAACCACAGACAATAGCGGTAAAAAGCGATACGCGCAGAGTCCGGCTGATACGTTCCGTCAGATGCGCTCCGTAGTTGTAGCTGATAATCGGCTGTGTCGACTGTGCGACGGCATTGCTAATAGAGAAGACCACCGGGAAAAGATAGCAAGCAATGGCGAATGCGGCGACACCGTCCTCACCGAGCAGAGAGATGAACATGTAGTTACCCGTGAGCATCATGACGCTCATGGCCAGTTCGGTCAGAAAAGTGGCAAAACCAATGCGTGCCATATATCCCGTATTGCGCAAAGTCAACAAAAGCGAGGTCAGCGACCATTTTAACGGGTAAAACCTCAGCTTATTCGGGAAACAAAGGAAATAGACCAAGACCATCATCCCTCCGGTAGCACAAGCTATCGAGGTAGCCAATGCAGCCCCCATCACACCCCAGTCTAGAGGGAATACCATGTACCAGTCGAGCACGATATTAACGACCGCTGCCACGATCTGCACAGACATGGCATACTTCGGCGACCCGTCCAGACGAATGAGCATCATGCCCACGCACTCGATGAAAAGGAACGGAAGCCCCGGTAGCAGCCAAAGTAGGTAGCTTACAGCTTTCAGTTCAAGCAGCGGGCTGCATCCAAGCAGGTGAACGACCTGCCGGGGGAATACCATACTTCCGACACAGATAATCCCGACAAGCACCAACCCCACGATGAAGGCCTGTGTCATGATGATACGGGCAGCTTTCACCTTGTTTTCCGACAGCCGGATGCTTGCTACCACCGAAGAGCCGATACCGAACATTAGTCCGATACCGGTAGCGACCATAAAGATCGGTGCGACGATATTTACTGCCGCGATACCTTCGGCTCCGACACCCTGACCAACAAAAATCCCATCGATGAGCGTCAAGGCCGAGTTGAAAATCATCCCGACAAGCGTCGGGAAAAACAAAGCCCGGAACAACGGGCCGATTTCGCCTTTTGCAAAATCAAGTTTATCCCGATCCAAATTTCTATTTTCCATATAACTTGTTTTTCATTAAAATCATTATCAGTTACGTTTGCTTCTCAATCGTTTTATCCACAAATAATAACCGGTCAGAGGAAGTATCGCTCCAAGTATAGCGGCTATGAACATGAGGAATTTGGTCAATATACCTCCTCAACTACCAACATGAACGGAGTAAGTCCAGTCCCATACTTTCGTTTCCCAGTCGATACCCTTATGCAAACTAAAGCCGGTAATCTCTCCGCCCATGCCGTCAAAAGCATAACTGTCCAATGCAAGGCAAATCCGAATTGTTTGTTACGTCCCATTATTTCTCTCGTATAAGGATTGACATATACCGCGGCACGATGAGGCTGCGACAAGCTGACCATATAGTCCCTTCATTTTCGGAAGGGATTGTGACTCCTGTAATTTTCACACTGTCCAATAAGGCTACGGATATTTTTTCAAGCAACTGTCCTATAGGCAAAGATTCATTGTGTCCGATATGGTAAGTTTCTTTATGGATAATTTGTTTTATATTGTCCTCGAAAACCAAGCATGGCCCCAAAAAACACACGAGTGTTATGAGCAATCCAAACGAAATGGAGAACCATAAATGTATGTTATGAAATAGTTTACGCATCATTTTCCAACACAATATTTATCTCTAAATTTAGCGAATGCAAATTTAGAGATTTATCTTGGAACGGTTTAGGTGATTTTTCGGTGTTTTATGGAACTTTTCAATACAATAGCTTCCATTACAGCCCTATTTTAGCTAATTTTGCGGTATGATTACATCAACTTACCCGAATGAATCAAGCGGCACAACCGATTGGAGGAAAAGCGTCGGACGCGCCATAAAGACCGACGGCTGTGTGTTTCTCTTCTGTACAGGTGGAAGAGCGTCCGTATCCGTAAATATGCAGAAAATGATTTTCCGACAGGGAAATATGGCGGTACTGACCCCCGATGTATGGTTTTCAGTATCGGAAGTTTCAAGCGGTTTTTCCTCGCGTTACGTCGCCTTATCGGAAACCATGATTGAGGCTGCTTATTATAAGATAACCAGCGCTTCCATGTGGGATTACCTTCATCATGTTCCTATATTGAGATTGTCACCACAACAACGAAGCCTCGTAATGGGATGGATGGAGCAAATGGATTGGATATTGGCGAAGTTCACCGACCCAGACCGCATTACGCTGCTGAACAACAACGTTTACAATCTGTTCTTCGCCATTGACAAAGAACTTGATAAAGCACTCAAAAACAAGACTATGACACGGAAAGACAGGGCGTGGGATATTACCTGCCGTTTTTGGTCGCTCCTGACGAAGCATTCGTTCCGTGAACGAGCTGTCAAGTTTTACTCGAATGCGCTGCATATCACTCCTGACTACCTGAACAAGGTCTGCCACCGTGCATACGGAATGTCTCCCAAAGCCTTGATAGAACAGCAACTTCTTGTTGAGATAAAAAGCTATCTCACAGATACCCGACTGCCCGTCTCTGAAATCGCCGAGCGGTTAAATTTCGAGGACACATCCTACATGTGCCGATTCTTCCGCTGCAAAATTGGTTGTTCTCCACTAGAATTTCGGAATGGAAACGCAGTTCCGAAAATAAGGGAATAATATCGTATTTAAATTATAAAATTATCCCTAACTTGTAATTATATCTTACAAAAATGTAAACCAAATTCTACTGTGTTTTTTGAGGATTATATAACTTGTTGCCCCAACTGTCGTATCAGAACATCCATTCGCAGGTTCTAGGTCATCTCATATATTTATTTTTATCTTCTTCAGTTATTTTTTTAATTACACTCTACAAGGGATTCGCAGCAAACTAATACATTAGCGAAGATATTATTGTTTATAACAACCTATTTTAGTCTCTACATTTTTCTGTTCCCACGTCGATTTTTTATATTTGTAAATTATTGAAGATAAAAAGGAGAGATTTTCAGATTATTATTGCCAACCACCACCAAGAGCCTTATATAATTGTACCATAGAAATCAGCTCATCCCGAATAGCATTGTTTAATTCTGTTTGTGCTGAAAAATATGCACGCTGAGCATCTAATACATCTATATAACTAATGATGCCATTTATATATTGCAGATTCGCTAATCTTAGATAACTATATGCTGCTTGTTCTAAATTATATTGAGTTTTATAGACATCTTTCATTTTCTGATAGTTCATTAATGAATTGTCTACCTCCTTAAAGGCTTGTAAAACACTTTTTTCATATTGGTATACTTCTTGTTCATAAGCAGCCTTTGAAGCTTTCCAGTTAGCCCGATTTTTTCCAAAAGCAAATAATGGAGAAAGTAAATCTGCACTAATAAAACCATATGGAGATTTTAGAAAATCGCTTAAAGCTTCACTCTCCAATCCGAACTTTCCTGTTAAAGCTATACGAGGAAACATATCGGTAAAAGCAACTCCTACATTAGCATTCGCTGCAATAAGTCTTTGTTCTGCTTGACGTATATCAGGTCTACGTTGGAGAAGGGTAGAAGGTAATCCTACCGGTATTTCTAAAGGTAATTGTTGCATTTGCATCAATTTTCCGGTCTCTATTTCATGAGGATAATCCCCGGTCAAAAAGGCAAGATCATTTCGTTTTAATCTTATATCTCGTTCTAATTCAGGTATTAATGTCTGCGTCTTGGCCAATTCCACTTCCGATTGCTGATAAGCTGTTTCAGATGTCAGGCCACCATTGAATCTCAATTTTGCTAATCGCACACCCTCTTTTCGGGCTTCTACTGTCTGGTTTACAATATGAAGCTCCTGTTCTAAAGCAATTAATTCGAAATATGTTTGAGCTACTTCGCTCACTAATGTCATTTGCAAAGCTCTTTGAGCTTCCACAGATTCTAAATATTCTGCAATATCAGCAACTCTCGACCAACGTAAATTACCCCATAAATCAAGTTCCCAAGAAAGGATACCTTTAGCCTCGAAAGTATCATCATTTTTTGCATTATCCTTGCCTAAATTAAAAGTTTCTCTCTCTCCATGGATGTTAATTCCCAATTCTGGAAATAACTTTGAGAAAGATATCCTTTTTCGTTCGGCCATCTCTTTTACCCGAGATGCAGCAGTAAGCATATCCTTATTATATTCAAGAGCACGTTTAATTAAATTTTGTAATATGGTATCGGAGTAAATTGTCCACCAACTTTCATCTGCAATAGTTAGAGAATCAGTTTGTGTCGCTATAATTTTATCGGGTAGATTCAGCTCCGGACGGGTATATTTTTTCCCTATCTTACAAGAAGAAAATATACAAGCTATAGAAAACAATCCTATTATATATTTGTTTCTCATACGAATTTTATTTTTCTGCATTTCGTTTCAATCTAATTTTTTTTACCTTCTTTACCTCATTTTCAATCCGTTGTGGAGTCAAAAAACTTACCTTCCGTTTTATTTTATAAATCATTACAAAGAAGAACGGTACCATGACAATACCGATAGTGGTTGCCAATATCATACCAAAAAATACACCTGTTCCTATTGCCTGCCGACTTACAGAGCCTGGTCCGGAAGCCAATACCATAGGGAGCATACCTAAAACAAAGGCAAGTGATGTCATAAGAATAGGCCTGAATCTTAACTGTGAAGCATGAAAGGCTGCTCGTTCTGGTGTAATACCCTTATCAACTTGAATTTTTGCAAACTCCACAATTAAAATTGCATTCTTTGCTGCCAGTCCGATAAGTGTGACCAGTCCGATTTGAAAATAGATATTATTTTCGAGTCCACAAACTCCAATACCTACATAAGCTCCTAATACGGCAATAGGAAGAGAGAGGAGGACAGCAACAGGAACGAGCCAACTTTCATATAAAGCTGCCAAAAACAGAAATACAAAGAGGAACACTAGAGCCATAATAATGCCGGTCTGTCCTCCTGCATGTTTTTCCTGATAGGACAAACCACTCCATTCTACACCCATATTTGAAGGTAAATGTCTTTCTGCAATCTCCTCCATTATGGTCATCGCTTCACCAGAACTATACCCATTAGCGGCAGTACCCCGTATTACAGCTGTATTGAACATATTGAACCGTTTCATGTTACCGGGACCTGTAGTATAATCAGTTGCACCTAAGGATGTCAACGGTACCATTGTTCCGTCTTGAGCCTTGACAAAAAATAAATTTAAATTTTCCTTATGTGCCCGATAGGGAGCTTCCCCTTGTATGTATACTTTATAGATACGATTGAACATATTGAAGTCATTTACGTACACAGAGCCCGTATATGCTTTCATTGTTGAAAAAACATCAGCAAGCGGGATACCCAATAATTTTACTTTATCACGATCTACATCGAAATATAATTGAGGTATTTCTCCTTGTAAAGAAGATGAAATACCGGAAATACCTGGATGTTTCGAGGCATAATATAGTAATGTGTCAGATGCATTTACCAAATCGTCATAACTTGCGTCCCCTTTTGCTTCGAGCTGCATTTCAAAACCTCCAGCACTACCTAACCCCGGTATTACAGGCGGTTTACTTAAAAACACTTTACATTCAGGATATGTTTCAAATTCTTTATATGTTGCATCCATAAGTTCTTCCAAAGTAATGTTTTCATCTTCCCGTTCTTCCCATGGCTTCAAAATTACTGTTAATTCAGCCCTTGCTTGATTACTTCCTACACGAGGACTTGAACCGGTAACATTTTGTATATATTCTATTCCTGGCTGTGCTTTTAACCACTCTACAGCACGATTGGTTACAACTCTGGTTCGTTCAAGTGTCGCGCCTTCTGGCAATTCAAGTTCCACTTTGAAATATCCTTGATCCTCTTCCGGAATAAACCCTGTAGGTATGATTCTATTTAAAATCAATATAATAATAACAGCAAAACCAAACATGGATAATACTCGCTTAGGATGATGTATAGAAAGGCCTATAATACTTAAATACTTTGCATTCCACCGGTTTATATAGTAATTAATAATACGGAATATCCGAACTTTCTTTTTCCGTATATCAACCGGTTTTAATAATAAAGAACACATGACAGGACTAAGCGTTAAGGCTACAACTGTCGATATAAGCACCGATACTACGATTGTGATGGTGAATTGACGATACAATTGGCCTGTGATTCCACCTAAAAAACTAACAGGAACAAATACGGCCGCTAAAACCAAGGATGTTGCTATTAGTGCACTTGTTAGTCCCTCCATCGCTTTATGTGTCGCTGCATGGGCGCTGAGATGTTCTTCCTCCATCAACCGTTCTACATTCTCTACCACAACAATAGCATCATCTACAACAATACCAATGGCCAATACCAGCCCCAATAAGGTAAGCATATTAAGTGAAAATCCAAAAATAAGCATTATACCAAACGTCCCAATTAAAGATATAGGTACGGCAATGATGGGTATTAATGTCGATCTCCAGCTTTGAAGAGAAAAGAAAACAACCAAGACTACAAGAAAAAGAGCCTCAAACAAAGTTTTATATACTTCGTGGATCGATTCTGATATATATGTCGTTATATCGAACGGAATATCATAAGTTATACCTTCTGGGAAATTTTTACTAATTTCATCCATTGCATTTTTTACTTCTTCTGCAACTTTAATTGCATTAGCCCCAGGAAGCATATAGATGGCTAAAATAGCTGCATTTTCCCCATTCATTCCACTTTCTGTATTATAAGAGGAGGCTTCCAGTGAAACTCTTGCCACATCTTTTAAACGGATAATGGAACCATCAGAATTTGCTCTTAATACAATTTCTTCAAATTCGGAGACGGTAGATAATCTTCCACGAGTAGTAATAGGAATAGTTATGTCTAAATTTGTTATCGGCTGTTGCCCTAATATACCAGCTGCAGATTCTCGATTTTGGTCTTTCAATGCATCTTGTAAATCTTTTACTGTCAACCCGAAATTGGCCAATTTATCCGGTTGGACCCAGATATTCATTCCATAATACCGGCTACCGACATTTGATACTCTTCCGACACCAGGTATACGCCGAATAACATCTAAAACATTGATTGTTGCAAAATTGCTTAAATATATTTCATCAAAACGAGGGTCAGAAGAACTTAAACTAATAGTCATTAATTGACTCGGGGCTTGTTTTTCTATTGATATACCGTTTTGTATAACTTCTGCGGGTAAACGGTTTTCTGCTAATTTTATTCGATTTTGTACTTCAACTGCAGCTAAATCGGGATTTGACGAAATATCGAAAGTTATCGTAGCAGAAAAACTTCCGGAATTAGAACTGTTTGATTCCATATAAATCATTCCAGGAGTTCCGTTCAGTTCTTGTTCTATAGGAGTGGCTACTGCCTGGGATACAGTCAATGCACTAGCCCCAGGATAAGAGGCACTTACTTTAACTACAGGAGGTGTAATTTGTGGATATTGGTCTATGGGAAGCATAATAAGTCCGATTATCCCTATTATAACAATAAGTATGGAAAGAACAATAGAGAATACGGGCCTGTCTATGAAGAATCCTGGTTTCATTTCTATATTTTTATTTAGGTGGGTGAATGATAATACATTCGATTTTATTGCTTTTTACCCTCTGAATTTGATATATTTTTTTTGCTCTCAGCTTTTATGGGATGAACTTTTATTCCTGGGGATAATTTATGATATCCTTCCGTAACAATGATATCTTTTTTACCCAAACCACGTTCAACAACTATACGATTATCAAGCTCAGAACCGAGTTCTATAAATCGTTTTTCAACAGTTTCATCTGAACGCATAACCCAAATGTAAGCACCGCCTTTCTCAATGGAAACAGCTTTTCTGGGCACAACGACTGCATTTTCTTGTATATCGAGCAGGAGTTTTACCTTAGTAAACTGCCCGGGTAATAATTGCTGTTTGGGATTAGGTAACTCAGCCCGAACTGAGAATGTCCCTGTTTTAGGGTCCACTTGAGGCTCTGCGAAATCTACTAATCCGGTAAAAGGATAAACAGAATTATCGGCAAGTGTGATGGTAACATTAGGCTGCCAAGAACGAGTAGTATCTTGCTCTCCTAATCGTACATTTCTTTGTTGACTACGAAGATAATCCAAAGCTGTCATACTGAAATCAACAAGAACCGTATCGCTTTTTACAACCGTCGCCAATAATGACTTTCCGTTCGGCCCTAACAATGTCCCTATATCGGCATTTCTTTCACTGATACGCCCAGAAAATGGCGAACGTACTGTAGTATAGTCCAGTTCCAATTCTGCTTGAGCCAAATCTGCCTGGCTCATAGCGACATTAGCTTGGGCACTTTCGTAGGCAGCAATAGCATTATCCAAATCAAGCTGACTGGCAGCATTTTGTTCATATAAAGGCTTTAAACGCTCAACATCTCTTTGGGCTTTGGCTTCTTGTGCTTCGTCCTTTTTTAATTGAGCTTTAGCTTTATCTACTTTAGCTTTGTACAGAGCAGAATTTATTATAATAACACAAAAAGCATAAAATAAACACATAGCGAAAAAGTAAATTTGGGCAAAGCGTAGCGAATTAGCTGATAGAGCGTTCGTTACGCTTTGTTTTTCTATGGGGCAGAGCCAACGAAATGCCACCTCAAAGCCAAACGGTGCAGAAGTTCAGTTACCACCTCGTTACTCCCATAACGGGTGCAAATCTCTTGCTAAAAGGTTCTTTTTCTGCGTTTTGCGTTGATTTACATAGCTGTCGGTAACTCACTAAGAACTAATTTTGTAACCAAAAAAAGGAGTGAGTTATGCGAAGTACATTCAAGGTATTATTTTACGTGAAGAAAGGCAGCGAGAAGCCGAACGGCAACCTGCCTCTGATGTGCCGTATCACGGTGGACGGCGAAATTAAACAGTTCAGTTGCAAGATGGACGTTCCCCCACGCTTGTGGGACGTGAAGAACAACCGTGCTTCGGGCAAGAGCATCGAAGCGCAGAGAATCAATCTTGCGGTAGATAAAATCCGTGTGGAGGTAAACCGCCGCTACCAAGAACTGATGCAGACGGACGGTTATGTTACCGCCGCCAAACTCAAAGACGCCTATCTCGGTATCGGCATCAAGCAGGAAACTTTGCTGAAGCTGTTCGAGCAGCACAACGCCGAGTTCGAGAAGAAAGTCGGGCACAGCAGGGCGCAGGGTACATTTACCCGTTATCGGACGGTCTGCAACCATATTCGGGAGTTCCTGCCCCATACCTACAAGCGTGAGGATATTCCATTAAAGGAACTCAACCTCACGTTCATCAACGACTTCGAGTATTTTCTGCGCACGGAGAAGAAATGCCGCACCAATACCGTGTGGGGCTACATGATTGTGTTGAAACACATCGTTTCCATAGCGAGGAACGACGGGCGTTTGCCCTTTAATCCCTTTGCGGGATATATCAACTCTCCCGAAAGCGTGGACAGGGGCTACCTCACCCAAACGGAGATACAGACGCTCATGGACGCACCGATGAAGAACGCCACCCACGAGCTTGTACGGGACTTGTTCGTCTTTTCTGTTTTCACGGGTTTGGCGTATTCGGACGTGAAGAACCTCACCGCCGACCGCCTGCAAACATTCTTCGACGGCAACCTTTGGATAATCACCCGAAGAAAGAAGACCAACACCGAATCGAACATCCGCCTTTTGGACGTTCCCAAGCGTATCATCGAGAAATACAAGGGGCTGGCAAGGGACGGTCATGTTTTCCCCGTTCCGAGTAACGGAAACTGCAACAAGATACTCAAAGAGATAGGCAGACAGTGCGGTTTCAAGGTGCGCTTGACCTATCATGTTGCACGTCACACGAACGCCACGACCGTACTTTTGTCGCACGGCGTACCCATCGAAACGGTGAGCCGTCTTTTGGGGCATACCAACATAAAGACCACCCAAATTTACGCCAAAATCACCGCCCAGAAGATAAGCCAAGACATGGAAACCTTGTCGCATAAGTTGGAAGATATGGAGAAGAATATCTGCCGAGCCATCTAATTAAAAACGGAATACCGATGAAAGAAGAAAGGAACATTATCACGATGGACGGGCAGGGCAATATCTTCCTGCCGACCGATATAGGTGCAACCGCCATGACCGAGCGGGAAATCTGCGAACTGTTCGGGGTTATCGCCCCGACGGTTCGGGCAGGGATAAAGGCACTCTGCAAAAGCGGAGTTTTGTGTGTATATGACATAAAGCGCATTATCCGCATATCGGACAGATACAGCGCGGAGGCTTACAACCTCGAAACGATAGCCGCCCTCGCTTTCCGTATCGAGTCGTTCGGGGCGGCGAAAGTCCGCAAAGTGTTGTTGGAAAGGATTATACACGGGCGAAAAGAGAAAACGAAGGTATTCGTGTCGGTTGTTTCGGACGGCAAGCCCAACAGCCGTTGGAAAGCATGATGATATATCAACATACCAACATGCAAACATACCAACATGCAAACGTACCAGCATACCAGCATGCAAACATGCAAACCTATCACTATGGTGATGTATATTGCAGGTTCTATTCCTCTTTTCAGAGGAATAGCGGAGCAATCATTTCCGTTTACAAAGGCAAAGCAAGCACGGGGCTTTATGTCGGCTAAAAGGTCAGGCGGCTGCGCCGTTTCCCGATAAATCTTCCTCTCGCTTCGCTGCGAGCGTATTTATCGGGAAAACCTTGTATCCGACCGCCCCATGCAAAAAAGCCTTTGAAAACGGAAACGACCGCCCCGCCACCCACCGACCGAAAGGGAAAAAATAAGGTGGGGTTATATGGGTAAGCAGACGGCAGGGACAGCCACCGCAGAAAGGCAGACGGACGGCACGCCGCAGGGTATTTACGGAGAAAATACCGTAGCTTATTAGGGAATTTTCCGAGCCGCAATACTACGTATCGCTGAAAATTCCCCAATAAGGCAAGGGGCAAGCCCCTCTGCACACCCCCATCGAGGACGGCATTTCGCCGCCCCCGAAGATACAAAAAATCATTGTTTCACAAGCCAAAAAAGAAAGGAAGAATATATGGGTTTCGTAGTTTTACACATGGAAAAGGCGCACGGCAGCGACAGCGGAACGACCGCACATATCGAGCGTTTCATCATACCGAAGAACGCCGACCCCACACGCACGCACCTGAACCGCAGGCTCATCGACTACCCCGACGGGGTGAAAGACCGTTCGGCGGCTATACAGCAGAGATTGGAAGAAGCGGGGCTGACACGCAAAATCGGAAGCAACCAAGTACGGGCAATCCGCATCAACGTGTCGGGAACGCACGAGGACATGAAGCGGATAGAGGAAGAGGGGCGTTTGGACGAGTGGTGCGCCGACAATCTGAAATACTTCGCCGACACGTTCGGAAAGGAGAACATCGTGGCGGCTCACCTGCACAGGGACGAGGAAACGCCGCACATACACGTTACACTCGTCCCTATCGTCAAGGGAGAGCGCAAGCGCAGGAAACGGGAAGAGCAGACGAAAAAGCGATACCGCAAGAAGCCGACAGATACCGTAAGGCTGTGCGCAGACGATATTATGACACGGCTGAAATTGAAGTCCTACCAAGATACCTATGCCGAAGCGATGGCGAAATACGGGCTGCAAAGGGGCATAGACGGCTCGAAGGCTCGCCACAAGTCCACGCAGCAGTATTATCGGGATATACAGAAACTCTCCGACGACCTCAAAGCGGAAGTGGTGGATTTGCAGCAGCAGAAAGAAACGGCACGGGAGGAACTAAGACGGGCAAAAATAGAAATACAGACCGAGAAGCTGAAAGGGGCGGCAACCACCGCAGCCGCCAACATCGCCGAAAGTGTCGGTTCTCTTTTCGGCAGCAACAAGGTCAAGACGCTGGAAAGGGAGAACACCGCCCTGCATAGGGAGGTAGCCGACCACGAGGAAACCATCGAAGCCCTGCAAGACAGAATACAGACCATGCAGGCAGACCACAGCAGGGAGATATGGGAAATGCAGCAAAAGCACGGCAGGGAGATAGCCGACAAGGACACAAGGCACAAGCAAGAAATATCGTTTCTGAAAACGGTAATCGCAAAGGCGGCGGCATGGTTTCCCTATTTCCGTGAAATGCTCCGTATCGAAAACCTCTGCCGCCTTGTGGGGTTCGATGAAAGGCAGACCGCAACGCTCGTCAAGGGAAAGCCGTTGGAGTATGCAGGGGAACTCTACTCGGAGGAACACGGACGGAAATTCACGACCGAAAGGGCAGGTTTCCAAGTGCTGAAAGACCCCACGGACGGGGCTAAATTGGTTCTTGCCATCGACCGAAAGCCCATTGCCGAGTGGTTTAAGGAACAGTTCGAGAAGTTAAGGCAGAACATACGCCGACCTATACAACCGCAAAGGAAAAGCAGAGGAATGAAACTGTAATCGACTTATTACGCTGAAAAACAAAAAGTACCGTTCATAAATGACTGATGAACGGTACTTTTTGTAACTTTGTACTATGATAGAAAACATTCACTTAAAACATATTGAATCACAGATAAAATCTGAATACTTGTCCGTTCCTTCCAAAGTAATTCTTTTGGAGGAAGGAAAAGTTGCACAAAAACTCTATCTAATCCGTAAAGGCTGTCTGCGGCTGTTTTTCTATAATGAAGGGAAAGATATTACTTTTCAATTCTTTTTTGAGGGGGATTTTGTCGCCTCATTCGATAGCCTATATAAACGCACGCCGAGTCTTTTCTATTTGGAGAGTATCGAGCCAACGGAACTCACGGCTATAAGGAGAGAGGATTTTTATAACCTAATCAACAATAATTTATCGTTAAGACAGTTGTATGAAGAAAAACTCATAGACCGTTTTCATGCTTATCAACAACTGTTCTTGTCAAGAATAAAAAACACGCCACAACAGCGATATGAAGAATTGCTGAAAGAGTATCCCAACATAATACAGCGTGTTCCACAACATTATATAGCGTCTTATCTTGGCATTACTCCCGTTTCTTTATCACGCATCAGAAACCGTCATTAACTTCATTTCTTTACAATTGTTATCGTTTTGATTCTACTTGAATACCGAATTTTGCACCATAAATATGAAAACGGTAAGCAATGAAGAAAATTTTTGTAATAGACTGGATTTTGATTTTTGTGTTTGTCTTATCAGCATTTTCCGGAATAGGATTGCATATTGCTGGACATGGCAACAGCCACGAAGTATGGCATAATTGGGCTGTATTTCATGTTTTGACCAGCTTTTTATTTTTTTTGGCGGCAATATTCCATATAACAACACATTGGGGATGGTATAAAGGAATAATAAAAAATGGGCTTGGCAAAAAAAATAAAATTACAGTAGTACTGTCAGTTGTATTCTTTCTTGTATCGGTTACGGGAATTATCCTATTAGGAGTAGACGGGGCTAACTCCTACATAGGGCTATTGCACTATAAAATAGGGATTGTTACAATAGTGCTATGTATTGGGCATTTACTAAAACGAATTTCTTTATTACGTAAATCTCTGAAATAATCCACAAGACATAGGGCTAAATAAATAGTCCTTTGCTTTGTGGATTATTAAAAATGTTGTAACTTTGTCCATGAAAGAGTTATTTGGCAGCATAGCACCGCAAATCGCTGAAAATCGCACGGTTGCTAAATCGTTACCTCTGTTTCTCAAATACTACGCTAAAAGTTTATTCTTCAATCGGTTGTATCAAACTGATGAAAATCTAAAATAAAAGGGAATAATTAACGCTTAAATGCTCTATCCATTGTACGTTTATCTTCACGTTCTTTTATAGATTCTCTTTTATCATAGGCTTTCTTACCTTTTGCAACAGCTACGACAACTTTAGCCAGACCTTTATCATTTATAAATATTTTAGTTGGAATGACTGAATATCCAGCTTCTTTCGTCAATCTTTGAATTTTCTGTAATTCTTTTGCCGTTAAAAGTAATTTTCTATCACGACGAGCATTATGATTATTATATGTACCATAGAAATACTCAGCAATATACATATTTTTTATCCATAATTCTCCATTATTAAAGAAACAGAATGTATCTACCAAACTAGCTTTTCCTAATCGTATAGATTTTATTTCTGTACCAGTCAGCACTATACCTGCTGTATAAGTATCAAGCAATTCGTAATCGAATGATGCCCGTTTATTCTTTATATTTATCTGTGGTAACTTCATATTTCAATTTATAACCTAATTTCTAATACCTGGCATTAATATAAACATAATCCGCTCAATAATAATCGGTGATAGTAATATAATAAGCGAAACCAAGACAATAAAAGTCATTCTTTTAGAGTCAGGAACATTAAAAAAATACTTCAGGCCTTCCCATGCAACATAAATAACATATAGAGGAGCAAACCTGATAAATGAAAAATTATCAGGTAAAATATTCATAGCAATTGTTACAATCATAAGCAGGCTTAATAAATAACCAGCAAATTTTTGGGATAACAAGGGATTTTTATCTTCTTCCAAAAGTTTTTGACGAATTTCATCTATCAAAAATGCTGATACAAAAAAGCCTACAAAATATTGAACAAAGTCAATAGTTACCCATTTTAAAGCCTGTTCCAGAGTAAATCCTGGAGCTAAAAAGCCTCCAAATGCAGACAGAGCAGTCAATCCCATCATCGGATATAGAAAATAATTCAAGAAATGATCATGAGATTCTTTCTTCTCGGCAATCTGCTGCCAGGCTTTCGCGGGAAATACTACTAATAAAAATAAGCTACTTATTATATTCCTTATCATTTATTTTTCCGATTAATCTTGACAAAAATAATAATTTATATTGTATTGCTTGCAAGCGTTTTTATATTATGAACAAAAAATACTTGTTTTATATGGCAAAGAGTAATAAATTTGCAGAGAGAAACAGAAATTAATGTAGAAAATAACAGACAGAATAAACATAATGCCGACAATATCCAATCGGGGAGAAATTATGCCAGCATCTCCCATACGTAAACTTGTTCCTTTAGCTAATGAAGCAAAGCAAAGAGGAATAAAGGTATATCATCTAAATATCGGTCAACCGGATCTTCCGACTCCAGAAGTAGGGTTAAATGCGGCTCGTAATATTGACCGCAAAATTTTGGAATATAGTCCCAGTGAAGGAATACGAAGTTTTCGGGAGAAATTGGTGAAATATTATGCAAAATTCAATATTATTGTTGATGCGGATGATATAATTATTACTACTGGAGGCTCAGAAGCTGTTTTATTTTCTTTTTTAGCATGTCTCGATCCCGGAGATGAGATTATTGTACCTGAACCGGCTTATGCTAACTATATGGCATTTGCAATATCTGCTGGAGCAAAAATCAAGACTCTCCCCTCCTCTATTGATGAAGGTTTTGCTTTGCCTTCTGTTGAAAAATTTGAAGAGCTCATTACTGATCGCACTAAAGGTATTTTAATCTGTAATCCTAATAATCCTACAGGATATCTTTATACACAGAAAGAAATGAATCAAATTAGAGATTTAGTAAAAAAATATGATTTATTTCTGTTCTCCGATGAAGTATATCGCGAGTTTTGTTATACAGGAGCACCCTATATTTCTGCTTTTCATTTGAAAGGTATTGAGGATAATGTAGTACTAATTGATTCGGTATCCAAGAGATACAGTGAATGTGGAATACGTATAGGTGCATTGATTACGAAACACAAAGAGCTAAAGAAAAATGTGATGAAATTTTGTCAAGCTCGTTTAAGTCCACCTCTTATAGGACAGCTCATAGCTGAAGCTTCTTTGGATGCTCCTGATGATTATTTATTATCTACTTACAATGAATATGTCGAACGTCGAAAGTTTCTTATTGATGGTTTGAATCGTATTCCTGGGTGTTATTCTCCTATTCCAATGGGTGCTTTTTATACAATGGCCAAACTTCCGGTAGATGATGCTGATAAGTTTTGTGCTTGGTGTCTTAAAGAATTTGAATATGAGGGACAAACTGTGTTTATGGCTCCAGGATCTGGGTTCTACACAACACCCGGATTAGGAGTAAACGAAGTTCGTGTTGCATATGTTTTGAAAAAAGAGGATTTGGCTAAAGCTTTAGTTGTATTAGCTAAAGCATTAGAAGCCTATCCTGGACGAATATTATGAATTTAGAACTCTTTATAGCAAAGAGAATACATTTCGGCAAAGGTGGCGAGATTCAGAAAGTCTCGCCTCCTGCTATTCGTATAGCGACTATCGGTGTAGCATTGGGCCTTTCTGTAATGATTCTAGCTGTAGCCATAGTCATAGGTTTTAAAAAAGAAATTAGAGACAAGATTATAGGGTTCAATTCTCATATTCAAATTTCCACTTTTGATAATAATCTTTCCTACGAAACTCATCCTATATCTATTTCTACACAACAAAAAGACTCTCTAATACAATATCCTGAAATAAAGCATGTTGAAACTTTTGCTACGAAACCTGGAATATTGAAAACAGATGATTCGTTTATGGGTATTGCACTAAAAGGTGTTTCAACAGATTATGATTGGTCATTTTTTAAAAATAGCCTTAAGGAAGGAACTTTACCTCAAATATCAGATTCACTTATATCCGATGAAATAATTATATCCCAGTATATTGCAGACAAATTGCATTTATCTACACATGACAACATCCTATGCTATTTTGTACAAGAAAACATTCGGGCTCGTAAATTTAAAATATCAGGGATATACCAGACTAATTTTACTGATTATGACAAATTTTTTATTATCGGTGACGAAAAACAAATACAAAAACTGAACGGTTGGGAAAAAGATCAGCATAGTGGCATAGAAATACAATTATATAGTTTTAATGATTTGGATCGTTTAACAGATGAGTTGTATTTCAAATTTTTAAATCAAACAGACGCATATGGAGAAAATTATTACGTAAAATCCATAAAAGACCAGAATCCTCAATTATTTAGTTGGTTAGATTTGTTAGACCTTAATGTATGGGTTATTCTGATTCTAATGTCTATAGTTGCTGGCTTTACAATGATTTCAGGTTTACTTATTATAATACTTGAACGGACAAATATGATAGGGGTTCTTAAAGCTTTGGGTGCATCAAATTTGTCTATTCGGAAAGTATTTTTATATGTTGCTGTATTTCTGGTCGGAAAGGGGCTTTTATGGGGAAATGTAATAGGTTTAGGGTTATGTGCAATACAATACTATTTCAAAATAATAAAACTTGATCCCGAAATATATTATATTACATCTGTCCCTATCAGTTTGAATATTACATATATAATATTATTAAATATAGCTTCTATGGCAATATCTCTTCTCATGCTTTTAGGACCTTCTTATTTAGTATCCCTAATCAGACCTGCCAAGTCAATCAAATTTGAATAAGGTATTTGTTCTACTATTCAATAAAGGTATTTTACTTTAGTAACTCTTGCAATTTGATGCGAAGTTCTTTTTCGTTCATTCCTTTTGCTGCTATAGAACCATCCGGGTTAATCAACATTAAATGCGGAATACTATTCACTCCATAAACCTTTGTTGCTTCTGCATCCCATCCTTTGAGATCCGACAATTGCACCCAAGGAATATGTAAATTTTCAATCGCATTGACCCATTCTGTCGAATCTATATCCAACGAAACTCCCACAACATCTACACCTTTGTTTTTATATTCATTATATATGTCGATTAATTCCGGTAAAGCCACTCGACATGGACCGCACCAAGATGCCCAAAAGTCTACTATAGTAAATTTTCCCTTTCCTGCATAATCAGATAATTTTCCTGGGGTTCCATTCGGCAATCTCAAATTCATATCAGCAAACATTTTTCCTTCAGCAACAGAGGCAATACGTCTCAATCTTTCTGCAATTTGTTTCACCCCTATTTCATTTTGAAATGCAGTTTCAGACTTGGATATAATATTTTCAAGCTGTTTATCTTCAAATAAATTTTGGTATCTTACTAATACAAAAGCTCCTGATACATTATCTAAATTTGATAAAATGAAATTTTGAATATGTTCGATAAATAATTCATTAATAGAGTCGTATTTATTTGAAAGTCGAATTTCTATATCTTCAGTCAATGTACTATCTGCTACCTTTTCGAAATATATTTTCTCCAATGCTTTCATCTCTTCATCAAAAGTTTCATTTTTCTTTATAAAAGATTGGAGTCTATTGTTTAGGTTGCTTCCCTTTACACTACTTTCCGAACCTAATACAGCCACTAATTCTGCATTTTCAAGAATAAAAGATGTATATATATTTATGTTATCATTAAATCGTAAGTAGTATACAGCTGGAATATCCTGAATGCCTTTAAATTCGAAATTTCCTTCCTCCACCATAACGCTATCTACATTGACTAATTCCTCTCCAGATATCCGTGATAAGTAAACTATCTTTCCATTCAATTCCGTATCTGTTACTTGCCCTGAAATATGATATGATTTAGGGGATTGATTACAACTTATAGAGATAATTGTAATGGCTAACAACAAATATATTTTTTTCATAACTCTGATTCTCTACTTTTCTTACAAATATAGTAAAGCTGTCCCTATAACTACACAAATCTGATAAAAAACACACAAACATAATAATGTCTTAATGATTTTTTATAAGGTAATATGTTTTCATATTTCTTATTAAAATGATAATATAATAGAAATATGATAGTAAAAATAATTTTATAAAGTCATTATGATAAAAATAATTTTATATCTTTGCAGAAACAAGATATGAAAAAATAATATTGATTATGTGTGGAATAGTTGGAGTATTTGATTTAAGTGAAAACCCTCAACAAATGAGAGGTAAAGTTTTAAAAATGGCAAAAAAAATCAGGCATAGAGGGCCTGATTGGTCTGGAATTTATTGCAGCAATAAGGCCATTTTAGCTCATGAACGTTTATCAATAGTGGATCCAGAGTCTGGAGGGCAACCATTAAAAAGCAAGGATGAAAAGCTTATATTATCAGTAAATGGCGAAATATATAATCACAGAGAAATCAGAAATAAAATGAAAAATGAGTATGAATTTCTTACGGGATCTGATTGTGAAGTAATATTAGCCTTATATAAGAAAAAAGGAATCAATTTTCTTGAAGACATAAGCGGCATTTTTGCATTTGCATTATATGATGAAGAAAATGATTGTTACCTGATAGCCAGGGATCCTATCGGAGTCATCCCTCTATATATGGGTTGGGATAGTAGTAAACAATTCTATATTGCTTCAGAATTAAAAGCATTAGAAGGAATATGCAACCATATCGAAATTTTTCCTCCTGGGCACTATTGGTACAGTAAGGAAAGACAGTTACAAAAATGGTATACTCGTGATTGGGAAAAATATGAGAATATAAAAAATAATGCAGTAGATATAAATGAGTTACACGAAGCTTTAGAAAATGCTGTAAAAAAGCAGCTTATGTCAGATGTTCCTTATGGAGTTTTATTGTCTGGTGGTTTGGATTCCTCTATAATTTCAGCTATTGCTAAAAAATATGCATCTAAGCGTATTGAAACAGATAATAAATCTGAAGCCTGGTGGCCACAATTGCATTCTTTTGCTATAGGACTTAAAGGTGCACCAGACTTGAAAGCAGCCAAAGAAGTGGCTGACTATATTGGCTCAGTACACCACGAAATCAATTATACTATACAGGAAGGATTAGACGCTATACGAGATGTTATATATTACATTGAAACTTATGATGTAACTACCGTCAGAGCTTCTACTCCCATGTATTTATTAGCAAGAGTAATCAAATCAATGGGTATCAAAATGGTCCTTTCTGGAGAAGGGGCCGATGAAATATTTGGAGGTTATTTGTACTTTCATAAAGCTCCGGATGCAAAATCTTTTCACGAAGAAACCGTTCGAAAATTGAGTAAGCTACATCTTTATGATTGTTTAAGAGCAAATAAGTCCTTAGCAGCTTGGGGGGTAGAAGGTAGAGTTCCATTTCTCGACAAAGAGTTTTTAGATATAGCTATGCGGATAAATCCTGAGGAAAAAATGGTAAAAGATGGAAAAATAGAGAAGTGGATAATTCGTAAAACTTTTGAAAATATGCTTCCAAAGAATATCGTTTGGAGACAAAAAGAACAATTTTCTGATGGTGTTGGATATAGTTGGATTGATACTCTAAAAAAAATTACTTCAGAAAAAATATCGGATGAAGATATGTCTCACGCCTCTGAGCGTTTTCCTTTAAATACTCCCCAAAATAAAGAGGAATATTATTATCGAACTATTTTTGAAGAACATTTTCCGTCAAACACTGCAGCTCTTACTGTTCCTTCTGTACCTTCTATTGCTTGTAGTACAGCTGAAGCATTATCTTGGGATGAGTCTTTTAAAAATATGAATGAGCCTTCGGGACGTGCCATCAAAAATGTTCATGTAAAAAGTTATTAAAAAAACGACTCAAAATATACAAAAAGCCGATGCCTCCCGACATCGGCTTTTCTATGTAACAGATTCTTTTTAATGAATAACATTGCATTTAAAAAACAATGTGTTCGGAGATCAATTGGTATTAAATCTACAATTTATAAAGTTTGTATTATTTAGAAAGTATTTTTATAAATACAAAATAATAAAATCTCTATTACGATTTTATTACAGTGAATTTAAAAATTGATTATGTTACCAAATATCTTCGTTAATATTTTTTTTCCGATATTAATTTCCCTCTTTCATTCCACATATACCAAAAACCAGTTTTACGTCCTTCTTTATATCTCATTTCATATCTTAATATTCCATTATCATCCCAAATACGCCATATTCCATTTTTTTTACCTTTGTTATAATGGGCTTCAGCAATTAGAATTCCATTTTTGTCGTATGTTCTCCAAGTTCCATGAAATTTTCCTTCATAATACGAACGAACTTCTTCTATTTTTCCATTTTCAAAGTATACAACATATATGCCATCAGGTAATCCATTTTTAATAAACATTTCCAATTTCAACGCTCCCGAAGGATATACCTCAGTATATGGCCCTGTATATAAAGTACTTTGTGTATTATCTGTATAATAATATCCATTGTGTAATACCAGCTGTTGCGAAAATATCTGATATGAATATAACAAAAGGAACAATGTAAATGTCAATTTTTTTGTCATTCTTATAAAGTTTAATACCCTCATGTATTTTACATGAAGGTATATTTTAGTTTAATTACATGAAGATAAATCAATATTCGGTATTTTGAGGATCAAAATTGGTCCATCCAGCCGTCCAGTCGTTAATCCCATCAAAAGCTCCTTTATAGCTAACCTTATCAAACCCTTCTACTAATTCAGGGTCATCAAAAGATGCGTTTCCAATCTTTGTTTTATCTACCGACATAAAATCTGCATTTTGAGTAATTATTTCATTAGAGGAGTCATACATAGCGTTCCCCAAAGATGTAGTTTCGAAATATTTTTGACTGGTTACATCCATGAAGTTTTTCCACATTCCTGCAAAAATACAATTCTTCACTGTTGCCTCGGTATTTGCATTTTGTAAATATAAACCATAAGGCCAGCCCGTAAATATTGAATTATATACTTTCAATGATGAATTACGTCGTATATGCATGGCAGCTTGGAACTGACCACCCTTAGCTCCATTGACATTATCCGTAGTATTATACAATATATCATTTTCTGTTTTTGATAAAGAGTTTCCATAAAATGGGCCTATAAGTGTCACATTAGAGAATACAGGAGTTGTCAGTGGCATATTAGTAGAACCTGAAGCATCATTATCTGATTCAAATCCATTCGATTTTGATGTATCTGCAAATTTTGGATCGCGTATACCCAATAAAAATTGTAATTTACCACTGAAGCCATTGTCTGTATCAAACTCATCATCCCATCCCTTATAAGCAATAAGATATTTACAATTTACATTACCACCAAACCATTCATATGAATCATCTCCACAATAAGAGACCTGTATATGATCTATAATTGTGTTTTTTCCTACTGCTCCCAGTGTAAGGCCATTAATTTCTTGGTTAGGGCGCAACGGATATCCAGGAAATTCGATACGCACATATTGTAATGTGCCAGAATTATCTTCATCATTAGTTCCTCCGTAAATTGTACGAGGTCCCCCCTCTATTTGCGGTCTGTTTGAATTGACACGAGCATTTCCACAAAGGATAAGGCCTCCCCAATCTCCATAATTTCTCTGTCCAGCAGGTTGATCAGAAGTGAATACAATAGGTTTATCGACTGTACCTTTAGCTATGATTTTAGAACCCGGTTCAATAATTAATGCACCTTTTGTAGCTTTTTCTCCTTTGATTACAGTACCTGCAGGAATAGTCAAAACTGAGGGATTATTTACATCAGACGTATACACATAAACAAAGCCTCTTAAAAGATAGATTTTATTGGCATCTAGAGTTTTTTCTCCAATAATTTCTCCTTCGAGAATCTCATCATAATGAGTAGAGTCGACTGTCGGTTGAGGCTCATCGTTATTGTCATCGTTACTACAAGATGTAAATAACATCGATAAAAAAATCACGGCTATCGAAGCCAATTGAAAAAAAATCTTTTTCATAAAAAACTAATTTGATTAATAATATATTGGGTTATTAAAACTTCACAGATACACCTAAATTGATTTGCATCCCGGGACGATATGATTTTACAAGTTGTTCAACAGTATGAGTACTTTCCCCTTCTGTAATTTTCAAAAATTGTTTATATACGACTTTTGTGTTTAATAAATCAACTATACCTCCTTTAATTTCAACATATTTTCCTATTTTTTTCGATATAGAAAAATCTAACATATTACGAGGCATCTCATAAACATCAGGAATATCATCATTCGGATTTTGTTTAGGTATGCCTACTGTCTCGATACGTTTGCCTATTACATTATAAAGTATTGATGCGGACCACCCAGCTTTATCGTTTTGATAAAACATACCTGTATTTATAAGGTAAGGAGATTGTCCTTGCATGGGACGATTACGTTCAAAAGCCCCTTCTGGGAAATAGATACGACTATATATATAGGCTCCATTGAAAATAAAATTGAAATCTTTCATACCTAAAAAGGAAAGGTTCTTTTTTATATCAAGTTCAATCCCGTAACATACTGCACGGTCGGCATTGTGATAAGTATACTGAACACCCGAGCCGGCTTCATGATATGTCTGTTCTATTGGATTCTTGAAATCTTTGTAAAACAATCCGAATGAAACAGTTTCCCCTGCTGTAGGGTAAAATTCATATCTTAAATCATAATTATTAATATATGCTTTTTTTAGATCAATATTACCCGAAATATTGGCAAATACATCAAAATTGTAATAGACGTAAGGGACAATTTCTCTAAATTCAGGCCGGTTAACTGATCGTCCGTAGGCTACACGAAACAGATTTTTATCAGTCAAATGATATGCTATATTTACAGAAGGGAAAATATCCATATTTTTTTGGTCTATATTCACCGGAGTAAGTCCGTCTGTACTGTAACCATCTATTTTGAGATTATAGTATTCAGCTCGAATTCCAATATTAGTATTCAACTTATCCGAATAATTGAAGTCTGCAGAAACGTATGCAGCTCCCAAAAGATTGTCAGATGTATAGGAATCACATTTCTCTGTTTTATCGATCAGATATATACGATCTTTGCCAATATTATTTTCATCAAAGAGATTAGAATAATCCCAATCTGTATAACGAGAATAACCATCGCCCAAAAGGTTATACTGAAATTGGCGTGCATTGAATTTTCGTCCTTTGTATTCACCGTAAATGCCAGCTTTCAATATCGAGGAAAAATATTCAGATGCATTAAACCTATGCTCATAATTAGCAGACAATGAAAAAGAATTATCATGGAGTTTTTGATAATATTTTTTTGCATCATCTACGTAATAACGATCTATCTCTCGATTCTCATTCAATTTAGAATTAATAACTCTCCTGTCCGGTTCATTATATCCAGCATAAGCGTATCCGATAACCCATGCCATTTTATTTATATCTTCTTTTAGCTTATGTTCTCCGCTAAGCTGAGAAGAATATGTTGTCCGTGCTGTATAAAAAGATTCCCAATAACGTACAGCTATATCAGAATAATAGTCATGCCCCTCTCTTTGGGTTAAAGCAGTAGTTCCACGCTGATTGAAGAAATTACGAAACTCAAACTTATTCTTATCTGAAAATAGTAGCCAGTTGAATAAAGCTCCTAATTTGGTTGTATTTTTATAAACATTGTCAATATATTTATTATCATACTGGGATGCACCATCTCGATAAGACTGATAACGGTTGTTCTGCATATTGTTATATGCATTATAACCAGTACTATAATTTACCGCAGAAATATTACTCAGTTTCCAATTCTCTAATTCAAATTTATGTTGTAAAGAAAAACTAAATTTTTGGTCAGGTATAGCTGTAAAGGAGTTGATTCCCCATTTGCCATTAATCTTTTTTGTAAAATCAACAGCGTCTTGTATCGGAATAACTCTTAAATCAGAAGGTGTGTTGGTTGGTAAACTTCTTTTTCCTGCACCAAATCCAATATAATCACATTTATATCCGTCAAGCAATCTTATATTAGAGAATGTAGTTCCTGTGATAAATGATGTACCATATTGAAATGAAACCTGATTATCGACCGCTGTATTCTGTGTAAGAATGCTTACAAAACCACCTGTAAAGTCTGCCGGAAACTCTGCTGACATGGACTTATATACCATCATATTGTCTATTAATGAGGATGGAAGGACATCAAAAGAAAAAGCTCGGCTGTCGGCTTCACTGGATGGAGTAGTTGCATTATTTAGCCATACATTGTTATACCGTTGGGCCAATCCCCTGATAATGACAAATCGATCATCTACTATCGTAATGCCCGGTATGCGACGCAAAACTTCAGAAGCATCACTATCTTGCGTTTTAGATATCTGCTGATGAGATATTCCGCTCATTACCGGTAATGAATTTTTTACTGTATTCAATACTGATAAATCGGTATTCAATCTCCGTTGGGCCATTACAACAACACCTTGCAAATCAAGAGAGGCATCTTCCATTTCTATGTCCAAAAGAATTTTTTTGCCTTTCTCTATTTTTATATTATTTAGAGTAACGGTTTTGTATGATATATAACGCACTGTAATTGTATATACTCCTGGCTTAATATTATCAATACTGTATTCTCCGTTAAGATTTGCAGCAGTACCATATGGCGAGTTATCCAATTGAACCGTTGCTCCCATAAGGGGTTCTTTTGTTTTCTTATCTGTAATTACACCATTGACACTACCTCTTTCAATATTAACAGCAATTGAGGAATAAGAAATTAATATATACAAAATACAATGGATAATTCTTTTTAATTCTTTTTTCATATAACTCACTTATATTTTACACTGCAAAATTGAGAGTTAATAATTACAAAAAAAGAACAACGGCTATACAAATTCAATACATATTTATTACAAAAGTGAAACATATATTTATATTATGATACATCTTTCAATGTAGATTTTTTCTACAAAATTCCCCAAATATTTCTACATTTGCAGCCGATTTTGTTTCATAAACAATTATTAATAGGAAGTTGTTTATCAGTAAACTATAATCAATAACACATAACTGGCATATATTTTGTGCAACTGTCAGCATATGAAAGAATAGCATTCACTTTATAACCAGAGTAGAAAAATTTATGAAAAAAAACAAAGTAACACTAATCATTATTGCCATAATTCTATTAGCAGGGTTAATAATATGGTATATCTTGCATAATAAAAAGGAAGAAGATATACGTCCTGTCGTTGAGGTAGAAAAAGTAACAACTGATGATGTAAAAATCTATGGAGAATATGTCGGCCGTATCCGTGCCCAACAGTTTGTTGAAGTTCGAGCTCGTGTAGAAGGATATCTTGAAAAAATGCTCTTTGATGAGGGTTCGTTAGTGGAAAAAGGACAACCATTATTTATAATAATCTTTTTGTTAGGATATAAAGTGGTTGCAAATAAGTAATATTCTTCACCATCTTTTATTTTCAGCCTCTTTTTCAACTCATCGGGCCGCAAAGGAAAGTTCCGAGAAGAAATAGAAGCTTTTGTATATTTTTGAGCTATTATTTTTGAGTTTTTGGATGAGAAATCATAAATATCTATGACTTTGAATTTCCTTCCAGGAAAATTCTCTATATACATATTCGATGTATATAAGTGACTATTAACATGTAATTTATTTACACAAAACACTTGTCCTAACGTTTTGAATGCTCCTGATTTTAAGATAGAAGAATTAGGTTCATATAGATATGTCAAAATAGACGACGCATAATTCGAATGGGAGAGTGTACGTTCTTGTAAATAAGAAAAAGAGAAAACCTCTTTATTTTTAGAGCAAATATTGACACATATTATTTGTGGATTAGGTACTACAGACAACATGTCTTTTTGTAAAATGAAAAGCAATTCTTTACATTCGTTTTTTACAGAAACGATATGTATTTCTACAATATTGGACAACTGATTTATAGCAGATGTTATATCTATCATAGGAGAAGCCTTGATAATTATCTGGTCAGAAAAACGATACAAATTAGGAAGTAGAGATAAAATATCAGGTTCACAATCTTCAAAGGCAAATACTCGTTTATTATTTTTTCCACGTCGAGCAGGGTCAATATAACAAATGTTAAAATATTGATTATTTTTTATTGCAAAATTATTACAATCATCATTTATTATAGTTACATTTCTGGTTTTTAATATCTTATAGTTATGTTGGGCAATTTCACAATATAGTGGATACCGTTCTATATATGTAACAGAAGATGCTCTTTGAGCAAAATAATAGGTATCAATACCTAAACCCCCAGTCAAATCACATAATTTGATTGCATCTTTATTTGATAATAATTCTGATTTGTAAATAGCGGTTTCTTCTGAAGAAGCTTGTTCCGTAGAAATAACAGATGGAAATAACAAATAAATATTTTGATGCCAGTGAGGTAATTTGTTTTTTATTTTTTTTCGAGCTTCAATTTGGTCAATTGCAAATAGTATATCAAATTCTTCACTTTCTTTTTGTTGTAATCTTAAAACATTCGTATTGTCATCTTTATGTTCATCAATATATTTGTAGAAAGCCTCATTTAGTAGCATAAAAATATTTTTGAACAAATATAAGGATTTTCTTCATTATATTTTGGGATTGGTGTCCGTTTATCTGGTGAAATTTGATTTAAATATACATTTTCTTATTTGTTACATAATTAATATTATGTTAAATAGACTTTTTTGAAGAAAAATATCATATAACCTCTTTCCTTATAAACATCACTTTTCTCATGTCATTAATAATATTACTTACCTATTTGAAATTCATTTTATGCTAAAAAAGAGTTGCAAAATTTTATTGCAACTCTTTTTTTTAATAAGACTCATAATATTTTTATTGAGCTAAAGCACCCATTTCTGCTTCAATTTTCTTTAAGTTTTCAGCATCATCTAAATTATAGTAAATGCCTCTTAACGCTATTTTATACTCATTCTCGTCAGGTTTTAATTGATGAGCTTTTTCATAATAAGGCAATGCTTCTTTGAATGCTGGAATAACTTTTTTCTCTTTTTCTTCTTGATATTTTTTGTTATCTCTGATATTACTAATTTCTGTATTGAAATTTACAGCTCTATTATAATATATGCGTCCAAGTTCACCTAAAGCCTCTGCATAATCGGGTTTAATTTCAATGGCTTTTAGGATACATTCAATGGCTTTTTCTTCATCCTTAAGGCTCTCGTAATAAAGCCCTCCCATTACTTTCCAATATTCAGCATTTTCAGGTTCTGCTTCTACAGCTTTTTTTAAGTAATCAATAGCTTCTTGAGATTTACCCGTATAGATATACAAATTAATTAGTCGAAGCATAAATTGAGAATCCTTATCGGCACTACCGAATTTGTTTACTGCCTCTTTTAATGTATTGATCAAATTGACTGTATCTTTTTCTAACTCATATTCATAAGTCAATAATTTATATACATCTTGAGGATTATAATTATCTTTCTTTAATTCCTCCAGGCATTTGATTGCCAACTTATTATCTTCAGCTCGAATAGCTGCTATTGCAGCATTATACTTAATCATAGTATAGGTAGAATCCATCTTGATTTCAGCAGGAGCCATAAAACCTAATTTAGGAATATCAAGATAAACATTCCACATTTTGTAAGCTGTTTTGAAATCATTGGCATTGAAAAAGTATCCACCTGCATTCCAGAAATAAACATGATTATTCTTTAGTGTGTTGCGAATATCTTTTAGATATTTAGGTTTTACTTTATTCTTTTCATTAGGCAAAGTATCTAACCCTACAGCTTTTATATAATATTTGTAATTATCATATAAAGCATTGTACAAATTTTTTTCGTCAACTTTTTGGTTTAATAATTGTTTTTTCTGATCTGCTTCGAAGGCTTTATTTTCGATAAAGCCAGCAACATACCATGTTTTAGCAACATTTTCAGTTTCTGGATTTGTCAAAGCCTGTTGAATGGTGGCACGAGCTTCTTTAAAGTTCGGATTCTCCATTTTAGCTTCGCTAAAAGCCTGGTTGACAGATTTCATCTGTGCAAAAGCTCCAGTGGCTGCCAGGCAAAGTGTTGCGGTTAAAAAGGTCTTTTTCATTTTTCCGTTTTTTAAGCTTGAACTTTATTACATTTAATATTATTCTCCTACTTCTGTAACGTTCTCATCTTGCATATCTTCATCTACACTTTCTGAAAGAACTTTACATACAGATGCTATTTCATCATTTCGTTTTTCCAAATTGATTAGGCGTACACCTTGTGTTGCTCGACCCATAACTCGTACATCTGAAACTTTTAGACGAAGAGTTATTCCCGATTTATTTATAATTACCAAATCATTTTCATCAGTAACACTTTTTATGGCAACTAATTTACCTGTTTTTTCCGTAATATTCAAAGTTTTTACTCCTTTTCCACCTCGGTTAGTAATACGGTAGTCTTCTATCTCTGAGCGTTTACCATAACCCTGTTCTGAAACTACCATTACAGTTTCTTTTTCCGGGTCTTTAATACAGATCATACCGATTACTTCATCATCCGGTCCATCAAGAGTCATGCCACGTACTCCTGTTGCGATACGCCCCATTTCTCGAACAGTACTTTCATGAAAACGAATAGCCCGACCATTTCGATTTGCCATGATAATTTGACTGTCTCCGGTGGTAAGTCTTACCTGTATTACTTGATCATCTTCTCTGATTGTTATAGCGTTGACTCCATTCTGTCGAGGTCTTGAGTATGCTTCGAGTTTTGTTTTCTTTATAACTCCTCGTTTAGTACAGAATACAAGGTTATGAGTAGTATTATATTCAGGATCTTGCAACTGTTTTACTCTAATAAATGCATTGACTTTATCATCCGCATCAATATTCAACATATTCTGTATTGCCCGTCCTTTTGCATTTTTTGCACCTTCGGGTATTTCATATACCTTTAACCAATAACACCGGCCTTTTTGAGTAAAGAATAGCATATAGTTATGCATAGATGCTGGATAAATATATTCGATAAAATCCTCTTCGCGAGTATCGCTACCCTTGGCACCTACTCCACCTCTATTTTGAGCTCGGAATTCGGTCAATGGGGTACGTTTTATATACCCCATATGAGAAATCGTAATAATCATTTCATCATCAGCATAGAAATCTTCGGCATTGAATTCTTCTGAGGCATATATTATTTCTGTTTTTCTCGCATCTCCATACTTTTCTTTGATCTCGATTAATTCGTCTTTTACAACCTGCATACAAAGTTGTTCATCAGACAATATACGATTGAAATAATCGATTTGATCCATAAGATTTTTGTAATCAGCACGAAGTTTGTCCTGTTCAAGACCGGTTAGCTGACGTAGACGCATTTCTACAATAGCTCTAGATTGTACCTCTGTTAAATTGAAACGCTCCATCAATCGTTCTCGGGCTTCATCAGGACTCTTGGAAGAACGTATAATTTGGATGACTTCATCGATATGGTCACATGCTATGATTAATCCTTCGAGGATATGAGCTTTCTTTTCTGCTTCAGCCAATTCGTAGCGAGTCCTGCGAATAACAACACTATGCCGATGTTCGATAAATGCTTCAAGTAATTGTTTTAGATTTAACATTTGTGGACGTCCATCGACCAAAGCTATATTATTGACACTAAATGAAGACTGCAAAGCTGTCATTTTATACAACTTATTCAGTACGACACTCGAATTCGCATCTTTTTTAATATCGATAACAATGCGCATACCAGTTCGGTCAGATTCATCATTGATATTCGATATTCCATCCAATCGTTTTTCTTCGACTAAATCGGCTATATTCTTAATCAGTTCAGCTTTATTTACCAGATAAGGAATTTCAGTTACAACAATTTTTTCCTTGTTATTATCTGTTTCTATTTCTGCTTTCGAACGGATTACAATACGTCCTCGTCCTGTTTCAAATGCTTCTTTTACACCGCTATATCCATATATATAACCTCCTGTCGGGAAATCTGGAGCTTTTATATAATGCATAAGGTCTGCAATCTCCATATTCCGATTGTCAATAAGTGCAATTGTTGCATCTATTGATTCGGAAAGATTATGTGGAGGCATATTAGTAGCCATACCAACGGCAATACCTGATGCTCCGTTTATTAAAAGATTGGGAATTCGTGTAGGTAATACTACAGGTTCTCTTAATGTATCATCGAAGTTATTTTTAAAATCTACAGTATCTTTATCGATATCGCGTAACATTTCTTCGGCAAGCTTAGCTAAACGTGCTTCTGTATAACGCATTGCCGCAGGACTATCCCCATCTACTGAACCAAAATTTCCCTGTCCGTCCACCAATGGATAACGTAAAGACCATTCTTGAGCCATACGTACCATGGCAAAATAGACAGAAGAGTCTCCGTGAGGATGATATTTACCTAATACCTCACCGACAATTCTCGCAGATTTTTTATACGGTTTGTCTGACGTATTTCCTAACTCGTTCATCCCGAATAAAACACGTCTGTGTACCGGCTTAAATCCATCTCTTACATCGGGAAGAGCCCGTGCTACAATGACGGACATCGAATAGTCGATGTAAGCCGATTTCATCTTGTTTTCAATATTTACTTTTATAATTCTATCTTGGTCAATCATTTAAATATAGATTGGTTATACATTAAACTTTTTTACGAAAAACTGCACTAAATTACTACATTCATTCCGATTACAAAAGTTTTTTGAGGTATTTTTAGGGTTTTAGAACACCAAATTTAGACTCTCCACATAATTAGGTATATACATTATTATTAAGTATTTTTGATAGCATTTTATTTCATGTATTTTGATATGAACAAAAACGGCATAATATTTGTGATATAATATTATTGAGATATTAATTGTATCTTTGTATTAGAATAAAAAAGATAGAGAAGGATTATATATGGAAAGAAACTTTTCACAAAGAGTAAAAGATGTGTTAGGCTATAGTCGTGAAGAGGCTGAGCGTTTACAAAGCCACTATATTGGGCCGGAACACCTTTTATTGGGTATCTTGAGAGACGGGACAGGACGTGCTCTGGATGCTTTACATTATCTTGGTGTTAATTCAAGCTCACTAAAATCCGCAGTTGAAGAAGCATTAAAAGAACTACCAGAACATGTATCTGGAGAGGAATTGATTATTAGTAAAAGCACAGATAAAGTTCTAAAAATGAGTATATTAGAATCCAGACTTCTAAAAAGTAATGTAACTGATACTGAACATCTTTTACTAGCAATTTTGAAAGAAAAAGATACTGTTGCAGCCAATATTCTTAAATTAAACGATGTAGAATATAATGATGTTTTATCCTTTTTGAAAAAAGGTTCAGAGGAGAATGTCATGCCAAGGAACATGGGAGCAGATTTTTCTGATGATGACGATGATTTAGAAGATGAAAAGAATTATCGGAACGAGCAAAGCAAACAAGGCCTTGGAAGTTCATATACCAAAACCTCTAATGATACTCCAGTTTTAGACAATTTTGGTACAGATATGACCAAAGCTGCAGAAGAAAATAGGCTTGACCCTGTTGTTGGTCGCGAAAAAGAAATAGAGCGATTAGCTCAGGTTTTGAGCCGTAGAAAAAAAAATAACCCAGTATTAATTGGTGAACCGGGAGTCGGAAAATCAGCAATTGTTGAAGGTTTAGCTCTTCGTATTATTCAAAGAAAAGTATCTCGGGTCTTATTCGATAAGCGAGTGGTTTCTTTAGATATGGCATCTATCGTTGCAGGGACAAAATATAGAGGACAATTTGAAGAAAGAATCAAAGCCATTCTAAATGAACTTTCAAAAAATCCTAATATAATATTATTCATTGATGAAATACATACTATTGTCGGAGCGGGAGGCGCTACAGGTACTTTAGATGCAGCTAACATGCTAAAACCTGCATTGGCACGAGGTGAAATACAATGTATTGGAGCTACAACATTGGATGAATATCGCAAAAATATTGAAAAAGATGGAGCCTTAGAACGCCGTTTCCAAAAGATTATGGTAGATCCTACAACTCCTGAAGAAACTTTACAGATACTTAAAAATATCAAAGGTAGATATGAAGATCATCATAATGTAATATATACACCGGAGGCTCTTGAGGCTTGTGTGAAATTAACGGAGAGATATATCAGTGACCGTAATTTCCCAGACAAAGCAATTGATGCATTGGATGAAGCCGGCTCAAGAGTACATATATCAAATATTATTGTACCTAAAGAGATTGAGGAACTTGAAAAGAAGATTGCAGCAACAAGTGAGGACAAGATGAAAGCTGTAAAATCTCAAAATTATGAATTAGCTGCAAGTTTTCGTGACAAAACCAAAGAATATCAGTCTGAATTAGACGCTGCAAAGCGACGTTGGGAAGAACAGATTCAGGAAAAACGCGAGGTCGTTGATGAAGAAAAAATTGCTGAAGTTGTAGCGATGATGTCAGGAGTCCCTGTTCAACGAATAGCACAGGCAGAAGGAAGTAAACTTTTGCAAATGGCTGATGTCCTCAAACATTCAATAATAGGACAAGATGAAGCTGTTGATAAAATTGTAAAAGCAATACAAAGAAATAGAGTTGGATTGAAAGACCCGAATAAACCTATCGGTACATTTATGTTCTTAGGTCCTACTGGTGTTGGTAAAACACATTTAGCTAAGATGTTAGCAGAATATCTGTTCGATTCGAAAGATACATTGATACGAATGGATATGAGTGAATATATGGAAAAATTTACTGTTTCAAGATTGATTGGAGCCCCTCCTGGATATGTAGGATATGAAGAAGGAGGACAATTGACAGAAAAGGTACGCCGTCACCCCTATTCTGTTGTGCTTTTGGATGAAATAGAGAAAGCACATCCGGATGTTTTTAATTTACTTTTACAAGTAATGGATGAAGGACGGCTGACTGATAGTTTGGGCCGACGTGTTGATTTTAAAAATACGATTCTGATTATGACATCAAATATAGGAACCCGTCAGTTGAAAGATTTTGGACATGGAGTGGGTTTTTCTACATCTTCAAATGATAATAAAGATTTTTCTCGTGGAGTTATTCAAAAAGCATTAAATCGGGCATTTTCTCCTGAGTTTTTGAATCGCGTAGATGATATTATTATGTTTGACCAGTTGAGTAAAGATGCTATTTATAAGATTATTGATTTGGAATTGAAAGGTTTTTATCAAAGAGTTGAAGCCTTAGGGTATAAATTAATTATAACAGATGCAGCAAAAGATTTCATCGCATCGAAAGGTTATGATATTCAATTTGGAGCAAGACCATTGAAACGAGCTATACAAAAATATCTTGAAGATGAAATGGCAGAAATGATAATTAGAGCAACAGTAAATGAAGGAGACACTATTATTGTCGATTTTGATAAAGACAATCAGAAAATCGTTACTCAAATAAAAGATTCGAAAGCTGAAAAGTGACAGAACCATCTTGAATAAGCCAAAATGTCAGATTCCATTGAGTCTGGCATTTTTTTTGCTTCTTACTATTCAGTTGTGTAAAAATAAATTCAAAATAAAATAACTATGCAAAAAGGTAAAATTGGGGTTACTACAGATAATATTTTCCCCATTATTAAAAAGTTCTTGTACAGTGATCATGAAATTTTTCTTCGTGAATTAGTCTCAAATGCTGTTGATGCTACACAGAAACTGAAAACGTTGTCTTCATTTGGTGATTTTAAGGGAGAACTGGGTGATATGAATGTGAAAGTTTCTCTTGATAAGAAAAAAGGAACTTTAACAATTTCTGACCATGGTATTGGTATGACCGCAGAAGAAATTGAAAAATATATCAATCAGATAGCCTTTTCTGGAGCTGAAGAATTTTTAAATAAATACAAGAATGATGCAAATGCTATAATTGGCCATTTTGGATTAGGATTCTATTCATCTTTTATGGTTTCTAAAAAAGTTGAAATCAGAACTTTATCTTATAAAGACAATGCTCAGGCAGTAATGTGGACGTGTGATGGTTCTCCCGAATTCGAAATGTCAGACATCGATAAAAAAGAAAGAGGTACCGATATTGTTCTATACATTGATGATGAAAATAAAGAATTTTTGGAAGAACCAAAGATCGAATCTCTGTTAAAAAAATACTGTCGTTTCTTACCTATACCTGTTATATTTGGAAAAGAACAAGAATGGAAAGATGGTAAATATGTAGATACCGACAAAGATAAAATTATAAACGATACAGCTCCAGCATGGACTAAAAAGCCCACTGAATTAACAGATAAAGACTATAAAAGCTTTTATTCAGAATTATATCCGGCCTCAGATGAACCCTTATTTTGGATACATTTAAATGTCGATTATCCATTTAAGCTGACTGGAATTTTATATTTTCCAAAGATAAAATCAAACTTTGATTTGAATCGGAATAAAATACAGTTATATAGTAACCAGGTATTTGTCACTGATTCAGTAGAAGGTATTGTCCCTGAATTTTTGATGTTACTACAAGGAGTGATAGATTCCCCTGATATTCCATTGAATGTATCCCGCTCGTATTTGCAAAGCGATTCTAATGTAAAGAAAATATCGACATACATTACCAAAAAAGTAGCAGATCGTTTACAAGAGATATTTAATAATGATCGCAAGCAATTTGAAGATAAATGGGATGATATTAAGTTATTTATCGAGTATGGAATGCTGTCAGATGAGAAGTTCTATGAAAAGGCTCAAAAATTTGCTTTATTGAAAAATACTGAAAATAAATATTATACTCTTGATGAATATAAGACTCTGATAGAATCCAACCAAACAGATAAAGACAAGAATTTGATATATATATACGCAACAGACCGTATAGCACAATATAACTATATTGAGATGGCTCAAGCTAAAGGATATGATGTGCTGCTGATGGATGGACAATTAGATATCCACTTTATCGGTTTGTTAGAACAAAAATTGGAAAAAAGTCGATTTGTTCGTGTAGACAGTGATATTGTCGAAAATTTGGTCAAGAAAGAAGATAAGGGAACTACTGTTCTTACTTCGGAAGAACGTGAAATGATGACAACCGTTTTCAAATCACAAATTCCGGCAATTGAAAAAGCTGATTTTCTTGTAATGTTTGAACCTATTGGAGAAAAAGCCCAACCGGTCATTATTACTCAAAATGAATTTATGCGTCGTATGAAAGATATGTCAGCCATGCAGCCTGGAATGAATTTCTATGGAGAGCTCCCCGATAGTTTCAATTTAATCGTCAATACAGAACATCCATTGTCAAAAAAAATCATAGAAGATACAGAAAATGCCTGCAAAGCAGAAATAGAACCTATACAAGGAGAAATTAAAACTTTACAGGAAAGTGTTGAAAAATTGAGAGAGAATCATAAAGGAAAGAAGGACGATGAAATACCAGTACCCGAAAAAGAGGATATCAAAACGAAAGAATCAAAAATAACCGAATTGAAGAAAAAAGAAGAAGACCACCTTTCTACCTATGCTAAATCGAACAATCTGGTTCGACAATTAGTTGATTTAGCTTTACTATCGAACAATATGTTAAAAGGTGAAGCTTTAAGCCAGTTTGTAAAACGCTCAGTAGAATTATTATAAATAGGTGTAAGATAAGGATACTAAAAAAGCCCTGTGAAATCACAGGGCTTTTTTAGTATTCTCTAACAAATTAATCCCCCTATTATATCTTTAATATCATCACATCCCTGTTCCTCTAAATAAGCATTGATACCGTCTATAACTTTTATAGTTATTTGAGGATCAATGAAATTTGCCGTACCTATTTGAATTGCAGTTGCACCTGCCAATAAAAATTCAATAGCATCCATTGCATTCATTATCCCGCCTAATCCAATAACAGGTATTCTCACAGCTTTACAAGTTTGCCATACCATTCGCAAAGCAACAGGTTTAACACAAGCTCCCGATAACCCACCCGTTACGGTCGATAACATAGGACGACGAGTCTTGACATTGATGGCCATACCTAATAATGTGTTTATCAAAGAAACACTATCTGCACCTTCAGCTTCTACAGCCTTAGCTATTTCTGCTATATCTGTAACATTGGGAGATAATTTTACTATCAATGTTTTAGGATAAACTTTTCTAACAGCTTTTACAACCGTTGAAGCACTTTTACAAGATGTTCCGAAGGCCATCCCCCCTTCTTTTACATTGGGGCAAGAAATATTCAGTTCAATTGCAGGAATTTGTTCTAATTGAGCAATTTTTTCAGCTGTTGCAATATAATCCTCTATTGTAGACCCCGAAACATTGACGATAATATTTGTATCTATAGTACATATTCTCGGATATATTGTTTCAGCAAAGTAATTGACACCTTTATTTTGAAGACCTACTGCGTTTAACATTCCAGCTGGAGTTTCGGCCATACGAGGATAAGGATTGCCTTCACGGTGATGAAGCGTTGTGCCTTTTACAAGAATACCTCCTAACCGTGATAAATCGATGAAATCGGCGAATTCTTCTCCATAACCAAAAGTTCCAGAAGCAGTCATTACCGGATTTTTCAGTTTTAAATTTCCAATTTCTACATTTAAATTTGCCATGACAGTTTATTTATATTAAAAATGGGCCCTTCTTTACATACACATACATGTCCTTCGATTGTATTTTCTACACAACAAAGACATGCACCTATCCCGCAAGCCATCATATTTTCAAGAGAAACCTCACAGCAAATATTGTTGTTTCGGGCATATTTGGCTACAGCCATCATCATAGGCTTGGGACCACAAGTATAAATATAATCAAAATGAATTTTTTGTAAAACTGAATGTTGAGTTACATAGCCTCGTTCTCCAAGAGAACCGTCTTCTGTTGTTATATATGTTTCTCCAAGGGATTTGAATTCTTTCAATTGCAATATATCTCTTATAGAACGAGCTCCCAACAAAAAAGACGGTGTATATCCTTTATTTTTAAGAGTTTGTCCTAAATATAGCATAGGTGCAATACCTACGCCACCACCAATTAATAATAATTCATTTCGTTTATTTTCGGGAAATGTAAAAGAATTACCTAACGGGAGTACCATATTTACAATATTTCCCGGTTCTGCCATAGCTAATTGGCGGGTTCCGGCTCCGACAAGCTGTATAAGGAGCCATAATTCATTTGATTTTTTGTCAACATAATTTATAGAAATAGGTCGCCGAAGAAAAGTTGTCGGCGAGCCATCTATTCGTACTTCTACAAATTGCCCCGGAAGCATATCCGGTAATTGTTCTCCATTTTGTGTCGTAAATTTCAACAATACATAATTCTCATGTAGATGTGTCTTTGTATTGACTTTTAAATCCAGAACGTATTTCTTCATTTGAGCAAATAACATATGATGTGTTTGCAAAGATAGGGAAAGAGTCTGAAATTACAGAAAAATATAAAAGTTTATATTTAGTTTATTTGATTTTACTTTGTTTGGTCTGAAGAAAATGATTCGAAAGTATTATCAGAATAAAAAATCATTATTTTTACCACCTTTCTATCTTTTGAAATCTTCTCAACAATAGGAGATGAATCATCATTAAATGGTAATACATCCTTTCTTAACTCAAAATCTTTGGAATATTCTAAAGATTTTGATGGCTTGTCCGAGAAAAAAGGAATCTCATTAGATTGATTCTTGGGATTTGTAATCATATTATCGATATTTAAATCTCCTTCTCCAAACATAAGCCAATTAATAGATACCTCGGGATAAGCTTCATGTATTTTAATAATAATAGAGTTACTCACCTCATTACGCCCTCTTAAAGCATTTGATAGTGTGGACGGTTGAATTTTTACCCTTTCTGCAAATTCCGCTTGAGTTAACCCTAATTGCTCTATCAATAATCTTATTCTTTCATTCATCTTTGTCGATTTTATCGGAAAAAGTATATATTCACAATATTTTCATTTGTAAATATTGTCGATTTACAAATGTAGAAATATAGTTTGATTTTTGCAAATTTCATTTGTGAATACAAAATACCAAATCGGCAAGTTATAAATTTCGTTTATGAATTTCATAAATCACAACCATACATATTATTAAAGTATAAGTTTATATTTATTATAATATACATCTGATATACATATATATACTTATTATAAATAGTGGCTTCATTTTGTCAGATTTAGATAATTTCGATATAGAGAACAATAAACCTAAAGTATAACTTTATAATTATATAATCAAAATATTAATAATTAATAAATTAGATAATAAATAATTCAGATATTATATTTAAGATATCCCTTTATGCATTTTTCTTATAATCTCATCTAATATTGTAATTTTTAATTGTTTTCATTTGCAAATTTCAATTTCTTCACTTTAACTATTCAACTTTAAATATTACAAATGAAAATAATAATATTATATTCACATTTGCAAATATGAATATAAATTAAATTTGAACAATATAGAAATTAACCCCACAGTATTTTGATATTTCATACTCTGGGGTTAATTGATAAAAAATATTGAAAGGATTTTAGGCTAATAGATGATGTATAACATTAAAAATTTTATTTTTATTTAATGCATTATCTTGAATATTAATTCTTTAAGTAAATCAGAATCGGCTGTTCCTGGGGCTGTACCAACTCCTTTTGACCGAGTATCATAAATTCTTATCAAGGAAATTATATCAATACATTTATAAGCATTATAATTGCGTAAAGCAATCATATAATCTTTAGCTTGGTAGATATTTTTTAATTTAAGCTCAGTTGAAATACTCGCTTCTGACTTATTGGGAATGAAGTACAAAAGCATTAGATTTGAGAAAAAATTGAATAATACGCTTATTGTTACGATAAAAGGGTTGGCTTTGGGATTCTTTTCAAAATATTGAATAATCTGAGATGCTTTATAGTAATTTCGATTTATAACAGCATTTAATAATTCGAAATTATTAAAATCTTTACTGATACCTATATTAGATTCTATATGATTTGCAGTGATTCTTTTTTCTTCTCTAGGCAAGGATATTAGCAACTTTTCCATTTCCCCTGTTAACCGGCTTAAATCTGTACCAATAGCATCGCTAAGCATTGTACATTCTTTTTGCCCGATAGAATACCCTTTCTGTAAAAAATAATTATTTATAAAACCTGGAAGTTGGTAATCATATAGTTTTTTTGATTCGTATAGAACTCCGATTTTTTCTATTTCGGCCAATAGTTTTTTATTCTTTAAAGTTCCATATTTATAATTTAAGACTAATATTGTACTCTTTTGTGGTTTTTGTAAATAATAGCTTAGCTCTTCCATCTTATCAAGTTGCTGAGCCTCTTTTACCACTACTAACTGACGAACAGCCATCATCGGATATCTCTTTGCAGCATTTATTACTGAAGCCATATTTACATCTGAACCATAAACAATTGTTTGGTTAAAATCCCGATCAGCTTCATCCAATGCATTTTCTATAATAGTATTGGTTATCAGGTCGATATAATAAGGCTCCGGGCCCATTAAAAAATAAACAGGCTTGAATTTTTTTTGCTGAATATCAGATATGATTTGTAAATGTTGATTGGATTCTTTCTTTGCCATTATCATTTCATTCTTCTTCGAACCGAAGGTGTTTTACCGTAGTTCTTTTATCAATAATCATTTTCAAAGATTCAAAACCTATCATAACGTGTTCATCGACAAAATTGCGAGTTACAATCATGTCGCTTTCTTCAGTTTTTACTCCAGTAGAAATCATCGGCTGGTCTGTTACCAGTAGCAATGCACCCACCGGAATTTGATTGGCAAACCCCACTGTAAAGAGGGTTGCAGTTTCCATATCTATTGCCATACTACGAGTTTTTCTCAAATAGTTTTTAAATTCGTCATCATATTCCCATACACGACGATTTGTTGTATATACTGTACCTGTCCAATAATCCTTGCCATGGTTTCTTACAGTAGTTGAAACGGCTCGTTGTAAACTGAATGCCGGTAATGCCGGTACCTCCGGTGGAAAATAGTCATTTGAAGCCCCTTCTCCACGTATAGCAGCTATGGGCAATATATAATCTCCTAATTTATTTACTTTTTTTAATCCCCCACATTTTCCTAAAAATAAGACAGCTTTAGGCTGTATGGCACTTAATAAATCCATTACAGTTGCAGCATTAGCACTTCCCATTCCGAAATTTATAATAGTTACACCTTCTGCTGAGGCATTAGGCATATTTCCATCTTCACCTAATATAGGCACATTAAAATGATTGGCAAATATCTCCACATATTTAGAAAAATTGGTCAATAATATATGTTTTGAGAAATTTTCAATTTTTCTTTTGGTATATCGGGGCAACCAATTTTCTACAATTTCTTGTTTTGTTTTCATTTTTCGCTAATTTTGAGTAAAAATACAGAATTCTATGTTTAAGAACAAATATAAAGTATGACAGTTCTGAATTTACCGTCTTTTGATTATAAAATAAAGAAAGAAAAAGATAGGCTGTTTATTTTTGATATTATTAGAAAACGTTACATTGCTCTTACTCCTGAAGAATGGGTACGCCAACACTTTGTTTCCTATTTAATATCTTATAAAGGGTATCCTTTGGGGCTTATAGGAAATGAAATATCTCTTCGACTGAATGGACAAAACCGAAGATGTGATACTGTTATATATGATATATACGGAAGTCCGCTTATGATTATAGAATATAAGGCTCCTCATATTACATTGAACCAGGAAGTATTTGATCAAGTTATTCGCTATAATATAGCCTTAAAAGTGAAATATCTGGTAGTTTCAAATGGCATTAATCACTATTGTTGTGTAATGGATTATGATGATATGTGTCCTCATTTCTTAAAAGAAATACCAGATTATAATGAATTATAACAGTCAATTATATAAAATAAAAACGGGATTATAACTCTGATATAATACCCGTCTTTATTTTACTATATAAAAATTTATTATTCTACACCGGCCAATTCTGGATCAATCATAATACGACCACAATACTCGCAAACAATAATTTTTTTACGCAATTTGATGTCTAATTGTCTTTGTGGCGGAATTTTATTAAAACATCCACCGCAAGCATCACGTTGTATATATACGACAGCTAAGCCATTACGGGCATTTTTACGAATACGTTTAAATGCTGCTAGCAAACGAGGTTCAATATGTTGTTCCAGTTTTTTTGCCTTTTCTCGAAGCTTTTCTTCATCTTGTTTTGTTTCTGAAACAATCTCATCTAATTCACTCTTTTTCTCGATCAAATCATGTTTTCTGTCATCTAAAAGAGCCTGGCAATTTTCGACATCTTCTCTTTTTGCTTTCTCTTGTGCTGTAAATTCTCGGATTCGTTTTTCACATAGTTCGATTTCGAGTGATTGATATTCGATTTCTTTGGTCAAAAAATCAAACTCACGATTGTTTCTAACATTGTCTTGCTGAGCTGTATACTTATCGATTAAAGTTTGCGCATTTTGAATTTCTACTTTTTTTGCAGCAACAGCAGCTTGCAATTCTTCTATTTCAGTATGAAAATTCTGTACACGAGTTTCTAGACCCGCTATTTCGTCCTCCAGGTCCTGAACTTCGAGAGGCAGTTCTCCACGTAAAGTCTTGATTCTGTCAATCTCAGAAAGCATAGTTTGTAATTCATACAGGGCTTTTAGGCGGTCTTCCACTGTATATTCTTTTTCAACTTTTGTTTTATCAGTAGCCATATGCTTACAAATAATTTATCGGATTTGTTTCTACCTTAGTATAATGAACTGCAAATGTAGGGAATTTTTTTGTAATAATATCACAAAAAATATCTTTTGTATATTGTTCGCTCTCATAATGACCCAATTCAGCCAAAATAATACGATCGTTATTACCGAAATAATCGTGATATTTGATTTCTCCCGTAAGGAATATATCTGCTCCTAACGAAATTGCTTTAGGAATCAAAAAAGACCCTGCCCCACCACATAAAGCAACTCTTTTTATCTTCTTATCTAAAATTGAAGAATGCTTAATGCTTTTTACCTGGAATTTTGATTTTACGTCTTTTAAAAAATCGATAGCATCGGTTTCTGTACTGAGATTTCCGATTATGCCACTTCCTGCATGATTCCAAGAATTATTTAAAGGTAATATATCAAAAGCTGGTTCTTCATAAGGATGAATGGCCAATAAAGCTTTAATAACAGATACTTTTTTATAATCGGGAAAAATGACTTCTATTTTTGCCTCTTCTTCTTTGTGCATTTGACCAATTTCTCCACAAAAAGGATGAGCATTCTCCCCTGCTCTAAATGTTCCTTCCCCTTTTATTGTATAACTGCAGTTATCATAGTTGCCTATATAACCGGCACCAGCGTTAAATAGAGCATTTCTAACAGATTCGGTGAATTTTTTCGGTACATACGTTGCTAATTTTAACAATCGTCCTTGTAAAGGGTCAAGTATTTGTAGGGAGTCTAAGCCTATTATTTTCGCAATTTTATAATTAACACCGTTATATGCGTTGTCCATATTAGTGTGAGAAGCATAAATTACGATATTATTTTGTATAGCTTTTATCAGTATCCGTTCAATATAATTACTCCCCGTTATCGATTTTATTCCCTTAAATAGTAATGGATGATGAGCTATTATCAAATTAGCACCAATAGATATTGCTTCATCTATCACTTCTTCAGTTACATCAAGACAAAGAAGAGCAGATGAAGCTTCGACCGATTTATCTCCTACCTGTATGCCTGCATTATCATAACTTTCTTGTAAAGCAAGAGGAGCTATGGTTTCTATTGCATCGATTATTTCGGAAATTTTCATTCGAATCAACTTTAATTTTTGGCTTTAGGTTCGAGCTTAAGTTGCAATTCTTCAAGTTGGAAAGAGTCAATTGCCGAAGGAGCATCTAACATGGTGTCTTTACCCGAGTTATTTTTAGGAAATGCAATACAATCACGGATAGAATCTAAACCTGCAAACATGGACACCATCCTGTCGAGTCCAAATGCTAAACCTCCATGAGGAGGAGCTCCATATTTAAAAGCATTCATTAAGAATCCAAATTGCTCTTGTGCTTGTTCCTCGGTAAAACCAAGTATTTTGAACATTTTATCTTGCAGTTGGCTATCATGAATACGGATAGAACCACCACCCAATTCAACTCCATTGATAACCATATCATAAGCATTAGCTCTTACTTTGCCTGGGTCAGTTTCTAATAAAGGAACATCTTCACTTTTGGGAGATGTAAAGGGATGGTGCATTGCATAAAAACGATTTGTTTCATCGTCCCATTCGAACATCGGAAAATCTATGACCCATAAGGGAGCATAAACGTCTTTATTCCTCAACCCTAAGCGATTCCCCATTTCAAGTCGTAATTCTCCCAATGCTTTTTGCGTTTTCGCCTTATCTCCGCAAAGTATCAATAACAAATCTCCCTCTTTTGCATCAAAACGCTTTGCCCACATTTTTAAATCTTCTTGTGAATAAAATTTATCTACAGACGATTTATATGAACCTCTGGCTTCACAGCGAACATATACTAAACCTTTCGCCCCAATCTGTGGTCTTTTTACAAAATCTGTCAATCCATCCAATTGTTTTCTTGTATATGTAGCACAACCTTCAGCGCAAATTCCTGCAACATATGGCGCACTATCAAAAACACTAAATCCTCTCCCTTCAGTTAAGTCTTTCAATTCTACAAAACGCATACCGAAACGGATATCGGGTTTGTCACTGCCATAATATTTCATGGCATCACTCCATAACATTCTAGGAAAAGGCTCTTTCATATCTATACCTTTAATGTAATAGAAAAGGTGTTTCATTAACCCCTCGAAAATTTGGAGAATATCTTCTTGTTCGACAAATGACATTTCACAATCTACTTGAGTAAATTCAGGTTGTCTGTCTGCCCTCAAATCTTCATCTCTGAAACATTTGGCAATTTGAAAATAACGATCAAATCCTGAAACCATCAAAAGTTGTTTTAATGTTTGAGGAGATTGTGGAAGAGCATAAAACTGACCGGGATTCATTCTTGACGGTACAATGAAATCTCGTGCGCCTTCAGGTGTCGATTTTATCAAGATAGGAGTTTCTACTTCCAAAAAATTTTGCTCATCAAGGTAACGGCGAATTTCAAAGGCCATTTTATGCCTGAGCTCCAGATTTTGCCGCACACAATTGCGTCGCAAATCAAGATAACGATACTGCATACGTAAGTCATCTCCTCCATCTGTATCATCTTCTATCGTAAATGGAGGAATATCAGACGAATGTAATACTTTCAGTTCTGATACAATAATTTCAATTTCACCCGTCGGAATATGAAAATTTTTATTAGACCGTTCCTTTACAATTCCTGTTACTTGAATTACATATTCACGACCTAATTTATTGGCTTCATTACATAACGTAGGATTAATTTCTTGATTGAATACCAACTGTGTAACACCGTATCTGTCTCTAATATCGACAAAGGTCATCCCTCCCATTTTACGAGTGCGTTGTACCCATCCAGATAAGGTTACAGTTTTGTCTACGTCCTTCAAACGTAATTCTCCACAAGTTTGAGTTCTAAACATATAATTATTTTTTAGATTTGGCAATTTTTGATATTACAACTAAATATTCTCAATAGCATTGTAACTGTAATATTTATGCAAAATTATAACAAATCATTATTTATACAAGCAAAGTAAAGTGAAAGTTTTTTTCGATAAATTTTCAATAAAGTATTGCAAGTATAAAAAAAAGCAGTATCTTTGCACTGCAATTGAGAAATCAACGGGGTGTAGCGCAGTCCGGTTAGCGCACCTGCTTTGGGAGCAGGGGGTCCCAGGTTCGAATCCTGGTACCCCGACTGATAAGAATCAAGGAGTTACAGTAAAATGTAGCTCCTTTTTTTGTTGCTTGATTTGGGGTAGTTTACCTTTGGTTTAACCGGGTGAGTTAAACCGAGAGTTAAACCAAAAATGAACATGGATGCTACAATTTCAGTGGTTTGTTACAAATCCAAGACTTTATCTAATGGCGAACACCCTCTAATGCTTCGTATCAGTAAAGACGGAAAGAAGAAATACCAAAGTTTGGGAATATCTGTAAATCCCAAGTTTTGGGACTTTCAGAAAAATAAGCCGAAACCTAAATGTCCTAACTTGGAGTATCTTCAAAAGATTATTCTTGATAAGAAGCTGGAACTTCAAAAGAAAATGCTTGAAATAAAGTCCGACCAAAAAGAATACTCGGCTGCAACTTTGATTGAAGCAAATGAAAAGCTACTGGTTGCTAAAACCGTAGATTGCTTTTATAAAGAAATAATTGCTCAATGTGAGATTAACAACAAATGTGGCAATAGGCTGGTTTACCTTAATTCCTATAACTCTTTGAAAAGATTTACTAATGGAAAGTTAGAAATACCATTTAATACCATAAATGTGGCATGGCTCGAAAAATATGAAAAGTGGCTCCGAAGTAATGGCAACAAAGAAACAACAATCAGTTTAATGTTCCGTACCTTACGAAGCACATATAATAAAGCAATAAAAGAAAGATGTGCCCATTTGTCTGATTATCCTTTTCAAGAATATAAAATCAGTAAATTCGACACTTCTACTCAAAAGAGAGCCATAGCTAAAACAGATATGTTGAAGTTTACAGAAACTTCCCAACCGATAGGACAAAAAAAATATGTGGAGTTAAGTAAAGACATTTTTATATTCAGCTATCTGTGTGGCGGTATAAACTTTACTGATATTGCCAATTTAACACAAGAGAATATCGTCAATGGTAGGTTACGCTATATCCGTCAGAAAACTGGTAAGCTAATCAAGATTGGAATGCCCCAAGAAGCTATGCAAATTATAAAAAAATACACCGATGAGAGTAATGGTTATCTATTCCCGATATTGAATGTAAAAGTCCATAAAACAGCTTTACAGAAGCAGAATAGAATTCATAAAATACGCGGCAAGGTGAATGAGATTCTAAGAATACTTGGTAAACGATTGGGAATTGAAGCTAATATTACGACTTATGTCGCTCGCCATTCGTTCGCAAGTGTCCTAAAGAAATCAGGTGTAAACATTGCATTGATAAGTGAAGCATTGGGGCATTCAGACTTGGCGACTACTCAAATATATTTGGATAGCTTCGACAACGAGCAAGTAGATGAAGCAATGAAGAATTTGCTGTAACTTAAAAAGAGTTCTGCCCTATATATAATAAGGTGGAACTCTTTGTTTCCGTTAAAAGGTTATCAATGAATGTTATATGTGCATATGTAGAGCAAAAATGTTTTGAAATCCATTTTGTGAATTAAAAAATAGCTGTACCTTTGCATCGAAAAACAAAAAGTTGTTTAAGCGAAAAGGTACATTGATTACCACTAATTTAAAGTGAGGTTGATTTGAAAGATTTAAACTTGCGTACGGAGTTGTAAAACTCTATTTCAACCATATCACAACAGAAGATTTATCTTCTTTATTACAAGCATCTTGTTCTTCATGATTCCCTCGTATGGTATGCATGGACGAAAAGAACGCTGTTAATTTCATAAGGCAATCAAAAGGATTGCTCTGAAGTTAAAATTGTAAAGTACATAATTTATGTGTTCGGCTATTATCCGGTCGAAGCAGGGTATGTTGCATTACAAATTCAGAATATGAAATTAGTGGCTTTTTTTGTGTCCATACGCTTCATCTTTTAATTAAAAAAAATAAAACGATGAAAAAACAAAAAAAAGAAATCACGCTTCGTGACATTGAAACGATGTACGGAAATGAGGGTACAAGAGTTGCAGAACTACAATCTAGATTAGCACTGGTGCCAGAATGGTTATCCGTCTTTTTAAATGAACAAGAAAAAAAGGCTTTAACCCAAAGAGTGCTTAATGGAACAACAGACGATAAACTAGATTTTTTCAATGACTTAGCCTATGGGAAATGGCAGTTCATGATGTTAGTTGATTTGACTTGCAAAACTAATCCGGAAGATGTTTTTCTTGCAACAGTCGAGGATTTTAATGCGGATAGAGTAGATGCTACACTCTCGGAAATTCAGCAACGCCTAAATTGTAGTGTGTTCAAAGTGTGGCAGCGAGGAGAACATTTCTTTTTGAGTAAAGCAGATGAAGATTTTCAAGATGCAACTATCCGTAGAATCGGTTGGCTGATTGACCCTAAACATGACGACAAGGAGGATAAAGAATGATTCAATTCAGTTTTGAAAAGGTTTCCGGCATTGGCAACCGCGAACCATATAATAATGTGGCTGCGCATGAAGAATTGAAGTCCATGATGTCACGCTTTGACAGATTGAACATCTTCTTCGACATTGACGAGGACGGCTACGAAGTGATAAAGGTCGAAAGCACATACGTGAAACGCTTCGCGTATCAGTTGAACGATGAATCTGCAAACTGGCTTATGACATACCTTTCTACTGGCAAGAGTGAGGACTTTGGAGTAGAACCATCCGAAATTCAGCAGTCAGACCAAACCAACGGTAACGAGTATCGAAAGAATATGCTCAAACTGTTTGTGGAAAGTAAGGCTGTAAACATTCAGTTTACACCCGAGTTCAGAGACCGTAGAGGGCAACTAACAGCAGTAGCCAACTTCAAGTTCGGTAACATCTTCTTCTTTATAAACCGAGACGAGGATATTGTTTCGTACTTGCAAGAGAAAGGGTTAATTCGTTAAATCTAAACGGAGCAGAGGAAGTGCAAATTTCCTCTCTCCTTTTTAAATCCACATAAATGAAAAAGGAATATATACCTATATATAAGATAGCTGGTAAAATCCAGTACTTGACAGAAGTCCTGCCACAGATAGAAACAAACACTATCCTTTGTAAGACATTAACCGGATTGGGCGCAACCTACTCCGAAATAAAGGCTAAGCGACATTCTGTTATTATCGTTCCCAATGTTCCGCCTATCATTGGCAAGTGCAAAGACCCGAAGCATAAGAATGACAATCTGTTCGGTGTCAAGCAAGGGGTGACAACAGAAGAAGTCATTGATTATATTGAAAAGACATTAGCCGCAGGAAAGTTTATCAAGTTGATAAGCACTCCCGAAGGATTTACTAAAATCAAACGTGCTTTCGAGGAACTGGAACTTGACATATATAATATGTGCTTCTTCCTATCCGATGAATGCGACAAGCTGATAAAGGATGTCGATTACAGAGCAGATATAATTCTTCCTATGGATGATTTCTTTAAATTCAGAGAAAAGGCATTTGTTTCAGCCACTCCCATATTACCGAGTGACCCACGTTTTGAAAGTCAAGGTTTCAAAATAGTAGAAATACAGCCGACCTTTGACTACAAACGTCCTATCAGCATTGTGCAGACCAACAATGTTTTGGAAGCATTGAAAGAAATTCTACCACAAATAAAAGCACAACAAAAGCAACCACGTAGTATTTGTTTCTTTGCCAACAGTGTTGATATGATACACCAGTTGATGAGCAAATTGGAAATTGAAAATGAGTCCGCTGTGTTCTGCTCAGAAAAGAGAGTTAAGAAGTTGAAGGGAAAAGGATTTAAACGGGCATATGAACATTGGAACATTAAATATAAAATGCCTTATATGTGGTTTACATGTAGATTTTATACCTCTGTGGATATTGAACTGGAGGAACACCCCGATATAGTATTTGTCACTGAACCATATTTTGCAGAATACACAATCATTGACCCATGTACTGATGCTGTACAAGCAATAGGACGATTCAGAAACGGAACTTCTTTTGCCATTCATGTTGTCAATACCAATGAGAACTATCCGATACGCACCCAAGCAGGCATCAAGGAATATCTCAAAGGTTGCAGGGATGCTTACAAGACGATTAAAAATCTCTATGAATGTGCAACATCTTCGGAAAGCCGAGATGCTTATAAGGCTGCGTTGGATATACTGCCATATAATCAGATGCTGAAAAACGGTAAGACCAACTATTTCGCGATTGACAATTTTATTGATGAAGCATTGGTTAAGTCTGCCTACAACAATATTGATTCAGTGGTGAACCGATACAAGGAAAGCAGTTTGTTTTTACCGGAACAGACATCACCTCTTTTTTACAAATTTGGCGATAAGGAAAGGTTGAGACTGATGGATAAGAGCAGTTCTATCAAAGAAAACCGAAAGCGTATCATTGAAATACTGGAATCATTGAAGGATGACAGAAATTCCCCATTAGCGCAATCGTTTATCAGTGACATTAGGCAAGTTGATGCTTTTATTATTGATGCTTACGATACGGTGGGCAAAGAAGTTATTGAAGTAAACAATTATTCATTCAAAAAAATCAAAGAAGCCATGATTATGAAAAACTATAGAGAAAAAACAAGCGGAGTAGAGTTTGTTCAACTCCTTAAAAATTCCTTTAAGATTGGCGAGAAATACACTCGTGAATATATCAAAAAAGAATTAAAGCGTTTATACGCATTGGTTAAGACTGCACCTAAAAATGCGATTACAGCCATGACTATAAAAGATTTCTTCAAAATTCAAGAGTGTAAAATCGGAAATCAAAAAGCTATCAGAATATTAGAACCATTAATATAGGATAGTACTTTTTTTGATGAAAGTTAGTTTTATAGGGTCTGTTTTAAAAAGGTACTCTATCATTAATATTTAGCTTTATCAAATTATTTATAAACGAAGAGTCTTTGCTAATGAAAGTGAGGACTCTTTTTTTATTTGAACATATCTCCATGTCGCAATTCACTCCCCCATGCTGTGCCGGATGATAAAAACGGAGGTACACTACCTTTTTATACCCCCTCATGGCTATGGAAGAAAAAAGCATTCTTTACTTCACGATGATACTATTACCTCACATCATCCATGAAAAAGAATGCCTTTTGTCAGCAGCGTATATGTTCACAATTCTATTCCCGTAGCCGAGCTATAATTTACTAATGCTCCGAATTTCTTTTAAAAGAATATTTAGGGAAAGACATAGAACGAGCCTTAGATGCAAGCGAAGAAATTCACTTGTGTTTAAGGTTTGTTCTTGTTAAATCCATTCAATCAATAATCATTTAATTCAAATTCATTATGAAAGCATTACAAATTATGCCTATCATGGCACAGAACCAATCGAGATTTAACTTAGGCGAGTATGCGGAAGAAGCTGCCATTATCCAAGACGAACCAACTGTACAGCCGAGCGTGAACTTTTTGGAAGCCAACACCGATGCAATCACTATGGACGAGCTTACAAACAAATGCGTTGTTCCAACTTGGGCTAACCAAGAATTGACTATCGCACACCAAGACTTTATTTCATGTGTGCACGATGCGGCTTGCTCATTCTATGCAGGTGAAAGAGTGAACGAGCCGGACATCAGAGTTTCACACATTGTACGTGGTAGAACTCCCCAAAGTTTGGGTAAGAAAGCAAGTGAACTGTTAGAATGTGAAAAGACACAATTCTACCAACGTCTTGCATTTGCCTTTACCATTCCAACCATTATCGAAACGGTAAGAGGGCAAAGGCTTGAATTGTGCATCGGTGGAGTGAGGAATTATTCAGACCTCAACCTTTATCGTGCATCTAAGGGATTAGAGAAATTCTCTTGTTTTGTAGGCTGGAGAGTTAGAATTTGTAGCAATCAAATCTTAACGGGAGAAGGTGTCAAGTTCAATATGGAAGTAACCAATATCAGCGAACTTTACAGAAATGTGCTTGAATTGTTCCACAGCTTCAATCCTGCAAAAGAAATCCACTTGATGCAGACACTTACCAACACTTCATTGTCCGAGACACAATTTGCACAGATTGTTGGTCGGATGAGGATGTTTCAAGCATTATCACCTGCAAGGCAGAAAGCTATTCCAAGACTTCTGATTACGGACAGTCAGATTAATTCAGCTTGTCGCGACTACTATCACAACGAAGTGTTCGGGGCAAAGGACAACGCCATATCAATGTTCGATTTCCACAATCTTTTGACGCAGGCTAACAAGGGAAGCTACATTGATACTTATCTGCAACGAGCCGTAAACGCTACGGAAGTCTGTGTAGGAATTAACAATGTCCTGCAAGGACTTGATAACAAATACGCTTGGTTCTTGGGCTGAGTGGATTGTTGATTGACAGAGGAAAGGGCAGCTATTCAGTTAGTTGTCCTTTCTTCATTTTATTAATCATCAAATATTACAATAATGGATAAATCTAAAATTGAAAATGCTATCAATCATATCACCTCTCTACAAGAGAGATTATGTTACTGTGAGAACAATCTGCAATACATCAAACGCTTGCAAGCACTTAAATATTGGCTGCATAAGTTTGATTCATTTTTGGATAGGAACAGTAGGCAGCATGGTGAATATGCAGCAGTTTATGAAAGCTACTTCCATACTTGCTGTGGGTTCTCATTCTACGATAGAGTATGCAATTCAATTCTTGTTTATGAATATGGCGATAGACCATTTTAATACTTGAAATTATGGATATGGATTATACTGTTGGAGAAGTGGAACTCACTTACAAATCCACATCAAAAAGCCGGAATAAAATATATAGTTCGGAGGACGCTTATAAATACTTGCTTCCTACATATAAGGAAGGTACAATCTGTTACAAAGAATATTTTAAAGTTCTGTTCCTAAACCAAGCCAGCCAAATTTTAGGTTACACGCTCATATCAGAGGGTGGAATTACTGAAACTTGTGCTGATGTAAGAGTTATCCTGCAAGCTGCATTGCTCACCAATTCAGTAGCTATCATTCTTGCACATAATCATCCAAGCGGTAATCTGAAACCAAGCAGGCAGGATATGGAGATTACCAAACAGGTCAAAGAAGCTGCAAGACTTATGAGAATTACAGTTTTAGACCACCTCATATTAACAGATGCAGGATATTATAGCTTCGCTGATGAAGGACAATTATAGAGTATCATCTTAAAAAAAGGACATTCAATTCTCAAGTTGGGTGTCCTTACTTACATAAGCTGAACGAACATTCAGCACTTGTAACCAACTATTAATAATTGTGAATCATGAAGACATACATAGCATATCTAAGGCAATCCACTATGAAACAACAAATATCGGGTCTTGGTGTAGAAGCACAACGGGAGATTATACACAATCATGTGAAGCATAAGCCCATACTTGCTGAATATATTGAAACGGAGAGTGGGAAGAAATCTAACAGACCTCAACTTCTTGCAGCTTTGGCAATGTGCAGGAAAACGAACTCTATTCTGATTGTCGCTAAATTGGATAGACTGTCAAGAAATGTAGCGTTTACTTCTAAGCTGTTGGAAAGTGATGTTGAGATTGTGTTCTGTGACTTCCCACAAGCCAACAGATTAATTCTGCATATCATCAGCAGCATAGCCGAATATGAAGCAGGATTAATCAGTCAGAGAACCAAGCAATCACTTCAAGCTAAAAAAGTAAGAGGTGTGCAGCTTGGTAAATCGGAGAACTTGATGAATAAATTTGAACAAGCTGTTCAGAATAGTATCGTTACCAACAAGGCTAAAGCAGATAACAATCCAAATAACATGAGAGCGATAGCACTGTTACGGTCACTCACAATGCAAGGTAAATCATTATCTGAAATGACTTGTCTGTTAAATGAGCAAGGCTTTGTTACATCTAAGGGATGCAAGTTTCAGATTACACAAGTCAAGAGGTTGCTTGTCAGAGCAGGGTTGATGTCGTGAAGCCGCTTTGAAAGGCAGGACAAATTTAGAGCAAGGTCAGTCTTATATGCCCCAATCTAAATTTGTCCCACCTCTAAATTCAGTCCGAGAAACTGAGTTTAACTCTACAACTCATGTGGGTAACAATTTCTAAAATTCACTTCTTATAAGGGAGTTTTCATTTTGATACCCGCATGGATTTACAGAGTATGGATGCAAATCTTATTAAATATCCCGTTCAGACCATGTTTGAGAGCATGGAAGTTACTATTAATCCACACTTCATGCCTATTAATTTAGAACCTTTCGCTATCTTTGCACCAATTCCAATGAACTGATGCGTCAAGGAGTTGGAAGGACATATTTAACGAAAGGTGTTATTGAAATTATCTTCTTGTAACAAATCTCGCAAATTTGAAACGCTGTGAAGATGATAGCAGTAGCACCCACACTTGGATATATACCTACCTCATTTTTGTGAGGTTTCTATATGCCCTTTGGTGTGGGTCGCTATTGTTTTATCCACAGCAAAGGCAATGCGAGAGCCAGTTACAAGGATAAAGCAAATAGTGTTCCCACATCTTTTTTTATTTATGGCTCATTGTAGGGAGCAGGTGAGCATAAAGGTGCAAATATGAAAACCTACTTACTGGATATTCTTAATAGATATAAGAAATTTAGCGAGAGTTTAGATGTAGAAGCCATTCTTTGCTCTAAATCATGGTCTGTTTTCAATGACTCCGGTTGCAAAGAGATATATTTATTTCAGCATGACGGTAGTCTGATAATCTCTGTAAGTGGAGAAGTAACTAATGCTACATGGAAATATATTCCAGTAAACCAGTCTATTTTAATCAGCACAAAGAGTGCTTCGTATATGTTGCATCCTGCGTTTGTTGATGATATAATTTTTGCTTTGCAGTTAGACGGAACAAATCAATATTCTTTTATGATTGATGAATTGCAAAGAGATACATTCGCTCCCAAAAGTTTATCAGATATTGAGAAGTACTTTATCAGAAAAAAGCAACTTGAACTTGAAAAGGAAAAACAACTATTAGCACAACGTACCTATGATAAAATTGTTGCACGTGAGCGACAAGAACAACAGAGAAAACAAGAAGCGGAAGAGGCTTTAATAGAAGAAGCTCTAAGAGAAAGTAAGCTTTATCAAACAGTTCTTTCTATTGCATGGATACAGATGTTTCTTACCCCCATTATTCTAATTGTGTGGTATTTGTTTTCTGATGAATTTAGTTATTCCAGTTGGACAAAAAATACAGAAATTATTGTCGTTTTTGCTTTCACTGGAGTAACCTTATTTCTTTTTATTGGCTTTTTTATTCTTGACCCGATTAAAGACAGAATCATAAAACGGATTAAAGAAAACAATATTCATAATTCCTAATTTAATAGCTAACTTGATATGAAAATATTTAGATTATTGACAGCTTCATTATTGATTGCTGTATGCGCAGGGTTGTGGTCTTGTAGTTCAGAAGAAGAAATTCCTACATTATTGGAAATAGACTGTCAACAAGCAGAGAATTTCCTATCAGAAGGTATCATAGCTTCTCCATTTCAATGCTATTTTGAAATCACAGTAACAGCTAACAAAAGTTGGACTTCTACAATCAACTATAATGATAGCCAAAAAGATTGGTGCGAATATCATCCTGCTTCAACGGATATAACAAACGATATGTCTATGTCTGCATTCACAAATGCTCGCTTAATGATTGCTCAAAATACAAGCGGAGAAGAAAGAAGTGCGACTATAACAATAACCACTGGTGATATATCCAAATCATTCACAATAAAACAGAAACAAAATGACGTAATTTCATTATCAACAGACTTAATAAAATCTAACAGTAACGGAGGAAATTATCAGATTGAAGTTACAAGTAATATTGACTATGATGTACAAATTCCAACAGAGCATCAAGATTGGGTAAAATTTTCAAACAGAACTAAAGCTATTTCAACTAACAATATTGAATTCACCATTGCTCCTAATCTCAACTATGATAAACGAGAGTGTGATATATACATTATACCCAAAAATGGAATAGTAACCGAATCATTAGCTCCTTCTTTGCATATCTTGCAACTTCCTAAAAGTTTGATTGAATTAGATAAGCTGCAAGAGACATTCCCGAAAGAAGGTGGAAATGCCATATTCCTACTTACCACAAATACAGAATATGAGGTTGTAATTGACAAAACATATAATTGGATAAGATTGGATAAGATTGAAAATGCACAAGCTAAAGTTCAAAAATTATACATAAGTGTTTCAGAAACAGAAGCTCCCCGAACCGGTATAATTTTAATTAAGGATAAAAATTCTGATTTAATTCAGAAACTTTCTATCATTCAGACCAATAAATCTGCATCTAAAAGTGTTGAAGTAAAAACAGAAGGAACTCTGTCCTCACTAATTGATGAAAGTGAGAAATATCAAATTACTTCTTTAATCGTTTCGGGTAGATTGAATAGTGATGATATATCATTTATCAATGGATTATTATTAAAATCGAAAGGTGGTAAAGGCAAAATTATTGCTCTTGACCTATCTAATACTGTAATAGACAAAAGTTATGGAACAGATGAGGATATTGATGAAAGCATGTTTGGTAGCACTTTGATAAAGAACATCATATTGCCTAAAAACACCCGAAGCATTGGTACAGCAGCTTTTAGAAATTGCATTCAATTAGAAGCTATACAAATACCCTCTAAAGTTAGTTATATTGGAGCTTCTGCCTTCAGTTATTGTATATCTCTAAAAGCAATAACTTTTGGAGGTAATTCACTAACCCATATAGATAATTGGGCTTTCTCTGATTGCCCAATTAAATCTATTTATATTCCTGCAAGTGTAACCCAAATAGATTGGGGTGCTTTGGATTGTCCTCAGTTACAAGAAGTACATATGCTTAGTACAACCCCTCCTACAGCTGTAGACCCATTTTACCACTCACCAGTTGTTAACAATGGCACATTATATGTTCCTAAAGGTTGTGCAACTAAATATTGGGCAGCACCAATATGGGGAGATTTTAAAAATATAGTAGAAGAATAATTATACGTAGTAACTTTTAAACTATCAACTATTATTCAGAATAAGGTATTATTGGAAATCTGTTTTTCCTTTAGTACCTTTTTTAGTAAAAGTTAGTTTTATAGACCCCAATTCAAAAAAGTACTATGCTTACTTTGAATAACTATATAGATATTTGAAACTTCATTTTATAATTGCTATTTTTGCAATGCAGGTTTATTCTGCAAAAGAGATTATTAAATTATTGTCAAACACTTCTTGTTTTGCCTCTAAGTTAAACCAAGAGTTAAACCGCTTCATTTAAGCGAAAAGTAGATATAAGCTAATCGATTTAATGCCAGTTATTTAATAATGATATTAATAAGGTTAGCGCACCTGCTTTGGGAGCAGGGGGTCCCAGGTTCGAATCCTGGTACCCCGACACTGAAAAAAAGAGGAAGTTAAGTAAAATTGGCTTCCTCTTTTTTATTTATTTCGCACGATTCCAACCTTATGAAGTAGCTGTATCCATGAATAGGATGACAGATAGCATTTAAAAAAAAATCATGGAATGAAAATACTAAAGCTTAGGAAGCTTCATTAATTTCAAATCTTAGGATTTTATCAAAACAATTTCAAATTGTTCTACTAAAGACCGTATCAAGAAAATAAAAAGTTATAGTTTTTTAGCATGTTTGATATAAGTCAATTAGCAAATATAGAGTTTCAATCTTATCAAAAATTATGGATGACTCTTTTTGAAAGGAAAAACTTACAGGAAGAAAAAATATTATTTTATTTTTATTTCTTTTGATTTCAAAAACAAAATAAAAGGTTTGCTACAATCTTTTATTATTGATTAAGGCTTAATTTTGGAAAAAGTTTCATTCAAGATTTTGTTTATAATTCAGTCGTTTATTCGAAATAATTTCCTTTTATATGCTTCCCCCATCCCTATTATTTATTGCATTTCCTAGTAGGAATACTCGAAAACTTTATGTTATCCGGTAATATACTGTTATGACAAACATATAAAAATATTAAGTTCGGATAAATAAGAATCAACTTGCTTTGTTAATTTAACAGAACTGATTGATTAGATTGAAATAAGATCCAAATGTACTATTCATTTCTTGTTTCTATTATAGATAATGTGTTTAGCATAAACAAAATAACTGTCATTTCCACCACTAAACACATTATCCGTCAATCTCCAAGAACATAAAAATAAATTGGAATGCGTTGAGTTAAGGCACAAAAAACTATTAATATTCCAATCAATAACCTTACTCAGCGACTATTGACTTATAATAATAATCAGTTTTTGTAAAGGAAAATATAATTTAATATTACAAAAATAATGTCTAATATTAAAATCAATTACCAATCATCAGAGTCTTCTTTAATCGGTTTCATTGAGGCAGCTAGCTTTTCTAAATCTGAAAATATATTATTCGATTCTTGTTCACTTTTTATTTTTATATCTTTCCAAACTTTGTTATGGAAAGACTTTTGCATACCTTTGTCTGTATAATTTTCTGCAGTAGTAATTAGTCCCAAATTACAAGCTGGCGCATTACCTTTTTCGTTTTCATGAACAAAATTTGACATTTCAGCTTTAAATCGACCATCTTTAACTTGCAATTTAATAGAATACCATATCTTTCCATCATAAGCACTATAAGCCGGTCTATTCATTGAATACAGGAAAATAGCTTTACCTATAATAATCCCCGCATCTTTGTCATCCATTTGTAAAACCTCTTGGGTATCTCGATAATAGGTTGATATCCAATCTCGTAAAGAAAAATAAATACTTGTTTTATCTACATCTTTAGCCTCAATAACTTTGCTGAATGTTAATTTTTCTTGACTGTGAGAAGAAAAGCAACATCCCACAATAATAAGTAATAAAAATAAAAACTTCTTCATAAAATTGATTTTTGGTTTGTAAATATGTTTGTTATTATTAATAATTGCAATTTTGTAAAAAAAATCAAAAAAACAAAATAAAATCTCATTTTATTATTCCACTACCTTACCTGAAACTTTCCTCAAAATTAACTCAATAATAATTGAATCAATGTATTAAAAGGAATACAAAAATAATTCTAAAAATAAAATTCGATAAACAAACACAGAAATTTAAATTTTCGGAAATAAACTCATTTTCTATCCCGGAAAAATCATTTATAACTTAACAGATAAGAATCCATTAAATGAGTAAATATATTTATGTTTCGATTACAAAACATTTTTTTAATAGATTCTCGTGCCACAAATACAATTTTAGATTATTCGTTTAAACTGAAAAACTTCGATAAATAATACTGTCATTAGTACAATTAGCGACAAATTTCAAATTTATTTTGTTATCGGAATCCGATTCACTAAATTTGCCCAATGTAACAAAGAAAGTTTGATAAAAGATTTTTATAATGAAATTTACAAAATAAATGGAAGATGATATAAAAAATGCCTGCGAAGTGATGCAAGCAGGAGGGGTCATTTTATATCCTACAGATACAATTTGGGGAATTGGTTGTGATGCTACAAATGAAGAAGCTGTAAAAAAGGTATATGAAATAAAAAAAAGAGCTGACAGTAAAGCTTTGATCGTGTTAGTTGGTAATCCACAAAAAGTAGATTTTTATGTTCGTGATGTTCCTGAGATAGCTTGGAATCTTATTGAATTGGCAAATAAGCCCCTTACTGTGGTATATTCTAATGCACGAAATTTGGCTACCAATTTATTAGCTGAGGATGGTAGCGTAGGAATACGAGTTACACATGAAGAATTTTCTAAAAAGTTATGTGACCGTTTTAGAAAAGCAATTGTATCTACTTCGGCCAATGTAAGTGGAATGCCTACTCCAGTGAATTTTTCAGAAATTCCTGATGTAATAAAAAATGCAGTAGATTATATTGTCCAATATCGGCAGGAAGATGTTTCCAGACCGGCACCTTCAAGCGTTATAAAATTGGATACAGGAGGGGTAATAAAAATATTGAGACCTTAATTGCCGATGAGAAGAACGAAGCAAATAATAAAATATGTTGTTGGAGATATTTTTTCTGCCAATATAGGTTGGTTTTTATTCAATGTGTTTCGTTACTATGTATTTTCGCCTGTAGTCGGCTTTAGTAATATAAAAAGTTTCTTGGGATACCATCGAGTTATTGAAGGACAGATATTGTTCCCATTACTTTTTATATTTATTTTTTATCTTTCCGGATATTACAACCGTCCTTTTTTGAAATCGAGATTAGGAGAATTTTTTACGACATTATTCTCTGTAGCAATAGGTGTATTAATTATTTTTTTTATAGCACTAATAAATGATATACAGCGATTACCGGTAAATAGTTACGAATTGTTGGTAGGTATGTTTGTCTTCAATTTTGTATGTGTTTACATCTGTCGGGCATTTATTACACAAAGAGCTACTCGACGCATTCATGGAAAACGTTGGGGGTTTAATACACTTATTATCGGTTCTGGTAAAAAGGCCAAGGCTCTATGGTTAGACTTAATGCAAATGGACCGTTCGCTGGGATTCCTTGTTGTTGGATTTGTTCGTATACCTGAAGAGAAAAATGAACAATATTCTTCAATCGGAGGTTGCCCTATTTATAACATTGAGGATTTGGAAAAAGTCATTAAAGAGCATAATGTAGAAGAACTTATTATTGCATTAGATAGTAAGAATAAGAGAGCTTTACATAAAACAGTAAATCGTCTGTATCCATATAATTTACCAATACAGTTACAAGTAAATGAATTTGAAATGCTCACCACAAGAGTAAAACTATCAAACATATATGGCAAACCATTTATTGATATTTGTAAATGTTCTTTATCCGAATGTGAAAAAAATATCAAACGTTTGTTAGACATTTTGATATCTTTCATTGCTCTTATTATAATATCACCATTTGCCCTTATTATTGCCTTAAAAATAAAATTAGGTTCTGAAGGTCCGGTTATTTACCGGCAAAAAAGAGTGGGTTATCGAAGAAAAGAATTTACGTTATATAAATTTAGAACGATGCGTGTCAATGCAGAACAGAACGGTCCTGCCCTATCTCGTGAAAATGATGACCGTGTTACACCTTTTGGCCATTTTATGCGTAAATATCGTATTGATGAATTACCGCAATTCTGGAATGTTTTTATCGGGGATATGTCTCTTGTCGGACCTCGTCCTGAAAGAGCTTATTATATAGAACAAATTATAAAAAGGGCTCCACATTATTCTTTATTACATCAAATACGTCCAGGTATAACATCTTGGGGGATGGTAAAATTTGGATATGCCCGAAATATAGATGAAATGATAGAACGGCTTAAATATGAAATATTGTATCTTGAAAACATGTCGTTAATAGTTGATTTTAAAATAATTATATATACAATAAAGACGGTAGTAACCGGAAAAGGCATTTAAGGATAATTTATGAAAAAGGAAACTGATTGGTTTTTGAAGTTACTTATATGGCGTGAAAAGAATATAAAAGAAAAAAATTTTATTCTTATTCTGAGTTTTGTCGTTGGTATATTGGCTGCTTTAGCTGCATATGTTTTGAAGTTTTTGATTCATTCAATTCAAAATTTATTGACTGAGCATTTTTCAATTAGTGGGGCCAATTACTTATATTTGGTATACCCTATTGTCGGAATATTATTAGCTGGGTTATATGTTCGATATGTTGTAAAAGACGATATTAGTCATGGTGTTACTCGAGTGTTATATGCTATTTCGCAACGAAAAAGCCGATTGAAACCTCATAATATGTATACTTCTGTAGTAGCCAGTTCTATTACCATCGGATTTGGTGGCTCAGTTGGTGCTGAAGCTCCAATTGTCTATACGGGAGCAGCTATTGGATCTAATATAGGTAGCCTGTTCCGTATGGACCAACGAGTACTTATGCTGATGGTTGGATGTGGAGCAGCAGCAGGTATAGCCGGGATATTTAAAGCACCTATAGCCGGATTGCTATTTACTCTTGAAGTTCTTATGCTCGACCTTACTACTGCTTCTGTGATGCCATTGCTTATATCTTCTACTACAGCAGCGACTATTACTTATATATTAAATGGTTCAGCAGCACAATTCAGTTTTGCCCCTGAGCCCTTTGTCATAGAGCGTGTACCTTATGTTATACTACTCGGTATATTTTGCGGTTTTGTATCATTATATTTTACGCGTGTCATAAATTGGCTTGAAAGTATTTTCAGAAAAATAGGTAAACCATGGTTTAAATTCGGATTTGGTTCGATTATATTGAGTTTATGCATATTTTTATTACCGCCACTTTATGGAGAAGGTTACGAATCGATACATAGTTTGTTAGAAGGTAATCCACAGGCTTTGACCGATGGTAGTTTTTTTTATCCTTGGCGAAATAATTTTTGGGTATTATTTCTCAATTTAGCATTGATCGTTTTGATAAAAGTATTTGCTACAGCAGCTACCAATGGTGGTGGTGGTGTGGGTGGAACATTTGCGCCAAGTCTTTACGTAGGATGTATGGCCGGATTCTTGTTTGCGTTTGTACTTAATCATTTTGGATATATTATTCCACTTTCGGAGAAAAATTTTGCTCTTATGGGAATGGCCGGAGTGATGTCTGCAGTTATGCATGCACCATTGATGGCAATCTTCCTCACAGCGGAACTTACAGGAGGTTTCAGCTTATTCCTTCCATTGATGATAACTTCCACAGTCGCATTCGGTACTATTAAAATATTTGAACCTCACAGTATTTATACAATGCGTTTAGCAAAAAAAGGAGAGTTACTTACTCATCATAAAGATAAAGCTGTATTGACTCTTCTTAAGATGGATAGCGTGATAGAAAAAGATTTTCTTTCTGTAAAACCTGAAATGAGTTTGGGTGATATGGTAAAGGTTATTTCTAATGCTCATCGAAATGTATTCCCAGTTGTAGATGATGACAATACTTTGCTGGGAATAGTATTATTAGATGATATACGTAATATTATGTTTAGGCCTGAATTATACAATCGCATGTATGTACGTAGATTTATGGTAAGTCCTCCGGGAAAAATAGAGGTAGGTATGACAATGGATAAAGTTATGAAAGTCTTTGACGACACAAACGCTTGGAATTTGCCAGTAGTAGAAGATGGACACTATGTAGGCTTTGTATCGAAATCAAAAATTTTCAATTCTTATCGCCGAGTTCTTGTACACTTTTCAGAAGACTAAACAGAAGACTAAATTAAAAGTAGAAAAACAGAATTATCGTAAAATTCTGTTTTTCTACTTTTAATGATATTCGATATTTTTACCCGTAAGTATATTATATACATTATTAGAAAATTGCCTTCCTATAGGTAACGGAGTTTCTTTTCCTGATAACTTTATTTCTTTTTTAGAAAATATTTCTACTTTTTCAATTGGTATTATATATGATCTATGAATTCTGATAAATTTATTTTCAGGAAGCATCTTCTGTATATTTTTCAGATTCGTATGAGTTAAAATATAATTATCATTTACACGGAATATTTTTATATAGTTTTCCATCGCTTCAATATATAAAATATCCGAAATAGCAATAGAAATATTATTATATTCTTGTTTGACTATAATGGTTTCTGTCACTCTATTTGGAATATTTTCTATATAACGAAAAGCTTTTTCGATAGCTTTTTCGAAACGTTCGTAAGAAAAAGGTTTATGCAAAAAGTCTGTTGCATTAAGGTCAAAACCATCTAATGCATATTGGGCATGAGCTGTTGTGAATATAAAACATGTATCATGAGGCAATATGTGAGCTATATCTAATCCGCTGATGCTGTTCATCTCTATATCAAGAAAAACCAAATCCGGTTTTTTCCTGATAATTTCTTCTAATCCGATTTTAGGTTCACAATAGGTCGTCAATTCTATATTACCTTTCCTTTCACAAAATTGGCTGATGACTAATAACGCAAGAGGCTCATCATCAATAGCTATACACTTTATTTTTTTCATCTTAATTGTATTGTCAATTGGACTTTATACAGATTTTCTATTTTAGAAGTAGATAAAGTAAAACGCCCAGGATATAGTAATTCTAATCTTTTCCGACAATTTTCTATACCTATAGCAGAATCATTATCCTTTTTATTTCTCATAATGGCGTTTTCTGTCCGAAATATCAAATTACCATCTTTGATAATAATACGGATAAGTATAGAACAATCTTCATCGGACGATGTTCCATATTTAAAGGCATTTTCAATAAAGGTTATAAGAATCATCGGAGGGATTAATATTTGTTCATCATCAGTTTGCGTTTCAAACGAGACTTGTGTATGCTTATTCAACCGCAATGATTGTAAATCGACATATTGTTGAATATAATCTATCTCTTTACTGATAGGGATAGTCTCAGATGTAGTATATGCGTACATATATTTCAAAATTTCAGAAAATTTAATGAAAGCAGATTCCGTTTTATCAGATTTTGTCAGTACTAAACCGTAAAGAGCATTTAAAGTATTGAAAAGAAAATGCGGATTGATCTGAGCTTTGTAAAGAGCTAATTCCGCTTTATTTTTTTCAGCCTCAATTTCTTGTTTTAAGAGTATTTGTCTGAAAAGTTCATAAGTAAGTTCTATAGATAGGCTGAATCCTGTAACTATTAAAAAGAAAAACCAAACGGTTTGAATACGAATGTGTTTCCTTGCTTCAAAAAGATGCATATCAGCATTATTTTCCACTGGTGGAAAAGGAAAGTGGGACATCATGACAGTAATCCCGATAAGTATTACCATCAAAATAGCAGCATGTACATACTTTTTGTGCATAAGTAATGATGGAAGCTTGGCCTTGCGATAGACGAAATAAGTAAAGTACAAATAGAAAATAAGAGTTATCAAAAAAGCCGTGTTATGTTCTAACCATTTGTCTACGGGTACCAGCATAATAATAAGCGGTAAAATAACAAGGCAAAACAATAGATTTATACAGATATTTATGGTTGTATATTTCATTGCATATTGTCTATATTTTGAAGAAAAAGGAGACTAGAAAATTTTTGTAAGACCATCATCATAATGACAAAGATATAATATTGCTATGAAATGTCCAATTCCTGAGAATTGTTGTTTGACACTACATTTTTGTCGTTTATCAATACTTTTTTATTTTATTCTGTAATAATTTATAGATTTGGTTACTCATGTATGTACCAGAAAGAGTGCGAATAAAAACAAATTAATTTATTACTATAAAATTGTAACAATGAAAAAAGTTCTCATTTTAATTGTTGCCTGCCTTCCGTTTTTTTATTCTTGTAAAGATTCCCGGCAGACGGAGACAAAAGCTACTTACAAAACGCTTACTATAGTTCAAGCAGATCAGACATTAAAGTCTGATTACACAGCGACTCTTCGAGGTCGTCAATATGTAGAAATAAGACCTCAAGTAAGTGGCATTATTACTGAAATCCGTATCAATGAAGGGGACATTGTGCATAAAGGGCAGGTATTGTTTGTCATAGATCAAGTTCCTTATAAAGCTGCATTAGAAACAGCCGTAGCCAATGTCAAAAGTGCTGAAGCAAAACTTCGGACAGCGAAATTGACAGCCAAAAGTAAAGCAGAACTTTATAAAGAAAGAGTTATATCAGAATTTGATTTGCAAACGGCAGAGAATGCACAAGCCGAAGCCCAAGCTGCATTGGCCCAAGCTAAAGCCCAGGAAATAAATGCACGCAACAATCTTTCGTATACGGAGGTAAAAAGTCCGGTAAACGGAGTTGCCAGTATGATACCCTATCGTGTAGGAGCATTAGTTAGCAGCAATATTAATGAACCCCTTGTTTCCGTATCAGATGATGAAGAAGTATATGCTTACTTTTCAATGAGTGAGAATCAAATATTAGATTTGGTACAACAATATGGTTCTCTACAAAAAGCTATGTTACAAATGCCAAATGTGGAATTAGAGCTAAGTAATGGTGACACTTATTCCCATAAAGGGAAAATAAATGCTATCAGTGGTACTGTAAATGAAAATACCGGTGCGATTAGTTTACGGGCTAGCTTTTTAAATCCAGAAAAATTGTTGCGTAATGGAGGAAGCGGGAAAGTCATTATACCGACAGTTAAGAAAAATTGCATCGTTATTCCTCAAGCAGCCACATATGAATTACAGAATAGGGCATTTGTTTACAAAGTTGTTGAAGGTAAAGCGCAATCAGTACCAGTACAACTTTTTAAATTGAACAATGGTACGGAATATATTGTAGAGTCTGGACTTATGCCAGGAGATGTTATTATTGCTGAAGGTGCCGGACTGGTACGTGAAGGAACTGTAATTGAAAGTCAACCGACCAAATAATGATAATAATACTATTATGAAAATAAAAACATTTATAGATCGTCCTATTTTGGCAATGGTTATCTCTGTTGTTATTCTTATAGTAGGGCTTATTGGTCTTTCTCAATTACCTGTCGAACAGTTTCCGGAAATAGCACCTCCCACTGTTAGCGTTTCGGCCAGTTATACCGGGGCTAATGCTGAGACTGTGCAGAAAAGTGTTGTCGTACCTTTAGAGGAAGCTCTTAATGGTGTTGAGAATATGATGTATATGGTGTCATCTGCAACTAATACAGGTTCTGCAAGAGTTACTATTTATTTCCGACAGGGAACAGATCCTGATATGGCAACAGTGAACGTACAAAATCGTATTGCTTCAGCACAAGGACTTTTACCTGCAGAAGTTACTCGTAGTGGTATTACCGTCAGAAAACGGCAGACAAGTAACATTAAGGCATTGGCTCTTTATAGTCCTGATAATACTTTTGATGAAAGTTTCTTGAATAATTATCTGAAGATTAATATAGAACCGCGACTTTCGCGTATTGCTGGTGTCGGAGAAGTAAACGTAATGGGTTCTGATTATTCATTACGTATTTGGCTTGACCCGGGAAAAATGGCCAAATATGGCTTGATACCGTCAGATATTACAACAGTTCTCGACGAACAGAATTTGGAGTCCCCTACCGGGACATTAGGTGCAGAGTCTAAAAATACATTTCAATATGTATTAAAATATCGCGGACGTTATGAAGAGGAAAAAGATTATGAAAATATAGTAATCCGTTCTCTTTCTGGCGGTGAGGTTTTGAGATTGAAAGATGTTGCACGTATTGAATTAGGTTCTAGGACATATACTTATATTGGAGAGGTAAATGGGCATCCGGGGTCTAACTGTATGATTGCTCAGACTTCAGGATCAAATGCCAATGAAATTATAGAAGAAATAGACAAAGTTGTAGCAGAAATTTCAAAAACTTTGCCGAAAGGAATGGAGTTGGTCGATTTGATGAGTACAAAAGACTTTTTGGACGCTTCTATCCACAATGTCATAAAAACCTTAATTGAGGCCATTATATTAGTAATTTTAGTCGTATATGTATTTTTGCAGAGTATGCGTTCTACGTTTATTCCTGCAATTTCTATTGTTGTATCGTTGATCGGAACTTTTGCATTTCTTTATGTCGCAGGCTTCAGTCTGAATATGTTGACATTATTTGCCTTAGTTTTAGTAATTGGTACAGTCGTCGACGATGCTATTGTGGTAGTAGAAGCTGTTCAGGCAAAATTTGATGAAGGTTATAAATCATCTTATTTGGCAACTATTGATGCAATGGGCGGAATTACATCGGCATTGATTACTACGACGTTTGTCTTTATGGCTGTATTCATTCCAGTATGTTTTATGGGGGGAACTACAGGTACATTTTATACCCAATTTGGATTAACTATGGCTGTTGCTGTTGCTATTTCCATGATTAATGCTCTGACGTTGAGTCCTGCTCTTTGCGCTTTGATTATGACACCTCACTCTGTAGCAGTGAATGGTGGTAAAATGAGTTTCTCATCACGATTTCATATGGCATTTGACACTGCTTTCCACCGTTTAGTGTTGAAATATAAGACAGGTGTTTTCTTTTTCTTAAAGCACAAATGGGTAGCTGCAGCCTTATTAGTCATTGCTTGTGCCGGTTTGCTCATATTTATGAAAACAACAAAGACTGGATTGGTTCCACAAGAAGATATGGGTACTATTTTTGTGGACGTACGTACTTCTCCAGGAAGTAATTTAGAAGAAACTAAAATAGTTATGGATGAGATAGACAGGCGCATTAAAGACATACCTCAGGTCAGAATGTATTCCAAAGTAACAGGTAACGGGATGATTAGTGGCCAAGGTGCCTCAAATGGAATGTTTATTATCCGATTGCGCCAATGGGATGAACGTACAAAAAAAGGTGATGATATAAATTCTGTTATAAATGAAATATATCGACGTACCGATGATATATCATCAGCCCAAATTATGGCTTTTGCCCAGCCGATGATTCCAGGATATGGAGTGAGCAGTGGGTTTGAAATATATGTACAGGACCAGAAAGGTGGAAGTATTGATGATTTACTGAAATATACCAGACAAATGATTGATGCTCTGAATAAACGACCTGAAATATCCCGAGCCACAACGTCATTCGATACGAAATATCCTCAATATTTAGTAGAAGTAGATGCTGCGCTTTGCAAACGTAATGGAGTATCTCCTGCAGATGTATTGAGTACTTTATCTGGATATGTCGGAGGAAATTATGCCTCAAATATGAATCGATTCTCAAAATTATATCGTGTGATGGTACAAGCTTCACCTGAATTTCGATTAGATACCGAAGCATTGAACAACATATTTGTTCGTAATACAGACGGAGAAATGTCTCCCATTAGCCAATATTTGACATTGACACGCGTATATGGTGCAGAGACTTTATCCCGTTTTAATCTTTTTTCCGCTATTACCGTCAACGGTACTCCTGCAGCAGGCTATAGTTCTGGACAAGCTATCCAAGCTGTACGAGAAGTAGCAGAACAGACATTACCAGCCGGATATGGATTTGAATTCGGAGGTATGTCTCGAGAAGAAGCTTCTACTGGCAATACGGCAGCATTGGTATTTATTATCTGTATAATATTCATTTATCTCATTTTATGTGCTCTTTATGAGAGTTTATTTATCCCGATAGCCGTTATTCTTTCTGTTCCATTTGGATTGGCAGGGAGTTTCCTTTTTGCGAAAATGTTCGATTTAGAAAATAATATTTACATGCAAACAGGATTGATTATGTTGATCGGTCTATTGGCTAAAACTGCTATTTTATTAACAGAGTATGCATCTGAGCGTCGCCATCAAGGAATGACAATCACCCAAGCGGCAGTATCTGCAGCAGAAGTCAGATTACGTCCTATATTGATGACATCACTTACTATGATTTTTGGTATGTTACCTATGATGTTTGCTACCGGTGTAGGAGCTAATGGAAATATTTCTATTGGGGTAGCCACTGTAGGTGGAATGTTGATAGGAACTATAGCCCTTTTGTTTATTGTTCCGGTCTTATTCATTGTTTTTCAATATTTACAGGAACGGTTAATGCCTGTACGTAGGCATCCAGTGGTAGAGAAAGGAGAATAATTAATTCTATATGTAATGAAAATTATATGAAAAAAATAATTATATGTTTATTTTTGTCGATAGGCTTAGGGAGCTGTCATATCTATAAAGCTTATGAACATCCTGATATGACGGTAGTCGATAGTCTTTATCGTCGTCCTGTAGTAACTGAAGATACTGTATCGTTAGCAACCCTTTCATGGCGGGAACTGTTTACAGATATTCGATTGCAGGAGCTTATTGAAATGGGAATTCGTAACAATACGGATTTGAATATAGCACGTCTGAGAGTAAAAGAAGCAGAAGCATTGTTGCTTTCATCTAAATTGGCCTATTTGCCTTCTTTATCTTTATCTCCCCAAGGGTCTCTGTCTAAAACAGAAAACAGCAAAGTAACTAAAACGTATAATTTAGCTGTAACAGCCGATTGGGAATTGGACATTTTTGGTAAAATGACGAATGCTAAACGAGGAGCCAAAACTGTACTGGAACAGAGCAAGGCTTATCGCCAAGCTGTACAAACTCAGTTAATTGCAACTATTGCTAATAGTTATTATACATTATTGATGTTGGATGAACAATTGGGTATCAGTAGACGAACAGCTGAAAATTGGGCTGAAAATTTAAGGGTTATGAAAGCTTTAAAAAAAGCCGGACAATCCACAGAGATGGCAGTAGCACAGACAGAAGCAAGTAAATTATCTGTAGATGCATCTTTATTATCCCTTCAACAACAAATATCTGAGATGGAAAATTCACTTTCTTCTTTGTTAGGTATTGCTCCTCAAGCAATAGTTCGTTCTACATTAAATAAACAATCCTTTCCCGAAACTTTTTCAGTTGGAGTTCCTTTACAGTTGCTTCAATACCGTCCAGATATTCAACAAAAAGAAGCAGAATTAGCAGAAGCATATTATATAACAAACCAGGCTCGGTCTGCATTTTATCCTTCAATAACATTGAGTGGATCTGCAGGATGGACTAATACAGCCGGTTCTGCTATAACAAATCCGGGACAATGGTTACTTTCAGCCGTTGGTTCTTTAGTTCAGCCTCTTTTTAACCGAGGAAATAATATTGCAAATCTGAAAGTTGCAAAAGCACAACAAGAAGAAGCTTTACTTTCTTTTCGTCAAAGTCTGTTAGATGCAGGAAAAGAAGTAAACGATGCTTTGGTACAGTGGCAAACGGCGCGTCAGCGATTGAAACTAGCAGAGCAACAAATAGAATCATTACAAAATGTCGTTCGTAACTCTGAACTGTTGATGCTTCATAGTTCACAGAATTATTTGGAAGTATTGACTGCCCGTCAGTCTTTATTACAAGCAGAATTAACTGTCGCATCAGACCGTTTTGATGAAATACAAGGCGTAATTAATCTGTATCATGCTTTAGGAGGAGGAAACGATATAAAGAATAATTAAAAATAGTTTTGAAAGTATGGTATAAAAAGAATAGAGAAGAAGTCATTTTCCCTATTCTTTTTATACCATACTTTCATTTTGAAAAATATTTTTCAAAATTGAAGGTTTATAATAGAGATTAGTTCTTCATTTATTATTATAAATCAGTTATTTATATAATATATAGTTTATTGGTATGTATCTTGTTTTTACCTCAATATGAAACTATATATTGTATCAAATAGATTACCCGTTAAGATAAGCGGGCAAAAGGGAGAATTTACTCTCTCCCGGAGTGAAGGAGGTTTAACGACCGGTTTAGATTCTTTGCAAACTCCTTATGAAAAGCACTGGATTGGATGGCCAGGAATGTGCATACAAGAGAATGAAGACAAAAATAAAGTAACCGCCAAATTAGAAAGCATGAACCTTCATCCAGTATTTTTGTCGGAATCTCAAATAGAGAATTACTATGAAGGTTATAGTAATAGTACAATATGGCCATTATGCCATTATTTTTTTGTATATACTTTATATAAAAGTTGTTTCTGGCAATCTTATCAGGAAGTAAATCTTCTTTTTTGTAAGAAAATATCAGAATTGATACAACCGGGAGATAAAGTTTGGATTCAAGATTATCAACTGATGCTACTCCCCGGTATGTTGAGAAAGAGATACTCTAATTTAAGTATTGGTTATTTTCATCATATACCTTTCCCTTCATATGAACTTTTTCGTATTTTACCAGAACGAGCAGAAATATTAAAGGGGTTATTAGGTGCAGATTTTATAGCTTTCCACACACATGATTACATGAGGCACTTTATCAGTACAGTAGAAAGAGTGTTACATATAAATTTTAAGTTGAACGAAGTACAATTAGGCGATCGCGTTATTAGAGTTGAAGCTTTGCCAATGGGGATCAATTATAATCTTTACCACGATGCACCTTCGAAGCCAGAAGTCCGGCAAGCTATCGACCGGACAAGAAAACTTTTTGGGAATCACAAAGTTATCTTGTCAGTAGATCGTTTAGATTACAGTAAAGGAATATTGCATCGTTTACGTGGATTTGCTTCGTTTCTTGAACATTATCCACAATATCATGAAAGAGTAACTTTGGCTATGGTTATAGTTCCTTCACGCGATCATGTTGGTAGTTATACGGAATTGAAAACAAAGATTGATGAGGAAATAGGTTCAATCAATGGGCACTACTCTACTATCGACTGGACTCCAGTTTGTTATTTTTATCATGGATTCTCGTTTGAAGAACTATCAGCTATGTATTATATGGCTGATATAGCATTAGTTACACCTCTTCGAGATGGAATGAATTTAGTAGCAAAAGAATATGTTGCTTCTAAATGTGGAAATCCGGGCGTATTGATTTTAAGTGAAATGGCAGGTGCAGCTGTAGAGATGACAGATGCATTACTTATTAATCCGAATGATACAGAACAAATTGTACAGGCAATCTCTAAAGCTCTGGAAATGCCTATTTCTGAACAGCAAGAAAGACTACAACGTATGCAAGCTATCATTTCGGCACAAACGGTAAACAAGTGGGCCACAGATTTTATGAGAGGATGGGATGAATCTTTCTACAAAAATGAGAAACTTCGGAAAAAACGGGTATCATCTAAAGCTATTGAAACAATCAAATTGAAATACGACAAAGCAAGGCAACGTCTTATATTGCTCGATTACGATGGGACATTATCTGCAATCAGATTACACCCGGAAGATGCAAAACCTACACCAGAACTTATTGCGGTTTTGCAGAAACTATCAGAAGACCCTGCTAATCAGGTAGTAGTCAACAGTGGCCGCGATCATATTATTTTAGAAAAATGGTTAGGAAATTTACCGATATCACTTGCTGCGGAACATGGAGCTTTCTATAAAGAGAATGGTGTATGGCATAATAATATGAACAAAATAGTTTGGAGTTCGGGATTACTTTCAATTTTGAAATTTTTCGTAGATAAGACTCCCAACTCCCATTTAGAAGTCAAAGAAACCGCTCTGGCATGGCATTATAGAGAATGTGATGCATGGTTAGGTTCTTTAAGAGCACAACAACTTACAAATGAGCTTGTTTCTATTTGCATACAACAAAAGTTGCAAATTTTGCAGGGAGATAAGGTCGTAGAAATAAAATCACCAGATTATAATAAAGGTTCTGAAGTTGCCCGTCAACTGGGAAAGAAACATTATGATTTTATTTTAGCAATGGGTGATGATACAACAGATGATGACATGTTTAAAGCATTACCCAAAAATTCTGTTACTATAAAAATTGGCTATGTTTCGGAAGCTGCTAATTACAATATGTCTACTCAGTCAGAAGTTTTACCTTTCCTCGAAACATTGGTAAATAAAAAAGAAAGACATTTGACAGATAATAGCGTAAAAGATAGACTAAAAGGTGTATTAGGTTTTGTTAGAGATTTATTAAAAAATAATTGATTTATAAATTAATAGTAAAAATGAATAGTTTGGATTATGGAGTTGTAGGGAACTGTCGTACAGCGGCATTGATTTCTAAAACAGGAAATATTGAATGGTTATGTTTTCCAGATTTCGACTCTCCTTCGGTTTTTGCAGCATTGCTTGATCGAAAAAAAGGCGGGTGTTTTGGATTTGAAGTTTCGGACAAATACCATATTACACAATCATACGTTCCTCATACGAATATCCTTTCTACTTTATTTAAGTCCGAAGAGGGAGAATTTGAAGTTCTCGATTTCATGCCTTGTTACCACTCTCGTGATAACGGATACTATCTCCCTGCAGAATTATATCGTTATGTCCATTGGATCAAAGGAAAACCTCATTTCAGAGTAAATTACTCTCCTGCTCCTAATTATGCACAAGGAAAAGCAATATATAATACTACTACTGAGTTTATAGAAAGTTACAGTTCTTCGTGTAGTAAAGACAGGCAGTATCTTTATTCCTCTCTTCCTCTTCAAGATATCGGACAAAAAAAGGAAATTGTTTTGGAAAAAGATGAATTCTTTCTTTTATCCTATAATGAGAAAGTAATACCAGTAGATATTGAACGAGAAAAAATAGAATATTGTCGAACGCTAGTCTATTGGCTTAATTGGACTAATCGCACTAAAAAGTATTCCCTATACAATGATGTAATCGAACGAAGTTTGCTGGTTCTTAAATTGATGTCTTATTATAATGGAGCTGTATTGGCAGCTCTAACCACTAGCTTGCCCGAGTCAATAGGAGATGTACGTAATTGGGATTATCGTTTTTGTTGGCTAAGAGATGCATCTATGTCCATTGAAACACTATTTAAAATAGGACATCCTGAAGCAGCCAAGCGTTTTATGAAGTTTATACAATCAACATTTGTATCTACTCATGAATCGTATCAAATAATGTATGGAATAAGGGGTGAAAGACAATTGACAGAAATTATTTTAGACCATCTATCAGGATATAAAAATTCTAAACCCGTAAGAGTAGGAAATGATGCATATCACCAAAAACAGAATGATTCATTCGGATATTTGATGGATTTAATTTATCAATATTATAGATTGATGCCCGGAACACTTGATGAGATAGAAGATATGTGGGAAATGGTGAAAAGTATTATTTTTACCGTATTAAGAGATTGGAAAAAACCCGATAAAGGTATTTGGGAAATTAGAGGTGAAAGCCATCATTTTGTATCTTCGAAGGTGATGTGCTGGGTTGCATTGGATCGCGGAGCAAAAATAGCAATGATGCTAAATAAGCATGAGTATTGTAAGCAATGGCAAAAGGAAGCTGAAGAGATACGTGAAAATGTCCTGATACATGGATGGAAAGACGAAATTCAAAGCTTTTCTCAAACATATGATAACTTTGCTTTAGACTCGTCATTATTGCTTATGGAGCCTTATGGTTTTATAGAGGCAAATGATATACGTTATCATAAAACTGTAAATGCTGTAAAAAATGCTCTTTTACACAAAGGTCTAATGTATCGTTATAATAGCAAAGATGATTTCGGATTGCCCTCATCAGCTTTCACTATATGTACTTTTTGGCTGGTACGGGCTTTATTTGTTATTGGGAAAAAAGATGAAGCACGAACCTTATTTGATGAAGTATTGAAATATTCTAATCATTTAGGTTTATTTAGTGAGGATATTAATTTTGATACTAAAGAACAATTAGGAAATTTTCCACAAGCATATTCTCATTTGGCATTGGTCAATACTGCCATATTATTTGCCGAGGAAGATAAACGGTTGGCATTTATACGCCCGTAGAGATAAATTTATTCTTCTATGATGTGGATTCTTTAATAGGAAGAGTCCACATTTTCTATTATTTTTGATAAAGTGATAAAAATCTATATACATAAATCTGTCTGACATATATACACGTATCAGTAACTTTATTTTTTGTAATGACTAAAGAGTATAAATGTTACTAATCAAAAATAAAGTTATTATAAGCATGATAATATAAGGAAAGGCTATAAAAACTAATTCTTTTGGCAAAGACGGTAATTCAATATTTGAGAGGAATATAAACATCTTTTTCTCCCAATGAAAAAAAATTAAATGATTCAACAGAAGGCTTCTGCAATGACAATGTAATTGTATCTCCATTTGAGGGTATTGAAAGAATATTCCACAGAAACAAAAAGACAATAAAAATTTATTCAAGTTGAAATTTATTTACTAAGTAACAACATAACATGTAACCAATGCGTTTCTTATTATATTTGGAGAAAAAGTCCAATTGTATAGGGACAAATGTATTCAGGCATTAGAAAGCATAAAAAATTCCCTCTGACAAAAGACTTCTATATAGTATAACCATAATGCTATCAATAAATCTTTCCTAATACTAAGTTGGGAATACCCCTACAAGAAAACTTAATTTTATGCTTAATGAAAAAGGCTAAATTTCTAAGACTAAATAAAAAGTTTCTCCCCTCCTATCTCTCAAAAGAAAAACCTCCGAAACACCTTATTATAAATAGTTTCAGAGGTTTTTTTGAGGTTCCTGGCGGACTCGAACCGCCGTAAACGGTTTTGCAGACCGGTACCTAACCACTCGGCCAAGGAACCTTATTTCCCGTTTGCGAATGCAAAGATAGTATATATTTTTTATCTTACAAGGCCTTTGTAAAGTTTTTATTAAAATTATTTTTTTGTTTCTTTCCTTTCAAATTGAGAACAAGATGTATCTGATTGATTTTGAATCTTTGGACTTTCACAACCACAGCAACATCCACAAGACGATTTTCTTTTATTCGGGTGGAACATAGCAATTATTTTTTTTATAACATATAAAAATACCACTATACCAATAATGCCGACTATAATATTTTGTACCATAATTTTCTGTTTTTTTAAATAAATAATTTCCCAATATTATATACCAAGAAAGAGACTATCCAGGCAATAGATGTATTATATACAATGGAAAATACTCCCCATCTCCAACTTCCAGCTTCTTTTACAATAGCTACAATGGACGCTATACATGGTAGATATAAAAGAACAAATACCATAAAACTTATAGCGATTAATGGTGTAAAATCAGGCTGTCCTGTCTCTGGATTAATAGCTTTGAGTTTCTCAGATAATGGTCCCATATTTTCTTCTGCGTCATTTTCTGAATAAAGAACTCCAATAGTACTAACAACTAATTCTTTCGCTGCAGTTCCAGAAATGAGAGCAATACTAACTTTCCAGTTGAAACCAAGAGGTTCTACAACAGGTTCTATAAATTGACCTATTTGTCCGATGTACGAGTTTTTCTGTTGCAGCATGCTTTCTTCAGTCGTATTAGTTATTGTTTCTGGTGCGACATTCGTACGAGGGTAATAACTGAGAAACCATATAATAATGGATGCAACCAATATGATACCTCCCATTTTTCGTAAATACTGCTCTGCTTTTCCCCACATATGTCGGAAAGTGGCTTTAACAGTTGGAAGCCGATATGGCGGTAACTCCATAACAAAGGGAGTTTCATCTTTTTTGAAAAGAAAACGTCTTAAAATTTTTGCTGTAACAATTGCCAAAAGAATACCTGTAAAATACAATCCTAAGAAAACAATACTTGCATGATTAGGGAAAAATGTCCCAACTAATAATAAATATATAGGAAGCCGCGCACTACAGGACATAAAAGGATTGATAAGCATTGTAATCAAACGGCTGCTTCGACTTTCAATAGTTCGGGTTGCTATTATTGCAGGAACATTGCATCCAAAACCCATAATAAGTGGAATGAAAGATTTTCCATGAAGACCTATTTTATGCATTATTTTGTCCATAATAAATGCTGCACGAGCCATATATCCGGAGTCTTCCATAAAAGATATAAAAAAGTAAAGTATCAGGATATTAGGTAAGAAAACAATAACTCCTCCTACTCCACCGATTACTCCATCAATAATTAAATTTTTTAAAGGTCCTGGAGACATAATGGAATTTACCCATTCGGATAGTAATCCTACGCCCGACTCTATCCAACTCATAGGATATGCCCCTACAGTAAATGTCGCTTCAAACATGAGCCACATGATAAATATAAATATCGGAAAACCAAAAAGTTTACTGGTAACTAAAGAGTCTATTAGATGGGTTGTACGGGCTGTTTCTTTATTTCCTAAAGTCAGCGTTTCCTTTAATGCTCCAGAAATAAATCCATACTTCTCATTTGCTATAGCAGATTCTACATCTTCTCCTAACGTTTTTTCTATTTTTATTCTTTCTTTATCCCGAATAGCTATCCATTTATCATAATTTTGTTCCTTATGCAAAAGTATCTCTATTTCTTTGTCCCCTTCTAATAATTTTATAGCCAAATATCGAGGGGAAAAATGCTTCAATATTCTAGGATCCGTCTTTAGTTCATTTTTAAGTACTGTAATGCCTTCTTCAATTATGGGACCATGATTTATATGTATGTGCCTTACCGTGGGTTCTTGATTTTCGTAAACATTAATGATTGTATCAAAAAGTTTGTCTATTCCTTTTCCGTTTTTTGAAACAGTAGGTACCATCGGAACTCCTATCATCTTCCCTAAGGTATTATAATCAAGCGTATTACCACTATCTTCCAGTTCATCATACATATTCAAAGCAATAACCATACTTATATCCATATCGATGAGTTCAGTCGTCAGATAGAGATTTCTTTCCAAATTAGAAGCTACAACGACATTAACGATAACATCGGGCATTTCTTCACTCAAGTGATGACGGACATATATTTCTTCTGGGGTATAAGCTGATAATGAATAAGTCCCAGGTAAATCATATATATTAAAATGGTATCCTTTATAATTGAAATAACCTTTTTTTGCATCAACTGTTACTCCACTATAATTTCCTACATGCTCGTGCGCACCTGAAGCGATATTGAATAATGAAGTTTTTCCACAGTTAGGATTTCCTACTAATGCTATATTTATAGTTTTAGCTGACCGGTCTACAATTTGCTTTACAGTTTCATCATTGATTATAGAAGTTGATGTTGTTTCTGTATTTTCTGTATTTATTAAATTATCAATACTTATAACTTCTACCATAAAAGCTTCGCTTCTTCTTAAAGATACTTCGTATCCCATAATTTTATACTTAATGGGATCTTTTAGCGGAGCATTTAATAATACTTCAACTTTTTGACCTCGAACAAACCCCATTTCTATGATTCGTTTTCTGAATGCTCCATGCCCAAGGACTTTTACTATAACGGCTTTTTCTCCTGTTTGTAAATCAGATAAACGCATATTATTTCTTGCTTTTTGAAATATTTGTTTTTTGTGATGCAAAGATGCTTATTTATTCTGATTCTACATAATAATTAGAGGTTTTTATTTATATTCAATTTAAATAATGCAGTTTTTATTTTTTATAATTTTCGCTGTTCCCCATTTGTTATATAGTTGTTGTAAACAAAAAAGAGCTATTGTTTTCAACAGCTCTTTTTCGTGATATTTATTATTTCTAAATTAGTCTATAGCCATTATCCATGCATCTGTAAACTTCGTATCGGATTTTAATTGTATTAAATATTTTTGAGCTTCATCTTTATTAGAAAATGATTCAATATACAATCTTGATTTCCCACTTCCTTCCAAAATTTTTATATCATTTTCTATACCTGCATTTTTTAAATATTGAAGTTGTTTTTCTGCAGCTTTTTTAGATACTAATGTAGCAATAACTACTATATATTGTTTCTTTTTAACCGATACGTTAGTAATCTCATCCGATGGTGTATTTTCCACTGAAGCCTGACTGCTACCGTCCGCAAATATATCATCATTTTGAATGGTTGAATTTTCATTTAAAGTGAATTCAGGCAATTTGTCTGCGTTACTTTCTACATAATCAAATAATTCTGATGAAACAATCCCTGCATAATTTGTATCACTTTCTATGTTTGTTATAGGAGTTGAGATCATCATCAACACAATGATAATAGCTGCAGCTGCCACGATACGACGCACTATCCGACGATTTACAGGGATGTAAATGATATCAGAACTTTGCTTCTTGTTTTTATTTGTTTTCGGAAGTTCTTCTTGGTGTATATATTCTTTTAACGGCAAGATATTAAGAGCTGTAAGACCAAATATTTCTGGATAAAGGGATTTGTCTCTCTTATTATCAATAAAAGATATTGTTCCATTTTCATCCATTGAAATATGCCCTAACTCACCTAAAGAATACATCGTTTTAGGTGATGTTTTAAGCTGCTTTTTTAATTGAAATATTTCTTCCTTTATAAAAGACAAAGCCTGCTCATAATTAATATTTTCTTTAAGCATAATGGTATTTATGAGCAAACCATCGTTATGGTTGAGATTTGTATTAAATATTATATTTTTTGATGGAGGTAAAATTTCTTTATGGTCTGTAGAAAACGACGCACCTCGGTATTGATTTACAAAACCTCCAAAATCCGGAACAATAACACAATCATGTTCCGCCAATAAATATTCAATATAATTACTTAACTCAAGCATATTACAAATGTATGCTTTTTTAGGTTTATACGAAATAGTATAATAGTGTAAAAAGGAAGTTTTAATCCTTTTTTAACAAATTAGGTACGTTATTCGTGTTCTTTTAAAATTGTTTCTGCACTTTCTTTGTCAAAACCAAGAGATATAGCTTTTTCTAAGTCTTTTGCTGCATCCTCTTTTTCATATCTGGCAAGTTTTACTTTTGCTCTTAATACATATATTAGAGGATCTCCAGGATCAAGCTCTAAAGCTTTGGCAATATCTTTATCTGCATCATTTAATTTCCGACTATAATAATATGCTTCTCCCCGGCTGATATATAGTTGAGCCTGATTAGGATTAAATTTTATTACTTGTCCATAGAGGTCTATAGCTTCCTTGTAATAGTGTCGGCACTTCATTAATGCAGCTAAACCGAGCCGTGCATTCGAACTAGTTGGATTTAATTTAACTAATTGTTCAAAGTCTTTTCTACATGCTGAAGTATCACCTTTTTCTAATCTGATAAGACCTCGTAAGTATAAAGATTCTTCTTCATTTTCATCTAACAAAAGGATTTGATTATAATCTTGCAACGCTTCTTCAATTCTGTTCATTTCAGAAAGCAATGCAGCTCTGTTTTTTAATAATGTTACAGAGCGAGGGGTAATCATAAGCCCATTATTGTACGATTTTAACGCCTCTTCTTTTTTCCCGAGGTTTCGCTGTATAGTTCCGAGGTTTGATAATAACAAAGCATTTTGAGCATTTCCCGGGTCGCTCTTTAGAGCTTTTAATATCGCTTCTTCTGCTCCTGTCCAGTCTTCGTTTTTTATACATTCAAAAGATTTATCTACCCATTCATTGCGACTTTGGGAAAATATATTTAACGAAAAAAATACCAGAATGATTGAAAACAAATGTCGGTTCATAGTGTTTAAATTATATTATATAATCGCTTACAAAGGTATTTATAATTGTAGTAATCATTTAGAGAAGATAAAAGTTTTTAGGAGATTCATATTTGTTATGATATAAATTTAAGTAAGTTTGTACGTTTAAGGTTCTAATTTATTATTTTTTATATGAACAGTAAATTCCAAATAATAGATATATTGTATCTCTTTTTTTCTGTATTCCTTTTTACCGGTTGCCAGAAAGAAAATTTTGTTGTGGAGGCCCCTGTAGACCGTACAGTCCTTGTATATATGCTTGCAAATAATAATTTATCGGAATATGCAAATCAGAATATTGAACTAATGCTCTCAGCTGCCTCTAAAGGAGCTCTAAATGGAGGAAATCTAATAGTTTATCTTGATGATAAGAAAGGAAATTCCCAGCTAATCAGAATAACTCAATCCAAAGAATATAAGGTTATAAAGAAGTATGGAGAGCGCAATTCTGCCAATAGTATGGTTCTAAAGGAAGTTATTGAAGATATGATGTCAATGTACCCGGCCAAAGATTATGGTTTGATATTTTGGGGACATGGTAGTGGTTGGATGGAAGGTACTACGTCTCAGACAATGTACAATTTACAAAAGCGGAATTTATCAGGGTTACCATTGACTCGTGCATATGGAGTAGATGGTAATTACTGGATGAATATCGATGATTTAGTAGAAGGAATACCGGATAATACGTTTCATTTTATCTTATTTGATGTTTGCTATATGGCAGGCATTGAGACGGCTTACGCACTTCGAAATAAAACTGAATTTTTGATAGCTTCTGCTACAGAGGTAATGGGAAATGGATACCCATATGACTTAATAATCCCCCATATATATCGCAATTCTTTAGTTTTAGAAAACATATGTGAAAGTTTTTATCATTATTATACCCAGCAAACTTATCCTTATGCTTCAGTCAGTCTAATACATAGTGAAAGTTTAGATTCATTGGCTCGAGTTGTAAAAAAAATAAGAAATATATATAAAGAAAAATACTTATTACCAGATCGTACATCTATACAACAATTTGGAAGAAATGAATTCAATAATAAATTTTTCGACATGAACGATTTCATCTCAAATGTTGTTCCTACTGACAGTGAAGAATATAAGGAGTTCTCTAATCAATTACAATTAGCAATTCCTTATGTTAACTATACAAATAGTTTTTTTGAAATCGCCCTCGAAAAATATTGCGGGCTCAGTATATATATTCCTCTTCCAAATGAAAAAAATGACTTTTATGACAATTTAGAGTGGAGTAAAGCTATAAACAATTAACTCTATTATTTAAACTCACAAAATATCTATCTATGTTCTTATTACAAATACCTTCAATTCCTATTCCAACGGCAGATACAACAAAAGTCTCGTCGTTTTTTGAGAAGTTATCCCATGCTTCTAATATGGGCGTTCAGCAATTCATGGAACAAATGATTAGCGGTTTGATTCATGGGATCATAAAGATATTGATTGCAGCTATCATCTTTTGGATAGGCCGTTGGTTGATAAAAAAAATAAAATATATTGTTACCAATATTTTAGAACGAAGGCATGTAGAGCCTTCGTTAAAAACATTTTTACTTAGTCTTATCAATATAACATTAATGTTGATATTATTAGTAATAATTGTCAGCATTTTGGGTGTGAATACTTCGTCTTTTGTAGCACTATTTGCTTCTGCCGGTATTGCTGTAGGGATGGCATTAAGCGGAACTTTACAAAATTTTGCGGGAGGAGTGATGGTGCTGCTGTTTAAACCATACAAGGTCGGCGATTATATTGAGGCTCAAGGACAGAGTGGTACCGTAAAGGAAATACAAATTTTTAATACGGTATTGAATACGCCAGACAATAAAACAATTATTGTTCCTAATGGAGGATTGTCTACCGGAATTATTAACAATTATTCGAAAGAAACCCGCCGACGTGTTGATTGGGTCTTCGGCATTGCCTATGGTAATAATTATGACCATGCTAAAGATGTATTAAAAAGACTATTAGACAGCGATGAAAGAATTTTAAAAATTCCTGAGTATTTGATTGTCTTATCCAGTTTAGGAGATAGTTCCGTAAATATTACGGTTCGGGCTTGGGTACCATCATCAGAATATTGGAATGTATTTTTCAGTATGAATGAGCGTGTATATAAAGAATTTGAAAAAGAAGGAATAAATATACCTTTTCCTCAGATGGATGTACATCTTTTTTCGACAAACGAAGAATAATTGTTTGTATATTCTATTTAACCGGCAAAAGAAAAGTAAGATCTTTTGTCGGCTTTTTTATTTTTTATATAAAAATGAAGTCTGTTTATTGAACAGATTTTATACCTTTACACCTGCTCAAAAAGAATTTGGAAAGATATCATATAATTATATCGAGCCTTTCCGCTATATACATGACACAAAATAAATCGGTTAAAGAGTAGATAAAATCGGATTGTGTCGCGTCTCTTCCGCTTTATGCAGAAGATGTGAGATCAGATAAAAATAAAAAAACATATAAATGATAAGTAAATGGAATTACTTACCCCTTACATTAGAACAAGAAGAAATAAAGATGAGATTAGCCCGGGAGTTGTCGATAAGCCCCTCGCTATGCGAACTCTTGGTTCAGCGGGGGGTAACTTCTACAATAGAAGCTAAAAAATTTTTTCGACCTCAGTTGTCTGACCTGTATGATCCATTTTTGATGAATGATATGGATAAAGCGGTGGAACGATTGAATAAGGCAATGGGACGGAAAGAAAAAATTATGATTTATGGTGATTATGATGTGGATGGGACGACTGCAGTCGCATTAGTTTACAAATTCCTTCGAAACTTTTATTCGAGTATGGAATATTATATCCCCGATAGGTACGATGAGGGATATGGTATCTCGATAAAAAGTATAGATTATGCATATACGAATGGGATATCTTTAGTTATAGTATTGGATTGTGGTATTAAAGCTGTTGAAAAAATTGCATATGCAAAGGCTAAAGGGATAGACTTTATTATATGTGACCATCATATGCCAGATGATGAATTACCTGATGCTGTTGCCGTACTCGATCCTAAACGTCTTGATTCTACTTATCCATACCAACATTTGTCTGGTTGTGGTGTCGGGTTTAAGTTCATGCAGGGTTTTGCCATGAGCAATGGTATGAACATAAAAAAAATGCTGTTTCCCCTACTCGACCTTATGGCTGTCAGCATCGCTTCTGATATTGTGCCCATAACTGATGAAAATCGTATTTTAGCTTTTCACGGATTGAAACAGCTCAATTCAAATCCAAGTGTAGGTTTACAAGGTATTATCAATGTTTGTGGCCTAAAAGATCGGGAGATAACTATCAGTGATATTGTATTTAAAATAGGCCCCCGAATTAATGCTTCTGGTAGAATGCAGTCAGGACAGGAAGCTGTAGATCTGTTGATTAGCAAAGACTATGCACGTGCTCAGGAAAAAAGTGAAAGTATAAATCAGTACAACGAAGACCGTAAAGAATTAGATAAAAAAATAACAGAAGAAGCCAATGCCAGTTTAGAAAAATGTCCAGATTTTGATATTCGGAAATCTATCGTTATATATAATGCCGAATGGCATAAAGGAATTATAGGTATTGTTGCATCTCGTTTGACCGAACTCTATTATCGTCCGGCTGTAGTGCTAACCTATTCAAATGGATTGGTTACAGGTTCAGCACGTTCTGTACAGGGATTTGACATTTATAAGGCAATAGAATCGTGTCGTGATTTATTAGAAAATTTTGGAGGCCACACTTATGCAGCAGGTCTATCCTTAAAAGAGGAAAATATCCCTGCTTTCATTGAACGTTTCGAAAAGCACGTAGCCGAAAATATTCTTCCAACACAAATGTCTCCACAACTTGATATTGACACTATTCTCGATTTTAAAGAAATAACTCCATCATTTTTCAAAGTGTTGAAACAATTTAACCCTTTCGGTCCGGGAAATACGAAACCTGTTTTCTGCACTCGTAATGTATACGATTATGGCACAAGTCGATTAGTAGGTCGGGATTTAGAACATTTGAAGTTGGAGATGGTAGATAGCCGCTCGGAAAATATTATGAATGGTATAGCATTCGGCAAGCGAGAGCATCATCAATATATAAAGGAACATAAACCTTTTGATATTTGTTATACACTGGAGGAAAATAATCATAATGGAAATTCTTCAATTCAATTAATGATAAAAGATATTCGCCCTTCTTTGCAATAAAGTGTAAAAATGTATAATCAGGAATAAATGTATAAATTATGTATATTTATTCCTGATTATACATTTCAGTTGCATTATTTATAAATATTTATATTTCTATATTAAAATTGTTCGATTTTATATTCATTTTTGAACAATTTGTTTTTATCTTTGTAGAAAATATTTATAGAAATGCAATTTGATATAGATTTGATAAAAAAAGTATATTCATCTTTTTCAGAAAGAGTTGACTTTACACGTTCATTCTTAGGCCGCCCAATGACATATGCTGAAAAGATTCTTTATGCGCATCTTTATGACAAGAAAGAATTGGGTAGTCATGTACGAGGTGTAGATTATGTAAATTTTGCACCAGATAGAGTTGCCATGCAGGATGCTACAGCACAAATGGCTTTATTGCAATTTATGATTGCAGGGAAAAATAAAGTTGCTGTACCATCTTCCGTACATTGTGATCATTTAATACAAGCAGATGTTAATGCAGAAACTGACATAAAAACAGCTCTGAATACAAATAGGGAGGTTTATAGTTTTCTCCAATCTGTATCCAGTAAATATGGTATTGATTTTTGGAAACCGGGAGCTGGAATCATTCATCAGGTAGTTCTCGAAAATTATGCTTTTCCGGGAGGAATGATGGTCGGAACCGATTCACACACACCAAATGCTGGAGGTTTAGGAATGCTTGCTATTGGAGTTGGAGGTGCAGATGCTGTTGATGTTATGACTGCTATCCCTTGGGAATTGAAAATGCCTAAATTGATCGGTGTAAAACTTAGTGGTAGATTGAAAGGTTGGGTATCTCCAAAGGATGTAATTTTGAAATTAGCAGGCATTTTAACAGTAAAGGGAGGAACTAATGCCATAATAGAATATTTTGGAGAAGGAGCAGAATCTATCTCGGCAACAGGAAAGGCGACTATTTGTAACATGGGAGCTGAGGTTGGAGCAACAACTTCTATTTTCCCTTACGATAATAATATGTCAGAATACTTAATTGCGACAGGACGAAAGGATGTTGCAAATGCTGCATCTGCTATCAAGTCATATTTGAAAGCTGATGATGAAATCTTGACTGAGCCGGAAAAATATTTTGATAGGTTGATTGAAATTAATTTGTCAGAACTTGAGCCCTATATTAATGGACCTTTTACGCCTGATGCAGCTCAGCCCATTTCGGAATTTGCCCGTATTGTTAAAGAAAAAGGATACCCTCAGAAAATGGAGGTAGGTCTTATTGGGTCTTGTACCAACTCTTCATATCAAGATATGAGTAGAGCAGCCTCGGTTGCACGACAGGCCGCAGCAAAAGGGCTAACTGTCAATGCCGAATTTATTGTGAACCCGGGTTCCGAACAAGTCCGGTATACAGCAGAAAGGGACGGTATCATTTCAGATTTTAAATCTATTGGTGGTGTTATTATGACCAACGCTTGTGGCCCATGTATAGGACAATGGAAGAGACATACAGAAAATCCCGAGAGGAAAAATTCAATATTGACATCTTTTAATCGAAATTTTGCTAAAAGAGCAGATGGAAATCCCAATACACATGCCTTTATAGCATCTCCAGAAATTGTTACAGCTTTGACTATTGCCGGAGATTTATGTTTTAATCCTCTGACCGATACATTGAAAAATAAAAATGGTAAAGAAGTAAAATTGGATGAGCCTTATGGTGACAATTTACCGATAAAAGGTTTTGACGTCAAGGACTCCGGGTATATAGCACCGAAAAATGACGGAAAAGGGATAACAATAGACATATCTCCTGACTCGGAAAGATTACAAGTTTTAAATCCCTTCCCTGTACCTTTGCCTACAGATTTTGTCAATATGCCATTATTGATAAAGGTATCGGGCAAATGTACTACAGATCATATTTCTATGGCGGGACCTTGGTTAAAATATAGAGGTCATTTGGAAAATATATCCGGAAATATGTTGATGGGTGCAGTGAATGCATTCAATGGAAAAACAAACTCTGTATTAAACGTCCTGAATGGTAGTTACGACAAAGTCTCGGAAGTAGCCAAGACCTATAAAGCTCAGGGTATATTTTCAGTTGTAATAGCAGAAGAAAATTACGGTGAAGGGTCATCTCGTGAACATGCGGCTTTAGAACCTCGTTTTTTAAATGTAAAGGCGATTATAAGCAAGTCTTTTGCCAGAATACACGAAACAAATCTTAAGAAACAAGGAATGCTGGCTCTTACATTCGTTGATAAGTCGGATTATGATAAAATATGCGAGTCCGATACTATGACGATTAAAGGGCTGGATACATTTGCTCCAGGCAAAAATTTGTTTATAGAGGTCTCTCACAAAGATGGAACTAAAGAGCTATTTGAAGTTGCGCATACTTATAATGATTTACAAATAAACTGGTTTAAATCAGGAAGTGCTTTGAATTATTTGTCTCAATTAAAGAAGTAATATGGCAAAGTTAAAAATAAATAACGGAAAACTTTCTGTACCCGATTGTGTAACAATACCTTATATTGAAGGTGATGGTGTAGGTATGGAGATAACCCCTGTAGCCCAAGCTGTTATTGATGCTGCTATAAAAAAGTGTTATGATGGGTACCGAAGTATCGAATGGTTGGAAGTGCTTGCTGGAGAGAAAGCCTTTAATAAAACAGGTTCATGGTTACCTGACGAAACAATGGATACTTTTCGTGAATATCTTGTGGGAATAAAAGGGCCATTGACAACTCCTGTAGGAGGCGGCATACGATCTCTAAATGTTGCATTACGTCAAGAGTTGGATTTATTTGTTTGTTTACGTCCTGTACGTTGGTTTAAGGGTGTTGTCTCACCGATAAAAGAACCTCAGAAAGTAAATATGTATATTTTCCGTGAAAACACAGAAGACATATATGCCGGGATTGAATGGTTACAGGGAACTCCGGAAGTAAAAAAATTACTCCACTTTTTACAAACTGAAATGAATGTAAAGAAAATTCGTTTTCCAGAAACATCATCGTTGGGAGTGAAACCTGTATCAATAGAAGGAAGTGAAAGACTGGTCCGTGCAGCGATAGAGTATGCAATCGCCCACCATCTACCATCTGTAACGTTGGTTCATAAAGGCAATATCATGAAGTTTACTGAGGGTGGATTTAAGTTGTGGGGATATACTATGGCAGAAAGGGAATTTGGCGACCAAATTTTTTCAATGATGCAGTATGAACGCATAAAAAGAGAAAGTGGTGAGTCGGTAGCAGAAAAAGCTTTGTTGGATGCTAAGAAAAAGGGAAAGATTATTATTAAAGATGTGATAGCCGATGCCTTTTTACAAAATACACTGTTGATACCGGAAGAATATTCTGTGATAGCCACTCTCAATCTTAATGGTGATTATATTTCTGATCAATTGGCTGCTATGGTTGGAGGCATTGGCATTGCTCCGGGTGCAAATATCAATTATATTACAGGACATGCTATTTTTGAAGCTACACACGGAACTGCTCCTAATATAGCTGGAAAAAATAAGGTGAATCCTTCTTCTATTCTATTATCTGGTGTCATGATGCTTGAATATTTGGGATGGCAAGAAGCTGCAGACTGTATTGTAAATGCATTAGAATATACATTCGAAACCCATACTGCTACCGCCGATTTGGCTCGTTTTATGAGTAACTCTACCATACTTACGACAACAGAGTTTAAAGACCGGTTAATTGAAAATTTGTGAATGTAGACAAATTAGATGTTTAATTGTGATAATGGCAAAGAATCGATGAAAGATGAATACATGGTTTATAAGCTGTCGGAGTCTATAAAAGAGACTAGCCGGATAGATAATGAATTATTCGTGAAGCACAATGTAAAGCGTGGTTTACGTAATGAAGACCATTCAGGAGTATTAGTCGGATTGACTAAAATCGGAGATGTTGTTGGATATGAACGTCAATCTGATGGATTAAAAGCAATTCCGGGAAAATTGGTGTATCGAGGTATAAGTATTGATGATTTGGTTCAGGGGATTGAGAGTGAAAATCGATTCGGTTTTGAAGAAACTGCATTTCTATTATTATCGGGATACCTTCCAGACAAGGAAGAGCTTGAAGTCTTTACTCGAGTACTGAACCAAGCAATGCCGTTGGAGCAAAAAACGACAATGAATATTCTGGACCTAGAAGGTCATAACATTATGAATATTTTGGCTCGTAGTGTTTTAGAAATGTATACATTCGACCCTAACCCAGACGATACATCAAGAGACAATTTGATGCGTCAGTCGATAGAGCTTATAGCAAAATTCCCGACAATTATTGCTTATGCATATAACATATTGAGACATAGCCAACAAGGTCGTTCTTTACATATCCGCCATCCTAAAGAGAATCTTTCTATTGCAGAAAATTTTTTATTTATGTTAAAAGGTCAATTTACCCCGATGGAAGCAAAGATTCTTGATTTGGCTCTTATGTTACATGCAGATCATGGAGGTGGAAATAATTCAACCTTTACGGTTCGGGTAACCAGTTCGTCAGGAACAGACACTTACTCCTCCATTGCGGCAGGAATCGGATCTCTAAAAGGCCCATTACACGGTGGTGCAAATCTCAGGGTTATTGATATGTTTCATCATTTGCAAGAAGCTATTAGTGACTGGACCGATACAGATGAGATAGACGCTTATTTGACACGAATGCTGAAAAAGGAAGTGTATAATAAAACCGGTAAAATATATGGAATTGGTCATGCAGTATATACGATTTCTGATCCTCGAGCATTATTACTGAAAAAATGGGCTCGAGACTTAGCTAAAGAGAAAGGTCTAGATAAAGAATTTGCTTTTCTTGAATTAATAGAAGAAAGAGCTATCGAGACATTTATGAAATTCAAAGGAAATCAGGTAAAAAAACGAGTATGCGCAAATGTCGATTTTTATTCGGGATTTGTGTATGAGATGATAGGACTTCCCAAGGAGGTTTATACTCCCCTATTTGCTATGTCCCGTATTACTGGATGGACAGCTCATCGTATTGAAGAACTGAATTTTGACAGCAAACGTATTATTCGTCCCGCATATAAAAATGTGGCAGAAAATAAATCTTTTATTCCTCTGGAAAAACGATAATATAAAACTAAAAGGTGTGTCAAAACTAAAATGACCAATCCGAAAAGTTATAGATTGTAACTATAATACCTAAAAAAGGTCGTATCAACCTTCGTTTTGAGTAATGATACGACCTTTTTGTCTTTTAAGGCGCTTAAATTTCAAATTGAAAGTTTATATTTTCAAAAATTAAGTTTTGACACACCCTCTTGCTTTATAAATGATGTATTTACCCTAAACTTATTTCTTTCTTTTGTTTCAATTTTTCTACAAAATCATCTATCCGGTGAAGTTCTTTAGGTATATCTATATTCTGGGGGCAATGAGAATTACATTGTTCGCATCCGATACAGTGGCTTGCTTGCCTGAGCTTAGGTACACTGCGATCATAACCAATTAGAAATGCTCGTCGAGCTTGAAAATAATTTTCATCCTGTAAGCTTTTGGGAACATTACCTGCATTGACACATCGATTATAATGTACAAGAATAGCTGGTATATCTAAACCATAAGGACATGGCATACAATACTTACAATCATTACATGGAATAGTGGGATACTGTAACATTAGCTGGGCCGTTTCCTCTAAAAAATCCATTTCTTCATTTGTTAGAGGTTGTAATGGCGAATAAGTACGCAGGTTGTCTTGTAAATGTTCCATATAAGTCATACCACTCAATACAGTAAGAATATTTGGGTATGATCCGGCAAATCGGAAAGCCCAAGAAGCTACGCTACTATCCGGACGCCTTTGCTTTAATCTGGCTACAAGATTATCGCTTAGATTAGATAAGCGACCTCCCAACAATGGTTCCATAATGATAGCGGGGATATTTCGTTTGGCCAGTTCTCCATATAAATATTCTGCATTTACATTTCTACCAGAAGCATGTCGCCAATCTACATAATTCATTTGAATCTGGACAAAATCCCATTTTATATCCAAAGATAACAAATAATCAAAAACATCAACATAACCATGAAATGACCAACCAAGATTTCTTATACGTCCGGCCTCCTTTTCCTTTTGTAAGAAATCAAGGATTCCATTATTGACATAACGTTCTTTAAAAGTGTCTATGCCACTGCCCCCACCTATTGAATGCAATAAGTAATAATCAATATAATCGACTTGCAACTCTTTAAAAGATTGGTAGTACATAGCAATAGAATTTTCCCGAGTATAGTTCTGAAAATTAGACATTTTAGTTGCAATGAAAAATTTTTCCCTTGGATGTCTTTTCAGGGCAATTCCTGTTGCTTTTTCCGAAAAACCTTGTACATACACAGGTGACGTATCGAAATAGTTTACACCATGAGCAATAGCATAATCAACTAATTCATTTACTGCATCTTGGTCTATTATTTCACCATTTCCATCGGGTGAAGCCTTGAGAGGCCAACGCATACATCCATAACCTAATAAAGAAACTTTGTCTCCAGATAAAGATGTCCGATAGGTCATTTTGTCTGTAGGAATTTCTCCTTGTACCGACGCTTTGCTTGATATAGAATTATTATTTGAAGTACAGCCATAAAGAAGTGCAGCCGATGCAGTACTGGTACCTAAAACTTTAAGGAAATCTCTCCGATTTATTTCTTTTCTCTTTTTCATAAATTCATAATAAAAGTGTTTATACAGTTCTATGCATTTGATGACCTTCGACATAAATAGCGCTAAACGGTCGTGCCGGACAGAGGTTTTCGCATGCTCCACATCCGATACAACGTTCTGTATTTACTATTGGAATTTTGAGAGAATCTGTTGAATTTTGCTCTAAAGGAACCATTTGTATTGCCCCTGTTGGACAATGTCGGGCACAGTTCCCACAGCTTACTTTATCAGTCAGTACGACACAATTTTCCCTAATCCATACAGCATGTCCAATTTGTATTGCTGATTTTTCGGCCAATCCAGAAAGATGGATAGCATCTGTTGGACAGACCTCAGCACATTTGGCACATTCCGGACGACAATATCCTCTTTCATAAGACATTTCCGGCTGCATAAAATTTTGTAGTTTGCTGGAAGGACGTAGTACCTGATTAGGACATACAGATACACATAATTGACAAGCAGTACAATGCTGAGCAAAATGACGAAAATTCTTTGCCCCAGGAGGAATAATAGAGGTCGCTCGTTGAGGAATTTTCTTTTCTTCAATGATTGCCAGCCCTCCATCAACTTTTTTTTCCTGAGCTCTAAGTGCCGTATTTGCCGCAAGCATGGTTGATATGGATAAAAAGGTACGGCGGGCATCGTTTATTTGTTCTGTTGTAACCTGATTATTTTCAGTAAAATTGATTTTTTTTATAGGTCTGGCATATTTTATTGCTCCTTGCTTACATTTTCCAATACAATCCATACATGTGACACATCTGCTGTAGTCGATAGTATGATTCCTTGAATCTATACATGAAGATTTACAATTGCGTGCACAAAGCCCGCAGCTATTACATTTTGATGTATCGATTACAGGTTTGAATATAGAGTACTGTGATATAAATCCCAATATTGTCCCAACAGGACATATCGTATTACAGTAAGTTCTGCCATTTTTCCATGCTAAAATGACAAGAGTACCCAGTGTAATTATGGCTATTATAAAAGTTGAAATGCTTTTGAGCCACATATCTGTTTCATAAAATGTGTAACTGTTAATTCGTTCAGCAAAGTAAGCCAGAAGATTATTTCCCCATTGCCAGAAAGGGGCAATTAGACTGGACGCTATACGGCCATAAGAACTATATGGTGCCAGTAAAGCGACAACCGAGTGTAATCCGATAATTATGGATACTATAAATATTCCTAAAATCCCATACCGCAACCACTTTACAGCGGGAGAATAGCGAAATCTGTTTTTGGTCTTTTTCCCAGCTATCCATGAAATAATGTCTTGAAATATACCAAGTGGACAAATTATTGAACAATATATCCTACCAAACAAAAAAGTTAATAATATAAGAAATATTAAAACTCCAATGTTTAAAGCTAAAAGAGCTGGCAGAAACTGTATTTTTGCCAACCATCCAAACCATGTATGTAATGTTCCTGTAAAATCAAGAAACAGTAAGGTGATGAGAATAAAACATACAATGGCCACTGTTAGTCTGATAGTTCGTAACATAATTTTTATTTATTGTGGTTCGATTAATATCCGGAATTTGCTCTTTCTTTTCGTATAAATTCTATTTCACTAAGAATATCGCTTTACAAAAATAATTGAAAATCTTATATGTTTTGTATATAAGTTACAGAGAATTATACCCATATTACAGGTTCTGTATTAAAGGTACTTTTGTCGGTAATAAAAACTCTATACTTAAATGTCATGTTTCAATTTTGATATCATAGTTTTTTATCTTTCTAATACTACAATTTCTCCAATCTGAGGAATAATTAAATTTAAAGAATCTTTTTGTATCATATTCTGCTCATTTTTTAATGGCTCGTCCCAAGCATGTCGTGCCAGTGCATATTTAGAATGATGAACTGTCATTATTTTTTTTGCTTTTAGGTCTTTCGCTGCTTGAGCCATATACTGGGGCATCAAATGTATGTATTTCCAATCCTCGTTATATTGTCCATTTTCAAGAATAGCAAAATCTATATTAGGGAAACGAGTGCCAATATCTGTATAATGAGTATCATACCCTCCGTCTCCACCGATATATACATTTAAGCAAGGCGTTTCGAGTAAAAACGAAGCCCATAAAGTAGGATTTGGCGTCAATCCTCGACCGGAAAAATGCCGAGTAGGCAAGCAATAAAAAGTAAAATCTTTTTCCAAATTTGCATGCTCCTCCCAATCGAGTTCAATAATACATTCTTTTTTGAATCCCCAATATTCAAAATGCTCCCCTACTCCCAATGGGCAAATTACTTTGTCAATACGCCCCTTCAATTCCATTACAGTTTTGTAGTCAAGATGATCCCAATGATCATGAGTAATAACCAAATAATCTATTTCTGGCATATCCTCCGGTTGATAAATATTTGTACCTTTGAAGGGTTTATTGATAAATGAAACAGGAGATGCTATATGGAAAACAGGATCAACAAGAATTCGCTTACCGCTAATTTGCATTAAATATGATGAGTGACCGAACCAAATTATCATATTTTTGTCGACATCTATATTTTTTAAATCTGTTTTTATTACGGTTAATGGAGTATCTGGCCGTAATTTCTTACTTCTTTTGCCGAAAAGAAATTTCATAAAGCCTTTAAACCGGTTTTCATCGGAAGTCATGACCGGGGTTTCATGTTTGTTATGGAATTCACCGTCGTAATAATGGGGAGAATGTTTGATTCTATCTAAACGTTCACCCTGAGGATTTCTTCCGAAACTGCGTTGATTAACAAATGCAAATACGGTTATTCCTAAAATCAATATTATCAATATACACCACATCATAGTATGGTTTTGGAAGTTAAAAATGTTCATAAATCAAATATCTATTTTAAATATATGCAAATATAATCTGATTTGTTTATCTTGCATTTATACAAATTACAGATATTTATACCGTAATCACATATGTAAGACTGAATTATTATAAAAAATGAAAAGAATATGTTATAATCTGACGTTACTATTATTAATTTTGCAGAGCAAAAAGCATTGATATGCCGCAAAAGATATATGGAATATTGAAGCAATACTGGGGCTATGATGAGTTCAGGCCTCTGCAAGAAGATATCATTCGTTCTGTATTAGAGGGGAAAGATACATTGGGTTTGATGCCTACGGGAGGAGGAAAATCTTTGACTTTTCAAGTTCCAGTGATGGCAATGGAAGGTATCTGCATCGTTGTAACACCTCTTATTGCTTTGATGAAAGATCAAGTAGATAATTTGCGTCAAAAGGGAATTAAAGCTAATTATATACACTCTGGAATGTCTCGTCACGAGACGTTAATAGCATTGGATAATTGCATATACGGCAATTATAAGTTTCTTTATGTTTCTCCGGAAAGACTTTATACAGAATTATTTCAAGCGAAACTAAAAGCCATGCATGTATGTTTACTGGTTGTAGATGAAGCTCATTGTATATCCCAATGGGGATATGACTTTAGACCATCATATTTACAGATTGCCGGTATTCGGGAATATTTGCCTGGAATTCCAGTTTTAGCACTCACAGCAACTGCGACACCACAGGTTGCCGATGACATACAAGATAAATTAGAATTCAAAGAAAAAAATATTTTTAGGAAAAGTTTTGACCGGCCCAATTTATCATATGTAGTACGGTATGGTGAAAATAAAATGCAACAATTAATGTATATTTTAGACCGTGTGCCGGGAACTGCAATTATTTATGTAAGAAGTCGGAAAAGAACGAAAGAAATAGCAGAAGAACTTTCACGGAATGGGTATAGTGCTGATTTTTATCATGCAGGATTATTGACTGAAATTAAGAATGAAAAACAACAAAAATGGAAATCGGGAGAATGCCGAATCATTGTTTCGACCAATGCTTTTGGAATGGGTATAGACAAAGCTGATGTCCGATTAGTTGTACATCTCGACTTGCCAAATTCTCCCGAAGAATATTACCAAGAAGCTGGACGTGCCGGAAGAGATGGAAAACGAGCCTACGCTGTTATTATTTGGTCAAAGGCAGACAAAAGTAAATTGAAAAAGAGGATAAGTGATACATTTCCTGAAAAAGAATTTATCAGAAAAGTATATGACTCGTTGGGATATTTTTTGAAAATAGCGGAAGGAGAAGGTACCGATACAATGTTTGAATTTAATCTAAATCAGTTTTGCGCAGCTTACAAGTATCCATTACTACCAACTTTCAATGCTCTAAAAATTTTGGAACAAGCTGAATATATTATATTTACGGAAGAAATCGATTCACTTTCGCGTATTATGGTAACTGTAAACAAAGATGAACTGTACAAATTTAACCAAAGCGAAAAGAACGAACGACTATTACAAACATTACTAAGATCATATACTGGATTATTTGCTGATTATGTATTTATTCAGGAAGATTTATTAGCCCATAGAAGTGGACTGACAAAGCAGGATGTATATGAAGGGCTGATATTCCTTTCTAAATCACATGTTATACATTACATTCCAAGAAAAAAAACACCTTATATCATATATACCTCACGTCGGGTCGAAAGCCAATATCTTATGCTTACTCGGAAAATATATGAGGAAAGAAAAGATAGGTTTGAACATCGAGTAAACAGTATACTTAAATATACTGTAGAAGATGATAATTGTCGTGTAAAAACATTGCTTTCTTATTTTGGAGAGAGAATTGATGATTGCGGTAATTGCGATGTTTGTAAGAATAAATTAGGAGGTAAATTGTCAACAGAAAAATTTTCTTATATAGAAAAGGATATTCGGACGTATCTTGCTGAAGGTGCTGCAGAATTAGGAACTTTAGTCGAAAATATCTCTTATCCTCAAGACAAAGTAATTGAGACTTTACGATTTCTATGTGATGAAAATTTTGTAATTTGTGAAAATGGACTTTATAGAATAAATAAGCAAAATTATGATTAAAGGTGCTGCATTAATAATGTTGTTTTACTTTTTGGGGGAATGTATCAGTCATTTTATCGGGGGTATAGTCCCAGGAAGTGTATGTGGTATGATTTTGTTATTTCTGTCGTTGGTCGCAAAAATAGTGAAACCGACAGATGTTCAGAGTGTATCGAATACATTGACCAAAAATATGGCTTTATTTTTTGTCCCAGCAGGTGTAGGATTGATGGCTTCTTATGAATTAGTTGCCAGATATTGGATAGCTTTGCTGGTCGTATCAGTTGTTACTACTGCTGTTATTATAGCAGTAGTAGGTATTATGCAAGATAAATTAGAAAAGAAAATCTAAAGGTTATAGTAGTATTATTATGCATGAGTTATTGATTTCGGAACCATTTCTCCTTTTTTTGGTGATGGGCAGTTATTTGTTGGGCGTTTTTATATATACAAAAAGCCATATTGCTCTTCTGCATCCTATCATAATAAGTATAGCTGTAATAATTGGAGTGCTAAAATGGGCAGGCATAGATTATGATACATTTTTTCATGGGAGCTATATTATTAATTTTATGTTAGGACCTTCTGTAGTGGCTTTAGGCTATGTTCTATATGAACAAATCGGCTATTTAAAAGGAAAAGTCTTATCTATAACCAGCTCTATCATAGTTGGCAGTTTTGTCGGTATTGTCAGCGTTATTTTGATTTGTAAGTTAATGAATGTTGACCATTCGGTTATAGCATCTTTGGAGCCTAAATCTGTCACTACGCCTATTGCAATGAGCTTATCTGCTCGTTCAGGAGGAATACCGTCGTTAACAGCTGTAACAGTAGTTTTGTGCGGTATATTAGGAGGAATTATAGGACCGTTTATACTCCGTAAACTTCATGTGCGAAGCAAAGTTGCACAAGGTCTTGCATTAGGTGCGGCAGCTCATGGATTAGGTACTGCTCGAGCTATAGAACTCGGAGCAGTCGAGGGAGCTATCAGTGGATTGGCAATAGGCTTGATGGGCATTATGACATCTTTACTGATTCCATTGGTCGAAAAATGGATTGCTTAATTCCCCTACACTATTCGGGTTTTCTATGCTCCATCGCACTTAAATGCAGTTCGAGAGCACGGACAGAAATAATAATTTCTCCTATAGATATTCCTAAAGACGCAATAAGGGATAGTAATGATATTGCAAAAACAATTACAGCAAATGTTTGAAGACCTACATATATTAAAAACATACAGACTACACTTAGCAATAAACTGACAATTCCTAAAATTTGCATCATACGTATTAAATATAGTCGGGAACGCAAGTTTTCTATTTGTGCAGCCGTGATTTTAGATGGATGCAAGTCATATTCAGTCTTCAATGTTCTTACAATTTGCGCATACGACAAAAAGCGATTGGTATATGCCAACATAATGAGAGATACGGCTGAAAATAAAAGAGACGGAGTCGTCAATGTCAGTTCTTCCATGTTTTGAAAATTTATCGATTCAAGTGCGCAAGGTTACATTATTTTCCTGAAATTTCAAAATCTATCTTTTATTCTCTGAATGCGAAATGATTGAAAATAAGGAATATTTTTTCGTATATTCCTTATTTTCAATTTGTAACAGTTACCATTCTTTATCAGTATCTGCAAAAGGTATTCCATCCCTAAATTCCATAGATGCGTGTGTTCCATCACAAAATGGTTTGTTAGAGGAATGTCCACATCGGCATAAAGTTACTCGGTTCCTTATTTCATAACTTGTACCATCGGCACTTTCGATGCGGATACCTCCTTTTACCCAAATAGGACCACTTACTTTTATTCCTGGATCCTCAATAATTCCGATAGAGGGTTCGAAAGGTGGTTCAAAAACTTTTTCTTTTTCTTTGTCCCATAACACTAAACGCCCAGCAGGACAGTGACCGGCTTCATGACGTACAATCTCTTTTTCTTCTTCGGTTTTGGCTTCTTGAACTAAATTCCATATACGTCCGTAGGCATCACAAAAACGAGCGAAAGCACAATACTTTTCATTATCGGCCAAAATCATAGTAGGACCTTCAAATTCTTCAGCGTCTTCTAACAAAGGGCGTTTGTTATTAGTCTCTTTGGGGTTCCAATGGGCATGTTCGTGGGAACCATCACAAAAAGGGCTGTGTTTTGATTCGCCACATCGACATAAAGCTGTATGGGCAGGGTCTGGTGTGAAATGTTTTCCTTTACGATAAACCCAAGAAGAACCCTCTTCGTTAGGCAAAATGATTTCTTGGTCAATAGGCGGATTTCCATATACAAGATAAGGCCCGTCAGACGTAACTTTAATATAGTAAGATTCTGGAGCCATATTAGACCCAGTTTCTACTTTTATTTTTTTTGCTTTAGCCATAATTTAAAAATATTAAGGAGTAACTGATTATGACTAAAACAAGTATTCTAAAAGATTAGTTCAATGTCAAACCTTAATAATAAGCCCATCATACGCAAACTGGACATTGGGAGGTAATTGTCTTGATTCAACTTCATGTAATCCCATTTGATGGCTCATATGTGTTAGATATGCATTTTTGGGGGCAATACGTTCTATTACTTGTAATGCAGACTTCAGATTTTGATGAGATATATGCTCCGTATGTCGTAAAGCGTTGATTATAAGTACATCTAAATCTTTGAGCTTATTATACTCACTTTCGGGAAGGGTCAACATATCTGTAATATAGGCTGCTCTCCCGATTCTAAAACCTAAAACAGGCAGTTTGAAATGCATAGCTCTAATAGGGATAATAGGAATTCCCTGTATTTCAAATGGCTCAGTATCTATCTCTATTAACTGAAGGTCTGGTATACCGGGATATCGTTTATCTGAAAAGCAATAAGGAAGTCTTGTCCTTATTGCACCGGCAACTTCTGGTTCCAAATAAATGGGAACAGGAAAGTGTGCACAATATGGTCTTAAGTCATCTATGCCGCCAGTGTGGTCATAATGGGCATGGGTAATAAGTACTGCATCTATATTCTCTATACCTGAACGTAACATTTGCTGGCGAAAATCAGGGCCACAATCAATAAGTATATTTTTATTGTCGACAGAAAATAGTGCTGATGCTCGCAGCCGATTGTCTTTTATGTTTAGAGAAGTACAAACTTCACATTTACAACCTATTTGAGGAACTCCGGTAGATGTGCCAGTTCCCAAAAATTCTATTTGCATCATTTTTTACCTCAAAATCATTTTTAAATAAAATTTACCTCAGGGTAAATAGTTATATCATAAGTGTCTTTTATCGATTTTTGTATTTGTTGAGAAAGTTCGATAACGTCTTTCGGAGTCGCATCATTTTTATTTATAAGAACCAGACTTTGTTTATCATATACAGCAGCACCACCATGCTCTTTTCCTTTCCAACCACATCGGTCTATCATCCATCCAGCTGGTACTTTCACATGCTTATCATCTATAGGATAATGGGGCATATCGGGATACTTCTCTTGGAGTTTTTTATATTGTTTCAAAGAAATTATAGGATTCATAAAAAAGCTTCCTGCATTACCGAAAGTATTAGGGTCAGGAAGTTTACTTTCACGAATAGTCATTACAGCTTCTCTTATATTTTGCAAGGTTATAGTATCATAATTGGAAAGGGCCTCTTTTAGATTTCCATAAGAGAGATTGAAAACAGGATTCTTTCTTACCCGATACTCAACTGATGTAACAATATATTTTCCCTTCAGTTCTTTCTTGAAAACACTTTCTCTATAATTGTATTTACAATCCATGTTTTTGAATGTTCGCTCGTGCCCTGTTGCAATTTCTATGGTATTGACATTTTCAATAATATCTTTTACTTCGGCACCGTAAGCTCCTATATTTTGTACAGCACTAGCTCCTACTTCTCCAGGAATCATGGACAGATTTTCTGTCCCTCCCCAATTATTATTTACACAATATTTGACAAAGTCATCCCAAATCATTCCGGAACCAACTTTTAATAAAATACTATCATCTTTTTCTTCTAAAATATCAATGTATTGTATACCAGAATGTAAAATAACTCCATTATAATCTTGTATAAAAAGCAAATTGCTCCCTCCTCCAATATGCAGAAACGAATGTTTTTTTAATAAATCCTCTTTCAGGATCTTTTTTAATTCTTCAATAGATTTATATTCAATATACCAACGAGATTTAATTGGCAAATGGAATGTATGATAAGCTTGTAATGAGTAATTTTCTTTGATAATCATTGTGCATTTATAATATTGGTTTGTATTTACTTATTGTCTGAAACTTGTCAGCAGTCCATCTTCAAAAAATAGGTAAGCTCCGGTATTATAGAACCATTGTTCTTTCAATCCCTCATATGTAGGAATCCTTTTTACCTCATTGGGACGACCCAACGATAATCGGCACTCTTCTTTTGTCATACCTTTAGATACTTTACCAGAAGTTATTCTTGACCAATTTTCATTGTTGATAGTCTTATATTTGTCCCGAGGATTATCAAAAGTAAATAATCGATCAAAAGAGATAAACTGTCCGATATTTGCATCAGGAAACAAAGTGCCAAACACACGGCCTTCTTTACCAATATCATCTACAAATCGGAATTGTATAGGCAAAATATTATTTCCAGGTAATACATCTATTATAGTCACAGGAATATATTTACGGCCTTCTATCTCATAACCTTCATCATTATACCAGATTGAGGTACGTATGTATAATTTTTTTCCAGATAACAGTTCTCTAGCCTTTTCTAATACAGATAATTGTATGAGGTCTGGTAATAAAGGTTTATATGAAGTTTTATTCATATCATCTTTACTCTTACCAGTCTCAAATCTATATTTAATTCCTTCACAGTCAAAAATGAGATTAACGTATGATTTGTATCCCAAAATAGATTCTTCTGTCATTCCTTCAAATGTAAATATTTTATTTTTAAAGGATTGATTCGGATTATCCAATGGCGTTTCCGGATGTAGTAAAACGCTTAAATCATCACTTAAATAGACAAATTTATCTCCTTGCTTCCATTGAGTGCAGCTTTGAGACGTAAAGTTCTTTTCCATAAAAAGAAATTCTTTGCTTGCCAAATCATCTGGATTGTCTTTTTTTTTGCGCCGAACCATAGATGCTGCATCAAGATAGCATGTAAAGAATAAGAAAATAAATGTAAATAAATATACTGTGTGATACTTTTTAGTTTTTATCATATTCTTACTGTATATAGCTTTTTGTTATATGATATTCAATCTCCAAATATACTAAGAATGATGTAAATCTTGCATAAAGATTTATTAAATCGTGTTTTTTGAAATAGAGAAAAATCAAAAACTTTCAGTTATTTCGCTATCTTTGTATTACTATTTTTAGAAAAATGATACAGAAGTTTTCTATTACATCCGATCATATTCGATTTCGGCGTTGGAGCCGGAATCGTTATGCTGCATTTTACAGTTTAGGTCGCTGTGTGAATATAGGAACATTATCTAAAAGTGTTATAGAAGCATCTCTCCGTAAGCAAAGACATTTTTCACTATACTATACAAATAAAGAATATTCTACTTTTTTGATTGGGTCAGAAGTCGATTTAGAAGAGTCGGATATAGGCTTCTGGGAAAAAGAATATTTACTTATTTTGTTGGAAAATATTTCGGCAAAAAGGGACAACTACGTAAAATTTAATTTGCACTTAATTACCAAATCCGGAATAGGTATAATTATATACCTATTCCGGATTTTTATTTATAAAAACTATACCAATATGGTGTCACAAATTAAAAAGAGAATTTTGGCAGGAGGACAAATTGAGTTTTCCGAAGCATTAAAATTAGTCAGGATAGAAAATAAAGAATTACTGTATGAAGCCGCAGAAGAAATAACTCATTTTTTTCATACGGAGAAATTCGATACTTGTTCTATTATCAATGCTCGTTCTGGCCGTTGTCCCGAAGATTGTAAATGGTGTGCACAATCGGTACATTACCAAACAAATATAAAAGTTTATGATTTGGTATCTCCGGAGGTGTCACTTGAACATGCTTTATGGAATCAGAAAAAAGGAGTAAAACGTTTTTCTTTGGTTACCAGCGGACGACGAGTTACAGGAAATTCAATGTCTGAAATTTGTAAAATATATAATTTATTATCAAAGAAAACCGACATGTTTCTATGTGCATCTTTGGGATTATTGTCGAAAGAAAACTTGTCAGCATTGAAGGCATCCGGTGTCAGTCGATACCATTGTAATCTTGAGACAGCTCCATCTTATTTTGGAAAATTATGTTCAACACATACTCAGGAGGAAAAAATAAAAACGATAAAAGATGCTCAAGAAGTTGGATTGGAGATTTGTTCGGGTGGAATTATAGGAATGGGGGAATCGATGGAACAGCGCATAGAACTGGCTTTTAAACTAAAAGAATTAAATGTATGTTCTATTCCTATCAATATACTGCAACCTATATCAGGCACTCCACTTGAAAATATTTGTGGCCTTTCGGATGATGAAATATTGACAACAATAGCTATATTCAGGTTTATCCATCCCAAATCTTATTTGCGCTTTGCCGGAGGACGTGCCCAAATTTCTGAAAGTATACAGTTGAGAGCCCTGAAAATAGGCATTAACGCTGCTATTGTCGGAGACATGTTGACTACTGTAAGTTCTAAAATCGACGAAGATTATAAACTTATTAAGAAAGCTGGATATGAATTATAAACTGGATATAGACGATTTATACTTATTTGATCAAGAGCATTTATGGCATCCTTATACTTCCACTGTTAATCCTTTACCTGTATATGAAGTAGAAAGTGCAAACAATGTATATTTGAATTTAAAAGATGGGAGAAAGCTAATTGACGGTATGTCTTCTTGGTGGGCTGCTATTCACGGTTATAATCACCCCAGGCTTAATCACGCTGTAAATGAACAACTTAAAAAGATGTCTCATGTTATGTTTGGAGGAATTACTCATCGTCCAGCAGTGGAGTTGGGACGTTTGCTATTGAGAATTGTGCCTGAAAACTTAAAGAAGATTTTTTATTGTGATTCAGGGTCTGTTTCAGTAGAGGTTGCACTCAAAATGGCGGTACAATATTGGTATGCGAAAGGGCTTTCTGAAAAATGTAACTTCGTTACAATTCGTTCGGGCTACCATGGCGATACATGGAATGCTATGTCTGTTTGTGATCCGGTAACGGGTATGCATTCTATATTTGGAAATACCCTACCTAAGCGTTATTTTATACCTTCCCCCTCGTGTCGTTATTATGATGAGTGGGAGGATTCTTGTATGGAACCGTTGGAAAAATGTCTGGTTCAAAATTCCGATAAAATAGCTGCACTCATTTTGGAACCAGTAGTACAAGGTGCCGGCGGTATGAATTTTTATCATCCTCGTTTCCTTACAGAAGCGCGCCGTTTATGTAAGAAACATGATGTATTACTGATTCTTGACGAGATAGCAACAGGATTTGGACGAACAGGCAAATTGTTTGCTTGCGAACATGCCAATATCTATCCAGATATTATGTGCATAGGAAAGGCTCTGACTGGAGGATATATGACTATGGCTGCTACATTAGCAACGGATGATATAGCAACGACTCTATCAACGGGAATGCCTGGAGTATTCATGCATGGGCCTACTTTTATGGGCAATCCTCTGGCTTGTGCAGTAGCTAAAGAATCTGTGTCTCTCCTACTCGAAGAAAATTGGAAAAATAAAGTACACTGGATAGAACAACGGCTAATGCAATCATTAGCTCCAGCAAGGGAGTATCCTCAAGTTGCTGATGTTAGAGTTTTAGGGGCTATCGGTGTGATAGAGATGAAAAATACTGTGGATATGGCAACTATCCAGAAACAATTTGTCGATTCCGGCGTTTGGGTACGGCCATTCGGGAAATTGGTATATGTAATGCCTCCTTTCATTATCAAGGAGGAACAGCTTGATATTCTTATATCTGCGTTATTACACGTCATTAAACAACAAAAATAGAATGAAAAATATCTTTCAGAATCAATTATCTACTATCATTCATAATGGAAATTATCGTACACTTTCTACTCTTGTACATAAAAAAAATAAGATTTATTATGAAGACCGGTGGTTACTGAATTTATCTTCGAATGATTATTTAGGGTTAGCATCCAATATTGAGTTAAGAAACGAATTTTTAGAAGGACTGACAGCTGAACATTTTATTGCAGGTTCTTCATCTTCTCGTTTGTTGACGGGCAATTACGATGTTTATAATCGATTGGAAAGCCGTTTGGCAGAATTGTACGAATCAGAATCTGCACTGGTTTTCAATAGTGGTTATCATGCAAATATAGGAATATTGCCAGCTGTCACGACACGTAAGTCTCTTATATTGGCAGATAAATTGGTTCATGCCAGTTTAATCGATGGAATTCGCCTATCTGATGCGCAGTGTATTCGATATAGACATAACGATTATGCACAGTTAGAACAAATATTGGATACTAAAACATCTCATTTTGATATAGTCATTATAGTTACTGAAAGTATTTTCAGTATGGATGGTGATGAAGCGGAACTCAATCGCTTGGTGGAAATAAAAAATAATTATCAGAATGTTATGCTTTACGTTGATGAGGCTCATGCTGTTGGAGTACGAGGGAAACAGGGATTGGGATGCTGTGAAGAACGGGGCATTATCTCCAAGATAGATTTTTTAGTAGGAACTTTTGGAAAAGCTTTTGCATCGATGGGAGCTTATGTAATTTGTACTCGTAGATGTCGGGATTTTCTTATAAATACAATGCGTACTCTCATTTTTACAACAGCTTTACCGCCTGTGAATTTGGAATGGACACTATTTATATTGAATAAAGCGATTCTAATGTCTGATAAAAGAATGCATTTACATAAAATTAGCCAAATATTATACACCCCTTTGAATCGTTTAAACGGAGAGCAACACCAAAGTTGTAGCCATATAGTTCCTTATATAGTTGGAGCCTCTGAGCGAGCAAGCCATCTGGCTAAAGAGATACAAAAAGCAGGATTTTATGTATTACCGATACGTCCGCCAACTGTACCTTTGGGGACGGCACGATTACGTATTTCACTTACTGCGGATTGCTCTTTGCAAGATACAAAAGAGTTATTATCTATAATCATGAAAGAAGACAAATCGGAATGAAGTATTATTTTCTTAAACATAATAACGAGAGCCGTTTATTATTGTTCTTTGCCGGTTGGGGAATGGATTATCACGTCTTTCCTGAATTGGGAGAGTTCAACGGTGATGTATGTATCTGTTATGATTATGCAGAAATGAATTTTAATGAAAGCTTATTTGTTGAGTATAATCATATAAAGTTAGTTAGTTGGTCAATGGGCGTTTGGGTTGCATCTTTTTTATTACAACATAAGAGATTAAAATTTGAAAAAAAAATAGCGATAAATGGTACTCTTTATCCGATTGATTACAATAAAGGATTGATTCCGGAAATCTATGATGCAACGTTGCATTCTTTGACGGAAAAATCTTTATTGAAATTTTACCGTCGTATGTGTAATGGAAAGGATTTATTGGCTCTCTTTATGGAACATAAGCCCCAAAGAACCTTAGATAGTGTTAAAAGAGAATTGATGATGATAGGAAAAACAGCACTGTCCTCTCCTACTCCGATATTTAATTGGGATGAAATTTTTATCGGTGATAAAGATCTGATATTTACAACTGCTAACCAAAAGAATGCTTGGAATGGCCAAGCCTGTTGTAATGTCATTCCGGCATCTCATTACATTAATTTCAATTTTATATTAAGAGATGAAGAAGAGTATAAATAAAGAAAAGATAAAAAATGCATTTACTCAATCATTTATCTCATATGACAGGGAAGCTTATGCTCAACGAACGATAATAAAGCATTTATTAAATACCCTTATTCGCACCCAAGGTACCTGTTTCCCATATGTGCTTGAAATTGGTTGTGGAACAGGTTTATTGACCCGAGAACTTTATCGATTGTTCCATCCTATAAAATTTGTTGTTAATGATCTTTGTGATGTATTTTTCAACTCTTCGTGGGAAGATAGTATAATATTTGTTCCGGGAGACGCAGAGCAATTGAATTTTGATGGTAAATACGACCTGATTATAAGTAGTTCTACTATACAGTGGTTTGAAGACATAGAATCTTTTTTAAGAAAAATAGAAAAAAATTTATCTGAAAACGGGATAATAGCTATATCTACATTTGGTTTGGACAATTTAAAGGAAATAAAAACACTTACAAATAGAGGATTGTCTTATTATTCCCTTGAAAGATGGATTTCTATTATTTCTGAAATATTTGAAATGATAACTATTTCTCAAGAATTTGTACCTCTTTTTTTTGAAACTCCAATAGAAGTATTGAAACATTTAAAAAAAACAGGAGTTAATGGACTGAATGAAAATCCTTTATCTCCAAGTCAGGTTGTATCGTTTTGTGAAAATTATAAAAAAAAACATATGTCGGAAAATGGTCTAACACTGACATATCATCCGATATATATTATAGCACGAAAAAAAAGATGAATATGAATGGGACTTATTTTGTAACCGGAATTGATACGAATATAGGAAAGTCAATTGCTACTGGATGGTTGGCTAAGCAGCTATTTGATTGTGGTCGCTCTGTTATAACACAAAAACTTGTACAAACTGGTAATAGTGGTTATTCTGAAGATATAGAATTGCATCGTAAAATAATGGGTATAGATTTTACTGAAGTAGATAAAAAAGGTCTTACTGCCCCAGTAATTTTTTCATACCCAGCATCTCCTCATTTGGCTTCTCGGATCGATAACCAAAATCTTGATTTGGAAATAATATCGAAAGCAACAGAAAAGCTTGCAAACCAATATGACATAGTTTTGTTAGAAGGTGCCGGAGGGCCTATGGTACCTTTGACAACAGATTTATTGACTATTGACTACATTGCACAACGAGCTTACCCGGTTATATTGGTAACATCAGGACGGCTGGGAAGCATCAGTCATACTTTATTGTGTTTTGAAGCATTGTTGCAAAGAGGTATAAAATTGTATAAAGTAATATATAACATGTATCCGTCAACTGATAAAATTATAGAAGATGATACACTACAGATAATAAAATTATATATGAATAAGTATTTTCCTTCTGCCTCTTTGGTCAATATGCCAAAAGTAGATTTATAATGAATTTGATTTTTACAAAAATTCTATTATTCTGTGCATCGTAATAAGGAGAAAGATTTTAGTCCTAATTTTTGTTTGTCCAGAATAATAGAATCATGTTATATTTTTATGAGAGAGGATGAGAAACTTTTATTTTATTCGTGTTTCTCTTTTTTACCAGAAATTTTTTCAATGATGTATACCATAAGAAATCCCATAATCATGAGTAATATGGCTTGCCAAAGATATTCATTGGGCAGTACATTTTGTTCTATAAGAGGTTTTATGTTGCCATGACTATCGGTAAAAGTTTGAATAGTTTCTTTCCATGGCCAAACTTTGTTTAAGGAACCTAACATAAAGCCTGATAGGACAGAAATAGTAATATCATGAAAATTTTTTAATAAATAAGACAGTACGTTAGAAAATAGGATAAGCCCGATTGCTGCACCTACAGCAAATATAACGATAATAACTATGTCTAATGACTTGACTGCGTTCATAATAAACTCATATTTTCCCATGAGTAACAGTATGAAACTGCCTGATATCCCTGGTAGAATCATAGCACAAATAGCAATGGCTCCACACATAAAAATAAACAGTAAGGAATCGGGTGTTTGTGCCGGAGTAGCTATCGTAATATAATAAGCTGTCCCTACTCCAATGACAAAAGATAACCATCTTTTCCAATCCCATATTTCAATTTGTTTTGAGACGAAATATGTAGAAGCCAAAACTAATCCAAAAAAGAAAGACCAGACAAGAATCGGATGTGTTTCAAGTAACCATGTAATAAGTTTCGCCAACGAAAATACACTGATGAGTATACCCGCAAGAACAGAAAATAAGAATGATCCATTGATAGCTTTAAAAAAAGCGACCCATCTTAGAGTAAAAAAAAGTTTTATTGTTTTTAGATTTATACTTTTTATCGAATCAATAAGCTCTTCATAAATGCCAACAATAAAAGCTATTGTTCCACCAGAAACACCAGGGACAACATCTGCAGCTCCCATTCCCATGCCTTTTAGAACTAATAACAAATAATCTTTTGATTTTCTCATTTTTATTTTATCCTATAGTTATAAATTTTCATCCAAATTTTTTCGAAGGATATTTCGCAGTTTATCCAGCATTTCTTTTGTTTGTTTCAGTTCATTTTTGTTTTCTTCTGAAATTTCTTCAATATCATCGATTTTTAAAGTACTCTCGTCCAAATGCTTTATTAATGAAGCAGCTTTATCTTGGTTTCCGGTATTGTAATGAGCCAGAATCAATTTAAAAATGAGTTTTACATCATAAGGGTTTATTTCTAATGCCTTTTCATAATACAAGATAGATTCTTCTATGTCTTCTTGCTCTGTCGCAATATCACCCAAAAGAGTCAAGACATCTATATTTGACGAGTCTATTTTAAATGCTCGGACTAAGTATTGCTTTGCTTCATCGAGTTTTTTTTCATCTACTTTTATTTCCCCCATAAATGCAAGAGCTTCCGCGTCTTCCGGGTCTATTTCTAATGTTTTAATCAAACATTCAATTGTTTTGGGAGTATTCCCCATATCATAATAATTAGTTGCCAACTGATAATATAAATTTGAACTTTCGGGTGAAAGAGATAATGCTTCATTCAAGTACTTTATCGCTTCGCCATTTTGTTCCAGTTTTACATAACATTCGGCAACCAATTCATATGCTATTGATTTTTCATCAGCAACTTTAGCATATTCGAGGAAGACGTCGATTGCTTCCCTATATGAACCTTGATCATACAGGCAGTACCCCTTGAATGATAATATATTTTCATCATCATCTTTGGTAGTCAAAGCAAAATCACAAGCATCTATTGCCTTCTCATATTTTTTCTGTAATGCATAAACTTTGGCTAAATTAAACCAGTCTACTGTAGAATAAGGGTTCCTATCAATGAGTTTATTGTATATTTCTATAGATTTATTTAAATCCTGTTTATCTTCATAAATAAGGGCCAATTCGCGTAATAATTCTGAGCCATCACTTAATAGATTGTCTGCTTCATTAACGAATTCAACTAATTCATCGAAATAGCCGAAATCAAGGTACATGTCCATTATTTCAAAACATAAATCACAAGAAATTTCTTCACTGTTAAGAAGATTTCGCAAAAGGAGGTTAGCTTTTTGAGGCCTACTTTGAATAAAATGGATTTCAGCCCGGACCAATATTGCATCTACCGAATCATTAGGAAGAGAATAGATTAACTTTTCGGCCTCTTCTATTGCATCAATATCTAGTAAATAACGAGCCTTTTTTACATTCAAAGAAATATTTCCCGGATGTATCGACAACCCATGATTTATGGCTTCCAAAGCATCTTTGTATCTATCAGTAAGTTCATACTGATAAGCTATTTCCTCCCATTCATCGGCATCGAAATAGTAATTTCCCTTTTCTTTTAGCATTTGCTCATAACGAGCTAATAAGCCAGATCCTTTTTTTTCGGACATTTTATATAAAAACCGAACTGCCGTATACCGTTTCGATAGACAGCAGCTCGTAACTATAGGTTTTAAATAAGATTATTTGTTTTTTTGTTTTTCCCAACTGTCTTTTAGTGCGACAGTCCGATTAAATATCAATTTGTCAGATGTTGAGTCTGAATCGACACAGAAATATCCCATACGTTGAAATTGGAATCTATCACCGGGTTTTGCAATGCTCGCCAAATAAGGCTCGATACGACAGTCTGTTTTTACAATTAACGAATCAGGATTCAACAATTCTCTGAAATCTCTTTCCTTCTCCTCCGCAGGATTTTCAACATTGAATAATCGGTCATACAATCTGACTTCCACTTTTTGATTATATTGAGCTGATACCCAATGTAAAGTTCCCTTTACTTTTCTACCGCTTTCGGGCATACCACTTTTAGTCAAGGGATCGTATTCACAGTATATTTCCTCGACCTCTCCTGCCTCGTTTTTCTTACAGCCAGTACATTTTACTATATAAGCCGATTTCAAACGAACTTCTTGTCCCGGAGTCATACGGAAGAATTTTTTAGGCGGATTTTCCATAAAATCTTCACGTTCGATATAAAGTTCTCGAGTGAAGGGAATTTCATGAGAACCTGCTTCCGGACTCTCTGGGTTATTCTCAGCTATTAAGTTTTCAACCTGTCCTTCAGGATAGTTAGTTATAACCAGCTTTATAGGATTAATAACTGCAGATACCCGATTTGCTGTTTTGTTAAGCTCTTCACGTATACTATGTTCCAATAAAGATACACTGATTAATCCATCATATTTGGTATATCCGATTCTGTCAATAAAATTCCTGATAGATGAAGGAGTATACCCCCTCCTTCTCAATCCGCATATAGTAGGCATTCGAGGGTCATCCCATCCAGCCACTAAGTTTTCTTTCACGAGTTGCAATAATTTACGCTTACTCATGACCGTATATGTAAGATTTAGTCGATTAAACTCTAGCTGACGAGGACGGTAACTATCATCAGCCAATTCATCTACAAACCAATCATATAACGGCCTATGTACTTCAAATTCAAGAGTACAGATAGAATGGGTAACTCCTTCAAAGTAGTCTGATTGTCCATGGGCAAAATCATACATGGGGTATACATTCCAAGTATTCCCTGTACGATGATGAGGATGTTTGATAATACGATACATGATCGGGTCTCTCATGTGCATATTGGGAGAAGTCATATCTATTTTGGCTCGAAGTACCATCGAACCCTCTTCGAATTCTCCCTTATTCATACGAATGAATAAATCAAGATTTTCTTTAACACTCCTATTTCGATATGGACTCTCAGTACCTGGCTGGGTCGGAGTCCCCTTCTGTTGAGCTATTTCCTCTGCAGATTGTTCATCTACATAAGCTTTTCCTTCTTCAATCATCTTTACTGCAAGGTCCCATAACTTGGGGAAATAATCAGATGCATAGTAAAGACGGTCTCCCCAGTCGAAACCCAACCAGTGAATATCTTCTTTTATAGAATCAACATATTCCACATCTTCTTTAACAGGATTTGTATCGTCGAAGCGCAGATTACATGTACCTCCATATTTTTGAGCAATACCAAAGTCCATACATATAGCCTTAGCATGTCCTATATGCAAATATCCATTTGGCTCTGGAGGGAAACGGGTATTTAGACGACCTCCATTTTTCCCAGCGGCCAAATCATTCTCGACAGCAATTTCAATGAAATTAAGGCTTCTCTTTTCTTCTTCGTTATTTTCAATTTGTGTCATATGTCGTTAATCTAAACAAGTATCAAAAAATTTTTGCAAATATATCAATAATAATATATATCCAGTAGTATTTATATCATATTTATAACATAAAGGGTATTATCAGCTTACCTTATATCAAGCATTTTATGTGTTTGTAAACTTAACCTCCATTGAGGATGTTTTTTTATATAATCAATAACTTCTTGTGTATTGAGCATAGAACAAGGTTGCAATGACCGTACGTCACATACAAAGGAATCATATTGAGACATATCTTGACCTATATATACAACCTTAAGTTCATTCGCCTTTTCTCGAATACAATTTTTTTTTGGACTACATGTGACCCAGTCAGCCCATCTATCAGCAATAGATAATCCAGAAGTCAATGTCCCATTCGTCTCAATTTGAATATACCAACCATCTTCTTTTAGCATTTGCATAAAAGAGACATCTATTTGTAAAGTTGGTTCTCCGCCAGTCAAAACAATGTGCCTTGTGGGATATTGTGTTATTTCAGTTAAGATTTCATTATCAGACATAAATACTCCAGATAAGTGTTCCGTATCACAAAAATCACAATTCAAATTACATCCTGAAAATCTTACAAAAACAGCTGGAGTTCCAGTGTAATACCCCTCGCCCTGTAGACTGTAAAATATTTCATTAATCTTTTTCATAAATTGCAATATTTCCCTCCGATTCTTGAACCTCAACCTTGAAACATTGGGGAATCTGGTTACATATCCAATACGCTAAATTCTCTGCTGTAGAGTTAAAGGACAACACTTCATTCAAATTTTTATGGTCAAGTTTATCCTGTATTTTCTTTTTTATAAGAGTAAAATCTATTACCATCCCATCTTCATTCAATTCTTTTGAATGACAATAAATGGTGATAATCCAATTATGTCCATGTAATTGGCTACACTTACTTTCATATGATAACTTTAAACTGTGTGACGCTGAAATTTCAAGAGTCTTTTTTACCGTAAACATTATTTAGCTATTTTATTTTGCTTCAAAAATAATAGATTCGGCTGAAAAATATATACTATTCGAAAAAAAATAGAGAAAATATACTCAATATTTTAGTGCAATAAAAAACTGATGTTATCAGAATGTGTTATCATTTAATTAGAGACATGAGTTTATTTTTAATCATGTCCAGAAAAAACGGACATGATTAAAAATACTTTGAGCTTATATCCATCCCATGCTATTATAATACCTTGTCAAATTTTGTACTGCATTTTGTAAATCTTCGTGTAATTGACGGTTCATTTCATGAATACGGATACGACCACGTTCCATTTTTTGCAACAAGTAATCAGAGAAAAGTTCTTTAGAATGTTCTTTGCCTAATTTATCATTAAAAGTAACAGTAATACTATCAGCATGTTTTATTACCGAACCGAAAAATACATGATTTTCTTGTGACTGCTTTGCTTCTTCCTTTATAGCCCATACTTCATAATGATAGTGGTCATCAATAGTAGCAGTACAGGGAGGAACTACAGATTTTAGAAATTCTTTAACATCGTCAAAAGCCTTGTTTACAACCTCCATAATCAATTGAATTTAAATGTTATTATTATTTTTACAACATCAATTTATCAGCATAGGACAAAAAATTGTTTTTTGAACTATTTTCTTATATTAAAAAACATTTTTATTGCAATAACGATTATCGATTGCTTTTGTTCATATTTTACGAACTCTCTTTATTAAAAGGATTTTTATTATCTTTGACGGACTAATTATTATTATAAAATTAAGTGATATATCCAGATAATTTTGAACAGAAAACCGGATTTGACAAAATTCGAGAATTGATAACCGATAAGTGTCTTAGTACGCTTGGTAAGGAACGTGTATCAAAAATGGTATTTCTGAATAAATATGACGAGGTAACGAAATTATTGCATCAAACTCAGGAATTTGTTGCTGTATTGAATGGAAAAAATGAGTTTCCAGCAAATTATTTTTTTGATGTACGACCGGCATTAAAACGAATCCGGGTAGAGGGAACTTATATCGATGAGGTAGAATTGTTTGACCTGCGCAGGTCTTTGGACACAATAAGGAATATTGTAAAATTTTTCAAAACTGATGAAGATGACGAAAAACCTTTGTATCCGTATTTATCTGAATTGTCAGGAAATGTATCGGTATTTCCGCATCTGATTTCACGTATAGACCAGATGATAGACAAGTTTGGACGAATAAAAGATAATGCATCTTCCGAACTGTCACGAATCAGAAGAGAATTATCGTCCACTCTATCAGGAATATCCAGAAGTTTAAATAATATATTAAAAACAGCTCAGACCGAAGGTATCGTAGATAAAGATGTTACTCCAACTATGCGTGACGGACGTTTGGTAATCCCGGTTATGCCAGCTTTTAAACGAAAAATACGAGGAATCGTACATGATGAATCAGCCAGTGGTAAAACAGTATTTATAGAACCTGCTGAAGTTGTAGAAGCCAATAACAGGATACGAGAACTTGAAAGTGAAGAACGTCGGGAAATTATCCGAATTTTAACTTCTTTTTCAGATGAATTGCGACCATTGTCCGAGGATATTTTCTATTCTTATGAGTTTTTAGCAGATATCGATTTTATACGAGCCAAGGCTTTGTTTGCTTTACAAGTGAATGCCCTCCTACCAGTTGTCGAAAATTGCCGGCAAATAGATTGGTATCGTGCAGTGCATCCTCTTTTGTATTTATCGTTACAGAAACAGCATAAACAAGTAGTTCCTTTGGACATTATGTTGACCGAAAAAAACAGGATATTGTTGATTTCCGGTCCGAATGCAGGAGGAAAATCCGTATGTCTAAAGACGGTGGGACTATTGCAGTATATGTTGCAATGTGGCTTATTAATACCTGTATATGAAAATTCAAGGTGTGGAATATTCGATAATATTTTCATTGATATTGGAGACGAGCAATCTATTGAAAATGACTTAAGTACATATAGTTCTCATCTTACTAACATGAAGTACTTTGTGAAGAATAGTAACGAGAGTACAGTTTTGTTAATCGATGAGTTTGGAGGAGGAACAGAACCTCAGATTGGTGGAGCTATAGCTGAAGCATTACTTGACCGATTTAATCGAAAACATACCTATGGAGTCATTACGACACATTATCAAAATTTAAAACATTTTGCAGAAGATACAGAAGGCATCATCAATGGAGCTATGCTATATGATCGCCATTTAATGCAACCATTATTCAAATTATCAATTGGTAACCCCGGTAGTTCGTTTGCCATAGAGATTGCTCGAAAAATCGGTTTGCCGGAAGATGTCATTGCAGAAGCTTCAGATAAAGTTGGTTCTGATTATATCAACATGGATAAATATTTACAAGATATCGTCAGAGACAAACGTTATTGGGAAAGTAAAAGGCAGAACATACGACAGAAAGAAAAACGTTTGGAGGAGATTACCGAACGCTATGAAGCAGATATTAAGAAATTAGAGAAACAGCGTAAAGAAGTTTTAGCTACGGCTAAGACCGAGGCAGAGAGGATATTGTCAGAAACAAACGCACGTATTGAAAATACTATTCGTCAGATAAAGGAAGTCCAGGCTGAAAAAGAAAAAACCCGGGAGATACGTCGTCAGTTGAATGATTTTAAAAGTCATATATCAGGAGAAATTCAAATAGACGACAAAATTTCTCGAAAAATACAAAAAATAAAAGAACGCGAAGAGAAGAAGAAAAATTCTCTTCAGAAAGAACAAAAGGAAACATTTCGTTCTGATGTAATAACTATTGGAGATGCTGTGCGTCTAAAAGGACAAAATTCTGCCGGAGAAGTTCTTGACATACAAGGGAAAAATGCTATCGTGGCTTTTGGTCTGTTGAAGTCAAATATAAAATTGGATAAACTTGAGAAAGTTAGCAAAAATCAATTGAAACGAGATGCTAACACAAAAGATTCGTTTGTGAGTGCTCAAACGACTGATGATATGAGAGACAAACGATTAAATTTCAAGCAAGAGATTGATGTGCGAGGCATGCGTGGAGACGAAGCGCTACAAGCAGTTACCTATTTTATCGATGACGCTATATTAGTAGGCTGTACCCGAGTACGAATATTACATGGTACAGGAACCGGAGCATTACGACAAATGATACGGCAATATCTTAAAACAGTTCCGGGTGTCCGTCATTTTCAAGATGAACATGTTCAATTAGGTGGAGCCGGTATAACAGTTGTAGAACTAGATTGATAAAACCAAATACTTCATTATTTTCGCTTAAGCCTAAAAACAAAAGTATGGAAATTATATGATTATCCACAATTTAGATACACTAAATTCCACATATACAAGGATATTAATACAGAAAAGAAAATAGATGAAATTCCGAATATCAAACTATTTACTGATTGTTTATGCATCCAAACAATGGCACATATAGATTCAGCAATGAGTTGTATAACGGAAATGCTCAAAATAATATGAGCTATAAATATCGTATGAGAATAGTCTTTTTCCGTATAATTTACAATTAAATATACGATAATAAGAGACAGAGACAGGGCTAAATTATAAATCCAAAATTTCTTCATATACATCGTTACAAATCGTACACATCATCTACAGTATAGTTCAGAAAACGGTTGAATGGCATAAGTAATTTAAAATCCCCTACAACTTTATCCATCCATTCAGAAGTATCAAAAAGAGATTCTTCTTTGTAAGAAACAACGACATAGTCTTTTCTTTTCAAAAGCTCTCCATCTTGAAAATCTCGAGGAAACGGACGTGGTACAATTTTTAGCATCTCCCCTTCCATTTCAGGATAAACTGCTTTGAACTTTTTATTTTCGATGATTTCTTTAAATTCATCCGTATGATTATATACCGACTGACGCAACTCCTTCAATAATTTAGGCTCAGGACACCATACCCCCCCGCTTATCAGGCAATTTTCTGGTTCGATATGGAAATAATAACCCGCTCTTACGCTTTTGCGACCACCCTTACATAAATATGCTGCAAAATGATTTTTGTATGGAGTTTTATCAGGAGAAAAACGAGTATCACGATATATTCGATAAAGGCAATTTTTAGCCTCTTCTCCTCTCAATTCCCCATCAAAAATAGCTATTCTCTGAATGAGTTCATCCATTTTATTTTGAAAATAGAGTCTTAATTCCAAATATCTATCCTTATGAGTATTGAACCAATCTCTATTGTTATTTACCCGTAATTCCCTTAAATACTGTAATATTTCTTTCATTATAAAATAATATTCACTGTTATTTGTAAAAGAAGACGCAAGATAAAAATTATTTTTCAATTTTATATATCTTCCTTTTTTGTTAACTTGCCGCGAATTTTATTTGCTTATTTTAAACATTAAACTCTATATTGATGAAAAAAGAAGAAAAAGAGCCGATGAAGCTACCAGAGAATGCATTCAGAGAATTGAATGAAGGAGAAGAGTTTCATCCGGTCATGTCTCCCGAAAAAACCTACCGGGAGGTAACACCTTGGTCGGTATCCTGGGGTATCGTTATGGCTGTCATATTTTCTGCGGCAGCGGCTTATTTAGGACTAAAAGTTGGTCAGGTTTTCGAAGCTGCTATACCGATAGCCATTATTGCTGTAGGTTTGTCGAACAGCACAAAACGTAAAAATGCTTTAGGTGAAAATGTCATTATACAGTCTATCGGTGCTTGTTCGGGAGTAATCGTAGCTGGAGCTATTTTTACTTTACCGGCATTATATATCATCCCAGGATTGACGGTAAATTTTATGCAAGTCTTTTTGAGTTCCCTTTTGGGAGGTATTTTAGGAATACTATTTTTAATCCCATTCCGTAAATACTTTGTATCGGAAATGCATGGGAAATATCCGTTTCCGGAAGCAACAGCGACTACACAGGTCCTTATTTCCGGAGAGAAAGGGGGCAACCAAGCAAAACCTTTGATTTTTGCAGGTATTATTGGAGGCTTGTATGATTTTGTACTATCAACATTTGGATGGTGGAGCGAAGTCTTGACTACAAAAATTTTACCTTTTGGAGATATGATTGCCGAAAAAGCAAAGGTGGTATTCAAAATAAATACTGGAGCTGCAGTTTTAGGACTTGGTTATATCGTAGGTCTGAAGTATTGTCTAATAATTTGTGCCGGGTCAATATTTGTCTGGTTCTTAATTATTCCTGGGTTAGGCATTATTTTCCATAATGCGGTACTTACCCTTGGCAATCCAGATATCCAAATGACAGTAGGAATGATGTCTCCAGAACAAATATTCACGACATACGGACGACATATTGGTATAGGAGGAATTGCGATGGCCGGTGTTATCGGAATTATTCGTTCCTGGGATATCATAAAAAGTGCAGTAGGACTTGCTTCACGAGAGTTGAGAGGAAATACAGAAAATGTAGTTAGAAACGTAAAGCGTACACAGCGAGATTTGTCGATGAAGTTTATAGCTATTGCTTGTATCGCAACATTGATATTAATATTTCTTTTCTTTTATTTAGGAGTGATACATACAATAACTCAAGCTGTTATAGCATTTATTGTAGTTTCTGTTATCGCATTTTTGTTTACGACCGTAGCTGCTAATGCAATTGCGATAGTCGGTACAAATCCTGTGTCGGGAATGACACTCATGACTTTGATATTAGCGTCCGTAATTTTAGTAGCAGTAGGGTTGACTGGAACATCAGGTATGGTCGCAGCCCTTATCATTGGAGGTGTCGTTTGTACTGCCCTTTCCATGGCAGGAGGATTTATAACAGATTTAAAAATAGGTTACTGGCTTGGATCTACACCAGCAAAACAAGAAACCTGGAAATTTTTAGGGACATTGGTTTCTGCTGCAACGGTAGGAGGTGTAATAATGATTTTGAATGATACCTACGGTTTTACCTCTGAAAATGGTTTAGCAGCTCCTCAGGCAAACGCAATGGCTGCGGTAATAGAACCTCTGATGTCCGGGAAAGGAGCTCCTTGGTTATTATATGGTATAGGAGCTGTTATCGCGGTTATACTTACGGTATTTAAAGTCCCTGCATTGGCCTTTGCTTTGGGTATGTTTATTCCTTTGGAATTGAATACGCCTCTTGTTATTGGAGGATTGATTAGTTGGTATGTAAGTACTCGCAGCCAAAAAGAAGCGGTGAATAAAGCTCGTCTCGAAAAAGGAACATTATTGGCTTCAGGGTTTATTGCCGGTGGAGCTTTGATGGGAGTAGTCAGTGCCGGACTTCGATTTGCCGGATTCTCCTATACTTGCCATTTAAGTGACATTATGACCCAATCTTTAGGTTTGTTGATGTACTTAATTATCATAGGATATTTGATTAAGAACAGTATGAAAATAGATAAATAATTTTCTTAAAAAAACAAAGGCCGGTTAGCGTTAAGTTGTCTTAATTAACCGGCCTGTTTTATTTATTATAAGTCTTCCTCGTCAACTTCTTTGGGTAGGAATATATTTAGTAATACATAGCCTAAAATACCAGATGTCAGAGAGCCTATTAATATGCCTAATTTTGCTTGATTAAGAAATATGCTTCCATCAGACATATTCCCATAAGATAAGTTGGCAATAAACATAGATACAGTAAACCCAATTCCTCCTAATGCTGACACTCCAGCTATCATTTTCCAAGTTACCCCATGGGGTAAAGAAACCCAATGTGTTTTTACTGCTAAATAGGCAAATGATAATATACCAACAAATTTACCAATAAATAATCCCATAAACACAGCTAAACTTACTCCATGAAATATATCGGAAATTTGGACATTTCCTAATGCTATACCTGCATTAGCAAATGCAAATAAGGGGATAACCAAATAATTAACGACAGGATGTAAAGTATCTTCCAAATCTTGTAAAGGGCTTATTACTTTGTCCGAAGCAGACTCCACACATTTCAAAAAATTCAACTGCTCTTTGGTAAGAATATTGGTCTCCCCTTTTTTTTGATTTTTCGAAACAGGGAAATGAGCTATATTTTCTCTGATTTTTTCAATAAATTTAGTCGTTTTCATCATAGGATGAGCCGGGATACAAAATGCAACAAGTACCCCGGCAATTGTTGGGTGAATACCGGAGTTTAAAAATAAGAACCAGACTGCAATACCGATAAAAATATAAAACATTTTGCTGTTTATTTTCAGATAATATCCTCCTATCCATAAAATAAGCAACAGGCCGATTGCATAATATAAATAGTACGCCAATATACTACTCGAATAAAATATAGCTATTGCAAGTATACCTCCAATGTCGTCTGCCACAGCTAATGTTGCTAAGAATATTTTAAGACCGATAGGTACACGCTTCCCGAATATGCTTAATATACCCAATGTAAAAGCTATATCTGTTGCCATCGGGATGGCACTTCCTCTTAGTGCTACATCACCATCGGCTATCAAGCGGAAAATCAGAATTGGAACAATGATACCACCTATAGCTGCGACAACTGGCAGTAATGCTTTTTTTATAGAGGAGAGTTCACCAACCAATACCTCACGTTTTATTTCAAGCCCTACAGAAAAGAAAAAGATTGCCATCAAAGCATCATTAATAAACTGCATCAAAGTCATAGCTTCACCGTGGTGGCTGAAAAGATTGAAATTTCCAATTTGTAAAGAGACTGGGACATTCCACCAAGAAAAATAGTAATTACTTAATCCAGAATTAGCCATTATCATGGCTAATATAGTCACACCGATAAGGACATATCCTCCATTAGCATAATTTTGCAGAGATTTACGAAGTGCATATATTGTATCTTTCATAATTAAAAATTTTACTATACTAAACAAAAAAAAAGCCTTCTAAGTTTGACGAATGAGCTTAAAAGACTTTTTCTGTTACTTTGATATTATTTAGTCAAGTTTCAGGACAGCGAGAAATGCTTTTTGCGGTACCTCGACAGAGCCTATTTGTTTCATTCGTTTCTTTCCTCTTTTTTGTTTCTCGAGAAGCTTTCGTTTTCGACTAATATCTCCTCCGTAACATTTAGCTGTAACATCTTTTCTCACAGCTTTTATTGTTTCCCGAGCAATTATTTTAGCTCCTATTGCAGCTTGTATTGCAATATCAAACTGTTGTCTCGGTATCAATTCTTTCAGTTTTTCACACATACGACGCCCGAATGGTACAGCATTATCAAAATGTGTCAATGTAGAAAGAGCATCGACAGATTCTCCATTTAACAATATATCGAGCTTAACCAATTTAGACGGTCTGAAATCATGAAGGTGATAATCAAAAGAGGCATATCCCTTTGATATGCTTTTCAATTTATCATAAAAATCTATTACTATTTCCCCCAAAGGCATGTCATATATCAGCTCAACTCGATTTCCAGATATGTATTCTTGTTTTACCAGTTCTCCTCGCTTACCCAGACATAAAGTCATAATAGGACCTATATAATCGGTATTTGTTATGACAGAAGCCCGAATGTAAGGTTCTTCAATGCGTTCTATGAGAGTCGGATCAGGTAGACCCGACGGATTATGAACTTCAGTCATGTTTCCCTTTTTATCGTATATCTTATAGGACACATTCGGCACAGTGGTAATAACATCCATATCAAACTCACGATCGAGCCGCTCTTGAATGATTTCCATATGCAATAATCCCAAAAATCCACACCTGAATCCAAAACCAAGAGCCACCGACGATTCTGGTTGGAATGTTAGTGAAGCATCGTTTAATTGTAACTTTTCCAAAGATGCCCTTAAATCTTCAAAATCTTCACTTTCTATCGGATAAACACCTGCGAATACCATTGGTTTTACTTCTTCAAAACCGTCGATTGCCTTCTCACAAGGCCGAGCAATATGAGTAATTGTATCTCCAACTTTTACTTCTCTGGAAGTTTTGATACCTGAGATAATATATCCTACGTCTCCGGTACGTAATTCATCTCGAGGAGCCATATCTAACTTCAGTACACCTATCTCATCAGCTTCGTATTCTTTCCCGGTAGCAACAAACTTTACTTTATCCCCTTTACGGATAATACCATTTGCAATTTTAAAATATGCAATAATACCCCGAAATGAATTAAAAACAGAATCGAAAATCAAACATTGCAATGGAGCATCCGGATCTCCTTCAGGAGCCGGCACTCGTTCGACAATAGCCTCCAATATTTCTTCAACACCTATACCTGTTTTCCCACTGGCTCGTATAATTTCTTCTCTTTTGCATCCTAATAATTCAATAATTTGATCTTCAACTTCATCGGGCATGGCACTAGGCAAATCCACTTTATTTACGACAGGGATGATTTCCAAATCATTTTCTATAGCCATATATAAATTGGATATTGTTTGCGCCTGTATTCCTTGTGATGCATCTACAATAAGAAGAGCTCCCTCACATGCAGCAATCGAACGTGAGACCTCATAAGAAAAATCAACATGTCCCGGAGTATCGATCAGATTCAAAACATATTTTTCCCCTTTATATGAATACTCCATTTGAATAGCATGACTCTTTATTGTTATTCCACGCTCACGTTCTAAATCCATATTGTCAAGGACCTGATCCTGCAAATCTTTTCCAGCTACAGTATTCGTGTATTCCAATAGACGATCGGCCAATGTACTTTTACCGTGGTCGATATGGGCAATGATACAGAAATTACGAATATTTTTCATCTAAATATTTTATTTTAGGCACAAAGATAAAGAAATTTTTATTTCTTTCGGAATAGGCTATATCCCTATTATAAGCTATTAACAACTTTCCTATAGTTAAGATAACATGATATAAAATAATTTACTTAATTTTGAAGTGTAACTAGAAATGAAAATTATAAGTGATAACTAATATTATAGTCGAATGAAATAGAATTGTAATACTTATTTCACCGCATTGAAATAAGTATTTTGAATTTTTGCGATGTAAATTTAAAATTCAATTATTATGGCAAATGCCCGTATTTTAGTCGTCGATGACGAAGAAGATTTATGCGAAATATTAAAATTCAATCTTGAAATCGAAGGGTTTGATGTAGATACAGCCAATTCTGCAGAAGAGGCTTTAAAAAAAGATTTATCGGTATATCAACTGCTTATGTTGGATGTAATGATGGGTGAAATAAGCGGTTTTAAAATGGCAAATATTATTCGTAAAGATGAATCAAAACCGAAAGTTCCAATTATCTTTCTTACGGCAAAAGACACAGAAAATGATCGTTTGACAGGATTCAATTTAGGTGCAGATGATTACATATCTAAACCTTTTTCGATTAGAGAAGTCATGGCTCGTGTAAAAGCAGTCTTGAGACGCACAGCGGTAAAAGATGAAGAAGATAAAGAAACTATATCTTTTGAAGATTTGATAATCGATATTCCCAAAAAAAAGGTTTCTATTGGTAATGAAGAAATAACCTTGACAAAAAAAGAATTTGAAATACTCAAATTGCTGCTTGAGCATCAGGGCCATGTATTTTCCAGAGAAGAGATTTTATCAAGAGTATGGAGTGATGAAGTATATGTACTCGACAGGACAATCGATGTGAATATCACCCGCCTTCGTAAAAAAATCGGTAAGTTCGGTAAAAATATAGTTACTCGTTTAGGATACGGGTATTGTTTTGAAACAGCATGATATATTATTAGGGAAAGATGAATAATGACAATAAGCCCCAATATAGGCTTCCTTTTTATAAAGAACTTTTTTTTTCGATTGCGACTCTTTTTGTAACATTTGTACTCGTAATATTCTTCTTTCAATATAACTTGGATAAAGAATCAAGAAAAGAAATGTTAAATTCTATCCTTCAGGATTATAACAATCTGATTTATAGAGAATATTCTTCTTCAAAAATGACTGAAGCCCGATTGGATTCGATTATTCGGGGTATAACTGATAAAAATTTAAGAGTCACCATTATAACTGTCGGGGGAAAAGTCCTTACCGATAGTGGTCATGATGATTCTATCCCATTACCCAGCCATAAAGACCGTCCTGAAATTATGCAGGCATTGAATACGGGTGTGGGATATTCTGTAAGGAAGTCGGAAACTTTAGGAAGAGATTTTTTTTATTCATCCCGTCGTTATGATGATATAATAATACGTTCATCTTTGCCTTTTGACGTTTCGACTCTATCGATGTTAAAGGCTGATAATAAATTTACGTATTTTCTTATTGTCATATCTTTACTTGTGATGATTATACTCTACTATTTTTGTAATAAATTGAGTAAATCTATTTCTATTTTACAAGACTTTTCACAAAAAGCAGAACAGGACAAACCTGTGGATATTCACGTAAAGTTGGCAAAAAATGACATAGGAGATATTACTCATAATATTATCCGTATATATAAGAATCTTCGAAATACTAAAGAAGAATTGTCTATTGAAAAAGAAAAATTATTTAGTCATTTACAATTTTCACGGGAAGGATTAGCCGTATTTTCCCATGATAAACGAGTTATCGTTGCCAATAATCTTTTTGTACAGTATGTGAATCTTATTTCAGATATACCCTTAACCAATACAAATAATGTATTTAATGTCCCAGATTTCAAAAAAATAACAATATTTATAGATAAGAATCTAAATACATGGCATAAAAATGATGATGTTGTAAGTGACTCTATGCTAATTACAAAAAATAGCAAAACTTTTCAGGTGGAGTGTATCATTTTTCAAGACAGAACTTTCGAAATCTCAGTAAGTAATATAACTTTACAAGAAGAGGAAAGCCGTCTAAAAAGGCAGTTGACTCAAAATATCGCCCATGAATTGAAAACACCAGTGAGTAGTATTCAGGGATATATGGAAACTATTTTATCTAATCCGGCTCTTTCAGAAGAGAAAAAAACTTTATTTTTGGAGAGATGCTATGCCCAAACAATTAGATTAACGGGGCTTTTGCAAGATATTTCTTTATTGAATAGAATAGACGAATCAAACGATTTGTTCGATTATGAAAAAGTAGACTTAAATGCAATTATCAGTGAAGTTATAAATGATTCGGCAGTTGCATTGGAAGAAAAAAATATGTCGATTAACTGCCAAATCCCAAATCCTGCACCTATTAACGGAAATCATGCGCTTCTATATTCCATATTTCGTAATTTGATGGATAACTCCTTATCGTATGCTGGAAATGGTACACAAGTATCGATATTGTGCTATTTACAAGATAATAATTACTATTATTTTTCATTTTCAGATAATGGACCCGGAGTTGCAGAAGAACATCTAAATCGTCTATTCGAACGTTTTTATCGAGTAGATAAAGGACGTTCACGGAAATTAGGAGGAACAGGGTTAGGTTTAGCAATTGTCAAGAATGCAGTGCTTTTCCATAAAGGAGAAATATTGGCTAAAAATAGATTGGATGGAGGTCTTGAATTTTTGTTTACATTGAAAAAATAGAAGACAAATTTCTGAATAAATCTCAATTCCGAATTATTATTACAAATAATATATAATAATTATTTATTTTTGCCGATACATATTTTTGAATAAAGCAATGACACCGACAGAATCCTATTTTATAAATTTACCATCAGAAATAAAAAATTTGTTTATTCCAGTATTTGGAAGTGCTGAGAATTTTTATAAAACAGTTTATTTAATTGCCCGTAATGAACATATCACATCTCTTGATAAAGTTGCTAACTGGGAACAGCGCATAGATGTAATCCATTACTATCAAGATAAATTGAAACATTTTCTCAACAGTTTATCTTTAGACGGAGACAACTTAATGGCTGATGTAGCCAGTGATTATTTTGAAGATTATGTTCATTACAAAGACGATGTCAATTTTGGAATGACTAATGAAGATTTCTTAAATATAATGAGAGCCATTCAAGAAAAGTTATAAAAGTAATATTTAGTTTTTGTTTCTCTATTTTGTTATTTCATTGAACATTTCATTCAAACTATTTGCTATATTTGTCTGAAATAATACGTTGAATTATGCAACAGAGTTTCAATTGGTATATAGAAAACGCAATAAAGGAGAACTGGGAAAGTATAGCTCTTTCCGATTTTAAAGGGGTTTCCTACAGTTATAAAGATATTGCAAGGAAGATTGCAAAAATGCATATTCTTTTAGAAGCTGCAGATATAAAACACGGTGATAAGGTTGCTATTTGTGGACGAAATTCTTCACATTGGGCAGTCGCTTTTTTCGCAACATTGACGTACGGAGCCGTTGCCGTCCCAATACTACATGAGTTTAAAGCTGATAATGTGCATCATATCGTCAATCATTCGGACGCTAAATTTTTATTTGTAGGTGATATTGTCTGGGAAAATTTGAATGAGCAACAAATGCCAGAGTTGAATGCTATAGTTATGATGACAGATTTTTCTGTGTTGAAATCAAGGACAAACAAACTAATTGATGCCCGTGAACATCTAAATGAATATTTTGGAAAGCGGTACCCAAGCCGATTTACGAAAGACGATGTGAAGTACTATGAAGATAAACCTGATGAACTGGCTTTGATTAATTATACTTCTGGCTCGACAGGTTTTTCAAAAGGAGTGATGCTTTCTTACAGAAGCATTTGGTCAAATTTGAAGTTCTGTAACGAGAATCTGGATTTTTTACAAGCTGGTGACGGTACTGTTTCCATGCTGCCTATGGCTCATATGTATGGTTTGGCTATAGAACTTTTGAACCCATTTGCTAAGGGTTGTCACATTCACTTTCTGACACGTGTCCCCTCCCCCAAAGTAATCATGGATGCTTTTGCTGAAATAAAACCGAAGCTAATTGTTGCCGTTCCTCTTATTATAGAAAAAATTATCCGTACCAAAGTATTTCCTTTATTAGAAAAGCCTTTGGTGAAATTAATGTTGATGGTACCTGTACTCGATACTCAGTTGCTTACTCGTATAAAAAACAAATTGGAGGAAACATTTGGAGGGAATTTGCAAGAAATGATCATTGGAGGAGCTGCTTTGAATCCAGATGTAGAACAATTTCTTAGCAAAATAGATTTTCCTTTTACCGTAGGGTATGGAATGACAGAATGTGGTCCTCTGATTTCATATGCTTGGTGGCAAGAAGCACGTACTGGCTCATGTGGTAAAGTGGTTGAAAGGATGGTCGCTCGCATAGATTCTGCAGATCCTCAATCCATTGTCGGAGAGTTACACGTAAAAGGAGATAATGTGATGATGGGCTATTATAAAAATGAAGAGGCGACAAGACAGGTTATGAAAGATGATGGCTGGATGAATACAGGAGATTTGGCTATTATTGATGAAGATGGATATTTGTATCTTAAAGGTCGTAGTAAGAGTATGATTTTAGGGCCTTCGGGACAAAATATTTATCCAGAAGAAATTGAAGCTAAATTGAATAATATGCCATATGTGAGTGAATCCCTTGTTATCGATCAAAATGGAAAATTAGTTGCATTGGTATATCCCGATTTTGAGAATGCAGAACGGGCAGGTTTGGCAGGAGATAAAATTACAACTCAGATGGAAGAAAACCGCATTGCTCTGAATAAAGAATTACCGGCATATAGTCAGATTAGTAAAACGAAGATTTATTATGAAGAGTTTGAGAAAACTCCAAAGCGAAGCATCAAACGATATTTATATCAAAATTCTTGATTTAGACAATTTTTTCTAATATATAACTTAGAATATTCAGGTAGGATTTACAAATAAAAAATGAAAGTAAATCCTACTTTTTTTATGCTTGTTTTGTAAAATTGAAAGCAAAATGTATTAAACTCGAACAAAAAGATATACCTTTGTAAAAATAGAATATTTGTACTATAGTAAAAACACATAATAAAATGTATTATCAACCTGAAATTGAGACAATAACCCGATCGGAACTTGAAAAACTGCAAGTAAAGCGGCTGAAAGAGACTATAAATATTGCAATACAAACACCTTTTTATTCCAAAATTTTGAAGGAAAAAAATCTATCTGCTGACAGTATTTGTAGTATAGAAGATGTACGAAAATTACCTTTCACGACAAAAGAAGATTTGCGTAATAATTATCCATTTGGTTTAGTCGCAACTGATATGAAAAATGTAGTGAGACTACATTCTTCAAGTGGCACGACAGGAAATCCGACTGTGATTTGCCACTCTCAGAAAGATTTAGATAATTGGGCCAACCGTGTAGCTCGATGTTTATATATGGTCGGTGTACGAGACACCGATGTTTTCCAAAATACATCGGGTTATGGAATGTTTACCGGAGGATTGGGGTTTCAGTACGGAGCAGAGCGTTTGGGAGCATTAACTGTACCTGCTGCTGCAGGTAATAGCCTGAGGCAAATAAAATTTATTACAGATTTTGGTACCACAACAGCTCACGCTATACCCAGTTATGCGACACGTCTGGCTGAAGTGATGACAGAGATAGGGATAGATCCCAAGAAAGATACTAAATTGAAGACATTAGTCATTGGTGCTGAGCCTCATACCGATGAACAGAGAAAGCGAATTGAGGAATTATTGGGAGTAAAGGCCTATAATAGCTTTGGAATGTCAGAAATGAGCGGTCCCGGTGTCGCTTTTGAGTGTATATATCAGAATGGACTCCATTTATGGGAAGATTGTTTCATTCTGGAAATTGTTGATCCTGAAACTTTGGAACCGGTGGAAGATGGAGAAATTGGAGAATTGGTATTGACTACTCTAGATAGAGATGCTATGCCCTTAATTCGTTATCGTACTAGAGATTTAACAAGGATTATACCCGGACCATGTCCTTGTGGCAGAACCCATCGCAGGATAGACCGTATTAAAGGTCGTAGTGATGATATGTTTATCGTTAAAGGTGTAAATATATTCCCGATGCAGATAGAGAAAATCTTAATGCAATTTAAAGAATTGGGAACTAACTATCTAATCACAATAGATACAGTTGGAAATAATGATGAAGTTCTGGTAGAGGTTGAATTAAGTGACTTGTTTACTGATGATTATAGTAAGTTACAGCAATTAACTAAATCTATAACTCACAAATTGAAAGATGAAATATTACTGACCCCAAAAGTCAAGCTAGTAGATAAAGGTAGCTTACCTCTGTCTGAAGGTAAAGCCATACGAGTAAAAGATTTAAGAAATAACAAATAGTGATTAACCAAAATTCCTGAATATGATTATACAACAGCTATCGGTCTTTCTTGAGAATAAATCGGGAAGATTAAATGAAATATTGGATATATTAGGCCATGCGGATATACGTATTATTGCTGCTACTGTTGCTGATACATCAGAATATGGTATCCTAAGATTGATAACATCTGATACCCAAACCGCATATAAATTGTTAAAAGAGAACAAAGTAAGTGCTAATTTAAGTGAAGTGATTGCCATTTCATGTGACTCGTTGGCAGGAGATTTTGCGACAAAGTTGAAACGCTTTTCCGAACATGGAATAAATATAGAATATATATATTGCTTTTCTGTCAAGTCCAAAGCCTTTCTTATTTTGCGAGCAAATGATAAAGATGCTGCAATCAAAGTGGCTAAAAATTTTAACCTGACAATGATTTCAGAAAAACAATTGACTGATTTGTAAAACAATGGAAATATTGAAAAGAAGAATCTTGGAAGACGGAGCCTGTTTCGAAGGAGGAATACTTAAGGTCGATAGTTTTATCAATCATCAAATGGATCCTCAATTGATGAAATCCATCGCAGATGAATTTGTAAAACGTTTTTCAGGAATATATATCAATAAAATCATGACTATTGAAGCCAGTGGTATAGCACCGGCTATTATGGTTGGTTATCAAATGCAACTACCTGTTGTCTTTGCCAAAAAGAAAGAACCTAAAACAATGAGGCATGCTCTCACATCAATAGTACACTCATTTACAAAAGACAGGGACTATCCGGTCAGTATAAGTGGAGAATATTTGACGCCGGAAGATCATGTTTTATGTATCGATGATTTTTTAGCTAATGGCAATGCGGCTTTGGGCATGATAGATTTGATAAATCAGGCTGGCGCAACGCTTGCAGGAATGGGGTTTATTATCGAAAAAGAATTTCAGAATGGAGGACATATATTAAGAGAGAAAGGTATCCATGTAGAATCTTTAGCCATAATTAAAAGTTTAGATAATTGCCAGATAGCGTTTAAATAGAAAGTTTTCCAAAAAAATAATTTTATAATATAGACAAAACATACGGAGGGTGAAGCTTGTTTATGGGCTTCACCCTCCGTATGTTTTGTCTATATTTTTTTGTTGTATATAGAAATTGATATATATCTTATATTTCTACAATGAAGCGAAAACGTATAAAAAATATACATGAAATTAATAAAACAAATTGATTAAATATTTGAAAGTTACAATATTACTATTGCCAAACTATATCTATTAATTTCCTCTAATTATTAAATAGTTGTGTACTAAAAAGTATCATTTTTAGATAAAAAAGTATTTATATTTTTTTGTTTAATACGATACATTTGTATCAATTGTAAATATATAACCAAATAGTTATCTAACAAATTATATTTGAATAATAAATATGGCCATGAAAGAAGTCTGTTAGGAAATATAAAAACTTATTATCAACAAAAGTTTTCTTACTTACCTTTTTGAGTAAATAATATGTTTTCCGTTGGTATTATTATTTGTAAAATCTAACGTTTTAAAGAGTATTTTATCTATAATTAGTTATTTATGAGAAAATTTATTTTACTATTCAGCATTTTCATTTGTTGTCAATTCGTGTTTGCCAATGAAACACGATGGAGAATCAATCTTAACACCAACTGGAAGTTTCAAACTAAAATACTTACCGATGCTCCAGCTTCAGTTGATTATGCAGATGAGACATGGACTACTATAAATATTCCACATACATGGAATAACACTGATGCTCAGGATGGTGGTAATAATTATTTACGTACTATTGGATGGTATAGAAAATCTTTGCCTTGGAATGATTCTTTTCAAGGAAAGAAGCTTTATATTGAATTTTTAGGAGCTTGTCTACAAGCAGAATGTTTCGTAAATGGCAAATCCGTAGGAAATCACAAGGGAGGCTACACTGCTTTTCGTTTTGATATTACTGCTCAAATGCAGCAAGGGAATAATATTATTGCTGTAAAAGTGGATAATAGATTATCAGAAGAGATTATGCCTTTAGGTGGAGACTTTTCTGTTTTAGGCGGTTTATATAGGGATGTCTCTTTAATTGTAGTAGACCCTGTACATATTGATTTGATGGATTGTGGTTCTTCCGGACTTTATTTGACCCCTACCAACGTTAGTGAAGCAAATGCCGATTTAGAGATAAGAGCCAAAATATTGAATAATTCTTCAGAAACTAAAACTATTACAATCAATGGAATATTGAGAAATCCCGATAATTTTACAACTATAGAGGATGTTCCTAATCCAGCGTTTGATGTAAACGCGATGTGTCCGGGTGGCAAAGAAATAAAAAAAGTGAACAAGACAGTAACAATAGAGCCTGGAAGTTCATATCAATTTAAAGAAAAAGTAACAGTTGAAAATCCACATTTGTGGAATGGAAAGAAAGATCCTTATCGCTACCTTGTAGATTTAGAGATTACCGAAGGTGAAAATATAATAGATGCTGTATCAGAATATGTCGGTTTTAGATACTATTCTGTAACAAAAGATGGATTTTTTTTAAATGGCAATTTGTATCCTTTACGTGGCGTCGGGAAGCATCAAGACAGATATAACATGGGGTATGCAGTTACCAGCAAGGAACAAAATGAAGATTTCGGAATGATATATGATATGGGGGCAAACGCTATTCGTTTGGCGCATTATCCGCATGATCCTTATATCTATGATTTATGTGACCGATATGGATTAGCAGTTTGGACAGAAATACCACTCGTAGATCGCCCTGGAACTGCTGCAACATTTAATGACATTACTAAAACTCAGTTGAGAGAATTAATTCGTCAACACTATAATCGTCCGTCTGTCTTTTTTTGGGGGTTGCAGAATGAAATCCGAGAACAACATGATACTCATATGAGAGTATTAATGAAAGAATTGAACGAACTGGCCCAAATTGAAGATCCTACCCGCCTAACAGTTCAAGCTACCAATCACTATACCGCAAGAAATTGGGATTCGGACGTTTTTGCTTGGAACTACTATCCAGGATGGTACGTACAAAATCCTCTTTTTAGTAGCAAGTTGGATGATTTCAAAAATTCAGAATCTCGCCCTACTGCACTTTCAGAATACGGAGCTGGTGGTAGTATTTATCACCATGAAATAAACCCTTCAAAACCGGTAACAAATGGAGGAAAATTTCATCCAGAAGAATATCAAAATAAAGTTCATGAACAAGCCATTGTAGATATTTCTACACGAAATTTTGTTTGGGGAACCTTTTTGTGGAATATGTTCGATTTTGCTTCGGACGGAAGAAATGAAGGGGACCAACCCGGTACGAATGATAAAGGCTTGGTTACCTATGACCGCAAAGTGAAAAAAGACAGTTATTATGCTTATAAAGCAAATTGGAGCGATGATCCGTTTGTGTATATTACGAGCCGAAGGTATACCGAACGAGAAGAAACGATTACTCCCGTAAATATTTATTCTAATTGTGAATCGGTAGAACTTTTTGTAAATGGTGCATCAAAAGGGAAAAAGCTATCGAAAGATGTTCAATGTGGATTTTTTAAATGGGATAATATCGAACTCTTGTCGGGCTCAGAAAACAAAATCAAGGTAATAGGAATTAAAAATAAAGAAGAGTATTCAGATGAAGTTATATGGACTAAAATAGCTGGGACAACGACAAATTTACAATCTGACAAACTTGTTGTGGATATAGATAACAAAAGAATCGTATTTGAGGAAAATATTCCTGTAAAAAATATCGATACCTACCTGCAGGCTCTTGATGGCGCGACTTTTATTATTGTTGAGTCTGATGGAGAGACTCTTGTGACAGAAGGATTTATTAGTATCGGAATGAAAGTAATAGTAACATCTGAAGATAAAAAAAACAAGGCCATATATGAGTTCGTTTCCGGTCATATAGCTTTAAATAAACCCATAACGACCGATTCGGAACAGATAAATGAAAACAACTTGGCGCGTTATGCTGTAGACGGAGATTATACTACACGTTGGGCATCGAAAGACAAGAATGCTCATTGGCTTGAAATTGATTTAGGAAAGGAATATATCTTAAATAAGATTACTATTCATTGGTATAACCCTAATGGAACCAGAACTTATCAATATTATGTAAAGACAGCAGACAATAGAAAAAACTTTGTTACAGAAGTAGATCGTTCTGCTAACAATCAGTCAAATACCATCTCTGACAATTTGAAAAGCAAAAGTCGATTTGTAAAAGTCGAGGTTATCGGTGGTAATGCTTCTACTGCTTATCCTTCTTTATATGAAATAGAAGTATTCGGATGGATTATCGAATCAAACGAATACGTTATAGATTTTGAGAACAAGCAAATAAAGATTTTGAATTCAGAAGAAAATGTACAGAATCTTACTACGGAAAAATTTTTAGGAAATATTTCTTTTGAAGGTAATATGTCATACAGTTTGAATAGTATGTCATATTTTATACAAGAAAATGATGAACTGGTTATAACCGACCATTCAGGAAACGTGACAAAATTTAAATGTGTTTTTTCTGATGATTTAACATCAATTAAAGATAAAAAAAAAGAAAGTCCATTTCAAATAACAAAACAGGGCCACGAATTGACTGTCAAATTAATTGATTTGGTAGATTCTGTAAAGTTAGAAATAAGAGATTTACTCGGACACACGATTGTTTCAGAACAAGTCAGTGATAGTTATACCTGCCAATTAGACCGTGGACTTTATTTGATTAATTTATCTACACCCCAATTAAATTACGAAACAGTTAAGTGTTTGATAAAATAATTTAATCTCAAACGTAAAAAAACGGATATTGTATTCATATATAAAATTATCATATCTCTATTAATATAAATTATAAAATTATGAGAAAACGTCTATTTTTAATGTTGTTTGCCTGGATAAATATAGGCATTTTTACAATGAACCTGAATGCCTTCAGCGGTAGTGGAAACGGGGATGAAGACAGCCCGTATTTGATAACTTCAGCAACAGAATTGAATGAGATACGCAATAATCCTGAAGCTCATTACAAACTGATGAATAATATCGATTTGACAGATTGGATTACAGAAAATTCATCAATAGAAGGTTGGGAACCGATTAATGAATTCAAGGGAGTATTGGATGGCAACGGTTTTGTTATTTCCGGACTTTGGATTGAAAGACCAGAGACAGAAAAAATAGGCTTCTTTGGGAGTGTTGCTGGAGCCATAATAAAAAGAACCGGCATAGTAATTCCAGATAATAAAAAAATTGTAGGGAAAAAATATGTAGGTGGTCTTGTCGGCCAAACTCCTTATACCACCACGGAAATATCAATCGATGAATGTTTTGTAACAGGGGGTACAATTGAGTCGAAAGACCAGGCTGCCGGAGGTATACTCGGATATACATCTACAAACAGCGTAACAGTAAATATACGTAATTGTTATACTGCAAATTCAACCGTGATAAGTGTTGATGGTGCCGGAGGAATCGTCGGAACAGCATATCGCAACATAAACATAGAAAATTGCTATTCTACCAACACCATAATATCTGCTAATAACGATAAGGCTTCCGGTGGAATTGCAGGAGGATTTAACGATGCAAAAGATAGCTATACTATAAAAAATTCTATAGCATTGAATCCCAGTATTGCATCGTCAAAATCAGCAGGTCGTATTATTGGTTGGGTGAAGGATGGCTCAAAAACAAAGCTCTCCAATAACTATGCTTTCGACGATATGCTGGTAGATGGCAAAATTCTATCCGGAGAGGCTACCGATAATAATGGTCTCGATAAATCTAAAGAAGAACTAAATGAAATATCCGCTTACACCAGCTTAGGCTGGAATTTTGACGTAAAAGGAGGAATTTGGGCAATGGGCAACGGAAAATATTCTTTACCAGTATTGAAAAATGTTTCTTTAGAGATGCAGCCAACAATTACTCCTGATCATTTATATGTAGAAGTTAATCCTGACGATGGTTTCAGCGGCAGTGGAAACGGGGATGAAAACAGTCCTTATTTGATAACTTCAGCAACGGAATTGAATGAGATACGCAATAATCTTGAAGCTCATTACAAACTGATGAATAATATCGATTTGACAGATTGGATTACAGAAAATTCACCAATAGAAGGTTGGGTACCTATAAATGGATTTAGTGGTTCATTAGATGGAAATGGTTTTATAATATATGGGGTTTGGATTGATAGACCAGCCATAAATAATGTCGGACTTTTTGGAAGTATAACTGGAGGTGTAATAAAAAGAACTGGTATAATAATTCCAGATGATAAAAAAATTGAAGGAAATAATAATGTCGGAGGATTTGTGGGACACACACCTTACACAACAACGGAAATATCAATTGATGAATGTTTTGTAACAGGTGGTACAATTGAAGCCAAAGGTTCGGCCGCCGGAGGTATACTCGGATATACATCTACAAATAGTACTACAGTGAATATTCGTAATTGTTATGTTGCAAATACGACAGTATTAGGTGCTGATGGCGCAGGAGGATTGGTTGGAACTGCATATCGTAGTATAAACGTAGAGAATTGCTATAGCACAGGTGTCGTCAAATCTACCAATAATGATAAATCAGCCGGCGGTCTTGTCGGAGGAACTAATGATCAGGGTGAAAATTATACGATAAAAAATTCTATAGCATTAAATCCTGAAATTTTTTCTTCTAAGTCAGCCGGTCGCATTGTTGGTTGGATAAAAAATTCTGCCAAAACCACTTTATCTAATAACTACGCATTTGAAGAAATGTTGGTAGATGGAAAAACTCTATCCGGAGAAATAACAGATAACAATGGTCTGAACAAATCAAAAGAAGAAGTGAATGATGTGTCTACTTACCTTAGCCTGGGTTGGAACTTCGATGAAGATGGAATTTGGATAATGGGGAATGGAAAATATACTCTGCCTATATTGAAAAATGTCTTAGCAGAACAACAACCAGCAGTAATGCCTAAACATTTAGAAATGAATGAGACTGTCGGTGTATTGACTGAAAAGGAAAATAAACTGTCTATTTATCCGAGCGTTACAGAAGGTGAAATTTTTATTACAAATAAAGCATTATCATCAATTGTATCAGTTTATGACTTTTCTGGTCGTATAGTAATGCAATCGGACAAGTCAATGCTGAATCTTTCATCTTTGGCTAATGGTATTTATTTAGTAAAGGTAGAAAACAAGATAATAAAAGTTGTAAAAAAGTGATGGGTCAGAGATAAGAATCGAATGACTTGAAAAAATAAAGTAAGCCTTTTTTCTCTATTTTAGAGGATAAAATCGCTTACTTTATTTTTACCTTAACTTATGTTTATAATCCTAGTTCTATTTGAAATCGGAGTTCCCATCTGTTGTATCCATTTATTATAGGATTTTTTCTATAATTATAAGATGCATCTGCCTGAATTTTCAAGCTATGACCTATTAAATACTTTGTTACTCCAAAGGTCGATTGATTATTAAATTTATATCCGGCTAAATCTTGAATTTTATGGTCGGGTAATAGTGTCGAATTGCGTAATGCTATTTCCCAATTTGATGGGAATATATAACTGGTTTGAAGATTCACTCCTTTTCCGCTATATACAAAAGCATCACTATCTTTAAATGTCGGAGCATTACAAACTCGTCCCATGACATCGGTATAGAACGCAAATCCACGATATTTCAATATAAAATCAAAAAAGTAAGCAGAGATACTTCTATGTTGATTATCAGGCATCATTGCTCCATTTTGTCCTTGTAAGCGTAAAGCTCTATTGTTATAGCTGTAAGTTCCGGCTAAAAATATTTTTATCTTTTCTTCACGTTCGTAATCACCTTCAATCACTTCTCCATAACCCTTAAAACGACCTAAAGGGAAAAGCTCCAGTCGTCCGGTATAAGCAAACCCGCTTTTTTGGGAAGTATTCCAGTTTCTCCCCTCTCCCATTGTAATAGAAGCTTTTGCTCCAAAGTTGAAATTTGAGAATAATTTTGTATTATATTCTCCGAAAAATCCAAAATCCCGATCGAGATTAAATTCACTGTTGACAATAGAGCGGTCTACAAATTGTAATGCACTGGAAGAATTAACACGAGCACGATTAGCCTTTATTTTGGTTTGTCCGAATCCAATGTTCCAAGTTGAGGACGGAACATAATATACCATAGCGTCACGTACAATATTCATATTTCCATTAGGCAATACTTTAGCATCATAAGAAGTAAATCCTAACTGAATAGTATATGTAAGTTTAGGAGAATATATATAACCGTCAAATCTTAAACGTAACCTTTTTACTTGTGCTTCTGTTTTGTTTAAAGAAAAATGTTCATTGAAGGAAAGTCCTACCATATTCTGCATTCTGAATCGCATAGTCATTTTATAACTTTCATTCTTAGGCATAAACGTTATACCTTTTCCCACTTCTATATTAGGCATATTCCTTAAAAGTTCGGATATATCTCTTTCATTGTTTTCGGATAGTGCTTTCCAAATCGGATTATTTTTTTCTCCTATTTTTTGAGAATAGGTCAACGGAACTGAAAAAAAACAAATAAGGCTCACCGCGGCAATTGTCGTTTTTAGTTTGAGCATAAATTTTAATTTGAGTTGTGTTTATATTTTTTTGCAAAAGTAATTAATATAAACTACATAAAGGCTTCATCCGTATTTCAAAACAGTTACAAAAATTGTATTTTTTATTGTTGTGTAAGTAAAAGATAATAAAGTTCTTCATTTTCAAATGCATCTTTAACATGTAATCCTGCTTGTGAAAATAAATTTGCTTGTTTTTGTACATCAATAAGAATATCATTACACACACTTTTATTTTTTCTTTTATGCATATCATTTAACCGATTACGACTATCTGAATGCGCAATCAATAATTTTCCTTCTTTTTTAAGATTTTTATTTATCAATTTTAATATTGTATCAATTTTATTTTCAATATGAGGAAATACTGAATACAACACTATATGATTAAATGTTTCATGTATACAATCCAGTTCAACATCTGATATTAAAAATTGGGTATATTTTTCTCGACTAAATTTTTTTTGAGCAACTTCAATCATTTTCGGAGAATTATCTATCGCAATAATTTTACCCAAAGGGTTTACTTCCCTAAAATATGGAATTAAAACCCCTGTTCCTGTTCCAACATCCAAAATAGAATCATTAGGACAAATGTCTAATAATTGTAATAAAAAACGAATTTTTTTATCGTCATAACGGCACATTTTGTCCCATGTAAAAGCTACAGAGTTAAAAAAGTCAGCTTTAATATTCATTTTATCATTCAGATTTTAGTTTATCCAACAATTTTATCCATTTGTCCATTCCTGAACCTTTAGTAGCAGAGATTTCGAAAAATAATATATCTGGATTAATTATTCTTGCATTATCTTTAATTCTCTCGGTTTTACTATCTATGTAAGGAAGAAGATCGATTTTGTTAATTATACATATATCTGCACTCTCAAACATATATGGGTATTTTAGAGGTTTGTCATCCCCTTCAGTAACACTAATCAAAACAATTCTTTTTTGTTCGCCTAAATCAAATAATGCCGGACATACTAAATTTCCTACATTTTCTATGAATAGGATAGAATTATTTTCAGGAGCCAAACTCTTGACTGATTCGTATATCATATTGGCATCTAGATGGCAACCGTTTTCAGTATTGATTTGTAAACAAGGAACATTGAGGGCTTTTATTCGATTTGTATCATTTGACGTTTGTTGGTCACCTTCTATCACAAAAACTGTATATTTGTTATTTAGAAGTTCAATAGTTTTTTCAAGAAAGGATGTTTTTCCTGAACCTGGAGAACTTACAATATTAAAGCATGCAATATTTTTAGCTTCAAAATATCCTCTATTTCTTTCAGCTATTAAGTTATTCTTAGATAAGATATCCTGTTCTATCTTTTGTCTTGTATATTCAGTCTCATGATGATGCTCGTGGGCTATACCATGTTTATGCATTTCTTCATGATTCATATTTGAGTGATAATCACATCCGCAAGTTGTACACATTGTTTTTTCTCCTTTTAAAAATTATTATTCTATAAGTAAAGATTTCAGTCTGAGTTCTTTTCCCTGTCTCAATTCAATACCATAAGAGTAACAAAAAGGACAAGGCTCAAATCTGTTTTGTGGAACAAATTCTATACGACATTTGGAACAATAAGCTATGGGACTTATCAAGTGCAATTTTATTTCGGCATTTTCAAGCAAACTGTGTTTTATGGCAATGCGTAATGAAAATAAAAGAGCTTCTGTATCGATTCCAGCCATTTCCCCAATTTCCAATTCTATTTCTTTTACTTCTTTGGCATTTTCCTTATGCGCTTCTTTTGCTGCCAATTCAACAATACTGAGAGCTATAGACAATTCGTGCATAGAGTTATTTATTTTTTTTTAAGGCTGCAGCAATAGCTATTTGTCCTATTGCAATTGAGCCGTCGTTACAAGGTATTTTAGACGGGAAAAAAACATGCAATTTTTTTGCTGTTAATTGTTTTATTAACAGATTTGATAATAATTTGTTTTGAAAAACTCCTCCAGATAATATAATCTTATTGATATTTGTTTTCTTGGAAAAATAATGTATTGTGTGTGCGAGACTGTAAACTAACGTATTATGAAAGCGAGAAGAGAGAACAGAGATCGGTACTCCAAGTTGGTAATCTTTTGCTATTTGCTTGACCAAATTCTTAAAATCTAAAGGGTTACTCCGATTGATTGGGTAAAATTCTTTACATTCAATGTCTGCTAATTGTTCAAGTTTAATAGCTGCTTCAGATTGATAAGTATTGATGTCACAGATACCCATTAATGACGAAACCGTGTCGAAAAGACGACCGGCACTTGATGATAGAGGCGATAGGACATTTCTATCCATCATCATCTCGATAATGTTGATTTTCTTTTTACCGATTCTTTCAATAAAATCATCGGGATATAAAGTTCGTATCCCACTTTTATCATGCAGATATGAAATCACCATTCTCCATGGTTCCTTGGATACAGCATTCCCTCCAGGCAAAGGCATATATTCGATATGAGTCAACCTGTTGTAACTGGTATAGTTGCATTTGATTATTTCTCCACCCCAACTACAACCGTCATCCCCATATCCGGTACCATCTAAACAAACGGCTAAGACATCTTCATTTAAATTATATTCTGCCATTACAGCAGCAGCGTGGGCATGGTGATGCTGGACATGTAATAATGGAACACTATGTTGTATCGAATATTTTGTAGCAATTGCCGTTGAGAAATATTCGGGATGCGAATCACAAATAATTTGTTTGGGTGAAAATCGGAATATTTGAAAAAAATGAAACATTGATGTCTCAAAAAATATTTGATTTTCCTTTTCTTGCATATTTCCAATATATTGGCTAAGTATGATATCTTTATTTTTCCCTATAGCAAAAGCATTATTTAGGTCTGCTCCTACAGCAAAAATACCCTCTACATGCAAATCAGAACGTATCGGCTCAGGGACATATCCCCGAGAACGACGTATAATTCTGCTTTTCCCCGAAATGACATGTGTAACAGAATCATCTTCTCGATTATATATATCTCGATTATATTCTATTACTAAATCCGTTGTTTGTTCAAATTTGCATCTGGCTTCATTATTTTGTGTGATTATAGGTTCTCCATCACTATTGGCACTGGTGATAACAATAGCCTCTATTTCTTTACTCTCAAGTAAGTCATGATGAATTAACATATATGGTAACATGACCCCAAGAGTTCTATATCCATCATTTAGTCCGTTACTGCAAATTTTCTGCCTTTCACGAAGCAAAACAATCGGTCGTCTCCAAGATGTCAGCAATTGAAGTTCATCATTATTGATAAAAACATATTTCTCTGCCTGACTTTTATCATAAAACATAACAGCAAAAGGCTTTTGAGGGCGCATCTTGATTTTTCTAAGACGTTTTATGGCATTAGGATTAGTGGCATTGCAAATTAAGTTGTACCCGCCTATACCTTTAAGAGTCACAATTCCTCCTTTTATAATACATTCTTTTATAGAGGAAAGTATCGTGTTATAATCTTCAGTATATATTCCCTGTGAATTTTTCATTCGATATACTGGTCCGCAAGTATTACATGCTATTGGCTGCGCATGGAATCTTCTGTCTTTTGTATCATTGTACTCTGTCTGGCATATAGGACACATTTTAAAGCTATTCATAGTTGTTGAATCTCTGTCGTATGGCAAGCTTTTTATAATTGAAAAACGAGGACCACAGTGAGTACAATTAATAAAAGGGTAATGTAATCTGTGAACTTGTTTCTTTACATCATTCAAGCAGTCATTACAGATAGCTATATCTGGACTTATTCGTGTAATACTGTTATTGCCGAAGTCACTCGTAACGATAGAAAATTTATTATTTTCAGGAATTATTCTATTCGTTTCTTTTACAGAGATTTCCTCTATTTCTGCAATAGCCGGTTTGTTAGTAATAATTTTGTCAATGAATGTATTTTTATTTGTTTCAGAACTTTGAATAAGAATATAAATACCATCCGATGTATTGTACACCGAACCTGTAAGTTCCATTTCTGATGCCATTTTGTATATAAATGGTCTGAATCCTACTCCTTGTACTAAACCTTTAATATAAATTTGATAGTTGTGTAACATTCGTAATATTATCTTAAAAAATGGTGAAATCATAATTGTTTTCTGTTTAAAAAACAAAAACTTGTTCCGGATTGTTCATATAAATATTAATGATAAAAGATATGTGTTTGGCAATACCCGGAAGGATTATTAAAAAAGACACCTCTACTGACGGTTTAACGATGGCTAAAGTCGATTTTGGTGGAGTTATAAAAGATATTTGCATACAATGGGTTGATGCATCTCCAGGAGATTATGTTCTTGCTCATGCTGGAGTTGCTATAACTAAAGTTGATGAGAACGAAGCTTTACTTACTTTACAAGATTTTGAAAAAATCGGTGAGTATCTGGATAATATGGGTAAAAATGAAATATGATAAAGTTTTTAGGAATCCAGACAAAGTAAGGCAACTTTCAATGGCTATTAACCGAGTATGTAAACATTCATGGCATATTATGGAAATATGCGGTGGACAAACTCATGCGCTGGCAAAATATAAAATTGAAGAATTGTTACCTGATAAGATTAGGATGATACATGGTCCTGGATGTCCTGTATGTGTTACTCCTGTGGGGATTATTGATATGGCATTATCTTTGGCTCGTCGGGAAAATGTAATATTAGTTTCTTTTGGTGATATGATGCGGGTACCGGGAAGCAAAGATGACTTATTAACTGTAAGAGCAGAAGGTGGAGATATAAGAATGGTATATTCGCCATTAGATGCATTGACTATTGCGCAGAATAATCCGAATAAAGAAGTTGTATTCTTTGCAATTGGATTTGAAACTACTGCTCCTATACATGCCTTGACAATTGAAGAATCTTATCGAAGGAAAATAACCAACTTTTCATTATTAACATCTCTTTTCTTGGTCCCTCCAGCAATATATTCTTTAATGAGGGATAAAGATTGTCAATTGGATGGAATATTAGCTGCTGGTCATGTTTGTTCGATTACGGGAATAGAGGAATATAAAAATCTAGCTTTATCTCTAAAAGTTCCAGTAGCAATAACAGGCTTTGAACCTTTTGATTTATTGTATGGAATTTATAAATGCGTATTGTTACTTGAAAACAAGCAATACATAGTGGAAAACGCCTATTCAAGAGCTGTTACTTTTGAAGGGAATGTCAAGGCTCGCCAGTTGATGAGAAAATATTTTTCTTTGACAAATGTAGAATGGAGAGGATTGGGGACCCTACCATTAAGTGGCTTATGTATACGAGATAAATATGAACAATATGACGCCATCAAACGTTTCCAGCTAAAGACTAGTCATGTGAAAAAAGAGCGGTTTTGTGTGTCGGGAGAGATTATGAAGGGAAAAATGCTTCCCGATACATGCATACACTTCGGGAAAAGATGTACTCCGGAGCATCCTCTGGGTGCAGCAATGGTTTCTTCCGAAGGAGTATGCTCCGCATTTTATCGATATAAAGTTTAAAATATAAAAAAGTTATAGTTACAATGAAATATACCCAATGCTCATTACCTAAATCGAAATATGACCGAATAATCTTAGGTCATGGTGGCGGAGGCAAACTGACACAATCACTTTTGTCTGATTTATTTTTTCCTGCATTTGCTAATCCGTTTTTAAATCAGCAGCATGATGGTGCCATACTTCCAGTTCATGATGGACGTTTAGCCTATACAACAGATTCTTTTGTTGTAGATCCGCTCTTTTTCCCAGGTGGGAATATCGGAGATTTGGCAATTAATGGAACGGTAAATGATTTGTTATGTTGTGGAGTAATACCCCACTATTTGTCTGCAGGGTTTATTATTGAGGAAGGATTACCCTTTGATATTTTAAAAAAAATAATAAGCTCTATGGCAAAGGCTGCCCAAGAAGCAAATGTTGTTATTGTAACTGGAGATACCAAAGTTGTAGAACGAGGAAAATGTGATAAAATATTTATAAATACCAGCGGAATAGGTGTTGTGAGGCCAGATACTCAAATTTCACCCTTAAACGCACAGCCTGGAGATGTCATAATAGTTTCTGGGCAAATAGGAGCACACGGAATATGTATTTTGTCTACTCGAGATAACTTAGGATTTGAAACGACAGTGAAAAGTGATACGGCTTCTTTGGTTGATATTGTAGAAAATTTATTATCTGGTGTACCCGAAGTACATGTCATTCGCGACCCGACAAGAGGCGGATTATCAAGCACATTGAATGAAATTGCATCTACTGCACATGTTTCCATTGAACTGGAAGAAGAGCAGATTCCTGTGAGTGAAGCTGTCTGTTCCGCCTGTGAATTATTAGGATTGGATCCTCTTTATATCGCCAATGAAGGAATCATGCTTTTCATTTTGCCCGGTAAGTATGCAGAAGAAGCTTTACAACTTATCCGCAATAGCCCTCATGGCAAGAATGCGGCCATTATTGGGCGAGTAATCGGAGATGAAAAAGCCGAACTAAGCATGAAAACCAGCTTTGGAAGAAAAAGAATTATAGATATGGTATCGGGAGAACAACTTCCCCGTATTTGTTAACTGAATATTAATTGTTATGGGAGATAAAACTTTTTATCAGGAACTGATGGAGAAAGGCTATACTCGTCGTGATTTTCTTAAGTTTTGTGGATTAATGGGAGCTATGCTGGGCTTACAATCTACAGGTATATCACAAGTAGTTGATGCCTTACAGACCAAGCCTAGAAAACCCGTGTTGTGGTATCATTTTCAAGAATGTACTTGCTGTAGCGAATCTTTTCTCCGCGCCTCTCATCCTTTAGTCGGGCAGATATTGCTTGAAATGATTTCTTTGGATTATAGTGATACGCTGATGGCAGCGGCAGGTGAACAAGCTGAGGCCGTACGAAATCAAGCAATGAAGGATTTCTATGGACATTATATTATGATTGTCGAGGGTTCTATTCCTTTGGGAAGCCCCGGATATTGTACAATTGCCGGAAGAGATGCTAAATCGGTATTTGAAGAAGGAGCAAATGGCGCTGAAGCCATTATTGCCTGGGGAAATTGTGCCTCTTCAGGATGCATCCAACATGCTTATCCAAATCCGACTAAAACGGAACCAGTACATAAAATATACTCAGGAAAACCCATTATCAATGTTCAGGGATGCCCCCCTATCGCAGATGTGATGGCTGGTGTAATTACTTATATTCTTACATTTGGCAAATTGCCCGAACTGGATAACATGGGGCGCCCTGTTGTATTTTATGGTCGTAGGGTACATGATACTTGTTATCGCAGGCCAGCTTACGATGCAGGACTATTTGTGCAATCTTTTGATGACGAGAATGCAAAAAAAGGATATTGTCTTTATTATATGGGATGCAAAGGCCCGAATACATTTAATTCTTGCGCAGTTATCAAATGGAATAATAGTGTCAGTTATCCTATTCAATCAGGGCATGGATGCATCGGATGTTCAGAACCCAATTTTTGGGATTATGAACCTTTGTATAGTCATATCCCTTATGTACATGGTATTGGTATAGAAGCAACGGCCGATAAGATAGGAGCCGGCCTTACAGCTGTCGCATTGGGAGGAGTTCTGGCCCATGCAGTAGTAACAAATATTCAGAAACGGAAATTGATTAAAAATCAGATGGATGACTTGAGCATAAACGAGAATGAATTTGATAAAGATGAAAAAAGCGATATAAGGCAACAAGATAAAATTGATTCTCAGATTGATGATATAGAAAAAAATAAAGACATCCATAAAGATTAACTGATAAATATAAATAAATCATGGCCAAAAGAATAGTTGTAGACCCGATTACCAGAATAGAAGGTCATCTCAGAATAGAAGCAGATATAGAAAATGGGGTGATAAAGGATGCTTTCAGTACAGGTACAATGGTGAGAGGCATCGAAATCATTGCGCAGAATCGAGACCCAAGAGATGTATGGGCTTTCGTGGGACGAGTATGTGGAGTATGCACTTCGATACATTCTTTATGTTCAGTACGTGCTATTGAGAATGCGTTAGGTATTATTATTCCTCCTAATGCCCAAATGGTGCGAAACTTAATGCAAGCAGCATTGACAGAGCAAGACCATGTCGTCCATTTTTATCAATTACAAGCTTTAGACTGGATAGATGTAGTATCAGCATTAAAAGCCAATCCCAAAAAGACTTCAGAAATCGCCCAAAGCATATCTGCGTGGCCTAAGAGTTCGGTCGGATATTTTTCGGATGTGCAAAAGAAGATAAAAAAATTTGTCGAATCCAGTAAACTTGGTATTTTCTCCAATGGATATTGGGGACATCCAGCATATAAATTACCTCCAGAGGTAAATTTATTGGGAGTTGCTCATTATCTTGAAGCCTTAGAAGTACAAAAAGATATTGTAAAAATCCAAACTATTTTTGGGGGGAAAAATCCACACCCGAATTTTCTTGTCGGAGGTATGGCTTGTGCTGTAAATATCAATGATCCAAATGCTATCAATCTGGAACGCTTAAGTTATGTTGCAGAGATTATTCAAGAGACTCAAAATTTTGTTCGTCAAGTATACCTACCGGATGTATTGGCTATTGCTTCCTATTATCCAGAATGGACTCAAATCGGTGGAGGCTTAAGGAACTATATCTCTTACGGAGATTATCCGACCGGTAATTACGGAGAATTAAATACTTATCATAGTCCGAGAGGCATAGTAGTTGACCGAGACTTGTCAAGAATTGATGACTTTGACCCAACCGATATGAATGGCTTGCAGGAGTATATCAATAATTCGTGGTACTCATATACACAAGGTAAAAACGTAGGATTACATCCTTCTGTAGGAGAAACAAACCTTGATTATACAGGCCCGACTCCACCCTACGAATACTTAGACAATAACAAGCCATATAGCTGGATAAAGACTCCTCGTTACAAAGGCTTGCCCATGGAAACAGGACCTTTAGCCCGTTTTATTATCGGTTATGCCAGTAAAAAAGACGACTATATTGAGATTACAGACCGCTGTTTAAAACAACTTAATGTGCCGTTTGAAGCAATGTACTCTACTATTGGACGTACCTTAGCCCGGGCTATGGAATCAAATTTAATAGCTGACTGGATGGAAGAATCTTATATAGAGCTTCTTTCTAATATAAAATCTGGTGATTATAGGATGTTTAACGGTATTTATTGGGAGCCTAAAACTTGGCCTGATAAAGCCCAAGGATACGGCTTGACAGAAGCTCCTCGAGGAGCATTGGCCCATTATGTGAACATCGAAAATCGCAAGGTAAAAAATTATCAAATGGTTGTTCCTACAACTTGGAATGCTTCACCAAGAGATACTAAGGGACAACGTTCGGCATTCGAAGCTTCTTTATTAGGAACTCCTGTTCATAATGCAGAAGTTCCTTTGGAAATAATACGAACAATACATTCATTTGATCCATGTATGGCTTGTGCTGTACATCTTTATGATGAAGAAGGAAAACATGTACATCAGTTTGATGCACTTTAAATGCATATAGTTATGATTAGTCGTAAAGCACCTTTGAGAGAGGTATATGTATGGCAATTACCTGTGCGTATTTTCCATTGGGTAAATGCCTTTGTGATAACTGTATTATGTATTACCGGATATATTATCGGAGATCCTCCAGCTATTATGCATAGTACTGCACCTGAAGCGAACTATTGGTTTGGTTGGGTTCGCTTGGCTCATTTCATTGCAGCTTTTATATTTGTTGTAAATTTTGCTGTCCGTATATATTGGTTTTTTGCTGGAAATTCATTTGCCAAATGGTATAATTATATACCTTTAAAAAAGAAACAATGGCGAGGAATTTTTGAGACAATCAAAGTTGATGTTCTTTTATTATCTCCAAAACCCGTATATGATATTGGACATAATAGTCTGGCCGCTTTTACTTACTTTGGGCTTTTCATTATTATGGCAATACAGACATTTACAGGATTTGCCATGTTTTGTGTTTCTACTAATAATATTTTTGAACCATTTTTCACATGGCTACTTTTTGAAATGGGAGGTTTTTTCCCAGTCAGAAATATTCATCATATACTGATGTGGGCATTTATTTTATTTGCCATAGCTCATATCTATTTGGTTTTTTATCACGATTATATAGAACGAAATGGAATAGCTTCTTCTATCATCGGTGGTTGGAAATTTATAAATGCAACCATTGTAGAAGAGGCAGAAAAGGAAGAATTAGAACAGGAAAAAATAAAATTAGATGAAAAACGCTTAGAAACAATAGAGAAAAAAATAAAAGTATAGAATCGACATAAAATATAGAAAATGAAAGATATTCTAATTTTAGGAATCGGTAATTTAGTCCTGAAAGATGAAGGAGTAGGTATTCATATAATACATCGACTTGAGCAGATGCAATTACCAGAAGGAGTGGATATTCTTGATGGAGGGACCGGAGGGATATTTTTGATAGGAACATTACAACAATATCGTCATATTATAATGATAGATGCGACATTAGATAGTCTCCCTCCGGGAACAGTCAGAAGGATAAAGCCCCGTTTCTCCATAGATTATCCGCTTTTACTCAGTGCACATGAAATCGGGCTCAAAGACATGATAGATGCAATGATATTACAAGACAATATACCAGATATAGAACTTATTGTCGTGACAGCTAAAGACATTCAAGAGATAGGAATGGAACTTAGCCCGGATGTAAAGAAAAGTATGAATAATATTATCGAATTGATTTATGATATTATCAATGAAATTCGATGTAAACAATTGAATTTTGGAAGAGAAATCATGTATAGAGTCAAGCCATAATTAATTTAGAATAGATACTAATTGAATTTTACAGGAGCAATTTTTCCCATTAAAGATATAATCTGACGTTTTCGTTTTTGTATATATGGGGACGGCTGGGCAGAATTGAATCGTATCGGATTAGGTAATGTTGCTGCAATAAGGGCACATTGAGATTTAGATAAATTCTTAGCTGTAACATTGAAGTGTTTTTGGGCAACAGCTTCTGCTCCATAAATATTTTTACCCATCTCTATTGAATTGAGATACACTTCCATAATTCGTTCTTTCCCCCAAATATGTTCGATAAGAAATGTAAAATAAACTTCAAGCCCTTTTCGTATAAAAGAATGGCTTGGCCACAAAAAAACGTTTTTAGCTGTTTGTTGTGATATAGTACTGGCACCTCTGGGCTTTTTACGAGTTTTATTTTCTTCTAAAGCTTTCTCTATTTGGACAAAATCAAAACCCTTATGTTCTAAAAATAGATTATCTTCTGAAGCAACGACAGCTTGGGGCAACCAATGTGAGATTCTATCTAATGGAACCCATTGATGGTGCCAAACAGGAGACTCTCCCCTACTCATATTCTGGACACTTCGAATAAGCATCAATGGAGTTATATATACTGGAATAAATCGTAGAAGTATAACAGATGAGATGGTGGAAATAAAAAAAAATAGAAGTGTGTATTTTATTATTTTCTTTAAGAGTTTCATATTTACTTCTACTGCTCAATAATTTCTTACAAACGTAGGAAAGTTTTTTGATATTATTCCAATAAAAGACTTAAAAAATTATTGAAATCTGATTTCTAAAAACATTTTATCTTGTTTATATAATGGCGAAATCATATTGTTGTTTGTATTTCGTAAAGGCGGTGCAACGGAATATTATTTTCTATATTTCAATAAAAGTAAGGACCAATGCATCCATAAACAAATAAAAAGGTATAATTTTGCAATGTATAGGTAAAAAAGAAAAAGATATGAGTTTCAATATTCCTAAAAGTGACAAAAAAAGGGTTATCATTGTCGGTGGTGGTTTTGGGGGTCTGAAATTGGCCAATAAATTGAAAAGGTCAAATTTTCAGGTTGTTTTAGTAGACAAGAATAATTATCATCAATTTCCTCCTCTTGTATATCAGGTAGCTTCGTCGGGAATGGAGCCGAGCTCTATTTCATTTCCATTTCGAAAAATTTTTCAAAAACGTAAAGATTTCTATTTTCGTATGGCAGAGGTCAGAGCTATCTTTCCAGAAATGAATATGATACAGACATCTATCGGTAAAGCTGAATATGATTATCTGGTATTTGCTGCAGGGACAACAACGAATTTCTTTGGAAATGAACATATAGAAGATGAGGCTATGCCTATGAAAACTGTGTCAGAAGCCATGGGATTGCGGAATGCTCTACTTTCAAATATAGAAAGGTCAATAACCTGCTCTACAGATAAAGAACGGCAGGAGCTTCTCAATATTGTTATTGTTGGAGGTGGGGCTACAGGCGTTGAAATTGCAGGAGTTTTATCAGAAATGAAACGGTTTGTACTCCCTCATGATTATCCCGATATGCCAAGTAGTCTGATGCATATATATCTTATAGAAGCCGGACCTCGTTTATTGCCGGGTATGTCGACAGAATCTTCAGAAAAAGCCGAACAATTCTTAAGAGAAATGGGAGTAAATATATTACTGAATAAGAAAGTTGTCGATTATAAAGATCATAAAGTAATTCTTGAAGATGGCTCAGAGATTGCAACTCGGACATTTATATGGGTTAGTGGTGTTACTGCTATTCCAGTGGGTAATTTGAGTCCGACACTATTGGGACGTGGTAGAAGAATCAAAGTTGATGAATTTAATCGCGTTGAAGGGATGAATAATGTATTTGCAATTGGAGATCAATGTATTCAGACTTCTGATAAAGATTACCCTAATGGACATCCTCAATTGGCCCAGGTTGCAATTCAACAAGGAAAATTACTTGCTGAAAATTTAAAACGCATCGAAAAAAGTAAATCCTTAAAACCCTTTCACTATCGAAATTTAGGATCAATGGCAACGGTAGGACGAAATCGTGCTGTAGCCGAATTCAGTAAAATAAAGATGCAAGGTTGGTTTGCATGGGTTATGTGGTTAGTTGTACATTTACGCTCTATTCTTGGAGTACGAAATAAAGTAGTCGTTCTTTTGAATTGGATATGGAACTATCTTACTTATGACCAATCTTTACGAATGATAGTATATGCGAAAAAAGCAAAAGAAGTTAGAGAAAGAGAGGCTTTAGAAGCAAAGACACACTTGGGCAATGATATTTTACATCCGGATAATAAATAAGATTATATGTTATTATTCGTTAAAAAAATATCAGACAGGAAATTTTTCCTGTCTGATATTTTTTTATATCATTTGACTAATGTAACGCTTAATGGCTGTTGTATTGCCGCAGCAGCTTCTTCTAGATAGGAAAACCAGGATTCTGGAGTGTCAAATCCGTATTTACTCCATCCTGCACCCCAATAATATACGAAATCTGAATCTGGAGTATACTCGCTGATAGCTAGAAGTTGTCCATCTGCTCCTCCTCTTTCATTTGTTTTTTCTTTTTCACTGTAAAATACCGGTTTCGCATCGTTCAAGGCTTGTGGAAATACAGCTCCGACATAGATTATACCATTATTATTGTTAACATTATCCGTCGGATCCGCATATCCAATATAGCCCTTATCAGCAGATGCAACATATCGACATACATCTGCAGGTTCATGAAGTACAATACCTGCAACAATAGGAGTATTTTCTTTCAGATTGCTATATGATACAGTTGTCTTATTTAATTGGGTACCAGCATCCAAACTTATAATACGAGTTTCAACAATATTACTGTCTCCTTTTACGGTCAGAGGATTATATTCTAATTTCACCGTGAAACGTAGTGGCCCGTTATCTAAGATTTCGAAAGATTTATAACAATAAGGGTAAATAATAGAATCATTGACCATCAAAGCAGCAGTACCACCTCCTAATGTAGGACCTACTTTATAACAATCCAGTCCATTACCATGATCTACATGATAAGAAACTGATTTATATAATTCATCAGCAGCTTTAGAGTCAGTCTTCTTTAGTTCAGCAATTTTTGCTTTGGTTTCAGGATTCAATTCTCCTGCATATCTATCTTCTACGACAAGGTCAGAAACAGATTTCACCCAAATATCATATCCAAAAGCACGCTCTCCGGTAGCTTGAAGAGCTGGGCCATATGTACGAAACGCAATTTTATCGTTTTCCCAAGCTATGTCATCAACACGTTCAGGATATTGTTTTCCTGTCGTCATTGTTGGAAACTGTTCAGGAGTACCCGGTTTTATTACATATTCTGATTCCATATTGGCTTTAACGTTTGCCGGAAAAATGATTTTTCCATCATAAGTAATCTGATAAGGTACTTGTTGTCCTTGAGCATCTATAATAATAAATGTAGCTGTATCATTAAGTTGCAATTTTTCTGTTACAGAGGACATTGCTACTTCTACAATTTCATTGCTCCGGTCAAAAGAAGAATCATTTTGAATGGCTATTTGTACCTCTTTTTTTTCAGTACACGAAAAACCAACAATGGAAAATAAGCTTAAAAAAAGTATTTTTCTCATTTTTATTATATAATTAAAGAAACCCTACATAGTCTTATAACTTAAAAGTTACAAGACTTGTAAGGTTTAGATATAAAATTTAGAATATTATTTAGGTTGTTTCCCGATATATGCTAATATACCACCATCCACATAAAGGATATGACCGTTTACAAAGTTTGATGCTTCAGAGGCAAGGAATACTGCCGGTCCCATCAAATCTTCAGGTGTTCCCCAACGTGCAGCAGGAGTTTTAGCAACAATAAATGCATCAAATGGATGTCTAGAACCATCAGCTTGTTTTTCTCTTAAAGGAGCTGTTTGCGGTGTTGCAATGTAACCCGGACCTATACCATTACATTGAATATTGTATTCTCCATATTCAGAGGCAATATTGCGAGTAAGCATCTTCAATCCTCCTTTAGCAGCAGCATAAGCTGAAACAGTTTCACGTCCGAGTTCACTCATCATAGAGCATATATTGATAATTTTGCCATGACCTTTTTTTATCATACTGGGGATAACTGCTTTAGAAACGATAAACGGACCATTTAAATCTATATCTATTACTTGGCGGAAATCTGCAGCAGACATTTCATGCATAGGTATACGCTTGATAATTCCTGCATTATTTACAAGAATATCAATAACTCCAACTTCTTTTTCGATTTGAGCAACCATTGCCTCAACCTGGTCTTCTTTAGTTACATCACATACATAGCCATGAGCTTTAATTCCTTCAGCTTCATAAGCAGCAAGACCTTTTTCTACCAACTCAGGTTTGATGTCATTGAAAACGATTTTAGCACCAGCTTGAGCAAAAGCTGTGGCCAAAGCAAAACCAATTCCATAAGAAGCACCTGTTACAAGTGCAACCTTACCTTCTAATGAAAAGTTTACCATAAAAATAAAGTTAGTGTGTTTTGTTAATTAATTCGATTTATCGCAATTCTGTATTTTTGTAGAAATCTTGATCTCCATAATCTAGATTTTCACCACCCATACCCCATATAAAAGTATAATTACGAGTTGCTGCAGCTGAATGTATTGACCATTCAGGAGATAATACAGCTTGTTCTCCTTGCATCCATATATGACGAGTCTCAGTAGGTTCTCCCATAAAGTGGCATACAGCTTCACCTTCTGGAACCTCAAAATAGAAATACGCTTCCATACGACGGCTATGAGTATGTGCCGGCATAGTGTTCCATACACTACCTGGTTGTAATTCGGTCATACCCATCTGTAATTGGCAGGTTTCCAATACCTGAGAAACCAACATTTTATTGATATTCCTATGATTAGATCCTTCTAATGAGCCCATTTCTGCAACCACAGCATCAGCTTTTGTCACTTTTTTATCAGGATATGTCTTATGAGCAGGTGCAGAGTTAAAATAGAATTTAGCAGGATTTTTCGGATCAATGCTTTCAAATGTAACAGTCCTTTCGCCTGCGCCAAGATATAATGCTTCTTTATAATTCAAATCAAATATTGCATCTCCGGCTTTTACTCTACCAGGTCCTCCAACGTTGAATATACCTAATTCCCTGCGAGAGAGGAAATGTGTTGCTTTTAAAGGATCTATGGCTTCGAGTATTAATGCTTCTCCTACTGGCTTGGCTCCACCAACAATAAGTCTATCATACATAGAGTAAACCATGTTTACTTCATTATCGGTAAAGATTTTTTCGATCAAAAAATCTCCACGTAATCTTGTTGTATCATAACTCTTTGCATCACGGGGATCACATGCATAGCGAAGTTCATAATTTGTTTTCATAAGTATCTGTTGTTAAATATGTAAATAACTCAATTTATATAATATCGATACCACATTTTATGTATGTAAGTACGTGAAAATGTGATTGCGTAATCGATTGCACAAATGTATAAAAAAAATATTATTCTACAATTTTTTTTCTTTACTTTTTTTCTTATCTCTCATTTTCAAGGAAGACTCCCTTTTCATCAAATCCGGTTGTAATAAAATACATTCTCTGTTCTCCATCTCGCTTTCATGGTTCATTTTTTTTAATAAAAGTTCTGCTACATTTTTACCCATTTCCCGGTTTTTTTGGTCTACTGAAGTCAAAGGAGGGTCAACAAACGAATCGAAAGGTTCATTGGCAAAACCTACGACAGATATATCTTGAGGAATATGTAATCCGCCGTTACGCAGAGTATGCATAACCCCTATTGCAGAATAATCTCCGGCAGAGAAAATTCCATCAGGACGATTTTTCATATTTAATATTTTAAGTCCAGCCTCCTCTCCTGTTACTAATGTAATACTGTTTTCAAGAATTAGCTCATCTTCTACAGGTATTTTTGCGTCTTCAAGGGCCTTTATGTAACCTTCTTTGCGTTTTCGGTATACACTAAGTGTCATAGGTCCCGCCAAATGAGCGATACGACGGCATCCTTGTGATATTAAATGCTGTACAGCATCATAAGAAGCTTGGAAATTATCAACTTCTACCATGCTACTAATAGGCTCTAAAGGAACTCGGTCGAAAAAGACAACAGGAATACCGGCAGAAATTGCTGTTTCAAAATGTTTATAATCAATGGTTTCTGATGCCAAAGAAACAGCTAATCCATCTATTTTTTTTGACATCATGGTCTTAACTATTGCTCTTTCATCATCATATCGTTCGTTTGATTGAGATACAAGTACACTATATCCGTTTTCATGAGCTATACTTTCTATACCACCGATAACAGAAGCAAAGAAATGACGATCGATACGTGGAACAATTACTCCAATGACAAAGCCTTTTCCTGTTCGTAAATGATGAGCTACTGGGTCTGGATGATAATTCATTTTTTTTGCTAATTCCAAAACCGCAGCTTTCATTTTTGCACTAATTCTCGGATGATTTTGTAAAGCTCTCGATACGGTAGAGGCTGAAGTGTTTAATTCTTTAGCCAAATCATTGATAGTAACTTTATGTATTCCAGACATCTTCTTTATCTTTTAATAAATTTTGTAGCGACCCATTTATTTTTCTCTATATAATTTTCAAATTTCAGGTCGCATTTCTCAGCTTCTTCCTTAATTACAGGGATGTCATCTACATAAAACCCACTGAAATATATTTCTGATCCAGAATGCATACATCGTACATAGACGTGCATATCATTTAATAAAATATTACGATTGATATTGGCATATATGATATCATATGTTTCGTTTCCTAATAATTCTACCCCTCCTAATTTTACAGAAATATCTGAAACATTATTTAATGCAATATTCTCTACTGCATTTTCGTAAGCAAAGGGGTCTATATCTATGGCTGTTATTTTGTCAGCACCCCGTTTTGCTGCTAAAATAGCTAAAACAGCTGTACCACATCCCATATCTAATACTTTTTTCCCTGAAACATTCCCTTTCAATATACTGGTAAGTATCAGACTTGTTGTTTCATGATGACCTGTCCCAAATGCCATTTTGGGATCGATAATAATGGAATATTTTGCTTGTGGTATATTCTTGTGATGAGTACTGTATATGACACATTCATTATCTATAACAATAGGCTGGAAATAGTTTTTTTCCCATTCCTCATTCCAATTTTTCCCTTTGATTGATTCTATTACATAACTTATGGTTGCATTGAATGGAAAGTTTTCAATAACAGACTCTAACTTTTCTTTATTGAATAAGGATGTTTGAATATAAGCATCTAATCCTGTCGCTGTCTGAACAAAACTCTCAAATCCTATGTCTGCAAGTAATGCAGATAAAATATCCGATACCGTTTCGGAATATGGTGTAATCTGGACTTTTACATTAATATAATCATTCATTCTTTCTTGTTTTACTATATCTTATTTTTGTATTATCCGTTGTCCTGCATATATTTTTGAAACAAATTTTCAACTTTTCATTTTTTTCATCAATCTGGGATATACGATGTTTTTTACGTGCCCATAATTGGGTTGTAATTGCAAGACTTTTTGGTACATCTTTTCGGCTTCAATATAATTTTCATTTTTTTCTTCGACAAGACCTATAGTTGTAAGTAACTGTATGTACATCCAATTATTCTTTATATATCCATCATGACTTTCCATATATTTCAAGGCTTTTTGGTAGCCTGCTAATGCCTTGTCTTTATCTCCTCCAAACATAGATGGCATATAGAAAAGGATATTGGAATACAAGATATTTACATAAGGGTCATTAGGATTTAGAGATATTGACTTTTTTGCCTTGGACATCATACCTTTAGCCAATGTTGCTGCTTTTATTGGAGAGAGAGCTATTTGGTATCCAGTAAGGTTTGCCATCAGCCCTAATAATAAAGCATCATTCGGCGTTTGTTTGTACATTTGATTTGCCAAAGCCAAGGCATTTGCCAATACTCTTTCCGCATCGTCTTTTCTTTTTTTATCCAACAAATGTCCCACAAGACCATAATAGTAAGTCAGTGTTTCAAGTTGACAATCATAGTTCTGCCATTCTGGGTCTTTCGAAATTTTATTAATCAAGATTTCCCACTGGGGCATTTTACCATTGATATACATATTAAATGCTGTTGCTTTGTAGTCAATATTAGCAGCTTGAATTAAAGATATGGACAAAAACCATAATATTACTAAACTTGATGCTATTTTTTTCATTTTATATTTTTTATTTCTCTCCAATTATAAAATTGGAACTGAATAATAGGCAGCAAAGATAATATTTTGCTCGAAAAAGAAGAAATTATTGAATACAAACCCTGGCAACAAGTTATCATCCTAAAATTTTATATATATCAGAATGCTATTTTAAAAGTTTATTAAGAGTACTGATTAGTTCTTTCCCTTTTAAATCTTTTGCAATTATAATTCCTTGAGGATTTACTAAAACCGTATGTGGTATCCCCTGAATGGCATATAGCATAATCGCGTTGGAATCCCATCCTTTTAAATCGGACATTTGAGGCCATGAAATTTTCATGTCATTTATATATTCTACCCATTCATTTTTGTTATTATCAAATGATACACCAACAATTTCAAAATTTTTATTCTTGAAACGGTCGTATATTTTTATTAATTCTGGCATTTGTTTACGACAAGGTGCACACCAAGATGCCCAAAAATCAATTAGAACATATTTTCCTTTTTGAATGTAATCAGATAAAGTAACAGGGCTACCACTCGGAGTTTGCATTTTCAAATTGATATAAGGCATGCCGATTTCTACATTTTTGTTCATAGATAACAATTTTGAAAATGTTTGAATTGCTGGGTTATGCTCAAAAAATTCTCCCCCATTTTCAATAATCTCTTTTTGGGTTTCGGGAGGAAAAAGAAAACTGTTCTGAATAAATAAATATACACCAGAAATATTGTTAGTATTGTTTAAAATATAGTTTCGTGTCAAATCTTTTAGTTGAGTTTCATATTCTCCAAATTCTTTCTGCAATCTAACAAACAAACTATCTGTTAATTGCCCCTTTACGTATGTTGTGACATATTGCCGGCTCAGCTGTTCTAGTTTTATATCGAGAAATGACCTATCATCCATATAGTTTTGGAATTTATCATTTAATTCTGTACCTGAAATAGAAGATAATGTATCTATTCGGGCTCTTAAATTTCCATTTTCAAGAATAAAAAGAAGTGGGGTAAAAGGAAGTTTATCTTTACCCGATATGGAGATAAGAGCCATTGTTGCGGTATCTTGCCTACCTTTAAATGAAAAATGTCCATCTTTGATGTGGGCACTGTCGATATTTATAAACGACTGGCCCTGCTGCTTTTGCAAAATAACGATATCGCCATTAGCAATAGAGTCGATAGTACCTTCTATATTATAGTTATCGGAACAAGATAATGTTATAGTTAATATCAATATTCCTGATATTATTTTTGAATACATAGTTTACCTTTTTTAATTTATGTATTCAAAACAAAATAATAAGGAATAAAGTTTTTAAGAATTTGTAAATTAACTATGTATAAAAGAGAATATAATATGAAATTTAGCGGCGGAATATATTCCGAATTTTTCGAAACATCCGAAATCCAAACATAAGACCATCAAATATTGCGACGCTTTTAGCGAATGTACCCATGAAAGATGAAGTTGTTGCTTGGCGCGAAAACGGTGCAGTCAGTTGATGATAAGATTCTTGCAATTTTACTTGTTGCTCGGCAATTTGATTTTTCAAATTCCGCTTGTAAGATACTAAAGAATCAAATGTAATTTTTCCATTTTTGTCGCTCAGGTTCATTGTTCAGAATTTTGTTTGTCAGAATCTATCAAAAATAAGCCTGCTAAAAATCTTACAATTGGATTTATTATCAATTGTTTCCTGAAGAAAAAGGAAATAATTAATAACAAAAGAGGAATACATCCGATAATTAAAAAACTAACAGTTAATCCTCCTACATGAGGAGCCAATATATACGCAAATGCAAAAAGAAAATAAAATAGTGCAGCTGTTCCTAATATTACAAACAGCATGAGTAGTAAAAATGCAGTGACTAATACTGTAAGTTTTTCTACTCCTTCTACTTTTAATAAGTCCCGTTGTAATATGAGGTATTTTTTTATTTCGGAAATTATTCGGTGAACAGATGATTGTTTAGTATCCACTTCGGGCATTACGATTGATTTTTATTAGGATTATTTCATTTTCACTATCAACAATTTGTAATCAAGTGTATTAAATTTATCCGGCATTACAATACCATCTTATAATGCCGGATATAATTCGGCAGATATTTATTCTTCACTGCCTCCACTAATTTCGGTTGCAATTTGGTCAACAAGCTCATCCATCTCTTTGCGATTGAGTTTTATACCCTTCTCACGTAAAATACGAACAATGCGTTGACGAGTATCAATTCCTTTTTCTGGAGCAAATAAAATGCCCAATGTAGCACCTACAGCGGCACCTCCTAAAAATGCAAATAAAGCTGATAAATTTTTCATAACTATGATTTTTAGTGTTATTACAAATATAAATAAAAAACAAGAGTATATACCTCATTTGTTCAGAAATATGTCACTTTTTTTAATATATTTTATTTCCTCGTTATTTATATGCGGTAAGTTAAAATTATCTGTAATTTTAACTAAAAGAGCTGTATCTAAATATAACGAAAATATGGATTTGTATTATCTTTGTACTCTTTATAAAATGGATGCCTAATTATGTCAGAGAACAATATCTTTATAAAAGGAGCAAGAGTAAATAATCTAAAGAACATAGATATTGAAATTCCAAGAAATAAATTAGTTGTAATTACGGGATTATCTGGCTCAGGTAAGTCTTCATTGGCTTTTGATACTCTATATGCAGAAGGCCAACGTCGCTATGTGGAAAGTTTGTCTGCATATGCTAGACAATTTTTGGGGCGTATGAGTAAACCTGAGTGTGATTTTATAAAAGGTATTCCACCAGCTATAGCCATAGAACAAAAAGTCAATACTCGCAATCCTCGTTCTACAGTAGGAACCTCTACAGAAATTTATGATTATCTACGATTACTTTATTCTCGTATTGGAAAGACCATCTCTCCAGTTTCAGGGAAAGAAGTAAAGAAGCATCAAGTCGAAGATGTTGTTAAATGTATGCTTTCTTATCCCGAAGGTACACGTTTTGCAATATTGACCTCTATTCATTTACCTGAGGGGCGATCGTTGAATGCGCAATTGGATATTTTGTTGAAAGAAGGTTACAATCGAATAGAATATCAGGACAAAATACTTAGAATCGAAGAGATAAAAAATAATACAGGCAATTTTGACGAGGGAAGTATAAGATTATTGATAGACCGTTTGAGTTGCTCTTCAAACAATGATACAATAAGCCGATTATCTGATTCTGTAGAAACAGCATTTTTTGAAGGAGGCGGAGAATGTATTGTAAAATTCTATATATCAAATAATAAGACTGAGGAACATCTTTTTTCTAAACGATTCGAAGCTGATGGAATTATTTTTGAAGAGCCGAATGATTTGATGTTCAGTTTCAATAGTCCGGTGGGTGCATGCCCTACCTGTGAGGGATTTGGTAAAGTTATCGGTATAGATGAAGATTTGGTAGTACCCAATAAAGCTTTATCAATATATGAGGATGCTGTTGTTTGCTGGCGAGGAGAAAAAATGGGCGAATGGAAAAAAGAGCTTGTTCGTGTTTCTGAAAAAATAGGTTTTCCCATTCATCGACCATATTATCAATTGACATCAAAGCAAAAAGAATTATTATGGAACGGGAATGAATATTTTGAAGGAATAAATGATTTTTTTCGCATGTTGGAAGAAAATCAATATAAAATTCAATATAGAGTAATGCTAGCTCGATATCGGGGGAAAACATTATGTCCGAATTGCAAAGGAAGTAGGCTGAAGCCTCAAGCTCAATATGTTAAGATTGGAGGTAAATCTATTTCAGAATTGGTACAATTACCGATTACTGAATTGAAAGTTTTTTTTGACGAACTTATGCTGGATGAATACGATACGTCCGTTGCAAAGCGATTATTAACCGAGATAAACAGCCGTATTACATTTCTTCTTGATGTGGGTTTGGGATATTTGACACTTAATCGTTTATCTTCTACCTTATCTGGAGGGGAAAGTCAGCGGATAAATTTGGCTACATCATTAGGTAGTAGTTTGGTAGGGTCTCTTTACATACTAGATGAGCCCAGTATCGGATTACATTCTCGAGATACTGGATTATTGATACAAGTATTACGAAAATTACAAAATTTAGGGAATACGGTTATTGTTGTAGAGCATGATGAAGATATAATAAAAGCTGCTGATTATATTATAGATATAGGGCCGAAAGCTGGTAGATTAGGTGGTGAAGTCGTATACCAAGGTGATTTGTCAAATTTAAAGAGGGCATCGAAAAGCTATACTGTTCGGTATCTGACAGGTGAAGAAATCATAGATATACCTGAATACAGGCGACCGTGGAATATGTCAATCAATATTGAAGGTGCAGCTCATAATAATCTAAAAAATATAAATGTTTCATTTCCTTTACAAGTAATGACTGTGGTGACGGGAGTTAGTGGTTCTGGCAAATCTTCATTGGTCAGAGATGTTCTTTTTAAGGCATTATCACGTTATTATGATGAGGGAAGTGAATTGCCGGGAACATATAATAAACTTTCTGGAGATATCGACTTTATGAAACATATCGAGTTTGTCGATCAAAATCCTATTGGTAAATCATCCCGTTCAAATCCTGCTACATATTTAAAGGCTTATGATGAAATCCGAAAATTATTTGCAGAACAACAGGGAGCAAAACAAATGGGGTTTACCCCAGCTTATTTTTCCTTTAACGTAGAAGGTGGGCGCTGTGAAGAGTGTAAAGGTGAAGGTACGATTACTGTGGAAATGCAATTTATGGCAGATATTACATTGGAATGTGAAAGTTGCCATGGAAAAAGATTTAAGCAAGAGGTGTTGGAAATCGAATATCATGGAAAAAATATCAATGATGTCTTGGATATGACAATAAATCAGGCAATTGAATTCTTTTCTGCATATCCGGGTAATACTGAAAATAAAATTATTAAAAGGTTACAACCGTTGCAAGATGTAGGATTAGGTTACATAAAGTTAGGGCAATCATCTTCTACTCTTTCTGGTGGTGAAAACCAAAGAGTTAAGTTGGCATACTTTTTAAGTAATGAAAAATTGGAGCCTACGATTTTTATATTTGACGAACCTACAACCGGACTACATTTTCATGATATAAAGACTTTATTGAAAGCATTTAATGCATTGATAGATAAAGGCCATACTGTGATTATAATTGAGCATAATATGGATGTTATCAAATGTGCCGATTATATCATAGATATAGGGCCTGAAGGTGGAGATAAAGGTGGCTATCTGGTTTGTGCGGGTACACCTGAAGATATTGCAAATTGTTCTAATTCCTATACCGGAAAATTCTTAAAAGAGAAGTTGGCATGATACGATAATTTCTACATAAAATAAGGCCCGGGACTATCAAGTATTCCCGGGCCTTATTTTATGTAGATTACTTTTATCTAATGCGATCCATAGATTTTACCAAATCATCATCTTGTTTTATTTTTTTCATAGCTAAATAATCCAAAATCAAGGCGGCAATAGGCATTGTTAAAGACGCCTCCAATGCGATACTTTGAGCAGCAAGGTCATTCTGTATAGTCCACCAATAAATAAAAAAGACCAAATAAAAAGCTAATATCAATAAAAAGTTAAATTGACAACATCGTATTTGTAATGGTCTTTTCTTATAAAAGAAAATGGATATAAATGCCAATATACCTGAAAGAGATAAAAGTGTTGTGAGTGACCAAGTTGTAACAGCTGTAAATGAAGGTTCTCCCAAAGAAACTACACCATATGACATAAACTCAAAAGATGCATTTGCTGTATTGAAACTTGCCAAGGGCATGAAAATTAATGTAATCATTAAGGCCGCTACAATTAATAAAAATATAGATTGAATTCTTTGTATCATAATAATATTTGAGTAAATATTGTTTTATCTATTCAACATAATTATAAGATAAATGTTGATTGTTGACAATAGATTATAATTTTGCTTTGTTTAACATTTAACAGATTATATTCAATTTGTTCAAAACTTCACGTATTTTTTCAAATGTGGTTATCCGGGTCGGAACTAATGGTAATCGTAATTTATTTTGAATGTATCCCATTACACTTAGAATACTTTTTACCCCTGCAGGATTTCCGTCTACAAACAAAAGTTCGAATAGTTCAGTAAAACGATGGTGAATCTGAAGGGCATTGTCGTAATCTCCATTTAGTGCCAATCGTACCATACGACTAAATTCTTTAGGAAATGCATTTCCTATAACAGAAATTACCCCGACAGCTCCTAACGTAATTAACGGGAATGTTATACCATCGTCACCTGAAATAACCATGAAGTCTTTCGGTTTATGCTTTATAATATCATCCATTTGAGTGATATTTCCTGAAGCTTCTTTAATAGCTACGATATTGTCAAATTCGTTCGCTAATCTTAGAGTCGTTTGCGCAGTCATATTTACACCTGTACGTCCCGGGACATTATACAAAATAACAGGTAGTTTTGTTGCTGAAGCAATCGCTTTATAATGTTGATAAATCCCCTCTTGAGAGGGTTTATTATAGTAAGGTACTACAGATAAAATTGCATCGACTCCTGTGAAATTTTTATTTTTTAATGTGTCTACGATTCCTTTAGTATTATTCCCCCCAAGTCCCAACACAATGGGCACGCGTCCTTTTATTCGTTCGATAACCAATTGTAGAATTTTGTCTTTTTCTTCTTCTGTCAGGGTGGGTGTTTCTGCTGTGGTTCCTAATACAACAAGATAATCCACACCATTCTTAATCTGGTATTCAATTAGCCTGGAAAGAGCATCATAGTCTACTGATTCGTCTTCTTTGAAAGGGGTAATCAGGGCTACGCCCATTCCTTTTAAATTAATTTGTGTCATATATCCTTTTGATTCAAAAAGTCTAATTAAGCGGCCTCAAAATTACGAATTATTATTTTTTATATCAATGCTCTTCCAATAAAAAAACAAATTTTTAGCTAACTCATACGATGAATTTTCATCTAAAGGTTTTAGCATAAAATCAAAGAGAGGGAGCTCTCCTTTTTCTATTCCAATTTTCATCGTTGCCATTGAGATACTTAATAGATATAACAGAGGCAGAAATTCTTGAGTGGTTAAATCACAAACAACTGACGGGCGAATACTAATAAAGCGTTTCACTATTTCTTTATTAGGAAGCATCTTTTGCTTAACTGTATTTTCAGCTCGTATTTCGATAATAGAAACAGCCGGGTATTCCGGGTCAATCGGAATACCTGCAATATTCAATACGACTATTGAAGCTTGTATTCCCTCCAATAAGAAACTTTGCATCAGAGGTTTTAGTTCTTCTAATTGCCCCTGTTCAACCATAAAAGTTATAGCGTCAACATCTCTATAATCCAAAAATCTCTTTTTCCGCTTTATTGTCGAGCGTTTTAATTGTTTTTTTATTTCTCTTTTAATTAAATATGACAGCATATTTTATGGTTTTTCATTTGTAAAGAGTCATGATTGTATCATTTCCAAAAAGTCAGTCTCCGAGATTATTTTTATTCCCAATTTTTTTGCTTTCTCAAGTTTTGCCGGCCCCATGTTTTCGCCTGCTAATAAATATGAGGTTTTAGCAGATACTGATCCTGTATTCTTCCCTCCGTTCTGCTCTATTAATAATTTATACTCGTCACGTGAATGATGATTAAATGTACCACTAATAACAATAGTAGCACCCTTTAATCTATCCGATTGATTTTCTAATCTTTCTCGGGAAAGCGCAAATTGCAACCCTGCATCTTTTAGTCGGGATATAAGGCTTAGATGGCCTTCTTTCTCAAAATATTTATGTATGCTTTGTGCTATTTTGATTCCTATTTCATCGACAGATATTAAATCCTCTTCTGAAGCATTCATTAAGGCATCGATGTTTATAAAAGCATTTGCTAACTTTTTTGCAACAGTCTCTCCTACAAAATGAATACCTAAAGCAAAAAGAACACGTTCGAATGGAACATTCCTTGAATTTTCGATAGCCTCGACTATATTTTTTGCCGACTTTTCCCCCAATCTTTCTTGCTCGGCAATTTCATTTTCCTTTAAATGATACAGGTCTGATACGTCTTTTAGCCATCCAATACGGTAAAAAAGGTCTATTGTTTCCGGTCCCAAACCATCTATATTCATCGCCTTCCGACTGATAAAATGCTCAATTTTACCTTTTATCTGAGGAGGACAACCGTCTTCATTTGGACAATAGTGTGCAGCTTCTCCTTCATATCTGATTAATGGTGTGTTACATTCCGGGCAGCGCTTTATAAAATGAACCTTCTCACCGATTAGCATTCTTGTATCCTTATCGACCCCCGTTATTTTAGGAATGATTTCTCCCCCCTTTTCGACATATACCATATCACCAATATGTAAGTCAAGAGACTGAATAATGTCGTCATTGTGTAAAGATGCCCTTTTGACAATGGTTCCTGATAGTTGTACTGGTTCGAGATTGGCTACGGGAGTAATTGTTCCCGTACGTCCAACCTGGTAAGACACAGAATTCAATCGTGTTATAGCTCGTTCTGCTTGGAATTTATAAGCAATGGCCCATCGTGGAGATTTTGCTGTATAACCCAAATTTTTCTGTTGTAAAAGAGACGATACTTTGAATACTATACCATCAGTTGCAACAGGCAAATTCTTTCGGTTAATATCCCAATAATCGATGAAACTCATCATATCATCGAGCGTATCACAGACCTTCATTGCATCAGAAATCTTAAATCCCCAACTACGAGCTATTTGCAAGTTTTCATAATGACTATCTGACGGAAGTCCATCACCTAATATATAGTACAAATATGCATCTAAATTTCGAGAAGCTACAACTGCAGAATTTTGAGATTTAAGAGTTCCGGCCGCAGCATTACGAGGATTGGCAAAGAGAGGTTCTTCCTGTCTCTCCCGTTCTTCATTCAATGCTTCGAATACAGTCCAAGGCATAAGGATTTCACCTCTTATTTCAAATTCCTTTGGATAATTGCTTCCTCTCAATTGCAAAGGAATACTTCGGATGGTCTTTACATTTTCAGTGACATCATCTCCCCTGACACCATCACCTCGGGTAACAGCACGTACCAATTTCCCATTGATATAAGTAAGAGAAATCGATGTCCCATCATATTTCAATTCTCCTACGATTTTGAAATTATCGTTCAGTCCACTTTTAACACGTTCATAGAAAGCTTCTACCTCTTCTTTTGTATAGGTGTTACCCAAAGAAAGCATCGGATATTTATGTTCGACTTGAGAAAATGATTTATTTATATCATTTCCCACTCTTTGAGTTGGAGAATTCGGATCATTAAATTCGGGATATTTTTCTTCCAGTTTTTGTAATTCGTCCATCATCATATCAAAGTCTCGGTCTGATATAGTTGGTGAATTACATACATAATAGTTATAATTATGCTCATTAAGCTTTTGCCTGAGCTCGTCAATTTTATTTTTTATTTCATCCATCAGAATTATATTTCTCTTATGCAAATATAGAGAAAAACTGTTTATCGCATATTTTTGTTCTATTTATTCTTCATAAAAAAGAAACAAATAAAAAGATTGCGTAGCCCGATTCAAAAAGTTAATTTTGCGCAAAAGAAAAATTGATTACATGCGCATTGATATCATTACAGTCTTACCGGAATTGCTCGATAGTCCCTTGAACTGTTCTATATTGAAAAGAGCCCAAGACAAAGGCCTGGCAGAAATTTTTGTCCATAATCTTCGAGATTATTCAACCAATAAGCATCGGCGAGTAGATGATTACCCTTTCGGAGGAACGGCAGGAATGGTGATGCAGATAGAACCTGTTGATAGGGCTATTAGTAAACTAAAAAGTGAACGCATTTACGATGAAGTAATATTTACCTCCCCCGATGGAGAGCAATTTAAACAGTCTATGGCGAATCGCTTGTCTATGGCTGGAAATTTGATAATTTTGTGTGGTCATTATAAAGGAATAGATTACCGTATCCGGGAACACCTTATAACAAAAGAGATATCGATAGGTGATTATGTCCTTACAGGGGGAGAGTTAGCTGCAGCTGTAATGTGTGATGCCATCATCAGGTTAATTCCGGGGGCGATTGGCGATGAACAATCGGCCTTGTCCGATTCATTCCAAGATAATCTTTTGGCTGCGCCTATATATACTCGACCATCAGAATATAAAGGATGGAAAGTTCCAGATATACTCTTGTCGGGACATCAACGAAAAATAGAAGAATGGGAGCATGATATGTCTGTAGAACGTACTCGTCGTCTGCGTCCTGACTTATTAGAAGATGAATGATTTTTACTATATATATTCAAGATACAGAGTTATATTTTTCGCTGTTTTGTAAATATAATTACCAGGAAGGTATAAGTCCTCTTTATCATCGGATATTATTCTTTTTATAATATCCTTTTTCTCTTTACCTACAATTGGCAATATTATAGAGTCAGCATTTAATATCAATGTTCCTGTCATGGATATTCTCATTTGTGGTTTTTCCGGATGTTGAACGACAGCGTAATTATCATTATTCGTTAATAATGATAAGTTATTTGGAAATATCGATGCAGTATGGCCGTCGAGACCCGTACCTAAGATTACGGTATTAAATGCGGGCTTGTTGTTTTTGTGAGGGACTAAATTGTTTATTAGATTTCCGTATTCTGAGGCTTCTTCCTGTGGATTCTTTTCTCCCTTAATTCTAAAAATATGCTCCATAGGTACATTTAACGGTTCAAATAAATGCTTTTTCGCCTGAAAATAATTACTTTCTGAATTATTTGGTGGGACACAGCGTTCATCAACCCAAAAGAACCGTATCCGTTCCCATGATATAGGTATAAGATTCTTGTTTATCCAATAATCAAACATTTTTACAGCAGTATTTCCTCCAGATATAGCTAAATAAAAAAGAGAATTCAGGTCCAAATCCATTTTTTCCTTTATATCTTGTGTTAGAGATTTAAAAAGGATGTCTGTATTATGATATCTTCTTAAATTTTTCATTGTATTTCGTTTTGTATAGGCAATTCACACTCATTCCGAATATATCTAAATGTCTGTTCCCTAAAATTGCTGATTATGGTAGGACCTGTACTACCGGCTTTATAATAACATAAGTCTTTGGATGGATGTTTTTTCCATTCTTCTTCTATAGGATCAATGAATTTCCAACTGGCCTCTAAGGCATCATTTCTGGAAAATAGAGTCGAATCTCCTAACATAGCGTCTAACAAAAGACGTTCATATGCATCCGGAAGTTTTTCTTCACTCAATGTATTATATTTGAAATCCATACTGACTTGCTTGACTTCAAATCCTGCTCCTGGAATCTTTAGTCCGAATTTTAATGAAATACTTTCATCCGGTTGAACTTTAATAATGAGTTGATTACATGAGCTTCCTGAGCACTGTCCGATAAAGAATTGTTGTGGTGTCGATTTGAAATGAATAATAATCTCTGTCCGTTTTTCTTTCAAACGTTTTCCTGTATAGATGAAAAATGGAATTCCTCCCCATCTCCAGTTATCAATCATTAGTTTCATGGCGATATATGTTTCAGTATTGGAGTTTGGGGCAACATTTTTTTCACGGCGATATCCAATTACCTTTTTTTCATCTATATTACCTTCCATATATTGTCCTCGTATTATATTGTGAACTCTTTCTTCAGGAGAATATACATGCAAGGCTTTGAAAACTTTGGCGATTTCGTCCCGAATCGATTCTGGATCAAATGTGGCTGGGGGTTCCATGGCAATAAAGGCTATTAGTTGCATTAAGTGATTTTGTACCATATCTCTTAATGCTCCGACAATATCATAGTACTTACCTCTGTTTTCGACACCTAATGTTTCTGTAGATATAATCTCTATAGAGTCAATATAGTTCCGGTTCCATAATGGTTCAAAAATTCCGTTGGAAAATCGGAGAACAAGAATATTCTGTACAGTTTCTTTTCCTAAATAATGGTCGATACGGAATATTTCGGATTCATGAAAAGTCGATTCTAACAAATGATTTAGTCTTTGTGCTGATTCTAAATCATATCCAAAAGGTTTCTCTATTATTATTTTTCGGCTTCCACCGGACAGGCTTACATTCATACCACATTTTTGTAAATTGATAGGTATAATATCATACATGGCAGGAGGTGTAGCTAAATAGTAAATAATATTGTCCGGTATGTTGTATTCTTTTTCAAGAAAAATTATTTTTTCCTTCAATATTTGATATTGCTTGGCATCATCAGTATCAAAATCAATGTAATTTACCAATTGAAGAAAGTCTGCCAATTTAGACAATTGGGAATAGTCTGAAATTTTTAGAACTTCAGAAATAAATGCTTGTTGCTTATTTCTAAATTCGTCAGTACTTTGAGGAGTTCTAGCCGCTCCTATAACTTGGAACTTTTCTGGAAGTAAGTCCCTAGAATATAATTCGAAAAGCGCAGGTAATAATTTTCGGTGGGTCAAATCACCAGAAGCTCCAAAGATAACTAATATTTGATTTTCTGCTTTTTTCATAATTTATTTATAATTGATAAGACCCAGAGGTTGTATTACTCCCTTTTCCCGTCCAGTTCGTATGAAAAAACTTGCCCCTTTCGGCATCAATCCGTTCATAAGTATGAGCTCCGAAATAATCCCGCTGAGCTTGGATGAGGTTGGCTGTCGAATGTCGTGTCCGTAATCCATCAAAATAGCTTAATGCAGCAGACATACATGGTAAGGGTATCCCTTGTAATACTCCTTCAGAAATAACTTGTCGCCAATTTACTAATAAACCGTTAATGGTATTGATAAAATATTCGTCAAACAAAAGGTTTTCAAGATAAGGATTTTCAGTATATGCTTGAGTAATCTTATTTAGGAAAGCCGATCGAATAATACAACCTTTTCTCCATATCATAGCAATACTTCCCAAATCAAGATTCCATTGATAGCGGTCTGATGCTTTCTTCAGTAAAGAAAATCCCTGAGCATAAGAAATTATCTTTGAAGCATAAAGAGCATTTTTGATTGCATTTGCTTCAATGTTAGAAACCCTTTGTGATGCAGTGGAGAAGTTAGAATATATTTGCGATGCGTGATTCCTATCTTCAGATAGACTGGACAGAATTCTGGCATATACAGCTTGGGTTATCAATGTCAATGGGTCATTTTCTTCCAATGCAGTAATAACGCTCCATTTGCCAGTGCCTTTTTGTCCGGCTACATCCAGAATTTTATCGATAAGAAAAGAGCCATCCTTATCTTTATATCTAAATATTTGAGCTGTTATTTCTATGAGAAAACTATTCAGTTCTCCACGATTCCATGTGTTGAAAATTTCGGAAATCATTTCGTTCGATTTGTTTCCGCAATTTTTTAATAAAGAGTATGCTTCTGCTATAATTTGCATATCTCCATATTCGATACCATTATGTACCATCTTTACGAAATGCCCGGCTCCACCCGGCCCTATCCATTGGCAACAAGGAGTTCCATCATCGAGTTTTGCTGCAATATTTTGCAATGGCTCTTTTATATGAGGCCATGCGTCAATCGAACCTCCTGGCATTATGGACGGTCCGTTTAATGCACCTTCTTCACCTCCGGAAACGCCAGCTCCAACAAATAATATTTTATGCTCTTCACACTCCTTTACTCGACGTTCCGTATCATGAAAATCAGAGTTTCCACCGTCGATAATGATATCACCTGGTAATAATAATGAAATTAGCTGGTTCTTAACTTCATCTACAGGCTCACCAGCCCTTATCATCATCATGATTTTCCGAGGATGATTGAGAGAATCTACAAATTCTTTCAGAGTTTCAGCACCTATAAAATTTTTATTTTTCCCTCTCCCCTTTCTAAATACTCCAACAACATCATCTTCTGGATGATCTTTTTTGTTATATATGGCAACAGTATATCCTTTACTTTCAAAATTTAAGGCTAAGTTTTCTCCCATGACTGCTAATCCTATTATCCCGATATCAGCTTTTTTCATTTGATTACATTTTTATATATTATATATTTCAACCAATTTACTAATTTTATTGTTCATAAATATATGAATAAAAATAGCTAAAGCCAGATTTACAAAAAAAACATTAAAAATTGGGGACAATTTAATGCATATTTTGTTCTATCCATTCAAATCTGTATTTTTGTTAAAAAACAATATAAAAAATATATGGAACTTAACGCAGGAAATATTTTATTTTTAGGCTCTATATTGCTATTTATCAGTGTAGTGGCTGGTAAAGCAGGTTATCGGTTCGGTGTACCCGCATTGTTGTTGTTTTTAGGCGTTGGAATGCTATTTGGCAGTGATGGATTGGGTATCCAGTTTCATAATCCGAAAGAAGCTCAATTTATAGGTGTTATGGCTCTTAGTATCATCCTCTTCTCAGGGGGAATGGATACTAAATATCGAGAAATAAAACCCATATTGGGCCCTGGTATAGTTTTGGCCACGGTAGGAGTTTTGTTGACTACTATTATCACTGGCTTATTCATTTATTACATTACAGGTTTATTGACTACAGTAGTTTCACTTAGCTTAGCAGAATCAATGCTTTTAGCTGCAGTCATGTCGTCTACAGACTCCGCTTCAGTATTTTCGATACTTCGGTCCAAGGGGCTCGGTTTAAAGGAAAAACTTCGTCCAGTTTTAGAATTAGAAAGCGGAAGTAACGACCCGATGGCTTACATGTTGACATTATTACTAATTCAAATTATTCAAGTGGGAGAATTTGATATTTGGAATTCAGGATTGATGTTATTTATGCAATTGAGTATTGGTGCTATATCAGGTTATATCTTGGGGCGGATTACAGTCTGGTTCATGAATCGAATCAATATTGATAACCAGTCTTTATATTCGGTATTATTATTGGCTTTTGTCTTTTTTATATTTTCTATTACCGATATTTTAAAAGGAAACGGATATTTGGCCGTTTATATAGCCGGACTTGTGGTAGGGAATCATAAAATTGTGCATAAACGCAGTGTGAGTACTTTTTTTGATGGATTTACTTGGTTATTCCAAATCGTGATGTTTTTAACTCTTGGCCTATTAGTAAATCCATCGGAGTTACTACCGGTAGCTGTTATCGGTTTGCTGATTGGCTTTTTTATGATATTCATGTCAAGACCATTGTCTGTTATTATATGTGTTTTACCGTTCGGGCGTTTCAGTAAAAATGCTCGTCGTTATATTTCTTGGGTAGGTTTGCGAGGTGCTGTTCCGATTATTTTTGCTACATACCCTCTAATAGCAGGTATAGAAAATGCACGATTTATTTTTAATATAGTATTTTTTATCACTATAGTGTCTTTGATTATTCAGGGAACCACTGTTGGACCTATGGCAAAATGGCTCGGTCTTGCCGAGAATGGTGAGTTGAAAAAAGACTTTGATGTTTCCCTACCGGATGAAATAAAATCAGCGATGTCTGAAATTACTGTAAGTGAAAATGTTCTGATGAATGGTAACAAGTTGATGGATTTGACTTTGCCTGATAATACATTAGTTGTAATGGTGAAAAGAGCAGAGCATTTTTTTGTTCCAAAAGGACATACAAAATTGAATATTGGAGATAAATTACTGGTGATAAGTGATAATGATGAAGAGTTAAGACATGCGTATGAAAGTTTAGGCATTAAAAACTATTCAATGGAGAAAAATAGTTAGCTAAAATTTTAAGTAGAAATCTTGTAATAAAGATATAAATTCGGGACTATATGTACCGGGTATTGATTCTATATTTAATTCATCTGATTTGTATTCTACCAGTTCTCTTCCCCACTCTGCGATAATTCTTTTTATCGGGCGTTTTGCATGACCTTTTACCCGAGTTATGCGAATAGGATAAAATTGATGGAATAACGCTGTTGAAAAGATATAATTCTCTAATTCATAAGGGAAAATAATTGCTATTTTACCTTTGGGTTTCAGTAAATTTGTTGATTTAGAAAATAAAGTTTCATAATTCAAAGATATAGTGTGACGGGCATTATTTCTACTTGTAGAAGGTGAAAGAAGTGAATCTTTAAAAAAAGGCGGATTAGAAACAATGTAATCATATTGGGTCGAAGTATTTTGGGCAAACAAATTGAAATCATTGAAATATAAATTGATTCTGTTTTTCCAAGGTGTCAAAGCTACGTTTTCTTGTGCTTGTTTATAGGCATTTTGATCTATTTCTACTCCGTCTACCAATGCTTCAGTTCGTTGTGCTGCCATAATAGAAATGAGACCGGTTCCACATCCAATATCCAATATCATACCTTTTTGTGGAAATGAGCACCAAGCCCCTAAAAGAGCACCGTCAGTTCCGACTTTCATGGCGCAATTATCTTGGTAAATCGTAAATTGTTTAAATTTAAAGTATGAATTACTCATTTATTCGATATTTATGTTTATAAGTTAAAAGCGGTTGTTTATAGTTTTTTTGTATCCTAATAAAATTTTGAATAAGCCCTAATTCGAATGCAAATAAACAAAAAAATAATAATAATTTCATGGTAAGGCTTTGAATGATTAACTTTGGCACGCTCATTGCAATATTGAAACGCATTATGTTTTATAATGAGAGATGATTGTATTTAGGATAATAACCTGACAAAATGACAAGTAAATATATGAAGAATTTCTTTAATGACAATAATCCGTTGGAAGATACGGAAGAGAATGCTACTACTATTATGCCGATTTTTACAGAAATAGAGGGAAACCCTGACATGGAATGTTCTGGAGTGGCTAAAACAGATTTGCCAATTTTGCCATTGCGTAATATGGTTATGTATCCGGGCGTTGCACTTCCGGTATCTGTAGGCCGGCCAAAATCTTTGCAGCTGGTAAAAGAGGCATATGAAAAGAAACGCTTAATTGGGGTTACATGCCAGAAAGAAATGTCTATAGATAATCCTGAGTATGAGGATTTATATGATATCGGAACCGTTGCTGAAATTGTAAAAATTTTGGAAATGCCCGACTCCAGTTCTACTGTGATATTACAAGGGAAAAAACGTTTTCATCTTGATAATTTGACAACTTTAGATCCATATTTGAAAGGTAACATAACTCTATTAGAAGATGAATTGCCTGTAGAAAATGATAAAGAATTTGAAGCTCTTATATCAGCAATAAAAGAGTTAACATTTAAAATCCTAAAAACACTGGGTGAGCCTACTCGAGAATTGAGCTTTGCATTACGAAATATAGATAATTCCTATTATTTGATTAATTTCTTGTGTTCAAATATTCCTATTGTAGCTCAACAAAAGCAGGAATTATTAAATATTGGTTCTCTAAAACAAAGAGCATTTTCATTATATGCTTCGCTGAGTAAAGAAGCCCAATTGATACAAATAAAGGCTGATATTCAATCAAAAACTCGTGAAGACATTAACCAGCAACAAAGGGAGCATTTTTTACAACAGCAAATAAAGACTATACAGGATGAGTTAGGCGGAAGTGTACAAGAGCAAGATATCTTGGAACTTAGAGAGAAGGCTGCAAATAAAAAGTGGGACGAAAAGGTTGGTGCAGTTTTTGAGAAAGAGGTTAAGAAATTGGAACGCCTTCATCCTCAGTCTCCAGACTTTTCTGTCCAATATAATTATTTGGAGACTTTTGTAGATTTGCCGTGGGGTGAATATACAAAAGATAATTTTAATCTCAAACATGCCCAAAAACAATTGGATAAAGATCATTACGGTTTAGAAAAAGTCAAGGAGCGTATTATAGAGCATCTGGCTGTTTTGAAATTGAGAGGTGATCTCAAGTCCCCAATCATCTGCCTATATGGTCCTCCGGGAGTAGGAAAAACATCTTTAGGGAAGTCCATTGCAGAAGCTTTGAAAAGGAAATATATCCGTATTTCTTTAGGAGGTCTCCATGATGAAGCAGAAATTAGAGGGCATCGGCGAACTTATATTGGAGCTATGCCAGGACGTATTATTCAAGGCCTTTTGAAAGCTGGTTCTTCAAATCCGGTTTTTGTATTGGATGAGATTGATAAGATAGGGAATGACTTTAAAGGGGATCCGGCTTCAGCCCTATTGGAAGTCCTTGATCCAGAACAGAATAATGCATTCCATGATAATTATTTGGACGTTGATTATGATTTGTCTAAGATATTGTTTATAGCAACAGCAAACAATTTGAATACCGTATCTCAACCATTGCTTGACCGCATGGAGTTGATAGATGTAAGTGGGTATATACAAGAGGAAAAAGTCGAGATTGCCCGTCGGCACTTGGTACCAAAACAGTTAGAAAATCATGGATTGAATAAGGATGATATCGATATTCCCAAAAAGACATTAGATGCTATTGTCGAGTCATATACTAGAGAATCCGGAGTTCGGGAGCTAGATAAGAAAATAGCAAAAATTATGCGTAAAGTAGCGCGAAAGAAAGCTTCCGAAGAAGAATATCCACATACATTGACTGTCGCAGATTTACATGATTATTTGGGTGTTGCTGAATATAATAGAGATAAATATGAAGGAAATGAATATGCAGGGGTTGTCACAGGATTAGCATGGACAGCCGTTGGAGGTGAAATATTGTTCGTTGAATCAAGTTTAAGCAAAAGTAAGGGAGAGAAACTTACTTTGACTGGAAATTTAGGTGATGTGATGAAGGAATCTGCTGTTATTGCAATGCAGTTTGTAAAATCCCATGCTTATATGTTGAATATTAATGAAGAATTATTTGATAAATGGAGTGTGCATATTCATGTTCCAGAAGGTGCAATTCCGAAAGATGGTCCGTCAGCTGGTATTACGATGGTCACTTCTATTGCGTCCTCATTTACTCAGCGCAAAGTTCGTCCTAATCTGGCTATGACCGGAGAGATAACTTTGAGAGGGCGTGTACTTCCTGTAGGTGGCATAAAGGAAAAAATCCTTGCAGCAAAAAGAGCCAATATTAAGGATATTATATTATCGATAGAAAATAAAAAGGACATAGAAGAGATAAGAGAATCTTATCTCAAGGGGCTTACATTCCACTATGTTCGAGATATCAAAGAGGTTCTTGATTTTGCATTATTGGATGAGCAAGTAAAACATCCAATAAAACTTGATTGAAGCATGCAATAAAATACTGAGAAATCGGAGTCGAACATATCTTTTCGATTCCGATTTTTTTAGAGCCTATTTAAAATTTTCCAATAAGAAAATACTATCCGGTCATTTTTGTGTTTTCTTTCGGACTTTTCCCATTCTCACTCATCAGATAGCCTGCTATTCTCCTTGTAAAAACAGAAAACATCCTCAAAAGAAATTCATAAATCTGAGCTGAGCAAAATTTACAACATACAAATGTACAACTGGTTCTTCTATTTTGGACAAAAAAATCAGTTATAAACAAATTTTATAATTGAATAACGATTTCTGCCGAACAAAGAAGTAGAAGTTTATGTTTTACATATGCTACTACTCAAATAAATAGCCCGGGACCTGAGTGACAAGAAAATTCTTAAGCTTGGGGATCCCGGGCTATTTGGTTAATAACTCTTTTCATTGCATAATCGTTAAATTTTACTCTAATAATTTAGTATATTTGCATCTTGAAACACAAAATGAAAGAATGAGCGAAAATACTTTAATAGATAAGCTTGAGGGCTTGACTCTTCGTTTTAAAGAAGTTGGTACACTCATTACAGATCCTGCTGTTATTGCAGATATGAAAAGATTTGTAAAGTTGACGAAAGAGTATCGTGATCTTGAAAAAATCGTGAAAGCCCAAGATGAATATAAAACTTTACTTAGTCATATAGAAGAAGCTCGAATGATTCTTGAATCGGAAGAGGATGCCGATTTGAAAGAAATGGCAAAAGAAGAATTGGACAATTGCCAATCAAAACTACCAGCTTTAGAGGAGAAAATAAAATTATTATTGGTTCCTGCTGATCCTCAAGACGGAAAAAATGCCATTGTAGAAATTCGAGGAGGCACAGGAGGCGATGAAGCTGCCATTTTTGCAGGAGACCTTTTTAGAATGTACTGTAAATATTGTGAAACAAAAGGCTGGAAGGTCGAAGTTACAAGCTTTAGTGACGGAACAATAGGTGGTTATAAAGAGATTATTTTTACTATCAGTGGAGACAGTGTGTATGGTACAATGAAATATGAATCGGGAGTACATCGAGTACAGAGAGTCCCAGTGACGGAAACTCAGGGACGAGTCCATACGTCCGCAGCATCTGTTGCTGTACTTCCCGAAGCAGAAGAGTTTGATGTAGAAATTAACGAAAAAGATATACGTACTGATATATTTTGTGCTTCTGGCCACGGAGGCCAATCCGTAAATACCACTTATTCTGCTATTCGTTTAGTACACATACCTACCGGCATAACGGTCCAATGCCAAGATGAAAAATCTCAGATAAAAAATAAAGCAAAAGCTATGGTCGAATTGCGCTCTCGCATATATAATATGGAGTATCAAAAATATTTGGATGAGATAGCCAGCAAACGAAAGACTATGGTGTCTACGGGTGACCGTTCGGCAAAAATCCGCACTTATAATTACCCGCAAGGCCGTATTACTGATCATAGAATCAACTATACTATATATAATCTTTCAGCTTTTATGGATGGAGACATTCAAGATTGTATAGACCATTTGATTGTGGCAGAAAACGCCGAACGTTTAAAAGAAAGTGAATTATAAAATATCATATATGAACAGAAAAGAACTTTTTGAAAATATTAAACGGAAAAAATCGTTCTTATGCGTTGGACTTGATGCTGATGTTAAGAAAATTCCGCAATATTTATTGAAAGAGAAAGACCCTATTTTCACTTTTAATAAACAGATTATAGATGCAACGGCAGATTTATGTGTTGCTTATAAACCGAATTTGGCTTTTTATGAAAGCCTTGGAATCGATGGATGGAAAGCTTTTGAAAAAACAGTAAAATATATAAAGGAGAACTACTCTGACCAGTTTATTATTGCGGATGCAAAACGTGGAGATATTGGAAATACTTCAGAATTGTATGCTCGGAGTTTTTTTGAACATCTAGATATTGATTCGGTTACAGTTGCTCCGTATATGGGAGAAGATAGTGTCAAACCATTTTTGTTATACCCGAATAAGTGGGTTATTGTTTTAGGGCTTACATCCAATAAAGGTTCTCATGATTTTCAGTTTACAACAGATTCCAATGGAGAACGTTTGTTTGAAAAAGTGCTTCGGGTATCGAAAGAATGGGCTTCCGAAGATCAGATAATGTTCGTTGTAGGAGCTACTCAAGGAAAATTATTTGAAGATGTTCGTCGTATTGTTCCAAACCACTTTTTATTGGTTCCAGGAGTCGGAGCCCAAGGTGGAAGCCTACGAGAAGTTGTAGAGTATGGAATCAATAGTCAGTGCGGCTTATTGGTAAATTCATCTCGTCAAATCATATATGCTGGACAAGATGAAAATTTCGCTGCATTATCTCGGGAACAAGCACTTAAAGTACAGGAAGAGATGAAATCTTTACTGGAAATGAAGAATTTGATTTAAAAAAGAATGTATCATTATTTACCGATTAAAGAATACTAAATATCAATTTATTTCTAATATATTTTTTATTTTTGCAAGTAAATGAAAAGAATCACTTTCTAAATTTATTATAATATGCAAACACTAGACAATTTTAATTTTGCTGGAAAAAAGGCATTTGTACGTGTTGATTTTAACGTACCATTAGATGAAAATCTAAAAATAACAGATGATACCCGCATGCGTGCAGCATTACCTACATTGAAAAAAATTATTGCTGATGGAGGTAGTGTTATTATCGGATCTCATCTGGGACGTCCCAAAAAAGGTCCAGAAGATAAATTTTCTTTAAAACATATAGTTGCTCATTTGTCTGAGTTACTAGGTCAACCTGTAAAATTTGTGGCTGATTCTGTAGGGACAGAAGTTAAGGCTGCTGTTGCCGATTTAAAACCCGGAGAAGTGCTGGTTCTTGAGAATCTCCGTTTCTATGCAGAGGAAGAAGGCAAGCCTCGTGGTTTGGCAGAAGATGCTACCGACGAAGAGAAAGCTACAGCAAAGAAAGCTGTCAAAGCCAGCCAGAAAGAGTTCACTAAAGAATTAGCAAGTTTAGCTGACGTTTATGTAAATGACGCATTTGGTACAGCTCATCGTGCTCATGCTTCTACAGCATTGATTGCCGATTATTTCACTCCTGATAAAAAAATGTTTGGTTATCTGATGGAGAAAGAGGTTAAGGCTGTAGAAAAAGTCATGAAAGATATTAACCGTCCATTTACTGCCATAATGGGAGGTTCTAAGGTATCTTCTAAAATTGAAATTATCGAAAACTTATTGAATAAAGTTGATAATTTGATTATTACAGGCGGTATGACCTATACTTTTACAAAAGCAATGGGTGGGAAAATCGGAAATTCAATCTGTGAAGATGATAAGCTTGATTTAGCAAAAGAGCTGATGGCTAAAGCAAAAGAAAAAAATGTAAATTTGGTTTTGGCTGTTGATGCAAAAATTGCAGACTCTTTTAGCAATGAAGCTAACACCAAATATGCTCCTGTCAACGAAATTCCTGATGGATGGGAAGGTCTTGACATTGGACCTAAATCTGAAGAATTATTTGCTGATGTAATAAAGAAATCAAAAACAATTCTTTGGAATGGACCTACAGGAGTATTTGAGTTTGACAATTTCTCTCACGGTTCTCGCGCTGTAGGAGAAGCTATTGTTGAAGCAACGAAGAATGGAGCTTTCTCTCTTGTAGGAGGTGGTGATTCTGTAGCTTGCGTAAACAAATTTGGATTGGCAAGTGGTGTATCTTATGTCTCAACTGGTGGAGGTGCTTTACTTGAAGCTATTGAAGGAAAAGAACTTCCAGGGATTAAAGCTATCCAAGGATAAATATTTTGTATAAAGACAATAAAAAAGCGATATTCCATAAGAATATCGCTTTTTTATTGTGAAGTTTTTTTTATTTTCATTGATTTCGTGGCGACAGATTTATTAATCGTCTGAAATGGCTATTGATAACTTTTCCCATGTTCATCCGAGTACTATCAACCTTTTGAATATATGCCGGCGATACCATATTTTTATATTTGGCTCTTGTTATTTTAAATTTCACTTTGTCCAAATTTCCATAAATATCTACACCAGCTTTAAATGGCAATGGCGATTTCAAAATAGACACATGATAGTTAAAGGTCATATCCAGTTTCTGTTCTCCTCCCACAGCTGCTCTATAACGATCTATTTCTACAAGGAACGGATATACCTTGACATTACCATCTTCTACTGTAATGTTAACAGAAATACTGTCAAACATATTTTCTTTTTTATTTTTGAACATCAATATTTTAGCCAATTTGGTAAATGTTTCTCCATCGAGTAAGACAAGACTGTCTCCCTTTATATATATAGCAGAACGTAAAGTCGGAATTTTTATATTCATTAAAGAGTCGAGACGTGCTTCCGCTGCAATATTGAAATCAACAAGCCCTTTGAAGGAACGCAGCATAGGAACAATAGTATCTAATTCGGGAATAAAATCTACTAATTTCCCAATATTTATTTTGTTTATATTGAAATCGAAGCCTGTATATGCAACATAAGGGTTAGATGCTTTATAAAGCATAGAAGTTTTCATTTGTGCATCCAAAGCTTCCATACTAAGATTCTCTAAATTGACAACTTGATCTTTCAATCTAACAATTCCATTTATATTTTTAAATATCATTTTATTGTATGTGACTTCATCGACATTTGTTGTCAATTCGAGATCTAAATTTTTGGGTATCACGAAAAGATGCATCTCCCCTCCTTCATTTGCAATAGAGTCACAAACATTCATATTATCATCTTCACTGATTTCTGAAATAGAAGACATTGCTGCAATTAATTGATTACAATCAATACGTCTGGATGAGATATTAAGTTTTCCAGAGAGAAGTTCGCTCTTTGTCATAAAGCGACCTAAGTTATGGACTGAACCGGTAGCAACGATATCTGAACGTCCAATTCTTATTTTCGCTTGCCTTAAAGAAATAGTTCGTCTTTCAAAATTTACACTGGTTTCTTTCATTCGAATAGGTAATCCAAAGTCTTTAGATATAAAATGTAATCGGTTAAAACCAATAGTTCCCTGTGGAATCCAAAGGGAATCCCGGGTTTGGAACGTCGTTATATTGAATCCAGCCAAATCCATAGCCATTTTTGCATCATTTGTCTTAAAGAAAAGAGAATCGGTTCTAAGCTTGATTGTAAATATTGGCTTCTTGATATTCTTCTTCGAAGGCCTTGATTGAAGATCAGCTTCTGTTCTTCCACTGTACAATTTGATACTATCTCCTAGAGATGCTCTTAATTTTTGCATTCTTACATGAAGATTCAATGGGATAATCTTTGTAGTGTCCGGTAAGCCTTCAGGAGACGCAGCAGAAATGGATAGACTATCTATTGTCGAATTTGCAATTTTACTTTTGAGGATTACAGAAGAAATACTTGCTTTGGCAGATAAAGCTTTATCGCCACTGAAATTCAATGATGCATCTCCGGTAAAATCAAAATTTTTGTTAGTATCTTTTATAATTACATTTTTTATACCAACGTCACCTTTAACATATAAACGTCCAATATCTTGTGCTTTTATAGAAGACAGTTTGCCCTTAAAATCAAGATTAGCAGTCAGTATTCCACCTAAAGTTACACCGGGTTGGAGAGGAAATGTCTGGGCTAATGCATTAAAATCTACTGTCGATTTTGTATAAAATGTAATATAGGGATCACCTAATAAGTTTTCGACTTTTCCATCAGCCAAAATATCCGTATGAGCTCCTAAAAATTTAAAAATCTTCAAATTGGCATAAGATGGAGTATTTCTCATTATATCTATAAAAATATCCAAGTCAGCGCTTAACTTATCTATACCGTAAGGCATTCCTTTATATTGGGCTGAGGCATCTTTTATATTGAGTTTCATAGAAACAGTTGGCAGTTTTTTATCTCCATATTCTCCTTTTATTTTTCCAGACATTTCTACCTGGCCTTCCGCTGTTATTTTATTATCTTTTATCACAGATTTAGGAATCATTTTTAGAACATTTTCAACGGAAGGGGCTTGTAACCCGTAGTCTATATCCATTATAAGTACTTTATGGGTTGTGTCTCTTTTTAGTTCTCCATTGGCTGCAAGCTGTAATCCGTTTAAATTGATTTTTGCATTATCTATTGCAAATGCTTTTGTTTTTTTATTAGCTGCCAAATCAGTATCCAATCCTATGGCTAAATGGTTCATCAATAACTCACCTTTCTGCCAAAATAGCAAATTTTTACAATTACTACTTAGTTTCAACTCTGAAATTTCTGGAGTTAATGACATTTTCATTTTAAGATTCAGGCTGTCTATATGGGTATAAATATCCGTATTTCTGTCATCAAAATAGAAATTAGCTTGCCTGAATATAATTCTCTTTATATCTATATCGCTGTTAAATGAAGATGCTGTCGTGTCAATAGTGGATGCAGTCGTATCTGTAGAGATAATATCCCAGTTAGCTTGTCCCTCTTTAGATATGTAAGCATATATCGAAGCTTTATCGAAAAGAATATATTTAATAGCGATTTTATTATTATAAATATACTGTAATGGTTTTATAGAAATAGCACACTTTGAAAATGTCAATAGAGAATCTTGCTTTCTTGTTATACTATCATTAAAAACGTTGGAGATAAGAGAACCATTTTCTATTCGTAGTTCAAAATCAGGAAATGATGAAAAAAATGTTAGGTCTACGCTCGACATATTTATTCGAGCATTTAGATTTTCATTGGCAATTTTCAATACCAGTGGCGTCAATTTGGTCGGAGTAAAGATAAAATTGATTACAATAGCAATTATTATAAATATTATACATAAAAACGAAACAACAGAGATAATTGTTATTTTCAGATTCTTTTTTATACGTGTATTCATATTCATAAAAATTTATAACCCATACAAAGATACAAACCTATATACGTTTTTGTAATTAGAAATAGAAATAATTGCTTTTGATTCGATTATATTTTTATACCTTTAATAAATTTAAATTAACTGGAAACGCAATATTTGATCGTCTTCTATTCTTTTCTTCAATTCTTTTAAATAGTTTTCCATCATTTTTCGTTCCTCTGAATTGTCTTTGAATAAATCTATTGATATTTTAGCCCATATTTCAGCTTGTATATAGTTATCCTTCAATTCATTATATAATGCAAGATTTGCGGCAGCCATAGCTTTAAAGTAATTTTTTTTATTAGTTTCGTACATATATTCCCATAAATACGATGCATAGTCATAGTTTCCACTTTTCCAATAACGATCTGCATCCTTCATAATAGGAGATGAAGTGTTAAAGTAGAAACGCTTGACATTTTTATTACTTGGTAATAATTGTTGTACAACTTTGTTTCCTATATATTCGGCAGCTTCTTTTAAGCATTCATCTATGTCCGGAATAAATTGATGTAAGTCTTCTTTATTGGTACTATATGAATCCCATTTGATGGAGTCTGTAAATGCGATTGTTTTGGGTTGGATGTCATACCCCAAATATATATCAAAAATTGCTTTAATTTTTATCCTAAAAGTAGAAGTATAATATTCAGATGACGGCCCATATATAAAATCAATTAATGTAGGTTCTATTGAAAATGATTTTAAAAAGAGGATCGACGATGTTGATGTACTATCTTTTATCCCTTGTATAATTTTATTATTTAGAACCTCTGCATCTATTTCACCGTATGATTCGATACGTGAGAAATACTGAGTTTCATTTAAGGTATTTATAATACTACGTTCTATGGTAGCTCCTAAATTTTTTCTTGTCTTTATTGACAACTTTTGCAAATTCTCGTATCCATTAATATAAGTCCCGTTAAACTCTTTTCCAGGCATTTTTCTCGATACAGTCGTTATAGAACGCGCATAGACAGGAAATGTGATTTTTGCAGGTTGTATGATGTCGAAAGATAAACTTTCAATTGTAGTACATGATGTCAATATCAGCCCCAATAGACACAATATATTCAATAATAATTTCATACAATTTGATATATTAGTTACATATACAAACTTACAAATTTATTTTTCTTTTTACCTGCCAAGTTAAAAAATATCGCTTGCTATTCACAAAAAATAGCAAGCGATATTTTTATTTATCAATGTATTTAATTCTAATAATTCCATTGACAAGCAATCATACGAAGATTGTTATCCCCGATTGTCCTCAAATCTGTTATCTGATTATACCGACAATTAATGTATACTAAGTTTGGACAGAAAGATACGTCCAATAAATTTAATTGATTCTGATTGCAGAGAACTCTCTGTAATAAGGTTCGGTTACTCAAATCAAGATTTGTCAAGTCATTATAAGAACAATCAACAAATGTAAGTTTATCTGTTCCACTAAGGTCAAGAGAAGTCAAATTGTTATATGAACAAACTAAGTCCATCAATGCATCACAATTCAATACACCAAGAATTGTCATATTGTTATCACTGCAAAATAAGGATAATAACGAAGGTAATTTGGATATAATCATCGTTTTTATGTTATTATTATCCATATTCAAATTTTGTAAGTTGACAGTTCCCCAAAGATTGAGATTGGTCAGTTTATTATAACCGCAGTATAAATTTTTCAGATTTTCACAACTATCTACTTTCAATACTTCCAAATGACATCCTTGTACATTAAGAGTTTGTAATGTCGGTGCAGCAGAAACATTTAGCTCGACAAAAAGATTGTTTGAACAATTCAAATTTTTGATAGAAGTAGGTGCAGAAAGGTCTAAGTTTGTTAATCGATTTTTGTAGCAATCTAATTTGACCAAAGCAGAACAGCCGGTAAGATCCAAATTAGAAATGATATTACGGCTGATATTCAATGTATTCAAGGAAGAACAACCTGTTACATTGATTGCTGATATTTTGTTTCGGGAACAATCTAATTTTTGTAGCGCTGTAAAGCCTTTTACGTTTAATTCTCCAGCCAGGTCTTTGTCTTTCCAATTGATTTCTTGTACTTGTCCATTATTCCAGACTACTCCTTTCCACGTCATAGGTGAATTTATGCTGGAAATTTCGAGCCTATCAGCATTTGTGTCACCTCTGGCCGATTTTTGTTGTAAAAAACTTTGCAGATTCCTAACTTCCATTTTATTCGGTTTCTGCGCAAATAGAACTACGCTTCCCAATAAAAGCATTCCCATTGTAAACAATACTCGTTTCATAACTTTTTAAATTTAATGTCCTTCTTTACTGATAGTTATTAACAATCACGTTGACTAACTTCACACAGATTAGAACAATAAGACTGAAAAAAAGTTCTATATTAAAAAAGAGTATTGTGAATTTTAACTACTGTATGGCTTTAATGCCATTATTCAAAATAAGAATCAGGTGTTTTCTATATAAAGCTCCAATTGCTTTTTTGAAATTTTTTTTACTACAAGAAAAGTAATTATAGATAGTTTCTGCCGGAGATTTGTCAGATAAAGGCAAATAATTGTCATTATCTTTAAGCACGTCGAGGATTTGTTGAGATAAAGCATCTATTTTTTCGTAACCAAAGGGTTGTAGAGATACATCTATTTTTTCATCATTTCTTACCTGCTTTATATATCCTTTGAGTTTGTCTCCTTTTTCGATATTTGTAAAAATTTCGTTGTGGTACACCATTCCCCAATGCAGGTTATTGATAATCACTTTATAGCCTAAGTCTGTCCTTTGTACTACTAATATATCGACTTCTTGGTTAGGGACATAGTTTATAGGAACATTATCAAGATATTTATCAAGTTTGGCCGACGCTGCAATGCGTTGCGATTCGCTGTCGACATATAGGTACACTATGTAACTATATCCTTCCTTCATTGTCATTTTTTGTTCGCGAAAAGGGACAAGGATATCTTTCATCAACCCCCAATCGAGAAATGCCCCTACTCGATTGGTCGATTTTACTTGTAAATAAGCAAATTCTCCGACTTGGGCATACGGATGTTCTGTAGTAGCAATAATTCTATCTTCAGAATCAAGATAAACAAATACATCGATTTTATCTCCTAGCCGACAGTTATGAGGAACATAACGAGATGGGAGCAATATTTCCTCATTATTGTCGCCTTTCAAGTATATTCCAAAATCAACTTTCTTTAAGACTTCTAATGTATTATATTTACCAATTTGTACCATAGTTATACTCAATTTTCATTTTGTAAAGATACAATTTTCATTTCGTTATTATGAGATATAATAAAAAAGTATCAATAAAAATAATTGAAATTTTACCAACACGTTTTATCACAATATCGATTATGTTTTATCTTTTTGTAGAATATAGAATTCTCCCCCTTTTTTCAATTACCCATTGATTTTCTGTAAACCTGATATTGTATGTATCATCGTCTTCCATGTTCCATGCATATTTCCCATTGGGAAGAATTCTTCTGCTCAATATGGGACGCTCATCTTGATCAGGTAAGAATATCTCTGCTTTCAAAGAATCTATTGAGAAAATGATAAAAGCCGATGTCGTAGCTTGTGGATCATTTACAGGATTTACTCTAATTCCATCTTCAAAAACCCGGATACATTCATTTCGTATTTCAGACCATGTATATCCGGCTGCAGTATTACACCCATGACTGTCATTGGATACGCCAATGATTTTATCCTGAAAATGCGATAGCTTTAAAATTATATCTTTGCTTTTATTTGAAAGTACTAAGACACTGTCCTGTATCGAATAGTTGTCGATATCTTCAAGCGCTTTAATAAAGGTATCTTCAAAAAGTATTTCAGGACAAAACATTTGCGTACGTCCTGTGGGTACAATATCTATTTTATTTTTTCCTTTGAAAGTATAAGTCCCAAAATATCGATTACAACTACCAGAACCGTAAATAGTTCCTGTATCAGTCAATAGAATTGTTGCTGGAGAAGAGGGTAACTTTAGTGTATCATTATTGGAAATAAATATTGTTACTTCCCATTTTCCTGTAATAGAGGGTGTTTGCACTGATTTGCAACTGGGAAATAATATGGTGAATAAAATAAAAAGACTAATAAATTGTTTCATAATATCTATTTAATAAGTTGTTCTATAATATTACGGTATTCTTTTTTCCCTTTTTCTATATTGATAGCTACTGATGGTGTATTTATTCCATATACTGCCATTGGAGTACACCATTTCATTCCTGAATGATTTGCTAACATTTCATATGGCCGGAGTAACTCGTCCAACGTAAACTTATTTCTGCCACCAGAACGATATGCTTCATATTCCGACGCTGTTGTTGTTATAATTTGCAAAGGCTTATCCTTTACTATATTTGTTTTTGAGATAGGTGTAAAAACGTCATCTATCCATTTTTTTAGTTCTGATGGTGCACTAGCCCAATATAGAGGAAATTGAAATATGACAGCTTTAGAATCGCTTATCATATTTATTTGCATTTCTACATCATAAGGATTATCGTATAAATTGATAATTCCAACATAGGGGTATTCTTTTATGGTTTCAATGAGAGCCTTATTAGCCTGAGAATCCTGAATATTCGGATGAGCTAACAGGATTATAACTTTAAACTTTTCCATTGTATATTTATTTTGTAAATTCAAAGATAGTTATTGTTGGGTGAAAAAAATTTAAAAAAGCGTATATATTTTATTCCACTCGGCTTCTGATAAAAAATCCGGTAAATTTTTAATAGAATGCTTTAATAATAAAGGTTTATTTTCCTTACAGAAAAACCACTCTTTAATGTTTTGAGCAATATTTTTTTTATTATTTACTTGAGATATTAATATTTGTTGCAAAGTGTAGTCTGATATATTGAATTTATTTTGTTTTATACTCCTTGCTATATTACATAGTCGATTGACAGAATCAACGGAAAGGAATGTCTGAGATAACGCTTCTTCGTATATGTGAAGATCAATATCTTCATAAAAAATATTTTTTCGTTTTATTTGTGACAACTTTGAAGCTATATCATAAAATGTATATCCGTTTTCGTGAGAAAGTATATGTATTTTATTTTTAGAAGTCTTATTATTTAAAATATGAAAAATAACTTCTGAGACATCAACTGAAGAAATAAAATTTATTTTTCCATTTCCTCCAGGATAATATATTTTTTCATTTTCATAAGGATTGCCTATAAAAAACGGAAGTTGTTCCATTAGTATATTTATACGAAGTATAGTATAAGGTATTCCAGATTGATATATATACAACTCTGTTTCGTGACATTCATGAGCTATAGTGTCAGACGAATCTTCGGCTAATACAGAACTGATATATATCAAATGATTTATTTCATTTCCTTTGGCTGCACTAATTAAAGCTTTGAACAAAGCTCGATAATCATATAAAATATTGGAGGTATTAAGTATCAGAGTGTCTATATCTTTTAGCGCCTTGTCTAAGAAAGGATGGTCATTTAGTCTACCTGTGACATATTCGGTTTTATCATATTTTTCTATATGGAAATTTTTTTCAGGTGGTACTATTACCCTTATTTTTTCCCATTGTTCACTTGATTGTAGTCTGGATAAAATAGTTTTACCTAAATAATCGGAAACATCTGTTAATAATATCATACAAATTTTTATTATAAAAACAGATGTCTTATACGATTTGTTTAAGAATTATATAAAAAATTATGTTTGCCCAAAAATGAGATTCGCCCAATCTTCATTTGAAAAAATAATTATTTCTAATAATCTTTTATCATTTTAAGTACCCCATCACAAAATGTATAAAGGTCTTTCAATTAATTATAGAAAAAATATGTTTTGCGACTGAGATTTATTATTTCACATCAGACATTAATTTTTCAAAAAAATCATCCAATTCTTTGTCTATTTTACTGAAAAAATCGTCTTCGAGGAAAATGTTATCCTTATCTATTGTAATAAGTTCACAAATCTGTTCATATTCTTCATCGATTAATATGACAGAAAAAGGCCCAACAAAATTGACTGTATCGAACTCTTTTTTCATAATATCACTATTAAGAACATCTTTCAGAGTCGAAATTACAACTTCATTGAAGTCGACCGATTCACTTTTCAAAGGTTCCCAAGCATCTATTGTCGTTTGCAATAACAACCTTTCCATATCGTCATATATAGACAAAGAAAGATCATCATACTTGAAACAAACATACATATCTGACAATGAATATGAATTATCGGCATTTGCTTTTTTTATTGCAGAAATGAATGCTTCAATTATATCGTCATAGAGCTCCTTTTTATCAGCTTCCATAATATATTTCTCCTTTTATGAGTCAAAGATAGAAAAAAAATGATAATTATAGAAAAATGTTACTTTTCTTTTAATATCACCTTCGAATTTTTTATGTGTACTTTTTTTCAAAAAAAAATAGCAATTTGTTTTGAGAAAAAAAACTATTCATTACATTTGCAACATCAAAACAAAATAATGTTGATGTTGAGATGAAGAATTTTAGTTACGCATATTATTTCTTTTTTTACTTTTACTTTAGCAGGAAGTGAAACGGGATTTTATGCATACAAAAAATAAAAACAAATACAATAACAAATATAAAATCCCGTCCTATGACGGGATTTTTTTTTGATAACAATTTAAGATAAAAGCTGATGTTAACCTATACTTATTTTTTTGTTTTTTATTTTTATTACTTTATGAAAATCATAAGGTGGGATATAGATAACGTATATGGTAAATGAATAAAAATCATATCCCGCCTTTTTCAAAAAAAGGTGGGATTTTTTAAATACAAAAAATAAATTGTAATGAAAAAAGTTGCGATTCAAGGTATTTCGGGCTGTTATCATGAAATGGCCGCACGACGTTTTTTCAGGGATGAAGATATTGAGATAGACCCATGCCAGACTTTTGATGAGTTATTTACACATATGAGTAAAGACACATCTCTGCTGGGGATTATGGCGATAGAAAATACAATTGCGGGTTCTCTTTTACAAAATCATGAACTACTTAGACAAAGTGAACTTTGTGTCGTTGGTGAGTATAAACTCAGAATTTCGCATGTTTTAGCTGCACTTCCGGGAGAAACAATAGAAAAAATAACGGAAATAAATTCTCACCCAATAGCGTTGATGCAATGTTCAGATTTTCTTCATTCATATCCGTCTATTAAAATAGTAGAAAAAGGAGATACTGCAGGCAGTGCATTGGAGATAGCTCAGCATAAATTGAAAGGACATGCTGCAATTTGTGGTTCATTAGCGGCTGAATTGTATGGATTAGATATATTAGCTGAAGGAATAGAAACGAATAAGCGCAATTTTACCCGTTTTTTGGTTTTGGCTGACAGTTGGAAGAAGGATGAACTTATTGATGAATCAAAAATAAATAAATCATCGTTAGTATTTAGTTTGCCGCATACACAAGGAAGTCTATCAAAAGTACTTACTATCCTTTCTTTTTACGATGTCAATTTGACAAAAATACAATCATTACCAATTATTGGTCGAGAATGGGAATATCGTTTTTATGTTGACGTGACATTCGATAATTATATTCGGTATAGACAAGCTCTTGACGCAATAAAGCCATTAACAAAAGATTTTAAAATTCTTGGAGAATATGCAGAATTCAACCAACCCCTTTAATATTATACCCGCAAATCGGGTAAATAGTATCAGTGAATATTACTTTTCGAAAAAACTCCGCGAAATTGCGGAAATGAATGCTCAAGGAAAGCAGGTTATTAGCCTGGGGATAGGAAGTCCAGATCAACCCCCTCATCCTAAAACAATAGAAACCTTATGTAAAGACAGTTTACGTCCGGATACTCATGGATATCAACCGTATGTTGGAATACCGGAATTAAGAAAAGCTTTTTCTAATTGGTATAACAAGTGGTTTCATGTAGAGTTAGATCCACAGAAAGAAATTCAGCCTTTAATAGGTTCAAAGGAAGGCATATTACATATTTCGTTAGCTTTTCTCAATCCAGGAGATGCTGTTTTGGTACCTAATCCGGGTTATCCGACTTATCATTCGGTGAGTCGTTTGGCAGAGGCTCGTTTGATTGAATACAAGTTGACACCTGAAAACGGATGGATGCCGGATTTTCATGAGTTAGAGAAACAAGATTTATCGGGAGTAAAATTAATGTGGGTTAATTATCCGAATATGCCTACCGGGACTCCGGCAACACAGGGACTTTTTCAAAAATTAGTAGATTTTGGCAAAAAGCATAGAATCATTATTGTTAATGATAATCCATACAGTTTTATCCTTAACAATGAAAGATTAAGTATTCTCAGCATTCCCGGAGCAAAAGATATCTGCATTGAAATGAATTCTATGAGTAAGTCCCACAACATGCCCGGATGGCGTATCGGAATGTTGGCTACTAATGCTCAATTTGTGGAATGGATTCTTAGGGTAAAAAGTAATATAGACTCTGGAATGTTCCGTCCATTACAGACTGCTGCTGTTACTGCTCTGGGAACAGATGAAGAATGGCATCGGGAAATGAATGTAGAGCTTTATCGTAAACGCAGGAAAATCGCAGAAAAAATTGCGAAAGAGCTGGATTGTACTTATGAGTCGTCACAAGTAGGAATGTTTTTATGGGCTCGTATTCCCGAACAAGAAAAAGATGCTGTTACATTGGCCGACAGGGTTCTATATGATGCTCATGTTTTTATAACACCAGGAATAATTTTCGGAAGCCAAGGGGAACGATATATACGTATCTCGCTGTGTGCTAAGGAAGACATGTTGGAGCTGGCTCTTGAACGTATAAGAAGACATATAACACATTCATTATAAAAAATATAAAAAATAGAAATATGGCAGAATCATTGAATTTAGAATCTATTTTATTACCTGGTATAGAAGAAAAAAGACCGTTGATTATAGCTGGTCCATGTAGTGCCGAAACGGAAGAACAAGTGCTTTCTACAGCAAAAGATTTGGCAAATAAAGGTATAAAGATTTTTCGGGCTGGAATTTGGAAACCCCGTACAAAGCCAGGGGGGTTTGAGGGTGTTGGAAGTGAAGGACTCGTATGGTTGAAGCATGTGAAAGAAGAGACCGGAATGTATGTTTCGACTGAAGTAGCAAACGAACGACATGTCTTTGAAGCATTAAAATATGGAGTAGACTTACTTTGGATCGGAGCCAGAACAACTGCGAATCCTTTTGCTGTACAAGAAATCGCTGATGCATTGAAAGGTGTGGATATTCCGATCCTTATTAAAAATCCGGTAAATCCAGATTTGGAATTATGGATAGGTGCCGTAGAAAGGATATACAATGCAGGATTGCACCGAATAGGTGTAATACATCGCGGATTCAGTTCATATGATAAAAAGATGTACCGAAATTTACCCCAATGGCACATTCCCATTGAACTGCGTCGCCGCCTTCCAAATTTACCGATTATCTGCGATCCCAGTCATATCGGAGGAAAAAGAGAATTGATTGCTCCTCTATCCCAACAAGCTATGGATTTAGGATTTGATGGTTTGATTATAGAATCACATTGTAACCCAGACTGTGCATGGAGCGACAAAAATCAACAGATTACTCCTGATGTTTTGAATTATATTTTAAATATGCTGGTTGTACGCGAGACGACTCAAACCACAGAGAGTTTATCTGAATTGCGAAAACAGATAGATGAACTTGACGACCAGCTTCTGGAATTACTAGCAAAACGAATGAGAGTATCTCGGGAAATAGGCCAATATAAGAAAGAACACGATATGCCAGTATTACAAACTGCCCGCTATGATGAAATATTGAATAAGCGTATTAATCAAGCTGAAGATATGGAGATGGATGGAGAGTTTATGAAAGTTGTGTTACAAGCTATACATGAAGAATCGGTAAGGCAACAAATAAAAATTTTGAACGATTAATGAAATGAAAATTTTAATTTTAGGTGCTGGGAAAATGGGGTCTTTTTTTGCTGATGTATTATGTTTCCAGCATGAAGTGGCCTTGTTTGACACTGACCCTCAGCGTTTGCGTTTTGCATTTAATACGCAACGAATGACAAAGCTCGATGAAATAAAAGCTTTTGAACCAGAACTGGTAATCAATGCTGCAACCGTAAAATATACAATACAAGCATTCAAAATGGTGTTGCCTTATATCCCAGCAAACTGTATCATTTCAGATATTGCTTCGGTAAAAACAGGATTACCTGAATTCTATAAAGATGCAGGACATCCATTTGTATCTACTCATCCTATGTTTGGACCTACATTTGCTAATTTGAGTGATTTAAGTACTCAAAATACCATTATTATTTCTGAATCAGACCATTTGGGAAAGGTATTTTTTAAAGATTTATACAATAATCTGAGGCTTAAAATCTTTGAATATTCATTTAAAGAACATGATGAGACTATAGCTTATTCATTATCTATACCTTTTGCTTCTACCCTGGTGTTTGCTTCAGTAATGAAACACCAAGAAGCACCAGGAACAACATTCAAAAAACATATGGATATCGCCCGAGGATTATTATCTGAAGATGATTATTTACTAACAGAAATTCTCTTTAATCCTCATACTCCGGCTCAGGTACAACTTATACAAGAACAATTGTCTGAATTATTGAACATAATCAATAAAAAGGATAGTGAAAGCATGAAGAAATATTTAACAAAGGTGAGAAACAATTTGAAATGAGTATAAATTTGTTTTAGAATCTTCTCTCCAAAAAAATATCACCCTTGGACCATACTAAGGGTGATATTTTTTGTATTAGATTCATCAGAGTATATTTATACTATAATTTTACTTTAAAGAAATCTTTGTATATATTTGCATATATAACCTGTAAAATCGATAAAATGCGAAAGTTATCCAATTTCAGAATCTGCTGTATTACTTTACTGTGGTTGTTATTATGTTATCTATTGATTAAGGGTTATCATGGAATAAATACTCGTGTAGCATTGACCATCTTTTTTTCAGGTGTCATTATTTTTGCTCCTATTTATAAACAAATAAAAAAGCGAAAGGAATGAAAATCAATATTGTTCATAAATAATGAATAATAGTAAAAACAATAAACCTTTAAATTGGAGACAAATCTTCGGTAAAAGAACTACATTTGCAATCGAATTGTTGATTTCGTTATGAACAGTAAAAAAAACGATATATTATCGACATTACATATTCCAGCAGACTTAAGGAAACTTAACATTTCTCAGCTTCCTCAAGTATGTGATGAGTTAAGAAAATTTATAATAGAGGAATTGTCTCATAATCCCGGTCATTTTGCATCAAGTTTAGGGGCAATAGAACTTACTGTGGCTTTGCATTATGTATTTAATACTCCATATGATCGCATTGTATGGGATGTGGGACATCAGGCGTATAGTCATAAAATCTTGACAGGTAGAAAAGATTTATTCTCTACAAATCGCAAATTCAAAGGAATAAGTGGCTTTCCAAATCCTAAAGAGAGTGAATATGATGCTTTTATAGCAGGGCATGCGTCTAATTCAATTTCTGCAGCTTTAGGTATGGCAGTAGCTGCTAATCTAAAACACGAGAACGACCAGAAAGTAATTGCAGTTATAGGAGACGCATCCATATCAGGAGGATTGGCATTTGAAGGTTTAAATAATGCTGCTATTAACCCCAATAATTTACTTATTATACTGAATGATAATGATATGGCCATAGACCATAATGTCGGGGCATTAAATGAATATTTAATAAAATTGACCACTTCTCCTCGCTATAATCGTCTAAGGTATAAGGTATACCTTGCCTTACGTAGACTTAACTTGGTAACAGAGGAAAGTAAAGGTTTCATTTTACGTTTCAATAATAGTCTGAAAGCTCTCATTGGCCGAAGGCAAAATATTTTTGAAGGATTGAATATCCGTTATTTCGGCCCATTGGATGGTCATGACGTCGGAACAATGGTGCGGGTATTAAATGACATAAAAGATATGACAGGCCCTAAACTGCTACATTTGCGGACAGTAAAAGGCAAAGGGTACGCTCCTGCAGAAAAAGCTGCAACCGAGTGGCATGCTCCTGGTAAGTTTAATATAGAAACGGGAGAGCGGATTATTCCCAACAGTAATAATTTGCCACCATTGTTTCAAGACGTATTTGGCCTTACATTGCTGGAATTAGCTGAGAAAAATGAAAAAATTGTAGGTATTACTCCCGCAATGCCTACAGGGTGCTCTATGACGTATATGATGAACAAATATCCACATAGAACATTTGACGTTGGCATTGCTGAGGAACATGCAGTTACTTTTTCGGGAGGACTGGCTAAAGAGGGACTAATTCCGTTCTGCAATATATACTCAACATTTATGCAAAGGGCTTTTGATGAAGTCATACATGATGTTGCTATTCAAAATCTACATGTTATTTTTTGCCTTGACCGTGCAGGTCTGGTAGGAGAAGATGGCGTCACTCATCATGGAGCATTTGATTTATCATATATGAGATGTATTCCCAATATGACTATAGCATCCCCTATGAATGAACATTATTTGCGCCATTTGATGTATACAGCCCAAGCAGAAGATACAGGTGTATTTACTATTCGATATCCTCGAGGGCGTGGAGTACTGACAGATTGGAAGTGTACTCCCAAACTATTGGAAATAGGAAAAGGCCGAAAATTAAAGGATGGGAATGACATAGCGTTGATTAGTATCGGTCCGATAGGAAATATTGCGGCAAAAGCGATAGAAAAGGCTGAAGAAGCAGGTGCTTCTATCGCACATTATGATATGATTTTTTTAAAACCTATTGATGAAGGAATTCTTCATGAGATAGGCCGAAAATTTAAGCGTATTGTAACTGTCGAGGACGGAAGCATAAAAGGTGGATTAGGTATTGCCGTTTTGGAATTTATGTCAGATAATAATTACACTCCTCGTATAAAACGGATAGGAATACCTGATCAATTTATAGAACATGGTACAATTGCAGAATTATATAAATTATGCAAAATGGATGAAGAAAATATAAGAAATATATTGGTTTCTGAGTGGTAATTAAAAATTAATCCAGAATTATTTTATATTAAGACAACGGAACAATGAAAATAATAATTGCGGGAGCTGGAGAAGTCGGGACACATCTTGCAAAACTATTATCCCGAGAAGATCAAGATATCATACTTATCGATACGGATGTCGAGAAATTGCAGTGGATAGATGCCAATTATAATTTGATGACAGTCGTGGGCTCTCCTACTTCATTTGATGTTCTGAAAAAAGCCGGAGTGAACCGAGCCGATCTGTTTGTTGCAGTAACCCCATTTGAGTCTCGAAATATTACAGCTTGTACAATGGCTACCAATTTAGGCGCAGTAAAGACTGTGGCTCGCATCGATAATTACGAATATTTATTACCTGATAATCAAGCATTTTTTAAAAAACTTGGAGTTGATGTATTGATTTATCCAGAAATGTTAGCCGCGCAAGAAGTAGTTACTGCATTGAAACGGACTTGGGTAAGGAATTGGTTCGAATTATGTAATGGAGAACTTATTCTTATTGGAGCAAAGCTTCGAGAACAGGCAAAAATTCTCGATTACAAATTGAGTGATTTAACAAGAGAACACAATTTCTATCATATAGCGGCTATAAAGAGAAAAGACGAAACGATTATTCCCCGTGGTAATGATATTATCAGATTGAATGATATCGTATATTTTACTACTACCCCAGATCATATACAAGATATACGTTTGTTAACTGGCAAAACTGAAATAGATGTTCGTAAAGTAATGATTATGGGGGGAAGCCGTATCGCTGTACGTATTGCAGATATTGCACCGGAATATCTCAAAATAAAACTTATTGAATCGGATAAAGCAAAGAGTTATAAGCTGGTTGAAAAGATGAATGATACAGTGATTATTCAAGGTGACGGACGAGATATAGACCTTCTAAAAGAAGAAGGAATAATGGATACTGATGCGTTTATTGCATTGACCGATAGCTCAGAGACCAACATTCTGGCATGCCTTACTGCCAAAGGTTTTGGCGTACCTAAAACTGTAGCTGAAGTCGAAAATATATCTTTTATCACTGTAGCTGAGGGACTGAATATCGGTTCGGTTATCAACAAGAAACTAATAGCAGCCAGCCGTATCTACCAATTGCTCCTTGACGAAGATGATTCAAATGTGAAGTGCCTCAGTCTGGCTGATGCAGAAGTTGCGGAACTCATTGCCAAAGAAGGGTCAAAAATAACTAAGGCCCAAGTAAAAGATTTGTCTTTGCCTAAAGATTTAACCATAGGTGGATTGATTCGTGATGGTAAAGGGCTTATTGTTAATGGTAATACTCACATTCAGCCAAATGACCATGTTGTTGTATTTTGCTTGGATACCGCTATTCGAAAAATAGAGAAACTCTTTAATTAAAATGATACAGAAGTGCATAAAAACGATATACAACAAATAAATTTTAAAATAGTATTTCGAGTCATAGGAATGCTTTTATGCATGGAAGCATTTTTTATGATTGTACCTTTCTTGGTGTCTCTTTGGTATGATGAAAGTGATGCTTTTGCTTTTTTGACAACGATAGGAATCACGATTGTGGCAGGTGTTATAATGATAATGACGACTCGTAATCATTCAAAACATCTGGCAAAGAGAGAAGGTTTTCTTATCGTTGCTACAACATGGATCTTTTTTTCTATTTTTGGAATGCTTCCTTTTATTATACATGGATGCATTCCGAATGTAGCAGATGCCTTTTTTGAAACAATTTCCGGTTTTACGACAACCGGAGCTACTGTTTTGACAGATATTGATAATTTGCCCCATGGCATTCTTTTTTGGAGATGTTTTACACAATGGTTAGGGGGTATGGGTATAATTTTGTTTACCCTCGCTATATTGCCAATGCTTAATTCAGGAGGCGGAATACAATTATTTAATGCTGAAACAACAGGCATTACTCATAATAAATTACGTCCAAGAATAGGCCAAACAGCAAAAAGACTATGGGGAATGTATGTTGCAATAACAACAGTTCTCGTCATTTGTCTCGTACTTGGGCCTATGGATTTATTTGATGCAATTTGTCATGCCATGTCAACAACTGCAACAGGAGGTTATTCGACAAAGCAAGCCAGTATTGCTTATTGGAACTCGGCCTATATTGATTATGTTATCATCTTCTTTATGTACATTTCAGGTATAAATTTTTCAATAGTATATTTTGCTGTTGTGAAAGGAGACTATAAGTCACTTTTTAAAGACGAAGAGGTGAGATGGTATACCTATGTTTTGATATTGGCTACTATAGCTATTGCCGCAGGGCTGTTTATGAGCGGGCAAATACAGGGTTCTGCAGAAGGTACTATACGTTCATCATTGTTTCAGGTAGTCACTAATATTACTACAACAGGATTTACTACAGCTAATTTCAACGACTGGGGACCATTTTATGCCGTCATATTGTTTTTGGTTATGTTTTTTGGTGCTTGCGCGGGTTCTACCAGTGGAGGAGCAAAAACAATACGCCTTGTAGTCTTGATAAAAAATACAGTTAATGAACTATATCGCCATATTCATCCGAATGCCGTAGTTCCGGTTCGAGTGAATAATAAAGTAATTTCATACGAATTAGTATCGAAAATATTAGCTTTCATTTTCGTTTATTTGCTTGTATTTGTCATCAGTTCGGTATTACTTTCGGCTATGGGACTTACGTTCGAAGAGGCTTTTGGATGTACTCTTTCATGTCTCAGTAACATTGGTCCCGGATTTGGTCGAATGGGATCGGACTTCGCTCTTATTCCGGATGCCGGTATCTGGCTTTTGTCTTTTGTTATGTTGGTAGGTCGTCTTGAATTATTTACAATCTTGATTATTTTTACTCCCTATTTTTGGAAAAAATAAACAGATAGTTTTATTTCAAAAAAGATACTGGCAAACTTTTCGTATTTTTGTATTTGTCAAAATTGAAAAATTTTTATGGTTAAGAAAAAAGAAGATAAAAAACAACATAAGAACGAAGATTCTCTCATAAGAAAGGTAATCAATTTCTTCAAGGATGAGCGCACCCATTTTGTTGCGGGATTGCTTTTCGTTATGTTTGGTGTATATTTATTTATTTCGTTTATGTCGTTTTTTTATACGGGAGATGCAGATCAAAGCAAATTGGAGAATTTGTCTTTGGCTGAACTCAGTAGTGTGAAAAATGATATTCAAAACTGGACTGGAGCCTTAGGAGCATATCTATCTAATTTGTTTATCAATCAATGGGTAGGAGTATCATCGTTTGTTATTTGCATTTTTGTATGTGCTATCGGGCTGAAGCTAATGAAAGTCAAGCAAATCTCTGTTATTAAGTGGATATGCTACACATGTGCAATAGTGATATTAGGATCTTTGATATGCGGTTTCTTTTTTATCGATAGTTACCAAGATTCTTTTATTTACTTAGGTGGACAACATGGATACTACACGACCTTATTACTCAAAGCAAATATCGGTTGGTCAGGAACCTTACTCGTAATCATTGCTGGAGTTTTGACTTTTCTGATTTCTATCAGTTCTTCTACGGTCCCATTTTTAAGAAAAGTATTTTCATTAGATATAAAAGCTTCTTCCAAAAGAAAAGAAGAAATATCATCTTCTGACAAAAATTATGTAGATGAAATGTCACCAAACGACAATAAGAATAAAAATACTGAAGATATATTGTCGAATAATGATAAAGAAGAAGACTCATATGAATATATTGCACCCGAAATAGATGAAAATCAGATCGAAAATTTCAATAATGATGATACTGATAAGTTTGAAGTTGTATTCAACCAACACCTAAATGAGAACAATTCAGATATTTCTCAAGATAATATTCCTATAACAGAAAAAGGAGAAGAACATACTTTTACTGTCGAAGCTGGCACTGAAATAATTGAAGAAGAGGAATATCAGGGAAATGAATTGGATGACTATGATCCTACTTTAGAATTGTCTCGATATAAATCTCCAGGATTGGATTTGATGGAAAAATACGATGAGCCAGACCGTCAGATTGATATGGAAGAGCAAAATGCAAATCAGAAAAAAATTGCAGAAACTTTGAAAAATTACGGTATCCGTATCAAAATGATAAAGGCTACAGTAGGACCTACTATAACATTATATGAGATAATCCCAGAAGCCGGAGTCAGGGTTTCTAAAATAAGAAATTTAGAGGATGATATAGCATTGAGTCTCTCAGCTTTAGGAATTCGTATTATTGCACCTATACCTGGGAAAGGAACTATCGGCATTGAAGTACCTAATAAAGACCCTCAGATTGTATCCATGCTTTCGGTCATATCCTCGAAAAAATTTCAAGAAAGTAAATATGATCTTCCTATTGTTTTAGGAAAAACGATAACGAATGATGTATTTATGTTCGACCTATGTAAAATGCCACATGTTTTAGTCGCAGGGGCTACAGGACAAGGTAAATCAGTCGGCCTGAATGCGATTATCACCTCTTTGCTTTATAAAAAACATCCTTCGCAGCTAAAATTGGTGTTGGTTGATCCCAAAAAAGTAGAATTTAGTATATATTCAAACATAGAAAAGCACTTTTTAGCAAAATTACCGGACAGTGAGGACGCTATCATAACAGACGTTACCAAAGTAGTACAAACATTGAATTCCATAACTAAAGAAATGGATGACAGGTACGATTTGTTAAAGAAGGCGCAAACCCGCAATATAAAAGAATACAATGCCAAGTTTATTTCCCGGAGGTTGAATCCGAACAACGGACATCGTTATATGCCTTATATTGTTGTCATAGTTGACGAATTTGCAGATTTAATAATGACCGCAGGCAAAGAAGTAGAAATGCCTATTGCTCGTATTGCCCAGTTGGCGAGGGCTGTAGGTATTCATATGATTATTGCAACACAACGTCCTTCTACCAACATTATTACAGGTGTTATAAAAGCTAACTTCCCTGCTCGTGTAGCGTTTAGAGTTTCGTCTATGATAGATTCAAGAACAATTCTTGACTGTCCAGGTGCAAATCAATTAATAGGACGGGGAGATTTGTTGTTTTCTCAAGGAAGTTCTTTAGTTCGTGTCCAGTGTGCGTTAATCGATACTCCAGAAGTTGAGCGTATTTGCGATTTCATAGGTTCCCAACAAGGATATAGTTCGGCTTATGCCCTACCCGAGTATGTAGGTGAAGGTGGAGATTCTGGAATAGGTGAGGTAAATCTGAAAGAGAGAGATTCCATGTTTGAAGAGGCTGCACGTCTAATTGTATTGAATCAACAAGGTTCTACTTCTCTAATACAACGAAAATTTTCTTTAGGATATAATCGTGCAGGACGTATTATGGACCAATTAGAAGCTGCCGGAATTGTCGGCCCTTCTGAGGGAAGCAAACCTCGACAGGTTCTGGTAATGGATGAGGTCCAGTTGGAACAGATATTTAATAATTTAAGATAAGATGAGAAAATATATATTTTCCTTTATATTTGGCGCTTTCTTCTGGGCATGTGGAAGTGCTGTTTTTTCACAAAGTAAGGCAACTGAACTTCTTGATAAAGTCGTTGCAAAGTACAATGCTTCCAAAGGAATATCGGCACGATTCTCTATAGAGAATAAGAATGCACAAAATCAAGTGAGTGGACGTACGTCCGGAACTTTAAAGATGCAAGGGCAATGTTTTACCCTTAAATCTCAAGATATGATGATTTGGTATGACGGAAAAAATCAGTGGGCATTTATGCCATCAAGTAATGAAGTAAATTTAAGTATACCAAGTCGAGATGAAATACAAGAAGTAAATCCTTATATGATATTAAAATCCTATAAAAAAGAATTTAAGAGTCTGTATAAAGGAAAAAGTAATGGTTTGGAAAGAGTAGAATTGATTCCGCTCCAAAAGAACGGAGGCATAAAGAACATTTTATTGGAGATTGATGTAACTCGACTATATCCGGTAAGTATTGTCGTATTTAATTCCAATAAGACGAGCTTGAATATACATGTTACTGAATATCAAACAGGATTGAACTTTAAGAATTCGGAATTTGTTTTTGACGAAAGACAGTTCCCTGAAGCTGAAATTATTGATTTACGATAAATAAAAGAGAATATGGAAAATAACGAAAAAGTTCGCTGTCTCATCATTGGTTCCGGTCCTGCCGGATATACAGCTGCAATATATGCGGGACGTTCAAATCTGGCTCCGGTATTGTATGAAGGAATACAGCCTGGAGGACAATTGACAACTACAACAGATATAGAGAACTTTCCAGGTTATCCTGAAGGAATTTCAGGTTTTGATATGATGGAAGATTTGAAAAAACAAGCCATACGTTTCGGTGCAGATGTACGTTATGGCATTGCAACAGAAGTTGATTTTAACAAATCACCTTATTCAGTAATCATTGATGGTGAGAAAAAAGTAGAAGCAGATTCTGTAATAATAGCAACAGGTGCATCTGCCAAATATTTAGGTCTTCCAGATGAAACTAAATATTCAGGGATGGGTGTATCTGCTTGTGCTACTTGTGATGGCTTTTTTTACCGTAAAAAAGTAGTGGCTGTCGTTGGAGGCGGGGATACTGCATGTGAAGAAGCAATATATCTTGCTCAACTGGCATGTAAAGTGTATTTGATAGTACGTAAGGATTATTTGCGAGCATCTAAAATTATGCAACAAAGAGTACGGGAAACAGAGAATATAGAAGTTATGTTTGAAACACAAACTATCGGACTTTTTGGTGATGGCAATTTACAAGGCGCTCATTTAGTGAAAGCTAAAGGAACTGACAGGGAAGAATATATAGATTTACCGATTGATGGTTTCTTTTTAGCAATAGGGCATAAACCGAATACCGATATATTTGCCAAATTTCTAAAACTTGATGAGAATGGGTATATAATAACCTATAACGGAACTACAGAAACAAATGTTCCTGGTGTATTTGCTGCAGGAGATGTGGCAGATCCGCGTTACAGACAGGCCATTACCGCAGCTGCATCAGGATGTAAGGCTGCTATCGATGCAGAACGTTATTTAGTAGAAAACGGTTTATAATACCCAATAATTGAAAAAATATAATAAATATAGTCTCCATAAAGATTAAATTTGTATTCAAATGATTTTTATGGGGATTTTTTTATCTAATCTAATAAATTTACTTCCAATATTATAAATTTTATACATATTTGAAACCTTTGAACTGAAAAAATCTATATATTTGTGCTATACAACAGTGTTATATAGCAAGTCATGGTTAAGAAGAGCACATTAGAGTCTATTTTAAAGGAAGATATGTCCGATATGTGGGCCATTCTGAATAGTGAGGAGAAAAGGACATTAACAGATAATTTTCATATTCAGACTTTCAGAAAAAATGAGATGATATATAGTGAAGGGGAAAAAGCAACCCAGTTGATGTGTCTTTTGAAAGGAAAAGTGAAAATCTATAAAGATGGTGTAGGTGGACGTAGCCAAATTATCAGATTGATTCGACCTGTTCAATATTTCGGATATAGAGCTTATTTTGCTAATGAGGATTATGTAACGGCAGCATCTGCATTTGAATCTGCGACTATAGGTTTTCTACCAATGGAAATCGTTGAAACACAAATACGTAAAAATAATCAGTTAGCATATTTCTTTATAAAAGAATTAGCAAAAGATTTGGGAATTTCTGATGCTCGTACAGTAAATCTTACACAGAAACATATCCGGGGAAGATTAGCTGAATCGTTGATTGTTCTTAAGGAAAATTATGGACTTGAAGAAGACGGAGCTACACTGAATATATATATGGCTCGTGAAGATTTAGCAAATCTTTCTAATATGACGACATCTAATGCTATTCGGACACTTTCTTGTTTTGCTAACGAAAAGATAATAGTTGTTGATGGTCGTAAGATAAAGATTATTGATGAAGAAAAATTGAAAAAAATAAGTCGTTTTGGATAACAACATGTTGATTGTGAAAGTTTTTCTATTCAGAATAATTTTATAAAAAATAGTACTCCTAAATATCCCGTTTCAAGATATTTATTTATAAATTTGTCACACAAAAGGAAAGATGCCGGAGTGGTCGATCGGGACGGTCTCGAAAACCGTTGTACGGGTAACTGTACCGAGGGTTCGAATCCCTCTCTTTCCGCTGTATTAGTTAAACAATAAATAAAAAGTTCCGTAAATTGTTGGATTTATGGAATTTTTTTATATCCATTTGTCTCCTTAAAATAAATATCTTTGCCAGATTCGACAAACCCTTAAACATATTGAAATAATTAAAAAAGTTTTACAACTTAAAAAAATAATTTATATCAATATGGATTCTGATAACAAAAGGGGTACTGCTTAAAAAATGTAAAGCAGTACCCCTTTTGTTATCAACGTTGAGATTCAATGTATTAATCTCGGTCATTATCCAAATCAATCACATTAAAATTCAAATCAAATTTGATTTCCCAAAAATTAGATAATTTCACTTCATAATCGTAATTATCTCTTTCAATACTGAGGACTTTTGCTTCAGGATAGTTTTCTTCTACATATTTTTTTATTTGTGCAGGAAGAACTTTGACAGGAACGGATGAGAATTTGCAATTTACTTCTGTCCATTCGCCTTTCTTGTTGAATTCCAATTTATCCCCATTTGTAAATACTACATCATAGGATTTGTCAAATAGTTCTGTTTCCATTTTGGTAAGAGCAATTTTTGCTTTTGGGAAATGTTGTTTTACAAATTTTTGAGCTGTCTGAGGTAATTGAGCAAAACTAATAGGCTTGTCATTATCTGCCATTGTTACTTGAATAGAAAGGACACATACCAATAATAAAATCAACTTTTTCATAATTCTAATTTTTTAGTGGTTATTATTTATTTTAATTTGATTACAAAATAAAGAAGTAATTCTGAAAAGATTTTGGAATATCTTTCTTTAAAAAAAGAAATTGAAATTATTTCTTTATAACAGACTATATAACATTTATAAATGGTAGTTAGTTTTTAGAATAAAGAGTTACTTAATGAAATTTCTGCGAACAATAGGTCTATATATCCCGTTATAAATCAGAAACAAAATTTATAACAATAAATATATATGTTCAGGAATATTTTTGTATTTGTTTTGTATCTGTTGTCGTTTTCCAAAGTCACTCTCTGGGCCCAAAGTAATTATATGGAATTGACATTTGAACAGTCAATACAAATGCTTCAAGAAAAAAATCAAAGCTTAAAAATCGCAAGTAAGGAAGTCGACCTTGCCAAAAACGAACATGAACGATTAAATGCTCTTTGGTATCCAAGCCTGAGTGCAACAGGCGCCTATGTACATATGTCAAACAAAGTTGAAGTCAAGGAACCATTGAGCCAATTTACTGAGCCTGCAAAAAATTTCGTCCATACTATTATACCCAACGATCAGATTATTTCATCTATATTAGATAAAATAGGAGCTTATTCCCTCTCCTTTCCTCTGGCTCCTAAAGATTTAACAACCATCGATGCAAATATTACATGGCCTATTTTTACAGGAGGAAAAAGAATCTACGCAGGTAAAATAGGTAAAGCCATGATTTCTATCGCAGAAGTAAATAAAGAGCAGGTCAGCGCAAATATGCAAATTTTACTTGTTGAGAACTATTATGGACTTCGTCTGGGACAGAGAATTGTAGATGTTAGAGAAGAAACTTATAAGTCACTTCAAAAACATTTTCAAGATGCTTTGAAATTGGAAGCTAATGGCATGATAAATAAAGCCGAAAGATTATTTGTACAAGTAAATATGGATGAGGCAAAAAGAGAGTTGGAATCGGCAAAAAAAGAGCTTAACGTTGCACAAAATGCATTGAAAACCTTGATAAAAATAGACTCTGACACTAATATATTACCGGTGTCATCTTTATTTATAAATGATACTTTGCCATCCGTATTATATTTTAAAAGCTTAATTGAGGGGAACAATTATATAGTCAACCAGCTCCGATTTCAAGAAAATATTGCAAATAATGAATTGAAAATAGGTCGAACCGGCTATATTCCTAATATAGCATTATTTGGTAAGCATACTTTTTATGCACATGGTATAGAAAAAAATCTTCTGCCTCGAACAATGGTAGGTGTCGGATTTAGCTGGAACTTATTTGACGGCTTGGACAGAGAAAAAAAAATTAAACAAGCGAAAATAACGAAACAGGCTCTTGCTTTAGGAAAAGATAAGGCTATAGATAACTTGTCTGTTGCTTTAGATAAGTTTTATAATCAATTGCAAAATGCTTTGGAAAATGTATCAGCATTGAATACAACAATAGAGATGAGTAAAGAATTGGTCAGAATACGAAAAAAATTATTTACTGAAGGCATGGCAACATCTACAGAAGTTATTGATGCCGAAGTTATGTTATCTAAAGTACAGATAGCATCTTTATTAGCTTATTATCAATATGATGTAGCATTAATCAATTTATTATCTACATGTGGCATTCCCGATTCTTTTCATCAGTATAGTCTTAACGGCAAGTCGGAGCACTACATATTTGAACCTTGATTTTTTATTGAAAATAATATACTTATATGGATAAGACAAGAAAATATTTAGCGATAGCTTTCATTACAATATTGATTGCTGTTATTATTATATCTGTTGTTGGCATTCTTTTGCTTGAAGATAAGCCTACTATTTTGCAAGGTCAAATTGAAACTACAGAAATCCGTATATCAGGGAAATTACCTGGCCGGATTGATACATTTTTGGTGAAAGAAGGCCAAAATGTAAAAATAGGAGATACTTTAGTGATTATAAATAGTCCTGAAGCTCTTGCAAAATTTGAACAAGTAAATGCCTTTGAAAACATTGCAAAATTTCAAAATCAAAAAATAGATGAGGGAACTCGCAAACAGATAGTGGAATCTATGCTTCAATTATGGAATAAAGCCAAATCTGATTTGCAATTGGCCCAGACTACATATAACCGAATACTTTCTTTATATAAGGACAGTGTTGTTACTTCTCAGCGAAAGGATGAGGTTGAAGCTCTATATAAAGCTGCTCTTGCCGGTGAAAGGGCTGCATATCAACAATATCAATTGGCTGTAGATGGTGCTCAAATCCAAGATAGAGAAAGTGCTCGTTCTTTGGTAAATGCAGCAAAAGGTTCGGTCAATGAGGTTCAGGCTTTACTTCAAGATGCACGATTGACTGCCCCTAACAATGGACAAATATCGAACATATATCCTAAACGAGGTGAATTGGTAGGTGCCGGAATGCCTATAATGAGTCTAGTTGTCTTGGATGATGCGTATGTCGTATTGAATGTACGGGAAGATCTTCTTCCTCATTTTAAAATGAATGGTGTATTCAATGGTAGTGTTCCAGCTCTGGGTGAAGAAAGTATAAAATTTAAAATTAATTATATCAGTCCTTTAGGAAGTTATGCAACTTGGCGGTCTACAAAACAAACCGGAAGTTACGATTTACGAACATTTGAAATACATGCTGTTCCAGAGCCTATTATTGAAGGATTGCGACCGGGTATGTCTGTACTGGTAAATCTCAATGAACAAAAAAATGAATAGGTACATAAAAGATAGTGCTTTTATTTCTGTATTGAAGCGTGAATGGATACGGATGATATCTCGAAAATTGTATTTTGGAGTCTGTATTGTTTTACCTCTGTTCTGTATATTTTTCATGGCGACAATATTTGGGTCTGGACAAATGGAAAATATTCCTGTCGGAGTCGTTGATTATGACCAAACAGCAACATCAAGGAGTATAATACGCACAGTTTCTGCTGTCCCCACATTCAAAGTAACCGAATATTATATCGATGATATCTCGGCAAGAAATGCGACACAAAAAAAACAAATTTATGGGTACCTAGTTATTCCCTCCAATTTTGAAGATAATTTATTGAATGGAAATGGGGTTACTCTCTCTTATTATTATCATTATGCATTATTGAGTGTAGGGAGTGAAGTCAGAGGTGCTTTTGAGACAGTATTACAAACCTTGTCTTTATCTCCAATTGCAGTAGAAGCAACAGCTTTGGGAATTAATGAAAATTTGATAAAGAGTTTTTTAGTTCCAATCAATACACAAAGCCATCCTCTATATAATCCGGACTTAGATTATTCTGTCTATCTGAGTAATCCATTTTTCTTTATTTTGTTTCAAGTAATAATTTTATTGATTACTGTTTACTCTATAGGTATTGAAATCAAGTTCAAAACTGGAAATATTTGGCTCGAATGTGCCAAAAAAAATATGGTTATTGCTGTATTGGGAAAAATATTGCCTTACACTGTCATATTTGTGATAATGGGTATTTTCGCAAATTATGTGATGTTTGGAGTGATGCACATTCCTTTTTCTTGCGGTTTTTGGCCATTGAATTTAACCACTGTACTTTTCATTATTGCAACACAATTCTTAGGAGTTTTCCTATTTTCTCTTTTTCCTGCAATAAGTATTGTAATCAGTATTGTATCTATGGTAGGGTCTTTGGGCGCGACACTTTCGGGGGTAACGTTTCCTGCACCTTTCTTTTTCCCGATTATCTATTACTTATCCTTTTTATTTCCTGTACGCCATTTTATTGAAATTAATCAAAATTTGTTGTATGGAGATTATGGATATGCCTATACATGGCAAAATGTGGCAGCTTTATTTGCTTTTATTTTAGTAGCACTACTATTGTTACCGCATCTCAAGAAAGCTATTTTAAGTCATAAATATGAAAACATTAGATAAGCTAAAATATAAAATACAAGATATTATCTCGATAATGAATAGTGAGTTCAGAACTATAGCGACAAGTTATTCTATATTGCTTGTATTGATAGGGGGTATTTTTGTATACGGATTTTTATATAATTATATGTATGCTCCGAACCTTATACGAAATGCCCCTATTGCTGTGGTAGATAATTCACGTACAGCATTGAGCCGAGAATACACCCGTTTGATAGATGCCGCCCCACAAGTATCGGTATATACCAATGCAGCTGATTTTCCAGAGGCAAAAGAGTTAATGAAAAAAAATGAAGTAATAGGTATTATTTATATACCGGAAGATTTTGATGTGCGTGTAAATCGAGGTGATGAATCTATTTATATAATGTATGGGGCCACTGATGCTTTTCTTTATTATCTGGCTATGCAAGAATCTTCATCTGGGGCTATGATGACAATAGATGAGAAGTATCGGCCTGAAATGCTTGTGTTTTTACCGCAACAAGATACCCCAATTATTACTCAATCCAAAGCTATTTCCGTAGTTGGAACAGCATTATATAATCATACAGAGGGATATGGCAGTTATCTAATACCTGCGGTATTGATGGTTATTATTTTTCAAACCTTACTTATGGTAATAGGAATGATAAGTGGTGATGAAAAAAATACAGGAGCTTTATCGATATATGCCGGTCGGGAAAAAAGTTTTTTCCCTGTATCACGTATAGTTTTAGGGAAAACCTTCGTTTATTGTTCTCTGTATTTTATTTTTTCTCTGTTTCTTTTGGGATTAATGCCTGTACTATTTAGTTTACCAGATATAGGACATAAATATGAAATTACAATGTTGATGATACCTTATCTACTTGCAAGCAGTTTTTTGGGCCTTGCTGCTTCTGTATTTTATACCGACTCTGAATCCCCATTGCTAATGATAGCCTTTTTTTCTGTAGGATTGATATTCTTATCAGGAGTCTCCTACCCTCTTGAGCTTATGCCTTGGTACTGGAAAGTTGCACATTTTATCATACCGGCAGCTCCCGGAACCTTAGCTTTTGTAAAAATAAATTCTATGGGAGCTTCTATGGCTGATATAAGGCAAGAATACATCACATTATGGCTCCAATGCATTGTTTATTTTATATTTGCAGTTATGGCATATCGATATAATATAAAGAAATGTGTGTCCCAAAAGGCCCGTAAAGAAATCGGACCTTTTATGTGAAAATAATTTTGAACTAATCATCGAATCGTAAGAATTCTTGCTTTAGATTGAATATCAACTCCAGTCCCGAAGAGAGTTTGATTTGATATTCTTTTTTTTCTTTCTCAACTTTTATAATTTTGTATTGGGCGAATTTATTTTTATAGTATTGATAAATTTTCTGTGGAATGATATCAGCCGGAACAGAATCTTTATTACAGTCGATTTCTATCCATGCCCCATCTTCATCAAATTCCAAATCATATCCATTTGTTAAGATAACATCGTATGTTTTTGAAAAAAATTCTTTTTCGATTTTCAGATAAGAAACAGGTATATTAGGAAAATACTTTTGTATAAAAGTCCTTGCAGCAGGAGGCAGTTTACTAATGTCGTCTGTTACGACATCTTTTCTATCGGCCCATGCAGAAGATACTATTAATGTTACACTAAGTAGTAAAAAGATAAATCGTTTCATTGTTACATTCATTTTTAGGTTTATGACAAAATTATAGACAAAAATTGGAATAATTCTGGAAAAAGAAATAACTCTATTTAGGAAAAGCAATTTCAAATTGGTGCATATCGTTATGAAAACTATATTTTATATTCAAATTATACAATGCGGCTATTGTTGATACAATAGATAATCCTAATCCTGTGGATTCTTTTTTGTTTTCATCTTTATAGAAACGAGAAAAAATTTTATTTTCATCCAATTTAGCAAAACCATTATTGGCAACAATCAGTTTTTTGGATGAGATAATTATTTTAATTTCTCCCTTTTTAGGAGTATGGACAAACGCATTTTTTAACAAATTAGACAATAAAACAGAACTTAGAGTTTCGTTCATTAACCATCTCAAAACTCCCTTTTCTTCTATATTTACAATAATTTCCTTTTCGTCGTATATTTCAGAGAATTCTTGAAGTAATAGCTTTATATTATCATTAATGGAAATTTCTTTTGTATCGGGAAATTGGTTGTTTTCTATACGGGATAATAGTAATAAAGATTTATTCATACGAACAGTCCTTTGTAAAGTTTCATACATATCGTTCAATATAGATAATTGCTTTTCTGTACATTCTGGCATCTCTGATAATAGTTCTATCTTATTTATGCATACAGCTAAGGGCGTTTGTAGTTCATGAGATGCATTCCCTATAAATTGTTTCTGTGATTGATATATTTTTTCATTTCTTAAAGTCATTTCAGATATAGATTTATTTAAATCTGAAAATTCCCTGATACGTGTTTCGTTATTTAAAGGTTGGACTAAAGAATGTTTGCCCAGTGTGTATTTACTTAGCCACTGCAAAAGTCTGTATAGTGGTTGCATACTCCGTTTCAGAACCCATTCACTAACCCATATGACAGAAATAAGCAGTATAATATATAGTATAAGCACACTCCACCAGATGGTCTCTATCAAATCTTCTTTTTCAAGGACCGAAGATAATACGATCAATTCATAGTGTTGCTCATCTGGTCCCATAAATGTAGTTTTTAAAGCTCTTGCCGGCTCATATTCCGATTCTATATCTACATAAATTACTGTATCTATATATGTTTCTGAATATTCTTTAGCAATATCCTTGGGAATGGGAGTGATCTTATAGGAGCCCATTATCTGCTCTTGCATGCTGTTATCGTCACCTTGTATCAGAAATTTTCGAAGTATATGCTCTTTATAATTACTGAGCATATTATCTGTTTCATCGTTTATTTCGTCTATCATAAAACGATAAAAGATAAATGCCCAGACTGACAAAATACAAAAAAGTATAATTGTCAATCGAGATAATGTATAATGTAATAGTCTCATATTTATTCGGTAACCAATTTATAGCCGAATCCGTAAACAGCCTTTATTTCAACAGAAGCACCCGCCAAAGTCAATTTTTTTCGTAAATTTTTTACCTGTGAATATATAAAATCAAAATTATCAGCTTGATCAATATGATCACCCCAAACCGATTCTGCTAATGCAATTTTGTTTATTAATCGATTGGGATTAGTGATAAAATAGTAAAGCAAAGAAAATTCTTTCCGATTAAGGACAAGTTCTTTATTATTTATTTTTACCGTTTGCAAATCGGGGTACACAACCATATTCCCTAATGTGATTTCTAAACTTCCTCCAGCTTTGTTCCGGCGTATAACTGATTTGACACGTGCATTCAATTCGGCAAGATGGAAAGGTTTTGCCAAATAATCATCAGCACCTAAGTTCAATCCAGCGACTTTATCATCAATAGAATCTTTTGCTGAAACAATAATTACACTCTCTTTTTTTCCCATTCTTTTCAGCTCTTCCAACAACATTAACCCATTGCCTCCGGGTAACATAATATCCAAAAGAATGCAATCATAATTGTAGTCTTCTATTTTAAGTAAACCTTGGGAATAATTTCCTGCTGTTTCCACAACAAACCCTTCTCTTTCCAATGAAAGCTTCATGGTCTCTTGTAAACTAAGTTCATCTTCTATAATCAATACTTTCATGACAATTATTTTAGGCAATAAAAATAGACTGAAATTCTGAAAAAATTCTGGAGAGGAAAAACAAAAGAACGGGATAGAACAACAAAATACATCCTATCCCGAATTATTATCATGACAAATTTATTTCTGTTCAAGTTTTTGAATCTGTTTCTCTGCCTCTTCTCTCAGTTTAGCAGCTTGTTTTTCCGCCTCGGAAACTAACTTTTTTGCTGCAGCCTGAGCTGCTATTTTTTCAAGGGGTTTAGATGCTTTATCTATCAATTTCTGACCTTCATTTTGGGCTGTTTGTACTAATTTTTCGGCTGCAGCATCAGCCTCTTTTCTAAGAGCTGCAATTCTTTCGGAATTGTCTTTTCCTGTAATTTCGGTAAGTTTATCTTCAACTACTTTTTTTACAGCTTCTGTAGCAATTTCCCTTGTATTTAATTTTATCGAAGGTTTTGTAAATGAACCTCCAATTTGGGCTGTTACATTATTTACATACCCTCCAGTAATATTTGATGGTAATTCTATTTTTGCATCGTAATTGATACTTTGGTCTAAACCTGTAGTTCCAGAGAGATTCATGTTGATATTTCCTAACTTGATATCGAAAGGAGATGTCTTCAATAGTCCATTTTCAATAGTAAACGGTATGCGAATATCTTTGGCTTCGATATTTTTTAGCTTATCATTTTTTAGAAGAGTCGCCAACTGATTGAAGACTTCAATATTTTGGATATGTATATCATTTGATGATAAGACACCTTTGGCCCATATCTCATTTAAAACAGGACTCATTGTTTCATCTAATGGTGTTTTCAAGTCAACGTTTACAGAGTAATTTCCTCCTGTTTTTGCAAATATCGGTACAATTTGTTGTATCATATCCAATTGTTTAAATGTTTCTTCAAAGGATGCTTTTTTTATATCCAAAGAAAAATCAACTTGAGGATTTTTTTTATTCTGTTTCGTACTATATGAACCCGAAGCAGAGACATTTCCTCCAAAAGCATCCAAATTTAGCGGATTCATTCGTGCTGTTCCGTCAGAAACTGTGATATTCCCTGTTAAATTCTTAATGTCAATTTTTTGAAAAATCACTTCTTTGAAATTTGCTTTCAAAGATAAATTTAGATTTTCAGGAACTTCAAATACTGTCATGGCAGTTGTATCCACATTCTCTGCTATCTCATTTTCTCCGGAGGCAGTATCTGTTATGAAGTCATTTAGGTTTAGTTTGTTGGATTGCAATACCAAATTACCTTTTAGCGTTTCGTTCCTCAATATATATGATAAATAATTTGACAATGCACCTTGGGCATGTATATCATTTTCTCCAATTTGTACATCCAACTGATTTAAAGACATAGCTTGAGGAGATACGGTCGCAGAAGCTGTATGGATAGCAATTGCCGGGTAACCACTCATTGTCAAATTCATTTTCTCTATTTTCAAATTACCTTCACCTTTGATATTTTCATATTTTTCCTTCTCGATATCTGACATTTTACCAGAAAAATTCAAATTTGTTGTTAGAATACCATTTAATTTTATAGAGTCACTTAATGGATATATATCTTTTATACTGTTCAAATTCAGCATACCATTTGCAGTAGCTTTAAAATTTAGGTCTGATATAGGTGTCGCTGCAAACAAGGTTATCTTAAAAGGATTTCCTGCCATTTTGAAACTGAAATCTTCGACATTGACAGTCGTTTTATCGGCATTGCCACCGGGATTTTGAACAGCAGTCTTTATGGTTATTTGTTCTATTTTTTGAGGCATTCCTTCATAGCTGACCATCCCGTTATTCACATTGAATCCTATTGCAAATTTGGGAAGTGATTCCCCGACCATCAGCCCCTTAGCTTCAGCTTTAAAATCTAGATTTCCAGAAGCTTGCAATGCATCGAAATTATTCTGATAAATACCAGGAATTAAGGACAAAACGTCTTTAAAGTTTATTTGGGGAGTATTCACAGATATATCCATATCCATACCATTTTCCAATAAGGTCAGCCATCCGTCGAGATTCATTTCTATGGCATTCAATCTTAATCTATTCTCATCAAATGTATATTTATTATTTTCGAAATCTGCATTTAATTTCAGGTCCATTTCAAATTCAGCATTTCTAAGATAGGGAACACCTGATATCAAAAAATTTATTTTTCCAGTAGTCATCTGGCAATCGATATCGGTACTCTTGACTGTCATATCACCTCTAAGTTTAAGATTTAAATCTTGAGTTTTAAACTGCATTTTCGAGGAGTCATCAACATATGCCAGGCGCCCGCTATTAATGGAAAATTTCTGTAGTTGTAATGCGAAATTTGAAGGTTCAGATGTTATCGTGTCTGTAGTCTGTGTCGTGCTATCAGATTTCATTATATCCCAGTTTACTCTCCCATCGGATAATTTGACTGCCCTTATCGCCGGCCTGTCCAGTATGATATGGTGAATTTTTATTCCATCATTGCCTATCAAACTCAAGATGTCTACAGCAATATCTATTTCTTTGGCCGATACCAAGGTATCTTTACTGAAATCCCCAACACCTACGAGTGATATATTTTCCAATCCAATTGTTGCTTTGGGAAAATGTGAAATAAAACTTAAATTCAAATCACTGAATTCAAGTCTAGCCTCCAACATTTTATTTGCCTCATTCTTCACAAGATCCAATATTTTTCCTTTAAAAGCAAAAGGTAAAATCAATAATAAAATGAAAAATGACAAAATTACAATCCCTGTAATTTTAAGTCCTTTCTTTACACGTGTATTCATAATCTGTATTATTTAGATTTTTGTTCTCTTATTGTTTCGGCTATCGACCATTGCCGTGTGGCTTGCTCCATATTTCCAATTTTAGAATAGGCATCACCCAAGCGGTCGTGTACTGTAGGATTATGAGGCTTTAAATCTGAAGCTTTCAACAAATCAGATATTGCTATTTCATAATCACCCGTCTTATATCTTAATTTTCCTCGGTTATATAATGCTTTAAAATAACGGGGACTTAATCTGACAGCTTCATTAAAACATCGGGCAGCTTCATTGTCTTCATTCATATCCATCAGAGTTATACCTTTACGTATCCAGGCATCTACCAATAACGGGTCAAGAGACAATGCCTTATCAAAATTTGCTAATGCTGATTTTGCATCATGAGCTTTTGTAATACATTCATTTCCTAACAAATAATATTCATATGCATATTTCTTCATAGATTGAGCCTGTTCATGAAGCTTTGATTCAAGGTGTTCATTCTTGTTCCTCAACTTATTTATAATTCCCAATTTCTTTCGTATGAAGCGTTTTATTACAGGCTTTTCTAAATCGTATCGAGAATGAATGGCATCGAAAAAGACATTTAAAAAATTGTCAAAATCTCCTTTGTCAAAATATTTGACCGCTTCTTGATAAAGCCGATCAGCCTGAGCTAATTTTAAAGATTGTTCTATTAATTTTTTATCGTTAAATTGCCGGCTAAAAGATATAATCTCAGGTTTGATGAATATATCGCTACGACTAATTTGTTTTTTTAAAACTATACCATCTAATGATGTACAACGACTGAGTGCAACATACGTTTGTCCTCCAGCAAATGCCCCACCCGTAAAATCAATTATTACATGGCTAAAGGTCAGTCCTTGACTCTTATGTACTGTAATTGCCCATGCTAATCGCATGGGATATTGTATAAAAGACCCCAACTCTTCTTCTTCGATACATTTTTTTTCTTCATTATAGGTATATCGTATATTTCTCCAAGAATCTTTTTCTACCAGATGCTCTTCTCCATTCTCAAGTAAAACATATATGCCCTCATCAGAAATGGATGAAATAATACCGATAGTACCATTTACCCATCGCCTTTCATAATCATTTTTGATAAAAATAATTTGAGCTTTTTCTTTAAGAATCAGTTCCTTCTGTGTCGGAAGGCTTGCTTCTGGAAAATCTCCATGAATTTCACCAATAAAAGCATATTCCTGCCCCGTAAGTTCTGACAAATGCTTTTCGTTTATATAATCTACATTATCCCGACGAGTAGCCAAAGTAATGGAAAACACGTTTTCATCAGATTCGTAATCAGGATTATACTGACTGTTCAATTGTTTTAAATCAGAATTTGTTATCGTATTGTTTCGTATTTTGTCGAGTATTTCTACAAAAGATTTATCTGTTTGCCGATATACCTTTTTCAATTCGATAGGAACTAATTTTATCTCATTGAATACTCTGGCCGAAAAAAAATAAGCATTTGGATAGAAGCGCTCAAGTATTTCTTTTGCATCAGATGTCACAACCGGTTCTAACTGATAAATATCTCCGACAAAAAGCAGTTGTTTTCCACCAAAAGGAAGTCTCATATTTCCTGAAAAAACTCGTAGTACCCGATCTATAAAATCTATCATATCGGCACGTACCATAGAAATCTCATCTATAATAATCAACTCGACTTCTTTTAATAACTTGCGATGAGCTTTTCTATATTTTAAGAAATTAAAGATTCGTCCGTTTGTTAAACTTAAATCCGGGTCATCCGGTAATATAGGACGAAATGGCATCTTAAAAAAAGAGTGTATAGTACTTCCTCCAGCATTGATAGCTGCGACTCCCGTAGGCGCTAAAACGATATGCTTTTTTCGAGTATTTTCACAAATATATTTTAAGAAGGTCGATTTTCCAGTACCGGCTTTTCCTGTTAGAAAAACGGATTGTGATGTGTACTGAATCAGGCTCAGAGCATCCTGAAACTCAATATTGTTTGTATCGATATTCAAAATCTGTACTTAGATTAATATTATTATCAAAGATAATAATTTTTGTAATTATCAAGACATTTGCCAATAATGTTTTTGTTTTTCTGAAAGATATAGAAATGCCAAGGTTCTATTCTTTATTGAATAGAACCTTGGCATTTCTATATTCCTAATTTTTAAAATTTATATCCTAATGTCAACATTAAGGAATTAGTATGACCTGTCAGCTTGGCAACAGAAGGTAAATCTGCCTTATCACCAATAAATGTGGGAGAATATGGAAATACGTCTTCTTTGTGCAACTTATTGATGTATGCTAAATCTATATAGACTTGACCAAAACGATACCCGGCTCCTGCTGTAAAATACTGAGTACTACGATTCAGATTGTACATAGGTTGGGTACCCGCAGTAATAACCTCTGTATTCATATCAAGAATTGTTGCTTTGACTGGCGATAATTGATTAGCATACCCTGCTCTAAGACTAAGTTGCGGAGTCAGACGATATTCTCCTCCAATCTTAAATGTATGTCCAGCCTTAAAGTCTTCCCGTATCAAATCATTTACAGTGTAACCATAATCTCCATACAGAGCAACTCCGTCTTCATCTGACATTTTCATTTTATTATATCCAGTATATTCGTAATCAAAACTGACAATACCTTTTTTCCCTATTATAAATGCTGTACTAGCCATTATTCTCCACGGCGAATTGTATTTATAATCTGTGTAATATACATGGTCATCCGGGGTAGTGCGGTATATTGGAATAAACGGGCTATCGGCCTCCCCCGGATTCGATTGTTCTAATATCGCGCTATTATTTACAGAAGCCCAATACTCATCCCGCATAGTATAAACAGTCGGAGTATGGAATGCAAAACCTAACCGCCAAAAATCGGTAAGACGTGCGATTAACCCCAATTTAAAATTGAAACCTGTACCCCTTGTCTGTAAATAGTTGGCAAGGTTTATGTCCCCATTTTTCTGAGCTATACCATTACCGGTATATTCAGGATTTGTTATATTTTCTATATACTCTGTTTTTTGCGTATAGTCTATGTCTACAATACCTACACCCAATCCGAAATATACCTTATTCGAAATATTTCCTCCCAAATTTAAAGAGTATTCATCGATACGTCCCTTTTCTCTGACGTATAAGTCGGCATAACCCTTACTATCCGGGTCCTCTGGATAATAGCCTATCGTATTGGGTCCGTTAAATAATCCGAAATACTGTTGATTTCCATTTTCACCCACAGGTAAAGGCGAGATTAAAGAGGACTCATATGCCAATACCGGTAACCATGAGACACTATTGTAAGGATCGTAATTGTCTGTCAATATAAGATCCTGTTCCGGTATTCCTCCTGTTCTATTAGCTATATAATTAGTCAGAGAGGTTTGCAAATTATCAAATTTAGCCCGATAGTTACGATTAAAAGTCTTAAGCCTATTATAAGCAAATCCGAAATTAAAATTAACCAGTCCCGAATTATTTCCTGTATTGATGGTTCCTATTGCCCCTATATTATTAAACGCAAAGCGAAAATCCGAGCTATTAACTTTACCTCCAGATGCTGATACATTGTTGGAAAAATTATCAAATCCAAAAGTCGTAACTATTTCTGACGAACGGTATACTCCAATACCTGCCGGATTTTGAGACAAAGTTGTAATATCTCCTCCTAATGCACCAAAAGCCCCTGCCATACTCATATAACGAGCTGTTCCTCTCATATCTAATTGAGAAAATCTCAATGCATCTGTTTCTCCTTGCCCATATATCATCAAGGATATACTACACAAAACAGTAGTCAAAATATATATTTTTTTCATCTTTCCAATTTTTTAGGATTATCTATATGAAAACGAATCACCTATCTTCCCCGTCTGGCACCACCAGAACTTCCACTACTTCTTCCACCGCCTGACGAAACGCCGGAAGACCTGCTATAAGAACTTCTGTTGTTTGAAGGAGAATATGTAGAACGATTTTCATATGAAGAAGAACTGCGGCCTCTACTCGAATTGTAAGTGCCTGTACTTGACGGACGACTGCTGCTCGAACTGCTTGATGAAGAAGAGTTACTTATCCTTGTACGGCTCCGATTTGAATTACGGTAGTAATCATTCGAAGAACCAACTGTCGGTCTTGTCGTAACAGTTGTAGATGAAGACCGCCCTCTACTTGAGTTAGTATATGTATTCCTTCCCGATGATTGGACGGGTCTACCCGAAACGGACGTCGACGAAGTACGACCGCGATTTGTAATATGAGAATTAGAAGTACCGCTTTGACGTCCTGTATAACTACTACCCCGATAACCTGAAGACCTGCCTACATTTGATTGACGATACGAAGGTCCGCTCCACCATCCGTGCCCCGGATGATGATGATGAGGCCCACCCCATCCATAAGACGGATACCAAGGTCTTGGCCCCCAATATGGGTCGTACCCCCAATATGGGTTATATCCCCAATAAGGGCTGCTCCAACCAAAGTTAAATCCCCATCCAAAATTCCAACGCCATGACCAACTGGTATAACTATAAGGAGCCCAGGCATAATTCCAGTACCACGGGTTTGTCCAAGTGGGAGTAACCCAGGCATAAGAATCGTCTATATATACATTCCAATCATTTGAATTGAGAAAATAAATATCCGTATAAGCCGGATCACTTATATGGATTGTAAATTTAGGGTTATAGAAACGACGAATCCGTTCGGCATACTCAAAATCGTTCTGGGTTCCATTGAAACCATTTAGATAGTATCCGTCATCATCATTATTTCCACTTTTTATAGTATATACAACCGAATCTTCTTCTTGATTTTGCAGAAGAGAATCTACATTGATTTTTGACCGTCTATTATATTCATCTACATCACGTTCCTGATTATTTTTCATCTCATTGATAATAATCGTTCGATGTATTTTCGCATCTTCAGCTTTTTCCTTTTTTTTCTGTTCTACTATCGGGTTTTCATCTCCCGGCTGATAATAAATATCATCTTCCGGTATATACTTTTGGGCAAATGTGATGCTACCACCCAATGATAGTAAAATTACTAAAGAGGATAATCTTGTCTTTCTCATAACTGTGTCCTCCAAAATTTATTATCTACTTTAATCTTTCGACGTCATTTTATCCACAAGGTTTAAGCCTATCTGATTATTTTTATATCTTTTAAGAGTCTAATCCTCATCGATATTAAGTAGATGATACATGCAGTATAAGAAGCTGCATGTGCCACCCACCTTTATACAAAAATAGTACAATAATCCAATATTATTATAATAGAAATAGTTTTTAACTAAGAACCTGTAAAAAGATTAATAAGAATCATTATAAATAAAAAGAGTATTCTTTTAAAAGAATACTCTTCAATAATAGAAATATATATAAAACAATTGGCTTATTTAATTTATGATATTCAAGATGCGGACGCTTCTCCTTTTTTAATTGGTTTTAAATCATTCGAGAAAACAATTAACGATATACCCCAATATATAAAAACAAAAGAACAAAGGAATAATATAGTGTATGATGCCGAGAATGGAGAAAAGAAAAATAAAAATGATATAATCAGCATGAAAATTCCATTTACTAAGTACAACCACCAATATTTGTATGTGGATGTCATTGTAAACGAAGAAACAATATTACTAATACCTTTGAATAGGAAAATAAATGCAAAAAAGAATGGCAATGTCATTTCCGTAAGAGCAAGATTACTTATCAGAACGAATCCGATAAATATGTCTATGATACCTCCTGCAAGCCACCAGCCCCAGCCATGGACTCGTTTTTCAACATTTCCGGCAACTACAAGTTGTACGACACCTGTCAAAATTAATCCCCAACCGAAAAGTAGAGAAATAACTGCATAGCCGATTATAGGTTGAAATAACAGCCAAAGCCCACAAGGGATCAGAATTATTCCGGCCAGCATAATTACCCACCAATATTTTGTTTTCCCCCAAAAATTAAAAGTTGTAATGTCCATAATAATTTATTTTAATGTTTAAGTAAGCTAAATATATCCTATAACAAGCCACATTACCATTTAGATTTATTTGCTGATATAATATTTGTTAAATGAAATAAATCTTTTTCTGTTTGTATTTTAACGCCTTTTATTGAGGATAAAGCAGTTTTATATAAATAAAGAAATCATCCGTTATTTATATTTGCATTTTAGTTTTATCTTTGCAGCCGTATGAAGAGATTTTATTTTGCCATAATCATATTTCTTCTTTGCACCGTCTCTATTTCTGCAAAGAAAAAGAATAATGGTCCCGACCCGTATGCGTGGCGTAATACCCAGCCTTTAGGAAATCGCTACCGTGTACCTGTTGATACATTGATGTTGAATTATTATAGCACAGATCTTCCAACATCATACTCAACAGCTTATGGATATACGGGTAACTTAGGTGGTCCGGGATTGTCTAAAATATTTTTTGAACGTCCGGAAATGCCTCAGTTTATATTTAAAGAACCATATAGTCATTGGATCAAAACTCCAGCAAACTTTGATTTTTATAATTCCCGTATACCTATCACTTTCCTATCTTACCTTTCCGGAGGTTCAAAGACAAATAAACAGGAAGATTTAAGAGCTACTTTTTCAGGTAATGTCAATAAGCAATTGGCTTTTGGTGCAAGCATGGATTATGTCTTGTCCCGAGGTCATTATCAAAGTTTAGCTACTAAAGATTTTAGCTGGCAATTATTCGGGAGTTATATAGGCGAGAAATATGAGTTACAAGTATTATTTAATACTCTAAATTTTGTAAATCAGGAAAACGGAGGAATAACCGACGATAATGAAATTTTGCATCCCGAAAATTTAGCAGGCGGACAAACGTTAGATTCGAAAAGTGTAAATGTGAACCTAACAGATGCATACAATCGTGTAAGAGGAAAAAACTATTATGCAACACAAAGATATAAACTGGGCTTTTATAGAACAGAAGAACGAGATACATCCAAGGTTGAGATTTTTGTCCCGGTCACCAGTTTTATCCACACTATAGAATATAATGATAATATGCGCCGGTTTGTCAATAATGATGCAAGTGAAGGAGCTAAATATTTCAAGAATACATATTTAAATAATAATCGTACAAATGATTCTACATCATATTGGTCATTAAAAAATACTTTTGGCATATCTTTGTTAGAGGGGTTTAATAAGTATGCAAAGATGGGGTTAGCGGCCTATTTGACGTACGAGGTACGAAGATTTAAACTTATGGCAGACACTATACCTATTGATTATATATCTAAGCCTGAGGTTCCTTCTTTGACCGGAGACTCTTATAGGTATTCTTATGCGAGAAATAGTCAATATTATACAGATAATATATTGTGGGTAGGTGCTGAAGTTTCGAAACAGCAAGGTAAAGTTTTGACTTATTACGCAAAAGGACAGCTTGGATTGACTGGACCAGAGGCGGGCTCTCTAGATATTGATGGACATATCAATACACGCTTTCCAATATTCAAAGATACAGTCCAGTTACGAGCATACGGCTTTTTTAAAAATACGGAGCCAGCTTTTTATTATAAACATTATGTGTCTAACCATTTTGTATGGGATAATAGTAATTTTGGAAAAATTAGGAGATTCCGTGTTGGGGGAGAATTTTCTGTGCCTCGATGGGGTACTCGCCTGAACGTGGGAGTAGAGAATATTCAAAACTATGTTTATTTTGGAAACGATTGTTTGCCTAAACAAGAAAGCAGTATATTGCAAGTATTTAGTGCGACATTGCAACAAGATTTTCACTTTGGTCCATTTAATCTGGATAACCAACTGGTATATCAAAAATCAAGCAAATCCTCTGTAATACCTCTTCCCGATTTCAGTGTATATAGTAATTTGTATTTTTTATTTCGAATAGCAAAAGTTTTACATGTGCAATTGGGGGCAGATTTCAGGTATTATACAAAATATTACGGAGAAGCATATGAACCAGCTACATTATCATTTCATACTCAAAATGATGTGAAAATTGGAGGATATCCTCTCATGAATGCCTATATAAATATGAAATTGAAGCAAACACGTTTTTATGTTATGTATTCTCATGCGAACCAAGGTTTGTTCGGTGGGAAAAACTCGTTTACACTACCCCATTATCCATTACCTCCATCGATGCTTCAGATAGGAATTTCTATTGACTTTGCCAACTAAAATTTCAAGATATGCGGTTTGTATATGGAAAGCAAATGGTTATGTATCTATCACTTCTGATAATTTGTTTGATTATTATGTTTATATTACGTAATAATTTAAAATCAGAAACTTCCCAAATTCGTGATTATCCGGAAATTTTAAAAGAAGATACTTTACGTATTGTAACAGATTATAATCCTTTGAGTTATTATGTAACACAAGATAGTATCATCGGATTTGACTATGAATTGGCCAATCTGATTAGTAAACGTAGTGGACTTGCCGTGCTTGTTTTCCCGGAAGTAAGTCTTAGTAAAAGTTTGCAAGGTTTGAACAAAAATGAATATGATATTGTCGGAAGAACTTTGCCCGTGACTACAGAAAGCAAACAAGAATACAATTTTACTGAAACTATATTATTGAATAAACAAGTATTGATACAGAGAAAACCTGAATTTAATAATAATACAAAACCTATTCGCAATCAACTTGATTTGGCTCGTAAAACACTTTACATTATAAGTGATGCTCCTACTCGTTACCGTATTGAAAATCTTGCTCACGAAATCGGTGATACGATATATGTAAAAGAGGAAACAAAATATGGTGCCGAACAGCTGGTCATAATGGTTGCTAAAGGTGATATCGAATTTGCTGTGATAAATGAAAATATTGCTCAACAGATGGCGTCAGAATTTCCAGAGATTGATTACCAGACAGATATAAGTTTTACTCAATTCCAATCTTGGGCTTTAAGAAAAACTTCTCCTGTTTTACTTGATAGTCTGAATGTGTGGTTGAAAGATATAAAAGAAAGCCCGGAATTCCAGATTCTGACTAAGAAGTACTTTGGGAAATAACCACTGTAATACCTTTCATCACTTTTTGTCAAAAAGTATTATTCTTGTTTTTCAATAATATTTTCGAATGCTTTCCATAAATTATTTTCAGGAACTGGTGCTGTAATATTTATTATTTTCTTGGATACAGGATGAACAAAGCTTATACACCGGGCATGTAAAGATATTCCTCCATCAGGATTGGAACGATTAAACCCATATTTCAAATCGCCTTTTATCGGAGAACCTATTTTTGCCAACTGGCATCGTATTTGATGATGTCTACCGGTTTTAAGATCAACTTCAAGCAAATAGTAATTATTGCTTTGAGCAATAACCTTATACGACAAAGTTGCTTCTTTCGATTTAGGTTTCATTGATTCATATGCAATAGACTTATTCTGCTTTTCATTTCTTATTAGATAATGTGTCAATGTTGCTTCTTTTTCTTCAGGACAACTTTTTACGATTGCCCAATATGTTTTTTTAACTTCACCATCACGAAACATGTTATTTAATCGAGTAAGAGCTTTACTGGTTTTTGCAAATACTACAATTCCACTTACCGGACGATCAAGGCGGTGTGCTACACCGATAAATACATTTCCAGGTTTGCCATATTTCTCTTTCAACCATAATTTTAAAGATTCAGAGAGCGGTATATCCCCAGTTTTATCACCTTGTACTATTTCAGAAGAGGTTTTATTTACAACAATAATATGATTGTCTTCGTATATTACATCCATATTGATATTTTTTCTGTTTCCATTACAAAGGTAATAATAAAAAGCACCTGAACTTAATGTTCAGGTGCTTTATCTTCAATACATATTTTTATTACATATTCATTCCACCACAACAATGAATTACTTGTCCACTTACATACGAAGACAGATCTGAGGCAAGGAATGTACATACGTTCGCTACATCCTCTGGAGTACCTCCACGACGCAATGGAATTTGCTTTGCCCATTCGGCTTTTACTTCATCGGAGAGTGCTGCAGTCATATCGGTTATGATAAATCCCGGAGCAATAGCATTCGCACGTATACCTCGAGAACCTAATTCCTTGGCAATAGACTTAGCCAAGCCTATCATACCAGCTTTAGATGCAGAGTAATTACACTGCCCAGCATTTCCTGATACACCAACGACTGAAGCCATATTGATTATACTTCCGGAACGTTGTCTCATCATAATCGGAGTTACTGCATGGATAAAATTGAATGCAGACTTCAAATTTACATTGATGACCATGTCCCATTGGGCCTCTGTCATGCGCATCATCAATCCGTCACGAGTAATACCTGCATTATTTACCAGAATATCGATACGCCCAAAATCTTTTGCAATTTCTTCCACTACCTTATGTGTATCTTCGAAATTAGCCGCATTTGAAGCATAACCTTTGACTTTTACTCCCATTGCAGCAATTTCTTTTTCTGTAGCCTTTGCATTATCATCGATTGCCAAATCTGTAAAAGCAACATTTGCTCCTTCACTTGCGAATTTAATTGCAATAGCTTTACCGATACCACGGGCCGCCCCTGTAATAACGGCAACTTTTCCTTCTAATAATTTCATACTTTTTATATTAAACTAAAACATTAATTTACTAATCAAATTTTGACCAAAAATCCCCCGCTGGAATATCCCCCGCCAAAAACAGTAAGCCCGATAAGATCTCCTTTTTTCAGTTCGTGAATATGTTGTGCCAATACCAACATTGCACTGGCCGATCCAGTATTGCCCAATTCCTGAATATTATTTAGGAATTTATTCATATCTAAATTTAACTGATGAGCGACATTTGCTACAATCCTCATATTTGCCTGATGACAAATGATATATTTAAGATCAGGTATGGAGATATTGTTTTTATTGGTCAAATGCTCTAAAACCTCAATCATGTATTTACATGCATGTATAAATACATCCCTCCCTTCCGGCATAGTAATCCCGTCTTCTTTGGGACGCAAGTGCACACCATCTGGACCTTTTCCTATATGACCAAGTCCACGAGTATATACATCTAGAATTTGAGATTCATCTTCATTTTGTTTTTCTTTTGATACAAATAAAGCTACTGCAGCATCACCCCATAAATGTCCACATTTAGGGTCAGATTCATTGCTGTAATAAGTATTATGCTCTGAACATATAATCAAAGCTTTCGAGGCTTTGTTCATTGCAAAATATCCTTCGACCAATTCCAATCCATTTGCAAAAGAAGAACAAGCAGAGGAAAGATACATCGCTTTAGCATTCTCTATTTCAAATTCTCTTTGAATCAAATGGGCCAAAGTTGCAACTGTGTCTCTCGGAGAATAACAAGCTGATACAATAAGATCTACATCTTCTATCGGATAAGGTAATTGTTGCATTGCATTTTTTACAGCGTTTATACCCATTGTCTCTGCATTTTCTCCATTTTCTGCTTTTGATCGGGTCTGTATTCCAGTACGTTGCAATATCCATTCACTTGTCAACCCATTTATTTCAAAAAAATGATCATTCGACACTCTCCCTTCTGGGATAAAATATCCGGTAGCATTAATAAACATAAATTCTGTCTTAAATTATTATTTTTTAATTCCGTATAAAATAAAATCCGTTATATACTCTTTTAAACGAAAACGTTCTATTCCTAAATCTGAGAAATTATCTCTAATGTAAGGAACATCTAGCCCTTTGAGAGAATAATGTAATACGTTAGCTATTGCTGTGACATTGAATATCCGGAACACACCGGTGTTAATACCCTCCTGCAATATTTTTTTTAACAGTTCCACTTCTTGCAAATCTATATTTTTCCGAGCTTGCTCTACTTTCCAGATGTCTCTAAAAAATTCAGCCCGTAAAGAACCGTTCCGAATTACGGTTTCTTTTATTGCATCAAGTCTGGTTGTAATATATCCCATTAATTTTTCTTCAGGAGGGAGGTCTTTGTTGGCCATATTGGTCAACCGTTGTAACAGGTGTTGCAGTTCAGTTTCGATTACAGCTCTGTATATCTCGTTCTTATTTTTGAAATAAGTGTATAATGTGCGCCGACCTTTTTGAGATGCCACTGCAATATCGTTCATGGTCGTATTTTCGACGCCCGACTTTGCAAATAATTGTCTTGCGACATCTACAAGTATTTCTCGTGTTTTAGACATTTCTGTGTATCAATTGCACATTTAACAAAAAACTGCGCAAAAATAATTATTTTCTTTCAATACACAATATTGATAATATCATATTTTATCCTACCATACAAATCAACCATATTTTACGAATTATTTACCAATTGAGGTTGTAATTTTACAATATAACTTTTATAAAGATTATCTCCAATCTGTGTATTTACCCTATTTATTTGAGATTTGCAAATAGTTCTTTATTCGTAAAGACACATTCTGTTCTAATTGTGTTTGGTAAAATAATAATTCTTGTAAATGGAAATTCCCAGGTTTGAATAATTTACTTAAAGAAGGCAGAAAATATTTTTGTTTATCTAATCCCTCTACCAAAAGTACATGATGTAAAGTATCTATTTTTACTGAAACCGAATCATTCAATTGTCCTGATATGGTATCTGTCCTCCAATTTGTCGGGTTGATACAAATACCGTTAGGTGATAGTGCTGTACATAGTGCTTCGACCGAGGATACGGAATTATAGCAAATTATAACACCTGTATCCATTGAATCACGTGCAGCCTTTAAAGCTGGATACTGCAATAGTTCTTTAGGTGTAATTTTATAACCTATAACATAAGCAGCTACCAGCTGGGAACATACACTATCTGGCAATGTCTTAATTAATTCTACTACAGCTTTGGCACCTTGACTGAATCCTGCCAGGATAAAAGGACGTTTATAATTCATTAGGGTAAGGTAATGATAAAATGCATTTTTTATATCCTTCATAGCATAAGCAAAACGATGTTCTATAATACTGTCTCCATTCATCCAAGATTCCAGTGTAATTTGCCGATAATAAGGCGCATAAAAGTTATTTGTTTTAGCAAAGATGTCTTGAGCTAATTTTAGTGACGGAAGGAGTGCATTACGCTGTTTTTCGCAATGAACATCAGCATAGTGCATAATATTTCCAGAAGCATCGTACCAGTCCCACACACAGGTAGGTGCAATATAGAACACATCAACTTTGCTTCCATTATATATCGTTTGATACCAACTATCGGCTGATGCATAATCCGGCTCTTCGGGAAGTCGGTCTTTAACTTGCGCACCGGCTATATTAGACATATTTGTCCAACTAACACAGGCTAAACAGAATACAATGATTTTGAATGCTCTCTTTTGTTTCATCTATTTCTATAATTTTTAAATTTCTTTTTTGTGTAAAAATAATATTTTAAATATACGATTTATTATACACTACAAATATAAGATGTATCTGTGATACTTTTTTATTTGTTTTTGCTGAATTCATTCTGATTAATATCTAATTTTTACGATGTTTTTATTGGATAGTTTCGATGAGTTTATTTATATTTGATTTAAAAAGGTTTGTTATGATATTCTACTTTTCAGGAACAGGAAATTCTAAATATGTAGCTAAAGAAATAGCGGCTTATTTGAATTTGCAGTTATTTTCCATAGCAGAAGAACTTAAAGATAATAAATTACACAAATATGGACTTACTCAAGACTCTGTTTTGGGATTTGTTTTTCCCGTATATTCTTGGGGAGTACCAGTCATAGTACTCAATTTCATCAAGAAAGCCCAATTCAGTAATTATAAAAATCAATATGTATTTTTTGTTTGTACCTGTGGGGATGATACCGGATTAACACCTAGTCAGGTTCGTCAAGCTTTGTCACATAAAGGCATACATTGTAATGCGGGTTTTTCTGTAATCATGCCCAATAATTATATCGTATTTCCGTATTTTAATGTCGATTCTCCTCATATAGAAAGTCAAAAATTGAAAAATGCTCCGGGGAGAATAAGATACATCAGTCAGATGATTGATGAAAGGAAAAATATTTTTGATTGTCATGAAGGAAATCTTCGCTTCATAAAAAGTCGTATTATAAATCCTTTATTTAATAAATTCTTAGTTAAAGATAGTCTCTTTTATGCAACAGAAGAATGTATTAGTTGCAAGATTTGTGAGAAGCTTTGCCCTATAGATAACATTGTTGTAAATATAAAGCCTCAATGGCAAGGAAAATGTATCCAATGTTTAGCTTGTTTACATTATTGTCCTACTCGAGCTATTCAATACGGAAATTTAACTCTTAAAAAAGGCCGCTATCATTTCCCAATAAATCGATAATTTTTTTATAATAGAAGAGAAATATTTTTAAGATAAGAATTTTGTTCCAAAAAGAAGGGTTATATTTGTGTATAATTAAGCACCTAATATATCTTAAGTATGAATAGACAATATGTAAAGTTGTTGATATGCGGTTTTATCGTTTTATCGTGTATATCGTGTAACTCTAAAAAATCAGAAAAAAATGTATCATCAAGTTTGGATAGTGATAGTATTATTTCTACTGAAACAGATACGGCTATAATAGTTACTTTGGACGATACTTTGACTTTTTCGGTGTATCAGAAAAAAATAGAGGCTCATCTCAACAATGATACGAAAATGCCTTATTGTGATTTCAATATCAACATGGTCTATCCATCGGGATTTTCCAACAAAGAAAAATTAAAAAAGTTACAGGGAATATTTATCGAAAATGTATTAGGTGGTACCTATGCCCAATTGACTCCAGTGCAGGCTGGGGATTTGTATATGAAAAACTATATCAATGATTATAAAGAAGAAATGCAAGAATATATAGACGGTCTGAAAAATAAAGGAGAAAAATTGAAATTAGAAGATGAAAATTGGATGAATTATTCTCTTTATTTGTCAACAAAAAGCCTTTTTAATAAAGATTCTATATGGTGTTATAGCTCAGATTTGTATACTTATACCGGTGGTGCTCATGGTATGTCAGGAACAACTTTTCAGGTTATTGATATGAAAAATATCCATATCATAACATTAAAAGATGTATTTGCAGCTAAGGATAGTACAGCACTGACTTCCTTACTGAAAAAACAATTGGCGAAAGATGAAAAAGTTACTACAGTGCAGGAATTAAAAAATAAGGGATATTGGTTAGAAAATCTGAGCCCTACCGAAAATTTTTATGTCAACACTGTGGGGCTTACCTGGTTATATAATCCGTATGAAATTGCACCATATGCTATGGGAACCACCCAGATTACATTAAGTTATAATCAAATAATGCCATATATTTTACCCAATAGTCCTATCAGACGTATATTTCAATAAATGTATTTATGGAGATTTTAAAAAAATATTTTCCTAATCTGTCACCACAGCAGATACAACAATTTGCTTCATTGTATGCATTATATTCAGATTGGAATGCAAAAATCAATGTAATATCCAGAAAAGATATTGAGAACCTTTATATTCATCATGTTTTGCATTCTTTAGGTATAGCCAAAATGATTTCGTTTACTTCAGAAAGTGAGATAATGGATGTAGGTACTGGAGGGGGATTTCCAGGGATACCCTTAGCCATTTTTTTCCCTGAATGTAAATTTCATTTGTTAGACCGTATTAGAAAGAAAATAACAGTAGCAACAGAAATCGCAAAAACTATCGGCTTAGAAAACGTATCCTTTCGGCATTGTGGAGTAGAAGAAGAAGCTCATAAATTTGATTTTATTGTCAGTCGGGCAGTCATGCCTTTGGGTGATTTACTGAAAATTGTCCGTAAAAATATAAAGCAAGAACAAAAAAATGCATTTCCAAATGGACTTATTTGTTTGAAAGGAGGCGAGTTGCAAGCAGAAATAGCTCCGGTCAAAAGACGTACGATAATTTATGACTTAAAGGATTATTTTGATGAAGAATTTTTTGTGACAAAAAAGATTGTTTATGTACAGATTTAATTCAAGAGTGATCACACTATGGAAATAAAGAAATTTGAGTTCAATCCATTTCCGGAAAATACGTATATTGTATGGGATAAAGATACGAAAGAAGGAATTATTATCGATGCTGGTTGTTATTATACTGACGAAAAAAAATCTTTATCAGGCTATATACAAAACAAAGGTATAAATATAAAGCACTTATTGGCAACACATTTACATCTTGACCATAATTTTGGAAGTCCATATATATCAAAGTATTTGAACATTCCTTTAGAAGCGAGCCAAAAAGATGAGTTCTTGCTTTCAGGAATGAAAGAACAAGCATCAATGTTTGGTATGCAGTTACCTGACGAGCCCATTCCAATAGGTCATTACATAGATGAAGGATCTGAATTTCGAATAGGGAAGTATACAATTAGAACAATAGCCGTACCAGGACATTCTCCTGGCAGTCTGGTATATTATTCTCCAGAAGCTCAAGTTGCTTTTGTTGGAGATGTATTATTTCAGGGTAGCATCGGCCGAACCGATTTACCCGGTGGAAGTTATACTCAATTAGTAACAGGAATCAAGGAAAAACTCTTTTCATTGCCCAATGATACAATCGTTTTTTCAGGACATGGCCCAGAAACAACCATCGGATATGAAAAAGAAAATAATCCCTATTTGACATAAATTATAAGATTCCCGTCTCTCTAAACATTTTTTCATAAACCCGGGCTTTTTCCTCTATAGGTCGAGGATAAGCTCTGGAAGAGGATGGCATACGATATAATCTGAAAGTTTGCGAGTTCCAAGTAAATGTGCTATGCTCCCCTACTCTCGGTTCTGTTGCATCAATAAGAGATAATAAAATTTCTGTTGCTTTTTGTCCGGTTGTTACCAATGCTTTACAATCAGGAATTTGTGGTAATATTTTTGCAAGCTCAATTTTTTCTACGACTTCCAAGAATTTATCAGATGCATTATCATTTAATCTAATAATTGCTTGTGCAGTATCACCTAGGGCTATTCCTTTCTTTTCTAAAAACTCTTGTATACGTTCTTTATTAAAATGCTTTTTGTCTGTTTCAAGGAAATATTCTTTATTCGAAAAAAATATCCATCCGAATATTCGCCACATATCGTTTTGCAAATTAGGATAAAAGAATTCCATAGACCAACGTTTTCTCTGTGGATGAAAACTACCCAACATTAATATCTTAGCATTGTTAGGAAGAAAAAATCCTAATTCGTGATATTCAATTTTGTTTTCTTTTAAATACATATTTTCTGATTCTTACCTCAAATATAGGAAAAACAGAGAATTTATGTTCTATTTTTCTGAAAAAATATCCTTTTCAGATTTATAGACGAAAATAATTTGATTATATTCCTATATTTGTAGAAAACTATTTTATATAAAAAAGTTTTATTATATTTAAATTCATCATATTATGATCAAGAGAGATTTATACCTTATACTTCTTCTTATTATTTCACATGCCTGTGACGTATTCGAATACCATCCTTACGATACTAAACTGGGAAACGAATATGAAAATATCAACAAGAGAGAGATAGAGAAGATCAAAAACAAATCGAGTTCCGGAACATTCAAATTTGCCTTTATGGGAGATACACAGCGTTTTTATGACGAGACCGAAAACTTTATTGACCATATTAACGGACGCAGTGATATTGATTTTATAATTCATGGTGGAGATGTTTCGGACTTTGGATTGAAGAAAGAATTTATCTGGCTCGAAGACAAGATGAAAAGACTAAAAATTCCTTATGTTACTTTATGTGGGAACCACGATGTTTTAGGATCAGGGATAGAAATATATTCGATAATGTATGGACCATTGAATTTTTCATTTATATATAATCGTGTAAAGTTCATTTGTCTAAATACGAATGCACTGGAATTTGATTATTCAACTCCTGTTCCCGATTTTGATTTCATGCTTGAGGAAATCAAACCGGCTGATGACTATGACCGAACTATTTTTGTAATGCATGTCCCACCCGGAGATATTGAGTTCAATAATAATGTGAAAATGACATTTGCTTATCAAATTAAGCAATCTCAAAATTTACTTTTTTGTTTGCATGCTCATACTCACACATTTGCAATCAACGATTATTTTGATGACGGAACATTGTATTATGGGTGTGATAGTATGCAAAAAAGGTCGTATTTACTTTTTACTGTTACACCTGAAGGATATGATTATGAATTGGTTCATTTTTGATAAAAATCGTGTGCTTAAATTCGTTTTAGGTATTATAATCTTTGTTCTGTGTTTTCCGAATTCGAGTCATGCTCAATCCGATTCCATCAATGAAGTTACACTAAAATACGAACATCGAATAGCGAAATATAAAAAAAGATGGTCAAACATTATACCTGATTATACTAAAATCCAATTTGCCGGAGGTATGGGATTATTGTCCGCCGGAATAGGATGGGATTATGGAAATAAACATTGGGAAACAGATCTATTACTTGGCTTTTTGCCCAAATTTTCAGGAGATGAAGCCCACGCCACTATAACACTAAAAGAAAATTATATCCCTTGGAAAGTTATTTTAAGTCATGAGACCGACTTTTCACAATGGATGTTAGAACCGTTTACCGTCTCACTTTATTTCAATAAAATTTTCGGTGATACTTTTTGGCAAAAGCCACCTAAAAAATATCCTAAAGGGTACTATTATGTAGCAACAAATTTACGTATCAATTTAGCATTCGGACAAAGAATAAACCTTCATTTTAAAAATCCGAGATTTAGTAACGCAATGTGCATATTTTATGAAGTATGTACAAATGATTTGTATATTATGTGTGCAGTACAGAACAAAACCCTTAAATTGCATGATATTTTTAGCCTTTCTCTCGGAATTAAATTTCAAATATTATAAAATATAAAGCCGCACATTTTTATAGGAAATGTGCGGCTTTACTTATATTGAAAAATCAGGCTTTTATTACATCATTCCGCCCATTCCACCCATTCCAGGAGCAGGCATTGCAGGAGCAGGATTTTCTTCTTTCTTATCAGCTATAACACATTCTGTAGTTAAGAACATACCAGCAATTGAGGCTGCATTTTCTAATGCTACCCGTGTTACTTTAGCAGGATCGATGACACCGGCAGCAAAGAAGTTTTCGTATTCTCCTGTACGAGCGTTATATCCATAATCACCTTTACCGTCTTTTACTTGTTGCACTACGACAGCTCCTTCTACACCTGCATTGGCAACAATTTGACGAAGAGGTTCTTCTATCGCACGTTTTACAATTTCAATACCGGTAGTTTCGTCATCGTTTTCACCTTTCAGATTTTCTAATGAACTTATGCAACGGATATAAGCTACACCACCACCGGGAACGATGCCTTCAGCGATAGCAGCACGAGTTGCACTCAAAGCATCATCTACGCGGTCTTTCTTTTCTTTCATTTCAACTTCAGACGCAGCACCAATGTAAAGTACAGCTACTCCTCCAGCTAATTTAGCTAAACGTTCCTGCAATTTTTCACGATCGTAATCAGAAGTTGTAGTTTCGATTTGAGCTTTTATCTGAGCTACACGAGAAGCGATAGCGTCTTTATCTCCTGAACCGTTAACGATAGTAGAAGTTTCTTTATTGACTGTCACTTTTTCAGCACGGCCTAACATATCAACCGTTGCGCCATCAAGTTTCAATCCTTTTTCTTCAGAAATTACAACACCACCAGTAAGTACGGCAATATCTTCCAACATCTCTTTGCGACGGTCACCAAAGCCTGGAGCCTTTACAGCACATACTTTAAGAGAACCACGCAGACGATTTACTACCAAAGTAGCCAAAGCTTCGCTGTCAACATCTTCTGCAATGATTAATAAAGGACGTCCAGACTGTGCTGTAGCTTCAAGGATAGGAAGCATTTCTTTGAGAGAGGAAATTTTCTTATCAAAAATAAGGATGTATGGATTTTCCATTTCACATTCCATCTTCTCTGTATTGGTTACAAAATATGGTGAAATGTAACCCCTGTCAAATTGCATACCTTCAACGATTTCAACTGTCGTATCAGTACCTTTGGCTTCTTCTACCGTAATAACGCCTTCTTTTTTTACTTTTTTCATTGCTTCAGCAATGAGTTGCCCGATTTCACCATCATTATTTGCAGAAATACGAGCTACAGATTCTATTTTAGCGAAATCATCACCAACTTCTTCTGCCTGAGCTTTGATACCTTCTACAACTTTTGCAACAGCTTTATCTATACCACGTTTTAAATCCATCGGGTTTGCCCCTGCTGCAACATTCTTAAGACCTACGTTTACGATAGATTGAGCAAGAACTGTTGCTGTTGTTGTTCCGTCACCTGCATCATCACCGGTTTTCGAAGCAACTTCTTTCACTAATTGAGCTCCCATGTTCTGGAATGGATCTTCCAACTCGATTTCTTTAGCTACCGTTACTCCGTCTTTGGTAATATGAGGTGCCCCAAATTTTTTCTCAATAATTACATTACGACCTTTCGGGCCCAATGTTACTTTTACGGCGTTAGCCAATTCATCAACACCTTTTTTAAGCTCTTCACGAGCTTTAATATCAAATTTAATTTCTTTTGCCATTGTAGTACTTTGTTTAAACAGTTCGAATTAGATAATAGCTAAAATGTCAGATTGACGCATAATGAGGAATTTGTCTCCATCCAGTTCAATTTCCGTACCGGCATATTTACCATATAGTACATTATCTCCTGTCTTTACGACCATTTCTTCATCTTTTGTTCCGTTACCTACGGCAATTACTTCACCTTTTAAAGGTTTTTCTTTTGCAGAATCAGGAATTATAATTCCTCCAACTGTTTTTTCTTCTGCAGGTGCCGGTTTGATCAACACTCTGTCTGCTAAAGGTCTAATGTTCATTGTTATTATATTTTTAGTTATTAATATTAAACAGATTCTGATTTTATGAGAATCACTCAGTAATTAACTAAATTCATGCCAAAAAAAATTTTAATATAAAATCTGACAAAAAGACAGCTATTATGACGAAATCCAAAATTGAACTGACAGCTTTTCTTTCCATTCTTTCATAAAACATTTATTGAACAGAAAAGTTCAGTACACATTTGAAACAAAAAGCTCCAAAGAAATTCTTTGGAGCTTTTTGTTTCAAATGTGGCTTGCGTGGAATAAATTATAGTCTTTTCAATCCTTTTAGAGACAAATTATCCGGTGCTTCAATAATACTGATTGCGTACCCTCCTCCAGGAGCCGACTTTAAATTTAACTGCGTTTTATCAGTTACTATACCCTTTGTGATAGTATATGCTTGTGGATTCGTTTCGTAATGAGCATCTGCAGCATCACTGTATATTGTTGCAATATATGTTTTCCCAGGAGTAAGAAAATCTAAAGATATACGACTGGTATGTCCATTCTCATCGCTTGTATTACCAATGAACCAATTATCTGTATTCTTAGCTTGACGAGCTACAGTAATATAATCGCCAGGTTCTGCTTCAAGGTATAGGCTTTTCTCCCAATCGACAGCTACATCTTTTATAAATTGAAACGCATCTAAATGCCTTTCGTAGTTTTCCGGCAAGTCAGCTGCCATCTGAAGAGGACTATACATGGTAACGAATAAAGCTAATTGTCTTGCCAATGTACTTCTCACCCAAGAATCATTATCAGGATTTACATTTTTTATCTGAGTTTCGAAAATTCCCGGTGTGTAGTCCATAGGACCACCTATTAACCGAGTAAATGGTAAAACGGTCGTATGAAAAGGCTTGCTGCCACCAAAAGCTTCATATTCAGTTCCCCTTGCTGATTCGTTTCCTATAAGGTTGGGATATGTGCGACTTAGTCCTGTCGGTCTGACTGCTTCATGAGCATTAACCATGATTTTGTATTTGGCTGCTTCAGTTATAGCATATAAATAATGATTATTCATCCATTGTCCGTAATGGTGTTCTCCACGAGGAATAATATTGCCTACATATCCACTCTTCACAGCGTTATATCCATTGTCTACCATAAACTGGTATGCCTTATTCATATGCCTTTCATAATTTCGAACCGAAGCTGAAGTTTCGTGATGCATCATCAATTTGACTCCTTTGTTTTGTGCATATTCTTGAAGCTCTTGAACATTGAAGTCAGGATATGGCGTAACAAAATCAAATACGTAATCTTTTGTTTTTCCGAACCAATCTTCCCAGCCTTCATTCCAACCTTCTACCAGAACCTGATCAAAACCATGTTCGGCTGCAAAGTCTATATATCGTTTTACATTTTCATTATTTGCTGAGTGCTTACCATTAGGTTGAGTTTTGGAATAGTCGGTTTCTCCCAATCTTACGGAATATAAATCATTTGTATATGCCCAAGAACCTTTACCTGTAATCATATCCCACCACACACCTATATATTTTACAGGTTTTATCCAACTGGTATCTTCATATTTACACGGTTCGTTCAAATTCAATGTAATTCGTGAGGCCAAAATATCTCGAGCATCGTCGCTCACGATGACTGTACGCCAAGGTGTTTGACAAGGAGTCTGCATATACCCTTTATTACCCAAAGCATCGGGAGTCAGCCAGCTTTCAAATATGAAATTTTTATCATCCAAGTTCAAATGCATACAGGAATAATCTATTAATGCAGCTTCATGCAGGTTAATATACAGACCTTCATCGGTTTTCATCATCAAGGCTGTCTGGACTCCTGTAGGAGAAAATGGTGTTTGAGACGAATTTGGAGTAATAGCTCTTTTCATTAGACCTCTGATTTCACTCAATTTAGATTCTGTATAATCATATTCTTGGGTATCATAATCTCCAGGAATCCAAAATGCCGTATGGTCACCGGCCATGGCAAACTGACTATGTTCTTCCTTAATGGTAAAATAGTTTAGATTTTTTTGTTGAGGAAATTCATATCTAAACCCTAAACCATCATCGAAAAGCCTGAAACGAAGAATGATTTTACGGTCTGTATCTGTTTGATCCAATGTAACTACCAGTTCATTATAGTGATTGCGAATGTTTTTTTCTTCGCCCCATACCGGTTGCCAAGTTTCGTCGAAACTGGAAATTGTTGAGTCTACTAACTCAAAACCGTTCATTAATGAAGGTGCATCTTTCAATTCCAACCCTAAACTACTTTCTTTAATTACAGAATGACCCTTATAGCTTAATTCATAAACTGGTTTACCAAATTTAATCTGAAATATAAGTTCCAAATTATTATCTGGGGAATGAAGAGTAATAGCATAGGAATAAATTGATGACAACATATAAAACAGGAAAAATAAAACAGTGATTTTTTTCATATATATAATTTTTTCATTGCTATGCAAAGATACTACAGCAATCAAAGAGAAATAGCCAATAAATAAAAAAGATATCTATCGTGATTTATATAAAAAAGAACAAATATCTATTTATAATATATAATAGAGAAGCTGTTATTTAATCAATGTCATAGATTGATATAATTTTTATAAAATGACTTTTTTTTCTTAACTAAAAAACATCTTTATTTCAATAAAAAAAGCACTTTATTTACCGAAAAAACGTACCTTTGGACAAAATTTCAGAAAACAAATACCAAGTTTTTATGTATACTGAAATAGCAGAATGAATTAACTGTCAGATAATATGGATAACGTCAAACAATTAATGTTAGATAGACGCTATATAAAGATGGCTCTTATCTGGGCTGAAAATTCTTATTGTAAACGTCGTAAAGTAGGAGCTCTCATCGTTAAAGAAAAAATGATTATATCGGATGGATATAACGGAACGCCAGCAGGTTTTGAAAATATTTGTGAAGATGAGGATAATCATACTTTTCCATATGTTTTGCATGCTGAAGCCAATGCCATAACAAAGGTTGCGCGTTCGAACAATAGTAGCGAAGGTGCTACATTATATGTGACATCTTCTCCTTGTATCGAATGTGCAAAGTTGATTATTCAAGCTGGGATACGACGTGTCGTGTTTTCGGAACATTATCGATTGCATGATGGCATCGATTTACTTGAACAAGCAGGCATACAAGTTGATTTTGTTGAAGCAGAGTAAAATTTACTTTTGGCATAAATTTTGTCGATAAACTGAGTATAGATTATAGTTTCTTCGTGGAATGAATAAAAAAACATTTATATGGCTACCTATCATTATAGCGGTAGCGATGGTTGCTGGTCTTTATATCGGTAGGTATTATCATCAAACCAGTATGATAGGACCTGGCTTCTTTTCTACACATAGTAAAATTGAGAGCCTACTTGACATTATCAATAGTCAGTATGTAGATACGGTTGACTCAAAACAACTTGTAGAAGATGTTATGCCTAAAATTATAGGAGAACTTGACCCGCATTCGGCTTATATTCCAGCCAAAGATTTGGAAAGTGTCAATGAAGAATTAGAAGGTAGTTTTGGTGGTATTGGTGTTCAATTCAGCATATTGAATGATACAATAACAGTGGTCAGTGTTATTTCTGGTGGTCCATCAGAAAAAGTTGGGATTTTACCGGGAGACCGTATTATTGCGGTGAACGATACGTCATTTGTAGGAAAAGAAATTACAAATGAAAAAGTAATGGGAAAATTACGAGGGCCCAAAGGATCTCAAGTAAATCTTAGTATCAAACGGGCGTCGTCTAAAACTCCATTGGAATTTGATGTCGTACGTGGAGATATACCAGTGAATAGTGTTGATGTTTCTTTTAAAATCAATGAAAAAACTGGATACCTAAAAATCAGCAAGTTTGGACGTACTACTTACGATGAATTTATGAATGCTCTTGCAAAACTGAAAAAAGAGGGAGCAGAAAAGTATATCATTGATTTAAGAGGAAATACGGGCGGCTATATGGAAGCTGCAATAAATATGGTAAATGAATTTTTACCGAAGGGCCAGTTGATTGTATATACAGAAGGAAAAGCTTTTAAAAGAGAAGAAGCGTATTCTAATGGAACCGGCGCTTTTCAAAAAAATCAGGTTATTATTTTAATGGACGAATGGTCTGCTTCAGCCAGCGAAATATTTGCAGGAGCTATTCAAGATAATGACCGAGGGTTGATTATCGGCAGACGTTCATTTGGTAAAGGTTTGGTGCAACAGCAGATACCGTTTTCTGACGGTTCGGCCATTCGCCTAACTATTGCCCGATATTATACGCCATCGGGACGTTCTATCCAAAAAAACTACGAATTGGGAAAAAATGATGATTACAGTCAAGATATAATGAACCGTTTCTTACATGGTGAATTTGATTCTAAGGATAGTATAAAATTGAACACAGAATTGCGATATAAAACTCTGAATGGACGAGATGTCTATGGAGGCGGCGGCATTATGCCTGATATTTTTGTTCCCCGCGATACAATCGGTATCACTTCGTATTTTAACAGTGTTGTAAATACAGGGCTTATATATCAATTTGCATTCAAATATTCGGATGAACACAGAGAGACACTCGAAAAATATAAAAATTATCAAGATATATTGCGTTATATGCAAAAACAACCTCTTCTAAACGAGTTTGTAATATACGCAGCAAAGCATGGAGTAAAACCTCGCCCCGTGTATATTAATATATCCCGACATCTTATTACAAATCAATTGTACGCATATATTGCACGAAACATATTAGGAGATGAAGCGTTCTATCCTATCTTGATGACTCACGATAATACGTTGCTAAAAGCAGTAGAAATATTGAATGATAATAAAGGCTTCCCTGTACTTCCGGTAGATAGATAAAATATGAATAAATCGGAATTACGGAAGAAAATAAGAATATTGAAACATTCTGTTTCTTTAGAGCAAAAAAAAACAGAATCCAATAAAGTATTTTCTATCATTGAATCTATTCCTCAATTTTGCCGGGCAACGAATGTCTTGCTATATCATTCGTTACCCGACGAAGTGATTACTCATGAATTCATTCAAAAATGGCATTTGAAAAAAAATATTTTTCTTCCATATGTGGACAACGATTATTTGCAGGTCCGAAAGTATATTTCTGGAGAATTAAAAACCGGAAAATTCGGAATTGAAGAGCCTACGGGACCGGAAATTAACAATTTGTCAAATATTGACTTAGTGATAGTTCCAGGTATGGCTTTTGATATGAAAGGCAATCGCTTAGGAAGAGGAAAAGGTTATTATGATAAATTATTAAGAAAAATGAGATGTTATAAAATCGGAGTATGTTATAACTTTCAGTTATTGGAAAATATTCCTGTTGAAGAACATGATTTTCCAATGGATATGGTTATTTCTCCAATGAATATTATTATGTGTCATGACTAATTTTGAGCTTATATGTCTTTAGTGTATGCAGAAATGCCGTTATCTGAAATCATCTTAAATGAACCATTATTGATTCCGGTTATTAATCGTTTTGGAATTATTTTAGGAACAAAAGATAAAAGTGTACAGACTTTATGTCAGGAAAATAATCTTGATACAGATTTTTTTCTGACTATACTTAATACATTTATCAATGATTCTTTTTTCCCAGAAAAACGATTGAAGTCTTTTTGTGTAACACAGATAGTGGATTATCTTTCGCAGACAAATCAATACTACAAACGATATCAAATACCCAATATAGAAAAACATTTCGGTCTATTAATAGAAAAAAGTCCATATAAAAATAACAATTTGGAATTGATACGAGAGTTTTTTTTCGAATTAAAGCATGAATTATTAAAGCGCATCGAAGATGACCAGCAATCTTGGTTTCCTAAGATAAAACGCTTATCGGCAAATGTACATTCTCAAATTCCGGGTTTTTCTCTAACCAGTTTCTTAAAAGATGATCCAGATCCGATAGAAGAAAAGCTGAACGATTTAAAAAGTTTTTTTGTTTTACATTTGACTGGCAAATATGACCTGAATCTTTGCTATGGGGTTATATTTGCTATTTTTAGTTTAGAAAAAGATATAAAACAAAATAATCGGATAAGAAACCGGATTTTGAAACCATTGTACCATTTATTACAATCAGCCGAGTTTTCTAATTAATACCAATCTATTGTATGCTTAGAAATAAACAAATAGTTATCATATCTGCATGTCCTCTTTATAATACAGGATTGAGACATGTGTTGAATGAGTATTTTTCGGCACAAAAGGTTGATGTATATAATGACATTAATTATTTTTTTAACTCATTTCCAGAGATATATGATTTCTATTTTGTTACCTCAGACTTTTTTCTATGTTATTGTGATTTCTTTTTACCTAGAAAAAGTAAAGTAATATTGCTTGTTAAGGATATTTTTAGGGGACAATCCATATCAAACATTGAATTTAAAATTAATATCTTTGCTGACACAAATGAAATAATTGAGCAATTGCAGTCTTTTTTCGAGTCTGCATGTCAGCGATTATCGAATGAGTATCATACAAATTTGACACCGCGGGAGATTGAAGTATTACAACTTATCGCCCAAGGATTTATTAATAAAGAGATTGCAAATAGATTGAATATCAGTTTTAACACTGTACTTACGCATAGAAAGAATATAACAGCTAAATTGGGAATAAAAACAGTTTCAGGACTTAGTTTTTATGCTATGATGAATGGATATGTAAAGATAGATATGAATGAATAATTTAATCTAAAATATAACATTATGCAAATAAGAAAAATTACATTAGTACTTGCTGTTGTCATATTAGGATTTACATCGGCGATAGCTCAACAATTAGCACCTCTACCTATCGATCCGAATGTCCGGTATGGTAAATTGGAGAATGGACTTACTTATTATGTAAGACATAATGAACATCCTAAAAATCGTGCAGAATTTTATATAGCCCAAAAAGTAGGCTCTATATTGGAAGAGGAAAATCAAAGAGGCCTAGCTCATTTCCTTGAACATATGGCTTTTAACGGGACCAAAAACTTTCCGGGTAAAAGCATGTTAAATTATCTTGAAACAATCGGTGTAAAATTCGGGACCAATGTAAACGCCTATACGGGATTTGATGAAACAGTGTATAACCTCTCGAATGTACCTGTAACAAGAGAAAGTATTGTTGATTCCTGTTTATTAATTTTACATGATTGGTCGTGTGCAATTGCTCTTGAAGATAAAGAAATAGATGAGGAACGTGGTGTAATTCGAGAGGAATGGCGTACGCGTACCGATGCAAATATGAGAATGTGGGACATTCTTGTTCCTACAATGTTTGCTGGTAGTCAATATGCTAATCGCATGCCAATCGGTACGATGGATGTCGTGATGAATTTTCCTTATCAGACATTAAGGGATTATTATCATAAATGGTATCGTCCCGACCAACAAGGTATTATTGTAGTCGGAGATATTGATGCAGAAAAAGTAGAAGCAAAAATAAAAGAACTGTTCGGGAAGATAAAGATGCCAGAAAATGCGGCAGAACGTATCTATTATACTGTTCCTGACAACAAAGAGCCGATTATTACTGTCGGAAAAGACAAGGAGGCGACATCAACTTCTATTATGGTATTCTATAAACACGATCCTATGCCTAAGGAATTAAAGTCTACTGTAGCAGGAATTGCAGAAAGTTATCTTAAGGGTATATCATCGATGATGCTTAGTTCACGATTGAGTGAAATGGCAGAAAAACCTAACGCTCCATTTCTCGGTGCTTATGCCTATGATGATAATTTTTTCGTATCTAAAACCAAAGAAGCCTTTACAGCTGTTGCATCCAGTAAGGAAGGAGGTTCAAAAGAAGCCCTTGAAGCTCTCTTAAGAGAAATAGAACGGGTGAATAAGTTCGGATTTACTCTATCAGAATATGAAAGAGCAAAAGCCGACTTATTGAGCTATATCGAGCGTCTCTACAAGGAAAAAGACAAAGAAAAAAACGGCAGTTATGTAAAAGAGTATGTAAGCCATTTCACTGACGGTGGAGCAATACCGGGAATAGAAATAGAATATTCTCTTTATAAACAGATTGCAGAGTCGATGACTTTGGATCAGGTAAATGATTATATAAAAAACCTTATTGGAGAAGAGAATATCGTTATTACTATTACCGGTCCAGATAAAGAAGGTGTTTCCTACCCTACCAGTGAAGAGATTATTACTTTGCAAAAAAATATAAATAAAGAAAACCTTGCCCCTTATGAGGATAAAGTTTCGAATGAACCTTTGTTATCTCAACTGCCTGTTCCTGGAAAAATTTCAAAAGAGTCTTTTGATAAAAAATTCGGTACAACCGTATGGCTTTTATCAAATGGTGCCAAGGTAGTACTGAAGCCAACCGATTTCAAAAATGACCAAATTGTCATGAGTGCTGTAAGCAAAGGAGGTAAAAGCCTGTATGATAATGATGAAATAATTGACCTTTCGGTATTTGATGCCGTCGTAGGCTTGAGTAAAACCGGGCAATTTACCAATATAGATTTGCAAAAAATTTTAGCTGGTAAACAAGTATCTACAAGTATCGGATTAGGTGAATATAGTGAGAGTATTGCAGGGACTTCTACTCCGAAAGATTTGGAAACAATGATGCAGCTCCTTTATCTGGACTTTACGAATCTGAATAAAGATGATGATGCATTTTTATCTTGGCAACAACGTACAAAAGCAGCATTGAAGAATATGAGTGCTAATCCTAAGGTTGCGTTCAATGATTCTTTGAGTATCGCTATTTGGAATAATAATCCTCGCATTAAAAATTTGAAAGAAGATGATATAGACAAAATCAATTATGATAGAGTATTGGCTATATGGAAAGAACGTTTTGGCGATGCATCAGACTTTACATTTACTTTTGTTGGTAATATTAATATAGATTCTATCCGTCCTTTAGTAGAGCAATATATTGCTTCTTTACCTTCAACATATAGTAAAGAAATTGCCGGCAAACCCAGACTAAAACTTCGTAAAGGTACCTATATAAATGATTTTGAGAGAGAAATGGAAACTCCAAAATCTACAGTTTATTGTCTTTATTCCGGAGACCATAAATATAAATATGAGGACTTTATCAAGCTTTACATATTTGACCAGATTATGGATATTGTATATACCAATACTATCAGGGAAGAAGAAGGTGGAACATATGGGGTTGCAACACAATCCAGTATATCAAGAGAAAGGAATGATTGGATGTTTTTGTTTGGTTTTGATACCAATCCTGAAATGCAGGAAAAACTCCAACAGCGAGCAGTAGATGAACTTATGAAGGTTGTGAAAGAAGGTCCCTCCGCTGAAAATTTGAATAAAGTAAAGGAATATATGTTGAAAAAGAATACAGAGGACATGCGTGAAAATACGTATTGGTTAGGAAAGTTAAATACATATAACCTTTATGGTGTGGATGAAATGCACCCCACAACTGAAATTATCAAGAAGCAAACCCCAGAATCGATTAAAAAGTTAGTTAAAAAAATGTTTGATTCAAAAAATTACATACAAGTAAGTATGAAAGGTATTGCAAAATAAAATTTTCACCAGGTTTTAAACAAAAAAACGTTACCAATAGGTAGCGTTTTTTTTAACAGAATAAACAAAAAAACGAGAAAAAAACAAATAATATATTGGTACAATTTTTGTACTTTTGTAAAAGACTCTTAGGAGAAAGAAATAAGTTTAAATTAAAAACAAAATACAAACATTAACCAATTAGTAAAAACATTTGATTATGATTAGTAAAAAAATTGAAGAAGCATTGAATGCTCAGATTAATGCAGAATTTTGGTCTGCATATCTCTATCTTTCTATGTCTGCCAATTTTGCCGTAAAGGGAAACCCAGGATTTGCAAATTGGTTTAATATACAATTTAAAGAAGAACAAGACCATGCACAGATATTTATCAAATACCTTTTATCAAGAGGAGGAAAAGTAGTATTGTCTCCTATCGAAGCTGTGAAGACAGAATGGGAAAGTCCACTAGATGCATATAAAGATACTTTGGAACATGAAAAGAAAGTAACTTCTATGATTAATAATTTGTATGCATTAGCCAGCGCAGAGAATGATTATGCTACACAAAGCATGTTGAAATGGTTTATAGACGAACAAGTAGAAGAGGAAGAAACTGCTCAGGGCTTGATTGATAGTCTTACAATGATCAAAGATAATGGCTTCGGTATATATATGCTTGATAAAGAACTAAGTGCCCGTACTTATACTCAGGCAGCACCTCTTGCCGGGAAATAAAAAATATATATTTTCTCAATTATAGAGAACCCTAATTAAGGGTTCTCTGTTTTTTTAATACAATCTATGAATTATAAAGAATTTGGTTGGAGCTAATCATTTAAAATTTGTATTTTTGTAACTATTAAATACAAATATGGAGAGTACATTTGTTACCATCATAGAGATTATTGGGACTATGGCTTTTGCAATCAGTGGAATACGATTGGCTTCGGCAAAAAAATTTGACTGGTTTGGTGCATACGTTGTAGGCTTGGTTACGGCAATAGGTGGTGGTACGTTGAGGGATGTACTATTGGATTTACCTGCTTTTTGGATGCAAAACAGCATTTATTTGACCGTCACTGCTTTGTCTTTATTATTTGTTATTTTTTTTGGACAATACTTAATCCGCCTCCAAAATACATTTTTTATTTTCGATACTATAGGTTTGGCCTTATTTGTTGTAGTAGGCATACAGAAAACATTAATGGTCGGTTATCCTTTCTGGGTAGCAATTGTTATGGGAACGATTACTGGAGCATTCGGAGGGATAATACGAGATATACTTATCAATGAGGAACCTCTTATTTTCAGAAAAGATATTTATGCTATGGCTTGTGTTATAGGCGGTATCTTTTATTGGCTAAGTTATAAAATAGGACTAAATGATGTTATCACACAATCAATATCGGCAGCAATGGTAATTATAACCCGGCTTGTTGCTGTCAAATATCATATGAGCTTGCCAGCATTGAAGGCTGAAGATGAATATAACCAATCAAAACAGAAAAAATAAATACATGAATCATCATATATTGAAAAGAATAGATAGACAGACCGCCCTTCAATTTTTCAAATTTTTAATTGTAGGATGTATAAATACGGGATTATCCCTTGCTGTCATTTATATATTGCAAAATGGATTTGATGTAAAATATACTAAAGCAAATCTGATAGGTTATATTTTAGGGGTCATAAATAGTTTTTTTTGGAATAAATTATGGGTATTTCAAAAAAAAGATGGAAAATTTATCCGTGAGGCTTTGTTATTTTTACTTATTTTCGGAATTTGTTATAGTCTTCAGTATATATGTTTGATTGTGTTCGTGGAGGAATTATACTTATCAGAAAACTGGTCTCAATTATTTTCAATGGGAATTTACACCGTTGCCAATTATATACTGAATCGTTGTATAACATTTAAAATGCCTTCTCAAATATGAAACTAAGTGTTATTATCCCTTGCTATAATGAAGAAGCTGTATTGGAGACCTCTTATACGCGCTTTTCAAATGTACTTCAATCTACCGGATACGATTATGAAATGATTATGGTCAACGATGGTAGCAAAGACCAAACATTGAAGATATTATCAACTTTTGCACAAAAGGATAAGAATATTAAGATAATATCATTTTCACGAAACTTCGGACATCAAAATGCTGTAACGGCCGGATTGCATAATTGTTCGGGAGATATAGCAGTCATTATTGATGCAGATCTCCAGGATCCACCAGAAGTGATACCTGAAATGGTAGAAGTGTATAAAAAAGAGAAGTGCAATGTTGTATATGCAGTTCGTAATAAAAGAAAAGGAGAATCTTTTTTCAAGCTAATAACTGCGAAATTGTATTATCGTACATTAAACTATCTTTCGGACTACTCTTTTCCAGTAGATACAGGTGATTTCAGACTTGTTGACAGAAAGGTTTTAGAAACTTTCAGACAATTTCCTGAAAAGCATAAATATTTGAGAGGGTTGTTTAGTTGGATGGGATTTAAGCAAATACCTTTTTATTATAATAGAGATGAAAGGGCTGCCGGAGAAACCAAATATTCATTTCAAAAGATGATAAAACTGGCTTCGGTGGGCATCTTTGGTTTTTCGAAGAAACCTTTGAAATTAGCTATTTCATTAGGAACTATATCGATATTGGTAGCTTTAGTAATGGTCATATGGATTATTTATTTGCAAATCTTTGCACAAGATAATGTTGTACAAGGATGGTCATCTACAATTATAACAATATTATTTTTGGGAGGTATACAATTATTTACAATTGGTATATTGGGAGAATATATTGGAAATATATTTGACGAAACAAAAAATCGTCCGGAATATATAATTCAGGAAAAAATTAATTTTGAAGAATAACGTCAAAAATCTATATCTATGAGATTAAACTCAAAAGTTACCCTGTTACTTTTACTATCGACTATCTGCATTCTGACATTATTACCATTTTTAGGTCTTACAGATTTTCATACAAAAGGTGAACCCAGAGAAGCCATTGTAGCCGTATCTATGTTACAAAGTGACAACTGGGTACTTCCCATAAATAATGGAGGAGATATTGCCTATAAGCCACCTCTATTTCATTGGGCCATAGCCCTTTTGTCTTTACCTTTCGGAGAAGTAAGCGAATATACTTCACGTTTACCGTCTGCTCTTGCTGCAATCATCATTGCAATTGTTACATTCCTTTTTTACGCACGCAGAAGAAACAACAATTTAGCTTTCCTCACAGCGCTTCTTTTTTTATCCTGTTTTGAGGTACATCGAGCAGCTATGGCATCCCGAGTGGATATGGTGTTGACACTATTTATTGTGACATCTCTGTACCAGTTATATCGATGGACAGAAAGAGACATGAAGGGCTTTCCTTTTGTCGCGACACTCCTTATGGGTGCCGCCACGTTGACTAAAGGACCAGTCGGTATAATCTTGCCTTGTGCTGTAACTGCGATATATTTGCTTGTACGCGGAAAACAATTTTTTACAGTATTGTATCGATTCATTTTTATTAGTATCGTATCATGTATATTACCTGCTATATGGTATTATCTCGCTTACAAGCAAGGAGGAGATAATTTTGTAAATCTGGTCATAGAAGAAAATTTTGGACGTTTCTTAGGGAAAATGTCATATGAGTCTCACGAAGGTACTGTTTTATATTATATATACACAACTATCGCCGGCTTTATCCCCTGGTCTATATTAGTATTATTTTCATTATTTACATTGAAATACGCTTTACCCAATGGGAAAATAACTGTATGGTGGCAAAAATTCAAGAACTATATTTCTCAAATGGATGACACCCGTCTTTTTACTCTGCTCTCTTTTGCTGTCATGTTTGTATTTTACTGTATTCCTAAGAGTAAACGTTCTGTATATTTACTACCCATCTACCCTTTCTTATGTTTTTTTCTGGCAGAATATATGTTCTGGTTATTGAAAAACAGACAGAAAGTTTGGAGAGTTTTCGGGATTTTTATGTCAGTTGTAACTTGCATTGTCTTATTTGTATTCATAGCAGCACAATCCAAGTGGATTACTCCTGAAATTTTACCGGCTAAACTGTCCGAACAATTGGGGCATTATTTGACGGCATTAAATGGCCCATGGAATATTATGGGCATATTTTGTGTTCTTATATTGGTTATCGTATTATACCAGACCTATAGAAGTAAGAGAGACTTGTCTTTAAACAATAGATATTTATATACTGTCGTTGCTCTATTTTTCTGGTTACAAATTTTGCTGGATGCCATTATACTACCAGATATATTGAATGCAAAATCGATGAGGCCTTTCGCTGAGAAAGTAAAAGAGGAAGTTCCGGAAGGAAAGATTTATTCCTTTGTTTCGACTCCTATGCTCCGATTTTTTATCGTGAATTTTTATAATGATAACCGAATAGTTGAATTTGAAAAGGAAAAACCGGAATCAGGTTATTTACTGGTAGGAAAAAGCGATTTTAACTATATCAATACAAATTATGGCAGTAATTTTATATTTAATGAGGTAATGAAGACCAATCGTAAAGGAAATGATGTAAAGGATATTATATATCTATATAAATTCGAGAAAAGATAATAAACTCGTTTTTAAGGAAAAAAACAAAAAAATAGCTTTGTTTTGAACAAAGCTATTTTTAATTTTTATTGACGAATAAGTTGTGTCAATTTTTCAGGGCTAAAGTTTTTGGCAATGATTACCCCCTTAGGGTTTATTAAATAGTTACCAAATCCTTTTTGAAGACGAAAATCCCTAAAAATCTGGGATTTTTCCCCATTTTTGTCGTAATAATGAGTACTTTCGCTCAAGCCATCAAGTCTTACAGACTCTCTATATACATTCTCATTCATATCAAATGAAACAGATACGAAACGAATGTTGTCATGAGCTTCTAACTTGTCTATTGCCGATTGTATTTTTACATTTGATACTCTCGATTGGGCATCATATCCAGCCCAAAAATTCAATATGACAAATTTTCCTTTTTCAGCTTTCAAGTCAAAATGTCCATCAATCGTATCTCCTACTTGAAATATAGGAGCTTTTTGACCGACCTTTATTCCTACTTTAGGTTCATTGGTATTGGCAAATGAAAGCATTAAAAATAATAAAAGTACTGCACCTACGGACTTTAAATTCTTCATAATAAAGTCTTATAATTCGTACTAAATCCGATATATTCGACATCCCGTCAAAAATAACCAGACCCCACTGATTTTCAGCAGTCAATCAAAGCTTTCGGAAGCGCTCTTCTCCCAGCAGAGATTTGTAAAACTTTGCAAAGGTACGATTTTTTGATATAGTAGCCAAATCTCATTTACATTTATTTACATTTTGACAATAAATTAATTTATTAGATAACAAAGTTTTATATTTTTTCAATATGCTATCAGAGTCTTTTTACTGCCTATAAATGGCCTCTCACACTGTTGTTTGTATACTTTTTCGTATCTTTGCAATAAAATGAAGTTAGTAAAACAAAATGAACCAGAAAACAGAAATTATTCTTATCAACATATCCGGAGAGGACAAGCCCGGTGTTACTTCGGCATTGACAGAAATATTGGCCAGGTATGATGCCTTTATCCTCGATATCGGGCAGGCAGATATCCATCATACTCTCTCTTTAGGAATACTGTTTAAAACGACAGGAGATAAAGCCGGCGATATAATGAAAGATCTTTTGTTCAAGGCATACGAACTCGATGTAAATATCCGCTTCTCACCTATCAGTGAAAAAGAATACAACAGCTGGGTCGGACTGCAAGGTAAGAATCGCTATATCATTACTATACTTGGAAGGCAAATTACTGCTCGGCAAATTGCAGCTGTAACCAGTATCGTTGCAGAACAAGGACTTAATATTGACGGGATACAACGATTGACAGGACGTATTCCACTGGATGAAAATTCGCGCAGTACCAAATCCTGTATAGAACTTTCGGTAAGGGGTACACCCAAGGATAAGGACGATATGCAGTCGAGCTTCATGCAATTATCTACAGATTTGGAAATGGATATTTCTTTGCAACAAGATAATATGTTCCGCCGTTGTCGACGACTTATCTGTTTTGATATGGATTCAACCCTTATTGAAACGGAAGTTATCGATGAACTGGCTATACGGGCAGGCGTCGGAGAGCAGGTAAAAGCTATAACAGAATCTGCTATGCGTGGGGAAATAGATTTTTGTGAAAGTTTTAAGGAAAGAGTAAAACTGCTTAAGGGCCTTGATGTGTCGGTTATGGAAGATATCGCACAGAATTTGCCTATAACGGAAGGTGTAGATCATTTGATGGAAGTTCTTAAAACCGCGGGATTTAAAATTGCCATTTTATCAGGAGGTTTTACTTATTTTGGTAACTACCTCAAAAAGAAATACGGAATCGATTATGTATATGCAAATGAACTGGAAATAGAAAATGGAAAACTTACAGGACGATATGTCGGTGATATTGTTGATGGAAAACGAAAAGCCGAACTGTTAAGGCTCATTGCTCAAGTAGAAAATGTCGATATAGCACAAACAATTGCAGTTGGAGATGGAGCAAATGATTTGCCAATGTTGAATATGGCCGGTTTAGGAATCGCTTATCACGCAAAACCTAAAGTGAAAGAAAATGCCAGCCAGTCAATATCAACAATAGGACTGGATGGTGTTCTGTACTTTATTGGATTCAAAGATTCTTATTTTGGAAATAAATAATTTATTGGGTATATTTAGAAAGAGCCTTTGAAAAACCTTTCGAAGGCTCTTTTTGTTTACAATTTGCATATATTATTTAATAAAAGAAGTTCTATTTTTTGCAAAAAAACTGTTAGCTTTGAAAAAATATTTCACCGGATAATATAAAATGAAGAAATTTTTATTGACTTTGTTTACAATATTTATTTGTCCTTCTCTTCTGTATTCTCAAACAGTAGGTTTGGTCTTAAGCGGTGGAGGAGCAAAAGGTATTGCTCACATAGGTGTTATTCAAGCTTTAGAAGAAAATAATATTCCAATAGATTACATTGCCGGTACATCAATGGGGGCTATTGTGGGAGCTTTATATTCGATGGGATATACTCCAGCAGAAATGGTAGAATTGATTAAGTCTCCGGATTTTGCATCCTGGTCTACAGGAACTATGGAAGAAGACTATATTTATTATTTTAAGAAACCAGACTTAGTCCCAGAATTTGCATCTTTTAAAATAGGGCTTCAGGATTCCAGTAAGATTACTCCACATTTTTTGCCTCAAAGTTTGATAAATCCTTTACCAATGAATTTCGCTTTTATGCGAATATTCGCACCCTATACAGCACAATCGGGTGGAAATTTTGATAATTTGTTTGTTCCATTCCGGGCTGTGGCATCAGATGTATATAACAAAAGGCCTCTTATTTTGAAAAATGGAGATTTGGGAGATGCAGTCAGGGCATCGATGAGTTTTCCATTTGTTTTCAAACCGATTGAGATTGATGGTGTTCTTGTCTATGACGGCGGCATTTATAACAATTTTCCGATAGATGTCATGAAAGAGGATTTTAATCCTGATATTATTATAGGTAGCAATGTGGCATCGGCAATAGAAAAACCCGATGAAAACAACCTTATGGGACAAATCGAGAATATGGTCATGCAAAAGACTAATTATACAATAGACGAAAACGAAGGTATTCTTATCGACTTCGATTTAAAAGAATTTGGATTACTGGATTTTCCCAAAGCTGATATAATATATAATATTGGATATGAAAAGACGCAGGATATGATGGATTCTATCAAATCACGTATCCCCAGGGAAATTGCAGCTGATAAAATAGCATTGCAACGTATGATTTATAAAAGTAAAACTCCAGAACTTATTTTCGACGATGTATCGGTGCAAGGGGGAAATCATTCACAACAAAGTTATATCAAAAAACAGTTTCATACGAATGATGAGCGTCCTACATTTACTCAAGAAGAAGCAAAAAAATCATATTATAAATTACTATCAGACTCAAAAATTTCCGATTTAATACCTCATGCTATCTATGAGGAGGAGTCTGGAAACTTCAAATTGGATTTGAAAGCAAAAGTAAGCGATAATATTGTCTTAGGTATCGGTGGATATATATCTTCGGGTAATACAAACTTAATATATTTAGGGGCAAAATACAGGACATTAAGTCTTTATTCTATGGATATTGACGTGAATGGCCAGCTTGGGAAAACTTATACTACGGGACTGGCCTCAGTACGGTTCGAATTACCCAGTGATATACCTATGTACCTTAAGTTGATGGGAGTACACTCGAAAAAAAAGTATTATGAGAGTGAAAAACTGTTCTATATAGATGAGTCTCCGACATTCATAACGAATGGAGAATCGTATTTTAAATTAAGAGTCGGTCTGCCGTTTCTTACAACAGGAAAAACGGAGTTATCAGCAGGATATGGAACTCTTACTGACAGATATTATCAGTCAAACGTGGTAGATTATAGTCAAACAACAGCGGATAAGAGCAATTATAAATTATTTATGGGATCGATTCGCTTTGAAAAAAACACATTGAACAGTTTTATGTTTCCTGTATCAGGAAATAGTATTTCAGTTGTCGGAGAAGCTGTATATGGTAAAGAATATTATTATGCCAGTGAAGGAAAAGAGATATCTAAACGTTCGACTAATAAAAATAAACATTCATGGTTACAATTGACAGGACAAACTAATCATTACTTGAATTTATCACAAAAATTTACTTTTGGTATACGTTCTGAAATAGTATTATCAAGTAAAGGATTTTTTGATAATTATACTTCCACAATTATCCAAGCTCCAGCGTTTACGCCCACTCCTCATAGTAAGATGGTATTTAACGAAGCATTCAGGGCAACACAATATATCGCAGCTGGTGTGCTGCCTATTTGGAAAATTGTGAATAAGCTGCAATTACGTACTGAACTTTATGGTTTTGCTCCTTTTTATAAAATAAAACGGGGAGAAAACAATAAGCCTTATTATGGGAAATTCATGAACTCGTTTGAATATATCGGAGAGGTTGCTTTAGTGTATGATTTACCTTTTGCTTCGATTAGTATGTATGTAAATAAGTACAGCTATCCTAAAAATAATTGGAATTTTGGAATAGGATTAGGATTCTTATTGTATAATGCTAAATTTATAGAATAATTTTGCAAATCTATATTACTGATTTTTTGAAATATAAATTCAAATAATAAATTTTAGAAATAAAAAGAGCACATTTATTGTTTGGATAATTAAATAAATTACTATCTTTGCAACCGCAAACGGCTCCGTGGCTCAACTGAATAGAGCATCTGACTACGGATCAGAAGGTTACAGGTTTGAATCCTGTCGGAGTCACATAGCACTCTTATTCTGGAGAGAATAAGAATTCAAAATCGGGGTCCCGTGGCTCAACTGAATAGAGCATCTGACTACGGATCAGAAGGTTACAGGTTTGAATCCTGTCGGGATCACATAAATATCGGCTCCGTGGCTCAACTGAATAGAGCATCTGACTACGGATCAGAAGGTTACAGGTTTGAATCCTGTCGGAGTCACAAAGTTATAAAGTTGCAATTTTAAAATTGCAACTTTTTTTATGTATTTATTTCGGCAGAAATAGCCTCTATACGGCTTTATTTGCTAAATTTGTTTGTATTATATTTTAACTGAAGAAACAATGAAAAAAGTAATTTATTTTATGGTAGCTCTTGTATGCGGCAGTTTTGTTGCTTGCAAGACTCAGAAAAGTTCGTATGTTCCACCAGTAGATATTCAGTCTCTTAATGGTTCATGGAATATAATTTCTGTTAATGGTAAAAAAATAGTAAGCGATGAGCCGGCTTTCCTTACTATAAATATTGCAGAAAAGAAAATGTACGGAAATAATGGTTGTAATGTCATAAACGGAGCAATTATTACTGATGTAACTAATCAAACAGCGATAAGTTTTGATAAAGTTATTTCTACAATGAAAGCTTGTATGCCAAACAATACCGAGGGACTTATCATGAAAGCCTTGAATGAGACAAGATCATATAAGGTAATAGCCAATGGAAATGCAGGGATTACAAAAGTTGTTTTTTGTAATGAAAAAAAGAAAGATATCCTAGTACTTAGCAAAAAAGAAATCAATATATTAACCGGTGAATGGAAAGTTGAAAAGCTAAATGGCGAAGTCTTGTCTGGGGAATATATACCTACAATGACAATGGATATAGCTGAAGGGCGTTTGTATGGAAGTACCAGTTGTAATCGTATGAATGGTACCATAAAAACAGATGCATCAGATGACAAAGCAATATCATTTGTACAAGTTGCAACAACTCGGATGGCTTGCCCCGGAAACAATATTGAGACACCCTTTTTACAATCTTTGGAAAAAGTTACTCATTATAAAATAATAAATACATCTACTATAGATTTTCTTGATGCAACAGGAAATGTGTTGATTAGACTTAATAAGCAATAAATACAGATATTTGAAATTTATAAAAAGGGGTGACAAGTGTATATATCAACTTGCTCCTCTTTTTGTGTATTAATACATGATACGGAGTGCTAAGAAAAGAGAGTATTCTACCCTATCTCAATTATGGCTAAGAGTTTCCATTCATGCACATCATTTTATTCCGACAAAATATTGGACAGATAATGTGCATGACATGGAGATACTGTATCTTCCCCAAGCCGATAATTGGATATATACCAAGAAGAATAAGATATACGGTTTTATTTCGATATGCGACGGTTATATCGCAGCCCTTTTTGTAGATATACCCTATCAACGGCACGGAATAGGAAAAGCATTACTCGATTTTGTAAAAGATAAATATACTGTCAATCTGACACTAAATGTTTATAAAGAAAATTTGCAAGCGATATATTTCTATCGGAAAAATGGCTTTATCATTAAAGAAGAAACAACCGATATACAAACCAGACATCAGGAATATATAATGATGCAATACTGCAATAATAATCGTCGATAAATAAAAATGGGCATATAAATTATATACCCATTTTTATGCTTTATTCTAATTGAAATATTAATTTGCCGATGTCAGTTTTTTACCTTGAAACTCCCCTGTTAATGTGTTCATAAATGCGACAATTTTTTCTGCATCATTATCTTTTAGTTCATCGCCAAGTTGGTATTTAGCCATGTACTGAACCGCATCTTTCATCGTTTTCTGACTTCCGTCATGAAAATAGGGTGCTGTCAGTTCTATATTACGGAGGCCTGGGACTTTGAAACGATGGCGGTCTCTCTCTTCTTTCGTTTGCTTGAATCGTCCGTTATCCTCCTCTGTTATCGGGGCATTTCGTTCTTCAAAATAACTATGTGCCAATCCCATATATTCGTAAGATTGTCCTCCTAAGTTTACACCGACATGGCAAGTAGCACATTTGTTTTCTTTAAATAATGCATAACCATCTATAGCTTCTTGAGATATTGCTGATTTATCACCTTTGAGATATCGGTCAAATGCAGAATTTGGAGTAATCAATGTTTTTTCAAATTCTTCTATTGCATCGGTAATATTTTTTTCGGAATAACCGTCAGGATATATAGCCATGAAACGTTTGGTTAACTCTTTATCAGCTGCCAGCTTTGCGATAATGTCATCAAACGACTGGCTTGCCATTTCTACCGGATTCAATGGAGGTCCCGCTGCTTGTTCTGCTAATGTTCCGGCACGACCGTCCCAGAACTGGACAAAATTAAATGCGGCATTGTACACGGTCGGAGCATTTACTCCTCCAAACTGACCACCTACACCTTCAGAATATTGTTTATTATCTACTCCCCCTGTATTTAAATCATGACATGACGCACAAGAGACTGTATTGTCTGAAGATAACCGGGTATCATGAAATAGTATCTTACCTAATTCTACTTTATCAGGATTTACGGGTATAGAATCGACAATGGGCTGTATCGATTCATTTGCAAACTCTTCACATGCGAGACCTGTAGCATAATGGGTTTCACGTTGTTTTTTTACCCAGGAAAGCATCATCGATTTCTCTTCTTTGTTTAGAGATGCACCCCAATGAATCATGTAATAACGATGCAAAGGCATACTTCCATCCGTAACTACTTTTTCAATTTTGGCCAATATCGTTTCATCTATTTTATTTCCGCTAGCTAATGATTCATAGGTTTTAGTAAGATCTTCATGTTTCAACCCTTTTTCAATATCTCCTTTTACCATAAAGCCAACAATGGGAAAAGATGCATAAAAAGGTCTTTCACCGTCAGCACTATGACATGATAAACATCCTCCTGTTTCAAGTATAGTTCTTGCCTGCATTTCTGACGTTAAATTGGCAGGAGGTGGTTGGTTGATAACGCGATACGTAATAGCAATAAATATAATAGCTGCCAATATTGCCATTACACCAATCTTTATCCACTTTTTCATAAATATTTATATTAAATTATTTTCACAAAGTTAATAACTTACATAACATCTAAAAAATATTTCTTTACTTTTGTGAAATAAACATATAAACCGAACTATTAATATCATTGTTATTACATAGATTATTTAATCGTTAATTTTTAAATTGAGATTTGCCATGTTACTACCTATTGTTGTCATTTTTATTATCGGTTATCTACTGATTGCTTTAGAACATCAAATTCGTATCGATAAAGCCGCCACTGCGTTATTGTTGGGTATGATTCTTTGGACGTTATACACTATTGGTGCACCCTATATTATTCCTCTGAATGATGCAGCAGAATTTCAGCATTATATCAGTAACTCTACAACACTTCAATCTCTTCCATTGGCCCAACAATGTATCAATTTTATCGTAAATGTAAAAGTAATTGAGCATTTAGGAGATATCTCTGAGATATTATTTTTCCTTATTGGAGCTATGACAATCGTCGAACTTATCGATATACATGGAGGTTTTTCTATTGTTACTAGTCACATAACTACCCGTAAGAAACAAAAATTGTTATGGTTATTGGCCATCATGACTTTCTTTATGTCTGCGATTTTGGATAATCTGACCACTTCTATAGTTATGATTATGTTGTTGAGAAAACTTATTAGTGACCAGAAGGAAAGATGGCTTTTTGGTAGTATCATAGTTATTGCCGCTAATAGTGGCGGAGCCTGGTCTCCTATCGGAGATATAACGACTATCATGCTTTGGGTAAAAGGCAATGTGACAACATCTGGTCTTGTTGGCTACTTACTTTTACCCAGTTTAGTTTCTATGCTTGTACCATTACTGATTATATCCCGAAGAATAAAAGGAGAGCTCAATAGTGGTACAGAAACTGTTGTTTCTAATGTTGGTAACGCATTTACAACAAGAGAACGAATGTTGATACTCATATTGGGGATATTAGGGCTTATATTCGTACCTATTTTTAAAGGATTCACATCTTTACCTCCATTTATCGGAGTAATGATTTCGTTGGGTTTATTATGGATATTTACCGATTGCCTATATAATAAGAAAAGAATCGATAGCAGCCAGCAACACCGTATTCCTTATGTACTTAAACGTATCGATACTCCCACAATATTATTCTTTTTAGGTATTCTTATGGCCGTTGCCGTATTGCAAGCGACCGGTATTCTTACGGCTGTTGCAACATGGCTTGATAAAGAAATTCATAACATTTATATAATAAATATATTACTGGGAATACTTTCCTCCATTGTCGATAATGTACCGCTGGTTGCAGCTGCCATAGGAATGTATCCTTTGCCCGACCCTTCTACTCTTTCGGGGTCGGAAACAGCATATATGATGCACTTTATACAAGATGGAACTTTTTGGCAATTCCTATCTTATTGTGTAGGTGTAGGTGGGAGTATGTTGATTATAGGTTCTGCCGCAGGAGTTGTTGTAATGGGAATAGAAAGAATAAACTTTATGTGGTATTTACGCCATATCTCGTTTATAGCTTTATGTGGTTATTTAGCAGGTGCATTGGTATATATTGCCGAGGTATTGCTAACCAAAGGTGTATTGTAAGGATATAAATCGAAATAAAAAGAAAAGAGACTGAGGTATGATCTCCCATACTTCAGCCTCTTTTTTAATTGTTATCAGTCATAAAATTAAATCTTCGGTATATAACATTCGAGGAGCTTAACCTTTGTTTGTACCCCAAATTTAACCCACTCTATTGCTGCCGGTACAAGTATGGTTTCTCCTTGCCGGATGTTTATATTGTTTCCATCATTGTCTGTCAACGAAGCCTCTCCTTCCATACATATATATACGACGAAAGAATCTTTATCGGAAATTGTTCGTTTTATGTCTTTATTTAAATCAAGTAAATTGGTGACAAAATATTTGCAACTAACAAGTCCCACTGTCTTATCTGATTCAGAAGTATATACGGTCTTCAAATCATCGTACATTTTATAATCAATGGCATCTTTAGCCAGTTCTGTATGTAATTCCCGACTTTTACCATTTGCATCTTTTCGATTATAATCATAGATACGATATGTTATATCTGAAGTCTGTTGTATTTCGGCAATAAAAATACCTTTACCTATGGCATGTACACGTCCTGCCGGGAGAAAAAATACGTCTCCACTCTTTACTGGATGAAATTGCAATACATCCATAATCGTATTATTATGAACTCTTTCTACATATTCATCAGGGGTTATCTGTTTGGAAAATCCAGAATATAGTCCAGCACCTTCTTGCGCTGCAATCACATACCACATTTCAGTTTTTCCAAAGGAGTTGTGTCGTTTTGCCGCCAATTCATCATTTGGATGTACCTGTATCGATAAATTGTCTCGGGCATCAATAAATTTTATCAATAGTGGAAACTTTTCACCAAATCGTTCATATACATGTTTCCCTAAAAAATCAGCACCGAAATGTTGTATCATTTCCGTCAGAGAACAGCCTTTGTATTCACCGTTGTCCACGACCGATACATTGCCTTTTACTTGGGAAATTTCCCAACTTTCTCCGATTCCATCCTGTAGTTCAGATAAATGTTTAAACTTGCATATTTCAGCACCGCCCCATAGGACTTTTTTCAGAATTGTATTAAATTTAATTGGATACATTGTGTTTTTTATATTTAAAAAATTAATAATATTTTTTCTTTTCGTATGGACTTTCCAATCAGCCATACTCGATAAGCTCCATTGGGAATATTTTGTAAGCCAATTTTGGGAGAATACCTCCCCTTAAATATTTCTTTTCCTAAAATATTTTGTATAATTATCTGGTCTATATCATTTTCTATATCTAAATATAATTTGCCTTCAAATTTATTGTATTCAATCTTCTCACTAATGTTATAAAAAGGTTGATTAAAATTTGCTTGTGGGCTTTCGTTGTAATAATCATCGAATGCTGTGACAGCAAAGTAACGAAAAGAATTTAAAAGTGAACGAGACTGAGCAGAAAAATTCTTCGAAATACGAGCTTCTATTATATTACCAGCATTATTTATATCTACCGGATATGTTGCAGAACCATACAATACATATCCTTGAGCCTGAGGGACATTATCCCATAAAAAATAGAGACTGTCTTTTGATATTACATATTCTAACGGTTTAGGAGCAGACAAATATTTATTTCCTAAATAAGGCATAGGAGGCATCAAAGCAGGATGGGCATATACGGTAGATGACAGCTCTTCTAAAAGACGTTTATCATTACGAATAAGATTCCCTGTCCGATAAAAGGCCTGCCCATCTATCCCATACTTTCTCCCATCATAAATTTGCCTCATAAAATCTGATAGACACCAATCTCCTTCTTTGTAATACAATCTATATGCACCTAACCCACTGACTACCATACGTCCAAATTTATGTTGTACCCAATTTATCAGAAAAGGATAAAAAGATTGTTCACTGAAATACATCATAGGTACGATGAAATCTTGTTTACCGTCCTTAAGCCACTTTTGTGGGTCTTGATAAACTGTTTCAATACAACTCCATCCTAAAGACGAAAAACCAGGAAGAGTATTGTATTTGCCTAAGGGCGAACTGCTGACTTTGATTCTTGGTGAATAGTATCTTACGGTATCATAAATTGTATATACAATGCGGTTTATATTTTCTTGACGCCATCGAGCTAAAGTCTGATTGGGTTTAGCATATTTTCGATAAGTATCCGAATCGGGAAAACGATGTGAGTTTTCGGGATAACGAATATAGTCTAAATGTATCCCGTCAACAGGATAGCAAGTTACTATTTCTTTTACTAATGAAGCTAAATAAAATGCTGTTTGTGGATTACCTGGCTCCAAATACCATTCACCATTAAAATATTTACATAGATCTCGATGTTGATATACAACAGATTTAGCCCGATGACTTTTTACTTGCCTGTTACTCCCGACGGGTATACATACAATCCAAGCATGACATTCAAGACCTCGCTCGTGGCATGCTTGGATTGCGTAATCCAAAGGATCATAGCCGGGATTCCTTCCAGGCTGTCCTGTCAAAATATAATTCCACGGTTCATATGCCGATGGATATAAAACATCCCCTCGAAGCCTTGTTTGGAAAAATACAACATTGAAGTTTAGTTTTTTTACCAAATCTAATACACGGCATAGTTCCCCTTTTTGCTTTTCTCTGGATAGTGGGTCTGATACGGGTTTTGAAGGCCAGTCAAGACCCCAATTAGTCGTCAACCAAACGGCTCTTATCTCGTGTTTCGGATTAGATACAGCATTTGCCGATATTGCTATAAGGACAAAAACAATGATTATTTTACTTCTGAAACACATATATATTTATGACTAATGGAAGCGAAGGTACAGGTTTTTATTGAATTGTGAAAGGTCAAAATACTTTTATCTATTGGTTATAAATTTTGAATATGTGGTACAGATATTTCTTATAACGACAGAAAAAGCTGTTTGTAAATAAATATTGCCGATGTTTTTTACATACTGTTTATAGGACTCATGTTGCTTTTATAAGAAATAAAAAGCCCTTGACTAAGATTAAGTCAAGGACTCGATTTGATATACCGCTCAATATATCAATATTGATTTTGTGAAGTTATTTTCTGATAATTTCCCGCCAAGTTACCATCATCTGTACAGAAAGGGATTGAGTCTTTATAATTATCAGAGGTAGATATGTTTAACGTTCCTGTTCCGGTCGAATGTATTATCATCGTTGATTTTAAATCAGGATTTACTTTATTCAAATCGACTACTATTTGGTTATTTATGATTTCTCCATTTCCTGTAAAAGTACAACCTTTCTTTTGCCCTGTAAATGTAATTTTTATCAATACCTGATCGTCCGAAGTTTTTTCTATTACCAAAAATTGTTTATATCCTTCATTTTCTAAACCACTTTGTATGTATTCTCCCTGAAAATAATCGGATGTCAATTGGGGGACTCTTTTTAATTGATATTTTCCAGGCATCGATACGGATTCTTTCCCATTCTTATCTACTAAAGTTATAACTGTATCCGATTGTGGTAAATAGTATAATTTTTCACTATCGAATGTCCCGACAATCAGGCTATCCTTGATTGACCATTTTCCATATTGGGTAAATGACGTACCGTTTGAATCAAGATAGAGGGATGTCATTACAATAGTACTATCAGGATTGATTGTAACTGAGGTTTCAATACCTGGACAATCGGCACAAGGCAATTTCCCTACAAACACTCCAGGTTTTACTTTTTGCAATATCTCCATATTTTGTTTTTTATTGCTGCACGAAGATATACCGACTAATGCCAATATATACCAAAGGGTAATAATAGTTTCTTTTCTCATAAAATCTTTTTAAGTTTTATTTCTATAACAGATTATATGACGTAAAAGATGAATCCAACCTGATTATTATCTGATAATTTTGAGATTATTTATATCTATTGATATAAAAAAACGGTCACAAATACATATGATATAAAATATTGCACGAAACAGGAGTAATATATCGATTATAATTGTTATGTTTGTATATGATAAAGTATCTGATGAGAATACTAATCATTTGTGCTTTTATATTGTTTGGGTTATCAAACTCTTCTAAAAGCTTTGATACGGATTCGAAGTGCAATGTTACTTATGTCCGTACTCAAGATTCTTGCTTTTATGACTTTCCCAATTATCAATTTTCAGCTATCGTTCAACCAGAATTTGAGAGGCAAGATATTTGGTCTTTTAAAGAGCCCAATATCTTTGATTCTTTTGCAGGCGATGCAATAGTATTGTCCGTGTCTAATATCAGATGTCAGGAATTCCCTTTGATTTTAAAATTTATATCAAATTTTCAGGATGTTTTATATTCAAATGGACGAAAATTATATACTCTTTTAAAAGAACGAGTACAATACCTTTCAATTCAGAAAATGACTTTCCGATATTTCATATATGCTCTCAGGCGTATTCTGATTTGATAAATATCTAAGGGGTTGTTTAAATTTTTCAACAAAAATAATTCAATTCGATTTACGTCGCATTTTCGTTTGGTCTGTTTTCCCGCTTTCGTTCACCAAATAGCCTATTATCATAAAAAACAGCCTCAAAAAAAATTCTCAGAGCAGACTCAGCAAAATTGAATTAAACTCTAAATATTTTGACTTTCTATTTCCAAGTTTTTTACTTGAATTTATGGAAGTATAAATATATGTATATATATCGTAAATTTCTTATTCTGAAAAACATTATAATTAACTAAATATTTGGACTATGTCTCATTTATTATTATCAACATCTGCAATGATGATACTTACATTTATTATAGGCTTTCTTGTTGCAGGAATAATAAAATTGATCGCAGTATGGGCCGATTCTCTCGATTTTTACAATTCGCATCAAGAGGAAATAATGCGTTTGAAACGATTGCGCAAATATCATCAGAAAATGGCTAAAAAGATAGAACAAGAAGCTATTAAGATTTTTAAAATTTATGATGACAAACGTGATGAATTCAGTAGAGGTATCAATGAAGATCCCCGAGAAACACGTCCAGCCGGATATTATCACGGAGTCAGCCACGGAACTTCAGATCTCGATCTTATCGACTACCATTACAGGGAAGATACACAATTAATGTACCTTAAAAAGCAAGAGCAAATGAAAGGAGAACAAAATAATCAAGCGAAATTTTCGAAAGAACTTTAGTCTATATATAAAATTCTCTTCTGGAAAACTCAAGCAAATTCTATATTGAAAAATGTTTAAATTTGATTCAAAACATGGAAAATATTGATTTTTTTAACTTGTTTCAAGGGATAGGCACTATGGTGGCCGGAGGTTGGGTACTTGCTTTTGCCCGTATATTTTTAATAGTTTTAGGTGGTATTCTTGTTTATTTAGGATGGAAAGGAATCCTTGAACCAATGGTAATGATTCCTATGGGACTCGGTATGATTGCAATTAATTGCGGTACACTTTTTATGGGTGATGGGCTCGGCAATTTATTTCTTGATCCGATGCTCTCTGATACGGATGAATTGATGAACACCATGCAGATAGACTTTTTACAACCAGTATATACCCTAACATTCAGCAATGGTCTTATTGCCTGCTTCGTATTTATGGGAATAGGAACATTACTGGATGTAAGTTTCTTGCTCCAAAAGCCTTTTGCCAGCCTCTTTTTGGCCCTCTGTGCAGAATTAGGAACATTTCTTACTTTACCTATTGCTTCGGCATTCGGACTCGATTTGAAAGAAAGCGCCTCTATCGCTATGGTTGGAGGTGCTGACGGACCAATGGTACTTTTTACATCACTTATGATGGCCAAGCATTTATTTGTTCCTATTACGGTTGTAGCCTATTTATATTTAGGGCTCACTTATGGAGGGTATCCCTATCTTGTAAAACTAATGGTTCCAAAACGCTTGCGAGCTATAAAAATAGAGCAAAAAAAGGCTCCTAAGAATTATGACTCTAAAGTAAAGTTGGCTTTTTCTGTTGTCTTATGTGCCGTATTATGTTTCTTGTTCCCGGTAGCTTCTCCATTATTCTTTTCTTTATTTTTAGGGGTTGCTGTTCGAGAATCAGGGATGAAACATATTTGTGATTTTGTAAGTGGACCATTATTATACGGTTCAACTTTTATGTTAGGATTACTTTTGGGGGTATTATGTGACGCCCATCTTTTATTAGACCCAAAGATCTTAAAACTTTTAATATTGGGTATCACTGCTTTATTATTGTCCGGTATCGGCGGTATAATAGGTGGCTATATCATGTATTTTATAAAGAAAGGCAACTATAATCCTGTAATAGGTATTGCAGCTGTCAGTTGTGTCCCAACAACAGCAAAGGTAGCCCAGAAGATTGTAAGTAAAGATAATCCCAACTCGTTTATTCTTGGAGATGCTTTAGGGGCCAATATCTCCGGAGTGATTACTTCAGCTATTATTACTGGTATTTATGTAACGATAATACCATATCTATAAAATGATAAAGCTTTACAATAAGAAATGCCCTCCAAAAAGTTTTATGTCTAACTTTTCGGAGGGCACTTCGGCATAGCGGAAGGAGGGGGATTCGAACCCCCGGTACCGTTACCAGTACGACAGTTTAGCAAACTGTTGGTTTCAGCCACTCACCCATCCTTCCTTGCGAGCCCTTCTTGGCTAAAGCTCTGCAAAGATAAATTGCAAAAATATAATATGCAAATATTCGACATGCATTTATTCGGGAAATAATATGTACTTTTACACGATAATTAAGCTTTAGTGTAAAGATAATGGCAAAGAAAAAAAAGAAATCAAAGAATGTCCTTAAAAAAATAATATTCGTATTTTCGTCAATCATCGTATTTCTACTAATTGGGGCAGGTATAATTTGGAAAAGGTATCTTGTCGATAGTGTTACAGAAAAATCTTTTTGGATATATATAGATAAGAGCAGTACTCTTGAAAATGTATTAGAGGATTTAAGTCAAAATATAGCTCCGTCAGAAGTGAGGCGTATCGCCAGAATGGCGAAACTGAATAATTATAATCCTAAAAATCAACCGGGAGCATATCGTATTGATCCCCAAATGGGTGCATTTAAAGTATATAGAAAATTGTCTCATGGAATTCAAAACCCTATTCGATTTACATTCAATAATTTGCGTACAAAAGAAGAACTTGCAGAACGAATAGGTAATTCATTTATGATATCGAAAAGTGACGTGTTGGCTCTTCTTAATAATCCGTCAGTTGCTACTGATTATGGATTTGATCGGTATACATTCGTTTCCATGTTTATTCCTGATACATATGAAATGTACTGGACGATTTCATCTCGCCGTTTTTTAGATAAGATGTATGATGAGTATGTAAAATTTTGGAATGAGGAACGGAAAAAGAAAGCATCTGAAATAGGTCTGACTTTACAAGGAGTATCAACATTAGCCTCTATTGTCGAAGAAGAAACCAAAGCTAAAGACGAAATGAAAGTCGTGGCTGGACTTTATCTTAATCGACTAAAAAAGGGTATGTTGTTACAAGCTGATCCGACAGTAAAATTTGCAATAAATGATTTTGGCGTAAAACGTATCTTGCACGAACATTTGAATATTGATTCTCCTTATAATACATATAAAAATTTAGGATTGCCTCCAGGGCCTATCCGTATCCCATCGAAAGCAGCAATAGAAGCAGTTCTGAATTATGAGCATCATGACTATATTTATATGTGTGCTAAAGAAGATTTTTCGGGTCGACACAATTTTGCAACGACTTATACCGAACATTTAAAAAATGCTCTACGTTATCAAAAAGCTTTGAATAAACGCAATATCATGAAATAATCAATTGACATTCCTATACAAAGATGATATTTTTAAAAACAAAATGAAAACTATTATTCTTTGTAGCTCATATTTTGTTACAAATTCGAGTCATTCCCAAAATATTATTATATTTGCATATGTAATTACGGATAAGTTCTGCTATTCGAGCAACGATTCGTTAATTTAAAATCTAATTTCATATTATTCTAAACGAGAAACAATGAGTAAACACCTTTTGTTAGGCGATGAGGCTATTGCCCAAGCTGCTTTAGATGCTGGTATTTCCGGTGTATATGCTTATCCGGGAACTCCGTCGACAGAGATTACCGAATATATACAATCTGTATCACAACATTGGCAAGAAAAAATACATAGTCGCTGGTGTACAAATGAAAAAACTGCTATGGAAGCTGCATTAGGCATGTCCTATATCGGAAAAAGAGCATTAGTGTGTATGAAGCATGTAGGAATGAATGTTGCAGCTGATGCATTTGTAAATTCAGGTATGACGGGGGTTAATGGCGGCATTATAGTTTTAGCTGCGGATGACCCTTCGATGCATTCTTCTCAAAATGAACAAGATTCACGTTTTTATGGAGATTTTGCATTTGTACCTATTCTGGAGCCTTCAAATCAACAGGAAGCTTATAATATGGTATTGGCCGGATTTGAACTTTCTGAAAAGTATAAAATTCCGGTATTGATGCGTATTACTACAAGATTGGCACATTCTCGTGCAGGAGTTGAAACATCGGACAACATGCGACCTCAAAATAAAATATCTTTTCCTGAAGATTCGAGACAATTTATCCTTCTACCGGCTAATTCTCGTCGGAGGTTTAAAACGTTATTGAATGAACAGGTAATGTTTGAAGCCGAATCTACTGATTCTGTATACAACTCATATATTGACGGGAAAAATAAAAAAATGGGGATTATAGCTTGTGGTATTGCCTATAATTATCTGATGGAAAGTTATCCTGAAGGATGTGAGTATCCTGTTATTAAAATTTCCCAATATCCTTTGCCTAAAGCATTGATTGCTCGAATGGCCGATGAGTGCAAAGAAATTCTGGTACTTGAAGATGGATATGCTTTTGTCGAAGACAAAATAAAAGGTTTACTTGGTCTTGGTATTACGGTAAAGGGGCGTCTGGACGGGACTCTAGACCGTGACGGAGAATTGAATCCGGATAAGGTAGCCATGGCTTTAGGACTACAAAATACGTCACCTTACAGCATTCCCGATATAGTGCAAATGAGGCCTCCTGCTCTATGTCAGGGTTGTGGACATCGAGATATGTACGAAGCTTTGAACAATGTCGCCAAAACATACGAAAACGCCAAAGTTTTCAGTGATATAGGATGTTATACTTTGGGGGCTCTTCCCCCGTTCAGGGCAATAAACTCTTGTGTAGATATGGGGGCATCCATAACCATGGCCAAAGGTGCTGCCGACGGGGGTCTTTTTCCTGCAATTGCAGTTATTGGAGACTCAACTTTTACTCATTCGGGTATTACAGGATTACTTGATTGCGTGAATGAGAATGCAAATGTCACGATTGTTATTTCTGATAATGAAACAACGGCTATGACAGGGGGGCAAGACTCTGCTGGAACGGGTAAACTTGAAGCTATTTGCCAAGGTGTTGGTGTTAACCCAGAACATATTCGAGTAATGGAACCCCTGAAAAAAAATATGGCTCAAATGGAAGCCATTATACGCGAAGAAATAGAATATAACGGAGTTTCTGTTCTGATACCACGTAGAGAATGTATTCAGACACTGTCCAGAAAAAAAAGACAACAAAACAAGAAATAATCATGAAAACAGATATTATACTTTCAGGAGTCGGTGGTCAGGGAATACTTTCCATCGCAGCCATTATAGGCGAAGCCGCCGTGAAAAACGGACTTTATATGAAACAAGCTGAGGTACATGGGATGAGCCAGCGAGGAGGTGATGTACAATCGAATTTAAGGATTTCGGATAAGCCAATCGCTTCAGATCTCATTCCTTTAGGCAAAGCCGATCTGATATTATCTTTGGAACCCATGGAAGCTTTACGTTATCTGCCTTATTTATCAAAGGATGGATGGATTGTCACTAATTCGGCCCCATTTATCAATATACCGAATTATCCAGAAACGGAACAAATTATGGCAGAATTAAATAAAATTCCCAATAAGATTATACTTGATGTAGACAGAATAGCAAAAGAAAACGGTTCTTCCCGTACAGCAAATATGGTTTTGTTGGGTGCTGCAACTCCGTTTCTAAATATCGAGTATGACAAAATAGCTGATGGTATTCGGTTTATTTTCGAACGAAAAGGAAATGATATTGTAGAGATGAACTTAAAGGCTCTGGCTGCTGGTCGGTATGTTGCCGACAATCAGTGAAATCGATGGCTTAGTTTAATTCTTAATAAGTATAAGAGACAGGTATTTTTATGCCTATCTCTTATTGTTTTATTATTGAAAACTTTAACTGTATCTTGAATTGCACCTTTAGTAAAAGACAACGTTTGGAATAAAATTCGTGTCAATTTTTTTACTATCTTTGTCGGCACAAAAATAGATATTACTATGTCGAATATTACAGAAATCAGACCGAATATTTTTTATGTAGGAGTTAATGACCGTACTAAACATTTGTTTGAAGGATTATGGCCTTTACCTTTGGGCGTTTCTTATAATTCGTATATTATTAAAGATGAAAAGATTGCATTGATTGATACTGTTGATTTTTGCTATACAGAATTGTACTTGTCAAAAATAAGGGCTATTTTAGGAAATCACCCTATCGATTATCTTATTGTAAATCATATGGAGCCAGATCATTCAGCATCAATACGTGCTATTAGGGAATATTATCCGCAAGTAAAAATTGTGGGAAACAGTAAGACAATAGGCATGATTGAAGGTTTTTATGGTATTTGCGATAACTTCTGTGAAATAAAGGATGGTGATACATTGTCTTTGGGCAATAAAAACTTGAAATTTTATATGACACCCATGGTACATTGGCCTGAAACGATGATGACATATTGCGTGGAGGATAAAACCCTGTTTTCGGGTGATGCATTTGGATGCTTTGGTACTATTGATGGAGGTATTATCGATACGGAAATGAATACTGAACGCTATTGGAATGAAATGTACCGTTACTATTCCAACATAGTAGGTAAGTATGGAAATCCAGTACAAACAGCCTTGAAAAAACTTAGAGGAATAGACATAGGGATGATATGTACTACCCATGGACCGGTATGGCAAAAAGAAATAGATAAAGTAATTTCTATATATGATCGATTGAGCCGATACGAAGGTGAGAACGGTGTTGTCATAGTATATGGAAGCATGTACGGTAACACAGAACGAATGGCAGAGATTATCGCTCATGAATTGGCATTGAAAGGCATAAAAAATATTATTTTACACAATGTTAGTAAATCGGATATGTCATACATATTAAGTGACGTATTCAAATATAAGGGATTAATTATCGGTAGCCCTACATATACAAATGAATTATTCCCTAATATAGAATCTTTTATTTCAAAAATCGAAACCCGTGATTTGAAAAATAGAGTGTTCGGCTATTTTGGTTCCTATACGTGGGCTGGTGCAGCTGTCAAACGTTTGACAGCATTTGCCGATCGAATGAAATGGGAAGTGACCGGAGCTCCTGTAGAGATGAAGCAAGGTATTACTCCTGATAAAGAAAACGAATGCCGTGCTTTGGCTGACGCTATAGCAATGAAACTGAATTTATAAATATATATCAAATTTTTCAATAAAAGTTCAGTTCTACTATTTTCTTTAGGGCTGTTTTCCTATTTTTTACGAGTATGATAGTGGATTATTGGACAAATGGAAATAGGAAAACAGCCCCCGAAATTATCAAAGATAAGCTTGGTTAAAACAGGAACTGACTCTTAGATAGTAATATGCTTCCATATACAAAATGCCCTTAAAGGAAAATTCCTTTAAGGGCATTTTGTATATGAAAACTAAGTCTAAATCAACCTTCATGTTTTTTGTGATGCTTTTCCATATCTTCAGCAGCTTTTTCAAGCTGATATTCCGATTTGTCTTTATGTTTACCGACAAATTGACCTTTTTGCTTTTTATTACCAGATTTCATGACTATATATCCAATTATTTAACTTCAATTTTTTTTGTTCCTTTAGTTTCGGGTAAAATTTCTTTTTTAGGAATATCTATTGTCAAGACTCCATGTTCCACTTTAGCTGCAATTTTATCTTTATCAATGTTATCAGGTAAAATCATATTTTGCTGAAATTGCGTATATGTAAACTCACGACGCAAATAACGACCATGTTTATTGTTTTCTTTATGTTCTTGTTTCTTTTCCATAGAAACAACTAACTGATTATCATCGTCAATATGGATGTTGAAATCTTCTTTTGTCATTCCAGGAGCTGCAACTTCAACTTCATATCCTTTTTCTGTTTCCATAATATTGATGGCTGGTGAAGTTGCCGTAGCTTTTTCCATCCATTCATTTCCAAAGAAATCATTAAAAATTCCTGGTAACCAATTTTGTGATCTTCTAACAGGCATCATAATTATTATCTCCTATATTTAATTAAACACTCTATTTTATTTGAATCCGAACTATTCAATTCAGATTCACTAAGCTTTATGCAAAGTATATGCCAACAAATTAAGGCGAAAAACTGGCACATAACATGTCAATTTTTCGCCTTACCAAATGACAAAAATTCACAACTTTAATCCTCATTAACAATGAATTAAAGTCATTAATAGTTCTATTTTTCCAACGGTAAAATTTCTATCCAATAATCATCTGGGTCACAGATAAAATAGAGTCCCATGTCAGTATTTTCATAGCAAACACAACCCATTTCTTTATGAAATTTACGAATTTCATCATAGTTCCCAGGAACTCTTAAACACAAGTGGCTTTCATTATCTCCTAATTCGTAGGGTTCTTTTCTATCGCGAAGCCAAGTTAATTCCAACAAGAAATCAGTCTCTCCATCTCCTAAATAAGAAAGAATGAACGAGCCGTCGGGTGCTTTTTTCCGCTTTACTTCTTGAAGACCCAATGCCTTACTGTAAAAATTTATACTCCGTTCCAAATCAAGAACATTGATATTGAAATGATCAAATCGTCCTTTTATCTTCATAATTACAAATATTTTATCATACAAAGTTAAAATATACCAGTTATCATTCAAATTTTATAGAGTTCTAAATTTATTTAGATTACTTCAAATTTGCAGTAACACAAAATTTAGAAAAGAAGAAATACAATATACAACAAAATAGGTGTCAACTTCTTCTATCATTTTTCTTCATTTTTTATATATTTAAGCTCTCAAAGTTATAACACATATGGACATATTTTTGATTACAGTTTCAGCATTATGCCTTATAGTTGCTTTTATCGGTAGCATCGTTCCCATGTTACCCGGTCCGCCTTTGGCTTTTGTAGGAATGTTGATATTACAAGCAACAGACAAAGTTCAGTTTTCAACGATGTTATTGTGTGGATGGTTGGTTGTCATACTCATAGCACAAGTTTTGGATTATCTAATTCCGATATGGACTACACGTTTCTGCGGAGGTAGTAAATGGGGTACGCGAGGTTGTGTTGCAGGAACTCTTGTCGGTATATTCCTTTTTCCGCCTTGGGGGATTATTATCGGCCCGTTTTTAGGTGCATTTTTAGGAGAAATAATGGGAGGAAATAGCACAGTATACGCTTGTAAATCTGGATTGGGAGCTTTTTTAGGTTTTATTACAGGAACACTATTTAAACTCGCAATATGTATATATTTTACGTTCTACTTTATCAGTGCTTTAGTATGAAACTACCAAATAACAACCTCTCCAGGGTGTTGCCAAGATATATACCGACAGTTATAATCTTTCGCAATCAGGGCAAAATCTATAACAGCTTTGTAGTCCTCCCAAAAATGCATAGGAGAAAATATCTTTACTTGTACTTTGTCTAAGAATTGTTTAGCTCCTAATGCATAGTCGGTTCCCAAACGTGAATCTACAGGAAACATCACTAAATCTATGCTTTTTATTTCTTTCCTTAAATCGGATAGCTCCTTTAAATAATCACCTTCTGATTTACGTATTTCATTAGGGGTGGACTCGTCTTTCCAATGCCAATTATTCAAATCTCCAGCATGAAAAATTGTATAATTGTCGTGATATATCAGAAAAGAGATTCCGATATCTGTAGACCCAAAGGCCACTATCCTTAATATGCCATCAGTATATATATCACCCTTTTTAAGAAAATGTATACTATGATCGACTATTTTTTTATGTTTTTTTATATCATTTGAAAAAACGTAGACTATATCTTGACGAACGTTCTTCCAAAATAATATATCGGGATTGTAATGGTCTGCATGAAAATGGCTACATAATACATATAATTTTTTCTCTGTTTGTTTCAAAATGGAAGGTATAATATTAGCCGGATCTTTATAATAGTCAATAATGATATTACAAGATGAAGTACTGATAACAAAGCCGCTATGATATATATACATCAATTCCATACTCAGTATTTTGATTCTCTCAGGATAAAAATTAAGAAATATAATATTCATGTTTTCAAGACCATAAATATTATATTTCTTTTAAAGTATATTCGTTAGAACAAATATAATAACAATTTTTCTTTATTCGTTTACTTTGACAAGCATCTTTCCTATGTTCTTACCAGAAAATAGACCGAGAAAAGCGTAAGGTAATTTATCAAACCCATCGATAATCGTTTCGGTATAGTGCAGCTTTCCTTCTTTGAGCCATGTCATTAGATGCGAAAGGCCTTCTAAAAAACGCTTCTGATAATCACCAACAATAAAACCCTTAATCGTTCCGCTTTTGGACAAAATTTGTGGTAGCAATCTTGGTCCCATTTCTTGAGTAGCAGTATTATAAGAAGCAATCTGTCCACATAATGCAATACGTGCATGATAATTCAGATGAGCAATAATAGCCTCACTAACTTCTCCTCCTACATTATCAAAATAGCAGTCTACCCCTTTAGGGCATAATTCGGATATAGTCCCAGATAAATCTTTGGTAGTTTTATAGTTTATGGCCATATCAAAACCAAATTCGTTCTTCAAAACATTTACTTTCTCATCAGAACCTGTAATTCCTAAAACTTTACATCCTTGGATTCGAGCAATTTGTCCGGCCACCAGCCCTACCGCTCCGGCTGCTCCGGAAATAACCATTGTCTCTCCATATCGTGGTTGACATATGTCCATAACTCCGAAATAGGCTGTCAAGCCAGGCATGCCCAATACTCCTAAATAATACCCATCAGGAAACTCATCTGTATGTATCTTACGCAGCCGATCGGCCTTATCTTTAGAATAAGTGGCCCAAGGAAGCATTCCTACCACTCTATCGCCTTTTTTCAAAATATCACTTTTACTTTCAATTACGGTCGCTATTGCTCCACCGTCTATTGGCTTCCCAAGTTCAAAGGGTTTTATATAAGATTCTTCATCACTCATACGACCTCTCATATATGGGTCTACGGAAATATATTGGGATTTCAATAATACCTCTCCATCCTTAGGTGCTGAAATTTCAATCTCTTCAAACCCGAAATTATTTTCTGTGGGCATCCCTATCGGACGCGAACGTAATACAATTTGTCTGGCTTTCATCACTTTATTATTTAATTGTTTCATGTATATTAAACATTGGACACCCAATATTCGTTCACTTATTGCAATTAAATAACAAATGGAAATCTTTCTTTTTATATTATTCTATGAAAATAGTACTATCGTTTCAGTGTATCCGAAAATTAAATAATGGTGCAAAAACGAGAATTATAAAAAATAAAATATATATGGTGAGAGCTACATATCTTGCTCCATTTTCGTGTGAATATACAGGAATAGGCTCCGAATATATCCCTTTTGTAAAAAGATAACGATGTAAAACAAGATATAGATATTTATATACGACAAAAGATGTAATGATACCTATAACAATACCAGCCAATATATCTCCCGGATAATGAACTCCGACATACATCCGAGAGTAACATGTTATTAAAGCCCATAAAACGGCAGTAAATGAATAAAATCTATTTTTAAACAAAAGAGCTGTAAATATAGCTAATCCGAAACCGTTTGATGCATGGCTTGATGCAAAACCATATTTCCCTCCTCTATAGTTATTGACAATGGTTACATATTGAGAAAAATCTGGATCTCGTGTCGGTCGTAAACGTTCAAATAGAGGTTTAAATATAGACGACGCAACTTGATCACATATTGTAACAACTAATATAATCATTAAGGCTGCTAATATTCCTTCTTTCCAGTTCCGATGAAACACGACATAAACTAACATTACAATTAAGGGAAGCCAGATGATTTTCCCCGTGTACACCCACATAACCTGGTCTAAATATAACGTATGAAAATGATTGAAAAATAATAAAACGGTCCGATCAAGTTCTAACAAGTCTTCAAGCATATATATTTAAATAAAGTTTTTTCGGCACTCAAAAAGAATTCGCGAAATAATTTGTAAAGATAGGCATTTTCGAGTAATGAGCCAACCACTCCTCTTTACATATTATCCCGCGATAAAATATTATTGTTCTTAAAACCTGATAAAAATAAGTCGATCAAATCATTTTTACTTTTCTTTCGGTCTTTTTTCCCGTTTTCACTCGTCAGATAGCCCGCTCCTTGCAAAAACAGAAAAAACATCCTCGAAAAAAATCCACAAAACTGACCCGAGCAAAATTTACAACCGGCTCTTAGACTTTTATATAATTTCTATATCCGATGATGGTAGCCAACCCCGGTTTCCATCTTCAATCAATATCTCTGACCACTCTCCCACCTTACTTAAAACCCTCACTTTAGTACCTTCATGCAAAACAAAAAGATCAGTACCACTTTCAGCCGGGGCACTTTTAATTGTAATCGAAGGAGCGAAAACAATGGCTTCATTACGAATTTCCATTTTTTCTTTTTGCGCTGAGGCGAAACAATTGGCTATGATAGAAACTATCAACAAAATAAAGCCGACAAAAAATCCCATTTTCTTTAACCATATCTGACGGGTAAAGAAATAAAGATATGCCCCTATGATAAATAATATAAAACAAATAATTCCTAATATAGCCCAGCTATTAGATGAAAGTGTATCGCGAACTGTATTTATCCACATAACCAGAAAAAAAGTCCCTACAGGTTCTATTTTATCGGTTATACGGGCTTTTGCCATGTCTAAATTAAACTTTACATCAGTATTGCCAGGAGATAATAACAACGCTCTTTCGTAATTTAGTATTGCTTTGGGATATTGCTTATTCTTATAATACGCATTCCCCAAATTGTAATATAAATCGGTAGAGTTTCCTTTCTCTTTTTGCAATTGTTCATAAAGAGTAATTGCTTTTGAATAGTTCTCTTTACTATATGCCTCGTTTGCTTGTTGCCATAAATCTTGACTCCACAATTGAGTAAAACAAAACATACAAAATATTAAAATACTATATATCCTTCTCATTTGTCTGGCGAATTTATTTTTTTACCGTACTTTCCAATTTACCTATCGCTTCCACCGTATCGGCATATAACTTGTCCATTGCATCATCGTTTTGAGCTGGTGCATATTGCGCAAATTCACATGTATCCAATATTGCCATAAAACTATCTACAAGTTCTTCTGCTGCTCCATATTTAGATAATTCTATAGCAACATTGTCCCGAGTAAGAACTGACAATGGGAGATTCAACTTATCGCTCAAGTATCCCCATACGGCTTTTAGTACTTCATCATAAAAAGCTGTTTTATCGTGACTTTGCAAATATTTTCCAGCAATCTTTAATCGTTTGGTTGCCACTTTATTTGCTTTTTTATTTTTCATCAAAGCTATATTCGCATTAGCCTGCGCTTGTTTACGATTTATTATGGCAAAAGCAATAAACAACAATGCCGGAAGTATATACCAAAGCCAATAAACCAAACTTCCATATATCACAGATTGTTCCTTTTGCAGATTTTGTTTATTCAACTTGATAAAATGAATATCTTGATTGAGTAATCGTACCGATTCTTTATCTGTGAAATCAGATATTGAGGAGGAAGAACTTCCTGTTCCTTTTGCTACTTTTAAGTGATATTCGGGAGTTTTTAAAGTTTTGTATGTTTTACTTCCAGAATCAAAATAAGAAAATTCAGCAGAAGGAATAGTAAAGTCTCCCGGATGACGTGGAATAGCAGTATATTCAATGATACGTGTACCATCAAGACCATTCACTTTTACATCAATTTTGGGATCATAAACTTCAAAATCTTCGGGGAATTTTATTTCAGGATTTTTTATATATTTTACATTTCCTCGGCCTTTTATCACCAATTTTACAGTAACGGCTTCATTTGTTTTCAATGACTCCCGAGTGATAGACGAATTCATCGAAAAAGAACCTACCGCACTCATAAAAGAAGCAGGTTTTCCTGCCGGAAAAGGTGATACATGTATAGTAACTGGAGCTGTAGTAATTGTTTTCGATACTTCTTGCATCGTATTCATAATTCCAAACGGACTGCGTACTGGCCGCAATACTTGTATGCTAACTTCGTATTTCCCTTGAGAAATTTTTAATTGTCCCGCATGCTGAGGAAATATAATATAACGTTTTACGACAACTGTCCTGTAATTTTTACCGTTATAGTGTTCTAATTCCATCTGAGGATTTGCAATGGGTATTTCCTGAACTGCAAATCCCTCAAAAGTCGGAAAAGTGGTAGCTCCTAATCCTGAAATATCGGAACGTGTGTATAACTTAATCGCAACAGATATTGCCTGTTGTTCATATACTTGTGTCGGGGAGGCTATTAAACGTGCAAATGTTTCTGTATCCGACGATGGAGAAACTGCAGAACCTTCTGATGAAGGACTTCCGTTCCCATTACCGGCAGACTGCTTATCTGGTGGTAAAATTTTCAATGAAACGGGTGACGTCGACATCTGCTTCCCACCAACTTTGATTGTTGCAGCACCTATCTGGTATGTCCCTTCCTTTTCTGCCCGCAGAGTATAAACGTATGATTCTTCTGTTTGGGAAGTCGCCCGCCCGTTTATATTACTATACTGCGACCCTTGAGATACAGCAGGACCATACAATATTCGGCATCCCGGAAAATCAGGCACACGTATATCCTGCCCATTGGCATTGATTAATGTGAAAGTTACTTGAAAGGTTTGCCCTTTTACAACTTGTCTTGGAGCTGAAGTCGAAAATGATACATTATCAGCCTTAGACAAGATGTTACATGACGTTAAAATCGTTAATATGAAAAATAATTTTTTCATCATTGTGATATGCTATTTTATATTTTTCCGTTTTTTAAATGGTTGGATATTTTTTTTCGGCTTCCAGAAATCTTTTCATCCGTTCTTCTTCGTTCAAAGGACGTATTTTAACTTCTGATTTGCCAACTTTGTATTTCTTGTTATTAACTAAAATCTTAGCTTCAGGAATTATAACCTTGCCTGACTCACCTGCTTGTACAATATATGTATAAGTCGTTATTATCCTACCTTGAATAGGCCAACCATTCATTAATATCGGTTCTCGTTCCAATGTTATCGATGGTCCGGCCAATACTTTGCAATTTTTGAAATCGCCAGTATTAAAATCTTCTCCATCTCCATTTATTACCTGATACCTCACACGGAATGTCTCCCCCGAACGAACTTCTTCCGGAACAGAACTTATGAACTGTACCGAAGCCTGTTTTTTCTTTTCAGACCTTACCGATATTATTTCTATTGTTGTTTTCCTACTTTTATATGTTTTACCTTCGACCGAAACTGAAACTGAAGGTATTACTACTGTTCCCTTTTTTCCAGCTTGAAGAATATAAGACCTATTTTCCGAAACGGAACGTACAAAGTGCCCTGATATTACCGCCAACTGTGATGAACGGGAAATAGAAGGACCGGAAAGCACCTTGCATCCTCTAAATTTGGGCGATTTGAAGTTCTCGGTAGATGCATTCCTCAGAGAAAATACTATTTCAAATCGTTCACCCGCCTGAACGGACTTAGGTACTTGTACATCTAAATGTATATCCTCCCGAGCATATACTCCGGTAACTGAAATAAAAAATAATATCAGTATCGATAATTTTTTCATTTTCACTTTTACCATTCTTTATCCGTTTTCCTCCGTTTTTGTTGCTGCATCATTGCTTTTTTGACTTTTTCTTGAGTATTTTTCTCGTCTTGTTGAATTGCATCCAATATTTGTTGCGCATTCTCTTTAGTCATCTGAGGAGGTGCCTGCTGCTGTTGCTGTTTATCTTTTTTATCATCTTTATTATCTTTGTTATTCTGCGGATTTTGGTTTCCTTTGTTATTTTTATCTTTGTCTTGCTGGTCTTTGTTATCTTTGTCTTTATCCTTATTCTTATCTTTGTTCTCATCATTTTGCTGTTGTTGCTGATTTTTCAGTAACAATTGGGCCAAACGTAAGTTATAACGTGTTTCGTTATCTTTGGGATTTCGGCGCAATGCATTTTTATAGGCATCTATGCTCTCTGCATATTTCTTTTCTTGTAAAAATACATTTCCAATATTATGCCATATACGAGCTTGTTGTAATGAGTCTTTTTCATTCACCACAGACTTTTTGTACTGTTCGAGAGCTGCATCCATTTTTTGTTGCTTATATAAAGCGTTACCCAGATTATAAGTACCTAACCAAGATTCGGGATTTGCATCCAAAGCTTTACGATATTCTATTTCTGATTCTGTAAATTTTTCACTTTCATATAAGGTATTTCCTTTCCGTATACTGTTACGTTCGATTTTCGGATTTACTTTTTTATTGATTTGTGGTACAGTATCTCTTGTCTGAGCCGATACTATCGACATCATTGACATGAAAGAGATAACCATTATATATTTCATTTTCTTCATATTCATAAAACTTAAAACTTTTATCAAGAAAAGAAATTGACTTTCTTCATCAGTTTATTTTTACGGTCAAGTATAAAGATGTCAAGTAAAAGCAAAATCAAAACTATCCATGCCAATCCTTGGAATTGCTCATCATATTCAGAATAGACTTTACTTTCTATATCAGATTTTTTCATTTTTTTCACTTCTGCAGTCAAGGCTCTCAATGCGCTTCCTGTATTATCTGCCGATATATATATACCATCTCCGGCTTTTGCTATATCTCGGCCTAACTGAGCATTGAGTTTAGTAATAACCACGTTTCCTTGATTATCTTTACGCAAATTGGTATCATTTCCTCCGATAGGTATAGGAGCTCCTTGTTCTGAGCCGATACCGATCACATCTACCATAATTCCCTTTTGGGCTGCTTCCTTAGCCATCTGGACAGCATCATCTTCATGATTTTCTGCATCAGTAATTACAATTATTGCCTTATCGGCCGACTGGTCAGGAGTGAATGAATTCATTGCTAAAGCTATAGCTCGTCCGATAGCTGTACCCTGAGTAGGTACCATGTCAGGAGAAATTGTAGATAAAAACATTTTCGCCGATACGAAATCAGAAGTTATAGGCAATTGAGTATACGCATCTCCCGCAAAAACAATTAACCCGACTTTATCATTATCTAATTGGTCAATTAATTTAGATAGCATCTGTTTAGCTTTATCTAAACGACTCGGTGCTATATCTCGGGCCAACATAGAATTGGAAACGTCTAATGCAATAATGATTTCAACTCCTTGTTTTTTTACCGTTTCTATCTTAGCTCCCATTTGTGGACGTGCTATAATAAAAATCATGACAATAAGAGCTAATTGTTGCAAAAAGAATTTGGTTCCAGGTTTGTACTTCGATACATCGGGAGCTAATGACTGAAGTATCTGAGGGTTCCCGTATTTGGCCATATTCTTCCGATTCCGGTAAACACTATAGAAGTATATAGCCCACATTAGAGGAACTATCAACAACAGGTACAAATATTGTGGTTGTGCAAATCGAAACATAATTATTATTTTTATGGAATATTCCGTAAAACGGTATTTCTTAAGATAATCTCAATTCCTAACAGTGCGAATGCCAATATAGCCCACGGAAGATAGTTTTCTTCACGCCGGCTGAACTCTTTCACTGAAAGTTTAGTTTTCTCAAGCTTGTCTATCTCTTCAAAAATATTTTTCAATACTCCTTTGTTCGTGGCTCTAAAATATTTTCCATCTGTTTCAGCAGCAATTGTCTTCAGAGTAGTTTCATCTATTTCTACCGGCATATTTTGATACATCACCCCATAAGGAGTCTGCACCGGATAAGGCGCCTCACCCTGAGTCCCTACTCCTATTGTATATACCCTAATTCCGAAAGATTTAGCAATTTGTGCAGCAGTTAATGGTGATACATCTCCTGCATTGTTGGTCCCGTCTGTCAACAATATAATAGTTTTAGATTTTGCAGGCCCGTCCTTTATACGATTTATAGCTGTCGCCAGACCATCTCCAATGGCAGTCATATCGGCAATCATACCACACTGAACATCTTTCATTAAATTGAGTAATACAGCGTGATCTGTAGTCATCGGACACATGGTAAAACTTTCACCAGCAAAAATAACAAGTCCAATATTGTCATCCATGCGTCCACTTATAAACTGTGATGCCACATCTTTCGCTGCTTGTATACGATCGGGCTTAAAATCACGTGCTAACATACTACTGGATATATCCAAGGCAACTACGATATCAACTCCCTCTCGAGTTTGGTTTTCCCATCGATCTGTCGCTTGTGGACGTGCCAATACTATTATAATACAGGCTATTGCTCCTAATCTCAAAATAAAAAGAAAATGCCTCAAATAATATTTATATGTTTTAGGCAATTTGGCAAATGCCTGAGTAGAAGAAACCTGTAATGCAGCTTGTGCCTTTTTATGCTTCAAAATATACCAGATAATAGCCGGTATAAGGCATAGCAGTAATAGTAAATATAGAGGATTCGCAAATACCATTTTTCTTTAATTTTAGTTTATTCACATCCTATTTTTATGGAAACGAATATATGCCATATCAATTTATTATTGCCCTGTTATTTCTCCTGAGATGTCCCTTTTTGCGCTTCTGCATTAGAATCGCTTTTTTCCTCCACCGGAATTTCTTCAACAGGTTTTGTTTCTTCGACAAACGTAATAGCATTACGCATCACAGCTTCGTTGTCTTCTGGTAATGGCCTCATCTTTGCAAATTTCACGAAATCAGCCATTTCTAAAATTTCTTTCAACTTATGATTGACCAATTTGGCATCTTCATTTTTCCGTAATATAGAAATGATTTCAGAAGATGTCATTTCCATTGCGTTTACATGGAAACGCTCATCTATATATTCCCGTAAAATATCAGTCACTCGAGTATAATATTCTTTCTCTTGCCCATTTTGCCACAATTTACTCTCCTTTACTTCTTCCAAAGCATTCATGGCTTTTATATGGGGTGGTAAGAGTGATTCGGGTGAAATTACTTCTTCTGGACGTTCACGCTTACGCCACCAGAACCAATACAGCAAACCCAAAGCAACTAATAACAAAACAATACCCATGATGACAAGAGCCGTATTCGAGATATAATCCCATAAAACAAAAGGAGGTTTCTGCACACCCTTGATATCGAATCCAGCCTTTGTTGTATCAACTTCCATAGGTACCACTTTGAGACTCAAAGTTTCTGTAGTGAAAGTATCTTTGTTCAAAATATATCGAAAAGGTGGAATATAATAGAATCCAGAATCGAACGATGTAATCAGGACATCACTTTTTATTTGGATACGATTATTTCCCAAATCAGTGGTATCCGGCATCGTTACCCGCAAAACTTCTATTCCAGTTACCAAAGAATCGGTCAGGAAAGGCATCTGGACGACTTTGCCCTTGTCTTGCGCCATTTCGAGATGTATCATTGTTTGTTCGCCCATCCAAATTGCCGTTGAGTCCATTTTCGCACTCACCACTACATTATCAGCAAAAGCCATTGCCGAGGAGACCAGACAAATTCCCAGAACTATTCCTTTTATCGGTTTATTATATTTCATTGTATCTCATATAAATTTTATCGATATTCGATTATCAAAAAAATATGCAATTAACTCCTTCTCTTAAAAAGCCCGATCAAAGCTTTGACATAATCCTCATCTGTCGCAATCGAAGCTAAATCGACACGACTTTTCCTCATATAATCAAGCATGACATTCTGTCGTTCATTCCACCAGCGTATATATGCGTCACGAACTTTCTTGGAAGAGGAATCTACCCAGTCTTCACTGCCATTTTCAGCATCATACATTTTTACCAGACCTACATTTGGGAGCTCTGTTTCACGTTTGTCATATATCTGTATACCAACTAAATCATGTTTTCGATTAGCAATCGAAAGTGCATTTTTGTAATTGCCTAAAGCAATAAAGTCAGAAATTAGAAATGCTGTACAACGTTTTTTTATTGCATTGGTCATATACTCTAATACCAAACTCAAATTTGTTCCTGTACTTTCGGGATGAAAATCGATTAACTCTCGTATGATATATAGAATATGTTTTTTCCCTTTTTTAGGAGGAATAAATTTTTCAATTTTATCGGAGAAAAAGATAACTCCAATTTTATCATTATTCTGAATTGCCGAGAATGCAAGTGTCGCTGCAACTTCTGTCATTACAGATTTTTTCATTTCACCCACCGCACCAAAGTCTCGACTGGCAGATACATCTACCAACAACATTACCGTAAGTTCTCGCTCTTCTTCAAAAACTTTTATATACGGCTTATTATGCCGGGCGGTTACATTCCAGTCGATATCGCGTACATCATCACCATATTGATATTCCCGGACTTCAGAGAAAGCCATACCTCTCCCCTTAAAAGCCGAATGGTATTGTCCTGCAAAAATATTACGGGACAATCCCCGGGTTTTTATTTCGATCTGACGAACTTTTTTTAATAGTTCTTTTGTTTCCATACGCCAGGCTTTATTGCTTTATATCTAATCAGGGTACCTCAACTTTATTCAAGATTTCACTGATAATCTCTTCAGAAGTCATGTTATTAGCTTCTGCTTCATAGCTTAATCCTATACGGTGACGCATTACATCATAACATACTGCACGTACATCTTCTGGGATTACATATCCACGTTGTTTCAAGAATGCATATGAACGAGCGGCCAAAGCTAAATTTATCGAAGCACGAGGAGAAGCTCCAAAAGAAATCATTTCTTTCAAATCTCCAAGCCCATGGTCTTCAGGATAACGAGTAGCAAAAACGATATCTACGATATATTTTTCTATCTTTTCATCGATATATACTTTACGTACGATATCTCTTGTCTCGATAATTTCCTGGGCCTTCAGTACCGGTTGTACAGTTTCTCGTTCGCCTGTAATATTCTGACGTATAATTAATTTTTCCTCTTCTTTTTTCGGATATCCGATGATAACTTTCAACATAAAACGATCGACCTGTGCTTCAGGTAATGGATATGTACCTTCTTGTTCTATTGGATTTTGTGTAGCCAATACCAAGAACGGGTCATCGAGCTTAAATGTAGTTTCTCCAATTGTAACTTGACGTTCCTGCATAGCTTCGAGCAAGGCACTTTGTACTTTTGCCGGAGCACGATTTATTTCATCTGCCAATACAAAATTAGCAAAAACCGGACCTTTTTTTACCTCAAACTGTTCCTTTGCCTGACTGTAAACCATTGTACCGATAACGTCGGCAGGCAGCAAGTCCGGAGTAAATTGGATACGGTTATATTTAGCATCGATAAGAGAAGCAAGTGTCTTTATCGCGAGAGTTTTTGCCAATCCCGGAACACCTTCGAGCAATATATGACCATTTGAAAGAAGACCAATCATCAGAGAATCTACCAGATGTTTCTGCCCTACAATTACCCGGTCCATACCCATGGTTATCATATTCACAAATGAACTTTTACTTGCAATGAGTTCATTTAATTCACGAATATCTACTGTTTGACTCATATTATATTGTTTTTTATTAAATTATTCCTGTTTATGCAGCCCCATAATAGCCTAAGTGCAAAAGTAACTACGATGTATTTACATTTAACACTTTAACTGTTAAAAAAGGCTAAGCTTGTAGTAAAAAAAACTAAGTCGCCAAAGTAATGATACCGGCGACTTAAAGACTTTATTTATTCATATTCCGATAATATTTTTGTAGCAAGAGCTTTTGCTTTTTCCACCGATTCTCTATTGTTGGAATCTATATTATATTTTGATTTTTCGGGAATTATCAACTTGGTTCCTACAGGTACACTATTAGGATTGGTTATATTCGCTTTATTTTCCTGATATATGTATACCCAAAAAGTTTTATGACCGAAATGTTTCAATGACAAAGTGGTCAAAAAAATTCCCGGTTTCATGATTTCCGTAACAGTCTTCTCCGATAACATTGTATCATTATTTATCTCTTTTTCAGTTACTTTATTGCTCTTTTCATTCATGTTGGTTATTGGCTTATCTTCGAGCATGGCAGTATCTTTTCTTACAACCGCTGTTGTTTTTAGAGAATCCATAACCAAAGCTTTAACAACCGAAACAGAATCTTTGTTCTTTTCACCCTCCTGATTTTGTTTTTTTATGATAGCCGGAATCCAACTACTTATCGTTACTTGTCCTTCCTCAAAAGTACCATTATAACATAGCCATATCAAATCTGCTACAACAAAAATCAATAAAGAAGTTACAAATCCGTACCAAAAGTTTTTCCGATTTCGCCATGTTTGTTTTCGTCTAAATTCTTCTTTTTCGTAATTATCGACAACTGATACAGATATGACTTCTATATGCTCTTTTTCTTCTGGTTCTTTTATTTTTTCTTCAGGTACTGTTTGTGCATCATACTCTTCAGCAGGAAGTTTGTGTTCGGTATTCTCGTCTTTACTTTCTTTTTGATTGTTTTTATCAGAAATGTTCATTTCATTCGGCAACTGGTTGCTTTCTGGTTGTATTTCATCTTTTTTTACATTTTGCTGTTCATCAGGAATATCCGCTATCACAATATCAGATGTCTCTTTATCCAATGACATTACAACCGTTTCCATTTCTGTAGAAGAATCATCTATATTGGTCTCTGTCATATCACTATCTTCTATTGCCATATAAGAAATCTCAGTATCTTTTATATCGACATCATCGGCTATGACTTCAGCTTCGAAACAGGCAAATGGAGCATTTACAGCATCTCTCATGCTTTTATCAGGTGTAAATGACAATTTATAATGACCGGGAATTTCACAAGGCTGCCCCGTCTGAACATTTACACTATTTCTTTTTCCTACCCATACAGGTTTAAATACACCCAAGCCATTGATTTTAAGAGACTCTCCGGAAGATAAAATTTCTGTGGCTAAAGTAAAAAATTCTTTTAAGAAAGTCTCTGCTTCCTTCTTTGTACAGTCCGATTTCCGAGATAGCAAATCGACCATTTCAGGCAATGATATTTTACTGTTCATTATCGGATTTCTCTCTAAGTTTATTTTTTATAATCGTTCCGGGTTTAAATGTCAGCACAATTTTAGGCGGTATCAGCATCCGTTTTCCAGTGGCGGGATTAACAGATATACGTTCAGCCTTTTTTCGAGGCTCGAAAGTTCCAAAACCTTGTATAGAAAATGAATCCATCATTACACTATGCTCTTTTATTATCTGTAATGTGTCTGACATCAAGGCATCAATACTTTTTTTATTTTTGCCCAAACGTTTTTGCAATTCTTCTATAAACTTTTTGTACTCCACACTTATTTGTTTTTTGGATGAAAGTCGAAAATTACACTTTTTTTTCGACATCACAAAATCTAAAACTATGGAATCGATAAAAGGTTCAAAAATCGGAGAATGCTTAAAATTAAAATTTAATCTTTTAAAAATTATAAGAGAAAAAATTATATATTTATGCTTGATATGGAAAATCGTAATGAATATAAGGATATGAATTGGAAATATTTCAAGCGAGATATCAGTTGGTTGTCATTCAACCGACGCGTATTATTAGAAGCACGAAATAAAGAGCTTCCACTGTTCGAACGAATAAAATTTTTATCAATATATTCATCAAATCAAGAAGAATTTTATCGTATACGTGTATCGGAACATCGTAATCTGGTAATGTTGAAAAATTGCTCTTCTGCAGAATATCAAAATGCCAAAGAGACATTGGCTGAAATCAATGCTGAGGTCAGTCGACAGGTAAAAGATTTCTCTTATATCTTCACTCACGAAATATTACCAGAATTAGCCTATAACGATATTGTTTTGTATCAGGGACAACCAATGCCAGATTTTCATAAAGATTTTATCAGAAATTACTTTAAAGAAGAAATTTTCCCATATTTGCAACCGGTACTTATTCTTAAAGATCATATATCATCATTTTTACGAGATAACCGATTATATTTGTCTATCCAATTACATCCTCGAGGCAGTCAGGATTCTCAAATATATTATGCTTTGATAAAGGTACCTTTTTCCAAAGTACCACGTTTTATCGAGCTCCCAGCCTATGAAAGCAAACATTACCTCATGTTCGTCGATGATGTTATCGGATACAATTTAGATATTGTGTTTCCCGGATTTGTTGTCGATGCATATTATAGCGTACGAGTGTCCAGAGACGCAGACTTTTCGATAGATTCAAATCAAAAAGAGAATATCGTCGATGAAATACGCAAACATGTAAAGAAAAGAAAGACTGGTGTAGCCAACCGTTTGGTATATAATGCTATGATGCCTCATGAAATGCTCAGCTATTTATGCCAAGCCTATAATATTCCTGAAAGTCAATGCATTGCTGCCGGGAGATATCTAACACTTGAAGATTTGATAAAATTACCGAATCCGACAGGCAAAAAATTGGCGGTAGAATCTCCTATTCCTCTTCGCGTTCCGGAGTTTGACCGATCCGGTTCCGTATTTAAAGTTATAAAGTCCCATGATATGCTGTTACATTTCCCGTATCAATCGTTTGACTATCTTATCCGATTTCTTATGGAATCGGCATATGACCCCAAAGTGGAAGAGATAAAATTGACTCAATATCGTGTGGCAGAAAATTCAGAGGTAATCAATGCTTTAGTTACTGCTGCGCGAAATGGTAAAAAAGTTACGGTTTATGTGGAATTGAAAGCACGCTTTGACGAAGAAAACAATATATTTACATCAGAACAGATGCAAAAGGCCGGTATACATGTCATATATGGAGTGCCGGGACTAAAAGTGCATGCCAAAGTTGCTTTAATATTACGTCGTTCGATAGGAGGAACTAATATGGAAAAAAGCTTTGCGTTTTTGAGTACCGGGAATTTTAATGAAAAAACAGCAAAGGTATATTCAGATATAGGTCTTTTTACCTATAATACACAAATTATCACAGAACTGAACTGCTTATTTGAGATTTTAGAGGGAAAAGATGTACCCCCTATTTTCAATACATTGCTGGTAGCACAATATAATATGCTGGATGTGCTGAAATCTATGATAGACCAAGAAATCGGAGCTGCCCAAGAAGGTAAAAAAGCTTATATTATACTAAAAATGAACGGATTACAAGACATAGATATGATAAATAAACTGTATGAAGCCAGTAACGCGGGTGTACAAATAGACCTTATTATTCGAGGTATTTGTTGCCTTGTTCCCAACCAGCCATATAGTCGCAATATACGTATTATTCGAATTATAGACCAATACCTCGAACATGCTCGTATATGGTATTTTTATGCCGGTGGAAACGAATGTGTATATCTATCTTCAGCTGACTGGATGAAACGTAATCTAAGCCGACGAATAGAAACAGCATTTCCCATCGTGGATGATAGATTGAAAAAACAGATTATCCGTATTTTACATTATCAACTGGCAGATAATGTACAAGCGTGTCAAATAGATGAACATCTGAATAATATATACGTCCAGAATAATAATCCTGAACGGGTAAGAGCACAACAAAAAATATATGAAATGTTACAAGAAGAAGTTGCCCTTTCTATGAATTACCATCAATCATAAATCTTTAGAGCCAATAAACACTATGTCAGATTTTAGATTAAAAGCGTTTATCAGTGTAGCTAAAAATCTTAGTTTTACAAAAGCATCAAAGGAACTATATATCAGTCAGCCGGCAATAACTCGTCATATACAGGAATTAGAAGCTAAATATCACATCGCTTTGTTCGAGCGCATGGGCAATAAAATAAAACTTACCCGAGCCGGAGAAATTTTGTTAGAGCACAGTGAACGGATTGTTGAAGATTATAAACGTTTGGAGTATGATTTACATTTGCTTACGAATACTTATGCAGGAGAGTTAAGAATCGGGGCCAGTACTACTATCGCCCAATATGTATTACCTGCTGTACTGGCAAAATTTGTGGATAAGTTTCCTGACGTGAAAATATCGCTTCTCAATAGCAATTCAAGACAAATAGAGTCAGCTTTGGGAGAACATCGAATCGACTTAGGTATGGTAGAGGGTATACAGCATACTCCCAATATAAAATATACTGTATTTATGCAAGACGAATTAGTTGCTGTTGTAAGCAATCGGAGCAAATTGTCACGACGTGATGAAATAAGCTTATGTGAATTGCCTCATATCCCATTGGTATTGCGTGAACAAGGTTCCGGGACGCTCGATGTTCTCGAAGCTGCACTTCTACCCTACTCGATAAAGTTATCATACTTAAATGTACAAATGTTTTTGGGAAGTACAGAGAGTATAAAACGTTATCTCGAACATTCCGATTGTATGGGTATTGTTTCTTTTAGGGCTATTCAGCAAGAAGTGTTGGAAGGAAAATTGAAAATAATAGACTTTAAAGAATGCCGTATAGAACGAAATTTTAGTTTTATACAACAATACGGGCAAGATACAGGGCTTGCTGCGGCATTTATCCAATTTGCAATGCATTATAATAAGGAAATATAAAAATTCCTCAAATTTTCGCAATAAATGAAAATTTGAGGAATTTGGTCTATGCAATTAAGTAATCAAGATAGTATTGGGGTTAAATACTTAGCCATAAGATAGCCTCCTACCAATAGCCATACAAATAATACGGATGCTAAGATAAAAGGCCGAGCTCCTGCTTTTTTAAACTTATCTATACTGGTTTCTGCTCCTAATGCAGTCATAGCCATTGTCAACAAAAATGTATCGAAGCTATTTATTCCTTCGACAATAGTAGAAGGCAATAAATCAAGCGAATTGAATCCTATAATCAATAAAAATCCTACAGCAAACCAAGGAATCGTAATTTTACTCTTGGTCCCAGTTTTAGAATGTCCCTTATTTCCGAACTTTGCCAAACATAAACTCATAATCAGCAATACAGGAGCCAATAACATAACTCTGATCATTTTTACAATGACAGCCGGATCTGATATTTCTGTCCCCATAGCATTACCAGCACCTACAACATGGGCTACTTCATGCAAAGTAGAACCTGTGTAGATTCCCATCTGCTCCGGAGTCAGTTCTAATATACCTGCCCGATACATTGCCGGATATAAAAACATGGATATGGTACCGAATATAACAACTGTAGAAACAGCGACTGCAGTTTTATGGGGTTGGCTTTTAACTACCGGCTCAGCTCCTAACACAGCAGCAGCGCCACATATAGCACTTCCTGTGGAAGTGAGTAAAGCGACATCTTTATCCATCTTCATCAATTTACCAACTAAAATTCCTAATAATAGCGTCCCCGTCACAATAATAATATCAATAAATACAGCAGGCAATCCCACATTTACAACATCTTGAAATGTCAAGCGGAAACCATAGAGCACGATACCTGTACGTAAAATCTGTTTTGTGCAAAATAATATTCCGGGAACCCATGTCTCAGGCAATCTATTGCGTAAACTATTGGCATATAACATACCCAAAATAATACCGACAATCAAGGGGCTGAACGATAATTTTTTTATAAAAGGAAATTCGGCAATATAAAAGGCCGAACAAGAAAAAAGAGCAATGAGCAGGATACCATGAAGAGTATTCGCTTTCTTTTCACCTAACATAATAACTGTCTTTAATTTTTTATTTAACGAAGACAAAGGTAAAGTTTTTCGTTTGAATTTTAATTTAATATTTTGTTATGGCTTATAACATCTTGTTAAGAGCCTATCTAAATTTTCTAATTCAATTAAAGAAATTATGTATTCAAACTTTTTATGTCTTTTATCAGTCTATATTTCCGTTCTTATATGTCACGTAACCCGCTCTCTTTTTATCAGAACTGAAAACTATCCCCGGGGATAGTTCTCAAAAAATACCTGAGCCAAATGAAACAGGCTCTAAATCTATTGATAACGGAATTTGAAAAATGGATGTATTGTATTTTCATACCATGATGGGTGTCTGATTTTTGATACTAACTCTGTAACATTGACCAATGGTAATGGGTAATTTTCGAAATCAGAATTTTTGGTACGCATTACCAGCATACCTCTTAATGAACCAATAGATACACTCAGCATAATTGTCAATAGTTCAGGTTTTACTGATATTCTATTCTTTTCTATCAAAATGTATTCTATCATATCTTCTATTTCAAATGTTACGTTTATTTTATATTCGAGGATAGATGTCTTTCTATCTTCTTTTTTTATATCATAATGTACCCCCAGTAGTATATCTGTACAATTTTGTTCTATATCGGGGCTTAATTGTACCGAAAAACCTACATGGACATTATCTTTTTTTAAATCACATTTATAGTTTTGGGTATTATCAACAAACTTTATTTCCTCGATATGAGACAATCGTATTTGCATCGCCACTCTATTCATTACTTCGTATTTAATTAGAACATTCTTCTTAAAAACAAATTGGAGGTTTTAATGTTTATTTATAACAATAATGAAAAATCTGATTTAATAGAGAAATAAATTTTATGGATTACAAAAGGAATAGATTTTCTCTTGAAATCTTTTCTTATTTTTCTGTAGTTTGTTATATCTTTGACATATCAGAAATAAGAAAATGAAAAAAAAGGATTCTTTTTGGAAAATAATGTCGGTAATATTACTGCTGTTATTAGCTATGACAGGAGGCTTTTATCTATATCGGTATAACATTGTTTCAGAACCATTTGAAATAACCGATGAGCTTGGTGGAAATATTTTTCCTTCTGCAGTTTTGTCTGTTGCTGTTACCGATACGCTTATTGTCATGCCTGCTGATACTTCTTATTTAGGCAATCCAAAATCATGCATCGGGATACGAGTTAAATCGGATAAAATGAATAGTAAGTTAAGAATTAAGGTTGCAGAAAGTCCTTTTTTTAGTGAGTCTATTTCAGAATTCATTTTGCCTAAGGCTCGTACAGAATACCTTGTTTATCCGGACATTGTATGGAAATATGATGCATTGAAAGAAAATATTCAGCCAACCCCCGTTAGTGTTGCTGTACAAGTAGAAATGAACCGAGATAATCTGGGACAAAAGGTAAGAACTTTTTCTATGCGCAGTATCAATGAATGTCTTTTAGGTTACAACGATATAAACCAGAAATTTCATGAAACAGGTATTTTTTTCGCAGCTTATGTCAACGAAGACCACCCGATGATAGATATGGTATTGAGAGAGGCTCTCAACACCCGAATTGTAAATAGATTTCTCGGTTATCAATTAAACAAAGAAAGTTCGGTAGAAAATCAAGTATATGCCATATGGAATGCTCTGCAAAAAAGAAATTTCAAATATAGCTCTGTATCGGCCTCGAGCTTGTCTTCGAATGTGGTCTATTCTCAGCGGGTCAGGTTATTCGATGATGCTATAAAATCTGCCCAAATCAATTGCGTAGACGGTAGTGTACTTTTTGCTTCTTTATTACGGGCTATTAATATAGACCCTATCTTGGTACGTATGCCAGGACATATGTTTGTAGGCTATTATCTTAATAAAAATCATACAAAAAAGAATTTTCTGGAAACAACAATGATAGGAGATGTGAATCTGGATGAATTTTTTCCGGATGAGCAGATCGACTCTACTATGGTTGGAAAATCCCAAAATCAGGTTTCGAAACTGGTATTTGACAAATCAAAGGAATATGCCAATAAAAAATATGAACAAAATAAGGCATCAATAGAACAAAAGAAAAAATTCTATATGTATCTTGAAATTTCAAAGGCCATACGGCGTAAAATACAACCTATAGGAAAGTAATGCAGTATTGCTTCAAATAAAGACTTCCATATTTTTCCTTTAATCCGAAAGAACTATTATATTTTTATAAGATATACTTCAAAATTTAATAATAAATGATAAAGTTCAATATTCTAATACTATTTTCACCATTTTTTAATTTTCTGCACCGATAATGACGATATAGATTCTCTAAAGTTAAATAATTAGAGGAATTCTATTAGGAAATTTTGTCATTCCCACTTTTTACTTCAGTTACTCTTAAAAGCAAGTAAGGAACATCCGGCAAACGTACTCCACGTTGTTTCTTGTCTAATACACGATAATCCACGGCTTCCCCTGTCTCAAAGATAGTCGGACATTTTATTATAGTCATATTCCATACATCAATAATATCTACTCTAAAATGTTTTCCTGCTTTCAGTCTCTCATAATTTGCATTTTTTACGGGAAGATTGAATCTCCAAAAGTCACTTATTTCCTTTCCCAAGCTGATAAAATAATATCCTTCACCTGCAGTAGACGTTACCAAGTCTCGACTAATATCAGACATTTGCAACGGTTCAGGCATTTCTTCAAGTATGTTTTTCAAAAATTTGACCCGTTTCCAACTTTCCCCTTTTAATTTTCCACCTTGTGCCCAAAAAATAGGGTCATTCCCTTCTTGAAAACACTCTCCATGGGTTACATAGATCCCCCCCATCAAACCGTTTACAATGAAATAAGTCAATTGTTGGGCACTCAAACGTCCCCAGCGAGATTTTAGATTACCTTCATATCCTACTTCATCACAAATTACAGGTTTATGGAATATCTGACGTAACAAAGCCGCTGCTGAAATACTATATACCGGAGCTTCATCTTGTACACTAACATGTGTAAATTCGGGCATCCAATAATCAAAATAGGTTGCGGTCGATCCGTGTATAGAACATAAATGCCGGTACGGATCGTTACTTACTACAGTTTTTATCAATAGCTTCCAATCATCTATTGTCTTATTTGTCACATAATCCCATTCATTTGCAATAGACCACCATACATTACGGAAAGACGCTAAACGATTTATAATGTAATGTATATATCTTATATTTACTTCATTTGTCATCGAATCAAATCCCCAGCGACCTTTATCGTATGGATGGAATAAAATCAAATCGACTTCTATATTAAGTTTGCTCAATTGGTCTATGCATTTTTCCAAATGACGAAAATATACAGGATTGAACTTCTTAAAATTCCAGACTCTAACTTCATCTCCCTTCTCATTTTTTATCATCTCCTTTATTTCAAAAGGATATAATTGGGGCTCTTCCTGTACCAAATCATAATTTTTGGGAAATACACACATACGTATTTTATTAAAACCGCTGTGTTTCAGAGATTCTAAAGTCTCTTCCTGTACTTTCTCATTCATATGTAGCCATGCGTAAGAGGTTGTTCCTAATGGGTAATAATGAGTACCGTCTGCATATTTGAAAGCGTGCTCACCATCTACTGATACCATACTGGACTTTCCACTTAAATTCGGAATCACAGTTAAAACTCCCGACTTTTTATTCAATTCTTTTATTGGACTGGACACTGAATATTTCCATACTCCAACTTCTGTAGGCATAAATCGTATACGATATGTGTCATCCCCATCATAGAAGCCTTTCACTTTCAATTCCTTTCCATCACATGAAAATGTTGCAAACAGTTCTACATCGAATGGATTTCCGGTTGCTTTATAGTTAAAAGTTAGTTCAAAGCGTTTCCAACACTCAATTTTCGTTTGTCCCCATGAATAATCGGCTAAAGCAATTAAAACAAAAAATGTACTGATAAAAAACTTTAAATTCATCCTATTATATAGTTACGTTTTTAGAACTAAGCACTTTAAAACTTATCTCCCAACTCCACAATCTCCAAATTTTCAAATTTTCCATTATCAATACAAAAACGCACTAACGTCCTTTTTTTATGAAATCCATATTGTCCTGCCGCACCTGGATTTATATGCAACAAATCAAGAGTTTTATCATACAGAACTTTCAAAATATGGGAATGCCCGGAAACAAATAATTTTGGAGGGTTACGATATATTTCAGGAATAACGTCCGGAGCATACTTCCCGGGATAACCACCAATGTGTGTCATCCATACATCGACTCCTTCAATGGTAAATCTTTGATGCTTTGGGCATGTTATCCTTATTTCATGCCCGTCAATATTGCCATATACGGCCCGTACCGGCTTTATAGTTTCGAGCTTTCTCAATACATCCATTGAGCCTATATCTCCAGCATGCCATATCTCATCACACTCAGAAAAATATTTGATATACCGATCATCCCAATACGCATGAGTATCCGACAATAATCCTATCTTTTTCATATCAGTCACAGTTTGGTGCAAACATACATAATCTTTTATAATATGTGAATTGTACATTCACTTTTTTAATAATATAAATAGGATAAATAAAGACAAATAAAACATTTTTTCATTTTCAAATATAGTTTTATTACAGATATTTGGTTATCTTTGGATAAATCCTCTGGATAATAGCGATTATCATTTACATCAGGACTCTCTTTTTTATATCAACACTTTAAATGATACCATTATGGGAAATAAAAAAAATTTTGTGTTAGATACAAATGTTATTCTTCACGACTACAAATGTTTATTTAATTTTCAAGACAATGATATCTACATACCTATTGTCGTATTGGAAGAGTTAGACAAATTTAAAAAGGGAAACGACCAGATAAACTATAATGCAAGGGAGTTTGTCAGGGAATTGGATGAAATAACAGATGATGATTTATTCACCAAAGGGGCTAAACTCGGCCCAGACCTCGGAAACTTATCCATATTGGTCGGTTATAACTATCCTGAAGAGGTAAAAGCCGCGTTTCCTGAACGTACTCCAGACCATTTAATTCTTGCTGCAACCCATTTTCTGGCATCAAAAAATCCTGATACAAAAACAATATTGGTCACTAAAGATGTAAATCTAAGAATGAAAGCCCGTTCCTTGGGTATACTAACAGAAGATTACAATAATGATAAAGTAACAAATATCGATATTTTTGAGTCAGAACAACGATATTTTGACGGTATTGACCCACAAATAATCAATGACATCTATAAATCCCATGAAGGAATTCCGGCAGAAAAGTTAGGATTAAACATTGATTTTAAATCAAATGAATGCTTCATATTGAACAGCGGCAATTCTACCGTTTTAGCTCGGTATGTATCAGCGACCGGAATGGTAAAAAAAGTCATAAAAGAAAAAAATTTCGGTATTGAACCTCGTAATGCAGAACAAAGTTTCGCTTTTGAATTACTCAATGATCCCAATGTAAAACTCTTGGCTCTTACAGGAAAAGCCGGTACAGGGAAAACACTTCTCGCGTTGGCCGGAGCATTACGACAAAGCCGAGAGTACAAGCAGATTTTACTGGCGCGCCCTATCGTTGCTTTGGCTAATAAAGACTTGGGATTTTTGCCTGGTGATGAAAAACAAAAAATCGCTCCTTATATGCAACCGCTATTTGATAATTTAAACGTCATTAAGCACCAATTTTCGTTAGGGGGTGCGGATTATCGCTATTTACAAGACATACAAGACAAAGGACAGTTAGTTATAGAAGCCTTAGCTTATATTCGCGGGCGAAGTCTGTCTGAGACATATTGCATTATCGACGAAGCTCAAAACCTTACACCCCACGAAATTAAAACCATTATAACCAGAGCCGGAGAAGGCACCAAAATGGTATTTACAGGAGACATTCAACAAATAGATTCCCCTTATTTGGATTCTCAATCGAACGGATTAGTCTATATGATAGATAAAATGCAGGGACAAAGTATATTCGGCCATGTAAACTTAGTAAAAGGAGAACGTAGTGAATTATCAGAATTGGCAAGTAATTTGTTGTAATAAAACAATGAATAAATACCTATAAAGTTTTTAACTTGTGTATACTATATCTCCCATAAAATAGAAAAAATTTCTATTTTATGGGAGATTAGTTATATAATTATGCCCACGCATTCATATATCAAGTTCTGTCTTAATAGTATCTATAACTTCCCAAAAAGCCGTATGAATAGGTTCAATAAACAATTTCTTAGAATTTTCTCGAGGAACGATAGCTTTTAAGCCATTATGAACACATTTTATTTCAATTTCTTTATCCATCTCAACAGGTTCCCCATCGATATGCATGATTCCGGGGTTCTCTCGAATAATTTTTAGATATGGAGTTTCAAATGTACGTATATTGGGATTTTTATCAATAACTTTCGTAAACAACTGTACCGCCATGGGAGCAATATCAAAGGGGGTAAATGGCAATATAATTGTTACGTCAATTTTTCCATCCTGCATATTGGCATGAGGAGCTATATAAGCATTATTCCCATATTGTGACGCATTGGCACAAGCTATTAAAAAAGCTTTTTCTTTTATTTTCCCATTTTCACTAACGATAAGATAAGTTTCCGTTTTATATTTCAAATATTCGGTAACAACTTTTTTTACATAAGTCATTCCTCCACGATGCTTACCCTCAGCAAAACGATGACTAACCAATGCATCGAAACCTACACCACATGTACAAAAGAAAAGCTTCTCATTTGCTTTACAATAATCTAACGAAACAATATTCCTTTCATTTACAATTTTTAATGCCCCCATGACATCCATTGGAATATCCAAATGTCTGGCCAGCCCATTCCCTGATCCCATAGGTATAATGCCTAATGCTGTATTGGAATGAACCAACGCTTTAGCTATTTCATTACAAGTACCATCACCTCCTATCGAAAGGACACAGTCCACATCGGAGGATACAGCTTCTTTAGCCAATAAAGTCGCATGACCGGCATATTCAGTAAAACATATATTTATATCATATAATGACGAGTCTAATACCTCCTTAACAGCTTTTGGTATATCTGATTTCTGATGAGTCCCTGAAATAGGATTTATTATAGCTAATAATTTTTTTTTAGACGTCATTATTTCAATTTATAAAATTTCGAAATACAAAAATAACGGAATAAATCGATTTTCCAATTTTCCAAATACATAGAAAATTTATTTTAAGATATGGGAACAATTGGATTTCATACTCCCACTTATGTTTTTGATTATGTAGAGATTTTCTTATATATATTGAACTATATTTTCGAAAAAAGGTTATATTTGTAGTTAAGAATAATAAAATTTAGATATATAATATGGGAACAATTCAGTGGACTCTGATTCGTAGTGTATTTGCAATAGTATTGGGTATTGTAACAGTTAAATGGCCAGATCAAGTTTTGGGTTATATTGTTTCCATTATAGGCATAATGTTCATTGCAACAGGTATTGTTGCTCTTCTCAACTATTTTTCTCGTCGTAAAAAGGCTATATCCAAATCATTTTCTTATATCCCAGTAGAAAGTATAGGAAGTATTTTATTGGGTCTATGTCTCGCCCTTATGCCTACTGTTTTTATCGGGTTTTTAATGTATGTCTTAGGCTTTTTATTATTATTGGCTGGTATTTTTCAAATACTAACACTCGCGTCCATACAACGTAATACTACAGTAGCACTTTTTTTCTATTTATTCCCGATTTTGATTCTTATAACAGGAATTATTATCTTGATTAATCCATTCGATTCGATGAACACAGTCCTGATTGTATTTGGTATAGCGGCTATTGTTTACGGAGTTATCGATATTATCAACTATTTTAAATTCAGATAAATATAACTTAGAATATCCGTCTATCATATTCATTCTTTATTTTTTTCTTTTAACTCTACCCGCTCCTACCCAAGTTTTGCGGTAATAATTCTCATCTAATGAACTTAGAATCACTCCGCGAGATGTCGTAGAATGCACAAAAAGATTATCTTTTAGGTAAATACCTACATGATTTATCTTTTTCTTATTTTTGGTCGTAGCAAAGAAAACGAGGTCTCCCCCTCTTAATTGTTGTCTAGAAAGTTCTCGGCAATCCTGCTGCATCATTTGTTCTGAAGAACGGCTCAATACAACGCCATATACTTCTCGATAAACATTCAATACTAATCCAGAACAATCTACACCTTTGCGGGTAATTCCTCCGTACTTATAAGGGACTCCAATCCATGACGATATTTCAAGGTAAAGAGGAAAATAATCTTTATTACTAACATGTATCCCTAATGCACAACTCACACTTTTAACAGAGGCAGGAACCGTTTGAGGAACCTTTGTTACATGGCATGATGAAAGCAATACAAGAAAGAAAAAACATATACTTTTAACATACCTACTTTTTATTACCATATTATTATATAAAAAACTTCCCAAAAAATTACAATCATAATATGTTTATATACAGATAGTAAATTTTTGAGAAGTATTCTTTTCTCTCTTTAATTTAGAAACTTTAGACCTTATTTAAATTTTATTCTGCCTTTTCTGCCGATAAATTTTCCTCTGCCTTTTCTTCAACAAAATCAGTCAAGCCTTTTTCAACTAAAAGATTATACCACCCCAATAGTTTTTTTATATCTGTTGTATAAACTCTTTCTCTATCAAAATCCGGTAATATTTCAGCAAAGTAATTACGTAAAACCTTATCTTCCGCTTTCGTACTTACCGATGCAACTCCCCCATTTTCTTTTTCTTTAATCTTATTCATAACATCGGGAAGAGGAGCTTCTCCACCTTCAGTGAAAATAGCAATATCTCCTACTGAAATTACCTTATCATGAGCATATGCAGGGATACGCTTTCCCGTCAGCAGAGATTCAACAATCAACATATTTTTTCCTTGAGATACTAATTTATATAAACCGGGTTTCCCGGATATAGACAAAATTTTCTTTAACATATCAATTATTTTTTGTGTGTTAATAATATTATTTAGCAAAAGTAATATCGAATATTTAATTTATCAATTACACACCATAAATTTAATAAATATTATTTCTCATATTTTGCAAGTAAAGTCCTCAATTGGGGTATAACAGGTTGTATACCATCATTATAAATGATATCATTTGATTTCTCATTTCTCTCATTATCTGATATTTGCTTCGAAATCCGAGCCAACACCTCTTCCCGAGTACAGCTACTTCGTTTCATAACCCTCATAACCCTCATCTCAAGAGGAGCTGAAACATTCCAAATAAAAGCTACATTTTTATTAAATCCCGCTTCATAAAGAATTGCCGACTCTACAAAAGCAATATCTGTATTTTGTTTTTGTACCCATATGGAAAAATCAGACCTAACGGCCGGATGTACTATTGCATTTACTTTTTCTAACTTTGTCTGATCATTGAAAATTATAGATGCCATACGTGACCTATCCAATCCCGTATTATTATAGATATTGCCTAATAAAGCAACCAGTCTATTTTTCACTTCATCAGAATTATCCATTATTTTTTTTGCTTCAATATCCGTATCATATATAGGATATCCCCAAATTTTTAATATTCTACTAATCAGAGACTTTCCGCTACCAATTCCTCCTGTAATGCCAATAGTTACCATAACCCTACTTTTTCTTCCAATATATATTCTACACTATCTGGGGTTACCTGCACATTATTTACAAATGGCGGTTTCCTTAAAACCTGAACAGCAACTTTTTTCCCTATATGATCTTTCAATTGGTTATAATCAACTCCTACAGAAAAATCATCAGCATGAATTTTAGAAAATTTGCTCACCGGAATCATACAATTAATCTGCACATTCGCAGGAAAGGTAAGCATAGAGATACCTGTAGGTAAATTCTGGGGTGCAACTGACAATGTAAGCTTCTTTGTCGTTACTTCTTCTATAGGAATTGTTACTTCAACTTTTTCGGGAACAATCTTTGCCCCTCTTATATATGTTAAATTCAAGCTTATACGAGCCGTATCAGATAATGACTTTAATGCAAATGAGTCTGTTGTTATTTCCTTAATATTTTTCAAAATAGATAATGGGGCATATACCGTAGCCGAATCGATACTCATTTTGATTTCTCCATTCATAACACACTGAGGAACCGTCGAAAACGAACCTATCAATCGTATTTTATATTTTTTACCAGAATTATTTGTATAATAAACAGGAATAGAATCGGGACTAACAGATAATAAAGTAGTCGTATTCTTTAACTGCTTCCGTACCAATGTTGACAACTGAGACGAGGTTACAACAAACACTCCCCTATTATTTTTATATTGGTCAAAGTCTATTTCAATGACAGGCATACGCTCCATTAAATATCCCATAAGAGTAGTTCCTTTATCCCTCAAACGCACATCAATTTCATCAGGAAGTTTATTAGTAAATACTACTTTTTCCGGAACATTTACATACTTGACATTCAAAGAAAACGAGCTCTCTACATCTTCATTTAGAGATTGTAAAACCCAGAAAATAAAAGATATGACCAAAAAAAACATAAAAGTGAGAATTTCTCTACTCCTATCGCTCCTCAGCAAAGCATACAGCTTATTTCTGGATTTTACCCACTTCAATCTTATATATCTAAAATTATTTTTCTTCATTTACCTATCTTTTTAATAAAGAAAATATCACCACTATTCTTCTTTATGAGTGTAAATGTAGTAAAAAATAGAATTGTATTCAACAGAATTCAAAGGAATCCTCATATTCGAAAAATACATCGATTTATTAATTACAAAAAATTCAAAATAAAAAAACTTTCACTTTGCTATAAAGCAAAATGAAAGTTCTTTCGCCTGATAAATAGTTATAATTACTGGGCCTGCTGCTGATTAGAATCGGCTGCTGTCCCATAAATAGAAGACTTAGCCACACGTATACGCACATTATCTGCTATCTCGAGAATTACATCTTCTCCCTTAATTTCTTTTATTTTTCCATAAATTCCTCCAGCAGTAATAACCTTATCCCCAACGGATAAAGAATCACGAAATTTTCGAATTTCTTTTTGCTTTTTAGTCTGAGGACGAATCATGAAAAAGTAAAAGATTGCAACTAATGCAACCATCATTAATATGCTTCCCCACGGAGATCCTTGAGGCGTTCCGGTCTGTTGCAATAAAATTGTAAGTAATGCCATAATACTGTTAATTTGTTAAATAAATTTGTTCTTTTTTTAAGTGAAAGACATCCTTTCGGGTACAAATATATAACAATTTAATTATTCTTTTGTTAGAACGCCCTCTTTTTTTAACTGTGTTGCAATAGAGTCTAATATACCGTTAATAAAATGTCCGCTCTTCACAGTACTATATGATTTAGCTATCTCAATATATTCATTCAAGGTAACTCGTATCGGAATAGATGGAAAAGTTTGCATTTCTGCAAGAGCGACCAGCATAATAACTACATCCATAAAAGCGACACGCTCAATTTCCCAATTTTGGGTATGCTGATCAATCAAAAGTTTATTGTTATCGGCATTCAATATAGATTTCCTAAATAACATCCGTGCAAACTCAGCGTCTTCCTCATCCTTAAACATAGGTAACAAAGGCTGTTTTTCTGAATGTGTTTCTTCAAAACGCTTAATAGACTTAAGAACAAATGTAGATATTATTTCTAAATCGTCATTCCAATATAAACTCATCGATTCAAGAACATCACATAAATCATCACTCTCTATAATAACATTTTTAAACAGCTTCCGCCATAATTCTCTGTCCGCTTCATAAGAATCATTTTCATCAGCCATATAATTCTTATAAAGATCTGAAGCCAGAATACGATCAAGCATGACACGTATGAAATCAGGTTCGTTAGCCCACGAAATTTTATGCTCATTTACATATACTTCCAACTCTTTATTGGCTTTCAATTGAGCGATAAACCGGTTATGAATAAACTTAGGATTAGGATTTTTCTCTGCTTGTGTAGCCAAATGCTTTGCACGGGCAACCTCAATTCTCGCACACTGCGCATCTGTGAGTTCCACCATAAGCAACAGTAACATATGGTATAATTCATAAGCCTTGTCTAAACTAAAAAAGAGCTCTTTCTCTGTAAGACCCATATTTTTATCTTCTTTTAAGAAATAAGAATATAGAATCTGTACCACCTTAATGCGGATTAAAATTCGATTTATCATTCTATTTTTGAAATATTAATTTGCGGGTGCAAAGTTATCACATTTTTATGGTTCTTTGGCTATAAGCTTATTTTATTTTTTCACACATAGGAAAATTGTTCTACACAACATTTACTTATTAAAAAAACTTATCCAAAAATATAGTTTTTTCAAAAAAAAATATCATATTTGTAAATATTCTTGAATAATCTAAAACCAGAAACAGTATTTATGGAAGATGTAATGAAAAACAGTGCGCCTGATAAGAAAGAAAATGACATTATTTTTTCTAAAGCTCTAAAAGCTGGAAAAAGAATTTATTATTTAGACGTCAAGAAAAATAGGAAAGATGAATTGTTTTTGGCAATAACCGAAAGCAAAAAGATTGTGACCGGATCAACAGAAACACCTTCTGTTCAGTTTGAGAAGCATAAAATCTTTTTATATAAAGAAGACTTTGAAAAATTTGTTACCGGGTTAACTGAAGCTATACAATTTATTAAGGAAAATTCTTCTGTTACAACAAATGAAACAGAAGAAAATACAATATCAAATGAAGGATATGAAATAGAAATATAGTGATAAAATGGTTTACAAAATAAATGATAAAGAAAACCTGAAAATTAAGGTTTTCTTTATCATTTATTTTGTAAACCATTTTTCAATTCATCTTTCAGATAATGAGTAGTATAGGTATTCTTTTTCTTACATATATCTTCCGGTGTTCCCTCCACTAAAATTTTTCCTCCAGATTGTCCTCCTTCGGGTCCCATATCAATAATGTAGTCTGCACATTTTATAACATCTAAATTATGTTCGATTACCAATACTGTGTTTCCTTTATCAACTAAACGATTCAATACTGCCATCAGTACCCGTATATCTTCAAAATGTAATCCGGTAGTAGGCTCGTCCAACACATACAAAGTTTTACCTGTATCTTTCTTAGACAATTCTGTAGCTAATTTAACCCTTTGACTTTCTCCTCCTGATAAAGTGGTAGAAGGTTGTCCTAACTTTATATATCCAAGACCAACATCTTGCAATACTTTTATCTTATTTAAAATAGCCGGTATACTATCAAAAAACTCAACAGCCTGATTTATTGTCATATCTAAGACATCTGCAATAGATTTACCTTTAAAACGAACTTCCAATGTCTCTCGATTGTAACGCTTGCCATGACATTCTTCACATGGAACTAAAACATCAGGAAGGAAATTCATTTCGATAGTCTTATAGCCGTTCCCGCCACACACTTCACAGCGTCCACCCGCTACATTAAAAGAAAACCTACCAGCTTTATATCCTCTGATTTTTGCTTCCGGCAAATCGACAAATACATTCCTTATATCTGAAAAAACGCCCGTATACGTTGCTGGATTGGAACGCGGTGTTCGTCCTAAAGGTGACTGATCAACATTAACAATCTTATCAATATATTCAAGACCTTCAATCGATTTATAAGGTAATGGGTCTTTGACAGAACGATAAAATTGCTTACTTATTATCGGCTGCAAAGTTTCATTGATTAGACTTGATTTCCCGCTACCCGATACTCCCGTAACACAGATAAAACAACCTAACGGAAAACGAGCTGTGACATTTTTCAAATTATTCCCCGTAGCACCTTTCAGTACAATAGCTTTACCATTACCCTGTCGACGTTTTTCAGGAACAGATATTTCTTGTTTACCATTCAAATATGCTGCAGTCAATGTATCAGACTTTAACATATCTGAAGGAGTTCCAGCAAATACAACATTTCCTCCCAATCGTCCGGCTCTCGGGCCTAAGTCAATTACATAATCGGCTTCAAGCATCATTTCTTTATCATGCTCTACTACAATAATAGAATTACCAGTATCCCGAAGCTGCTTAAGCGATTGAATCAAACGTGTATTATCTCTCTGGTGCAGCCCGATACTGGGCTCATCAAGAATATAAAGGACATTAACCAGTTGAGATCCAATTTGTGTAGCCAATCGTATGCGTTGACTTTCTCCTCCTGATAATGTAGCCGACGCTCTGTTCAATGACAAATATTCCAGGCCTACATCTATCAAAAATTCAAGTCGAGTACGTATCTCTTTAAGTATTTCTCGTGCAATCTGTGCCTGTTTGAGCGACATATAATTTTCTACTCCATCGAGCCATTTATACAAATCGGCTATATCCATTTCTGCCAATTCGGCTATATTCTTACCGTTTATACGATAATATAAAGCTTCTCTATTGATACGCTGTCCATGACACTCGGAACAAATTTCTGTTTTTACAAATTGCCCAGCCCACTTTTGTGCTTGTGAAGACGAATCGCTTTGCTGTTGCATTTCTATATAACGAATAAGACCGGCAAAAGACAGACTGTAATTAGAATGCCCCAAAGCTTCATTCTTAATATTTAATCTTTCATCTGTCCCATTAAGAATATCATCCAACGCTTCGTCCGGAACATCCTTCAAAGGAGTTTTCAGATTTACCCCATACTTATCGCAAATTGCTTCGATTTGCCAAAATATCATTGTATTTTTATACTTACCTAAAGGCACTATTCCTCCCTGATATATAGATAAATCAGGATTGGGAATAATTTTTTCTTTATCTATGACATTGGTAAATCCCAGTCCCTTACATTTGGGACAAGCTCCCTGCGGTGAATTGAAAGAAAAATTATGTGGAGCCGGTTCACTGTAAGACAAACCCGTTTTCGGATCCATTAATGTCCTGCTGAAGTGTCTCACTTCTCCCGTATCCGCATTCTGCACCATAATAAGGCCGTTTCCCTGTTTCATGGCTATCCTGACACTATCTTTCAAACGCCTCTCATCCTTTTCTGATACAACAAGTTTATCTACAACCAACTCGATACTATGATTTTTGTAACGGTCAAGCTTCATTCCCCGTAAAATTTCACGAAGTTCCCCATCTACCCGTACAGTAAGATATCCTTTTTTACGGACTTGTTCAAAAAGCTCCTTATAGTGTCCTTTCCTATTTCGCACCAAAGGAGATAAGATGTATGTTTTTTTACCTCGGTATTTTCCTTGAATCAAATCCAAAATCTGCTCTTCGGTATACTTTACCATTTTTTCTCCCGTAAGATAGGAATATGCCTCCCCTGCTCGGGCATAGAGCAAACGAAGAAAATCGTAAATTTCAGTTGTAGTACCAACTGTAGACCGAGGATTTTTATTAGTAGTTTTCTGTTCAATGGAAATAACAGGACTCAATCCCGTAATTTTATCAACATCAGGACGTTCCATATTCCCCAAGAAATTACGGGCATAAGAAGAAAACGTTTCTATATATCGTCTTTGTCCTTCAGCAAAAATAGTATCAAACGCCAAAGAGGATTTACCACTTCCACTAAGTCCTGTAATAATCGTAAAACTATTACGAGGTATTTCTACATCAATATTTTTAAGATTATGTACACGTGCACCGTATACTTCTATTTTATTCTCGTTATCAATCATCTCTTATCCCAAAATTTTCCTAAAAAAATCAATCCACTGTCCAATTTTTATGATATACTTTTATTTTACGAGTGCTATAGTATAAATCCTCTTTATGAGGTATCAACAGCTTATATTCTTTTCCTGTTTTATTAGGTAACTTCCTATCTCGGAGCCATGAATTGAACTCTTTCAGCTGTGCATACGTAATACCTTGCTCTTTGGCAAATTGTGCCAAATCATCAATTGCAGTATTTACGACTACGGCATGCGTTCTTATAGGTTGATACAGCTGTTTCTTCTTGACAGCAAAACCATAACGATATGGATTCGATAATATTTCCTTCATCACCATAACCCGAAATACGTAGCGAGAAGTCTCATCATTCAACCATAAATCAAAAGAATTCAGTTCCTGTTGCTTATCCAATTCATTGGATATTCGGCCCATACCCGCATTATATGATGCTGCTACTGTAGCCCAACTACCATATTTATCATAAGCCGATTTTAGATAACGACAAGCTGCTTCGGTAGATTTTTCGAGATTGTATCGTTCATCTACAAAATCATTTACTTCCAAACCAAACTGCTTGGCTGTCCCGGGCATAAGCTGCCATAACCCAGCTGCCTTAGCATAAGAAACAGCCCTCGGATTTAAATAGCTTTCAATAGCTGCCAAATAGATAAAATCTACCGGTATTCCATTTTTTTCTAATATGGGCGCTATAATAGGAAAGTAGCGATTGGCTCTTTTCAAAATCAGCAATGTATTGGAATGGGTATAGCAAAAACTAGTCAATTCTCTATCGTATCTTTCATACATATCAAACCGATCAAGCTCTATAATTTCACCAGCAAATTCTACTTGCGAAGGAACATCCGGTATAACAGACATCAAATGCATAACAGAAGTATTATCTGATTGTCCTGAACGGGATGATGCTGTCAAAAAAATAAGAATTCCAACGCACAAAAATACAAATACTATTTTTAATATACTATTCTTTATATTAGTCATCACACGGATAAATCTTTAATTTTTAGATCTGATAATATTTATGTGGCCTTTCAGATTATGTGATTTACCATCAGCACCCTTAGCTTCTATTACATAAAAATAGACGCCCGGATCAACCCATTTTCCTTTATACTTCCCATCCCATCCAATTGCTGGGTCTTCAAAATGAAACATCTGTACACCCCAACGGTTAAATATCCAACACTTGAAACTAACGATAGATTTATAAGCAACTTTCCATTCGTCATTAACCCCGGGTGTCGTTCCTGGAGAAAAAATATTAGGAGCTTCAAGCCTCGACTCCCCAACTGTAATAGTATATACTTCAGTCGAATCTTGACAAGTTCCAGTACTCACCATCAACCGTACATAAGTCGTTCCTTCTTGATTGAAAGTATATTGAAAATCATCTGCATTATAATAATGTGCGTCAATAACATTGAAATCTTTATCTTTCGAAAACTGCCAATCACTATGTGTAACCACGTCATTATAATATGCCTTAAACGTCATGTCTACCGGAGCCGACCCTCCAAATGACCCATCTGAGGGTTGCTCTCTATCCCATTCGTTCTTATAATCGCGAGTATGCTGCTCAACAATAGCTCCACAAATAGGAGTCACTGATATATATTCCTCTGACCTTACCGAGGGCTCCATTCCCCATTCCTTCAGATATTTATCCGTCAACATAAACTCTGTATCACAAGTCGGTGCTTGCACGGAAAGACGATTACTATCTGTCGCCTTTTCTTCTATCTGAACTTTTTTAAAATCAGCATTATCTTTATCCCATTCCAACGTATAATATGTTATGTAAAACTCTTCTGGAAGAAACATCTGTTTCCCTGCAATAGTATAATACGGTAACTTCTCGACAGTGCCATTCAATATTAATCGAACAGAATTGCACTCGTCATATTCATCTCTTTCTACGGTCATGCCAATTCCTGCCAAAGAATAATTTAAATAATTGATTATCCAAATAGCTCCTGTTTTATTTCCCTGCTGGTAAACATAACCGCAATCACCTTCGACTCCAGACAAATAAGCTGATGTAGCACCCGAAATAATAGATTTGTTACCATTTTTATCTATTTGATACCAAATAATAGAAGATCCATCATCTTGGAGATAACGGATATCGACTTTGCTGTCATTTGCCTGATAAACAACATAAACTGCATCTAATCCTGTTGCAGCCGTAACTCCCTGTCTAATGCCCAATAAACCTCCACAAGCAACATCTACATTCTGGGAACAAATCAAAGTCGACACCAAACAATATAGGGTAATAAACAATACTCGTTTCATTATTCTAAAATTGTAACTGTCAAAGGTAATGCATTTCAAAGAAAAAATAAAGACCGGAAATAGTAATAAGCAGGGAAAAATCACAAAAGAGATTAAAATTTCTTACTCAAAAGAATGAATTGTCACCAAAAAGAATTTTTCTTACCTTTGTCCTTTCAAGCTGAATGATATACTCAGCTATTTAAATGTAAATTTTATGAAATCAATTCATATTTCTCATTTTTTCATTTTTATTCTCGGATTTATGTATTTAAGCGTAATAAAGGCTCAAAATTACAACAATCCTCCAGAATTTTATAAATACACAGTAAACAGTGCTGAAGGTTTTTATTCAGTTTGTAAGAAATTCAACGTCACCAAAGAAGAGATTATTAAATACAACCCAAGTGCTAAAGATGGGTTAAAAAGCGGGCAAGAATTATTAATACCCATAAAAGGTGTTAATTTCCCCAAAACAAATATTGCCGAAAGTGAGTTCAAGCACACCATCTCTTCCGGAGAAACATTGTACTCTATAGCCCGAATGTATAATGTTTCGCCCCAATCCATCATAGCATTAAACCCGGAGGCTAAAAATGGAATAAAAGCCGGTGCAGTTTTAATAATTCCTCAAAATTATGCCTATCAAAAAACAGAAAAAGCATCTTCTGATAACAACCAATATATATATCATACTGTAATAGCCAAAGAAACATTATTTTCCTTAGCTCGCCGTTATCATACCAGTGTAGAATCCATATTAAAAGATAATCCGGGATTATCTCCGGATAACTTTACTATAGGAAAAGTAATTCGTATCATGCCATGCGACGGAGAACCGGAAATTGCCAGTCATCAACCCCAAATGCAATATAAAGACTATACAGTAAAACGAAAAGAAACTTTATACAGCATCGCTCAAAAATTCGATATAAAGGTTAGTGACATAGTCAAAGCCAATCCTACAATTTCCAAATTAGAACAGGGTGACAAATTAAAAATACCCGTATTTACCCATGTACCTACAAAAGAAGAATCTGTAATAGCCGAGGCTACTACCCTAAATCAAATATATTCGAAACTGAATCCTATCACCCAAACAGGACAAATAAATGTAGCTATCATGCTCCCATTTATGCTGAACCATCCTGAAGACGTCAAAAATTCTCTATACACGGAATATTACCAAGGCTTTCTCTTAGCTGTTGATAGCATGAGGAAACAAGGAGCCAATATCAATATTTATGCTTATGACACCAATAATTCTAAAAACAGAGTAAATCAAATTATCAACTCTCCGGAATTTAAGAATATGGATTTAATTATTGGTCCTGTCAATGACTCTTACCTGAGTACGGTGGCTGATTTTGCAGAAAAAAACGACATAAATATTGTTAATGCTTTTTCTCTAAAAAATGAAGATGTCAATCAAAATTCTAAAATATTTCAAACTAATATTCCACATTCTTATCTGTATGCCGAAACTATAGCTGAATTTATCAAAAGATTCAAACATAAAAAAATAGTTTTTGTAAATAGTACCCCCGATAACGATGATAAAAAAGATTTTACAACAGAACTCAAAAAAGAACTTGTTCATCAAAATATAGCATATTCCGAAATAAGTATCACCAACACAATAGATATAACAGTTGGGAACTTGTTTCCAACTACAACGCCAACAGATATTGTAATTGTCCCTTCCAGTGGAAATCGGAGTATCGTAGGACGTATCGTTGCACCATTAAGCAAATTGTCTGATTCTCGCCCAGACCTGAGTATTACTCTATTTGGTTACCCTGAATGGCAAACTTATACAAAAGACTATTTAGACAGCTACTATAAATTAAATACCTATATTTTTACCCGATTTTATGCTGTACCTACTGATACAGATATGAAAAATTTCGATCGGGATTTCCATTATTGGTATAATAAAGATATGATTAACGCTAATCCGAAATACGGTCTATTAGGTTTCGACACCGGAATATATTTTCTGACAGCATTGCACCGATATGGAAAAAATATCGACAAGGAAATCGAGAATATGACATCAAACAGTTTGCAAACAGATTTCAAGTTCAGACGTATTAATAGCTGGAGCGGGTTCATAAATAAAAGCTTGTATTTTGTACATTTTACACCCTATTATACAATCGAACGTATCGCAATTAAATAAACAAAAATTGAGATGAAAAACAATATAATTGGATTATTTTTATTGTTATGCACATTAAATATACAATCAGTTTCTGCACAAAGACACTACAGACCTGAAATTTCGGTTGGAGTAAAATTTGGTACCAACTTGTCAAATACTACATTTCAACCCAAAGTACAAGAAGGGCTTTTACTCGGTTATATGGGTGGATTATCCTTCAGATATATCGAAGAAAAACATTTCGGATTTATTGTCGAAGCTAATTTTTCACAACAAGGTTGGAAAGAAGATTTTGAAAACGAACCATATCAATTTTCAAGAAAGATGAATTATATCCAAATTCCTTTTATGAGCCATATCTTTTTTGGAAATAAATTTTTCAGAGGATTTGTAAATTTAGGGCCACAAGTAGGATTCTTTATATCTGACTCCTACAAAAGCAATTTCGATATAAATAATCCTCCAACATTTACTTCATCCAATCGTGAAACCCAACAATATACCATGCCAATAGCCAACAAGGTCGATTATGGCATTACTGCCGGTGCAGGCTTAGAATTTAGAATATTGAGAAGTAGTTTCCTTTTAGAAAGTAGATACTACTTTGGTTTAGGAGACTTTTTTAAAAACCGTAAAAAAGATTATTTTGCTACTTCCTCGAATAAGAATATACTTATCGCTCTCTCATATATGTTCAGAATAAGATAAAAGAAGTACTAACAGAAAAAATTAACCTCCGTACTTTTATTATATATATTATATCATAATCTATATATTACAGTTTCATTTCATCGGATTTGCCTCATCTTTGCTCTTATTCTGCTTAAACTCACAGGTGTAATTCCCAAATAAGAAGCAAGACATTCCAACGGTATTCTTTGTAGCAAATCTGAATTATTTTTTAATAGAGTTATATATCGCTCTGTCGCAGTTGAGAACAATAATGAAATAAGTCTTTCTTCTGTCTGCAAAAATTCTAACTCAGCAAATTTTCGCCCCCAATTAGCTATATGTATATCTTCCTTAAACAATTCATATAAATCATTACGTTCCAATACATACAAAACAGAATTTTCCATTAACTCTACGGTCTCATATCCACATTGATTATTTACATAACTTTTTAATGATACTATGGTATCACCCTCCCGACCAATCCAAAAAGTCACCTCTTTTCCATCCACAAGAACATAAGCTCTTACAATCCCTTCTTTTATAAAAAATACGTTTCTTTCTATTTTACCCGCTTCTAATATTCGAAACCCTTTGGGATAAACTACAGTCGACAAGCTCGTCATTAATTTATTTATAGAAGCTTCAGGCATCAAATATATCTTATTTATAATCTCATATATATCCATATCTCCAATTTATCCGCGACAAAGATACCAAAGTAATTGCCACGCTGTTTTTTATATAATTATTTCTTATCAAATGTAAAGTAAATATACAAATTCCTCAACTAACTTTGTAACATCAAACATATAAAAAGAAACAATAAATGAATTGGATTATATTGATTATAGCTGGATTATTAGAAGTTTGTTTCACTTTTTGTCTGGGTAAAACAAAAGAATCTGCAGGGACAGAATTTTATCTGTGGGGAATCGGATTTATTGCATCAGTTATATTAAGCATGTGTCTCTTAGCCAAAGCAATACAAACGCTACCATTAGGCACCGCCTATCCTGTATGGACCGGAATAGGTGCAGTAGGTACCGTATTGGTGGGGATTTTTCTTTTTCATGAACCTATAACATTCGGACGCCTATTTTTTATCACAACATTGATTATCTCGATTATTGGTCTAAAAGTCATATAATAAAAAGACCCCTCTATCAAATTAGAAGGGTCTTTTCATTACATCAAAAAATCATCTATTTAATTAATATGCGAGTTACATAGGCTCCCACCTTAACTACATACACCGCATCTTCAACAAGTTCTAAAGGAATTACATCTCTATCCCCATCATATTTCGCCACTAATAAACCTTGCATATTATAAATACTTACAGGTAATTTTTCCGTATTGCCTTTAATATAAAGATTCCTTTCGGTAGTATATATGCATATCTCCTGATTCGTATTTAATTTTTCAATACTTGTATTTTCGACAATTGTCAAAATACCATCTACATAATCGACATTATAATTGGAAGACTCTCCAGGAACTATTATAATATTGAATATATCTCCCACTTTTACTGAAGAAGGAAGTCCATTTTCCAATATCGCTGTTGGTAATACTGTAAATGCTTTCTCTTTGTCATCATTATTGACCAATCCATCATACTCCAGCTCGAATATTTCAGGAACATCACTACCAATTATAAGATTTACATCTTTTGCTTTAACCGTTAAAGGAGCCTTCGCAATTTTTACTTTTATTTCTTTCTCTATTCCTGAAAAATCTCCTTTGGGAGAAATATAAGCAAAAATAGAAGTCTCTCCAGCTTGTTTAAACGTCACTTTCCCAGAAAGTGCAGAAGCAATGTCATAATCATTATTCTTATAAGATACTTTTGTTCCTTCATCAGTAGCAATGGTTAATGTTACAGGTTCTTCACCATAAACTACATCCAATTCCGTCTCAGCAATTTCCAATTTCGGAGCTGCTTTTACAATCACTTTACCATCATCCGGAATACAATTTTTCACCACATAATTCTCATACTCCATCTCCGGGATAGAAAGAGAAACCGTACCCTCTGTTCCTATGGGGTCATCTTTAGTAATACTCCAATTTGCAACAGGCAAGTTTTCACCAAACACCGAAGTTACATTATCGTCATACTGGAATCCCGTAAATGAAACACGTAACGGACATTTATCAAGCCCTACCGGAGCTACTATCTCTTTATAATCATATCTTGTATTAAGACTTTTACCTGCATATTCTACATAAACAGACAATGTTGTTTTTGTTATTATAAGAGTCTGATTTGGTGCATAACTAATATCATAATTAGTTGCTTCTGCTCCTGAAAGAGACACTGAACGGATAGCTCCGACAACTTCCGGCTCTTTCGAAGCCTTACTGGTAACTTTCACTGGTGCAGACAATACAGCTTCATCCTCCCCATTTTTAAATCCTTCGTAAACTATAGTATATCCACAATTTCCACTTTTAAGGTATGTATCGCTTACCGATATTCCTCGTTCACACCACGCATCTTTTACCGAAACTAACAATTTTGCCTTATTTACCGTCACAACCAAGGGCTCGGATTTGGCTGATGAATATGACGACGTACCACTTTGGGAAGCGGTTATTTTAGCTGTCCCTACCCCGACTGCTACCAAAGAACCACTCTGCTCATCATATTTGATTACAGATTCGTTATCTGAGGAATATACAAACGGAGCCGGACTATTAGATATAAATCCAAGATTATCGATATTATCACCATAAGTAAAACTTGGTTCCTCCGTCGGATTAGTTATTGTTGCCTCTTTTCCTCTAAATGTGAACGTATAAGTCAACTGCTTTTTCCCAGCTGTCTCGTTACATGTCACAATTACAGTCTTAACAATAGCTTCAGAATCTCCTGTCTCCTCTACCTTGACTGTAGCTGTCGCTCCATAAGGACAAGCATTTAAATCTTTATCCTTATCAGCATAAGGAAGATAATATTCAAAAACGTCCTCATCAAAATTTTCCAACATTTCTCCACCTAAAGTTACTGATTTTAATTTCGTATTATAAATAAACTTTACATCATCTGCCCAAAGAGCATTTCCAGAACCAATATTACTACGAGTCCAATAATTGCAGGCAGAAATGATGATATTCGCCTTTTCCGGAGTTTGCATATTTCCATTCTCATATTCGACCGGAACTGAAATACGACTCCAATCCTTCAATTCTCCAGTAACGACATACTCAGCTTTACCAATAAGTTGAGCATTCCCACTATCAGGAGATTTTTTACCAAGAATACATATATCCTGATCTTTTACCTCTGTTGTTTCTTTCGAAGAAAACCCTCCTGTCGGATTTACCGGAACCGTCGATACACATGTTCCCTTCCATAAATAAGCCAAAATAAGAGCATCTTCCGGTTTCGAACTTTCTGCCAACGTCCTTTTATAAAATCCTACTAAAGAATCTGGACGTTCTGTAAATTCAATACCCCCAACTGTTCCTCCATCACATTGGTCAAGAGATGCTACGGCAAAAACCCAAGGAATACCTAAAGTTATATATCCAGGTGCAGGAGAAGTAATACCCACTGCACCTACCGATTTATTTTCCATCTTTACAGAAAAACCATCACTCTTTCCAAAACAATCATCATCCGGAGTAACAAGCGTCTCTTGAACAGATATAAGAACTTTCTGATGTACATTCGATGCTTCCCATCCTTGTGGCTGAATGCCAGGACGCAAATACATGCCTGGCAATGCACCATTACCGTTTGTATCTTTCACCCAAGGAGCATCAAAATCACCTTTTATAGTCTGAGCATAAGTGACACTCATTACTCCCAACAACACTGCAATAATAAAAGTAAATTTTTTATTCATAAGTAAGTTTATTATATAATATAAAAATAATTACAAAGGAAGACTAATAATCTACCACCTACAAGGTCAATCTTTACGTTTTTATGTTCTATCTTTAAGAAATAATTCCATTTTCATTCTAAATAGAACATATTTTTATTCTATTTTTCTACCAAATCAGCCAACCCTTATTTTAAATACAGAATTTCACATCTCTGTCTACATATCCACATTTATTTGCATCCTATTTCGTAAAGTTTCTTCGTTCAATAGAGTAATACAGCAATAACAATGGCTGTGTATATATTACAGACATTTGTAACTTATTTACTGATTATCAATAGGACAATATATATAATATAATTTTATTCTCTACATTTGTACCACACCAAAAATTTGAACTATATGAGTGAAGTAATCAAATTGGATACTGTAGACCAATACAACAAACTGTTTCACCTTGAAACATTACATCCGTTAGTCAGTGTCGTCGATTTGTCAGAAGCATCACAATTTCCGACACATTTTACTTTGAACTATGGCGTTTATGCCATTTTTCTAAAAAATACAAAATGTGGAGATATTCGCTACGGAAGACAAATATATGACTACCAAGAAGGAACAGTTACCAGTTTCGCTCCCGGACAGGTCGTGAAGACAGAAATGGCCGAAGGAACACAGCCCGATGCTCATGGCTTACTATTTCATCCCGATTTGATTAAGGGCACATCTTTAGGACAAGAAATAAAACATTACTCATTTTTCTCATATGCCTCAACCGAAGCATTACATTTATCAGAAGAAGAAAAAGAAATATTCTTAGATTGCCTAAAAAAAATAAAACTGGAACTTTATCATCCAATTGACAAACATAGTAAACGTCTTATTTCTAGAAATATAGAACTTTTACTAGACTATTGCATGCGTTTCTATGAACGGCAATTTATTACACGTTCAGAAAAAAACAAAGATGTATTAGTAAAATTCGAAGCTTTACTTGACGACTATTTTCAAAGTAATGCTCCTCAAACAGACGGCCTTCCTTCTGTAAAATATTTTGCAGACAAAGTATTTCTATCTCCCAATTATTTTGGAGACCTAATAAAAAAAGAAACGGGAAAAACCGCACAAGAATATATACAAAACAAAATTATTGATTTGGCAAAAGAAATGATAATCGGAACAGAAAAAAACATCAGTCAGATAGCTTTTGATTTAGGCTTTCAATATTCACAACACTTTAATCGCATATTTAAAAAGAATGTAGGTTACACGCCCAATGAATATAGAAAATTACAGATGTAACAAGATTTTTTGTGTAAAGACTACACATAACATAAAATGAAAACAGATACATTAAATCTAAATACGGTACATCAGTGTAATTGCATTTTAGGGGAAAAAACTCTTCACCCTTTAGTAAGTACCATCAACCTCTCTTCTAAAAATTGGGGACAATTAGATTGTCTAAAGGTGGGATTTTATGCAGCACTATTAAATGAAAGTTTTTGCAAAAGTTTTATTTATGGACGGGAAAAGTGTGATTTTTCTGACGGTACTATTCTCTTCTTTTCTCCTGGAGAAACAATAGAAATAAAAGAAAGAGCCGAAATTTTTCATTCAAAAGGCTGGTTATTGACTTTCCATCCCGAATTTATTACAGGAACTTCATTGGGAATGAATATCAGCAATTACACATTTTTCAATTACCAAAAAAGTGAAGCATTGCACCTCTCTTTCCGCGAACAAAAAAATATCTGTAGGTGTATGGAAGATATAGAAAAGGAGCTTCTCTGGTCTATAGACATTTATAGTAAAGCGCTTATATCTAAATATATTGAAATACTTTTGGATTATTGTACACGATTTTACACACGACAATTTACCACACGGAGTGAAATCAACAAAAAAATTATAAATAAAATCGAAAAAATCATTGAAAATGTTCTTCTCAACAGACAAATAAATTCTTTCGGAGTGTCTATGACAAAATATTGTGCTTCACAACTGTCTCTGTCTGATACGTATCTCGAAGATTTATTAAAACATGAAACCGGAATGAGAATGAATGAATATATACAAATAAAATGTATAAATATAGCAAAAAAATCACTATTAGAAACAAACAAATCTTATAACCAGATAGCTAAAGATTTAGGCTTCCCTTCATCCCAACATTTTAGCAGATTATTTAAACGCATTACAGGAATCACTCCTACCGAATATAAATCTCAAAACTAATAAATTATATGAACAAATCAGAACAGCACATCAACAATTTTGGACATCACTGAATTTTAAAGAGTAGACAGGCCACGCACTTTATACAAAAAAACTCCTACAATATTAAGGTATTGTAGGAGTTGTACATTTATTGTCAGATATTCCTGTGATCCGCCTGGGGCTCGAACCCAGGACCCCAACATTAAAAGTGTTGTGCTCTACCTGCTGAGCTAGCGAATCTCCTATTATATGTGCATCAATTCTCAAATGCGTTGCAAAGGTAGTGCAATAATTTTAACTGCCAAATTTATCAAAGCTTTTTTTCTTCATTTATTAACTATACGAAAACTAAATATATAATTTTCAAATGTTTAAATATATCATATTTTTTAGTTTTATACTACACTATTTTAAGAATCTTCCAATTCATCGTCATCATAAAGATTATTTAACTCAAAAGCTAAACTATCCAACTCTTTTTTCCAAGCATCTACTACTTCCTTAGGAGTATCAGGTGTAGCTTTCTCAATATTATTCTGCGCTATCTCTATCTCCTTTTCAAGTTCCATACGACGGCTCATACCAATAAACATTTTGATTTTAAAATCAATAACAACTATTTATGCAAAAAGTTTTATAATTACAAATTCCTTGATTTATTATGTAACACATAATTTCCGGTATATAGAAATATTTTGAATTATCTTAAAATCTCAGTCAAAAATATCATTTTACTTTCATGCTTATCATCCAAATTATCCAGTACAATACAAAAGTTTTATATAGAAACGAAATTTCTTTCTCAAAAATGTATTATCCATATTCATTATTATATTTTTCGAAATATTATTCTAATATCATAAATTCATTAAAAATATCGAGATTATCAATCATTATGTAAATTCTCTTTGTTCTAAATATAGAAAATGTATCAGACAAATTAAGTACGGAAAAAAGAAAAGAACTTTCAGGCTCTGATTTCGGATTATCAAAACAACGAGCATACCCAATGCCTGATGCTGCTCATGTAAGAGTTGCGGAAGTATATTTCAGATACGCACCTAAAAATATAAAACCTGAATTAGCCCAAAATATTCTCAAAAAGGCAAAAGAATTTGGAGCTAATATCGAAAGTAATATTATCTGAGAATGGGCAAAAAAGTAAAATATCTTTTTAATATATCAAAAAGATATAAATTAATAATTTGTTTCCGTATTCCCCAAGCGCCTAACGGAGCTCATTAAAATTTTTTATTCCTATCAAATTAAAAACAAAAAATCTCTTTAATAAAAAAGATTTTTGTCCTTCACTCTTGTAAATGGATATTTATCATTAAATTTGTATCGTCTCATTTACTTAGAAACATGCTATGCGTGCAGAAGAAGGATATAAAGCCTCCGCTGTGCACGCAATAGTTATGTGCCTAAAAGTAAGTGAGACGACTTTTTTCGGCGGAGGCTCTTTTTAATAAATAAAACAAAACCCTTTAATTTTAGTACCAATGTCATTCATACTCGTAGCCGATAATCTATTAAAGTTACATAACCAGCTTTTAAAATTTGCATATTCTCTAACATTAAACGACGATGATGCAAAAGACCTTCTTCAAGATACTATCCTTAAAACATTAGAAAACCACGAAAAGTTTATAGAAAATACAAATTTTAAATCTTGGGTATTTACCATAATGAAAAATTTATTCATAAACAAATATAGAAAAGAATCTGTTCATAATAACACGTTCATTGATTTAGACGAAATTGCGGATAATATCATGGGACCAGATAGAACAGATTATTTATACGATTATAAATTTATAAATAAAGTTATTTCCAGTATAAATAATGACAAACAGAAAGTTATATTTGGACTTTATATGTCAAAATATAAATATGAAGAAATAGCTCAAGAAATGAATTTACCTCTGGGAACGATAAAAAGGGAACTCCACACAATCAAACTTGACTTGCAAAAGAAACTTATAGAATTCAAAGCTGATTCCCTCAATAAATAATCGGGAACATCTATTGTGTAAGTTATAGATAAATGTTCCCGATTGTCAAGTTATGTCTATATAGAGAAATCCTTGTTAAAATAGAAAAATTTATTTCTTAAAGAATCTATTATACAAACCTTCGAATGCTTTACCATGACGAGCTTCGTCTTTACACATTTCATGAACAGTATCATGTATTGCATCCAATCCCAATTCTTTAGCACGAGTAGCGATTCTTTTTTTATCTTCACATGCTCCGGCTTCTGCATCCATACGAGCCTTTAGATTTGTTTTGGTATCCCATACTACTTCACCTAAAAGTTCAGCAAATTTTGCAGCATGTTCAGCTTCCTCCCAAGCAATACGCTTATATGCTTCTGCCACTTCAGGATAACCTTCGCGATCAGCTTGGCGACTCATAGCAAGATACATACCAACTTCTGTACATTCTCCATTAAAATGAGCTTTCAATCCTTCTAATACCTCAGCATCTACTCCTTTTGCGACACCAATTCTATGTTCGTCTGCAAACTGAAGAGCTCCTTCAGTCTCCACAACTTCTTTAAATTTGCTTCTAGGTTGTTTACATTGCGGACAAAATTCGGGAGCTTCTTCACCTTCATGTACATAACCGCATACTGTGCAAATCCATTTCTTTTTCATAATTCAATTCCTCCTAATTAAGTTTTAAGATATAATTATTCAATAAAGGTCGTCATTGACGACACTTTTTACAATAGCCTTTATAATAAACTTGAACTTCATCAACTTCAAACTCTCCTACTTTTCCCGTAGGTATAATACTAAAATACTCTTTTGGTAAATCATATATTTCTCCACAAATCTTACATTTAAAATGCCCATGCTGAGAAATATCTGCATCAAAACGAGTGTTTTTCTCATCGATCGTCAACACTTGGACAGCTCCTTGATCCGCAAATAACTTTAATGTATTGTATACCGTCGTTTTAGAAAGAGTCGGAATTTGCGGATATAAATCATTAAATATTTTATCAACTGTCGGATGTACTTTATGCTCAAACAAATAATCCATAATAGCAATCCGCTGCATAGAAGGCTTTATTTTATGACTTAATAAATATCCGTGTATGAATTCCTGTTTCATTATAAAATTGTAATCATTACATTTTTAATTTCATTGCAAATATAATAATATTTTTTTCACATTATACTTTTATTTGCCAATAATTAACATAATTTTCTACTCAACCATACTACTTATATAGTCAACAACCGGTTAAAAATAAACTATATTTTCGACCTTATTTCAACAGATTATATCTTTAGAATCAGAAGTTTAAACTCTTGCTATATAAAAAATAATACTATTATTAGAAAGCTCCTATCAGTCGAGATATCAAGAACAAAAAAATATTTATGAATTCACTCTTATTGTAGAAATTTTTGTTTACAGAAACAACTATGAAATTGAAATATCGAAAGAAAATTTTAAAAATATAGTATTTAAAAAAAAACGCATATTTGTTCCGAACGTCATAACGAAACTGGCCCTATTAATGAATCCTTCGTACACAAAATACCTTATAATTTGAAAATATACATGCCTGTATTAATACCATACTGGCATGAGTCACAAATTATAAGGTATATTCAAAATATATTTTTCACTTCCAATTATTCATTTTTATAGAAATTACAAATCATCTGAATAATAAGCTTTAGGAAGACTACGACAATTATATTGTGAAGCCATGATTTCCCCATAAGCACCTGCCGAACGTAATGCAATGATATCCCCCCTCTGTGTTTGATTAAGAGAAACTATCTTACCAAAACAATCCGATGATTCACATATCGGCCCTACAACATCATATTCTTCCTCAATTTTATCAGACGTTATGTTCTCTATTTTATGATAAGCCTGATAAAGTGCCGGACGTATCAGATCCGTCATTCCGGCATCAACTATTACAAATTTTTTATTTACCCCCTCCTTTACATAAAGGACTTTGGTTATCAATGAACCACTCTGACAAACGACTGCCCGCCCCAATTCAAAATGAAGCTTTTGTTTAGGACGTAACTTTAAATGTTTATAAAACGTTTCAAAATAGTGATGAAAATCCGGTATCGAATTACGATCTGGGTTTTCATAGTCAACTCCAAGACCACCTCCAACATTGATTATATCTACAATCAACATTCGCTGATAAAGATGTTCCTGTATTTCATTGATACGTATACACAGACTTTTAAAAGCATCCATATCCGTTATCTGTGAGCCAATATGAAAATGAAGCCCAAGCAAACGTATATTTTTCAATTCAGACAAATGATCCAATACTTGGTCAAGATGAGAAAGGCTTATACCAAATTTATTTTCATTTAAGCCCGTCGTTATATAATGGTGTGTATGTGCATCGATATTCGGATTGACACGCAAAGCAATCGGAGCCACCATATTTTTAGCTGCCGACAGTTCATTTATTACATCTAACTCAGGAACCGACTCTACATTAAAACAAAAAATTCCGGCATCAAACCCTAAATTTATCTCCCAATCAGCCTTGCCCACACCCGCAAATACAATCTTATCAGCAGGAAAGCCCGCCTTCAAAGCGGCTTTTATTTCACCTCCGCTTACACAATCAGCCCCCAATCCGTTTTCTCTAATAATCGATAATATACGATTATTTGCATTCGCTTTGACAGCATAGTGCACATGAAAATTATGCCTCCCCGCCTCTTTGTTTATTTCAAATAAAGTATCTCGTAATAATTGGGTATCATAGTAATAAAAAGGAGTGCTCAAATGACTAAATTTTTCAATAGGAAACGTTCCTTTCATCGCTTGTCGTTTTAATTTTTAAAATCAAAAAACACGGGTTATGATAGGCCCGTGTTTGGTATTATTTATTGTTAAAAAGAGAATCACTTAGAGCTTGTAAAGCCTTTTTCTTATCTTCTGCTTTTATCAGGAAAGATATATTGTAATTGCTCCCTCCGTATGATATCATACGTACCGGCACATTTTTCATTGCCTCCATCGCATTCGATTCAAATCCTATATTATTCCATTCCAAATCTCCCACAACACAGATGATTACCATATCTTCATCAACTGTTACTGTGCCAAATTTTTTCAAGTCATCCAATATCTCCGTCAAATGCTTTGTATTGTCTATCGTAACAGAAACACCTACTTCCGAAGTTGTCACCATATCGATAGCAGTTTGGTAGCTCTCAAATATTTCAAATACTTTACGCAAGAATCCATAAGCCAAAAGCATTCGACCCGACTTTATTTTTATAGCTGTGATGCCATCTTTGGCTGCAACAGCCTTAATTTTTCCCTGCTCAGTCTGATTATAAATCAGTGTTCCCGGAGCATTAGGTTCCATTGTATTCAACAAACGTACAGGAATATTATTTAATTTAGCGGGTAAAATACATGTCGGATGCAATATCTTAGCTCCAAAATAAGCTAACTCTGCTGCTTCCTCAAAATGTAATTGACGCACAGGAGAAGTATGCTCTACAAAACGTGGGTCATTATTATGCATACCATCAATATCTGTCCAGATTTGTATCTCTTCTGCTTTTATAGCTGCCCCCACTAACGAGGCGGAATAATCGCTTCCTCCTCTCTGCAAATTATCAACTTCACCGTAAGCGTTCCGACAAATATATCCTTGCGTTATATATATATCTGCACCTTTATTTGCCCCCAACAAATCATTTAACTTTGTCTTGATATAATTAGGATCCGGCTCGGCATTTTTATCGGTACGCATATAATCAAGAGCCGGAATAAGAACAGACTTTATCCCTTTCTCTAATAAATACAAATTCATCATAGCGGTAGAAATAAGTTCTCCCTGAGAAAGGACAACTTTTTCTTCAAACATGGTAAACAGGTCTTTTGTAAAAGAACGGATATAATCAAAATGAGTCTTTACAATTTCAGCAGCTTTCTGTTTATACTCCTCCGTCGTATAAAGTTCATCTATAACACCGGCATATTTCCGTTCCAGTGCATTAATCGTCTCATTTGCACCATCAGAATTTTTCTTATACAAATAATCTGATATCTCCACGAGAGTATTAGTCGTTCCCGACATAGCCGAGAGTACAACTATCTTTTGCTCTCCATCGCAAATCAGGTTGGCAACATCCTTGATTCTCTGTGCTGATCCTACAGAAGTTCCACCAAATTTTAAAACTTTCATTTTCGTTTTTTAAATTGTTACGTTGTTATATTTACCTGTTATAAATTACGTTTTTTCAAATTGCCTGCAAAGGTATTGTTTTTATACTGAATTACAAATAGTTGATATTAGTCTTTTGTATTATTGACTTCTACAAGTTTTTTGTTTTCACATTTCAAAATTCTGCCCGGAAACTCATCGACCAAATGATGATTATGAGTCGTCATAATCACGGCCGTCCCTGTCTGGCAAATAGAATGCAATAATGAAACAATCTGTTGTCCGGTTTGGGGGTCAAGATTCCCTGTCGGCTCATCGGCCAAAATTATTTGTGGTGAGTTCAACAAGGCTCGGGCAATAACAATTCGCTGTTGTTCACCTCCCGATAACTCATGAGGCATTTTATATGCTTTCTTCTGCATCCCTACCTGTACGAGAACCTGCTCTACCCGCTCTGCAATATCAGCTTTATCTTTCCATCCGGTCGCTTTTAATACAAACTCAAGGTTTTCATTTACCGAACGATCGGTCAATAACTGAAAATCTTGAAAAACAATACCGATTTGCCGGCGCAACATAGGAATGTCTTTTCTTTTCAGCATCTTCATATTATATCCCAAAACAGAAGCCTCCCCTTCCAAAATGGGAATGTCAGCATACATTGTTTTCAAAAGACTGCTCTTTCCCGTCCCGACTCGTCCAATAAAGTATACAAATTCTCCTGCATATAATTTAAAATCTACCTCTTTAAGGACAATAAGTTCTTTCCGGCAAACTTCGACTTTGTTATATTGTACCAGCAATTTTTCTTCCATTTCAAGATTATTCTTTATGTCTTGACTGCAATTCCCGTGCCAAATCTTCGATTCTATATCCTTTTGATGTAAGTAACACTATCAAGTGATATATCAAATCCGATGCTTCGTATATCAACCGGTCGTCCGTACCGTTCGTTGCTTCTATAACAGTCTCTACAGCTTCTTCCCCCACTTTTTGAGCCATACGATTAATACCTTTATTAAATAAAGATGTCGTGTATGAGCCTTCAGGCATTTCTTGCTTGCGACGATCGATAAAATCCTGCAAATATTTTAAAAACATGATGTCTTCCACATTCTTTTCATCAAAACAGGTATCACTGCCCGTATGACAAACCGGACCTACCGGACGAACTTTTATCAAAAGGGTATCCCGGTCACAATCTTCTTTTATGGAATCCACCAAAAGGAAATTTCCACTCTCCTCCCCCTTTGTCCATAAACGATTCTTTGTACGGCTAAAGAATGTGACTTTGCCCAATTCTTGAGTTTTTTGCAAAGCCTCTGCATTCATAAATCCTAACATCAGTACTTTCGAGGTATAACTATCCTGAATTATTGCAGGGACCAAACCTCCCATCTTATCAAAATCTATATTCATTTTTATAATCTTTATTTTCTCCATCAATCAAATCCGAAAATATGAAAATCGTTTATTTACATTTTACTTTCGGATACATATATTTTCCTTTTCCAGATATTCTTTCAATTCGCCAATAGATATTTCTCCAAAATGAAACACACTGGCGGCAAGGGCTGCATCAGCCTTCCCTATCTCAAAAGCATCTCGAAAATGCTCCTTTTTACCGGCTCCTCCCGATGCTATTACCGGGATATTTAGCATTTCGTTCAACTGGGCTAAGGCACTATTTGCATAACCATTTTTCACTCCATCATGAGTCATACTGGTAAACAATATCTCTCCAGCACCTCTTTCCTGTGCCTCCTTTGCCCACTGAAATAGGTCCCTGCCTGTAGAAACACGCCCCCCATTCAAATAACAACACCAATTTCCCTTTTCAAAGTTAGCATCTATTGCGACAACACAAACCTGAACCCCGAAATTTTTTGCAATTTCAGTAATCAATCGAGGATTTCTCAATGCTGACGAGTTCAACGATACCTTATCTGCACCAGCATTCAATAAACGGTCAACATCAGACATCTCATTTATTCCTCCTCCGACAGTAAAAGGAATATTCACATTTGCTGCTACTTTACGAACCAGTTCTGTAAACGTTTTACGCCCTTCATATGAAGCTGTAATATCAAGGTACACCAACTCATCGGCTCCCTGCTCACTATATGCCTTGCCTAAGGCTACCGGGTCTCCCGCATCTCTAAAATTAACAAAGTTTATTCCTTTGACCGTTTTCCCCTCTTTTATATCCAAGCAAGGTATTATTCTTTTTGCTAACATTCTTTAATTATTCATTTATTTAGAAAAAGCGTTGCAGGTCTTTCAGCCGTATATGTCCTTCATAAATCGCTTTTCCGAATATCACCGACTGGACACCTGCACCTTCAAGCTCCTCAATATCTTGTAGCGAACTTACGCCACCGCTTGCTATCAAACAAATATCAGGCAAAGCGACAAGCATTTTTCTATACAAATCCAAAGACGGCCCTTGTAACATTCCGTCTCTACCGATATCTGTAGTTATTACCTTATTTATACCTGATTCCATATACCCCGAAACAAAAGGTATCAATTCATAATCTGAGGCCTCAAGCCAACCGGAAACTGCAATTTTATTATCTCTCACATCAGCTCCCAATATAATACGGTCAGGGCCATATTTTTCAATCCAAGAAACAAAAGTTTCACGGCTTCTGACTGCAATACTTCCTCCGGTAATCATCGATGCCCCAGAATCAAAAGCTATATCCAAATCTTTATCAGACTTCAACCCTCCACCAAAGTCAATAATTAAAGATGTATGACCGGCAATGCGATCAAGTGTTTTATAATTTACAATATGCTGTGCCTTGGCCCCATCCAAATCGACCAAGTGTAACCTACGTATTCCATTGTCTTCGAACGCTTTAGCTACATCCAGAGGATCTTCATTATAAATCGTCTTCCGCGAGTAATCTCCCTGTGCTAAACGGACACATTTACCATCAATAATATCTATAGCCGGTATTATTTCAATCATATCTTCCTACAAATTCAAGAAATGGGTTAATATACTTTCGCCAACCTTGCCGCTTTTTTCTAAATGGAATTGGGTCGCATAGAAATTATCCTTGTGTAGCGCTGCACTAAAAGGTTGTATATAATCTGTCACGGCTGTCGTATATTTGCATTCGGGCACATAATAACTATGCACAAAATATACATATTTGCCTTCAAGGTCCACCGGAAACATGTGGCTATCGACACGTTCTATACTGTTCCATCCCATATGCGGAATTTTCTCATTTTTCATCGGACAGAAACGCTTTACATCTACATCAAATATATTCAGACAATCGACATCTCCTTCCTCCGAATGACGGCACATCAACTGCATACCGATACATATACCTAAAACGGGTTGAGTGAAACTTTTTATCAGTTTATCCAAACTCTTTTGCCGTAAGTAATGCATAGTAGAAGCAGCCTCGCCCACCCCCGGAAATATTATTTTATCAGAAGATTTCAAAACCTCCTCATCATCAGTGATTACAGCATCTACCCCTACCCGTTTCAAGGCACAATCGACCGAATATATATTTCCGGCATTATATTTTATTATGGCGACCTGCATTATAGCTCTATCCTTTAATTGAAAACAACTGTTTTATTTTTATAAACCAATATCTTTCTTTCAATATGTTTCTCCACAGCCCGAGATAACACTATTTTTTCCAAATCTTGACCTTTGTGCACAAGATTAGATACCGTATCTTTATGAGAAATACGAGTAATATCTTGTTCTATAATAGGACCTGCATCCAAATCTGTCGTTACATAATGACTAGTAGCTCCAATTAATTTTACTCCTCGTTCAAAAGCTGCATGATAAGGCTTTGCCCCCACAAAAGCCGGAAGGAAAGAATGATGAATATTGATTATACGATTGGGATAATGACCTATAAAATCTGCAGAAACAACCTGCATATATCGAGCCAATACGATAAAATCAATATTATACTTTTCAAGCAAGGTCAATTCAGCAGCTTCTTGTTCTACTTTATTTTCCTTATTTATCGGGAATATATGATAGTCTATATTAAACCTTTCGGCAACGGTAGCTAAATCTGGATGATTACTAATAATAAGTGGTATCTCAACATTCCATTCCCCAGCTGTGTACCGAGCCAACATATCATATAGACAATGGGACATTTTCGAAACAAAAATTGCCATTCTTGGCATCGTATCACTAAAATAGAGATTAAAACTCATATTGTATTTTTGCCCATAAAGAGTATTAAAATAATCTTCAATTTTTTCTTTGGGTATACTGAAATGTGTCAAATCCCATTCCACTCTCATAAAAAATACATGTTCTTCCCGGTCAACATGCTGATCAAGATAAAGAATATTACCTCCATTTACATTTATAAAGTCCGTTACTACTGCAATAATTCCAGGTTGGTCGGGACAATGCATTAATAAAACAGCATTTGTAGACATATTTTTTTGTTTCGACATACTTATTTCAAATTTAAATTGCAAATATAACAAAACAAAAGCGAATATCCATATTTTAACAAAAAATTGTTTTAAAATCCAATTTATTTCTTTCGTTTTGCAAGTTTATACATCCTATTTCAATATTACAATTCCCCTCACAACAAAGCCTTCCATTCATCAGGTTTAAAACCTACCCAGACTTCTTCTTTCCCAATCAGTAATGGACGTTTAATCAACATTCCATTCGAAGCTAATAATTTCGTGATTTCACTATCACTCATCCCTGACAACTTATCTTTCAAAGCCATCGACTTATATAACAAACCACTGGTATTAAAAAATTTACGTATAGGCAACCCACTTTTCGGAATCCATTCTGCCAACTCTTGCTCTGTCGGATTTTGTTCTACTATATGCCGCTCTATAACTTCTATTTTATTTTCCTGCAACCACCGTCTCGCTTTACGGCAAGTATCACATCCTGGATACCAAATAAAAAGAATCTTGTCCATTATTACCTATCATTTAAAACTGTAAAACTAAAAACGCTTACTATTTTAATATAACCTTATGATTTAAAAAATATCTTATCCTATAACAACACCCCAAATAAACGCACCGGATATTCTTCTATTTCTTCAAAATTATATATTTTTCTCATTATTTATTCTTAAGTAACTTGAATAAATAGGGCATCATACATAGATACATTCTTTATTTCAATATACTGCTTCACAAAAATAGTGATATCAGAAAAAAATATATCCTATTTCGCAAATTTTATATTCATTACTATGAACTTTTTGATAGGTTTAACTGTATCTTTGTCTACAACTAAATAATTTAATATGAGAAAACTTTTGTGCCCACAATGTAAAATTCCTTCTTTTTATGTAAAAAATGACCAAGGAAACACTTTGCTCGTATACATTACCGATTCGTTTGAAGTCGTTCCTAAAAATCCAAATCAATCTACCGAAGGATTTGACCTATCTACAATCTATTGTCTCGGATGTTCTTGGCATGGGGCACCTCGAAAGGTGGTAAAATATTAAAATAATAAAAATTTCTTATTGAGAAACATTAAAACCCTTTGTTATAGCATAAGCATCCCAATAATCCATTTCTAAAATTATCGAGTCTGTCTGATTTTTATCAAGCCTATAATAAACTGAATCCTTATCCCAACTCTTGAATAAATTTTCAATAGAATCTATTTTTTCTTGTCGAATTTGACGAAATAAAGTCTTTAAATCATGTCCATATGGATTACTTATCGCAAAGTTTCCACTTTCAATCCTCATATTTACTTGAGGGGCTGTTATAAGTTGGTCATCAAACACAAACCCTATACGTTTACCAATAGCCTTTTCTGTTGCGTCTGCCCATTTGCCCACTTTATGTTTACTTATTGTACCTACTATTTGATACTTCATCGGATACCCGACTGAGTCCAACCGAACAGCCGCAAATTCTTTTACCGTAACAATAGGGTCCTGAGATAGACTATCTTCTTGCCCTTCTATAATGTAATACCAACCGTTCTCTCTATGTTTTTCATGTATACCTTTGACTTGACACAGAAAAAATATCAATCCTAATAATATGAATGATGTAACCTTCATTATTCCCAATGATTTATAATAAACTCTTTACTTTTTTAAACAAAGTATATATCCACAATCTTTGTTACAATTACAAACTTTCTGCATTATTTTTATTTCTTCAAATTTATTTTTCAAGCATCTGCATAATTTCAGTTTACGAATCATTTCCAATACTTTTACCATATTTCATCTTATGCTTTTTTACTTTACAAATATATATAAAATATTGATTTTCTTAATAGTATATTATAAAAAACCATGCTCTTATATCAAAAAGTTCCTATCTTTGTACGATATATATCAAAAAAACATGACAGACAATACATCTTTATTGCATAGAAAAATAAAAGAACAGCTCAGGCAATGGGCCAAACAATATAATACTAAGGACTTTATTCTATCTGACCCTATCCAATTTCCCCATCGGTACAGCCAAATAAAAGACATCGAAATAAGCGCATTCTTAACGGCGTGGATATCCTATGGCAACCGCAAAATAATAATTGCAAAAGGAGATGAATTGGACCAAATGTTCAATGGCTCTCCTTACAATTTTCTAATAGAACGAAAATTCCAACCACTTAAAAATAACAAAAGCAGTTTTTATCGTTTTTTCAAATATGAAGATTTATATCAAATATGTGACAGATTATATAAATGTTATATACAATATGAATCCTTACAAGATGCCATAAGTAATTCTCCGGGAAAGTACCCCATTCAAAAAATACAATCATCATTCGCCGGTATTAAAGGGATTCCAGTCCTGTCAGGGACATCGGCCTGTAAACGCCTGGCTATGTTTCTTAGATGGATGATACGAAAAGACAATCTTGTAGATTTCGGTATATGGGATAAATTTTCGCCCGCTGATTTAATTATACCCTTAGACACCCATGTACACCAAACTGCACTGAAATTGGGTATCACCCACAGAAAAATCGCTGATATGAAAACCGCTATCGAAATAACAGAATACATGTACTCTATATTTCCCGAAGACCCATGTTTAGCAGACTTTTCTCTATTCGGATATGGTATAGCAACAGCCAACAACATGAAGAAACAAATTATCCATCCAAATGACTAATTTCCTTCCACATATATTTATGTAAATCGACACAACCATTTGTCCTAAAGCATATTCCCTCCTGCTCAAGCAAAGCCCTCTGTTCCGGCCAGTTCGGAGCTATGCGCCCTTGGCTGTTCACCACCCGATGACATGGCAAACCTGACGCTTCAGGAGTATGAGCCATAGCATAACCGACCATACGTGCACATTGGGGAAATCCGGCCAACCGCGCCAGTTGCCCATACGTTACTACGCTGCCAAAAGGTATCTCACCTACTATTTTATAAACCTCAGATTCTAATTTTTTCCTATCTACTTTGCCCATAATTTTCAAAACTTTTTCAGTAAAAAAGAGTTCTGTACATTACTCGACAATAACTATGAAGAAATCTTTATATATTTGCCCAAAGAATTACTTCGATGTAATTCAATTAAAATTTGTGGTGTAAGTTAATAAATAATTTCTTTATTCATCTATTATATCTATAATGAAAACTGAAAAAGAAAAAATGTTGGCCGGAGAAGTATATTCGCCTTATGACAAAGAGCTAATGCAATTGCATAAACAAGCTCTTATATGGGTTGAGCAATATAATAAAGAAGCTTTTACTGACTGTATGGAAAGAAAGGAGCTATTGAGAAAACTCCTTCCTAACACTCATCCATCATTGACAATACAACCACCTTTTCTCTGTGATTACGGCATTCTGATTTATGGAGGAGAAAACAGCTTTATCAATTATGGTTGTACGATACTCGACACAGCCCCGATAACATTAGGAAAAAATCTCCTTATCGGCCCCAATGTACAGATTTATGCTCCAGTACATCCCTTCAACTTCAAAGAAAGGGCGACAGGTGTAGAATGCGGAAAGCCTATCTCCATCGGTGATGACTGCTGGATTGGCGGAGGTGTAGTTATCTGTCCCGGTGTAACTATAGGGAACCGGTGTATCATTGGAGCAGGAAGTGTAGTAGTAAAAGATATTCCGGACGACAGTTTTGCTGCCGGCAACCCGGCTATTGTCAAAAGAACCCTTCTTTAAAAGGAATACCCCCCCGGCAAATAGATGATTTCCTTCAGTACAAAATACACAGTATCATATCACAAATCATAACGTTTTATTCTGTACGGTTCTCTAACTTTCGCTTCTATTATAAAAACAACCCATAAACCACCGTAATCGTCAATAGCTTTTCCAAATATATATTCAGAGAGATTTACTGTCTACAAACCACTATCCAAAGCCTCAAAAGAAACACTACAACTTTTCCATTTCTACAATACATGTAAAGTCTGTTTATAATAACAACATCCCTCTTTCTCCCTTTTAAAAAAATCATAGACAAATCTTTATATACACCAAACATTAACGAGGATTAAATTGTTAATACCTTACAAATCATCAACCTAAAAACAAATATGAACAAAAAACAACTAACATCTGAAAACGGCAGACCTATCGCCGATAATCAGAATATCCAAACAGCAGGAGTCCGTGGACCCGCAATGCTTCAAGACCCATGGTTCATGGAAAAACTCGCACACTTCGATCGTGAAGTAATTCCCGAACGCCGCATGCACGCCAAAGGCTCAGGAGCATTTGGTACTTTCACGGTAACTAACGACATTTCCCAATATACAAGAGCTTCCATTTTCTCCAAAATAGGAAAAAAAAACAACTGTTTTGTACGGTTTTCTACTGTCGCCGGTGAACGAGGAGCTGCCGATGCAGAACGTGACATACGGGGTTTTGCCATGAAATTTTATACCGATGAAGGAAACTGGGATTTGGTAGGAAATAACACCCCTGTATTTTTTCTCCGTGACCCGCTAAAATTTCCGGATTTAAACCACGCCATAAAACGCGATCCCTATACCAATATGCGCAGTGCCAATAATAATTGGGATTTCTGGACTTTACTTCCAGAAGCATTACACCAAGTTACTATTACAATGAGCCCACGCGGTATCCCCTTCTCATACCGGCATATGCATGGATTTGGTAGCCACACTTACAGTTTCTATGATAAAGACAATAAACGGACATGGGTCAAATTCCACCTTGTCACTCTACAAGGAATCAAAAACTTGACCGATGCAGAAGCTGAAGCAATCATTTCTAAAGATCGGGAATCCCATCAAAGAGACCTGCACGAAGCCATAGAACAAGGAAATTTTCCCCGATGGAAAATGCAAATACAACTTATGTCCGAAGAGGAAGCCAAAACCTATAAAATAAATCCTTTCGACTTGACCAAAGTATGGTATCACAGAGACTTTCCCCTACATGACGTAGGTATATTGGAACTAAACCGTAACCCTGAAAATTATTTTGCCGACGTAGAACAAGCAGCATTCAATCCGATGAATGTAGTAGAAGGCATAGGCTTCTCTCCGGACAAAATGTTACAAGGACGCTTATTCTCGTATGGAGATGCCCAACGGTACCGCTTAGGTGTGAACCATAATGAAATCCCGGTAAATAAACCTCGTTGTCCCTTCCACGCTTATCATCGTGACGGTCAAATGCGTACAGATGGTAATTATGGTGCAACTAAAGGATATGAACCTAACAGCTATGGCGAATGGAAAGATAACCCATCCAAAAAGGAACCACCACTAAAAACCAATGGCCCTGTATACAATTATGATGAAAGAGAGTATGATAACGACTACTTTACTCAACCAGGCAAGTTGTGGCGATCAATGTCAAAAGAAGATCAAAAAACGACTTGTGAAAATACAGCTCGGGCAATGGGCGATAGTGAACTATTCATCAAACAACGCCACGTGCGTAATTGCTCTTATGCTGATCCCGATTATGGAAAAGGGGTGGCAGAAGCATTGGGTATAGACTACGACGAAGCTTTGAAAGCAGAAGACCCGGCCCATCCCTCCTGGGACCCACGGTTTTCGAAATGACTCAACGAGGCTGTCTCAAAATAGAAAAAATAGATAGACTTACTCATAATCTATAAGTTGCAATATAAAATCTCCTGCTTTTGCTTTCATTTATCTCAATGATATGGCCAAAATCAGGAGATTTTTTACTTTTAAGTTTCAATCTATAAAATTTTTACTTTAGCAATTCTATTTTGAGACACCCTCATCTATATTTATAGATAAAAGTCTCACATGTTATACCCCAAAACATAAACTTTATCACTTATAAAAGACTTATTATCCGCACCTATCTTATATTATCATCATTTGCAAATTGCATTTATTTTAGCACAATTACCTATTGAAAGATTTTATCAAAATAATTTACTGAAAAAATACACCTATAATCTCTAATACCAATTTACCCCATGCCTTACAAATTTTTTATTCGAACAACTCTTTCATTTTACCATCTTTTACATAGCCATTAGCATAATTGCCTATGATATTATAATTTTTATCATAAATATACCCATTAGAATAATACCCTCTAATATTCCTCTCATTATCAAAAATATATCCATTTGCATAATTGCCCACAGTCACCCCCTCATTATCCAGTATATACCCATTTCTATATGTCATAAGCCCCATCTTGCATGCCCCTAAACATACAAAACACACCATCAACAATATAACCCTCATAAACTTCTGCATACCATAAAAATTCAAAACTCCATTTCTTTATCAATCGATTTTCGCCCTTTTAATTTACTGATTTTCTTATCTTTATAAATTAAAATATCAATTTACGCCTAAGTAAAACATAAATCACAGGCTATTATCTTTACCAATTGCAAATACTTATTTCCCCTATCCTACCTACAAAATAGAAGAAACTGCCCCCCTAATACAAAAATAGGAAAAATAATGAATAATAAAATCAAATAATCAAAAGAAAACAAATTATTATCTTTGCTATAACATTAGTCTAAAAAGGAGGATACATTATGTTAGCATATACATACGTTGAAAACGGCAAATTTGAGTTGCAAGAAAAAAACAAACCAAAGATAAAAGAACCGCAAGATGCAATAATTCGCGTGACACTTGGTAGCATCTGTTCCAGTGATCTCCATATCAAACATGGAAGTGTACCCCGTGCAATACAAGGAGTAACCGTCGGACATGAGATGGTAGGAATTGTAGAAGAAATTGGCCCTGATGTTATTTCTGTTAAACCTGGAGACAGAGTCACTGTAAACGTAGAGACTTTTTGTGGCAAATGTTTCTTTTGTCGTCACGGATACGTAAATAATTGTACCGATCCCAACGGGGGATGGGCACTGGGATGCCTTATCGATGGAGGACAAGCAGAATATGTAAGAGTCCCCTATGCTAACCAAGGGTTAAATCGTATACCCGACACGGTCACCGATGAACAAGCCCTATTTGTCGGTGACATACTGGCCACCGGTTATTGGGCTACCCGTATCTCCAAAATATCTGAAGATGACACAGTCCTCATTATCGGGGCCGGCCCTACCGGAATCTGTACATTATTATGTACTATGCTGAAAAAACCTCGGCGCATCATTGTATGTGAAAAGTCACCTGAAAGAATCCTATTTGTCCGCAAATATTATCCCGAAGTATTGGTAACAGAGCCCCAAAACTGTAAAGAAGTTGTACTTAGCAACAGCAGTCACGGTGGAGCCGATGTCGTATTAGAAGTCGCCGGAACCGAAAATACATTCCATTTAGCTTGGGAATGTGCTCGGCCCAATGCTATCGTCACCATCGTTGCACTTTATGATAAACCCCAGATACTGCCTTTACCAAGTATGTATGGCAAAAATCTGACTTTCAAAACAGGTGGAGTAGATGGATGTGACTGCGCTGAAATCCTTAAACTAATAGATGAAGGGAAAATAGATACCACCCCACTTATCACACACAAATTTCCTCTAAATGAAATAGGAAAAGCTTATCATATCTTCGAAAACAAATTAGAAGGAGTAATCAAAATAGCAATAACAGGGAACAATACCATTTAAAACTTTGTGTCTTCCAATCAATAAATATAAAATACAATGAGAAAGAATTTTGGAAACAAAACATGGCTATACCCGATGCCTGTCTTTATTGTGGCAGCATACGACAAAAATGGAAAACCCAATGCCATGAATGCAGCATGGGGAGGTGTTTATACTGATAATATGATTGGTATATGCCTTGCTGAAGAACACAAGACCACACAGAACATTCTCGACAGCAAAGCTTTCACTGTAAGTATGGCCACGGTAGATAATGTCATAGCCTGTGATTATGTAGGCATCGTTTCCGGGAACAAAGAACCGGACAAATTTGCCAATGCAGGTTTTCATGAAATAAAATCAGAATTCGTAAATGCTCCTATTATTGAAGAACTACCCATGACATTGGAATGTGAGCTTGTTTCATACGACCCTCGAAGCAACTATATGATAGGTCGAATTGTAAATGTTTCAGCTACAGAAGAGGTGATAAACGAAAAAGGGAAAATAGACCCGTTCAAATTACAACCCATTCTCTACGACCCATGTAACCACAATTACCTGTCTATTGGAAAGAAAATTGGAAAAGCCTTTTCTGATGGAAAAAGCTTAAAGTAAAAAATTGGAAAATCTATAACCAATTTTATATTACTAAATATCAACAATTTACAAATCATTTTGAATATAAACAAATGATTGGAGGCACAATCTTTATACCCAAACTATTATTGCTTGAAATCAAATAATTACATAAAAGAACATCTAAATTATAAACAATACAATTCTAAAAAACAAACACAATTAAGCCTAAAACTATTTGCAACGAACTATTCCCCCAATTATTGAGGAATAGATAAAATAAATCGGGTCTTCAATGAATATTTATATACAGGAGGTATATCAAAACTAAAATGTCCACTCCAAAAAGTTACAGATTGTAACTATAAAACTTAAAAAGGGCGCATCAAACTCTGTATTGAGTAATGATACGCCCCTTTTTCTTCAGTCTTTTAAGATGCTCAAATTTCAAATTATAAGTTCATATTTTCAAAAATTGAATTTTGATACACCCTCATTTTTATTTCCTAAATGGAATAACCATATTCCATGAACGAGAAGCATTCTCAAAACCTCCGGGACCATCCATTGTCGCGAAAAAAATACAACAAGGTTTACCCTCCTCAAAATAGATGAAAGGACGTTCCAATTGACCTTGCATTTCTACAGTACCATCTTCCCACTCCACAGTACGTGAATAAGCTTTTGGATCAGCATCAATCATCCAATGTGAACCATCCGTAGAGTGAGCCAATGCTCCACCTCCCCGTTCTCCCGTATATTTAGCAACATGGTCTTTGAATATGACATGATATCCCCGCTTATCCTTCCAAAGAAAAGGATCCTCTGCCTCTCCTTGCCCATCAACCTGAAAAATCGGTTGTCCACCATTTAATACAGTATAAGGTCCATAAATATTGGGAGCATGTGCTATTCCAAGAGACATATCTGAATATTTACCATTTTCCCTATATGCACGCCCCTTAAACAGAATTGTCACAGACCCATCTTCTTCTATAACAGGCGATGGATTTGAAATCAAATAACTGTAAAATGTCCCAGGTTTTGTTGTCAACAACGGTTCATCAAATCTTTTCCATGGACCATAAGGAGAGTCAGATACAGCCAGACCAATACGTTTATTGGACCGTGCCACAGTACACCAAGGACTGTCCAATGTCAATTCATTATAAGTAGGTTCCACAAAAGGATGCGTTGAGCCCATATAAATTAAGAAATACTTACCACCATACCGTAAAATACGAGGATTGTGGGTAGAACGGCCATCCCAATATTCTGCACCACGAGCCGGTAATGCAATATCACTGAATCGATAAGGCCCCGTAATAGATTTAGATACCGCATGAACAATCTCTGACGCAACCATCCATCCAGGATGGAAAGGCAATGTCTTAGGAAATCGGGAAACATATAAATGATACATTCCATCATCACCTTTTACAACAGAACTTCCCCATACCCAATAATCAGGTTCTTCATAAACCGGTGCACATAAGGCCGGAGCCAAATAATGAAAAATTTCATTGTGGGAATTCTTCTTAAGCTCCACCAAATTCTCAATTTTCTGTGCATATGCAGATGATAACAATAAAATTGACAGTATAAATATAAAAAATCTTTTGTACATAAATATTTGTTTACATAAATAATGATTCACAAAATAGAAGATTTTTATTCACATTTATGTGCACAATCGTACATAAAAAGTATATTTTACATTCATAATATCTTTTAGTTTCTCAACTTTTCATTTTATCGCCTTTTCTACTCTTTACTGCACAAACTCTTGCATTATTGATTTTACTTTCCGATGCAGTATATTTACATCACTGATTATCAGTGACTATTCATTTTAATTGGTACAACCTCCGTTTTTACAAGTACACAGAATGTAGGGACAAATGCAAATCGTTGTATTTCATTGTTTTGCATATACGTGTTGTATCGCCTCTTTTCAGCCCTTTTGAGGAATGTCCGTTATCAGATTCAACGTATTGAACGATAGGGAATTTCCGCATGGATGTTACAGAACGCTTGTTGAATACAAAAGTAGTGGTTTTCTTGGAATATTTGCGGTTTGCGGTGAGATTTTTGCGCTCCGATTATTTTGGGTATTCGATTCGTTGGAAAAAGTGTAGCGAAACCGAATTATTCGCTTGAAAAAGTGTAGAGTAGCATTTGGGTAGTTTGATATTTGCGGTTCTGAACCTCATTTATTATACCTTATCTGATATAATAATACTGATAGCGAAATAATTTAAACCCCTTGTGGTATAATATGAGATATTTGTATTAACTTTGCACCCGAAAAGGTATAAATGAAGTGCAAACCGAGTGAAGAATCAAACTTGTTTGATTTATTCCGAGGTGTAGCCTTTATTGTAAAATCTTGGATTTTAAACGTTGAATGCTTATGAACAATCTTTCTATTACGGTCAAGATGTTGCGAAAGCAGTATAATCTGACGCAAGAAGAACTTTCGTTGAAGTCGGGGGTAGGATTGCGCTTTGTGCGAGACCTTGAACAGGAAAAGGATACGCTGCGCCTTGATAAGGTGAATCAGCTCCTTGATTTCTTCAATTATGAAATGGTGCCACTTATAGAATGAGAAAATAAGTAATGGAAGGAAAATTATCCTTGAAACGAACAAGAATTGTAAATACGCAAAATGAATTTTATAAAACAAATATGCAACGATTTACATGTTTTGAGAAGAGTAATTCCAATTGAATATGTAAAAATAGAATCATATTTAGCTAATGAATCAGCTGAAAAACTAATCAATTTCCTTATTGTGGCTGAAGATCATAGGTATAAATATCATATAGGATTTGATCTAATAGCAATTTTTAGATCCATTTTGAAGTATATTTTTTATGATAAAAAAGAAGGTGCTAGTACCATAGAACAACAGTTAGTGAGAGTTGTAATTTGTGACTACAGATATAATATATGTAGAAAAATTAAGGAAATTATTTTGGCTTGTTATGTCAAATCTGTATTTGAAAAGAAACACATTGCTTTGATTTATTTGAATATAGCATATTATGGAACAAAATATCAATCATTAGATGCTATATTAGGAAAATATGATCTAACTAAAGAGAATGTTTTGGAAAATCGTGTATGCGCAGAAATAGTAGCTAGATTAAAGTATCCAGAACCATTGATATGTAGTGCTCATCGTAAGATACAGATCGAAATGAGAGTTAAGCATATTTTGTATATGTATGATAAATATTCAAGAAATAAGTTTTTTTTAATATGAATATAAGTAGATATTTAAAAATGAGTAGAGAAAGTATGTGTATAAGCTCTATTTATACATCATCAGAGCAATTTAAAGTCTGCTATGAGAGATTAATTGGGCTGGAACAGAACTCTTTGATCTCACATGTTATTGTAAATAATACTCCTTTTGTATTTAAAGATATTCCTTTACTGTATGAACAGATTATACAATATCTATCGGATTTGTTAAGTATTGAATCTGGATCAATAAAACTTATAGGAAGTGCAAAAACAGGATTCTCAGTTAGTCCTTCACCAAATTATGGCAAAATTTTCTCAGAAAAAAGTGATTTAGATTTTACGATAATAAATGAAGTTGTTTTTGAAAAATTATGTAAGGAGTATGAGGCTTGGAAGACGGCATATACCAGTAATAATATATTACCTAAACCTGGTAAAGAAACAAAATGCTGGGACGATAATATCATATTATTAAAGAGAAATATCGACAGGGGATTTATAGATACGTATAAAATTCCCAATAGGGAGATGTGTCCTATTACGAAGAGAATTAATAATGCAATGTACTTAATACCATTAAAACTTGATGAATATTATCATATAAAAGTATCGAAAGCTTCTGTTAGAGTCTATAAGAGTTATGATTTGTTTAGACAACAACTAAAGCTAAATACAGATCAAATTTTAAATGATAAATAGAGATTGTAATTGATATTTTATAAATTGTAATAGTTGATTATACCTTATCTGACATTATAGTACTGATAATAAAATACATTATACCCCTTGTAGTATAATATGAGATATTTGTATTAACTTTGCACCCGAAAAGGTATAAATAAAGTGCAAACCGAGTGAAAAATTAAATTTGTTTGATTTATTTTGAGATGCAACCTTTATTGTAAAATCTTGGATTTTAAACGTTGAATGCTTATGAACAATCTTTCTATTACGGTCAAGATGTTGCGAAAGCAGTATAATCTGACGCAAGAAGAACTTTCGTTGAAGTCGGGGGTAGGATTGCGCTTTGTGCGAGACCTCGAACAAGGAAAGGATACGCTGCGCCTTGATAAGGTGAATCAGCTCCTTGATTTCTTTAATTATGAAATGGTAGCCACTTCTAAAACTGATAATCAATGAGACAAGCTCGTATATTTTACAAAGACCAATTGGCAGGAATTCTGACCGAAAACGATGCAGGATATGAGTTCCGCTATTTGCCGGAATATCTTTCTTCGGAGATGGCAAAGGCTGTCAGCCTGACATTGCCTTTACAAGCAGATGCATATCAAAGTCCTGTGCTGTTTCCTTTTTTTGACGGTCTGATTCCTGAAGGATGGTTGCTGGATGTCGCATTGCGGAATACGGATATCAGCATTCTTGACCGGATGGCGTTGCTCCTGACCTGTTGCAAGGATTGTATCGGAGCGGTAAGCGTTGTTCTTATGGAAAAAAAGGAGGAAAGCCATGTGTAATTGTTTATATTGTTATCGTCCGCTATTAAAGGGTGAAAAGGATATGCACACGGCTTGTGTTAAGAAGTTCTTCGGGACAACAACATTGCCTGTTCTTGATTATACGATAGGGCAACTTGACCAGCTTGCTCTGCAAATCATTCAAGACCAAACCTCTTTGACTGGTGTTCAGCCGAAGCTATCCTTGCATCTGAATGAACATGAGGGAAGCAAACGATTGACTATTGTCGGGCTGTGGGGTGGTTATATCTGTAAGCCACAGACTTCGCAATATAAAATGATGCCGGAGGTAGAGGATTTGACCATGCACCTTGCTGAGGCGGCACGTATTGAGGTGGTTCCTCATACACTGATGCGGATGGCGGATGATACTCTATGCTATCTTACCCGTCGAATTGACAGAACTTCTATCGGAGATAAGATAGCAATGGAAGATATGTGCCAACTGACGGAAAGGCAAACGGAACATAAGTACAAGAGCAGTTATGAACGTATTGGTAAGGCTATTTTGAAATATTCATCTTTGCCCAAAATGGATGTTACCAATTTTTTCGAGTTGGTGCTTTTCTCTTGGCTTACAGGGAATAACGATATGCATTTGAAAAACTTCTCTTTGTATGAAGCGGCGGATAAAATACGCTTGACACCTGCATACGACTTGCTGAATGCGGCTATCATCAATCCCAAGGATGATGAAGAACTGGCATTGACCTTGAATGGTCGGAAGAAAAAGCTTCAAAGAGAGGATTTTATCAAATCGGCAGCTACTTTGGGTATAGATAATGTGGTTGTAGAACGACTGATAAACAAGTATATTAGGCTATTATCTAAGTTCGAGACTGTCATTCAAAGTTCTTTTCTGAGTGATGAACTTAAAGAAAAGTATGGCGAATTGTTAAGAGATCGAATTGGTCGGCTTTCACAAAGGATATAAAACTGTCTGATGTCTGTTTGGTTATATGTAATAAATTAAATATTAATTATTTATACTTATGAATTGAATAATTAGATGATGAATATACCTCAATCTTATGTTTTAAGTACTAGATACCTCAATAGGGTTTTTGATAAGACTGTAGCAACATACAAGTATTATTGGTTTCTCGGGATTCTTGACTTATATGGACAAGGATGAATGTTTGGGAGATAATGGTTTTTATGGTGGCCAATGCATGGTATCCGGTGAATTATTTCCGGTTGTCGTTCGGCAAGTCCGAATCGCTTTACGATGCCATATTGACCTTGCAGAAAGAAAACGATATTCCGATTAATATAAGTATGAAAAGTCTTGTGGACAAGTTGCAGGAATTGATCCGATTGCCGAATATCCGCAGGCAGTTGAATTTCTTGCAACTGAATGTTCCTTTCCGTTTCCTTCGTCCCTGGATAGATACCTCCGATGACCGTGAAATAGTGAAGCGTTCGCAGACATTCGAAAACGGTTGTCTGTATAAACTTGAGAAAGACGATGGTACATTGTGGGTAGAACTGAATCCGGTATGGCTGACCTATTTGCAGGAAAATTATGACATACTCAGTTCATTCGCCTATTGGGGACTGACCAATTTCCTTCAAGTTCGTAATCCCAATGTTCCCAACATCCCGAACAAGCTTATCAAGAAAGAAGAACGTAATCCATTAACGAACCAACGTAAGTTTTGGAATGCGGCAATCAATAAAGGCATAGAAATTAAGTGTCTTTATACAGGAAAGTTATTGAATACAAATAATTATGATCTCGACCATTTTATTCCATGGAGTTTTGTTTCTCATGATTTACTTTGGAATTTAATGCCAGCCGATTCAAGTATCAATTGTTCTAAAAGTAATAAATTACCCGATTTGGGATTGTATCTTCCAAAATTGGCGGAAGCTCACCAAACGGCATTGCGCATTAATCTTGAAGTAGGCAAACAAAACAAACTACTGGAAGATTACTTATCTCTTGGCTATACTCCGCAAGACATTGCAATGATGGATAGAGAACATTTACTTGACAGCTTTTACCAAACATTCACCCCAATGAATCAGATAGCCCTAAATATGGGGTTTGAACCTTGGAAATACTAATGCTTATGCAACCTGAAAAAATAAATCATCCATATTTAACAGCTATTAAGCGAACAGACTTGTCTGTTCCTACTCACTATCTTTTACAACATGAACTATTGAAAGGGCGAATCCTTGATTTTGGTTGCGGATTTGGATATGATACTGATGAGTTGAAGAAAAGAGGTTTTGACATCATTGGTTACGATTATTACTATCGTCCAGATTATCCCGAAGGAAAATTTGATACGATTATCTGCCATTATGTATTGAACGTGTTGGAACCATATGCACAAGCCGAAGTAATGATGAATGTAACAAACTTGTTATCACCTAAAGGGTCTGCATTCTTTGCTGTTCGTCGAGATTTGACAAAAGATGGATTCCGTCTGCATGCAATACACAAGCAATATACTTATCAATGTAATGTAAAACTACCGTTCCAAAGTCTGGTACAGAACAGTAGCTTTGAGCTATATCAGTATAACCATTTCAATAAACTTCCTCGCACAGAAGGAGAGAGGTGTCCGTTTTGTAATCTTTCCCGTCGTGTGGAAATTATCTGTGAAACGGCTACATGTGTGGCATTTTATGATGGTTATCCTGTCTCTCTAGGTCATGCCCTTATCATTCCCAAGCGGCATGTTTCCAGTTACTTTGACCTTACCAATCATGAACGGGAGGCTATGAATGTCATGTTGCAGTATGTGAAGAGAAAGATTGACGAACGTTTTCACCCTGATGGCTATAATATCGGGATCAATGTAAACGAAGCGGCAGGTCAATCCGTATTCCATGTCCATATGCATTTGATTCCTCGCTACATGAGTGATGTGGAAAATCCGAAGGGTGGTGTGCGTGGAGTGATTCCGAGTAAACAGAAATATTAATTTATTATGTCTATGTCAAACGAAATACAATTCATATTATACAATCTTCCAGAAAAGGATGGAAAGGTGCAGGTAATCATCAGGGATGAAACCCTTTGGTGTACCCAAAAGGCGATGGCTCAACTTTTTGGCGTGGATAGAACGGTTGTTTCCAAGCATCTCAAAAATATATTCGAGTCGTCTGAATTGCAGCAGGATTCAGTATGTGCAAATATTTGCACATACTGCCGAAGATGATAAAATATACATGTGCTAACCTCTTTTGATAGAAATGTTTCACTACATATTACGATATAACATTAAAAGCGACCAATATGGATAAAAAAATAATAGAAAATGCGGCTATTGCATGTGATAATGTTGCTAAAGCCATAAATGGGATGCAGTTAGGAAGACCTTGTAATTCCTGCTGTCCTGGAAGAGATGCTTTAATCAACACTATAAATCAATTAATTGTAGAGATTAGAGATACAGAACCAGAATGCTTTCAACGTTTAATGTTGGAGTTGCAAAATATAAAGAGCCCTTATAATCAATGTGTTCAGCCCTATCAATTTGGAGCGATAAATGCTATAACAAACATATTAAAGAATAAGTATATTGATGCTAAAAAGGGTAAAAGAAAAATCTTTATCAGTCACTCTCATTCTGATAAAACAATTGTCGATGGCTTTGTCAAAGATATATTGAAAGTTGGTTGTGGCTTTAAGGATTATGATTTATTCTGTACTTTGGATACTTCTACTATTAGAACAGGAGACGATTTTCGTGAAAAAATTATAGAGAACATGAGAGATTGTGATTTCATTTTTCTTTTCGTTTCTGAAAATTATAATCAGAGTGATGTTTGTAAAAATGAAATGGGAGCTGCTTGGGCTTTGGAAAACAAGAGGATTTTACCTTTTACTCTTCCCAAAATAACTTTTGATCAAATGGGATTTCTCAATGTAGTTAAACAGGGAGCGTCTATTGCTGACGGAAATAAATTAGATGAATTGTATCAAGAATTGTGTGAGTTTTATGAAATAGCACCAGATTGGCGTAGTTTTAATAAAGCCAAAGGCGATTTCTTGGATTTGGTTGCAAAACTATAATACAACTCATATTAACAGTAAGCATCTGAAGGATATATTTGAAGAGGGCGAATTTAACGAAAATAGAGGTTGAATTCTAAGTCCTCTCCAAACAAAATCTTTAAAATATTGCCCAAGTTTACGAACATTAACGTATTCTAGGGTAAGTTTGTATATGCACATAACAATTCATCAGAAGTCCTGAGGGCTTCCTAACTCTAAGCTGTTTTCGAAGTTATTCCCCCTTTTATATTATGCGACCAATGTTACAAATGGAGCCAGCCTTCGTATCACGGCAAAAGCCCTTGCTATTATTTTGGCTCTTACAGCATTTATTACAGATGCTTTATGTTTTCCCTCGGCCACTTTTCTTTTATAATATGCTTTCATCTGTGGATCCCAAGCGATGGCAGTAATCGCCGCTCGGGTAAGGTATACTTTCACTTCTTTGTTAGCTAATGGAGAGGTCTGAGTTTTTCCCCGTATGGAAATGCCTGAAGTATGTTCAAATGGGGCAACCCCACAATAGCAGGCAAATTTCCTCGGGTCATCAAATCTTTGAAAATTATCGGTCACACACAGTAATACAATGGCATTGATTATACCTATTCCTTTTATGCTTCTTAGCAATATATAGTTTGAGTAAAGAAAACTATTGGCGGCTATTAATTTCTCCATAGCTTCTTCCACCTTCAGGATTTTTTCTTTTATTGAATCGAGCTGTTCTTCCAAAAGAGAAATGGGCTCTGCCACATCAACCAACCTGGACATTTGGGAGAATGTTTCCAATAGTTTTATGCCGGAAACCTTTTGCTTGCCCAAATTGTCACGTACAATAATCCATCCTCTCAATCTCACCAGATCCTTGTCCGGTAATTTGTATAGTTTCAGTTTTCGATAGTGCAATACCGCATAATCCGTAATTCTTCTGGCATCAATCCGGTCATTTTTGCCTCGTTGCAGACCTATTGACTTCTTTATGGTTAACGGGCAAACTAAAGCCAGGGAAAATCCCATGTACACACTCGATACGGACAATTCCGTGACGTAATTGCCCATGTTCTCGGCACAAAACAGAACTTCGGATAAAGAGAGTTGATGACTGGCTATCCAAGCCAGCAAGGCCTGGATTCCCCCCGAAGTGTTGTCAAAAGAATTGTGAGACACCTCTTTTTCATCAGCGGACATCAATGATGCATCGAAAGTGTTTTTTCCGACATCAAGACCTACAAAATGAGAATAATTCATAACTTTACATTTACAGCATTAAACATGAAGGAGAAACAGCTAATACATTTATTAGGTCGTGAGCCTACAATTCTAACTGGCTAAGTTCTCCAAGTAAGAGAGTTGCAGTCTGATTCAGCCTATAGTCATTTAAGACTAGTGTCAAAGTTAGTTCACTGCAACTCTTCTTTTCAAATATACACTAATGCTTTTATAGTGATATTTAATACTGCAAATGTAAATGTATAAAAATTCAATTTTTGAAAATATGAACTTATAATTTGAAATTTGAGCATCCTATAACACTAAAGAAAGGGGCGTATCAAACTCTGTATTGAGTAATAATACGCCCCTTTCTTTAGTTATAGTTACAATCTGTAACTTTTTGGAGGGAACATTTTAGTTTTGATACACCCCTCAATATGCAACTCTTGATGATAATACATAGTAGAAAGAAGGAAATAAAATTCAGGCAAAACGTTAAATAAACATTATGGATGAACAGAATAAAGTAATCATATACACACACCGCCAGTGACGATCAGACAAAGATAGATGTGAAGCTTGAGATGAGACGCTGTAGCTTACTCAGGCTCAGATGTGTGAACTTTATCAGACGGGTAAATCAAACATTAGTGAACATATCAAGCATCGTTGATTGCAAGAGAGATAAAATTTTTCGTGCTCTATCCACTCCCTACAGCCATTTTCCCGTGCCCAGCTTGTTGTTTTAAGTGGCAATCATCCCACAGCCGAAAGGCGATCGGAGTATTACACTCTTACACCGGTGATATATTATTACATTTATTATCAAATGATTATTTTGGCTTATCAGAAAATTAAGTAACAAAATAATCACAGATGACGATATAGAACAGAAGGGAAATAAAATTATAAGTAGAGGATAGAAATTCTTTTAAAGACAGAAAAAGCAGTCCGATATCCTAAAAAATACATATGTCAGAAAGAAAAACTTCATGTGATGATAATTTTCATAGAGTGAATTGAAAAAAATCATTTATTCCATTTTACTTTTATTCCTTTGCAAGGTCTTTTATATAGAACGCCCATTCGAATGAGTTCATAAAAAGGTTCGTGGAACATGAATGTATAACGAAATAATACAATAACTATGTGTACAACGAGAAAATGGAAAACAGGAATACTGCTTATCGCGATGATATTGGTTTGCGGAGTTGCAAATGCACAACATTGGCATCGGCATTATCGCCCCAACCGGGTTGTTACCGTTGTAGTTCAACCTGATGTGATATCCCATGTCAGTAACCGTTTCAACCAAAAAGAACGATTGGCGATGGCTATAGCTTATTTGGAAACGCATGAATACCTTACTATCAGGCAATATGCAAAAATGACGTATCTTAGTATGGCATCGGCAGAAGCTGAACTTGACGCTTTTTCCATGGATAAGAAAAAGCCCATACGGCTTGTAATCAGAGGAAAAAAGAAAGTGTACATCAAAAGGCAATAGGATATGAAGAAGAATTGGAAACTACTGATATTGGGAGTTGTAACCATGTTTTTAATGCAATCATGTATGGTCGTGCGCAAAGCCCGCCCTCGGCATCATCACCGTCACAGACATTGTATGCTTCTTTACCAACGGACTACAGGTACGGATTCGTTGAATGTGCCTGATACTTATATGGCAATAGAAACCCCGATAAATTATGAACATAAAGGATGACAAGGAACTTGTGTGGCTGACTGCTAAAGATCCGGAGAAAGGCTTCCGTTATCTGATAGCGAAATACAAGGAGGCGGTTTACTGGCATATCCGAAGACTGGTGGTAGCTCATGAAGATGCACAGGATGCAACGCAGGAAACGTTCATCAGGGTATTCCGGTCTTTATCCGACTTCAAAGGTGAATGTACCTTTCGCTCTTGGGTATACCAGATTGCGACCAACGAAGCCTTACGTCTGCTTGGGAAATATAAAAAAGAAGAACTGGTATCATTGGATGACTCATTCAGCGAACTAAGCAACCTGATGGCTGATGAATATGTCGATTACAGTGATCTGGAAACCGTCAAGCTGCAAAAAGCCATTTTGTCCCTGCCGACCAAGCAACAGCTGGCTTTTAACCTGCGATATTATAATGAATTGGGATATGACGAGATTGCTGGAATTATCGGTTCAACAGTAGATGGGGCAAAATCCAACTACCATATTGCCAAAGATAAGATTGTCAAATATATGAATGCTAATAATTAGATATATGAAAAGAGATTTTGATTTCGACCGCATAGGCAAGCGTCTTCCCTATACCGCACCGGACGGTTTTCTGGACGATATGGAAAACAACGTATGGGAAACTGTAAGACAGGAGATGTTGCCTTCCAAATCCAAACGTCATTTCCGCCTTTGGTATTCTTTGACAGGAGGGCTTGTGGCGGCAAGTATTGCATTGTTTGTTGTCTTCAATTCATTGCCTGATAATTCAAGAAGTGATTTTGAAGATGTTGAAAAAGCTTTTGCCAATCTGAGCAGCAGCGATCAGGATTACCTGTTTGCAACTTATCAGGATGACTTATTTATGAAATTTTGAACGAGTAAAAAATAAAAAGACATGAAGAATATCATTAAAGTTCTTGCCCTTGCAATCGCAATGGTGACTATCAGCACAAGTGCCTATGCCCAAAAGAATGAACGGCAGCGCATGACACGGGAAGAGTTGGCCGAAACCCAAGCCCGTTTTATAGCCAAAGAGATGGCTATGGATGATTCGACTGCCACGCGGTTTGTGGAAACTTTCTGCCAATTCCAGAAAGAAATCTGGGCACTTGGCCCCCGTCCTAAAAGAGATACCTCTCATCTTTCGGATAATGAGGCAGAACGGGCAATGAATGAAAGATTCGCTCATAGCCAAAAGATACTTGACTTGAGGAAGAAGTATTATTTGAAATACTGCAAATTTTTAACGCCCAGCCAAATAGAAAGGGTATATGAACTGGAAAGAGGAATGATGAACAGGCTGTTCAACCGTTCCAAAAACAAAGGAAACTATAAATAAGACAAGATTATGAAAATGAAAGTATTTGGCATATTTTGCCTGTCGTTTCTGATGACAGCAGCCCTATATTCATGTGACAATGAAGATATTATAAATCAACAGGAAGAAATATTCGGCAGTGAAAATCCAACCATGACCGTTCTTGCCGAACAAGTGGCAGGAAGTGATGGATATGATGAAAATGGGGTTACTGCGTTGAATTTCCCAAGTTCACAGGATTTGCACAGCATATCCAGTGGCTTGAAACTGAATTTTCAGTTGTCCGGAATCACAAAAATAGAGTTGGAAAGTGTAGATGGTTATGCCTTGGCCGGAACTGTCGGTATCCAATGGGGAGAAACAGCGGAACTACTTGTCGGTGAAGTGGAAAACGCCAACTCCATTCTGGTGTTCAATGCCCCGGATGAAAACGGCCTGACTGCCGGAAAAGACTACTACATTTTTACCTTACCCTGCGACATTTATGGAGGTTACCGCTTGTCAATCTATCGGGAAGGACTCGTGGCACATTATTTTGGCGTACACCAGACCGTAGAATTAGGCTCGTTCATAAGTCCCGGCGATTTGGAGGAGAATGAACTGGAATTTGACGATCCGGATGCACCACTCGTGGAAGAAGAACGACCGGAATTGGATGCCACGACAACGGCACTTCTCCGTCAATACCAGCAAAACCCTACGGAGGAAAACAAGCAGGTGTTATTGGATCAGATGGGTATCCGTTACGACAAGGTAGTAGCCCGCAAGAAAGCCAAGCTCCGTGAACTGGAGAGGGAAGCCTTGACTTTGGATGTGGTGGAAGAAATGCAAGAGATTGTGGATGAGATGGTAGAGAACCGTGACATCCGTCTCGAACAGCAGTTCCTGCGTCTTATAGACCCTCGGAATGATGACAACCCCAACGATGCGTGGATGGTGCTGCGCGGTGCATCTGCCCCCAATGCCTATATCGGCTATGCCCCTGTAACCAACGCGGAATATGCAGTATTCAAACCAGATTTTACCTATGAAGCCGACCAGGACAACTATCCGGTAGTGAATATCACGATTGCTGATGCCACGGCTTATTGCAATTGGCTTACGGCACAGGATAATTCGCATAGCTACCGTCTGCCTACCGACGAGGAATGGATTCTCGGTGCAGGGCATATGCCGAAGGACGTTGTAATGAACGCCGGCCGTGTGGAAACAGGACTGACAGCAGTAGATGCTTACAGCCAGACAACAGGTGCTTGTGGTGGTATCGACTTTTGGGGTAACTGTTGGGAGTGGACTTCATCCACGGATTCAAACGGGCAATATATCATTAAAGGCGGCAGTTGGGATTCTGAACGTGATGATTGCCGTAGCGAGAAATCTGATGTCATAAGAATTGGTACACAAGGATATGCCAATGTCGGTTTCAGAGTCGTAAGAACTGATTCTATTTAATTCTCCAAATAATATACGAATATGAAAAAATTGTTTTTAACAATGGCTGTTGCCATTGTGACGGCCACTGCTGTGTCCGCACAAGACAGCGACAAAGAAGATAAAATCGTGGTTTCAACCCATCAGACGGATAAAACAGATGGATACGAGGGAGATTCCTCCAACCGATGCGGTATCAAATTCAATTTCCGGCTTACAGGCGTGACAAAGGTAGAACTGGAAAGTGTGGATGGACTTCCATTGGCGGGTGCGGCAACCATTTGTAAGGATGTTCAAGGAAAAACTGCAATCGGAGATATGGCACATACAAGCACTATCATTACATATAGTGCGAGCAATAAGTCCGGATTTATACCCGGAAAAGATTATTACATTTCCACCTTGCCTTGCGACCTTTATGGAGGATACAGACTGTCCATTTACCGTGACGGACTTGTGGCGCATTATTTCGGTGTGCATCAAAAGGTGGAATTGGGAAAATTTATCAGTCCTGATGATTTGGTAGAGAGTGAATTGGAGTTCGATAAGCCCGGTGCCCCGCTTGTAGAAGAGGGGCGACCTAAAATGGATTCCAAGACACACAATTTGTTTGTGCGGTATCGAAAGACACCGACAGAGGCCAATAAACAGGCTTTATTGGATCAAATGTGTGTACGGTATGACAAGGTAGTAGCAAGAAAGAAGAATAAACTTCGTGAACTGGAACGTGAAGCCCGGACTTACAGCATAGTGGAACACATGCAAGGTATTGTGGACGAGATGGTGCAGAATAGAGATACCCGCATACAACAGCAATTTCTTCGCTTTATAGACCCTCGCAGGGACGAGAATCCCAAAGATGCATGGATGGTTCTGCGTGGTGCATCTGCTCCCAATGCCTATATCGGCTACGCACCGGTAACCAATGCCGAATATGCCGCATTTAATCCCCAGTTTGCCTATGATGCAGGTAAAGAAAACTATCCGGTGGTAAATATCACCATTGCCGAAGCCAAGGCTTATTGCGATTGGCTTACGAAGCAGGACAGAAAGCACATCTACCGTTTGCCAAGCGAAGAAGAATGGATTCTCGGTGCCGGACATATGCCTAAAGATGTGGCTATGAACGCCAACCATATTGAATCAGGATTGACGGCAGTGGATGCTTACAAACAATCCACCGGAGCGTGTGGAGGCATTGACTTTTGGGGAAACTGCTGGGAATGGACTACCTCGACCGATGCCGATGGGCAGTATATCGTCAAAGGAGGAAGTTGGGATTCCAAACGAGACGATTGCCGTAGCGAGAAATCGGACGATGTAAGAGCCGGTACGCAAGGTTATGCCAACGTAGGTTTCCGAATTGTAAGGACAGATGCCTCAAAATCCATGAAATTAAAGCTATAATCAATTTAATAATCAACCCGTAAAAGAAAATTCAGTATGAAAAAAATGTTTTTAGTTATGGCCATTGCCATTGTTACAGTCCTTCAAGTGTTGCACAAGACAACAACCGTCAGATGACCGTACAACAACGGATAGAACAGCGTATCAAGCAGATGGATGAAAAATTGAATCTGGCCGATGAACAGGAAACAAAAATCCGTAAATTGTATGCAAACTTCAACAAGCAAAAATATCCCCGTGAGAAACGTAGGGAAGCCATGGATAAATTGACAGCAGACATTTCTCTTCTCTTGACTGCCGAACAGCAAACCATTTATAAACAAATGACGGAACAGGCGATTGCTGAAATGAAGAAAGGCAAACGCAACAAGACAAAAGAATAGAAATCTATCATTATGTGTGTCGAAGTCTGGATTCCTTGGCATAGGGAGTCCGGACTAACGACACAAATTTCATTGAAACCGAAGTATAATGTATCAATTTAAAATAATGATTAAAGTCCTGCTGCTTTGCTTATGTATGGTTGCTTGCAATGATAATGATAAGGGGGATTCTATAATATCTTCGGAGCAAGAACCTGAAGTTGGAGTTTCACCTGATTATACAGAACTCTTGAACAAAACAACACCCGTCCCGTCTGAATACAATCAGGAATCTGCATTAAAAGGGAGTGTTGTGCAAATTGATTATGACACCCAAAATTACGTGGAAGGAAACGGGGAAATGCGCAAGAATACTGCTTACGTCTATTTACCGTATGGTTACGAAGAGGCGTCTGACCAATGCTATAATGTATTTTATTTCGTACACGGCCATGGCGAAACGGCAGCTTCTTTCTTTCAAAATGAAAATGGGTTGTTATGTAAATTGCTGGATCACATGATAGGCAATGGTGATATGGCTCCGACTATCGTTGTCTCGACAAGCTATGTTTATGGTAATCCTGTTGATTATTATCCTGATGCAGATCCCTATTGCGAGGTTCTGCCACAAGAACTGGTAAACGATTTGATTCCGATTGTAGAGAGTCGTTATCACACATATACTGAAAGCACCGATATTGTCGGAATAAAAGCGTCAAGAGAACATCGAGCTATCGGGGGCTTTTCAATGGGGGCTGTAACAACTTGGTATGCATTGGAACACACGTTGGATTGTTTCAAATACTTTATGCCGATAAGTTCTGATAGCTGGTCATTAGGACGTTTTGCAGGAATGAATTATCCGACCGAGACAGCAGAACATTTTGCCAACATTGTCCGCTCTTCTACTTTACCAGAAAACAATTTCTACATTTGGGCATGCAGCGGAACGGACGATGTTGCATACGATAGAATTTGGGCACAAGTTCAGGCCATGGCACAACTCTCGGACATATTTTCTGTCAACAATCTGACTTTCCATGAACAAGAAGGTGCTCGGCATGAGTTTCGTTCTTTGGCGGAGTACTTATATAATGCACTGCCATTCATGTTTCCAAATTGATGAGAATACAATGCTGGATAATCTCGTTTTTCGATTGTTTCAATTATAAATGGTAACATCAGATGAAGTAAATTCCCTGTATTTTGAATATAGTATTTGAATATAGATGAAGAATAAAATATGTTCTGCAAATGTGGAAAGAAAACAGTTAATAACATGCTGCTTTACATGCACGGGAGTATATGTTCTCGTTGTAGCAAATACCGTCGTATCACTTTCTTTATCATGGCATTTTCATGTATGACACTACAAGCTATTGCAACGGCAACCAGCCAAATACAGAGCAGACATATCCACACAAGTTACCGAACGTGACGGGCACGGTGTGCCCGATGCAGGCAGTATAACGGAATATCTTTGACCAAGTATGCAAACACATCCTTTAACCGCTTGGGACGGGGCGGAAACGTTATTTTTTTCACCCCTTACCGCCTGAATATCCCGTTTGGCAATAAGAATATCCAGCTTGGCTTCGAGCCTGCACCTGCTGGTCAAGCTCCGTCTACGAGGCGATGCGGATGTTCTTTTGCCACACCTCCAGTTCCGCTTTGTCAAAGAAGCACAATTTGCCATTCGGCTTATAATACGGGATGACGCGGTGCATCATCAGCTTGTGCAGGTAGTTGCCCCCTTAAAATCACTGCGGCACAAATGCGGTACAAGAATGAGCTGAAAATTCACTATTTTAGACCAGTATCGGTCACATAGCAAAAATAAAAGGCGTTGAAAATCAACGCCTTTATAATCAATAGTAATATTATGTTATTGTTGTTAATCGAAGACTATTTCCCAATACAGCCTAACAAACTGCTTGAAAATGAATAAGTTGCTGTTTAAACGGTAGAAAAGCCCTTTCCCGCTTGTTTTTCAGGCCAAAAACCGTCCGTTTTGCCGCACTTTTCACTTGAATCAGAACCAACGGGAAAACTCCCTTTCCCGTCCGAAGTCCACCTGTTTTCTTCCGATGCGAAGGTAAGAAAATAAGCGGAATTTTCACCAACTGATGTCAACTAAAAGCAAGATGCAGTCACGAAGATTTTGCAGCCAAAAGAGAAAACAGGTTGTATCATTGGTGGACTTCGGCAAATCGGCTGGTCTGTTTGGCGGAGCCATCTCTTTTTCCCTTATTTTGACTTTACTTTATTAGGCGTATATATGAGTACGGGGATAAAGTAAAGTTGTTGCCGAACATGTTCCTCCGAAAGTAGACACGGGGAAATAGAAAAAGTGTAGAATCATAAGGGTTGTTTTTATGGAAAAGTGTATATTTGCAGTGCTAAATCTTTTAGAAAAGTGTAGAAGCTATGTTGTACAGAAAGATCCGATCATATATAGATGACCACCTCAGGTCTAATGAGGACAAGATTCTCCTGATTGAAGGAGCGCGGCAGATAGGCAAATCTTACATCATAAGAGATGTAGGGACCGAACTCTATGGCAACTATGTGGAGATAAATTTCGTGGAAGACGATGCGGGCGACAAGATATTCAAGAATGTTCGCACAACGGAAGAGTTTTACCTGAACTTAAGTATGGTTGCAGGATCCAAGCTGGACAGATATGAAAACACATTGGTCTTCATTGATGAGATTCAGCATTATCCGCAATTTTTGACGATGCTCAAGTTCCTAAGACAAGAGCATCGGTATCGGTTTATCTGCAGTGGAAGCCTGTTGGGAATTGCATTGAAAAAGACCGTTTCGGTTCCAGTCGGAAGTATTATCCCCAAGAAAATGTATCAGCTGGACTTTGAAGAATTCCTGATTGCAAATGATTTCGGCGAGGATGCGATTGCGCATCTGAGACAATCCTTTGAGCAGAAACAGCCTTTGTCCCCGGAGGTTCACGATAAGGTGCTGAGTCTTTTCAAAAGATACCTTCTCGTGGGAGGTATGCCGGATGCGGTAAATGAATATTTGAACAGTCATAATATCGTCAAAGTGAGGGAGGTTCAGGAGGCTATCAGAGAATTGTATGGTGTCGATGCTTCCCGTTACGAAGAGGATGCAGCCAAGAAACTGTATATCCGCCGTATCTATGATATGATTCCTTCTCAGATGGAGAACAAGAAGAAGCGGATTGTGGCAAAAGATATATTGGATAGGAAAGGCGACAGATTCAGCAATTACGTGGAGGAGTTTGAGTATCTGATCAATTCAGGTATTACGATACCATCTCATGCAATCAGCAATCCGAAATATCCCTTGGCAGAATCCCAGCAGAAAAATTTGTTGAAGCTGTACATGAACGATGTAGGTATGCTTACTTCCCAGTTGTATCATTATAATATCCAGCCAATACTGAACGATATAGCCAGCATTAACCTTGGCTCTGTCTATGAAAGCGTGGTTGCCCAGGAACTGAAAGCACATTACGAAAAACTGTTCTACTACGACAACAAGCAGAAGGGGGAGGTTGATTTTCTTGTTGATGACAGTAGTACCATGAGTGTGCTGCCAATCGAGGTTAAATCCGGTAAGGATTATACGGTTCATAGTGCATTGGACAACCTGATGGCAATTCAGGATTACCATATTGTTTCATCTATTGTTCTCTCAAACGAAAGGGAAATAAAGACAAAAGGAAATATCCTCTATCTCCCGATTTACTATGTTATGTTCCTGGAGAACAAGGTGCCGGAAGAAGAAAACTTGTACTTTTAGGATTAAGAAGAATTCGGGTCCAAAAACTGTATAAATGGGAATAGGGTAATTATAAGTTTCGCCTTTTTATCAGATATATTTAGATGATTAAATGTCTTTTCCCTTTGTTCTGACTTTATTAGGCGTATATATGAGTACGGAGATAAAGTAAAGGCAGTTTTCCTTTGACAAGCAAAATTCTTTTCGTGTAACTAACTGAAAATATTAAGTCCCAGCCTATCATATAATATAGAAATAGGTGCTTTTCCATTAACTATATGATATATTGAGACCTTAGAGTGTGTTAGATGAATCTGCTTGTCACAAGATTAGGCACTTGTTCGGATTAAAGCCATTGCTGATATGTTCATTATCAAATACATATCCCATCTGATTGCAGACAACCTTTGTCCCGTTAATTTCAGCATCAATATTTGTGTGTGAATGCCCATAAATCCAGGCATCAATGCGATTTTCCGCTATGAGTTTGCTCAAATCAGTAGCAAATGCACTATTCAGAACTGAACCCTTATGGTGAGGGGCAACAACCTCTAATGTGGGGAGATGATGTGTTACTATCACAATGTGCTTGGCAGTACACTCCTTCAGACTTTGTTTGATGAAATCCAAACAGAAGTTATGCATCTGGTTAAACTCCTCTGTCTGTAGTAATTTGCCATTATACATTATCTGTCGGAAATCATTCATGCCCTTCCACACAAAATATTCGTCGGAAGGAGAAATTTGAGACCATAAAGTACTCATGATAAAGTCGGTGTCATCTATCCGTACTACTTGGTTCTGGTGATATCCTACATTGTTCTTGAACATCCAATTCCATTGCAATCCATTATCCATCACATCGCAAAAATTGTAATATTCGTGATTGCCAGGTACAATGAATACCTGACGATAATTTGCGGAAGCCCATTTCCAGAAGTTGCTCAAGGGTGCAATCCTGTTTTTCAGATAGAATATATCTCCAGCAAGAACCATGATATCGCCTGTTACCGGCAATTCGCTATGTTTCAGCCACCTGCTGTTATCACAGAACTCCATATGCAGGTCGCTCATATATTGTATCTTCATTCTATTGTCCTCCTTTTTCAATCTGCTTGGTTATTATTCTCTTGACCTGCTCAAATGATACAGGCGTAAAATTATTGTTGTCAACTCCGACATCGTATTGTGTAGGATAGAGATATTGAAGCCGGGCTGCATCAATCCCTGTGTTGTTTTGCCTTGTGTGAACATGTCCGAACAGTTGCCACACATCTTTATATCCGCCATCAAAGCATAGGAAAGGGTAATGGTTCAAATATATCTTCTGCTTGCCTACCTCTATATGCATTTGCATTGCCACATGCTCAAATCTGTTAATGTAACCTTGGCGTATATTTTTCAAATCGTGGTTGCCCATAATCAGATATATCTTGCCGTTCAATCTGTCGAGTATTTTACTCCACTCTGCTGAGCCGCCAAGACAAAAATCGCCTAAATGAAAAACGATACCGTCTTGCCCGACTGTATTATTCCAGTTTGATATGATGGTTTCATTCATCATTTCCACATTCTTGAACGGTCTATTGCAGAAACGAATGATATTTCCATGATAAAAATGGGTGTCAGATGTAAAGAACAGGTTGCTGCCATCAAATTTATAGTTCATTTTTTCTCAATTTATGTGCATCACTGCACGTTAATAATTTGGTTACAAATAGCCCATCAGGCGGAAATGACAGAAGAGCATCACTAAGGCGACTGTCACAAATGGGCATAAAACAGAATAGTTGGAAAGTTTGTAAAGACTCTCCAACTATTCTGCTTATATTCTCATTCAAAGTACAATAGTGTACTTGTTATGTTCGTCGGAAAGTATTTACTGTACGAGCTTCAATGCGTGAAACATGAACAAATGACACAGATTCAGTGCGTTTATTGCTCTGAATTGCGGTTGTTATTGATAATATGTTCATTCTGTATCTACGCATTGTTTGTGTTTATATTGCCTCAAAATTAATGCAAAATTACAAAATATCCATTCAAACTTCCAAATGATTTTTTGGGGATTTCTTTTTCAGAAAGTCTCCGTTGCAGTATTTCTGCCTATTTTTGTAACATTCTGTACAAAATTTGCGCACCTTACAATTATTGAGAATATGAAGATTGAAGAGGCTATACTCTACTATTGGGTAAGTTAGAATAGAGGAATGTGACTGAACAGATTGCAGGGATGACAAACCGTCAGCGATTACTCCATACTGCCTTTAGAGTATTTAAAAATTAGAAGGTGCGAGACGCATCAGCACCTCTAATAGTCTCATATCTCAAGTACACTTAAATCTGGTTCTTTGCACGAATCTAGATAATCCATGCCCTTTATCTTTAATTCAGGATAATTCAGAATTGACATTGGAGTTTTCTCTCTTTTGAGATAGGATGTTGGTATTACTGTAGCTGTCAGCATCATTGATTTTACTCGGGGTGTATCTGCTATGCCAATGCGTTCCGCAACTTCATTAATATGCTCCGTTATCCAGCGATGACGACGCAAATGTTTAAGAACGAGAGCCTTCTTCTTATCTCTCTTGAGATTATCGCCACGACCAAGATACTCATCCATTTCGGTTTTCATCTCTTTAACATTCTTGGCTGGATTGGTGTTCTTACATTCTATCAAGTAGAGTATATTATGTGATATATCATAAGCCATCACATCGATATCGCCATAGTCTTTATCTGCCGCGAAATAGCCTCCAGATTTGATAGTGACATCATGCTTCCATACTCGTATCATTGGTATCTTTTCCAAAAAAGATCGCACTTCATCGTTGAACACAGACCCTTTTATGGCTTCAAATTTTCCAAGCAAGGTTTCTATTTTCCTTCCCACATAACGTAAGCGACCAGAATAAAGTAAGTCTGATAGCTGAATGCCGGCTTGAATACAGGATCGGAACCCAAACATACACATAACAGTGCCGTCATCATATTTATAGCGAATCACTGGGCGACGCAGATAACTCAATTCTCTATTGTATGACCAAGGGAAGATATCTTTGCCCGTTAATCCTTCTGGCGGAGTGAGGTAGTTTCCTCGTTTATCCAAAGAAAGGCGATTGATACATTTTTTTGCTAAATCTTCAGTTAGTTCTGTACAATGCTCCTGCATAGCCTTGATGAGTTGATACTCTTCTATCTCTATGACAGATTTCTGCTGTTCCATGGCTATGATGTAACAGACATAAAGGAACTGCAAGATATTGGAATATGAGACTCCCCAATCCTCTAAGAATGCCACATCTATCTCCTCAAGTTCTGCATCCTTGTTTTCTTCTTTTGTATTTGGACGGACTGCCATCTTGGCCATTTTGCTCTCGAATTCTTCGATTTGCCCATTTACACTTTCAATAGTGCGCGTTGCTGCAAACTCTCCTACATTTTCGGAGAAAACATCATCATAGATGCCATAACGTCCTGAGCTTAATTTTTCAATGGTATGATTAGCCACATCTAAATGTATGGCGTCACATATACCACCAATAGATACCACCTCGTTCATGATAGATAATAGACTTTCTATATCATTATTGCCTGGTTTGACACCTCCGCCACGATACTGTGTTGCAGCTAGATATTCTATCAAAGCACGGGTAGATATTCCAGCATCAGCAAGTCGTTTTTCTGTATCGAAGAACTCTTTCCGTTTTGACTCATTTTCTCCAAAACAAAGAATCTGTGCGGGTTGTAAGATTCTGTTATGTTCTCGCTGATAAACCAATGTCTCGTGATTTTGCATGAGCATACGCAGCAACCACAATGTATCAAATGATGACAGGCGTCTATCAAGTTCATTAAGGAGCACTTCTACTCCTTTGTGGAGGAAGTCTATTTTTTCAGTTTTTGTATTGAGTTTACCTGTTATATCATGACCATTCTCCTTCATCCACTGTGGGAATTTGTCGAGTAGTAGTTGGCTGGTGGCGGCATGAATATAGATAGGAGTATAAAGCCACAAGGGTATTGACAGAGGGTTTAGTGACTGCTCCATCATTAGAATCATCTTTGCTTGACCAAAGGGGATGCGACTATTTATAATTAGGCATGCAGTTTCTTCGTCTATTTCCAGGAGTTCTTTTATGATACAACGCATCATGTTACGCTCACTCTCGTTGCCTGCTCCCATAAAAGAATGGATGTAATCATCATCAAAAGTAACGGAAACTCCGCCTTCTGTCTTGGATACGTTAAGATTTCCTCCTCGTGTAGGCTTTATGTCGTCATCATAGTGTATTCCTTTATCGGCCAATACCTTTTCACTGAAGATAAGTTCGATCTCTACGGAGTGCTTATAGCATTGGCAGATCATATCAGCTATGGCTGGTTGTAAAGTATCCATCCAGTATGCAACAGCTGTTATTACAGTATCGGAAATAGAGGATGGATTTATTCCCTGCTTTTCTTCTTGACAACAACTTACCCACACAGGAATACTATAAGACTCACAACTCTTGGCATTGATAAGTGAGTGGACTGGCTTAAAAATTGCCGCATAGTCGAAATCACGTATTACTGGTATATAAGCATACTGTCCATTTAATCTCTTCAGCGTTCCGTGGTAATACAGTTTTTCCTTGCTTTTGAATATGAGGTCACAGCCATAATTTGGTTCAATATAAAGTATGTCTGATGGTTTGTCGTCTTTCATATAGAAGCTCTCATTATAATGCTTGTAGAGAGCATATACATCAAGGGATTGATTCATAGGAGCCTCGAGTGATGATATATTCCCCTTAGAACGAGCATAACGGACAAGACTCAAACTGTCCCATTTCTCAGTCTGTATCAATTGCAAGAAATCATAGGCAGAGAATTGAAGAAAATAGTCAGTTACGTCCTGCTCTCCCATGGCAAATCCGTATGTCTCACCCATTGTAGAATACAGAACAAGCGTCAGGATATGGTCATCTTTCGACCTTTTGTCATTTCTGATGGCACCAATACGCTTGTGTAAATGTTGGCTGAGATCTCGATTGCTGAAACTATCATTTCCATCTATGGCTACATTATGGGCCAAATCATGAGCATAGCACACATATGCAAGGTAGTTGACATCAATGCGGAATACATCCTCGTAATAGCCTTCAACAGGGGCAAGGATTTCTCCAATTGAGTTTTGTTCCCAGTGCATCTGCTCTATACAAGAATGTCCGATGCGCATCCAGACACCATAATGGGTATGTTTTACTAGGTTTTCGAGACAACGGTGTTTTAGAGCTGTTCTTAGGATAAAGTTGTTAATGGCACAGCCTTGACTAGAGATTCCGGCAAAGTAGAAGTTATTGTCAAACTCAACAATTGGTCTGTATAATAAAGGATTCTTTTCTGCATCTTGGGTTAGTATATCATGAGCATTAACCTCTAACAAAAATGATTTCAAAATATTTCGATTCAGCCTGTTCTTATTAATGATTTCAGTCATCATCGGCAAAGTAATGACTAAAGATTGGTTAGTATTTGGTTCGTTAAGCGTTTCGCGAGGGTTCTCATTTCCGCGTACTAAGCCACTTATTTCTGCTCGGGTTGACAAAATTTTGCTCAGTTCAAGCATGAAGAGTACTCCATCATAAACTTCATTACGGAAAGCTCCAGTAAATATATTCAAGTTATAGAATATGGCTTCTGTCATTGAACGAAAAATCTCTGTTGCATGGGTTGAGATGCCAGGAAAGAATGTGTAATTGCCGCCATAAAACACTACAGGTTCAGCAAACATGTTAATCGGCATGTCTTCCATAGGATCAAATGAGAACTCCTGGTCAATTATACTCTTGAACTCATTGATGTCAGGAGCCTGACTACTTTTTCCGAGATTCGCAACTGCTATTTGCAAAAGGTGCTCAATTCGGATATTCTTCCCTCGATTTTGTGGGTTAAGTTGCATTGCTATTAAATAGTCCAATATTGGTGGGACTGCGTGATTACTTAAATACGCTATAGTTTTTGGTGCATCAAGCCAAGAAGTTGGCCATAAAGCATGATTTACCGCTGGCAATGTTCCTATTGCCTGTTCCTTTTGCATACAACAATGCTTATATTTCTTGCCGCTGCCACAAGGGCAAGGCTCATTACGACCTATCTTCTTTGACATTATAATTGAATAAATATTAACGTTTATCTCAACTAAATCACTTAGCTCAGTCAAGAACTTTTAATCATCTTTATAGTACTAGACGAAGAAAGTATTAGTAAAAACTAATGTTTGAGTAGTTACTAATCAAGATCTTACCATAATTACAATTCAAATGATTTCTTGTGCAAAGGTATTGGTTTTAGTCATAATGAGCAATGATAATCGGCAGAACTTCTAAAACGAACTGTTTCCGGCTCAAAAATAAATTATGATTTTACTAAATTTCATAGAATTTTAGGAATCTGATAAATTATTTAATTTAATCTCAATTATTTACAGTCTTACAATGGTTATTTAAAGAAGAAAAGGTGTCCTTTACTAAATATACACGAAAAGGAGGAAAATACATGAAATACCAGATCAGCGAAGAGGCAAATTTGGATATGAGGTGGAAGATAAAGTTTATAAGACATTTATGCGAAGTGATGAATATAAAATAACGACATTGTTCTCATCTTACTTTTCACTAATAGTGGGGACGATAGCCGAGGGTATGATCTTGAATACAGGAGAAGGGAGAGGTTATGTCCCAGTTACATTGGCATCAAACATTCTGGCGGTAAGTCGATTATTCTTACGGATAATCAGTATGCCATATCTCATTCGGCAGAATGTACTGGACGGTATGATTTGGCGTTGGCCACTGGTAACGAAATATGAAATGTATACAATGCCTTTTCTGATTCATCAAAATACAAGAAGAAAGCAAATGACCATATCGTCTATTTTAGCGTTGATGAACAATGATAAATATTTCTGCTTCTATATGCTTTATTACAAGCAAATTTTGTACTTTTGCATCAAACTATAAGTTTTTTCTATATGAAGCAACTAAATAGAATAAAGGTAGTACTTGTTGAGCAAAACAGGACGGCAAAATGGCTGTCTGAGCAGATTGGTAAGAATACCTGTTCTGTGTCCCGTTGGTGTACAAATACATCGCAGCCGGATCTCGAAACATTGTTTCGTATCGCTGATGTCTTGAATGTGGATGTGAGAGAGTTGCTTCATGTAGAAAAGCGGACTAATCCAGATAATTTTCAAGAATATGGCAATACAAAGTGAAGCGGCATTAGAAGCTGGGCTAATTGCAACACTTCAGCAAATGGACTATGAATATGTCCAGATTGCGGAGGAGAAAAATCTTCAAGCCAATTTCAAACGGCAGTTGGAGATACATAATCGTAAGCGGCTGGCAGAGCACGGTCGCACCGAGTTTACGGATGAGGAATTTGACAAGATACTCATCTACCTTGAAGGAGGCACACGTTTTGAGAAGGCAAAGAAACTCTGAGACCTTTATCCGCTTGATACAGCTGATGGCAAACGCATCTGGGTGGAGTTTCTTGATTGTCAGCAATGGTGCCAAAATGAATTTCAGGTGTCCAACCAAATCACAGTGGAAGGACGAAAGAAATGCCGCTACGATGTGACCATTCTTATAAATGGTCTGCCATTGGTGCAGATTGAGTTGAAACGCCGTGGCGTGGAACTCAAACAGGCATACAATCAGATACAGCGTTACCACAAGACATCTTTTCACGGTCTGTTTGACTATATTCAACTGTTCGTTATCTCCAACGGTGTAAACACCCGCTACTTTGCCAACAATCCGAACAGCGGTTACAAGTTTACATTCAACTGGACGGATGCCGCCAATCATCCGTTCAATGAACTGAATATGTTTGCCTCGTTCTTTCTGGAGAAATGCACTCTCGGAAAAATCATCGGCAAATACATTGTGCTTCACGAGGGTGACAAATGTCTGATGGTGCTTCGTCCGTATCAGTTCTATGCCGTGGAGAAGATATTGGACAAGGTAAAGAACTCCAATGACAACGGTTATATATGGCATACCACCGGAGCAGGAAAGACATTGACCTCATTCAAGGCTGCACAACTCGTTTCCGAACTGGATGATGTGGACAAGGTGATGTTTGTTGTAGACCGCCATGACCTCGACACGCAGACCCAATCTGAGTATGAAGCATTTGAGCCGGGAGCTGTGGACGGTACGGACAATACGGACGAACTGGTAAAAAGGTTGCAGAGCAACTCCAAAATAATCATCACCACTGGCCGAGACATTGAAGGTCTTCTTACTTTTGGCTTTCCCGATGGACGCACTGAAATTCCCCAGAGTCCCGATGATGGAATCATCCACCATCAGCACGGAAGCGGACTGCTCGTATGTCCCGGTTACACTGATGACCGATTCATCTATGTAAGCTTTCAGTTCCTCCGGAGTAGGAATATTGCTGTTCGTCTTTTCCATATTCCTACAGCTCTCTTGGTTTTGCCTTATGCCTTGTTGCAGCAAGCATCTGCTCGTGTTCTTCCTCGATGCTCAGAGGTATCTGACCTTTTCTTCCGCTCTCCAGCCATTTGTCCAGTTCGTCACGATAGACAAACAGATGCTTGCCCTGCTTGATGGTGGGAATGCCTCCGTGCTTGGCTTTGTAGTAGAAGGATGATTTGGATATTCCGAGATAGCTGCACACTTCCTCCACGGTCATGGGGACATGCAGGTTTTCTTTGACCGGAACCTGTTTTGCAAGATTGTCTTTCAACGCATTCTCAAGGCTCTCAATCTTTTCGCACAGCCTGCCTACCATTTCGGGCAGGTCATTGAATGTAAGGTTTTCTTTCAGCATGACTAAACGATTTAATTGTTTGACATGCCGCAAACCAATATAATGAAGTTATGCAGATTGTAATCAGTAGGAACTAATTTTCCCGTCAGCAGAATTTCTCATGCAGTCAAACCGGTAGTCCCCGTTTTCAGGCACATCGATATTGATTTTGCTCGTAACAGAGTCCCTGAGATTCTTGGAAAGATACTCGATTGTCGCACCTTCCAGTTCATGTGGGAATATCTCCTTTATGAACTTTGCCCTGTCGATTAACGGAATATCAAGCCGTTCTCCGATATTCCACGCAAAATGCCTTAGTGCCGGAGACTTGATATGATTATCTTCTCTGGAACGGATTGGTTTGTATAGATCCGTTTGTCCGTAAGCCAGAGCTTCGATGTTCTCATGAAGCGTTTCAAGTGCCTCTTTGGTTAGGAACTCAGTCATTATGTATGTGGTGTAGTCGTGTATGGCACTGACTATTGCAGTCCGTCTTTCCTTTTTCGCACGCTCCAGTTCTTCCATGCGTGCTTCATATTTTTCAAGATATGAGAGTCTCTGCACCACAACACTAGCCGTATTGTCTGTTTGCGGAAGTGCATTCGGAGTATCGGCATTTATGCCGTTGGCAACGGCTTCTGTCTTGTGAAAAACTCTACAGCCAAAAGAAAAATCAATACCGCTTTTTGCAAGCAATGGGTAGAACAGGCGTTGGAGAACGGCGCAGGAGAGGATTGCAACAACGATCCCGATTACAACAGGAGCAGAGTAGCCAATCGAACCAATCTGATGATTCTTATACAATATTGTAGCAACTGTTGCGAAAATGACACATAGCACAGCAAGGACAATGCTTGCTTTCTTGGTGGTGGGTCTGTTATTATCTGCCATAGACTGTTGATATTTGAAATTTCAGTGTGGCAAAAATAGATGTACAGTTTCAGACAGTCGCAAATAATGTCAGTAAATCAGCCCGGAATTAAGAAAAAATATGGTTAGAATATGATTTTCAGCGAAAAATCATATTCTAACCGATAAAACAGGCACGAATCCGCCGTATTAGCCCTTCCTTGTCAATGAGATCTTAGTGGTCGCTTCACGTTTGTTGCTGTCCACGACTTTCATGTAGCGTTGGGTGGTAGTGATGCTCTTGTGCGCCATGTTGCTTTGAATGGTACGGATGTCAGTGCCGGCTGCTGCCTGAAGGGTAGCGTATGTCCTGCGGTATGAATGGAATGTGATGTTCTTGGTGATTCCGGCAGAACGGATCCATTCCTTCATCGGCTGCTGCGTCCAGCTCCGTTTCAGACCTTTGAATACCAGACCGGTCTTTTCAGGACTGTAGCCTATCAGTTCCAATGCTTCATCACTTATCGGGATGATGTCCTCGGTCTTGGTCTTCTGGGTGATGGTATGAACACATTTCCCTCCGGCAGCGAAGTCGACGATTTCTTCCCAGCAAAGGGAAAGAACATCGCTGAGCCGCAAACTGGTCAGGCACGAAAAGAGGGAAGCGGTCTTCAGAACAGGTATCTTGCACAGGGTCTCGGCAAGGCAATACAGTTCTTCCACGCTCAGATAGTCCTTCACCACATCTTCCGGCTCGATCTTCTCCAGAAAATCATTGACATTGGTCTTGATCATCCTGTTACGGTAAAGGATTTTCAGGAATCCTCTGAAAGTGGACCAGTATCCGGAAGCCGAGTTCCGTGTAATATATCCGTCCCGTTTCAGCAGTCTGGCGTTTAGAAGGTACTCGCGGAACCTGTTGCACAGATCAACGTCTATTTCCTCGAAGGTGCATTTGCCGTGGACGAAGTTGCAGAAATGCTGGTAGACGAATCCCCATTTCTGGTCGTGCTTGCGGAGCTGCTTCCGGTAGTACTCCAGAAAGTCGGCCTTGTACTTGTGCTTGTCAAAGAAGTCATACCTTTCGTTCACGATGGCTTCAAACCTCCGGCACCGGATAGCTTCCGCTTTCTCCGACATCGCGGCATTAAAGTCCCGTTCCCGCTGGTTCTTGGGATTGGCATAGATATAAATGTTCAATCCCTCGTGACGGATGGTTTTCATCGTTTCCTGATCCCGATAGCCCGGATAGTAATCAAGGTAGAACGACAGCATACCCTTCTTCAAAGGGCGTGTCCTCAAAGTAACTGTTTTGCATTCTGACATAATGATGAATATTAAATGGTTATAACTGACTTTTGCTGCGAAAATCCTTAATGATGCTGTGCAGACCGTAATCAGCAGGAAATAATTTCCGGATAATTACAGTCGGTTGCATTAGGAAGCGGTTTGAATTTTTTTCATCATAAATTTTATGAGGTATTTTCGAGGATGTCCGGTTATTCTTTTTGAAAATGATAGCAGTAGCTATCTGACTGAAAAAAGAAGAGTCGGACAGACCGGAAAGAGCCATAAAAGAATTTTTGAAAAAATTCAAACCGCTTCCAATCCATTAACGGGCTCCCATGATGTGGTCGAATTCCACTTTCAGGAAGCGCACAAAGCGTCCTTTCTTTTCCCGTCTGATTTCATGGAACTGAAGGATGCCGTAAACCGAATCCCGTGTGAGGTTGTATTTCTTCATGGCTTCCTGCACGGTGTAGTATTCCGATGAATCTTCTTCGGCGGTCTTTTTTGACAGGTCGAAGTGAAGTTTGGAGTAGAATATCTGCCCGTGTTCTTTTTTCGAGGGGATGTTGTTGCGATAGATATGCGAGCGGATTGCGACACGTGTCATGCCATATCTCTTCTCAATTTCTTCGGGAGTGTACCATTCGGTCAGGGCATCGTCAGTCCTGTACTTGGCGAATGCCGCATCAATGTGCTTTTTGCTGTAATAGTTGAACTGGCGGATACGGATTTTGGGGATATTGTTCTCTCTTGTATATGCCCAAATCCATTTTTGCGAGACTTTGTACTTTTCGGCAATTTGCTCGGCAGTGTAGTACTCGGTTATATCAAGATCATCTTTTACTCTTCTTCGTTCATAGGGGCGTGTTTTGAGCATCAGTTCAATATCGGCTCTGCGAATGATTGACATCCTTGCACTGATTCTTGAAGCTCTCAACTTTTCCTCTTTGACAAGCTTGTAAATGTATTGGCGAGAAACGCCCATTAACTGTGCGGCTTGTGCAAAAGTAAAGTAGTCTTGATGGTCAAGTTTACTTTTTACTTCTATCAAATCCTGTAACTCACGAAGTTCGAGTCTTCGTTCCCTCATACGGTGTTTGTAGCCTTGACTGGCACATTGGTGGCTACAATAATTGGTGGTAGTTTTCTTCGCAATGAATGGCTTACCACACCATTGGCAGATTCTTTTTACTTCCATGTTGTTTTCTTCATATTTTAGTGAAACCATATAGTTTTAATTTCGCTTTTTGTCTACCTATGTAAACCATTGTCAACACATGTTGTTGACTACTTCAGTGTGACATCAGGGCAAATCCCGAAAATGTTCCGTGGTAGAAATACGGTAGAAAAATAGGGTGAACAACTGTATCCGACTGCACATAGCCGGATTTTGGACAAATAAAAAAGCCGCTGGAAATCAGCGGCTTCATTATAGTTGGTTCTAATTCGTTGCAGTCAGTTGCGTTCTTTCACTTTCCGATGCAAAATTTACTAAAAATATTACCGAGAATGTCATCTGTAGAAATCTGTCCGGTAATTTCGCCCAGATAGTGCATACATTCACGTATGTCCTGCGAAAGAAAATCCCCGGAAATATCAGTATCAAGACCATGCCGCACTCTTTCTATCGCAGAAAGGGCACGAGTAAGCGCTTCATAATGACGCGCATTGGTGACAATTATATCATTCTCCCCGGTTTCCGGTAATTGAGCAGCACGTACCAACAGTTCTTCAAGCTGGACAATACATTTGTTTTCTTTTGCTGAAATAAAAATATATTCCACCCCAGGCAGAGTCAGAGCAAACCGTTCTTTTTCTTCTTCTACAGAACCGCTTATATTATCGATTTTGTTAAAGACTAAAATCAGCTTTTTCTTTTCACACAACGGTAATATACGTTCACTTAATCTTTTGATTTTTCCTATCTCCTGTGTTACATCTATCACCCATAACACAATAGATGCCTGTTCAAGTTTCCTGAATGTACGCTCTATACCCATACTTTCTATCTTGTCTTGGGTATCCCGGATTCCTGCGGTATCGATAAACCGGAAAGTGATGCCCTGAAGATTTATCGTATCTTCTATAACATCCCGGGTAGTTCCATGAATATCAGACACTAATGCCCGGTCTTCATGCAAAAATCGGTTAAGCAAGGTCGATTTTCCTGCATTAGTTTCACCTATTATTGCTGTAGGGATTCCATTTTTTATGGCATTTCCTACTCTAAATGACTCAGACAAACGGCGTATCTCCTGCTCTATCTGTGTCGACAAATCTTTCAACTGCTCCCGATTGGCAAATTCTACCTCTTCCTCACTAAAATCAAGCTCAAGCTCCACGAGAGATACAAAATTGAGCAATCGGGTTCTCAAAAGGGTCAATTCACGGCTGAATCCTCCTCGCATCTGGTTCATAGCCAGACGATGGGTCGCAGCCGATGTTGAAGCTATCAAATCAGCAACAGCCTCCGCCTGCGAAAGATCCATTTTCCCATTTGCAAACGCCCGTTGTGTAAATTCTCCCGGAAGAGCAGACCGGCATCCTTTACGAATAAGCAAAGCAATAATTTGTTGTTGTATATATAAAGAACCATGACACGATATCTCAACAACATCTTCTCCGGTAAAGGAATGCGGTGCACGGAAAAGAGCGACTATAACCTCATCTATAAGTCGATTCTCTTCATCCAATATACTTCCATAAGCCAAGGTATAAGCTTTCTGTGAAAAAAGAGACATATTCTTTTTTATCCCTACAAAAATGTCATTTGTTATGGGTATCGCCTCTTTCCCACTCACTCGTATCACGGCAATTCCGCCAACTCCGGGAGCTGTGGATACTGCACATATCGTATCATTCGTTATCATCATATACTAATATTCACTTAAAATTCCAATCCGATATTTGTACCGTCGACTCAATGTTATCTTCCAATTCATCCGGCAAAGTTGGGAAAAAATCCATTCCTGTAAGAGATTCCACACTATCAATTGAAACAACGTAAGAAGTTAGTTTTTTATCCTCATTTTTATTCTCAAATATAAATGCAATACCCTTAGGAATACTGGTATAAGGAGACAAAACAACTTTAAAAAAACCGTGTGGCACCTTTACTTTATTCTTACCTATGGTCGAATCTGATGCCTTAACCAACGGGCCACACACGATATATATAGCACTGTCTTGAACTGCCCAATCCCTGATTTTTTCCTCAAGCACTTTCCACGCTCCCCTATTCAATCCCGGTCGTTGTGGACACATATTCGAAAAGTAAAACGATTCTTTCATTGCTTTCTTACTCCATTTCATATCTCCTGCCGGAGCCATATGTCCCTTATCAAATCCAGAATGCAAATAATCAGGATTCGTAGCACTCACCCCTCCTGTCATAGGGTCAACCATAAACTTATTCGTTCGCTTCACATCACCTCCCAGCTCATCTCGTGTCAATTCATATGCCACCCAATTAGGTATTTTCCACTGTTCATTATATGAGACTGTATAGCCCGTATGGCGTATGTGCTGTTCTTGCCTGTTTTTCAATGGTCCAGGTATCTCTAAATTGGCAGATTCAATATTATATTTCCCCCGGACACCCTTAGAAACTGAAAAAAAAGATTTTATAGGTTCTCTAAAACAATATAGTAATATAAGCACAAATATGACCCATGCTACGATAGTAAGACATTTCATCGACGACGGGCTTTTTGGTTTCCTATTTCGCCTTTTTTTTACCATAATCGAAAATAGATATTTATAAAACGCTGTGCAAATGTACACAAAAATCTCTATCTTTGTCTGTCAAAATTTACGAACCTTGAAATTGTAATTTATAAAAACACATATATGAATTTAACCGATCGTTTTCTCCATTACGTTAGCTTCGATACCCAATCGGATGAACTTACTAATATGACTCCCAGTACTCCTGGACAAATGATTTTTGCTCGTGAACTGGAAAAAGAATTAAAAGCAATAGGTATGACCGAAGTTTCGCTTGACGAAAATGGATACCTGATGGCAACCCTGCCTTCGAACACAGATAAAGAAGTCCCGGTCATAGGTTTCATCGCTCATCTTGACACCAGTCCTGACATGTCAGGTCGGCATGTTACTCCTCGCATTCTAAAGAATTATGACGGCAAAGATATCACTTTATGTAAAGAGGAAAACATTGTACTAAGGACAGAAGACTTTCCCGAAGTATTGCATTATATCGGCCAAGACCTGATTGTCACAAATGGAAAAACTCTATTGGGTGCTGATGATAAAGCCGGCATAGCTGAAATCATTTCTGCAATGGAATACCTGATACAACACCCGGAAATCAAACACGGGAAAATACGCGTTGCGTTCACTCCTGATGAAGAAATCGGTCAAGGAGCCCACAAATTCGATGTAAAAAAATTTGGAGCTCAGTGGGCTTATACTCTCGACGGCGGCGAAATTGGAGAATTAGAGTATGAGAATTTCAATGCCGCTGTTGCAAGTATCACATTTAAAGGAAGAAATGTACATCCCGGATATGCCAAACATAAAATGATCAACTCTATACGGGTTGCCACCCAATACGCAATTATGTTACCTCGATGGGAAACACCTGAACATACCGAAGGCTACGAAGGATTTTATCACCTGATCTCATTTGAAGGGACTGTAGAAAAAACGGTGCTCACTTACATCATACGAGACCATGACCGCGACCGATTTGAACGTCGTAAAAAGGAATTCGAGCATCTGACACGAAAAATAAACAAAGAATTTCCTGATTGTGCCAGTCTCGAAATAAAAGACCAATACTATAATATGCGCGAGAAAGTAGAGCCTGTCATGTACATCGTCGATTTAGCCTTTAAAGCGATGGAAGATGTAGGTGTCACCCCTATTGTAAAGCCAGTACGCGGAGGCACAGACGGTGCACAACTTTCTTTCAAAGGTCTGCCCTGCCCTAACATTTTTGCAGGAGGATTGAATTTCCATGGCCGATATGAATTTGTCCCCATCCAATCAATGGAAAAAGCCAAAGAGGTAGTTGTACAAATTGCCAAATTGACAGCCGAAAAATAAGAATTTCCTATATTCCACTAAAGATGTGTCAAAATTATTTTTATTCTAAAAATCTATCAAAATCTTCTGTATCGTGAAAACATACTTTACATGATACAAAATACTTTAGTTAGATAAACAGTAAATAATTTCGACACATCTTTTTTAATTATCCGAAGGTACATATATTAGAATCTGAGGTCTTCGAAATAAATTGAGGTACCTTCTATTATAAATCAAGTCATCTCCTTATACTACATGTCCAAAACACTGGTTGTACTTTTAGGTCCTACCGGAGTCGGTAAAACAGAGCTTTCGCTCCGTTTAGCCGAATACTATCATAGTCCTATTCTCTCATCAGACAGCCGTCAGTTATATCGCGAACTGACAATCGGGACAGCTGCACCCACACAGGAACAAATGGGACGTATACAACACTATTTTGTAGGTACATTAGATTTACATGAATATTATAGTGCTGCCCGCTATGAAGAAGATGTTATAAAATTGCTGGATAAACTTTTCCTTTCCCATAATGTAATCCTCATGAGTGGAGGGTCTATGATGTATATTGACGCTGTATGTAAAGGAATAGATGAAATCCCAACGATATCGGACGAAATCCGACATTACACCGTAGAAAAATACAACTCCGAAGGTTTAGATTGCATATGCCGTGAACTAAAAAAGCTTGATCCCATATATTACGAACAAGTCGATTTGAAAAATCCCAAAAGGGTCATTCACGCTTTAGAAATCTGCTATATGACAGGGCGGCCATATTCGGAATTGCGCACCAATCAGGCAAAAGAAAGAAATTTTAATATCATAAAAATAGGACTAATCCGAGAACGCAAAGAACTGTTTTCGCGTATAAATACTCGTGTAGATGAAATGGTTGCCAAAGGCCTTATAGAAGAAGCCCGCCGAGTGTATGCTTACAAAGACTATAATTCCCTCAATACCGTAGGGTATAAAGAAATGTTCAAATACCTTTCCGGAGAATGGTCTCTCGAACAAGCAACAGAAAAAATAAAACGAAATACCAGAGTGTATGCAAAAAAACAAATCACATGGTTCAAAAAAGACGATACCATCCGATGGTTTCATCCTGAAGAGGAAAAAGCTATTATCGAGTATATCGAACAAAAAATATAAAATCAGGAATCTTCTTATAATTACAATACCTTTCCTTTAAACAAAAATAGACATATTCTATATGCATGTAATAAAAATCTGTCCGAATTTTATCAATGACAATAAATTCGGACAGATTTTACAATTACGGTTCTGGAACTTCTGACGATATTATAACAATTTTATCTTCATTTTTGGTACATCTTCCAAAAAAATTATTCTCAGGAGCATATTCCGCAATAGCCCCCTCTTTATCATCCAAATATTCGACGTAGGTCGGATAAACGCAATTCTCTATTCTCGAGCCTGCTCCATCATTATATTGCCCGACAAATCCAGATATTCCTGACCTACTTCTCATACGGATATATACATTCTCCGAAAGGCAATTTTTAATGGCAATGCCACGGCCACCTACAATCTGGCCGACTAATCCCCCAGCCTGATAACCGGTCAAATGCACATCATTTACAGAACAATTATCCATCCACGTTGCGCCTCCGCCTACACCAATCCAGCCAATCAAGCCACCAATATTCTGAGTGGTCAATCCTGTAGAAGCTTTAACATGAATATGTTTGGCATGTACATTCTCAAACTGAGCAGTAGTACTATAATTCGCACCTGTATACCCTATGCAACCTGCAAAATAAGCATATTCTTTACTATGATCTATCGGATTGCCCTCGACATCAGTGTGCACCTCATCATTAGCAAGGCCATTAATGGTTATATTCTCAAATATCAAATTCTTCATGACTCCTTCAAACTTGCCCCACACTCCTGTATACGCATTATACTTTAACTTAATCAACCCTCCTAATGCAGAATATTCATATACTGCTCCAAATTTTCCATTCATTGAAAAATTTCTCAATACGTGTCCCTGTCCATCTACCGTATAAGTAGGCTCTCCAGAAGTATATATAGGTTTCCATTCTATCCCACTCATATCTATATCATTTTCCAAAAGAATCGTAACACCTTTCGATACCCGATTCCCTGCATCATTCACTTCAGTAACCATATCGAGTATATGGTCAGGTAACCATGCAAACTCATCTTTTGTATAAATACGGTAAGTTTTCGTAGCCTCATCATAACGAGGTTCCTTTGGAGTAAGAATTTCCGTATTCCACCACTCCTCACCTTCAATCCAATCATTTTCAAAATTTTCATCAATAGAGATTGTAAACTGAGCATCCGTTGTCAATATATTTCCTATTACAGTAGTCAACCAATTACGCTGAATAGGTATATCGGTGTTCAAATTATGAGAACTGATCGGAACTGCACCATCCAAAGCCTCAAAAGTAAAATGAATAGGAGTCTGTTCATTCAAATCGGCCATTAGATAGTCTACCACCAATGTCCGATTATGTTCACCTTGATCATAATTATCAGCATACTCTTTTTCTTCTTTATCAATAGAACCGGAATAAACCAACGTACTTCCACTTTCTCCTAAATCTTCACTTTCAGATATACCTGTCAAGACATTAATACTTGAAAAACGCTTACAGCCATAATATGATATTTTAAAATTGTCCGGCATCTCTAACTTGCCGATATTCCAGTCTGTAGTAACAATACGTATTTTGGCAAATGGGCGTTTCAATACGAAATCCTTCATTATGCCATCTGCACCCACAGCCACCTCTTCTGTAATAAAATACGCATCACGGCTTTCATCATTCAGCTGCTCATCAACCTCATCTTTACAAGTAATATTTTCAAAACTGCCCGTATCATAATGCAAATCTGTATCTGTACCTTGCATTACAAAATCTGCCCAAACAACAAACCTATAAGTACGGTTAGGCGTCAGACGTAATGAATAATTCACCGACTGATAATTATCGACAATTTTTCTTTGTGGAGAGATTACTTGTGTATAAGTAACGGACTCACCTTCCCCATCTACTCTATAAACGGCCAACTGGTAACGTAAATCATACTTCGTAAAATCTACATTGGTAATTCCTCCGCGAGCGCTATTACTGCTTTTACCCAATGTGGCCCGTGTTGTCTCTAATACTTCAGGAACAGAAACCATAAAATTGACATTCCCTTCTCCCGAAGCCACCGGACTGTCAATAAATGCATCCTCTGATTGGCATGCTGCAAATAACAAGCACAATCCACACATCAAATTACTAATTCTTTTCATTCAATTACATTTTTGTTAAACCATATATTCAAAATCCATTTCAAAATTGAAATACCCCCTAATCAATCCCTACAACATATTCTCCTTCAAAATTATCGTCAATAGCCACATTATTACCTTTTCCTACCTCTCGAGTAAGAAAGAATCCTTTTACAACCGTCTCATGATTACGTTTCAAAGGAATCTTTATATTCTGACAATGACTGATTTCATTTCCAGACGCATCAAAAAAATAGAAATCAGCTTGTATATTCGTTTCATTTCCATAACTTGTGAACAAATAGTCACCAAACAACGAAGCTTGCTCTTTTCCCTCATATGTTATTTGTGCCGGAACGATATTGAAACTATAAGTCGTAATAAATAAGTTCGGTTCTTGCGTCATTACATTATACCCGATACTGACATATTGCTTGTAAACGACTTTCACCGTCAATCCCTCCAAAGATCCCCTTGTCTGTATAAAATCTTCAAAATCAGTTGCCACCACCCTGTAACGCCCCATAGGACGCTGCATCATTACCGGAACAATCCGTGATGATATAACATTGTTATTCAATACAGGATAACCATTTTGTGAATATCCAAAATCAATGGTAAATTTCTCTTGTCCTGCCGCCGAGCTGCAATGATGCGTATTAGAAGGAAAAGTACTTATATCAGTCCGGATATTAGTCAGTACATCGGTATGATAATGCCAATCCACCGGATTGCCTTTATATACATAATCTGCCCATCCCAATACATAATAATCCCCGTCAGACAAATAAAAATGTACCGTATCCTGCGGAGGAAGCGCATCCTTATCTGTCAAGACAATACGTCGTTCCTCTCTACTTTGAATATACCCGTTCCTTTTATCGGGTTTTCCCCTATAAATATCCAAAATAATGCGTAACTCATAATCTTCTTCGGGAACATAAAGTTGTGCGGCCGTTTCTTCTAAGTCACGAACTGTACAATTCCATTTCTCATCATAAACCACTTCTTTATAATAAAGAGGTGGTTGCCTATCGACATGAGGTCTTACGATAACAAGAGACCTCTCAGGCATGGGATACTCATGAATGGTAGCATCACACGCTCCCACCAGCATCACAAGTACCAACGACACAATAATTACCAGGCCTCTTATATTCATATCATCTTCTGCTTTTTCGCTGTTTATACCATTTATAAGATATAGAAATCCCCATTCTCGTTATCCCCCAATACCACTCTGACTCAGAATGAAATTTCGGCCCATTTTTCCAGTTGCGGTAAGCATCATAACTATATTCTGCAAATCCGGCTCCTATATTAAAATCCAATGCCCATTTTCCCGTTGTACCCAAATGGATTGTATAACCATAGCTGACCCCCAGTCCCCATAATGCGTGATTGGGATCCTGATAACGAGCATGATTATTAATCGCAACATTGAATCCTGCAATATGAGTATGCAATCCTATGAAATGCCCCGTCATCGCATGTTTGGGCCACCAACGTATCTCCGGTTGAGCAGCCAGCAATCTCAGTTTCCGAGTTGAACTAATATTATAGGGTGAATACCAAACAGGAATATCTAATGACCAATGAGACCAAGGGCTAACTTCCATCCCGACATTAGATGTCAATGCCGCTATAAAAAACAAATTTGTTTTAACTGCAATTATCCATTCCTTAGGTTCTGGCCGCGAATACAGAGGTAAAACCAATGGAGCCAATCCTGGCAAACAAAATTCTTGAAGTTCAAACCCCACCGGCAAGGAAGGTAATAGTTCCGGCCTTTCGTGACATACAATAGCCATACGTGCATTCCGAAAAGGAGGAAATATATCTCGAACAATACACTGCCATGTATGACCATCATCCAGACCCTTTATCTGTTTTTTACGTTGTTCATTATCACTTTCTTTTTCCAAAATATCTAAAACTTCTTGTTTATTAGGAATTTCTGCTCCATTTTTCAATGCCGATTCAAAAGAATACCAATCTTCCCAAAGATTCTTTACTTTCAACTTATCTTCTTGAATCCCTGTCTTTTGACGTAAAAAATCAGCAAGAGCCCGTGAACGATAATCTCCTAATTGATAATTCCATTTCGAAGGACCTTCTGGCGAAGCACTCCCTCCAATCCAAACATAAGCCAAACGCATCGTTGTATCCTGTAATATTTGACACAAGACATTCGCAATACTATCAAGTTGCTTATTATTAAATAAGCGATATTTATTAACTTTAAATATTACAGGAACAATAGAAGTGTTAGCATAATAAAAAACAGAATCAATCTTCTTTTCAGGTAAAGTAATAACATAATCTGGATAATTCACTTTCCTAAAAGATATAATAGAATCTAAAGGGTTTTCTGCATATAAAGTCCCTAACATAAACATACTAACCACCAATAGTAATATCTTCTTTCTCCCGTATCTATTTATATTTATGCAACTCATTATAGGAAATAAGAATAATTCAAGATTGCATCAATCTTTACTTTCCGTTTTTCAAATATTAATAAATGTTGGTATAATCTAACTTTATTACATTTGTTGGATGTAATGTCTCTAATAAAGAGATGTTACAAACTATCATTTATCTGATTATCATATATATATCAGATACAACACCCTCTCTTTGGATTATTTTATCTAATATTTATATACCAAATCGATTCTGAAGAGAACAGGGAAATTATATTATATATAAATAATATAATTTTTTCAATTAACTATTACTATTCTAAATAGTTAATAATCTGAATATTATATAACATATAAACGTAGGTCTATTTATAAATATATTTTTTATAATTGTATAATTCATGTAAAAATATATCTTTGTAAAAAATTTGTAACATCTCTTTATTAGAAATTATATCTTTCCCTTTTATACATAAATAAATATTGGGAATATCAAACTGTTCTCACTTTTTTATCTCGCTGATAATCTCACACTATATTGTTTTAGGGTTGATTGGATAAACGAAAAAATTTGTCTATTTATAATCTATATATAATTTCCAATTACTGCCATTTATTAAATTAAGAATAATAAAAGAGGAGAGAAAATCCTAATAGGATTTTCTCTCCTCTTTTATTATATATAGCATTTATTCTATTTCCGACTAAAATCAAAATAATTTAGCAGGATATTCTCCAGCATCTACCAATGCCTGAATTTTATCTACCACACCTTGACGATCGGCAGCATAAGTAACACCGAACCATTTTGATGTAGTATCAAGAACCTTGACTTTGGCCACTCCTTCGTGTATTAATTTATTCACCATCAAAGGAATAAAGTATTCCGCCTTCAAATTTTCCATGTTTGCCTTTAAGAATTCTTTAAAGTATTCTTCGGAATATGCAAAATAATCAGGAGTAAAACCCCACATATTCATTGACACAGGCGTATTATCCGGAATAGTCACCAGTCGATCATTTTCATCCTTAAATGACACTTTACCGTCAATCCGTTCTATTGCCGTACGTTCTACAACCGTTGTCAAATAACCCTCCGCATTTGTTTCGCATACCCCGCGAGCTACCGAACCACTTTCTGAAAGAGTATTTCCTACACGATAACCGACCATACAGTAATCATTTTTCTTACCCTCCATCTCACTCAATGCCTTACCTAAAACGGCAAAACTATCACGACCATAAAAATCATCGGCATTGATAACTGCAAACGGCTCTTTTATAACATCTTTACCCATCAATACAGCATGATTTGTACCCCAAGGCTTCACCCTGCCTTCCGGGCATTCAAAACCTTCCGGCAAATCATTTAATGACTGGAATACGAGCTCTACAGGAATATGATTTTCATACTTGCTTAAAATAATTCTCCTAAAATCATCCTCAAAATCCTTGCGGATTACGAAAACAACCTTGCCAAACCCTCCGCGAATTGCATCGAAGATAGAATAGTCCATGATAGTTTCCCCATTGGGGCCCAAGCCATCCAATTGCTTCAAACCTCCATAACGACTGCCCATACCGGCTGCCAAAACAAAAAGTGTCGGTTTCATCTCTTAAAATTTAAGTAATTATTGTTTGTGTTATTTTTATAATACTGCAAATGTATTAAAAATAAATGTATATTTTACACTATTATTTAATTATTATTTTCGCTACTAAATTACATATTTTGAAATGAAAAAAAGTAACTTGTTAAATGAATATATCCGCCTTAACAATATTTAGTTAATAAGGTTAAATATTAGAATTTATAAGAAAAAAAGGCTCCAAACCTTTTTCATTTAAGAAAAATATATTTCATTTGCAACGAACAATTATTCTATTTATTAATCAATAAAAATTCAGAAGCCTATAGGATATAACATTACGCTTAAATCAAAAACAAGAGGTAATGGATAATAATTTGTTATCGCAATCAGATGAAACACTGGTTGGCTTATATGCAAAAGGTAATAATGAAGCTTTCGATATTCTGCTAAACCGTCATAAAGACAGAATATATTCTTACATTTATTATATAGTGCATAACCGTGACTTGACAGAAGATATCTTTCAGGAGACCTTTGTGAAAGCTATTATGACCATACGCCAGGGAAAATATACCGAAAATGGAAAATTTCCGGCATGGATAACTCGTATTGCTCATAATTTGATTATCGACTATTATCGTCAAGAAAAAAGTGAAAACCAAATCTCAAATGATGAACTTAGTGCAGATATATTCAACAATAAAGAATTGAGTGAAGGCACTATTGAAGACAGCATCATAAAAAAACAAATCGACGCTGATATTCGAAAATTGATAAGCGTACTTCCTAACAATCAAAAAGAGGTTCTTATCATGCGCTATTACAAAAATATGAGCTTCAAAGAGATTGCTGATGCAACGAATGTAAGTATAAATACTGCACTCGGCAGAATGCGTTATGCCATATTAAATATGCGTCGTTTGGCAGAAGAAAACAATATTGTGTTAACATTGTAAAAAAAGATAGCCCATATACAATAATATTATACAGGGAGCGTTTTTTAGGTAAACAATAACAAAAAATTAAAAATTTGCCTATGAATAAAAAAATTACTCCCGGAATTATATCAAAAAAAGCTTTGAACACCAATTTGGCCCCGAACAATCTTACTCTCACAAAGCTTAAACAATTTGCACGAACATATACATTTGAGAGTAGCCTGCCAGAAAAATTGAATAGTTATATTATCAATTAGTTCTGATAAACTATAAATTTCTAATCGGTTATTAAGCATTTGTTCAATAACCGATTGGGGATATATTTATTTTCCCCGATTTACTTCATTATTAAATACATTCCTTATATATTTGTATAAGTAAAAATGTCGTGATTATATATTATGAATCATAAAATAGCCCCTTCTTTACTATCCGCCGATTTCGGTAATCTTAAAGCTGACATCGACATGGTAAATAAAAGTGAAGCCGATTGGTTACACATTGACATAATGGACGGAGTTTTCGTTCCCAACATATCCTTTGGCTTTCCAGTTCTTGAGTATGTAAAAAATCTTTCTCAAAAGCCATTGGATGTACACCTGATGATTACCGATCCAGCTAAATTCATCAAAGAAGTCAGAGATTCAGGTGCTTTCATGATGAATGTCCATTACGAAGCATGCATACATTTACATCGTACAATACAGCAAATAAAAGAGGCAGGAATGAAAGCCGGGGTGACTCTGAATCCTTCATCTCCAATATCCTTACTCGAAGACATTATCAATGATGTAGATATGGTTCTTATCATGTCAGTAAATCCGGGCTACGGCGGACAAAAATTTATAGAACATTCTATAGAAAAAGTAAAAAAATTAAAAGAACTAATCAACAACAAAAACTCTAAAGCCCTCATCGAAGTGGACGGGGGAATAAATCTAACAACCGGAAAACAAATTGTTGAAGCTGGGGCAGATGTTCTCGTAGCTGGAAATTCTGTATTTAAGGCAGAAAATCCTACTCAAATGATACATCAGTTGAAACATTTAGACTAAAAGCATAACGAGAGACAGAACAAAGATAAAGACACAACAACTCACATTCTTTGTTAATCTCATCTAATTCCAATAAACCGAAAAACACACACAATTTACTTATTTTATCTCAAAGTTCTGTCTCTCTTATTCCTAATTTTCCATGCAAAACGCCCCTTTCATACGGTTATTATGCCCACTTATTACAGGTATTTGCATTCAACATTTTTGCCCTGCCGTTAACCTTATCTACATATTTTTTATAACAACGATTTGCAGTTTTTTGTTCTACCTTATCCCTCGCAATCCGGCAGAAAAATTCAGATTTCGGTATACATATGGCATATCAATTTGCTTTCTATTTTGTACCTTAGGCATGCTTTCCGTTGCATTGAAGCAAATGCAAGAAACACCTATACCCGCTACATACATAAAAGCAATTGCCCGTATAGATGAAAATAACGGGAAAAAAATCAAGTCAGTTTCATGCACTGTTACAATAGAACATCTAATCGACCAAAACGAAGCATATCATCAATTCAGTAAAAAAGCCATTCTCTATTTTTACCCGGATGATCATTCCTGCGCCCTGGTACCCGGTAATTACATCATCTTTAAACAAAAGCTCCAACCTATACAAAACATCCCCAATCCAGAAGCATTCGATTACGCTTCTTATACCCAAAGGAAAGGAATATTATATAGCCAATATCTGCCAGAAAAAGACTGGAGACGACTTGGATTCTCTCCCCGAATGACATGGAAAGAAAAAGCCCTATACTATCGGACAAAAGTAGTTAATATCATTTCTGAAATAAATCTGGGTAAAGAAGAACAAGCTCTTTTAAATGCCCTATTATTAGGATATACCGATGAAATATCGACAGAGCAACGCAAGTTATTCTCTTCTTCCGGACTTTCTCACATTCTGGCTGTAAGCGGACTACATACCGGCATTATATTGGGCATATTATATATTGCATTCTATCCGTTAATATGGTTACGTATGCCGCAAATGAGACATATCTTCACAATAGTCGGACTATGGATATATGCCTTCATTACCGGACTCTCTCCTTCTGTAATAAGAGCTTGTATAATGGCCTCATTCATTATCGTAGGATATGTTCTCAACAGGAAAGGCAATACGCTGAACTCTTTATGCGCTGCAGCTTTCTTTATGCTATTATACCAACCTTATTATCTTTTCGACATAGGATTTCAGCTCAGTTACATATCAGTATTGTCCATCGTACTTTTCTACCCTGTCATATTCCATGGCATCATGACCAATAACAAATTATGGAATAAAATTGCCGGAATCATTGCTATTTCTCTGGCAACCCAAATCGGGACATTACCTGTTGCAGCTTACTATTTTCATACGGTACCCTTACTTTTCTTATTCACCAACTTACTGATTATTCCTTTATTGCCAATCATACTCGGCATAAGCATAATCTCTGTTATATTGACAGCAATCGATATTTCCATTACTTGGATACATTATGCCACAGAACATTTACTGCATTTTTTGTCTTTAGTGGCCTACTACACCGACAAAATACCCTGCAATTCACTAAAAATATGGTTAGAACCGAGACACATAGTGCTATATTTCGGAATATTATCTTCACTTTATATAGCTTTCAAACAAAAAAAAAGTAACTGGATTATTTTCTGCCTATCCTTTATACTTCTATTCCTAATATACAATAAAGCCGTCCCCCTACCCAAGCAAATAGAAAACGGATGGGTCATTTATAATGACAACCAGAATACCGTCATCAACTTTATCGATGATAAAAATAATTTTTTATACAGTACTGACTCGATAGTAGACTATCCCAAAATAGAAAAAATAGCATCCAATTTTTGGATAAAAAACGGGATAAACAAATTTATAATCGCCAAAGATTCTATGAATAATGGCAATTTATTCATTAGCAGGCCATTTATCCTTTTCCGACAAAAACGAATTCTATTACTCGACTCAACGAACTGGAAAACAAAAAATTCGGCTTACCAACTCCCTATCGATTATGTCATCGCAACCAATGATTTTAAAGGCCGCTTGTCTGACCTCTTGCCTCTATTCAAGATAAAACACCTGATAATACCATCCAATATTACTTATTTCAAAAGTTATTGGCTCGAACGGGAATGTTCAAAACATCATATAAATTGTTATGTAATACGAAAAGAAGGAGCTTGGGCAAGCCTCGATAAGAACGAGCCCCGTCCCTAATTTCTCATCCAAGAAATCTGGAAAACAAGTTATCGAAACATCTACATTAAAATTCTGCAGAAAGCCTAAGATTAAATTGTCTCATTGTCAAATAGTTAGGCACGGCATATTGATTACTATACACATCAGTCACCCAATAATAAGAATTCACATTACTGATATTCAACAAATTAAATATGTCTAATCCAATCCAAATACTCTTAAAATGACGGAAAAATCCACGTCTCATAATACGGTCTTCACCTCCTACCAACAAACGTGAGGCACCTATATCCACACGACGATAAGGTGTTGTTCTAAAATATCCCGCTTGTCGTCCCAACTTAGGTGCTCCAATAGGTAATCCATCAGACCATATAGCCCTCAAATTAAATTTATATTTCGGAAAACGAGGTACATAATCCTGGAAAAACAACGCTATGCTATACCGCTGTTCAGTAGGTCGAGGTACCCATTTCCCATTTATTTTCTCCTGAGTCTTCATCAATGAAAAACTAAGCCAAGAATCTGTTCCGGGAACAAATTGACCAAACAATTTCATATCCAGTCCCGCAGCATATCCCTTCGATTCATTTCTCCCAGAATACCATATCTTCACATTATCTACCTCATAAGGTATAAGATTGTCTAACTTTTTATAATAAAGTTCAGCCGTAAATTTAAAAGGTCGGTCGACCGCCCTGAATGAAAAATCCTGTCCCAGCACAAAATGGATAGAACGTTGCGATTTTATATTTCTATTAAGAGCAACTATAAGATTGTTCCGTTCATCACGAACAGTATCACGAAATTCCTTATAAAAAGGAGCCTGATAATAAATCCCTGTTGCAAAACGCAGTGTCAGTCGCTCCTCCCGTGCCGGAATAAACCCTACCGAGGCCCGGGGACTAACAATACACTCTTTATTAAAATCCCAAAATGAAGCCCGTATTCCTCCTGTAAAAGTAAACAACCCTACATCTTTACGCAAACGGTATGTATCCTGGACGTATGCAGATATACGATTTGTTTGCATATCCTGTTTCGAATTCAAGTTTGAAATCAACTCCAAACTATGCTCCAAATTAGGCAATGAATACCCGGCAGAATCCCTCATCTCCCATTCTCTCACCCTATCAGTAATTTTTTCCATCTGATAATTGAGTCCCCATTTTATATCATTTTGTCGAATACGAGTTACCCCTTTTAATGCTATAGACATCACTCCGGCATTCAATCTATTACGGGCATGTTCATGATAAGTACCCACCCCTAAAGTCCCGGCAGCCTCTGTTTCCGTAACCTCTCCCGACATATCAAGCTCGTCCAACCAATATTGCCCTGATATATCATAACGAACGATTTCATTCGTAACAAAAGCAGACGCCAACAATGAAAAAGCAGTATTTTTATTTTTAAAATAATCCAAAGATAAAGCTCCAAAAAAAGACTGGAACTTATCTTTTTCCTGACCGTCAAAATAAACTTTAAATTGAGCGGCATTAGACGATGTTCCGAATTTTGTTGTACGTTCCTGTGGGGTAAACTTATAAGTATTGTTCGAGACATTTCCCAAAAAAGACAATTTCCATTGAGGAGAAAACTTGTAGGCAATCAAGGTCTGATAATCGAAAAAAGAAGGTTTATACTCCCCTTTAGTATCCAAAGAACTCAATAACGTTGAATTGGTTTTAAATCGGAACCCATGCAATTGCGAAAATTTAGATGTACTCTGTCCCACAGAAGCACTTGCACCTAAAAAGCTGGCGGCAACAGCACCCTCAAACGCTTCCGGCTGTTTGTATGTAATATCCAGCACCGAAGACATCTTGTCTCCATATTCGGCAGAATATCCTCCCGAAGAAAAACCTATACTACCCACTAAATCCGGATTAATAAAACTCAACCCCTCTTGTTGGCCCGAACGAACAGTCAATGGCCGATAAACCTCTATACCATTTACATACACAATATTTTCATCAAAATTCCCTCCTCTAACCGAATACTGCGAACTCAATTCATTACTCGAATTCACCCCTGCCATTGTTGTCAACATTGCTTCGATACTCCCTCCCGTTGCATCAGGCATCAGTTTCAAATCTTTAGAATCGATACGCTGTAAAGTACTCGTCTGCTTACGATGCTCTGTCACTACAACTTCTTTTATTGTACGATCTATCGTATAAAGACGCACATTCATCATCATGTCCTGCTTCGGAGAAAGAAGCGTTTTTCGTTCAGTTCGATATCCCAAGCACGAATATATAACGACAACCGTATCAGCCGGTGCCACATATATCTCATAATTACCCTTCAAATCGGTCATTGTGCCTTGAGTCGTTCCCTCAATCCTAATGCTCGCCAATTCTATTCCCTCATTATTTGCATCAATCACTCTCCCCGAAAGTTTTACCTTTTTCTGGGCATGAAGGACAGAGCCACAAAGCAGGAACAAAATTAGTATATACAATTTAGAGTTCATTCAATTCCAATATACAATACATTTTATATTAACGCAAAAATTCAGATTTCCGTATATTTTTCAGAAGAAACCATACAATTTTGTTATTTTATCCAAACTTCAAATCATCATCGCTACATAATCAAAACATCAGACCGGCCCCTCACCTTATCACTGCAACATAATGCCAACAAAAATTACCTCCAATAAGTCAAAATACAACTCTCGGAGGTAATTCTCGATAAACAAATTCTGAATCTCACAACTTGATTATATCATTGTATCTGAAATTCCGCAATCACCCCTTTATGGTCAGTAGGCCAGACACCAATAGGAGCGATAAAATTATCAAGAGAATTTTCCGGAACCCGCTGCCCTTTACGAATGCAACCATTCGGCCCGTACAAAGCGACATCAGATAACGCCAACCCCTCTGCCGGATAATAAAAAATATAATCCACCCGCTCACGTTCATCAGCCTCCGGAGCCCATAACAGCTTATTGATATCAATATCTTTACAATCTGCCGGATAAGTATACCCAGGATATTTCACAGGATCCGGATACAAAGTACGATACGCATCCTGATATCCATTTTCTGCCAACAATGTAGTCACGGTCCAAGGTATTACCAATCCATGATGATCGGCACTATCTTTCGTTGCCTCCGTCCAATCTTGATGAGAAGGTTCATTAAAATCTCCTCCAATAAATATCAAACGACCTTTTTCTCTTTCTTTTGCAGCATCATCTAAAAACTGGCGGATAGCATCATCCCGCTGAGATGCCACATTCTTTCTCAATATACTATCTATATCCGTCAAAGGAGCCTCCATTTTTGCCCAATTATCTCCATCATATCCCCGTACATCATAATAAGCGCAATTGCGATAATCCAAATGTGCAGTATACACAGCAACCTCCCGCCCGTCCATATCGGCAACTAACTTATAAATACTGCCATGGTCTTCATTTTCCGGAAAAACAGTAGCACTGTCTATTATAGGATATTTACTCAAAAGACCCGAATCATAACTGTAAAATGAATAATAAGTTTTCCCTTTTTCTTTTAACGACGCAGTTATCCGGTCACAAAAACGGGTTCCATCATAATTACGCACTTCACTCAACATCACAAAATCCGCATCTGTCCGGGCCAGCTCATCAACTAAAGCATCATAGCCACCTTTGACCATCGTTCCTTCTTGCCAAACATTCAATTGTAAAAACTTCACTGTTTGCTTCCTATTACACCCCAAGCACAATACAAAAACAACAGATAACAATACCAACTTTCTCATCTATATTCATTATTTAATTTTATACTTCCAACAGACAGTAAAAGTATAAAAAAATTGTAACAAACACTCAATATTAGTCAAATCTGTCCCAAAAAACAGAAAAATATCCAACTCTCAAAATAATTATAATATTCCAAAGGAAAATAGAACAAGCGTTTCCACCCTCTAAATAAGAAATCAAATATTTTATCTCCCACCAAAATTAAAACCACATTTTATAGTTATCCGAAAAAATCAGTACATTTGCTAACATAACACTTATAAGATATTTATCGTATGAAAACATTCCATGAATTGCTAAAATCCCGTAGAAGTATACGAAAATATACCGATGAAGCATTATCTCCGGAAGATGTAAGGCTTATACTCGAAGCAGCTTTAATGGCTCCATCCTCCAAACGGTCGACCGGATGGGAATTTATCGTAATAGAAGAAAAGGAAAAATTGGAAAAACTATCCTATTGCAAAGAATTCGGAGCCAAACCTATCGCAGGAGCAGCAATGGCCGTTGTCGTACTCGCAGACCCTCTAAAAAGTGATGTTTGGATCGAAGACGCATCAATAGCCTCAATACTCATGCAACTACAAGCAGAAGATTTAGGATTAGGGAGCTGTTGGATACAAATAAGAAATAGGCTGACTGAAAATGGACAATCTGCAGAAGATTACATCCGAGAAATGTTAGGTATCCCCTATCAGATACAAGTACTATCAGTCATTACATTTGGCCACAAAAACGAAGAACGTAAACCCTTTGATGAAGAGAAGACGATGTGGGAAAAAGTTCATATAGACAAATGGTAAATCAAAAAAAACAATGGTAAAAGTCATTTTTATAGGAGCCGGAAATTTAGCGACACATCTGTCTGTCGCCATGCAAAACAAACAATATGAGATTATACAAGTTTTTAGCCGTAGTAATGAATCAGCATCCCAATTAGGCCAAGTACTCGGGGTTCCATATACCACAGATATCACATCTGTAAAAGACAACGCCGACCTGTACATATTTTCTTTGAAAGATACAGCCCTAAAAGAAACCGTTGCCCGTCTAAAACCCAATACCGCATTATGGGTACATACTGCAGGCAGCGTGCCAATGAACATATTCGAGGGATATATCCGACGATATGGAGTACTATATCCGCTACAAACCTTCAGTAAAACCCGCAGTATAGATATATCAACTACCCCCTTTTTTATTGAAGCATCTGCACCTGAAGACTTAAAATTGCTATCCGATATTGCCCATAGCTTAGCAACAAAAGTGACAATAACAACATCCGAACAAAGAAAATACTTACATTTATCGGCCGTTTTTGCATGCAATTTTACCAACCACATGTACGCCATTGCCAACAATATATTAAAGCAACAAGGGCTCTCTTTTGACGTTTTATTACCTCTTATTGACGAAACAGCAACAAAAATACACGAAATGAATCCCATAAAGGCTCAGACAGGCCCCGCTGTACGATACGATGAAAATGTGATGCAAGCCCAACAAGAATTGTTATCTGACAGCATAGAAAAAGAAATATATCATCTAATCAGTAAAAATATACATAAATTCAGCCAAACAGACCATGAGCAGAATAAACTATGATTTGACCCGAATAAAAGCTTTTGTCTTTGACGTTGACGGAGTATTATCAGCCGATATGGTCCCGTTACACCCGAACGGGGAACCTATGCGAATGGTGAACATTAAAGATGGTTACGCTTTACAACTTGCCGTAAGGTTAGGCTATATCGTAGCCATTATTACAGGAGGAAGAACCGATGCCGTCAGAAAACGCTTTGAAGCTTTAGGCATTCCTTATATCTATATGGGTGCAAGCGTAAAAATGAACGAATACAAAAATCTAATACAAGAAACCGGCCTAAAGCCAGAAGAGATTATGTACATGGGCGATGATATCCCTGATTACGAAGTAATGCGACAAGTCGGACTACCTGCATGCCCTGCAGATGCATCACCTGAAATCAAAGCAATATCAACTTATATATCCTATAAAAACGGAGGTTGCGGATGCGGGCGCGATGTCATAGAACAAGTCCTGAAAGCCCAAAACAAGTGGATGGCCGATGAAGCTTTCGGATGGTAACCAAAAAAAATGAAATACTATGCTTTCTCACTTAGAAAAATACGATATACTGTTAGCCAGCAATTCCCCTCGCAGGCGTGAACTTTTGAGCGGTCTGGGCATTAATTACCGAGTCACTTCTCTGCCCGATGTAGATGAATCGTACCCTAATACACTCCAAGGTGAAAACATTCCGCTTTTTATTTCAAAATTAAAATCAAAAGCATACCGTTTTAAAATGAAAAAAAATACACTCCTTATTACTGCCGATACCATCGTTTGGCTTGATGGAAAAGTGTACGGAAAACCTTCGGATGAATCCGACGCCAAACGCATGCTGAAAAATTTATCAGGAAAAACACACCAGGTAATTACAGGAGTAACCATTTGCACTCAAGAAAAAGAAGTTTCTTTCGCAGTAACATCCGATGTTTCCTTTTCCGAACTATCAGACGAAGAAATCGAGTATTATGTAAACCATTACCATCCTTTAGACAAAGCTGGAGCTTACGGTATACAAGAGTGGATTGGTTACATCGGTGTATGCAAACTCCAAGGATCTTATTTCAACGTGATGGGACTCCCTGTCCAAAGGTTATATCAAGAACTAAAACAATTTTAAAACAAAACCGACAAGATTTAAATTTCAATACCAATCCTCCATCCCTTATCCGTTTTTTTTAATTCCCCATGAATAGGCAAATCAGAAAGATATCTTCTTTAAACAAATCGGTAAGGATTGGAGAATGCCTTAATATTTTATATACGGTAAAAATAATTTCAACACCCCAAACTTCCCCCACACAAATTTAAACCGGTCTTATTATTTAATGATTATCGTTTTTCTATATTTCATTCATTTTTCGTACCTTCGTGGCAATTTTTAAAAGAAACTATATTTTTAATCAGATATGAGCAAGAAATTTAACGAATATTCTCACTTCGACTTATCAGAGGTAAACAAAGAAGTGCTGAAAAAATGGGACGAAAATGATGTATTCCACAAGAGTTTGGAAACACGAGAAGGATGCCCCTCATTCGTATTCTACGAAGGGCCTCCCTCGGCTAACGGAATGCCGGGTATTCATCATGTAATGGCTCGATCGATTAAAGATATTTTTTGTCGTTACAAAACGATGAAAGGTTTTCATGTAAAACGAAAAGCCGGATGGGATACCCATGGACTTCCTGTTGAACTTGGAGTAGAAAAAGCTTTGGGCATTACTAAAGAAGATATAGGAAAATCCATTTCGGTTGCCGATTACAATGCCGCTTGCCGGAAAGATGTCATGAAATACACCCATGAATGGGAAGATTTAACACATAAAATGGGATACTGGGTCGACATGAAAGACCCATATATTACATATGACAACCGCTATATCGAAACTCTTTGGTGGCTGCTGAAGCAACTCTATAACAAAGGGCTTTTGTATAAAGGATATACTATCCAACCCTATTCTCCGGCAGCAGGGACAGGATTAAGTACCCATGAACTGAACCAGCCGGGATGTTATAGAGACGTAAAAGACACTACTTGTGTAGCACAATTTCACATGAAAAATCCAAAACCTGAAATGACAGCTTTTGGAGAAGCCTACTTCTTGGCATGGACCACCACCCCATGGACCTTGCCGTCGAATACAGCTTTATGTGTAGGGCCAAATATAACTTATGTTTTAGTACAAAGTTACAACCCGTATACCGGAGCTCCTATCAGCGTTATTGTTGCCAAAGAACTCGTATCTTCATTATTTAATGTCAAAGCTGCCGATTTGCCCCTTGACAACTATAAACCCGGCGATAAACTAATACCGTATAAAATTGTAGCCGAATATACCGGAAACGATTTGATAGGTATGGAATATGAGCCGTTATTACCTTGGGTAAATCCGGGTGAAGGCGCGTTTCGCGTCATTCCGGGAGACTACGTCTCCACTGAAGACGGTACAGGCATTGTACACATTGCTCCCACTTTCGGGGCCGATGATAATAGAGTTGCCAAAGCAGCCGGTATCCCTCCTATGATGATGATAGACAAAGAAGGAAACCAGCGGCCTATGGTAGATATGACGGGGAAATTCTACAAAATAGAAGACCTTGACCCTGAATTTGTAAAAAAATACGTAAATGTAGACCTTTACAAAGAATATGCCGGACGGTATGTAAAAAATGCTTACGACAGTACTCTCAAAGAAAATGACCCCAGCCTCGATATAGATATAAGTGTCTTACTAAAACAAACAAATAAAGCTTTCAAAATAGAAAAGCATATACACAGTTATCCCCATTGCTGGCGTACAGACAAACCGGTATTATACTATCCATTAGATAGCTGGTTTATCCGTACGACCGCTTGTCGAGAACGTATGATAGAGCTCAACAATACTATCAACTGGAAACCCCAATCTACCGGAAGCGGCCGTTTTGGCAAATGGTTGGAAAATTTGCAAGATTGGAATCTATCTCGAAGCCGTTACTGGGGTACACCTTTACCTATCTGGCGTACAGAAGACGGTTCTGAAGAAATTTGTATCGGCTCGGTCGAGGAATTATACAACGAAATAGAAAAAGCCATCAAAGCCGGCTATATGAAAGAAAATCCATATAAAGGATTTATCCCAGGAGAATATACAGCTGAGAATTACAACAAGATAGATTTGCATCGCCCCTATGTCGATGATATTGTTTTAATTTCAAAATCAGGCAAACCAATGAAGCGCGAGAGTGACCTTATCGATGTCTGGTTCGATTCTGGAGCAATGCCATATGCACAAATACATTACCCATTCGAAAATAAAGAAGTTTTTGATAAACGGGAAGTATACCCGGCCGATTTCATTGCTGAAGGCGTAGACCAAACTCGCGGCTGGTTCTTTACCTTACATGCATTGGGAACAATGATATTTGACAGTGTAGCTTACAAAGCTGTTGTTTCCAACGGACTTGTTCTCGACAAAAATGGGAACAAAATGTCTAAACGATTAGGAAACGCTGTAGATCCCTTCTCCACCATCGAAAAATACGGTTCAGACCCATTACGATGGTATATGATAACAAACGCCTCACCATGGGACAATCTAAAATTTGACCTGGACGGTATAGAAGAAGTCCGCCGTAAATTTTTTGGGACACTTTACAATACCTATTCATTCTTTGCTTTATATGCTAACGTCGACGGATTCAATTATAAAGAAAAAGATATTCCAGTAGAGAAACGTCCGGAGATAGACCGTTGGATACTTTCCCTATTAAACACTCTTGTCAAAGAAGTAGACGAACATTACAATTCTTACGAGCCCACCCGTGCTGGACGAGCCATCTCAGATTTTGTCAATGACAATTTGAGCAACTGGTATGTGCGCCTAAACCGGAAACGTTTTTGGGGTGGAGAAATGAATGAAGACAAATTATCAGCATATCAGACTTTATATACGTGTCTCGAAACTGTTGCTCTGCTCATGGCACCCATCGCCCCGTTCTTCTCGGACAGACTTTTCACCGATTTGACAACTGCGACAGGACGTGCCGATAAATCAGTACATTTATGTAACTTTCCTACTCTACATGAAGAAATCATAGATAAGGAACTTGAAGAGCGGATGCATATTGCTCAAGATATTACTTCTATGGTACTGGCCTTACGCCGTAAAGTCAACATAAAAGTACGTCAGCCCCTGACAACCCTTATGATACCCATCCTTGACGAGTATCAAAAAGAACATATCGAGGCTGTACAGGAATTGATATTAAATGAAGTAAATGTAAAAAATCTGAAATTTGTCGATAACGCGGCAGGTATATTAGTAAAACGTATCAAACCCGATTTCAAAAAACTGGGACCGAAATACGGTAAAATAATGAAACAACTTGCAACTGCGATAGCTGCGATGAGCCAAGACGATATCCTTCGTTTTGAAACAGAAGGAAATTTCTTATTTGATATCAACGGACAACATGCAGTTATAGAAACTTCCGATGTCGAAATAATATCAGAAGACATTCCCGGCTGGTTAGTGGCCAATGAAGGCAAACTGACTGTAGCATTGGATGTCACAGTCACCGATGATCTAAAAAGAGAAGGTATTGCTCGTGAGTTGGTAAACCGTATACAAAATATACGTAAATCAAGCGGATTCGATATCACAGATAAAATAAATATCAGAATATCTTCCAATGAAGAAACTGATGCCGCTGTGGAAGAATACAAGACTTACATAGCAAAACAGGTTTTAGCAAATTCAATAGAGATAACCGAAAAATTAGATAGAGATATCAACGAATTGGATTTTGAAAACTTCAAATTAAAAGTTTCAATTGTTAAAGCCTAAAAATCTTCGATAATGAAGCTATTAATTTTTGTATATTAGACTAATTTATTTACATTCGCACTATAAACAAAACAAAGGTTATAATAGTTATATGAAATAAATATTTTAGAATTTTTATACAGAACCTCTCAAAAACTCAACACTATGAGCACAAAAACACGATATTCGGATGCGGAATTAGAAGAGTTTCGAGCAATCATCAAAGAAAAACTCGAAAAAGCTTACCGCGATTATGATTTGCTGAAAAGTGCAATCATGAATACTGACGGAAACGATACTTCGGATACGTCACCGACATTTAAAGTATTAGAAGAAGGCGCCTCAACTCTTTCGAAAGAAGAAGCAGGTCAGTTAGCCCAGCGTCAGATGAAGTTCATACAACATCTGCAAGCTGCTATGGTTCGAATCGAAAATAAAACATACGGCATCTGCCGCGAAACAGGTGAATTGATTCCCAAAGAAAGATTACGGGCCGTACCGCATGCTACATTGAGTATCAATGCCAAAGAAAAAGGCCAGAAGTAAAATGCCTTCTTAGAAAATAAAATAACAATTCGATACCAGTATTTCACGATACAGGAATCGAATTGTTGTTATAAAGAGCTATAATATGCCGGCATCATAGCTCAAAAGCCATTATGCACAAGAGGAATACATTATCATATGAAACTTACAAAAGGTAAAATTGCCATTTTAGTTATTTTTTTAGTATTACTTGTAGACCAAACAAGTAAAATATGGGTCAAGACACATATGTATTTAGGGGAAGATATACGTATTACCAATTGGTTCTATATCTTATTTGTAGAAAATAATGGAATGGCCTTCGGTATCGAGATTATCAGTAAGTTATTTCTCAGCCTATTTCGTATAATAGCAGTCTTGTTCATCTCTTATTATCTATTCAAACTAGTACACCAAAAAAAAGAAACAAAAACCGGATACATCGTTTGTATATCATTGATATTGGCCGGTGCGGCAGGAAATATTATAGACAGCATTTTCTATGGCATTATATTTGATGCTCCACCTGCACCCTTTATTGCTACACTGTTCCCGGAAGGAGGCGGATATGGAACACTATTTCATGGGAAAGTCGTAGATATGTTATATTTTCCATTATTCCATTTCTATTGGCCCGACTGGGTTCCCGGAATCGGAGGAGAATTATTTGAATTTTTCCGCCCCGTATTCAATATTGCAGATTCGGCCATATCGGTAGGGGTTATATTAGTACTCTTATTTTATCGCCGCTATTTATCAACTGACGAAGAAAAAGAGAAAAAATAAAAAATACAGATAATTACGACAAAATTACCATCGCAAATTAGACAGATTCAATGAAAACATCGTTTCACATATTAGTATGTCTGATAATAAATACCCTATTTATAGCTTGTGATCATACACCAGATTATATACTAAAAGAGAAACAGATGGAAGACTTATTAGTCGATATACACAAATCCGAAGCCCTGATAGAGACCGAATATGAAAAATTCAACACTTCAGAAAAAAAAGAAGCATTAAGGGAATCTGTATTTCGAAAACACAACACCAATAAAGCCCAATTTGATACTTCACTCATGTGGTACGGGCGGAATCTCGAAAAATACGTCGATATATACGGCAAAGTCATTGAACGGCTAAGGACACAAGAAAAACAAGTAAGCGGACTTATAACAGACAATAATTCACAGCCCCTGTCTCGGCCGGGTGACAGCATAAATATCTGGAGGAGAGATAACTTTTTTATTTTTGAACCTCATGCCGGTCGGCAAGTTTTTACTTTCGAAATCAATTCAGACGAAAATACACGAGAACAAGACATATTCGTTTTAAAATTAAAATTCGGTATGTTGCCTAAACAACATATCAACTATCCCAAAGTAATATTGGCCCTTAAACAACAAAACGATTCTATCAGGTTTACTTCCACCGATATCCGTCACGACGGGCCCGTCAGTTTAATGATTACCTCAGACAAAGGAACAAAAGCATCAAGGATATTCGGTAGTGTCATCGTACCCTCTGAGCCCAGCCGGGCAACAATGTATATCGATAGTATATCCCTAATGAGAATACGATATAAAGAAGGTATCATACCCAAAACCTCTGAAAAGATTCCACCTTCCCTACATAATGTAGAGAAAAAAGATTCCATAAAAAATAAGTAGCCCTATAACTTGAGATAACACCATTAAGAAGATGAAAAAAGGATATTTCTCCCACCAAATTTGTTATAAAAGTTTGCTATTAAACAAACATATCCTTTATCTCTCTTCTGATGATAATACCATTTTATCGATACTCCCTTTTCAGCAAGAAGTATCTTTAACTACATTTTGTGAAGGCGTCCTGTTTGTCGTTATTCCTGAATTTGAAGAAAAAGAGCAAATATTCATTGATATTCTCAAAAAACAATTAGATACAAATCTAAAACTGACTGTGGGAAATGCAATTCTCAATAATCCTATTTATATTGATTACACGGCATCAGAAGGTAAAAAATGCTTGCTCTATTCTGTAACTTCTGTCAACTGGTCAACCGAACGTCCTTCTCAACCGGGAAATATAGAAATAATAAAAATTAAAGTATGACAGATTGCCATCCTCCCCTCCCCCAAAGAGAAAACCCTCACCGGCCCAATATCCCAAGACAAAAACAAACATCCAATCCTCCCTATCCTCAAAAGGAGCCGGCCGTATATGATAATAAAAATATACTCCGTAGCAAAAAATTCCTTCTATCGAAAACTTAAAAACAAATTCTAAGAAAATATATTTTCAATCATTTATTTCCCAATCGACCTTCTCCGGAATTCAGCACAAACGATAGCTGTCGCTACCGCAACATTCAAAGACTCTGTAGTCTGCCGGAAAGGAGGATAATTAGGCAAATATAGCCGTTTACTTATATATTTTTCCAATGACGACGAGATACCGTTCCCCTCATTACCCATGAGTACAAATCCATTCTGCGTCAATTCCTGTTCATATATATTTTCCCCGTCAAGAAACGTACCATATACGGGCAATTTTGAAAACTGCCCAAATAACTCGACTAAAGGTAAATAAAAAACTTTTACACGTGCCAATGCTCCCATAGTAGCCTGCACGGTCTTCGGATTATAAACATCAACACACTCAGGTGAACAAAAAACATTTTCAATGCCAAACCAATCTGCCAGACGAATGATCGTCCCCAAATTCCCAGGATCCTGTATCGTATCCAAAACAAGCGACAACGACGTAGATACGAGATTATAGTCCATATGCCTATCTGGCATACGGTACACAGCCATAACCGACTGCGGTGAACGCAGCAATGAAGCCCGCTCAATCTCTTCCTGCCCGGCAATAAGTATCTCGTCAGCCTCGGCCCCGGCGTGAGCAGCCAACCACTCTTCTGTAGCGACCAACAACTCACAATGAAAAGCAGATAAAGTATCTCCCACCAATTTATTACCTTCAGCAAGAAAACACCCTGTAGCCATCCGATTTTTTTTCTGAGATAACGACTGTATATATTTTATTTTATTTTTACTCAGCATACTCATTTTTTATCAAACAAAAATAACAGAAATTATCCGATACAAAAAATATGTTATGAATATCATTATTCTCATTTTCCTCAAACACCCAAAATATAACACTTCTTTTTCCCTTTCCTGCCATAAATATCTCTTTCCCGCAAATAAAACTTCTTGAAGAATGCACAACAAATACCGCAATAATCACTAAATTTGTACAAATATCAGCTAAAAACGAACTATATGAAATACATAGGAGCGCACGTAAGTACATCCGGAGGAGTAGAGAATGCTCCGGAAAATGCCCAGAAAATCGGAGCCAGAGCATTTGCCCTATTTACAAAAAATCAGCGACAATGGAAATCGTCTCCACTCTCAGATAATAGTATCGAATTATTTAAACAACGATGCCAATCACTGAACTTTTCACCTCAACATATACTACCCCATGACAGCTACCTAATCAATTTAGGACATCCCGAAAATGAAGCTCTGAAAAAATCAAGAGAAGCCTTCCTTGACGAAATGCGACGATGCCAACAACTTGGATTACAAATGCTCAATTTCCACCCGGGCAGTCATTTAAAACAAATTTCAGTGGAAGAGTGCTTAAATCGTGTAGCAGAATCAATAAATTTGACATTGGATAAAACCAATGGTGTGACAGCTGTCATCGAAAATACCGCCGGACAAGGTTCAAATATAGGATACAAATTCGAGCACCTTGCCTACATTATTAATCGTGTTGAAGATAAAAGCCGTGTAGGCGTATGTATAGATACATGCCATACATTTGCCGGAGGATATGATATTGCTACAGCTGAGGGATTTGAAAAAACATTTCGGGAATTTGATGAAACTATCGGGTTCAAATATCTCAGAGCAATGCACCTCAACGATTCTAAAAAAGGTGTAGGGTCACATATTGACCGCCATGAAAGTTTAGGCAAAGGAGAATTGGGTACGACACTATTCAGACTATTGATGCAAGACAGCAGATTCGACAATATTCCTCTTATTTTAGAAACGCCAAATGAAGATATATGGGCTAAAGAAATCAGCTGGTTATATAGTTTATAAAGGAAATGATACATATCGAACCTTTTTTGTTACACTCAAGCCCATTATACTCACTTATAGCATTTAGCTTTGTCCCAAACAATCTAAATGCTATAAAATGAAAAATACAGAAAAATTCTTATCAAGGATTCACTGCCACAGACCTATTCTTTATTTTCTTGCCATCCTATTCTTCTTCACAACCAACAGCTGTTCATCCGCACCCGTAATATCTCCGGAAAATGCCATTATCCCAGAAACACCCGAAGATACCAACACCCCAGAAATAAAAACTCCAGGAGATGGAAACATCACCGATAAAAATATCTTATATGTAGGACGGTGGGATAAAAGTGATAATACAGTATTTCACAGTTACTGGACAGGAGCTTATTTAAGAGTCAACTTTACAGGAAAGTCTATTGGAATAAAATTGCGTTCAAACACTTCCTTAGTTGTCAGTATTGACGGAGAAACTCCCCGAGCTGTAGTAGGCCAGTCTGGAATTACACTCTTGAATACAACTACCCTATCAGAAGGAACTCATACTTTATTAGTAGGCTCGGCAGGGCAAAACTATGAAGTTGAATTCGAAGGTCTCGTCCTCGACAAAAACGCCGTAACTTATCCCCCCGACAAAAAGCTACTGATCGAATATATCGGCGATTCCATCACAGCTTTCGGAGGCTCGGATAATACACCTACCGTAAACTATGCCTGGCAGACTGCCGAACTTCTGGGCTGCGACCATACTCAAATTTCTTTCAGCGGGCTCTCACTCTCCTCCGGATATGGTTGCCTTGATACCAAAATCGGTATGGATTCCCTTTATTTCAATCTAAAAAATTATAACCATATACACGAGCGCCCTGTAATTCCCTGGAATTTCAGTTATACCCCCGATATTGTATTTATCTTTTTAGGGACAAATGATGAATGTGGGCAAGCACCGGAAGAAGTTGTTTCTCTAAATAGTCGCAATATGATTTACAAAATACGACAAAAATTCAACGATGCCGAGATATTCGTAATGCGTCCTTTCAAGGGAATTTATGAAAATGCCCTATCTTCTGCCGTAAGACGGCTAAACTCAATGGGAGATGAAAAAATACATTTCATCGATACTACAGGATGGCTTTCCGAAAGTGACTTTTCAGACGGTACACATCCTAATGAAACCGGAACCAGCAAAATTATAAACAAATTAGTACCTACTTTAAAACCTTTTGTCAAAAACAATTTCTAAAGATTACCATTAAAATATTGGCTTGCTAAAATATCGAAGTTATACCAAAATTTTTCATAAAAATACAATTTTCTTTGCGTCATTAGCTATATCTTTGCAATGGATTTAAAATAAACCTGATTATACAAGAAAAAAATCGACATGAGAAGTTTTGCCAGTGACAATAACTCCGGAATACATCCTTTGGTTTTAAAGGCTATTGAAGATGCCAATAAAGATCACGCAATGGGATATGGCGAAGATGAATGGACCAACAGAGCTGTAACACTTATCAAAGAAGTATTCGGTCCCAAAGCCGACCCATATTTTGTTTTTAACGGTACAGGAGCCAACTCAGTAGCTTTAAGAGCTTGCACTCGTACATTCAATTCTATTATTGCCGCAGAATCGGCCCATATATTCATGGACGAATGCGGAGCCCCTGTATTCCAAACAGGATGCCAGATAAAAGAAATTGTAACTCGTGACGGGAAATTAACTCCTGAACTAATTCGTGAAAAACTGGTAGGTTTCGGGGCCGTACATCAATCTCAGCCGAAGGTCGTATATATATCAGAATGCACTGAATACGGGACTGTATACACACCCAAAGAAATAAAAGCTATTGCTGACCTGATACACAAATACGGTATGTACTTACACGTTGACGGAGCTCGTCTGGCAAATGCTGCTGCTTATTTGGGCGTAACACTCAAAGAATTGACAGCCGATTGCGACGTCGACATCCTTAGTTTTGGAGGTACGAAAAACGGAATGATGTTAGGAGAAGCGGTAATCTCATTCCGGCCGGAACTTTCTGAGAACATGAAATACATACGGAAACAATCTGGACAATTATATTCTAAAATGAGATATACTTCCTGCCAATTCCTTCCGTATTTGACCAATGAATTATGGCGAAAAAATGCTTTACACGCTAACAAGATGGCCCAATTATTGGTAAAAGGAATACGAGAAATATGCGACGTCGAGTTTTCTCAAAAAGTAGAAGCCAATATCGTATTGATGTGTATGCCTCGGAAAGTAATAGAAAAATTACAACAAAAATATGTATTCTATATCTGGAACGAAATTACTGACGAAATGCGTTTAGTAACTTCTTTCGACACAACCCCCGAAGATGTTCATAGTTTCCTGGAAGATTTGAAAGATGCATTGAAAGAATTTCCACTAAAATTTACGGTCAATTCCGAAAAATAAACATATAAAACAAAAACCAGGACATTTTCCTGGTTTTTCATTTTTATTAAATAATGATTTGTTATCTAATCCATTGAACTTTCTTTCCTCAATGATGGTTATCTTTATAAGATAACTATAAAAACAAACCATTATGGAAGAAAATTGGTTGATACATAGCAACGAACTTCACCTGATAGAAACAAGTGAAATTCATAAAGCTATAGAAAAAATGATAGACAGATTAGGCATAGCAGCCGGTTCTACCGACGGATTCGATTTATATAAAGTAATCGAAACCTACTTCAAGGATCTCGATAAACGCCATCAAATAAATAAATTATTAAGGATACCGGATAAAAACACGTATCATGCCGAAGAAATAATTGAAGAAGAAATCATAAAAAACGAAATTAACGGATAATAGTAATCCCACATTTTCAGGTGTGTTGTTTAACACACCTTTTTTATCATCAATAAACACACAAAATTGTGGATAGTTCCTTTTTAGACACTGTCCATAAAAATATCATTATCCTTTTTCAATCTTACTATTACAAACCATTCCCTCCCCAAAAGAATATTTTGACTATTCTTTTTGAGAGGGAATAATTCTCCTTCACTTTTTCTATGCTATCGTAATATCCTTATCAAGATATACATCTTGAATAGTATTCAGCAGTTCTATACCTTCTTTCATCGGACGTTGGAATGCCTTACGGCCACTGATAAGTCCCATACCACCGGCCCGTTTGTTTACAACGGCAGTCACCACAGCGTCTTTCATATCAGACGCACCCAAAGATTCGCCTCCTGAGTTTATAAGACCAACACGCCCCATGTACCCATTCACAATTTGATAACGGCACATATCTATTGGATGTACTGACGACAGTTCTGTATACATGCGCTTATCGCTCTTTCCGAAACCAAGATTCACAAATCCGCCATTATTAGCCGGTAATTTTTGTTTCACAATATCAGCTTTAATAGTCACTCCCAAATGGTTGGCCTGCCCGGTCAAATCTGCAGAAGCATGGTAATCCACATCATCTTTCTTAAATGCTTCATTCCGTAAATAACACCACAAAATCGTAACCATACCTAACTCATGAGCATATTCGAATGCTTCGGCCACCTCTATTATTTGGCGGCGACTTTCTTCTGACCCAAAATATATTGTCGCCCCAACTGCCACGGCCCCCATATTCCAAGCCTCTTTTACTGAACCAAACATTATCTGATTGTAAGTATTGGGATAACTTAACAGTTCATTATGATTAAGCTTTACAATAAAAGGTATTTTATGAGCATACTTTCTCGCTACAGAACCTAAAACGCCAAATGTTGAAGCCACAGCATTACACCCTCCCTCAACGGCCAAACGAATTATATTCTCCGGATCAAAATATAGTGGATTAGGAGCAAATGACGCCCCCGCAGTATGCTCTATACCTTGGTCTACTGGTAATATAGAAAGATACCCTGTGCCTGCCAATCGACCATGATTAAGCAAAATCTGGAAATTATTCAATGTCGGAGTATTCCTGTCTGATTGTACCCAGACCTTGTCAACGACATCAGGCGATGGTAGATGAAGAAGAGATTTATCAATGGTTTTACACGTATAATCGAGATAATGACTAGCCTCATCTCCTAACAAATCGACTATTTTTTTTGTACTCATATATTCAATTTTTTATTGATTCTAAGCCCCTACGACAGACGCTTAGAATCAATCATAATATTACTATGTATATATACAAGTACAAAAATGAAAATGTTCAACAAATAAATATTTTTTATCTTTTTACCTTTATCTCTTATTGCATCTACTCTTTTACAAAAGACAGAGACCCGGTCACATCAAGGCCATATTTATCATAAGCTTTTATCTTTACAAAATGAGTACCAGGCGTTAAAACATCTGGATATTCTATTTTCCATATATGAGGAGATTTTTGTCGACGTAAAACTGCACGACGGCTATATTTCGTAGGATAACCGGCTGTTTTATTCCAATACAACATGCGGCTTACATTAGGGGCAATCATCGAAACATGTTGCATCGTATTCCAAGTCCCATTATCAAGCTGAATTCTCACCTCTGTACTATCACATCCGCCATACACATTTACTATTATCGTATTCGTTTTCAGCGTATCCAGGCCCGGTATCTTACCATCAATAGAATCCAATCCATTTACCCATATATCCATTTGACGATTCGAATCAAGACCTACACCTTTGAATTTAATATCATACCCTACCCTGTCAAAATCTAATGTAAAGTATCCCCTGGGGCTTCCACATTGCATTATGGCTGCAGGAATTCCCATCCAATCCCGCTCACCGACCCACCAACTTCCACAAGTAGCACCGACACCTAACTCATGTATACGGACATGATCACCAACCATAAAATGGCGGGCTATCTGATGAGTATGTCCTGATAGCACCAATACATCACCTCTACCGGCCAGTAGGCCAAGGATTTGTTCTTTTTGAAGTGTATACATCATAGGTATATGTTGGCATATCACTATACGATTTTGCCTGGGCACCAATTTCAAATCATTTTTCAAGAAACGTATTTGTTTATCATTATAACCTCCATTATACCCCCTTTGTCCATCAGGAAAAATATTATTAATAACAATGAAATGAATACCTCCACGATTGAACGAATAAGTTGCTGCACCAAAATAAGTATTAAAAACAGATTCCTGTTTTTCCGGTTCATGAGTCAAATCCCTATCATGGTTTCCTAATACAGTCCACGACGGAGTAGGTATCACTCTCATCATGCCATACATATTTTTTAAATAAGGAAAAGGCTCATTTACTATATCTCCAAGATGAATACTAAAATCTATATCTCGACGTTCTGCCAATTCAGAGAGTATCGTAGCTCCCGCATAATTTTCTTCCGAATATTTTCCTACCTGCATGTCTCCGACTGCCGCTACTCTAAAAGATGGAGCAACAACTATTCTGGAAAGTGCAAAATCTACTCTGTTCCTTGCCGGTACATCTCCTGCCGGAAAATAAACATAATGGGAATTTTCTATTTGTTCATTTGTAGTTGTCAACGTATATTCCGACGGCAATATGGGAAAAACACTCTCTCCAGAAAATACCGTCAACGAATACTCCCCATTCCGATTGGTCATCACAATGGTATCACCATTCGATACAGGTATGCCCCTCAAGACGGGCTCACCCTTATCATATTTTCCATTTTGATTTTTATCCCAATATACTCTCCCCGTTACAATCGATTGTGCCACTGACATCCCTGGTAAAAAAAATAACAAACAAATAATCCACTCCTTCATATCTTACTTTTTATACTAAATGAGAATATATAAAACTTCTAATATTCAAAGTGCACCCCAAAAGTCCAAGTTTTAACTTTTGAAGTGCACTTCATAAATCATTTTCAAACACTCTATTTTACGACTGTCGTTCTCTGCTGCTCGTCAGCAATAACCTTTTGCATCTGCTCCAATATGGCAGGATGTGTCTTGGCCAGATTTTCAGTTTCCCCAGGGTCTTTCATCATATTATACAACTGCGGTTGCGGGTTGTTTCCCAATTCCATCTTAGTATATTGTTCAATAGCCGGGCCACCATTGGGTTGTATATACTTCCATCCATCAGCCGATACTACCGAAAGATTATTATTCAACGATTGTTCTATAACATAGTCTCTGCCTCTAAGGTCTTTACCAAGCCATGCCTCTATCTGATTTCGACTGTCAGGAGCCACACTATCAGGTAATTGTATACCGATAAGAGAAGCCAAAGAAGCAAACCAATCAATCTGCGACACCAATGCCCCAGAGACCCCGGATTCCACCCTTTGAGGCCAACGCACGATACAAGGCACTCGAGTCCCGGCTTCGAACGAACTATATTTTCCTCCTCTATACGGTCCCCATGGTTTATGGTCACCCAACAGTTCCCAAGCCTTGTCAGCATAACCGTCATCCACCACAGGCCCATTATCACTTGAAAGAATAATCAAAGTATTGTCTGCGATATTAAGACTATCTAACAAATCCAAAACTTTTCCTACAGTATAATCAAACTCTAATATAGCATCTCCACGCGGGCCTAATCCACTTTTTCCAACAAAACGGGGATGAGGAACTCTCGGAACATGAATATCGTTTGTACCTAAATACAAAAAAAAGGGATGTTGCTTATTTTGCCCAATAAATTGTAACGCGTTTACCAATATACTATCACCTATAGTCTCATCCTTCCACCGCGCAGAATGACCTCCTTTCATATAACCGATACGAGGTATTCCGCTAATAATAGACTGGTTATGCCCATGATTGGGACTGGGCCTCATCACGGTTGCAAGTTCAGGATTTGTCATATAAGTAGGTTCTCCCGGAAATGGTGTCGTATAGCTTACCTCAATAGGGTCGTCAGGAGAAAGATTTACAACTTTTCCATCACGCATCCATACGCAAGGTACCCTGTCTCCTGTAGCCGCCATTATATAAGAATAATCAAAACCTATATCTTTCGGACCTGGAGTTACTGTTCCATTCCAATCTTGTGTACCAGCTTTATCTCCTAAACCTAAATGCCACTTTCCGACAACACCAGTTACATAGCCTGCCTGCTTAAACATATCAGCTATAGTTGTCCGTTCAGGACGTATAATCATACCGGCATCACCTGCCGCAATCCCTGTCCCTTCACGCCTCCAGGCATATTCACCTGTTAACATTGAATAGCGTGACGGGGTACTGGTAGCAGCTGTCGCATGAGCATTCGTAAAACGAATACCATCTTTTGCTAAACGATCCACATTCGGAGTTTCTACGGTGGCATATCCATTACAACTAAAATCACCATATCCAATATCATCAGCATAAATAAATATAACATTGGGCAACTCTTGTGATGTGTTTTTCTTTTCTCCTTTGCATCCTATAAATGCTAATAACGCCATAGACGGCCAAATTCCGTTTCTAACAAAATGTTTCATCAGGCTTTGTTTTTAGATTTGAGTATATATACCTTACACTATACGATTCCCAATTTTGTTCTTCCCCTTTATCTATCTTAAAAGCTCTAAATTTACTAAATTATTTTTTATTTACCTACAATATACTACACTATATATTTTCCTATTTTCGCCAAACTACCCCTGCAATTATTTATTATCAATTTATATTTTTTATTTTTTTTCTTATATGTTTTCTAAATATTTAGATATAAAACTGTTATTGTATAATATCCTTTTTTTTATCTAAAATAATTACAATCCACCTAAATTTATCGAGAAAAAACTAATTACCTTCTCACAACATTTCGTTCCTTCCCTGCTCAAATAAACTACCATTCGTTCTATTTTATCCCTCCTCCACCTACAATTTCACATATTATACCAAACTGTAAATACAACATTCTGTTTCCCTCTGTACCGGTCTTGTTGCTTATGTATAGATATTATTTAACTCAATACTTAAAATAAAAAAAGAGTATAACCTAATTAATTCAGTTATACTCTCTTTAACTTTTGTGACCCCGGAGGGGATCGAACCCTCGACCCAATGATTAAGAGTCATTTGCTCTACCAGCTGAGCTACGGAGTCATTACCTCTCAGTTGCGGTTGCAAAAGTAATGCTTTTTATGAAACCAGCAAAAGATTTTTATAAAAAATCAAAGAAAAATTATTCAAATTCATAATACTCGGACGCATGATTTCTCTTTAAAGCTATCAGTTGTACATCCTTTCCTACCCGAATACCCTGCTGATACAAACTATATTCTACAGTTTTATAAGCTAACTCAGGATGATTATTTTCTCGACTTAAATGGCACAGAAATATATAACGCAGATGTTCGTTTATATTATTTGCTAAAAATTCGGCTGTCGCAGCATTGCTCATATGACCGTGATCATTAAATATCCTTTTTTTCAAATAATAAGGATAAGAGCCTTGCTGTAACATTTCTTCATCATAATTGGCCTCTATCACCAAATAATTAGCCTGGCACAAATATCTCGCTACTCGCTCTGTAATATGTCCCAAATCTGTCGCAAAAGCAAAATTATGATTTCCATATCGGACAAAATACCCGACATTATCACTCCCATCATGAGGGACCTCAAAAGCAGTAATTACAAAATCACACAATGCAAACTCGACTTCCTTGTGTATTATCCGCCCAGCACTATATATTTTCTCAGACATACAATAACTACGGTTCATACCCGCCAGAATATCTGATGTCGTATACACTGGTATTCCATATTTCTCACCTAAACATCCCGCTGACTTTATGTGGTCAGCATGATCATGGGTAATAAGCAAACCTATAATTTTTTCAAATGCTATACTATTTTCTTTCAGTGTCTTCTTTATTGTGCGTATCCCTATACCAGCATCAATCAACAGTCCATATTCATTATTACCTAAATAATAACAATTTCCGCTACTTCCGCTGGCCAGACTCATAAAACGTAGGCTCATTCGTGGATATATTTTCAGCTTAAATTTTACAAAGATACCTTTTGTCATCTAAATACAGAAATTTACAACTATAAAGTTTAAGAGCTTATCTCTATTTTCTGATAAAAGTAATTTCTTGTTTCGGCTTACATTTCTTCGTCATATATCCCCGTCTTTCACTTTGGGATGAGGGAAAAGTGTACAATTTCCTTTCGAAACAAGAATAAAGGGGGTATATAACGATGAGAAATGCAGCCTGAATTGAGAAATTCTCAAGATGCTGTTAAGGAAAGTGAAATGTAACTCCAACGGAAATATTTAAGATGCTTACTGGATAAGGTAGTATATTCTGTTTTTCAATGGTCAATTTTAATTCTAATTTTCTTTTGAAGAAAAAGTTTTTTGAGATATTATCTCAAAAAACTTTTTCTTCAAAAAACAAATCTTATTTACTCAAATCAAATACAAAAGATAATTTTATCCCCGCTGCAATAGGAATCACTTTATCAACAAAATCAATAGCAACACCATCAGTACCGGTATATCTCGAATCCATAACACTCTTACAAACAAACTTTTCCGGAGATAAACTATTATAAGATACAAACATATTTCCAGGCTTCTCTTTATATATATTATTAACTCCATAATCTACATACACCCCTGTTTTAACAGCAATATTTTCTGATAACTTCCATTTCATTCCAAACTCTGCTGATACAATACAAGCTAATTTAAAATCAATATCTCCATCCGAATCACGTTTAAAGTTTCCAAAACCCAAAAATTCAGGGGAATCATATTCTACATTTTCATATTCATAAAATCCCGTATTTTTCAAATTTACGTTCTTCGCCTTAAAAGTAGATTTTACAGGAATTCCCAGCTTAACACCGACTCCTGCATAAAACATATCATTTGAAGTCCGATATCGAAACATAACCGGAATTTTAAACATCATTGTTTTTTGTTTCTCTTCATAATCAGTTATCTCAGAACGAAATATAAAATCACTCCCTTCAAAATCACGACTTCTGTAACTTATATCCATACGGTCGATCTTGCTTTTAGCATTATAAAATGATACTCCAAATCCCGTTCCTAACCCAAAACTTTTAGAGAAATAATATGTATAATCTAAACCAAAAGAACCTCCTAATCCATTTTTTACATCACCAAGAGAAGAATTATAATTTAAAGTTGATAAACCATAATCTCCGAAAACAGACAACTCATGGCCTTTTACATTTTGTGCATTTGCCGATAAAACACTTATAAGACCAGAACAAGCTAATATAATTATTTTCTTTTTCATTGTAACTCTTTTTTATTTTGCTTTACTTAATTTCACCAAAAGGACAAAAGTTTTATTTTCCAATCTTATTTAACTATAACTTTCATTTCCTTTAATACTTTATCTGGCGAAAATATACGAACAATATAAGTACCTTCACTTTGAGGTAAATCCACTATATTTTTCTCTGAAACAACTTTAGTTGTATACATCCTCACACCTTGTAAAGTCAAAATTTCTACCAATGCTCCTGTTTTTACCATTTCAGTATCAAGCTCCACTATCAAAGGAGTACCTTTCACTACCGGATTAGGATAAGCTCTCAAATGTAACTCCTTCAATGTAGGAAAAGCATTATCCGTTCTTAATGTACCTAAAGAAAGTCCCCAATTATCTTCGGCTTCCACCTCCAGATAGTATTCATCTTTTTCATTCAACCAACTTCCTAAAACACTTCCTGCAGAGAAAATCTGGTCTGTTCCTACCAACTTATATTCACTCTCTCCTGCAGCTTTTCGGTACCACTTATAAGAAGTGAAATTATATCCACCATTATTATCCGGATTATTTACCGCTGCTAATGTATTATTCCAACGCTGTTTTACAATTGCATCAAACTCAAAATAACGTTCTATTTTCAAATTATATTGTTTCGTCTTTGATCCATCACCAGTAGTCAAAGTAAATGTATAATTCTTTACTAATGGTTTCGACACATCTAAAGAAATTTTCCCCTCAGAAATCTCATCACCTGTTATTGTTCCCGTTCCTGCCGGTATAAGCTTTACATCTACAGCATCTGTCATATTATCTTTTCCTACTGAATAATATATATCATATATGTTATTCGTTTCGCCAAATATGCCCAACAGTTTATCATTTACATATATTTCTACTGAAATTACATTATTCGGTAATACATTAACTACCTGTATCTGATCTTCTGCAGCTTTATAATTATTATTTCCTGTCTGTGATGCAATGATATTGGCTGATCCTACTGATAAGAACGATAACAAACCATCTGAAGTGACTGAAACGACTGAAGGATTATCACTCGTAAATGTCACAGCCAAACCTGAACTTGCAGAAGCAGTCAGCTGAACAGGATCCATTCCTACATATTTATCTGTAATAGCATCAAATATTATACTTTGAGACGCTTTATTTATAATCAATTTTCCTGTTATCTTAATCTGAGGATAGGTACCTGTATTGTCCGTCAATTTTGCTTCTATAGTATATTCACCTGCATCTGTTTTTGGCTCATTACCTATATATTCACAAGTATACAAATCTGTAGCATTTTCAGGCATACCATTTAATTGTAAACTATATTCCTTACCATCATAATCAACAGTAACAGGCGTTAGCTCAGCTCCGCCAAACAGATACTCATAAACACCCATATCTACCGGACCACTACTCCGTGGCAGTCCATCCAAATCAACTGAAACGTCAGGAATCAATGCATTATCACCCATATTAATTGCCGGACTCCCTGACTGTAACCTGAAATTCCCATTTTCAGCATCTACAAACATTGGATCTTGAGCCCCAGTTTCTCCTTCAATCAGACAGTTGGTTCGAGTTATCGATTGACTTTCTTTTTCTACGTCAACAGCACCTTCTCCACAATTCCAAACAATACTATTTTGTAAGGTCAGTTTCTTCCCATTATGATATGCAGCTCCAGCTTTTGATGATGCTGAATTTCCAAACATAGTCGCATTTGTCACTGTCATCGTACCAGAATAGATTGCAGCAACAGCACCTCCTTTTTGGGCCGAATTATTTACAAAAAGCATATTCGTTCCACTAATAGTACTTGAAGATGCAGCACTCAACGCACCGCCCTGACTTGCTTTATTATCTTCAAATACAACATTATTCAATACCATATTGGACGAAGCCTCTGTACAAACAGCTCCTCCCCCAAAAGATGCTGCATTGTTATTTTTAAAGATAATATCTTCCAAATTGGCCCCACCCCGCTGAACGAACATTCCACCACCATGTTTACGTGACAGATTTTTCTGCGTTACAACATATATGCTTCCATCTCCTGAGGCATTGGCATTTCCCCCTTGAATGATAAAACCTTTAATTGTAAGGTTTTTACCAAAAGAATTACATACCACGACAACATGATAAACGTCCCCATTCGAAAGGATTCCATCACCATCCAAATCACCACTCAATATAACAGGATTATCCTTAAAATTCGCTTTATCCGATCCTCCTGTAGAATAACCTCCTTCTATCAATAAATTACTACGAGTTATAAGAAAAGCTTTATCTCTATCTGTAGTTGCTTTGCCCTTTTGGTCAGTACCTTCGCCTTCCACAACTTTGTATGCCGGCATATATACACCTTCCGCAACTAATATTTTTGTCACAGCATCATTTGCATTTGCATACTTTATAGCTTCAGCCAACGAGGTAGCAGCATTTGACCAACTCGAGCCATCGTTTGTTCCAGTTGCGCTTGCGTCTACATAAATAGTCTCGGAAATAGGATTGATTACTGCCTCTGACGAAAAAATTGTCATTAAGCTAAATCCTAAAAACAACATAAAAAAAATTGATTGTGTTTTCATACTTAGAAGATTATTTACTATTATACTTTTTATTTCGTCAACGCATCAATAATACGCTGATCTTTTACTGTTCCATTCTCATTGAATATTCCAAAATTCGATTTATATCCCCATACAGAGAAAGCAATATTATACTTCTTAAATATCGTAACCATATCATTAAACCAAGCTACTTGTATATCTTTTTCTGTCCCATCAATACAACCAAACTCTCCACAATGTAATTTCAATCCAGTTTCACGAGATTTTTGTAAAGCAACAGACAGCCCTTCCTCTAAAACTTCTTGATTATAAACTTTAAAAGTTGTATATTGACCATTGATATCTTTATCCATACCATAATAGCGCAATACATTATACAGCTCTCTATTATCGGCATACTTATCCAAAGCTGACTGTTCTATGAGCTGTCCCGGATAATTTACATCCACTTCAATATCTTTAAGTTTAAGCCAACTCGCTTTATAATGTGTTAGTAGATACGGAGTATAAGAATGGAATGTAAGCATCAAATTTTTATCATTGGCTGGAACTTCCAAACTTGTAAGTCCCTTTATTGATGCATGATCACCCGAGTCTATTATAATCAAACGATTTGGCTGACTCTTACGTAACTCGGTAAGTACCCTCATATATAATTTATTCCAATTATCAGGATTATCCCCAGAAACAGGTTCATTCAACAGTTCAAAAGCCAATAGCCCTATAGGATATTGCCCATATTCTCCTACTATTTTCTTCCACATAGCTACAAATTTATCTTGCTCCTTCACATCCTTCCATAATGTCATATTCTCGGTATCATTAAAATAATGTGATCGCAAAATATGGAAATCAAGAATTACTCTTAGATTATATTCGCTACACCATGCTATAGCATCATGTATATATTGACGTACCTCTTTGTTCCATGATCCATCTTCACTGAAAAGCTCAGATTCGTCCACCGGTAAACGAATATGATCAAACCCCATATCGGCTAATTTGCGTACATCCTTTTTCAAAAAATAAGCGGTTTGCTTTTTCTCTATTGTCGGACGATCTTTTCCCAAAACATTTGTCTGTGAAATCCAACAACTGATATTCACACCAGAAGAAATTTCAAAAGGGACATTTTCCCAGTCAATTTGAGATATCCCTTCAATGGGATTATCTTCTTTATTTTCAGAACAAGCCGGAGCAAACAATAATAAACATAAGATTGCAACACAACAAAGACGTTTAAAAAGAAATCTTACATTTAAGCAAAATTTTTTGTTTTTTGTTTTCATGATAATTTTATTTATTCTTAATTTTATAATTATTTCTTAGAAACAGGTATCTGATAAAAATGCCTTTTTGGGTTAAAATCAAGCATCAACTGGTCAAAAATCATATTTTCATCTAAAGCTTTTATAATAATGCTATGTCTACCCGGTGTATTTATATTATGTACTGACTGACATAAAGCTTGATTTCTTAAAACATTGTTTTTCCACTCTTCACTTCTTATAACCACCTTGGATGATACAACAACAGGAGATGCTCCATCAACCGATATTTCATATCTCTTATCGCCACCACCAACTGCATGATTAGGAACTAATCCTACACGAATAAGTACATCACCCGATGAAACAGTATTTACTTCATACTTTAACTCTTTTCCTTTAGGTAAAGCCACTGCTTTAGTGCTGTGCCCCAACCCTTCTATAACCCAACTTGCCGGCACTATATCCCCATCAATAGCATTCCAAGCAATCATACCAGCAACTTCACTTTTCACTCCATTATCAGCCATATACAAATCATCTTTGGCTGAGACACTCAATATATATTTTTCATTATCTACACACAAGGTTATTTTTGCTTTATCACTACCTTGTATAAAATTCCAATTAATATCAAATACAATTCGCCTCTCTTTTAATACTCCAATATCTTTTTCATGTACATTCAACCAATTCGGAGCACCAGTTACAGTCCACTTAATATCCCTGTTTTCTTCTCCATATAAGGATATAAAACAAGCATTGCCGACAGAACGTAACATATCGGGAAATACATAATTTGTCCCCGGAGATATTCCATGAGAACAACCTTCAGGCCACACCTGAGAGGTCGGGACACCAGCCCCCCTTCCTACTTTATTCGGCAGTACAGGAGGGTCAAATACCGGCAAACGACGAGGCATCATATCCATTATGCCATCCCATTTTCCATCTCCTACTATTTTATTGTAATACATCGTCAAAGCCGCAATCTCATTATAGGCATCCCGGCTTTTTGAAGCATATTCGTCAGCAACAGACATACCTCGAGTTGCGAAAAAACGAGCCTTCTGTGCATACAACATTTTACGATTCATTGCTGCAGCTGCACATACAGGATATTGAATCATCTCAAAATAAGCATCTTTACGCCCGACAACAATTCTACTTGCATACTCCATCACTTTATCTGCAATAGCCGTATAGTCATCTATACGCTGCTGTATCTCATCTCCAAAAACAAAAGGATTAAAATCTGTATTTTCTACAGGTGTAATACCTCCCCTACGTTTCGATAAAGCATATTCTTCTACTCGGTTCCATCCCATAAACTCCGGACGACGAATTGAAGCTAAACGAAAATACTCTTCCATCACAGGAAATAATGCAGAGGAAGCATCTTTTCCAAATTCCCGCCCTAACCACCGAGCCAAATGCCCCGATACTTCTTCTGCAGTTATCACGTCTATATTCCATGCTAAATCAAGAAAAAACTCTATTCCATATTCTCCCGGCTTTATATCACCCACATTCAACATCCACAATTTCCGAGCCCCATATTCCCACGCACGTTTCATCTCTGTATAAATCAAAGCAGGAGGTGTCGTATATAACCATAAATAATCATGAGGACGACCAAAATAAGATATATGATAATACACACCTGCACCCCCTATTCTTTTCTGCTCTTTTATATTACTTAAACGAGGAATATAGCCATAATTATCGTCACACCATACAAGAGTAACATCATCTGGAATTTTCAAACCATTATCATAAATATCTAAAACTTCTTTATAGGGCATAATTACTTGCGGTATTTGCTCTACGTTCTTATCTATATATTTTTGCAATAAACTCCGTTGATTTGCAATCACACACGACAACAATTCAGTTTGTTCATCCAACGATTCTACTCCATTCATTTTTCCATCATGTATCCCTCGCATCCCCAAAGTATATATATTCTCATATCCGCACACCTCTTCTAATCGCTTACTCCAATACTGATTTACCAATTCTTTATTCGTCACGTAATTATATTCTTCATCTTCTGACCTATTCCATTCTCCAACATTGTTTCGCATCAATGGCTCACAATGTGATGTCCCTATAACAATTCCATATTGCGCAGCCAATTCTTTTGCTCCTTTCAGCCAGTAAAAAGGTGTCGAACATTTATGCATAGCCGGCCATAGAGTATTTGCACGTAGTCGCAACAACAATTCAAAAATACGGGTATACGTTTTAGTACCTATTTCATTTTTTACAGAAGACTGTTCAAAATTACGAGCACTCCAAGGAGACAATCCCCAATCCTCATCATTCAAAAATATACCCCGATACTTAACTGAAGGCTGTTGCTTATTTTTATAGTTTATGGGTAAATCAAGTCTCTCTCTCTTCTCCGGGGTCACATCGGCCCACCAACACCATGGAGATATCCCCATAAGTCTCGACAATTCAAGCAATCCATAAGCTGTTCCCCGAGGATCACTTCCCAAAATGATTAAGTGATATTTTCCTTCAACTTTGACAGTCTGTAAAGAAAATGCTTCCCAATGGTCCCGCAACTCAGACATATTTATTCCAAGCTCTTGTAACCATTTATCTAATTCTTTATCACAACCGACTGTTCCAATGACTACTTTCCCTGACAATATATCCTCGCATACTGACGGGACTATATCAAAAACATTTTTCATATCCTCTGAAAAAAGGGAAACAGCCATCTTTACTACCGAATTTTCTTTCTCCGAGACAAATACAGAAGTAGGCTCACCTTTTGTAAACAAAGTAAATGTCTGAGAACATATCGAATTTGCCCAAGTAAGTATCGATAGACCTACAATCAATATATATCTTATACTAACCATTTATTACTGCACTCTAAAAGAAATATCTACACTACCCTTTTTCATTGGTTCATCTATCCGTATAGCCAGCCGTGTATACGGTTCACCCCCTTCACATATACGTTCGTCGTACAAAGAAAATTTACCGGATGAAACATTTATCTCTACTATAATTTTCTCTTTATTGCGTTCCAGTATTATTCGATTATCTCCATCTCTCTTCCAATCTGCGCGAGTTATTAATGCGGTCTCAAATAAATGAGGTAAAGAAAATTCAAAACAGTCTTTCACCTCAAACCTCATCGCGTCACGGTAAAATGTAAATTTTCGTAATAGACTTTTCAAAACTGACAAACCATAAGCTGAAGTAATATCCATCATCACTTGATCACAACTATCACTCTCCAGTACATGTAAAATACGGGCTTTTGCCATTTTTCCGACACGTTGTCCCCCCTCTGCAACAAACGGCACCGGATGTCCGTAAGAAGCTAATGATTTAAACGCTGTATATCGCTCAGCACTAAAAGTTTTTTTCGTATAAGGAATCAACCCCGGATCCTCTACCATCATTTCCTTGCCTATAACTAATGTATAACTCCCTACATCATTATGATTATGATGTTCTCCATTATTTCCTCCTTTAATAGCTACCCCCATTGGAACTATCGTATTTGGCAACGTACGAAATATAAAAACTCCTGCATCCGGAAAAGAAGACCTCAACAGAGATGATGAATACGGAACATTATTTACGGGACAACAATCTGTTGAATTAGGAAAATGTACCAACACATGTTCGCTCAAATCATCAGTTACACCCAACAATCGATCCTCATCAGCAGGTAATTGTAACCCATACAATTTACTTAAATAATGTAACACAAAACGAGAAGGCTTCATTCCCATTTCACAATCAGCAATAGCCGGATATACATTATTGATAATCTCCATTCTCGGTAAAAAGGTTGCCACATTGAGCATATTAGGATTGCTTCTAAATATATCTATTTTTCCTCCCGTATCCTGCCATATTTTTTCTCGTAGCACAATATAATGGCTCATCCCAAAATTGTAGTAATTTATGCCTTCCGAACAATATCCGTCCGGTAAAAATCCTTTAGCATAATTTTGTACATACAACTCTGAAATAGCTATAAACAGAGCTCTTTCCTTTTTATCCGGAATCATAGACAAAGCTGCACAAGTGATTCCCTCTAAACAAACCGGATTCCAATTGCCCGTTGAAAACAACCAATCATGGTCCATATTTTCACCTTTTATTGTTCTTAACAAAGGATTAAAAGCCCTTATATATAATTCATTCCGGACATCAGCTCTCACTTTTAATGGCAATTTATCATCTAATAAATACACAGCTTGCGCCATACTCCGTGCATTCAAAGCTGTAGCCAGTTCTACTAATCCCCCGTAGTTCTTTCGATTATAATTACGTGGATTAACCCATGTTTTTTGTTCTATTATATCGTAAAGAAAATCTATAATCGAAGAAGTAAATCGGTTTCTATTTTCCAAACATTCGGCCCATACCAATTCAGACAGAGCTTTCAAACGCCTATTAATCATATCTTTTCCTGATTGAGTATCGTCTTCCGTAAATACACGATTATATAACGACTCATCCCACACAGGAAATCCCTTGTTCAACATATCTTCAGCATTCTTAATCGTGGTTTTATAAGCTCCACTTTCATATAAAACATCCCATACATTTCTGTCTTTATAGGTATTGCCCAACCCCTTTAATGTATCAGGTAATATGCAGGCAATCTCTTCTACTCGAGATTCCTTTATCGGGATAAGTTCATATTTATCTGCTGAAAACAAATCTATAGCCGGAATAAATACATAAAAAATAAGACTATATATCAATTTACTAAATCGTCGTTTCATGGCCTCTACATAATTTGTATATATCTCTATATATTTAATACAATCCAGCTTTATTTTTGTAATACCTTTGCATCACAAAATATCCTTTCTTTTTTATACCCCAACTGGATATCAATCCTTTACGATTAAAAAAATCTTGTATTCCCGGAAGCTGACGACGTGGAGAACGAAAATCGACCAATATCCAAGGCGAAAGTCCCGACAAACCTTCTATACGATCCAGCATTTTCAAATTCTGTATATACAATTCTTCTTGGTAATCTTCCGTCCAACGCTCTGTCTTATCTCCATACTTCCCTTGTAATGCACCACCGCCAAATTCGCTCACTATTACAGGTTTTTCAAAAGGAATCTTCCACTTCATATCGCGACACGACTCATTTGTACCCCGATACCAGCCTATATATTGATTAAAGCTAAGAATATCCACATATTTGTGCATGTTATCTTTCAATTCATTCACATTATCAACAGCCTTAGTTACTTCCATAGCCATACTGATAAGACGTGAATTATCTAACTCTCTTGCATACTTCGATAAACTACTCAAAAAATAATCTCTATCTTTACCATGAGGGGTTTCATTAGCAATAGACCAGATTATAACACAACAGCGATTTTTATCCCTATATATCATATCATGCAACTGCCGCTTAGCATTCCCGTACGTTTTCTTATTTTTCCACTGAATAGTCCAATAAACAGGTATCTCCGACCATACCATCAAGCCCATCTTTTCCGCAACGCGTATCATATGTTCATTATGTGGATAATGTGCCAAACGCACATAATTACAACCCATTTCTTTGGCCCAAGACAAAAGAGTCACAGCATCTTCTTTTGACCATGCACGCCCTTGTCTAAAGGGGGCTTCTTCATGGATACTAACCCCTCTTAAAAAAATCGGATTGCCATTCAAGTAAATTTTTCTTCCTTTAGTAGTTATCGTACGGAAACCTATTTCATCTTTCAAAACCTCTTTATTATAACGTATTACTACATCATATAATTTGGGTTTCTCCGGTGTCCATAATTCAGGTTGAGCCTGCAAATGAAAAGTTGCTTTTCCAGAACTATCGGTACGTAAAAATTCTTTCAGCTGAAGTTCTGGAATCTCAAATTCTATATTCTGTAATGAAAGAGTAGTATCCAACTTCACCCAACCAGAGATATATCCTGACATATCTTTGGCCAAGTGTATCTGATAATCTTCAATATATATTTCCGGAACTTCCGCCAATAGCACATCTCGGGTGATACCTCCATAGTTCCACCAATCCATATTTACCGTAGGTACCCCTTCTGGATGACGCTTGTTATCAACTTTCACCACTACAAAGTTATGACCATCAATCAAATACTTTGTCACATCAAAATTAAAAGGAGTGTATCCCCCCTCATGCTCACCGACTTTCCTGCCATTTACATACACTTTAGCATTATAATTTACAGCTCCAAAATATAATACATACTTCATACCTGCTTTTTTACGGGTATCAAAGTCTCGTTTGAACCATACTGTACCTTCATAAAAAAACAAACTTTCATCTTTCGAATTCCAGTCAGAAGGAATATCCATTGATTGCGCTGTATCAAAATTATATTCTATTAGATTTGATGAAGAAGTCTTAACTTTTTCATTCAAGAAAAAACCATTTTTCTTAGGAGTAAGACGATATCCATAATAACCATTTTCCAAAGGGTCTACAATATAATTCCATTTTCCGTTCAAACTTATATATGAACGGCCATAGATATTCGAAAGTAAAGGTATCTCCTTGGCCTCACATAATGAAAATAAAAATGCTCCCAATAATAATATACAAACTCTCTTCATTTTTTACCTTTTTATTTGTTTAAATAACCATCTCCATGCATTCTGCCACTGTTCCGGATAAGCAAAATGCCCATTTTCCTCAACAATCATCACCTCTTTAGGTGCTTCAATTTCATAAATTGCAGCGCATACGGATGTAGGAGGACAGGTCATATCATTATAACCAAAAGAATAAAATCCCGGCACCTTAATCATCCTTGCAAAATTGACAACGTCAAAGTATGCCAAATTTTTGATTTTCCGAGAGGTAATATCAATGCCAGATTTAGATATATGTGGCCATCCACCTCCTTCAACATTGCTGTTTCTCGTCATTTCACAAAGTCCCGGGAAAAAAGCAATTATGGCTGATACTTTCCGGTTTAAAGCTGCTGTTACTATAGATAAAGCTCCCCCTTGACTTCCTCCTATAACAAACATATTTTGTCCATCATACTGAGATAAGGAACATAAAAAATCAACAGCTCTTACACACCCCAGATACACTCGTTTATAATAATATAAATCCCTGTCATCAGAATTAAATACCATATATTCCCTCAAGGGGCCACTATATAAACTTTTATAAACTTCATCCGGCAAATTGACAGGTATGCCATGTATCCCTATCTCAAAAGTAATCATACCACGAGCAGCATTGTCTACATCACCTTTATATGAACGAACTCCTGCTCCGGGGACCCGTAAAACCGCCGGATATTTTCCTTTTGCCACCGGTACACATAATATGCCGTATAAACGGGCTTTTTCAGGATAGTTCTGTATATTAACTCGATAAACATTAACTTTATCTGTACATCTCTCGGGCCAAAGCTCCATTTTTGTATCCATTGGCAATTTTGAAGCTTCGCCAACTATATCATTCCAATATACTTGAAAATCATCGGGGAATTTCGTCTCAGGTACAATATTCTCTTTATCAAAAGCTGCTGTCACCATACCTGTATATATTCGTCCATCATATTTGACTTTCACAATACAACGTAAGAAACCCGGTTTCCATAACGTTCCCATCTCAATCATTTTTCCATCTTTTGCACTTCTGCCTAATCCCTTCTCCCGAACAGGCATCATATCTTCCGATATTTCATATTCAAATGCCAAGTCTTCCAATGGAACATCATTACGAAGTATCCAAACATTTACTTTTACCGACTCTCCTACTTTATAGTTCCAATCAGCATGATTGGGAACAACTTTTACTTCTATCAATCTACGGGCAAGATGTGATGATTGTGCTTTTGTCTCAACCATACACATCAAGCATATCAGGGATAACACAAAACTCTGAATTTTCATTATATCATCTTTTAATTTGCTATTTTTCGATTAAAGCTGCTGCACACCAAAGCATGGGCCCTTGTCCATGAAAATCTCCGGCTTTCCTGGGACGCTCATAATAATAAGATTCACTATTTTTCTTTCCCGTTCCCACACATATCTCGGTTAAATCACCTTTATCATTGATATAAGAGACTAATGATTTCCAACCTTTCATCGCTACATCCATATATACTTCACTATCCAACCAACCCTGTTTTATTCCTGTAATGACTGCATATACAAACATAGCAGAGCCCGATGTTTCAGGCCATATATTTTCACGGTCTACCAACTGTCCCCACATCCCGTCTTCATGCTGATATAACTTTAATGTCTCCATCATCTTCCGATATGCCTCCATAATATAAGCACGACACTCATGATTATCGGGCAAATAACAAAGAAGCTCTGCCATTCCCGCAGACATCCAACCATTACCTCTGGCCCAATAAAAAGGGACATCCGGAGCATGATAAAACAGGCCATTAGGTCGCTGCAATTTTTCCAAATAATACACCATTTCCTTTGCAGCTCTATCGATATATTTCACATCTCCAGTCACTTGATAAGCTTTTGCTTGTACAACCGTTATCATATACATATCATCAATCCAAAGACGAGTCTGCCACGTAAAACCTTTACGAAGATATTCTCGATGCTTCTCCGTTGCAAAATCCGGCAAAGACCACTGTGAATCAGCATACGGTATACCTATATCAAAAAATACTTTCCGACCTGTTATCCGGTACAACTCCAGAGGTAAACAGCCAAACATATTGAAATCAACATAATTATTAAAGTTCTCTTTATATCCTATTAGAGGCAACAAATCTCTACGATTATCCAATAACGGTTCAAAACGAGCTATCAACTTCTGCAACAACTCTTCTTTGCCGGAAGCTTCTGCAAATCTTACAGCTCCATACCATGTGCACACCTCGGCATAATGAATTGTTTTCGCATACAACATATGCTCCGATGCCAAATAACGTTCGCTTAATTTAGTTCCAACTCTCTCTGGGGCAAATTTTCCTTTCAAATGAGGGAAAATAATCGGTTGACTGCCCATAAGAGGAAATAATATTCCCCCCAAAATAATGACCGACAGACACAACCTTAAAATATTACTTCTAAAAAACAACATAGCACCATTCATATAATCCTATCTATAAACTCAACTGCCCATGAAAAAACTCCGGCCGTCCAACCTACCATAGAAGGCATTTCATATTCATTCATTACATTTGCATTCCCTTCTACTACATTATATTTCTCCCATAAATTATGAGTCACTTTATAGGTAGACACAACCATAGATACATATCCCAAAGCAATACGCAAAGCGTCATCACAAAAATCATAACGCTCCAAACCCTTCATCGCAATAAACTGAAAAGGAGCCCAGCCATTCGGATAAGACCACTGATAATTAAAACCATAATCTCTTTTTTCACAAGCAACAATACCATACGGATACTCTAATGATTTTAAAGCAAACTCTTTCAGCCTCCGAGCCTCTCGTTTCGAAACAACTCCGGCATACAACAAATGGAAAACTGCAGCAGAAATAATATCCGAACGCTTATCATTAATAAAATCATAATCATAATACATTCCGGTATCTTTATCTCTCATGTAATTATACATCAACCATCGACGTCTTTCAGCTCTCTTTGCCCATATTTTAGCCTCAGATATATTTCCAAGCTCATAAGCAAAATATTCAAAATTCTTCTCATAATAATATAGATTCGAATTCAAATCAACAGGACAAAAATCTTCACAACGCATATCAAAACGAGGTGTAAAATCCCATCCTGATTCGGCCTCTGCAATATAATGAGAAGCTATTTCCAGTTGTTTTCCCTCCGATAAATATTCTACTTTCTTTCTAAAATTAGGACCTAATCTTTTCTTCAATACATCTACAATTCGTCTTTTTTGAGCCAAAGTAGCTTCATTCGAATATCGATTCAGTCCCACCGGTGTCATTCGGTGAGTCATCCAGAACAAATATTCTTTTTCCAAATTCGGCAACACTCGAGCAAGCCATTCTTTATCAAAAGTCTTACGATAAATACTCTCTATCATCATGCTCAAAAATGGAGGCTGTGAGCGATTTTCAAAAAAAGTTCTATTCCCATTCAACATCTTTCCATACCGCTCAACCAAATAAAGCATATTTTCTACATTGGAAATAGCCAAATCAATGTGCCCATCTAAAATCAAACCCTCTCCTGTAAAATAGGTATCCCAATAGTACAATGCTTGAAAAGAATCACTTATACTCGGAACAGTATACCTATAAGGCAATCCAATATGCTGCCCCGAATCTTCTGGAGAAAATCGTACTGTCTTTTCCCAAGACTTCTTTATAAAATCACGTACTTCAGCAATATCACCGACATCAATCACTGGTGATTTTGCAAGAGACAACGATATATTTATCACTGCCATATACAGAACATACCGGTATTTCATATTATAATATTTATCGAATATTTACTGAAACAGTATCATGAATATCAGTCGAAGACGCACCACAGAAAAATGTAAAACAATCAGATTCCACTATCCACATTTTCGATATTTCATCATAAAAAGCCAACTCTTTCGCAGGAATAGAAAATGTTACATTTTTTGACTCTCCCGGTAATAAAAATACTTTCTTAAACGCTTTTAACTCCTTTATCGGCCTTAATACAGACGGGTGAGACTGGCCTGCATAAATTTGGACTGATTCTGCTCCGCCACATTTACCTCTGTTTGTCAGCTTAAGAGATAATACAATATTTTCATCTTTATCATATATCTTCTTATCGGTCTTAAGTTCACCATACGCAAATTCTGTATATGACAATCCATGACCAAAGGGAAAAAGGGCCGGAATCTTCTGTGTATCATGCCAACGATACCCAACCAAAATATCCTCTTTATAATATACATTCGTTCCATCACCAGGATATGAACTGGCTCCGAACGAGCAAGCTCCATTATCTTCCAACCTCACCGGTATACTGAAAGGAAGTTTCCCTGAAGGATTTACATCTCCTGCAATTACTTTCCCCATTGCATTCCCTGATTCAGAACCAAGATACCATGATTGTACGACTGCCGGTATATCATCTATCCAAGGCATCGACACAGCATTACCACTTATAAGTACAACAGCGACATTCTTATTTACTTTCAATATCTCCCGAATAAGCTGGTCTTGCCCGTAAGGTAATCCATAAGATGTACGGTCTACGCCTTCACAATCTTGCTTATAATTTTTATTCAGCCCTCCAAAAAACAAAACGATATCAGCATCTTTTGCTAATGCAATTGCAGCATAACGTAAAGAATCAGCTTTATCAACTGCGGGCAATTGTGGATGAAACTTACTCGGACCAGATGTATATCCCATTGAAAAATAAATATTTTTCTTTCCATATATGGACATCAAACCTTCTAATGGAAAAATCTCCTTTTTCGCTTTCAATTCTGAAGAACCGCCCCCTACTGTCAAAGAACGGACAGCATTCTGGCCAATAACTGCAATTTTTTTATATTTGCCTCGTTTTATCGGGAAAAAGTGATTATCATTTTTCAATAGGACAATCCCCTCCTCTGCAATCTGACGAGCAATATCTGCATGCTCTTGAGTAGCTAATGAACCATAAGGACGTCTACGATCCATATTCGTCCTTAAACATAATCGTAATACCCGCTTCACTTTATCATCTAAAGAACTTAAAGGTAGCTCTCCACTACGAAGCATTTTAAGATAAGGTTTTGCAAGATAATAATCCTGATACGCCAAAGGAGTATTTTTAGTCAGTCCATCCGTACCAGTCCCCATCTCCATATCTAAACCATACAAGGCTGCCTCCCGCGTATCATGAGCACTCCCCCAATCAGTTACCACAACCCCATCAAATTGCCATTCTCCTTTCAGTATTTTCTGCAACAAAAACTCATGATGACTACAAAATTTGCCTCTAAACTTATTATATGCACCCATCACCATCCAGACTTTTCCTTCTTCCACACCGGCTTTAAATGCCGGCAAATATATCTCCCGCAAAGCCCGATCGCTCACCTCTACATTAACCTGTTTACGATTTGACTCTTGATTATTCAAAGCAAAATGCTTTAAACATGCTGCCACACCATTAGATTGTACCCCCTGAATATAAGGAACAACCATACGAGATGCGAGATAAGGATCTTCTCCCATATATTCAAAATTACGCCCATTTAAAGGCACTCGGTAAATATTCACACCTGGCCCCAAAAGCACATCTTTTTTCCGAAAACGGGCCTCTTCTCCTACCGCTTTTCCATATTTCCAAGCAAGTTCCGGGTTAAATGTCGCAGCAAGGCAAGTCAGAGCAGGGAAAGCGGTACACGAGTCATTTGTCCATCCTGCATGTTTCCAGCTATCCCAAGCAATTTCCATTCTAACACCATGAGGACCATCACTCATCCACAACTCAGGAATGCCCAAACGGGGACATCCTTTTGTACTGAATTTCGATTGAGCATGTATCATATCGACTTTTTCTTCTAAAGTCATTCTCGAAAGGATATCTCCAATTCTCTCTTCTATACTTTCAGTTTCATCAAGATAAACAGGTAAACTTGTCTGAGCGACCATTATACAAGCACAACAGTGCATCATTAATAAAAAAAAGAATTTATTCATAATTATAATATCAATTTACTTTTTTGAAATCCTAAACACACACCCTCCACCAGGAGCCATATCTATATTTATTCTACGATTATCAGGTACTATCCCCATTACTCTTTTATAATCGGTCGCAACACGGTCAGCATTCTTCCCATCTTGGAACATTTCCATCACATAATCTCCTTTATCCAAAAACGAAAGGTCTAAAGACAATTTTCTTGACGACCAATCTGTCATAGCACCTACATACCATACATTTCCTTTTTTCCTGGCAATAGTCACATACTTTCCTATTTTGCCATTCAATACTATCGTGCTATCCCAGACTGTAGGGATATCAACTATAAAGTCCGTACACACACTATCATTCTCATATTCAGTAGGGCTATCACACAACATTGATAAAGGAGATTCAAACACAACATATTCGGCCATCTGCCTACAACGAGTACCTTGGCTCATCGGATATGAACGATTGGGTCTATAAAAAGATTTGATAGCATTCCTCATTGCCCCTGGAGTATAATCAAAGGGCCCTGCAACCATACGTATAAACGGAATCGTTACATCATGTGTAACTTGATCTACACTTGGAGCAGCCCACTTCATATGTTCAAGACCTTGTACAGCCTCGAAATTAACCACATTTGGATATGTTCGTTGAAGTCCTGTAGGAGGATACGTTCCATGAAAATCAATCAAAAGTTTATATTTAGCTGCAACACGGGCAGCTTCTTCATGAAATGCAACCATCAATTGATCGTTGCGGTCCATAAAGTCTATCTTAAATCCTTTTACACCCAATTCTGAATAATAACGGCACACTGCTTCCATATTGCGGTAAAACGCATAATAACCTGCCCAAAGAATTATACCTACATTTTTCTGACGTGCGTAATAAATCAGGTCTTCTAAATCGATTTCCGGTACCACACTAAATAAATCTGCCTGACCACGAGCTGACCACCCCTCATCAATCACCAGATATTCAAGTCCGTGGGATGAAGCAAAGTCAATAAAATACCGATATGTCTCATTGTTTAATCCTGTACGAAAATCCACGCCTGTGAGGTTACAATCATTCCACCATTCCCATGCACACTTACCCGGCTTTATCCATGATATATCCTCAATGCAAGATGGAGAAGCTAAACGATATATCATATCATTATCAGCTAACTGACACTCCTGATTCGCAACTATAAATACCCGCCAAGGAAAAGACCTTGCTCCTTCACAACGTGCTATATATGGCTCTCGGGAATATACAACTCCTTGTAAATCATTAAATCCACCCTGACGAATCTCCTTAGGATAAGGAGCAAACACACCTCGGATGACATTTTTATTATCTGAACGGTTAAAATACAATCCAGGATAATTCAATACATCAGACTCTGCAATACAAATAGCAGATTCGTCTCCAGGGCTTACAACTATCGGAACAAGAGCCAAACGTCCTCTATCCCATTCTGATAATGAAACATGAGAATATGTATTTACAAAAGATTTAAAAAATTGGTCTTCAAAACTACCTTCCTGACTCAAATTATTTTTATGGTAACCCTGTGTCCGGACAAAAGCGACATGAGATTTCCAGTCATCCGGAAAACAATATTCTACAGTCTCCTCCTTCACGACAAATGACTTCTTACCCGTAGATATAAAACGATACGCTACACCATCATTATAAGCACGAAATATAACTCCATAATCACCCCGAAAATGCAATTCAAGTTCATTATAACAATCTTTCACATGGGCTTTTTTATAAAAGGGAGATGAAATATTCCTATCGGCCTTCCTTCTCTGTATCTTACGAACCAAAGCTCGGTGCCCCCACTTTTGCCCGTCTCCCAATAACATGGACAAAGATGAATTACAAAGCAACTTCTCACCTCCTTTCCAAACAGAATATTCCATCTTTTCACCGATATTGATTCTTACTTCTAAACAATTATCGGGAGAGTACAAGGAAAACACCTTTTGAGAAAAAACAACTGTCACATTACAAAAAAATAACAAAACTAAAATCAATCGTCCCATAAACATTTTTCTTACTTTAAATCCAATCTAAATTTCTATATCTTTTACTAATGGAGTAATACGTAGAGGAAACGTTTGTTTATCTATCTGTCTTTTCCATGCAACTATATCATATTCACAATCTTTCTTCAGTATTGCAAAAAGTTCTTTCCGAGCAAATCGTCTAAAATCGGAATGAATATCGTCTAAATAGTCCAGTAACACTTGTATCCCTCTAACAGAACCACATCGGGCCAATGCCGCAGCAATAAAAAGTTCCAAATTAGCACTATACAATCGCCAACGAGTTTCTTTATAGCAAGTTGTTTTGAACCCCCCAATATTAACATCGTCCAATAGCTTCTCAAACCCATGGATAAACAAATGTGAAGGATTACGCTCTGCATAAAAACAAAGATTGATTATACGGTTATAATATGGAATAAGTTGCAAATCTATGCGTCCTTCGTTATAAGCATCTTTTGCAGGAACTCTCCGGCCTCCACTCGTAGTCCCAGATAATATACGACCCACAATTATATGGTTATCTCTATCCCCGGACATTCCAAGTAAAGCGATATCCTGATTGATATGCCAATACAAATTCGTACCGTCATATTCTTCATAATAGGCCGATGAATGTCCCTTGATTAATTCTTGCTCATATAAATATTCCAGTTCATCCCGAATCTGCTTCGTTCCCGAACAGTCACCAAACCATGCTAATGCCTTGGCTAAAACCAATGCTTTTGACAATTGATACTCTTTCTTTAACAAAGGCAATATCTCTGCCCTATTTTGTAGGCAACAAGATAACCAACTATAATTATTTCCTGCTAAAAGCTGGTTAATGATATCATTTGTATCTGATGTCCGAGATACACCTACATCATCGGATAAATATCCTATTGCTTTTAACTCTTTGCAAATATCATTTACTACAAAATCACGAGGTCGGACACCCGTTTTTACAATATCAGCAGCAATCATACCGGAAACATACCCTAAAACTGTAACATCAGCCGACATTCGAGTAAATTGTAAACCTTTATATGTCTGTCCAATAGCTTTTCCAGATAATAATAGCCCATCTATTTCTTTAGGAACAATACAACGATAAGGAATATTTACTCTCGAACCATTATCAAAATGAGGTAACAAAAAAGCACATCGAGACAACTCAGAACTGGAAAAATAATGAGGATCATAATCGCTCCGAGACTGAACTATCGTATCTGGAAAAACGGATTTATTCACAATATCCACTATACTCAAACAGTGCAACGCGTCAGGTCGTCGAGACTCCCTCACGGCAAGCATCGGATAAAAATCATAAAAATGAGATTCATAATGTGACAGATATAATCCTCTTTGCACTTCAGATATCAATGTATTATCAATAATATCATAATCACGATTATAATTTTTTACTTTAGGTCTAAACGGAATATCCCAATGGCTATAATTCTGCGTTATCCCCATACGCGAATCTCCCATCTTATATTTAGCACCGGCAAAGTAAGCAATATCTCCATCTCCTGTTGCATCAACAACAAGACGAGCAAATATTCGTCGCAATCGACCATTTTCACAAAGAAGCACACTATCTACACTTCGTCCTTTCATTGATACATTACAGACAATTGCTCCATGTATAACAGAATTTCCCGCTTCTGACAATTTTTTCAGAAAATAAAAACTTCGAGGAATAGTTGTTTTTAAATGATAGGTATCAGCAACAGACTTTATTTGTACTTCCAACTCTTTTATTAACTTATGGTCTTTAAAACCAAAATAATAGCTTGAGACCCCTCCAACAGTCTTCGTCCCTCCCAAATCATTGAAATACTCTACGACTAATGGCGTCATTCCTTTACGCATTGCACCTAAAGCTGCAGCAGTTCCTGCTGTCCCGCCTCCGGCAATCAATAAAGGGACATTTTCCTCTGTTACACTCAGTCGTTTGGGGATATAGTCATACAACGGTAATTTAAATCCATCTTCCCTGACAACATCTCCACAAGCAAAAACAGTTTTACCTCCTACATATATTACAAACTTTCCTTTACGGTCATTATGATAACGAGGCATCATTCCTGTCACTTTCCGCATATTCACATAAAGGCTACTCAAGTCTTCGCAATCGGTATATATCTCTGGAGCTGTAAACATATGATATCCTTTCGGAAACATTGTTTCATCAATATCTCCTACTACAGATAATGAGCTTTCTAATGCCCAATAACGAATTTTCGATTCAGATAAAAAAGGACTAAGTTCCGGCAATCTCTTTCCTATTTCTGCGGCCAACAATCGAGCCTGACGTTCAATACAACTCAAATCATTTGTAGATACACGAAACCTAAATTCCAACAAGTACTGATCTGGGAACTTTTTTCCTTTATGCAATTTCACACAATTATCAGAAATGCCCCATGATGTATCTACAGATAAAATATTCGGACATTCTGGAGATACACCCTCCAACTCAACTACAAAACCGGCTTCTTTTATTTCATATGCAAGACCAAGTACTCCTCTTGTAAAAAGGCTACCATCCGAAACATCTAAAAAACTACCGCAAGAGACAAAATATAGTCCATGTTTACTGGCTATGGTGACACCACAAACTTGATTTTGATTATCTACTACAACGCCCCATATATCCGTCATCAACAATACATCTATTCCATTCACCAATAACGAACGCAGCATACCTTTTTTTAGACTTCCTGCAAACAGAAGAAGTTCGTTTTTATAACAACTCCGGGCAACCCCTGACAATGCAGGCTCTCCTATTTCATTTCTCTCTCCTTCAGGACAAAACAAATCAATCATGGCATCATCCCACTCCCGAATCCCATTCGTATTCAACCATAAACGTCGTTTTCCTGCAATATCAAATCCCGGAGAAGTTCGTTTATCCAAAATCAAGACTTTCAACCCACGTTTCGAAGCCTCTATAGCAGCATAAAAACCAGCCATCCCGGCTCCATTGATAACAAGATCATAGAAACCTGAAGTATTGTGCAATGAATCTGAAATTTCTTTCAATGTCTCTGCATACGTAAATTCCGGACCTATCAATACACCTCCTACACTTAATAGACCCATATTCAAAAATTCCCGCCTCTCCATAATCAGATTATCTTGATATTGTCATTTCATTTTTATAATTTCACTCCCCGCCAACAAAAATGCTCCAGTGCCATACACTTCCCAACTATCTTCACTAAAATTTTTACGAGGATCGGCACCTATAGGTTGTACCCAACCTACACGTCCTTCAGGACTGACACACTGATTCAATGCTTTCCAAGTTCTCTCCACAAAAGGTCTATACAATTCCTCATCTAACAAACCGTTATTGATTCCCCATGCCAAAGCATAGCAGAAAAATCCTGAACCACTGACTTCCCCTCCCGGATACGACTCAGGGTCCAAAAGACTTGCCCGCCATAATCCATCTTTTTGCTGTAATTCTATAACCCGAGATGCCATCTCTTTAAAAAGAGATTCATAGAAAGAACGCATCTTATAATCGGCAGGAAGCTCCTGCAGAATACGTACTAAACCACCCATTACCCATCCATTACCACGAGACCAATATATCGGTTTACCATTAGCTTCCAATAGATTCCTCTTATCATTACGAACCACATAGTTCAAATCCCTAAAAAATAACTTTTCATTATTATCATAAAGTAAATCATATGCTTCTTTGAAATAAATATCACTAAATTCAAGATAGATAGGGTTATTTAATGTAATACCCAATTTGACAAATACAGGAGGAGCCATAAATAAAGCATCACACCACCATAACTTGATAACCTCTACTGCTTTCTTTTTAGCCGGATAAGGGCGTGAGATAAACAATGCTAAAGTATCTATAGTCGGCTGTATCATTTCTCTTTTACCAACCGTACGATACAAATCGATATAATTCTGACACACAGCTATATCATCAGCATGATACCAACGCCGGGCCGGCCTCCACCGCAAATTCTGCCCAATAGACATTAATTTGTCATAAATTTCATTTTCGCCCGTTACCTCCCAAGCAGCAAAAGCTCCTGCATAAAAGGCTGCATTTGTCCAGTCTCGAGCGCCATGATATGGATTAGAAAATTGCCATCTTACAGTTTTCAACATGATATTTCGAACATATTCGGGAGCAAACACGTCTTTTTTTTCTCTTTGAGCATATACAGAAAAAGAAAACAATAACACTAAATAAAATAAAATCGATTTCTTCATTTTGTTACCTCCACATATTAACAACTCAGAACATCTGCAACTACACGGCTCGCTACTTTGTACATATCTCCTATTTTTTTGACTTCTGAGGCAACTCGATTGCATGCCTCCGAATAATTCCGCCACATTCCTTGTAGGCGATCAGCAATTTCCTTTCCCGTTGTCTCCTCTATTTCAAAAATCCAATCACTAAAATTCAAATCATAATACATTTGTCCCTTAATTGTATCATGCGGCTGTCGTAAATAAAAAAAAGGAACTCCATTAGCTGCAGCAATAATAGGTGAATGACATTCAAAACTCAAGACAGCGAATGCCCGAGCATATACAGATGCTGCTTCATCAGGAAGCCAATATCCTCTTTTCTCTACAAAGGGTTTCACGTCATCAGGTAACGGATTATAAAGCAACTCATCCATAATATCCACCTCATATGTCATTTCAGGGCATAGTAACACCTTATTTCCCGTTCCTCGTACCCAAGCTATCAATGCTTCTCTCAACTTGGCGTGATCGACTTCTTTATATCTATTATTCAAATCTTCAACTCTCTGTATAGCTTCCTCCGTCCATTTATGACGATTCTTGATTAAATAATAAGGTGTCTTTCTTAACCGAGGAACAGCACAAATAAACTTACCTTTTTCCAACCCTTTTTCTTTAAGGAAAGAGGCGGCAAGTTCATCATTATGCAAATGAAAAAAGAATGTTGCATCCGGTACAAAAGAAATGTGCTTACCCATTATACCGGCCTCTTTCAGAACTTCAATTGACGCTGTTTCCCGAGTAAAGATAAATGATGCTTTCAACAAAAGAGACTTCAACCTATCATCTACATCTCCTATCGTCGTACCGAAAATGCCAAATGGTTTTCCTGTGTATTTTACCCAAGCTTCTAAATTACTCTGTCCTACAATAGACGGCCCTGAACCATGAATCATCAAATCGCAATCTTTAAAAGATTCCAAAATTTCCATTTGATAAACCGAACCATCTTTTTCGACTGTTCCCTGAATAATTTCCACCTTTGGAAAATTTTTCTGTAACCATGATCTCACCTCCTGTCCCACATTCTTCTCCCACAAAACTAACTTAGTATTGGGCAAGAAAGTCTGTAAAACGGTCAACAACCCGGGAGTATGTGCGATATCACCTATATTTACATCCTGCCATCCCGAAACAATTAAAATCTTTCCGGGAGCATCTTTACAAGCTTTCAATAAAGGAGCCAACCCCAAAGCAAGTGTGGCATACATCATTCTTTTCAATGATTCTCGTCTATTCATATATAAATATTTTTAAATTATAAACTAAAAACACTGACAGATATCTCATATAAATATATCGTTCGGGATAGGTCCAAAGACATATTTTTCCGCTTTGCCAAAAGATAAAAATCTATCTATCTGACAAAATATTCGAAGATAAATAGCGCATCTCCTCTCCATCCAAAGCTCGATTATATACTGCAATTCCACTTATCTGTCCGACAAAAAAATTCCCCATTTCACCAGAACGGTTAACCGCTCCTACTGTAAAATCAACTTTTGAGCCTGAAACACAAAAAATACCTTTATCATAATAATAAGGATTTTGCTTTTCCCGTCTATCCAACACACCATTCAGATATACTCTAATTTCACTCCCATCATACGTCATACCAATGCACTGCCATATTTCCAAAGGTACTTGAGATTGTCCAATAGCTGCATCCATACAATACTTATAACCATTTGTAGGCCCTCCCACTCCGGAGATATGACCACCGACTTGTTGTCTGCTATTCCAAATCCCAAGATTCAAAAACAGACCATATTGCCTTTTTTTATCTGTTTCATTCCACATACCTGCAACAGCCTCACATTGTTTTACCTTTTTCTTCTTTCTCTTTATCCAAGCAACAACTGATATTTGTGCATTTTTTCCACATATATTCAATACAGAGCACTCCTCCGCCGGGATATATAACCATTGTCCTTCCGTCAATAATACAGACCTATTATTCCATAAACCATCTTCTACACTTTTTACAGAAGATGCTCCTTCCCGTAACCAATAAGATTTACCAGAAACAGCTTTCCAAGGACCTTTTAGTTTTTCAAAATTCCAAAAACAAACCAAATCTCTAATCCTTCCAGGCTCTACCTCTCTTACTTGGGCACTCGATATACAAAAGAATCCTGATACAATAATCAAAAAAAAGAGTTTTCTAAACATAATGATTATCTTAACCGGGCCAGAATTCTCCGGCCCGGCAATATTATAATACAAATATTTTTTACATATTTACTTATCGAGATTCGCACCCTCTCCGACAGTAGTCGACCAACCCGGATTTTGGTAAATCGGAGACGTAGATATAGTCTTTCCGTCAGACGTAGTCAATAAAAAATGCTTAACTGCTATCGGTGATAGATAATGAGCATTACAGAAAAACAACCCATTATAATAATTATTATTATCTGTTGTTCTCTGAAATGGACGAATATATTCACTTAAAGATGGTGAAGAAACATTATTCTTACTCGGATCAGTTTGGTCTGTAACCAAACGGTCTCCATAAAGAGATTTCATCGGACCCCAAATTTTACAACCTTCTAACTGAAATCCATTCAACTGGTCCAAAGCTCTCCAACGGATAAGATCATCATATCGAAAGCCCTCACCAATTAATTCACACCGACGCTCACGACGAATATTATACAAAGTTGCATCTACAATCTGCCCATGAGAATAAGCCCCCCAATCTAACTCTGCTTCTTTTGTCATAATAGTAGCATCAATAGTTTTCTGGAAATCAGGGTCTACACCAGCACGATTACGCAAATCTCTCCAATACTTCTTAGCTTTATCATCCAATGAATTATATTTCAGATAATAAGCCTCCATGTAAATAAGATAAGCTTCTGCTGCACGAAAAGTTACAAACGCTGTTTCATCGCTCACCGACATATTATAATCATAAGATGCACCTTTCCCTAATAAATAGCCTGTCGATGTCGATTTAGTGTAATCAGACTTGTCTACTTCCGGTGGATCAGGATATTTTATAATGGCTGTAGCATTCTCTATAACTTTCACTTCACCCGGAGCTTTCATAAACAGGCGCCATCTCCAATCCCGTTTTTTCTTCGTATCACCCACATAATCATCACCAGCATACTCAGAATCGCTATCATAATAAGGAAGACCATTTTCCATTAAAAAAGCTTTCTCAAATTGATTGGTATACCCCTTTGAATAACCATAGAATACCCCTTGGTTATAACCATGTTTAATCTTCAAACCAGAATTATATAACCGATACATAATTACTTCGGAATATGAAGAAGGATCTTTTCCCGCAAACATATCGTAGTATGGATTTACTGCGTCACCTGATTTCTCACGTATAATTTTATTATTTGGAGTCAATGTAAAAGCATCAGCCACTTGTTTAGATGCATCTATTGCTTCCGTTAAGAAAAAATCCACTTCATTCTCAAGGCTCCCAGATGGATACTGGTACCCTCTATTATAATCCTTTTCTGCCCCAGGCCAACCTGGACCATTAGGTACTTGTGATGTTCCAGCATGATATTTTAACCAAGTAGCCTCGAAAAGTGCGACCCGAGCTTTCAACAGCAAAGCAGCATTTTTTGTTATTCGAGCCTTTCCACCAACAGGACTATTCGATAATAATCCAATAGCCTCATCAAGGTCCGAAAGGATAAACCGAGCTACTTCATTCCGAGGACTACGTTTCGAAGCCTCGGTCAATACTGACTGATCATCAGGCAGAACTTTTTTTATAATAGGAAAATCTCCTAATTTTCTCAAACGGAAAAAATATTCATGAGCTCTCAAAAAGAAGCCTTCCCCTATATAGTGTTTCACATTATCTTGATTCCCAGTTATTTCTCCAGCTTTAAACCGAGGAAGAACAGTCTCAAGAAAATAATTCAACTTATAAATATTACTAAATGTCCAGTAACCTCCTGAGTCACCAACGCGCAGAAAACCAGGCAGATACCTATTATCTAAACTTTTGCCCACCGAATTATCAGTGTAAGTATCTAAAAAATACGAACTTTTGGTAGGATCTCCCTCTCCATATGAATCCAACATCCCTCCTGTAGAAGAAGAACCTGCCTCATACGAACTCGAAGTATAGTAATTAATCGTATATGCAGCCAGTTGTTCCTCCGTCCACAAATACTTTTCAGGTGTAACACTTGATAATGGCTCAATATCCAAATTGTCATTGCAGCCAGCAATAACAGCTAAAAAACACCCCGACAGAATAATATATTTACTTATTTTCATATAAAGACATGTTTTAAAAATTCACACTCAAACCAAATGAATAAGTTTTAGATAAAGGATATACTGTACCTCCACGTCCTCCTATACCTGCAGTTTCTGGATCCATTGTCTTTGACAATTTTGTAAAAGTCAGCAAATTCTCTCCCGAGAAATAAATCCTGAATTTCTGAACAAAAATTTTCTTGGTTAAACGTTCCGGAAAAGTATAGCCAACCTGCAAATTTTTCAACCGTAAATAAGCTGCATTTTGCATATAACGAGTCTGAATAGCCTTATTCTGATTATTAAACATAGGTTTCGGATAATAAGCATCCAAATTCAAGCCTAAAGGAGAATCCGGGTCATCTCTAAAATAATCAAGATGTTGTTTAAATCCTGTCGACCAATCTTTTCCACCTTTTGTTATACCCCAAAAAACGAGGTCAGTACCTTTTCCGTCACTACTCTTATCTTCCGGAAAATAATCTCGCTTCAGAACACCCTGCCAAAACATTGAAAGGTCAATACCTTTCCAAGCCATATCTATATTGATACCTGTACGAAAACGTGGAGTAGAATTTCCAATAAGCTTTTTATCTCCCATATCGTAAATTGTATTATTCCCTGAAGAAATCTTTCCATCCCCGTTTATGTCTTTATACATAATATCTCCCGCAGTCCAAGTTGCAAATAAGGCACTCTGTCCACCATTCGGCAAAGATGCTAAATGAGCTTGCATTTCCTCATCTGTTTTTGCAATACCTATAGTCGTATAACCATAATAATTATTCAAATAAGTACCTTCTACATAAGAAGACAACAATCCAGTCGGATTAGGATACTTCACAACCTTAGTTCTCGCATCCGAAATATTAAGTCTTATACCATATGAGAAATCACGTATACGATCTCTCCAAGAGACTTCCAATTCCCAACCCGAAGCTTTCAATTCTGAATTATTGGTTCGGGGAACAGCAACACCTAAAGTAGCCGGTAATTCTACTCCAGGTCCTACCATACCTAACGTTTTACGAATAAAATAATCAAATGATCCTGTAAAACGATTTTTAAACGCACTCCAGTCTAAACCAATATTCATAGTTTCTATCTTTTCCCAAGTCAATGTTGTAGAAATCATCTTAGATGGAGCATTAGCTATATTTGGCTGTACAGGACCTTCTGTTCCAGGAAGTAACCAATGCCCTCCTGCCGTAGAAGTAGCCATAGTCTGGTAAGTAGGATATAAACTTGTTACATTTTGGTTAGCCAGAGAACCATATGAAAATCGAGGCTTCAAAACATCAATAAAAGCATTTGCCCTTTCAAAAAAATGTTCTTGAGCGATATTCCATCCTAAAGAAAAAGAAGGAGAAAACACCCATCTATTATCTCTCCGAAATCTTGAAGTTCCATCATAACGACCACTTACCTCCAATAAATATTTTCCCTTATAATCATAATTTATACGACCAAAGAAACCTGCAGTAGCCCATTCATTATATGCACTGCCTACTGTGATATCTTCTGTATTTGTAGTAAGATCCAACACAGGGAGGTCTGAAGAAACTAAATCTTTTCTTTTTCCATCCAAATCCCGATTTTTGTTACTTTCATATTGAAATCCTAATATTACTCCAATGTTATGACGGTCTTTAAACGAATGAGTATAGTTAGTATAAAAAGTAGGATTCAAATACGTATTTCGATAAGCGTACTCATAAACATATTCATGACCGCCATAATTTGTCGTATATAAATAAGACGGATACACTTTATCAGGATCATTAGCATAATGTCCATTTACTTGATTTCCTACTTCGTGTTGCCAACTATTATAAATATTGGCATTCATTTCTGCAACAATATTCCAATTTTTTAAAGGAGTTAAGGTAATCTGTACCTGTTGTGCCATACGATCCCCTTGTTCTCTACGGCGCCCCCCCTCCTCAAACATAGGAATATAACTATTATAATAGCCATTCGGGTCTTTGGCCGGAACAAAAGGCTTAGCCCGGCGCAAAACATCATCATAAAACGAAGAACTCATAATTGTAGGCCTATCATAATCTGTACGAACAAATCGATTACTATACCTAATACTCAAAAAATCAGTAACTTTTGCTGTAAATTTACCCGTAATTGTATAACGATCATGAGTATCAGTCCCATAACGTAAAAAACCATTCTGCCCAAGATAATTTCCCGATAAATAATATGTTACTTTATCATTACCTCCACTAATACTAATATTATGCTCCTGAGAATGAGACCATTTCTGATAATACTCATCTAGCCAATTCGTATTTCCGAAAGCCGTTTTATCATCCCACTTTCCATCAGCATTCATATTCATGGCAACAGCCGGGTCTATCTTTCCATCCAAATAATCCCTTATATTTTGTACCATTGAGGCATCAAACAAATAAGAACCTGAATTATTATAACTCGCGTCATTAAACATATTCACATATTCCCATGAATTTACCATTTCAGGCATCATCACGGGAGTATTATAACGAAAACTATTATTATAATTTATCGTCATTTTACCTTTATGTCCAGACTTCGTTGTTACCAAAATAACCCCAAACGGTGCACGTGCCCCATAAATTGCAGAAGCCGAAGCATCCTTTAATACAGAAACAGACTCGATATCCTGAGGATTTATCGAATTCAAATCACCCTCCATACCATCTATAAGTACTAGTGGAGACCCTTTGGAATCACCACCTATCGTTCCAGTCCCACGAATATCTATTGTTTTAGTTGCATTCAATTCTCCTCCATTACCAGAAGTTGTAATATTCAATCCCGGAATTACTCCTTGTAATGCTTGTACGGCATTAGAAATAGGTCGTTCTTCAAATGCTTTGGAATCAATCATTCCTACCGAACCCGTTACATTAACTTTCTTCTGTACACCAAAACCGACAACAACAACTTCGTCAATGGTTTCCTCACTCTCAAGCATCGTTACCGTAATATTCTCTTTCCCTGCTATCGAAACCTCCTGCTTATTATAACCAATATAGGTTATCGATAATGTTCCATCGACAGGAGCTTTTACTGAAAATAAACCATCCAAATCAGTCATCGTTCCCGTATCATATCCTTTTACAGACACAGCAGCCCCCATCAATGGCTCACCTTTTTGGTCTATTACTTTACCCTTAACTGTTTGTATGTCGACCCCATTGAAACGATTTTGTTTTATTGGAGCCTTAACTTCGTTTCTTTCCGAAACTATTATTTGTTTACCATTAATATGAAATTTTAAATTCAAAGGAGACAAAGCTTTATTCAATACAACCTCAAGGCTCTCTTTCTTTGCTGTTACCGAAACCCTCTTGGCTGCAATTTCCTTTTTATATAAAATAACAAAACCTGTCTGCTTCTCTATCTGAGCACAAAACACCTCAAAACTGGCATTTTTTAAAGACAATGTGACAATAGAGCTTTTAAACTCCACTACACCAGCGGAAATATTTCCACACAAACACAAGAACAAAAATATTGCACATATCTTAATGTATTGCTGCAACAATAAATTTTGTGTGTTTCCAATCTTGGCTTTAGATTTTTTTTTCATACATTTGAATGATTTTAATTAACACTGAATATTTTAGTTTATTAAATTCAGCGAACCGTATAATACGCCCATTATTATGCGGTTCTTTTTATTCTCTTTGCTACATTTAGAGTCAGTTCCAATTTTCCTATAAAGGAATCACATGTTCTTATTTCTTGTATCTTTTTTCGTTATGTTTTCCGTTCCTATATACATCATGAGCACAACAACTCTCCTTATCGGAACTGCAAAACAGCCTCGAAAACAACTCTCAAAAAATATCTATGCAAGATTTATACCGACTCTTAAGGCATAGAAAGGACTGCCCAACTATTTTTAAGATGGTGGATGTCTCATAACTTTAAAGATTTAAGATTAAATAATTATTTCTTTATTGGTATATTTTTCTATTTTATTTATATATAATTTTAAAATGGTTTAAAGTCTGTGTTTATTATTATTTACATGATATATATATAGAATCTCCTTTCTTAGTATAAGTAAAGGCTGTTGATTGCGACAAATTATACAGAACTTCTTCCAAAGAACCGTCTATATTGATTTTACCTTTATAAATTTCGTTACTAACATCACAATCACATTTAATACTTACATGATAATACTCAGAAAGTACATCTAAAATATTTTGTAAGGACTCTTCCTCTTCTAATTCCATAATACCATCTTTCCAACAGATATATGGATATACATCTACATCACGAACCTCACTGCCAATCGGCTCATAAAAGAATCCTTGGTTAGGCTTCAATAAAGATTCATCCTTTTCCGAAACAACTTTTACAGAACCTTCAACCAAAACGACCGAACCGTCAGATTTTGTATTATAGGCATTGACATTAAACTTTGTTCCCAATACCTCTACCGATACTTTTTTACTAATAACACGAAATGGCCTCTCTTCATCTTTCGCTACTTCAAGATAAATCTCCCCATCCAGGTAAATTTCTCTCTTATCCGCCTCAAACTGTTTTGGATATATCAATTTTGTCCCTGAATTAGCCCAAACCACAGTCCCATCACTGAATCTTATCTTCGAGTGCTTGCCATAAGGTACGACCAACTGCATTACCTCACTTTTAATATCGTCAGACTTCAGTTTCTCATTATGACCAACAACAATATCTCCTACTGCCGTTTGTCGTATCATAGCATTATCTCCTATCTCTGCCTTAACATCTCCCGCTATAATATGCACTGTCTCTACATGCGTATCCAGAGAATCTAACATTGCAAACATAGAATCACGCTCACTCCAAAAGGATTGAGAAAAATAATATAAGCATGAAAGACTTATTAGGATAAAGATTACAGCTGCCGCACTCCATTTATACCAAACTATATGACGTTGCTTATCCTTATGGAGAAGAGCCTGTAAACGAAGCAAATCTTCTTCAACCTGTTCTTCGGGAACAGAATCTTCTTTAATCTTCAAATTTCTCAACAGAACAACAGCATCTGAAATCAAATCTTTTGCATCTGGAAATTTACTAAGGAATAAATCAATCCCCGCTTGATCCCCTTTCTTAACCAAATCAACCAATTCTTGATTAAAAATAAAATCTTCTATCGTATATTTCCCAGTCTTTTTCATTATCTATTCTATGCTGTATATTAGTAATACAAATAAAAGTCTATTATGTAATCACTAAAAATATTTTTCTTTATAATATTTTTTACACCTAATACTAAATAATTGACTTTAAACAAAATAAAATTAAAATTAAAAATCCAGTATCATTTTCTTTTCGTAATTTATCCATTGCCCGATGCGTAAGATTACGCGCAGCCTGTTCTGATAGATTCATAATAACAGCAATTTCTTTATAATCCATCTGATGCAAAAAACGCAAATAAATAATCTCTCGCTGACGAGGAGTCAAACCATCAAGAATTCTTTTTATCAAAGCCGACATATTCTCTCTCTCTTCTTTTTCTTCTAATGCATTATTTTCAACAGAAAATGTAAATTCAAAATCAGAAATATTCTGAATCGCAACTAATCTATCTCCATAATTTCCTAAATTGATATATGCATTCTTTATCGAAGCAAATAAAAATGCCCTTATCGTAAACCGGTCTTTGACTAATTCCGGACGAGTATAAATCTTAAGAAATATATCCTGAATAACATCCCGAACTTCAGCATCACTCATTCCTAAACGACAACCATATGCATATAGTTTAGGATAACACAACCTATATAAAGAAGAAAACGCTTCATTCTCCCCCTCTATAAAAGAGAGCCATAAATCAGACTCATTTTTATTTATATTCTGTGATGACAATACCTGAAATTTTTTATGGTACTAAATCCTTAATAACGCAAACATACAAAAATTTCTGAAAAAGAAAGAGGACACATCCATAAATAGATAGAAATATTTATTAATTTAAAACATTAATATAAAATAAATCTTCTCTATTCTATAAAATTGAAAAATCATAAATCAGCTTTCTCCTCACCTTTCAAAAAAAGCAAATCAGGACAAAACTATTTTCACTTATACAATAAAAATATACAAGGTTTTCTATGTAAATCGGGATGCTGATCTTTCCATTCTTTCAATGTAAGAGTGCGAATATATTCATCTTCACAAGTTATATTAGCAGCTACACACAAACGTATTTGCGGACGACAGGTCCGTATCAAATCTTCCAACATCTTTTGATTACGATAAGGCGTTTCTATAAATATCTGCGTCTGATGTTCATTATAAATACGGTGTTCTAAAATTTTTAAAGTCTTAGACCGCTCGACAGCTTCAATGGGTAAATAGCCATGAAAAGCAAAACTTTGTCCATTAAATCCTGAAGCCATAAGTGATAATAAGATAGAAGAAGGCCCCACCAAAGGAATTACCTTATATCCCTTTCGTTGGGCAATAGCAACGACATCAGCTCCCGGATCGGCAATAGCAGGACACCCTGCCTCTGAAATAATACCAACCGAATTTCCTTGAGACAAAGGCAAAAGAAAATTACTTATTTCCTCAAAGTGTGTATGCTGATTCAATACAAAAAAAGTAAGGGAATCAATATCAATATCCGGATTAGATTTCTTCAAAAAGCGACGGGCTGTACGTACATTCTCAACAATAAAATAGTTAAGAGTAGAAATAATCTCTTTATTATATTGAGGTAACACTTTATCTATCGGTGTGTCTCCCAAAGTTACAGGAATCAAAAAAAGTGAAGCCATTTGCATATTGTCATACTATTTCCGAAAACAAACATACACAAAAAACTTCATATTTTTCTATGTTCACAAAACAGATTTTTTACAACTTTCCTTTTGGAAAATAATTTTTTATTAAATTTATATTTCTAATTACAGCTCATCCATATTCCTCCCCCATCTTAAAAGGGAAAACCATTATCCAAAATATCTTTATCACAGAGAAGAGACAAAAGTGCATAATAGAGAGAGTGCATACCGAAATAAAAAGATTACTTCTACTGAAAATTCAGACGACAGGTTCTAAGTAGAAATACCTAAAAATAGGGATTGCGATTGCAACTCTTTTAGATTTACTTTGTAGCAAAGTTTTAAGGTTATATTCATCCTAATTATGTTTTATATTTCCGCATCGGGTAATGTCCCGATGCCGGGGATATGAAGAAAAGCATAATAAAATATTATCTTTGTAGGAAAGATAAATAAATATGATACATAAATATAAAGCAACGGACAAAATGAGTGATTTAATAGAAGAAGAATACTCATTGCTTACAGTCCTAAGTCGTTTTAATATCTCATTAGGATTCGGAGATAAAAATGTAGCTGAAGTTTGTCGCCAAAATCAGGTAGATACCAATACATTCCTTACTATCGTAAATTTCCTTAGTGAAGATGATTATTCATTGGAACACAGCTATGAGAAAATAGATCTTCCTTCGCTCATCTCCTATTTGAAAAATGCTCATAAATACTTTCTAGAATTCAAGTTGCCTTTAATACGCGAAAAACTTATATTAGCTATTAAATCTTCAAAAGAAGATGTCTCATTCCTCATTATGCGATTTTTTGACGACTATGTAAACGAGGTAAAAAAACATATGGATTATGAAGATAATACCGTATTTACATACGTCGAAGAATTACTATCAGAAAACATGCCTTCCGGATACAATATTGGTGTATTCAGAAAACGCCATTCTCCTATTGGATTGAAATTGTTGGAGCTGAAAAATATAATTATCAAATACTATCCAGCGGGAGAAAGCAGCAATTTACTCAATGAAGTTCTTTTTGACATTTTTTCTTGTGAAAAAGACTTAGAAGATCATTGTCGAGTGGAAGACTATCTTTTTGTTCCGTTGATTGCCAAGATAGAAAAAGAGAGAATGCTATGAGTCGGAAATCTTTGAAAATTGCTATTGCTGAACCCTCGGTTATTATTCGGAGTGGTGTAACTACAGTTATCAAGCGTATGTCAGGATTTAACATACAGCCTATAGAAATCACTGGATTGGAAGCACTGAATGATTGCATTCGTCTGCACAAGCCTGACATATTAATTATAAATCCAGCATTCATGGGATATACAGATATACGAAAATTCAAATCAGAATGTGGCGCACCCCATATAAAATGTATCGCTTTATTATATTCTATGGTCGAGAATACAATACTCAACCATTATGATGGAAGCATTTCGATATATGATGATTCAGAGTCAGTAATCAATAAAATCTCTGCTCTTTTATCCCGTCCCGAAACCGGAGAAGAACAAGCCCAAACTCTAAGTGATAGAGAAAAAGATATCGTCATTGGCGTCGTCAAAGGTCTCACAAATAAAGAAATCGCTGATAGCTTGTTTTTATCTACTCATACCGTTATTACTCACCGACGCAACATAGCTAAGAAATTACAAATTCACAGTGCTGCCGGACTTACAATTTATGCCATCGTAAATAAACTTGTCGAATTAGATGAAATTAAAAATTTAAACTAAACAAAACTTTTTTGCAATCTTATCCGTTCTTGCATTATCTCATACATTCTCTCTATTTCTTACCTTGTCCTAACTCTCATCTTTTCAAAAATATCATAATACATTTTAAGAGATAAATTTGTATTTTCAAAAAACAAAGACAGTAATTCTATTTACTTTAAATACCAAGTATCTTATTATTTAGAACCAGAAAGGTCATTATTCTGTTATAATCATACATATTCAACTCCTTTTATTATCTTTATACAAAAATTCAGAATTATATGAAACCTGTAATCGCTTTTTTTGGAACTAAACCTTATGATGAAAAATCTTTCAATACAGCTAATGAATTGTACGGATTTGACATACGCTACTACAAAGGACATTTAAATAAAAATAATCTTATTTTGACCCAAGGGGCCGATGTAGTATGTATTTTCGTCAACGACACAGCTGATAAAGATATCATAGATGCTATGGTAGAAAATGGTGTAAAACTATTGGCTTTACGCAATGCCGGATTTAACAATGTAGACCTAAAAGCAGCTGAAGGAAAACTTAAAGTAGTCCGTGTCCCTGCCTACTCTCCCTACGCTGTGGCAGAATATGCAGTAGCCCTCATGCTTACATTGAACAGAAAAATTCACCGAGCATACTGGCGGACCCGAGATGGAAATTTCTCACTTCATGGTCTTATGGGATTTGATATGCATGGCAAAACTGTCGGTATAATAGGTACAGGTAAGATTGCTAAAATATTGATTCGTATACTGAAAGGTTTCGGAATGAATATTTTAGCTAACGATTTATACCCTGATTACAAATTTGCACAGGAAATGGACATTACTTACACTTCACTTGATGAGCTTTATCATAATGCAGATATTATTTCGCTTCATTGCCCGTTAACAGACGAAACAAAATATATCATCAATGCAGACTCCATTTCTAAAATGAAAGATGGTGTCATGCTTATTAACACTGGTCGAGGTATGCTCATTCATACCAATGATCTTATAGAAGGACTTAAAAATAAAAAAATAGGTTCGGCAGGCCTCGATGTATACGAAGAAGAGAGTGAATATTTTTATGAAGATAAATCAGATAAAATTATAGATGATGATGTACTAGCTCGCTTACTATCTTTTAATAATGTGGTTGTTACTTCTCATCAAGCATTTTTTACTCATGAGGCGATGCAAAATATTGCCGAAACTACTCTTCAAAATATTCAAGACTTTATAAACAATAAAAAATTGATAAATGAAGTCAAATATAAATAATACATACGAATACTTCTTAACAAAACTTATTTCCATCAAGTATTACTGCACAGATAATAATATCAAACACAATAAATCGCTGATTATCAACTATTAAACTAAATACTTATGAATATAATAGGAAATATTATTTGGATTGTTTTTGGAGGGCTGGCTTTGGCTTTAGAATATCTAGTCTCAGGTTTCCTTCTTTGTTGTACAATAATCGGGATTCCTTTCGGTATTCAAGTTTTCAAAATCGGAATTTTGGCATTGTTACCCTTTGGGCAGACAAGTATCATAGTAGAAAATAATCATGGCTGTCTCTATTTCATTATGAATGTAATATGGTTGTTTATCGGAGGAATATGGATTGCTCTTACCCACTTAGGACTCGGTCTCCTTTTTTGTATTACTATCGTAGGTATTCCTTTCGGTATTCAGCATTTTAAATTAATGTCTGTAGCATTGACACCATTTGGCCGAGAAATAATCAGTGCTCGATAATTATTTTTTTAAATCAATATATGACATCCACAAAAAACTACCTTCAAAAAAGAAAACATAATATCAAAAAATAAAAGTGACGAGTAATCTCAACTAATATTCTTACCCGTCACTTTTATATATCTTTCTTCTACCTCACTGACATTAAATTTCTTCCTTTAAGTCTTTTTAAAGTAAAAGAATAAATTATCAATATATTCTCATACAAATAATTATTCAGGAATAATGTATTTGTACATAATAAGGTCTTTTTGACTGTCTAGACAAACGATATATCCTGTACCATTCTGGTCGAACTCGATGGCAACATAGCTAACAGTAGCACTACCCAAAACGAATGGATCACTCCATTGTTTACTTTCATTATCAAATGTGATGACCGATGCTTGTTTTGATGAATTTACAAATACAACAACCGGAAGCCCTTCAGGCGAAATACCTATATCCATAGAACCGGGAACTTTACCTCCTGTATCAAGATAGTTATCCACCATATTCCATTTTTTCGTATTTGCATTATATTTTTGTACACTCACCTTATAATTTCCCTGCCCATCGGGTCCATCATCTGATACCAATGCATAAATATTTCCGCTTTTATCTAAATCAAAGTGAATCTCTCCACCTCTATAACATATTGCCGCACCTGAAGGTACAATAATCTGACCAATGGTAGACCATTGTTTATTCTGATATTTATAGATAGAATAACCTCCTGATGTCACCATATCAAAAGTCCCAAGATAAAGAGCATCACCATAACGTTTTATGAGATTGAACCATGCCGGAGCATCGGCAGGACGTCCAGCCATCAACGATGGAGATGCCCAACTACCATTATATCCTGATACCATCAATTTTTTATAGTCATCACTTTTCTTATTGTTTACACCAAATGTAGTTACAACATCCGCAGGAGACAATGCTCCGATAGTTATATAATTAGTTTTGTCTCCCGTTAACCCTTTAGCTCCCAATACAGACCAAGAAGAACCATTATACATTTGGGCAGTCATATCCTGTGCAACCTCTGCACTATAATCGGAATAAGCAACATACATATTAGCATCAGCATCAAAGTTGAATGCTAAAGCTGTAGCTCGCCCATCCGAAATTCCATCTTTGTCACCAACATAAGACCATGCCGAACCTGTAGTTTTCAATACAGCAACTTTCTTCTCATCAGCTTCTTTTCGAGCTTTAATTATAGCTACATAAGGTTCGTATGTCTTAGGATTTACCCGTAATACGATATCTGAAATAGAATCTTCGGTAAAAGTAGAATAGGCGGACCATGTAGGCATTTTAGTAATACGTACAGTGTATCGAGCATTATTATTACCCGAAGTTACCAGATAATCTACAGGTACTGAAAAATTATTTGCTGTAACGCCACTTACTTGAGTAATTCCATTTACAGTTACTGTAGCACCATCTGAAGTCGTAAAACGAGCAACCAAAGAAGCTCGATTTATTTCATCCGGCATAGGAATTTTGATATCTGTCCCTGCAATAGCTGAAACTTCGTAATCTCCTTGTATTACACCGTCATTATCAGCGGCATAAAAACCAAAAGTTAACATTTGTACATCACCTGATTCAACTCCTTTGTTGTCGTTATCATCATCACTACATGAAGCAAACAACGATATCAAAGCCAATGAATAAAGTAAAGTTTTAAAACATTTTTTCATAAGCGTTTGTTTTGCGGATAAGGACATGTATTCATCCTTCTCCAGTTAAAAAAATATAGTATTTATCTCTCTGTTCACTTTATCTCTTCTTTAGGATACAAAACCGCCTTAATTACAGGAGATTCCAAAAAGCATCGGTGTATATATATCATTATTTCCTCTGCTGTAATACTGTGTATTATATCTTCATACCGAGTTACATAATCCCAGTCAGGATCTCCATTATATATAGTATTGCGAATACACCCACTCCAAAAAGAGTTTTTCTGCATATGGATACGATTTTCTTTAATCAAATTTTGTTTAACGTCGGCCCATTCCGTTTCGAATGCAAGAGAATCAAAAGCAAGCTTCTGCAACTGGGACATCGTTGCCGCAATGAGTGCAGGTACATTTTCTGATTCACAACTGAATCCTATTGTTCCCCGAGAAAGTTGTGCAGGATATTGTGTTGCTCCGATAGACACACTCACACTATATACCATCCCCATTTTTTCTCGCAATTCACCAAGTAACTTAGTCCGAACTATAGCTTTTACTATATCACCTTTAAGATTGAAACTCCGCAACTGCTCAGATAAAGTATCTTGCTGAAATATAAGTGAGACAAGTGCTTTGGGTGAATCTCCTACTTTTCTTATAAATTCAGTATTTTTTCGAGGTATATTATCACCTTTGTATACATAATCCATCGTAGGTATACCTCCTGGTAAACCACCAATATACCGTAAAACAAATGATTCTATTTCAGAGAATGTGCAATTACCTGTAATAATAAAAGTATACCCATTTGCAGAACCAAAACATCGATTGAAAACAGGAAGGATACGCTCTTTTCTCAACTCTGAATTTATTAGCGAGTCTGTAATCTCACGTCTGACATAACTATACCCTTGCATCAAATCAGATAATTCTCTATAATATTTATCAGTATCTGTTTTATTTCCAGTAAGGTAATTTTCTATTGATTTTTCTTTAACCTGCGCATATACGGATTCATCCAATCGTGGTTGTGTCCATTTTAAATACAAAAGTTCAAAAAGAGTTTGCATATCTCGTTTCTCGGCTGACCCAGCCACCCCTGTACGTGTCTTGTCAATAAGAAATCGTAATGATGCAGAATTTCCCGCCAAATACTGGCTCAATGCATCACGACTAAAATTTCCGGCTCCACTAACCGGAACAATACTTCCGGCAAATAAGCCAGTAACATAGTCTACTGAATCAAGAGCATAAAGTCCCCCTTTGCGAAACCCAGTAAGCATAATTCTATCTTTATCTACAGTAGTCCGTTTAAATATTACTCGGGCTCCATTAGACAAAACCATAGAACGGGCACCTATTTCCGAAATGGTATCATCAATTTCTATAATTCCGGATACAGGTAATTCAGATATCAAAGCATCAGGTACATCTATATTCTTTTCATATCTGGCAATATCATCACTTCTAATGTGAGCAAGCATTGACAAAAGTTCTTCTTCTGTAGGAAGCTCCGCTGACACTTTGTCAAAAGCCGACAAAAAATAGTGTGTTCTATGAGGTTTACGCACGCCCTTCATCAACTTAACTAATGATACAGAATCGACACGCCCAATATATTTTTGTATCATTCTATATTCTTCAGCAGGAGTTAATATGATATTTCCTTGGTAAAAATCCGAATATATCTCGTCGATATATGATAGAGATGCTACAGGTGATTTAGATTCAGCCCGTCTCAATGCATCTCGCAAAAAACTTTTTTTTACTTTCTCAATTTCAGATGTAGTAAAACCATACCGATACATTTGTTCCAATTGTGTAGCAAATTCTTTTATACCCATTTCTATTTTCCCAGAAACGAGCTCAACCGAAGCCATTAGCACCCCTTTCGTATTAATAAACGACGTCAGTGCTGCTGACGCATCTTTATAGGATGGATTCTCAAATGCTAATGCATTTAAACGCACTTTCATCAACCTATTAAGCAAAGCTCTCTGTAAAAAAACAAGAAAATCTTTCTCTTTTTTTACCGCTGACGGTTTGGGACACAACTGTATGAAATTAAGCTCTATTTTTTTCAAAGAAGGATGTATAATCTCAATTACCTCTTCTTCGGAATAATCAGGTATCCGATAATTCTTTACTTTAGGCCTGTCCAGTACATTCATTTTTCCAAAACGCTCATGGACAATCTTCTCTACCTCATTTGCATCTATATCTCCAGATACGGCAACAGCCATTAAAGTAGGATGGTACCATGTTTCATAATAACTGCGCAATCTTTCATGAGGGAAACGACGAATAACGGCGGTATCACCTATCGTCAATCTGCAGGTATATCGCGAACCATTGAGAAGTTCCAATAAAAAAGCATTTTGTGCATCGTACTCTGGTCCTGTTTTCGACAACCATTCAGAAAGTATGACACCCCGTTCTTTCTCTATTTCCAATGAATCAAGCAACAATCCATCAGCCCAATCAGCCAATATCATCAAAGTAGAATCTACCATGTGAATATCGGACGAAGGTAATTGTAACTTATATACTGTTTCATTAAAGGAAGTATGGGCATTCAGGTCTTTTCCAAATTTTGCACCTTTCGACTCCAGAAATTTCACCATTGAATCTCCCGGGAAATGACGAGTTCCATTAAATGCCATATGTTCCAGGAAATGAGCCAGTCCACGCTGGTTTTCTTCCTCAAAAACAGAACCGGATTTTATAAACAAGCGATAAACAGCCTCTCCTTTAGGATAATCATTAGGATAGATATAATATGTAAGTCCATTGTCGAGTTTTCCTTTTATAAGTCTCGGATCTGGTTTCAACTCTCCATAAACAGTTACCAATTGTAATTGCACGAAGATACAAGACAATATTATTGCAAATTTGTATTTCATTATCATTTTTACTAAGAAACAATGGATTATTATATTCGTACCTTGCACTTATCAATCGTTCGCCTTAACCTTTGTAATAACCATCTGACGCTGAAAATGGTCAGGACCCGGCATTCCAATAACAACATCGGGATTGTTGGTACTTACCAGTGTGATAGTCATAGTATTGTTTTTAGTAATGTCAATAGGATTGGCTATCCACCGTACTCGAATAGGCATATCATATACTCCTGTCGGAAACACAACTTTATTCCCAGGAGTCAAAAATTCATAATCGACTCCAGCAGTAAGCCCATCACCTACTTCTATACTATATGTTACTTCAAGAGGTGTACTTAACGGTGCAGAACTAAGACAAATGAGATATTCATCAATCAAATTTCCAGCTTCTGAAACTGTCACCGAATTAAGTTCTTTTTTCATTATTCGTATAAAAGGTGTGTCATAGGGTTTGAATTCATCTCTCCCGCAAGAAGTAAAGATGAATATAATCATAAGCCAAGTCGTTATCTGTTTTGCTATTGCTTTCATAAACTTATACTTAATCTTATTTATATATACCAATTATTTAATTATTAGGATTAGGCTGCATATTCTTATTAGCATCTAACTCTCTACGAGGTATCGGTAAAATAAAGTTATCATTGGGATAAGTAAGAAACTTGAGTGACGATGTCGTGCTGGACGAACGCACAAGATTCTTTTTACGCCGAGTAATATCAAAAAGGCGATGACCTTCGAAACACAACTCTTTAATCCGCTCTATCTCTATAATACGTGCCAATTCTTCATTATCAGCATACTCCAATGTAATTTCAGCAGGGTCTTTCCCTAAAGCCCGAGCTTGAATAACTTTTATATCTTCTGCAGCTTTATCAGGCAAATTTTTATTAAGATAAGCCTCTGCCCTATTCAGATACATTTCGGATACCCTTAGGACAAAAGGATCATTATGCTTATCGCTATCCGTTAATCCCTGATTTTTAGAAACATACTTCTGACAATTAGGTAATAAAGTATATTCATCTACTAGAAGTTTACGTCTTATATCATCGGGATCTGTAAAAAAAGTAAGCAAAGTATCGTCAGGTATCGCTCCAGATGTATATGATTGGTAAAATTTTGTAATCCACTGAGACTTTTCCAGACCACTCAGCCTAAAAACAGCTTCAGTACCTGCAACATTAACATCATTGTACATAGCAAGGTAATCATCACCTTTAGAAAGAGACATATTCTCAATTACCTCAGTAGCATTCGTTATCACATCGTCCCACCGTTCCATATACAAATATACTCTGGAAAGCATCGCCGGAACAGCAATAGGTGATACATGATAAGCATCTGTCCGTGCCATATTTCCGAAATCAGATTTTGCATTATTTAAATCTGTTATAATCTGACTATATACTTCAGCAACGGATTTACGTGAAACATTTTCATCAGCTCCAGGAGTCTTCAACAATACAGGTACTCCTAAATGTGAAGCATCAGAAGTATAAGTATAAGGCTGAGCATACACTCTGCAAAGGTCAAAATGGCACATTGCCCGTAGAAAAAGTGCTTGTGCCCTAATTTGTTTAAGCTCTTCAGTGGAACTGGGGAATTTGGCTCTCAGTTCAGGCTCATACTGCAATATATTATTCACATTACGTAAAGCCTCATATATTTTACTCCAGATATACCCCACGGCACCAGACTCTTGGTCTCCCGAAGAGGTATAATTATACTGGTCAACCATATCTCCACTAGCATCAACTTGTGGCATAACCAACATATCTCCAGCAACATCCGGATACACATAAAGCTCACCATTATAATACTTAAACATCATATAATAAGCACCTGGAAGAGCAGCCCTAATACCATCCATATCAGAGAAAAAAACAGGAGTAGTAGTTTTTCCAATGGGATCTACTTCCAGAAAATGGCAGTTTGAGAATGATACCGCCATCAGCAATAAGGCTATATATTTTTTATATGTTTTACTGAATTGTTTCATATTGCAAATATTCTTATCTTAAAAAAACTCAATTAGAAAGTCACATTGGCACCTAATGAATAAACAGACTCCCAAGGGTATCCACGCATCATCTGACGATATGAGTTACGGTCTTTTTTATCATAAGGAGTCCATATAGCAATATTATCCATAATGAAAGAGAACTGACAACCTTTCATATTGAGTTTCTTCAACACTTTATTCGGCAAATTATATGAAAGTGTTATATTCTGTAAACGCAAATGTGTGGTATTATATAAAAAACGAGTACTCGTCATTGTCGACTTTGTATCATTATTTACAGACGGTTTAGGATTCAATGCCAAATCGCCCGGTTTCTGCCAACGATCAAGTTGATTGACCGATTGATTTTTCGACAAAATATTCAGACCGTCAGATGTAGCCCGACTCCCAAAATTACCAAAGGCATATCCTCCAATAGTATAATTAAGCATTACCCTTAGGCTAATGCCCCGATAAGCAAATGTATTGGTCATACCTCCAAAAAGTTTTGGGGTAGATGACTTGCCCGGTACTCGATTAGCTTCACTATAAGTACGGGTCACATTTCCATTTTTATCTAACCACAAAGCATGTCCATCTCTAGGATCAACACCTACCCAGCGAACAAGATTATAAGTATTCATATCGTACCCTTCTTTCCATACTTTAGGAGGAAAGCTCTGCTCTATACCATTATACAATTTTAATATTCGATTTTGATTATGTGACATATTCAAATCTGTTACCCACTCAAACGGTCCTCTTATATTCTCAGAAGTAATGGTTACTTCAATACCTCGATTCCTAACCGATCCCATATTACGATATACTCGCGTATCTCCAGTAGTACGTGATACATCCAACTGACTTATCAAATCTACTGTCTTATCATTGTACATTTCAGTCTCTATATCCAAACGGTTCAGTAATTTTATCCTCAGACCTAAATTGGTTTTATAGGTAGTCTCCCAACTCAATTGAGGATTTGCCCCAGATGAGACAACTGCCCCTGACTGCCCATTATAGTTATTACTTTCACTATAAGTGTACAGACCTAATGCTGTCTGACTTCCCAAACGTGAATTACCGTCAGCACCATAGCTGGCTTTTATTTTCAAAATATTCACAATAGATGAATCAAAAAATTTCTCGTTATGAATATTCCAGGAAACTCCAACAGAGCCAAAATTGGCCCATTGTACATCTGAACCAAAATCAGAATCCCCATCACGACGACCGTTCACAACCAAAAAATAACGTCCATCATATGAATAACTACCCTGTAAAAAAAATGACATAGAATGTTTTATCTGTCCTCCACTGGAACCTTTTCGAGTGGCTGCATAAGATATTTCTTTTATATGGTCATTAACAAAACCTTCTCCCGTAGCAGATACCGTATTGTAACCTTTTGACGACATTTCATATCCGAACAATCCTCCAACAGTATGTTTTCCAAATTTTGCATCATAATTAAGTCTGTGTATAGTAGTCCATACCAAAGTATTGGTATGCCCTCGAGAAGAATATCCCTCTATGACACCATCCAAAGAGGCACCCGACCAATTTGACCGAGCATCATAAGTATCTTGGTAACTACTATTAAAGTCTGTACCAAATTGTCCGGTATATTTCAACCCTCTCAAAATATCATATTTCAACAATATATTAGCATTCGCCAAAAATGTACGCTGGCGGTTGTCATTTTGCTCACGTTCTGCAATAGAATTCAAATATTTTACCGTTTTCCAAACAGGTTCTCCTCCGGTTACCGAACTATCCACATATTTATTATACAGACGCAACGTATGACCATCTAAATCATAAGGAGAGTAAATAGGCAACATCTGATAATAGTCATCACTGGGAACAAACAATTCGTTAATATTATATGATGTCGACAAATTGAAACTAAGAGAAAGTTTCCTGTGTAATTGTATGTCATTGTTGGCCCGCAACGATGCCCGATGTCCTAAATTCCCTTTTACTGTAAGTTGATCCCGATAATAGGAACCTGAAATATAATATTTTGCTCTATCTGACCCACCTCTGGCTGAGAGTCCAGCCTGTAAATAATGCCCTAATCCGTAATATTCTTTTAGCCAATTAGTATCGGTAGTACTATACTGATTTAATTCATTATCTTGAAAAGGAAAATATTTCATATCAATACCGGCATTCCGAAAAGATTCTTTAGCCAATGTCATATATTGTGATGCGTTCAATGTTTTGAAATAAGTACTCTTATTTACATGAGATATCCCATAACGTACCGATACATCAAATTGAGGTTTACCCTTATATCCACCCTTTGTTGTAACAAGAATCACACCATTGGAACCATTAGCTCCATAAATAGCAGTGGCTGAAGCATCTTTAAGAATAGTAATAGAAGCAATATCATCTGGGTTAATAAAAGACAAAGGACTTATAGAATAATTCATCCCCGGAATTTGATTGGTGCGATCACCAGTATAGATAGGAGTACCATCTACAACCCACAAAGGTTCATTTGATGCTGATAATGAAGATTCACCTCGAATACGAACATCATAGCGTGAGCGAGTACTGGATGCCAAATCGGTATTTACATCAACTTTTAATCCCGGGACGATACCATCAAGCAAATTATCAATACGGTTCATCGGAAGATTTTTAAGTTGCTTGTCATTTACCTGAAATGCACTACTCACTAAATCAGCTCTTTTCTGTACTGTTCCATAGGCCCCCACAATTTCAACATCTTCCAATGCAATAGAACCCGGTTCAAGAATGACATTGATGTGAGTCTGTTTACCTATCGTAACCTCTTTCGATTCCATTCCCAAAAAAGAAAATACCAACTTCGAAGAAGGACCACCAACTACAGTTATACGATAATTTCCATTTATATCAGTAGCAGTAGCTTTATTTTTCATTCCTTTCACAGCCACTGTGACACCCGGTAGCGGAGATTTTGTGTTATCAAATACCTGCCCCGTAACAACAAATGCAACATTTGTTACTTTTTGCTGGCTAATGGATGAATTTCCACCGGAATCGGAAAATTGAGACGCTTTTACCACCGCAATGTTGGAATATATTCCCAATAATAATACAGCAATGCTTACATTACACTTTAGAAAAAACTTTTTTCGAGACACTATTTTTTTCATACCTGTTATGGTTAATCTGTCTTTGAAAACTCGATGCATAAATATGCAATTCTTTTTAGTAATAGGTCAGTCCCTATTAGTAAAACCCGTCATTATATACATATATAATAAAGAAAAAAAGAAATTTTCACACCCTAAATTTCTTTATTTTCATTTTTTATACACATGTTAATCGATACAAATGTAGTTGTATTTTTTTTAATAACAATACATTTTGCCACAAAATATCAATTATTCACCAATTTAAGTTTCAATTTATAAGAAAAGAACTGATTATTTCTATTTCTAAAATAGTAAAATAGGAATAATTTTTATACAAATAAATACAAAATATTTATAATAAAAAAGCTGAATTTAAGGTCATTTTTTAATAATTTATATCATATATATACATAAACCAATAAATAAATTTCCTTATATATAAATATTTATTTATCAAAAATTTATATATCAATATAAAAAGATATTTTTATAATATAGTTTTATAATTTAGTATTTATATTTATATGATTATACATACATATTTTATTCTCAAATATGATACTTTTCTCATAGAATAGAATTATAATAATAATAATATCATATAAATATAACTTTTCCCCAATAAAATATGAAATCCAATAAATATTAATATTATCTTGATATTTTCTTATAGACAACCATTCTTTACTTTTATATAAGCTATTTAGTCAATCAATATTCTAATTAATATTATTTTTAATTGTTACAAAAACATATTATCAAACACTACTTAAATACTTTATCAAGACACATGTGTATCTACTACGTTAAGATATATAAATTAATCTCTTTAATTTTCTATATTTTCTTTTTTATCTACCCTAAACGTACGTCGATAACTGACCGGAGTATAATCAACCTGCTTTTTAAAAATCTGCGAGAAATAGGAAAGATTATCAAAATTCAAATAATAAGCTATTTCTTTGATACTCATATCTGTATTTGCAAGTAGTTTTTTTGCTCTCTGAATTCGAAGTTCTATTATATATTGTGCTGGAGAGAAACCTGTATATTCTTTAAACTTTTTACGAAACCACGAATAACTCATATTCACTTCTCGAGCTATTTCCTCCGGAGTAACAGGATTCAAAATTTTCTCATGCATTATAATTTTAGCCTGATTGATTTGCTCTATAAGATTGCTTTCTGCGAAATATTGATTGCGGTCATAATACATAGTCATACCCAAAAGCAAATTGGCTATACCAGCCAAATATTGCTGATGAGCAACACGTTCAGAATGAGCAACACGTATAGCTTGCTCATACAACTCTACCACATCATCTCTTAAACCGATGTGATAAAGTACCTGCTCAGAATCAAAAAAATTATTGGTAAACCGGCTATCAATATTACGACCGTGAAAACCAATCCAATACTCGTGCCACCCAGTTTTTTTATCAGGGCTATAACTATGCCACACGCCCGGCTTAAGTATAAGTATATCTCCCGCTTTTATATCGATTTTCTGTTCTTTAGTTGTATAATAGGATCCCTGACCGTACGCTATATATAATAACTGATAAGTTTCGAGAACTCTCCCCTGTCGAAGATTAAAATAAAATTCTTCAGGATGACCATTGTCAGGAGGATACATTGTATAACCAGATTGAATTACTGCCTTTCCAACAGTATTCACAACAATCCCCCAATTTAAATCTCTATCACTACTTATCAGATATTTATGTGTGTTTTCCATCTCTTTCATATCTTACACTCCAATAATGGCAGACAGCCAATTTTAGATTTTACTTCACTATATTTTTAGTATTCCATTTTTTATCGTCACAAAACAATATTTTCATCACTCTTAATATAGAATTCATGACCTTTTGTTATTTCGAAAACAGAAAATATAGGCCTCCCAATATCGTCATACAAATGTATTCAAATAAAATCAAAAAACAACATATTAGCGTCATATTCTGAAATACAGCCAATGGAAATAACTGTATATTTGTCAAATACAATAGAAAAACACATATGAAGATAAATCATTTTTTAGCATTTGACTTAGGAGCTACCAGTGGACGCACTATTTTGGGAACATTGTGTGACGGAAAACTGGAAATAAAAGAACTCACTCGTTTCCCAAATCGTCTGTTACGTCTCGGGGATCATTATTACTGGAACATCTTTTCTTTGTACGAATCTTTAAAAGAAGGATTAGCTACTGCAGCAAAAGAAAATGTTTGCATAACATCAATAGGAATAGATACTTGGGGAGTTGATTTTGCTTTTATTGGGAAAGACGGTTCTCTAATGGGACTACCCTATGCCTATCGTGATCCTCATACTTTTGAAGCTTGTACAGAATATTTTGAGAAAATCATTCCCCGTGAGGAAGTTTATAATCGTACCGGTATACAGATTATGAATTTCAACAGTCTGTTTCAGCTCTATGCACGACATCGAGAAGAGGCATCTCAGCTGGCATCAGCAAAGCATTTATTATTTATGCCTGATGCCTTATCTTACTTGTTATGTGGAGAGATGGTCACAGAATATACAATAGCCTCAACCTCCCAATTATTAAATGCTCATACCCGGACGTTTGACACAGATTTACTTAAATCAGCGGGAATTTCTACATCAATGTTTAACAAGATAGTAATGCCTGGTACTCAAATTGGGACCTTACGTCCAGAACTCGCAGAAGAGACCGGACTAACACATATCCCAATCGTTGCAGTAGCAGGACATGACACAGCTTCAGCCATTGCCGCCATTCCGGCTTCGAATCGCAATTTCGCATATCTAAGTTCCGGCACATGGTCACTCATGGGAATTGAGGTTTCCTCCCCTGTCATCAATAAAGATACTTATCAAATGAATGTCACGAATGAAGGAGGCGTAGAAGGGACTATCCGTTTGCTAAAAAACATTACAGGCATGTGGTTGGTCGAGCAATGTATGAAAGAATGGGAAAAAGCAGGAAGAACATATAACTACTCAGAAATGGTCTCTTTAGCAGAAAAATCCGAACCATTCAGGTGTTTTATAAATCCAGATGATGCCATATTTGCCAACCCGGAAAGCATGACTGAAGCTATAACTGAATATTGTATCCAAACTGGTCAAACTCCACCCTCAACTGATGCCGAATATTTCAGAACGATATTTGACAGTTTAGCTCTAAAATATCGAGAAGTATTAGGTCATTTACAATCTTTAGCTGACTTTCCAATAGAAAAATTACATGTTATCGGAGGAGGTTCCCGTAACCGTCTATTATCACAAATGACAGCCAATGCTATCGGTATACCTGTAATTACTGGGCCTTCAGAAGCTACGGCCATCGGTAATGTCATGCTACAAGCCAAGGCTGCCGGTTTAGTATCTTCATTACAAGAAATGCGTAATATTATCACCCAAACTGTAACCCCTGAAACGTTCCTGCCGGAAGATTGCGAATCATGGAATAACGCGTATTATAAGTATATTAATATTATCACAAAAAAACAATCATTATGAAACAAGAAAAAATCAACAGAAACTACGAAATAGCTCGTGAACGATTTGCCGAATTGGGAATAGACACTGAAACTGCCATATCTGCCTTACAAAAATTATCTTTGTCTTTACACTGCTGGCAAACAGATGATGTTTCTGGCTTTGAAAATCCTGATGGAAGTCTCTCAGGAGGAATCCAAGCTACAGGAAACTATCCCGGAAAAGCACGTAATATAGATGAGGTAAGAGCAGATATCGAGAAAGTAAATACTCTGATTCCAGGCAACCATCGATTGAGTCTACATGCCATATACGGAGACTTTAAAGGGAAAAAAGTAGACCGCAATGAAATAGAGCCGGAACATTTTCAAAGTTGGATAGATTGGGCCAAGCTCAACAACATGAAACTCGATTTCAACAGCACAAGTTTTTCGCATTCAAAAAGCGGTAATCTATCTTTATCCAATCGCGATAAAGGTATCAGAGACTTCTGGATAGAACATACTATACGAAGCCGACGCATTGCTGATGAAATGGGCCGTCAGCTAAAGAGCAAAGCTTGTCATAATTTATGGATACACGACGGCTCAAAAGATATTACGGTAGACCGTTATCTTTATCGTTCACTATTAAAAGATTCCTTGGATAAAATTTTTGAGAACAAATTTACAAATGTAAAAGACGCTGTAGAGTGTAAATTGTTCGGAACAGGACTGGAAAGTTTTACTGTAGGTTCCCACGAATTCTATATGGGCTACGCTATGAAAAATGGACTGATGGCAACTCTTGATATGGGACATTTCCATCCAACAGAAGAAACTTATGATAAAATTTCATCTCTCTTGCTTTTCTCTCCAGAAATTATGCTTCACGTGAGCCGTCCTGTTCGTTGGGATAGCGATCATGTTGTAATTCTAAACGACAGCGTACAAATGTTGGCACAAGAAATTATATGGGCCAATGCTCTCGAACGTGTCAATGTCGGTCTCGACTATTTCGATGCATCTATCAATCGTATCGGAGCTTATGTTATCGGCATACGTGCTACCCAAAAAGCATTTTTACAAGCCTTACTTACTCCAATCAAAAAACTACGCGAATATGAAGCATCAGAGCAAGGATTTGAACGATTAGCTTTATTGGAAGAATCGAAAACTTTACCATGGAATGACGTATATAACTATTTCTGCATGCTCAATAATGTTCCTGTTGCTGAAGATTATATCTCAGAAGTAGAAAAATACGAAAAAGAAGTAACTTCTAAGCGTTGATTTAAATATGGAAATTATAAAAGGATTATTAATCATAGCTATCGGCAGCTTGGGCCAATCCAGCTCATACGTTCCGATCAAGAAAGTCAGGAAATGGAGCTGGGAAAGTTTCTGGCTTGTCCAAGGGATTTTTGCTTGGTTGGTATTTCCTCTGATAGGTATGCTAATAGCAATACCTCACGACGTAAATCCTTTATTGCTATTGGAAAGCGGAGGAGCTGGAGCTGCTATTATTTACGGAATGCTATGGGGTATAGGTGGCCTTACTTTCGGATTGAGCATGCGATATTTAGGTGTGGCTTTGGGACAATCAGTTTCCTTAGGAACTTGTTCGGCTTTCGGAACTCTTTTCCCCGCACTATTTGCTGGTACTGACCTTTTACGAGGAGATGGATTAATCCTACTACTGGGTGTTATAATAACATTAACCGGTATCGCAATCATCGGCTACGCCGGAACCCTGCGCTCCCAAAATATGAGTGAAGAAGAAAAACGTGCTGCTATTAAAGACTTTGCATTGACCAAAGGACTGGCTGTTGCATTGTTGGCCGGAATAATGAGCGCTTGCTTTGCCTTAGGACTTGATACAGGAACACCTATCAAAGAAACAGCTATAGCCAATGGAGTCCCCCCACTTTATGCAGGGCTACCAGTGATTCTTATTGTCACATTAGGCGGATTCATCACAAATGCGACATATTGCATATACCAAAATATAAAGAACAAAACAGGAAAAGATTATTTCAATGTAAATATTTCTGTTTTACTCAACAACATATTGTTCTGTGCTTTGGCAGGGTTATTATGGTATTCGCAATTCTTTGGTTTAGAAATAGGAAAAACATTTCTTACTTCATCGCCTGTATTACTGGCGTTCTCCTGGAGCATATTGATGTCTCTGAATGTGGTATTTTCCAATATGTGGGGCATAATCCTGAAAGAATGGAAAGGATGTAATCCCAAAACTGTCACCGTATTGATTTTGGGACTATTTATATTGATATTTTCTATATTCTTTCCATCTTTATTTTAAAGCTCATTACTGAATTTATAAAAATATTTTTAGTAATTTCAGCTCACAATGACAGCAAAATTCTTTCTCAGGCAAAAAGTTTGTAAAACAAAGAATAACGCTATTTAAAATAACAGAGAAAAAAGTATTTTTTGAAAACATCAAATTTTATAATTACAATTTTATATATTTTAATTTCATAATATTATATGAACTATAATCAAAACATAAATAAAGCAATCGGCTTAGTTTCTGAAATTGCCGGTTATCTATGGGATAGAGGTTGGGCCGAAAGAAACGGTGGCAATATCTCGTACAATATTACTGATGCTATTGATGACCAAATACGTACGTTGAATGCAATAAGTGAAAAATACGAGTTGCCCCAGACTATGGAAAACTTGAAAAATAACTTCTTTATCGTTACCGGTACAGGATGCCGCATGCGTTATGTACATTCTGACCCGATGAATAATGCTGCAATTATACGTATTTCTGCCGATGGAACATATTATGAAATCATAGCTGAAAAGAATATTAAGCCTACCTCTGAGTTGCCGTCTCATTTACTAATACATAATGTCATACTGGGAAAAGGACGCAAAATCAAAACGGTAATCCATACTCACCCCATTGAACTAGTGGCTATGACTCATAATTCCGATTTCTTAGGAAAAGATGTATTAAGTAAATTGCTCTGGAGTATGATTCCTGAGACACGAGCTTTTTGTCCTAAGGGCGTAGGCATTGTACCATATGCCCTCCCCGGCTCAATGGAATTGGCACAAAAAACAGTAGAACAACTCGACGATTATGATGTCGTGTTATGGGAAAAACATGGGGCCTTGGCTATAGGTGAAGATATTCTCGAGGCGTTTGATATGATAGACACACTAACAAAATCGGCTAAGATATACGAATCAGCCTGTTCCATGGGGTTCAAACCCAAAGGCATGAGTGATGAACAAATGGATGAATTGAAAAGAGTTTTCAATTTGTAACGTACCTAAAAGTAAATTATCATAAAAAATACCAGCCTCAACAATAAAATTGAAGCTGGTATTTTTCCAATTTTATAAGTAAGTAGTAAAACATTTATACACAGAAAAATTTTCAATAACTCATATCCAAATCTATCAACAGATAATCATACAATTAACATGAAAACAAAAATATTGATTTTTATCTTTTATTCTTTTTGTATCATAACTGCAAAAAGCCAACAAATGCAAATAGAAAAAATATGGCCGAATGGTCCAAAAGAATTAAATGGCCTGACAGAAACAACAAATGGGAAACCCACTGATACCCCCCAAGAAGCCTTATTGTATATTTACTCTCCAGAAAAGAATAAAAATAACGGCAAAGCTGTGATTTTTTGTCCTGGAGGAGGATATGGAGGATTGGCCATTGATCACGAAGGTCACAAATTTGCCCAGTGGTTAGTTAATAACGGATATACAAGTATAGTTCTAAAATACCGGTTGCCTAACGGAAACAAAAATATACCTTTAGCAGATGCTCAAGAGGCTCTGAAAATAATAAGAAATAAAGCAGATGAACTAAATATACATCCTCAGAAAATCGGTATAGCCGGTTTTTCAGCAGGTGGGCACTTAGCATCAACAGTAGGGACTCACTGGTCTGATACTTCAGTAAGGCCTGATTTTATGATTTTGTTCTATCCAGTTATCAGTACACAAAAAGAATATGCACACAAAGGATCTTTTACAAATCTATTAGGTACAAATTTTTCAGAATCAGACCGTAAAGCTTATTCAAATGATAAACGCATTACACCCAGAACACCAGAAACATTATTGATGTTAAGTGATGATGATACAACTGTTGTGCCGATGAATAGTATTTTATTTTATGAAGCACTCAAAAAGAATAATGTAAATGCTACCATGTATATTTTTCCTGAAGGGAAACATGGTTGGGGATTCAACCATCAATTCCGTTATCACGAATTGATGAAAACTTTATTATTGGACTGGCTCGGTCGATTTTGAATATCTTTTCAACAAGTTACAAGATTTATAATGGTAAAATACTATAATTCAGATTTTCTAAAATGCTTATTCAATATATAAGCATTTTAGAAAAATCATTTATTCTTCTCCTATCTCAATCCGAGCTCGATAATGAGTATGAGATGTTATAGGAGCCAATGAAAAATAACCTTTTTCAATTTTCCCCTCGGAAACAATCAAAGGTGACTTGGATTGTCGCATTTGATGGTCTTTCCATAATTGTGCAGAATCAGGATAATAATCAACATAATAATTCCCTATCGACCAATCATTTACATATCTATCATAAAAAATACGGGCTACCATCCCCATATTCATCCTCAAGTTCATCTCAACACATGGATGCAAATGATATATTCCATTTCGATTATATATCATCATATCAATCCCTAAATACCCTCTATAAAACATACCGATAAGTGAGGATAATAAATCAATATAAGCTTTTTGCAACTGTTCTATCTGGTAATTCTTTATTCCAAATTGCAATATTTCAGCAAGAATCATCTCATCCGATGCCAAAAGATTACTTTTATACACACCTTTCGCGTCTGTCGTAAATAATGAATAACCAGCAAAAGAAACAGTACCAGCCCCATCGCTAAAAAATTCCATGGCAAAATCTCTGACTTTTTCATAAAAAGGCTCTCCTATAACCATTCCCTGACGTTTAAGAATACCATTACTCCATCTTTCAAGAGTTGTATCATATACTCCACGTCCCCAACTCAACCCTTTTCCACTGCCAGACCAAGGAGCTTTTAATACTGTCTTAGGCGCATTTTTTATGAAGTCCCGAACTTCGCTTGCTGCACATAGTTTTACGGGTAACTGATACGGAATATCTGAATAACCATAATCAATTAACGAAGAAAGTATGGCTATTGTAATTGCCCGATGAGATAATCTTTTTAACTGAGATAGGCTATCATGAGTCGGCAAATGACAAGAATCTATTCCCCAACGGTTCAATCTGCAAACTATTTCGGGGCTCCATCCCCAAGGTACAATACTTGATATATTTTCATACAGCTTTATTTCCTCCGGTAAAAGTAAACTCGGAAACAATCCGAATTGTTTTAATAAACATTGTGCATTGTATCTATAACCTGCATCCGGACATAAAACATAATCATTTGCCCCCGCATACCACATCGGAAGCATGGACAAATCATAAGCTATAGACCTTGCCTTAGGTGGAGCCATATAATGCATCCCTCCATTTGCAATTGCCAAATCATTCTCCGGATTAAAAATATAAAGTTCTTGTTCCATCATAAAAGATAACTTTACTCACTTTCTGAAACAAAAATAATGATTCTCCAGACAGGTAAAAAATATATGAAATATTTTATCTATCTGTTACCATTCAGTTAGAAGCATCCCCTAACTACATCTAAAAGAAAAAAACAAAAAGCCGGTCATAATACTTCAATTATAACCGGACTTTCTACTGCAGATTGTAAAAACAAAGCAATATGAATAGGACATATTACTTACTACCTGAAACATAGATTTCATACAGAGTAACTTCTGTACAACTTTCATTATATACAAAATTTATATCTTAAAGATATCGAAGCTTATTCCTCGTAAACTTCTAAAAAAACGTATGGCAGGTCTTCTGACTGACTCCGGTTTCGATAGCCTTCCCATTTAAATAAAAACAGTGGCACAAGTATTTATCGCAACCTTTTATAAGGAGATCACAGCAGCGGGACTGTCCGGGATTTGCACCCGATTCCCTTTTAATCATATATCACTGAACAGTGATATACGAACCATTCGGAGCAAATATAATACTCTTTTCGGAAAAATAGAATAAAGTCTACCACTTTATTTATTATATACACACATTTTACAGCACATCCCCAAAAACTACAAACGATTTTTTGAAACTTCTATAATATCGAACAAAGTAAAAAATAAAGAAGGAGCTACCCGACTAAAGGAACTCCTTCTTTCTATCTTTAATTAGATGACATTTAAGATGGTAACACTAATAACGGTGTATCGGCATGGAACAACATTTTATGCGCAATACTCGGATTGAATAACCGGGCAAAAATATTGCGTTTCCGATTAGCAATAGCTAAAACATCAATTTTTTCTTTACGTACCAAAGTTTCTACTCCATCGAGAAAACCCGCACCATCAATCAATGTATAACTTGCCTCTCTACCCGGATATTGTTTTCTAAAATAATCCTTTATACCTGCCAGTTTTATTTCATTCCAAGTATCCTGTTTTGTAGTCATGTGCACAAATGTTATCTTAAAGTCAAAACTTCCGAACAATCTCATAAATGTATCGAGAGCTATCAAATCTTGCTGATCAAAACTGGTAAAAAATGCCATATTATTTACCTCGTCAATCATTGTAAACGGTACATTTTCTGGAATTGCAAAAACCGGAAATTTTGTAGAATCAAGAACTTCTGCCGTTACACTTCCTATCAAATCTATCTCCTTTTGATTTTTTCCTCTCGTTCCCATTACAATCAACGTAGGATGATATTCCTTACTAAAATGATTAATCTCATCTTCAGGTATACCTTCACGCAAAGTATAATCAAAATCAATATCTGGTAACAGCCCTTCTTTTATCTGATTATGTAATGTCTCTGTAAAAGTTTTCATCTCCTTAGATACTCTATCCTGTACTTGTTTAAGAGCTTCATCCTCACTTACCTCATACGTAAACGCATCCGTAACAGGAATAGCTCCCGGAAAATAAGGGCTAAAATATGCATGGAGCAACATTATCTTTGCATCGATACTTTTTGCAAAATCAAAACCTATCTGGCAAGCTTTAAGAGAATAATCAGAAAAATCAATAGGAATAAGAATACGTTTAGGATGATGTACTGTCTGTAATTCGGATTCGGTATCCTTTTCTTCAAAAATAGAATATTGTTCCAAAATCTGCAAGGCGTGAGGCAAATCTCTCTCTCTAATTCTTACACGTACTCCCGATGAAATGACAGGCTGAATCAAGTTTACATTTTGAATAGCTACCGGTATATCCTCATTCTCAAGAATGCCTTTTATAATCTGAGCTTTCTCATATGTATAAATGGCAATGGTTATTAATCTGTCCTCATCCATAACGGTATCAATTTTTAAGTTGTTTTTTTAATTTATTTTTCGGCTGAACAATTCTCCTCCTGAAGAATATTCATTGCCATATCATAAATAGTTGTATTATCAAGAACGACAATACCCCCATCCGGACCCGGCTCAATGTGTAAACCACAGTTTTTACCAAATTCGTAATTATTACCTCCAAAATAATTGCGAACAGTTTGAACGGTTACATTCAACTCGTCTGCAATTCTATGCATCGAACCGTCGGGTAAACAATCTTTGATACGACGAAGTTCATTAAATGTTATAGTCTTTGTCATAATTGTAAATGTTTTAAATGGTTTATAGCTATGGTTTATTTTTTTATTCGCATTAAATTTAAGTTCAAAAAATGGTATTTCCAAATTTTATATAACATTTTTATCAGGACAACAAGAAATAATAATAAAGTTCCATTTATAATAAAAATACGACTTCTATTCTGTATTGTCTTAATCTATTACATATCATCACCATATATTTTTCTGTTACCATAATTATATATATCTTAATATAAATATCAAGAATCTGTTTAGATTTTCCAATAAGAGTAATTCAGTCAAGTCTCTTTTCTCTTTCTTTCGGGCTATTTTCCTTCTTGCATTCGTCAAATAGCCCACTATCATTCTCATAAAATCAGAAAAATATCCTCAAAAGAAATTCTCAAAGCATACCTAAGTAAAAGTTAAACTGACTCTGAAATCCTGTACATAATTTCAGTAAATATTTTGAAATGCCGTCTTTAAGCTCTATTTATAAAAAACTGCTCTTACATATAAAATATATAAGAGCAGACAATACATTTCATTTTTCTTAATTATCACTCTTCCAGTAACTCAAAATCATCTTTTCCAACACCACAAACCGGACAAACCCAATCTTCGGGAATATCTTCAAATGCAGTTCCGGGTTCGATTCCTCCTTCCGGATCTCCAATTTCCGGGTCATATACCCAGTCACAAACAGTGCAAATATACTTCTTCATAATTCAATAATAAATTAAAACTATTTTATATAACAAATAAATCTGAAATTTGTTAGAACATATTCGATATCTTTTCATACATCTAACCATATTCCTATTCGAAAACTGAAACTTTATATAATCAAATATAAAAATTAATTTTGATATCTCGAATTCAGATGTCATTTAAATTTTTCTATTTTACTTATAAATCTATATACTTAAATAATAATGATATATTAATTGCCGATTTTAGTTATTTTTGTAATACTAAAAATAAAAATAGGATGACACCCTTTTTATATCGTATTGCCGAGACCTATTATAAAGAAACTTCTGGAAACTTATCAGATATTGCTTTTGTTTTTCCCAACCGACGAGCTGGTGTATTTTTTCAGAAATATATTGCTCAAGTTGCAAAAAAACCTATATTTTCACCTCCAATACTAACTATCAGCGATTTGTTCTGCCAGTTTAGTCCGTATTTACAAGCAGACAGGACAAGTATGCTTTTTATCCTGTATCAAAAATTTCAGGCACTCAGTCTTTCTAATGAGTCTTTCGATGATTTCGTATTTTGGGGGGACATGTTACTCAACGATTTCGATGATGTAGATAAATATGTAGCCAATCCAGAACAACTATTCAGAAACATAAAAGAATTAAAAGAAATAGATGAACTATTCGATTATCTTACTCCAAACCAACTAGATGCTATACGACAATTTTGGGGTAACTTCATTCCGATAAACGAAAGCCGAAAAAAAATGGAGTTCTTGGCAATATGGGAACTTTTGTATCCATTATATTGTGCTCTCCGAGAAGAATTACAGAAAAAGAATATAGCCTACGAAGGAATGATATTCAGAGATGTAGCAGAAAAGGCTTTATCAAAAAAATTGAACAACATACCATATCGACGTATCGTTTTTATAGGGTTGAATGTATTAAGCAAATCGGAGGAAATCGTTATGTCCCGACTACGAGATATGGGGATAGCAGATTTTTATTGGGATTATTATTCTCCTCTTGTCTGTGATAAATATAATAAAGCTTCTTTTTTCTTATCAGAAAATAGATTAAAATATCCATCACAATATGATATATTTGAAACGGATGAAAATACGGACAATCTCTCCCAAATAGAAATTATCGGTATTCCTTCTGCTGTCGGTCAAGCAAAACAGGCTTGCAAAATACTGTCAGAATTACTGAAAAATAAAGATATCCCTAATCCTGAAAAGGCAATAAATACAGCAATTATTTTACCTGATGAACATCTTTTGTTGCCTATGTTATACTCTGTTCCCAAAGAGATAGACCCTATAAACGTAACAATGGGATATACTCTATCTAATACCCCTGTAGCCGGACTAATGGAAGAAATCTTCGACCTACAGAAACACCTGCGTCTCATCTCCGGTCAACCATACTTTTACCATCGTAAAGTATTATCTCTTCTTTCTCATCGATATATAATGATTTCAGGAGAAAAAATAATACTCGAACTCAGTAACTATATACGAAAATACAACCGGGTATTTATACCTGTAAATGATCTGGCAAAAAACGAATTATTAAAACGAATATTCACACCATTGACCAATGCACAAGAAGCTGCCGACTATCTTATTTCAATTCTCGAATATTTACAACAAGAGCATTTTTTTACTTCCAAAGCTAATGACGAAAAAGAAAATAATAAACTGACTCCTCTTGAAAAGGAATTTTTATATCATTATTACATTACTGTAAACCGATTGAAGGAGGTTATGACTGAATATAAAACGGGAATGAATGTAAGCACTTTTTTCAGATTACTAAACAAAATGGTCAACAACATCACTATTCCTTTCCGAGGAGAACCTTTATCGGGATTACAAATAATGGGTGTACTTGAAACTAGAGCTTTGGACTTCGAAAATCTGATCGTATTATCGATGAATGAAGGTATATTCCCCGTGAAAAAAGTAGCAAACACCTTCATCCCATATAATTTGAGAAAAGGATTCGGTCTTTCAACTTCAGAACATCAAGATAGTATATATGCCTATTATTTCTATCGAATGATTTACAGGGCAAAAAAAATATTCCTTATCTATGACACACGCACTGAAGGAACCGACATAGGAGAAATGAGCAGATATATATATCAAATGAAATATCACTATCGCCTCCCTTTAAAAGAAAAACTAGTAACTTATGATATTTCAGTAAACGACATCCAGCCTATTTACGTAATAAAAACAGAGAATGTAAAAAAACAACTTGACCGTTTCTTATCAGGTGGTGACCGGGCCTTATCTGCCAGTGCAATAAACACATATATCAATTGTCCTCTACAATTTTATTTGCAATCGGTAGAAAGAGTAACTCCAGATGATGATGTATCGGAAAACATTGAAGCCAGTACTTTTGGAAGCATTTATCACAGGGTCATGGAATGTATATATAATCGATTTAAGGGAAATTTAGTCATGGGTGATGCCCTTGAAAAAATACAAAAAGATGATACATTTCTAACAGGCCTAATAGAATCGGCATTCAATGAATGTTATTACCAAAAGGATGAGCCCCAGCGCTTAACAGGACAAAACTATTTGGTAGGCGAAATCATTCGTAAATATGTAAAAAGGACTCTTTCATCCGACAGAAAACTGACCCCATTCCTTTACATAGAATCCGAACGATTAATAGAAACGGAACATAGTATTTCCCCGAATAAAACAGTTCGATTAAAAGCTTTTATTGACCGAGTAGATGAAGTTAAAGGCAAAGTTCGTATCATTGATTATAAAAGTGGAGCTAAACCCCGTTCCAACTCTGGCAGCAGAGAGATTGTATTCCGTAAAATAGAAGACTTATTCGACAAAAACCTTCCAAACCGACCTAAAGCAATTATGCAGGTTTTTATGTATGCAATGATGTATTCAAAAATAGCGAATGGAAAAAACCTAAAACCTGGAATTTATTATCTCCGTTCATTATTCGAACATAATTTCGACTGGGAGATAAAATTAAAGATTGATAAGACTAATAAAATAATTGAAGACTTTCACGACATATGTTCTGATTTTACAAATCATTTTAACCAATGTCTCAATGAAATCTTCGATGAGAATATTCCTTTCACACAAACAAACGATTTAAAAACTTGTGAGTATTGTGACTTTGCATCTATATGTAAACGATAATACAAATGCCATATTTATACTTTTATTCCCTTTTAGAACACTTTTTAGGGTAAAAAGAGAAATCATATTTTTCTTTTTCTTGTTATATTTATACCATAAAATCAGTTATTAATTTTTTTTGGACAAAAAGTATAATATGCTTACATCATTTATTATCCTGGCTCTTTCGGCTGTATTTTTTATCAATGGTAAAATACGTTCAGATTTAGTTGCTCTTTGCTCTCTGATATTGTTAGTTATATTTAATATTTTAACTCCTGAAGAAGCACTATCAGGATTCTCCAACAATATCGTCATTATGATGATAGGCCTATTTGTAGTAGGAGGAGCTATTTTCCAAACCGGACTTGCAAAAATGATAAGCCGTAAAATACTGGAACTCGCCGGACATAATCAATTAAAACTTTTTATCCTCATTATGCTCGTTACTGCAGGTATAGGTGCTTTTGTCAGCAACACCGGAACAGTCGCCTTAATGTTACCTATTGTCGTAAGCCTTGCAGCCAGTGCACATTCCCACCCAGGGCGTTTCTTAATGCCTTTAGCTTTTGCCAGTAGTATGGGCGGCATGATGACTCTAATCGGTACTCCTCCCAACCTCGTCATACAAAATACTCTTACAGAAGCAGGATATGAACCTCTATCATTCTTCTCTTTTACTCCTGTAGGGCTTATATGTATTGCCGTTGGTATCATTGCACTCATACCTTTAAGCAAAATATTTTTATCAAAAAATGAAACTGATAACCAATCGAAACACAACAATGGAAAATCCCAGAAAGAATTGATACAAGAATACCAGTTGATGAGTAACCTTTTCAGAGTTCAGATAACAAATGATTCCCATTTCAATAATAAAACATTACAGAATCTTGATATTGCGAGAAAATATCATATCAATGTTCTGGAAATACGTCGCAAACCTTCAAATCAGCGGTCTTTTTTTCAAACAATAGATCAAATGACCGCAGGCCCTGAAACTGTAGTAAAAAATGGCGATATGTTTTATGTTATGGGTGATTACGGACAAGTTGAACAATTCATAAAAGAAAATCATTTAGAACTGATAGATATTCATATACCTGAAGGAGCTGATATCCCAGACAATATTGACCTTCATGACATAGGCATAGCTGAAATTTTACTAATGCCTAGTTCCAAGTTAATCAATGTTCCTATCAAGGAAAGTGGATTTAGAGAAAAGTTCAACATCAATGTACTTGGAATACAACGTGGTGGAAAATATATTTTACAAAATCTAAAAGATGAAAAAATGCACAGCGGTGATGCTATCCTTGTTCAAGGCACATGGAATAATATTGCCCGTATGAGTGAAGACCAATCAGACTGGGTGGTTGTAGGCCAGCCTGAGGCTGAAGCAGCAAAAGTTACTCTTGACCATAAAGCCCCTATTGCTGCTACCATTATGTTACTAATGATTTTAGCCATGGTATTTGATTGGGTACCAGCCGTTATCGCTGTTATGGTAGCGTCCGTACTAATGATTTTTACTGGATGTCTAAGAAACGTCGAAGATGCCTACCGCACTATCAACTGGGAAAGTATCGTTTTAATTGCTGCTATGTTACCGATGTCTATGGCACTGGAAAAAACCGGAGCTTCTGCACTGATTTCCCAAAACCTTGTCGGTAGCCTTGGTCACTGGGGGCCACTAGCATTACTGGCCGGTATATATTTCACAACGTCATTAATGACTATGGTTATCAGTAATACGGCTACGGCTGTACTTTTAGCACCCATTGCCATGCAATCTGCCATAGGGATTGGGGTAAGTCCTTATCCTTTTTTATTTGCCGTCACTGTAGCTGCAAGTATGTGTTTCGCCTCTCCATTTTCTACTCCTCCCAATGCATTAGTCATGTCTGCAGGAAAATATAGCTTTATCGATTATGTAAAAGTCGGACTGCCATTGCAAATAATCATGGGTATAATTATGATTATAGTACTCCCTTTACTATTCCCATTCTAATATAAACCAATAAATCTACCAATCAAATATAAATACAGATATCGAATCTGTATTTATATTCTTTCTTATTGGTCAAATTTATTCAAAAAAATATTTAATCCAGAAACAAATATTATCTTTCAGCAGTTTATAATATAGAGTATTTATTTCTGAAAAATAATATATAAACTATAATGCTATTAGATAAATTAAAAATAACTTTTACATCCATTATTTTACTTCTATGCATTACAATTGCATGTCATTCACTAAATAATGATAATAAATCAGAGAATATGAAAACAAATAATCTTCGCGAAATATATTTTGCCGGTGGTTGCTTCTGGGGTACCGAGCACTTCATGAAACAAATAAAAGGAGTAAAAACAACAGAAGTAGGATATGCAAACGGAAACACAAGCAATCCTTCATACGAACAAGTCTGCAATGGAAATACAGGATTTGCAGAAACAGTAAAAGTCATTTACAACCCTCAAATTGTAGATTTAGAATTATTGATAAATTTATATCTAAATACAATAGATCCCACCAGTATTAACCGACAGGGTAATGATCAAGGCAGCCAATACCGGACAGGAATATATTACACCGATTCCAGCGATGTTCATACTATAAACAATACAATAAGAAGCATTGCTGGTAAATACAATAAACCAATAGTCGTAGAAATAAAGCCATTACAAAATTTCTATGAAGCTGAAGAATTCCACCAGAACTATTTAGATAAAAATAAGGGTGGATATTGTCATATCAGGCCTGAATTATTTGAATTGGCTCGTAGAGCTAATGAAAAAACAAAATTTAAGAAACCAGATGATAGCACATTACGCTCAATTTTATCAAAAGAACAATATATTGTCACCCAGAAAAATGGCACCGAACCTGCTTTTAAAAACGAATACTGGGATGAAAAAAGAGAAGGTATTTATGTAGATATCACAACCGGAGAACCTCTATTTGTATCTACAGACAAATTTGATTCGGGTTGTGGATGGCCCAGTTTCACAAAACCTATTAAAAAAGAATTGATAAAAGAAAAAACAGATACATCTTACGGAATGAAACGAATCGAAGTAAGAAGCTCTACAGGAGACGCTCATCTGGGACATGTATTTAATGACGGTCCAATAGATAAAGGGGGACTACGATATTGTATAAATAGTGCCTCACTACGCTTTATTCCAAAAGAGGAAATGAAGGCTGAAGGATACGAAGACTATATATATTTATTGAAGTAATATAACCTAAATATGCTTTTCAATAAAACAAAAAAATATGAAGGTATCGACCAGACATTCATTACAAGGTCATACCTTCATATTTTTCATTCTCTATTAAAGATTATTTTGCAACCATTTGGGCTATGACATCCATTACTCCTGCTGCTGTTTTTTCCGCCAATTCAGAAGTAGAAGCCTCAGCATAAACACGGATAATAGGTTCGGTATTCGATTTTCGCAAATGTACCCATCTATCAGGAAAATCGATTTTAACACCATCTATATCCGTCACATCATACTGTATATATTTTTCTTTTACAGCTGTCAATAAAGCATCAACATCAATATCTGAAGTCAATTGAACTTTTTGTTTCGCTATGCTATACGGAGGATATGAAGCTCGAAGTTCACTGACTTTTTTCCCTGATTTTGCCAAATAAGTAAGGAATAAGGCAATCCCTACAAGAGCATCACGTCCATAATGACTCGCCGGATAGATAACTCCCCCATTTCCTTCTCCTCCGATAACAGCATTAGTTTCCTTCATTTTCGCCACTACATTCACTTCGCCAACAGCTGCTGCATTGTACTGCTGACCATAGGAACGGGTAATGTCTCGAAGAGCTCTCGAAGAACTTAAATTGGATACCGTATTCCCTGGAGTATGCTGGAGTATATAATCGGCTACCGCAACCAATGTATATTCTTCTCCAAACATATTCCCATTTTCACAAATCAAGGCTAAACGGTCAACATCTGGATCAACAACAAAACCGACATCAGCTTTTCCTTCTTTCACTACGGAGGCTATCTCTGTCAAATTTTCAGGCAAAGGTTCCGGATTATGAGCAAAATGACCATTTGGCTCACAATTTAATTTTTTTATTTCCTTTACTCCAAGAGCTTCTAAAAGTGCAGGAATAGCTATTCCTCCAACAGAATTTACACAATCAATAGCCACACTAAAATTGGCAGCTTTTATGGCAGCAACATCTACCAAATCAAGAGCTAAAACACTTTCTATATGCTTTTGTGTATAAGAATGATTTTCAATCACCTTACCCAGCTGATCTACTTCAGCGAAAGAAAAGTCTTCATTTGCTGCAATCTGCAAAACTTCATTTCCCTCAACAGCATTTAAAAATTCTCCCTTTTCATTCAGCAACTTCAAAGCATTCCACTGTTTGGGATTATGGCTGGCTGTCAAAATAATACCTCCACAAGCATTTTCCATTGTCACAGCCAACTCCGTTGTCGGAGTTGTAGCCAAACCTATATCTACAACATCAAATCCCATGCCCATTAAAGTACCCGTAACAGTATGTTTTACCATTTCACCTGAAATACGAGCATCACGACCAACAACAATCTTATTAGTCTTCACACTTGTTGTTTTACGAATAAAAGTGGCGTAAGCAGCTGTAAACTTTACTATATCGAGAGGATTTAATCCCTCTCCTGCCCGACCTCCGATAGTTCCTCTAATTCCAGAAATAGATTTAATCAAAGACATAGTAGTTCTAATTTAAGATTATAAACTGTGTGTGTTATTTATTCTTATTGTATACTTTCTCTATAAGTGATATCCCATAATATAGGTTGTACCGCTGTAGCTTCAGACTGGGTCCCTTGCTTTGAAGGAACAATCAACCGAACCTTGGAATTTACACCTAAATATTTTAGAGGTTTTTCTACCCCATATCCAAAATACAGATACGGAGAACTATATCCATAACGAAAACTTCCATTTATTGATGATAATGCTGACATCGTAAGCAAATCTGTACGATCGGCAATAATCTGAATTTCCTCTCCTTCTTTTGCTTTATCATCCATATCTCCAGTAGCTACAACCTGCATATAAACACCTTCATCTAATTTATAAAAAGGGGCACTCGTATCATCCCACTTTCCTCCTGTAGTGATAAAGGATTTTCCATCGTCAGGAATATCAGCAATTTGGTAACTATCTAGAAATTTATTGATAGCATTCTCTTCTTGCTCTAATAATTCAGCATATGTTTTATTATCATCACAAGACAAAAATAAACCCATTGACAAAATAAAAAAGGTTATATAAGAAACACATTTTATTTTCATAAATCAAAGTATATATAATTTGTGGTCAAAAGTAATCATTTGCTATTTATAAAGTCAAATTTTAAAGCAACAAAAATAAATGTTGTATTTATATTTTATGTTTTATTTTAAAAACAGGCTACTTTATAACAAATCAAAATAAATTATCCGAATAATAATAACCTACACTATTGTAAATATTGAACATACATTGGCAATAAATTTTTAAACCGATCTATTATCTCTTCCATCGTACCATAAAATTCTCCTCCAGCAGCATTCATATGCCCACCACCATTAAAATATTCCGAAGCAACTTTATTTGCCGGGAAATTACCTTTTGACCGTAAAGAAACTTTTATATATTCTTTTTCTTCTCTGAAAAATGCAGAAAATACGATTCCTTCAATACTTAATGGAACATTTACCAAACCTTCACTGTCTCCTTTTCTATAATGATAACGATTGAGTTCTTCTCGTGTAAGAGTAATCATTGCTGTTTTATATTCAGGAAAAACCTCAAGTTTCTCGCTAGTCGCATACCCATTAAGTTTTATTTTGTCAACAGAATTAGTATTAAAAACTTTAGTATATATTTTATCTTTATCTATCCCTTTTCGCACAAGTTCCTCTATAATAAAATACATATCAGGCTTATTCGAATTATAAGTAAAATTTCCCGTATCTGTCATCATCCCAGTATATATAGCTGCCGCGCTCAAACAATCAAGTACATCAAACATTCCCATCCGACAAATCAATCGGAAAACCAATTCACTTGTTGATGAAATTTCAGGATGAGATATAATCACATCACAAAAGTTTTCAGGATCAAGATGATGGTCTATCATTACTTTCTTAGCTTTTGCTTTTGCAATAAGCGGAGACAAGTCATCACCTACTCGAGATAAAGCATTAAAATCAAGGCAGAATAACAATTCAGCTTTATCTATCAATTCTGTTGCAAATTCAGGATACTTACTAAAATTCAATATATCCTTGGCCCCTCCAAGGAAACAAAGATTATCAGGCAACGCATCTGGAACAACCACTGTAACAGACTTGTCTAATGCATTCAAAAAATGATATAATCCTAAAGATGAGCCTACAGCATCTCCATCGGGTGAAACATGACATATCGTCACTACATTGTCATACTTATTTATCAACTTAGCCACCTGATCAATTTTACTCTCAGATATGATTTTTTCCATCATAAATTTTTACTTTTTTGAAATAGCAAAAATAGACAAAAAAACGGAATTGAGAAATACATCACAGCCAGCATTGAATAATGGAATGAACATTTTTTTAATTCATATCGGTTAAATTAAAGTTTATGAAAACTTAATTATAATATTATCGGTTATCTTTGCATTGGATAAAAAGAATTACACTTTATTTTAAACAGATGAAATCAAAATTATTTTTTTTAATCGTATTGTTATTATCTGTATTTTCTTTACAGGCACAAATTCTTGAACCAGTAAAATGGAATACTCAATTAAAAAATGAAGATAATAACAACAAAGAAATTATTTTTCATGCAAAAATAGAAAATGGTTGGCATTTATACGGTCTGAATATACCTGAAGGTGGTCCACGTTCTACCCGATTTGTTTTCGAAAAAATTCAGGGAGCCATTCTGTCCGGTAATATACATGCTTTAAATGAAGCAACAACTGAATATAGTCCACTATTTGAACTAAAACTAAGCTGGTACAGTAAATCGGCCGATTTTTCTCAAAAAATTGAGATAACAGATCCAAAACAATTTTCAATTTCAGGATATATAGAATATCAAGCTTGCAATGACTTGACATGTTTACCTCCTACAAAGTATGAATTTCAATTAGGAAATATAACAGAAATTGAAGAATCCAACAATACGACAAATACTGATAATGAGATGCGGATGAATGTCTTCACTCCTAAAGTAAAAAACAACCACACCGATTTCTGGACTCCGGTTATCAACGAAATGAACAATATAGGTGAAAACTCTGTCGGAACTCAAACTTCTTTGTGGTTTATCTTTATCAGTGGATTTATCGGAGGACTGTTAGCTTTACTAACACCATGCGTGTGGCCCATGATACCTATGACAGTAAGCTTTTTTTTAAAAAAATCCCAAAATCGTAAGCGCTCTATCATAGATGCCCTTATTTATGGATTATCCATAATAATTATTTATTTGATATTAGGACTTGCTGTAACAGCTATTTTTGGAGCGAGTGCATTAAATGATTTATCAACAAATGCAGTTTTCAATATATTATTTTTTGCCCTCTTAGTTTTATTTGCTGTGTCCTTTTTCGGAGCTTTCGACATTACATTACCATCTTCCTGGACGACAAAACTCGATAATAAAGCAGAAACAACAACAGGGCTCATCAGTATCTTTTTTATGGCTTTTACTTTAGTGTTAGTATCCTTTTCCTGCACCGGACCTATAATAGGAACCTTATTGGTACAAGCTGCATCTTTAGGAGATACGACAGGGCCAGCCATGGGAATGTTTGGTTTTGCTTTAGCTTTATCAATCCCATTTAGCCTATTTGCAATATTCCCCTCTTGGATGAAACAAATGCCTAAATCCGGAGGATGGCTCAATTCTGTAAAAGTAGTCCTTGGATTCTTAGAATTGGCCCTTGCTTTAAAATTCCTATCTGTTGCAGACTTAGCCTATGGGTGGCACATTCTCGACCGAGAAGTATTTCTTGTTCTTTGGATTGTTATTTTTACATTCTTAGGGTTATATCTGTTGGGTAAAATTACCTTTTCTCATGATTCAGAAATAAGACATATCTCGGTATTACGTCTGTTTTTGGCATTAATCTCGTTCAGCTTTTCACTATATATGGTTCCCGGATTGTGGGGGGCTCCACTAAAAGCTATCAGTGCTTTTACACCACCCCTTCACACACAAGATTTCTCTTTATTTGATGGAGAAGTTAAAGCCCAATTTACCGATTACGATGAAGGAATGGATTTTGCCGCTAAAGAGAAAAAACCAGTACTCATCGACTTTTCCGGTTATGGGTGTGTAAACTGCCGCAAAATGGAAGCTTCTGTGTGGACGGCTCCACAAGTAAGGCAACTAATCGAAAACGATTATGTCCTAATTACACTAATGGTCGATGATAAAAGTTCTCTGCCAGAACCTATAGAAATTACCGAAAACGGGAAAAAAGTAACATTAAAAACTTATGGAGATAAATGGAGTTACTTACAACGTTACAAATTCGGTGCTAATGCTCAACCTTATTATGTCCTATTAGACAATAAAGGTTATCCTTTAGCTCCATCCTACTCATACAACGAAAATGTAAATAAATTTGTATCATTCTTAGAAACAGGATTAAAAAATTATAAGGAAAATAAAAAATGAATCATAGCAAAGAGGAAAAAATGGAAGCCTTCGGTCGCTTTTTAGACATTCTGGACGAGTTGAGGGTAAAATGTCCCTGGGACCGAAAACAAACAAATGATAGTCTACGTACAAATACAATAGAAGAAACTTTCGAATTATGTGATGCCATTATAAAAAACGATAACGAACTTATCAAAAAAGAATTGGGTGATGTATTATTGCACATAGGCTTTTATGCTAAAATAGGTGAAGAAAAAAATATCTTTGACATTGCGGATGTATGTAATACTCTCTGTGATAAACTTATATATCGCCATCCACACGTATTTGGGGAAGACTGCGTAAACGGTGCAACCCAAGTAGAACAAAATTGGGAACAATTGAAGTTAAAAGAAAAAGGTGGCAACAAAACTGTACTCGAAGGTGTCCCTTCTGCACTGCCTGCAATGGTAAAAGCTCACCGCATCCAAGACAAAGTACGAAATGTAGGTTTTGATTGGGAAGAAAAAGAACAGGTATGGGATAAGGTATACGAAGAATTCGGAGAATTAAAAGAAGAAATCTCCCATATGGATACCGACAAAATGGAAGCAGAATTCGGAGATTTAATGTTCAGCATTATCAATGCCGCACGCTTATATAAAATAAATCCAGAGAATGCTTTGGAAAGAACTAACCAAAAATTTATCCGCCGATTCAACTATCTCGAAGAACATACTATAAAGCAAGGTCGTGACTTGAAATCCATGTCCCTTGCAGAAATGGATGAAATTTGGAATGAAGCAAAAAAGCACGGATTATAATCGTCTTTTTTTATTCCTGATTTATAAAAAATATTATTATATTATCTTGATTAACAAAATAATATAATAATATTTTTTATCTAATCGCTTTCCGATAATATTTTTGTATAGATTCATACAATTGTGCAAAAGTACAATCTAAAGCCCTAACAGAAATACATACGGGTGAACCATAATGATGTAATTTCAGCATCAGAGAACGCTTTTTTATTTCTGATGATTCTTGCATTATATACTGATTAGGATTTTTTACAACCAACACGACATACTGATAGTCTATATTTTCTAAATCATCCATCACTTTTATTTGTTCAACATCTCTCCACGTCACTGTACCAATATAATATCCGGTCGATAAATCTGTTATCCCTTCATCTGAAATTATTACGCCTATTCGCCCCTCTTTATGTATTCGATAAATAGCCCACAAAGTAAAAATAAACAGTAAAAAAGCGACAATCATTAGTAACCCTGTAAAATGGAACCATAATTGATGTGCTCTGAAAAGATAACATGACAGATAACCCAGAGCGATAACTATCACTAATGTCACTACTGATAAACCATATATACCAAAAATTTTACTTTTCTTCAATCGAAATGTAACAATGGATGATTCTGCCATAAATAAAATCTTTAAATAGACTTCTCAATATTCCATACAAAAGCCCTTAATCCTAATGCTGGAGTCTGATTATCAAGTTTATGTAATAAATCTAACAATGTATCTACTTGCCGGTCTTCAACCATTGTAATAATGGCCGAATTCATACTGGGCCAAGCATGACTGCCATAGTGAGGCTCACCTTTTACCGAACCTCTTCCTTGTATATTTTCCCAATACGAAAAACCTCGGCAATTATTGTGTTCTAGAATACCCATCACCATCTCAAAATGAGCCTGATCAAATGTTATAAATATAGCTTTCATCTTATTATTCAAATTATATTGTGCTTCTACTTTTCATTTTCAAAAAGATATGCCGGGTAACCCCGGTATATCTTTTCTTCTATCTTTACACACGATTACATTTTCTTTAAATCAGCTAAACGGGCAGCCAACTTCCGTCGTTTCCGTTTGATACCATTTCCCGCAAATATACAATATACAACTGGTACAATAATCAACGTAATCAACGTAGAAACCGAAAGCCCCCAGGCTACTGTAGTACCCATAGACCGCCACATTTCAGATCCCTCTCCAGTTCCTACAGCTAAAGGTATCATACCAAATACAGTAGTCAACGTTGTCATCAATACCGGACGAAGACGGGATTTACCAGCATGTATAACAGCATGTGTAACCGATAAGCCTCGCTCCCGATTCAATATGGTATAGTCGATAAGTACAATTCCATTTTTCACAACAATACCCACCAACATAATTACCCCCACAAATGCCATAACACTCAATGGAGTACCAGTTAAAGCCAAACCGATAAATACACCTGTCAAAGCAAACGGCAGAGAGAACATAATGATAAATGGATCTGTCAATGATTCAAATTGAGATGCCAATATAATAAACACCAAAATAACAATTAAAGCCATCAACATAGACAAATCACTAAATATATCCTGTTGGTCTTCATAAGTTCCTCCTATACTCATTTCAATTCCTGCAGGGATATCCATTTTTTCTATTTCAGCTTTCACACCCGAAACTGCCTCACCTAATACACCATCAGCACTCAATACAGCTGATACAGTAACAACTCTTTCCCGGTCTTTCCGCTCAATTGTAGGTGGAGACATCCGTTCTACGACCTTCCCGACATCACGTACACGAACGCCCTTTCCCTGAGAATTATATATCATTATATTTTCTATATCAGCAATAGTTTGCCGATATTCAGGAGCATAACGTACTTTTATATCATATTCATCTCCATCTTCACGATAATAAGAAGCCGTCGCCCCATTGATACGATTTCTTAAATATGATGATGCTGTCGTAATATTCAACCCATTTAACGCTAATTTTTCACGATCAAAATCAACTTGATATTCAGGTACATAATCTTTACGGCTGATTGTCGTTGCAGCTACATCTTTAACATTCATCATCCGTTTGGCCAATTCTGCTGCAACCTTATCAGTCGTAGCAAAATCATACCCGTATACTTCAACATCAACAGCTGCCTGAGCTGCCATACCATGCTTACTGCCTCCGGCATTTACTTCAAACGTTTTTATTTCAGGATATTTAGACAAGTCCTCACGCATCATATCACAAATCATTGTTAACCCCCGTTCACGGTCACCGACACTTGACAATGAAATAGTAAACGAAACAATATGTGTTCCATTTTCCTGCATCGAACCAAATACATTATCCGTATCAGCTTGTCCCACTGTAAAATTCGAAACTTGAATTTCAGGATATTTTTTTCTGAATTCTTGGTCAATCCTCAAAGCTAAATCTCGGGTTATTTCGGTACGGGTGCCTACAGGAAGTTCCAAAGTTATGCCAATACGGGCATTATCTTGCGTAGGAAAAAACTCTGTAGGAATAAAACGTACCAGCATCATACTTCCTGCAAATAATAATACTGCTCCGACAACAACCGTTTTCCGGTGACTTACCGCCCAAGTGAGGAATTTATAATAACCATTATCCAAAGCATTTAGTCCTTTTTCAATAGGACGGAAAAACAACATGAAAAGTTTTCCTTTTTTAGGGTCGAGACGTAGTAATTGAGAACATAACATCGGAGTCAAAGTCAGGGCACCTATTGTCGATATTATCATAATGATACTTACAATCCACCCTAACTGCCGGAACATAATTCCTGCCATACCGGTAATCATCGTCAAAGGTAGGAATACCGCCAACATTGTCAATGTCGATGCGATAACCGAAATTGCTACTTCATTTGTTCCATGTATAGCCGCCTGTTTCGGTGCACTTCCTCGCTCAATATGGTTAGTTACATTTTCCAACACTACAATAGCATCATCTACAACCATACCTATCGCAATACTCAATGAACTCAAAGAGATAATATTCAAAGTATTCCCAGATATCAATAAATAACAAAATGATGCTATCAAAGAAATAGGTATAGTAAGTATAATAATAAACGTCGCACGCCAACGACCTAAAAATACCAGTACAACCAACATTACGATAATGAAAGTCACTGCTACAGTCTCCACCAAACTGGCAATAGTATTTTCAATATTGGTAGAAGTATTCATAATAATACCCAGTTTTACATCTGATGGCAATGATTTTTGGATTTCCGGTAATTTAGCTAAAACCTCTTTCGATATATTCACAGAGTTAGCTCCCGACTGCTTTTGTATCACGATCATTCCACCCTGTCCACCATTATTATAGGCCTCCTGAGCTCGTTCAGCTACAGTATCCTCAACCCTGGCAACATCATGCAAAAATATATTTTTACCATCGTAACTGCCAATTACCAAATCCTCCATCTGTCTGGCATCCGTGTATTCACCTTGTACACGTAACGTATATGTATTAGAACCTATATCAAACGTTCCGCCCGGTGTATTTCGATTTTCTTGGGCTATTGCGTTAGATATACCCTCTATTGTCAAACCGTAAGCCTCCAATTTATGAGGATCACAATACACTTGTATCTCTCGCTCTGGAGCTCCAGAAATAGACACGGCTCCTACACCGCTAATACGTTTCAATGGATTAGCAACTTTATCGTCCAAAATTTTATAAAGAGCCGGCATACTTTCTTTTGCTGTTACTGACAAAATAAGTATAGGAATATCTTCAGTACCAAATTTGAAAAGGATCGGATTTTCTACATTATCCGGCAACTCAGACTCTACAAGGTCCATCTTGTCTCGTACATCGTTTGTTGCCACATCAATATCTGTACCATACTCAAATTCAAGAGTAACAATGGATAAATTTTCTTTTGATTGTGAAGTAATATGTTTCAAATCACTTACTGTATTCAATGTATTTTCCATTACTTTGGTCACATTGGTCTCGATATCGGCCGCACTGGCTCCCGGATAAGCGGTCATTACCATTATGGTATTGGTTTCTATCTCAGGCAAAAGGTCGATAGAGAGCTTACTTAATGAAAAAAGACCGAGAATAACAACTGCTACAAAACATAAAGCCGTAGTAATCGGTTTTTTTACAGCTGACGAATATAAACTCATAATATTATCTTTTTAGTGTTATTTGAGAATCAGATATTAACCGTTCTCTACCTTATTTTGCATTTTCCACTTCAACTTCCATTCCATTTGCCAAACGGCTTTGACCGGCAACAACGACCTGGTCACCACTCTCTACCCCCGAAATTACTTCATACGTAGTACCTAATTGTCGACCTATCTCCACCTTATTATATGAAACTTTTCCATCTTTATATACATAGATAAAACGGTCACCAGCTCCCGATTGTTTTACAACAGCCTGATCAGGAACTACAACATAATCCTTCACACCAAAATTCATCGTCACACGAACAAACATTCCTGGACGAACTTTCTGATTGGCATTTGCCATAACAACTTCAACAGGAAATGTACGGGTTTGCGGATCAATTGTCGGATAAATAAGATTTACTTTCCCTGTAAATTCTTCATTATCAAAAGCATCTACTTTCACTTTAACCGGCATTCCTTTAGATACTTTCGTATAAAAACTTTCCGAAACATTTATAAGAATTTTAACCGGAGAAATTTGTTCTACTGTTACCACAGGCTCTGCTCCGAACATATCACCATTATCATAATTACGTGCTGTTACAATACCATCTATCGGGCTTAACAGCTGTGTATTGTCTACCAGATTTTGATATACACTACGCGCAACATCAAGTTGCATCTTCTGTGTATCCAAAGCCTGCTTTGACGCTCCACCTACCTTATACAATTCTTCAGCACGTTTATACTCTATTTCTATATTTTCAAGCTGAGTCTTCGACTGTACAAGATTTGTTCTATCCATTAAAGCCAAAACCTGACCTTTATGCACCCGGTCACCTACTTCTACTAAAATTTTATTAATACGTAAAGATATCGAAGGAGAAATATTATTGACAATATTAGCTTCTACAGTAGCTGTAAAGTCTTGAGATTGTTCAACGGGTTGTGCATGCACGGTCTCGAGTCGCACAAGAGGTTTCTCATCAGTTTTTTTCTCTTCTTTTTGTTTAGAATTACAAGAAAACAGAACAGCGACTAAAGCTATCATGCAAACGCCAAATTTCTTATTGCTTTTCATCTCAATATTTTTATTTTATATATTTTACTTTTATAATCTTATTTATTTTACCGAAGAATCAGGAAATACTCTATTCCCCAATATTAAATCAAGCTCAGACCTAGCAGCCAAATAGTCATAAATAGCCTGATAATATGCTAATTTTGAATTGGTCAAAGCTAAATCTGCATCATTTAATTCAACAAATGTAGCAGATCCTATTTCAAAGCTTTTCTGCATAATCATATATGCCTTTTCGGCCTGTTTGACACCTTCACTATTCGATGCAATCTGCTTGATAGACTTTTGTATATTATCTATAGAAGATTGCACTTGCATTGACAAATTACGATGTAAATTCTGACGCTGATATGCCATTGAAGCAACTGAAACTTTCGCTTGTTTTACCTTATAATAACGAGTACCCCCTTGAAAAATAGGAATCGATAAAGAAAGCCCAATCGTAGAATACGGATTCCAATGGCTATCTCCATATTTACCATTATTAAACATATCAAGCCAATTATACATTGCCGTTGCCGACAAAGTGGGATACCAAGACATTTTCTGAACTTCGAGAGCCCGTTTCAAATAATCTGTCTGCAAATCCAATTGTCGTAAACTCGTATTATTCGTCAAAGTCGTATCGATACTCAATGTTTCAGTATACATTGTCTTTTCATAGTCAGATAACGTATTAGCTACATCCAAATCAACAGACATTTCAAGCCCTAAAAGAACCTTTAATTGCATTTTAGACAAAGAAACAGCATTTTCTGATTGCAATAGACTGGGCTCCAAATTACGCACTTGCACTTGAGACCGCAGTACATCATATTCCGATGCGGATCCCTGCTTATATTTATTTTCATAATTCGCAGCATTCAATTTGGCATTATCATAACTTTGCTTAATTACATTATATGAATCATTTGCCATCAACACACTATAATAGGCTTTTTCCACCTGATTCACCAATGACAACCGAGAAGAACGAGCAGATTCAAGAGACTGCTCAATATCAGCCTTGGAAAGCTTTACGCTTTTCCATAATGACGGAGCAATAATAGGGAGTTGCAAATTAAATCCCATCGTCAGCGTATTATCTCGTCCTACCTCCATGCCGTCATCCATGCCTTGCATTTCTGTAGTAGACCCTTCCGTACCACCCGGCATAAACGATGACATATCAAAGTCCATATACATCACTTGTTTTTTCAAGGCATAACTATAATCGGCCGATGCCCCTATCTTAGGGAACAAATTACCTATCGTTTCTCTTTTTGCATAATCTTTTCGAGTAATTTCCATATCGGCCACTTTAATGGTCGGATTCTCACTCAAAGCAATTTCAATAGCTTTGTCCAAATCGACCGTTAATTTGGGAGCCTTTTCCTGGGCCCATAAACTACCGGACAAAAAGACAAGGAACATACTTGTTCCTACCTGTTTCAATCCTCTGTTCATAATCATTAAACACGCTTTTTTCTTCCTAATATAAATAATCTCTATTCTACTCTTTGGGATTTTGGGAAATAAATTCTTCAATAAAAGCAACCCCCCTTGCCGTAGCAATACCTCTAATGAAATTTATAAAAATTGTTTCAAATATCTCTATGAATGAATAGCGGGACGTATCAAACTCTTCCGAATTTTTCAACATTTCAAACTGAGCTCCTAAAAGCATCAAAACAATTTCAATTTTCAAATCCGGTCGTATCAATCCCTCACGTTTTCCTTGCTCCATCAATTGCTCTGCACTCCGAACTCGTTCCTCTTTATCTTTCTCAAATAAAGATGATATTGCCGGATGGTACTTTTTCATATCACTATAAAAATTTCGGTTCGTATTTCTCAATTTTCGCCATGTATAAAAAAATACCCTTAACAAAAGTTCCATCGAATTAGCACACGTCACCGCTATTTTTTCAAATTCTTTTTGAGCTTCCCTACTCTGATATACAAAGCACTCCATCAGAAGCTCATCTTTATCCCTAAAATTTTCATATAAAGTTCTTTTGGAAATCCCCATCTGCCCAGCAATATTATCCATTGTAACAGATTTTATTCCATTCCTCATAAATAACATAGAAGCTTTCGCTACTACCCGTTCTTTCAAAGACACATTCATAATACCAACATAGTTTTACAGGCACAAATATAAAACGAAAACTTTAGATACTATAAAAGTTTCCTATATTATTAAAGATATCAAAAGTTAATTATATATAATAATTAGAAATAGTGTATTTCATACAATTTAACAATGTTATAATTTGTATTTTTTACTTATGCAATAAATATAAATTATTAGCTTTGCATGTAATTATGCGATGAAAATATATAAAATCATCAGAATCAATAATATTTCTATTATATGGGAAAAGTAACTAAAGAAGCAGCCCTGCTTTATCACAGTCAGGGAAAACCAGGGAAAATAGAAGTAGTTCCCACCAAACCTTATAGTACACAACTAGACTTATCACTTGCTTATTCTCCAGGTGTAGCGGAACCATGTCTGGAAATTGAAAAAGATCCGGAAAAAGCGTATGAATATACATCAAAAGGTAATCTGGTAGCAGTAATATCGAATGGCACAGCTGTTTTAGGACTAGGAGATATAGGGGCATTAGCAGGCAAGCCAGTCATGGAGGGGAAAGGCCTTCTCTTCAAAATATTCGCAGGAATCGATGTTTTTGACATTGAAGTAAACGAAAAAGATCCTGACAAATTTGTCCAAGCAGTGAAAGCCATCTCTCCTACTTTCGGAGGAATAAATCTGGAAGATATCAAAGCCCCCGAATGTTTTGAAATAGAAAACAGATTAAAGGCAGAACTGGATATCCCCGTAATGCATGATGACCAACATGGCACAGCAATCATTTCGGGAGCTGGACTGTTAAATGCGCTTGAAATTCAAGGGAAAAAAATAGATGAAGTACAAATTGTAGTCAACGGTGCCGGAGCATCCGCCGTATCATGTACCAGACTATATATGATGTTAGGAGCCAAGAAAGAAAACATTGTAATGGTTGACAGTAAGGGTGTCCTCAACGAATCACGCACCAATCTGACCGAATCTAAAAAGCAATTTGTCACCAGCAGAAAAATAAATACTCTTGAAGAGGCAATGAAAGGTGCTGATGTATTTTTAGGACTTTCACGAGCAGATATTTTAACTACAGAAATGGTACGTTCGATGAACGATAAGCCTATTGTTTTTGCATTGGCAAACCCCAATCCTGAGATTGCATATGATAAGGCAAAATCCTCACGTCCAGACTTAATTTTTGCAACTGGACGCTCAGACTATCCTAATCAAATAAATAACGTATTAGGGTTTCCTTACATATTCCGTGGAGCTTTAGATGTAAGAGCTACTTGTATTAATGAAGATATGAAATTAGCTGCTGTATATGCTATTGCTGATTTAGCTAAAAAGCCTGTACCTGATGTCGTCAATGCTGCATACAATTTGAAAAGAATCAGCTTCGGACCTGAATATATTATTCCTAAAGCTTTGGATCCGAGATTACTGACATCAGTAGCTCCTGCTGTAGCTAAAGCGGCCATAGAGTCGGGTGTAGCACGTAAAAAGATTACTGACTGGGTCGAATACGAAGGACATCTCAGAAGTGTCATGGGATACGACAATAAAATGATACGTCGCTTTACTGAAATGGCTAAACAAAATCCTAAAAAAGTCGTATTCGCTGAAGCCAATCATGCTAATATGCTTAGTGCTGCAGCTATGGCATATCAAGAAGGCATATGTTATCCTATCCTATTAGGGAACCAAGATATCATTACCAAACTTGCCAACGAAATAGGTATCAGCCTGGAAGGTATGGAAATCGTAAATCTTAGAAGTGAGGAGGAAACGGAACGCAGAAACAGATATGCAGAAATTCTAGCTCAGAAAAAAGCTCGCGAAGGATTTACAATTGCAGAAGCTCGTGAAAAAATGTTCGATAGAAACTATTTTGGAATGATGATGGTAGAAGTCGGAGATGCAGATGCATTTATGACCGGTACATATACAAAATACACTGAGACTATCGAAATTGCCAAAAATGTAATAGGCATCAAAGAAGGACATAAACATTTTGGAGCCATGCATATCATGAATACCAAAAAAGGGACTTATTTTCTTGCCGATACATTAATCAATAGACATCCTAATAGCGAAACACTCATCGACATAGCCCGATTGGCACGCCATGCGGTCAAATTCTTTGCTCATGAACCGGTAATGGCCATGGTTTCTTATTCCAATTTCGGTGCCGATTCTGTAGGCAGCCCCGCTTCAGTACACGAAGCTGTAGCTGAAATGCAAGAAAGATACCCAGATTTGATCATTGACGGAGAAATGCAAGTACATTTTGCATTAAATACGAAATTAAGAGACAAAACATTCCCATTCAATAAATTGGCAGGGAAAGAAGTCAATACTCTTATTTTCCCTAATTTAAGTTCCGCCAATACTGCCTATAAAATGCTTCTCGAATTTGGTCTATCCGAATGTATAGGACCGATTCAGATGGGGTTGAACAAACCTATTCATTTCACAGATATTGAAAGTACAGCCCGGGACATCGTAAATTTAACCACTGTTGCAGTATTGGATGCTCAAGTTCAAGAAGAAATAGAAAAAATAAAATCAAATAAAAAATAATTTGTACTATTTAATAAAAAAGCACTTTCAAAAGAAAGTGCTTTTTTATTAAATAGTACAATAATGTAACATAAATCCAAAATTGCTTCTGCCGCCCTTATTTATTGGTACAGAGGCAATTTTATCCTTTACTCCATCTCCAATATGTAAAATTATTTCAAACGAGTTATTTCTCTCAATCGCTGAGGAATATCTGTATTATCCAATCTCCCCGAAAAACGAGAAGCACCTTCCCCTATTGCAAAAAGAGGAACTTGCGATGCCGAATGATTATCCGATGCCCAACTGATATGAGCTTTTTCATTTAAAATGGAAATAGCCAATGACACAAAAGCATTCGTCTCACTATACAAAGATCTTACAGATTTACTGACATCCTCTTGATACCAATGTTGAAAACTAACCATCAACCGAGCCTCCTCTTCAAGGGTCAAGGGAACTTCCTTTCCCAAACCTGTAAGTTCAGACAAGAGCTCTCTCATCTCCGTCCAAGTCATACCAGGATGTTTTTTCTTAACCTGTTCCAAATAAAAAGACATCTCACTACCTGACATTTTTTGATATTGCAATAACTCTGTATTTACGTCCATTGTCCCATTTCCCAATATACATCCTCCAGTCTCATGGTCGGCTGTAATTATTATCAATGTTTCTCGTGGATGATCAAGATAGAAATCATAAGCACATTGTATACTCTCGGAAAAATCAAGAGTTTCTTTTATCATCGTTGCCGCATCGTTGGAATGAGAAGCCCAATCAATTTTTCCTCCTTCAATCATTACAAAAAAACCTTTCGGACTATTTTGTGATAAATGATGAAGGGCACACTCTGTCAAGTCCAATAATGACAATTCCTCAGGTTTCCTGTCTATACTATATTTCAAAGCATCACAATATAAAGAATCATTCGAAAGAAAAAGTATTTTGCCTGAAAAATTTTTATCATATTTATAATCATTTTTACCCCAACATATTGTATAATCATTATCACGGAAATAATCATATAAATTTATCTTATCTGGTGCTTTTTGTGGCTGTAATAAACCTGAACCACCCAGAAAATCGAATCCAGAATCTGCCCCTTGTAAACCTATTTCATAATACATATCTCGCTCAGGTTGAGTTGCATAAAAAGCTCCTGGAGTAGCATGGTCAATCGATACACTCGTTATGATTCCTACTTTACGTCCAGATTTTTTAAATTGTTTCGCAATAGATTCTCTATTTTTCGAATTCAAACCTAATGTTCCATTAGTTGTTTTCTCTCCAGTTGCTAACGCCGTACCAGCTGCAGCAGAATCTGTTATACGATTTGATGCCGAAAATGTAGTTACCACTGATTGTACAGGAAAAGAAAGAAATGGCATTTTCTTTCGGAGATTGTCTGGCATATTTTCATTATATTGCCGGGCTGCCTCCACTTGGTTCAATCCCATGCCATCACCTATAAAGAAAAAAATATATTTCGGCCCCGCTGCTCGAAATGGAACAGAAAATGCAAATAATAACAAAAATAATAATGTGTACTTTTTCATATTTCCTTTTTTATTTGCAAAACAAAAGCTCAAGTATAAAATATAAATGACAATCCGAATACAAAACTATTACAAAATGATATTATATGATAGATTTTAATCGGTCTGATTTAACAGACCAAAAAACAAACTTTTATCACAATATAAAGGAGTAATACATTAATGTTTTCCTCCGGTATCTCCACTTTTAGACAGTATTCTCCAGATATGACATATCCGCATTGTTCTTGCGGATATTGATGGGTAGTAGCGACTGAGTAAAAGTCTCAGAAAGTACAATGCCAGCACTCTTGCACAAGATGTCACTCAACTATATACGGAGATCATCCTAAATTAAAAAAAGCACTTATTTGCCAAGTAATAAAAAAATACAATTCCAATTTTTACCAAATTATTTTTTTCACAGCTTTCTAATAATCTCGAAAAATTTTCGTTATATATAAAAAGCCCGAGAAGAGTAGCTTGATTCTTCCCGAGCTCCAAAAAAATATTAAATTATATTTTACCAAATGATAACTCTGTCTTCAGGAGCTAAATACATAGGGTCATTCTCTGTAATATCAAATGCACTAAAGAATGTATCGATATTTTTTAATGCCGCATTGACCCTCCATTTACTTAATGAATGAGGGTCAATTTTAGTTAATCGAAGAATCTCCTCATTACGGATATTGGTTGCCCACAATGCTGCATATGCCAAGTAAAATCTCTGGTCAGGAGTAAATCCATCAATCAGAGGTAATTCCTGCCCTGCCGTAGCATTCTTAAAAGCTGTATATGCTACCCGCAATCCTCCATGATCTGCAATATTTTCTCCTAAAGTAAAGCGCCCGTTAGCATGTACTGTATCCAATACGATTATACTGCTATATTGCTCGGCCAGCTTGTCTGCACGCAAGTTAAATTGTTCTGCATCCTCCGGTGTCCACCAATCTTTCAAGTTACCGTCTTTATCAAACTGACGCCCCTGATCATCAAATCCATGGGTCATTTCATGTCCAATAACAACACCGATAGCTCCATAATTGACTGCATCGTCAGCATCTAAATAGAAAAATGGAGGTTGCAAAATTCCAGCAGGGAAACATATCTCATTTGTAGAAGGATTATAGTAAGCATTGACTGTCTGAGGACTCATCAGCCATTCAGTCTTATCTACAGGTTTTCCTATTTTATCAAGCATATAATTATACTCAAATTCACCAGCTCTACATACATTTGTCCAATATGAATCTTTCTTATCAATTTTCAGATTAGAATAATCACGCCATTTGTCAGGATAGCCGATTTTAATATATATAGTACTCAATTTCTCTTTGGCTTTAGCTTTAGTCACATCACTCATCCACTCCAAACTATCGATATGTTGTCCTAAAGATACCTGCAAATTTTTTACTAAATTGACCATCCGTTCCTTTGCCTCAGGAGGGAAATATTTACTTACATACATTTTCCCTACTGCTTCAGACAAAGCAGAACTGGTTGTTTCCAATGCACGTTTCCAACGAGGTTGTTGCTCTTGCTTTCCAGATAAAGTCTTCCCATAAAAGTCAAATTCGGCAGCAACAAAATCATCACTCAAATAAGAAGATGCCGCATTTAATAATTTAAAAGCCAGATAATATTGCATTTCTTCCGAAGTCATCTTAGCAATGACATCGTTCATACCTTTAATAAAAGGCAATTGCATAGGATTTATTTCTACTAAAGAATCGATTCCCATCTCTTGCAAGAAAGCATTCCAATCAATAGCAGCAGTCATTTTTTCCAACTGGCTGAAAGGCATTTTATTATAATTATTTTGTGGATCTCTCAATTGCTCACGCGAGAAAGCAACCTTTGCCAATGCCGTTTCGGTCTTCATTACAGCATCTTCGGCTTTTGCTGCCTGCTCCGGGGCATATCCCGCCAATATAAATAACTTATTGATATATTTTTTATAAGCATCGCGTATTTTTACATTAGTACTATCATTCAATAAATAATAGTCCCTATCTCCCATAGACATACCTGCCTGATACAGATTTACAATATTCTGAGAACTATTTTTATCATCAGCTCCTACGAAAAAGGCAAAGAAAGGAGATGTCCCCATTTTCTGCATACGGGCAATCATACGGGTATATCCTGCCTTATCATTCAGACTAGTTATAACCTTCAGGTCATCTACTATGGGTGCCACCGATTCTTCATTCAGCCGTACACTATCAAGCCCCATAAGATACATATCACCCACTTTCTGAGCTACACTTCCATACTCATGAGTAGTTTTTCCTAATTCCTCAATCAGCTCTTTTATCTGATTTTGATTATTTTCACGTAATTGGTCAAATGATCCATAACGTGCATACTCGGGTTTCAACGGATTTTTCTTCATCCACCCACCACAAGCATACTGATAAAAATCAGTACCACAGGATACCGTAGTATCCAGATTCGAAATATCCAGACCGCTCGATTTCACTGTAACATTTTTGTTTGAACATCCAGCTACCACCATACCGGCAACCAGAGGTAAAATTAATAATCGTTTCATTCTCTCTATTAAATTTGTTTATTTTTTTCTTCTAGTTCCATCGTCATTTCCGTCCACTTCTCTATTGTCTCATCAAGCTCTTTCTTTAATCGCCCGTGTTCTTCATACAAAGAAGAATCTGATGCACCTTCTACCGAAGAAAGCCGCACTTCTATCTGTTTTATTTTCAATTCAAGTTCTTCCACTTTTTTCTCACAATCGGAAATGGAACGTTCCAATCGTTTCAACTGTCGTTGTTGCTCTTTTTGCTCTTCATAGGAAAGCTTATTCTCTGATGGTATTCTTTCCACATGCGGCTTCTCTGCAACCTTCTCTTTTTCCAACTCCTGCAGACTATCCATCTTTTTCCATTGCAAAAAATCATAAATACCGCCCAAATGCTCACGTACTCGCTTATTACCAAACTCATAAACTTTAGTAACTAAACCATCGAGAAATTCTCGGTCATGAGAGACTACAATAACTGTACCATCAAAATCTTTTATCGCTTGCTTCAGCACATCTTTTGTCCGCATATCTAAATGATTGGTAGGCTCATCAAGAATCAAAAGATTCACCGGCTCCAACAATAACCGAATCATTGCCAAACGTGTCTTTTCCCCACCAGACAATACCTTTACTTTCTTATCCGAAGCCTCCCCTCCAAACATAAAAGCTCCAAGAATATCCCGTATTTTTGTTCTGATATCTCCGACAGCCACTCTGTCAATTGTATCGAAAACAGTTATCTCTCCATTCAGCAATTGAGCCTGATTTTGGGCAAAGTATCCGATTTTTACATTATGCCCGATTTTAAGGTTGCCGGTATAGTCTATCTCATTCATGATGCACTTTACTAAAGTCGATTTCCCCTCTCCATTCTTTCCTACAAATGCAACTTTATCACCACGTTTTATTGTAAAATCAACATGAGCAAAAACCATATGGTCTCCATAACTTTTTCCCACATTATCAAATATAAGGGGGTAATCACCTGAACGAGGTGCAGGAGGAAATTTCAAATTCAACCGGCTATTATCCACTTCGTCCACCTCAACTCTCTCAAGCTTATCCAACTGTTTTATACGAGATTGCACCTGCACTGATTTTGTCGCTTTATACCGAAATCGTTCTATAAATGCTTCTGTATCCTGAATCTGCTTCTGCTGATTCTCAAAAGCTCTTCTTTGCTGCTCAAGGCGATCGGCCCTCAATTGTACATAACGAGAATAATTTACTTTATAATCATAAATGCGACCTAAAGAAATCTCGATTGTCCGCGTCGTGACTGCATCTATAAACGCTCTGTCATGTGACACTAAAACAACAGCATTAGCTCTTGTTGCTAAAAAAGTCTCGAGCCATTGTATCGACTCTATATCCAAATGATTGGTAGGCTCATCGAGCAATAAAACATCCGGGCGTTGTAATAATAGCTTTGCCAACTCTATACGCATACGCCATCCTCCACTAAATTCTGATGTCGAACGGTCAAAATCACTACGCAAAAAACCAAGCCCTATCAATGTCCTTTCTATCTCAGCTTGATAATTAGCGGATCCCATCAAATGCAACTGCTCAGTAGCATTTGATACTCGTTCTATCAACTCTTGATATTCCTCTGACTCATAATCCGTATGCTCCAACAATTCTGCATTCATCCGGTCTATGCGGGCTTCCATTTCAAATATATGAGAAAAAGCTTGTTCGGCCTCCGCCATTACCGTACGGCTATCGCTCAATTGCATTTGTTGTGGTAAATAACCGATTGTCAAATCTTTTGGAAAATTAACTGCCCCAGAAGTCGGTTGTTGTAACCCTGCAATAATCTTAAGCATTGTCGACTTTCCTGCACCGTTCTTCCCAACCAAAGCAATACGGTCCTTTTTATTGATTACATATGTTATATCATTGAAAAGAGGATTTCCTCCAAATTCTACCGTTAACCCTTCTATCGAAATCATTCTTTTATCCCCGTTACTATAAAACAAGTACAAAGGTAATAAATTTTATACCATGACAATAAAGCTATAACCAATGAATAACGAAAAAGCCGCATCTTACATCCATATATTTCCATAAACTTATTTAAAACTCTAAGACCCGAATCAAATAAAATGCATAAAAATAAAAAAGGCACAACCGATTATTATCGGTCATGCCTAATCACTCCGTGTCCGAGATGAGATTCGAACTCACACGATCCTACGATCACTACCCCCTCAAAGTAGCGTGTCTACCAATTTCACCACCCGGACATCTTTGTTTTTGAAGCGTGCCCAAAACAGGACTCGAACCTGCACGTTCTAAACGAACACTAGTCCCTGAAACTAGCGCGTCTACCAATTCCGCCATTTGGGCAAGCCATCCAAAACTGGATGCGAGCGAAAAACGGGACTCGAACCCGCGACCCTAACCTTGGCAAGGTTATGCTCTACCAACTGAGCTATTTTCGCATTACAATTTTAAAGAACCAACAACCTTCCAAAAGGTTTTCAGAGCGAAAAACGGGACTCGAACCCGCGACCCTAACCTTGGCAAGGTTATGCTCTACCAACTGAGCTATTTTCGCATTTGCGAGTGCAAATATAAGGTGATATTTTGAGTTGTGCAAATCGAAATGTCTATTTTTTTTACCTTTTTTCAATATATCTCCTTCACTTTTAGATAGTGAATATTTTAAGACAAAATCATTCTCTGCAAAAAACTGGATAACAATTTTTATCGGTTATTCTTAATCAACGATATAAACTCCTCCCGAGTTTTCAGATCCTTAAATACTCCGGTAAAATCAGAGGTAGTAGTCAAAGAGTGACGTTTTTCGACTCCCCTCATCTGCATGCACATATGTTGTGCTTCAATAACGACCATTACACCAAGAGGATTCAAAGTTTTCTGTAAACAATCTTTTATCTGCATAGTCATTCGTTCTTGTATTTGTAATCGACGAGCAAATACATCTACAATACGTGCTATTTTACTCAATCCTGTAATATATTTATTAGGAATATAGGCTACATGGGCCTTCCCGTAAAAAGGTAACATATGATGCTCGCACAAAGAATAAAAATCTATATCCTTTACAATAACCATCTGACGATAATCTTCACGAAACATGGCAGAGGAGATAATTTCCTCTGGAGACTGTGCATATCCCTGAGTAAGAAACTGCATAGCCTTAGCTACCCGTTCAGGAGTCTTTACAAGGCCTTCTCGGTCAGTATCCTCCCCCAATAAAGAAATAATACTTTTATAATGATATGCCAATTGCTCCTGTATTTCGAAAGAAGACAATGGCTGTGAATTATTATCTTCTGAACTTATCATTCCTTGTTTTCCATTTTATTTTTATTAATATTGAGGTACTCGTACAGACTCCCTCACTATTCTCATCTCTTTTGCAAAAGATGGAAAAGCCTGCTTCAATTCACGAAGCTTTGTATTAGCTTCTTCATAAGTTCTGAAATCTCCGACCCGCAAACGCCAAAAAGGAGAAGTAAAAGAAACATACGTCTCTATTGTCGGGTCTAAATTCCGTATCAGCTGGGCCTTATAATTAGCCTCATCTTTCGACTTACGCTGATTATTATCAGAAAATACCTGGATACGGTATCCACTGACAGTTATATATGACGATACTATTTTATTATTAGGCAATGCAGAAACTGTTCCATTAGCATTTGCGCGAGCCAATCTGGAAGAAAGTCGAGCATCTTGAATAATTTTTACCTTTCCTGCGCCTACACTCCTTTCAAGATACTGCACTATAGATGTGTCGGCCACTTGTGCCTGCATCATAACAACAGCCATCCCTAAAAGGGAAATAACAAATAGTAATTTTCGCATTATATTTTTGTTTAATAAGAAAGCTGCAAAAATAAGCATTCTATCTTATTTTCGCAGCTTTTTATCTTATTTTAAATATCAAAATGCATTGATAATTCCCATAAAGCTATCTACTTCCAATGCTGCTCCTCCAATTAAACCGCCATCGACATCGGGATTGGCAAATAATTCTTTTGCATTAGAAGGTTTACAGCTACCACCATAAAGGATAGAACAATTATCAGCAACCTCTTTTCCATACTTATCAGCAAGAGTTTTACGAATAAATGCATGCATTTCTTGAGCTTGCTCCGCTGTAGCTGTTTTGCCTGTACCGATAGCCCAAACCGGCTCATACGCTAAAATTATCTTCCCAAAATCTTGTGCAGCCAAATTAAACAAAGAGCCCTCAATTTGAGATTTTACTACATCAAAATGTTTACCGGCTTCTCTTTCTTCCAAAACCTCTCCAATACAGAAAATTGGAGTCAATCCATTTGCTAATGCCAATAATACTTTCTCTTTCAAAATCTCAGGAGTCTCATGGTAATAAGCACGACGTTCTGAGTGACCTAAAATTACATATTTAGCACCCGTAGAGGCAACCATTTCGGCAGAAACTTCTCCTGTATATGCACCTGAAGCTTTGTCTGCACAATTCTCAGCAGCAACACCAATCTTATTTGTATCGATAGCATCAACTACACTTGCCAAATGAATAAACGGAGTACCGATTATAACATCACAATTGGGAGTTTTGCCCTCCAAAGCCTCATTTAGGCCTTTTGCCAATTCAAGACCTTCCTGAAGGTTCTTGTTCATTTTCCAGTTACCTGCAACAATGTTCTTTCTCATAATTAATATTATTGTGTTATACAATGAAGTTACAATTCTTTATTATCATTTTTTGTCGTTTCCTTTTCTATGTTTATTTTTCTTCCTTTTGACCGCAATGCCTTTTCCTGCCGACGCTTCATCCTCAAATTTTTAATATTGACGATAATAGCCGCAACAGTCTTTTCTGTCAATAAAAGAATAAGCATAGGCACAAGATATATCAAAGCCAAAAACATAATACGCCTGTCGGCATTATAAATACGAATCTGACCTAAAGAAAGTTTTTCTAATGATGCCGTAAGGACCGACTCATCAGGTAAAGACGATGCACTCCGCTTCCAATAGATGATACCATCTTTTAATAACATCATGCTGGGATTTGCCCGCATGATAGTTTTTATGGCAGTCTCATCCATATAATAAAATGGATATTCCGCACCAGTATCGTCCTGCCACCGTGCAATATCCTCCTGCGAAGAAGCTGTCACGCAATAAAAATTATATCCATGAACCAGTGCATAATCATAGATTTCATTAATTCGGTCTATTTCACTATCATCTGCTTTTGCAATATCAGAAGATAAAAGTAGAAACTGGTAATTTTTATTAGTCAATATTTCGTCCGTCACATCTCCCAAATCAGGAGAGATAATCATAAAATCTTTTATAAACTCGTCTTCTTGTATTACAGGTGTTTTTTTCTCCACTCTATCTACAAAAGTCCAGGTAGTATCATCTACGGGATAATTATCAAGGGTAAACTCCTGCTGTCTCCCGTCTTTTTCATATATAAATAAATATTCTCCAGAACTCCCTGTATCAGAAGATTCCGTACCCATCGCTTTCGCCAGATTCAATCCGCTTTTGTATGGCCGAAAATCAAGAATGGGCTGATAATTATATCCAATCCAAGATATAGCAAATACAAAAATCAAAGAATAAAGTACCGTTATCCACTGTACAGGACGATTATATATCCCTCGGATACGATTATTAAAAATGAATAAAAATATGGTAATAGCCAATAACAGCACATTTTTGAAAAATGTCTGCCAATTGGTCAAGATAAGAGCATCACCGAAACAGCCACAATCACTCACAGGATTTGCTATTGCCAAATATAATGTGAGTGGAGTCATAAATATCATCGTAAATAAAACCAAACAAGAAGTCAAACGACGATATGAACCCAAAAACATGTTCACCCCAATCATAAATTCGAATGCAGCTAAAAGCACTGCAAATATCAGAGACAAAGGGATAAGAAATTCTAAACCGAAAGCAACAAAATAATCATTAAATTTATATACGGATCCCATTGGGTCTATGGCTTTCACAAAGCCAGAAAATATAAAAGTAGCCCCAACTACCCATCTCGACAAAATGATAAGAAGCCTTATCCACCATTTATTCTCAATAGACTCTACCGTATTTTTATTCTCCATATTCCAATTTTATCAATCCGAATAAAGAATAATTCACCATATCCATATAATTGGCATCTATTCCTTCTGAAACTAATGTTTCACCTTGATTATTTTCTATTTCTTTAGTCCGATTTATTTTCATCAAAATGAGATCGGTATACGAACTGATACGCATGCTACGCCAAGCCTCATCATAATCATGATTTTTAGCAAACATCAAATTTTTTGTATTGTTCATGTATTTATCATATAGTTCAAGAGCCTTATCTACCGATATATCTTTCTCATCTGAATATCCTAATGCAAGTTGAATTAGTCCAATAATTCCATAATTCACAATACCTATAAATTCTGAACGAATTCCCTCATCGACCATCGTCTCCCCTTTTATCTCAATACTACGAATACGTTTAGCCTTGATAAATATCTGATCAGTAATGGATTGTGGACGCATAATACGCCACGAAGGACCGTAATCCTGCAATTTTTTTGCATACAAATCACGACATACGGCTATCACATGTTCAAATTGTGCAACGGTATCTGCCATAAGATATTTTTTAATTTTGCAAAGGTACAAAAAATAATATACCCCTAACCTTCTCTTTTCAGGAAATTTTTTCTTGTTTGTTATTTATTTCAACGCCTCGTACAGAATGTTATAAGAAGAGAACCTAATGTCATACATATACCGACTCCTGTTACTCCTTCCCAACTCAACAAATGCCAAAATGTACCAGCTAAAAATGTGCCTAAGGAACCTCCAATAAAATATGTCGTCATAAAAATTGTATTCACTCGATTAGATGCTTTGGGAGCCAATGAAAGGGCACATGTCTGGTTACTAATCTGAATACATTGCATTCCTATATCAATCATAATAATACCGATGATAAAACTGAGATAAGTATCTTGAAAAATATACATAATACACCATGATACGATCATAATAATTCCACCTATATAATTCAAGTTACGTACGCCCCATTTAGGAACATAACTCCCAACCAATGATGCTGTCAATGCTCCTGCCATACCACAAAGCCCTAACATCCCAATAACATTATTTCCTGCATAGAATGGCTCTCCACTCATTTTGAAAGCTAAACATGCCCATAGTGCCAAGAAGCTACCAAAAGCCAGACCTGCTCGCGTAGATACCATACGAATGGTCGGATTATCTTTAAAAAGAGTGAACAGTGATCTCATCAAACCGCCATACGTTCCTTTATAATTTGAAGGCATATCAGGTAATATTCGCATTACTATAAAAATACAAAGCAACATTATGCCTGCAGCTATATAATACATCGCCCTCCAACCACAATACTCTCCGACAATACCACTTATCACTCGAGAGCCAAGGATACCTGTCAATAATCCACTTACCAATAATCCGACATTACGAGCCTTATTCTCCGGTTTAGAAAACTGTGAAACTATAGGGATAAAGATTTGTGGCATTACTGAACATATCCCCGTAACAAGTGATGCAATCAACACAAAATACATATTCGGAGATATCGCGATCGAAAACATCGATATCACTAATAACAAAAAATTAATTACAATGATACTCCTACGCTTATACAAATCACCCAAAGGAATAATGAACAAAAGCCCCATGGCATAGCCTATTTGTGTAGTCATCGGCATGAGATTAGCAACAAACTCTGAAACTTGCAAGTCAGAACTTATCTTATTAAGCAACGGCTGATTATAATACAAATTGGCTACTGAAATTCCTGAAATAATAGCCAGCATCCATAACAAAGACGCTGGTATCCCCATGTTCTCCTCTAATTTCTGTTTCATGCTACAAAAATAATGATTTTGAAACAATCTGTTACTAATGATAAAGAAGATGAATAATCATGGCATTCTATTTTTAACAAAATAAATCAGGCAAATAATCTTTCGGTAATGAAAGGATATTTGCCTGATTTAATGTTCTGCTCCAAATTATTTCAACAACGCAATAAGAACAAACAAGAGCTATTACAAAATGTAAACCTAAAATACAAGTTTCTGTTTGAAAAATTCAAAAATCTAAGAACTTGAATTTAATTTATCAAAATTTCCAACCTAAAGAAATTTGAAACATTTCATTTTTACTATTATCTCCAATAATATAGCTATTCTTTATAGAGTTAGTAAGACCTATCCCATAACGAACATCTGCAATCATTCCAAACTTAAATTCATATCCTAATCCTACTGCAAACATTAATTCAAAACCGTTGAATGCTTTCGAATTTTTGATATGAACACCTTCATATACATTAATTTTGTCATAAACTTTTACACCCAACTGAGGTCCTAATTCAAGACTAAGATTATCTATTAAATACACCTTCGCTATAACCGGCAAGGTTAAATAATTAACATGCATATTTCCCCCGTCAAAATTAGCGCCCATCATAGAGAACAACAGTTCTGTCTGCAATCCTAAATAATCATTATAACGATACATTGCAAATACACCGACATTAGCTCCCCCCTTCCACGATGAGAATCCTGATTTCGTAATCGCCGAAATATTCACACCGACTTTTGGACCCCAGTACACTCTATTTTCCTGTGCTGAGACCAATGAAGCCCCAAGGAATAACATCATCATTAACATCGATAAGATTTTCCGTTTCATACTTCTTTCATTTTAGTTTATAGTATTAATCAATCTACAGATATCATGATAAATTATCAATGCTGATAAATCATTCATTCCAATTCATGACATCCATTACTTTCATTCCTCACTATTTCTTTTTGGTCTTTTCCCATGCCAATGCATATTCATCCAATATCAAACGAATGCCCTTCCCTATCTTCTGATAATCCTCTTTATTCAGATTAGCCAAAGATGCACGTACCGACCAATTCGGCCCGTCAAAACCGCTTCCGTTCAACAAAACTACACAAGTATCTTTGGCCAAACGGATAACAAAATCAAGAGCATCATAATTCTCAGAGAGGTATTGAGCAAATTCATCTCCATATATTTTTTTTGCCCAGACCATAATGTCTATTTCCGAATAATAACCAGCCCTCAAGACGTCGGGGACAAGTTTAAAGCCGGTATTTTCCCACATAGCTTCTAACCTCTCATGTATGATTTTCTGCATCTTCTTTTTGTACAAATCTTTATTATCAAATAAAGCATAAGCAGCAAATAAGGCCATCTGCATTTGCTGTGGTGTAGACAAACCGGATGTATGGTTCAGTGCTACCATACGGCTATCAGCAACCAACCTGTCTATAAACAAAATTTTATCTGGCTCCAATGACAAAGAGCTATATCTGCGACACAAATCATCCTTTTTATCTTTAGGAAGAGCTGCTATCATTTCGTCATAAATATTATCATGGCTCAATGCTATTACAGCCAAACGCCAGCCCGTCGCACCGAAATATTTAGAAAAAGAATATACACATAAAGTATTAAGTGGCAACTCATACATCAACGACTTGAAATGAGGAACAAAAGTACCATATACATCGTCTGTAATAATCATCAAATTCGGATTATTCTCTTTCACAATCTTCACGATACGATCAATACTACGCTCATCAAGTGTATATGAAGGAGGATTACTCGGATTCACAATATAGAGTATTTTTACCGATTTATCTTTTAATTTATCAAGTTCCTCATCTGGATATTGCCAAGTATGCAGCCCATTTTCTGTCATTTGAGAAGCTTGTATATTAGTTACTTTAAAACTAAAACGATCCAACTCCGGAATCTCGATATACGGTGTAAATATCGGTGTCATCAGTGCAATATGGTCGCCTTTATTTACTAAATGATTTACTTGTAACGAATCGAAAATATAACACATTGCAGCCGTTCCTCCCTCTGTTGCAAACAAATCAAACTTTCCCGGCAAAGTTTTCCGATCACACATTTCTTGCACCAAATAGTCTCCTACTATATCTTCTGCAAACCTCAACATTCGATCTGGTACCGGATATTGGTCTCCAATAACAGCCTCTGCCCACTCATGTACCAGCTCATCTGGAGTATATTTTTTCTTATCAAGAAAATAACGATACATTTTTTCAAGCAGATCAGCACCTAATTCAGCCTTATTTCTTTTAAGGAATTCCTCAAAGCGCCCGGATATACCTTTTGGCATAGGAATTCCGGCTATACCTTCAGGTATATCAAAAGTACGCCGGCACTCATCCATTCCAAATTTTCCCAATAAAAAAAATGCCTCTCTCGGAATTGTAGATATCCAATTCGGATTTCCCCTACCTGCATTAAGAAACATACAAGAAGATTTACGGGTATGGTCCTCTGCATATTCTATTAACTTATTTTTTATTTCAAATGGACTCAAATTTTCTAATCCTTCTTCTTCTTTACGCTGCCTTTTGTTTACCATGGCCGGCGCTAACTTTTCTTTACAATCCATATAATATATAATTTACTGTGAATACTAAAAAATCAAATCTCCATAAATATCATGACATAAATAAAACAATAACGACTCCCCATAATATAAGTAATGTATTCCCTATAGCATACGTTACCGTATATCCCAGTGCTGGTATCGTACTATCAAGAGATTCTTGTATTGCACCCAAAGCTGCAGTAGTCGTACGACTCCCCGCATTACATCCCAAATTGATAGCCGGATGAAATTTAAAAATCTTATTTCCTACCCATATTCCTAATAACAAAGGTATCGAAGTAGCTAATACTCCTGCTACGAACAACATAAATCCAGCTTCCTTGATACCTTCAAGAAATGTAGGGCCTGCTGTTATTCCTATCACAGCAATAAACATATTCAAGCCTAAATTATTCAATATCCAGACTGCCGGTTCTGGTATACGACCAAACGTTGGATGTTTTGTACGCAACCATCCAAAAAACAAACCGGCAATTAATGCTCCACCACTCGTACTAAGGCTTATCGGTATTCCTCCAAGCCTCAAAGTTAAGGCCCCGACAATGCCCCCAATAAGAATACCTAATCCTACAAAAATAAGGTCAGTCTTATTCGTAGGCCGATCAATATATCCCAACAGTGGTGCCGCAGTAGATACTTCTCTGGTCATACCCATTATCTGTAACAAATCTCCAGTTTGCAACTTAAGCCCTGGTAATACAGGTATTTCAACTCCCGAACGTTTTATCGATTTGATAAGAATCCCATGCATAAATTTTTGTCTACGAAGTTCTTCTACCGTCATACCACATGCCGTTTTTTTTGTCAATAATACCATAATTGACTCCACAGGAAATGTCAATAATTCCGGGTCATTGATTTCTTCTCCAACCCAACTCTCGTCTTGGATTACCGTCTCTCTTCTACCACTTAAAACGATTTCATCTCCTTTTTTTATCTTTAAATCTGGAGTTTCTTCTACAATTTTACCATCGATACGAACCCGGTCTACAAAAATACGCCTTCCCATTGACTGCATTTTTCCCTCTATCTCTGATACAGAACGAGGAGTATCAAACCAATTTGTATCCACTTTATAAGCACGAAATACAACCGGACGATTAGCATCAACAAATGCGGGATCCTCCCCTATACTACTTTTCTGTAACTGTTCTTCCAGCTCTTTTGTCTCCTTTCGAACTTTATCTATTCCTCCTAATAACTTAGGTCCAAGTGTCCCTAATATATAGGCAGAACCGATTGTCCCAAAAATATAAGTTACAGCATAACATACAGGCATAATGTTTATCCAAGCTTGCTTATCGGCAGCCGAAGCTCCTAATGTATTGATTGTATCTGTACCAACTCCTATAACCGCCGATATTGTCTGAGCTCCAGCAAATAATCCGATAGCCTCTCCAGGATTATACCCCAATATTTTTGCAATAACGACTGTAACAACTAAGCACAATACACATAATACACAAGCAAAAATTACCTGATGAATGCCATCACTTCGCAATGACTGAAAAAATTGTGGCCCCACACTATAGCCAATAACAAAAAGAAATAATAAGAAAAAGACAGATTTAATTGGCCCAGGTATAGCAATATCCATTTGCCCGACAAGGACACCGACTAATAATACAGATGTTACAGTTCCCAAAGTAAAACTTTTATATTTTAACTGTCCTATCCAAAAGCCGATACCAATTGTAAGAAATATTGCCATTTCCGGATACGTTCGAAAAAAATGAAGAATCGTTTCCATAATTGAATATCATTAGTTGATTAATAATCTCATTCTCCTTTTGATAACAACCGGAAATAAAAAATGTTGAAAAAAATAACAATGAACATTCTTCAAAAAAGAAGATAAACTATTTTTTACACAATAATTGCATAAAAATTCTATTGTAAACCACAAAATTTATTTATATTTGCCTCAAAAATGCAATGTCGACATAGCAAAATGAGAGAAAATATAGAACATGAAGGGATAATAACCAATATTAGGAACGGTGTAGCCGATGTCCAAATTGTTCAGTATTCAGCATGTTCGAACTGCCATGCCCAATCAGCATGTACCGTGTCTGATAAAAAAGAAAAAATGGTAGAAATACCTTGTAACGATATGGATTTCAAAATTGGAGATAAGGTTTTGATTATTGGCAATAGTTCAATCGGTTCACAAGCTATTCTTATAGCATTTTTTTATCCATTTATTCTCTTATTTTGTACTTTATTTATTATCTATTCGGTAACTTCTGACGAAGTCTTGTCGGGAATATTGTCATTGACCACTTTAATACCCTATTACATAATATTATATTTTTTAAAAAGTAAACTAAAGAAAAAATTTGAGTTTTCTATCAAAAAAACATGAAGAAAACAAACATTGAAAAACATAAACTCAAAACATTAATATAGATGAATCTAATTTTAATTGCTATTCTCTCTTTGGGTGCAATTGGAGCCATTAGTGCTATTATTTTATATCTTGTTGCCCAAAAATTTAAAATTTACGAAGACCCTCGTAATGCTTTGGTGACAGAAGTACTACCAGGAGCAAATTGCGGAGGTTGCGGATATCCGGGATGTCAAGGATTTGCCGATGCATGTGTCAAATCTGAAAGTCTCGAAGGTATGATGTGCCCAGTAGGTGGAACAGTAGTCATGTCTAAAGTAGCAAACATATTAGGTAAAGAAATCGTAAGCACCGCTCCTATGATTGCTACAGTAAAATGTAATGGTAACTGTATAAATCGTGTACGTACCAATATCTATAACGGAGCGGCAAGTTGTGCAATCGTTTCCACTCTTTATGCCGGAGAAACCGGATGTTCTTTCGGGTGTCTTGGATGTGGAGATTGTGTTAACGCATGTCAGTTCGATGCTATACATATCAATCCAGAAACATTATTGCCAGAAGTCGATGAGGAAAAATGTACGGCATGTGGGGCTTGTGTAAAAGCCTGTCCTAAAATGATAATTGAGCTAAGAAAGAAAGGCCCTAAATCACGCCGAATTTTCGTTTCATGTGTCAATAAGGATAAAGGTAGCATAGCCCGAAAAGCTTGTACCGCAGCTTGTATAGGATGTGGAAAATGTGAAAAGACCTGTCCTTTCGGAGCTATTACTGTTGAAAATAATCTGGCATACATAGATGATAACAAATGTCGCCTATGTCGGAAATGCGTTGAAGTATGTCCCACCGGAGCTATCCTTTCTCTAAATTTTCCTCCTAAAAAAAGTGACACAGCATCATTGATAGCAGAGGATTCGAACGCCTAATTCAGTATATAGATCATAAAAGATATTGTCATGTTAAAAACATTTCGTATAGGAGGCATCCATCCGGACGAGAATAAATTATCTGCCGGAAAATGTATTGAAACTGCCGCTATCCCAGAACAAGTAGCCATAATGCTATCTCAGCATATCGGAGCTCCAGCCCAAGCTATAGTTGCCAAAGGAGATCATGTCAAAGTCGGAACCTTGATAGCTAAAGCAGGAGGATTTGTCTCTGCTAACATACATTCTCCGGTATCAGGGACTGTCACTAAAATAGATAGTATCATAGATACATCAGGATATAGTAAACCTGCTATTTTCATACAAGTAGAAGGTGATGAATGGGAAGAAAATATAGAACGTAATGACTGCCTTAAAACTGAGTGTAGTTTATCTCCCAAAGAAATAATACAAAAAATCAGCGAATGCGGAATTGTCGGTATGGGCGGAGCGACTTTCCCTACTCATGTAAAACTATCTCCTCCCCCTGGAATGGTTGCAACAATTCTTATTATTAACGCAGCCGAATGCGAACCATATCTGACATCAGATCACCAGCTCATACTTGAAAAAGGAGAAGAGATTCTGATAGGAATAAAAATCCTAATGAAAGCCATACAGGTGAACAAGGCCGTCATCGGAATAGAAAATAATAAGCAAGACGCTATTGAATTACTCACTCGCCTAACTATAAAGTATCCAGGTATTGAAGTCTGCCCTCTAAAAATGAAATATCCGCAAGGCGGTGAAAAACAACTTATCGACGCCATCATTCGACGTCAAGTCCCCAGCGGAAACCTGCCTATAGCTACAGGGGCTGTAGTGCAAAATATAGGCACAGCATTTGCAGTTTACGAGGCTGTACAAAAAAATAAGCCCCTATTTGAAAGAATTGTAACCGTTACTGGAAAATCATTGAATAACCCTTCCAATTTCAAAGTTCGAATAGGAACACCTATCGGACAACTAATCCAAGCCGCTGGAGGCATGCCAGAAGACACAGGGAAAATTATATCGGGAGGCCCGATGATGGGTAAAGCGGTTACAAATACAGATATTCCTGTTACTAAGGGATGTTCCGGGGTCCTTCTGATTAGAAAAAATGAGGCTATACGTAAAGAAATGTCCAATTGTATACGCTGTGCAAAATGCGTCTTCGTATGTCCTATGGGATTAGAACCCAATTTATTAATGAATCTCGCCAGTCACGCTTTATGGGATAAGGCAGAAAATAATCATATTATGGACTGTATCGAATGTGGCTCTTGCAGTTACACCTGCCCTGCATATCGTCCATTGTTAGATTATATAAGATTGGGAAAAGGAAAAGTAGGAAATATCATACGAAGTCGTGCTGTTAAAAAATAGAAAATGTAAATCCTTTATATTTATGAACAACAAACTAATCATATCATTGTCTCCGCACATCCATGGAGGAAACACGACCTCAAAAGCAATGCACGGAGTACTTGTCGCACTGATACCGGCATTTATCGTCTCATTGTTCTATTTTGGACTTGGAGCCCTTATCGTAACCATCACTTCAGTTCTCGCCTGCGTAATATTCGAATATCTTATTCAAAAGTATTTACTCAAAGCAAATAGCAGTATTCATGATGGTTCGGCAATTATAACCGGGGTATTACTAGCATTTAATTTACCTTCAAATTTGCCTATTTGGATTATCATTATAGGTGCATTTGTTGCAATTGGCATTGGAAAAATGTCATTCGGAGGATTGGGATGTAATATTTTCAACCCGGCTTTGGTAGGTAGAGTATTCTTACTGATATCTTTTCCTGTACAAATGACTACCTGGCCTAAACCTGAAATTCTAAGTACACATTATATTGATGTTCAAACCGGTGCTACCACTCTAACTCTGTTAAAAGCTCATATGCCGGTCGAAGCCGATTATACAGACATGTTATTAGGAAATATGGGAGGGAGTCTTGGAGAAGTCGGAGCAATCGCCCTTATCTTAGGACTTGCATATATGTTGTGGAAACAAATAATAACATGGCATATCCCAGTCTCAATATTAGGGACTGTTGCAATCTTCTCTTTACTAATCGGTATAGATCCCATTACCCAAATATTGAGTGGAGGCCTTTTGTTAGGTGCAATTTTCATGGCAACAGATTATGTCACCTCTCCCATGAGTACAAGAGGAATGATTGTCTATGGAATTGCCATAGGCTTACTGACCATAATTATCCGTCAATGGGGTGCATATCCTGAGGGTATGTCTTTTGCCATACTGATTATGAATGCATTCACCCCATTAATTAATATGTATATAAAACCTAAAAGATTCGGGGAGGTAGTAAAACATGGCTAAAACAGAATCTACATTTTTAAACATGGTACTTGTGTTAACAATTATATGCATAATTGTGGGCACTATATTGGGTAGCGTTTATAAGCTTACTGAAGCTCCTATAGCTAAAGCAGAAAAAGCAAAACAGGAAAAAGCAATAAAAGATGTTGCCCCAGACTTTGATAATGACCCGATTGCAGAACAATATACGCATGAACTTTATGCCGGGACAAATGAAAACATGATTTTAACAATATTTCCAGCCAAGAAAAACGGTGTACTTGTGGGTGCAGCCGTTGAAAGTTTAACGCGCAAAGGTTTTGGAGGAGAAATATCGATTATGGTAGGGTTTAACGCTGACGGTTCTATACGAAATTACCAAGTATTAAAACACGCAGAAACTCCCGGATTAGGCTCAAAAATGCAGGAATGGTTCAGAACCGACAAAAATCATCAAAGTATTTTAGGCCTCAATCCCGGTAAAGGAGAAATGAAAGTAAGCAAAGACGGAGGCAACATCGATGCCATTACTGCTGCGACTATCAGTTCTAGAGCTTTTATTGACGCAATACAAAACGCATACAGAGCTTTTATGGGCGAACCAGATGTGCATAGTGCCGCTTCACCTAAAGCCAATCAAAATAAGGAGGAGAAAAAATGAATAAATTAAAAATAATACTCAACGGTATCACCAAAGAGAATCCGACTTTTGTTCTTTTATTAGGAATGTGCCCTACATTAGGGACTACAACTTCTGCCGAAAACGGTATGGGGATGGGTCTTGCTACAATGTTCGTATTGATATGCTCTAATATAGTAATATCATTGATAAAAAATATTATTCCAGATAAAGTACGTATTCCAGCATTCATTGTCATCATCGCAACATTCGTAACCGTTCTCGAAATGTGTATGAAAGCTTACGTCCCAGCCTTATACAGCAGTTTGGGACTCTTTATACCTTTGATTGTCGTAAACTGTATCGTACTTGGACGAGCAGAATCTTTCGCGGCAAAACACGGATGGTTCGACTCCCTACTGGACGGATTAGGTATCGGTATCGGCTTTACTCTGGCTCTTACCCTATTAGGAGCCCTTCGAGAATTCCTCGGTACAGGAAAAATATTTAATATGACTTTATTCCCTGAAAATTATGGAATTTTAATATTTATTCTCGCACCAGGAGCTTTTATCGCTCTCGGTTATCTGATTGTAATCGTCAACAAACTAAAAAGCAATAAACAATGATTACCTATATATCAATATTTATCACAGCCATATTTGTCAATAATATTGTATTGGCTCAATTTCTGGGAATATGTCCATTCTTGGGTGTTTCTAAAAAAGTAAATACAGCTTTAGGAATGGGAGCTGCTGTTACTTTTGTAATGACAATTGCCACCATTGTAACTTATTTATTACAAAAGTATTTATTAGACATTACCGGATTACAATTTATGCAAACCATAGTGTTTATTCTGGTTATTGCAGCACTTGTACAGATGGTAGAAATTATACTTAAAAAAGTTTCTCCCTCTTTATACCAAGCTCTAGGAGTATTCTTGCCTTTAATTACCACAAACTGTACCATATTAGGAGTAGCTATTCTCGTAATCCAAAAAAACTTCAATCTTATAGAATCAGTAGTCTTTGCCGTTTCCACAGCTTTAGGCTTTGCCCTGGCTCTGACATTATTTGCAGGAATACGAGAACAACTCAGCCTAACAAAAGTACCTAAATCTATGCAAGGAATTCCCATTGCACTCATTGCTGCCGGTTTGTTGGCCATGGCCTTTATGGGATTTTCTGGAATAAAAATAGGGTAACTGTAATTACAATACTCAACATTATAGAATGAGAACCAAGTAACTAAAACTTGATTCTCATTTTATTTTTAGTTAAATTTATCAACAAAATCCCATATAACTTATAATTTCACTAAAAAAATTAGCATATTTGTATAAATAACAATAAAACTCACCTTTAATAAAATGTCATTATACATTATATAAATTAAGTATGAAAACAATTTTGAATATATTCTCATTTAGAACCTCAAAAACAAACAGGAAGAACAAATCTGTAAAGAATAGAAAACAAAAAATATATAAAGACATTGTCTCTATCTGTCCCGATATGATTTTTATTCATGATTCATCTCTTACCATCATAGATATCATTAACCCAAATAATAATATTCTTCCTCAGCCTCCTGATGAGCTAATTGGTCAAAATATTGAAGACATTATAAAAAATAACGAAATAGCGGAAGATTATAAAAACAAGCTCTTATCAACATTAAATACTCATATACCTCTTCGATTTGAATTCCATTTCCAAACAAATCAAAACATAACATATTTTGAAGTATGTTCTGCATACATTCCTGACAATAAAGTTGTAACTTTTCTCAGGGATATTACTCAAAATACCATTTACAAACTAAAATCTGAAAAATTACAACTTTATTTAAGTAGGACACTCGAAAACCTTCCTATTCCAACTTCAATAAAAGATATGAATACAGGAAAATTCATTTTCTGGAGTAAGAAGTCTAATATATATGGATATACTTCGAATGAGATGATAGGCCATGACGAAAAAATATTTTTGAATGAAAAAGATGCTATAGAAAAACAAAAATTCGATTCAAAATTAGCAGAAGAAAACCGTTCTTATCAAGGTATAGAAACATTTTTATGTCTCGATGGGATAGAACGGACATTTATGGTTACCAAAAATATATTTTCACACGATTCGTCCAAATGGCTGATATGCAGTAGTATTGATATTACTGACTTACAAAAACAAGAAGAAAAGACAAAACTTATTACCCAGAAACTGGCATTAGCCTTAAATATCACAAATCTTATTCTTTGGATTTTCGATATTCCAAAACAAGTTTTCATAATTGACCGTCAACAACTGTCCGGAAAATATAAAGATGAAATCAAATGGGATACAGAAATATCTTTATCTCAATTTTACAACTACATTCACCCTGATGATTTACCAAATATAAAAATGGTATTTGATGATTTCACAAATGGAAAAATAAGCCAAGCACAACGAATATTCAGGGCCAATTTCAGAAAGCTCAAAGAATACTCTTGGATAGAAATACATATTTCCATTGAAAAAACAAATAACGATGGTATGCCTCTCCGACTAATAGGAACATCTAATTCTATCGATAAATACAAAACATTGGAGGAGTCTCTAATAGAAACCAAGAACGAAATTGAAAAAACAAATTCTATATTAAATTCCGTCTTAAGTTTATCTCATGTACTTCCGTGGGACTACGACATTATAACCCAGACCTTCTCTTGTAATTATAATATCTACCACCACGAAAAACAGTCTGAACCAATAAATGGGAAATATTATTGCAAATTAGAAACTTACATAAACTCTATACATCCAGATTTTAAAGAACATATAAAAACAGTTTTCGATGAGCTGATATCCGGCAAACGAAATAATTTCCATGAAACGTATCAAATACATTGGTATAATGATAGAGAATACGAATGGATAGATAAGCAAGGTGCCATTTTTGAATATGATGAAAATGGAAATCCTAAAACTATCATTGGCTCATCCATCGTCATTACCCAAAGAAAACAGTTAGAGCAAAATCTCTTGCTCGCTAAAGAACAAGCTGAAGAAAGTAACCGTTTAAAATCAGCATTCCTTGCCAATATGAGTCATGAAATACGGACTCCATTAAATGCTATTGTCGGATTCTCCGGAGTACTAGCTAATACTGAAACCGAAGAAGAAAAACGAGAATATGTCAATATTATTGAAAACAATAATGCTTTATTGTTACAACTCATCAGCGATATTCTCGATTTAGCAAAAATAGAAGCAGGAACTTTAGAGTTTATTTATAATGACGTAGATATCAATCTTTTATTAGACGAAGTAGAACAGATTACCCAACTCAAAATAGACTCTTCGCGAGTATCCTTTTCTTTTGTAGAACGTCTATCTGAATGTATTATTCATACTGAAAGAAACAGGCTGCTCCAAGTCATCAATAATTTTATCTCAAATGCTATAAAATTTACAGAAAAAGGCCAAATAAAACTCGGATATCGCTTACTCAACCCCGAGACATTATACTTTTATGTCTCAGACACAGGATGCGGTATTGCTGCTAATAAAATAGAACATGTTTTTGGACGCTTTATAAAATTGAATAACTTTGAACAAGGGACAGGTCTAGGACTCGCTATCAGCGAAACTATCGTCAACAAACTGGGGGGAAAAATTGGAGTCGAGTCAATCGAAGGCAAAGGGTCTAAATTCTGGTTTACTCTACCTTATACCCCGGCACAGAAGAAATCATTAGAGTCAAAAACAAAAGAAATTATAGACACAAGAATAAAATCAACAAAAAATAAAATAACATTACTTATTGCCGAAGATAATATCAGCAATTACAAGTTATTCGAATCAATACTTAAAAAGGAATACTCTTTAATACACGCTTGGAATGGTAGAGAAGCTATCGAATTATTTAAAGAGCATCATCCCGACCTTATTTTAATGGATATCAAAATGCCTGAGATGGATGGATATGAAGCAACAGCCAATATTAGAACATTATCTATGAATATTCCTATTATTGCTGTAACTGCTTTCGCTTTTGCCGAAGATGAACGGCGGATATTAAAAAGTGGATTCAATGATTATCTTGCCAAACCTATTCATGCTAATCTATTAAAAGAGAAGATAAAATCTGTACTTAATATATAATTATAAATATAGCTTTCAGTATCCCTTTATACCTAAAATCGGTATAAAGGGGAGAAGTATGATTTATTTTCAATTGACACAGGGACTTTCTGGCATCAAAAGATTTTCCTCTATTACATTTCTTGCCATAAATTTATCTTCTTTTCGGACAACAATTAGAACTTGATTATTTTCTGTAAAAGATATTACTCTCAGTGGAATCTTTTCTCCCAAAGCTAAAGCTACTGGTGAAACTGTTTTTCCTTCTTTATGGCACAAGTAATCAGTAAAACGAAATGAAACCCATCCTGTAGAAAATTCTGCCATAGAAAACCGAGATAGCTCAATTATCATTTGTTCGATACAATCTTTTCTTTCTATTAATATCAATACGGAAAATGCAGATACTTCAACAAACTCTATTTTTATCTTATAATGAGATAAAATCGCCATCGTCTCTGATAAAAAACAATAAGAAGGCAATGAATAATCCGAAGTTATTTTCAAAGTAACAAGATTTTCCTTAGAAACAATAGACATTGTCTTTTTTACATTATTACATACACGTTTTTTTAAATTCATCTCTCTCATTTCTTATTATATCAATATATATTTTTCATTTTAGCATACACTTTTTCATTTTGAAAAGCTCTAATCTGTGCAATCGCCATATCTTTATATCCAAATTTTTACTCATAAACTTCTTATACATCATATATACACTTAATTATCAAATAAATAACTCATACATAAAAACACATAATAAAATATATTTTATTTATTGTATATTTTTTGTACCGATTTGTATATATAGTAAAAACAATACTCATTCCAAAACAATAAAAATTATGGTAATAAAAAATAAATTACAAAATCAGCTTAAAGAGTTCTCCCGAATAGCAATAGAATTGGCTAAAAATGGCAGTAACAATATGGTAGAAAACATTTTATTCAATAATCTAATAAATAATATCGTTACAATAGGAGGATTATTAAATGCGGCTTTTTACGGACTTCCTAATTCAGAGGTGGTTCACCGGCTAAACACGGCTATTGACGAAATAGGTAAATCATCATATATCATACAACTTTTACTGAATGACGCTGCCGTAAAAATATCGCTAGCTCAAGAATTTTTTCTACAAAAAAATGAATTAGTAGATTCAATAATTTCCCTCATTAATGATATAACTGAATCATAGAAGTCTTTGTACTGACAAAATCTTGTAATTAAACTTCAAATAATAAAAAAGGAGAATATCCGTCAGACTATAAGTGTGACAAATATTCTCCTTTTTACAAATAAATATTTTCTTATTTCATTATTCAACTATTCTTTATCAAACTCATCATTATATTCTTCTTTATTGGGAAACATACTGTCCCATATAGAATCTTGACTTTCGATATACTCATGATAATAGCCTGCAAAACCTTTTTTTTCAGAATAGCCCATAGCATCACACCATTCCCGATACTCATCTTGCAAAATTTCATCGGCATCTAATGCTTCAAAAAAGGCATCACTAGAATCCTCTAAAGACCTGTATTCTTTAATAAAATTTTCAAATACTTCTGTTATATCTCTGTCCATAGTTCCAAAATTTTATATGCCGCATGCACATATTTGGCTACATGATTTTTTCAAATATACAACATTTTTATTATAAAAAATATTACATAAATGTTTTTTTATCATGATTCTTTCTTTAAAAACCAATTCTAAGTGCATCCTTAATATAATTCTCTATATTACTTTACCATTTAATCGTTATTCATAATATAAACAAAAAGTCTTATCAATTGTTTAATGCATATATTGATATAATTAATTGCAAAACAATGTAACATGAAAAAAATTATTTTTTTACTTAATGTGATTCTATTATCAGGTTGTAGTGCTTACCAACTAATCAACAGCGAAGTATACAACAATGCTGATTTGTCAGCTTATAAGACTTTCCGTATTGTGACTCCCGACGAAGGGAAACTGCCACCTCTCATGACAATGGTAGATTACTACAATATAGCTAACGCTATCCGTACTCAAATGGTAGAGCGCGGTTTTCAAGAATCTTCAACTTCCAACCTCTTGATAAATATAGGTCTTACAGTACAGACCAAAATCGACACCGAACCAGCATTGCCACCTGGATATTATCCCTATAATGGTTTTTATCCATATTTCATCTACCCCCGTTCCTTATATTGGCAAAGTTATTACGCCAATGCTAAATTAATTACTGACATATATAAAGAAGGTGTATTGACTATGGACATGATCAATATGAAAGAAAAACAATTCCTATACTCCTCTTCTGTCTCAACTATTTTAGATAGCGGTCAAGGAGCGCTACGTAATGTTTCAGAAATAGATCAAGCAGTACAGATACTATTCTCTAAATTTCCAGTAAAACCACTAGTTGCTTATTCAAAAAAATAAGCCATAACATCCTAATATTAAGACCCAATAAAAAGAAATATAGGCAAAACAATATATTGCCCATATTTCTTTTTTTATTATATTCAAACTACTATTACATTTTAACCTCTACTTAAGATTAAATTCTATCGACCAATAACTTACTACTACAACCAATAATAAATATTATTCAACCATTGCACTCATAAACTAGTTGTCATAACTAAGAAATACCACGAATTTACCAAACAATTCAAAATCTGATAACCCTATATTTTAACCGGACCAACGTTATAATTGCTATAACCAAAATATTCTTTCACTATTATTGAAGCCCCATTAGTCTTATAAACATATCGCTCTCCTATTTCTCATTTTTTATCCATATCTTTGTACCAGATATTTAAATCGAAAGTAAGCTATGATTATCAATGAAAGGGATATCCGCAACCAATCTGTTTTAGAAGCCGCACACCAAATAATGGTAGCAGCCCGTACAGCACCTAAAGGAAAAGGAATCGATATAATCGAGATAATTACCGTAACAGACGAAGACATTAAACAAATCTCTGAACATCTAAAAGTAATGTCAAAAGAAACAGGAATGAAATTCCTGCTTCGTGATGCTGAAAATATTTTACAAGCTGAAGCAATGATTCTAATCGGAACCAAGAAGCAGAAACAAGGATTAAATTGTGCATATTGTGGATTCCCGACCTGCATAGAAAAGCCCGATACAGTACCGTGCACTATCAATTCTATAGATGTCGGTATAGCCATAGGGTCAGCATGCGCAAAAGCATCTGATTTACGCCTTGATACACGTGTCATGTTTTCTGCTGGATGGTCAGCTCAGCAATTAGGTTTATTGGAAGACTGTCACCAAGTAATCGCAATACCACTCAGTGTATCATCTAAAAACCCATTTTTTGACAGAAAACCCAAAGAGGAGGTAATGAAATGAAATCTTCACTATATTTGCCAGCCGAATGGGAAAAACAATCTGGGATACAGTTAACTTGGCCCCATAGCGGAACAGATTGGGCACATATGTTAAAAGAAGTACAAGCATGTTTTATCGAGATTGCTTATGAAATAGCGAAACAAGAATTACTACTGATTGTTGCTCCCAACATTGACGAGGTGAAAAGTCAAATAGGACAAAAAGTAAACATGAATAATGTACGTTTTATTGAATGCGAAACAAACGATACCTGGGCACGAGACCATGGAGCCATCACCATCATTGAAAACGGTGTTCCTAAATTATTGGATTTCAAATTCAACGGTTGGGGACTTAAATTTGCCTCGAATTATGATAATCTGATTACAACCGAATGTTATAAACAAAATGTATTTGAAGCTGATTATGAAAACCGTCTAAATTTCGTCTTAGAGGGAGGATCTATCGAATCAGACGGCAAAGGGACTCTACTTACTACATCAAGATGTCTCCTATCTCCAAACCGTAACGGGGAATGGAGAAAACAACAAATAGAAAGTTATTTAAAAAAGAGTTTCGGTCTCCAACAGATTTTATGGTTAGATTATGGCTATTTAGCAGGAGATGATACAGACAGCCACATAGATACTCTTGCTCGCATGTGTCCAAATGATACTATCCTATATGTAAAATGTACAGATGAAAACGATGAACATTACAAAGAACTTTGTAAAATGGAAGAACAACTAAAGTCTTTCCGCACTCCAGAAGGTCATCCTTACCGACTGATACCTCTACCTATGGCCGATACCTATTGGTTCGACAGTGAAAGATTACCAGCAACTTATGCTAATTTCCTCATACTAAATAATGTCATTTTATATCCAACCTATAACCAACCCAAAAACGATATAAAAGCCGCAAGTGTATTACAAGAAGCCTTTCCTGAATATAAAATTACAGGAATAGACTGCCAAGCTCTTATAAAGCAGCACGGTTCTTTACATTGTGTTACTATGCAATATCCAGAAAAAGTAATTAAACACGATAAGCCTTGTCAAAAATGAATAATAAAATAATCAAAGCTGGACTTATACAACAAAGCAATACAGCCGACATCGAAGCTAATAAAAAGAAGCTCGCAAACAACATATGCGACTGTGCACAAAAAGGAGCGCAATTAGTCGTTTTGCAAGAATTACATAATAGTCTTTATTTCTGCCAAACTGAAAATACTGAATTATTTAATCTGGCAGAAACTATTCCTGGGGATTCAACCCATTTCTACAGTAATATAGCACGTGAAAACAATGTGGTTTTGGTAACTTCCCTTTTTGAAAAAAGAGCTCCTGGACTATATCACAATACAGCTGTAGTTTTCGACTCTGATGGATCTATCGCCGGGAAATATCGGAAAATGCACATTCCAGATGACCCGGCTTATTATGAAAAATTTTATTTTACTCCAGGAGATTTAGGATTTAATCCCATCGAAACATCTATCGGAAAATTAGGAATTTTAGTATGTTGGGACCAATGGTACCCCGAAGCAGCCCGACTCATGGCGCTTAAAGGTGCAGAAATATTGATATATCCTACAGCTATCGGTTGGGAAAGTAGCGATACTCTTGAAGAACAACAACGCCAACTAAATGCTTGGATTATTTCCCAACGAGGACACGCTGTTGCCAATGGGTTACCTGTCATATCAGTAAACCGCGTAGGACATGAACCCGACCCGTCAAAACAAACTAATGGAATACAATTTTGGGGAAATAGTTTTGCTGCAGGGCCACAAGGAGAAATACTTATTTCAGGCCCAAACGATGAAGAAATAAATTTAATCATAGATATAGATATGAAACGTTCAGAAAATGTCCGCCGATGGTGGCCATTTTTACGTGACCGCCGTATCGATGAATACCAGAATATAAGTAAAAGGTTTATCGATTAACCATAAATTTGCATAATTACATAGTATAGATTTTTGTTATTCCAGCTACAATAGTAATCTTGCCATATAAAGATATTATTTTACTGTAATCAGAGTGATAACTTATATTTAGCAATACCTTTATATGAAAAAATCTCTGTTTATTACATATTTTACATAATAAAAAATCTACACAACTCTCTATTTACAAAAATGTTACATCCTAGAGAGAACCCCTTTTATGATTAATTAGTTCTTTGAGAATCAAGTTTAAAAATAAAGCACTAAATTTGCGATAGATAAAACTAATTTTGATTATGGCTAAAATTAAAGGTGCTGTTGTAGTTAACAACGATCGCTGCAAAGGTTGTGAACTTTGCGTTGTAGCGTGCCCTGCAGATGTCTTGGCATTACAACCAAAGGAAGTAAATGACAAAGGTTATCATTATGCGTATATGAAAAATCCCGATAATTGTATCGGTTGCGCCAGTTGTGGACTTGTATGTCCGGACGGATGTATAACCATTTACAAAGTAAAATTATAACAAACAACCTTTTCAGATAATAAAAAAGAATTAAATATATGGCAGAAGAAGTTAGATTAATGAAAGGGAATGAAGCTATAGCCCATGCAGCAATTCGTTGTGGTGCAGATGGTTATTTTGGCTATCCTATTACTCCTCAATCTGAAATTTTGGAGACATTAATGGAATTGAAACCCTGGGAAACCACCGGAATGGTAGTATTGCAAGCTGAAAGCGAAATTGCAGCCATTAATATGGTATATGGTGGTGCAGGATGTGGCAAGGCTGTAATGACATCGTCATCCAGCCCCGGTGTCAGTTTAAAACAAGAAGGCATCTCTTATTTGGCTGGAGCCGAACTTCCTTGTCTCATAATAAATGTAATGCGCGGAGGGCCCGGATTAGGGACTATACAGCCAAGCCAAGCTGATTATTTCCAGACTGTAAAAGGTGGGGGTCATGGGGACTATCGTCTAATTACTTTAGCTCCTGCATCAGTACAAGAAATGGCCGATTTTGTAGGATTAGGATTTGAATTAGCATTCAAATATAACAACCCAGCTATTATCTTAGCCGATGGAGTTATCGGCCAAATGATGGAGAAAGTTGTCCTTCCCCCTTTCCAAAAACGTCGTACCGAAGAAGAAATTCGGAAAAATTGCCCATGGGCAGCATTAGGGAAAACTGCCGATCGTAAAAGAAACGTCATAACTTCACTTGAGCTTGACCCTGCGGTTATGGAGGAAAACAACATCCGTTTTCAAAAAAAATATAAGATTATAGAAAAAGAAGAAGTCCGCTACGAAGAAATCAATTGTGAAGATGCAGATTATCTAATCGTTGCTTTTGGTTCTATGGCTCGTATTTGTCAAAAAACAATAGAAATGGCTCAAGAACAAGGCATAAAAATAGGATTACTCCGACCCATTACCTTATGGCCTTTCCCAAGCCAAGCAATTGCCGCATATACAGATAAAATTAAAGGGATAATTTCTGTAGAACTGAATGCCGGACAAATGGTAGAAGACGTAAGACTCGCAGTAAACGGGAAAGTTAAAGTAGAACATTTCGGACGTTTAGGAGGTATTGTTCCCACTCCTGACGAAGTGCTATCTGCAATTAAAGAAAAATTAATGTAATGTCGAATGTTATGGATGTAAACGAAATTATAAAACCCGAAAATCTGGTCTACGGCAAACCGAGACTGATGAATGATAATGCAATGCATTACTGCCCAGGTTGCAGCCACGGTGTTGTACACAAACTGGTAGCAGAAGTAATAGAAGACATGGGGATGGAAGAAAATGCCATAGGCATAGCTCCTGTAGGCTGTGCCGTATTTGCCTATAATTACATTGACATAGACTGGCTCGAAGCAGCCCATGGACGTGCTCCTGCCATTGCTACAGCTGTAAAAAGACTCAATCCATCGAAAATGGTATTTACATATCAGGGAGATGGAGATTTGGCTGCTATCGGAACAGCAGAAACCATTCATGCTTGTAACCGAGGAGAAAATATTGTAATAATTTTTATCAATAATGGTATTTATGGCATGACAGGAGGTCAAATGGCTCCTACAACTTTAGAAGGTATGGTAACTTCCACATGCCCTTACGGACGAAATGTCGAACTCAATGGATATCCATTAAAAATTTCTGACTTAGTAGCCCAACTTGACGGAGCTTGTTACGTGACTCGTCAAAGTGTACACACTCCTGCTGCTGTAAGAAAAGCAAAAAAAGCACTTCGCCAAGCATTTGAAAACTCAATGAATCATAAAGGAGCATCTTTGGTCGAAATTGTATCTACTTGTAACTCCGGCTGGAAAATGACTCCAGACCAGGCCAACAAATGGATGGAACAACACATGTTTGAAAAATATCCGTTAGGGGACCTGAAAAATGAATAATCTGTAAAATCAGCAAGTGTATGAAAGAAGAAATTATCATAGCCGGATTCGGCGGACAAGGCGTACTTTCGATGGGAAAGATTCTTGCCTATTCGGGGTTGATGGAAAATAAAGAAGTAAGTTGGATGCCATCTTATGGACCCGAACAACGTGGCGGCACAGCTAATGTAACAGTTATACTCAGCGATGAACGAATCAGTTCTCCTGTACTAAACACATTTGATATAGCAATAATACTGAATCAACCTTCTCTCGACAAATTCGAAAGCAAGGTCAAGCCAGGGGGTATCCTTATATACGACGGATATGGTATCCACCATGCTCCCACTCGTAAAGATATAGAAATATATAGTATAGACGCAATGAATACCGCCATTGAGATGAATAATTCCAAAGCCTTTAATATGATTGTTCTCGGAGGTTTATTGAAAATAAAACCAATGGTTACCCTTGAGAATGTATTGCTCGGGCTCAAGAAGTCTCTTCCAGAGAGACATCATAAGCTTATTCCCATGAATGAACAAGCAATAAAAAAAGGTATGGAAATCATAAAAAGAGTTTAATAAAAAACTTTACTCATAAAAAAGGAATACCTTCAAAAAAACGAACTCTAAAAGTTTTTTTACTTTTAGAGTTCGTTTTTTTGAAAAATAGCTCCTGTTTATACTACGTGAATCAAATATTCAGAGAAGAAATCCCTAATTAATAACAATAATATGAATTAATAAAAACACCAAATTCAAATAATGTTTATGAAGCAGTATTTTTCTCCCCATTATTGCATTCTCTCTACATTTTTCACCCCCTTCACAGTCTTTAATTTTTTAATCAATGAATTAAGAGCAGTAATATCATCAACCATCACTGCTATATGGCCTTGAAAGAGCCCATCATTCGAATCAATCGAAATATTTCTCATCGATATATTTTTCTCTTTTGATATAATCGATGTTATATTAGTCACAATACCTATATCATCATGACCGACTACCCGTAATACAGTTACATATTGGGAACCTTGTTTTCCTGACCAGCGAGCTTTTACCACCCTATAACCAAAACGTGTCCGCATCTCTGTTGCATTAGGGCAATCAACTCGATGTATTTTTATAGTTCCTTGAGTAGAAACAAATCCAAAAATTTCATCTCCATATATTGGATTACAACATTTCGATAACTTATACTCAATGCCCTTCAAGTTCTGATCTATAACTAAAACATCTTCTTTCGTTGTATCTTCTTCTCTATATGGCTGTACATAATTTTCGGCCGTTCGCTGTTCTGTCGATTCCTCATTTTCTTTACGCTCCAACTCTAAATAACTATCAAACACAACATTTACATCTAAATGCTCAGATGCTAGAGCATAATAAAAATCAGTGGCAGTTTTAAAACCTAACTTTTTGATGAGTCTCATCATCAAAGCCTCATCCATCTCTATCTTACGATTTTTAAACCGACGTTGCAACAGTTCTTTTCCAAATTCGGCTTCTTTAAACTGAGATTCCTTTAGAGCTTGCTTTATTTTCACTCGAGCTTTTGACGTTGAAACAATATTCAACCAATCTTGCTTGGGAGACTGCGCCGGAGATGTCAAAATCTCTATTGTATCGCCACTCTTCAATTCATATCGAATGGTCTGGTTCTTTCCATTAACAATTGCGCCAACACATTTACTACCCAATCCTGTGTGAATAAGAAAAGCAAAATCGAGTATTGTAGCGCCTTTAGGTAATTTATACAAATCACCTTTTGGTGTAAATACAAACACCTCCTTATCGTAAAGATCCATTTTAAACTCTTTCATAAGTTCCATAGGACCACTCTCTGCGTTCTCTAAAATATCCCGGACATTATTCAGCCAATCATCCAGTCCATTTTCACTTTTAATTCCTTTATATTTCCAATGTGCCGCCAATCCCCTTTCAGCTATATCATCCATTCTACGACTTCGTATCTGCACCTCTACCCAACGATTTTGCGGACCAAATACGGTTATATGTAAAGACTCATATCCATTGCTCTTTGGTATAGACAACCAATCTTTCAACCGTTTTGGATTGGGCTGGTACATGTCTGTAACAATAGAATAAACTTTCCAACAATCAGCTTTTTCCTGACTTTCCGGAGTATCTAATACAACTCGAATAGCAAACAGGTCATATATATCTTCTATATCAGCCTTTTGCTTCTTCATTTTATTCCAAATAGAGTATATCGACTTAGTCCGTCCTTTTATTTCAAATTTAAGTCCGGCTTCTTCAAGCTTTTTTTTCACGGGTTCTATAAACTCGTATATATATTGGTCTCGAGCCCGTTTAGTTTCTTTCAGTTTATGTGCTATTTGATCAAATATCTCCCGATTGGTATATTTCAAAGACAAATCTTCTAATTCGGATTTTATCGAATAAAGACCTAATCGATGAGCCAATGGGGCATATAAGTAAGAAGCTTCACAAGCAATGTCTTCACGAAATTTTTGATTGGGATGATGATTAATCATTCTCATCAAACAAAGTCTATCAGCAATCATAATAATAATTACCCTTACATCTTCGGCAAATGTCAGCAATAACTTTCTGAAATTTTCACTCTCTACCGTAGCCTGTTTTGCATACAAACTATTAGCTTTGATAAGACCTCTGATAATTTTTGTTATATCACTACCAAACTCCTTCTCTATCTGAGCCATTGATAAGAATTCACTGAGTGCTACATTATACATCAATACTGCTATCAAGGTACTCCTTTCCAGACCGACTTCTTTCGATAAAATCAATGCTGTATTGATATTTCTCAATAATATGTTTATTCCATATTTATCCCGTAAATAATTACCCGACTCTATTGCTCCCGCAATCCATTTACGTATACGTAAAAAATCTGTTGCACCAACTAATGTCCGAGAGGTTCTAATCAATGCTTTATATGCAACGATAAACTCTTCTTTCTCAGCTTCCGTAAAATATGTATTTTCTGCCATAATCACTTATTTTTGCGAAATACATCTCAAATATATATTTTTTAGATGTACAATGTTATTTTTTAATGATGTTTTTGTAAATTTGAATGCTTTTGAAGCTACAAATTTTATCTCTAAAACATTATACTATGCTTACACAACAAGATTTAAAACTCCTGGCCCAAAAAGGAATCTCTGAATCTCAAATAGAGGCTCAACTCGAATGTTTTAAGAAAGGATTCCCTTTTCTTAACATACAATCTGCAGCCACTATTAGTAATGGGATTCTCTCTATAGATGAAAATGAAGCTGAAAAATATCTGAACATATGGAACAATTACTTGGAAAAGAATCATAAAATAGTAAAATTCGTTCCAGCATCTGGCGCCGCTAGCCGTATGTTTAAAAATCTTTTTGAGTTTTTAGACGCACCATATGACACCCCAACTAATAATTTTGAAAAAAGTTTTTTTAAACAAATAAAATCCTTTGCTTTTTATTCCGATCTGAACAAGACTTGTTTGGAAAATGAAGGAAAAGATATTGATAAGTTACTCGTTGAAGGCAAATATAAAACTATCATTGAGAACCTATTATCAAAGAATGGAATGAATTATGGAGCCTTGCCAAAGGGCATGCTAAAATTCCATCATTACCCGCAAACGGACCGCACAGCTATGGAAGAACATCTTGCCGAAGGTGCTCTATATGCTCAAAACAAAACAGGCAATGTAAATGTACATTTTACTGTCTCTCATGAACATTTACCCTATTTTCAAAAATTAGTTATCGAAAAACAACCCGAATATGAAAAGGAATATGGTGTAAAATATCATATCAGCTTCTCGGAACAAAAACCCTCGACCGATACTATTGCTGCTGATATGGATAACAAACCATTTAGAGACGATAATGGTAATCTGGTATTTCGTCCAGGGGGACATGGAGCTCTTATCGAAAATCTAAACGACATAGACGCAGACATTATATTTATAAAAAATATAGATAATGTGGTTCCTGACCGTCTAAAAGAGACCACCATTAAATATAAAAAAATTATAGGTGGAGTACTTATCTCGTTGCAAGAAAAAATAGATAAATATACTGAATTATTGGAAAGTGGTAAATACTCAATCGAAAATCTCAGGGAGATAATCGCATTTTTACAAGGTTCCTTATTTATCAAAAATCCAGAAACCAAACATCTTGAAGATAGTGACTTAGCTATTTATCTGCTCAGAAAACTAAAACGTCCTATCCGAGTATGTGGTATGGTTAAAAACGTCGGAGAACCAGGAGGGGGTCCTTTCCTCGCATACAATCAAGATGGAACTTATTCTTTACAAATTCTTGAAAGCTCCCAAATAGACATGAATAACCCTGAATCAGTTGCACTATTCAAGTCATCTACCCACTTCAATCCGGTCGATTTAGTATGTGCCGTAAAAAATAGGAAAGGTGAAAAATATAATTTACCCCAATATGTAGATAAAAATACTGGCTTCATTTCTTTAAAATCAAAAAATGGTAAAGAGCTGAAAGCTCTTGAATTACCTGGACTGTGGAATGGTGCCATGTCTGATTGGAATACTTTATTTGTGGAAGTACCTATTGCAACATTCAACCCAGTAAAGACAGTCAATGATTTGTTACGAGAACAACATCAGTAATATATTCACAAAAAATGACAAAGCCGGGATTTTTTAATCCCGGCTTTGTCATTTTTTGTGAAACTTCTCTGAACACTTGACCTACTTCTGAATATTAGGTTCTTCCAATCCATATCCACATTTTTTATCTTCTCGTTTCAATAAAAGAGCAACAAACAAAGCGGCAACTCCAAAACCTGTAAATATATACATCGGTAACGTATAATCATAAGCAGATGTTCCCACCTCTCCATCCAATCGACAATAAGTATTCAATACCCAACCTATCAAAGCAGGAACACCCATTAATCCCCAGTTTTGCACCCAAAATATCAAAGCATAGGCAGTACCCAATTGCTTCTCAGGGATAACCTTCGGAACAGAAGGCCACATAGCCGAAGGAACTAAAGAAAAAGCTACCCCTAACACTATCATCAAAAAAGTAGCAAACCACCATTCATTCAATAATGGCAATGCAAACAAAAAGTGCACTGCAATCAGCATCATTGCTCCAATAATCATAATTGTTGCACCTTTTCCCTTACGATCATACAAATTACCAAAAAACGGAGTTAAAAATAAGGTTCCCAAAGGCAATAAAGCAGGTATCATTCCAGCTAAAGAAGCATCTACTTCATATTTATTTACCATCAAATCTGTTGCATATTTTAAAAATGGGAATACAGCCGAATAGAACAAAACACATAAAAGAGCTATCAACCAGAAACCTTTATTTGCGATTACCAAAAATATATCTTTTGCTCTAAAAGGTTCCTCCTGTTCCATATTCTCTTCATTTTGCTGCTCGTCAAACTTACGATCAATAAAAGTATAAATAAAGAAACCTACTGCTCCGATACACAGCATAACCAAACAAAGTAAAAGTGGAGCTGGAATATCAGGCTGAATGGAACCATCAGGCATAGTCGTTCCAAATAATTTAGCAAAAGGTATAGTTACCGACATTGCCAACATTGTACCCAAACGGGCAGTAGCCATTTCAAGTCCCATTGCCAATGCCAATTCTTTGCCTTTAAACCACTTTACAATGATCTTTGATACTGTAATACCGGCAATTTCTACCCCCACACCGAAAATAGCATATCCTACAGCAGCAAGTACTACCTGAGATTTCATACCCAATATTGTACCATCTATCGTTATATGCCCAGCAATAGCACAATATTTTAGAGCACAACCAATCACCATCAATATACAAGCACTCATTCCTGTAAACCGGACACCCATTTTATCAAGGATAATTCCTCCAAAAATAAGCATCAATAGAAATACATTAAACCAACCATAAGCACTGGTAAAAATACCATAATCCATACTATCCCAAAGTAACTGTGCCTCAAGCATTGGTTTTAAAGGAGCCATTACATCCGTCAGGAAATACCCGCACAACATAGTAAAAGCAACAAGAGTAAGTACACCCCAACGCATTGCCTTGGAGTCATTCATCATCTTTTCTAATTTTTCTGTCATGATATATTTCATTTTAAATAAATTCAGCACTTTATTTTACAAAAGAAGCGGAAAGCTAAAGAGTCATTTTTCTCTTGAGGCTATCCGCTTCTCTTATCCTAAAATTCGGGACAAGAGTCAACGTCTGTCTCCAAACTACTTTTTCTTTAATAATACTACATTTTCTACATGATGTGTATGTGGAAACATATCAACCGGTTGCACTCGTGTCACTTTATATTTTTCATCCAGTAATCCCAAATCTCGAGCCTGCGTAGCCGGATTACAACTAACATAGACAATCTTCCCCGGCTCAGCAAATAAAATAGTTTTTATCACATCATCATGCATTCCTGCACGAGGTGGGTCAGTAATAATTACATCAGGACGTCCATGTTCATTAATAAAATCTTGAGTAAGGATATCCTTCATATCTCCTGCATAAAAAAGTATATTCTCGATTCCATTCAACGCAGAATTTACTTTAGCATCTTCTATCGCTTCAGGAACATACTCTATGCCTATTACCTTATGTGCTTGCGAAGCAATAAAATTGGCTATAGTTCCAGTTCCCGTATACAAATCATACACCAATTCAGTCCCATTCAACCCAGCAAAATCTCGGACTATCTTATACAACTCATAAGCTTGTTCTGAATTCGTCTGGTAGAATGATTTCGGCCCTATTTTAAACTGCAAATCTTCCATCGACTCTATAATATAATCCCGTCCCCGAAACACATGCACTTTCTGGTCGGTAATAGTATCATTTGCCTTCTGATTTATAACATACAACAAAGACGTTATTTGAGGAAACACTTCCGCAATATGACTCATAAGGGCTTGTATCTTCTCTGTATCTTTCCTGAAAAAGACCACAATCAACATAATCTCACCCGTAGACGCTGTACGAACAATAATATTACGCATCAGCCCCGATTGTTCTCTCAAATCGAAAAAAGGGTAATTATGTTCAATTGTATATTTTCGAATCTCCAAACGTATCAAATTAGAAATATCGTCTTGTAACCAACATTTCTTTATATCCAGAACCTTGTCAAACATTCCCGGTATATGGAAACCCAATGCATTACGACAGTCAAATGTTTGTTCAGAATTTAATTCTTCTTGCGTCAACCAAGATTTATTCGAAAAAGTGAATTCCAACTTATTACGATAAAATTGGATTTTCGAAGAACCTTTTATAGGAGATATCTCTGGCAAAGAAATTTTTCCTATACGAATTAGATTGTCCTCTACCTGCTTCTGCTTGTAAAACAATTGCTGCTCATAAGGAAGATGCTGCCATTTACACCCGCCACAAATACCAAAATGACTACAAAAAGGTTCGGTACGTACATCCGAATACTTATGAATTTTCAACACCCGACCTTCAGCATATTTATGCTTTCTACGATGCAATTGCAAATCTACAATGTCTCCTGGTGCAACAAATGGTACAAATACAACTAAATCATTTACCCGAGCAATAGCTTTACCTTCAGCAGCAACATCAACAATTTCAACTTGCTCTATTACAGGTAGCTCTTTCTTTTTTCGTGCCAAAACTTAACTTTTAGAATAAAAACAAATTCGTTCAAAGTTAAACATATTTCTTTAACTTTCTTTATTCAAAAAAGAAAATTCGCTTAATTTCAAAAATTATTACGATTATGTTTGGCGGTTTCATCATAACCCATATTTTTGTGAATTGAAATTTTTGCTATCTCAACATTACAATTTCGCAGAAAGCAAAAGTCCATGAAAACATTATTATTTTATAAATATGAAAAGAGTGTATACTTTTGGAAACGGTCAAGCAGAAGGCCGTTCCGACATGAAAAACCTCCTCGGAGGTAAAGGTGCCAACCTTGCAGAAATGAATCTCATCGGAGTTCCTGTTCCTCCTGGATTTACAATCACAACCGACGTTTGTACCGAATATAACCAACAGGGAAAAGAAGCTGTAACGAAATTACTAAAAAATGACGTTGAGAAGGCTATTAAACATGTAGAAGACCTGATGGGAACCAAGTTTGGTGATGCAGAAAATCCTTTATTGGTTTCTGTACGTTCGGGAGCTCGAGTTTCTATGCCAGGTATGATGGATACTGTGTTGAACTTAGGATTGACAGATTCCGCAGTCGAAGGCATTGCAAAAAAATCCGGTAATCCTCGTTTTGCTTGGGACTCATATCGTCGATTTGTACAAATGTACGGTGACGTCGTATTAGGCATGAAACCTAAAAGTAAAGAAGATATCGATCCATTTGAAGAAGTAATGGATGAAGTAAAAAAGCAAAAAGGTGTAAAACTGGATACTGAACTCGAAGTAGAAGACTTGAAACTACTCGTCAAAAAATTCAAAGCAGCAGTAAAAGAACGTACAGGAAAAGATTTTCCCGAGTCTCCATGGGAACAACTTTGGGGTGCAATTTGTGCCGTATTCGACAGTTGGATGAACGAACGGGCTATTTATTACCGCCGCATGAACCAGATACCTGAAGAATGGGGCACAGCTGTCAACGTTCAAGCTATGGTATTCGGAAACATGGGCAACACTTCTGCTACCGGAGTCGCTTTTACTCGTGATGCAGCTACCGGAGAAGATATATTTAATGGTGAATATTTAATTAATGCCCAAGGAGAAGATGTTGTAGCTGGCATTCGTACGCCCCAACAGATAACGATAGAAGGCTCTCGTCGTTGGGCAGCCTTACAAGGTATCGACGAAAGTGTACGAGCATCCAAATATCCATCCTTGGAAGAAGCTATGCCCGAATGTGCAAAAACTCTTATCGAAACTCAACAAAAGCTTGAAGATTACTTTAAAGATATGCAAGACCTCGAATTTACTATCCAAGATGGTAAACTTTGGTTACTGCAAACTCGCAATGGAAAACGCACAGGAGCTGCTATGGTAAAAATCGCCATGGATATGCTGCGAGAAAACATTATCGATGAAAAAACAGCTTTGAAAAGAATGGAACCCCAAAAGCTGGATGAACTTTTACATCCTGTGTTCGACAAAGCTGCACTAAAATCGGCAAAAGTAATAGCAAAAGGATTACCCGCCTCTCCAGGTGCTGCCACAGGCCAAATCGTATTCTTTGCTGACGATGCTGAAGAATGGTCCGAAAAACGTAAAAAAGTAATTCTTGTTCGTATCGAAACGTCTCCCGAAGACCTCCGAGGTATGAATGTCGCTCAGGGTATCCTTACTGCCCGAGGAGGTATGACTTCACATGCTGCAGTAGTTGCTCGTGGTATGGGCAAATGTTGCGTTTCAGGCGCCGGTGAAATCAAAATAGATTATAAAACTCGGACTATAGAAATGAGCGGCAAAGTCTACAAAGAAGGCGATTGGATTTCATTAAACGGCTCTACCGGAGAAGTGTATGAAGGACAAGTAAATACTGTCGATGCCGATTTAAGTGGAGATTTTGCCAAAGTAATGGAATTGGCTGAAAAATACACAAAAATGGATGTTCGCACAAATGCGGATACTCCCAAAGACGCCACTGTAGCTCGTAAATTCGGAGCTAAAGGTATCGGACTATGCCGCACTGAACATATGTTCTTTGAGGGTGACCGAATCAAAGCTATGCGTGAAATGATTCTGGCCAAAGATGAAGAAGGTCGTCGCGAAGCATTAAAAAAATTACTGCCAATACAACGTCAAGACTTCGAAGGCATCTTCTTGGCAATGGATGGGCTCGGAGTAACGATTCGTCTACTTGACCCACCTCTTCATGAGTTTGTTCCTCATCAATTAGCCACACAAAAAGAATTGGCTGCAGAAATGGGGCTCACTATTGAAGAAGTAAAATTGGCTTGTGACTCCTTAGAAGAATTCAATCCGATGTTAGGTCATCGCGGTTGCCGTTTAGGCTGTACCTATCCTGAGATTACAGAAATGCAGGCTCGTGCCATTCTGGAAGCAGCACTTGACGCAAAAGCCAAGGGGGCCGATGTACATCCCGAAATCATGGTTCCGTTAGTCGGTGTAGTAGAAGAGCTAAAAATGCAAGCTGAAATTATTCATAATACAGCCAAACAAGTATTTGCTGAGCGTAATGACTGGGTCGATTACAAAGTAGGTACCATGATAGAAGTACCCCGAGCAGCACTCACTGCTGATCGTATTGCTGAAGTAGCGGACTTTTTCTCTTTTGGGACCAATGACCTTACTCAAATGACTTTTGGTTATTCACGCGATGATGCCGGAAAATTCTTGAAAATTTATCAAGAAAAAGGAATTTTGAAAAATGACCCATTTGCAATCCTCGACCAGCAAGGTGTAGGACAATTGGTACGCATGGGTACTGAAAAAGGACGTTCTACCAAACCAGGACTAAAAGTTGGTATCTGTGGCGAGCACGGAGGGGAACCATCATCTGTCAAGTTTTGTGCTTCTTTAGGCATGAATTATGTAAGTTGTAGCCCTTATCGTGTACCCATTGCACGTGTAGCTGCCGCCCAGGCTGCTATCGAATAAGAAAAAATTATCAAATGACAAACGGGCAGATGTTTTTATCTGCCCGTTTGTCATTTGATATAACCATCTCAAAAATCTCTATATCTTCTTATATGCATAAGGTGACATACCAGTATGTTGCTTAAAATATTTCCCAAAAAATGATTGATTTGCAAAATTTAATTCTACCGATATTTCCTGAATGCTTTTAGGTGAAGATTTTAATAAAACTTTAGACTCCAAGATAACTACTTCTGCAATCCATTCTCCTGCAGTTTTTCCACTAACAGTCTTTACAAGGCTCGACAAATATTTAGGAGTTACACAAAGCTTTCCTGCATAAAAAGAGACAGTTCTTTCTTTTTTATAATGTTCATATATACTTTCGATAAATAACTCAAAAAGCTCCTCTTTTCTAGATTTCTTCACAACATTCATATGCATTCGGAAAATATTGCAAACATCATAAAACATCGCCTGCAAAATACCTTGGGCCACTCCCTTACGATATATATTATCATTCATTCTCACTTTTTTCCATAAGAATGTATGATATTCCAATATACAACCCAAGTCATATTCACCTATTCGTGCACAAGGATTATTTTGTAAATAGAGGAAGATAGGTAATAATTCTTTAAATTTCGGAAACATATTATCAACAAAATTTCTTGAAACAGCAATAAATGCTCCTGAAAAATCTGGACTTACTTCAAATAATTGTATTATTTGATTTGGCAATGTAATGACTAAGGAATTAGATTCAACGTTATACTCTTTCAAATTAATTCCTATTCGGCAAAAGCCTGTGCGGCAAACTGCAACAACAGCTAAATCTATGCGACTAGGATATTCACTTACTGGAACTTCTTTTATGCTATTAAATATAGCAAAATCATTATCAATAAAATCTATTGTCGATTTACAATACACTGATTGTAAATCAATCTTCGGAATATGGATTTGTTTCATACTTCATTCTTTACGAAACAAAAATAAATATTAGAAACATTAATAAATCTATATAAATTGCAAAAAGGAAAAATAGAACATTTATAAAGGAATGCAGAGCTTTCTACAAACCACGAAACATAACATATTTGCAAAGTTTTAAAAATATATATTTCACTAAAAACAAACTATATGAGAACTATAAACTATTACTTATGTATTTTTATTTTTTTATGGGGAAGTATAAGCTGCACTCAAGAAAAAGGAGAAAATAGAACAATAGACTATATTCCAGTAAAAGTCTATGATGTAAAAAAAGATATAAGTTTTGAAGAACAAAACTATGTGGGAACAATAGAAGAATTATATGGCTCTTCCCTCAGCTTTCCTATAATAGGAAATGTCGAAAAAGTTCTTATTCAAGAAGGTGAACCTGTAAAAAGAGGCCAATTACTGGCCGTCTTAGATAAAACCTCACTCCAAAGCACTTATGATGCAACTCATTCATCGCTTCTTCAAGCAAAAGATGCATACGAACGAATGTCTAAACTTTATGACAACAAAAGTTTACCTGAAATTAAATGGATAGAGGTACAAAACTCTTTACAAAAAGCAATAAGTATGGAAGAAATCGCTAAAAAAAATCTACAGGATGCCAATCTCTATGCACCATTTGACGGCATCATTTCTAAAAAAAATGTAGAAATAGGAATGAATGTGACACCCGGCATCCCCATTTTTAATTTGGTAAAAATTGAGAAAGTAAATATAAAAATTCCTGTTCCTGAAAATGAAATATCAAATATAAAAAAAGGAGATATAGCCCTAATAAAAGTCGCGGCATTGAATAATCGCATATTTGAAGGTAAAATTTCAGAAAAAGGTATTATAGCTAATCCTATATCCCATACATATGACGTAAAAATTCTACTTGACAATCCTACTCTTGACCTCATACCTGGAATGGTATGCAAAGTAAATATACCTAAAAATAATATGATGCCTGAAATCATTATACCTAATCATGCTATACAGATAGATAACTCGGGAAAATCATTTGTCTGGTTAGCCAATAAGGAGACAGCTCAATTACAAGTTATAACTACTGGAAGACTTGCAGCTAAAGGTATAGTTGTAACAGAAGGACTGAAAGAAGGTGACAAACTCATTATCGAAGGTAATCAAAAAGTAAGTAATGGTTCGAAAATCATAATCAAATGAAAAAGACTGATATTATAGAGGGGGCGATGAGATACCGCCAAATTATAATTCTTATTACAACCATTTTAATATTGTTTGGCTGTTATGCTTTATATAAAATGCCCAAACAGGAATTTCCTACATTTACCATCCGTCAGGGACTTGTCGTCGGAGTTTATCCCGGAGCAACATCTGCTCAAGTTGAAGAACAATTGACCAAACCCCTTGAAAATTTCATATTCAGTTATAAAGAAGTCAAGAAAAAGAAAACATTTTCTCAAAGTCGTGACGGTATCGTTTTTATTAATGTAGAACTAAATGACGACGTTACAAATAAAGACGAATTCTGGTCAAAATTTAAACATGGGCTTACGTCTTTTAAAAACCAATTACCCTCGGGAGTATTAGCATTACAGGCAAACGATGACTTCGGAGATACATCTGCATTACTCATAACGCTGGAATCAGAAGATAAAACTTACAGGGAATTGGAAAATTATTTGGATAAATTGGAAAACCGAATTCGCAAAATAGAATCTGTCTCAAATCTTCGCCGATATGGTTTACAAAAAGAACAAATAAGCGTTTACTTGGATCAAAAAAAATTATCAGCTTATGGTATAGGTAACAACACCCTAACTTCCATTTTACTAACTCAAGGATTTACAGCATTGAGCGGTTCGATAGATAACTCTGAATTTGTCGCACCTATCCATATATCAGAAACTTATAACAGTGAAAAAGAAATTAGCGAACAAATTGTTTATTCTGATGCTAATGGCAACGTTATTCGATTAAAAGATATTGCACGTATAGTCAGAGAATATCCAGACCCTGATTCTTATATAAAAAATAATGGGAAAAAATGCATCCTGCTCTCCCTCGAAATGCGTGAAGGAAATAATATTGTATCAATGGGCGATGAAGTAAATAAAGTCTTGAAAGAATACCAACAAGAGCTGCCCAAAGATGTAAGAATTTATCGTATTACCGACCAGCCTCAAGTCGTCAGTGACTCGGTTACAACATTCTTGAAAGAGTTATTAATCGCCATATTGGCTGTCATTCTAATTGTCATACTTCTCATGCCTTTACGGGTTGCTTCTGTTGCTGCATCTACAATACCGATTACTATTTTCATATCTTTGGGCATATTCTTCGCTTGTGGCATAGAACTGAATACTGTAACCTTAGCAGCTCTAATCGTTACATTAGGGATGATTGTGGACAATTCTATCGTTATTATAGACTGCTATATGGAAAAATTAGACCAAGGATTTTCGCGATGGTATTCTGCTATAACCAGCGCTAAAGAATTTTTCAAATCTATTTTATCTGCAACTTTGGCCATTAGTATTACATTTTTTCCTTTTCTCATCACAACAAAAGGAATGTACAATGACTTCCTACAATCATTCCCGTGGGCAATTACTATTATATTAGGAATTTCTTTATTGGTAGCTGTACTCTTAGTACCATATATGCAATACTTCTTTATACACAAGGGATTAAAGAGTAATGGAAAAAGACATAATTTTCTTGACATTATGCAAGAAAAATATGAATGGTTATTAAACAAATGTTTTATTTATCCCAAAATCACTTTATGCATAGGCTTAGCTACTGTAATTTTAGGCTGTATTATGTTTATAAATTTACCTCAAAGATTGATGCCTATTGCTGAAAGGAACCAATTTGCAGTAGAGTTTTTCTTACCCAAAGGCACCGCAATAGAACAAACTGCAGCTATTGCCGATAGTATGGAAAATATCCTACGCAAAGATGACAGAATAGTTTCTGTCACCTCTTTTATCGGGGCTGGTTCTCCTCGTTTCCACACAAGTTATGCTCCCCAAATGCCTGGTAGCAATTTTGCTCAATTTATTGTAAACACAAAAAGCAATAAAGCTACTGTAGAAATACTCGATGAATATTCAGGAAAATATACAAACTACTTTCCTAATGCACTTATACGTTTCAAACAATTAGAATATTCTGACGCTTCCTCCCCTATAGAAATACGACTAAGTGGAGAAAATATTTCCGATTTGAAAAATTCGGCAGACTCATTGATGCAAATATTAAGAAAGGTACCTGAGCTAACTCTAGTACGCACAAACTTCGAAGAACAATTGCCTGGAGTATCTATTATTTTAGACAACGACGAAGCCAATCGTTTAGGTATAAGCAAATCCTTAGTTTCATTAAATATGGCTATGCGATTTGGACCAGGAGTGCCAGTTACAACCCTCTGGGAAAAAGACTATCCAATTGGTATTGTTCTAAAAACAGAAAGGTCAGAAGAGCCCCAACTCGATGATATTAACAATGAATATCAACCAGCATGGGGTGGAATGTTTTCTGTTCCCATGCGCCAGATAGCAACAATAAAGGGAGACTGGAACGAAGGACAAATCGTACGGAGAAACGGTATACCTACAATATCAGTCTTAGCTGACGTAAAACGGCATGTCAATGTTACAGAAATAACCTCCCAAATAAAAGAAAAAATCTCTGACTTTAACTCCCCTGAAGGTATAACAATAAGTTTTGGCGGAGCCGATGAATCTGACAGAGAGGCCATTCCTCAAATTACCGGGGCTTTAATTATTGCTGTTATTATTATATTCTTTATCCTTCTATTTCACTTCAAAAAAATCAATTTGGCACTTCTTATCCTATCATCCATGACTCTATGTATATTAGGAGCTGCTATCGGAATATGGGTAATGGGATTAGAGGTAAGCTTTACAGCAATATTGGGCATAGTCAGTCTAATGGGTATATTAGTCAGAAATGGTATTATCATGCTCGACTACGCAGAGGAATTAAGAATAAAAAACAAAGAATCGGTATTTGATGCTGCCTACCACTCTGCCCGACGAAGAATGCGGCCTATATTCCTAACTTCTGCCGCCGCATCTATGGGCGTTATTCCTATGATATTAGGAAAGAGTGCTCTATGGTCTCCATTAGGTACAGTCGTATGTTTTGGGACAATGATTTCCATGATATTAATTATAACTGTATTACCTGTAGCATATTATATGATTTTCAAAAAGTCTGACAAAAAATATCACTTATCGAATAACATTGAATAAAGTATGAAAAAAATAATTATATATATCATTATTCTATTACTATATCAGGATTATAGTTTCGGACAAAGTTACACGTTAGAACAATGTCTCCAAATGGCCCTTGAAAATAATTATAAACTAAAAAAAGCCCAAAACAACATAAAAAGTTCAGAGCAAGATAAAAAAGAAGCATTCACTAAATATTTTCCCAATATCTCTGCAGTTGGAGGTACTTATAAAACGAATAATGGGATGGCCGAAATTAGCCTCGCCCCACTTGTCCCAGGAATGGAAATGTCTATGATGAAGGATGGGATTGTAGCCGGAATATCAGCCATACAACCTATATTCACTGGAGGTCAGATTTATTTGGGAAACAAATTGACAGAAATAGGTACAGAAATCAGTAAATACCAACTGAAACAAACTGAAGACGAAATCATATTAACAGTAAATCAATATTATTGGCAACTCGTCTCTCTACAAGAAAAAATAAAAACAATCGAAATTATGGAATCTCTAATAAACAATATTCAAAATGATGTGAAAAATGCCGTAGATGCTGGAATAACAAATCAAAACGATTTACTGCAAATACAATTGAAAAAAAATAATATTGCCAGCTCCCGTCTACAACTTGAAAACGGGATACGACTGTCAAAAATGGTATTAGGGCAATATATAGGTGACTTTGAATCAAATTTTAGCATCATATCTCCTCAACTGGACTCTCTTCCTTCTCCCATTACATATCGAATAAATCATATCGATGCACTTCCAAGCCTCAATGCATACCAATTAGTCAATAAAAATGTAGAAGCATCTAAACTCCAACAAAAAATGAAGATTGGTCAAAATATGCCAACATTAGGTATTGGAGCCGGATATTTCTATCATGATTTACTAAATCAAGACCATTCTTTCGGAATGATATTTGCCTCTGTCACCGTACCTATCTCAAATTGGTGGGGAGGAACTCACGCTATAAAAAAACAGAAAATACAAGTTAAAAACGCAGAACTAACGCGTCAGAATACACGAGAAATGCTTTTGATACAAATGCAAAAATGCTGGAATGAGTTAGAAGAATCATACAAACAAATGAATATATCAAAAGAATCAATAAGTGTTGCAAATGAAAACTTTAGGCTTAATAAAGAATACTATAAAGCTGGTACAATATCATTAAGTGATATGCTTGAAGCTCAATCTTTATTACAACAAAGCCGAGACCAATATACTGAAGACTACACTCTTTATTTAATAAAACGTACTCAATACCTACAAGCTACAGGACAAAACTCACGAGAGGGACAAACTAACTAATTATTATAATGAGAACTGTCCTTGTATATAGGGCAGTTCTCATTATAATATCTATTCTAGTTTTTAAATAATATTTGTTGAAGCAAAAGAGGCTCATCTGTAGTTATATAATCAATACCCTCATTAATAAAATACTCCATATCCTTTTGTTCATTTACAGTCCATACATTGGTTGACAACCCCAACTTATGAGCTTCCTTTATCCAATTTTTATGCTTTTTATACACATTGATATGATAGTCTAGACCTGAACATCCTATATTTTTCAATTCTTGAGGTGACAAGTCCCCATTGAGATAGGCAACAGTAGCCTCCGGAGCCAAGCGTATGAGTTCTTTCACAACATGTAGACTAAAAGCAATATATTCTACTTGCTTTTCCATACCCATTTTTTTTACCATGTTGGTAACATTAATAACCGCTTGAGTCTCTTTCTCTGGAGTAGATAATGATTTTATTTCCAGTATTAACTTGATTTTCTTATTGTTCTTTCCTAAAAGCAAATATTCTTCTAAAATAGGCAGCCTCTCTCCATTTGATAATGTAATACTACTGAGTTCTTCATAAAAAGTTTTCTCTATCACCATATCCTTGATACGCCCATCATGATTAACAATCATAACATTATCTTTGGTCATCAAAACGTCAAATTCTGAACCATATACCCCTATATCCGCAGCCTTTTGAAGAGCAGTCAATGAATTTTGTGCCGAACTTTCCGTTTTCCAAAATCCCCTGTGTGAGATTATTTTCGTCTTAGCAAAAGATGTAGATGCAAACAATATACATATCAATACAATACATAGAAATCCTTTTTTTGTTATCATAACCAAATGTCTTTATAAATATTAACTGGACATAAAGATATAAAATATAGGTTGTACTTTCATTTTCAAAATGTTCAAATTTTTATATAAATCTCTATACTCTAAAAATTAAACTGTAATCCCACCCCTAACAATTCTTTAAACTGAACACGTTTTACCTTTCGCCCATCACTCAACGTAATTTTCACATCATCATCATATACCATGTTCGTTGTAAGAGTCGTAGAGAACCACTTATTTATTACCATATTTATTTGAACTTCCCAATTTATATCAACATTTTGAGGTTTTCTCAAATAATCAGAATAAAGGTCCAATCGAGAATATAATGTCATATTCTTTAAAAACTCATATCTACCCTCAAGTTTTAGATTGGCACCAAACTCTGATAACAATCTTTTCCCAGATTTTACACCATAAGCACCTTCGTCAGACAAACGGTCATTTAAAACAAATGTCCCTCTCCAAGCAGCAGGAGACAAAACTGCAGTAAAAAATTTATTTGGTATCCATGTGAAACCTATCCCTGTCATCAGATACCCCGGAGCCATAAACTGCGATACATAAACGTCTGGATTGACTCCATAATCATATCCTCTTGTGAACTGTGATTGGAGATTAAGCAATGCACTAAGATACAGGTTTTTATATATTTCATATCCATAATTTGAATTTAAATATATTTTATCACTGGTCTTCTTCGTAATTTCAGATTTCGTTTTATTCAGACCATAAGAAAGTTCTATACGATTTTGCCAAATATGCTTATTATGCTTATAATCTGCCTGATAAGTACCCTGTAAGTCAAATGCAAAGGCATTATCTCCCCCAGTCGCCCAGTTCGTAAAACTTACTTGTGTCAATTTAAGCCCAGCATAACCATTTGTAATCCACACAGAATCTTTCTTAGTCTCAGCACATACAGCTATAGTTATCACCGATAATAGCATTGTAAACAATCTACGATAATTCATTTTTAGTCAATTTATGTAATATAATCTATATCAGTAACAATTTACTGTAAATTATGTTTGTAAACTGATTCAAAAAGAAACAAATAATAAATCAAATACTTTAGAAGCTTTCTAAACGTTATCATTAAAACAATTCATATAAAGAATAAAAACAATCGATAAAATTCCCATTCCTGTCGATTTTATTTTTAATCAACTAAATATAAACCTACTTTCATCATCAAAATCAATAATTATGAAATATAAATCTTTATTCTACATTCTCTTGTTCGTTGGAGGGATAATGTACTCTAGAACAAATGCACAAGAACCAAACAGAAAGCCTTTGTCTAAATTTGTTTCACCTGAAATCATCGCTAAAAAGAAAACCGATGAAATGAAAGAAACATTACAACTAAGTGATAAACAATACAAAAAAATGTATAAATTATTCCTCAAAGAGGAGCAAAAAAAATTAAACCAAAAAGATAATAGGCCACCTATTCCACCTAATAGAGAATTTGAAAATAGAAATAATATGATGCCTCCGTCAAAAATACAACCAAATTTTCCTCCTCCCCCACCACCAATAAATGATAATTTTAGAAATATTCAAAAAGAGAGAAAGAAAAGAGAAAGAAAAATAAAAAAAATTTTAACTACTGAGCAATATGAAAAATGGAAATCCGAAGAAATAAAAAAATATAAAATAAACAATAAAATCTAATTTTTCTTCAGAATTACTATTCATCAAATAATTATATAAATAAAAAAACAATACAAATGCCGGTTTAATTATATCTTTATTATTTTTGACAAAAAATATTGATATGATAACCGACATTCGTTTATTGAGTCAACAACTCGTCAACCCGACATACAATTCTCCAGCCGAACTTGTAAAATGGATGGGAGCCCTACAAGCACAAAACTATGAAATGTCTAAATGGGCCATCGGTATACGGTTAAAAAGCTGCAATTTAAATTCAATAGATGAAGCTTTGCTGCAAGGTAAAATCATCCGGATGCATATAATGCGTCCCACATGGCACTTTGTTGCTGCAGAAGATGTACGATGGATGTTACAACTTTCGTCAAAACGTATCAGGTCTGCAAACGAATCATTTGGTAAGCAATGGAATATTACAGAAAAAACATACAGTCGCTGTAATAGACTAATCGAAAAAGCTCTTGAAGAATATCAAAATATGACAAAACAAGAAATCGGAACAGTGCTAAAAAATTATGGTATTCCTACAGACATACATCTATTATCCAGATATTTAACTCGAGCAGAGACAGAGGGAATTATCTGTAGCGGTATAGACAAAAATGGGAAACCTACTTATGCTTTACTCAATAAACGTATTCCACCAACAAAAGCATTACATCATGATGAGGCTTTAAGTAAATTAGCAACCGCCTATTTCCGAAGTCACTCACCAGCAAGTCTGCAAGACTTTGTCTGGTGGTCGGGATTAACAGTCACAGAGGCTCGAAAAGCAATAAGTAATATAGAACACAATCTCATACAAGACAAAAAACTATATATACATAATACATATACTATAACCCCAACAATAAAATCAAAAAATATTTTACATCTATTACCTCCATTCGATGAGTATCTGATCAGCTATAAAGACAGAACAAGCGTTATCGAAACCCAACATCATTCAAAAGCATTCAATACATTCGGAACCTTCTATCCTGTCATACTATATAATGGTAAAATCATAGGAAACTGGAATAGACCTCCTAAAGGAAAAACAACCATAGAAACCTCCTTTTTCGATCCTAATATTTCCATCAATAGAACATTGATAGAAACTGCTAAAAAAAGATATCTTACTGTAATGAATTTTATCAGATAAAATAAACATATAGCAAAAGAACAATCGCTTTCTACGGATTATAATCTAAATTCACCTTTAAACCCAAAAACGAACTTTCTATGAATAACAACTATAAACGATAGAAAAGAACCGTATTCTTTTACATTAAAAATAATTCCTAATATTCAATTGGTTCAAATTCCAAACCATCCTGAGTATTCCTATATTCAAGCAACGTTACATACTTATTTTCCAATAATTTTCTTGTTCGCAAATAAGTTATGACCTTTATATCAAATCTCTTAGCTATTGCCGTTGTGCGTAAAGTACCAGAATCGCCATTTACCTTTTTCCGCAAAAACCAATCTTCATATTGCAAAAGCTGTCCCAAAGCCATTTCATCAAAACGGTCCTTTTTGAGCTCTATTATGTTATACGCTATTATTTGTTTACAATTCTCAGGATGTGCAAATGCTAATAAAACATCAATTTCCTTATCAAAACTGGTAGGTACATAACATAAATAGTCACTATAATCACCAAATATGTTCTTATACCTTCCTTTAGCTAACCCGTCCGATAAAAGACTCATTAATGTATATTCATATTTCGGGATGTAAGTATATCTATCTATAGATAAATAATTCAACAAATTGGGAGGACAATATCGATAAGGCTCTTCAATTTGGTGAGGTTCACCATAAATAGGATTCAATTTTAAATAAAGATTAAATAATTCTTCAAATTCATTACTCGAGATCGAAAACATTACATTACGACTTCCAAAACCTGGTCTTTTTAATGCAAATGTCCAGACTTTTCCCCGATCTCTTAAATCATATATATCACTCAACCGTATAGGGTTGGGAAAAACATATCGTGAATTTTCTATTCTGACTCTTAATGGATAATATTGATTATTTACAACTGGCCAAACCTCTGCCTTATCATAAAAGGGTCCATCAAGCACTCTGAAAATACCTCTTAATTCTTTTTTCAAAGTTATATAGAATAGTACATAATCCCCTTTTCTGACCATTGCCATCCGAGATATCAAACCGTCCATTGTATTAGGGTTATCACTATCTGGAATTGCAGCTAAACCTCGGCGAATACAAACTTCATAATTACTCTCATCTACAACAAATATATGTACAGCCATGAATCTCTCTTTTTACACTCACATTAGATATTAGATATAGAATACAAAGATAAACCAATTGTTTGTTTATCGATATAATCTTCCAAAAAACTATATTTTCCAAAATATCAAGTCAAATTTCATCTGGAAAAATTATTTTCAAGCAACTTTCCTCTTGGTTGTTCATGTTGCTTATGATAATCAAAATAAACTTCGTCACAACAAAAATGAATTGTTTTACACCTTAAATTTCTATATTCGGCTCAAACTTCACATTATAAACATTTACTCGACATAAATCTGACTAACTTAAATATTCAATTTTTTAATATAACATCCGAAATAAAGCAAGGTAAAAACTGCAATAAAAATGTAGACATATTTATTGCATCGTTTTATACAAAATCACTTACTCACCAACCATTATAATGTATTTTCTTTTCATCAAATTTTTGTTTCGGCTTTACTTCTGTAGAAGGATAGCCTACCGGTATAATACAAAGTGGCAGCACTCTTCCCGGCATGGACACAAAAGTCCGGATAGACTGTATACGGTCACGATAAGGATATGCTGCTGTCCATACCGCTCCTAAACCCAATGACTCTGCTGCCAAAAGAATATTGCCTGCTGCCAAAGAACAATCGAGATACCAATAAGAAGAACGAACAGAATCTCCACAAACGACAATGGCACAACGAGCATGATTCAACATCTTTGCATAAGGCAATTTCACAGACAAAGAATCGAGTATCGTACGATCATTAAGGACTATAAATTCCCAAGGACGTAAATCTCGTCCTGAAGGTGCTGCCATTGCAGCCTGCAACAATAATGCTATCTTTTCTTTTTCTATATCTTTATCTTCATAACTACGTACACTCTTGCGGGAAAATATATTCTCAATCGCAGGGGTTATCTCCATGTCATTATCTATCTTCTGTGACGTTGATGTACATGATACTGACACAATAATTATCGATATCAATACCACAACTTCTAATTTCTTTTTCATACAATATCCTTATTTGTTTCCACAAAGATAAAAAAATCGAAAATTTTCACAAGTTTTAATTTAACTTTGTAGGCAATAAAGGATATAAAATGATAATATTAGAAACAAAACGATTAATTTTAAGAGAATTAGAACAGAGTGATTTCAACGAAACATGCAAATTACTGCAAGACCCCATTGTAATGTATGCCTATGAAGGGCCCTTTAACAAAAAAGAAGTTCAAGAATGGTTAGACAAACAATTTAAAAGATACCAGAATGAAGGAGTTGGATTATGGGGAGTAATTGAAAAATGCAATAATGAACTTATCGGACAATGTGGTATCACCTACCAATATTATAAAGACAAAAAAATACCAGAAATAGGGTATTTATTCAGAAAAGAATTTTGGCATCGGGGTTACGCAACTGAAGCTGCGACAGCTTGTCGTGATTATGCCTTCAATAATCTGAAAATCAACAAAGTATATTCCATTATCCGAGATACCAACATCGCATCTCAGAAAGTAGCTCTACGAAACGGTATGAATAAAATTGCATCTTTCGTAAAACACTACCGGAATGTTGATATGCTCCATTTCCTTTTCTGTGTCAACAATAAACAATAATTACATAGTACTCTTTTTATTTTATCTAAATCAAAATAAAATAAATTATAACTTCAAATCCATTTTACGATATTTCAGATAAATAATCACGCACAACATTATTCCAGACACTTGTTACAACAAATACAACCTTAATAACTTCATTCTCAGTCATTAAAGTTATCAACACATTTATTCGGTTCATTTTCAATCAAATAAAAAAACTTCTAAAAGAGTATTTCTCTGAAAATCTTCATCCAGTTGATATTCAATCTCAGACTTTCGTATTTTTGCCGATTCGCTGCCAATCACCGTAATAAAATCCAATTCAATTAAGACGCTTATACACTATAACCCTATAAATTCGCCTATTTGCCATATTTAAAAGCTCACCTTTTTAGAGTAAAAACATGCTCTCCTGCAGTCAATTTTACAGGTGTATTCTGTCCGGTTCTGTCTGGAAGATAGAGTGTAGCACAACTATTAGCCGGAACAACTACAGTATAAATTATTTTGTTACGTTTCAATTCCCATTTAGAACAAATTTCGCCATAAGGAGAATTGTGCCTGGCTTCAAAATTATTTAAACCTTCAGGGAAATATGGGCGCAAAATAATATGTTTAAAACCCGGATTTTCCCAATCAGGGTAAATGCCACCCAAGCCTTTAAAAAACCATCCTCCAATTTCGCCAAACATCATATGATTGTCCGAGATATCACGAGTAGCCTGCAAATCCCAGTTCTCCAATAATGTCGTTGCTCCATTGACAATCCAATGTCCCCATGAAGGATAGGTATCCTGACATGCCAATTTATAAGCAACTTCACTCTGACCATTCTCACTTAGAGCATTCAATATAGCTTTCGCCCCCAACACCCCAACATCAAGATGATACCCTCTATTCACCACTTCCTGAGCTAAATTATATGCAACCATCTCCTTCATATCCTCCGGTACAATCCCCCACATCAACGGTACTGCCAATTCCGTCTGCACACCGCTTGCATACATACCCGTTTTCTTATTTAGATATTTTTCGTTGATAGCATCCTTTATTTTCTTTGCCAATGCAGAATAACGAGTATAATCTCCACATTTGCCAAAAAGTTTTGCAGCACGAGCAAGAATTGTAGCATCCACATAAAAATATACAGATGAAGTAAGTTCCACTGAAGCATGGGACTCTACCGGGACCCAATCTCCCCTACCCCATGAAGTCAAACCTCCCGGGCTATTACGGTCAACATAATCGACATAACGTTTAATATTTTCATAACAATCAGACAAAAGCTTACTGTCTCCATAAAATAAATAAATATTCCAAGGAATAATCGCTATGGTACTAGTCCAATCCAAACCGTTATCAGAACCATACCCCCATCCTCCTGTCGGAATAATATCCGGCAAAACTCCATTGGGCTGTTGTTCATCTCGATGGTCAGCCAACCATTTCTCATACACCGTAATACCGTCAAAATTGTATAATGCAGACTCAATCGCCAAATGGGCATCACCCGTCCATCCATTTTTTTCTCTCTGCGGACAATCAGTAGGATACCCTACAAAATTAGAGAGATACGAATTATTAGTCGCCCTCCACAAACGATTAATCAAAGAATCTGAAGTGTGAATAAATCCCACCTGTGGCACATCACTATGTATAAAATAAGCCGTCAGACTTTCGTTCACTAACTCAATCGGATTATTCGACGTTACTTCTACATATCTGAAACCCTTATAATTGAACTTAGTTAGAAATTTTTCTTCTTCTCCACCTCTTAATATCATAATATCTGTCTGAAAAGGATCTGAAAGAACTACTGGTTGACAATAAACATCAATATTCGATACATCGACAAGGCCATTTGGATAAATACGTTCTCCATGTTTCAAACGGATAATCGTTCCCGATTCTCCTCTAACCTTCAATAAGGTAATTCCAGCCATATTTCTGCCAAAATCAAAAACATAAGTCGTATCATTTATCCTGTTCAATTTTGCAGTATTGACAGTATCAACTACCCGAATAGGATGCATCTGTTGTGCAACAATTTTCTGAGAAGGCACTGATCGATAAATAACATCCTCCCACTCAGAATCATTAAACTCTATTGTACTCCACCCTTTTTGCTCCTGACGAGCATCATAATGTACTCCCGTATAAATACTATTGGATATCAACGACCCTGTAGAAGTCTTCCAATCTTTATCAGAAGACACAACCTCTATACTCCCATCTTCATATACTATCTTCAAATCTAAACAAAACGCAGGACGATTACGCCAAGGAGCATTATGGAAATTCCACACTGCCAATGATTGATGATTGTACCAACCATTTCCCAATAACACCCCCATTACATTCTTTCCTCTCTGTAATTGGGAAGTTACATCATATGTAACATATAGATTGCGTCGGTCATAACGAGTATACATAGGGTCAAGAATATGATTGCCCACACGGCACCCATTAATATAAAGCTCATATAAACCGGCTACAGTAATATACGCTCTAGCCGATTTGACCGATTTTTCTATTTCGAACACTCTCCTAAAATATGGTGCAGGTTTATAATAAATATCATGATTATCACTGATCCAAGTACCCTGCCACTGAGAAATATCCATCATTCCAGTTTCAAAACTTTGTACAAAAGACGACGTACTTTTACCATCTTTATCCCAAACAGAAACTTTCCAATAATATTTCGTAAACGGTTGAAGTGCTGAACCTGCATAAGTCCACAAAATTCTATCCGATTCTCTTTTTCCCGTATCCCATACAGTAGCTCTTTCTTTCACTACATTCAACGAATCCGTATCTACCCAAATACGACATGCTGTTTGTAAAGCTCCTGAACGAAAATCTTGTAGTTTCCATGCTAAACGAGGATTAGATACATCAAGACCTATTGGATTAACCAAATATTCACAAGTCAAATCTACCGGTATACATACATCACTTTGACGGGCTTGAATACACGTCCCTATCAACCACAGAGCAACATATAAAAAATGGTTTTTCATTGTATTATTTATTTTTCCGCTTTAAAAGTAATGATAAATTATAAGTCTTGCAATACCCACAATCTCACCTTGTTATACCGGACATGATAATATCAAACGTTAGAAAACATAAAAAACCTGACAAAACATGTTAAAAAACACTCTTTCAGATATTTGTCAGACCCTTTTTTATCATTAAATTTGAAAACTAAAAATTAAATTTATTCAACAAATTATGAAATAATTACAGTTGAAAAACTCTCATAAAATATTGTACACAAAATTATAAGATGAGTTACATAAATAAGAATTTACAAACAAATGAAACCATAGAATACAAAGCAAATATACATTGGTTCATCTTTGTTATGCCGATTATAGGGTTGGCATTTGGATACATATTTTATTCAACAAAAACCAGTCTTACACATTATACAGGACTAATAATACTAATCTTAAGTAGTTTCCAATTGCTAAAACGGCTACTCTTCAAAATAAGTACAGAATATGTCATCACAAACAAAAGAGTTATATTAAAGTCGGGAATATTAAGCAGGGACGCTCTTGAACTCATGGTGAGCAAATGTGAAGGTTTACGAATAAATCAAAGTATCATTGGACGTATCTTTGGATTCGGATCAATTCTCGTCACCACAGGCGGCGTAACCAATACTTTCAGATTTGTTGCTAATCCAATAAAATTCAGAAACGAAATAAACCGGCAAATTTGACTTCTGAAAAGCATTTAATCTATCAAAGAAAAATCCATTTACTCAAATATATTTCACATTTTTTCATCAAACAAATATCAATTAAAATTGAACACTTTCACGTTAGTAAGATATAAAAAACTGTCTCAAAATGAAGTGCACTTCAAAATAGAGTTTTGTGGTAGCCCTTTTCAGAGAAAAACGCTATCTTTGTAGAACTAACAGAAAAAACATATAGTTATTTGACAATATGAAATGACAGTTGTACATAGCTACATCCAACGAATAGTATTTCCAACGCTACACTTCAGGAACAAACTGGCTCAATCTTTTTTCTGACACTCCGGAGTATATAGAAATTACTTGCAGTAGTGAGTGCAATATAAATCAATAATCATCAGTCAAAAAGCATATTTCAATGAAATTAAAAAAATACTTTTATTTGTCCACTGCACTAATCTTTGCATTATACTCCTGCAGTGATGACGAAGAAGCAGGCAAAGGCTTTACCCCTAAAGTCTTCCACGTAATGGGTAAAGTCGAAAAAGGACCAATGATTCGAGGCTCTCATGTAGAAATGCGGACTTTGGACGAGTACATGGTTCCTACTGGAAACTCTTACACCGCCACTATTGACAATAATTTGGGTGACTTTAATTATGGGGCACTCAAAATAGACAGTCCGTATGCCAAATTAACAGCAGACGGTTACTTCTTTAATGAAGTGGGTGGTGAACTCTCAGAAGGTACCATCAAACTGGATGCCATTGTGGACTTGAAAGACAACAGCTCTATCAATGTCAATGTGCTAACCCACTTAAAAAGCAAGCGTATCCATCATCTGGTAACCACTGAAGGTATGGTATTCAAGGAAGCTAATGCACAAGCCCAAAAAGAATTACTCACCCAATTCGGACTGCAGAAATACGCATCCAAAGATGCAAGCCAATTCTCAATTACATCCGGTGATGATGCTTCCGGAGCATTGATTGCCATATCCTCTTTGGTATTAACCGACAAATCAGATGCCGAAATCGTTGAATTTCTGTCCATCCTAAACAATGAGTTCGGCACAGAAGGTGCTTTCAGTCAAGAAACAAAGAAAAAAATCCAGTCAGGTAAGAATTACCTAAATCAAAGGCTGGATATAATTTCGGAAAACATCAAAAACCGCTATCAAGAGTTGGGATTAGAAGTAAAAGTCAAAGATTTAGCTTATTATTTTGATTGGGACAATGACGGTATAGCAGGAAATGAACTGGATGAATCCGAATCCGTCATCCTTAGTTCAAAAGAGCTAAATGTCCCGGCAAAGGGAGGCGAATATACCATTATCGTCAAATCTGATAAACCCTATTATTTGAACCCACCTTCTTTTGATTCAGATACGGATTTAGAAGAATTACCTCAAAATAATATAACAGAAGAGCACTTTTTTTCAAGTTTGTATGAAGAGAATACGAACATTCCATCACCTAAAATAGAACTTGACAAAACCATCAACAATAACATCATTACAATAAAAGTAACACCTGCACATTTCAAAGAAGATTTATCCACTACCATCACTGTTTATAATGCAAGAGGTAAAGTAGCTGCTGTAATCGCAGTCAAGCAAGAAGGTGACAAAAACTATTGGGGCAAACACGACCCGGTAAGACTCGGGAAAAATGGAATTTCTTTCGTATTAGGCATTCAGGAAACCATGCGTAACGCTGTGTCCGGCCAACTCCATTTGCAATCAAGCTATATACACCAAGAAAACTTCAAAAATCCTGTCCCTTACTACCCCTATGATGACAGAATCGGAAAAACTTGGGATTATTATTATAATGCAATCAATCGATGGTTAACGCTAAAGGATGTTGATGCAAGTATGTTAAATTGTTACCAGTCGTTTATCAATACACATCTTGCCTTAGCATACTACCAGCTATCTTCTCGCTGGAGTGGTGTCCCTTTTATAATGGGACATCCAACCGACCCTTTCATTTCCATACCACGAACAGATGAAGCTGAAATCTTATCAAGACTGGAAAATATGCTGATTGATGCCATGAATGGCTTGGATGAACACCATTATGATGCTTTCCAAGATGCCAATAGTATGCTTTTTGTATCTAAGAATGTGGCAAGAATATTGTTAGCTTATGTCTATTGCAACCAAAAGAAATTTGACAAAGCATTGCCATTATTAGAGGAAGTCATAAGGAAAGGAGATTACCACTTGGAATATTCCCAAGCTACCGAATACAAAAATAATGCAGAATGCATTTTAGGGTATTATATACAGACAAGAAACGGAGAGCAATGTCATCCATGCCTTGACTACAAAGATGTGATGCTAACTGCCGCTGAATGTCTGTACCATACTGGAAATACCCCGAAAGCAAAAAAATACATTAATCAAATATGCGAACATAAGAAACTTACAGTTGGCCAATCGGACATTTTGAAAGCTATAGCTTCACTTCATTATCAAATAAACTCACCCAGCTACATGAATTTCATCAGAAGAAACGGATTGGGTGAATCTTTCATGGGGCTAAGCCAAGGCAACTTATACCAACTTCTATGGCCAATACCTAGTAGCGAGTTAGATAGAAATTCCCAAATGACACAAAATCCGGGATATTAATCCTTACTTATGTATAAAGAAAGCCTTACTATGGATGAATAGTAGGGCTTTTCAATTGCTAAAAAAATCTAATAAAACAAAGATGAACACGACCCTAAATAAAACACCCAGCTTCACATTATTAAATGTAAAACTGGGTGCTTATTTTGCATTTCGCTGATTTTCTGCGTTTATTGCGGAGAGGGAGGGATTCGAACCCCCGGTACCTTGCAGTACAACGGTTTTCAAGACCGCCGCAATCGACCACTCTGCCACCTCTCCTAAAGAACGAACTTTCCTTTCCGAAAGCGATGCAAAGGTAGTAAGTTTTTTTTGTCCTCCAAATTTTATAAGATTATTTTTTTGATAAAAATTTTGATTATCTATTGTACATTCTCATTTTTAAGACTTTAGTTAAAATATTTATTTTTCCAAACTTATCTTCCTTCCAGACCTAATACAAAATCATTCTTTAACTTTTCATTTTATTTCCCACAATTACAACATAATTACCCGTCTTCTTGTTATATTTGTAAAAAATGGGAATAGTCCCTTATTCAATTTTATTCAGAACTACATTATGAACAATTTCAACGAAATTATATCTGGAGATAAACCAGTGTTAGTAGACTTCTTTGCCGAATGGTGCGGCCCTTGCAAAATGATGAAACCCATATTGGAAGAACTAAAAAATATGATTGGTGACTCTGCAACTATTCTAAAAATTGATGTTGACAAAAATCAGGCTATTGCTTCAAAATATGGAATTCAATCAGTTCCTACTCTTATAATTTTCAAAAAAGGAGAAATAGTCTGGCGCCAATCAGGTGTCATGCAAGCCCCAATTCTAAAAGACTTACTTAAAAACTACAAATAATTACATCAACCCATTAACAAATCAACAAATGAAAAAAAGCAAATTTGTATTTGTTCTCATACTCATAGTATGTATGTGTATGCCGGCAATAGCCCAAAAAGGAAAAAATAGTCTTGTAAAACAAATGACAACAAATCAATTTAAAGCCCAAATATGGAATTATAGTTCTGATAAAGAGTGGAAATACTTAGGAAACAAACCCGCTATTATAGATTTATATGCAGATTGGTGTCCACCTTGTCGTAAATTAGCACCCATTCTGGCTGAAATTGCACAAGAATATGCAGGAAAAATAGATGTTTTCAAAATTAATGTAGATAATGAACCTGAGCTTGCTCAACTATTCAATGCCAGTAGCATCCCTCTAATGGTATTCATACCCAAAGACGAAAAACCTACTTTGGTAAAAGGATTACGTCCTAAAGATCAAATCGAAAAAATCATAAATTCCGTACTGTTTAATACTAAAAAATAGTAATCCGTTAGAACACAAATAAATCCTTTTAAAATTAAAATTGTGTAAACAAACATCACGAACATCAAGAGAATATAACAAATATCTTGGTGTTCGTATTGCTTTTATCTACCTTTGTGCTGGTTGAAAAAGTATTTTTTATTATGAACTTATATTTAAAATTGTTCTTTACCTTTTTCAAAATTGGAGCTTTTACTTTCGGTGGCGGTTGGGCCATGATTTCAATTATCGAACGTGAGGTGGTCGATAATCATAAATGGCTTGATAAAGATGAATTTCTTGATGCACTCGCTATTTCCCAATCTTTACCTGGTATTTTAGCTGTTAATATTTCAATCATGGTAGGGAATAAAGTTAGAGGGCTCAAAGGCTGTATTATTTCTACTTTAGGGACAGTCCTTCCATCTTTTATCCTTATACTACTTATTGCTATATTTTTCTCTAAATCATATGATAATCCAATAGTAGAACGTATTTTCAAAGGGATTCGTCCTGCAGTTGTTGCTTTGATAATCGCACCAGTACTTACTACTGCCAAATCAGCAAAAATAAATATAAAGAATATATGGATACCAATAACTGTAGCTTTACTCATTTGGTTAGCTGGTATCTCCCCTATATATTTTGTACTGGCTGGTGGATTTGGAGGAATAGTATATTATAAATATATCGATAGAAAACGAAAAGGCAATATAAAGAAAAGAGGGGAATAATAATGGTTTATCTTAATTTGTTAATAGCCTATCTAAAAATAGGGTTATTCGGCTTCGGTGGCGGATATGCAATGTTGTCTTTAATACAACACGAAGCTGTCGAAGTAATTCATATGGGAGAGTCTTCTCCCTGGCTTACGTCCAAAGAATTTACCGATATTGTAGCCATCTCGCAAATGACACCCGGCCCTATAGGTATTAATAGTGCTACATACATCGGATATGTGGCCACAAATGGAAATATTTTGGGGTCAGTATTAGCAACTACAGCCGTATGTTTACCATCTTTTATTTTAGTGTTACTTATTAGTCACATCCTTTTACGACACAAAGACAACACATATATAAAGAGTGTCTTTTCCGGATTACGCCCTGTTGTAGTAGGTTTGATTGCATCGGCTGCTCTTATATTGATGAACAAGGAAAATTTTCCAGATTATACTTTCAGCATATTAATCGCTATCGGAGCCTTTATCCTCGTACGATACACTAAAATCCATCCGATTTGGATAATTGTACTTGCCGGTACTGCTGGATTTTTTATCTATTAAAATGCATAAAATATATGACATACGAACAAACTTTAGATTATCTATATAACCAACTACCTGTATTCCAGCAAATCGGTGCAAAAGCTTATAAGCCAGGATTACAAAACAGCGAAGCTTTAGACAGATATTTCGGATATCCACACCGAAAGTTCAAAACTATTCACATAGCCGGAACTAACGGAAAAGGTTCTACATCACATCTATTGGCTGCGATTCTCCAAAAAAGTGGATATAAAACAGGACTGTATACTTCACCTCATTTGATAGATTTCAGAGAAAGAATCCGAGTAAATGGAGAAATGATCTCCCAATCATATATCATCAATTTCACAGAAAAACACATACCGAAAACTAAAAATATCCATCCTTCGTTTTTCGAACTTACCATGATGATGGCTTTCGACTATTTTGCTTATTGCCAAGTTGATGTTGCAATTATCGAAACGGGATTAGGAGGTCGATTGGATAGCACAAATATCATTTCTCCAGACTTGGCTATTATCACAAATATCAGTTATGACCATATGCAATTTTTAGGACACACATTACCAGAAATTGCTCGAGAAAAAGCCGGTATTATAAAAGAAGGCATTCCCGTTATTATTGGGGAGGCTGATGGAGAGGTGAGAAAAGTATTTATAGATAAAGCAAAAGAAATCGGTGCACCCATTTTATTTGCCGAAGAAGAACACCCGATACAGGATGCGCACTTTACTCCTGAAGGTAAATGGGTATTCGAATCAAAATTATATCCTCATCTTATAGGAGAATTAGGAGGCTTTTGTCAAGAAAAAAATGCAGCAACTGTATTAACTGCCATAAAAGTTCTTTCTAAAATAGGTTATACTTTACCCCAAAGTGCCATATATGAGGGATTTGCTCATGTCACTACCCTTACCGGATTACAAGGCCGATGGCAAAAAATACAAGATAATCCTACAGTTATCTGCGATACAGGCCATAATACAGGAGGAATGCAATATATTGCTCGACAAATATCATCACAAACTTATGATACATTAAGAATCGTTATCGGTATGGTAAATGATAAAGACATCAACGGTGTTCTTGCCTTATTACCTCAAAATGCAACTTACTATTTCACTCAAGCCTCTATTCCTAGAGCTCTACCCGCTCATGAAATGAAAACAGCTGCTCTACATTTCGGCCTATCTGGAAAAACTTACAATACCGTCGAAGAAGCTTATATACATGCTTTGGAAGAAAGTCGACCGAATGATTTTATATTTATAGGAGGCAGTACTTTTATTGTAGCTGATTTATTAAAATACTTGAACAGAAACAGTTAAAAAACAACATATACATAAATTTTTCTACTTTCTCTTTAAAAAAGAAAGTAGAAAATACCTTGAATATAAACTTTGCAACTATTTCATTGCTATTACTTCTATTTCAATCTGACTATTTTTGGGTAATTCTTTTACTGCCACTGCTGAACGAGCAGGATAGTCATTTGCAAAATATTGAGCATATACCTCATTCATTTCTGAAAACAGGGTCATATCTGTTAAAAAAACAGTAGTCTTAACAACCTGTTTCATAGAACATCCTGCTTGTTTAAGAAGCGCTTCTATATTTTTAAAAATTTGCTCTGTTTGTATAGCAATATTACCTGTCACCATATTACCCGTGAAAGGATCTATTGGCAACACTCCTGAAAGAAAAACTAAATTTCCAGCTTCTATAGCCTGACTATACGGACCGATAGCTGCCGGAGCATTTGATGTTGAAATTACTTTTTTCATAGGACTTCAATTTTATTTAAATACTAAGCTACAATTTCCTTTAAAACAAATTTTTCAACAACATGTGCCACACCATCTTCTTCATTAGAACATGTTACATAATCAGCACAAGCTTTTACATCATCACAAGCATTAGCCATCGCGACTCCTAAACCTGCAAAACGAATCATTGATACATCATTGTATCCATCACCACAAGCTATTATTTCGTCCCGTGAGATTTTTAGATAATTAAGAAGATATTCCAAAGACTTAGCCTTATCAATACTTTGAGGAACCAGCTCTAAAAAGAATGGTTCCGAGCGATAAACACTCATTATATTTCCTAATTTTTCCTGTAATTGCTTTTCAGCCTTAGCTATCTTTCCACTTTCTCCAACCATTAAACATTTTGTTACAGGAAAATTTAAAGCATGAGTAAAGGAATCGACTCTCTCAATATTCATCTTATTCAGATTAGCTTCTATCAAAACATATTTATCCTCTGGATGTTCAGTAAGAATTGATTTATCTTTATACGATAATATCGCAGTGCCATATTCTTTTGACGCTCGATAAAGATGTGGTATCACATCTGAGGGTAATATCATCTCAAACAAAACTTTTTTTGTCTTATAATCAACAATTTTCCCTCCATTGTAAGATAAAATAAATCCTCCGTATTTTGATAGTTCCAACTCTTCTGCCAAAGGTATGATACCATATGTCGGCCTGCCCGAAGCCAACACAATCTTCATTCCTTTTTGTTGTATCCTGAGTAAAACTTGTTTTGTACGTAAGGTAATTTCTTTTTTTGCATTTGTTAGTGTTCCGTCCAAATCTAAAACAATCAGCTTATACATTATCTATCATTATAAATTTGGAACAAAGGTACAATAAAGAGAACAATTTATATATTCGAGATTCAAAAGGATTATCTTATTCTACCAATAAATAACTTAAATAATAAATTATATATTAAAAATTTTGACATAAAAACATAAAAGCTATATGCGCATTCGCTATAAATAAATTATTTAAAGATATATGTATATCCTAAAAAAACTACTTCCAAATACTTTCAGGTACACGAGATGAACCAATCCACGTAAGTCTTTTCCAAATACCTTCAAAAATTCCATGTTTATGATTTTTCATCCACCAAATACAAAATATCCACTGAGAAAGGAATAATGCTATACCAAACAAAAAACTATATGTTATCCCCATATATTGTCCCAAATAAAATCCCCAATGATAAAAAAATAACGAACCTATTATCGATTGTCCTATATAATTTGTCATACTCATTTTTCCATAGGGAGCAAAACGCATAAAAAATGACTTATCTTTTACATGGTAAAATACTAATAATAATCCCGTTACCAATATCACCATAAAACTCAGATTTGCCAGTGAACTAATAATTAATTGCAATGGAACAAGAATAGCCCCACGAGAAATATAATCTGGCAACATATTATTAATACCGTATAGAGGGAAAAAACAAATAAGGCCCAAAATTAAAGCCTTTATCCAGAACCACTCGTTCTCCGGTGTGTGTATAAAAAGTTTTTTCCGACCAACTAATAACCCCAACAAAAATAGCCCGGCAGTTTGTAGAATACGACCATGTTCAAGAGCCCATGTCATATTTGCCAATTGTCCTTCCCACAAATTCATTTTTATTGTATCCCCCAAAGAGCCATTGGATTGTACTTCATACGCTACACCAAAATAATAACGCGCCAAGCTCTCCCCTATTTCGTAATCTGTATTACATAATGCATATATTATTCTACCCCAATCTAAAGGCTGTAACAACAATATCGTTGACAATACAAGAAGCATCTTATTACTTACTCTGCAAAACAATACCAGAACTATGCCTATAATAGCGTACATTGTCAATATCTCACCTGTAAAGAACATCGCATTGAATTGCCCAATTACAAAAAGTATAAATAACCTCCATAAAAAACGTAAACGAAAATCCTCTCCACGACGTCTTTGATTATCATCCTGAATATAAAAGCTAAATCCAAACAATAATGCAAAAACTGCATAAGCTTTGCCACTAAAAGTAAAAAACAATCCGTTCCATATCGCCTTATCGGTAAATTGCATCCATTTAAACGGAGAGCTATCCGGAAACTGATAAAAATTAAAATGTTCTATACTGTGCAAGATAATGATACCCATTACCGCCAACCCTCTAAGTACGTCTGCCACATCAACTCTGGCATTTGGCTTAGCCATATCCAACTCCATGATATCAAATTTACGTATTATTCTATATTCTTATTTGGATGAAATCTTTATGAATGGGAACAAAAATAGTATAAAGTATGTAGAGTATTAAAAAATATATACAAAAAAATCTTTATTTATAATAATAAACATATGACTCGATACATAATGTAAGGCCTAAATTATTTCTTAAAATTCGACAAGACATAAAAAAACAGACCGATATGAAGTCTGTTTTTTTTATAAAAAGGAATATAATTTTATCTCTATTGTTTCAACAAGATTTTCAATTCTTTCTGGCTTGTAGCATCAAAAGAAATAGTTTGAGGTTGATAAGATATCATGCTTATCTGGATATTACAATCTTTACACACTCCTGATACTTTAAACTGACCATCTAAATCAGTAAAGACTTTTTTCCCATTTACCATTACTGTTACTCCCGGTAAAGACTCTCCTACCTCATCAGTCACCATTCCTTTTACCGTATATGCTTCAACTACTTTTCCAGATGGCGCTGTAACATTTTCATTTGTATTCTTATCAGATGCATAACTACTCAATGCTATACATACCATCATCATTATCCAAAATACCTTTTTCATTTTATCTATTTTTTTATTATTTATCTAGTGCAAATAAAACATGTACTTATTACGATAAAATGACAAAACGTATACAGAAAAATGAAAAATATATTTCATTCTATCAAACGGCAACGAGAATGTAGCATATGCGTATACCTATTCATATCTTTCCTAAAAATACCTTGGTTATCAATAGTATCTATCCGCACACTACCCGATGCATGTATTATTGTATTTGGTGTCAGAATAATTCCTACATGTATTACTTTTCCTTCAGAATTAGAAAAAAATGCTAAATCTCCAGGAGCTGATATTTCATGTTGTCCTAAGCGACGGCCACATAACGCTTGCTCCCGAGCATCACGAGGCAACCGAATTCCTTGAATAGCAAATACCGTCTGTATAAATCCGGAACAGTCTGTTCCTAATATATGCCTACCACCCCATAGATAAGGAGCATTCAACCATTTACGAGCGTCATTTATCAAAGCTCCAGCTCCTCTCCATTGTGGGTCAATCACTGATCCACTTATCAGACGTCCGGAAAGTGGTCCTAATGAGAAAGTTTGCAATGTATCATCATAAAAAGGTAAACGACTTCCTGAAGAAAGAATTACTGTGGAGTTCGTAATATTATCATATATTTCAGCAAAAGGGGAGCTTACAATAAAATATGACTCCTGTATAGACTGCCATATCTTTTCATCAACAAGACTGGCCATTTTCCAATCTACCCAGCCTTTGTATCCATCAATTGAAGATTCTATATAATACCAGCGACCTTCATCCTGAAGAACTGTAAAAGCTTCCCCATATATGAGTTGATTAACCATTTCACTGGTTTCGGACCTCTCTTTTCTCATCGGAATGACCGGATATTTTACTATTGCTCTTTGCATATTACTTACTTAAAGCGTTTTGTAATTTCATCATTTGAAAGAATAGATATGACAGTTTTACCATCCGGAGTATAATTGGGCATAACCGAAGCCAGCAAATCACTAACTAATTGTTCCATTTCAAGACTCGAAAGAACTTGTCCATAAGGAATAGCTGCTGCTTCAGCTAATGATAAAGCTAATCGCTCATGAACATCAGTTTTTACATCTCGCCCCTTTTCTGTCGCAGTTTCCAGCATATTCCAGATTAAAGTCTCAATATTCACTCCCTCTATACCTGAAGGAATACCATTTACAGAATAAACATTATTCCCCATGTCAGACAAATCAAAACCTAAAAACTGTAAATCAGCCATTATATTTTGTAGTATAGCCACTTGTGCTGTTGTCAATTGTATAATTTCAGGAAATAGTGTTCGTTGAGAAACACCTTGTTTTGCCTGAATACATGACATATAACGGTCAAATAAAATACGGACATGAGCCCTGTATTGGTCTACTATCATCAAACCCGATTTTACATTTGTCAATATATATCGACCTCTTATTTGCATAAAACTTCCACCTGTATCTCCCATATTATCCGTAGATATTACCGATTGTACTATCAAATTCTCTTCTGGGAGCTCATCATCTTCCTTATCAATTGCCGAAGTAAATATTTCAGATTCTTCCTCTTTACCTACTACAGGAACTTCTCCTGACGTAAATCCTGCGTATAATTTATTCCAATCAAAATCGGGACGACGACTGTTTTCTCCTGTAGACATCTTAAAAGGATTATACGAAGGATTAAAGTTAGACTTAGGAGGTGCAACTGGATTATTTTTTTGAAAGATTGGAATTTCAGGAGCATCGGCCATATCAAAGTCTATAGAAGGCACGGCACTGAATTTTCCTAATGCTTCTTTTACTGTCGCTGAAATAATCTGCCATATGGCCTGTTCATTCTCAAATTTTATTTCGGTTTTCGTTGGATGTATGTTAACGTCTATTTGTGAAGGTTCTACTGTAAAATTAATAAAATAATTCGGCATCTCACCTACAGGAATCAGCTGTTCATAGCTCTGCATCACAGCCTTATGGAAATAAGGATGTCTCATATATCTCCCATTTACAAAAAAATATTGCAAAGCATTACGCTTACGAGCAGCTTCCGGCTTACCAATATAACCAGATATCTTTATCAATGAAGTTTCTATTTCCAAAGGCAATAACTGTTGATTCATGCCTTTTCCATAAATGGAAACAATACGTTGCCTGAAATTACCCGGCTGAAGATTGAATAATTCATTATCATTATGTTTCAGAATAAATGATACTTCTGGATTTATCAAAGCAATACGTTCAAATTCATTAATAATATTACTTAACTCAACTTGATTGGACTTTAAAAACTTACGTCGAGCAGGAACATTATAAAAAATATTTTTAACACAAAAATTTGAACCCGTAGGACACGACACACACTCCTGTGATTCTACCGTGGAGGCAGCCAACGTAATCAAAGTCCCCATCTCATCTTCTTTCCGTTTCGTTCGCAACTCTACCTGAGCTATAGCGGCAATAGATGCAAGAGCCTCACCTCTAAATCCCATAGTATGCAACGAAAACAAATCATCGGCCACTCTAATTTTTGACGTTGCATGTCTTTCAAAAGCAAGCCGGGCATCTGTAGCGGACATCCCTTTTCCATTATCTATCACTTGTATCAAAGTACGTCCTGCATCTTTCAAAATAACCTGAATCAAACTAGCTTTTGCATCAACAGCATTTTCCACCAATTCTTTTATGACTGAAGCCGGTCGCTGTATTACTTCTCCTGCTGCTATCTGATTCGCTACTGAGTCGGGTAATAACTGTATAATATCACTCATGACGCTACAAAATGGTATTAATTCATTTATCTATTGATTGCTGAAACGGCGTTTCTTTTTCGGCATATCAGTTACTTGTTTCACAATTTTCCGAAATATATCTGCCGAATCTTTAGGTCTATAATCTTCAAACCACTGATAATCAGGTAAAAAAAGTTGATCTCTCTTTATCATAGGAACAGGAGTCAGGCTTCCCTGCACTTCAGGCCACATTATAAGTTTATCCATTTTCTGGTCCTTCAAAAACATCGTGAGAAAACTACTTTCTGCACGATTCAAGCCTGTGTATGAAGAATCTCTTTCCTGAGGATAAAATATCGTCTGCACATTTCCACTGACATCTACTTTATCCAACTGCCCCCCTTTAAAATAAGCCTTCAAATCTTTTCCTGCCAACTGATCGAAAAACAAAGAATCTTTCTGTTGCGCAGCAAATGCAAAATGAGGAATATGAGCCCAATCTACTGTACTATCATTCATAAATACCTTTATCGTATCTCCAAATATTTGATAATTATCGCTCCATACAATCGGATCCTTATACATATATATTGCCGAATCCCGAGTAAAATAGTTCATCGAATCACATACACCCTGCATATCATTACGAAAAAACCTCGTACCGTAATAAGCCTGCAACATACGAGTAGAATCGGGTAATGTAAAACCTTTCAAAGTATCAGCATGCAAATATAATGTATCTATCCCCGAATATTCCAACACCCGAGCCGAATCGGTTGCAAACGAATATTCTGTTTTTTCATTATAAAAACCATACTGACCCTCCATAATAACTTTCCGTAACGTATCGTTCATAAACATATTTCCGAATACCTCACCAAACCCTCTGTCCCTATCATAATAAATAGTATCACCCGTCAATTGCTGGCTTTTACTGACAACGATAGAACGGTCAAGCAACATGGATGTGTTATTCTGGGTATCGTACCATCCCCTTCTCGAATAAATAATATTACTATCCGAAACTATTACGGACGGGCCCAAAATATCTGCAATCTTTGTTACTGTGCTATACTCCAATGTATCGGAATACAATGTGTATTCTGGATTTACCAACTGCACATCATAATTAAATACCGCCCGTTTAGTATCCGGACTATATTGACCATAAATAGAGGTCAATTCATTTTCACTATCAACTAATTTACCTCCTTCAAAAAAATATCCGATATTAGGAACCAAATCATAATTAAGGCTATCTGTAAAAAGTACCATATCTTGATTTTCCATTCTCACATTTTCACGAAGACGGGCAATTTGCGTCACCCCATCATAGAACATGACATCACTATAAACAAACAATGTGTCTCCTTGCTCCATGCGTACATTACCGAAAGCATCTAAAGAATTACTTGCCTCATAAAAATAGGCACTATCACAAAACATATACATGCCTTCTTTACGAAAACGAACATTTCCCCTCAATATCTGATAATCAGGATTCAATTTTTCATCAAAATCAAGTGTCTCAGCAAATTCCAAATAAACTTTTTTCTGCGGATCATCTTTAACTGATGTCTTTGCTAAATGTTTGATTTTAGGAGGGTTCGGTCTATGTTGTGCCCATACACAAAGAACCAACAGGCATAAGATACCTACCAATATCTTATGCCTGTCCAAATATAAAAATCTATTTTTTCTACGCATCGAATCTATGATACCTTATTTCACTCTTTATTGCCTTACCCAACCGTCATATTTAAATTCACAATTTCGCCAGCCTTCCTTAATACGGATATAGGTTTCTTTCTGTTTCTTTTTGATCCATTCCTGAATAAGCTCATGCTGCTTAGCATTCTCTACAATACTTTTCAAAGCTTGATAATCATCTGAAATATTAGCTTTATGCCCTTCTGTCCGAGATTTCAACTTAACTATAGCAACAACCTCTTTTCCCCTCTTTTGGTTGATCATCGTAAATGGAGCGGATATATCCCCTACTGCCATTCCATCTACCACTTTGGCTATTTCTTGCGGTAAATTACGCATTTCAAATTTTGTTGTACCTGACTCCTGATTTACCATCAAGCCACTGTTATTCCGAGTGTCCTTATCCTGAGAAATATATTGTGCAGCTTCTTCAAATGTAAATTTTTTAGCATTAATATCCATCTTTAAAGAATCAAGTCGAGAAACAGCATCATCAATATCTTTCTGTGCAACCTCTGGCTTCAATAAAATATGACGTGTATTAATACGATCCCCTCGTTTCTCAATGAGCTGTATAATATGGTAACCAAACTCAGTTTCCACTATCTTAGAAACTTTCTTCGGGTCATTCAAATTAAAAGCGACATTGGCATACTCAGGAACAAGACTTCCTCTTCCCATAAAACCCAACTCACCTCCCATACGAGCTGAGCCAGGATCTTGCGAATACATAATCGCTAATGTAGAAAAGTCTGCTTCTCCTTTCATTACCCGGTCACTATACTCCCTCAATCGAGCTTTTATATTATCTATTTCCTGTTGCGGTATTTTCGGATTGATTGTTATTATCTGCACTTCTACCTGTGTAGGAATATAAGGAATACTGTCTATAGGCAAACCACTAAAATATCGACGAACTTCAGATGGCGTAATCTTTATATCTTTCACCAAATGGCGCTGCATTTCCTGTACAGTACCCTGTTCACGAACCATATCAGTAAGCTCTTCCCGTATCTGAGACAATGGCTTATTAAAGTATTCTTCCAGCTTCTCTTTAGAACCTATATTCGCAATAAAATAGTTCATACGAGCCTCCACTTGCTGTATAACCTGAGATTCCGGAATACTAATACTATCAAGTTTCGCCTGATGTAAAAACAGTTTTTGTATTGCTATCTGTTCCGGAATGACACAATAAGGATCACCATCAATTTTCTGTCCTTCGTATTGCAAATTTCGATATTGCTCTTCTACTTCTGACTTCAAAATAGCATCGTCTCCAACGATCCAGACGACTTCATCTACAACATTATCCTGAGCAACAACCGACAGTACAGGTATTACCATCAGGAACACCAGCCCTATAACTCTCGTTAACTTTCGCATCTTATCTTTTTTTATATAACATTTGTCTAACTTTCATATCTTCATTTTTCTCCTTGAAGACCCGGAAACTCTATTTCTCCTTTCTTAAAAGCCTCATCGTAAAGTTCTCTTTGAGTATTACGTATAAATTCATTTTTACGATGATTCAGCAATATCTCTTCTATTTGTTTCCGCGCAAAATCAAAAGGCATTTCACTACCTTCTGTAAGAACATCGCTAATATTCAACAAATATAAATAAGAACTATCCTGATATTCTATATTATGATGTGTTCGCAAAAAAGCAGTTTCATCTGAAATTTCATAAGGAATATTATTCATTACTTCCTTAAAAGGTATCCATCGATCATAAAAATATTCATAAATTACAGCATTCTGTAATCCATATTTCTCAATATTCTCTACGGCTTCAGACTTGCCCGATTTATACCATTTTTTCAACTGATTTATTCTAGGGGAATTATATGGAACTTTTAGAAAAAGCCCTTTAATAATCCCCGACTTCAATTTAAAACGGCCAGGATTAGCCTCATAATAGGCTTTTATTTCTGATTCAGGTATCTTTCTTGATAACTTTTCATTCATAAGCTGCTTTTGATACTCAAAAATAACTAAATCTCTCCTGTATTGCTCAATCATCCGTTCTATACGCACCATATCAGGAAGATTTTCTGCTGCAACATCATACAACAAAATATCTTCCGCCCATTGTTTTACAAAATTATCAGCAAATGTTGCACTATCTACCACTGATAATCCCCTCGGCAAAGCCTCATTCAACTCGGCTCGTGTAAGAATATGATCTCCTACCTTTACTAAAACATCATTCTCACTGCCGCTACCCGTGTTTTTCCCTCTACATCCCATAAAGAAATGTATTGCTAACAAACCAGCCATCGACAATGAGAATAATCTATACATAAAATGAGTCTTATCTTGTACATTTATATCAGGGTATAAATGTACAACGAAATCTGTTGATTCTAATGCTTATTAACTGTTTTTAGAACATCTTCATGTATTTCAACCGGATATTTTCGATTTAAATTGTCTACCCATAACTTCTCAAGATAATTTTGATAATCAGCGGTAACTTGTCCCCGAACATCGGTAAAACACTCCGGCATCTTTTTCAACTTCTTACCTGAAACAAATATAACCGGCAACTTCTCATCTATAGCAGCATTTTTATCTTTAAATATCAGTTTATCCACAATATTATTATCTCCTTGAACATAAAGTCCCTTCACTATTTTAACAGAAGTAACACTATCGTTATTAAATTCCTTATTAATATAAAAAACTACTGAATCAGCAGGTAATGACTTCATTCTTTTCTTTACAGCCTTTGCCACATCTTTATCTATACAACTAACAGCATATCCTTTATAATGGGGCTTATCCCATGCATAAGCTTTTTTATTTTCTTTAAAATATTTTGCTAAACCGTCCTCATCTTTAGCTGCTTTATCCCAAACTTCACGATTGCTAATCTCAAAAAGTAACATTCCATCCCGATATTCATTCATTAAATTACGAAAATCGGCATATTTATTTTCCAATTGAGAGTCTTCATATTTCAATATCTGGCTATCTATATAAGCATTAAGCTTATCATTCAGATATGTTATTGCATCAATAGAAGCATTTCCTCTACGCATTTTTTTCATATAATCAGCAAACCCAGACACTGGATAATCATTTCCTGCCAATGAAAACAAAGAAGCTTGATTATTTTTAACAGTTGCTATAAACAGGGAATCAGCCGGAAACATAGTCTTTGCAAACTGTTCAAGTTTTACTTTTTCAACTGTATTTAAAGCATATCTATAATCAACTTTCAGTTTTTCGATAAGAGCTTTTTGGCCTTGATTTCCTCGCTCATCCTGAGAAATACGCCGCATAATATTTGGTTTCATATCCTCAAAAGATTTTATAGAACGACGATCAAGCAATTTAATAATATGCCATCCGTAAGGTGACAATACGGGTTCCGATATATCCCCCTTATTCTTTAATGCAAAAGCTGCGTCTTCATATTCTTTTACAATACGCCCTGTTCCAAACCAAGGTAACTCTCCTCCTCTTTGCCCAGAAGCTTTATCTTCTGATTTTTCTTTAGCAATTTTAGCAAAGTCGCCACCTTGTATTACTTCCTGATATATCTCTTTCGCCTTTAACTCTTTTTCTTTCTTCGTCTCATTCGAAGAATTCGCCGGAACCATAATCATAATATGAGAAGTAAGCACTTCCCCACGATCTGGCCTACGATTAGAAACTTTAATCAAATGATATCCAAAGGACGTAAGAACCGGTTCTGAAACAGAACCTACAGGTGTATTATAAGCAGCCGTTTCAAACGGATATACAGTCATAAAACCGGTAATATAACCTAAATACCCACCATTATTTACTACCGACGGGTCTTCAGAATATTGCTTGGCTAATTTCGTAAAATCCTCACCTTTACGAATACGCTCTAATACAGAAAAGGCTTTCTGATAGACCTTTTCCCTCTCCTCAGAAGAAGCTCCCGGACTTACTTTAAACAAAATATGGCTTACTTCTACATTTTCTTTCAAACGGTCATATGCCTCATGAGCTAAACGGTCGTCAACTCGACTATCCACCAAATAAGGTTGAGCTAACTGAGTTCGATATCCCGCCAATTCATTTATAAAAGCTTTTGTTGTATCAATGCCATTAGCCTCAGCTTCAGCAACTTTGAGCTTATAATTTTTAAACAATGTTACATATTCGTCTAACGACTTATTATCTATCTGCTGTTGATTATTCTTGTTATAAATATACTCAAACTCAGATCGTTTAATACTTTTTCCATTTATTTTCATTAATTCAGGATCATCGTTCTGGCTATAACCGGGCCAAGCCAACGAACAACCAACATAAAGCGATACTAATAACCAATTGTTTTTCATCGTTTTTTATCGTTTTCTACAATTATAAATGATATATTTCAATTTCATTTTGTTTCATACAATCTTGTATTCTACAAAAAGAATACACTAATTTAACGAATCAAATATAAGAAAATTATATTTATTCTGATAAATTAGTGTATTTATCTGTCCTTATTTTAATAGTATAGACTTTGGTGTTTTTTATATACACGCAAAAATCTCATCTTATGTTATTAGGCCCTACTACTATAATTAGGAGACTCACTCGTAATTGTAACATCATGAGGATGACTCTCTGCTACTCCGGCATTCGTTATACGGGTAAATTTAGCCTGATGCAAAGCTTCTATATCAGCAGCACCACAATAACCCATACCTGCACGTAATCCTCCCACCATCTGATAAATCACTTCATATAAAGAACCTTTATATGGAACTCGTGCAGCAATTCCCTCAGGAACTAATTTCTTTACATCAGTTTCACCTGCTTGGAAATAACGGTCCTTCGAGCCCTTTTCCATAGCTTCTAACGACCCCATTCCACGATATGATTTAAATTTTCGTCCGTTATAAATAATCGTTTCACCAGGAGACTCTTCTACTCCGGCCAACAAACCACCTAACATAACAGAATATCCTCCAGCGGCTAAAGCCTTAACAATATCTCCCGAATAACGGATACCCCCATCAGCAATCAACGGTATACCCGTACCCTCTAAGGCTTTTGCTACATCATAAACCGCAGACAACTGGGGAACCCCCACTCCCGCAATTACACGTGTCGTACAAATAGAGCCCGGTCCAATACCAACTTTTACACCATCGGCTCCGGCATCCACCAAATAACGAGCAGCCTCACCTGTTGCAATATTACCGACAACTACATCAATCTGAGGATAGGCAACCTTTACTTGTTTCAAAACAGATACTACACCTTTAGAATGGCCATGTGCTGTATCAATAACTATTGCATCAACTCCCGCATCTACCAAGGCTGCAACACGCTCCATCGAATCAGCAGTCACTCCTACTCCAGCAGCAACACGCAAACGTCCCAACTTATCTTTACAAGCAAAAGGCTTGTCTTTTGCTTTTGTTATATCTTTATAAGTAACCAACCCTATCAATTTTCCATTCTTATCTACAACCGGCAACTTTTCTATTTTATGATTTTGCAATATATCAGCGGCCTGTTGTAAATCAGTCGACTGATTTGTTGTAACTAAATTTTTAGAAGTCATCACTTCATCTATGGTACGACGCAAGTTCTTCTCAAAACGGAGATCTCTATTGGTTACAATACCTACTAATCGTCGCTCGTCATCAACTACAGGAATACCTCCTATATGATATTCGCTCATCAGATCAAGGGCATCCTTTACTGTAGAACCTCTTTTAATCGTTACCGGGTCATAAATCATACCGTTTTCTGCACGTTTCACAGAATGTACTTGCTTGGCTTGAGCTTCTATCGACATATTTTTATGTATAACTCCAATTCCCCCTTCACGGGCAATTGCTATAGCCAATTGAGCTTCTGTAACCGTATCCATAGCAGCAGAAACTAACGGAATATTTAACTGAATATTTCGTGAAAACTTGGTAGTAAGTTTAACTTCACGCGGTAAGACTTCGGAATAAGCGGGGATTAACAATACATCATCAAACGTTAACCCATCCATAACAACTTTATCTGCAATAAATGACATATGAGGTAGGTGTTAAAAATTTATTGCGTACAAAGATAATTATTTTTTTAATGAATATTTATACGACCGGAAAATTTTTCTCATTTTTTTAAGATTTCACCCATACACTACCCTCAAAAAGTAGAATCGATAATTACAAAAATAGAACATCTATTTTCAAATTGCTCATTCTTCACAATAAAGTATTGTACAAATAGAAAAGGCACTTATAAAACAGTGCCTTCTCCCCCACATTCAATTATTATAGTTTTATTAATTACCCATTTCCGAAAGAAACTTGATACGAACCAAGCGTATCTCTTCTTCTGTATAATCTCTACCTAATTCATTGATGGCATCTTCAAGACTATCGGAATCAGCTTCTTTAAAATACTCAAATATATCTTCAATATGGTCCTCATCCATTATTTCCTGCAAGAAATAATCTATATTTATTTTAGTACCTGAATATACTATAGCTTCTACCTCATCTAATAAATCAGAAAATTCTAATCCTTTCGATTCGGCCAATTCATCTAAAGCAATTTTACGATCTATACCTTGTATTATAGAAACTTTCAATTTAGATTTATTAGCAACCGTCCTAACTCGCAAATCTTCAGGACGTTCTATTTCATTCTCATCACAATGAATTTTGATTACTTTAATAAATTCTTCTCCGTAACGTTTTGCCTTACCGGCCCCTACTCCGGGAATATTCTGCAACTCTTCTATCGTTACCGGATAAGTCGTTGCCATCGCTTCCAATGAAGGATCCTGAAATATGACATAGGGAGGAAGTTCTAGTTTCTTTGCAATCTTTTTCCGTAAATCCTTCAATATCGAATATAATGTGGGATCGACAGCACATGAGGCCCCTCCTTTCATTGGAACCTCTTCCTCTATCTCTTCAAAATCATTATCTTCCACTATCTTAAATGAAACAGGCTTTTTAAGGAAAGCCAATCCAGCTTTAGTCACTTTCAATAAACCATAATTCTCAATATCTTTATCGAGATAACCTGCAATAAGAGCTTGCCGTATTACGGCATTCCACGTTTTCTCTTCTTCACCCTGTCCGCACCCGAATACTTCGAGTTCATCCTGATGATATGATAACACTTCTGTTGTTTCTTTTCCTAACAAAACATCGATCACATGATCGGCTTTAAACTTTTCCTTTAATGCTACGACAGTTTCAATAACTGCACAAAGTAAATCTTGAGCTTCCACTTGTTTCTTTGGGTTTAAACAATTGTCACAATTTCCACAATTTTCCTCATTATATTCCTCACCGAAATAATGCAACAACAATTTTCTACGACATACTGACGACTCAGCATATGCTGCCGTTTCAAGCAATAGCTGTTTTCCGATTTCTTGCTCGGCTATGGGTTTCCCCTGCATAAACTTTTCAAGCTTTTGCAGGTCCTTATTCATATAGAATGTTATACACTGCCCTTCACCTCCATCACGTCCGGCTCTCCCAGTCTCCTGATAATATCCTTCAAGACTTTTCGGTATATCATAATGTATCACATACCTCACATCAGGCTTATCAATTCCCATACCAAAAGCTATAGTTGCTACAATTACATCTACTTTCTCAAGCAAAAATGCATCTTGATTTTGAGTACGTGTAGCAGAGTCCATTCCGGCATGATAGGGTAAAGCATTTATCCCATTTACTTTCAAAGTTTCAGCCAGCTCCTCTACTTTCTTCCGACTCAAACAATAGATTATACCAGATTTTCCCGGCTGATTCTTGATATAACGAATTATATCCTTATCGACATTTTGGGTTTTGGGACGTACTTCATAATATAAATTCGGACGATTAAACGACGATTTAAAAACCGCAGAATCGGTCATTCCCAGATTTTTCTGAATATCGTGTTGTACCTTCGGTGTTGCTGTTGCTGTAAGAGCAATCAGCGGATGAGATCCTATTTCATTAATAATGGGACGTATACGACGATATTCAGGACGAAAGTCATGCCCCCATTCTGAAATACAGTGCGCTTCGTCCACTGCATAAAACGAGATTTTAGCTTGTTTAAGAAATTCAATATTTTCCTCCTTCGTCAAGGACTCCGGAGCAACGTACAATAATTTAGTCTTACCAGACAGAATATCTGTCTTAACCTGGTCGATTGCAGATTTATTTAAAGATGAATTTATAAAATGTGCTACGCCATCTTCTTCACTGAAATTGCGCATAGCATCTACCTGATTTTTCATCAAAGCAATTAAAGGAGAAATAACTACCGCTGTACCATCAAGCAATAAAGAAGGCAACTGATAGCACAACGATTTACCACCCCCGGTAGGCATCAATACAAATGTATCTTTACCCGCCAACAAATTTTCGATAATTGCCTTTTGGTTACCCTTAAAGGTGTCAAAACCGAAATATTTTTTCAGCTCTTCTGTCAGGTTTATCTCTTTAGTCATGCAATTCTGTGATTAACAACGTAAATATCAATATCAAAATCCGCACTAAACTTTGAACTATAACAAATTTATAAACAAGTCTGCAAAATAACCAACTATTTTTACTCTTTTTTCTAAGTACGTATAAAATTTATTATTACAATCTTGAAAAACAAATATACAACATTGATTTCTTACAAACCAATATTTTCTTACAAAAATACCAATTTTAATGTAGAGTCAACATGTTTGTTTTCGCCAGCTTCTCTTCTGCATACTCTCTAGTTATCACCAAAGACTTTTCGTCAGAAGAAGGCATATCAAACATAGCATCCATCATAATATTTTCAGCAATTGAGCGTAATCCTCTCGCACCCAACTTGAATTCTATCGCTTTCTCTACAATAAAATCAAGAGCACTTTCGTCAAACGTGAGCTTGATATCATCCATTTCAAACAACTTTACATATTGCTTGATAATAGAATTTTTGGGTTCTGTCAAAATACGACGTAAAGATTTTTTGTCTAACGGTTCGAGATAAGTAAGAATAGGCAATCGTCCGATTATTTCAGGAATCAATCCAAAAGATTTTAAATCCTGAGGCGATACATATTGCAATAAATTGTCTCTATCTATCTCCGCCGTTTTTTTCCCTGCAGTATACCCGACAACACGAGTATTGAGCCGCATAGCTATTTTTTTCTCTATACCATCAAATGCACCACCGCATATATACAATATATTTTTTGTATTTACGGCAATCATTTTCTGATCCGGATGTTTCCGTCCCCCTTGAGGAGGAACATTTACAACTGAGCCTTCAAGTAACTTAAGAAGTCCCTGCTGTACACCTTCTCCACTGACGTCCCGAGTTATCGACGGGTTATCACTCTTTCTGGCAATCTTATCAATCTCGTCAATAAACACGATTCCTCGTTCCGCAGCCTCAACATTATAATCTGCAACCTGCAACAGACGGGTCAGAATACTTTCTATATCTTCCCCTACATACCCGGCCTCGGTAAGAACTGTAGCATCTACAATAGTAAATGGCACATGCAACATACGAGCAATCGTTTTAGCCAGCAGAGTTTTTCCTGTCCCGGTAGGGCCGACCATGATTATATTTGATTTTTCAATCTCTACATCGTCTTTGTCCGCAGTCTGATTTTGTAATAATCGTTTATAATGATTAAACACCGATACAGCTAAAAATCGTTTAGCTGCATCTTGTCCAATCACGTATTCATCCAAAAACTTCTTGATTTGTTGTGGCCGGGGCAAATCTTTTTGAGTGAAACCCAGAGCCGAATTCTGTTTCTTTTTCTTTCCAAAAGCTTCTTCAGTAATCAGATACGCCTGTTCAGCACACGTATCGCAAATATATCCTGTTTGTCCGGCAATTAACAGATTCACTTCTTTCTCTGACCTGCCACAAAAACTACATTTATTCTCTTGTTTTGCCATTATTCTCTTTCCGGTATCTTTTCTTTTTTCTTTTTATTTATTCCGTACCAGCACTTCATCTATCATACCATATTCTTTTGCCTCTGCAGCAGTCATCCAATAATCTCGGTCTGAATCTTTCTCTACTTTCTCATACATATTTCCTGAATGATCTGCAATAATAGTATACAACTCCTTTTTCAACTTCTGTATCTCTCTCGCTGTAATTTCTATATCAGAAGCTTGGCCCTGAGCCCCCCCCATAGGCTGATGAATCATTACTCGAGAATGACGAAGAGCAAAGCGTTTTCCCTTAGTACCTGCAACTAAAAGAACCGCACCCATAGAAGCAGCCATACCGGTACAAATAGTCGATACATCACTTGCGACATATTGCATCGTATCATATATTCCTAAACCAGCATATACACTGCCACCCGGAGTATTTAAATAAATTGAGATATCTTTACCCGGATCTGCAGAGTCAAGATAAAGCAACTGAGCTTGTATAACATTGGCAGTATAATCATCAACTTGAGTCCCCAAAAATATTATACGGTCCATCATCAAGCGAGAAAACACATCCATTTGGGCCACATTTAACTGACGCTCTTCTATAATCGTCGGAGAAATATAACTACTGGATATATCCATATATTGATCTAAAGCGAGACCATTCATTCCTAAATGTTTGGTCGCATACTTTCTAAAATCGTTTGTCATAATTTTTCGTTTACAATTAAAATCTATATTATTTTTCTCAAACAAAGGTATAAATAATTTTATCAAACATACAAATAAATTTTACGCTGATAAAGAATATTCATATCTATTATTCGATTATTGTCCGTAACTAACAATAACCATTCTCAAAACAGCACATATCTTTATAACATTTATATTTTAAGAAATGTTGAATAAATATTTTGTATAAAACAAAGTAATATATTAAAGAATCAGATTACATTTTAAGCAAAAGCTCAAAAACTTGAATAATTTTTCGACTGATTTAAAGGAAGAAAAACTAATAATTAATTATTAAATAATGGTGGAATAAGTCAAATACAATATCAATAAAATCTCCATTATAATGACTTAATACATCTGAATAAACTATTTCCTAAATATAAAGGAGCTACTGTCATAATCGAAGTAAGTCGCACCCAAAAAGGAAAAAACAAACTATAAAAAGGATATAAGATATAATTCTATGGTGAAAAATATTATACTTTTATTATATTTGTAAATAGTTGAATGATAGATAAAAAACATTTAAAAATATACAAAAATAGAATTACAAACCTAAAGAGTTAAATGTATGAATAAAAAAATGTTATTTTGTATTGGAGTTTGTGCAACTATATTTTGTTGTACAAATGGTAAAAAGGCGAAAGAAAGCTATTCTAATAACAAAGCTGATTCTTTGTCCACAAACATTATAGGAATAACAGAAAATACAAATGACAGTGCTGTTTTTGTTGTAAACGGACATGAACTACCATTAGATATACTATCAGCTATTGATAGGAATAAAATAGCAACAATAACAGTTGTTAAAGATACTACACTTGCGAAAAGATATGGAGAAAAAGGAAAAAGAAACGGGGTTGTACTTATAACTCTAAAATAAAAATAAACCTTCTGAAATATACTGAAAGGTTTATTGCCATATTTTTCTATATGTGGTTTTTATATAGATTTATACCTATTGGAAAGCACACAATAAACATAATCAAGATAGACAAGAAATCAAGAGAAATAATTTCAAATAAACATAATAAAAGAATAACTATGTGAAATCATTATATTAAAATGAAAAAGGTTAGTGCAAATATCACAAAATATACAGATAGTATTGCTTTGTATGCAGGTTACCGAACTCCATTTGTTGCCGGTGGGCTCTCAAATTTTATAAACACAGACAAAAAAATGGCAGACAATTACAAAAAAATTATAGTACAACTATAATAGCCATTAAAGCAAGTTATGGTAAATTGGATTTAGTAAAAAATATATATAAATTACTTCTTCAAATAATCTCATGAATAAGTCTCATGAAAATTACTTTAAACCTCGTATCTTTTATTGAAATGGAAAAAAGAAAAAGTTCTGAAATTTAAAAATTTCAGAACTTTTTCTTTTAATTTTCGCGGTGCGTACGGGACTAACGGAGTCTTTAATCAATACTGAAATTCAGTTTGTTATAAAAATCTTCCAGAAAAAGCACCCAGCTCTGCACCTGCTTCATTTCTATGTTTTTCCGATAGGAATTTGCCTTGTTCCAACATTACAAAGTTAATGATTTATATTGGATAATCAAGCGGATAAACATTATTAATGCCAATCAGACTTTCAAGAATGTAGCTACCAAGAGGAAAGGAACGATGAGATTATGTAATGTAATCAAGCTGTACTTCACTTGTAACATCCATTTATCAAATAAATTGAGTTTAATATAGCAACGCTTTGAGGAATAAAAAATATTTCATTAAATTTGCGTGATAGTTTAATTTATTAGATTTACAGCTATGAATAAAGACTTGAATAGAATTAAGGTTGTCTTAGTGGAGAAACACCTGACAAGCAAATGGCTTGCGGAAAAATTAGGTAAGTCAACTTGTACAGTGAGCAAATGGTGCTCTCAAAAGTCACAACCAGATTTGCAGACCATGAACCAGATTGCGACTCTGCTTGACGTGAAATTAAGCGAACTTATTGTGGATTGAGAGATATCTTTTCAAGTTTATTTAACGTACGACAATGAAAATTCCATTTGCGATATCAGCAAGAACAGCGCATCTTATTGGTATGGAGAACTTTGCCAATGCTGAAGGAGCTATTATAGAGCTGGTAAAGAATGCTTATGACGCGGATGCGGATACTTGTGTAGTAGTGGCAGATATCCGAGAAGATAATGTAAAATCCAAACTGTTCATAATTGATAATGGTTCAGGAATGACAGATGAAATTATCATCAAGCATTGGATGACGATTGGCACGGATGATAAGCTTCTCAATGCCCGTTCTTCAAATAAAAAGCGTGTTAAAAGTGGGGCAAAAGGTATTGGTCGATTTGCTTTGAACAGATTAGGGACTTCTGCAGAGATGTTGTCTTTTGCTAGTAACGAGTTTGGCAAAGGTTATGTGTGGAATGTTGATTGGAAAAAGTTTGATAAAGCACGTGTGCTTTCGGATGTAGAAGCAAACTTAGAAGAAATTACTATTGACTATTTGGCAAGTAAACTTAATGAATATGGCATTAACAGATTGCCAATATATGACAAATTAGTTTCTGAAAATTTTCACGGAACAATCCTTTGTATATCCCATCTGAATGACGATTGGAATGACGATGCTCTGAATGGATTGTTGAAGAACCTTGAGATGCTCATCCCCGCAGAGTTACAATCATCTTTTGAATTGTATCTGTACAAGATGCATGATTTGCAGTGGAGTGGAAAGGTTAATCCGATGGAGTATGAGGATTATGACTATAAAATTTCTGCTCAGTATGAAGGAGGTCGTGAAATACAGATAAAGATTGAGAGAAATGAATTGAACTTTTCTAAACTTGAAACATTTTACAGCAAAGTATTTCTGCGAGATGCAATGAAAGTAGAACCATTTCGTTTAGAGGATTTTCAAAAAAGAGAAATCACTCAAACTATTCAAATAAACGAAAAGGTTGATGCTAATCTGCTAGAGCAGGTCGGGAAATTTGGATTTACATTCTTCTTTCTAAAAAATACGTTAAAGGATGATCGAGACAAGGATGGGAATCAAAAATATCCATACAATTTATTTGATGAATCAGCCCGTACTCATTGGCTTGACAGGTTTGGCGGTGTGCGTATCTATCGCGATGAATTCCGTGTCCGTCCGTACGGAGAGAACGGGGATGATTGGTTGGGTTTAGGTCGCAGACAGGCAAAGAGTCCTGGTGGTGCCGGTCAGAAAATGGGCGGTTATAGAATCCGTCCCAATCAGATTGCTGGTGTCGTCAAGATTTCAAGATTGACAAATGCGGCTTTCGAGGATAAATCAAGTCGAGAGGGTATTCAAGAAAATGCGGTTTTCGCTTTGTTTAAAAATCTGTTGTTGCAGATAATCTCGGCTTTCGAGCTTGATCGTAATACCATCATGTACAATCTGTCGGAACTGTACAAAGAAGAACATCCACAGACAGCACAAGCAAAGGAGATTGCCAATAAGGCTCTTGAGTCTAAAGATGAGAATTTGTCGAAAGAAGCAGAAGATTTAAAGATTCTTGCTGCTGATTATAAGTCTTTGGAGACAGAACTCAGTGACAAGGAGGCTGAACTTTCAATGCTTCGTGGACTGGCGAGTATGGGAATATCTTCTGCTACATTTACCCATGAACTCCGAAGCGTAATGCTTCGTCTTTTACCGAGAAACGAGTTGCTTAAGAATATTCTTCTGCAATATCTACCAGAAAAACAGTTTGAAGGAATGCGTTTCGACAATCCATATCAGGAGTTAAGAAACATGAAAGCAGAAGACGAGAAACTTTATAATTGGCTCCTTTATTCTTTAAACTCAATACGTCGAAGTAAAAGGGATTGGGTAGATATTGATTTGTCGAATTACTTTACTTTGTTTATTGAGTCATGGAAGCCTATCCTATTAAGAAAATTGATACATATTGATCTCCAATTAATAAACATGGATGGTACGTTCCTAAAAGGATTCGAAATGGATTTGGATAGTATATTCAATAATTTTGTAACAAATTCCATATCTGCATTCCTCACTTCAAAGGAAGAGAATAAAACGATTTCAGTACGTGTGAGCAATGACCATGGATATGCTGTAATAGATTTTGTTGATAATGGTATCGGACTTTCTCAAGAATATAAAAATACCCCAGATGTTATTTTTAATGCTTTCGAGACATCTATAGTGGATAATCAGAACAATAAGATTGGCACTGGCATGGGATTGTTTATCGCGAAAGGCATTATCAGCAAATATCCGGATGCAATGATTGCATTACTGCCTGTTGAGAAAGGCTTTGGAATAAGAACAATATTTAAGATCAAATAATTATGAACGATAAAATCAGATTAGTCTATTTAGATGAAGATGAGGGCTGGCAGTCACAAGCTCATTCTGTACTGAAGAACGACTTTCAGCTTCACATTCCACAATCTATGCCTCAAAATATAGAAGATATTTGGCGGGAGATATGCGAATTCGATGCACAAGCTGTATTAATTGATTATCGCTTGAATAATACAGGGGTAGTATCATATACTGGCGATGATGTGATACATGTACTTCATCGTCACAACAAACATCTACCAATGTTCATTATAACATCATTTGAGAGTAATGCATTAATAGAGTGTAAAGAAGCCCAAATAATCCGTGGTAAAGAATTATTTACTGATGCAAATCAGTACGAAAAGCTAAAGAGTATTATTACGGCAAATGTAAATAATTACAATAGTCGTAAGGCTTCGGCTGAAAATATAATTAAACATCTTCAAGATAAAGTTTCCAAAGGGGAGAACTTGACAAATGAAGAGTCGGTCGCAAGGTTTGAGGCTGAACTTTACTTGTCAGAGTTGGATTTGGATAATAGCGTTCATGCTGATTTGATTACAAGCAAATCAAATGAGACATTAGAGGAGTTGTTGAAAGTCGCCCAAAGTATTGTTGATTTACACAAGAAGTAAACTATGTCAGATTTCAGAAAAATAACCCCTGCTCGTCGAGAATCAGTACCAGTATATAAGACTCATAACGAATATAAGCCATTGCTACGCGAAGATTTTCATCAACGCTGCGGTTATTGTGGGGATCATGAGTTCTTTAGGGATACTTATTATGAGGTTGATCATTTTGTCCCTAAAAAGAGCCTTGTGAACATATCTCCTACAGAATATTCTAATTTGGTTTATTCATGCCGATCTTGCAATAATTCCAAACGCGCAAAGTGGCCTACGGGGGATGAGAATATCCATAACGATGGGAAACAAGGTTTCATAGACCCTTGCGATGATGCTTACGCAGCACAATTTGAGAGACTGGCAGATGGCTCTATACACTCAATTACTGATCTTGGTGATTGGATGTGGTCTGCACTTAATTTTGGAAATCCTGCTCACCGAGTGAGATGGAAGTTAGAAGAAATTAAAATTATGCTTAAAGAATTAGATGAAGTGAACATTGATTCGTTGGAGGAACTAAGAGCCAAAGAAAAACTGAATAGATTATACCACAACCTAGAGGAACAATTAAGAGGAAAACCAAAATTTGACTAATCAATGAACTCTCAAATTTTCGCATATCTTAAACGAAAACAACTCACAGATACACGGACAGTTAATCGCCTGTTCGTGTCTTCTTTTGTGTCGCTTAGTGATCTGAAGATTGAGAATAATCATATTATAAAAGGATTGCTCATAGACAAGGATGATAAAGATTTTGACTTGTTGCAGGAATTTATATCAAAGATTCGCCATTTCCATCCTACACCAATGACAATAGAAGACATGATTAGTCTCTTTGAATTTGTCGTTTCGCCAGCTGACCGTATTGTAACAGGAGCCGTTTATACACCTAGGTCTGTAAGAAAAAAGATCATTGAAACTTGCTTAAATACAATGCCAAATGAACAAATGCAACATGTTCGTGTGGCAGACATCGCTTGTGGTTGTGGTGGTTTTTTAATGGATGTTGCATTGTTTCTACGCAATAATACAGGGAGGACATTTTGTGATATTTATCAAGAATCAATATATGGGATTGATGTCCAAGAGTATTCTGTGGAAAGGACAAAAATCCTGCTTTCACTTTTAGCCTTGCTTTATAATGAGGATTTAGACTTTGATTTCAATATTCTTCAAGCAGATACACTAGATTTTAACACAGCGGAATGGAATCAGACTTACACGCATTTTGATGTTATTGTTGGCAATCCGCCATACGTTTGTTCGCGCAATGTAGATGCTATCATAAAGGAAAAGATGTTGCAATATGAAGTTTGTCTGTCTGGACATCCAGATTTGTATATTCCTTTTTTCCAAATAGCAACGGAAATGCTTAATGATGGTGGAAAGTTGGGCTTCATCACAATGAATAGTTTTATCCGCTCAGTCAATGGTAGAGCTGTACGGAATTATTTTTCTCGTGGAATTCATGATATTTCAATATTGGATTTTCGTGGTTATCAGATTTTTCAAAAGAAAAGTACATATACATGTCTTTTCTTCCTCACAAAGAATCAAGCATCAGATACACTACATTATGCCGTTAATGAGAATGGAGATTTAAACATAACACCCAAATATACTAATATCTTATATGATCAACTTGATAACAAAAAAGGGTGGAGTCTCAATGATTTTGATGCAGTACGCCAAATGGAGTCCACAGGAATTCCTATTGGCAAATATTGTCAGTCTCGCCACGGTATAGCAACACTTAGTAACAAGACTTACATATTCAAACCTGTCGCAGAGGACGATAACTATTATTATTTGGAATCTAAAGATGGACGCTACCCTATAGAAAAAGCAATATGTAGAAATGTCATCAATTCCAACAAACTCAATTCGGAGGTTTCTTTCGAAAGCATTATCGAGAAATTGATTTTCCCATACTGTATTAATAAAGGGCGAGCTACAATTATTGAGGAGTCAGTCATGAAGACCATTTTTCCTTATACTTATACTTATCTTTTATCCCAACGCAAACAACTCGCTACACGTGACAAAGGCAAGACAGATAAGTATCCCACATGGTATGCCTATGGTAGAACTCAGTCGCTCATAATGCCAAGATATAAATTATTCTTTCCGAAGTTCGCAAACAAGCCTCTTCATTGCGTTTTGAAAGATGATGCAGACCTGATGCTATACAATGGCGTTGCATTTGTTAGCGATGACCTTGAAAAGTTGCAAGTCTTGAAAAGCGTTCTTGATAGTGATCTTTTTTGGAGCTATCTTGTCAAGAACGCAAAACCATATTCAACTGGATACTATTCGCTTAGTGGAGTTGATATTAAAAATTTTTGTATTCCTACTATTAAAAAAAGAAATGTGCCATAGTATAAAAAAACTCTAATAAGCTTTTTAAGCTATTTTTTTAAGATGAATACAGAAAAGAAAATTCTAAAAGAAAACGGTCTAACAAACATCGACGAACTCATAGATTCCCAGTTCGGCAAACTTGGAACATCGGAACGTGAAAGATTCCGTGAAGAAGCCCGTACTTATGTAAACGGACATGCTAAAACTGCGGAATGTAAGATTTCCCCAAAGGAACGGAAATAACCGACTTTTCCTGTCCATTCCGGCGAGCCGAAGAACACTACCTCCGTAACGTCAAATTCTTCTCTGATGCAGATGAAAAAAGGTGGTTATTTGAAAAGTCCGCACTTAGCAGTCTGATGTATCTGGTTGAATACTAATATCCTACAAGGTTCACCAGCAAATAATGTAGGAATTGAACCTATTTTTGTAAGCAATGCCGAACTACAAAGATGCAAACATTTGATAATAAACACATTACATACCATCCAATTACTCCAAGGCAGCTTGGGGCTCTGGGTTCGGGCCCCAGGCGGATCCGAACCTTTTTTTATGACCTAAACAAATATCTGAAAACTACATATTTACTTCATTTTCTTCTTTTATTGCATTTTATCTAAAACTATTAATAATCAACAATTACATTCCATTCAAAACCATAATCTATGTCTTATCCGTGTCCTATGCATCCGTCTGTGATATGGACACAATTAATATTTATTTCTTATGAGACATAGTTTTTCCATCTACTTCTATTTGAAACGTAGAAAACTTCAAAAAGACAGCAAGTCAACAATCATGCTCCGCATCATAGTCAACAACAAGGCCGCAGATGTAAGCCTGAAGATGTCCATCCTGCAGGAGCATTGGGACAAGCAGAACAGGCGTGTTTCCGACATGAATCCAGAAGCACACGACATCAATGCATACCTGGACAAAGTAAGTTCCACATTGCAACATCATTACCAACAGGCCCAACTGGAAGGGAAACAGCTTACGGCAAGAATGCTGAAACAACGCTTCATGACCACAGGATCCAACCCGCATTCCCTTTTGGAGATATTTGACAAACAGGTGAAAGATGCGGACAGGCTGGCACATGCCGGACAAATCAGCATGTCCCATTCCAACAGACATAAACTAGTCTACAGGCGGCTTGAGGAGTTCTGCAAGAAAATGGGCAGACAAGATATGCCACTGGAACAGTTCAACCGGCAGATGATACACGAACTAGAACTTTTCTTCAGGACTGACTGCAGGCTATCAATCAATACAACAGCCAAGATGATGAGTATGGTAAGAAAAGGAATCCTATGGGCATACCGGTGCGGAATTATCCTGACCAATCCGTTCTCAACTTACCGAATAAAGAAGGAAGAAAGCCAGAAACAATACCTGAACAGGCAGGAAATAATAAGGATAATGGGCAAGCGGCTGGATATTCCTAGACTGGCTTCCATCCGTGACATATTCATCTTCAGCTGCTTCACAGGCATCTCCTACTCAGACATCTGTCGGTTGAGAAAGGATCAAATCATTTCAGATTCTGACAAAAGCATGTATATCCATCTGTACAGGACCAAGACCAACCACCCCGCATTCATCCCTCTCCTTCCCCAAGCCAAGAAAATAGCAAGTTTTTACATAAGAAAAGGCGAATCGGAATACCTATTCCCGACCATCTCGAACCAGAAAAGCAATGCCTACCTTAAAGAGCTTGCCGACATCTGCCATATAAGAAAAAGGGTGACATTTCATGTGGCCCGGCACACGTTCGCCGTGACCGTCTGTCTGGAAAACGGACTTCCAATAGAAACACTTTCCAAAATGCTCGGACATACCAATTTGAGGGTTACACAAGCCTATGCCAAAATCACATACAGAAAAGTCACGGAGGACATGAAGGTATTAAAGAACAAGCTGAAGGACTGGAAGCCGGAATCCGGTCCGATGAAATCTGATGACATTTAATGAAATCTGATGACAACAGGCTCCGGCGGTTTGCAGCGGCATGGGAATGCGGATATCTTTGTTTCAAACCAAAAAGAACATTTTATGGGAACAATCATCACCAGATCAGACAAGGAAGTGCTTCATTTCTTCGATGAAATGAAAAGGGTATCGGACCTCATCGACCATTTGCCAATGGACAACCAGCACTTATTGGACGGGGAAAACTATCTGACAGATACGGAACTAGCCGGAAAGCTCAAGCTAAGCAAGCGTACGCTGCTGGACTACAGAAGCTGCGGCATATTGCCTTATTACCAGATAGGAGGAAAAATCCTATACCGGGAAAGCGATATCGTACGACTGCTGGAAAAGAACTGAAAAGAAGCGTTCTGACATCCGGTTTTGTTTATTGGAAAGGCTATACCACCACATCTGTTGGAGTATAGCCTTTCACTTTATCAGGGTATTGTATGTTCCACTTCATACCTTTCAGGAATTCCTTTCCTGAGCCTGCATATAATGGCGCAACATATAGTCGGAAGAATAGCCAAGCATTTCCCTGACGTGTTCTTTGGGAATCCGGTTGGCCAGGGTGACTGTCGCAGCAAATGTATTGCGGGCCATCTGGGTGGTCAGACGCTTGGAAATCCGACACCGCACTGCCACCTCTTTCAGGTATTCATTCATTTTCTGGACTGACGGGACAGGAAAACACGGACCTTCCGGATTCATCGGATTCCAGCCTCTGTATTTCTCCAACAGGACCATTGCCGGTTTAAGAAGAGGAACACGGCTTGTACAACTGTCTCCAACCTCCGCTCCTTCAGCACGTGTCCTGCAAATCCACAGTGTTCCCTCGTCATCCCTAAACAAGTGCGACGGACAAAGGGTGCTTATCCCCTGATAGGAAAGTCCGGTGAGAGCGCAGAAGACGAACACATCCTTCACCCGCTCCAAACGTCCGGCTAGCATATCCGTTTCCATCACTGTTCTCAGTTCATCCCAGTCCAGAAAAGAAGGGTAAGTCTCCTCCTTTACGCACAACTGTCCCAGTTCCTCCAAAAACTTGCCATGTTCCATCCAGCCCTTCTGCTGAGCCACCTTGAGAACCTTACGGAAACACTCCAGATATTTAGCCGCCGTATTCCGGGCCAGCCCACGGGTTTCCTTCAGATACCTTTCAAATGCCGTGATGAACTTCCTGTCCAGTTCGGAGAATGCGACGTCCTCCTTATTGTAAACATCCCGTATGACTGTCTCCACCAATCCGTGACACCTGTTGTAACGTGCCAAGGTGACAGGATGTAAATCCCCGGGAGAAGCCGCCCATCTGTCTATACATTCCTTCATGGCCTTCAGAACCAGATGCCGTCCTTCCCTGGCATACAAAATATCTAGAATTTTCTTCGGAGTCAGTCTTTCCCCATCATACACGGAATTCTTATGGATGACATATATTCTGTCCCTCAGTGTCTCAAGATACATGTTCAGCTCTGCCGAACTCCGCCCCCTTCCCTTGCTACGCATCTTCGCATTGTCCCATAACTCCACCGGTATAGAGCGCTGGATACGGATTTCATCCCGCTGTCCATTGATTGTCACCCGAAGAACGACCGGTGCTTCACCGTTCTTCAACAACTTGTTCTTCAAGATAAAGAACATTACATTCAGTGTGTTGCCTTTCATACGTTCTGTTTTGGTACAAACTTAGTAAATACACTGAAATACAGTACTATGCAAAATTACGCAATATAACGAAGTATGATACATGCCTTTCCTGAATATGGCTGTACTCCCCAGATTCAACAATCGGATATTTCTGAAAGACCGGTTCCTGCAACAGACAACATGAGACATCTGATGACTTGTGCTGCCATCTGATGACATGGTATTGGCCAGCCAGGCCATACCGTCTATCTTTGCCTCAAACCAAACAACTATACTTTATGGAAATCGTAAACATTGAAGCCGGTACTTTCAAAGAAATGATAACATCCATCCGACTGCTGAAAGAAAAACTGGAAAACCTCAAAGGCAGGAAAACCTCAAAGAGTCTGGATGACTGGATGGACAATCAGGAAGTATGCATGACACTGAACATATCGCAGAGAACACTGCAGGCCATGAGAAGCAACGGTACCTTGTCCTTCTCCCAGATTGACCGGAAAACCTATTATCGGAGACAGGATGTTATCAGACTGATTGAAAAAGGGAAGAAGAGATAATCCCGGTAAAAGCGAGGCCAATCCATACAAGCAGACAACTCTTCCTTATGTAAAAGGCTATACCTCACTGTGCGTTGTGAAGTATAGCCTTTTCTGATTATCCGAAGACCCGGGCGACATCCTGCATGTCCTTCATGATACTGTTGTCCAACACACGGGCATAATGCTGTGTCATGCGGGTTGAAGAATGGCCGAGCATCTTCGACACATTCTGCAGGGCGACATCGTTGGCAAGGGTAACAGTCGTCGCGAACGTGTGCCGGGCCACATGGACGGTCAGCCGCTTGTTTACCCGGCACAGAGTGGCTATCTCTTTCAGGAACTCGTTCATCTTCTGGTTCGACGGAATCGGGAAACAGGGACCTTCAGGATTTTCCGGATTCCAGTCCTTGTATTTCTCCAGAATGACAAGTGCGGGTTCCAGAAGCGGGACATTGCAGGTACAGCTTTCCTTATGAGTAGTAATCTTTACGCGGGCTTTGTGTATCCACAGTTTCCCCTCATTGTCCTTGTAAAGATGTGCCGGACACAAAGTCTTCACATCAATGTACGACAGGCCGGTCAGACAGCAGAACAGGAAAAAATCCTTCACGGTGTTCAGACGTGTCGTGGAAAAGTCCTTCTCCATAATCCGTTTCAGTTCTTCCAGGGTCAGGAACGTAAGACACGTTTCTTCCTTCCGGAACAGACGCTTGCGTTTTCCGGTCAACGGGTCCAGTTCCAGCCATCCGTTTTCCCGGGCCAGTCCGAGAAATTTGCGGAAACAGCTCATATACTTGGTCAGGGTATTCTGGGAAAGCTTGCGTACCGTCCTCAGATGCATCTCAAACCGGTCGATGAATTCCCCATTCAGTTCATGGAATGTAATATCCTCTTTCCTGTAGAAATCCTTAATGACCGTCTGCAACGATTCATAACAGTTGTTATAACGTGAAATGGTGGAGGGCTGGTACTCCGTACCGATCAGGGAAATCCAGTCATCGATACATTTCCGCATAGTCTGCAAAACCAGATGCCGTTCCTCTTTAGAGAATAACTTTATCAGAAGATTCTTTGGGGTAATCAGGGCTTCCCGACAGAGAAGTTCCTTGTGAATCTGATACAGCCTTACTTTTAATGCCTCGATATAGCTGTTCAGTTCCGTTGAACTCCGGTCTTTTCCTTTGCTGCGTTCCTTCACATTGTCCCATAACTTCAACGGAACAGAACGTTGAATCCGAACTTCATCCAATTGTCCGTTAATTGTCACCCGCAGAAAAATCGGTGCCTCGCCGTTTTTCTTTAGTCTGCTCTTACGGATAAAGAACAGAACTTTCATTGATTCCTGTTTCATACCACTTTATTTACGTTGTAAAATTAGAAAATGAGGAACAGGAAAATCCTACGCAAAAACATGATAATCAATGAAGTATTATACATTTCAGGTGCTTTTTTATTGTCCCTAAAAAAGGACCCTGAATTTGCACCTGACAAACTTCATAGAAACGCTATATTCTGCTTCCGCCCGGAAACAAAAAAGCCCTGATTCTGTTGTGAATCAGAGCTTTTCCTAATTTTGCTTTGTAAGCTTGCGGTGCGGACGGGACTCGAACCCGCGACCCCATGCGTGACAGGCATGTATTCTAACCAGCTGAACTACCGCACCCTTTACTACAAGAACGCACCCGTTCTCTTTTGCGTCTGCAAAGGTATATTAAATTTTTTAATTCAGCAAAAGTTCTACAGTTTTTTTATTTCACTCATTTCTTTATCAAAAAAATTTTTCCCACTAAAAAATTGATTTGCAGAAAATAATATGTTTAAAAAATTCATCACAAACATCTTTTTATTCAAAAAACAATAATCTTCCTCTTTAATTTTTATCCTTTTTATCCTTATATTCAATTTCTAAACTTTCATCCTTTTGTTATTTTTCGTATTTTTGTATCTCCTCAAAAAAATGCTTAATTATGAAATATTCCCTATTGTTTCTTTTCTTTTGTATCATACCGACTTACTTGTCAAATATTTATGCAAAGGATACAATTACCATAAAATCACCTCTAAAAATACCTCTATTACTAAGCGGAAATTACGGAGAATTAAGAAACAATCACTTTCACACAGGCCTTGATTTTAAAACTCAAGGTCGAACAGGATTACCTATATATGCTGCTGATAAAGGATATGTATCACGTATCAGCGTATCACCTTACGGCTATGGTTTAGCTCTTTATATAGACCATCCATCTGGCATAACTACTGTCTATGGGCATCTCGACCGCTTTGCTCCTTATATTGACAAAATAGTGAAACAAAAACAATATGAAGAAGAAAGTTTTTCCGTAAATTTTTATTTAAAAAAAGATGAATTAAAAGTAGAGCAAGGACAACTTGTAGCTTATAGCGGTAACACAGGAAGTTCTGGAGGGCCGCATTTACATTTCGAAATGCGTCATACAGAATCAGAAAATCTCATCAATCCTGCTCCTTATTTTAAAAATAAATTAGTTGACACCAAATGTCCCTCCGTTCGTTCCATAGCGATTTACCCTGTAAAAGGTAAAGGTGTTATCAATGGAAGTTCTCATAGAAAAATAGCAACTCCTGCTATAGAAACTTCCGAGAAATACATTATTAATGATACTTTCACAGCTTGGGGTGACATTTACTTTGGTATTAAAGCTTACGACTATATGAACAATACATCAAACATATATGGTATTTATTCGCTGAAAATATTTGTTGATAATTCCCCAATCTATTCCTTTGAAATCAATGATCTTTCGTTCGATGTAAACCGAGCAGTAAATTCTCTTATCGATTATGCCGACTGGAAAAATAACAAGTCATTTTACATGCGTTCATATGTAGCCCCGGGAAATCAATTACCTATTTACACAAATGTCATAGACCGAGGTATATTCAAAATTCAACAAGAAAAAGACTACCAGATTCGATATGAGCTTTCTGACATATACGGCAATACTTCCGTTGTTAACATGATAATAAAAGGGCGTAAACAAGATATCCCCGACACAACATTTCCACAAAACTCATATCATTTGCCTTATCACAAAAAAAACATAATTAAAGGAAAAGGTATATACTGGGAACTACCACAAGGAGCACTTTATGAAAACATCGACTTAAAATATGGATACAACAATGAATACTCCGAATATTTCTCACCAGTATACACATTAGGGGAAGAGAATATTCCTCTTCATACTTACACAACCTTAAAAATACAGATTACCAAAGATACAATCCAAGACAAAAAACAATACTACGTTGCTCGATTGGGCAAAAAAGGCGAATCCGCATTTTGTGGCAATTATGAAAATGGATATATAACTGTATCAGTCCGAGACTTGGGACGCTTTACTGTTAAGGTAGATAGTATACCACCTACAATCACACCTTTAACTCCAGAAAAATGGGGACGATCAGGACGTATTCGACTCCGAATCGGAGATACACAAAGTGGAATAAAATCTTTCCGAGGAGAAATTGACGGAAAATTTGTCATATTTTCAATGGATGGAAAAACCTCAATTGCTCAGCATACTCTAGAAACACCACGCACTGTTCGTGGGAAAAAACACAGTCTACATTTCGAGGTAATAGATTCTTGTGGTAATATAAAACAATACAAAAAAGAATTTTATTGGTAATCAATCAAATACGAATACAACTGTTAAACAAATAAATTGAAAATATAAAACATATGAAAAAATTCTTTATTCTATTCGCAACAATCTGTTGTTGGCATATAACAAATACCGACGCTTGTACCAGTCTATTAGCTGGCCGTGGAGCGACAACAGACGGTAGCACATTCATCACATATGCTGCAGATTCTCACACCCTGTATGGCTCATTAGTCTATATCCCTGCAGCTCATTATCCTGAAAATACAATGTTTGAAGTCAAAGAATGGGATACAGGAAAGCCTCTTGGCCATATACCTCAAGTAGAGTCGACATATGCTGTTATGGGAAACATGAATGAATACCAACTATCAATCACTGAATCTACGTGGGGAGGACGTCCAGAATTGGTAGACACTACAGGAATAATAGATTACGGTAGCCTTATGTTTATTACATTGCAAAGAGCCAAGACTGCTCGTGAAGCCATAAAAGTAATGACAGACTTAGTAAAAAAACATGGTTATTACAGTTCCGGAGAATCTTTTTCTATTGCTGACCCTAATGAGGTATGGATAATGGAAATGATAGGTAAAGGTGTGCATAACAAAGGAGCCGTATGGGTCGCTGTACGTATTCCAGACGATTGTATTTCAGCTCATGCCAATCAAGCACGTATCCACACATTTCCATTAGATGATAAAGACAATTGTGTTTATTCTCCCGATGTAATCTCTTTTGCTCGAGAAAAAGGATATTTCGATGGACTAAACAAAGATTTCAGTTTCGCCAATGCATATGCACCTGCTGATTTTGGAGCTCTCCGTGGGTGTGAAGCAAGAGTCTGGTCATTTTTCCGTAAATTCAATAATACGATGGATGATTACCTATCTTATATCAACGGAGAATCCAAAACACCAATTCCTCTATATGTAAAACCTAATCGAAAACTATCGGCTCAAGACATGAAAGACGCTATGCGCGACCATTTTGAAAATACTCCTTTCGACATGACTCAAGATGTAGGCGCCGGACCGTTTAAAGTCCCATATCGTTTTCGCCCTATGACTTTTACTGTAGATAGTGTCGAATATACACAAGAAAGAGCCATTGCGACCCAACAAACCGGATTTACACTGGTAGCACAAATGCGCAACTGGTTACCTGATGCTGTCGGCGGTGTGCTTTGGTTTGGAGTAGACGATACCAACACTTGCGTATATATACCTATCTATTGTAGTGCCACTGAAGTTCCCGAATGTTTTAATCCTAAAAACGGCAGTCTATACAAACTTTCATGGACCTCTGCATTCTGGATACACAATTGGGTAGCAAATATGGCATATGCCCGATACAATTATATGATAAAAGATATACGGCCAGTACAGCAACAATTGGAAAATGAGTTCAATACTTGGCAACCATCCATAGAGAAAGCGGCAATCGACCTATATAAAAATGATAAAGATGCAGCTATACGTTTTCTCACGACTTATAGTGTAGCCCAAGCTCAAAGATCAACTGCACGCTGGAAAGAATTGGGTGAATACTTGATGGTAAAATATTTGGATGGAAATATAAAGAGAGAAAGAGATGGACAATTTATGGATAATGGTTATGGATTGCCCGAATCACCAGAATTCCCCGGGTATTCGGAAGAATATTATCGAGCAGTTGCCAAAGATGCGGGAGAACGGCTAAAAGTAAGATTTTAATTCTACAAATAGAATTATCTTTATCGAAACCATTAATTTCGAAAAATTAGTATTAAATTTGTATATTGCGTTTAGGAATTTTATACACTAACATTTTAGATATGGAAAACGAAACATTATTGAAAGAAGTTACAGCGAAAGCTCAGACTTGGTTAGGACAAGGATATGACGAAAAGACAAAAGCCGAAGTTCGTCGCATGCTTGAAAATGAAGATAAAACCGAACTGATTGAATCTTTCTATAAAGACCTGGAATTTGGAACAGGTGGTTTGCGTGGTATTATGGGTGCTGGAACAAATCGTATGAATATATATACAGTAGGCGCTGCTACTCAAGGATTATCAAATTACCTAAAAAAAGAATTTGCAGATTTACCCCAAATCAAAGTCGTAATCGGACACGATTGTCGAAATAACAGCCGCTTATTCGCTGAAACTTCTGCTGATATATTTTCTGCAAATGGAATCAAGGTTTACCTTTTTGAATCTTTACGCCCTACTCCCGAAATGTCTTTTACCATACGCGAATTAGGATGTCAAAGTGGAATTATACTTACTGCATCACACAATCCTAAAGAATATAACGGATATAAAGCGTACTGGAATGATGGAGCCCAAATGATTTCACCTCATGATAAAAACACGATAGCTGAAGTAAACAAAATCCGCTCGGTAGAAGATATAAAATTTAAAGGTAATCCTAATTTAATAGAAATAATCGGAGAAGAAATAGACAAATTATTCCTCGAAAGAATTAAAACTTTATCTTTAAGCCCCGAAGCAATCGAACGACATAAAGACATGAAGATTGTTTATACTCCAATACATGGTACCGGTGTGAAACTGATTCCTGCAGTTTTAAAGGAATATGGATTTAGTAACATCATTCATGTCCCCGAACAAGATATAGTCAGTGGAGATTTTCCGACAGTGGTCTCTCCCAACCCTGAAGAACCGGCTGCTTTAGACATGGCTATCAAAAAAGCTCAAGAAACAGGAGCTGAATTAGTCTTAGCTTCAGACCCAGATGCAGACCGGATAGGTATTGCTGTTAAAAATGACAAAGGCGAATTCATCTTGGTTAATGGTAACCAAATTGCAATGATATTCTTAAACTATCTTATCACTCGGTATCGGGAATTAGGACGACTAACAGGAAACGAATATATTGTAAAAACAATAGTTACTACAGAATTGATTAAGAATATTGCCGATAAAAACAATGTGAAGTATTTTGACTGTTACACCGGATTCAAATGGATTGCAGCCGTAATACGAGAAAATGAAGGCAAAATGAAATATATCGGTGGAGGTGAAGAAAGCTATGGATTCCTCGCTGAAGATTTCGTTCGCGACAAAGACGCTGTATCTGCCTGCGCTTTAATGGCTGAAATTGCAGCCTGGGCTAAAGATAATGGAAAGACTATGTATGAAATGTTACAGGACATTTATCTAACCTACGGATATGCAAAACAAAAGGGTATCTCTGTTGTCCGCAAAGGGAAATCCGGAGCTGAAGAAATTGAGGCGATGATGAAAAATTATCGCAATAACCCAATGAAAGAAATTGCCGGCTCTAAGGTCATCTTAGTCAAAGATTATGCAACTTTGGTAGCTAATGATCTCACAGAAAATGAAAAATATACCATTGATATGCCTACTACATCAAATGTATTACAATATTTTACAGAAGATGGAACCAAAGTTTCTATCCGGCCATCAGGAACTGAACCTAAAATCAAGTTCTATATTGAAGTAAAAGGAGAATTGAAATCTCGAGAAGATTACGAAAAGGCAGATGCTGCAGCTGACAAAAAAATAGAAGCAGTCAAATTATCCTTAGGAATTTAATTCTAAAATCAATATTTATAAGAAAAAGGAGTTAGGACATTTCCAACTCCTTTTTCTTAATCTTCTCAGACAAAAATTCTATCCTTATAATATTTTATTCTGCTTCAGCCAACTTGTATTTATAACGTTTAACCATTAATATTTACACAATCGTTAATCCATTCTAATTTAGATAAAACCCAAAGAATATTCTTACTTTTGCAATTCTATTTATTTCCTTATCAAGGATGAACACAAATGTCCTCAATAAACTAAAGATTCTAGCGGAATCTGCGAAATATGACGTTTCATGTGCTTCCAGTGGAGTATCTCGTTCCTATAAAAAAGGAGGAATCGGAGATACCAGCGGATGGGGCATCTGTCATAGTTTCACAGAGGATGGCCGATGTATTTCGTTACTAAAGATAATGCTTACCAACAATTGCATTTATGACTGCGCCTATTGTATAAACCGGAGAAGTAATGATTTGCCAAGAGCAACATTTTCAGTGAACGAATTGGTCAATTTGACTATTGAATTTTATAGAAGAAATTATATTGAAGGATTATTTCTAAGTTCCGGAGTTGTGCGCAACCCAGACTATACAATGGAAAGACTTGTCAAAGTAATAAAAGACCTACGTTCGATACACCGATTTAATGGATACATCCATATGAAAAGTATTCCAGGTGCTAGTCAAGAACTGGTCAAAGAAGCTGGACTTTATGCCGACAGACTGAGTGTCAATATAGAAATTCCCAATGAAAAAAGTCTACGACAATTAGCTCCTGAAAAAGATTTCAAAAGTATACTGGAACCCATGCAATATATACAACAAGGAGTTTTACAAAGTGTTGAGGAACGAAAAAAATATAGGTATGCTCATCGATTTGCACCTGCAGGACAAAGTACACAAATGATTATAGGAGCTACGACAGATACAGACAAAGATATCCTGCAACTTTCTTCAGCCTTTTATCAAAAGCCAACAATGAAGCGAGTTTACTATTCCGGATATATTCCTGTTAATGAATATGACAAGAGATTACCTATGCTAAAGCATCCTCCATTGATAAGAGAAAATCGTTTATATCAAGCTGACTGGTTGCTTCGTTTCTATTCTTTCAGAGTAGACGAGATAGTAAATGATACATTCCCTGATTTGGATCTTGACATAGATCCCAAATTATCATGGGCTTTACGCCATCCTGAATACTTTCCAATAGACATTAATCGAGCTGATTATGAAATGTTGTTACGAGTGCCTGGAATAGGCATAAAATCTGCAAAATTGATTATTGTATCGCGCCGTCACGGGAATTTGGGAACATATCAACTAAAAAAAATAGGTATCATTATGAAAAAAGCTCAATATTTTATTACTTGTCGAGAACTTCCACCAAAAACTATACATGAAATGTCTCCCAATTTTATCAAAAACTTATTTATCTCCAAGCCTAAAAACAACCCCAGAAACCTACAACTAAATATTCCTTTTGATTCAGCAGAATGACAATTTTCATATATGATAAAACTTTTGAAGGGTTACTAACCTGTATATTCGACGCTTATTTTAAAAAAAGCTTCCCCGATTTTCTTTTATCCGAAAAAGATTCTCTACCCTTGTTTTATGATGAACTAATTACTATATATACTGACAATGAAAAATCGAGCCGTGTATGGATATGTCTGCAACATAAATTGTCCAAATTAGCACTTTCTTGTTTAGCTGCCTGTTGGCTTTCAGAATTGCCAAATATTGACATTATTATGTTCAGATATATACATAAAGTTATAGATGCTAAACAATCTATTGAATTAAATTTTGGAGATCCCGATGTTCTCGAAATAAGTAAAATAGGAAGAAAAGTCGGGCAAGAAAAAGGTAGAATCATTCAATTCCTTCGTTTTCAAAAAACCATTGACGGAATTTATTTTGCTGCAATAGAACCTCTTTATAATGTCCTATCATTAGTTATTGAACATCTGAAAAGAAGATTTAAAGACCAAAAATGGCTTATTTATGACATGAAACGCAACTATGGTTATTATTATGACTTATCCGAAGTAAAAGAAATAACTTTTGATAACCTCAAAGATATCCAATTTATTTCAGGTCTACTAAATGAAAATATCATGGATAAAGATGAGAAATTATTCCAACAGCTTTGGAAAGAATACTTCAAAGCAACCACAATACAAGAACGTATAAATCCCAAACTTCATCGTCAAAACATGCCCGTTCGCTTCTGGAAATATCTTATCGAAAAGCATTAGAAAATACACCTGATTTATATCCATATCATATAATAATTTGTTTCTCTTTTTTATTATTTTCCTATTTGTAAAAACAAACTAAACAGTATTTCTGTTATTACAGAAAAACAATATTATGAAAAAGTTAGCCAATATTCTCATTCCCATATTTATTTGTTTTCTGGTGGGATTAACAGCAAATTTTTTTCAATCAACGTCGATACACGAATGGTACCCCCATTTAAATAAACCTTCGCTAACACCTCCGAATATCGTCTTCCCTATAGCTTGGACATTCCTTTATATATGCATGGGACTTTCGATCGGACTAATCATTAGTTCAAAATCTTCTGAAAAAAAGAATATGATATGGTTATTTATCATTCAATTATTTTTCAATTTTTCATGGAGTATCCTATTCTTCTATCTACGCAACCCTCTATGGGGCTTAGCAAACATTATAATACTTGATATTGCTGTTATATATTATACTTGCAAAAGCTTTAAAATAAACAAAATCAGTTCCGCTTTATTTTTTCCGTACATACTATGGCTAATTTTTGCAACTTACCTAAATCTTTATATCTTTTGGTACAACTAATTAAATATAAAGTCAAGAATAAGCCTCCCACCATTTGCCTAAAAATATTCCGCCAACATTACTTTAACGGCAACGGTTCATTCAAATTCATATTCTTTAATAAAATATGATCAGCAACTTTGTACATTTCTTCCCTTGAGTGTATCAGGGATTCCCACTGGTCATGATAGAGATAATCTTGATCAATCTTAAAATTTTCAGACCCTAATCGATCAATACGGGACAACAATAATCCAACTGTTATCCGATTTATATCCATTGCCGGCTGATAAGCTAAAACTCGTTCATCATCAGTAGCTGTTTCTATCAGAATATTTATCTTAACCAAAAGATATAATATTTGCCCTGTAAGTTTAATGGGTATATGATATAAATTAGATATTTCTTCACTGGTAAGAGGACTTTTTCCACTTTCAAATCGCTTAACCACTACAGACGCAATCAGTATAGAAAAAAAATCTTTATATCTACGGCTTATATTTTTAGTATCGCTTTCAAAATTATAATTCTGAATATTTTGGGCCGAAAAAGACAATACTGCCCCAAACAAACAAATAAGCCAAGAAAGTTGCATCCACAAAAGAAATAACGGAAGGAATGCAAAACTCCCATAAATAGCATTATACTTAGATACCCAAATTTGTCCACTAATATATACATATTGAAAAATCTGAAAAGCGGTTCCACATATAATACCTGCAACAAATGCATTCAAAAATTTTACTTTCGTATTAGGAACCAGTATATATATACCTGTAAAAAGAAGGCATGTAAGAAAATAAGGAGCAAAAGATAAAAGGTTACGAACCAAAGGACTAATAAAATTGAGATAGACACTATTGTTTATGCCTGACGAAACAAAAATAGACAAACCACTGGAAGCAATCATCAAAATAGGCAAAATAACAAACATTGAGGTATAATCGGTAATCTTTCTATAAAATGAACGGTTTTTCTTTACTTGCCATATATCATTTAGAACATTTTCAACATTTCCCATCAAACTTATTACCGTCCAAAACAAAAAAATCAATCCTATTCCTACAAAAACTCCACTTTGGGCCTGATTAAGATAAGCATCCACAAATGTAAGGACATGAGACAAGGCTTCTTTTTGTGCTGGAATGTAATCAAACAACTGGCTTTGTATGATATTTTGAAATCCAAAACCCTTCGCTATTGCAAAAATCAAGGCTAAAGCCGGAACTACAGCCAATAATGTACTATATGTCAAAGCCGAAGCTTTTGACATAAGATCATCTTCAATAAAACGGCGTATCGATATATAGATAGTTTTAACCAAATTAATCAATCTCTGGCGAGTACCCGACACTTCATTCTCTGTAATACGCCACATATCTTCGAGTACAAATTTAAGTCCCCAATGAAAATATTGTTTTAAACGCTCTATGATTGATATCTTTGCCATTTTTCTAACCATTAATTAAGGAAAGATTACAGTAACCCATTTATATATATCGTCATTATCTTTATTTCCTTTCTAAATAAAGAAACAAACGTATATCCTCTAAAACAAATAATACCTTATTTTGTATTTTCTGACATCTTTTTTTATAGAAAAAATACAGTAGGCCGATAAGCCGGGTTCTGTACCTTCATTTCAAAAGGAATCTGTCATTTATCTTGACTTTATGTTACCATAAAGCTCTAGCGGTTTACCCCCCGACATCGGACGAGCAGCCCTACAACGTCGGTATACATAACCTTACAACCCATAAGATGTACGGCTCTTTATGTTACCATAAAAACCGGTAAGCTCTTACCTCACCTTTTCACCCTTACCTTTTTTCAAAGGCGGTTATTTTCTGTTACATTACTCTACCCTCACGGATAGCTTCCCGTTAAGAAATATGGTGCTCTGTGTTGCCCGGACTTTCCTCATATGTAAAAAACATAAGCGACAGATTGTCCTACTGTATTTTGTACAAAGATACACCTTCAGCTCGGCTTATGCAAACATTAGTATCGGAATCTGATTAACTTTAAGCTTAATACAAAATATACTTTTTATACTAAAATATAACAGGAGCAATATCCTATCAAAAAATTTTTCTGTATCAACTTCTACCGAATAATCAATTTTGGAGTACTACTCTATAATTTTTACTGTAGTAACAAATTATAAATAATCGAATATTTTGACATGTAATAATATCATCTTACATCTCTAATCAATTCTCGAAAAAAGAAGAAATAGAACTTTAAACGTAACCCTCTACATTATTTCTACTCAATTAATATAAATCAGGTCTATAATGAAAAATATATATTCACTGTCTGACAAAATCTATAAAACAGCGCACCATTATCATTTAATATCAATCCAACTAATCCCAAAATAAAAAATACAGACATAAATATATATTTTTTCCATATTCCAACTTAATATATTCTATGAAATATAAGACCATTTCAGTTCATCTCATTATGTATTCATTTTTCAATTCTTACAACACAATCAAATAAACCATAATTTGTCAGTTATTTGATACTATTAATTATAAATACAGACTTTATGTCAGTAAAACACAGCAACTTTGTCGGGTCTCCAATCATATTTGCGTTAAGTGCTGTTAAGTCGGTATGTGTGCTATTAAAAGTTTATAAAATTCATGACAGTATAGAATAAACGCACGAATATTGTATTAAATTTAACGACTGAAATATTTAAAACGAACATTAATTTAACATTTGAATAAAACAGAATTATGGAAGATTACAGAAAAAAACTATTAAGTTTCGCTCTTGTTGCTCTTATTAGTTCGGGCATCTCAATCGGTGCTTATTCATTACTAAATGCATCAAAATCAATAAGAAATAGCAGTAGTATTGAAAATGAATCCGTTTTTGCCAGACCAGTAGGGTATTCGATGACCTCACATGCTCCAGCTGTAGAAACAGATTTTACAAAAGCAGCGGAAAGTACAGTAAATGCTGTAGTAAGTATAAAATCGACAACAAACACAAAAGCTCAGCAACAAGGTATGATGCCAGACCCTTTCTTTGAATTCTTTTTTGGACAAAGAGGTAATGGTAATATGCAACCCCAACCACGTGTCGGTATGGGGTCGGGAGTTATTATCTCGACTGACGGATATATCGTAACCAATAACCATGTAATAGACGGTGCTGATATATTAGAAGTGACCCTGAATGACAAACGGTCTTTTAATGCAAAAGTCATAGGAACAGATCCTTCTACAGACCTTGCATTATTAAAAATAGAAGCTAAAGACCTTCCTATCATTACTTTTGGAGATTCTGATAAATTGAAGGTAGGAGAATGGGTATTAGCTGTAGGTAATCCTTTCCAATTAACCTCTACTGTAACCGCCGGTATTGTAAGTGCTAAGGCCCGTTCCTTAGGGATAATCTCAAGTAATAGTAAAAATCATACTATGGGGCTCGAATCATTTATCCAGACTGATGCTGCAGTAAATCCGGGAAACAGCGGTGGAGCATTAGTTAATACCAATGGTGAATTAGTTGGAATCAATACTGCTATATATTCCGAAACAGGGGCCTATTCAGGATACTCATTCGCTATCCCTACAAGTATTGTAAGTAAAGTGATTACCGATTTAAAACAATACGGAACTGTACAAAGAGCAGTCTTAGGTATCGCTATACGTCCTATAAACTCTGAATTGGCAAAAGAAAAAGATATTGATGTACAGGACGGTGCATATGTAGAAGAAGTAAACGAACGTAGTGCTGCAATGGAAGCAGGAATAAAGAAGGGAGACATTATCAAAGCTATTAATGGCGTCAAAATTAAAAATGTTGCCGAACTACAAGAACAGGTCAACCGCTATCGTCCAGGTGACAAAATCAAAGTAACTATCGTGCACAATAAACAAACAAAAGACATTGAAGTTACGTTGAAAAATAGCCAGGGCAATACAACTGTAAGTAAAGCTGTTGGCATAGATTCTTTAGGGGCAGCCTTCAAAGAATTGAAAGACAAGACACGTCAAGAATTGAATATCCGTTATGGTGTACAAGTTGACGGTATTAAAGCCGGTAAATTCCAAGCTGCCGGAATAAGAAATGGATTTATTATCCTCCGCATCAACAACACCCCTGTATCATCTGTAAGCGATGTCGAAGATATATTCAACAGTATTATGAAAGGGAACAATAGGGATAAAGTAATGTTTATCACAGGTATTTATCCTAACGGTAAAACCGGATACTATGCAGTTGATTTGACTGAATAACTTGCACGAAGATATAAAGAACAATAACAAAGCACAACCTTTTGCCTAATTATAACCAGAAGGTTGTGCTTTTATCAAATCATAAGAATGGCTATAACGCAATAAAATCAGAAACAAATCGTTATTATAAGTGTTGTACCTATAAACGCTAAAAACAAATATAATTTATATTCTACTTACTATATTATTTATATGGTATAAGGATTGAATATTGGTAAAAAAGCGTTATATTTGCACTCCAAATTTTCATTTTGCAAAATGAGACAATTAAAGATTACAAAATCAATTACCAACAGGGAAAGTGCTTCTCTTGACAAGTATCTTCAGGAAATCGGACGCGAAGACTTGATTACAGTTGAGGAAGAGGTTGAACTTGCCCAGCGTATTAAGAAAGGCGACCGAGTTGCTTTGGAAAAGCTGACTCGAGCAAATTTACGTTTCGTTGTATCAGTAGCTAAACAGTACCAAAATCAAGGATTGAGTCTTCCAGACCTTATCAACGAAGGGAATTTAGGACTAATTAAAGCTGCTGAAAAATTTGATGAAACCAGAGGTTTTAAGTTTATTTCTTATGCGGTGTGGTGGATTCGTCAATCAATTCTTCAAGCCTTGGCAGAACAGTCCCGTATCGTTCGTTTGCCGCTGAACCAAGTAGGCTCACTAAACAAAATAAGTAAAGCCTTTTCTAAATTTGAGCAGGAAAATGAACGTCGACCTTCACCAGAAGAGCTTGCTGATGAGTTGGACATCCCCGTAGATAAAATCTCTGACACAATGAAAGTATCTGGCCGTCATATTTCGGTAGATGCTCCATTTGTCGAAGGAGAAGATAATAGTCTGTTGGATGTATTGGTTAACGACGATTCCCCAATCGCCGACCGTTCACTTATTAACGAGTCTCTTGCTAAAGAAATTGACAGAGCTCTTGCTACACTGACCGAAAGAGAAAGTGATATTATCAAAATGTTTTTCGGTATTGGATGTCAGGAAATGACACTGGAAGAAATCGGCGATAAATTCGGCCTTACAAGAGAGCGCGTACGCCAGATTAAAGAAAAAGCCATTAGAAGATTAAGACAAAGTTCTCGTAGCAAATTGCTAAAAACGTATTTGGGATAATTGCAAATGAGATTATCAAAAAAAGCACCTAAGTATAGGTGCTTTTTTATTTTTGACCTTGTAGCCCAAAGTAACTGAATTTGCATAAGTATACTATTGAATAAAGAAAAAATAGAAAAACATCTACATTATTACAATAAAACTTTACCTCCCTCCGTAAAAAATTGATAATGAATACAAAAAGAAGAGCAAATACTTACAATTTAATATAAAATAGAAGCTATCATCTTACAAGATATAATTTTTTATCACAAAAAAGTATCATTTTTATTTTGAGATTAAAAAACTATCTATATATTTGCAATCAAAATAAAGCAAACAATACTTTATCATTATAAAAAATGAGACACTTTATTGATCTACTACTCGGTCTAAATATTATTATTCTATCGGGATTTACCGAAAGGATGTGAGCGGGTACAAACCTTTTACAAAAGGGAAATCAATAAAAGAAAAATACAAACCTTTCTCACACCATGTGCAGAAAGGTTTTTTTTATGGCAACAACAAAATAAAATTAAATACAAATGAGTGACAGATTATTTATTTTCGATACTACTTTACGAGACGGAGAACAAGTACCAGGCTGCCAATTGAACACAGTTGAGAAAATCCAGGTAGCAAAAGCGTTAGAAGGATTAGGCGTAGATGTTATTGAAGCGGGATTTCCTGTATCCAGTCCAGGCGATTTCAAATCAGTTGTCGAAATCTCAAAAGCTGTTACATGGCCTACAATTTGCGCATTGACACGTGCTGTAGAAAATGACATAAAAGTTGCTGCCGATGCTCTTGAATATGCCAAACATAAAAGAATACATACTGGTATCGGGACCTCTGACTATCACATAAAATACAAATTTAATTCTACTAGGGAAGAAATTATTGAACGAGCTGTTGCTGCCGTAAAATATGCCAAAAAGTTTGTGGAAGATGTACAGTTTTATGCTGAAGACGCAGGCCGTACCGATAATGAATACTTAGCACGTGTGATAGAAGCTGTAATCAAAGCAGGAGCTACCGTTGTCAATATTCCTGATACTACTGGATATTGCCTGCCCGATGAATTCGGCCGAAAAATTAAATTCCTTAAAGAAAACGTAAAGGGAATAGACAATGTCGTAATTGCCACGCATTGTCATAACGATTTGGGTATGGCTACAGCCAACACTATTTCGGGTATTATGAATGGAGCCCGACAAGCTGAAGTAACTATCAATGGTATAGGTGAGCGGGCAGGGAATACTTCACTTGAAGAAGTAGCTATGATTTTTAAAAGTCATCACGAAACAAATATTGTAACAAATATAAATACCCAAAAAATCTATGGTATCAGTCGTATGGTTTCAAGTCTGATGAATATGCCTGTACAACCCAATAAAGCAATTGTCGGAAGAAATGCATTCGCCCATTCTTCAGGAATACATCAAGATGGTGTATTGAAAAATCGGGAAAGCTATGAAATCATAGATCCTAAAGATGTTGGTATAGATGAAAATTCTATCGTACTGACAGCTCGTAGTGGACGGGCAGCACTAAAACATCGGTTACATATATTAGGGGTAGAATTAGATAAAGAAAAGCTGGACAAAGCATACGAAGATTTTTTAAAGTTAGCTGACCGGAAAAAAGATATCAATGATGACGATGTACTGATGTTAGTCGGAAAAGAGCGTTCTGCAAATGCCCGCATCCGTTTAGAATATCTACAAGTAACTTCCGGTGTCGGTGTACGCCCGGTAGCCAGTATTTGTCTTGATATTGCCGGAGAAAAATTCGAAGCTGCAGCCTCAGGCAATGGACCAGTCGATGCTGCAATTAATGCCGTAAAACAAATTATTCATCGTAAAATGACTGTACAAGAATTTCTCATACAAGCTATTACCAAAGGAAGTGATGATGTAGGTAAAGTACACATCACTGTTTCTTACGAAGGGGCTCACTACTACGGATTTTCAGCCAATACCGACATTGTAGCAGCTTCTGTAGAAGCTTTTATAGATGCTATTAACAAATTCATTATTTAACAAATATCATAAGTTAATTCTAAATCTATAAAAAAATTATTCTTAAATTGAAAGAATTTAGAAAATACATTTTATCAAATGATTAAAAGAAATATATCCAATGAAAACATTATTTGACAAAATTTGGGATGCACACGTAGTATCAACCGTAGAAGGCGGCCCGACACAACTATACATCGACAGGCATTACTGCCACGAAGTAACTAGTCCTCAAGCATTCAACAGCTTACGAGAACGAAATCTAAAAGTATTCCGTCCAGAAAAAACAACTTGCTCACCTGACCATAATATTCCGACTTTAAATCAGGATAAACCAATACAAGACCCTATCTCACGAAAACAAGTAGAGGAATTGACTAAAAATGCACAGGAGTTTGGGTTGACTCTTTTCGGTTTGGGACATGAAAAAAATGGTATCATTCATGTTATTGGTCCTGAAAACGGACTCACACAACCGGGAATGACTATTGTCTGTGGTGACAGCCATACATCAACACATGGAGCGTTTGGTGCCGTAGCGTTCGGAATAGGAACCAGCGAAGTTGAAATGGTTTTGGCTTCACAATGTATTTTACAACCAAAGCCGAAAAAAATGCGTATCACGATTGATGGCAAATTGAAAAAAGGTGTGACAGCTAAAGACATCGCTTTGTTTGTCATTGCAAGAATGACAACTGGTGGTGCTACTGGATATTTCGTAGAATTTGCCGGAGAGACTATCCGATCTTTAAGTATGGAAGAGAGGATGACAGTATGTAATCTAAGTATAGAAATGGGAGCGCGTGGAGGAATGATTGCTCCAGACGAGACAACCTTTGCTTACATAAAAGGTAGAGAATACGCACCAAAAGGAGAAGAATGGGATAAAGCTATTGCCCAGTGGAAGGAGCTAAAAAGCGATGATGGAGCAATATTTGATAAAGAAATATATTTCAATGCCGAAGAAATAGAACCTCGTATTACATATGGGACTAACCCCGGTATGGGCATGGGTATACAAGATACAATTCCCACTCTTGAAGAAATTGATGAAGCTGGAAAAATATCTTTCTGTAAATCATTGGATTATATGGGATTCAAACCAGGAGAAAAATTAATCGGGAAAAAAATAGATTACATATTTTTAGGTAGTTGTACAAATGGAAGAATTGAAGATTTCAGGGCTTTTGCCCAATTCGTTAAAGGAAAGAAAAAAGCTGAATGTGTAACCGCTTGGCTCGTTCCTGGTTCTTGGAAAGTAGAAAAACAAATCCGGAACGAAGGTTTAGATAAAATACTGAATGATGCAGGGTTCGAACTACGCCAACCCGGATGTTCTGCTTGCCTTGCTATGAATGACGACAAAGTACCTGCCGGGAAATATGCGGTATCTACATCAAATCGAAATTTCGAAGGTAGACAAGGTCCAGGAGCTCGAACAATTCTCGCAGGCCCTCTTGTTGCAGCAGCAGCAGCTATCACCGGAGAAATAACAGATCCAAGAGACTTTTTATAATTGATTCAGAATGTTTAATCTATAATAATCATGACAGATAAATTTGAAACTTTAACATCAACTTGTATCCCATTACCTATGGAAAATGTAGATACAGACCAGATAATTCCAGCTCGTTTTCTCAAAGCGACTACTCGTGAAGGTTTTGGAGATAATCTCTTTCGCGACTGGAGATACGATAAAGAAGGTAATTTAATAAAAAGCTTTGTTCTAAATGATCCAACATATAGTGGCTCCATACTTGTAGCCGGAAAAAATTTCGGTAGCGGATCGAGTCGAGAACATGCAGCCTGGGCTGTGGCCGGTTACGGATTTAAAGTCGTTGTATCCAGTTTTTTTGCTGATATCTTCAAAAACAATGCATTGAACAATTGTGTGCTTCCGGTCGTAGTATCCGAATCATTCCTTGCTGATTTGTTTGCGGCTATTCGAGAAAACCCACAAACGACCGTAACTATAAATCTTGAAAAACAAACTATTGTTAACAATGCAAATAAAGCTATGGAGACATTCGATATAAATCCTTACAAAAAGAATTGTTTACTTAACGGATTTGATGATATCGATTACCTGCTGAGCCAAAAAGACAAAATCGAAGCTTGGGAAAAAAATAAAATATAACATTTTCTATCAACTATCTCCTGTTAAAAATCGGATATATCAGACTTATTCAATAGAAATGAATATAAAAATTTTCTTAAACTGATAAATAAAATATAAGTATGTCGATAGAAATAATGGATACCACCCTTCGTGATGGAGAACAAACCTCCGGAGTTTCTTTTGCAGCTCAAGAAAAACTGAGCATCGCCAGACTTCTACTTGAAGAACTGAAAGTCGACCGAATCGAAATAGCATCGGCTCGAGTATCAGAAGGTGAGTTCGAAGCTGTAAAGCGAGTCTGTGAATGGGCCGAAAGACGCAATCACTCAAACAAAATAGAAATCTTAGGATTCATCGATGAAGGAATCTCTATTAGATGGATTAAACAAGCTGGAGGAAAGGTAGTAAATTTACTTTGTAAAGGTTCTAAAAAACATTGCGAACAACAATTACGTAAAACTCCACAAGAACATATATCTGATATAAAATCAACAATAGAAAAAGCTCGAAAAAATGACATTGATATCAATATCTATTTGGAAGACTGGTCCAATGGGATGATACAATCTCCCGATTATGTCTTCCATCTTATCAATAGTCTAAAAGATGAACCAATAAAAAGATTCATGTTACCTGATACATTAGGTATATTGAATCCATATCAAACTTTCGAATTCTGCAACAATATATGTCAACAATATCCTGATATCCATTTTGACTTTCATGCTCATAATGATTATGATTTGGCAGTTGCCAATGTCTTATCGGCAGTAAAAGCCGGTATAAAAGGCATCCATTGCACTATCAATGGTCTTGGAGAACGAGCCGGTAATGCACCTTTATCAAGTGTATTAGCCGTATTACATGATCAGCTAAAACAACAAACTCATATCGATGAGACTAAAGTAAATCAAGTAAGCCGCGTCGTAGAATCTTACTCCGGTATCCGCATACCTTCCAATAAACCGGTCATCGGTGAATACGTCTTTACTCAATGCGCCGGAGTCCACGCCGATGGAGACAGCAAAAATAACCTATATTTTAATGATTTACTTCCCGAAAGATTTGGTCGCACTCGGGAATATGCATTGGGGAAAACATCAGGCAAAGCTAATATTCGTAAAAATCTGGAAGCTCTAGGAATAGAACTGGATGATGAATCGATGCGAAAAGTTACGGAACGAATTATTGCTCTAGGCGATAAAAAAGAACTAGTAACTCAAGATGACCTTCCATATATAATTTCAGATGTATTGAAGCACAATGATAAAGACCAACCAATACGGATACTTAATTATTCTTTAGCTTTGGCTCAAGGACTGAGACCTGTCGCTGTCATTAAAATGGAAATACATGGTATTCAATATGAAGAAACGTCTATAGGTGACGGACAATTCGATGCATTTGTAAAAGCTTTACGAAAGATTTATAAAATACAACTAAAACGACCCTTTCCTATGCTGACAAATTACATGGTAGACATTCCTCCCGGCGGGCGAACAGATGCTCTTGTACAGACAGTTATCACATGGAATCATAACGGGCACACATTCAAAACCCGAGGGCTTGATGCCGACCAAACTGAGGCAGCTATACAGGCAACTATCAAAATGCTGAATCAAATTGAAAGTATGTAATAACAAAAAACATTTATATTAAAATTTACCTATTATGAAAATGAACATCGCTGTACTCCCTGGAGATGGGATAGGGCCCGAAATTGTTGCTCAAGCTCTGAATGTAACTGAAGCTATATGTAAAAAATTCGGACATGAACTGACATACAAGCAAGCTCTGGTTGGGGCATGTGCTATCGACGAATGTGGAAACCCCTATCCTGACGAAACTCACGAACTCTGTATGCAATCGGACGCAGTTTTGTTCGGAGCAATAGGCTCCCCTAAATATGATAATAACCCATCAGCAAAAATTCGTCCCGAACAAGGGTTATTAAGTATGCGAAAAAAATTAGGGTTGTACGCTAATATACGTCCCGTAACAACATTCGAATCATTGATACATAAATCTCCTTTACGTACTGATATTGTAAAAGGAACTGACCTGATGTGTATACGAGAACTTACAGGAGGCATCTATTTCGGACGTCCTCAAGGTAGAAGTGAAGACAACAACACAGCGTATGATACATGTGTATATACCCGTGAAGAGATTGAACGTATCGTTCATTTAGCATATAAATATGCTATGCAGAGAAGGAAAAAGCTTACAGTCGTAGACAAAGCAAACGTCTTATGTACTTCTCGATTATGGAGAGAAGTTGCTCAAAAAATAGAAAAACAATATCCTGAAGTAACCACTGAATACATGTTTGTAGACAACGCTGCCATGCAATTGATACAATGGCCAGGACGTTTTGATGTTGTTGTTACAGAAAACATGTTTGGAGATATTCTCACAGACGAAGCCTCTGTCATCACCGGTTCATTAGGAATGCTCCCTTCCGCATCGGTAGGTATATACACTTCCGTCTTCGAACCTATCCATGGCTCTTATCCTCAGGCTGCAGGGAAAAATATAGCTAATCCCATTGCTACCATATTATCCGCTGCACTAATGTTTGAATACGCTTTCAATCTGCCCAATGAAGGCAAATTGATACGCAAAGCTGTTGACGCCTCCATAGAAGCGGGTATCGTTACTGAAGACCTAGCCAAAGATGGTAAAACATACTCTACTTCTGAGGTCGGAGAATGGATAACAAATTATGTCAACAATTATCAATTGTGACTTTCCTATTCCTTCTAAACCTATTTGTCCAAATAATATCATTATATTTATTTTAAAAACAGTCCAAATATTAAACTTTTGGACTGTTTTTTTGTCTTAATACTATAAATATATAATATATAAAATGAAAGAAACAGAATTTTCTATATATACCAAATGGATATTTGTATTGCTGACCATTTTTAACCTGCAAGCCTGTGAAATAGAATGGGACGACGATAGACCAAGATATCCAGGAGAAGCAACTGATATGCTTTGTTATAAAATATGGTCCGATACATTTAGAAACAATCAAGGATTTACAGTAACACAAGAACTCCGTTTTTGGGCAGATGGTTACGGAGAAGAAACCTTACGCACAGTCTATCCCGACCGCACCCAAATAGAAACATTTCCTTTTGAATGGAGATGGAACAGTTATCACTATGATGCCCTTATATGGCGTTATAGAGATGGAGCAGAAACCTACTTTGATCAACTGCGGCTTGATTTCAGTACATTATCCGGTAGATTCGGTCCAGATTCTGTAACATTTTATAACATGGGAAGATTCTAAAAAAACTATCCAAACAAAATATTAATACACTGGGAATGTAATAAAATATTTATTACAACAGCATTCATTATTCCAATTAATATATTGATAAACAACACATAAATATACTATTTTTTTACTTTATGAGATATTTATATAAACAAAATATATATCTTTTTCCCTTTATTTTTGTTATTAAAACATGATTCTGTATTTTTGTCATATAAAATATAATTTACAATTTATTTATATATTTAATTATTAAATGATAAAATGAAAAAACAGATTATTCTTATTTGTTTACTCTTATCTTGCTGTACCACTATTTCATTCGCACAACGAGATATGAAAGCATTCGAACACTTAGCTGTAGGATTGGAAGCCGGGACAACAGGTATAGGCCTTGATGTCGCTGTTCCATTACATCCACATTTCGCATTAAGAGCCGGTATTGCTATGTTTCCTTACTCCTATTCCACAGGATTTGATATTGATTTCGCCAGTTCAGAAATGGATAATATTATCAACCAATATCCTGATATCAAAAACGAATTAAAACAAAACGGATTGCCAACCAATTCTTCCGAATTGGATACAGAAGCTAATCTAAAAGCAAAATTAGGTCTATTGAATGGAAAAATATTAGTAGATATATACCCATTTCGAAAAGCCTCTTTTCATTTCGTAGCAGGATTATACATCGGAAAGAGCAAATTAGTATCTGTCACCGGAAAGATGCCACAACAAGTAACCGAGGTGTCTGAGATTTTAAACAAATATTCTCAACAAACAGGAGTAGATTTTGAAACAGGTATTGCATTAGGAGATTACTCTATCCAAGCCAATGAATTAGGCAATGTAGATGCTGCAATCAAAATAAATAGTATAAAACCTTATGTAGGGCTTGGATTTGGGCGTTCGGTACCCCGTAAAAGAATTGGATGCCAATTTGAGATGGGTGTCATGTTTCACGGTAAACCCAAAATTGTCAGCAGTATAGCCAGTGTAAATGATTTATTGAATGACGAACTCAGTTCTTCCGGTATTACAGATATAATGGATAAAATAACGATTTATCCTATGATTTCCTTAAAATTAGTCGGACGTATTTTCTAACTATAACTTCTTCTAACAAAAAATGAGATGCCGTTCTCCTTTTATAAGAACGGCATCTCATTTTTTATTTCGAATCGAAAATATTATTTAGCAGCTTTTCCACTAAACACCACAATACGATTCCAGTTATTATTGTTAGGATAAGGTTGAGAATCACTACCATTCCCTATCATCTGGATACGATTGGCCTTGATGCCATATTTACCTGTCAAAATTTTCACAACAGCGTCAGCACGCTTCTTACTCAACTCTTTATTATATGCTGGAGTTCCTGTTTCTTTATCTGCATACCCAATTACAGTAACATTACAATCCGGATTTTTCTTCATCCACTCAGCTATATTATAAACATTGACCATCTCTTCAGGAGAAACCACTGCACTATTTATTGTAAAGCGAACTACTGAAGTCAAATCAGCATCACAATTTGAAACAGGTTCTGGAACAGGGACAACTTCCTCTGCAACAACAACTTCTGGACAAGGAGGGCATTCACGAGATTCACAATCTTGTAATCTCGAACGTAAATCATTTACTTTATTATTCAAATCATTAATAACAATTCTTTCTCCAGAAGGATCAAATGCGTTGAAACGATCCTTTCCAAATTTTACAGTCAAACCACCAATAGCCGATACAATAGATTCAACTTGTTTTCCTTGTACTACTCCGTTAAAATGATCACCCATAGCATTTGCCCGACCTTCTAAGAAAAAGTCAACATAATGAGATAAACGGAAATTCAGTTTTATACCAGCTGATACAGGTAAACCATAGGTCCTATGGTCATTAATCGGATTTTTAAATGCCAACGCGGCTCCGACACCAGCAAACGGTATAACCGAAACTACACGTTTTTCATTATAACCACCTAAAGCATTCGTCAAATCCCACATCAAATCACCGTAAACCGCAGCATAGCGAAAATGATTCATATGTTCTTTATCTGGCCATAACGGATGAAGAGCTCCCCCCATTGCACTAATACGAACTCCCAAATATGGAGTAATCCATTTGCCTAAAGCAAAATTCATTGCTAAAGTATACTGCACATTCCCTTTATGTTCGGTAAGGAAAGTCTGAGCTCCTGCACCAAGAGATATGTACCAATTATCTCCCACTTTATTTGCATAATAATGAGTTTTACCGGGCAACATCTCTGCAACCGTCACCTCCTCTTCAACCACAGCTACTTGAGCTGCTCCACTTTCGACAAACGCCCAGGAAGCTACCAGGGCCAACGCCATCGAGTAAAGAACATGTTTTGTTTTCATCTTTTTGACAATTTAGTTTACATTTATTATGTGTTTGCAATTGTTTCCTGATAGAGTAAAAAGGCCCTATTTACAATACAAACACTCCATTTTTATTTCTTTTGATGGTAAAACAACTCGCGTTGTCATTCTGTTCAAAACGATAAGATAAAAATATCATGAAAACATTCACCGACAGAACTTAAAGTTCGGATAGTCAAAAGAAAAGCCATTTAGTAAATTATATGTTTTTTTCAGAAAACAGAATATAATAATGTGCAATAAATCGATAAAACCATTACATTTATACCTATATGCCATTTTTGAAAAAATAAAGATACAAACTGGATCTCGAAAGTCAAATTAAAAACTTTCAAGACCCAGCTCACAATCCAATCAAACTTTCTTATATCAAAAATTCAACCATTAATTCAATTTTAACATCCCATATATCCACTAATTTTATAATTTTTTTATTCAAGAACAGCTGCCCATCCTCCATTTCGAGCCAGCTCTATCTTTATCTTGTCTCCAGATTTAACGGTACTTTCTTTCTTTCGATAATCCATCGCTTGGTTACCAGCATTGATGCCGTCTTCAAAAGATGTCATCCGATATTCTCTGCTTTCTTTTAGAAAACTAAAATCGATCGTCAATTCACGTCGAGTCTCTTTTCCATTACAAATCGCACCGACATACCATTTCCTGTTCTTATTTCGAGCAATAACAACATATTCTCCGACTTTAGCATCCAAAACCTCCGTTTTATCCCACGTAACCGGCACACTTGTTATAAACTCAGTACAGTCCTGATTGCGATAATACAGAGTAGGATTATCAGCCAACATCTGAATCGCACTTTCAAAAACGACATACAAAGCTAATTGATAAGCTCTTGTCCCGATACTCGCCGCATTAGGACGTTCAGCTTTATACGATTCAGGCTGCATACTTATCATCGCCCCCGGCGTATAATCCATCGGTCCTACCGCATTTCTTATAAAAGGAAAATACAAACTATTTTCGGGAATACAATTTCCCATATATTCCATGCCTCTTACTCCCTCGTAAGACAACAGATTAGGATATCTACGTTCTAGGCCCGCAGGTTTAAAGGCCCCGTGAAAATCTATTACCAAATGATTTTCGGCAGCAGCTTTTACCACCCTTTCATAAAAATTAACCATCCACTGGTCGCTCCGATCCATAAAATCTATTTTTATACCGGAGATACCCCATTCCGAAAATGTCTTAAAAAGATCGAAATGTTTTTCTACTGTAAGCCAAGTAAGCCACAGCAGTACACCCACTCCTTTTTCTTTTCCATAACGAACAATTTCATGCACATTTACTTGCGGATTGGGAGTGTAAGGATCCTGTGTACTCAATGCCCATCCTTCATCCATCAATATATACGGAATATCATACCGAGCTGCGAAATCGATAAAATATTTATAGGTATCTAAGTTATAACCGGAAACAAAATTTACATCGGGTCCATACGGTGTAGCACCATTCCACCATTCCCAACTCACTTGTCCCGGTTTTATCCAACTATAATCAACCAATTCACAAGGAGAAGAAAGGTTATACACCATTTCATTAGATACAATATCCCGAACATCGTTAGAAATTACAAAAAAACGCCAAGGAAAATTCCGAGACCCGGATGTTTTTGCTATATAATCAGCTTCTCTCAATATTTTAACACTACGATCCCCATCTTCTCCAAACTCCAAAGGACATTTTGGAAATACCGACCGAAAACCATTATTCCCAGAACTTTTTATAAACATACAGGGATAATCGTACAAATCAGCTTCCGAAATCAATATATTGTATCCATTATTCGTCTCCAGCAAAACTGGGAAATAGCTCATCTGGTCAATATTTTTATACTCGGTCGTCTTTATATGAGTATAAGGGACTTCGCATGATGTTTTGAAACTTTCCGTTTGCGAAAGATGTGCCAAATAAGAATCGGGAAAATTTATAGAATACTCTTCATCCAAAACTTCTCTTTTCCCTTTTTTGATCGTAATGAAACGATATGCTACACCATTATCGTACGCTCTGAACTCTACAGAATAATCTCCGTCCATATCCATCTGCAAAACATTATAATGATTACGCACTTCGGCATTTTTCATCGGAATTTCCCGTTTTACAGTTTCATCTACACTATTTCTCCTTATATTCCGCAACTTTGGCGACCGTCCCAAGACTTCATCTTTCAAATCCAAAGACATAGAACAATCTTTCAATAACAACTCATTTCCAGCATAAACGGAATAATAAATCTTATCTTTCAACTGAATATCTACGCCCAATGACCCGTCAGGAGATTTCAGCTCAATATTTTTACCATATATTCCAACACTACAAAATAAAAAAAATACCACACATAATAGAACAAATCGTTTCATGGTTTCAATTATAAATTAGACAAATAAAAAACAACTTCATCAATTTTACCGACGCATAAAAATACAAAGATATTTTCAAATACTCAATATAAAGTCTCTACAAATATAACGTTCTCTTTTATTTACGAAATCATCGTTTTTGCTATTATCATAATTAATTTGTAATATTGCAGTGTATAGAACTTCAGAATGACGTAATATGCATAAAAAAAATAAATCACGCATCTTTTGGAAAAAAATGCGCTCAAAATACAAACTTTCGTTTTTCAACGAAAATACATTAGAAGAGGTATGGACTTTCAGATTATCCCGTTTAGGGGCATTCATGTTTTTCACTGCACTTGTTGTCATCATATTTATGGCAGCAACTTATTTAATAGTAGGAACCCCTTTAAAAAATTTTCTTCCGGGATATCTTAAAAGAGATGCTCGTGCAAAAATTATGGATAACGCTTTACGCATAGACTCATTATCAAAAGAACTTGAAATAAAAGATCATTACCTACAAAATTTAAATCGTATCTTAACCGGAAATATCCAGCACGACTCCATAGAACAAATAAAAGATTCTTTGCTCACTTTCCCTAAAGATTCGTTTCTGAACCGTTCTGAAACGACCGCTGAGTTTATAGAAAAATACGAAAAAGATGAAAAATATCGACTAAATGTATTTCACGATAATATACCCACAGACGGATTTATATTCTACCCTCCAACCAAAGGGCAGGTCGTCAACAATTTTAACCCCAAACGAGGACATTACGGTATCGATATACGAACTTCAAGAAACGCAGCTGTTTCTTCTGTTCTCGATGGAACTATTATTGTAGCCAACTATACGTTAGAACAAGGTTATATAATTGCAGTCCAACATGGGAACAATTTTATTTCTATATACAAATACACCGGAGGTTTATTAAAAAAAGTAGGAGATAAAGTAACTGGAGGTGAAAAAATTGCAGTTGTAGACAATTACAATGACAGAATATCTACAGAAAACACATCCATAGAATTTCAACTTTGGTACATGGGACAACCATTGGATCCAGCTGATTATATAGTTTTTTGAATTGGTTTTGCATAAAATGAGTAAAAAAGAAAATTATTCAAATTATTTAACCCTCACTTCTTAAAATAAAAAAACTAAAGGCCGATTTTATATAGTTATCACTATTTAAAGAGAGATAATTTATATCTTTGCCTTACTTTTTGGAAAATTGTAAATATGAAGAAGCAACTTGCGATATTAGGATCGACCGGATCTATAGGAACTCAAGCTTTAGAAGTCATTTCGGAAAATCCTGATTTGTTTGAAATATATACCCTAACAGCAAATAATAATGTTGATTTACTTATCGAACAGGCCCGACGATTTGAGCCTGAAGCAGTAGTTATTGCTAACGAAAAACACTATAAAAAATTAACCGAAGCATTAGCAGACATACCTGTAAAAGTATATGCTGGACAAGAAGCTATTGCCCAAATAGTAGAGTCAGAACCCATAGATATGGTTCTCACCGCGATGGTTGGTTATTCCGGTTTATATCCTACTATACAAGCCATTAAAGCCGGTAAAACTATAGCATTAGCAAACAAAGAAACATTAGTTGTAGCAGGAGAACTTATTAATAAACTGGCACTCGAACATAAAACAGCTGTAATCCCTGTCGATTCTGAGCATTCAGCTATTTTCCAATGTTTAGCAGGAGAGATACACAATCCAATAGAAAAAATTATACTTACAGCATCTGGTGGTCCATTCAGGACATATACACAAGAACAGATGAAATCTGTAAAACTAAAAGACGCATTACAGCATCCCCGTTGGAAAATGGGGAACAAAATAACAATAGATTCAGCCACTATGATGAACAAAGGCTTTGAAGTAATCGAAGCCAAATGGCTCTTTGATGTGAAACCTGAGCAAATTGAAGTTGTTGTACATCCCCAATCTATTGTACACTCAATGATTCAGTTCGAAGACGGAGCTATCAAAGCTCAGTTAGGAACTCCTGATATGAAATTGCCCATAAGCTATGCTTTTTCTTATCCAAATCGATTGAAGAATTCCAGTCATAAACTTAAAATCGAAGATTATCATCATTTAACATTTGAGTACCCTGATACAGAAAAATTTCCTCTTTTGTCATATGCTTATCATGCTATGCAAACAGGGGGAAATATGCCATGCATATTAAATGCTGCAAACGAGGTCGCGGTCGAAGCTTTTCTACATGAAAAAATCGGATTTATAGAAATCACATCCCTCATTATGAAGACGATGGAAAAGATGTTCTTCATAAAAAATCCAACTTACGAGGACTACGTTAATACAGACAAAGAAAGCCGTATACAAGCAAAAGAATTAATCAAAAATTTATAATAACTTATAACAAATGGAGACATTTCTTATCAAAGCTTTGCAATTAATTTTAAGCCTATCTATCTTGGTCATTGTCCATGAATTCGGGCATTTTATTTTTGCACGGTTATACAAAATACGAGTAGAAAAATTTTATCTTTTCTTTAACCCTTGGTTTACCCTTTTCAAATTTAAGCCCAAAAACAGTGAAACAGAATATGGTATCGGATGGTTACCTCTGGGCGGTTATGTAAAAATAGCCGGCATGATAGATGAGTCAATGGATAAAGAACAAATGGCAAAACCTGCCCAACCATGGGAGTTCCGGTCAAAACCTGCCGGACAACGTCTTATGGTTATGATTGCCGGAGTGCTATTCAATTTCATTCTGGCTCTACTCATTTATTCAATGATTACATTCACTTGGGGTGATAGCTATCTTCCATTTAAAAATGCAAAAGCCGGACTCAATTACAGTGAAGTAGCACATCAGGCCGGGTTTAAGGATGGGGATATACCCTTAGAAGCTGATGGAAAGCCGTTAGAAACATTAACGGGAGAAACTGTACGAGCAATGGCGGAAGCCAAAATAATAAAAGTGGAGCGCGATGGAAAAATCGTAGAGATAAACATGCCCGAAAATTTTATGCTACAATTAATCGACAAAAACGAGAAATTTGCCTCCTTCAGATTACCAATCGTCGTCAAAGAAGCTTCTCCCGGACAAGGAGCCGCTCTCGCCGGAATACAATCAGGCGATAGCTTGACAAATATTAATGGAACCCCTATACCTGATTTTATAACACTTACTAAAGTTTTGGATAGTGTAAAAGGGAAAAATGCAAATGTAACTTTCTATCGTTCCGGAAAAGAAATGACATTGCCTGTGCAAGTAGATAAAAATGGCAAATTGGGTATTGCCCTAACCCCAATTACCGACATATATCCATTAGTTACTATCCATTATGGATTTTGGGAATCTTTTCCCAAAGGAATTGAAAAAGGTATCAGTACCTTAAAAGGATATGTCAGTGATATGAAATATGTATTTACGAAAGAAGGTGCCAGCAACTTAGGAGGATTCGGAGCTATAGGAAGTATCTTCCCTCCAGTTTGGGATTGGGAAGCATTTTGGAGCATGACAGCATTCCTCTCAATCATTTTAGCTTTTATGAACATATTGCCCATTCCGGCATTAGATGGAGGTCATGTGCTTTTCCTTTTGTATGAAGTAATTACACGAAGACAGCCAAACGAAAAATTCATGGAATATGCTCAAATGGCCGGTATGGCATTCTTATTTGCCCTATTGATTTTTGCCAATGGAAATGATATATTTCGATTCTTTTTCAAATAAAGAACCGATGAAACACACAGATTTTATATATGACATATAGCAAAATATATTTAAAACCCGGGAAAGAAGAATCCTTACAAAGGTTTCATCCTTGGGTATTTTCGGGAGCTATTCAGCGCTTCGAAAAACAGCCCGAAGAAGGGGATATCGTTGAAGTAGCAGATAATAAAGGGAATTTTATTGCCTTAGGACATTATCAGATTGGAAGCATTGCAGTCAGAATATTATCATTCGAACCCACTACAATCGATCTTGACTTTTTTAAGAACAGATTGATGACAGCTTATGAATTACGTAAAAGTATAGGGCTCACTGACGGAGATTACAACAACACTTTCAGACTTGTTCATGGAGAAGGAGACAATCTCCCCGGTCTTATTATCGATATCTACGACCAAACAGCTGTTATGCAAGCCCATTCTCCCGGTATGCACTATGCAAGACACATACTTGCCGATGCCATTATACAAGTTTTGGGTAACCATATAAAAAATGTATATTACAAATCTGAAACTACTTTGCCCTATAAAGCACAACTTGACCCAGAGAATGAATATCTAATCGGAGGAGAAGCCGGAAATATTGCAATTGAATATGGACTCAAATTTCATGTAGATTGGCTGAAGGGACAAAAAACCGGTTTTTTTGTAGATCAACGAGAAAATAGGGCACTTCTCGAACGCTATTCCAAAGGACGGTCCGTATTAAATATGTTCTGTTATACTGGAGGATTTTCATTTTATGCAATGCGGGGAGGAGCAAAACTGGTACACTCGGTGGACAGTTCGGCTAAAGCAATAGATTTGACATGTAAAAACGTAGAATTAAATTTCCCTGGAGATACTCGGCATAAAGCTTTCGCTGAAGATGCATTCAAATTTCTCGACCAGATGGGAGATCAATATGACCTCATAATTCTCGATCCTCCAGCATTTGCCAAACATCGGAAAGTTCTGCATAATGCATTACAAGGATATCGAAAATTAAATGCAAAGGCTTTTGAAAAAATAAAACCCGGAGGCATAATATTTACTTTCTCATGTTCACAAGTCGTATCGAAAGAAAATTTTAGACTGGCAGTTTTTAGCGCAGCAGCCCAATCGGGAAGACGTGTTCGCATTATTCATCAATTAACTCAACCTGCCGATCATCCTGTAAATATTTATCATCCAGAAGGAGAATATCTTAAAGGATTAGTTTTATACGTAGAATAGATAAAGGCAAAGCAAGAGACTGTACTGATAGGAATCAGATAGTCTTTTGCTCTATTTATACACAAACCTCTCCAACATAAAATTTCTTAAAAGCATCCTGCAATACCTCTCCACTCATAGTCAAACAAGGTAATTCCAATGATAGAACCATAACAATGATTCCTAAACCTTAAATCTCCTAACAACGTCTTTCTCAAATAATTTTTACTTTTCCGAAATTTGTTTCCTCAAAAATAAATCGTCAAACAAAATTTTTCCTAAAACTAAACAGTGTATTTCTCATTTTTTATGTAATCCGATATTATAATATAACAATAATAATTTCACAACAAAGAATAAATAACCAATTATAAATTAACTGATTACCTTAAATCCTCAAAAAAAACAGCGCATCAAAATGTTAAATATAATTAATACATAGATAAAAACAGTGCAATCATTTGCACAAACCACAAACTATCTCTACATTTGCAATGTGTTTTTCATGGTATTAGATTTAAGGTTAACGAAGATTGGTTGTCGTGAGACAACCATTTTTTTTGTTTATACTTTTATATAGATAAATCATATATACCAACAATCAGTAATTACTTTAAACAAAAAAGAACAACTGTTTCTATACACCATCAACATATACCACAAAAAACTTATCTTTGCAAATACACAGAAAAAAGACTACATTCTTATTCTCACCGAACAGATTCATCAATCTAATAAAGTCCAACAACACTCTTTTTTCGAAGCATCTCTTTTCAATAAAATACCGATAAAATTAATACCCCCAATTATCAAGACCTATTCTCAGAACTACCATCACATCAATAGATATACCGCCGTATCACAATACCACTGACACATAAACTTTACACTTTTGCAAAATCAGAATAAAGACTTATTTTTGATAAAAAATCATATTTTGCTATTTAATAAAACTGCAAAAATACAGTACAACATAGTTAAGAATAGACAAATCAGCATCGAATTATCAATATAAATGAGATACTAAACAAGATCTTAATAAAAAATAAACAGATAATTTAATATTTTTGTAAAATAAGTCCCAGACTGTAAAAAATCAATAATTATGCGGAGTATGGAAAACTATCAACTCGACGACAATCTCAAAATACTGGTTATTGGTGCAGGAAGTGCTGCATGTCAGATAATCTCATCTATTAAAGAACAATGTTTATTGAGAGACCAAACTCGACAAGAGGCAAAAAAGTCTCAAAAAATCGATGAATTAAACGACTCCGACATAATTGATTTTTTGGCAGTTGATTCAGACGAAAAACTACTGGCAAAACTTAATCTTCCCCTCAGACAAATATTACTCTTAGATGCGGATAGTAAATCTCGTCAAAAAAACTTATCCAAAATAAAAGGAAGAAAAGCAGTTATTCGAGAACTATTGCAAAAGGATAATATTTATATGCTCGTCCTTATTGCTCCCTTAGGAGGAGAAACCGGAAGTAAAGTCGCTATAGAAATAGCAGAAATCGCAAAAGAACTCCATATATATACCATTGCTTTAGCGTCTGTTCCTTTCACATTCGAAGGAAATAATAGTTATTCCATAGCAACAACAGCGATTCAGACGCTCAACACACTCATCGATTCTGTTGCTATACTCCCCAGCGACCTCATTATCAAAAGAGATAAAGAGCTCACGTTGATGAATGCTTTCAAAATATTGTCGACTTTATTTTCCGATACTTTTTTCTCCATCATCGATATTCTGAAAAAAAAAGGAGTAATCACAATTGACTTTGCAGATTTAAGAAGCATACTACATAATTTATCCATCATCATATCAGAAACAAGTTCTGAAGAAAACCCTATTCAAGATACACTACAAAAAATATTAAGATATGCTCATTTAACTGATAAAGATGTAAATAAATCCAAATCCATTCTACTCAATATATTTATAAGTGCAGAATTTGAATTATTAATGGAGCATATCCAAGAACTTCAGTATTTCTTTTCTAAATTCGACAAACAAAAAATTATTTGGGGAGTAGCAAAAGATCCGACTCTAAAAGAAAAAGCAAAAATAGTCGCTATCTTTTCTGGTCTGAATGATGATGAATTTGAGACAGTAACCCGAACAGACCCACAAGATATAATCATAGAACAGAAAAATCCCACATATCTGGCCGAATACATTAATCGCATACACAATGATTTTCCTGGTAAAAAGGCATTTATAATAATGAGTTTTCAACAAACACCCATACATGCCCAAATACATGAAGTAATAAAAAAGGTTCTAAACAAATACGAAATCTCAGCTTTACGTGCCGATGATATAGAATATACCGATGACCTTATGAATAATATATTGGCTTACATCTATGCCTGTGATTTCGGTATAGCTGTTCATGAACGTATTACTACAGAGAATCCTAATCCCAATGTAGCCATGGAAATCGGCATATTTATAGGCTTAGGAAAACCTGTTTGTCTATTAAAAGAACGTACACTTAATAAACTAAACTCCGATTTAGCAGGAAAACTTTATAAAGAATTCGATTCATACAACATAGAACAAACACTAATCCCTGTTCTCGAAAAATGGATAAAAGACAAAAGATTTATTTCATGATGAGATACTCAAGGAGTTTCTACAATTAAAAAAACTCTTTAAGTCTAAATTTTAAATCATACACAAGCGAATAACACCGGAACAAATTTTACCAACCTATACCAAATCATTGACGGCAGCACTGCCCTGTACACACTTTAAATTTCATAGATTCGTATTCTCTTCCTAACCGTCAATTCATCGAATGGAACAAAGACATCTCGCTCATATCACTTTATATTATTTAGAAACCAAATCATAAACATAAAAAAAACAATACTTTATCACAAGATTAATAAAAAAAATAAATTCTAACCAATACACATATATAGAATATAAAAATCACTTGCATATTTAATGTATATGACAATTTTTTATTCTATATATCCCTTTAAACTTTACTATTATTTTTTGACATAAAAAAAATATTTTCGATAAACTTTTGTCGGTAAAAAGCTTTAAGAACATCATTTTGATTGAAAATACATAAAAATAGCAACAATTATTTGCAAATAAAAAAAACTATACATACTTTTGCCTTTTGAAAAAGATTGGAATTGGTAGGTTTATAAAAATGTTATATAATAAATTGAAAGAAAATTATTCAATTAAATTACTAAATTAAATATCGCATTAAGTCAAAAAACAAGAAGAATTAACTTAAACACTAACTCAAATATGAAGAAAAGCAAGTTTATCTTGTGGGGAATTATGTTCTCAGTTATAGGGTCTTGCTATGCAGGAGACCTCCTTGTTGATAATAATACAATACATTCACAACAAGAAGAAACCCAACTTAATATATTCAGAAAAAAGGGTAAAAAATCCAGAAAATCAAAAAAAGGAGATGTTTCAGCCAAAAGCGATACAACCAAATCAAAAAATGATTATGGGAAAATTGTTGGGTCAGAAACTATTACACAAGAAGGGATGTTTCGCATCCACAAAAAGAAAAATGATTATTATTTCGAAATCCCGATAAAGTTACTCAATCGGGACATGCTGATTGTAAATAAGTTGACCAAAGTCCCCGCAGTTGTAAATGACGCCGGAATAAATAAAGGGATTAACTACCAGACAGAATTGGTGCGTTTTGAATGGAATAAGGATGATAATAAAATCCTTGTCCGTGAAATACAGCCTAAACCTCAATATCCTGATGGTGATGCTATCGGGAAATCTGTTGATGAAAATTATATATCACCATTAATGACAGGATTTAAGATAGAAGCATATAACAAAGATACAACAGCTTTTGTCATTAAAATAAATGATATTTATAATGGGGACTCACCTATTAACCGTTTTTTCCCCAATTTAAATATAAGCTCTTCAATCGATAAAAACCTGTCGAGAATTGTTAAAACTAAGGCTTTTGAAAATAATGTCGTCGTTATATCTGAATTGACAACACATGTAAAAGAATTCAATCAGATCAGTAATGTAACGGCAGAAGTCAGTTCGTCTATTGTCTTGTTACCGGAGAAACCTATGATTGGACGTTACACATCACCTTTAGTCGGATACTTTTATGTCCCTCAACTATTTTTCAGTGATAAGCAACAAAAATTGGATTCTCGAAAATTGATTACCCGCTGGAGACTCGAACCCAAACCGGAAGACAAAGATGCTTATTTGCGTGGAGAATTGGTAGAGCCAGTAAAGCCTATCGTATTTTATATTGATAAAACAACTCCTATACAATGGAGAAAATACATCAAGCAAGGAGTAGAAGATTGGCAAGTAGCATTTGAAAAAGCCGGATTCAAAAATGCAATTATTGCCAAAGAACTACCTGATAGCGTTGCCGCAGATGAAGATGATATAAATTACTCTGTTATCAACTATGTCGCTTCGGCAGAATCGAATGCTATGGGACCATCGACATACGATCCCCGTTCAGGTGAAATCATCGAAGCTGATGTAATCTGGTGGCACAACGTAATTGCTATACTAAAAAACTGGATTACGATACAAACCGGAGCTGTAAATCCGGCCGCACAACAATGCTTACTACCAGACAGCCTTATGGGAGACGCTATGCGTTTTGTCGCCTGCCACGAGATAGGACACTCTTTAGGGTTACGCCATAACATGATTGCCTCGGCTGCTTATCCAACCGATTCGTTACGGTCAAAAACATTTACAGACAAGATGAACTCAACAGCATCCTCTATTATGGATTATGCTCGATATAATTATGTAACACAGCCCGGAGACGGAGTGACCCATCTTGCTCCGCACATCGGTCCTTACGACATATTTGCAATTGAGTTCGGATATCGTTGGAGGGATATACAGTCTCCTGATGAAGAAAAAGACGCTATCTATGAGTTTCTGAGTAAACATACCGGACCATTATATAGGTTTGCAGATGCTCAATCAATGCGAGAAGCTACTGATCCAAGAGCTATGATTGAAGATTTGGGTGATGATAATGTAAAGGCGGCTCGATTCGGTATGGCCAATATCAAACGAATCATGCCTCATATTATAGAATGGACTACAACTGGAGAGAAAGGCCAAACTTACATGGATGCCGGACGGCTATATAATGCAATCATCGGACAATGGAATCTCTATGCTTACCATGTACTCTCTAATATCGGTGGTATGTATCTCGAAAATACAGCCATTGGTGATGGACAAGAAACATACGCCTTTGTTGAAAAAAACAGGCAAAAGGAAGCCGTACAGTTTTTACTTGATGAGGTGTTGACCAGTCCAGATTGGCTACTAAATGCTGAAATCAACAAATATACATTCCCCATTCAGAACTCCGTTATTGGAGCTATTGAAAATTCTCCGTCATATACGCTGAAAAACATGCATGGTTATATTTTCTGGGATTTATTGACCAATAACCGTATCGTCCGTATGATTGAAAACGAAAAATTGAATGGGAAAAAGGCTTTCACTGCTATCGAAATGTTAGATATGATGCATAAACACATATTCGGCATTACCGAAAGAGGAGGCATACCCGATGCTAATATGAGAGCTTTACAAAAAGGTTTTGTTGACGCACTTTTAGTTGCAGCACAAGAAGAAGCCACAACCAAAAGTGCACCTAAACTAGTAGGCACAGGTCTGCAAGATCTTGTACTACCTTGTTACGGTCAGCACCTTGAAGGAAAAGACGAACATTCTGTACGTAATGTCAATTTTTACAGCGGACAGTCGAATCGCACATCTGATGCTGTATCAGTAAAACGAGGAGAATTACTTCGCATTAGAGACCTGTTACAAAAGCGAGTTAATTCAACATCCGATTTAGCAGCGCGCTATCATTATACTGATGTTCTCTTGCGTATCAATACAGGATTAGGATTGAATAAATAAACAGATGTATAATAAAATAGATTGAATAACAAGTAATATTTCCGAATTTAATATTCGGAAATATTGAGTTATCCTTTCCAAAATAGGGATATAAAAATTATCCTTAAAGAAAAAAATAATTATAACCGTCCGATGAAATAACAATTTCCCGGACATACAGATTTTGCCAGATGAAAAAGATTTTATTTATTTTAGTCCTGATGGTTTATACTACGTCGATATTCGCGGCTACACGCGAGATCAAAGGGCTTGTAACCTCTGATGGAGACAACCTTCCCCTCATAGGTGCATCTGTATTTGTATCAACTGACGATCTGAAAAAAATAAACCATCAAAAAGAATCGATAGGAGTAATGACCGCTATCGACGGCAGTTTCATTATCAATGTACCCGATGGTATTACCCGTATTTATTGCAGTTATTTGGGACATAATCAAAAGGAAATCAAACTTGGAAAAGAGACTTTCTACAACATCCATCTCGAACCATCTTCTTATGAGCTCGACAACATTGTCGTTACCGGCTATCAGAACATTGAACGCCGAAAATTGACATCTGCCATATCTAAAGTTAAAATTACAGATGAGTTGATTGGCAACACCCACTCTATCGACCAAGTTTTAGCAGGTCAGATAGCAGGGCTATCTGCCGTAACTTCTACCGGTGCCCCTGGAGCCCCCGTTAAAATAAGAATTCGGGGAACATCTTCTATTAATGGAACTCAAGATCCATTATGGGTACTTGATGGACTTCCTCTCGAAGGAACAGATATTCCCAAAATGGAAGAACTACAAGATATAGATAATATTTACAATACTTCTATTGCCGGAATCAATCCCAATGATATAGAAGATATCACCGTATTAAAAGATGCTGCTGCAACAGCTATATATGGGGCCAGAGCTGCTAATGGGGTAATCGTCATTACTACTAAAAGCGGTAAAAAAGGGAAAACTCAAGTTTCATTCTCTACCAAACTTTCTTATACGCCAAACGTTAACATAGATAGGCTCAATCTTCTAAACTCAGACGAGAAAGTTCAGTTAGAAATGGATTTACTGCAGTCAGACTATACTTATCGTGAAGAGAAAGGTGGTGTATCTCAAATATTGCAACAATATGGGCAAATGGATGCATTCAAAAACGGAGGATTCAATGCTATTTCTTCTGATGCACAAGCAGCTATCAATCGACTGCGTAATACAACGACAGACTGGAACGATATTCTCTTCCGGGATGCATTTAATCAAGAATACAACTTAAGTATATCCGGTGGTAGCGACCGAGCTACCTATTATACATCTTTAGGTTATTATACTGAAAAAGGGAATGTTATAGGTGTAGATGCCAGTCGCTTCAACTTTACAGGAAAAACGACTTATAAAGTAAACAAACACTTGAAATTCGGAGCAAGTGTATTTGCCAATCAAATGAAAAATAATTCGTTTTTGACAGATGCAGATAGTTTCTCAAGTCCGACATACTATTCCCGGAGAGCCAACCCATACCAATTGGTATATGATGAAAATCATAACTACGTATATGATGACAATGTACAAGGTAAAGGTGATGACCGAAACGCAGATTTCAACATTTTCGAAGAACGAGCCAATACATCCCACGAAAATACATCACAATCATTTAAAAGCCTTTTCGATGTGGAACTAAAAATCAATTCAATGTTCAAACTTACCTCTCAAGTAGGTTTGCAGGTAGATAAAAGTACAATAGAAAAAATTGCAGATAAAGATAGTTATTCAATTCGGAAAGACAAACTTCGCTCTATTGTAAATGGAGCCTCTTATCTGCCAGACGGAGGTTTTCACAAGCAAACAGACACAGAAAGCTCGCAAGTAACATGGAAAGCTATGGGTGAATTCAGAAAAAACATACGGAATGAACATGAGATAGAAGCTATGTTAGGAACCGAAATCCGCAAAACATGGTATAAATCATTATATGATGCTGCATACGGATATGACCGGAAAACAATGCAATCCAAACCGATTCTATTTCCTGAAGAGCGACATTCTTCAACATTTCCATTAAGTACCGTCAGTGAAACGGAGAATGCTTATGTTTCAGGATTTGCAACTTTTTCCTATTCATTTCGACATCGATATACGTTAGGTGCCAGTATCCGATTCGACGGTTCTGACCTTTTCGGGGTAGACAAGAAATACCGCTATCTTCCTCTATACTCTGTCAGCGGGCTATGGCGCATCTCATCTGAATCGTTTATGAATGGTATAGAATGGATAGACAATCTGGCTATCCGAGCATCTTACGGGCTACAAGGCAACATCGACAAGAACACTTCACCTAAAATTCTTGGGAAATATGAAAATAGAACTATCTTGCCGGGAACAACAGAAGAAGTTATATCGATATCATCCCCCCCCAATGAAAAATTACGTTGGGAAAAAACTCACTCCTCGAACGTAGGATTTGATTTTTCCGTATTAAACAACCGTATCAACCTCACGGGAGATTATTATTTCCGTAAAGGGGTAGACCTAATCGGGACACAAATGTTACCATTGGAAACAGGGTTCTCGTCAACTACAATCAATTGGGCATCGATGAAGAATCAAGGTGTCGAATTGAGCCTGAATACGCATAATATCAAAATGAAAAATTTCGATTGGCATACGACATTTAATATCGCTTATAACCAAAACAAAATACTGGAAATCAGTACTCCGGAAACCCAATTGACTCCATCGCTTAGAGGTTATGCAGTCGGTTCTATATTTGCTTATCCGTTCGGAGGTCTCGACAGCGAAGGTTATCCTCTATTTATAACCAGTACTGGAAACAAAGTTTCCGCCGAAGAATATTTTAATATAAAAACAACCGAAAATGGGTCTTATGCTTCAAACCTTTCTGTAGAAGAAAGAAGAAACCGGTACAAATATGCAGGAACAACAGAACCTGTATGGACGGGAGGTTTTTTCAATACTTTCAGAATCAAAAGATTCGAAATCGGAATCAACTGTATTTTCAACCTTGGCCACGTGGTACAAACATCTCCATCTTACTCCCCTACTCTTTTTGACCGGGGCATGAACACAAATAGAGACATTTTGAACCGTTGGACTCCGACCAATACAAATACCGTATTCCCGACATTGATGCCTGATGATAAGCGAAAAGCTGATTATTATGCTTATGAGAGCCTGTATGTAGACCGCTATTTGGATTTGTGGGTAAAAAAAGCCGACTACATGCGTTTACAAAGTATCCGCGTAGGATATCGATTACCTGAAAGCATATTGAATATATTCAAGATGACTTCCGGTACTATATCACTTGAAGGCCGAAATTTACTCGTATGGGCTGCTGACTATACCAATTATCTCGATCCTGAAACAATGGGTAACGAATATGCACAACCTATACCTAAATCAGTAACACTTACTCTGAATCTTAATTTCTAAACAAAACAAATACATAAGTTATGAAGAAATTAACATCCATATTATTAATAATCTCACTCTTGGTAACTACCGGATGTGACAACTTTCTCGATATCACTCCTACCGGGCGGGTTATCCCCGAAACAGCACAAGATTACCGAGAACTTATGACAGAAGCTTATTATTTGATGCCGAGTTCGAGAGGATTGACAGCTTTTATTTCCGATGAAATCGATATGACATCAAAAAATTTAGATTCCTATGATAAAGACTCATTTCTGGACCTTTGGTTATGGAATAACGTAAACCCTTCAGGGGCTACAACCTATTTTGATTGGGCACAGTATTACAAAATGATATTCATAGCCAATACCGTTATTGAGAATGAAAAATCAATAACAAACGGAACCGAAGCAGAAATCAACCAAATCGTAGGAGAAGCATATATGATGCGGGCATATAATCATTTTATTCTGGTCAATTTATACGCCCTTCCTTATAATAGTGAAACAGCAACATCAAGCACAGGGATACCCCTGAAATTAAACAGCAGTATGGATGAAGTCTTAAAACCATCTTCCATTGCCGAAGTTTACGCTTCAGTTCTGTCTGATATAGATAATGCAGAAAAAAAGCTTAACGTTGAAACGTGGGAAACCGGACTCAACTATAGGTTTAACACATTATCGGTAGATGCTCTTCGCTCGCGAGTATATCTCTATATGGGACAATGGGAAGACTGCTATAACGCCTCAGAAAGAGTACTCTCAAAGAAAAACGAACTTGTCGACCTGGTCTCGGGACGAACACTTCCAAATGCCTATAATTCGTCAGAGAGTATTGTTGCCCTTGAAATGAATATGACCTCGACATACAATAATGTAGATAAACTGGTACCTCAAACTTTGTACAGTTTATATCTACCAAGTGGGCAAGACCAGCGAGCCAGAAAATTTTATAAAACAGAAGTTGGAGGATATAGCTTAATAAAAGGAGGTTCAAGTGAATATCGTTGTTCTTTCCGAGTAGGTGAAATATACCTAAATGCAGCTGAAGCAGCACTTAAAAATCACCATCCGGAAATATGCAAAACACTATTACTGAAATTGCTCGAAAAGCGATATCAAACTGCAGCCTATACACAAGCAGAAATAGACATCAATGCGATGGATGATGATGCCTTATTAGATGAAGTTTACCTGCAACGCCAATTGGAACTTTCATATGAAGGTCACCGTTGGTTCGATATTCGCAGAATGGAAAAAGAAAAACGACCAGTATTAACACGAGAATACGAAGGACAAACCTACCGTATTGAAGATAATTATCCCGAGCTAACAATAAAAATTCCGGATGAAGCCAAAGAAGCTAACCCTTATTTATAAATATAAAAATGAATTAGAAATTCTATAGACATTTTTCAGATAACTGTATTTTACAATACTTTTAAAATACAGTTATCTGAAAAAACTCCAGAAATTCTTTTCAAATAATAAATTTCAGTATTCATTTAAATTTTAACAGTATGAAAAAGAAAATTTTACTATTTATCTGTCTGGTAACTGTTGCCTCATTATCTTTCGCTCAAGAAATAACTCAAGATTGGAGTTCTTCATTAGGAGAACTAAGAGGAAAAGATAATATTGCAGCTAAAGATCTTGTACATATTGACGCCAACGGGAATACATATGTATATGGTTCATTCTCAGAATATTTCACCATTGGGAATACAGAACTCGAACCTATAGGAAATAGTGCTTATTTGGCGAAATTAGATAACACCGGCAAAGTGGAATGGGCTGTAGCGCTGCAAGGAAATGTAACACCCGCTTACATGACAACAGATGCAGAAGGCAACCTTTATCTTACCGGAGGCAGCGATGGAGAAAGCGTCATATTGCAAAGCACAGATGGAACATCAAAAAAATTGACAGGAAATGACCATGCTTTATGGTCTCAAGATGCAAATACTCTTTTAGCTAAATATGATACTAACGGTATCCTAAAAGAAGGAAAAATCTTTTTACATGATAATTCTGGATATACAAATGAAGTCTTGCCTATGGGGTTAACTCTTAACAACGGAAGCATATACTTAGCATTAAATATTATAGGAGAAACAACAATAGACGGATCAAAATTCTCTGGTACGACAGCTACTATATCTGAAAGTACAACAGCTATCGGTGTTACACATATACTATCTTTCGATAATTCCACTTTAAATCTACAAAAAGAAATTGCATCTATTACTCCTGAAAATGCTATTGATGATTGGAGTATTTCTTCATTTGCAATGACCTCAAATGAAAACAATACTTATATCGCATTCATAGCTCCAGCAAAACAAAAAGTTATGGCTGGAACATCATCTTTCAATACAGATTTTAACTATGAATACAATGAAGCAGATGAATGGTATGAATACCAAAGAGGAATTTGTGTTTTCAAAATCAATGCAGAAGGAAATATAGATATCCATAAGAGTTTTCAATCTGAAAATAAAGTAAGACTCTGGGCTTTCGGATATGAAACTATTGATCAAATTTTAATAAAGGAGGATTCTTGGATTATTGCAGGTAATTACAACGGAAAGTTTGTATTCAATGAAGAAGCTCCTGCAACAAGTACCTATAGCTCGGCTCCATACTTCACCTTATTAAACAAGAATACAGCTGACTCACAAAAATCTTATTTTTGGGAAGAAGGAAATGTCCTGAACTACGCAGCTGCTGGAAATGCTTTGATACTTTGTTCTACAAATTCTACCAATGAAACTTCAACACTTAAAGCATATGATTTCGGCACTCAAAATGTTACAGACCTAACAACAACAGAAGCAGGAACCAGCATCAATGGAGTTGCTTCGACCGGTGCAAAAGTCGCTATAAGCAAAGCAACAGCAGGGGCAGAAGTAGCAACTTTGGCTGTAAGTATGAATACCCTATCTGGATTGTCTGGTATAAACTCTTCTTCCGTCAATACGATAGATGTAAAAGTATATCCTAATCCGGTTACCGACGTACTCAATTTCTCTGAAGTTTGTGATGTAACTATCACAAATATTCAAGGCAGTGAAATAAAAGTAGCTTCTACCACCACCCAAATAGCTGTAGCAGACTTAGCTGCTGGCTACTATGTGGCAAAAATCAAAACCTCAAATGGTATAGCTGTAATACCATTTATTAAGAAATAATATATAATTTCTATTGAACAAAAAAATCCGGCTAACATAATAAGTTAGCCGGATTTTTTTGTTCAATAGAAAAATTATGAGAACTATAAATATTACAATTAATTCATAACTTTACCTCTTTAACAAGAAGATTTATGGAAATAAATAATGTTTATAGTATATATTTCAGTCCATCGGGTACAACAAAAAAAATAGTAAAAAGAATCTCATCTTTCTTTCGCAAAGAGAAGGTCTCATACCATTCACTTCTATCTCAGAGAAAGGTAAATCAAACACTTTCCCCAAACGAACTTCTCATTATCGGACTTCCTGTATTTTCGGGACGAATACCGTCTTTATGCAAAGAGCTACTAAAAGAACTACATGGTATGAATACTCCAGCTATAGTTATTGTCTCATATGGCAATCGGGATTATGAAGATGCTCTTATCGAATTGAAAAATACATTGGAAACACAAGGGTTCAATATAATCGGAGCTGCTGCATTTATCGCTCAACACTCCATTTTTACAGATGTAGCCAAAAGCCGTCCTGATAAAAAAGATATAGAAATAATAGATTCTTTCAGCAAAAAATGTTTTAAATATCTGGACTTTTACCCCAACAATTACAAAACATTAGATATAAAAGGGAATATTCCTTATCGCAAAATATCGAAAATGCCCATAACTCCGTCGACAAATAAAAATTGCAACTACTGTGGTATATGTTCAGAGATGTGTCCTGTACACGCTATAGACATGAATAATCCTAAAAATACAAACAAACAACTTTGCATATCCTGCACAGCTTGTATATCCGTCTGTCCACAGCATGCCCGAAAATTCAGCGGATTGTTATACCATTTCGCAGCTAAAAAATTTTCTAAGAAATATAAACAAAGAAAAGAGCCGGAAGTGTTTATTCAAGATAAATGAAATTTTTTTACTTTCTATCAAAACTCAAAAGCAACTTTTGCTATAAGAGAATGAAAATAAATCTTCTCCTCAAATTGATTAAGCGTATGATAATTTTGTAAAATATCACTACTCTGCATTAAATAACCGACCCCTAATTTCAATGCCATCTTATAAGATATTCCCCAACGGAAACCTACTGTAGGGCTGAAATAAACTCCATCCTTCGGGAGCATTTCATCTTGGGATAGTCCCCAACAGTACCCTGTTCGAAGATTGATATAAGGAGATATAGTCTTTTCCATAAAAATAGATTCTATATCAATAAATAAAGGTAACGTAACCTGCTGCGTCACCTGCCAAACTTGTATTCCAACTCCTACACCAACCGATAACCATTTATTAAACTGATATCCACTGACATGAATAAATTCACCCCGATTATGTCCTACTGTTCCAGCTCCCGCTGCAAATCCCAATTCAACACTCCCCTTATATCCCTTATTCACACCATATTCCTGAGCAGACAATTCTAAAGGACCAAACAGAGCTAACAACAATACACAGATAATATATAAATCCTTTTTCATAATGAGCAATAATTTGGAAGCAAAATTAAATAATCATCACATTTTTGAGACAAAAAAAGCAAAAAATTACTCTTTTGTTCCCCTCAAATTATATATATAATAAATTATTTATTCCATAAAGCAAATTATTAAAAAAGACTTTCTATATGCAAAACACAATTGCACAATAGAAAGTCTATATTATAATTTTCTCATTTCAAAGATTATCAATCAAATCACTTATATTTTCCTTTTATAAAAGAAAATTGTAATCTTTCCTTTGTAATCTTGTTTTCTAAAACAATCACATAACAAGATGGTCTTAAATAACTTATATCTATATTATCATTATTATAAATACCCGTCTGGACTATCCGACCATCTATACCTACAACCTGATATTCATAAACAACATTTGGATTAAGTCCATATATTTTTATATCATCCAAAGCCGGATTAGGATATGCCCGAATAGTTACAACATTTACTCCATTACAAGATGTTATCATTTTATCATTTTGTCTAATTTGTAATGCATTGATATAATACATTTTATTGGCATTATCATTATCAGGTCCTGCACCGACAACAATTTTTACCGTACCATCTATATCAGGGACAATACTTTCCACTACAACCTGTTTTGTCGTATTACCCGAACTATTCACATAAGCAATACCTTCATTCTTCCCTACTACCTTAAAACTAACTTCTCGATAATCAGAAGCTGTACAAGAAGAAAACATGACAAAATCATAACATTTTTGGGGATTAAGGCCTGATACAAAAAATATACCAGACTCAACTACCGTCCCGTCAATCGGCTCTCCGGCATTTCCCCAAAACGAATCAGATGTCGCTTTTGCAGGAAGTTGCCAGTTAGATATAGTCAAACTATTTCCTGAGTTATCTATATTGACACCTCCAAACGTAGTTCTATTTTCTATCTTAAAAGGAGTAATTTCACCATCCATATTAAGCATTCCATGTATATATGCACCTACTTCGAACATACACATATTGTTCCAAGGTGTTTCTGTCAAAATTGACCCAAAATCAATATTTACCGGAGCTTCCAATTCAAACAATTCAGAATCGGGCAAAACATAATCAATACTCATGTCTGTCACATTCTTTGGTGCTGATACAGCATTATGGGCCGCATTCTGTGCTATCTCTATCATTATAGGAGTCATGTTACCTGGAGCATATAAATTTTTAACAACAGACTTACCTGTTAATATTTCATACCATGTGCAAGCTGCTGTATAACGACCTATACTTTTATCCAAATGTAGATTGTCTCGATTCAGATTGTCGCCCAAAAAACTCGTACGTGCATTCTGAATAGCTGTCCCTACAGGAATTACAATATCTATATTTTCAGACTGAGCAACACGATTTACAGCATCAACAATAGCCGTATACATTTCTAACTGATTTCTGTTATATATTTCAAAACTCTCATTTGTATATGCTTGAGCATAAGCCCAAGTGAGATGTAAACCATACTTTGTATCGGTATTTATCGATTTCTCCTTTGCATAATTCAGCAAATTATTTAAATATGGGAAATAGCTATCATACACTCCTGAATTCTTACTATCTTGTTGAAAAACAACATAGTCCCATTTCTCATCAGAAAAAACCTGAGATAATTTCATATTCAAATTTATAGTCTTTTCTCCAGCAATACCAATTTTCCGATAAGAGTAAACTCCTAAATCTTCATTTGCATTATTCCAATGATTCTCTAATGAAGCTCCATCAATGCACATATTACCTATAATAAAATTAGTTTCTTCTGCTTGTCCCAAATCATATAAATAATTTTCTACAGCGTCTTCCGAAAAACTATTTCCTATACTCAAAACCCGTATGGCATCTACTTCTGGCTCAACCTCCTCAACTTTATAAAAATAAAGGTTATCGAAATAATACGTTCCCTTAAAATTTGCATGTCTCGAGCCAATAAACAGCCGGCCCAAATTCGTTAACTCAAAACTATCATATCCATCAAGTTCCTTCAATGCAAAATCGTATCTTATCCATTGACCTTTAGGAACTTTATTTATAAAAGTTGTAGGCCCCATCATCGTCGATGCCGAACCATTACGCATATTAAAAGTAAACTGGTCTTGATCTACAGCATAAACATCTACATGGAAATGAGTCTGCTCTGAAATATCCATTCCAGAAAAATCCAACCGAAGTTGACTATTCTTATCTGTATCTTTTACCTCTAAAATTTGTCTTTCTGATGCAGTAATTACATATCAACCATCCACAGGCTTTTTATTTAGACCATTTTTTTTAAATGAGCTACTATATAACGACAATACATCACCTTCATTATGAATGGGAGTTAAAGGTTCAGGATAATTAACTTCATCTGCATACACAGCAAAACATGTGAGACAAGGAATAAAACCCATCAAGAAACAAATAGTACGTTTCAGTAAATTTAGTTTTTGTTTTTTCATGATAATCTATTTTTAAGTTAACAAACAGCCTTTTTCAGTAAAGCTCTACCTAACAATTACAAATATTAAAAAAGTTAAAAACTCTATCTATTGATTTTGTACATAAATCTTTAACTTTTGTACAGAGACAAAATAATCTTTTTCTAAATAACATTATTTCAAAAAATCCTCTCTCAAAACTTCTTCTTTAGATAAAAAATACCCGGTTTCTGTATATTCTAACAGAGACCGAGCATTTCAAAATAGAATATCACTACTCTATTCTCCCTTCTCAAATAAATCAAAATCTAAAAAACGTAACCAAAATCTTTATTGTCCTGATTTTCGAGAACAGTATCTTTCACATTGCCTGCAAATATCATATCCCAACATTGCACCCAAAATAAAATCTTCTTCTGGAGTCAAAAGATTCAAAGGACGATTCAGCATAAACTTTACTGCATCCAAACATTCTTTTTTCCCAAAAAACAAATTTATTTTATGGGCATTTACTTCTTGTTTGAGAAAACAAATATTCTGCTTTTCTAAACGCCTAACAGCAAATCCCTCATATTTTTTGTTTATCGTATAGAGTACCATATTACGAATCCCCTTTTTAAATTCATAAATATGATTAAGGAATATCCTAATTTCTCCGGGAATCCCGGGACCATATACGGACAAAGTGTTATATACCTGTTCATTCATATCCTAATCCATAAAAATAACATTTACTGTCACCCAATACATTTTTTCAATTCTTCCACCCAATTATCAATACGCTCATCAGTCTTGTTATCTTCATTTTCTTCATCTAAGGCAAGACCTACAAATTTTCCATCGACTACTGAAGATGAAGATGAAAAACCATATCCTTCTGTACTTACAGCACCACAAAACCGACATCCTGTATTTTCTAATTCCTTATAAAGAATTCCCATTGCATCACAGAATGTATCTTCGTACGAATAAGAATCTCCACAGCCGAATAATGCTACTATTTTATCCTTCAAATTTTCGTTTTTCAATATCTCTATAGCATCATACCAGTCGTCTTGCAATTCCCCATCTCCCCATGTAGAACTTCCTAATATAAAAACATCATAACTTGCAATGTCCACTTTCTTTATATCAGAAGCACTATACACATTACTGCTCGGAACACCTAATTTTTCTGCAATTTTCTCAGCAACACCTTCGGTCCGACCAGTTGTCGAGCCATAAAAAATAACTATTTTTTTCATATTACATTTTATTTTGTTATGCTACAAAGATAGTAAGTGGAATATTGCGATTAAATCCCTAATAATAATGAAAATAAAAGCCTCATATCCCTAAAAGTAGGGTCAAGCCAAATACCTAATAACAGGTATATATAATTATCATTATCGCTACAAATAAGGATTGACTTTTTATTACAGAACCCCGACATTTGCCAACATAAAAGATATCGATTATCAAACTATGGATATTATAAAAACATCTCCAAACGGACAACTATCTTACTGTGATAGATGCAAAATATATCAACTTGAATTCGGAAATTTATTTTTTCGTTTTACAACTGAGGAATTTCTTTATTTCAAAAATTATATCAGAAAAACTGACGGATCTTATTATGAAGAGATGAATAAAGATATACCAAACAACCGGAAAATATTTTTACGAATGCCCATCAATGGTTTTTATTGCTGCCTTCACAATGAAGAATTAGATGAACTTAAATATCTCATATCGATACAAAAAAAATATGAAGAAAAATCCGATATTCATTTCTCATTTAAAAATTATTCATTAAATTGAATTCCCAATCAAATAATATTAAAACTATTACAAAATGAAAATTGAAAAAATTTTAGGTCGAGAGATTCTTGATTCAAGAGGAAATCCTACTATAGAAGTAGACGTATGGTTAGAATCCGGAGTCAAAGGTAGAGCTTCTGTTCCTTCAGGAGCATCAACTGGAGAGCATGAGGCTCTTGAATTACGAGATAACGATAAAAAAAGATATGGAGGAAAAGGTGTACTAAAAGCTGTCAAAAATATTAATACCATCATTGCTCCTGCTCTTATCGGAATGTCCGCTCTAAATCAAAGAGCTATAGACAATGCAATGCTTCAATTGGATGGTACAAAAACGAAATCGAACTTGGGAGCTAATGCTATCTTAGGAGTATCTTTAGCTGTAGCTAAAGCTGCTGCCGAATATCTTGACATTCCCTTATACCGTTATATCGGTGGTACCAATACTTATATAATGCCCGTGCCCATGATGAATATTATCAACGGAGGTTCTCACAGTGACGCTCCGATTGCTTTCCAAGAATTTATGATTCGTCCGGTAGGCGCAACATCTTTCCACGAAGGGTTACGCATGGGAGCAGAAGTGTTCCATGCTTTGAAGAAGGTACTTCATGAGAGAGGATTAAGTACTGCTGTAGGAGATGAAGGAGGCTTCGCTCCAGCTCTTAACGGAACTGAAGATGCAATCGAAAGCATTATATCAGCAATTAAAGCTGCTGGCTATGAACCTGGAAAAGATATCATGATAGGTATGGACTGTGCTTCATCAGAATTTTACAAAGACGGAATTTATGACTATACTATTTTTGAAGGAAATAATGGGAAAAAACGCACAGCAAATGAACAGATCGATTATCTCGAAAGTTTAATAAACAAATATCCGATAGATTCAATTGAAGACGGTATGAGCGAAAATGACTGGGAAGGTTGGAAGAAACTTACAGAAAGAATCGGTAACCGTTGCCAACTTGTCGGAGATGACCTGTTTGTCACAAATGTTGAATTTTTAGCTAAAGGAATCCAACAAGGCTGTGCCAATTCTATCCTGATTAAAGTAAACCAAATAGGATCTTTAAGTGAAACTTTAGATGCAATAGAAATGGCTCACCGAAATGGTTATACAACCGTAACATCCCATCGTTCCGGAGAAACAGAAGATACAACTATTGCCGACATTGCCGTTGCTACAAATAGTGGACAAATAAAAACCGGCTCTTTAAGCCGCTCAGACAGAATGGCTAAATATAACCAACTATTACGGATAGAAGAAGAACTCGGGAATTTAGCTGTTTATGGATATAAAAAGATAAAATAAGTATACGTATCTCTTATTTTGTGAATAGATCAAAAAAACAGGGACTTTGTGAAAAGCTCCTGTTTTACCTTTGTTATTTTCTGTTTAGCCATAATAAGTCTAAAAACACTCCGGAGGAAAATTCCCGGAGTGTTTTTATTTATAGTAATATCATAAAATCAAATATGACTTCAACATTAATATCGAAGAAGTGAAAATTCTACCAGATTACTTACAGATTCTAAGAATGTTATGTTACCTCTCAACATATATTTCTCGTTACAAATATTTTATATCAAACTAAATTGCACTTTTTCAAATAAAACATATCACAAACTTGTTCCAAATAAAAGATAAGAAAAGTATAGTTTCCATCAAAGTCACACTAATAGCAACTGTCAAATCTCCAAAGTCAGATTAATGTGTTTACATTTGATATCTCGTTGCAGCCAAAAGGATAGCTTGTGCTATACGATGACGCAACAATCGTGGCGTTTTTACTTCTATGTGACAGCCATAACCAAGAATTAATCGTTCCAGTTCAAGATTAAGAATTACTTCAAGTGACAGAATGATACTGCCATCTTCGTTCTCCTGTACCAACCGTTGACTGCTATGCATGGGCTTGGTTAGAACATAAGGAGCTTGGTCTGCATCCACCCATAGTGTGACAACCTCCTTTTGGGAATGTATGTCGCGTGTAACACCTACCATCTCATCAAGATATATACTTGGATCGAAGAAAGTATTTTCCACATAAGTTCCTTTCTCATCCTTCGATACCGCCAACATTCTATCTAAAGCGATAGTCTGAATATCATTCATCTTTTTACTGTAGGCCAATAAAAACCAACGGTTGTTGAACTCCTTTAATAAATAAGGAGAGAGATAGAAACGGTTATTACGTTTTGAGTTGAACGATCGATAGTCAACGACGATAGGATTCTTCTTTACGATGTGGTCATAGAGATTAGAGAGAAAATTTAATCCTTTGAGACGAGCATTGGTTTCGATGAAGATAACTTGTTGGTGACTCTCTTGTGTTTGAATTTGATCTTGCATACGGGCTAAGATATCCTCTTGCCCCGCCATACTTTGAAAACCATTGTAGTGCTTGATAATATCCATAGCACTGCTCAGTTCCGCCAAATCCTGTTTCGTGAGAGGTAGCTGTGTGATAGAGAAGTTTGGGTCTTCGTAAGTGTAATACTTCTTATCTTTCACCACAATGGGAGCATAGTATCCGAGTTTATCACCACGCATCAGTTCTATATCACGCTGGATAGTACGCGTACTAATACTCGAAATACCTTCATAGTCATATAATGCGTCTTCGCATGCCTGACGAAGGTCTTCCAATGTCCACAGTCTTTGTCTGCGATGTAAACAAGTATCTATCGTGCGAATCCGTATCAATGTATTTCTATTTAATGGCATATATATAATTTTTATATAAAGATAAAAAGATTTTTCAACTACGACAATAGATGGCGTAGTATAAACCTTACTTTGTAGTAAAATTAATTGATTATGGTACAAAAAGTAGTTATGGGTACCAGATTACCCGCAAAATTATGGCTTGACGATGTGGAGGATTCATGTATGGCACAGATTATCAGTCTGGCATCACTCCCATTCGCTTTCAAACACATAGCCATCATGCCTGATGCACACACAGGCAAAGGCATGCCTATCGGTGGTGTACTTGCAACTATAGGTGTAGTTATCCCTAACGCAGTAGGCGTGGATATTGGCTGTGGAATGTGTGCTGTGAAAACCAATCTTAAGGCTTCAGAACTTTCTGTCAATCAAATCAAAGCCATCATGAAGCATATCCGTAAAACAATCCCTCTTGGCTTCGACCACCAAAAGAATGCCATGGATAAAAGTCTTCTTCCTGACCTCGATCTCGATGCATGCCCTTTCTTAAGGAATAAGACAGTTGCTATGCTCAAGGAGATTGGCACTTTGGGAGGCGGGAATCATTTCATTGAAATTCAGAAAGATACAAAGAAAGATGATGTATGGATTATGATACACTCTGGTAGCCGACATGTCGGTCTCACAGTAGCCAACTATTACAATAAGCAGGCAGAGATACTCTGCGAACGTTGGTATGCAGATACACTACCCGGACTTGCATTCTTGCCCATAGAAGAGCAAGTGGGTAAAGACTATATGCATGAAATGGAGTATTGTAAACATCTAGCTTTTGCCAATCGTAAGGTTATGATGGAACAAGTTCAGCAAGGTTTTATGGATAATTGCACAAATGTAAACTTTGAACCAATAATAAACATCGCTCACAACTATGCCGCTTGGGAGAATCACTTTGGTAAGAATGTAATTGTTCATCGAAAGGGTGCTACACGAGCATTTAAGGGTGAGATTGGTATTATTCCTGGTTCGATGGGTACAAAGTCTTACATCGTAGAAGGTCTTGGTAATCCAGAATCATTCATGAGTTGCTCACATGGTGCTGGAAGAAAGATGAGTCGTTCAGTTGCTTTCAAGACTCTCGACCTCTCAGAAGAGTGCCGTCGTATGGATGAGCAAGGTATAATCCATGGTATGCGTAAGAGTGGACTTGATGAAGCCCCAAGTGCTTACAAAGATATTGAGGCTGTAATTGCATTTGAAAATGATTTGATAAAACCTATTATAGAACTTGCTCCTCTTGCGGTGGTAAAAGGAGACTAAACGTTAAAGAGCATGACAAGAGAAGAAATTCTTAAGCATCTACAGAAGATAAAGGTGCAATATAATGTCAAAATACTCTACGCTGCAGAGTCAGGTAACAGGGCATGGGGATTCTCTTCCCCTGATTCCGATTGGGATGTACGCTTTATCTATGTACATCCACTTAATTGGTATCTTACCGTCAATTTTAACAGAGATGTTATCGAAATTATGACAGACGAAGGTTTCGATGCAGTAGGCTGGGATATACGTAAGACTTTACAACTTTACCGCAAGACAAATCCAACAATGCTCGAATGGTTGAAAAGTCGATAGTATATATAGATAACATGCAATTAAGGAACGTGCTACTTAGTGATGAGATCCACTTCTTTAATACCAAGCGAGGTGTTCATCATTACTTTCATGTAGGTACTAATCACCAAAATCGGTATTTGGAAAAACGAGGTATAGAACTAAAACGTTTTTTGTATTACTTCAGGTCATTACTAACTTGTAAGTAGATAATAAAGAATGGAACACCTCCTCCTATCCCATTTGAAAAACTAGTTTCAAGCGATGGTGGATGATAAGCAAATCTTAGATAGTATTACTGACCTTCTCTCTCAAACACAAGAGTAAGAGACACGACAAGAAGATTGTTACAAAGGGCCGTATCACAATTATTTTTTATCGTTATTACAAAAGTTTACATATGCCAAATTTAGTAAGAATTTTTTTATTCAGTTATTGATATTTCACCTCCTACAGCTTATAGGTAAGCATTAGGCTGGTGCCGAGTTGTTTACTTACGATTCGGGGACCGACGGTGTTGTCGACAGTCAGGTCATCGTAATTACTATGTCTGATATACATATCGAAACCAGTGGTGAGATAAAGGTTACGCCAAAGCCTGCAGTTTACTGCCACCTCAAAATGGTTGAAACTTGAGTTAGCCTTGTCACCTTGCACATCGACTGGTGCACCCTCTGGTGTCAGCGACCAATCCACATTTTGATCGTATCCTTTCCACGTATAGAGCCTATAGAATTGATTGGCGAGACAAACCGATACGCGATCATTGGTCAACTGCCAGCCGAGAGCCGCCTTGATTGAGAATCCTGAACCCCAATTGTAATTACGGTTGTAATCGCGGTAAAAATCCGTCAACATCCCACCAAGAATAATTCCGTTGAGGTGAAGATACCCATCGAATGCCACAGTAGGTGAAGGTTTGAATCTTGCCATAACACCTCCACCGACCGTAGCAGGAGAGCCTAATTTATAGGGTACGGCACAAGGAAACAAGTGCGAGATATATCGCTCGGGCCGTATCGTATCGGAATCAAAGAAGTCGAAATGCTGATAAAGTCCAATGTTCACATTCAGGTTCTTCCAATTAACGAGCTCCTTTGACAATAGCCGTCCCATTATCTCCACGCGACTGAGCAAAGGCTGGGTCCTCATTCCCTGAAGTTCCAAAAGAAAAGAGAAATAGTCGTACGGTACCCGAGCATTCTCGACATATCGGTCACCGTATTCAACTTTTATCTTGGCTGTCACTCCTGCTCGCGAGCCTTCATCATTGTCCCATAGAGTAATATATCTGCCTCCAAGCGACAAGTCGATGCTTATTGGCGGTATACCGAAACGTCGTCCCGAAGTAGAGCGACGTTCCCATGCACGCCCCGTCACTATACGTGTGAATCCTCGCATCGGGTCGACAAGAAAAGTTGCCAGTTCACGACCAAAACGCTCACCACCTGATGAACGATCGTTGATAATGAGGTCAGACATTCGATAAAATATTTCGCCAAGTGCCGCCCCACCTACGGGTGTTGCAATTATATCATTGGTCGAAGGGTACTCACATTCCATAAACATCTCCCACATGGCACTTCCTCCAATGGCAAACAGTTCCGACTGCCAGAAGTTGAAACCATTGCTTCGTCCAGCATTAAAGTAGATCGAACCGTGATAGGGATGACCAAACATATTTGTAGCCAAATGATCATTGTCCCATTCAAAACCATGCCGGAAGTTTTCCTTTATCGAGTTCCATGATATATAAGCATAATGCCCTTTAAGGGCATAGCGATCAAACGCCCACAATCCGATATTCATACCTACAGTCTCTGCTGTCGCTCTCCAAAAAGCCTTATGGCTCAAATGTGCCACATCGGCACTATCAGACAAAACGGGTGTACCAACAAGATGTCGGCCGGCAAATCGCAACGAATAATTTAGCGTATCACGCTCAAATGTGTCTGCGAGAGTCTCAATTGTAGATGTCTGTGCTACGGATATAATTGTAATAGCCAACAACAACAAACAAACCTTCAATTTTTTCATAACTTCTCAATATTTGGGGAAGCTGACCATATTCTTGTACCACCTTTCAATAGGATATACATCATCATCAGAAATTTATAATGATACAAATTTACAATAAAAATCAGTAAAAAAAGTATCCGACAAAAGCATAGACATAAAAGAAATTCTCTCAAAATAAAATTCCAAAAATGAAAAATTTATAAATTGAACCTTTCTTCAAAGGTCCCCTTATTTTCCCTTTTCACTAGTAAAAAATAAGACTAAATAATGTATTTTACAACCCAACTTGCAACCTTACTTATAAGACTGTCTCATTTTGAAGTGCCCCCGAAAAGTTAGATAGGTTAAACATTACCCAGTTATATATAGAGAGAGTTCAATATTGTACCGAACTCTTTTCTTTTAATTGTACTTTGATTCTCTTTCTATTATAATATTCAACATATTCATCCAAAGCCTCTATAAAGGTTTCGGCAGGATCAAATTTCTCCACATAAAGCAGTTCTGCAAAGTATTAGATTAGAATCTGAAAATAAAAAAACAGCGTATAACTATTTAAGTTACACGCTGTTCCCTATATTAAATTTAAAATTTATTTTACCTCCTCAAATATAAAGTATATTGATAATCAGTTAGTTACTGTTATCAAGATACAAATGATATGCAAATGTAAGTATAAAACCATATAGAAAAAGTACAAATGGACATTACTTTGTATGATAACATCCTTTTCTACAGATTAAGGGTTAACACAATGTTATACTACTGATATTCAGCATATTGAAGCTGTTCTTCCTTGCATTCAACAAAGAGTGTTAAATTATATTAAATCCTACAGGGCAATTATGATTCGTGCAAAGATAATATTTTGCAGTCAAAGGAAGAAAGACTTCTTGAACCACTTCTATGGTTCTATACTTCTGTTTCTGACGTAAGCTGACCCGTACGGTTTTCGGGTTTTAGACGGACATATATACAGTTTACTTTAGGTTAGCATATATATAAGAGCTAACCAAGGTAAACTAAAGTGTTTTTGTCCTGTAGATACTGCACTTTGTGGACTCTTTTCTCCTTTGACTGCAAAAACCTCTTATAGCCTTATCTCCACCTATAACGTCACTTCACACTGCTGTACCATGCAGTCTGCCATGTACCACCCCATCGGGCTTTGATAAGAATTGTGTTGCAAAGGTACCTGTCATGGCGTTCATCCTGCAAGGTCGGTGCCTGTGGTTTGTCCGTGAAATCTCCACGCTCTGATTGTGGCAGAGGTAGTATTTGACGGCAAAACCTTGCATTGATGAGCCATAACACCTTTTGGGGCAACATAATTCTTTAATCAATCCCGATGGTAGTTGGTTCTACATAAGGGAAGAAAATAAAAATTTTATCTTATGGCTAACATTTGCGACACTCAGTACAAGGTGACAGGCTCACGCAAAGCCGTGGCAGACCTTTGGAACACACTCCAAGAGTTGGAGGTGAACAGTAATAATGTGTATCTGTATCTCTTGGCAGAACACTATGGCATTGACTACGAGAAGAAAGGCATCTCGGTGAGAGGACACATCTATTGGGCAGAGTATGAGGAGAACGTGGAAGACGATTATGCCCTCTTGTCCTTTGACACCGAAAGTGCTTGGTCTTCATGCGACTTGTTCTTTGAGGAGGTGAACAAGGCACTTGGCGATGAACTTTCAATCAGTTGGCGAGAGGTTGAGCCAGGTTGCGACATCTTCTATACGCACGATGAGAACGACTTCTTCCCCGAAGAGTGCTACGTCACTGCATACGGAGAACTCTTTGAGGATTGTGAGGGTGCTTACTCCACCTTTGGTGATGCTATCAAGTTGTGGTGTGAGAAGACTGGTGTCTCACAGGACGGAAGAAGCGAACAGAAGATGATTGACTTCATCAATGAATACGAGTATGAGGCAGAGGACACGAATTTCTGCATCAATCCAATCACATTCGGCTAACAAGGAGGAACGGATATGGCAACGATAGACATGGAGCAGTTGGACGGCGTTGTAGGGTGTTTCTGCACCTTGCTTTATCCCCGAAGAGGTCAGACAGAGGGAACGATTGTCGAGGACTTGGGTTGTGAGGTCATTGTCCAGCTCATCAACGGCAAGGAAGTGACGGAGTACAAGGATGATGTTGTCATCTGTGAATAATCAGGAGAGAGTCTGTTGGCTATGTGGCTTGCAGACTCTTTCTTCCTTTGACTGCAAAAACTCTTTTAGGACAATCCTCCAATGAGGTTATGGCTGTTGTAACTGAAATACCTTGGGAGCAAGTTGTGCGGTTTGCTCACTTGCTCCAGTCCTGTTATAGAAGCGATGCTTCGACACCTGTATAGCGATACGTCGCCAAAGTCCCTTCGCCGTTTTAAGCGTCTCTGTACCTTGTTATAGGAATGGTCATTTCGCCTTTTGGTTTTACTCGTCTGTCTTTTGCGACTCTTCCTTGTCGGACACAGAACTTGGTCTTAGCATGATGACAGTGCTATCGCCAATCCTCTGATGTCTGTCCTCTTTTGGCTTGATGCCTCTATTGCTAAGCTGACCCTTAGGCTTGTCGTTCATCGTGCATCAGTGTTCATGCTCCTCACTCTTCTGATGATACAGCTGTAAGGTCGGATTTCCCGCTTCGTTTCTCCAGGCATACAGCCATAGCAGTGCCCCTGTCTGTTGCATACGGATTGCCTCCTTGCTTACAACCTTTGTTCCATTGTTTGGCCCCGTCTTTTTCTGAATTGAGCTATTTGAAAGCCACTTATTTTTACCATGCAAAGGTAGCGTGATGCTGCGAAGGACTTCCTCCTTCTTGTGTGGCCGCTATCGCTGTGACCAATAAAATAGTGCGTAATCTTCCTTTTTCTCCCTTACCGCCAACGACAAAAAGAGTATTGCGAACGATTTTCATGGTGCTTCCCACATGGTGCCACATCCCTGCTTTTGAATGCATGTAAAAATTAAGTTTCACTTTTAAATTCAATTCAAAATGAAAAAGATCGAGAACAACTTCACAGTTTCAGGTTTCGTAGGTAAGGATGCAGAAATCCGTCAGTTCGCAAACGCCAGCGTAGCACGCTTCTCATTGGCAGTAGGCCGTCAGGAGAAGAACGGCGAGGAAACCAACCGCGTATCGGCTTTCATGAATATGGAGGCATGGCGCAAGAACGAGCACACCGAATCATTCGACAAGCTCACCAAGGGCACGTTGCTCACCGTCGAGGGTTTCTTCAAGCCAGAGGAGTGGACAGACAAGGATGGCGTGAAGCACTCCAGAATCATCATGGTTGCAACCAAGTTCTACGAGTGTCCCGACAAGGAGGAGACTCCTGCGGAAGAGCCGGCCAAGCCAGCAACCAAGAAAGGCAAGAAATAGCCTTTCCTCTCCATAACAAGGCGACCTTCGGGTCGCTTTTGTTTTGCTCAGGGACATCAATCTGCTGTTATAGCGTGTGATAATCTTCTCTAATAACAACCATGTGCATTTATTAACCATAACGGCAACGCCGTCTTCCTTTATTCTAACCACTTCGTCCCTCACCATTTGCGAAACGTCACCAAGATGGTTGGCATACAGATATTCCCGGCTGATGGCGACAAAGTCGCTATTAGCCAAGAAAGACAGTATGCCAAGGTCTGAACGCGAGAGGACTGCCATCTATGCCACAAGATGCCGAAGCCGAGGCTTCTGATAATTGTGTCCTTTACTGGCTATCCACTCGCCTTGATATTCAGACCGTCAATCTTGCGACAGCTTCACTACCCACCCACACCTGCTTTACTATTCTTCTTCTCTTTGACTGCAAAATATTTTCTGTTATAAGCGGTGGTTTCGTCCAAGTGCGTTGTATCGCTTCGCCCCACACCTTCAGAACGGCATTACTGTACGGACACCGCACGAATCCCATGTGACAGGCAGCCAACAATGTCACTATCAGAAACTGACACTTCTGATAACTGCCTTTATTGCTGTCTGGCTGTCCCATTATCGGGCTTCGGCAATGTCCGTGTAATGCCATTCTGCCCACCCATACCACCTTTACCACTAATCAACTGTTTTACAATTTCTCTTCTGCTATACAAGAGGCAGTTCTTGTCCACTCAGGCATATTGAATGTGGCAGACATGTCTGCTACGTCCAATCTGCCTCAGTGTCCTGCGGCAAGGACAAGGCACATTTGTCATGCTGACAGGAGTGCCCGATTTGTCCGTTGCGCAACTGTCTCTTCTTGCCTGATATACGTTACTATCTACTTCTAAATTATACTGCTTTGCCCCACGCCTTTGCGAAGCGTTACATGGTCTGTCGTCATACAGACATCCTTGGCTGATGGCAACACGTTGCTATTAGCCAAAGCTGACAGTATGCCGAAGTACCGACGCGAGAGAATTGTCTGTCCGTGCTACAAGCTATCAAGGCTGAAGCTTTGATGACTTGCATCCCGGTCAGCCAACACACTCGCTTTATGTCGGTACAGCAGACCTGCAAACACTTCACTGCCCACCCTTACTGTTTCAATCTTTCTTCTTACCTCTTTATATATAACACATCATTCCTCTTGCAGCCAATATCAATAATCTTCTTCCAATCAGCGCAGTGGTAGGCATATTTCCTGCAAAGTTAGCCGCGTCTGAGACAATCGTCAAATTCTGCTTGAGGTCTTGTGACTGTGAACAATCTTCCTTTTCCTCGGAAAAGAGTATTCTTCACACATAATTTGTCTTTATGTCTTTTCTTGCGGCTTGTGGGAGCAGAAAATATCCCTCCACAGGCTGAAAGGTCTCGAAAGGAGGGAAGAGAAAGAAACGGTTAAGCGAACGCAGAGGGAATTTATTCACTATGCTGAGCGTAAGTTTCTTCAACGTAGTTAAACAAGTCCAGCGACATGGGCGACAAACTTATTTGTATCACTAAAAATAGAAAGGCAATGAAGATTATCATCCTGCATGATGCTGACGCACGCATCGAGTATCTTGACGTAGCCGACCACCTTCTCGGCTCAGACATCGAGGAGTTCCTCACCAGACAGGGCTTCTCAGTGAACAACATCACATGGCTTGTCACATCGGCAGACCATATCCCAGTGGTTTACCACAAGTATGACATCGACTGCAAGACCGGCGAGGCAACCCACACCAAACGAGAGGCAGAACTGCAAGACCTCACTATCCACGGACAACTCCAGGCATTGCAGCACCGGGAGCAGGACGAGCTGAAAGCGGCTCTTCGCAAGTACGGCACGGAGGTGGACGGAGGCTTTGAGGTGCATTTCGAGGGAGAGCAGCCCATCGTGGCAGGTTATCTCTTTGACGAGCCTCGTGACATCGTCATAGACGCAGCACGTTTGGATGCCGACGGAAACTTGTCGCTTCTTGGAGAGGACAAGGAAGTGAGGGATGGACAATACGACATAGAGCCAAGCGACATATTTGGCGGTCAGTTGGACTATGTCACGTCGAGTATAGGTGCATGGATGAAGTAGGAGCATGTATGACCCAGTGCATCGTATATGACGAGACGACCAAGGAGAGCGAGACCTTTTGCTCATTGACCGCAGCCAAGAAGTGGATGCGAGAGCGCATCAAACAGAAGCATGAGGTAAGCGGACAGAAGTACAGAGTCTATTCCGACGGAGAGTTTGTTAATTGCGGCTCTATCAGTCTCACAGGCAGCAACAAGTCTTTTGTCGCCAATACAAGGCAGACGAAGAAAGGATATTAATAACAAGGTAACGGCAAGCCTAACCAACTTGCCACACATATATTGATATGGAAAAGCAAATATTGAGTTTTAATGACTTGCCATCAGCATTGTCATTAGTAATAAACAAGCTGGAGATTTTAGAAGAAAAGTTTTCCACACTAATGACTCAAATTCAGCCCGATAAGGGATTGGAATGGCTTAGTGTTTCCGAATTGAGTGAGTATCTCCCTACCCATCCAGTTGAACACACAATCTATTGTTGGACAAGCAATAAACAAATACCATTCCATAAGAAGGGGAAACGTATCATGTTCCTCAAATCTGAAATTGATGAGTGGATGCAAGATAACAAGAGTAGGTCACGAGCAGAAATTATGAATGAAGCAATAGCTTATGTTCAATCAACAAGAAAAGTCATTTAAATAACAAGGTAACGGCAAGTCTAACCAACTTGCCACTATAACATTTTCACATTATGATTTACACTCACACTATCGGACGCATCGGAGCAAAGGATTGCCGCGTCATCACAGGTACACACGGAACATTCATGGCTGTTGACATCGCAGTGGACGACTACAGTAAGGGCAAGCAAATCACCACTTGGGTAAGGGTGAAGAGCAGCAAGGAGAACCATATCCGTTTGGCTGAATACCTCACCAAGGGTCGTATGGTGCTTGTGGAAGGCACACTGACTTCTTCCATTTGGACAGACCGCAACGGAGAGAACCACATACAGCATAGCATCATAGCTGACTCCATCGCCTTTGTCAATGCAGGGAAGAAGGATGCAACCGACACACCTGCAACAAAGGCACGCAAGGCAGCCAAGGCAGAGGGCGAGGCTCCCGTACCGCCAGCCGATGCACCGCAGGACAAGAGCGAAGACCTTCCCTTCTGAGGGTAGTATCAACTGAGAGTAGTACGTACTAATCGTAGTAAATCCGCTTTTACTATGGTTAGTATGTACTATCAGTAGTAGAATAGTAAAGTAGTATTCACTAATAGTAGTATCATGTTATGACACAGATAATTGCAGTATTAAATCACAAGGGTGGTGTAGGGAAAAGTACGACCGCAGTAAGCCTTGCGGCAGCTCTGCAACTGAGTAAGAAGAACGTCTTGGCTATTGACATGGATGGACAAGCCAACCTCACGGAAGCCTTGGGATTGTCCATCGAGGAAGAACAGACAGTCTATGGCGCAATGTGTGGACAGTACACCTTGCCGTTGGTCAAGTTGCACAACGGCATCACCGTCTCACCCTCATGCCTTGACCTGTCTGCGGCTGAGTTAGAGCTTATCAGCGAGCCGGGACGGGAGCTTATCTTGAAGGGACTTATCACCAAAGCCATCGCCAAAGAGCATTTCGACTACATCATCATCGACTGTCCACCGTCATTGGGCTTGCTGACCTTGAATGCCCTCACCGCAGCCGACTACATCATCATCCCTGTTCAAGCGCAATACCTTGCCATGAGAGGTATGGCAAAGTTGATGGACATCATCCGCATCGTTCAGGAGCGGCTCAACTCCAACCTTAAAGTGGGCGGCATCGTCATCACCCAGTTCGATCGCCGCAAGACGTTGAACCGAAGCGTGAGGGAAATCGTCAATGACAGTTTTCACGAGAAGGTTTTCAAGACCGTCATCCGTGATAATGTGGCTTTGGCAGAAGCACCCATCAACGGCAAGACTATCTTTGAGTATAATCCCAAATCCAATGGTGCCAGTGATTATATGTCTTTGGCAAAAGAAGTGTTAAACTTAAAATAGCATAGCCATGAGCAAGAGCAGTATGTTGAAAGAGGGAATGAAAGGCGGTCTCAACGGACTCCTTTCTTCCACAAAGAAGCCGAGTAAGGAGCAGATAGTCACAGAAACTACACCAGCACCACCTGTGTCTGTTTCTGAGACTACCGAAGTGCCGGTGCATTGCAATTTCCTTATCAACAAGAGCATCCACACGAGGATGAAGTACCTCGCCATCAAGAAAGGGATGTCCTTGCGTGATATTGTCAATGAGGCAATGACAGAATACCTAAAGCGGCATGACACATGAGTGCCGCGCGGTATCATCGCCGAACAGACGATGATACCGCTATCTCTTCTATAAACAGACTTTACTATCCGTAGTATGGTAGTAAAAACTATTCGACTATTATACTATTCGTAGTCGATACTACTTTTAGAAAATACTATCCAACTCATTTTTAGGGCAATAGTTTTCTCTGCTTGTAGGACTGTCTCCATGCTGATAAAAGGCAATGTCGTTCCCTATTACAAGATTTTCTCTTTTTCCCTCATATCAACTATCGTCCTTCCCCATATACAGCTTCGCCCCACGCCATCCCGCCCGTTTCCTCTTTTACATAACAGATTTCTTTTCGCCTGCCTTGCCGCTGCGGATATTGTTTTGCAAAGGTAATGCTGGCGATTGTTCAAACACCAAATCGTCCATTGCATTTGACCGAAAAATCTTCCTCTGCGTGCAGAGCGTATTTTTCGCTCCCGATTTGGCTTTTTGATCGCCATCACTCTTGGAAAGCAAAAAATATCCCTTGGGCAGGCAGGAAAAGCCTCCGAAATAAGGGAAGAAAAAACATAAGAGCAATGGCACACAAGAATGACTATCAAATCCAAAAGCAGTTAGACAAGCCTCAGACTTGGTTCTGCAAATACTATCCCGCACGCATCCGCAATGTGGGTGAGAAGGAGATTGCCGACAGACAATTAGTGTTTGACTTCAAGGACGGAAGAGCCTACGAGGAAGTGGCGCAGCGCACCGCAGAGAATATGCTGACACTCTACGGCAAGGGTTGCGTGAACATCGTCTTCGCCCCCGTTCCAGCATCCACAAGCGAGAGCAACGAACTCCGCTACAAGGCTTTCTGCCACAGGGTGTGTGAATTGACAGGAGCGGAAAACGGCTACGAGCACGTGAGGGTATGCGGAGAGCGTAAGACCATCCACGATAACCGCAAGAACGAGGATGAAGTCCGCAAGGCGAATGTCGTTGAGTTTGATGAGCCGTTCTTCGACAACAAAATGGTGTTGGTCTTTGACGATGTGATAACCAAGGGTCTCAGCTATGCCAAGTATGCCAACCAACTCGAAAGGCTCGGGGCATGTGTTATTGGCGGTATGTTCCTCGCACGCACACATTATAAAGTAAGGTAAAGTATGACAAAGTACGACAAGGCAGTGTCCGTATGCTTCAGCGGACACCGCAGCGTACCTTTCGCCAAGCGGAGGGAGTTGAAGCAATGTCTCAAATCGGAGATAGCCAAGGCGTATGCCGACGGCTACCGGTATTTCTATTGTGGCATGGCAATGGGATTTGACCTGCTGGCGGCAGAAGCCGCCCTTTCGTTGCAATGCGAGTTGAAGGACTTGCAGGTGATAGCCGTTGTGCCGTTCCGTGGTCAGTCTGACCGGTGGAGCAAGGAAGAGCAAGCCAAGTATGATGCCATCCTGCGCATCGTGGATGACGTGGTCGTATTGAGCGAGCAATACTACAATGGCTGCCTTCTGAGGCGCAACGACTATATGGTCAACCGCAGTTCACGTCTCATAGCCTACTTCGATGGCAATCCCAAGGGCGGCACGTTCTACACCGTCAGAGAAGCCAAGAGGCAGGGATTGGACATAGTGAATCTTCATAATAGTGTATAACCCATAAAACAGAAAATGCTTATGGACGATATTGTTGCAATCATCGTTTGCTACTTCGTGTTCGGAGCTTTGGGCAATGTGCTCAGAGCTTTGTTCGGCGGAGAGAGACGAAACGACTTCCGCCGTGACCGCTAAGCGTCTTTAAACCAAGATACGCTGACAGCCATACGTCTGCACCTTACCCCAAAAAGATGCAGCGGATAATTGTGTCCGTAGGCAAGGATATTCAGATTCCTCACCTTAACATTTTGATAAAAATAAAGATACTGCTGCCTATATTTCAAGACAGCAGTATAAACCTTACTCTGCAGGTGCCCATTTGCAACGCACAGGAGAGACGATTGCACCCTCTGCTTTCAGCTGCTTCATGGCTGCATCTACCTCTTTGCGGTCGAGACCGCTGAGTTCTGCGATTTTACCTGCGTTGAGAGGCTGACCAGCCTCTTTCATTGTTGCCAATACTTTTTCTTTTGCGTCCATTGTTTTGATGATTTGATGTTTTGTTTATAATCTTGTTATTAACTCTTGTATTTTGTCTTCCCTTATAATCTTCGGTTGTGCCTTACCTGCCAGAACGAGAATTTTCTTCCCGTTTCTGTAGATGTGCAGCTGTCTGCTTCGTACCACTGCTGTCAAGGTCTCATCATCCTGCATGGCTTGCCATATAGGATAATACACACCTTCTGGTTCAAACAACTTCTTCTGAAGGTGTGAGCACATGTTGGTTGTATCTATTGTCATATCGTTACGTCATATCATTAACATGATTCTGCCAGCTTCTTTTGTGAACATTTCAGGGAAACGGCAGATTGTTGCATACACCTGCTTGCTTGTCACAGGCTGACCGTCCTTTCTCAGGTGCAGCCTATGACGATTGATGGCATCGGCAATCTGGTCGGTTGTCATGCCGCCATTTCGCTTTACCATCACATATACTATGGCTTCTTCTATCTTCATCCTTTATTCATCTGTTTTTCAATCCATGCCATCAATACGGCAACAGCATATTCCTGTTCTTCCTTGGTCAGTGCCCTGCCTGCTGAGATGTGATGCCACTTGAAGAAGCATCCCCGGCAACAACAGCCAGTGGCATGTTGAGCCAGGAAAACAGGATGCCCACGCATGGGAGTCTGCTTGCCGTCGTTCGGTATGACAGCCGGAGCAAGTCTTTTTGCCACAAAGTCCTCTGCGTGTTTTCGTATCGTCGGCAATCCCTTTTCCATTACATACTCCCTGTCTTGCTTGGACAGATGGAACCGGCTGCGAAAATCAGACTTTGCCAATCTCTCAAAGAGATTCGTCAGGTCATACTCTTTCTTATCACCAGGAACGCTTTCTTGCGGCTCTTCCTCTTGGAACAACGATGGATATATGTATTTCTGTGACATCATTATCTGTTGCTTCTGATTTCTAATGTTATATCCATATATGACCGCTTGCCGTCTATATAGTCTGCATAGAGTATTTCTTCGCTTCTGCCTTTCAGAATATGGCACTTACCGCACAGCTCACAGTTGTGCAGACATCTCCATTCATTCAGAACGTAATCCAAACGTTCCTCTCGTGTAGATGATTCAATAGAGGGTGTGCTCATAATCAGTGTCTCCCACAGCGTGGTCAATCAGTGCCTGAAACTCTTCTTCCGTATAGTCTTCTTCCCAACCATACGTTACGTCCTTTATGCCCAAAGTAAACCCTAATGCCTCAGAATAGGATATGCCAATTTCAGCTGCAAGGTCTCTTGCCGCTTGAAAAATCTGCTCTTCTTTGCTTAAGGGCAGTTGTTTCGCTTTCTTATGTTTTTTCTTTGGTTTCCCCATTTGAGTATATTCGTTTAATAATCAGCGTTGATGGGCATCTTGAAATTCCTGTATTTCTTTCGGAGTTCCTCATTTTGCGCCTTCATTTCCTCATACATATCATTCAGTGCGTCAGGAAATCCCCATCCACAAGGGCTTGCCCAACGAAGGCATTGCTTGATTCGGGAATCATACTTGTCCCAAAGGTCATAAAGCACGATGTGGCGCAATGTCTTGTCGAAATTACTCTCAACAGAATCATAGAATTGCTCCCACATGTCTCCATAGTCATAAGTGAACTGACAGGCATTCTCCATATAGAACACCATCAATTCTGCGACTGAATCTTCCGAAGGCTTCAGTTTCTTGAAGTCGGACAATGCCTTGCGGCACACTGAGAAGCGTGTCTTTGGCTCTCTGTTTCTGCTCGGATAGAACTCTTCCCGTATGATGTGCTTATACTCTTCCAGCTTCTGGCCCTCATTCGGCTCTGCATAGAAGTCAAGATATTCCTTTGCCTCTTTCCGTGCAGAATAAAGTTCCAATACCATTTTTATTATTTCACTCTTGTCCATGGACATGAGGACAGACTTTAATTTAGATTTTGACATTTCTGCTCTTTTATCTTAAAAACGGGTCAATCGTTGCCAGCAACTCTGATTTCTGCATCACACCGCTCGTCCTCCACAACACTTCGCCGCGTCTGAACAGCATCAATGTGGGCACAGACTGTATGCCATACTGACTTGCAGTCACCCCATACTTGTCCACATCTACCTTGATGATGCGGATTCTGTCACCCAACACTTCCTTCACCTGCTCAAGGATGGGGTGCATCATCTTGCATGGCTGGCACCAGGTGGCGAAGAAATCGACCAAGACAAGTTGGTCACTTGATATAACGTCTTTGAATGTTTCCATTACGATTTTCTGTAAAATTATGCTATTTTCTTTCCTGTTATCTTACAATACTGCCCTGCAAATGTTAAAATCGAGAAGAATTCAATGAAAAACCTTCGTTATTTCAAAGAATATTCGTACCTTTGCAGCGCTCATCTATAGATAGAAGGAGTTTCGAGACCCGGTTGCCTTTGATGCAATTCGGGTCTTGCGTTTTATAGTGGTGTCTGCAATCTCTTTTTCATCTTCTTTTCCAAAGCCTTTAGTCCATACTCTTTGTTAAGATGGTATGCTGTCAACAGATAGAATCCGTTGCTACGTTGTTGTTCCAAGACAATAACATACTTTTCCACTTTATCATAGATGTATGTTTTCTTGACCTTACGCTTTTTGCCGTCCCTCTCTTCTATGGTAAATACATCCAGATTGTCTGGTGTCAATTCTCTCACATGGTGATTTATCCAATGAAGCCTTTGTGAACGAGCCATCTCGAATACTCGCTTTGGATAAGTCGTACCGTCTTCGTTCTCAACCATGATTTCTTCACAGGTAAGATGCTTGAACAATCTTGCCATGTCAATCTCGCCATCTGTCTTTATAGGATAGATGCGCCACCCTCTGAATGAGAATTGACAGTTATCTTCTATATCACGCTTGAATATTGCATGAAGATCATGCTCTCTTTCTCGTTCACTGAGATATGCCAGTTCCAGCAGCTCAGGGTATTTCTTGATAATATTCAAACTGCTCATTGGCTATTTCAGTGCGATAAAAAACAAATTAAACTTCTTTCTAAATTTGGGAGTTGTGGTGTTGAGACTGATATTACTGTGTTTTTTTATCTTTTCAATCAGCTTCATTTTGGCTCTCACCCTTCCTTCAACTTCTCCCTTTTCATATCTAAGGTTGTAGTTGATGGCTCCCATTAGAACATCTGCCAATTGGATGAAGACACTTTCGTGTGAACGTATAAACTGAAACCTGCCAATGGAAGAGTTGTATTCCATTATTTTTCTGAGCCTCTCCAGCTTATCGCTACTGCATGTGTCCTTGATATCCATATATATGTTATATGTATAATCCATGTCCATCTTGTGATGCAGCAATTGGTAGTACATGCGAAAGTAGAAATCATTAAACGTATAGTCTTCTCGTTTCTCGTCAATCTGACTCTTGTCAACAACCACAGCCCTAAATTCCATGTCATTCATAAAGAACCAGTCTATAAGCTCTGCATAGACTTTATACGTGGCCTCGTGGACATTTGTCCATTTCAGCTCATCACTATAGCCGTGCTTCTTCTTAATATCTTTTATGGCATCTTTTGCCATGCGGATTTGTGTGTATGCTATACTTGTACATCCCAAAAGCATGTAGGGATGACCGTCATGCACCATGTGGGTGCTTTCATCACAGTAGATGTTGAATGTCTTATTCATTGTATCTGTTTTTTGTTTATTCTTTATTCCTTTTCTTCAGCGGTCCACTATGAGGTCCACGGTTCAGCGTCACACCATGCTTGTTGAGTATGCGGAACACGGAACTTCGGCTTGTGAAGCCGCTGATGGCAAAGATGTCATCTATGCTGTGCCCCTCGTTGTACATGTTCACGATATTCTTCTCACGCTCCAGTTTCGACAGTGCCCTTTCCGACTTCTTGGGCGGCCGGATATTCTGTTGCAGATGGATGATGTGTGCCGATGCCTTGCGCAGCACGGCACACTCCTCAGAGAGTGACCCGAACATACGGATGACCTGTGAGGGCTTGGTGTCGGGGAAAAGTTCGTCAAACGTATCGATGCGGTCTTGGATGGAGATGATGCGAACCACCTTCACACGGCAGTATTCTATGAATGTAGCCAGTTCACGGGTGCCACGCAGTGCGTTACTGAACCTCGACACCACCAGCTCGTCGCCGCGCTCCAGACTCGATATGAGCTGCTTCCACATCGGGCGCAGCCTCTCGTGTTCGGACAGTTCCTCTATCACCTGAACACAGCCGTATTGCTGCATCCAAGCCTTGTCTTCTGCATACTCTTCGCCATTGGTGGCGATAAAGATGTAACCTACTTTTGCCATACTGTTGTACGCTATTAAATGAAATCAAGTGCAAAGGTACACTATTTTTCCGAGAAACAATCATACTTGAACGAAAAATCATACTTAAACACGATAATTTGCCATTTTCTTTTCACTTGATTTCATTGAAAATCATACTCGCAAGTATGATACACAAATAAGATTAAACTTACTGTCATTCTTGCAAATATATCGCTGAAACGCATTAACTTTGCACCGTCAATTTCAAAATCAGACTCAAAATAATGACAACAATGAAATATGAAACCCAACTTTTCGGAGGACAAACCAACCTCCATTGCATGAAGCAAATATTGCATAATGCAAAATCAAACTCGCATGGCTGTATCAGACTTGCCATTTGTATTGCCACTGCGTTTGCCGTAGTCATGCTGACAGCATGTTCAGACGGAAACGGCACGAAGTCGTTCCATTCGAGCGATGAAGCCATCAGAGAGTATCATGGCTTTCTGACCACTCTTCGACAGAACGGCAAGGTCTCAATTCAGACATTAGTTAAGATTGTCAACGAATGGCGCGTGTTGGACGATTCCGTGACATCGTGCATCTCACGTGACACTGTCAGGAAAGCCCACTCATACCCGTTCACGGTATATCATGAGTTGAACGACTCCATCCACATCGAGCTGTGCCGTATGGCGATGTCTAAGCAACGCACCTTTCACGACCTGCTCTATCTCAGAGAACAGACCTCTTCCCATGTTGGTGATGAGGAACTACAGCAAGCCGTGAAGGAAGCACAGCCGTTCTTCGCTTCCTTGGATAGCCTGCCTATATATAATAAAGGTGGTAAACAGGCGGTACTGAAGCGTTACCTGCTGTTCCTGCAAAAATCCGCCAAGCAAGGCATTCACGGCAAGGAAGACCTGCTCGCTTTCATCAAGGAAGAGCATTTGTATTTCAAATCCTTCCTGCAATACCTGCCGGATTTTGCTGACGATGACATCGGTGACATCAGACGAAACACCGAACACTGCTGTCGGGAGATACTCCGTGCCGCCGACCGCAAGGATTTGTCCCACAAGGATGCAATGATATACCTCTCCATGCGCACCAACCACCGTCTGCTGCGCAACGCACAAGCGGCTATCGAGGATCTGAATAGTGGCAGGGTAAAGGACGAGCACACCATGCACGCCTACCTCCTGATGATGATGCAGCCGTTCATGACGATGGATGACCTTTCCGTGAGCGTGCTCTCCGACAAGGACAAGGCAGACCTCTACAAAATAGCCGATGCGCTCCCCAAGGAGATGGACGGTCTGGCCAAGAAACTGCACCTCGACAAGCAACGCCTGTCGGATATGCCCATGCTCATGATGAAGATTTATGTCACAAGATTATAAACACCCCAAACAGAGAATACGATTATGTTAGAACAGTTTTGCGATGATTTCCTTGCCGTCGTGCCTTTGCAGTTGCCAGAACTGCTGGACAAGCGCAAGATGGAGAAGCCTGTCAAGTATGACGATTACGTGCTTCTTACTTTCCAGTTGAACACCCCTTTCACGATAGAGGAGGTGATGGATATGCTCGAAGACGAGATGGAAATGATAATCCTCTATCACCACATTCCAAGCCGTCATACGGAGTTCGGACACAGCTGCTGTGCCTATTCCAACCCTTCTTTCGGACGGATGTTCAAGGTCAACGGCTCCACAGATGAGCGTGGCATGGTCAGCCAGATAAAAGTGACCATCTATGACTCGCTGGAGCACATGTCGGCAGATGTATGCCTCGACCTCAGTCTGCATTGCAAGAACGGGTTCTTCAAATACATGAAGCCCAAGGAGGAAGTCCTGCTCGACTTCATTTGAAAGTTACATTTGCCAGATGACAGTCCTGTTCTACCGCAACAACGCTCCATTCTGTTGTCCACAACAAAGGCCAAAGTCATGCCACAAGCTCCCGACCATCTGATGAAGGAAACGCTTTACATGAAGATTATCCATCTTCTCGACCGTCACCGCACATGGCTGGAGATTGAGAGCATCGCCACTGTCCGCAACCACACGATAGTCAGGAACGGCAGAATGACCGACATCCTCAGCCGTGTGCTTGTGGTCAAGGCCATCCACCATCATTTCCCCTACACGAGAGGGCAAGTGTGGCAGATAGCCGAGTACGACTTGGAACAGGCTATCAAGAGCCTTCGGACAACCGACGGAGCTTTCCGTCAGAGAATAATCAAGGGAGAACTGACACTGGAGGATGTGGAGCGTATCATATCCACTGCCACACACGGTGTCGTCCAGCCCGACCTGAGTCCACTTCCATTATTCACATGCTATACATATTATGACAAGTAAGATACTGTTTCTCATCCTGATGTCAGCGTTCTTCTTTGTGACGATGATTCTGCACAGAAGCCGCAGACAGTTTATGACACGGTTCTATCTGCGCATGACCGCGCTTGTGACAGCAAGGAAGCTCTACCGGTTGATGCTGCTCATCCTGCTGTACGTGTTCCACTTCCTCTACCTCTGTGTACACTATAACGACATAGGCGTAGTGGCTTCCACCATAGCGTTTGCCATATTCTTTGTCTTTATGGATGTGGAGAGGTGGCTACAGCGTCTGCACGAGGAGCGGACACCCTTCTGCATCGCCGCGTTGGCGGCAGTGGTGTTTGTCTTCACTCCTCATCTGTTCACGCTTGCTGTCACCATCTCCTTTGTCCTTCTGGCATCACTGTTCTATCCCTCGCGCATAGTCATATCGCTGTGGAAGAACAAGGCTGACCGCAAGATGCTCCTCGAAGACACAGAAATGCTCATCATATACTACTATTAAGTATCACCTGTATCATGCCGTTCCTTTTGTATAATGGAGCTGGCGACAAACAACAGTATTCACCAAACAGATTATTGAAATGAAGAAACAGAAACATAGAACGAGTTCCGGCAAGATGTCTGAACGGATGTCCCTGTTGGAGTTCTTGAAAGAGAGGTCCGGGATAAGGCTGTCGAAGCTCGAAGCCTACCTTGACCTTGTAGACAAGGCTTCTGTACAGTACATCCCCAAGGATCTGTGCAAGCAGGAGTTCAGCCTGTCCAACGGGCAGTTTGTAATCACCATTACCGAACTGGCAGGATGCTGGCATTGGCACCGCGCCACTGTCCGCACCTTCATCGAGCAGTTGGAGAAGATGAACCAGATTTCCGTCACCCGTCTCACGAAGAGCCAAATCATCACCATCCCGATGTTGGCTGAGACACCTGCCGTTTCTCCGATTGACGCAGCCTTGGATGTGTTCCGCCAGAAGATGTGTACCGCATTGGACGAATGGCGAAGCGGCAAGATGTCCGCATCGGCTTGCGCCTCGGAATGTGAACAACTCTACGAAGATGCAACAGAGGAAGTAGCCATTATCTTGCAGAAAGCCGACAATGGCAATTCAATTGGCAAGGTGCCATGCGGAAGAAACATTCCCGAATCTGTAGGACACGCCTTTTGTATGACTGCACTCACAGCTGTCTGCGAAGCCACCTTCCATCAGGTGCTTTCGCAGGAAACAGATAACGCCCTCGTTACCTCCCTTCTTCCCTTCTTTTACAAAGACCTGGGAGGAGACTGGCTCTCATTCATCGAGGCGGCAAAGGCAATATCAGAATTGGCATTGGATGGCAGCTCACCAGCCTTGCATCAGGAAAGCGCAGCCATCAAGTCACAGTTTCAGTCACTCTGCCGACCGTTCCTTGCCATTGTAGCCAACCAAGAGGGCTCCTGTCCATCAAAAGGCTGTATTAACCTCTAATAATCACCGTACAACGCTTCTTCTTTTCTACTGGCACAGTGTTTACACGTCTGCCATTGCTGTAAAATAATCGGGCTTGCCCGTTGGTCGGAAATGAGGGAATTTGGGTAGCCTAATACCCCTCTTGGTCTCCGACCATCGGGAGGCTGTCCTTACAAGCAGCAAGCTGGAGACAGGAGAGTTGTACACACATAAAAGGAAATAGGTTATGGCAACACCAAAACAGGTTATGGATTTCCGACCATCTAAGGGAATCACCACAGCACAGAGCAACGAGCACCAACGCCGTTGGACGGAAAAGGGTTGGGGATCCGCTGAATCAACAGGCAACTACGACCGCAGCCGTGAGCGGCTCAACTTCGAGGTTCGGGGCGGCAAGGTTTGTCCTATAGACAAGAGCCGAAGCATCCCGGAGCGCATGGCAGACATCCTGCGGAGCCGTGGAATCAAAGACCCCAACGAGGGACTGGCAGAGCCACGCTTCCGCACAGTGGTCAATTTCATCTTCGGAGGCTCACGAGAACGTATGACGGAACTGGCATTCGGTGACCAGAAGGTGAATCTCACTCACGGAGCGGACAATTCGCATCTAACCCGATGCAAGGACATTGAGGAATGGGCAAAGGATGTTTACCGCTTTGTTGCGGACAAATACGGTGAGGAGAACATCGTCGCTTTCATCTTACACTTGGACGAAACCAATCCGCACGTTCACTGCACCCTCTTGCCAATCAAGGACGGCAAGTTTGCATACAAACAGATATTCGCCGGAAAGGACAAGTACGAGTTTTCTGCCAGGATGAAAGCCCTGCACAGCGAATTTGCCGATGTCAACAAGCGTTGGGGCATGGAGCGCGGAACTTCCGTCTCAGAGACGGGAGCACGCCACCGCACCACCGAAGAATACCGCCGCCAGCTGTCAGAACAGTGCACCACCATTGAGCAGTCCGTCGCCACCCATCAGCGGACACTCGCCTCGCTCCAATCGGACATCCGTCTGGCAGAGCGGAGAGTAAAAGGACTCACCTCAATGGTCAACAACCTCTTGCAGGAGAAGGCTGAGAAGGAGGCGGCACTTGCTGAATTGCATCGGCAGATTCTTGCAGGTCACGACAATCCTGATGCTCTCCGTCAGCAAGTCCAAGAGCTGGAGCAGGAACTGTCCGCTATCCAGTCGAAACTGGACGACAAGCAGGAGAAGCTCTCAGAGGCTGACCGCAAGCTCGATGCCCTGCGTGAGGAGATGACCGCCATGAAGGAGCGCACGGAGGAGTTGCGGCAGGAGGCACACAGATATTCCGATACTATCCGACAAGGTGCGGACACCGTTCTCAGAAATGCCCTTCTCGAAAACATGGTCAGCGAGTTCTCCGAACGTGTGGCACGGCTTTCCAATGAGGGCAAGGACGTGTTTGACGGTTCCCTGCTTCAGGCCTTTGCGGAGAATGGAACGGAGGTGATGTACTGTGCCACGCTTCTATTCCTCGGCTACGTCGATGATGCCACCACCTTTGCCGAAGGTCATGGCGGTGGCGGCAGTTCGTCCGACCTCAAATGGGGACGTGACGATGACGAGGATGAACGCGCTTGGGCACGCCGTTGCATGATGAAAGCTGCACGCATGATGCGCCCCTCTTCCGGCAAAAGGAAGAAACGATAAGCGGCACTGTCACGTATCACCTGTTATAGTATTCACCAGATTAAATTGAACAACATGAGAAAAATACTTATTCTATCCCTTGGCTTCGCCCTTTCATTGGGTGCGCAAGCCAAAGACTATCACCGCACGGCGGACACCACCACCGTTGTATGCAGACTTTCGGCAGACGGTATGCTTCGTCCGCTTAAACCTTCCTACATGAAAGGGGCATTGGTAGCTTCGCCATGGACGGACAACTGGTTTGTCCAAGCGGCAGGAGGAACTACGGTCTTCCTCGGCAAACCGCTCGGATGCAACGACCTATTCGGTCGCATGAAACCGGCATTCTCCGTGTCGATCGGCAAATGGTTCACACCTTCCGTCGGCGGTCGTCTGAACTATGGCGGTATGCAGTTCAACGACTGCAACAACTCCTCGCAGGACTACCAGTACCTGCGTGCTGATTTCATGTGGAATGTCCTCGGCAACCTCTACAAGGACGATGTACACACTCTTGCCAGATGGAGTGTCATTCCATACGTGGGCGTGGGTATGCTGCACAACAAGGTGAATGCCCACAAGCCCTTTGCCATTTCCTACGGCATACAGGGGCAGTATCATCTCTCCCCACGCATTGCTGTTACGGCAGAGATAGGCAACATGACCACCATGCAGGATTTTGACGGCTATGGCAAGGCACACCGCCTTGGCGACCATCTGCTGTCCGCATCCCTCGGCCTCTCTGTCCGCATCGGCAAGACTGGCTGGAAGCGAGTGATAGACGCTCGCCCGTACATCGCACAGAACGAATGGCTTTCGGCATACGCCTCATCCCTTTCTGACAGCAACAGCCGCTATCACGCCCAGCACGATCGAGATTGTCAGACTCTGGAGCAGCTGCGCAAGATTCTTGCCATCGAGGGACTTCTGGACAAGTACGGCCACCTCTTTTCTGACGATGCCGCTTCTTCCGTCACAAATGGCTATCCTCGAAACGACTACAGCGGTCTCAACTCGCTGCGTGCAAGAATGAGAGACAAGTATGGTAATGGTCAAAAGACAAAGGTCATGGAGTCCGCCTCTTGTACAGAAGAATATGGCAATGCTGAAGGTGAGCCGGAAGACGATTACCTATCGCTCATCCACTCAGGAAAGGCTTGCATAGGTGCGCCCATCTATTTCTTCTTTGAACTTGGCACTGACAGGTTGCTCAACAGGTCACAGCTCGTCAATCTCGACGAAGTAGCACGCATCGCCAAGAAATATGGCTTGAAAGTTAAGGTCATCGGCGCTGCCGACAGTGCCACAGGCAGTGAAGCCATCAATGATAACCTCAGCCGTTCCCGTGCCAGATTCATTGCAGAGGAACTGATGAAACGTGGTATGGAAAATGGCACCATCTCTCAGATTTTCGATGGCGGCATTGACGATTACTCGCCCAATGAGGCGAACCGCCATACCAGAATCCTGCTGTATCTATAGCCAGACATACAGCTCCGAACAAGAGCACTAAAACTTTTTTTTCATTGATAAATTTTAGAAAGGGAGGGCTTGTCCGTGATGGATAGGCCCTCCCTTAATCATATATGTATTAACGCATATTCTATGCGCATATCTTTTTTTTATCCGTGTTTCTCAGTACTTGACCAGTCAAGCAGGAAGTCATATATACTCATTATCTGTATGCCGTTTTCGTCGCTCCACTGCTTGGTATGTTCTCCCACGATCAGCAGTTTGCGGAAAGAGTCATCTACAAGACGCAACGACCGTTTCTCCTGTTCCATCTTTTCTGCATCGGGCATACGCCACGCCGACTGGATGTAGATCCGCTCGCTCCCTTTGTTGCAGACAAAATCCACTTCCAATGTCACCCTCTGCTGCTTTCCTTCCGTATTCCTCACTCGATGATAGACGTTACCCACATCCACGAGCCATCCTCGCATACGCATCTCATTGTAGATGACGTTCTCCATGATATGTGTCGGCTCGCTCTGACGGAACGACAGAATAGCATTCCTCAGACCTACGTCCTGATAATAATACTTGGACAACGAACCTATGTATTTCCGTCCTTTGATGTCGAACCTTTCGGATTTTTCGATAAGGAAAGCATCCTGCATATATTCCAGATAAGCCGACACTGTCTTGTCGGTTATGCTCTGCACATTGCTTACGGACTTGAACGTATTGGCTATATTCAGTGCATTGACAGGTGCTCCTATACTGGATGCTACGGTCTTCGACAATTCTTCAAATTCAGGTCTCAGTTCTATGTTGTTCCGCTCGTAGATGTCACGTAGATATACCGTGCGATAAAGGCGACGCAGGAAATCAGCCTTCTTCTCATCCCCAACCTGTGTAAGTAGTTGCGGCAAACCTCCGTACAGTCTGTATTCAGCCCAACCGTCTTCTTTCGAACCATCATACACCGTCATGAACTCCTTGAAGGATAGTGGCCACACATGTATCTCGTCACCTCTGCCTCGGAATTCCGTCACCAGGTCAGAGGACAGGAAACGCGAGTTGGAGCCTGTGACATACACATCCGCCCCTTCGGTAACTGACAAGGAAGAGAGCACCTCTACAAAGTCTTCCACCTCCTGCACCTCGTCGATGATGATATAATAAGTCTCATAGTCAATCATCATCTTTTCCACCCAGTCCAACAGGTAGTCCGGGTTCTTGAACTCTCTGTTCTTCCTACTCTCCATGTCGATGACGAGAATATGGTCTTCTCTCACGCCCTCATCCAATAGATGCTGATGAAAGAGTTTCTTCAGAAGGAACGACTTGCCTGAACGTCGCAATCCTGTGATTATCTTTATGAGCCCGTTGTTCTTTGAACGGCTCAACTGTTCTATGTATCTATATCTGTTTACTATCATATTTTACGAAAAACTGTCACTTGTGACACTTTTTCGGAGGCAAAGTTATATATTTTATCCTAAATCAAAGAAAGAAATAAAGAAAAATGCACTAAAAATCAATGATTTTCCTGTTTTGTAGTGTCTATTCCACTTGCCGATGCCCATTTTTCTTTGCAAAGTTACTGCCCGGGCGAATGGTCAAGTACCGCCATGCTAACAGGCAGAGGACTGAACGACAGCTTTCCGCAAATCAAAGATTTGGGTATTTCATTAACTCCTCCGTCTGTTTTCTTGCCTTATCGCCCTCATTCCGCAGTCTTTTGATGCACGAAAAATCAGTTCCCGACAAGAGGAGCCGAAAGGCTTCAAAAGGAGGGAAGAAAAACAAGTTGAACAAATAATTTCTTTGCGTATGGAATTACACAGATTATCAGAAAACGAGCAGGCATTTGTCGAGTGCTTCTCACGGTTCGTAAACGGTCAGATGGGGTCAGCCGCCAAGGTAGGCAATGCCCTTGCAGATGACCATCGCTATCTTATCAACGAAAAGGGCAAGGTGGTGTTTGCCTTCTTGGAACGCCTTGCCAACGACTATCAAAAAGGTCGTTATGACCAGCGTGACGAGTGGGTGTGCCGATTGGCAGCAGAGGCCATCGAACACCTTGTAGAGAACAGAATGTATTACAGAACACTTAACAACGATTGACTATGGCAAGCAGATTGATTACACCCGTATTGGAGGAGATACTGAAATCCTATCCTCTGTATTCACAGGACGGCAAAGGCAAGGATGCCGTTTGTGTGGCAATATTCTTCATCGGACACGTCCGTTGGTTCGTACTTGAAGGACAGCCGGAAGGTAACGACACCACGTTGTTCACCATCGTATGCGGTCTGCATGAAACGGAGTATGGCTATACCTCCGTCAATGAAATGGAGAGCGTAAAGGTGGATGGCTCCAAATATGGAGTGGACGAGATATTTCAAGTGGAGCAGTTGGACGGCTTCAAGCCGGTGAAACTGAAGAGCATTCCAGACGAGGATTTACAAGCATTCCTTCATAATATGGAATGACCCCAAATTAAATCAGCCGCAGGGACATTACTCCTTGCGGCTGACTATTGTTAGTACCTACTATGAGTAGTAAAGCCTACGATTAGTATATACTACGATACTACTCTCATCTTCGGAAAGCGGACTTGGCAACGTGCTCCTCTTGTACCTCTTCCTTCTGGTACTCCTCCATGTCAAGCAGTTGCTCATACGCAGAGCTGATGTTTGCGTCCATAGAATGGTTGTGGCTGAAAGGGAAGGTATGCTTCACAGAGAGTCCTGCATTGGTCACAGTCCCCACATCCAGGCTATCCTTATCCTTGTTATATTGCAGGTTCAGCAAACCACCATTCGGCATTTGGAATATCGGCATTTTTCGCTGCGCCAATTCCGAAAACTCTTCGGCGGTCATCTCCCTCGCCACAGCCTTCACGTCCTCACTGGCACGTCCTATGCCATAGCGAGTGATATGGTCACGCACTTCTTGCTCCGTATGCTTCAGGAACACCTCATACGTACCGCCGACACTCCCGTTATAGACCACTGCAAAGTCCTTGTCCTCTATTAGCAGGTCATCGCCTCTGTTCTGGCACGGCTTCCTGTAGGTCTGCTCCTCGTCCATGCCGTTCCCGTCATAGTATTCCTTGGCAAGCGTCAGCAGTCCTTGATAGTCACCTTTCTCCTTTAGCTTATCCAGTTCCGATGTGTCATCCGTTGATTGGAGATAGGCGATGGAGGCATAATAGACGTTTTCTTTCGATTGTGAAGGCTCTGTCAGGCTTTTGTACTGGGCAAAAGCCTCCTGATAATTGGTGTCAAGGTCTTTGCCGTGGTCGTAAGGAACAGAGAGTTTCACTTCCAGACCGTTACTCGTCGGCACAGCAATCTTTACAGAGTCCTCCTTCTCATGATGCTGGATATATACAGCAGAACCATTATATGCCAAGACTGCATGGTCGCCGTCATCTATGGATAGATAACTTTTCCCTTGCCCGTTTTCCTGCTCAGCCTTTTTCTCCTGGTCTATCTCCATAGCAATCTTGTCGATATGCTGCGTGAGCATTGAGGTAGCTTTTTTCACATCGAGTAGCGTGGTCTTGATGAACTGCGGCGACTCCTTCAGCGAATCCAGCCAAGACTTCAAATAGGCAGCCGAATCTCCTTTCAGATGCTTTGTCATGCCATACCGCTGAGCGGTCAGCGCAGCCGTCAGTTCTGCCACCAGTTCCTCGCGTGCATACTCTGCCGAGCCGAAGGTAGCGGGCTTAATGCGGTCCAACTGTCCCTCCGCACCCGTGGAGTGTCCCATCTCGTGGAAAAGGTTCGAGTAGAAAGACTCCCCATCCTTGAATTGCCTTTTCTCAGGCATCACAATCTCATTCTTGCTGATGGAGAAATAGGCGGAATCGCCAAACATGGGTTTGATGGGACATATCCAACGGTTGTCCGCTATCATCCTATCCACGGGTTCAAAGGCAAACTGCTCGTCCTTCTCTACCTTGGGCATCGAGTATTCCTGTTCCAGTTTCTCCCAAAACTCTGGTCTGACCTCCTTCAAGTTGGTCTGTAGGCTCGGTATGCAGCGCCTTACCGCCTTACGGCGGCAGGTTTCCGCATACCTGCCCCTAAACCGTACGTACACGTCTCCGTGTATACGGCTTGCCATTAGTAAGCTCACATTATTTCCCATGAAACTGAATTATAGCATTACAAGATTCACACACTACAAGCGTCTTACGATGTCTCGACAACATCAACTTGCCCCATGGAGTTTCTCCCTTTACCCCAACAAGAGTGCGTATATGATGCATTACGACGTTAGTGTCAGTTGCACCACACATTTCACAGGTTTGCTGTTTCAACCTTTCTGCAAGGCTTGGTTTGGGAACATACATAGTGCATGGGGTACGGTCGAGAAAATCGTCCGTTAATGAGCTTTTACGTTTGAATCCCTCTTTATAGAGTGTTCTGAACCGTTCTTTGCCTTTTGCATCCTTATATGGGATGACAAAATTCTTGCCTTTACGGTACTTGTCTCTGATTTGCCCTACATGTCTTCTTAATTTTTGACCAAGAGTCATATAAAGACTATACTCCATAATGTAGCCGAAATCGGCACATGTTGACGAAACATTGTTGGCTATACAGTAATAGTTGTAGAAGCCTTTGATTTCCAAGTTGAATTGTGCAAGGATGTCTTCGGGTTTCATACCGACCATTTTCTCCCGTGATTTTGGCTTCCATACATCTTTGCCGTTTACGTTCGTAAACTTTACAGCATCGTAGCTAAGAAGCTTCTTTTTCACTGTTTCAGAAGAGAGCATAAGCATGACCTTTCCAACAAATTCTCGCTTTTTGATTCCTTTGCTATTCCTTTTAAACACATCCAATGTCCTAACGGTGATGTCAAAACCGAGGAATTTAGCGTTCTCTTTTGCGTGAGTTATGAGTGTCTTCTCAGCAGAAAGTTCGAGTTTAAGGTTGTTCATCATATATTCTGTGATGTCTGCCTTGATTCGTTCACAATCTGCTTTTGACCCTATAACTCCAATCAGAAAATCGTCTGCGTACCTCACGTATTTCAATCTCCGATAATTCTCATCCATTGGAAGTCTGTATGTCATCTTATTTTTCTCTTCGTGCATGGCTTTTATTTTCATCAACAGTTCTGCTTTTACAGTTTCATCTGTTTCCGCTTTCCATTTCTTCCTTAGGTTTACTGTTTTCGTGTTGAGACAACAGTATTCTTTGTTGTGAGCCCTTTCTTTCCCTTTGTCGAAGTGTGAAATATACTCTTTCATGTACTTGTCGAACCTGTCAAGATAGATGTTTGCCAAAATAGGACTGATTATTCCACCTTGAGGAGTTCCCGAATACGTGTTGTTGTACTTCCAGTCTTCGATGTACCCCGCTTTGAGAAACTTTCTGATAAGACGAAGAAACCTTTCATCTGCAATACGCTCTTGCATAATGCTGACGAGTACATCGTGGTCTATGTTATCGAAGAAGCCTTTTATGTCTCCCTCAATAAACCACTTTGCACCTGTAAAAGTCCTTTGAATGCTTGTCAGAGCTGTGTGGCAGCTCTTATGAGGTCTGAAACCATGAGAGGTGCTTTCAAAGTGCCCCTCATAGATGGCTTCAAGAATCATCCGAACTACCTCTTGCACAAGCTTGTCCTCTACGGATGGTATACCAAGAGGGCGTTTCTTGCCGTTCTTCTTTGGTATATACACCCTTTTAGCAGGATGCGGCTTGTAGGATTCATTCCTAAGTGTTTCGATGAGACGTTCAATTCTTCCAATGCTCATTTGGTCGATAGTCTGACCATCTGTGCCTGGAGTCATATTGCCTGGCTTCGCATATATGCGCTGATAGGCAATGAAGAACATCTCTTTGTTGAACAGAATGCGGTACAGTCGCTCAAACTTATAGTCCGAGACCTTACTGTGCTGGCATAATGTGTTTAATACAATCTCTGGATTTCTCATAACGAATCTCTCGTTTTCTTTTGTTTGTATTAAAGTTACTAACTACTCCCCTTCGCCATGTACAAGGTTTTCCCTTGCTCAGACTACTACGGGAGTTCCGTTACCTTGTCGGATATTCAGAGGCAAATCCTCATAGCCTTACGGCGTTCCGATTTAGGTAATCTCCGTTTAACCACGTAATAACGTCTATCTTTCGATAGGCAACAGATTGTCGGATGCGACTTTCGTTCTTTTCTCCACTTACTGCGGTCGTGTCATGGCTTGTTCTTGCTACTTGCCCTCGCGCAATGGGCTGTAGTACCATGATGTGGCGTATATAACTGCCTTTCGCCACAACTTCAACTTCTGTCACTGAACTATCATTCAACCAATCAGGCTTCATCCTCATATCTGTCTTTCCCCTTGCAATTCAGTCGTAGCATGGCAATTAGCTAACTTATCGCTTTACTGACGTGCTGTGTTCCTCTTTGAGTTTCCTCTCCGAGTAAGTCAGTCGGGGATAGGTCTATTGTTTATTTCTAAACTTTGAACACTAACCTAATCTCTTATTATCGAGATATTTATTACGCGACCATTACGGACGCACGCGCCACATTGAAGACATGGTAAGTCTGAAGTTTTGGATATACATTATACTTTTCGCGCTCCTCCTGAGAGAGCAGTTTGTAGTCCTCCCACTTGATGTGCTCCTTTGTTTCCTTATTGACCACCGTAAACGTGGTGAGCATCACAGGGAAAGAATGCTCACCCTTCAATACCGACACACGAGGCTTCTGTTCCTCGTTTTTCTTGCCAGTTTTGTTAAACTGCTGTATGCGGTCGAAGGTACAGAAGCGAGGAATCTTGTAGCCCTCCTTCTCGCAATGCAGGAGCAGCATCATAGCGTTCATGCCGTTATATTCTCGTCCGTTCAGGTTTTTCGGCCATTGCAGCGTGCCCTCGGTAAACCATGGCTTTTTCCATCCGTCTTTGCCCGACAGCGACTGAATACGCTCAATCATCATATCGGCAAACAGGTCGAGTGCCTTGTCTTCGGCACTCGGACCTTCCTTAGCATAAGCCTTTCCCATAGTCATTAACCGTTATAGGGCTGCGGAACATATTCGCTCATCTCCGACACTCGGCAGGAGAAGTCCAACTTGTCATTGAAGACACTGACAGACAATGCGCCCTTGATGTTCGCTTTCACACCCGGTTGCAGCCATGCCTCGCGTTTGCCATCGAAGAGGAAGAAACTTACCCAGATGTATTCAAATCCGTCCTGTACTTTCTCTGCGCTGAAAGCGGAGAACTGGCAGTACGGCACACCATTCTTGTCAGTCTTGTCCTCAATGCTCTTGCCCACCTTGCCGCGGAACTTCATCACGCCCTTGATGCAGTCCTCTGCCTCGGCAGGCTGGTGGCTGATACTGCCTGCCGACAGGTTGAAATAAAGGGCATCGCCCCGTTTCCTCGGTACCAATACACCGACTACCTCAATGTGCTCGCCAATGTTGCAGCTGCCTACCTCCGTCAGTGTCCCGTCCTTGATGACCGACACCTCGATAGTCTTGTTAATCCCGCTCTTCGCCAGAATGACTATGTTCATGGCAAAGCTCACAAAGGCCTTGCCCTCCTTGTTCGTGCGGCAGGTCGCTGCCTTGCTGACCGTTCCGCACACTGTTACATTACATTTGATCATTGCTCGATACTTTTTGAATTATACATCTCCATTGTCCAAGTGAAATGTCTTCGCAATGTCAATAATCTCTTTTCAATCATCATATACCGGCGCACGTATCAGTTCATAGACCATCCACGCTGCTACGATAAGTTGGAAGCCGAGATGGATGATGGCCACGGTCTGACCGAAAAGCCATTGGGTAAGCATGAAGTGCCCTGCCAGTGCTACCATACCCATCAACACTGTACACAGATGACATGCTATCCTTTTCATTTCCTTTGCAGATTTTGTTGTTGAGTCTCAGCCTCCATCCCTTGCTCGAAATTCTGCGAAGCCTGCTGTGTCGCCACGATGCCTGTCACCATTCCCGCAATCTTCGTCCGTTTGCTTTCCTCCGACAGATTGGCATTGCCCAAAATGAGCGATAGGCGGTTCATCTCCGAGGAAGTCAGTTCACGGTCAATTTTCACCGTACCGCTCTCTGCATGAAGCACAGCCTTGCCGTTCTCACCCACAGCGATGGTGCATTGCCTCATGCCTGGTACAAGCGAGGTCAAATCTACAAGCTGGTTGGCTGCCATGGCAGAGATGAATTCCTTTTGTCGTTCCTCATCCTTGCTGTCAATCTGCGCTGCCAACATCATCAGCGACATAAAGGTGGTCATCGCCATGTCGAGTATTGGATCATTCGTTCCAGAAATGCCCACGCCGCTGTCCTCTGAGGAAAGGAGTTTCTTCATCCAGTCCTCCGACGTAACCTTCTGCTCCTGCGGCACGTCACTTTTGTATTTCGCCAACAGGTCATTGCCGTTATGCAGGGCCTGTAGTTTGATGTTGCCTTTCTGTCCGATTTCTGCCAGATAAGCGGCTGGATCCATATCCCTTTTTGAGCCGTCAGCCGATACGCTCTTCACGCCAAAATGCAGATGCTCGCCAGTGGTTCGTGTGCCAGTATTTCCCGACACCCCCAACTTCTGTCCGGCATTGACCGTGTCGCCTACCTTTACTGCTATGTCGGAAAGATGCAGGTAGGAGCATTGCACCTTGCTGCCATCCTCACGGCTGTATTCCACGGTGACTGACTTTCCTCCTGCCGTGTTCGCATTATGGTTCACCGACACCACCTTGCCACCGTTCTCCGTAGCCAATACCGCCTCATGGTTCGTCTTGATGTCAATGCCCTTGTGCATCTGCTGCCTGGTGGCATCCATCGGATCCTGGCGATTGCCGAAAGGCGAGGTGATGAAGAGAAATTCCTCTCGCTCTACAGGAAAGGAATACCCGGCAGACTGCGGTACATGGGCAGCAGGTGTTTCTCTGCGAGGATTATTCTCCACCCCGACCGACCGACCTTCTGCTCGCATCTCCGCCATCACCTCACGGTCATACTTGTCCAGTCCGTTGGTTTCAATGATGCGTTGCAGACTCGCTGCATAACCGCCGCCAGTGGCATAGCCAGCCTTCTCAATGCCCTTCGTCCATCCCTTGTAGTCGTCAGGTGAAAGCGTGAAGCACTGCGCATAACGCTTGTTCTGCTTCAGGAACTGCGAGTGATGCTCATAACTGTCACCCACGCTTTTGTACTTACAGAATTTCTCGTTGGGCCTATCATCCGTATAGACTCCATACTCTCCGCCATTCTTCAACCACGATGCCGTAGCCTTGATGCCAAAGTGGTTGTTGCATTCGCGCGACAGTTGGCTCTGTCCGTTGCTGCTCTCCAGTATGGCTTGCGCCAAGATGACGGAGGCAGGAATCCCATACATCCGCATCTGTTCTTTGGCTTCCTCCGCATATTGTGCGGCATACGCTGCGTTCTTTCCCATAAGCCTATCTCCTTAGACTGGTGTGTTGTTCTGTTTCTTGACTTTCCTGTGCCATCTGCTTTCCTGTCTCTTTTCCAGGTGACACCATCTCCGTAATTCCACGCTTCGATGATGTTGTCTGCTTCGGCATTTCCAACTGGTCACAGATGGCCACCCGTTCACCAGCACGAATGAGCTTCGGCAGATAGGTGTCGAGGGCATGATATGGGAATCCTGCCATTGCCAACGGCTTGCCTTCATCATCCTTGCGCCCATTGCTCTTTGTCAGCGTAATACCCAATATTTTGGATGCCTTCACCGCATCATCCTTGTAGGTCTCATAGAAGTCACCGCAGCGAAACAAAAGAATGGCATCAGGATGCTTCTTCTTCAAGTCAAGATATTGTTGGACAAGGGGAGAGACAGCAGCCTTGACAGCCTTTTCATCCTTCTTTTCTTCTTTCTTTTCCTCTTGTTTCTTCTCTTCCCTTTGTTCAGAGCTTTTATCTTCCTTAAGTACCACTTCCTTCTGTTCATCATGCTTATCGACAATTGCCGTCTCCGCTTGCTTCACCTCCGTCGCTTCTTCCTGCTTCTCTTGTGTACTTTGCTCGACATTGTTGTCTTTCTGCAATACATCAGCAAACAGCGAGGCGGCAAGGTTCTGCTTGTAGGAATCCCTGTCAGGAGCCACCCACAATCGTTGCCATTGTGACGGACTGACACTTCTCGGCTGCAACTTCTTGCCGTCAATAGTGGCTGCACACAGGCATTCGCCCGATTTGGCACGGAATACTGCCACACGCTGGATGCGGTTCAAATCAACCTCCTGCTCATTACCTCCGAAGATGTCCACCTTCAGGTCGGGTTTCGCCTCTGCCATAGCATAATACTTCTGTGCCAGTTCCTCACGCACACGCTCGATGTTGTCCATCGACTGCTTCAAGGTGGTGAAGAAATGATTGAGGTCTCCTTTGTCGGGATAGACGGCAAAGCCCTCCTTACCTTCGGGCTTGATGTACAATGCCCACCGCTCCTTGTCATCCTTTACCAACTGCACATTGTCGAAACCGATGTCACGGCTGTGGGTTACGGCCTCAGAAGCATCCAACGAGGATAGGTCTTCGATAGACCAGTTGCGCAGTCTTGATACCGTGATTTTCTTGTCGGCGAAATAACTGTCGTCGGGACGGAAGCCCAAGGCTCCGTCGGGATTGTAGAAACGCACGTTGTCATAACCCTCTTTCTGCAAGGCATTGGTGAAGCGTTGCTTGTTCATGCCCTTGATCTCGTTGTTCACCTCCAACGATGCACCCTGTGGCAGCACCACATCGGCGGTCTTGCTGGCATCATCACGCACGATGACCACAGTACGCTGCTCCTCGTTGGGATGCTGCTTGATTTCGTCTGCTACGAAGTAGTGGTTGGGCAACTGCACCTGTATCTGCGCCGTCTCTCGCTGATGCTGGTCGGTGGCATACTCCACCTTTTCACCCAGTTCGGCTTTCTTCAACACCTTCAGCGCACCGTTCACCTCACTCTCGATGGCATCAATCAGACAAGGGTCTTCCTTCAGTTCCCTCGTCCAATAGTCCACCATGCTAAGGCTGTCCTTTGACAGACGGGCAGGCAGTCCCAGTTCGAGCATCTTCACGCCCGAAGCTATCTCAGTGATGAGTCGTTCCTTCTTCACGGCATCCTCCGACGGGGCTTTGCCGTTCTTCATGACCATGCCCTCACGTGCCAACCGCTGCTGATGACCGGTGGCAGACACCAACTGACGCATCATCTCCTGTACATAGTCATTGTAGTGCTCGAAGTCACGCTGCCGTGGCAGGTAGATGACATCCTTCTCGGTGTCGTAGTGCGCCACACCCGTGCCGTCCTGACGTACATTCACGAGGTTGTCCTTCATCTTCTGAAGGAATCCGTTGACGCACCCATGCAGCTGCTTGTCCTCCTTGTCGCCATAACCTCTATCCTCCACCGTGCCATCCTTCTTCAATGCCGTAGTGTAGGCTGTTTCGTTAGCCATAGGCAGTAGCGTCTGGTCGATATTGAACAGCACACGGATCTCACGGTTTTTCACTCCCTTGTACTGCTGTTTGTCCTGTTCCGACAGTTCTGCGTATGCCTCCTTGGTGATGACATCGTCGGGATTGTTGCGGTTGACGTACTTATTCCAATTGTAATACAGGAACGGCACACCTTTCTCATGCTCCCTCACGCTCTCACCCCGTGCCTTCGCTTCGGAGAACTGCGTAAACAGATTGCTCTTGCAACCCTTGGCATCGGAGTCAAGGGCAAGGACAAGGGCATTGAACGGACTGACCGAAAAGCCCTTGGGATAGAGCTTCGGATAGAGTTTGCCGCTTGCATTCAACCAATGTCCCTTGGCATCCACCGCACTCGTCAGTGCCTCAGTGAGCAGCGACACCTGCTTCTCCGCCGTCCGCTTCTCAAATTCTGATTTCTCTTTCATGCTTTTATCTTTTTGTTTATCTCAATCACATTCTATAATTGGCTTACCAAGCCACCGTTCCCGACAATTTTGTTGTCGGGCTTCACTGTATTCCCCTCGGTCGCACCACGCTCTCCCGTGCCTGCTCTTCGTACTGCATTGCTGCCATCTGTCGCATCTGGTCGTTCTTGGCAAGTATGGCGTTAGCCAATGTATTCAGCGGCAATGCCCCCGACTGATGCGCCCCAATCACACTGTCAGGCAGTTGAATGGTACAAGGCACATGGTCAATGTTGGCAACGAGACACCGCCCTTGCAGCATCGGGTTGCTGATACGAGGATTGAGTGGTTCATCAGGATATTGGCGGTACTGAATGCGAGATGCAGCAGGACTAACTGTAGGTGCAATGCCTTCCTGCTGTTTCCTGCCCAGCACCTCATGTCCCGCTTTGTTGAGCAGATTGGCACCTCCCATACCCATCAACAGCATCTTCAGTATAGGATTCTTCACGAACATTCCAGCCACGATAGAGGCCAAAGGAAGGAGGCTATTGTCCATATTCAGCGATTTTGTCTTGCCAGTGAACAGTCCCACCAGTACATCGGGCAGCATCGCCAACACATAACCAAGGTTCTTGCCGATGTCTGAAAAGCCGTTCAGTCCAAAACTCTGCAACAGCCCGTCCCATCCATTTTCGTTTGTTTGTAAGGCTGTTTCCTCCTGCTGGACTACAGATGGTGTTGCCTCTTCAGTCGATGAATCAGGAGTTTCTTTCGGTTCTGCCTTCTTCTCCTTCTCAGCCTCTGCATCCAGTCTCGCCTTAACCTCCAGATACTCGTCTTCCTGTCCAGGCGCAACTATCAAGGGCACATCCTTGTACTTGCCTGTACGTTTGGTTGCTTCGTTTCTCTGAGGGTCAAGGAACGTACCTTTGTTCCAAGGAAAAGAGGTCTGCTCGGTTTGTTTCGTCCAATCCATAAAAGTGATATTGCTCGTGGGAATCTTGTTCTTGAAATGGCTGTTGGTAGCCTTGATATAGCTGTTCTCGTGGTTCTTGATGACTTTTGCCTGTTTGCGGAATGAGGCGAAGACGTTGGTGCCCGTACCGAAAACTCCCTTGCTGATACACTCCTCGACACAGACCTCTTGGCTGCTACCTTTCTTGCTTAGGTGCTCCATGCCGACATTCATCACCATATCGATACCGACAAACTTGGCGAAGGTTGCCCATGAGCCAATCCCTCCCATGGCCACGACATCGGCACCCGCTCCGGCTGCCCATCCCGCTGCCTTCTCTGTTCGAGAGGGCTTATAGGCTGCCTCTCCTTTGGCTTCTATCTCTGCGGCAAGGGGTGACTTGTTCAGTTCGTAGGGCAGACCGAACAGACTGCTTTGTGCCGCCTTGCGGATGATATAGTCGGCAGAAGATGTTGGCATACGGTCTTTCACCATTTTTTCTATCATCAGCTGCTCCATGCGGTGATCGATATAGGCGTATGCCAAATCACAACCGAGTTGTTTAGAGAGTGCATCGTACCGCTCTCGTCCTATCTCCGTCACCACCGCCTTGCGCCATTCCTCAGCCATCACGGCAAGGTCACGCTGCATATCCTTGTTGCCGACAATAGCCTCCTTGCACATCGCCAGATAGTCTTCGGTGGTCTTGCTGTTCCACTTGCCTGTAATCTTCAGCGTGGCGTATGGGTCATCACCAGGCATATTGGCAGTGGCCAATGAGCGTAGGATGCCAGCCGTACTGTTGGAGTAGGCTCGCATCTCGTCTGCCTGTCTGTTGGACAAGTCCCGTTGCACCCTGCCCATCACGGGGGCAAGGTGACACCCGAAGTAGTCGCCCATCAGACGCTCTATCTCTGCGAATCGCTGACTGTTCTTAACTGCCATATACCTTGTTTATATATTATACTGCTGTAATATCTGTTCCTTTGTCTGCTCGATGGCATTGTGATATATCTCCATCTGCTTAGGATAGTGTTCCTCCAACCATGCGTCCTTGTCCACTTGGCAGTGGATGAACTGCACGGCCATACGTTCCTCAATCTCCACGGAGGGTTCCCCCTCTTCCTTACCATTGAACCATGCCTTTGTCCACCATCTCACGCCAGCCCGGTCGGGATAGACGCTCACTATCCTCGGAATGTCGAAGCTCTGGATATCCACGTCCAAGTCGGCAAGAGGGTCGATGATGCCGTCATGCGTCAGGGCTTGCTCTTGGAGTTTTTTTTTAACACCTCGTCCATCGTGGAGAGATATACCTGATGTCGCATGGCAAGATAGTTGAGAAAGTCGGCAATGAGCAGGTTCTGCACCTTAGTCGCCAAAGGCATACAGCGGTTGCCGATGCCCAAGGGATTAGCCATGCTCGGCATGGTCTCGTAGAAATAATGCTTGCTCGCTCCCAACGAGAAGATGTTTCTCAACGACTGCTCCGTATGTTCGGGCAGAGAGTATGCTCCTTGTTGAAGGTCCTCGAAGTAGGAGGGAAGGAAGCGGAGCATCAATGCCTCTATCTCCTGACGGTCGGTGTCGTAGGGTGAAGGGATGTTCATGTCCAGTTCATTGATGCCCATTTGGGAATTGTGCTCCAATGCCTTGATATTGCCGTAGAGCATGGTGAGGAACTCCAACGGATTGATTTCCTCTCCGTCAAACCTCACCTCCATGTGCAGCAGGTCGCCACTGATGGCGATGGTCTGACCGGCCTTGACGCTTTGGGAGAAGTTGGCGAAGACATTGGAGAGATGCCTGTAAGTCACTTCGTATTTGCCGTAGCGGATGGTCTGGTAGATGCCATGCTCCGCGTCCGACCCAATGGCAGAGACGGTTCCCGTTGCCACCGCCGACAGCAGGTAATGGTTCACTGAGAAGTCTATGCCGTGATGGAAGAATGTTTCTCCCGTCACGGGATTTTTCTGCTCTCCGTAACCCAAGGACATCTGCACGTCCTGCTTTATAGGCTCCTCAAACGGCATACAGTAGCCGCTCGATGAGCGCAGTATCATTTCTTCTGTATATCTCATATCACTGTATATTGGTTATCGTTTCATCCCTCTGCTTTGGGTCTCTGCTTCTTTCATGTTCTGCCCATGTGAAGACGTACCGCCTCTGTTAGGCAGAGTTTGCGCCACCTTAGAATTGTTCCCGATGATCATCGCTCCAAGCAGGGCACCCGCAATCTTGCTCATCCAACCAAAGCGTCCGAATACCATGAAGGCGGCAGCCACCAGTCCGACGATGCTCATACCCGACACGTTGCCCTTGCCGATATTGCCAAAGAGATTGCCTATCATGTCGCATCCTACGCCTCCGAACATATTCCTAAAGAAATCACTGATGCCGCTGAACTGGGTGTCCATCTTTCCGGCTACAGTGTTCACCGCATCAACGGCTTCACCAGCCTTGCCCGTCAGACGTTGCACATCGTTGGCGGTTTGTGCCACCGCTTCCGTGGCATTCTCGCCGATGACAGCATCACCTACGATGCGTGCCACGCTCTTGTCTGTGGTCAGCTTCTCCCATGTCACATAGCCTGCGGCACTACCCACTGCGGCCGTCTGCATAGCCTTGCCGGCTCCCATAAGGGTGCGTTGCGGGTGGAGTGCCGCACTGCCTAAGGTCTTTCCAGTTACTCCGATGACATGGCCAGTACCTCGTGCCGCCTTGCCACCATATTTCAATAATGAACTCCAAAATCCCATATCTTATCGTTTTTTAATCACGGTTTGACTTCGTCTTCTTCTGTCACGACTCGGCATAGCTCGAACAAGTTCGGCTCTGCTCTCGCTGCTCCATCAGTTTACGTTCTTGCCCACCTGCTTCCACCGCCTCTTGGCAGCCGCTGCTATCTCGGCTTTGTTCGCTTTGGTGGGTCTTGCCCCTTCGTCTATCTCCATCCAAACATCGCCCATGGTGGTGTATTTCACCGCCCTCGTCAGTCGCTTCAACTGCTTGTTCATCTTCTTCAGTTTGGGTCGGATGCCGAAGACTATCTCCACACGCTCCTTCTCGGTCATCTTGTTGCCCGACAGGCATACCGTGCGTATGTCATTAACTATCTCGATGCTGTTCATAATCAGCTCGCGGTATATCTTGTTGCGCTTGGCTGACAGGGCTACGGCAAGTCCGTTGGCAGGATGGGCATCCAACTGCGCCACCAATCCACCCATATTGTCCACCAACTGACCTATCTCGTGATAGAAACCATATATCTGTGCGGCATAGCTGACGATGGAACGGAAGGAGTCCAGATAGTTGTTGAACTCCCGCTGCAGGTCGGTAGTGGCTTCCACTTCCTCCTTGGTCCAGATATGGCCGGTGGATTGTAGCAGCATCACTTTCTCCTGATTCTTCAGTTCTTTCTCCGCCTTGTTGGTGTACATCAGAATCATCCCCGCAAGAGTCGGGTCGTTCTGCGCCCGCACTCCTGCAAAAGATGATATAAACATAAAAATGGCAATTGATATGAAATACTTCATGACTGATTCCTTTATCGTTAATCACTGATGGTCATACGTCCTGCTCTGCGCCATCTGCTAAGGGCTTGGGTGGCTATCTCTCCATTGCTTCGGTCTATCATCCCTGCCGTCACGCCGTTCCACACATCGGTCATGGTGTAATATCGTATAGACAGATAAAGACGATGCAGCTTCTTGCTGAAGGCACTCAGCTTGTCGTTCAGTGCCCACAGCGTCTTGCTCCTTTCCGCACCAGTCAGCATGTTCTCTTTGCCTCCTTTGGCGACTGCATCTTTCAGCAGTGTGAAGACGGACACCAATTCCGTGGCGGTCTCCATATACAGGTTGTTCATCGAGAGGGTGGCAACGATGCCTTGCGGATTATTGTTGATGGCCTTGCGCATCTTACACAAGGTGATGAATATCTTCACTCCATCGTCGTACAGATAGGTACAGGCTTTGAGGGAAGAGGCATAACCACTGGCGGTTTTCAGATAACTGTTGTACTTCTTCTCCCATTCGTGTATCTTGGTGAACTCTGCGGCGATGGTATTCTGCAACAGGGCAGTCTTGGTCTGACCTTTGATTTCCTTCTCTATCTCACCGTTGATGGCTTCGTTGCCCTCTGCTAATGCCATCCATTCCAAAGGGTTGGCAGTCACAATCTGTGCATGGGCTGACGGCACGCTCAGTACCAATGCCACGACAATGAACCAAATCTTATCTATTCGTAATCTCATATACGCCCTTTCTTCGTTTGTTCGTTTCTACTCTTGTTCGTATCACACTCACCACGTCATAGCTGTTGCTGATGCCGGTCATTTCCAGTTTCGGTGTCGTTCTATCCATCGACAACACGGTCACGCTTTTCAGTCCGCATAACTGTTGTATCAATGTCTGATGCTCGGCAAAGTCCACCACTCGGTACAACTCCATGTAGTTCACGCTCCGCTGAAACACTCCGTGCTCACAGATGAGTTGCTCGCTCCCGATATGGTAGCGGATACTCCTCAGATAGATGAATCGGTAGAGTAAACAGAGGGAGAACAGGAGGCTGAAGACAAGCAACAGGGTACTATATGCACAACCGGGCAATCCTCCGATTAGGAGCATTGCCACGCACAACAGCAACAGAGGCAGTTCGTTGATGAAAAACTGTCCGATGCTGGGGCACAAGGTGATGATGCTATTATCTTCTTGTCTCATACGCTTCTATGATATGTGTTCTTTTCTTCTTTTTCCCTTTGTTTCTCTGCCTTGCCGGCTGCGATAAACTCGGCATAGTCGAAGGTATCTGGTTCGCCCTTGGCAATCAGTTCTGCTGATTTCTTGTTGAGCAGCGCATCGTTCCAGTCCTTGTAGCAACCCAATGGATGATAGGCTTGCACATGCTCGTGACGGAAGCCCATCTCTGCTGCCACCTTCCTGAAGTTTGCAACAAACTGCCGCCCTGCATCGTCCTTGTCAAAACCCAAATAGTGCCGTGCGTTGGGAGTAACGGACAGAAGTCCTCGCATCTGTCCCTCGGTGGGTGTGCCGCCCGTAGATACATACACCATCTTTACAGGATTTATCTGATACTCTGCCATGGCATCGTAGGCACTCTCAAACCATACAATTTCGCTTGCTTTATCCAACGGCTCGCCCGTGAGGTTGGCAATCCACAGTCCTTCACTGCTGTTGCTTCCTTCTGCCTTGCCCTTGTAACCGCCGCTACCGTCCATCTTCGGTCGTCCTCGTTCCTCAAAGCCCACAGTCTTGTCGGGTGTCTTGGGCAGTACAAGCGGAAAGGCAAGGTTGGCAAAGGTAAGTCCATCCGTCCGATGCTTAGTAGCCAGACAGAAATGCCGATGAAAAGCATACTGCGTATAGAGGTCGATGCCTCGGAACTTAAAATAGGGATAAAACCTTTTCTGCGTTTCCCTGTCCTGCGGATTGAACTTGTGGATGTCGTAGTCATTCAGGTTGAATGGCTTTCCGTCCTTTCTTGGTTCTGTAATCTTCGATGGTCTGTCCTCTATGGGTTGGTTGAGCAGTCGGTTGCAGACGAGGTTGACGAGTCGGTCAGGAGACATTCCCACCTTGTTCTCTGAAAACATTTCTGGATGCTCCTTGATGAACGAAATGACATTATACACCTTCTGCTGCGGTGGTTGGAAGCAACATTTCCCATTCTGCGTGACAATGAACTTATCACCACGCACCCGTCTGCCCTCACTGTCAGTACGCACATACGACGGATAACGCAAGCCATCTCTCTTGTTCAGATGATACCCTGCGTCCACCAGTACTTCCTGTATGCTCAACCTGTCCAGAAAGTCATCGTATGTCAGTTCACTACTCATTATAAATTATAAATTGTAAATTATACATTGTTAATATCCTCTCCTTATCTCCGTGGCAACATGATTTGCTTCTGCCTCAAAGTACCTTGCCGCAATCTCCTGTGGCGAATCCACTCCCGGTTTGAAGTAAGGACGTGGACCGCCATGATGCTCTGCATAGAACTCCGGGGCTGGATGGTGATGATGGTGGCTTATGTCATGCGCCACCTCTGCTGTAACGACTGCTCCTGCCGTCAGAGCCGCCAATATCTTCGTGCCCAGTCCGGCGTTGGTTTCGGGGCGTGTCTTCATATCCACTTCACTGAAAACCTTGGAGAAGAGTTTCATGCGATGGTAGTCATCCACCGCCAAGAACTTGTCGTAGTCCTTCTGCTTGATTTCGTGCGTGATGGCTTCTCCATTGATAATGGCGGTCATGCGATACTTATCTTCGCCTTTCTTATCTCCCTCCATCGGAGGCACTTTCTCCACCATGATGTCACCGACTTTCACTTCACGCCCATGCGCTCCCTCACGATACCAACCCTTGTTCTCATTAATCAAGGCAAGGTCTTCACCTCTCACCATGGCATCGCCTTGCAACACGTCACGTCTGACAGTCTCGTCCTCTTCCAACGGAAGCAACCGTTCCTCGTCTTGTTGCTGACGCTGCTGCAACTCCTGTTCAAGTTCGGGATGCAGATGCAGGTCGATGCGCTCCTTGCTATTCAGTGTGTCCATCAGGATTTTGTCAGCAAAGTCGTCCTTGATGATGCCATTCAGCAGTTCCAAGCGTTGAACGACGGGCACTTCCTTGATGGAGTTGGAGGTGAGTTTCTTCAGTTCCTCATCTGTCAGGTCATACACCATGTCGGCATTGACGCTGTTCGACTGAATGGTCAGCGTCTTCGCATTCTCATCAATGATGATGCCATGCGATGCCAGACACTCCTGCCACTTCTCATTGGTGAAATAGACAGGCGAGGTAATCAGTTCCTTATAAGGCTTGGCTGGCTCCGTGCTTCTCGTGCGGCTGATGGAAGGCATTATGATTCCCTCCAAATCTTTCAGCACATCCTGTTGCTGAGGGCTATAACTCTGTTGCTGTCCCTTATAATAGAACCCATAACCGCCGCTCTGCAATTCGCCAGGCTTCATTCTGCCGTCCCAACGTTCAGGCACAATCGGGGCTTCGGGGAAGAACAATCGTCCTCCAACTCTGCGAAGATGGAATCCCTCCTGACTGCGTGGTGTCCAACCTAAAAAGGGTGGTGGCATATCGATGCGCCCCATCCGTCCATACTCGCCGATACCAACACGATAGCCGTGCAGCCCCATAGCTACACGACCGTTGGCATTGCGTGCATGAACGAAGTTCTTGGGCATATAGAAGTCGTTGCCCACAATGCCCGTAAAGGTATTGTAGGCTAACTTGTTGGCATGATTCGTACCCCAGTCGGTCAGAGCCAACATCTGCTTCTCGGTGATGTTATAGGTAAGCAGCGGACTGTCATGCCCTTGCACCACAAGCTGATAGCCGCTGCCATTACTCACCACATGAGCCTGCATACCATTGCGCATGAGCAAGTCACGCATCTCTGGTTGCAGGTCCATCTGTTGGGGATTCGTATTCTTTCTTATCGCCATACTTATTCTTCACTCTTCATTCTTCACTCTTCATTTATCATGCTTCACCGTTCTCTATTGCCTTCTCCAGTTCCTCATCTTTGTGATGGACAAACTGCTCCGCACTCTCTTCACAAATGCAGAGTCCGTTGTTCAGACAATAGCTCTCATATTCTTCCTGCCATTCAGCAGAATGATGGTTGACATACTCCAACCAACCGTACTCGCCGCTCTGTATCTTCTCGACGAGCACATCCTCTGGATAATATTTATTTGATGCCATATACTTATTATATTATGTGTAGATTATTTGTGCATGGAAAAAGAGGCGCGGTTGCGCTCTCCATTCTTCTTCTGCTCATTCCAAAGTTCTTCCGTGTATTCCTCTTCAGGCACATAGTCAAGATTACCGTCATCGCCCATTACCCAACAGCCATAGCACCCGAAGGTGTATTTGTCCCACTCTCGCTTGGTGTTCTCCTTCCACTTCTGACTGTCGCCTTGATTAATCCTTATGCCGGTCTTATCGTTCAGGTCAATACCCACCGTCACCTGTTCGTCCTCCATGATGAGCGTGAGCGGCTCACCCTTCTGCATCACGGTCAGTTCTGCCGAACTCAGTTTCAGTTCATCCTTCAGCACCTCCAAGTTGCGCCCGATGACAGGCGTAGGTACCGACATCACCTGATTGGTCTCCGTGTCAATCTGCACGAAAGCCTTGCTGCTCCTGCCATCAGCATCCTTAACATCGGCAAGGATAGCCTTTCCAGCCAGCAAGTCCTCCTGCTGTTCCTGAGTAAAAGCCTCCAATGGTGATTTCTCCAACTGCGGATAGAAGACCACATCCACCTTGCCGTCCTCCATACGGACCAACGCAAATCGGGTGCGGCTCTTCAATGTCTCGCCCTCATCATTATTCACCTGAATGGGCAGCAACGGTGAACGTCGTCCCTGACCAATATCTTCCAACGCCCACATGGGCAGGTCTTCAATCTTCTCTTGTGTGAGACCAAAACGAGCCAGTGTCTGATAAGGCACCTCGCTCTCTTCAAATCGTACTTGCTTCATACTTTAACTTTGAATTTGAAATTAAACTCATGCAAAGTTATATACCTATTCAGAGACAAGCAGAATTGCATAAGATAATGCGTGTTATTTTTGACGATTATTATTATTTGAGTTTGATTTCTGCTCAAAAATCAAACTCGATTGCTATATTATGTTACAATCTTCTTGTCTTCCCTTTGTTCTTTATGCCAGTCAAAGAATTGCTTGTTACTTTTGCACCATGAAACGATTTCTACTCATCACAATAGCAGCAATATTCTGTTCATCAGCAACAGTATGCGCTCAGTTCAATACCGTCACACAGACTAAGGTACACCGCAAGGCTGTGCCAAAAACGACGCAGTCCGCAACATCCGAACAACTGCCTCCGTGCTCGCCGCATCAGCGGCGAGACTCTCTTGCCTTTGCCCCATTACAAACCCAAACGGAGCAGACCGACCGCCACACGGCACTTGTCAGTCCACTCCGTCATATCTCTGTCACCAGCCCTTTCGGCTACCGCAGAGACCCATTTACAAAAAGAAAAGCCCTACACAACGGGCTTGATTTGAAGGCAAATTACGAACCCACATACGCCATGATGCACGGCGAGGTCATCAAGGTAGGCAAGGACAAACGTTCAGGCCTCTATGTCACCCTCCGTCACGGCGACTTCACCGTCAGCTATTGCCACCTCTCCCAAACTCTCGTCACCAAAGGCACCCACGTCCGTCCCGGCATCATCATCGCGCTGACAGGCAACAGTGGTCGCAGTACTGGTCCCCACCTGCACCTCACACTCAAAGACACAAAAAAAGGACGAGCCATCGACCCGTCCATTCTTCTCAATCTTATCAAGCATCCACTCTAATAGAACGCCTTGTCTTTTGTCGTTCACATCACCCCTTCCGCATTGCAATAATGTCTTAAATATCTAATCCTCAACAATTTCTATTCTTGAAAAACAAGTGTTTTATTCACGAATATAATATGATTTCGTGAAAGATGTCATAAGATGATACTAATATCTATGCTATTTGTCAATAAAGAACCCGTTTCTATGCAGATATTCTGAAACGGTTAGTGTTCCAATCCCTATCTGCTCACACAACAAAGGAAGTTTCTTGAACAACTTACCGTCATTCTGCTGCCTTGTTTCCTCCGTCATTACTTGCATCTCTTCCAGATGGATAGCGTCCGAGTGTCGTACATTCAGTGCATAAATGATAATCTTAGCATCACCTGTTTTAAGGTATTCTTCCTTTTGCTCTATGTATTCTTCTTCAGTCAGTTCCTGCTTCTTCAGTCTTACACAGAAATTGTTGTCTATCATGTTGCTGAATCTCTCTGGGGCACATGGAAATAGATCCTTTGTCGGAATGACCAATTTCTTGTCTTTGAGGAAAGGCATCTTTTCAACTGCAATTCCTTTGGAGGTGCGTTTTGATTCATCCAGAATCACATCAAGTAGCATCAAATCCTTGCGGGAGAACGCCTCTTCCAGGAATGAGTACAACTGTCCGTCCTTATCCAAGGGAAGATAATTCTTGGCAATCATCACCAATGAGCATGTATCAACAACTATCGCCATAACTCCCTCTCAAAATTTGCTGGTTTGACATTGAGTCTCGAACAGAAAGTGGTCTCGTTGACCACTCCATTGAAATAGGCATATTGCATGGTTTTCAAGAATAGCGGAGAAATGATGGGCTTTGGTGTTCGCCCGCCTCTCTTCTCAGAGTTTTTCAACTTTTCCTGTTCCTCTCTTCTTCTGTATTCCTCTGCCAATTCACTCTTGACATTGCTGTAGCTCGAATAGCTGATTTTCCTGTCGATATACATCCTTGTATATAAGGCAAGACGGCTAATGTGCGTCCGTGCACTGATAGCCTTGAAGAGGTCAATGCAGTAGTCGTTACGGGAATCTACACATGCTATGTTAGCAAGTGTTTCTGCTTCTTGTCCCATAATGAACTGATATGCAAAATCATTGCACCATCTTTCGACATCACTGTATGAAGTCTGTGCCGAGATGTCCATCATGTCCACCGACTCCACTTCTTCAATCCCCAATAGACAATGCCCCAATTCATGCGCCAGAGTGAATATTTCTCGCTTGTAATGCTTATGATGCTTAAGCACTATCACATTGGGCTTAAGGTAAAAACCGTCAATGTTGGTTTTCTCTTTCTTGTTCCATGTCTCTATGTATTCAAAGACAAAAATGCCATGATCGGCGATTTTTTCTATCATCTTCACAAGAAACTGCCTATGATTGACAGTTTCCCCGGGATAAAAAAAATCTCTTGCACGTACGGCTACTGTCTTAGGGTCATCTTGTAGGGTGTAGTGTTCTATGTCAAACTTCACATCCAGTTGCGACAGTTTGTTGTATGCATCCAAAGCGTTTTTCAGACTCTCGAATCGGTTTACAGTACGGATCGACTCCAAGTTCAGCTCTGTTCCGAATGAGGTCTTGCGGAAGAAGATACTGCTGCTTGCATTGGTTGACAACTTAGAATAGTCTTGAAAGAAACTGACTTCTTTGTCGAATATCTCACCTATACGCTTCAACACCCCCAAATCAATAGAATCTCCACTGATGTCTGCGGCTCCTGTTATCCGTTTCCTGCCTTTGTTCAGAAGAGACAACAAGTCATCCACCGACATCTTGTATAATGCCAGCAGGTATTCTAAACGTTTCTTGTTAATCTCTACTTTCATATCAGCCTCGATTGAACTATTGTTGTTTTGATGCAAATGCTTAGGCACAATTTTGCGTTGCAAAATTACACATTTTCACTTAAATGGGCGAATTTTCATGCTGAATATCACTGGAATTTATGTTTATTTTGCTAAATCGCTACATTTCGCCACCAAAAAGACACAAAAATAGGACGAATCATCGACCCGTCCTTTTGTTTTTAGCCTTTTTCGTTCTAACCACAGCCTGCAATGTTATTCATCAACTGGTTCATCACTCGCATGTCTCATTTCGTAAACTGTCCATAAGGCTAACACACATTCAATGGCTATCACGGTAATGGCCGCAGTCATGCCCCACCAGTGGGCAATAAGCATAAAGATGCCAGCCTCAATGCACAACGCAAAGAGGATGGTAACAATAAGTGATAATATTCTATTCATTCTACGGTAACTGATTTAGCAAGGTTTCTTGGCTGGTCAACATTCCTATCCTTGTTGATGGCGATGTAATAGGCCAGCAACTGCAATGGGACGGAAACAACGAGAGGTGTAAGGCATTCGGGTACGTCGGGCACTTCAAGGCAATGGTCGGCGATGTCCTTCATTGCGTCATTGCCCTTGGTAATGATGGCGACAACCGTACCGCCACGCGCCTTCACCTGCCTTACATTACTGATTATCTTGTCATACAGCGAGTCCGTTGGAGCAATGACCACCGTGGGCATCTCGCTATCTACAAGTGCAATCGGTCCATGCTTCATTTCCGCAGCAGGATAACCCTCCGCATGGATATAGGATATTTCTTTCAGCTTCAACGCACCTTCAAGGGCGGTGGGGTAGTTGTACCCACGACCGAGATAAAGGAGTTGCGGGCATAGGTGTATATCTTCGACAAGTTCTTGATTTTGTCAGCAAGTCCCAACACATCTTTTATATACCTTAATTCCGCAACACTATTATAAATATAACTTTTTAAGTACCTGAGCAACAAAAAGTTGCTCAGGATTTTGTCATGTCAGATTTTTCACCTATCTTAGTGTTGCAAATCAAAATATGTATCAAACCCGACAGACATGGCAAAGAAAGCAATAAAATCTGAGAAACTCACTCCTTTTGGAGGAATATTTGCAATGATGGAGCAATTTGACTCCACATTGTCATATGTAATTGACACAACCCTCGGTCTAAGATGCAGGCTGTATGGTTATCAATACAGCGAAATCATCCGTTCTCTCATGAGCATCTACTTCTGTGGCGGCTCATGTATTGAGGATGTCACAACTCATTTGATGCCCCATCTCTCGCTTCATCCGACACTTCGTACCTGCAGCTCTGACACTATCCTCAGAGCGATAAAGGAACTGACGCAGGAGAACATTTCATACACGTCAGATACGGGTAAGAACTACGATTTCAATACGGCTGACACCCTCAATACCTTACTGCTCAATTGTATGTGTGCAGCTGGTCAGCTGAAAGAGGGTGAGATGTATGATGTTGATTTCGACCACCAGTTCATAGAAACAGAGAAATATGATGCAAAGCATACATACAAGAAGTTCCTTGGTTATCGACCAGGTGTGGCGGTTATTGGAGATTTGATTGTCGGCATTGAGAACAGCGACGGCAACACAAACGTCCGTTTCCATCAGAAGGACACGCTGAAGAGATTCTTCGAAAGGTTTGAACAGAACAATCTTGTTATCAATCGTTTCAGAGCTGATTGCGGCTCGTGCTCTGAAGAGATCGTGGAAGAGGTTGCCACCCACTGCAAGACCTTCTATATCCGTGCCAACCGCTGTAGTTCGCTCTACAATGACCTCTTCGCTCTCAGAGGCTGGAAGAGGGGAGAAATCAACGGCATTGAGTTTGAGCTGAATTCCATTCTTGTAGAGAAGTGGAAAGGCAAGACATACCGGCTTGTGATTCAAAGGCGGAAACGGATGGACGGTGAGCTTGACCTCTGGGAAGGAGAATACACATACCGCTGCATCCTGACCAACGACTACGAGCCTTCCGTAAGAGAGATTGTCGAGTTCTATAACCTCCGCGGAGGAAAGGAGCGCATCTTCGATGACATGAACAATGGTTTCGGATGGTCCAGATTGCCCAAATCCTTCATGGCAGAGAACACAGTGTTCCTTCTTCTTACAGCACTTATCCGTAACTTCTACAAGGTCATTATCCAAAGACTTGACGTAAAGAGGTTCGGACCCAATAAAACAAGTCGCATAAAAGCGTTTGTCTTCAGATTTGTCTCTGTACCAGCCAAATGGATCAGAACATCAAGGTGGTATGTGCTGAATATCTATACCTGTAATAATGCTTACGCAGATGTATTCCAGACTGATTTTGGATGACGACTACAACTTATGGGTATGATACTGCGTATTGTCTCAAGTCGCATTGTGGGGTAAGGGGGTATTGTAGGCAGAAGTGGGTATTTCAGCCTCAATTTATCTAATAATTCAGTAATGAGAGAACGTGTACACGTAAATAGGACGATGAAGGACTTAGTTGCGGATTTGAGGCTTATGAAAAGCGTATTGCTTTCTCAATACATGCCGTTCCTCTTCGCTCAGCGACAGGAAATAGGCTTTCCATCCCGGACAGAAATTGATGTGCCATCGCCAAAAACGACCCAACAATGACTTGGGTGAACGGTCGTATCGCCGCCTCAGTGGGCACTGCTGACAGTTATGTTTCTTTTCCAATACTTTATCTATTTATCTTTCGTAAAACTCTCGTGGCAAAAATAAGGATTATTTTCAGTGATCAAGCACACAGTTCATTAAAAAAGAGAGGATTTGCTAAGATTCAGAATAACGACGAGCCATCGACCCCAACGGGAGTCGAACTTCAAGTAACCGCACATGATACAATGTGCGGGTCGAAGTGCCTTCCCAATCCACGACCCCAACGGAGGTCGAACCTTTCTACAGATTATATGGTTCGACCCCGTTGGGGTCGGATGTATAGGAGTCATCTGGCCATCCGCAAGTCTTTGACATTGCGGTTAACGGGGGTGAGACCCTTTTCAGGGTCTGTTTGTTTGCACACCTTCATTCTACATAAACGGCTAAATTCAAATATTAAAAGCGTTTACATATTGCAACGTATTTATCTGTTATGCTCCTATTAAATTGTTCTATATCCTTATACTTTTCAACTAAATCCTTTATCACAGGCGCATTTAAATCGACGTTTAGGGTATATTGAACAAAAGCACGTAGCATCTCATAATTATAATTTACTCAAGTTTCGGATTTAGGTTGAGAGGATAGATTTGGGCATAAAAAAGGCTTTGAGGATTTCCGTATGTCACGGAAATTTAGTAATTTAGAGGTGCCCAAACAACTAATTACAATCACTCAAAGCCATGAGCAAAATTACAAAAATTCCATCGGAGATCCGCAACTTTTTCACGGGAAAACGAATCAATCCCGCATTTTCCAAGTTTATGACCCTCCTTGAGGGGATGAGGATTTCAGACAAAGATCTCGGAGGGAAAAAACGTGAGAACTGTCAGCTTACCAACCTTCAACTTTTCCAGATCATATTGATTCTGCCGTTTATGGCCGTCCCGGGTTTTTCTCATTATGCCGGATCGTCAATCTCGAAACTGTTCGGGGGTAAGAAGGACCTACTCTATTCGTTTATGGCCAAGGACAATATAGACTAGCAACATCATCTGGCACATCGCCTGTCATCTCATCAAGGCCGTGACCATAAGGAAAGACTATCAAAAGAGCCATCTTCCGGCAGTGCTTATTGTGGATGATTCCGACCTGCCGAAGACCGGATTGAGGATGGAGTGTATTGGCAAGATATTCTCGCACGTGTTTCAGCGGTGCATTCTCGGCTACAAGCTGCTGGCCCTGTGCTGGAGCGACGGCCGCTCTCAATTTGTCGTGGACTTCTCGATTCACGGCGAGAGAGGGAAGGTCGATGGCAAGGAACAAGGTCTTACGGCCCGGCAGCGCGAGAGGCGCTACAACCGCAAGCGTGACAGAGACTGCCAGACCGAAAAACGCAAGGAAGAGTATTTCGTATCCAAGCTTGAGCGCCTGAAGAGCATGGTGAAGAGACCATTGGAGGATTGTTCGCCGATATATATGAAGGCGTACACGAGCTCACCGTCGTGGAAAAGATCTGGTCAATCATTATTGATGTAATAGCAATCGTGGCTGAGATTTTTACCATTGACGAGAACGAATTGATGGAGCAAATTATACGGGATAACCGCAGGTTCAAGGCCATGCAACTGATCGCTCAGACTGCATAAAACCTAAATCCGAAACTTGAGTAAAATACATAACTGTAATAATCTACTACTAATCTAAAATAAAGCGATTATAAGCTATCCTTTTTCCTGTGTTTGTTTTAAAGTTTTCACCTATACACTTTTTTATCTTTTCCTGTTCTTTTTCTTTATCCATAACCGTTAAATTTTCAAGCAAATCAGCTTCCCATTGTATTTGAAAATCAAGTCCATCAATTTTAGATGGAGTATGATGGTTGCCTATTATAAAGCATATTCTATCAATATTTTTGTTATAGCCTACCTTTTTTAATATTTCTTTCGCTACTGCTGGTCCTTCCTTTTCTTGATAGACACCATCAATAGAACCGTATTTTTTTTGTGCTTCAACCGCACCAATATCATGTAGTATAGCAATAATACTGATGAATTCTTTTTCTTCCTCTCCGATATTTTCTCCGTTCATTATATCTTCTGCATTTTTCAAAACTTTAAGAGTATGCTCTATGCCAAAAGGAATTTCTTTGAACACTTCTTTCATCTCTATAATAATTTTTTCTTTAAACATAAATTGCCTCCATTTATACCTTATAGGTGTTTTAGTTCTATCTATCCATTTTTTTGTTGGCCGATACAATCAGCATCATGGGACGGCGCATTTCATCCTGCATCCCCGGAATATCCATCATGTTTTCCGGCGGCTGCGGCTCCACAATCTGATTTATTATAAAACCATTTGAAAGCAGTGTATTTAGATATGTGGTCAGTGTTCTATGATATTTTGTAACCTTTTCTCCCAAAAACACAGCTGTCCGTTTGCCCTCATAATAATAATTATCCACCGGAAAATGCAGTATTTCTCCTTTTTCGTTATAATGCCAGTCTTGTGTTCCATAGGCAGTAAAAACAGGATGTTCAACCGTAAAAACTAGCTTGCCACCAGACTTCAGTATTCTATATATCTTTTTTACTAAAATCTCATAATCTGCTACATAGTGAAACGCAAGTGAACTTAATATTACATCAAAACTCTCCTCTGGGAATTCCACATCTTCTATAGCACAGCATTTATATTCAACCTGGGGAAAATGTGTTTTTTCTTTGGCTACCTCGAGCATTTTATGAGAAATATCAACACCTACAACAGAAGAAGCACCGTGTTCCATCGCATAAATACAGTGCCATCCATAGCCGCATCCTAAATCAAGCACACGCTTATCTTTAAAATCCGGCAGCAGCTTTCTCAATGTTTCCCATTCTCCTGCACCGGCTAGTCCCTGCTGTGAGCGACTCATTTGACTGTATTTTTGAAAAAATATATTATCATCATATTTGTTTTCTTTCATCTGAATTCCCCTCGTTTAAAAAGTTATTTATCTCCGTTGCAATTTTTTTCACTTCTTTATATAGCTTCTCGGTCATATCGTAGCATTCAAAAAGTGAAAGACCAAGTACTTCAAAAATATGATTTACCCTTTCGGCATATTTTTTAGGTTTATATTCAAAAGTTTCAAGCAGTTTTATAGCTTTCTTTTCGTTAATGCAATAAGCATTATTGCATGCAAATAGTACTTGATTTAAGCATGAAATAATACGAAAAACATGGCCTGCAATATAATATTTATCCTCTGCTCCCGCATTTGCTTTTACAAACATTAAAGAGAATTCTGCTTCAAATAAGAAAAAGTTTATCAAGCTCTTCTTTAGAGCACCAGGGTAAATTTCCGCCTGATTTTTTAATTCGCAAAAGCTTTCATTTTTAGCATATTGTATCTTGCTGATAGCCAATTCTCCACGATACATAGCACTTATATAACCATGGGGATGCCCGGTCTGATAATTTGCAGTAACAATTCCTTGCTCCGTATCCTTGATTATTTGTTCCACCCGTTTTATATCACGTAAAATCAGATCAACATGATACCCGTTAATAACTAACCATCCGCCTCCATTGACCCAATCACCCCACGCTCCGGGAGGTACAACAAGGTTGTTTCTATTCTCATCATCCAACTCTGTAGCAATTTGGTTAATCGCTGTCAGGTCAAATGATTCTGAATTGTAATAGATTCCGATATCTATATCAGAATCCTCTGTATGGGTGCCTCTTGCACGTGAGCCCCCTAATACAATGCCTTCTATGCAAGGCAAAGAAGATAATTTCTCTGTTACTATTTGAATTACATTATCTACCATACGAACACACTCCTTTTATCGATTAAAGACAAAATACTTTCTTTCCGTAGTTCTTCGGGAAGTAATCCTTCCCGATCTGCCAAACATACTGGTCGATTTGCTTCAAGCTAAATTTATCCAAGCCATAGAAGGCACGGAAATCAATCAGTATATAAGTCTGAGCTGCTTCTTTCATAACCTCATTTGCAAATACAACCTTAATCCCGGGTCGTTCAAAGCCTACATCCATGCCACCGGCTTCGGTAAACAGGGAAACGGCTATAAGTTTTTTACTCATTTTCAGACTTCTCCTCATCGTGGATTTTAAATATTAAGCAATGCTCTTTTGAGTCCAAATAAATATCAAACTTTGTTTTTCCTTTTACGACCCCTAAATTGGAGATTACCGACTTCGGCAAGCGAACTCGCATGTCCTGCTGCAAAAGATAGGTGTCTAAGTATATTCTCTCATCCATATCCCATTCTCCTTCTAGTGATTGACTAATTTTACCCTATTTTTAGTCTAAGGTCAATCGGTTTGCTACTCTGGACAGTATAATAATATCAAGCCATCTGTACCAAAAAACGGACTTTAACCTGACAATAGTCCTATTGTCTCAATCGTCAAAAAAGTAATTTCTTGTCTCAACCTATCAAAAGGCAGACTATGACGCTATTGTCAAAACACGAAAAAAGGGTTCCCAGGAGACTGCCAAAATCGGCAAATCTCTCGGAATCCCTTATTTTAAGCCTATTTCTGTACTTTTTTACTTGTTCCGTGACAGTAGACATACCGTCTCCACATGGCTCGAGAGGACAGAATGAATGTCATTTGAGCGTATCCGTTCTCGGAAACATATCCACTACGTTTTTGGCACTATCGGTAGGCGGGAACATATCCAATCTCTCTCTGGAATGTATACCATACTTTTAAAAGGCAGAATAGCATTTTAACTTATGCTACCCTACCTATAACTAAACATTTACAGTTGCATGTGGCCTATTGTTTTTAGCCGTTAAATATTTTATAACTATTAAATAGCGATACAAATTGTTCGAAACTAATATTGTTTATATCATATATTCTCGCATATTTTAAAGCTTTATTAAATTGATTTTTTGTAAACAGTTTTTCATACTCTTTGTTAACCCATTTCATTACAAAAGTTTCATATTTTTTTCTCTCTTTAAATGCCATTTTTGCTGGCTTTCTTTTTAATACAATTAATGCGCTATCCACTTTAGGTTTTGGATGGAAATAATACCTGGGAATTTTTGCTAATATAGAAATATCTACCTCTGCCATTAACAGCAATGCTAGTGATCTGTTTGTATCTAATAACATTTTAGCAAAACCATATTCCACTATTAAATAACTTATTGTGGCTGAACTTTCAAAAACAATTTTTCGAATTATATTTGTGCTTATGTTGTAAGGTATGTTGCCAAATATTTTATATGGATTGTGGCTAGGAAATGTAAATTTTAGTATATCATCATTTACTATTTGATAGTTAGGATAATTTAAGAGCTTATTACGAGTTACCTCACATAATTTAGAATCAATTTCTATCGCCGTAACAAAATTACATCTCTTTACCAATTCAGCAGTAAAATGACCTTTCCCTGCACCTATTTCAAAGATGTTATCTTTTTCATCTAAACTTATGCAATTCATTATTTTTTCTATGTGATATTTTGAAGTAATAAAATTTTGACTATCTTTTATATTTACTTTGTTCATTATAACCCCTCCTTAATTTATTTCATCTCTTTTCGAATATTTATTCATTAATTCCTCTAACCCTGCTTCGGATGTTAGAGTCATCTATTCTCATCTTTCTGAGTCCACCCCCTGCAAAGCCCCTCTTTACGACATAAAAATTCGGTCGGAAAAGGTATGCAAAAGATGTTTCTCTCTTTAAGAGAAATATCGTTTTGCTAAACAGTTGATATTGAGGTATCATTTTATCGTAAAAGACATATTTGCTCAACAATTGCTTGACGGAAATCAACAAATTTTAGCATTTTTGTAAAAAAGTCGCTATATAATTTGGTGAATTGGAGTTATTTTCATATTTTTGCATCCCGAAGAGTTTCTCTTAAAGAGAGAAACACCTTTTTGCTCAACAATCCCCGACTTTTTTATTATAGTTGCGGTATCACACCGCAATACAATAGTTATAAATATTGAAATAAAGGTGCAGTGAGACGCTGCACCTCCTAAAGAGAATTGATGATGAGATTGTTGGCGTTGTCAACGACAGAGGTGTCCAATGAGGAGAGGTATATCTGTGTGGTTTTCTCGGAGTCATGCCCCAATGCCTCGCTGATAGTAGATACGGGCACGTTCTTGCTCTTGGCTATGCTTGCCCAGGAGTGGCGGGCTACGTAGGTGGTCAGGGGTACGGACAGGCCTATCATTTCTCCGATTTTCTTCAACTGCTTGGTGATACGGCTATAGGCATTCTTGTACTGTCTCCAGAATATGGCTCCCTCTCCTTTTGCTATAGGGAGCAGGTAGGGAGAATCATCTGTTTTGTACTTCGCCACTATCTCCTGCATGGCAGGTTCCCATTTGATGTGCAACTGTTGTGAGGTCTTCTGACGGCGGTAAATGAGCGTACTGCCATGCAGATTGCTTGGTGTAAGTTGTGCCATATCGATGAACGACATCCCACGGGTATAGAAACTGAACAGGAACATATCCCTTGCAAGCTCCAAACGGGGGTTCAGACTCAAGTCCAGCTCTTTCAGTTGCTTGATGATTTCCAAGGGGAGTGCCCGCTTGACGGTCTTGTCGATGCCGGTATATACATGCTTGAACGGTGAGGAAGAGATGACCAGTCCGTCATCTACGGCATGATTGTAGATGGTGCGCAGGTTGCGGATGTAGAAAGAGGTGGTGTTGCGGCACAGTCCGCTGTCTTTCAGCCACTGTTCATAGCCTTGTATCGTTGTCCCATCGACTTCCTCCAATGGCACATCGCCTCCTTTCAGGTAACGCTGGAGGCTGTTGAGGGTGGTTTTGTACCTTGCTACCATCCGCTTCTTGCCGATGCGTCTCAGTTTTTCGTTCAACTCCAGCGTATAGCCGATAATGCCATGTAATTCTTTTCCCTCATGGAAGTTGTCAACGACGGTGTCTGCTGTATATGACTGCCCTTCCTTGTCCAACCGTGCAATGACCAACAGCAGTTTCTTCCTGTCAGCATCCAATGTATCTTTCAAGGAAAGAAGATAGGCTTGACGTTGTGGAGTGACGGAAGTTGGCAAAATGATGTTTGAATGGTCCGCATCCCACTCTGAGGAATAGATTCTGTACTCTGTATGGATCTGACGTGCCACACGATTGTGTATCACCTGATAATACAGGCGACCCTCTTTCTCTTGAACAGATGATGTTCTGAACTTTAATTTGATGGATGCCATAATGCTCTGACTTTAACATTGAAATTGCAATTATTACCTTTATATATAATATAAGTGACAGACAAACAGGTATAGGAGGGATGGTGCCTCACCGCTCGGCATACAACAGCTGATATTCCACCCACCTCCGTTTCCTAATGGATGCCACTGCTTTTCCCCTCCATTTGCAATAGCTCAGATAGAGTGGCAGGATGTCCCTGTCGCCACGTTCCAATCGGGTGAGCAGGGACGCTTTCGGGTATCGTCCATTGCCTAACAACTTGGCTGGTCCAATCTGGTACGAGAGGGTGGCAAGCAGATAAGCATCCCTGCCATAACGGGCATATAGGCGCAGGTGCCGGAGGAGGTCTGTCCGTAACAGCAAATCTGCACGCTGACGTGTCAGTGTTTTCGGGAAACGCTCTCCCTTCTGTAGCTGGTGACCATAGCCCACATAGCCCGGTGTGGTCTTTGGGTCGTGCCAACCCTCGAAGTGTTTGGTAATGGCTACCATCCGTTCAAACAGTGCCCTGTCAATGGTTTGGCTTTGACAGGGCACGCTACAGATGGCCAACATGCTCAATAGTACGATGATGTATCTTCTCATTACATTATTTTATATAGGAGGTGCGATGTCTCACCGCACTCTAATCAATATCACTACATCATAGTGCGGAACTGCTGAATCTCTTTAATCATGGCTTTCACGTCCTCCCCAACCTGAACGAAGTTCTTGTAGAGGATGCGCTCTCGCTCTTCTTTCGACTTGAACTTATAGAACTTAGGGAGAGGGACATACTCCGATTCCTCCTTCTTTATTTCCGTCATATCGAAGTCGGTCTTGCAGTAGAACTTGGATGTCTTGAACTCCTCGCTCTCCTGGATGTTCATGCTTCCGTTCATCCCGGTCTTGGTGACTACGAAGTCACGGGCGGTCTGTCCACATATCCAACCTGTGGGCATATCGGAGATTTTGCTTGCAGGCACCAGGCTGTCCATATTCTCATTGAGGTTGATGGAGGTCTTGTCACGGTCGATGGTCACGCCCTTTTTGAGTTGCACTACTTTACCGAAGATGTCACTCGACAGCCATTCGAGGGTTTCCTTGGCTCTTGCCGAACCGCTCACCACATTGCCCACGGTGGTGATGATTTTCTGCATACCCACCTTGCCATAATCGGCTTCCAACTGCGGAAGTTCCTGAAAGCCAAGTGCCACGCTCACCTTGTTGCTTCGGGCTGTGCCTATCAGTCGGTCTATCTTGTGGAAATACAAGGTCGGCAACTCATCGACGATGATGCTGACAGGAACGTTCTTGCCCTGTCCTGTATTCACCCTCGTTACAAGGCGGTTGAGAATCAAGGCATTCAGTGCACCGATGATGCTCTCCATCTCGGGGTCGTTGGCAATGAGCAGATAACTTGGATTCTTCGGGTCACTGACCTTCAGGTCGAAGTCATCGCCGTCCTTGTGGAATATCCAGTAAGATTCCTTGGTGGCGAGACGGGAGGTATAGACACGTAGCGTGCCAATCATACCTTCCAACTGCTCCATGGCTTTGTTGGCAAAGGCAGTCTGGAACGGGCCAAGCAAGGGGGCTACCTCGTTGTCGGTCTGAAGTACCTCGAAGATGGTCTGATAACTCTCATTGAGGAACGATAGGATATGTGGCATGTCGCTGTACTTGCCCAACCAATAAGCGGGCTGCACCTCCGCGCCCGAATGGTCGAACACCCGTCCTGTGGGTATCAGCCTTTTCGTCTTTGGGTCTTCACGCCGCTCGGCAATCAGCATCTTTCCGTCCTTGTCGTAGGGCTCCTTGCCGTAGTTGCAGAAGAAATAGATGCAGGCGGCAAGGAAGTTGACGGCAGAGGTCTGGAAGAACTGGTCGCTGCCACCGCCGCCTTCCTTCTTGCCTTTTTGCAGGGATTCAAGCAGGGTCTCGGCGGTCTCGCTCGCTGCGGCAAGGTTGTTGATGTACTTCAACTGGATGGGGTTCACACGGCGCGAATACTCCACATCCACAAAGTTGATGATGTTGAACTTCATGCCATGGGGCATCTTGCTGTCCTTGGCATTCTTGTTCTTCAAGTAATGATAGTAGAGTTTGGTGGCGAGAGTGGGAAACTTATAGTCGTACACCACCATGGCAAAGCCCTTCTCGCTGTGCTGCCTGATAAACGGCTCGATGATGGAGAAGGTCTTACCAGAACCAGGAGTACCCACAACCCATGTGCCACGGAACGGATTGACGATGTTCACCCATCCCTTGCGGAACTTGCCCTTGTAATAATAGCGCATAGGGATGTTCACGCTGTACTTGTTCTCCTGCAACTCCCTGCATTGCTCAAAGCTCTCATTCTCGAAGTTGAAGCGGTCTTTCAGCAGCCCTTCCTTCAGGAACTTAGAGATATTGTCGAGGGCGATATGCACCAATACGACACCGACGATGGAAGTGAGCATATAGAGCCAAGTGTTCAAACGGAGGGTATAGAAACAGGGCATTATCGAATGACCGAACAGCCATACGGACTGCACAATCAGCAGCACTCCCGACAGCAGCGGATAGAGCACCTGCCTGCGAGCGTCAAACTCCAGATGCTTCTTGTTGCGCGTTCCCACACAGGTGATACATATCAGCAGGAACGTAGCCACCTTGCTATACACGAGGTTGCCGTCATGGTAAATCATCCACCGCTTGATGCGAGTGTGGATATCCGTCACTACGCCGCCCAAGAAGTCCAACTGCTCCGGCTCCAGTGCGTAGGCGAAGAACTCCATCAGGATGGAGACATAAATCACCGCCCTGAATATCTTGTAAAAACCCTGTAACTCTTTGCTTTCTTCCATTTACTTTACGATGATGTTGGGTGATAATGAGAAAAGATGAAGGATGCCACGGTGGACACCCTCCAATCCTCTTATGAGTTTTATTCGTAGCCGTTGATGGTCTTCTCAGACTCTACTGTCCACGGAGAAATAGTTGCAGATATGACCTCCAAGGTGTTGCGTACAGGCTTCAATGAATAGCTGTAGGAATGACCCGCTTTCCACGTGTCGTTTGTGAGGAATACGAAGTTCTCCCCATTGCTGAGTTGCAATGTCATGTCTGGCATAACCTGTGCAGGAACATAAAGCGTATATTCCATGTGGTCACTTTGTGGGTCGCCGAAATAATAGGTCGTCACCGACTCGTCACTGCATTCTACCTTTCCGGTCTTGATGTTGAAAGTACCGCTGTCAAAATAACCGACGAACGTGAGTAGGCTTCCTGCAAAATCATTGGTGGTGAAACCGTATTCTGGTGAGGTATAGACCTTGATGATGACACGCACCATCTGATGGGTGAAGTTCAATGTAAGGCTCGGATTGGCGTATGATGCCGCTCCACTGGCAAACAGAAAATCATTGACCTTCTGCTCACTCTGTACAGCTGCCTCCGGCACTTGGAACTCTATGAGGTCGTTGGTAGGATTTGCCGTATAGGGATAGTAGGCATTGAAGGTGTGAGTGTCTGTGTCCGTGAAAAACACCTTGTTGGCTGACACAAACTGATTCGTGCCGCCGCTTCGGGTGAACTTCATATTGTTGATCATCCCTGTGGAAGAGATGCCAATCATATCATTGAGTTCCCACTGGTTGTCAACGGCTCGTGTGGAAACGGCAGGTTGCAGCATCTCCAGATTGGTGAATACCTGAAGCTGCTTGGTTGATGTGCTGTCGGTCACGACCACAGAACCTCCGCCACCGGGCAGGTAAATCTCATTGACGATGTCTTGGTCACAGGACGTGAGGAGCATGGCTCCAAGTCCCAACATTAGAAACAAATTCTTTTTCATGCTTTTTCTTTTTTAATTGTTGTACTTTGATGATGATACGGGTGATACTCGATGTCTGTATATGGGCTAATCCATAATCGTGATGATGGGTCTCGCCTTATGCGGCTGCCACTTGGGAGTCTCCTGTATGGCACCGCTTCCCAGTGAGTAAAGCCATGCCTTGGCGGTCGCTTGTCCTTCTACCTCCGTTGAAGTCCAATACCAACAGTCATCATCCTCATCGGGGATAGGTGTGCCGCCGCATTTCAGGATGTATGGGTTGATGATGTCCTTGGCATGATAGAGCAGACGCATCTGTGCCACACTGGGGATATAGGCACTTTGCCCGTAACGCCACATGTCGAAGACACGCTCAGCCAAAGGCGACTTCACATCGGTCGTGCCATAAAGGGCAAAAGTGTTCTTGTTGCCGTCGTAGGCGGTGAGGTCACAGGATGTGTCCTGTTCCACACCGATACTGTCAGCAAAGGCTTCGGGAGCGATGTCCCACAGATAGACGGCATATCCGTTTCCCTCCATTTCTTCCCTCTGATTGACGTTGAACACCACTGCAATGGCTTGCTTGCACGATTGCTCGTAGGTTTCGTAGGGCATCACCTTGCCGTCAGTGGTCAAGATATGGGTGACCTTCATGGCTGTGTCGGGAAAGTCCTGATGCTCGTCACAGGCAGTCAGCAACACCGTTGCCGCAACTGCCAAGATTGAAAACAGTTTCTTCATACGCATAGTCATTTTACAGGAAGTTTCACACCCAGGACAATACCCGTTCTGAACAGGTCTTCACCCTTGATCATCACATCGGTCTTCACCTGCCAGAAGAGCTTCCAGCCGTGTCTGAGTGTATAGTTTTGCTCATAGCCGAGGTGGATGCCACCCAAGAACCTGTCAGTATCGCTACCTGCCGATGCTCCTATGCGCATGTTGCCATGGTGGTTGCGTCCTCTTGCCACACAGGGCTTATAGGCAAAGCCGAAACCATAACTGCGGTAGTTGTTCCAAAAACTCTCAGGACAGACATGACCGCACGATGCGCACTCGTTCCACTTGATATATCCGTTTGCAAAATACTCCCACGCATTGTGGTACTTCGTCTCATACTCGTAGGACAGCGTCACGTCCAGTCCTCGCTCATACAGGCATCCGAACCCCAAGGATATGCGGTCGCTATTCTGCTGCGCCATTGCCGGAGTCATGCTTGCCATAAAACAGATGACAACGAGTAAGGTATGCACAAGCCAATTCCTCACTCCTAATTCCTCATTCCTAATTCTCATTATTCCTCCTCCAACAGTATATGGTTAAACGAATCGGCAGACAGCACATCCTCATAGTCGATGCTGAGCGAGATGGTGCGTCCACTTATCTGTTTTTCCGACAGCTCGATGGTCAGCACCTTGTCGTTGGGGAAGGTCATCTTCTTCACCACAATCACGTTGCGATAGCCATACTTGAAGGTCTTCGCATCGTCCAACACAAGAGATGGGGTCAGTTCCACTATCTGCGCATTGGTAGCCTTGCTCTGCTTCTTGTCCGATAGTTTGATGCGCATCTCGTCGATGTCGAAGCGGATGTTGGTCTTGTTCTCCACGGAGAAGTCGATGAAGAAATATTCGCCCACGCTGTAGATGTTGTTCAGGCGCATTACCATGCGGTGCATCTTCGTCGCCACGTTGCGGTATTTGGCAGACGATGACCATATCTGACGTGCATACTTGGTCATGTCGGCAGTGGACAGGCTTACAGCGGGATTGTTGTAGGCATTGCGCTCCGAGCATTCTATTTCCTTATCGGTTACTGCCTCCTGCATCCTCGTGGTATAGAGCAGTGCATACTGCGTGCGGTAGCGTTCCGTCACGATTGTCACTATCGCCAACACCTCACCGTCGGCATACACGTTGTCCTTCGGCTTCAGGCGGATGGTGTTGTTGATGGGTTGGTCGCCCACCACCTTGTCTGTGGATATATCGACAAAGCGGATGGGTTCGGAGGCGGTGATGACGGTGGTCACTTGGTCGTTGACCGTCAGCTGCTCCATCTCCATGTAGGTGGTCTGCGCCTTGGCTGAAAGCACGCTCAGCGAAAGCAATGCACAGACATTCATTTTCTGAAAACAATTCATATTAGTTGATTTTTTGATGTTTATACTCTATGAGCCACCGTTCCCGACAATTCCGTTGTCGGGCAGTGTCTATTTCCTTTTCTCTTTCCCATTTACAAGGTAAACAAACGTCCCATACTTCAGCTTCACTTTGTTCTTCTTGATAGCCTTGCTGATGGCATTGCTTGTCTTCTGGTAGGCATTGGTCACGGCTTGCATTCCCCATTGCGAGAAACTGTTGTTCGCTCCACTCTGGTCGATGTTCATGTTGCTCTGCATAGCACCGCTCGCCACATCTTTCGTGGTCTCACGGAACTGGCTGCCGGGGACATACAGTCCCTCCAGTCCGTCCGTGTCATAAAGCGAAAGCGAAACCTTTATCAGCTCGTCATCCACAAGGATGGAGTTGATGCTACCCTTCACTCGCTGCGAACCGAAACCGCTCATGGTGGCATAGAGGTACGACCCTTTCTTCACCACGGTCTCACCAATCTCAATATCGTCCAACAGTCTCAGCCGCACCCTCGACCCGTCCGTAGCCTTCACGTCCTCGTCAATGATGGCCTTGATGAGCTTTGGCTCATGCTCGTTCTGCGTCAGGGTGTTGAAATAGTCCGAAGTCACCTTCATCTTCTTCACCACCTCCTGTGCCTTGTCCTCCTCGTCCAGTGCCTTCACCGCCTTGCTGTCCTCGGCAATCTGACCTTTCACCTCAATCTGCTCCTTGGGAGGCCCAGCCTGTGTGGTATCCTGGGCCACGGGGGCAACTGCCGCCTGTCCTCTCAGCCTCGCTTCGGCGAGTGCCTTGTTGAGTGCTTCGAGTGCTTCCGCTTCTCGCGCCTTGGCATCGGCCACTTCGGCTGCATCGTCCTTCTCTTCTGCCTGACGGACGAGTTCCGCAAGGTCTTCTTCTGTGTACTTGGATTCATACGCTTCTTTCTCTTCTTCGTTGTCACGCTCAATGTTATCAACAGCCGAATAGTCTGCTATGCGACCATACGACTTCGCCATGTTCTCATACTTGCCACCGATGCCGTCACCATTCTTAATCTGCGCTCCGGGCAGGTTGGGGTTCAGAAACTCGGTGGTCTGCAGGTTCTTGTCCTGCGTTTCCGCCACCTCCGTATTGAACATGTCAAAGACAAAATAGCCTGTGGCAATCAACGGGATGTACACGATGGCTGGCAGCATGTACTTCGGCTGACGGAAGTTTATCTTATCTGTTATTCTCATCGCTGTCTGATTTTGATGTTACTGACTTGTCTCGATTCTCCTCGTTGGTTCGATGCGTCACGGGAGGAGTGATGCAATGGGCTGCATTCATCATCTGCTTCATGCGCCCTTCCTGCCGCTCGATGGCACTTGCAGCCTCCGTCCGATGACCGTAATACCGCACCATCCTGTAGATGTTGATGCCGAAGCACGTGGCGACAAAGCCGAAGACGATGACGAGAAACAGCGTCTTGTGGGCATTGGCAAAGCCTTGCACCTTAGCCGCCGCACGGTCTATCCTCGCGGTCTTGGCAAACTTGCGCCCTGCCGCCACCTCCTTCTCATACCGCTTCTTGTACTTGGGGTCGTTCTTGTCGGGCATATCCTCGCCCACAAGCATCCGTCTGATTCCTTTTACACTCATACCGCTAGGATATTAGAAGTTTGACTTCGACTTCTGCTCAATATCCTTGTTGAGCAAGGTTCTCCAGTTCGTGATGAGCAGTCCATGAGGATTGTTCTCCGTCCTCGGCACGCGCTTCACCTGTCCCGCCGTCACCAATTCACGCATCAGAATATTGCTCCTTCGCTCTATCCTTTGCCTACCGTAGTAGGTGAACTCCATCTTCTCCTTGTTGAACTTGATGCTGTCGCAAAAGATGCTGAACACGGCACTCGTACCCATGATATTGTTGTAAAAGCCCTTTTCCTTCAGCGTATTGTACTGCGCCAAACCAGTTTCATCGACCAAATACATCGCCTTCTCCATCGAATAGCGGATGTACTTGTCATCGGGAGCAAGCGTAAAGAAGTAATGGTGGAACATCTCGATATGGCTCTTTGCCTCCACATCCAGCGTTTCCTCCATCGTGGTGCGGTTCACCAGTATGGGCACGTTGCCGTCCAATACATACACCTTTTGCTGCGCGTCCGTCACCATGCAGCGCGCCGTCCAGATGCTCGACACCGAGATGATGATGCAGCCCATGAGGAACGCAGAGCAGATGATGCCCACCAGCTTGATTTTGTTTTCTAAGTTCTTGATTACCATACGTTACTGCTTGTTTGAGGTCTGATTTCTCTTCATTCTCACATATTCACGGTGCAGGATGGTGTATATGTCCTTCTCAACTTCTTCCACCAGTTTGGCGTAATACTTGATGCAAGCCTCTACGTAGATGCCTTCGTATTTCAGTTGGATCCACACCCACCAGATGTCACGTTCACGTCTCCGTCGATTTCTGTAGATTTTGGCACGATGCAAGCGATAACTCAGGTAATCTACCATAGGCACTACATACTCGTCGTTATCCTCAAAGCCTTCTGCCATCTCCTCATACTGTGGGTCGATGTAGTTGTTTTCGGAATTGAAAAACTCTTCCTTTGCACGCTTGTTGGCAAACGCCATGAATTTCTCATCTTTGAGCCAACGCTCAATTTCATTTTTTGCTTTCATTTTTCTTGATGGTTACTTTTATTTGTTTCAATAGGAGGTGCGGTGACTCACCGCACACTCACATGTTATCTCATCACGGTCGCCATGGTTCCCGTAGCCGTCATCTTGGCTTGTTGTGCCACGCCCTCGCCGAAGTTTCGGGTTGAGAAGGCGGTGTCGCCCTCTGGTATCATCCATGCCGCAAGGTCGGGCACGAGGTTCAGGCATTTCAACGCCACGATGCTCGCTGCCATCAGATAGCCTGCCGAGAAGAACGAGTTTTGCAGATAGGCTGCCATCGTCTGCTCACTGGCGGTGATGGCCGTCAGGTTCTCTACCTGTATGCAGAGCACAATATCAAACAGCAACAGGACGTAGAAACCGACGAAGTAGAGCATGGCTCCGTAGAAATGAACTGTCAAATAACGGGTTAGCCACTTCGCCCACGCTCCTTCCCACTTGGGCAGCAACGAAAATGCCCATTGTATTGGACCGAATATAGTGAGCATTCCGAGCAATATCTGCTGACAGTATATCGTCGCCCACCAACCGATGCGGAACACGATCAGGGCTATCAGCATCACTATCTTGTCGATGCCCACCACGGCCCCTGCCGTCAGTGAGGTGAACCACAGTTTGCTGGCATCCTTCTCCATGTTGGTCACTTCGTCCACGCCCGTCTGCTCCATCGTCGCCTCTATCAGGTTGGGGTCTGATGTGCCCTTATGCGCCACGTCTGCCTGTGCCTGGAGGTCAGTGTACATCGAGTCCCTGACATATACCAACTGCTGCACCTCCTCAAACTTGTCGGAAATTTGGGTCGCCTCTGCCTCATAGAGGTCGTGGGTGTAACTGCCGATGCAATTGGGAATATAGGATAGAAAATCCAATACGCACCAGCTGCTGCCGCTGTTGGTCATGCCTGTGTCAGCAGGTGGGTACCACCAACAGAGGATGATGCTCACCACCAAGGGCTTGAACAGTTTCATCACGTCCAACGGTTCGTTCTTCACCATCATCTTGTAGGCCATGCTTGCCGCCACGATGATAGAGAACAGTGCCGCCAATGCCATACACATTTGGAGGATCCACCAGAACGGCCCTTGTGAGCCTGTGAAGGTGGCATCGGTCAGGAACTCGTTGGTCTGGAATATCACATCGTCAATCTCCTCTTCGAGGATGTTGATGCCGAAATCGCTGAGTATGTTGTCTGCCATCAGTGCCTGGTTCTATTGTTGATAATCTCTTTGATAAACTCTATGCCTTTCGGTGTCCATGACAGATAGAAGTGGTAGAAGCAGCGCATCCTGCCTGTGACATATACCGCAATGCCCTTGTCCTGAAGGTCTTCACGCAGTTTCCACATTCCATATTCCTTGGTGATGATGCCTTCCTCTTTGAGGGTCTTCACAATCTTGCCGTAGTAACTTCCGACATATTTGTGAAGCTTTGACATTGAAACTACCTCTAAATCAGATGGCATATAATGCTCATCAACGATGGGTGTCCTGCCGATAACGCTGATTCGCTTCGGCATCCTTGACATCTCCAACTGCCACTTGCCGTTTTTCCTCTTGGCGGCATAGAGACGTAACTGTATTTTTGATATTGATTCCATAGCTATTTCTTTATTTTATGTTCTTTCGATAACAGGAATGACTCCCACGCTCTTCAGTTTCTCATAGAGGAAGCGGCGACCTTTCTGTGTCCATTTGGTGTTCATGCGCACATCCTCCGTACCGTCCTTGTGTTTAATGAGGTAGGTCTCGCTGGTCACATAACCGCAGTCCTTGTAGTCGGCATACAGAATCCACTGCTTGCCACGCTGATACTGGATGTTCATCTCCTTCAGACGTCGGTTGAAGCGGATGGACGACTCGCCATAGTCCTGTGCTATCTGTGTGACCAGGACACTGCTCTTCGTGGCAAGGATGATGTCAAGGTAACTCACCTTGTCCTTCATCTCCGTCACCTCCTGTTGCAGGTCATCCACCTTGGATCCCAACTCAACGATGCGTGTCCTTTGGTGTTCACACTCCTGTTCGACAAGCAGACGCTTTTGTCGTTCTTCCTTCAGATTGACTGCTAACCGTATCAGGAAGTCTGGCTCTGCCAATGCCTTCTCGATGGTCTGCTGTGTCATATAGGCACCATGCTTGCGGATAGAGGGGAGCACCTCCGATGTCACCCACTTGCGGAAACGTTTGGCTTCGGGTTTGCGACTGTCAAGGATGACATCATACAGTCCGTCTTCATTGATAAAGTTTGTAACCTGTTCTCTTCCAAGACTATCCGAGATGGGGTACTTTGAAAGTACATCATCCGAAAGTCGTTGTACCAACTTGCTGGTTTTTAGTCCAAGAACTCTTGCCACATCAGCCAAACAGAACAAGGGTTGCTCTGGTGTTCCTGTGGTTCGGACTGCTCCAAATTCCTCGTTGTTGAAAATCTGAATATCGTTCATATCTCTATGCTGTTTTGTGATTATTTCTTCTCTTCCCTTATTTCTATCTGTTCACACTTTCTTCACCCTCACCGCTGTTGGCATCATCGCCGTCAGTGCCTGTCGAGCTCCTCACGCCCTTCATGTTTTCCTGCCAACGGCTCTTGGCATCGCTGATGATGCTGCCTTTATGTACTACACGGTCGTTGGTGGCTGCCAAGAGGGCGGTAGTCTGGCTTTGGGTGTTGAGCTGCACAAGGTATTTCAGTAGTGTCTCGTTCTGTGTCGTCAGGTCGGCATAGATGCTAAGATACTGCCGCTTTCTCTGTGCATTGGGCATATAGGCATCCTTGGTGGCTTTCACGGCACACTGGTACATATTGTACAGTTCCTCCCACCGACGCTTGTCGTTGATGGTGCCTCCTGTAGGGATGATATGGTCTATGTTCGCCTTCATCTTGTCCAACTGACCGTTGATCTTGCTGCTTTCGGCAAGCCAGGCGAGGTCTATCTGTCGGTCGGCTACGTTCAAGGCTTCCACCTCAGCACGCTTGGTGAGGGCAGAGTCTATCTTCTCCGCATCATCTACTTGGTTGTAGAGGTTGATGCCGGCAAGAGTGCGGAAACCTAACTTGTTCTTCTCTGCCGCTGTCTTCTTATAGTTGTTATGTAACAGCCAATAATAGAACTCAGGGGTGAGAGAACCGCCACCTGTCTCCATCACCGTTATCTGGTTCTGCTTGGAGGAGTCGTGGTTGTAGGTCACGCTCTGGGCTGTGGCTTTGATGGTGGTTGCTACCGCCATGATGAGTATCATTGTCTTCTTCATGTCCGTTCTTCTTTTGTTTACAATCCGTCAATAGTCAAGTTTTCCTGCCACTTTCCATCGGCTGAAGGCATCTTCCAGTATCTCTTCCTTCGTCCTCGTCCGATACACCTTCTCCTTCCAATAGCCCATGCGCAGCTGCACATACCGCCATGTCTGGAAGTAGGCTTGGTTCAGATGTTTTTCTATCAGGTCCAACGAATTGTTGATATTGTCCAACACCATCAGCAGGTCGGAAGTTGAACAGGCTGCCGCTCCTGTGGCATACAACACGAGGTCGTTGACGCTATGGTAGAGTTGGCTTCCTTCGTTGTATATGTTGTCGATGGCTTTCTTGTTGATGCTGATGAGCATCGTGTCAGCCAGTTCGATGTGTTTCCGCTTGATGACCTTATCATTGAAGTCCTCCAACAGGTTCTTGTAGTCACTGATGCGGTCGCTCACCGTCTGGTAGGTGCTCTTCACGTTCAGCACCGTGCGCAACGACTGGTACATCACATCGATGATGTCGAAGGCCCGGGTGTATTTGTCCAAATCCACATTCAGTTCCTTGTATTTGCCCACCTCTTCACTGCTGTATTCATGCAGCAGTTGATTGCTGTACTCCAAAGTGCTGCGTGCCAGCAAGAGGCTGCGCTGCTTCTTGTGGTCGTTGATGTATGCTTCCACCGATACCGCATCGAATCCCCATTGCGCCAAGGCTGTATTGGGGAAGAGGGTAATCAGCAGGAGAGCTATGATGATGGTATGTCTCATTCTCCGTTCCTCCCTCAGTTTTCGTTCTCGTTATCTTCACCATTCCCTCTGTTAGGGTCTGCATTCTCTCTCCATCGCTCGTAGCACTCTTCAATGAGTGTCCTTCTGCGACCTTGGTCTGCGTCGATTGAAGGAAGAATGTCCTTCAGCACGTCAATGATGCTGCGCTTGTAGTGCATCATTTTTTCTAATGATACCAAGTCGGCGTAAATCTTGGTGATACGGCTATCTACTTCACGGGCTATCTCCAGACGGTCGCTCGACCAGAGCAGGTGTATTACATCGTCATTGTCGGCGGTCTGGGTTGCCTCGCTCTTGGCATATTCTGTGGTGATGCTGCACGACGGGAACTCCTGGGCTATCTCCGAGATACGGCTGTTCACCTGCCTCGTCTTCTCCTCGTCAGAGGCATTCGGGTCAAGGGTCAGCACATCCACCACCTGTGTGTCGGTGTATTCCGAGGTCAGCTCCCACGATATTTGCAGTATCGCACGGTGTATCTTGATGCCAAGGAAGTACTTGGGCTTCCTTGCAATGGACAGTGTCGCCTTGAAGGTGATAATGCCGTTGATGTTGGGCATGGTGGCAGTTCGGACGTAGGTGTAGCCGTTCCACGAACCGGCACCTTGCCACGTGAGATTGTAGGCTGACTTCACATCCTGCATGATGGCAGGGATGCGGTAGTAGTCATCGGTGGAGGTGGCATTGTCGTTAGCCGCCTCGCTCTTGGCATTCTGTATGTCTGCCAACTGCTGCTGCCATGTCGCCAATTCCTTCTTCAGGTTGTCTATCTTCGTCTTGTTGACATTATGTTGCTGCCGCAAGGCAGGGGCTTCCTCCACAGAGGCATTGGCTATCTGCGTGAGCAGGTTCCTGTTCTCTGTCTCCAACTGGCTTATCTGCGCCTCCAACAGGGCTATCTTGCTATTCGCCTCACGTTCCTTCTCGTCCAGTTCCGATAGGTCGAGATTATTTTCTGATACGCTTGTCCTCATGGCGCATTCCTTGCTGTGGGCATTGAGCGAACCGCCGCACTCACGGCACTTGTACTGCGTGCTGCCCTGTCCGAGGGTGACACCGTCCGAACAGGTGACGCTGATGGTCACGCTCTCCACGCCCTTCAGTTTGGCGGCATCGGTGGCTTGATAGTAACGGCGTGCGTCACTGCCGATGTAATAGACATAGCCCTCCTCGTTGTCGTTATACTCCGAGAGACGTGCCTGCAACTGACGCTTGAAGGTATTCAAGTCCATGCTGTAGGAGTCGAAGACATCCTCATACACCTCTTCCACGTTGTTCCAGCTCTTGGTAACGTGTATCTCGTAGGCGTAGGCCTTCTTGGTCTGCTTGCCGCCACGGCTGATGATGTACGACGACATCCAATAGTTCATCGTATAGGTGAAGCCGTCGCTCTGGGCGTTGAGCTGCTGCACACGGCTGCGGCTCCATCCGGCATGGTTCTCCGAGTTGGCCAGTATCTGCTCTCGCTGCGTGCTGTTAGGGTAGAAGTTGGGGTCGGAGGTGTTGATACGATACCAATGGTCACCGTTCAGAATACTGTTGTCATCGGTCGGCGGATAGTAGTCACAGAGGCTTACGCTGCCTTGGTCTCGTCGGGCAATGTACCAACGCTGTGTATAGTAGTTGCCCTGCGTCTCGCTCAGATAGTCTGTCATCCACGAGGTGATGTTGTAGTTGGAGAGGTCGAAGAGGGCTGCCACGTTGTCCTCGCCACCCACCAGACTAAGGAGTGTGCTGCCGATGCCGTTCTCTGCCTGTTCATAGAGGTCATGGTAGTTGTCATAGATGTCGATGATTTTACTCACCTTGCCATTGAAAAGGTCGTTGAAGGCACTCTGCTGCAAGAGTGCGCCTGATGCCCCGTTGATACCTGCCGTCGCCAACGATGCTCCCATATTGTAAAGCGTCTCGATGTCGGCGGTGAGGTTCTCCACGGTGAAGTTGCCGGGCACACTGGCGATGTCATCCAACAGCTGCTGCCAATCTACATTGCCTATCTCCGAGAGTTTGAGGATGGCGGCTATCTCTTGGTTGATTTCCAAGAACTGAATGTCGGCAAAGGTCAAGCTACTGTTGGTCACGACACTCTCAAACTGCATACACAGCGACTTTGTGTCGGCGCATATCTTCATCAGGTAACTGCCCCAGTAGAGGGCGGTCTGCGGACTTTTCAGCATCATTCCTGCCACCGTCCATATCTTGGGCATAATCTTGTTCGCCACCATATTGTGGATGCGGCGGTAATAGTAGTTCTCCGTGCTACTGCTCCAAATGCCGAGGTCGGTGAATGCCTTGCGCTCCAAGAACTTGGCAGCGAAGATGCCGGCAGTGGCAACCTCTGCGGCATTGTAGTGCTTCAAGATTTCGCCCACCTGCTCGTTATAATAGCTCTCTGCCATAGCTCCAGCACCGAATGCGGCAGCCATGGCGGCAACGATCTGCTTGTCGTAGTTCACGCTGTAATACTGCGCATGAACCCTTCCCACGACAAGTGTAAGACACATATATATTATAATAAGGTATAAACGTCTCATTGCTTCACTACTTTACGTTTTTACTACTTTCAGTTTCTACTATTCCACTACTTTACTACTTGTAGTATTTACTATTGGTAGTATTCACTACTAATCGTATTTACTACTAATCGTAAATACTACCCAGCCACCGTTCCCGAAAGTTTTGCTTTCGGGCATCTGGGCTTTACGTCTATTCCGGGATTTCCGTTTCCATCAATCAGCCCCCGTGCTCGCCGTGTCAGCGGCGAGTGGCTCCATCGTCCGTCAAATTGAGCACATGCCCCGCCTCATTGACCTTCTGCGCAAATGCCAACGACTTCCCGATGCCACTGGCATCCCAATCTCTGCAATACCGCTCGATAGCCTCCTGATGTCTGCACTTCAGTTCATGCTTATAGAGTTTCAATGCCTCCTTCTCAGCTCGCTCGGTGGTGTAGGTCATATAGCACTCGTGCGGCTCCTCCACACCATACACTCCGCTCGTCGATCCACGTCGGATAAACACCTCACGGAAGAAACTTCTTCCCTCCTTGTTATCCAAGCGGTTGACAGTGAATATCTTCTTGCAATCCACATCCGTCAATCCTAATATCGCCTTGATCTCGTCGAATCGCTCACGAAATTTGCTTTGGTCGAGCAGCATCACCACGTCGGAGTTGTTGATGATGGCTTCCTTCACGATGGGACTGCCGATGATGTCCTGTATCTCCTGTGTCACTACGCCCACGCTCGCCCAGAACTTTCGGGCTGTCTTGTATAGGTACTTGATGTACTCGGCCATCAGCGGCGAGGCGATGGCTTTCCATGCCTCCTCGATGACAAGGCACTTGCGGTTCTTCTTCAGGCGCATCTTCTGCAGGAACACGTCCATGATGATGAGCGTCACGATGGGGAAGAGCTGCTTGTTCTCCTTGATGGCATCCACCTCGAAGACGATGAAGGTCTCGTCGAACAAGGTGCTATCCACGTTCTCGTTGAGAATCTTGTCGTACTTGCCGCCACGGTAGAAGTTTTGGAGCATATAGGCGAAGTTGTCGCAGTCGATGGTGGTGATGTTGTTCTCGATGCAGATCTGGTCGAGACGCTCACAGGCGAACTCATAGAATGAGTCGAAGGAGAGGGTCTTCACGCTCAATGCCATGCGCCGTTCCTCCAGTCCCTTGATGAGTTTCTCCACCTTGTCGTGTATCTGCGTCAGCTCCGTGCCGCGCCGCTTCTCCATGGTGGAGAGGTTTTTTCTCAGTGTCTCCTTCTGTGAGGAAGGATAGGGCTGCACACCGTTGAAATAGAAATCGTAATACTCCGTCACCAACTGCTCCACGACACGGAACTCCAGTTCGGGTATCTGCGTCTCCGAGCCTTTCCATATCAGCAGTATCAGGTTCTTCAGGAAGTCTATCTTCTCAATGTTCAGCTCCCGCTTGCTGATGTTGAAGGGGTTCATGGTGATGGGCTTGTCCTCCGTATAGGCGATGTACTTGCCGCCCACATACTCGCAGAGTCCCTCATACGAGTTACCCGTATCGACCATGACGATGTCGGTGTTCTGCTCCCACAACTGACGCACCACGCTGTTCATGTGGAACGACTTGCCGCTGCCCGAAGGACCCAAACAAAAAAAGTTCGAGTTGTCGGTCAGCTTCTCCTTTCCCTCCTTTCCTGTGATGTCGATGGCTACGGGCACACCTTGGCGGTCGGTATAGTATATCTTCAGCGGGGTGTCCTCATTATGCACGATGCGCTCCTTGTACATCAGACAGGTGGCGGCATCGCCGAGGGTGAGGAATCGGTCGTAGTCGGCATTCATGCCATAGCAGTTGCCGGGGAAAGAGTTGACGAACAGCTCCAACTGGTTGTAGGCCCGCTTGCTGATGTGGATGCCCATGCGCGAGAAGGAGTTTTCGAGATGGTTGGTGCATTTCTGTATGTCGGTGTCGCCGCTCACTGCCACCACGAGGTTGTAGTGGGTATAGACGAGCTGCTTGCTCTCACGGGCTATCACCTCCTGCACACGCTTGATGTCCTCTACAGCCATCAGGTTGCTGGGGTTGGGCATGGAGGCATGGCGGTTTTTCTTCTTGTCGAGTAGGGCAAGCTCACGCTTCTGGTTGGGCACGAACACCATCTGGTTGAACACCACGCAGTCGGCTCCGGGCACGCTATCGACGATGCTCACGAGATCAACGGGCATACTGGTGTTGTTCACCTCGATATTTGCGTAGGGACGGATGACCGACGGCAAGTTGGCATAATCCACATCCACAAGGCTATACACCTTGCAGCTACGGTCCCCCATGCCGATGGTCTCGTCATCGACCTTGAAGTTGGTCATCGACACCACCTTGTCACGGAAGTTCATGGAGAAGAAACGGTCCACATACTCGCAGGCTTCCGTTTTGCCGAGGAATCGGGACTTCACGCCGGCATCCCTCAGCTGGTCGTGCACCTTGCGTATCTTCACCAAGAAGTCACGCCATTTCTTGTTGTCGAACGACATCAGACGGCTCTTCTTGTTCTCCTGTGTGATGGTGAGGTAGCAGACGCTGTCGGTAAAGGGTCTGCCGTTGAAATAGCGGAAGTAACTCTCGCTCAGGAACTCATGATTTCCACCGTTCTCTTCCTTGAATGCCTTCCTCACAAACACGTCCTGCTTGTGCAGCGCATAGCCTTCGCCCAAGGTCTGGGCAAGGGCGGCGAAGAGGTGGGTGAACTCATAGTAGGCCTCGATGTTGGCGGAATACTTCTGCACAGGGTTCTCCATCTTCAGAACAGCGGAGTATTCGCCCGTCTTGGTATAGAGCACGCCGATGCCATCCACTTCCTCGATGGAGAAGTAGATGTCCTGGAAGATGCGCTTGCGCTTCCCTCCCGTGCCGAATGCCTTGACACTGATGGCCATGCCCACGCAGATGGCTGAGAATATGAGTATGATGTATAGGGTCATTGTTCTTTTTCTTTTTTAATCGCAAAAAGGCGGGCGCACCCTCATGCGTGATGCCCCCACCTCCATTCACTTACAATCATTGATAGCTTTCCACTTGGACATAATGGATTCTCTTTTTTGTTTTACACTTTCTTTGAATAGGCATAGATGAATATGCCGTTGTCACTCTTCTTGCTGTGCAAGCCCTTGCGCTGCTTCATGACGATGAGAACGCCACCGACAGCTACGGCGAGGACTAGCAGCACGAGTCCTGCCACGAAACCGAAGATGCAGTAGCCGAGGATGAAACCCGCAACGGCTCCTCCTGCGGTGGCTGCCGCCCAGTAGATGTAGCGTCCCTGCAACCCGAAGAACTCCAATGGACGTTGCAGTCCATTGAAAATGGGATAATCCGGAAAACGCTCTTGCTTTGTATCTGCCATAACTGTCAGTGTTTTAACGTTCTACATACTCACAATCTCACGCTGCGTTTAACCTCCAATGCCGAAGAACAGAGGCAGTGCCTGGGCTGCTGCAATGAGGAAAATACATGCGCCGACGACCATCATGATCTTCTTTTTCACGTCCTGTTCCTCGTTGTGTGGGCTAAGCACCCAGCGCCATACCCACCTTGCGGTGGGCGGTTTCCGAGTACTCGCCCCCAAACCGTACTTACATGTCTCCATGTATACGGCTTTCCATTAGTAACATTACTCTTTACCATAGTTCTGAATCATAGAGTTGCAGTCCTCACAGACAACCAGTGTCTTGCGATGTCTTTTGAGCATCAGTTTCTCCCACTCATTATTGCCTTTCAGCTTGGTGAGAGTCCTCACATGATGCATGACTACTTTTCCTTCCTTACCACATAGTTCACATCTGCCATCCTTCAACCTTTCCACAAGGCTCGGATATGGCACGTACATGGTCTGTGGCAGTTTGTCATAGTCAACATCGAACTGAGCATTTCTCTTTTTGAAACCCTCATTGTAGAAGACTCTGTATTTCTGCTTTCCCTTGGCATCGTTGTACGGAATGACAAAGTCCTTGTCCTTCTGATACTTCTGGCGAACTTTCCTTGCGGAAGTGTTCAGTTTCCAGCCAAGTGTCTTGAACATACTCATCTTCATAATGAAGGCGAAAGATGCACATTCTTTGGACACGTTTGCAGCAAGTGAATAGTAGTTGTAAAGTCCTCTGGTTTCCGCATTGTATTGGGCAAGAATATCTTCGGGCTTCATTGGAGTCATATATCTGCGAGGCTTTGACCACCAAATGTCTTTGCCATCAATGTTTCTGACCTCCAACGCGTTGTACTCAGTGAGCTTCTTTTGTATCACAGCCGAGTTAAGGGTTAACACCACTGCGCCGTTGAAGTCTCTTTTGAGAACTCCGTCCTTATTCCTTTTCACTGCGTCTGACTTTCTGATGAAGATTTCATATCCAAGGAATTTCGCCTTGTCTTGTGCGTGTGTTATCAAAGTTTTCTCATCAGACAATTCAAGTTTGAGTTGTTCTCTCATGAATTGGGTGATGTCCGCTTTGATGGTCTCGCATTCAGACTTGCTTCCGATAACCGATATAAGGAAATCGTCCGCATACCTTACATACTGCATTCTTCTAAAGTCCGCATCCATTGCATCCTTGTGAGGAGTGGACAGCATCTGTTTGCTCAGTTGGGCAATTTCATACAGATAGCTTTTCCGTATCTGCTCATCGGATGTTTTCTGCAACTTCTTTTTCAGCCAGTTCTTCTTATTGTTCAAACGCCAGTATTCGGGATTGATGCTGCGTCTGTCACCTTTGCGGAATTTGGCTGCGTACTCCTTGATGTACTTGTCGAACTTGTCAAGGTAGATGTTAGCCAGCATGGGGCTGATTATTCCACCTTGCGGAGTTCCTGAGTACGTCTTGTTGTACTTCCAGTCCTCCACATACCCTGCATTGAGGAATTTACGGATAAGTCTGAGGAAGCGTTCATCTGATATGCGTTCACGAAGAATGCTAATCAGTACGTTGTGGTCTATGTTGTCAAAGAAGCCTTTGATGTCTCCCTCGATAAACCACTTTGCTCCCGCAAAAGACTTCTGTATCATACCCAATGCCGTGTGGCAGCTTCGATGCGGTCGGAAACCATGTGAAGTGCCTTCAAAATGACCTTCATAAATAGCTTCAAGCAGCAGTCTAACTACCTCCTGCACCAATTTGTCCTCGAATGAGGGAATACCGAGCGGACGTTTCTTGCCGTTCTTCTTCGGTATGTACACTCTGCGTGCAGGGTGGGGTTGGTAACTTTCGTCCTTTAAGGACACAATCAATCTTTCAATCCTTTCAAGACTCATCTCATCGATGGTCTTGCCGTCAGTTCCGGGTGTCATGTTGCCTTGCTTCGCATAGATGCGTTGGTAGGCTACAGCGAACATCTCTTCACTGAACAGATACCGATACAGTCGCTCGTATTTATAATCCGAACTTTGACTGTGGTCACTTAGAGCTTTTAATACTCTTTCTGATTTTTCCATACGTCTTACACGTTTTCAAAATTTGTATTAAAACATTACTAACTGTTCCCCTTCGCCATGTACAAGGCATTACCTTGCTCGGACTACTATGGGAACTCCGTTACCATATTGGATATTCAGAGCCAAAGCCCATAGCCACTTTCATGGCTTTCCAACTTAGGTAATCTCCGTTTAGCTGTATGATAACTATTAGCACGACAGATTGTCGGATACGACTTCCGCCCTTTTCTCCGCTTACTGCGGTTGCGTTGTGGCTGGTTCTTTGCTATAACACCAATGACGTTGTCTTAGTGCCACAATGCGACGTTTGTAAAAGCCTTCCGTCGCAGCTACATCTTTTGCCGCTGGGCTATCGTTCAATCAGTATGGACTTTATCCTCATATCTGTCTTTCTCCCTCGCAATTCAGTCGCAGTCTGGCTTTTGACTGACTTATTGCTTTCCCAAAGTGCTATTTTCACCTTTAGGTTTCCCCTCGGGCTTATTTGGGTGGAAGTAGATCACTTGAACCCTGACCTATCCTCTTGCTAAAGAGGAATTTATCATGCAACCATTACGGACGCACTCATGGCGATGTAAACGCTTATGGCTCCGACAATTGCAACGACACCTGCAATGGCATAGCAGAGCTTCACCACGATAGGTACATACTTGGCAATCTCCTCCGTCACTGTGGTAAGCGCGGTCGTTCCTGCCGAGTAGTCGCCGGCTGCGTTCTGTGCCATTGCTGCGGTGGTGCCGACAAGCAACATCAGGGCGAGCGTTTTCATGCGCTGTGAAGAGAAGAATCCCTTCACCTTCTTGTTAATCCTTTCAAACATTCTTTTTACCTTTTAATTTGTTACACTTTGAGTTATCTTATCTCGTATCACCTGTATCTCAAATCTGATAACCGAAGAAAGCGGGGAAGACGATGGTCGCTCCTATGAGGAACAGGCAGGCTCCCACCAGCATCATGATGTTCTTCTTCACTCCTTCTTCGCCCGTATTCATCTTTATATATATCTGCAAGGCGCTGACTATGACCACGATGCCCGCCACTGCATAGCACAGATAAACGATATAGAGCATCATCGTCACGGCATAGTCATGGGCACTCGCAAGTGCGTCCGCTCCCCAGCTGTAGTCCACGTTGCCACACTTAGCACTGGCCAGAGCTGGGGTTAAAGCGGCATATAATGATAGAAATGCACTTCTTGTTTTTGACATCATATCTCATTATTGAGTGATTCCACCTTGACCATGTCACGTCCATTGTGACGAAGACCGCGGGCGATGATGGTGTTGTTCAATTCTTCCGAATACATGGGGTCGGAATAGGTGGTATTCACTTCCTCCATCTTCTTCTCGATTGCGCTTTGTATCTTTTCAAGCACATGAGGCTTGCTCTCTTCCGCAGTGGCGGCTGCCTCCTCTGTAGGCTCTGCAAGCTGCTTCTCCTCGTAGGCTGTCTCATATTGGTTGTCGCCTACGCTGAAACCACCGTCGCTCTCGCTGACCGCTATCGACTCTTCCTCGTCGGTCATGTCACTGACATCAAACGACTCGCCCTGTGACTTCTCGTCCTTGGGCTTTCCGTACAGATCCTGCACGATGATGACCGTATAGTAGATGACATAGATTATGGTCACGACAATGGCGAATATTACAAATGACTTCATATTTTCAAGTTTGATTTTACTATGGTTTGGCTTATTGCCGATGCAAAGGAACTACCTTTTCTTCAATCTTAAACCGAAATGACTTTCCGCGGAGCCAAATCTTAACTCTAATTTTGATTACACTCGCAATCATACTCAAAAATCAAACTCGAAAGGCACAAAAAAAGCCCTTCCGATAGGGAAGAGCTTGTAAAGAGGGTGGATGAAAAAAATGTGGATGGCTATATGGTCAGGTACTTGCCATGGGAGAAGTCCTGATGTTCGTTAGAGAAAACATAGCCCAACTGGTTGGACAAGCATTGGGTGTTGCCTATCCTGGCATCGATGTTGGTGTGCGAATGTCCGTATATCCAATAGTCTATGCCGCTATCGGTGATATAGTCCTCCAACTCTACGGTGAACGCCACGTTTGCCTTGCTGCCTTGAAACTTTGGGTGGAGCATACGGAACGATGGTACATGATGGGTGACAACAATCTTATGGGCTGCTTGCGAATATGCCACTGCATCCTTGATAAAGGTGAGGCAACGTTCATGCTCAGCATTGAATTGGGCATGGGTCATCAGCTCACCTTTATATAATATACGGCGGAAGTCGCTTATCACTTGCTCGGTGAAGTAAGCGTCCTCCAAAGGAATCCTCGACCAAAGGGTGGAGAGGATGATGTCGGTGTCGCCAATCCTCGCAATACCGTTGTAGTGGCTGAATACATTGGGACGTACCTCCAAGAGATAGCCGTCGGGCAGTGTCGCCACATCATAATATTTGTAGAACTCATGGTTGCCCATGCAGCAATGCACCTCCTTGTAGTTCTCCGATGCCCAGTCCCAAAAGGGATGCTTGGAGTAGTTGTCATCGCCGAGATAGCCGATGTCGCCGGCAAGCAGCAGTATGTCGCCCGTCACCTCCAAGGGGTGGGCTTTCAGATACCGCCAATTGTCGGCAAACTCCAGATGCAGGTCGGATGCGTATTGTATCTTCATATTGGTCATGCTTCTATAAACAATTCATCCAGTTGATCTAACAGTCCGGTCACAAATGCCTCGTCTTGACCGAGTGACTTTGACAATGGTTCTGCGAGAGTTGACCAGTCGGCTCTGATGGAGGCGACAAACTCCCTTATACATGCCACTATTGAAGCAGGAGCCTCAATGTTGTCCTCAGTCATTATGACCACATTTTTCAGGATGTCCGAACGGTGCTTCTTGATGTCTTTGGTGTTCACATGCTTGCCGTCCCGCTTGTCTGCCATGAGATTTAGGTAGGCTCTTGCCTTCAGTGCTATCAAGGCAGCGGAATTGGCATGGCGTATGCCATCAGTCAGTTGGCTGTGTGCGATAGTAAAGTGATAGTAATCATCGTCCATGATGATGGCACTAAGACTCGACACATCTTCATCGGTCGGGATAGGTTCTATGACAAATCCCTTTGGCTCTCCAAGCACGTCGGGGTGGCGTGACAGCAGTTCTATCATCTCGGGATAGCCGTCTTTACCATCAAGGAAACGATACATTTCATACCTTGGTGGCTCACCAGCCTCCTGTTTCCTCTTTTCAGGTCGATAGCCAGCCTCCCGCACAAACTGCCAGAAGCGATTGGCGAAAGCCTCGGTCATGTTCTCTACGATGACTATCATGTCGATGTCGTGTGTGGCGCGTGGACGCACCACGGTATTGGTCATGGTGATGTCACAGGCTGCTCCGCCTATCACCACATAGTTTTCTGAGTATTCCGCAAATGCTTCACGGAACTTGACTAATCCTTCCATTTCTGTTCACTGATTATTCGTTCTACTTCTTTTTCTACTCTCGGATCATCATCATCTCTCAACGAAAGGACAAGGGAAAGGCGATCAACCCACTGGCTTTTGTCGCCCATTTTGCTGACAACAGGGTATTTCCATACCTCTATGATATAGTTGCCGTCATAGATGTTGGGATTCTCCATGACATCAGCCGACTTGACGGCACGATATTCCTTGCTTGTCATCATTATCATCTCTTCCCGGTCACGATTAAGCATGGAATAATGTGCCAGGGCATTGATGCCGCATACGGGGTATTCCGCATCCAAGCGTATGTCATCGCAAAAGATGCGGTTCTCCACAGGTGACAGCAAGACGTTCTGAGCCTTGTCCCACAGTTCCTTGCCCTTCAACTCGAAGTGTACCACCTTGCTGCGCTGTCCGTTCTGAATCTTTTGACACAGTCCTACATCTTCAAGACAGGTGACACCCAACGTGACGCTTTCGTAAGAATATGGAAGCAACGGTGCAATATCCCTTGGCGACATTCCTTCAATACTGCCCACCTGTAGGTGATAGAGTAGTATGTATTGCGCCACAGGGGTCAATACTTCGGCAATCTTCCTGTTGCTTGTCTTCTCCAATGCTATGATGCCTGGCAGATGGGCATATTCCTCGGACATGACAAAGAAGACTCCTTTGTCTGCCAGTCTGTGTCGCTCGTAGGTGGGTCCGGGCGCAAGGATAAACACCGCAGGCAGTCCCAGGGCTTCGGTCAACCGCTTGCCCGTGATGGCGCAAGTCCGTGGAGAGGGATTGCCCTTCTTGGGCTCAACGAACAGCAGGGGCGTGCCTTGGTATGTGCCATCATAGAAACGGTATGAGAGTTTCTCGCCAACCGTGATGCCTTTCAGGCTTTCCTTGGCACGAGGTTCCACCTCAAAGCGTCTGCCCAATATCCTTATTTCTTTTTTCAATTCCATTCTGCTACATTTTAATAATGTATTAAAACGATGCAAAAATAAGGATAATAATTGAGAATCAAGCATGTTTGGGCGAAAAAGTGCAGATTTGATATGTAATTTCAATGCATTTGAGCCATTTTTGCATCAAATGATGGTGTTTTCGTCTTTATAATGTCATTCAGATGCCGTTCGTTTCTTCCTCATCAGATAGTCGTTGACATCCTTGTAGTCGGCATATCTGAAGGACTCGTCCGTCACCCTGTACTCGAATACATTGCTGATGCTCTCAACCGTCTTGCGTCCTGCCTGGTCGTTGTCGAGGAAGCAATGGATGTGGGTGTAACGGTCAAGGTAATGCAATGCCTGTTTGAGGTTGGCGACTGAGTTCAGTATCATATAGTCGCAAGGGCTTTCAACGACAAACCATCGGTCTTGCTGTTTAACGAGGGTCATATAAGCAAGGAAGTCCATGAAGCCCTCAAAGACCAGACAACCGTTTTGCCACTCGTTGAACGTATGGGCAAGCAGGGTGATGTCCTTATGCCCGATGCAGCCCTTGAAATAGGGATTGCGCACCTCATGTCCTTCACTCAGATTGCCAAAGGCAATGCCATAGTAATGTTTTTGCTCAACCTTGTAGTGTATCTCCCTGCAATACATCCTGCCAATGGTGATGTCTATCCGTCGGCTACTGAAATAGGACAGCAGAGAATGGTTGCTCAGTGGGAGCAGCTTCACATCGTTCATCTTGGTTGTCGTGTATTCCTTGGCTGCGATAGCGGTCTCGATTGCCTTATCCACAGTGGCAATACTCTTGGACGCAAGGTAGGCAAGGGCATCGGAAACGGATTGTTTGTTATACATACGCTTTACCAGCTCCACAAGGTCACCGCCCTCCTTAATGGCGTAGTCGTACCACAGGTTCTCCTTCTTGCTGACCTTGAACGATGCGGTCTTCTCGTCCCTGAAGGGTGACAGATACCAGTAGGCATTGCCCTTCTTCTTTTTCAGCGTTACATTCTCCTTGTCTAAGAAGTCTATAATGCTCAGTTTCTTCGATTGTTCAATATTCATTGTACTTTCATTTGTTCGGTTTTACTTTGTCCATGGAAACAGTTTACTTTACCCTTTCTCCTATATAGGCACACCCGTAAACTAAACCATTTGCTAAACTACTTTTCCGCTTCCCAATTCAGCCTCCGATTTCGGTTTACTTTGGCCTTATTTCTTATATATAGGTACGGACGTAAACTAAACTGGTTTCTGAACTGTTTTTATTCCTCTTCATGGAACAGGTCAATCTCGGCAGGTGTATATCCGAAATAGTAATGATTATCCCGCTTCACTATGAGCTTTTGCTCGTTAATCAGGTATTTCAGCATTTTGATGATGACGCTTCTGCCACGCTTAAAGCCAATGTCTGCATAGGCTTGCGTTAATTCCTCCACCATGCGATCGAATCCTTTGATAGGTTTCTCCTTGAATGCAGCCGTCAGCGCCTCGTTATGCTGTTCGGATGTCAAGTCTTGGTAAGTAAACCTTGACGGTTGCTTGTCACCTTCTTCCTTCTCCGGCGTGTGCTCGACAATCTCTGGCAACCCTTCCTCATTGACTGTAAAGGCAAACGGCTTGAACTCCTTCTCACGGATGTGCATCGCCTTCACCTCGCTGATGTCGGGATTGGTGGTGCTCTTGGTGATGACAAGCACCGTCTCTGCCTTGTTGTTCATCTCCGTACCGATATGCCCGCGCACGTTATTGTCGCCCTTGTTCTGATGCAATACGCAATGGATGTGCAGGTCATACTTTGATGACCATTCCATCATCTTGTTGATGACCTCGACCGATTCTCCCGCATTGTTGATGTCGAGAAGCAGGTCTCTGATTCCGTCGATGATGACCAGTCCATAGCTTTGGTCTTGGGCAAGCGCATAGTCTATGACCTCTATCCTGACGGAGGGCGTGTACTCTCTCAGACAGATAAAGTCAAGGTTCTCGTTGTCGATGCTTGTAGGTAGACCAGCGAGCTTCAGGATGCGCTCCAGCACATTATGGCAGTGATAGCGGCTCTGCTCCGTATCTACATACAGTATCTTGCGTTTCCCCTCTGGCAGACTGGCGCGATAGTTCAGTACCTTGCCGTTGGCGAGGGAAGCGGCTACCAAGGCAGACACGTTGAAGGTCTTTTTCGCCTTTGCCTTACCAGTAGAAGCACTGAAGTTGCCCAATGTGGCTATGCTGGAATTATCAACCCATATAATCTGAGGAGGTGTTTTATAAGTATCTGTTGCCTTTATCAACGATTCGCTCAATATGCGATTGAGACGCTGTACTCCTTCCTCTTTTGAGTTAGGCTGTACATGTTTGTTATTTTCTTCCATTTTCATTCTTTCGGATTATCAATTTCTATTTTCGTTACCATTCCAATGACCTCTTGTTTGTTTTGGAGCAGCCACTTGTCGATTTCTTCTCTATTAAAATACAGCATTTTTCCCCTTGGCTTATAGTGTGGAACTTCTTTTGCGGCTGTAAGTTTGTATAGCAGGCTTTCAGAAACACCAATATACTTACATGCTTCGTCAAACCCCAAGACGGTTTTGGTCTGCTTGACCATCTTCTCCAATTCCTCGATTCGCTCTATTAGTTTGTCAATAGGTCCCAAAGCCTCCAAACTGTCTTCTATTGCGACAATTCGCTCATAGAGTCTAAAATGTCTTTCATTCATGTGTCACGTACCTTAATTAAATTGTTTACAGACAGTAGCACGGTTATATTAGCCGTCTATTCTTTCTTTGTGTAGATAGTACATATTCCTCTGCTTCTCTTTGAATCTCGTTCTTCGATTTGCCCTTGGTTCCTTGAAGCCATTCATCTATCTCAGATTTGAGGAACATGATGCGTTTGCCTCTCTTGTGAAACGGTATTTCCCGATTGCTTGTCCAGCAATATATGGTATGCTCTACCGGATGTGTTGGGAGATAAGCACATAATTCAGCAACCGTAAACCATGTTTCTTCTTTTTCTGATTGAACAAGTTCATATATACCATCAATCTTGTCTTCTAATGATGACAGCTTTTTCAGTACCCCCGTTATAGCGTTGGGAATATCTTCAAATCTTATACTATTTTCTTCCATGCTAATTATTTTTTATGATTTTTGATGCAAAGTTATGGGGAGACTGTCACTAAATAGAAAAAGTAACGTGATAGTAAGGCAGTATCAACCAAACTATCACGTTTTTACTTTCATTTAGCAGAATTATTGTGATTTATTCCTCTCTTAATATCTGTTCGATGGATTTGCAGATGGCATATTGACTTGCTGTCATGGAAACGTTTCTTCTTATCCTTGAAAGAGAAGAGGAAAGACAACTTGAAGTTATGAATTTCTCTGTTCCATCCTTTTTGATACTGGTTAAGAAGCGACCTTCTCCCATGACATATTGCCAATTATTGTTTATCAAATGGTATTGAGCCATAGCGTCAAACAGTACGGCTACATTACGTACATTCTTTACACGGATAGATGCGTCCAAGTCGCACTTGAATAGGCGACACAACTCGCTACGCACATCACTGTTGTCGGCAAAATCAAATATGTCGTGACTTTGGACAAGTTCTACCAACAAATCCATCTGTCTGTCTGACAATTGGCATCCCAAAGTGAGGATGGACGATTTCTTTCGGGTAAGGATTGGCAGACCAGTACCCACATGTTGAAGAAACAACTCAATAAGTTCCTGCTTGGAATAATCTTCTTTTTTCTTGATTATTGACACACACTTAGAGTCTCTAAACAAAGTACCAATAATGCCAATTGCCATCTGTCGCGAGTTCTTACAACGTGCACAATCACAGTCAATATATTGGTGACTGCGCTCAAATAGTTCTATGAAGTACTCTGTCTTCATATGATTCTTTTCAGCTTGAAGATACCAACTTCTTGCGATCTCAAACAACTCATACAGTTCTCTGTAGAAGTCTTCTGTACACTCCACATGTTTGTGGACACGCTTGCTCTCTTCAAAAAGAGAGAAGCCAAAAAAGGCTGTCTTTTTTCATTTTTATCTGTTTATTGTTATAAATGTTTGGTTTCCACGAAAGGTTAAAGTGCCAAAACAATAGCATCATTACATAGAATGTTGAAAATGAAAGGCACTAAAAACCACCTGTACAATAAAGGACTTATTGATACAAGTGGTCTTCTATACTAAGTGCTTACAAATGATAATCACTATTCATCTATGTCCAACTTAAAAGCTTCTGTAGCTTCATCTTTCTTCTTGTCAATTACTTTTGCGTAGATTTGCGTGGTTTTTACATTGGTATGCCCTAACATTTTGCTTACGGTATATATGTCTGTACCGTTAGCCAATTGTAACGTTGCATAGGTGTGGCGGAAGCAATGAAAGGTGATGTGCTTGGTAATCCCTGATGCTTTTACCCACCGTTCCAAAGGCCTAGATATCCATGAAGGGTCAGGCAGTCCGGCAAACACCAACAGTTCTCCGTCTTTCTTGCGCTCACCGCAAAGCTTGTATGCCTGTGGCGATATAGGCATGTATTCAACGCCCTTAGTCTTCTGCTGAGTGAAATTGAGACGGTACCCACCATTGTATTCTTCAACCTCTGACCATTTAAGCTTTTGAATATCGCTATGTCGCATTCCTGTCAGTGCAGAGAACAAGGCTGCCCGTTTTAGTATATCATCACACGGAGTCTTTGCCAATATATTAAGTTCTTCCAGTGACAGATACTCTCTTCGAGCACTCTGAAACATGATATTTTTAGCCTTGGCAGCAATATCACAATTCAGATAGCCATCCACGAAAGCTTGTTTGAGTGCCGCCTTGAAGATAGAGAAGTACGTCGATGCCGTATTCCTTGAAATAGTTCCTTTCTTAGAACCACCCTGCGGTGCCTTTATCAAGAAGGAACGGAATGCCTCAATATACTTCATGTCAATCTGCGAGAACTGTATGTAGTCACACTTGGCAAACATTGACAACAGTGTGTGCAATCTGCGCCAGTTGACAACTATCGATTCTGACGCAGTTTCCTCTCTTTCTTTGATTAACTTCTCAATATACTCCAGAACATTGCATTTTGAGCGTTCGCTTTGTTCTGCCATTTCCATTTGCTGGTCAGTAAAGAGAGCCATGTTGTCGTACTCTTTTTGACGCAGGACTCGAACGCCATCCGCATAAAGGCAAGTTTCCATATCTTGCTTGGATTTACACTGAATAACGCCATTGTCATCTCGCTTGGGCTTGTACTTTATTCTACCAGCAACGGCTCGCTCGCTTCGTCGTTTATCCCATATAGGGGTAGTAATAGACCTCCTGAGATATTCACGCACTCGTTTGGGTTTGTCATTTCCCGTCTCATAAACAGGATAAGCTTCAAGATAGATGAACCACTCATCTCTCCACTCACTTTTCTTTAATTTGACGGAGACTTTAGTATAATCTAATCTTTTCATAATGGTTTTATATCTTTATAAAGTTTGTCTATTGATTCCTTGTGAGCATACACATAATTACCGATTTGCCGGGTCGGTATTGAGTATTTTCGTATATGAGCATACACGGTGCTGTCATCCAGATGAAATTTCTTGGAAATCTCACCTATTGTATAGCAATCCTCTGGTTCCATGCGGTACATGGTAACTGGTTTCCTTGGCTTGGTGTCAAGCGGAGACTGTCTTAACGGAAACAGATTCATTAGTTCTCCTTTGCATACAAGTCGTATTCCTTTCTCTGGCTCAATGAAGGAAATCTTTTTCATGTAGATGAGCCTATAAATGGTTGAGCGGCTTGCACCAAACATAGCATACGCTTCCGTTATGCTGATATACTCTTTAGACTTGGGCATATTGCTTACAATCTTGTCCAGTTCAAGTTGGCGTTTTTCTTCATCATGCTTACGCTTCCACGCCACCTTGGAGCATTTGGGTGAACAATACCAGGACTCCAAAGTCCTTGCGAAGAACTCTTCTCCGCACACAGGACATTTCCGTACTATCTTATACTTTGCTACTGCCATAATTCATTCATTTTGTAGTTCTTAATATCTATTCTTCTCATCATATCTACTTTTTCTTACAGGTACAAATAAGGTACAGATGTTTATAATAATAACGCAAAGATAGCAATATTATTGTGTACGGCCAAAAACAAGAAAAGCGTGTAACTCATTGAGCTACACGCTTTCCATTTGATATTGTATTCTTATTTCTCTATGTGCTTATTTCACTTCCTCAAAATCAACATCAGTTACCTGATCGTCTCCTCCATTATTGTTATTCCCAGACTGCTGAGCTCCACCTTGTTGAGCATTCGTTCCTGTTTGTTGTTGAGCATTAGCCTGAGCATTATACAAATCCTGGGCAGCAGCCTGCAATACAGAATTCAATTCGGTAGAAGCAGCATCAATGCCTGCAATATCTTGAGCTTTATGAGCCTCCTTCAACTTAGCTAAAGCTCCTTCAATAGCACTCTTCTTATCTGCTGGAATCTTATCACCCATTTCATTTAGCTGCTTTTCAGTCTGGAAAATCAACGAGTCTGCGTGATTCAATTTATCGATACGTTCTTTCTCTTTAGCATCATTATCTGCATTAGCAGCAGCTTCTTCCTTCATCCGTTTGATTTCTGCGTCGGTCAAACCGCTCGAAGCTTCTATACGTATACTTTGTTCTTTGCCAGTACCTTTATCCTTAGCAGATACATTCAATATACCATTAGCATCGATATCAAATGTAACCTCAATTTGAGGTACTCCACGCATTGCAGCAGGAATGCCATCCAAATGGAACCGACCAATAGTTTTATTATCTTTTGCCATAGGGCGTTCACCTTGCAATACATGTATTTCTACTGAAGGCTGATTATCTACTGCCGTAGAGAATACTTCCGACTTACGAGTAGGAATGGTCGTATTAGCATCAATCAATTTTGTCATTACGCCTCCCAAAGTTTCGATACCTAAAGATAATGGAGTAACATCAAGTAATAACACATCTTTCACATCACCGCTTAATACTGCCCCTTGTATCGCAGCACCTACAGCAACAACCTCATCTGGATTAACACCTTTTGATGGAGCCTTTCCAAAGAATTTTTCAACTATAGCTTGAATAGCCGGAATACGAGTAGAACCACCCACCAAAATAACTTCATTAATATCTGAAGCACTCAGCCCTGCATCTTTCAATGCTTGACGGCAAGGTTCTATCGTAGCCTGAATCAATTTATCAGCTAACTGTTCAAATTTAGCACGCGTCAAAGTTTTTACCAAATGTTTAGGAACCCCATTTACCGGCATAATATACGGTAAATTAATTTCGGTAGATGTGGCACTTGACAACTCGATTTTAGCTTTTTCTGCAGCTTCTTTCAGACGTTGTAAAGCCATAGGATCTTGACGTAAATCGACACCTTCATCATTCTTAAACTCGTCAGCCAGCCAGTCGATAATTACATGGTCAAAATCATCACCTCCTAAATGAGTATCTCCATTGGTAGATTTTACTTCAAAGACACCATCTCCTAATTCCAGAATAGATATATCGAATGTTCCACCACCCAAATCAAATACAGCTATTTTCATATCTTTATTCGATTTGTCCAATCCATACGCCAAAGCTGCAGCCGTAGGCTCATTGACAATACGTCTTACATTTAACCCTGCAATCTCTCCTGCTTCTTTAGTAGCTTGACGTTGTGAATCGTTAAAGTAAGCCGGAACTGTAATGACGGCATCCGTTACTTCCTGCCCGATATAATCTTCAGCAGTTTTTTTCATTTTCTGAAGAATCATTGCTGAAATTTCTTGAGGAGAATATAATCGTCCATCAATATCTATACGTGGAGTATTGTTATCACTCTTTACTACTTTATAAGGCACACGAGCCAATTCACCTTGCACTTGGTCATAAGTTTCCCCCATAAAACGCTTGATAGAGAATATGGTACGCGTAGGATTGGTAATAGCCTGACGCTTAGCAGGATCACCCACCTTACGCTCACCACCATCAACAAATGCTACGATAGAAGGAGTCGTACGACGACCTTCACTATTCGCAATAACAACCGGTTCTGTCCCTTCCATTACAGCCACACAAGAATTGGTTGTTCCTAAGTCAATTCCAATAATTTTTCCCATTGTTCTATATTTTTTAATGTTTAATTTCTTTATTTTTTTATCTGCCCTATCTCTGAATTTTATTTCCTCGTATCGAACAGACACTTCTTATTACTCAAATTGTATGCCAAATCAATATTCGTAAAAAATAGAAATTTTTGTCAGCTTTCATTTGTTACAAAATTTAAGATTGTCAGATTTTACTGTCTATTTGGCAGAAAACTCTCAATAAAGCCAATAAACATCAGATAAACACTCACTTAGTGATATAACAATTTATTTAAAGAAAAATTTCTCTATTCAAATGAAATATTTTATATTTGTAGCGAAAGGGTGGTTAAGAAAATGAGTACCACCCTATTTTTATTGTTTAACCATAAAAATGCATACATTATGAATTTAACACACATCGAGCATTTAGGCATTGCCGTAAAAAGCATCGAAGAATCACTTCCATATTATGAGCAAGTTTTAGGCCTAAAGTGCCATTCTGTCGAAGAAGTTGCTGACCAAAAAGTAAAAACAGCATTTTTTAAAATAGGACAAACTAAAATAGAACTCCTTGAGCCAACCAGTGAAGAAAGTACCATAGCCAAATTTATTGAAAAACGTGGAGAAGGTATCCACCATATAGCATTTGCAACTGATAATGTTGCTGACGCTTTAGCTGAAGCTGAAAGCAAAGGTGTGCGTCTAATTGACAAAGCTCCTCGAAAAGGTGCAGAAGGCCTGAATATTGCTTTTCTCCATCCTAAATCAACTTGCAGTGTGTTGACAGAATTATGTGAAGACCCGAATAAAAAATAAACTAAAACATAAATACCATGAGTAATCAACTTGAAAAAGTAAAAGAACTCATCGCACTTCGCGAACAAGCCCGTTTAGGAGGGGGAGAAAAAAGAATCGAATCTCAACACAAAAAAGGCAAATATACAGCTCGTGAACGTATTGCCATGTTGCTTGACGAAGGTTCGTTCGAAGAAATAGATATGTTCGTCCGTCATCGTTGTACAAACTTTGGTATCGACAAAGACAGTTATCTGGGAGACGGCGTTGTTACGGGAACTGGTACCATAGACGGTCGCTTAGTATATGTATTCGCCCAAGACTTTACTGTATTCGGAGGTTCTTTGTCTGAAACTTTTGCTATGAAAATATGCAAACTGATGGACCAAGCAATGAAAATGGGTGCTCCAGTTATTGGTATTAACGATTCTGGTGGAGCTCGCATACAAGAAGGAGTAAATGCCCTTGCCGGTTATGCAGAAATTTTTCAACGTAACATTTTGGCATCTGGGGTCATACCCCAAATATCTGGTATTTTCGGGCCATGTGCCGGAGGGTCAGTATATTCACCTGCTCTGACCGACTTTAATATCATGACTCGCGGAACCAGTTACATGTTCCTGACCGGACCTAAAGTCGTAAAAACCGTTACCGGAGAAGATGTTACCCAAGAACAACTGGGAGGAGCCAGCATACATTCTACAAAATCTGGAGTAGCTCATTTTGCTGTAGACACTGAAGAAGATGGACTAAATCTCATTCGTCATCTCCTTAGTTTCTTACCTCAAAATAATATGGAAGAACCTCCCCTTATGTCATGCGAAGATCCTATAGACCGTTTGGAAGACGGACTAAACGATATAATTCCTGATGATCCGAACAAAGCATATGACATGTATGAAGTTATCGGAGGAATTATCGATAATGGCGAATTTCTTGAAGTGCATAAAGATTATGCACAAAATATTATCGTAGGTTTCGCTCGCTTTAATGGACAGGCTGTCGGTATTGTTGCCAACCAGCCTTGTAAAATGGCCGGAGTTCTCGACATTAATGCATCCCGCAAAGCTGCTCGTTTCGTGCGTTTTTGTGATGCATTCAATATACCCTTAGTCACCTTAGTCGATGTTCCAGGATTCCTACCAGGAACCGGTCAAGAATATGGAGGAGTAATCTTGCATGGAGCAAAACTCTTATATGCCTATGGTGAAGCTACTGTGCCAAAAGTAACGATAACTTTACGTAAGTCTTATGGTGGTGCGTATTGCGTTATGAGTTCCAAACACCTTCGAGGAGATATTAATTACGCGTGGCCAACTGCTGAAATTGCAGTCATGGGACCTGCTGGAGCCGTTGAAATTATCTTTGCTAAAGAAGTCGCAGCTTCAGAGGATCCTAAATCTACCGCAGCCGAGAAAGAAGCAGAATATAAGAAAGCTTTTGCCAATCCTTACAATGCTGCTCGTTACGGATACATAGATGATGTTATAGAACCACGTAACACTCGATTCCGTATTATCCGTGCTCTGCAACAGCTACAAACCAAAAAGCTTTCTAATCCGGCAAAAAAACACGATAATCTGCCATTATAACCTATTAAAAACATAAATTATGATAAGGAAAATAATAGGAAGTATAATACTGAGTATCGGGCTGGCCAGTGGGACTTATGCACAATCGACATCAGCACTTCGTATCAATGAGGTCTTGACAAACAATGTCTCAAATTACATGGATCCATTCGGAAATCGAGGTGCTTGGATCGAAATATATAATAATTCTGCTGGGACGGTACAAATGGCTGGATGCTTTATTACCAACGATAAGAACAATCCCAAAAAATATATGATTTCAAAAGGAGACCTAAGGACTCAAATAGGTCCTCGACAAGTCGTTTTACTTTGGGCAGATTCTTATCCTCACCACGGTACATTCCACACTAATTTCAGCCTCGACCCAGATAAAGAAAATTATATAGCTCTTTACGACGCAAGCGGTAAAAACTTAATAGACGAAGTTACTGTTCCGGTGCTGGAAGCCGATCAAAGTTTCGGTGCACCACAAGACGGAGCAAGAGATTTGAAAATTCTACCACATCCAACTCCTGAAGCTTCGAATTTTGTTATTAATAACAATCCGAAAGTTGACAAATTTGCAGAACATGACCCTAACGGTATAGGTATGGCTGTAACAGCAATGTCTGTAGTTTTTTTAGCTCTAATATTGCTTTATCTCGTTTTCCGGGTAATTGGAAAAATCTCAGTCAGATTAAGTACTAAACGAGCTATGAAGGCTCAAGGTATTTCAGGCAAAATAAAAGATGCAAGAGAAGAATCCGAAATACCAGGAGCTGTATTAGCCGCAATCACAATGGCATTAAATGAACATCAAGGCGGAGATCATGATTATGAAGAAACTGTGTTGACTATCCATAGAGTTACTCGTAATTACTCTCCTTGGAGCTCAAAAATATACGGCTTACGTGAAGTTCCTCAAATAAAAAAGAGATAATTTGAATAACTAAGATACTCTCTACAAGCAGAAGATATTTTTAGAGTGTCAAATATAAAATATGCAACATGAAAGACTATAAATTTAAAATAAACGGTAATCTCTATAAAGTTTCAGTAAACAGCGTTGTAGATAATATTGCCGAAGTTGAGGTAAACGGAACCCCTTATAAAGTTGAATTAGATAAACCTGCTAAAAAACAAATACGTCCATTAAAACGTCCTCAAGCTGCTCCTACTACTCCAACCGGAGAACCAGTAGTCAGTCGCCCCTCTTCACCCAGTGCTGCAGGAGCTGTCCGGACACCTCTTCCCGGTGTAATATTGGAAGTTAGCGTTAAAGTTGGAGACACTGTAAAACGCGGTCAGAAAGTCATGATACTGGAAGCCATGAAAATGGAGAATGTCATCAATGCCGACCGTGATGGGAAAGTGATAGAAATCAAGGTTAATAAGGGTGATTCAGTTCTCGAAGGTGCCGATTTACTAATTATAGAATAAGCGTATGGAAAATGAATTTATTCAATTCCTAAGTGGAAATATAGAAGAGTTTCTTACCTATACGGGATTTGCAAATTTCGAAATAGGGAACCTCATCATGATTATATGTGGTATCATTTTCATTTATCTTGCTATTGCTAAAGAATTTGAACCGATGCTGCTTATTCCCATTGGATTCGGTATACTGATAGGCAATATACCATTTAAAGATGCTGGATTACAATTAGGAATATATGAACAAGGGTCTGTCCTCAACATATTATACCAAGGAGTAACTCAGGGCTGGTATCCCCCTCTGATTTTTTTAGGCATTGGAGCTATGACGGACTTCTCCGCTCTTATTTCCAATCCTAAACTAATGCTCATTGGTGCAGCAGCCCAATTCGGTATCTTTGGAGCTTATGCTATTGCTTTAGCTATGGGATTTGAACCTAACCAAGCAGGTGCCATTGGTATTATTGGAGGAGCCGATGGTCCTACAGCTATATTTTTATCTTCAAAGTTGGCGCCTAATCTAATGGGAGCAATTGCCATCTCAGCCTATTCATATATGGCTTTAGTTCCCGTAATACAACCACCTATTATGCGGCTACTAACCACTAAAAAAGAGAGGCTTATCCGTATGAAACCACCTCGTGTAGTATCCCATACAGAAAAAGTTATCTTTCCGATTGCCGGATTGTTATTGACCTGTTTCCTTGTTCCATCCGGTCTTCCTCTTTTAGGTATGTTATTCTTCGGAAATCTATTAAAAGAAAGCGGAGTAACTCGTCGTTTAGCAGAAACAGCCCGTGGTCCATTAATCGATGTCATTACCATTTTGTTAGGACTTACAGTAGGTGCATCCACACAAGCCTCTCAATTCCTAACAGCCAACTCGGTAAAAATCTTCATTTTAGGGGCAATTTCCTTTATTATTGCTACTGCCGCAGGAGTTCTGTTCGTTAAATTTTTCAATCTATTCTTGAAAAAGGGTAATAAAATCAATCCTCTAATTGGAAATTCTGGTGTATCAGCAGTTCCTGACTCGGCGCGTATATCCCAAGTTATCGGTTTAGAATATGACCCGACAAATTATCTTCTTATGCATGCTATGGGCCCAAACGTAGCCGGAGTTATTGGGTCGGCCGTTGCTGCCGGAATTTTATTGGGATTTTTAGCTTAAAAAAATAATTAAAAAAACAAAAATCATAGAGAGTAAATACTCTCTATGATTTTTGTTTATCCATAATATCCTCACCAAATCGTTTATCTCTCATATATAAAACTTAAAATCCCCATTTTTGGGTATTGTTTACTCTTTTTGCCAACCATAACTTTGTATTATAAAAAAGATTTAAACTCCTTTTTTAATGCAAATACCCAAAGACAACATACGAAACAATATTCTTAAAGCTGCAGAAAATATATTTTTGGAAAAAGGATATTCAAAAACTTCCATGAGAGAAATTGCAGCAAAATCAAATGTCGTACTTAGCAATATTTATAATTATTTTAAAAACAAAGACGAAATATTTTGCCAGATTGTAAGACCGGTAACTTATGCATTTGATAAGATGCTCCACGAACATCATGGTCATAGTAGTGCCGACATTTTAGAGTTATATTCTGACTCATATCTCCTTTACGTTATCCAAGAATATATATACATAATACATCAACATCGTAATTTGTTGAAAATTTTATTTTTTTGTTCACTAGGTTCCTCCTTAGAAAATTACAAAGAAGACTTTACCAACCGTTCTACACTTTTAGTAAAAGACTATCTTCAAAATATGAAAGCCAAACATCCTCAACTAAATATTGATATATCAGATTTCTCAATCCACTTACATACCGTATGGATGTTCACACTGTTTGAGGAAATTATTATGCATAAAATAAGTCCTGGAGATACAGAACAAATTATAAAAGAATATATACAATTCGAAGTAATAGGATGGAGAGAGCTTATGAAAATATAAGTTCTCTTTTTTTTTGAACAAAATAGAACATCGTTCATTTTTGACAAACTAAAAATATATATAAATGAAAGAAAAATTTGAATTCCAAAATGTAGTTGCAGAGACATTACTCATTCCTCTTTACATGCGGGCAAAGGAAAGCAAACGCAAAAGTCAAGACATCATCATATCAGACCCTCTTGCCGAGAGTTTGGTAAATAATATTGACTATGATTATTCAAAATTTGACAATGCTTGGATGAGTGCCTTGGGATGTGTTATCCGAGGACGCTTATTCGACCAAAAAGTTCAAGAATTTATTTTGAAAGAAGAACACCCCATAACCGTAAATATCGGATGTGGTTTAGATACTCGCTACCAAAGAATAAAAGAACGAAAAAATTGTATTTTTTACGAAATCGACCTTCCTGAAGTAATAGCCATACGAAAACATTTTATCCCAGAACCCAAAAATGATTTTTATATAGAGGGCTCAATTTTGGAAAATAACTGGATGGATAAATTAAAGGAAAAACATCCCGACAGCCATTTTATTTTCACTATGGAAGGTGTTATGATGTATTTTTACGAAAAACAAGTTATAGATATTCTAAAAAATCTGGCTAATCGCTTTCCTGGCGGAGAAATTTATTTCGATGTATGTGGCCCGATGATGGTAAAAACCAAATTAAAACCAGATTCCTTACGCAAAAATGAGGCTCAAATACGAAGCGGAATTTCCAATGGGAAAATAGTAGAAAAATGGGTTCCTCAACTCGAAATAACAGGACAATGGTTATATCAGAATTATGCCAAAAAACGTTGGGGAGTATCCGGTTATATCTTCCGGATGTTTCCGAAATTTACTTGCAAATTCAGTTCTATATTAGGGTATAAAATAAAAAAATAATGAAAAAGAAAACAGGAATTGCCCGGCTTTTCGAAATCGCCGGCGAACGTAAAGGTTTATTGATTCTATCTGGTATATTATCAGCGGGAAGCGCTGCATGCATGCTTATACCATATCTGGCAGTGTATCAAATACTGAGTAAATTACTATATTATAATACCGATTTGAATCATATAGACAGTAATATATTGATACATTGGGGGTGGATCGCATTTATTGGCCTAATAATAGGTTTAATCCTTCTCTATGCTTCTCTAATGTTTTCCCATGTTGCAGCCTTCCGTATTCTTTACGGACTACGTATAAAACTTGCGGAACATCTCGGAAAACTTTCGTTAGGCTATCTGAACAGTTCCTCAACAGGGGCCATAAAAAAAACAATGGAACAAAATATTGAAAAAATAGAAACTTTTATTGCACATACCATTCCTGATTTAGTAAACGTAACAGCTACTGTAATATTAATGTTCTTCATTTTTTTCTCGCTTAACGGCTGGATGGCTACCATTTGTCTCACTTGTATTATACTAAGTATAGGGCTACAATTCGCTACATTCTTTGGGAAGAAGGCAAATGAATTTATGAAAACATATTTCGATACCCAAGAACAAATGAGTGCTTCTGCTGTCCAATATGTAAGAGGAATGCCAATAGTTAAAATCTTTGGACAAAGTGTCCGTTCCTTTTGCCAGTTCAATGAAGAAATCGAAACCTACAAAAGATACGCCCTGAAAGTATGCGATACTTATCAACCAGGAATGATTACATTTACAGTACTACTTAATTCTCTTGTCACATTCATTATACCAGCTGGATTACTACTACTAAGTGGCAATCCTGAAAACATAGCTTTAGCCACCGTTTGGCTTTTTTTTATTATTATGGGACCCGGTGTAGCATCACCGATTTACAAACTTACATTTTTAGGGTCTGGCACAAAAGAAATAAACGAAGGCGTCAATCGCATTGATAATATCTTTGCTGAAAAGGTTGTTTCAGAAACTCCATATCCTAAAATACCAACATCTTATGATATAGAATTCAAAAATGTAAGTTTCGCATATAAAAACATAAAAGAGGGTACCAGAACAGAAGCCCTGAAAAATATTTCATTCGTTGCGAAACATGGAGAAATAACTGCTTTAGTAGGTCCTTCAGGCTCTGGAAAATCAACAATTGCCAACTTAATACCCCGTTTTTGGGATATTATTTCTCAAGGAGAAATATCTATCGGAGGTATCAATATCAAAAATATCGAAACTCGCCAATTAATGAACATGGTCTCCTTTGTTTTTCAAGATACATTTTTGTTTTTCGACACTTTATATGAAAATATTCGAGTAGGGCGTCCCGATGCCACTCAAGAAGAAGTCATCGCTGCAGCACAAGCCGCCCAGTGCCATGACTTTATCCAAAATCTGCCCAATGGATATAATACAACTATTGGAGATACAGGTGTATACCTATCTGGAGGAGAAGCCCAACGAGTATGTGTTGCAAGAGCTATACTGAAAAATGCTCCAATACTGGTTCTTGACGAAGCAACAGCTTTTGCTGACCCTGAAAACGAATACAAAATGCAGCAGGCATTACAACATTTAATAAAAGATAAGACCGTTATTATTATTGCACACAGATTATCATCCATTATATCTGCACAACAAATCTTAGTATTAAAAGATGGTACATTGGTACAACAGGGGCGCCATGAAACACTAAGTACAATAGAAGGAGTTTATAAAAAAATGTGGAATGCCTATACTGAAGCTTTCGCTTGGCAATTAAATAACAATCAAAAATAAACTAAAAATCATGAATGCAATAAAAAATATTTCGGTAGGTCATACCGAACGACTCTATAAACCAGTGGGTTATACTATGCTCGCTAACTTGGTCAACATTATTCCGTTTTGTCTTTCCATAGAAGCTGTAAATGTCATATTCCGAGCTTTCGACGGGACCAATACATCTCTTGACATAACTCGGTTATGGTCTATATTCATTATATTAGTCCTATATATGATTATTATGGCTATAGCAGAACGTGCCTCCTATCGAGCCAATTTTCGTGGAGCGTATGAAATGAGCGCAGAAGGACGCATTAGTCTGGCAGAGCATCTCAGAAAACTGTCCTTAGGATTTTTTTCTCGTCATGATCCGGGGGATTTATCGTCCATGTTAATAACAGACTTTGCCATGGCGGAAACAGGTATTTCCCATCATTTACCACAGTTAATGGGAGCATTAGTTATGCCAATATTAGCTTTTTTCACTTTACTTTGGATAGATTGGCGTATGGCTATAGCCATGTTTATTGCCTTACCTCTGGCTATAGGTATCCTCTTGATAAGTACAAAAGTACAACAAAAACTAAGTAATAAACAAATTGAAGCTAAAATCAATGCTGGTAATCGGTTAGAAGAATATTTACAAGGCATTCGTGTTATGAAGGCCTATAATTTGGTAGGCGACAAATTCATTCGACTCAAAGATGCCTTTTCTCAATTGCGGCGTGCCTGTATCCGACAAGAAGCTATCCTCGGTCCATTCATACTATTTTCTGTTACTGTGATTCGCTCTGGCCTGACTCTAATGATACTATGTGGCACATACCTGCTCATCGGCGGAGATATTTCAATACTGACCTTCGTTTTATTCCTTATCGTAGGATCAAGAGTATTTGATCCACTAACTTCAGCCTTAACTAACTTCGCTGAATTTCGTTATTTCTCTATTGCAGGAGGCCGTATTCTTCAATTGATGAATGAACCAGAAATGACAGGAAACAAAGAAGCTCCCCAATGTGGAGATATAATTTTCGAACACGTATCATTTAAATATCAGAAGAAAGAGGTTCTTCACGACATCAATACATCTATGCATCAAGGAACATTAACAGCTTTAGTAGGGCCTTCTGGTAGTGGGAAAAGTACATTGATGAAGTTATGTGCCCGGTTTTACGACCCTCAACAAGGGAAAGTATTGTTTAATGGAATCCCTATGTCAAATATTGACCCAGAATCTCTAATGAAACATATCTCCATGGTTTTTCAGGATGTTTATTTGTTCAAAGATACAATCAAAAATAATCTTCGATTTAGTAAACCCGATGCAACTGATGAAGAAATAATAGCTGCTGCTAAAAAGGCCTGCTGCCATGAATTCATCTTAAAGCTTCCCAATGGTTATGATACGATGGTTGGTGAAGGAGGGTGTACCTTATCCGGAGGAGAAAAACAAAGGATATCCATTGCAAGGGCTATCTTAAAAAATGCGGAAATTGTACTACTGGACGAAGCAACTGCCTCTCTTGACCCTGAAAATGAAGTTGACGTGCAAAATGCTATAAATTCCCTCATTACAGGACGAACCGTTATAGTTATTGCCCATCGCTTAAAAACTATCAAAAATGCAGATAAAATCATCGTATTGGATAAAGGTCTGATTGTTGAACAAGGTACACATAATGACTTGATAAATAAAAATGGACTATATTGCAAACTTTGGACAATTCAGGAAAAAACAGCCGGTTGGAAACTATGATGGCACACTTCTATTTCCATCTGTCCAACGTAATATGTTAATAAAAAAATATGCAACCAAGTTGCATAAAAAATCCTGTATATTTGTGTCACATTTATACAAAATCAAACGTATAAATTGTCTAAATTATTAGCCATGTCAACAGATCAATGTGTAGACAAATTAAAGAACAGGGGTATAAAACCAACGGCAGCTCGCATCATAGTTTTCAAAGAACTGTCCAAGCAGGAAAGTCCGGTATCTCTTCTTGAATTAGAAACTTTAATCGACACACTCGATAAATCTACTATCTCTCGGACTTTATCAGTACTCCTTGAACATCACGCTATTCACGCATTCGAAGACGGAAGTGGATCTACTAAATATGAAATATGTACCAGTGAAAGCAATTGCCCGATACAAAACCGACATATACATTTTTTTTGTGAAGAGTGCCGGCATACATTCTGTCTGGACAACATACATATTCCCATAGTACAACTCCCTCAAGGTTTCGTCATGGATAGTATCAACTATACCGTTAAAGGTATCTGCCCTTCTTGCAACTCAAAACGGTAAGATACAAGAAACGATTAACAGCTTTCGAAAAATAAATTTACCCTTACCATATATTTGTGGTAAGGGTAAATTTATTAAAGCCGACTCTTTCGAGGACCGCAGCTTATTACATGCTACCTGCACGCAATATATTTGCAACAAAGTTGCATATTCCAAACTATATCTTTGTATCAAATCAAAAAACAGAAAGATTATGGAAACAATGCAACACCACTGTGAACACATGCATTCCTGCTGCCACAGCAAGCACCATGAAGACTCACACGAATATACAATTTTTATACTCCCTATTATTTCGTTTTCTCTTTTAATAACAGGGATAATATTACAACATCAATCTACTTGGTTCCAAAATACAAATATTCAATTTATATGGTTTTTATGTAGCTTCTTACCGGTAGGTTTTCCTGTAATGAAAGAAGCATGGAAAAGTCTTTTGACAAAAGACTTATTTAATGAATTTTCATTGATGGTTATTGCCTCTGTTGGCGCATTTGCTATCGGAGAATATCCCGAAGCTGTAGCTGTCATGTTATTTTATACAATCGGAGAAATATTGCAAGATAAGGCCGTCGACCGAGCAACACGAAATATCCGGCAACTACTTGACGTACGCCCCGAACAAGTTGAAGTCTTTCGTAACGGTAGGTACCACACCGTCTCACCTCGTGAAGTAAAAATCGGAGAAATCATTGAAATAAAACCTGGAGGACGTATCCCACTAGACGGTATATTGAAAGATTCTCAGGCTATTTTCGATACTTCAGCGTTGACAGGGGAAAGTGTCCCTCGGACCATATCTAAAAATGAAGAAGTTCTTGCTGGAATGATTATCTCTGGACAGGCTGTCCACATCCAGGTTTCAAAAACATACGAAAATAGTTCTTTAGCCCGTATATTAGAATTAGTCCAAAATGCTTCAGAACGAAAAGCTCCCGCTGAACTATTTATCCGCAAATTTGCACGAATCTACACTCCCGTTGTCGTCTTGTCAGCTCTCCTTATCATTATTATCCCTGCTCTTATTTCTATCATAAATCCATCATTTCATTATATCTTTAATGATTGGTTATATCGAGGGCTGGTATTTCTTGTCATATCTTGTCCTTGCGCTTTGGTCATTAGTGTTCCATTAGGTTATTTCGGAGGAATCGGTGCCGCCTCTCGAAATGGAATATTATTTAAAGGCGGAAATTTTTTGAATGCTATTACCCATATCAATGCCATAGCTTTTGACAAAACAGGAACATTAACAACAGGCAGTTTCGAAGTAATCTCCGTAGCACATGAAGGAATAACTCAAGAACAACTGCTTTACTTTATTTCATCAGTAGAGCAAAAAAGCAATCATCCTATAGCCCAAGCTATAGTCCATTATGCAAAAAAGCAAGGAATCGAAATATCAAACGAAAACTCAATACATGAATTAAGTGGATTGGGAATTGAAGCTGAAATAAACGAGAAAAAAATCCTTGTCGGAAATGCCCGTTTGATGAAAAAATACCAAATCAATTTGCCCCAAGAAATTCAAAACTGTACATCTACAATTGTTCTTTGTGCCGTCAACGAAAAATACGTAGGTCACTTATTGTTATCTGATACATTGAAAAATGATGCTTGCAAAGCAATAAAAAATATTCGAAAACTTGGTATTTCCGATATTCGATTATTATCTGGTGACAAAAAGGAAATTGTAAATAATTTTGCTTCTCAGTTAGGAATAGATAAAGCATTTGGAGATTTATTACCTGAAGATAAAGTTCATTATTTAGAACAAATGACAACTGAACCCAATAAATCTGTCGCATTCGTCGGTGATGGAATGAACGATGCCCCCGTATTGGCATTAAGTGATGTCGGTATAGCAATGGGAGGATTAGGATCAGATGCCGCTATTGAAACAGCCGATGTAGTCATACAAACAGACCAACCATCAAAGGTTGCGACAGCCATATCTATCGGTCACGCAACAAAACGCATCATAATGCAAAATATTGTAGGGGCTATCGGAGCCAAATCACTTATATTATTAGCCGGAGCTTTTGGTTTTGCAACATTATGGGCTGCTGTATTCGCTGATGTCGGAGTTGCTTTGATTGCAGTCCTCAATTCAATGAGAATTCTAAAGATGAAGTTTCAATAAAAAATCCTACAGAAAATTCTTTCAATAAGCCATTTATCCATACGCAAAGAGGCTGTCTAAAAAGTCGGAAAGTTTAAATTTAAACTTCCAATTTAGAACTGACAGGCTCCGATTATAATAAAGAGTGCCACTTTTACCTATGAAAATTAGGTGTAAAGTGGCACTCTTTATTTATTCTATTACAATCTGTAACTTTTGCCAATTCAATTTTGCCTTTTTAGACAGCCTCTTTATACTAAGGGACTAACAACAATTCATAATCTACAACCCCAAGCCAACGGCCAAATTTAAAACCTACTTTTTCAAAATGAGAAACCTGTTTAAATCCTAATTTAGAATGCATCAAGATACTTGCTTCATTTCCTTCCGTAATACATGCAATCAGTGCATGATAACCTTGTCTGCAACACTCACCAATCAATCTTTGCATCAGAGACGTACCTATGCCTTTTCCTTTGTGTTCGGGAGATAAATATACTGTCGTCTCCAACGTATGCTTGTAAGCATCCCGTTCTTTCCATAAATGAGCATAACAATACCCTAAAATTTCCCCATCCTGCTGCTCATAAACATAGTACGGAAAATGTGCCGAAATCTCAACAATGCGTGATTGCATTTCTTGTAATGATAAAGGTTCCGTCTCAAAAGAAATTACGCTATTCTTGATATATTCATTGTAAATATTTGCTATAGCTCTCGCATCTTGAAATTTTACCGTCCTAATCATACAATCCATTTTATCTTTTTATAATACTAATTCTCGAAAAAGATATTCAAATGTTTTATCAAGGTCTATCGAGAATCCCGGATGAGGTCGTGACGTTTGTATAGAAGTACTACGCATTGCAGTAAGCCAACGAAAACGCTCAGGAATATCAAACGAAGCAATAACCCCACCTTCTTTTTCACCACTACATATCCTTTCAAAGATGCGTAAATGGCAACACAATGATTCTATATCGGTATTCGGAGCAAAAAAAGCTATTTTTTCTTCATCAATATGATACGCAACCCGAATATACTTCTGTCGTTTCGAAAAAAGAATAATACCTACATTTATAAATTCCTCTCTTTCGATACATGGTACAAACCGAATGATGGCATATTCATACAAGTGTTTTTCTGGCATACAAAGCTTCTTTTACAAATATATCTGAATTAGCAATTCTCTCTGTCAGAAAATGATAATATACATCCCTTATTTCCTCTGAAGTCAATTGCGTATCACTCCAACATAACCAATCATCAGGAATAAGCTCTACTATAGCTTTAACCCTATCTGAAGTAAGACACTCTTTCATTTGAATATCTATCTTGTCAATACATCCCGCTTGTGGCAACAATACATGTTCTCTGACCTGTTTAAAAGGACTTAAAACATGAGTCGGCCAATTGTCCCAAGTATAATGAAAATATAGAGATGAACCAAAATCTATTAACCATAACTCCTTATGCCACATAAGCATATTCGTATTCTTTACTGTACGATCGATATTTGTCAGCAAGGCATCTATCCATACAATTTTTGAAGCGAGCTCTGAATTTACATTATCAGCTAACAAATCAAATGTAAAAGCTCCGGACAAAAAATGTAGTCCCAAATTCAGACCTCGACTTGCCTGCAACAGATCCTGAATCTCTTCATCCCCTTCTGTACGGCCAAAAGCTTCATCTAAATTAAGAAAGACAAGCTCCGGAACTCGCAAACCTGTCACTCGTGCCAATTCTGCTCCCAGCAATTCTGCAATAAGAGCTTTAGTTCCATGACCGGCCCCTCTGAACTTCAATACATATTTAAAACCATCATCAGCTTCCGCCAATGCAGGTAAGGAACCACCCTCACGTAAAGGCATTATATATCGTGTTACGTTAGCTGTACGTAATTCCATATTTGCTATCTTATCCATATAACAAAAATACGAATAAAAAAGAAATAATATAACTACTCTTATTCAAATCCAAAAAAACTTTGAAACAAGACATGTAGAGAAATAGATAACTCTCAATTCTATAAAACAAGATTAAAAAATCCCATTCCTACATCTCCCCAATTATGCTTATTACACACAGAACGGTTGATATTCATACTCCACAACACGAGATTCAGCCAAAGAAGTCTGAACATCAATGAGACGCTGATTACTACTCCCCCGAAATAACAAAGATACATCTCGAAGCTCTTGAATAAATGGACCATCTACCAAAACATCAATAAAAGGCAATATAGCTGCTAACCGGGGAGTCCGAGAAACAACTTCATAACGATAGCCCGTATAGCACCAAATATTTTTTCCTGTTTCTTCTTTGATTCTCCGAGCAAGACAAGTAAAAGCCTCAGGTTGATACAAAGGATCTCCGCCACTAAAAGTCACATCAGCAAAATCTGATGATTTAATAACAGACATAATATAATCTAAAGAAACCACTTTCCCCTGTTCTATATCCCATGACTCAGGATTATGACACCCTGGACAACAATGAGGACACCCAGCAGAATATATAGACGTCCGCAAACCAGGCCCATCAACTACAGTATCCTCAAGAATATCAACTATCACCAACGAATCATACATTTCTTTATCCATCCCCTATACCTTTTTAAACCTTATACTATAATAGTATCATCCCTTATTGAAGTAACAGAGAACAATACTTTTTATCTAAGACTTCTCAATTATGCGTGACGCGATCATTTAATTCAGATAATTTAGCATGATTCCATCTATCAGTAGTTCCCACCAGATAACCCGTTATACGTTGCAATCGGTCTACATTTTTACTACCACATTTCGGACATTCTTCTAAATGAGCAGAAGCATCTTCAAAACCACAATCCAAACAACGATTACGAGTATGATTCACCGATCCATATCCAATATTATACTTATCCATCATATCAACAACAGCCATAATTGCATCAGGATTATGTGTAGCATCGCCATCTATTTCAACATAAAAAATATGTCCACCACGAGTCAAGTCATGATAAGGGGCCTCCACTTCTGCCTTATGACGAGCAGAACATTTATAATATACCGGCACATGATTCGAATTCGTATAATAATCACGGTCTGTAATACCTGGCAACATCCCGAAAGTACGACGATCTCTCATTGTAAATTTTCCAGACAGACCTTCGGCTGGTGTAGCTAATACACTATAATTATGCTGATACTGCTCTGAAAAACGGATTGCCTGATCTCTCATATAAGTTACAATACGTAACCCTAATAACTGCGAATCTTTATCTTCACCATGATGTTTTCCCGTAAGAGCAACAAGGCACTCAGCTAAACCGATAAACCCAATACCTAAAGTCCCTTGATTAATCACTGATGATATATTATCAGTCGGACTTAGTTTTTCAGTCCCATTCCATAATGAAGACATCAACAAAGGGAACTGTTTAACATATGCCGTTTTCTGGAATTCAAATCGCTCATGCAATTGCTGTGCTGTAATCTCCAATATTTCATCAAGACGGGCAAAAAATCTGTCTATTCGCTCCTGCTTATTTACAACATTCATACATTCTATAGCCAGACGAACGATATTAATCGTCGTAAACGAAAGATTTCCTCGGCCAATAGAAGTTTTCTCTCCAAAGCGATTCTCAAAGACCCGAGTACGACAACCCATAGTAGCCACTTCATATTTGTAACGCAAAGGGTCCTCAGCTTTCCAATCTTCGTGTTGATTAAAAGTCGCATCAAGATTCAAAAAATTAGGGAAAAAGCGTCTTGCACTGACTTTACAAGCCATTTTATACAAATCATAATTACGATCTTCCGGTAAATAACTCACTCCCCTCTTCTTTTTCCATATCTGTATTGGGAAAATTGCAGTTGCTCCATTTCCGACCCCTTCATATGTAGACAATAATATTTCTCGAATTATACAACGACCTTCGGCTGAAGTATCGGTACCATAATTGATAGAAGAAAAAACGACCTGATTTCCCCCTCGCGAATGAATCGTATTCATATTATGAATAAATGCTTCCATTGATTGATGCACACGACTAACCGTACGATTCACAGCATGTTGAATAACCCGTTTCTCTCCACACAAACCTGTCAAATCCCGAATAATATAATCATCTAAATGCACATCATAAAGATGCTCATAATTTGTTGCATTTATATCAGCCAATACTTTCAATTCTTCAATAAAACTTTTACGGACAAATGGTGCCAGGTAAAAATCAAAAGCAGGAATTGCCTGTCCCCCGTGCATTTCATTTTGGGCTGTTTCCATAGAAATACAAGCCAAAATACTTGCCGTTTCGATACGTTTAGCCGGACGTGATTCTCCATGTCCTGCAAAAAAACCATTTTTCAAAATTTTATCCAACGGATGCTGCACACAGGTCAAACTTTTGGTAGGATAATAATCTTTGTCATGTATATGAATATAATTATCAACAACTGCAGACTTTACTTTATCGCTTAACAAATAATCATCAACAAATGGTTTGGTCGTCTCACTTGCAAACTTCATCATCATACCGGCAGGAGTATCGGCATTCATATTTGCATTTTCGCGGGTAACATCATTCGACTTAGTTTCAATAATTTCCAGAAAAATATCACGTGTTTTCGCTTTTCGAGCAATACTTCTTTGATTCCGATAAGCAATATAACGTTGGGCCACATCTTTACGACTGCTCTTCATCAACTCTCTTTCTACGCAATCCTGTATAGCTTCCACACTCATTTGCTCATCTCCCCGACAAACAATGCGGTCGGTTATCTGACGGATAAGGCTCATATCCTCACCCTTTTCGGTATGTAACATTGCTTTACGAATTGCCGCAATAATCTTTTCCTCATTAAAACCGACAATGCGTCCGTCACGCTTTACAACAGTCTGTATCATTTTTATTTGAAACTAAGGTTGATTTTATATATTTTTCTTGTTCTAAAACTGTCGTAAAGGTAAAAAAAATTATTCTTTATTATGCAATAAAATTTCTATTTTAGAAAACTTTTTGACATTAAAATATATTTATAATATTGATAATCAATTTTTTTAATTTCAAAAATTGAAAACTTTTCTATTTTTCAGTTACAAATAATTTTCTTTTTATAAAACTTTTAGTAAGAAGAATAAAAATAAAAAATATCACTAAATATACAAACCTGACATGTTAAAAAATTCCTTTTAAATTGAAATTTTATCTGTTTCTTTCTGACATACTATCTGACCAATCAAAAACAAAAAAACAAATAATAAATAAAGAAATTATTTTCTCATTTCAAATCCCTGACGCTTAAGATAACCCTCAATATCATATTTCATACCATCCTTATAATAATCTACAATGTGAGATATCCAGTCATTATCTGTCGTTACCCCACTACGATTACGATTATACGCAGATATAGTCTTATCATAAGCCAATAAATCATCTCGCATATCATTATCTCTATAATGATTCTGATGTATTACCAACGATAGCGGTTGCTTAGGCTTCAAATCAGGTGATTCGGCAGGATACCCTATAGCTAATCCACAAACAACAAATACCCCCTTCGGCAACTGTAGTATTTCTGCAATACGCTCCGGATCGCAAGTCCGAGTATAACCAATACAACATCCCCCTAACCCTATCGATATAGCTGATATATAAGCAGTCTGCATAGCCAAGGCAGCATCAATAACCCCAACCATAATACCATCCATTGTATCAGGAAAAGCAGGGAATGGACATTCTATAGCATCGGCAGCTACCCTTATTTTATTGTAATCAGCACAAAATACCAAAAATGCAGCACAAGTCTTAATTTGCTTCTGTCCAGTTATCTCATACAATAACACTTTTTCATCCTGGTCAGTCACAGAGATAACAGAAAACTGCTGTCCATTATAGCTCGTCGGCGTATTTTGAATAGCTTCATAAATAAAATCCAACTCTTCCTGACTCAATTTGTCTCGTGTATAACGCCGTACAGAAGTACGTCCAAGCAAAATATCCTTTATCGTTTTCATATCGACTCATTTTTTATTCTTATTACAAATATAACCACTCTTTTGTTTTATCTTCACCAGTCAAACGTTAATTACTTCATAGTATATAGCTTTTTAACGTCATTTTAATTGTAGTCAGATAGGAATAAACGTATCATAAATATCAAAACCATTATATATGCTAAATAAATCAACAATCTACATTTTATAAACGACTGAAAATAAATGTACAATGAAATATTTACTATTAAAATTACAGCTAATTATAATCAACAGGTAATTTTATTAAAAAACATTTTATACTTTTGCAGTCGTTTTCCGAATAATCCCAATACTAAAACAAGCTAAATAAAATATTACGAAACAAAAATTCATATAGATGAATGCTAATGAGTCTTTGGTAGAAGTTGCCAAATTCATAGCCGAATATTCGGCCTACATGATGGGAAATGGCGTACATACGTCCCGTGTAGTGCGTAGTGCCAAAAGAATAGGCGAATCGTTCGATTTAGTAGTAAAAATAAGTGTATTTCAAAAAAACATTATTCTAACTATTTATGACGAAGAAACGAAAGAAGCTTATAGTGAAGTCATCGATATTCCTGCTTACCCCATCAGTTTCGAACGAAACTCGGAATTAAGTGCTTTAAGTTGGGAGGCCCATGATGAGCGTCTTTCTTTGACTGAATTGAAGAAACGCTATAACGAAATTATCTCCGCCCCGCGAATGAACCCTCTATTTGTTCTTATCCTTGCGGGATTTGCCAACGCTTCATTTTGTCGGCTTTTTGGTGGAGACTGGTGTTCCATGGGCATCGTGTTTTCAGCTACCATTACAGGATTATTTCTAAAACAACAAATGCAGATACAAAAATATAACCACTATATAATCTTCATCGTGTCAGCCTTTGTAGCATCTTTATGCTCTTCTACCGCTCTGATTTTTAATACAACATCAGAAATAGCCTTAGCTACCAGTGTTTTATATTTGATTCCCGGTGTTCCACTTATTAATGGAGTCATCGATATTGTAGAAGGATATATTCTTACCGGCTGTGCCCGCCTGATAGATGCTTTACTCTTAGTCGTATGTATTGCCATAGGGCTTTCGTTCACTTTATTATTAGTTAAAGATAGTTTGATATGATAGCTATAGATATACTTTCGGATGCTTTTTTTGCGGCACTTGCCGGTATCGGTTTTGGAGCAATCTCAGACCCTCCTATGCGGGCTTTTCCCTCGATAGCCATGCTTGCAGCTATTGGCCATGCTTGTCGTTATTGCTTAATGACTTTCTTAGGATTTGATATCGCAACAGCTTCTCTTTTCGGAGCAGTAATTATCGGATTCGGCAGTTTATGGCTGGGAGGAAAAATATATTGTCCTATGACCGTTCTTTATATACCAGCTTTATTACCCATGATTCCTGGGAAATTTGCCTACAATATGGTATTTTCTCTACTAATGTTTTTACAAACAATGGATACTCCGGCAGAAAGGGCTAAATATATGGAAATGTTCTTTTCTAATGGAATAGTAACTTCTTCAGTCATTTTCATGTTAGCTGTAGGAGCTACACTACCTATTTTCCTTTTGCCTCATAAAGCATTCTCCTTAACCCGACATAATGTAATACGAAAAAGAAGACGTTCATGAATATTTTTTGGAATACAATAGCAAATTATAATTTGGCAACCTGGATATACCAGATAATTTTTATAACTATCGGTATATTATTAACACTTCTACTGATATATAAACCTTCCCGAATAATCAAAACCGGGATGAAAATATATTTAACCACCACTTATTTATGGATTTCTCTCATTTATTATTACATATTTTGTGCCGAAAGAAGTTATAATATAGCTATGGTTCTCTATTGGGGTATAATGGCCATCATTTGGTTATGGGATACAATAAGTGGATACACGACTTTTGAAAGTACAGGCAAACATCGTCTATTGTCCATCATTTTATTAATATTGCCTTTTATATACCCAATATTTTCATTAGCACGAGGCATGTCATTTCCTGCTATGACTTCTCCAGTAATGCCTTGTTCTGTCGCAGTATTCACTTTAGGATTAATGTTGATGTTTTCACGTAAAATAAATATGTTTATTGTGCTCTTTCTATGTCATTGGTCATTTATTGGAGTTTCTAAAACATATTCTTTCGATATTCCTGAAGACTTTTTATTATCTGGTGCAACCATTCCGGCTCTATACTTTTTTTTGAAAGATTTTTTCCTGAAGCAATCCTCTTCCGATATAAAGCCCCAGGGCAAATATATAAATCTCCTATTGCTTTTGGTATGCTCCATATTGGCAACAGCCTTGATTGTAGCATTGGGAATGGAAATAAAACTCAATCAATAACGATAAAAATCTTTCTAAAAACAAATACTGACAATTATTTCATAAATAGAAATATGACAAATTAAAAATGCAATTTTTCATGTATAAAAATTGCATTTTTAATTATTCTTCATACCTTTGTCGTGCATTGGTTCGAGACCTTTATTCAAAGGAATCGATTAAAAGGGAATCAGGTGAAAATCCTGAACAGTCCCGCTGCTGTAAGTTTCATACAAACGTTGTAAGCATATACCAATTAGCCACTGAATCAAATAAATTCGGGAAGGCGCTTATCAACGGAAACAAGTCAGAAGACCTGCCATGCTGATATTTTTCAATAGCTTTCGAGGAAAGAGCAAATTGATTCGTGTTTAGTATTCCGGCAGGATCCGGTATCTATCCTTTCGTACCATACTGCATTTATCCCTCTTGGGCTATTGTATTGTTTTACTATGTTAACAGTTCATACCCCAAGATGAATTCATTCGTAAAAATATGTAGTATCATATCCTGTATATCAATAAATATACAAGTATCACTACTCTCCGCCCAAAACAAATTAGACTCCATACAGCACATCAATGAAGTCGTTGTAACCGGTAACCGATATAATGAAGTCATACCTTCTCAAAAATTGACCGGAAAAGAATTAGAAAACCTCAACAGCCTATCTATCGCCGATGCTTTACGCTATTTTTCAGGCATACAACTAAAAGACTATGGAGGCGTAGGAGGTATAAAAACCGTAAATATTCGTAGTATGGGGTCCAATCATATGGGCGTCTACTATAACGGAATACAATTAGGAAATGCACAAAACGGACAAATAGACTTAGGCAAATATTCACTGGAAAATATTGAAGAAATATCTTTATACAACGGGCAAAAAAGTGAAATATTCCAATCGGCACGCGAATTCGGTTCGGCCGGGTCTATTTACATAACTACTCGCCGACCCAAATTCATAGAAGGAAAAACAGCAAACCTAAAAGCTGGGTTGAAAGCTGGTTCCTTCGATTATATTAATCCATCTGTCTTATTTGAATACAAATTAAACAATAATTTGAGCGCCAGTTTTAATACCGAATGGATAAATGCAAGTGGTAAATATAAGTTTCGCTATAGAAGAGTAACTCCCTCCGGTGAACTGGCTTACGATACTACGGCAATTCGTCAAAATGGAGATATAGATGCAGTACGAATCGAAGGTGGACTACAGGGATATTTCCCCAATGGACGATGGAAAGCTTATATGTATCATTATACTTCCGAAAGAGGCGTTCCCGGAGCTATTGTCAATAACGTATGGAGGCGCGGAGAACGGCTTTGGGATAGAAATTCATTCGTACAAGGGATGTTTGAATATGACATTACCTCTAAATTAAGTACGAAAGTAAATCTAAAATACGCATTTGATTACACCCGATACGTAAATAACGACGACAAACTAATACATGTCGATAACATATACAAACAGCGAGAAGGTTATATATCTTGGGCCAACAAATACAGTATATTATCCAATTGGGATGTATCTGTTGCTTATGACTATCAATGGAATGGCCTTTCCGAATACACGTCAGTATTCAGAAACACTCACTGGATTTCCGCGGCAACAGCTTTTTCCATCAAAAATTGTTTAAAAGTACAGGTTGCAGCTTTAGCTACTATCGTAGATGAAGAAGCTCGGGAAAGAGAAAATGCTCCCAACAAGAAAAAAGTAACTCCTGCCATATTTTTATCATATAAACCCATCCGAAAAGCCGATTTCATAATACGAGCATTTTATAAACACAGTTATCGAATGCCAACATTCAACGACTTGTATTATACCGATATGGGAAATGCTTATCTGCGTCCGGAAACAGCCAAACAGTATAATCTCGGTTTTCTATATGATATAGACCGAAAAGGACACACATTCTCCTTTTTTAGAATAGGAGCTGATATATATTACAATCGGGTCAAAGATAAAATTGTAGCCTATCCTAAAGGGCAACAATTTCGTTGGACAATGCTAAACTTAGGAGAAGTAGATATTCGTGGAATTGATGCTCAGACCATGGCCATTTTCCGTTTGCCCTATAAAATAGAACTAACTACCAAATTACAATATACCTATCAGGAAGCTATCGATATAACCAATCCGGCAGATAATTATTACCGAGACCAAATACCCTATATTCCTTGGCATAGCGGTTCGGCTATAGCGATGCTCAGTTGGAAAGGATGGAATCTGAACTACAGCTTCATCTATGTAGGATACAGATATAACCAGCAGGAAAATATTCGATACAATTATACACAACCTTGGTATACCAGTGATGTATCGTTAATAAAAACTTTTAAAATAAAAAGAACTCACTTAAAAGCCTCTGTTGAGGTAAATAACCTTTTAAGCCAAGATTACGATGTAATACTGAATTACCCGATGCCAAAACGTAATTATCGATTTGGAATATCGGTCGAATTATAAAATCACAGCATGATAATGAAAAAGTATTTTCACATATCAATATCCATATTTTTCACTCTACTCATTCTACTGCCAGCTTGTCGAAAAGACGAGTTAGTAGTACCAACCGAATATGATATTCTACCTTTCGAGATGAATCCCGACAGCAATCCTATAGGGATGTATGTACTCAATGAAGGAAACATGGGTAGCAATAAAGCATCTATCGATTTTGTCGATTTTAAAAATGCCCTATATGTACGCAATATGTACGCTGAACGCAACCCAACTGTCATTAAAGAGCTGGGAGATGTCGGTAATGATATACAAATATACGGAAGTAAGTTATATGCCGTCATCAACTGTTCTCATAAAGTAGAAGTAATGGATGCTCATACACTGATACGAATCGGTCAAATTGATATTCCAAACTGTCGGTATATTCGTTTTGCACAAGGTAAAGCTTATGTATCAGCTTACGTCGGCCCTGTAGCCATGGACCCAAATGCTCAATTAGGTGCAGTTTATAGAATCGATACCACTTCATTGAAAGTAACCGGAAAAGTTACTGTCGGTTACCAACCTGACGAATTGGAAATTTTAGGTGAATACATATATGTCGCCAACTCAGGTGGGTATCGGGCTCCGAACTATGACTTCACCGTTTCTGTTGTCGAAATGTACGGAATGAAACAAGTTCAGAAAATTCCGGTAGCAATAAATCTTCACCGTATCAGAAAAGATAAATACGGAAAATTGTGGGTTTCATCCCGAGGGAACTATGGTTCTATACCTTCTCGTCTTTTCGTTTTGGACAGAAAAAATAAAAATTCAAAAGAAATGGAGGTAAAAGATACCTTAGATATTCCCTGTTCTGAAATGGTTATACATGGTGATTCTCTCTATTTCTACAGTGTAGAATGGAATAAAGAATCTGAAGAAAATACTGTTTCATACGGAATTATCAATGTAAAAACTAAAGAACTAATCACCGATCACTTTATAACTGATGGAACAGAAAAAGATATCACCATTCCTTACGGCATACAAATAGACCCCAGAAATGGAGACATTTATGTTACTGACGCTAAAAATTATGTATCGAGCGGGACATTGCACTGTTACAGTCGCAACGGACGAAAAAAATGGAGTGTAAGAGCCGGTGACATACCGGCACACATGGTATTTCTAAATCGTTGATTATGAAAAAAAATATACTCTTTGTTCTCTTTACTTTCATATCGATGCTATCATGCCAACAAGACATACCCATGGTAAGCCTTGGCATAGATAATGTATATGCAATCGAACGAATGAAAGCCCTAATTCTACATCCAGAATTTCCGGGAGAACGATACGAATGGAGTATGATAGATAGTCAGGGAAAAGACTCTCTTGTCTCAACCGACCGAGATTATATTTTTCTAAGTGCTACCACTGGACAATTTCAGATAAAACTGCACATCGCTGATTCTCAAAACCCAGTTGACCATGAAATAAATATTACCGTTTGGGAAGAAAGTGTCGCTTATAGTCGCTATATCTCGAAAGTATATGAATATTGTCCGGCTCCAGGACAATTTGTCAACAAATTGCCTTTATATCAAGAGGGAGACACAGAAGAGACCATGAGACAAAAGGCTGAAGAAAGTATTTCCGGGAAAAACGATGTATTAGTGTCTTTGGGAGGTTATGGAGGATATATAACTTTCGGATTTGACCACACTGTCGTTAACATTCCAGGAGAAAAAGATTTTAAAATATTAGGAAACGCTTTTTATGCAGCAGCTAATCCTAATCCAGATGCCCCCGAATCTGGGGGTAGTTCCGAGCCAGGTATCGTTATGGTATCGTTCGACCGAAACGGTAACGGAGTCCCCGACGATGAATGGTACGAGTTGGCCGGAAGTGAATATAATAAACCTGAAACAAAACATCATTATACAATCACTTATAGCCGCCCAGCAGCAGACCATGTCGCAACCCCAGACAAAGGAACACCTATCACAGACTCCACTTATATCCCTTGGACGGCCAATGACGGAACATCTGGTTACATTGCCAAAAACAGTTATCATCGACAAGACTATTATCCCAAATGGATACCACAAGACCAGATATCATTCTCTGGGACAAAACTTGCAGATAATGCTGTCGATGAAAGTGGAAAAGGAACATATTATGTTCTATATACATACGATTGGGGATACGTGGACAACCACCCAAACGAAAAAACCGACAAAATCAGCTTTGATATAGACTGGGCTGTTGATTCCGACGGAAACAAAGTACACCTACCTGGAATAGACTTTATACGTGTATATACAGGTGTAAACCAACAATGTGGCTGGTTAGGTGAAACATCAACCGAATTATCCAGAGCTGAAGATTTGCATGTAGATGATTCTTCAGCTTTACCCAACCCATAAAATTTATCGCTTATGAAATGGAAAAATTTACTTATTTATGCTTTTCTCTCCGGAAGTGCTCCCATCATCGGACAGACATATACTGACGGTGTATTTGTTCTGAACGAAGACTGGTATGGACATAACAATAGCTCCATAAACTTCTTGCATCCGGAATCTGGAGAGATAGATTATTATTTGATACAGACCAATCCTGCCAATATGGACGGGAGCATTATACAAACATTAGGTTGTACCGCACAATACGGAGTTATATATGGAGATAAAATGTACGTTATCTCCAAACAAGACCAAGATCCAGGAGAAAATGCAGAAGAAAAACAAGGTGGAAGACTGGTCATCTTGGATGCCCAAAACATGCAAGTATTATACCGTTTACCCATAATAGCAGAAAAGAACGGGAAATCAATAGCCGATGGAAGAAGCTTTGTCGGAGTAGATGAAAATAAAGGCTATATAGGTACATCAAATGGCATCTACATATTAGACTTGAACACATACGTATTAAATGGTATTATCGAAGGTAGTGAAAATCCCCTAATTACAGGTGACGAATCGCCATCTGCCGGATTAGGTGCTTTATATGAAAATCAGATAGGAATGATGATACGAACTCAAGACCATGTGCTGGCAATACAACAGGATAAAGGTATTCTGGTAATCAATCCTGAAACAGATAAAATAGAACAAGTTATTCCCGGATGTTTTAGTACTATGGTTCAAAGTAAAGATGGTTATGTATGGGTTGGTCTCAACAGCAATAGCAATGAAGAATACTTGCACTACCCATACGGTTCGGCCGGAGAAGAATGGATAGGAAATACATTATTGAGAATAGACCCATACACTTTTGAAACAAAACGAATCGTCTTACCTCGAGGAGGCATAAACCAAACATGGTATGCATGGACAGCCGGTTCCCTATGTGCAAGTGCCAAAGAAAACGTTCTTTATTTCATTTACAATGAAGATTCATCTCAAGGACAGGCATCATGGTTTACAACAGCACACATGTATAAATACGATATAGATAAAGGCACTTGTGAACTCATTTACGACAGCACTCCCGAAGACCGCTATTTCTATGGAGCCGGAATACGTATAAATCCGGCAGATGACAAAATATATGCAGCATTATATGTCAGCTTCATTTCAAACAATTATTTTTTATATTATCAATTAGATAAAAACGGAAAACCCTTGGAAGAATATGAGCCCATTAGTGGATACTGGTATCCGGCAATGTTTATTTTTCCTGATAATCAAACTCCTGTTATAGAAAATTTTTCACCGGTAGAATTAAATGGGACAACACAAGAAATAGACCTATCCAATATGGCAACAGATGAAGATACACCGATAACCTCTATCACTAAACGAGTAACCAAAATAGAAAACGAAAATATTGTTTCGGCAAAAATAAAAAATAACAAACTCATACTTACCCCCTTACAAGCCGGAGAAACTTCGATTACCGTACGCTTCAATTCAAACGGGAAATGTGAAGACCGAGATTTAGCAGTTAAGGTTTCTACAGCTACATACATCCAAGAAACAGAATCTGACCCGATACACATATTTGCCCGGAACGGAATCATACAGATATTCGGTATAGAACCATCGACCGAAGTTGAGATATACAACATGCAAAGCCAATTAATATATAAAAATACATTGTCTTCAGGTTGCACCATCACAGAAATACCTCCCAGACAAATATATATAGTAAAAATAAAAAATCAGATACATAAAATCATACTTTAATTCAAACTAAACATTATGAGAAATTTTTACAGAAAAAAAACATGGTTGACATTGATGTTACTATGTATGGTATCCTCCATATTTGCGGGGAACCAATTTATTCCCAAAACCTACTCATTTACCGACATTGCCAAAACTTCTAAATTGACATTAAACTTATCTATGACCGACATATTCGAATATCCTGACGGCATAGACAAAAGCGCTAATTTTGATGATTTGGGCATTACAGTCAAAATAGAATCGAGCGATACGGAAATCTCAGATTTATATAAATATGAATATTATAACTATGGTAAAGTCCAGACACTATATTTATGGCTTATGCCTAACAAAGCCGGAGATGCGGATGTAAAAGTTACACTGACTTACCAAGGTGAAACCATTGAGAATACCATACATATCTCATTGAAAAAAGTCCTGGCGAAAGACGACTCTTTTGTAGTAGAGCCTAAAGGTGAATTAACCGCCGATGTCCTGAAAAACGACCAATGGATGAATAATTCGGACATGAAAACAGCCCGTATTACAATTGACGAACAGCCCCAATACGGCACGGCAACGGTAGTAAGCGGGACATCTTATCCCGTAATCAACTACGTGCCCGATACAAAAGCAGATAACTACACTTTCGACCGGCTAAAATATACTGTTACTTTAGCCACAGGAGAAAAGTCATCGGCTACTGCAAAAATAAACATACACTTAAATCCCTATGCTTCTAAAATACTGGGATATTTACCGGCTCCGGGACAATTTACCAATACAATGGACGACCCCACTGTTATTTTAGGAACACAGGGTGGTATGATAAGCTTAGGAGCATTCGGAGGTTATGTTATCCTGGGTTTTGACCAACCTATAAAAAATGACCCCCGTAACCCATACGGTGTAGATTTTACTCTGAAAGGAAACTCTTTTATTGCCAACTTATACGGAGTATGGTCTGAACCTGGAGCTGTACAGGTAATGAAAGACTTAAATGGAAATGGCATTCCCGATGATGGAGAATGGTATGAATTGGCTGGATCTGATTATTGGCTGAGTACAACAAAACGTAACGTAGAAATGACCTATTACAATCCGAGTTATAATAAACGCTATACTGTACCTTGGACAACTAATCAGGGAGAAAGCGGTGCCGTTTTAACCAATCAGTTCCACAATCAATCTTATTACCCTGACCCCTACACATACGAATGCGGAAGAGAGCAAGTAACATTTTCAGGAAATATTATACGAAGCTCCATCGACATGAGTTCACCGAGTTATATCGAATTTTACCGAGCTCCGGCCTTCGGATACTGCGACAATCGAGGATATGACAAAACCGATCTTACCGTTGCTCACAACCCATATTATAACGATGAAAACGGAAATGCAACAGATGGGTTCGACCTTAGTTGGGCAGTAGATAAAAATGGCAATCACGTAGAGTTGGACCAAGTTGATTTCGTAAAGGTTTATTGCGCCGGAAGTGCCAATGCCGGATGGTTAGGCGAATGGTCGACCGAAGTTTTAGGTGCAGCCATCACCACACCTAACCCTGACTATGTTCCGCAAGACTATTACCTCAATTACATCGGTATCACTCAACTACAAGTAATCGAAGGACAAACTTGTCAATATGAAGGATTTTTGTTTAAAAACGGACGTCCGGTAAAAGAAGGAACTCAACGATGGTGGTTATCCGACAATACTGTCGGAAACATCGATAACACCGGAAAATTTACAGCGACAAAAGAAGGAGAAACCTGGATATATTTCAGCCAAAAAGATGATATAGCCAAAGATTCTATCCAAATAAGTGTCGTGAAACTGAAAAAAGTAGTTATCGATTTGGAAGGTAATGCCAGCACCGTATCGAACGACAGTACAACTATGATTGTAAATGAAACTATCTTTATTAATGCACAGTGTGAAGATAGCCGGGATGAAAACCTAAACGGAAATACTGCTAATCGCTATATTTACGAAACTTTTGATTGGACAACATCGAATCCTGAAATCGGAACTATCAAAAATGGTTCATTTACTGCCAATAAAGTTGGAAGAACCAAAGTTATCATCCGTTCTACGAGTGACCCAACTCTATCAGATACGATTCTTGTCATTGTAAAAGATATTCCGGAAATAAAACCGGTGAACTCTCCTATTCGAATTGCATATGACAAACCTAAAGGAGAATTTTCTAATTCAGAGCTATTTACTACAGGAAACGATGCTACCGTATATATGGAAGAAGTAACTGCCGTTAACGGAAAAGTTCAAGTTTCCTTAGAAAAAAATGTCTTAAAATACTCGTTCAACACAAGAGAATATTGTAATGACATTCTTCGTTTTCGCGCAACATGCTACAAACAAGAAAAAACGATAGAAATACCTATCATATATGCTCCCGACAATGAAGGAATGAGTAAGCATATTCTATTTACCGATAACAACGGAAAAGGAAACAGCTCAATTATGGGATACCAAGTCAATACTAAAGAAACAAAAACACTACTTAGTAACATACAAGCAGATTCTATCAGCAATATGTTAAATGACGGCGCTTTCGTATATGTATCCACAGGCAACACTATATCCCGTTACAACATCACAACAGAGGAACTTGTCGCTTCCATATCATTAAAATCAAAAGCAAAACATCAACTGGCTTTATATAAAAATATGTTATTAGTAACCGATGCTAACGGAGACAATACAGATTTGAAGATATATTATAAAACAGATTTAAAACCTGTTGGTACAGTGTCTATAAACGACATTGCCAAAGTTATGACTGTAGTTGGTAATAATGCATATGTTATAACCAATGATGTAGCAATGAAATCAAGTAATCTTGCAACAATTGATTTAAATACTTTTGAAATCTCTCTGCAAGAATTGGAAAAAAAAGCATTAAATGTATCTGTCATAACCGTAAAAGACAACATTATTTATGCCATCGGCAGATGTAATGATAATTTTGACTGCACTATATTCTCTTATGATATTTCGAACAAAACAATATCATCTGATAGTTGGGGAACAGAATACCCGATGTTTTTGGCCTCTCCTATTGCTTTGACACCATTATCTGGAGACTTTATCATGTTAGTTAGCGGTAATGCATTCGTAAAATATAATATTACTACAAAAGAAATAGAAGATGGAAGATTCATGGAATTGGGATACGACTTATTCCCCATGGGTTCTGTTTATGATGCTGAAGAAAATAAATATTATGTAGCTTATTGTAGCGAAGACGGCACTCAACAGAAAGCGGCAATATTCGATAATCAATTCAACAAATTAGAAGAAATCGAGAACATCGGCAACCATCCGCAAATGATGAGTATATTATCAACTATAAATGACAATGATATACCTACGATAAGCAGCAGCAAATCGAATCTTAGTTGCTATGAACGTGCAACATCAGCGTCTAAACTCTCAATCAACAAACAATGGTTTACCGACAGAGAAAACAATTTTTCTATTTATACTCGTGATCTGGACAAACATTCTGACTGGCTGAGCTTGGATAATACATATAACAATACAAACGGTAATCTACAACTATTAGCCCAATATACAGGCGATGTAGCAACCGATTCCATTGCTACCATTTCTATCGAAGCTATCGATCATTTAGGCTATTCAGTAATACGAGATGTAGAAATAACAATAAAACCAAGAGTCTATATGCCTGTGAGCATTGCTAAAGATGTTGAAGCCATACAAGATGCAGAAGATATGCTAATACCTATAAAAAATATATTCAGCTATCCGGGAAGTAGTACTTACGGCCTGACATTCATGACGACTGTAGAAACCAATGATAATGAAGATTTGGTTTCTGCAACTATCAAAAATGACAATTTGGTTCTTTCATTTGGAGAAAGCAAATTCGGAAAGGCTCAAATAAAGCTACGTCAAACGGTTAGCCATCAAACGTATGGTGAAAAATTCTGTGAAACAGAGTTTACAGTCAACGTAAAAGAAAAACCGGCTGTAGGCGTCGAGGATACATCAAATGATATTATTTCAATATATCCTAACCCTGCAACTAATTATATCTACGTAAATACTGAAATCAATGCTCAAATAGAAATCTTCAATATTGATGGACAATTAGTGAAAAGTATAAACATCTCTTCGTCTAAGGAACCTATCAATATTCAAGATTTGACAGCTGGAAATTATCTGGTACGAATTACTACTGAAAAAGAAGTTCTAAGTAGCAAATTGATAAAAAAATAGTCATAAACCACTGATAATCATATAAATAATAATAGAAACCGGGATATCTTTATATAGAAATATCCCGGTTTTATTTTTATAACAATAAAGAATTAGAACCATAAAATACATAATATGGACATATTATACGAAAAAGATTTCAATTTTTTATAGTAAGATTAGAACTGAAAAGAGATGTACTTGATATTTTTACTCCTAAGTTATTTCAATTCTATAAAGTAAGATTAGAACAGTCTGTTGTTTCAATATATTATCCAAATTTTGACATTTCAATTCTATAAAGTAAGATTAGAACTTTATCATCAATATAGACTGAGCCCTGAGAGTGTAATTTCAATTCTATAAAGTAAGATTAGAACTACTCAAAAAATTGCACGAGATGGGATTATCTTTTGAATTTCAATTCTATAAAGTAAGATTAGAACCACTACTACCTTACTTATCCGGTTATGTGGATCCATTTCAATTCTATAAAGTAAGATTAGAACACGCCTGAACAGGACAAACCTCCGCATAAGTAATATTTCAATTCTATAAAGTAAGATTAGAACGTGACATGGACACACTATATGAAAAAGCGGCAGCAGATTTCAATTCTATAAAGTAAGATTAGAACACCTTCAACCTTGAGACCTGACAATTGAATTTCATTATTTCAATTCTATAAAGTAAGATTAGAACTGGGATTCGGCTTGAGGCTGTAAATATATTCTATCTATTTCAATTCTATAAAGTAAGATTAGAACAAATGTTAAACTAAGAAATCTTCTAAATCATTATCATTTCAATTCTATAAAGTAAGATTAGAACCTGATGATGATGTCTTAAAGGCTTTTGGATATAAGATTTCAATTCTATAAAGTAAGATTAGAACACGGGATATGGCAGGGTCGGTGAACCATATCGTAAATTTCAATTCTATAAAGTAAGATTAGAACCTTCCCGCAGCATGAACTGGAAGGTGCCTTTCAGCCATTTCAATTCTATAAAGTAAGATTAGAACAAAACATCATCATCAGCAGGAAAGTAAGTAAACTCATTTCAATTCTATAAAGTAAGATTAGAACGGGTTTCGGGCGGAACAGGATGACTCCGTTATAGATTTCAATTCTATAAAGTAAGATTAGAACAATTCAAATTTTTTCTCCATGATTGTTTATTTTAATATTTCAATTCTATAAAGTAAGATTAGAACCCTTTAACCTTGAGACCTGACAATTGAATTTCATTATTTCAATTCTATAAAGTAAGATTAGAACTTACAATCGAAATAAACCTGTCCAAGAATCTTATCATATTTCAATTCTATAAAGTAAGATTAGAACCCTATCATTAACAATAAAGACACAGTTTATAACCAATGGGTTAGAGCTGCAAATATAATAAATATTTCAAAGAAAAGTTGTCGACGTACGATTATATAAAAATATACAGACATCGACAATATAAATAACTTATTAAAAATAAGGAAGATAAAAGAAACGGATATAATAGTTATATCAAAAAAATATTAAATTTACTCAAGAACGACAACTTCAATTACAGAAAATTATCTGTACTCCCTAATTGTCGACCGATAATTTGCCGTTCCATAAACACTTGTGATGCAGTTTTAAAAATAATTATACTATCCTCATTCACTTTCATAAACATTTTAATATACATTAATAACTCTTTCAATCGAACATCCGATATTTCTCCTTCAAAAACCGAGTTCTGTACCCAGTTTAGATATCTACGACAAAGTTTCAACATCTTTGCAACTCGTTTTTCTCCAAAGTCATATACCAAAATAACATACATTACCAATACATTTTAAATGGTTTATACATCTCCATTCCCAATAAATGTTTCGACAACTTATAACATTCCAATTTCACTAAATGTCGATAACTAACTTTTCGGCCCAATGCTCTATGTTGTATCGTCTCGTTCAAACGCTCTTCAAAAGCTTTCACAAAAATTTTCTTTCCAGACAAATTTAATAAACATTTATTTAACTTCTTTTCGAAATGTTTATCTTGAATCTCGTGTTTATTCAATACTCTAAAAATAGTCCTATCTACAATAATCGGTTTGAAAATCTCTGAGATGTCTAAAGCTAAAGAATATCTACGTTCACCCGGAGTATGCAAATAACTGATAGTCGGATTCAGTTGCGTTTGATGAATAGCCCTTAAACACAAAGTATAACACATCATATTTCCAAAAGAAATCAATGCATTTACTTCATTTAATGGTGGACGTTTCGAGCGAGGGCCCATCTCAAAATCATTTATAATCAAATTAAATGCTTCATAATAAGTTTGGCGTATCATTCCTTCTATTCCCATAAGCTCTTCTATAGAAACAGCAGATGATATTCGAGTAGAATATTCTTTAATATCACTAATAATTTTTTCAACGTCACATCCCCTCCGACTGTAATAACGAAGATTCTTGAGTATATTATAGCACGCCCCTTCTATAAACTTTTGAGCAATAACCATACGCTTACTCTTATTTTGATAAGCTGAAGTCTGAGCTAACAGCATTTTCCCTGACAATAAAGAATCGCGAGGCATAAATGAACCAGTATAATTTTCATAATAATCAAAGAAATGTACCGCTATATCTTTCTGCCCTAAAAAATTATATAAAGCACTATTGGCCCGTAAAGAACCAAACACATAAAATTCGCTAATATCTTCTATCGGTAAATACCGGGGCATCGAAACCTCATTACTCTCTGAGCCAACAATAGGTGTAAATTTCAAGGTATTATCTTTCCTGTCCAATTCTCCTGGATTAAATAAATAAAATGTTTTTTTCATGGTTCGATCTCCTCTATAAAACAAAAATCATAATAACTACAATTTTTACATATCGATTTTTTTATAATAGATGGACAAACATCAGAATATATTATCGATTCGATATCTTTTTCCATTTTACCTATATTTTTTCGATCTTCTTCATTAAGATAGATCTCTTTCGTTTTACGCAATACAGGGTACTCCAACATACCCCTACATCCCAAGATTCCATTCCTCTCAAATACATACAAATAATACTTTAGTTGCCATTCATGTGAAATCTCTATCTTATCAGACTTTTTTATTTCATGGATAATATTGTGCACCGTGTCATAAAAATCAACTTTAATGCCATCAATTTCTATTTCTTCATATTTCGACGATCTCTGAGGATACGAACTTTCATGTATCAGTTTTCCTTCATATACCAAATCCGAAGTATGTTCAAAATTTATACCATTAGCAAACAACCAAAGCTTTCGATGGCAAATCTGATAATAATTAAAATGTGTCCCTGTAATCTGTATCATATAAATATATTCAAAGACATAACTGATCGGAATCTATATTCTTAACTTCATTCATTCGAAGGCCTATTTCACTATCATACACTCTCTTTATAATATAGACATTCTTACAACCCAATTTTTTTATATTTTCAAAATAGAAAGAATCTTCATAGGCATCTTCACTTTTCAAAAGTCCCCAAAGCCGACTTTCCTTCACCGATACCAAAAGTGCATCTGCCTCGATAAATGATTTTTGTTCTAAACAAGCTCGATATTCTTTTATCAAATCTACCGGTAGAACCTTTATTCCATCGAATTGTCGATAAAACATCTTCTCGCTCTTTTCATCGTATACCAAAGGTGAAAGTGTCCTATCGATAAACGAAGTAAGTGTTTTCAATGTCATATCATAATCATCTTGTTGTTTCTTTTCCCACATCGGATATACTTCATCTATCAACGATTGCAACTCGTCTTCATGAATTATTCCATCATGTCTTTGCTCAATTATATACAGAGCATCCAATGTTCGGCAGATAACATTTTCATCATAGATAAACAAATCTTTCTTATTTCGCTCTTTAAATACATGACACAAACATAATCCTTTTAGTCGTTTTCTATTCACACGTCCAAAGCGTTGAATCAGAGCATCCAATGGTGCTGGTTCGGTATAGATCACATCATAATCGATGTCTAAGCTCACTTCTATGGCCTGTGTACCTACCAACAACTGTATATCCCCATTTTGCAATTCTATCTCTTTTCGATTTTTATCATTTGCATTAAAAGCTCCATGCAACAATAATTTTCGCCGATTGACCGGTATAAACAAATTTTGATATACATTTTGAGATTGCTCTACCGTATTACATACGACAAGCACTTTTTTACCTCGATCTATATCTCTTTGTATTAAATCTAAAGATTCCGATAATAATCCCTCATGAAGTTTTATCCGATGTCTTTCAAATTTTCTGTATAAAGACTTTTCGGCAACTATATTTATATGTTTTCCTATAGAATCGGCCAAAATTTTACGCATAAACATAGGCAATGTTGCAGTCATAATAAAGACACGAACATCCATATATCGAGTTGCAAATTGTAAAAGAGCTATAATCTGGGCAAAAGTCTTCGAATCATAAGCATGAATTTCGTCAAAAATAAAATATCCCCCCGACCATTCAGCAATACCCTTCTCAAACCCCTTCAGCCCAAATAAATGTTTCAATAATTGGAAGGGTGTTACAATCTTAAAGGGTGTTACCAAGGTCTTGAAATCTTCTATTAACTTCGATTTTTCCTCTATATTTACCGAATTATCCGATGACATTCTTTGTTCGATATATTGCATTAATTTACCATGTAACATACCTACCCGATGTTTGTCATGCCCTATCGCTGTATCAACTCTTTCATACATAGCATTGATCGATGCTGTATACGGGAGCATATAAAATACTCTGCCCTGTCCTCTTATATGAAGTTGATTTACCAACCAAAGAAAAGCGGCTTCAGTTTTGCCCGAACCTGTCGATGCAGAAAGAATGACATTCCCAGTCGATAACAAAGCCTTTTTCTGATGGTCATACAATTCGTTATTATAAACAAAATCGAAATCTTCCGGATAAATATTCAATATTTTTCGAATACCGGCTGAAGCTAAATGATCGCACTGTTTCAAAAAACCGACGAGCAATAAAATGAAAAAATAATCGGAATGCGCAACCCGATGTTGTTTCCCCATCTCCTGTTTCAAATATTTTCCGATATCTATACAATCATCATTCTCTTTAAAATAGCCATACCTTTTTAATATATACCAAACTTCATTTTGCAAAAGTTTTCCACATTCAGATTGGAAATCAAGATCACCTTCACATGCCCACGAAGAATCTGCCTTCCACAAATAATTTGCCGAAACAAATTCATTTAAATCCGACACGCTTTTATGATGCCCGACAACGGCATAACATACCTTATCTTTCCATTCTTCCTCCAAACTCGACTGATAAATAAAATATGACGAAAAGAGTTCATGCCGTTGTCCCAACCATTTATTTCGACTTTTATGCAACAATTTCTGAAATTCATCATGAGCTTTACCCATATCGTGAAATATAATACAAGCCGCTAATACTCGCCAAAACAAATTCTTTTTAACAACCGGCAGATTGGGAAACCCAGTTATCAGCTGTTCGAGAATATTCAAACAATCTTCGATATGGCATATTAAAGGAATCTCGGGTTCCGATTTCGCCAAAAGATAAAATTCTTTCGAATCAAATTTCATATATCATCTTCAAAATCAAGTTGATGAAAATAAATATCAACTTCGTTTCCATCAATAATATCCCGATATGCAGTTATACCGGTAGGTATATCTTTACTTCGATACGATATTACAGAATACGCTTCTGTACCTATATTACTTCGGGGAAATGTATCGGTAAAATATTTAGGTAAAGCCTGTACCATACCCGGCAAAAAGTTTCCGGAAATCGGGATGATCTGTCCCTTTATTTTATCGGCATTCGTCTTTTCCGATAACTCTACTATTTCGATACGATCCACAGATGCAAGGTCCGAGCTTCTCCCTAATAATATAGGATAATAAGGTGATAGAAATAAATCGGTTAACTCTTTATCTTTCAAGTACAAAAAAAGCCTATTATCAAACAGAAATTCACGGGGTATAACATTAGACTTCACTTGATTGACCGGAACATTCCTTTCGTTCAATTTTATCTGATAGATCGTTTCAAGGTCAACGGCTTCCGCCCCATATTCAAAATAATAACCTAAAGATAAATGTTTATGCCGAATATATTTTCCAGCACAAGCATTCAAAATTCCCAAAACCGTACTAATCGGTGGAACATGCAGTGTTGGCTGATATCCTGAAATAATATTCGGATATCTAAAACTCGATGTCCACGAACTTATCAAAATACGGTAAGCTTCCATTACTTCATTTGTTGTTTTAATTGTTCACAATAAGCATCAATCATGGCATTCACTGGTCCGAATTCTACTATATCAGAATATTCTTTTTGTAATTCCGACAACTCATTCGTATCATCATCAAAGAAACCGGCTCGTTTACCAATAAATATTTTTCCCACATAATTTCGACGATACTCTTCGATTACTTCCTTCAAAGCTGAAATATTAAGTTTTACCTTTTCATCCTTTTCCCCAAAACTCGTTGCTATATGAGAAAAGGGATGATTACCTGTGCTCGTCGTTGCCAAAATAATAAATTTTGGTGTTACATCTGCCATATTATTGGTCTGCATAGCTCCTCCCACAATATTTTTCAAAGCACTTATCGTATCCAATGTTCTCTGTAATCGAGTTTTTACAGGAAGCCTCACCAATTTACGCTCCGAATCGAAAATATCATTGATTTCTACAGCCCCTTTTTCGAGTGCCTCTTTCTTTAACTTATCCGAAAGATTCTGATAACCCGATTTATTATAATTCGAAAACGTCCCCACCATATTCAAATCAAGACTGAACATGCCCTTCATCACAGCACTATATTCCTGTTTTCCATAAGGTACAGAATCACCTTCCTGCCGAGCCATACTCGACCAATTTTCTACCGGTCTTACGGCACATGCCGAAACGACTGCCGAATTTTTCAAAGGAGACACTCTCGTTACCGTAATGTTCTTTTTCTTTATCTTACCTTTTTCGTCTGTCTCTTCTTCCGAAGCAGCCCTCATATACCCGAATATATCATCGTCGGGATACTCTATAGGATTAGCATTAGTATATGCAATTTTATTTTCTCTTACAATAGGCGACAGCCTCCAATCATAATTCTTTTGTAAAGCCTCGCGCCACCAATATCGAAAAGCCTGCCCTGATACATACGTATAAGTACGTCCATTCTTAATAATGCTCTTCGTTGCTACTCCATTATCGAAATGCGACATCACATTTTTACCGGCATTGTTCAATGCAACGACATCTACATCAATCAAAAAAAATCCTTGAACTTTCAAATTATTTTCCATAACACATAACATTAAATTTAACTTTCATATTCTATCTGCTCATCATCGAAGTCATCCATATCGACCTCTATATGTAAATTCCTTTCATGAAGTTTCTGATATATCGATATCAATAATACATCTCGAATCTCCATCCATGAACTCGAATCCGGGAATAAATAATCAACATACTCTTCGACAGTTACCAAAGGTTGATCATGTCCCTCATTATAATATTTTCTTATCGTACCGATAATAAAACGTCTCAGGACATACGCACTTTTCGTTCCACTCAACGTAGTTATTACTTTTTTCATTCCGGATTCACTCGTACTCTCCAGAATATAATTCGAAATCTCGTCTAATTTCGCAATCGTCTCTCTTTTCATATTTTGTAAATTGACTAAATACAAATTCAATAAATCCACATCGAAAAAGTGGTGCACACTCCATTTTCTGATATCACCAAGAATACTTGCTCCTTTCAATAATTTATCATATATGGCATTTCTCCAATACTTGAATTTCTCTTCATCGATATAAATATTATCTTTCTTATTTTCGACACAAAACACATTTTTTTCATCATCGTATTTCGCTTTTTTATAATCGGAATTGAAATAATGACTTGCGACAAAAATGTTCCAACGTTCTCTAAATCGACTACTCTGCGTTCTCTGATAAAAACGGAAAGCCTGAAAAGGGAGAGTATAGATCTGTACCTCCGGACTCGCCCCGAAATTTGTCAGATGATATAATGCAACAGAATCACCCATTCCATTATCTTCGGTATATCTCGCCAACACAGAATCAAGATACCGGAAAACAGCCGTTCCCAGCGAATGAGCAGAACTTTTCAATACCCCAGTAGATACATTTTGTCCCACCTCCGCCAAAACTCTGCTACAACAATCTCTAGCATACCATTCCGAAATTTTAGGATTATTACTACAAATTACAGCTATTTTTCCTTGCAACAATTCACATCCCAACGGAAGAAAATAGTATCGTATAATGGCTTCCTTAGACAACATTATGCCTTCTTGAAAAGCATGATGAAAATTCACAAAGGTTCCCGACCCTGTCAAAACCGACAGATCTCTTCCTACTGGAAACAACTTCGTATTATTCCCCATAATCCGACAGCACCCTATTCGATACGATAAAGTTTCATCTAAAAGACTTTCGAAATATCGCCTAACTTCCTCTTTTTTCCGTTCACTTTTAAATGCAGGTTGCGTAATCTTCGAATTTAGAAACAATGTGTTGATTTTTGCATCCCAAAGTTTTACATATATATCAGTCACCATCATAATCAACGTCATAATATCAGCATCCGGATAGCATTCCATCAACTCTTGCAGAACAAATCCACCAGCATCTACAAAGGGATCGCCAGTATATTTAAACATCTCATCCCAATCTATTTTTTGCATAATAAGAAATTTAAAATGTAAATTTAATAAAAAATTTATCTCCTATTGTTTTTATTATAAATCTGATTTCTATAATATACTAAAAATATTTATTCCACTTCTTGTCTAAAGCTCACAAGATCGATTTTTTCACATATTCTTCGATAAACCATCTACTATACGATAAAACTCTTTTTTAAACATATAAATAATATACTTTAATAATAAAAATTTCTATTCGGCTTATAATATTCCTACTTTTGCAAAAGATTAAAGTATTTTTTATAAAATCAACATTTCACTTGTAATAGAATCAAGTTAGAAAAGAGACTATTTTAATCTTACTTTACAGAATCCCCCGATTTTATTTCAATTTTGGGGGTATTTCTTTCAACATACCAAAGCCGAGACTTCCTTTTTCCCCTAACCCACAATTGTAAACGATGTGCATAAGAGGCTCGGGTAAGTGTATCTTAAACCTATAATTATACCCTCTGACAAAGGTCTGCTCAGGTGTATCGGATTTCATTTTCACCAATACTGAACGAGGCGTATTCAGCAATTTAAAATTACAAAACAGGGGCCCGGTATAAGACTCTCCATTATAAGCTTTATAACGAGCCAACACTCCGGTAATAATCGCACGTTCATAATCCTGATGATCGGGGGACAAATACTCTGTCCTTACTTCAGTTCCTCTACGCGATATACATACAGGAGAAAGTGTTTCGAAAAACATCTCCTCTTTATATTGTAATGATGGAAGAATTTCTATACTCCGAACCATAAATTCTACGATACTTCGTTTATCACCAACTTGCATTTTTTGAAATTGAAATACACCTTCAATAAACTGACGTGTGCTTTTTTCCGGTAAAAAGGCTATATACCAATCAATTTCATCCGATAAAATATTCAATCTCTGATTCTCTTTATCGATTTCATATCGGGGTATAACAAACCGAGAAAAAGTAAATAACTTAAATCTCTTATGGTCTGCTTCAAAACCATTTCCATGCAACCACGAAGAATAATCAACATTCGATTTAGAAAGAATACGATACACGGCAGATGACAATTCATACATATAATTCAATGGTAATGAACGTCCGAATGCCCGACTATTTACTTGTAAAGTTATTTTGAATCTCATTTTCTTATTTTGAATATTATTCAGATATTCTCAAATTTATAAAATAATTTTCAAAATATAACAATTGTAAAAACTTAAAATGAGGGAGATTTTTCTACTCGAACTATTTTAGAAAAAATCGGATGTTCGAATTCGAGATATTCGGCATGTAAATATAACCGGTCAGATTCTCTACCATACAAGCGGTCTCCTACTATCGGGCAATTGAGCCCTTGCGGGTGAGCAGCATGTACCCGCAATTGGTGAGTTCGCCCGGTAATCGGATAAAAGGCAACACGTGTACGGGTTTGCAAACGTTCGAGAACTTTATACTGTGTCATTGCAGGTTTTCCATATTTCCAACTAACCATCTGCCTCGGTCTATCGTCAGGATTCAAGCATATAGGGAGGTTTATTTCTCCTTCATCATTCAAAATAACACCGTCTAACAAAGCTATATACCTCTTTTTTACTGTCCTTCTTTTAAACTGAGCTTGTAAGTTCTGGTGCACTTCTTTAGATTTTGCGATAAGTAACAAACCAGAAGTAGACATATCAAGCCGATGTACAATCATGGGACCCGTCGCATCGGGATACCGTTCTCGCATCCGTCGAAAAACTGAGTCTGCATTATTTTTTCCGGGTACAGAAAGCAATCCCTCAGGTTTATTTATAACAAGCAGGTATTCATCTTCATACACGATTTCCAATTCAGTTTCAACTCCACAGGCATCTGATAAGGGATTCGGCTCTACATTCAAGCCTTGTAACATATATTTTAATATCGGTCCACATTTTCCTTTACATGAGGGATAAAAATATCCATGACGTCGTATCTCTGTTTTGGGAGAATCACCCCACCAAAACTCTGCCATCGCAACAGGTTCCAAATGATTTAAATATGCATATTGCAATAACTTAGGTGCTGCACACTCCCCCGCCCCAGCTGGAGGAATTTTATGTACTTCTTCTTCAAAGATAGTACACAAATCTTTTATTTCCCCCCGGACATTGAGTATTTTAAACTGAGCAAACAGTTCCTTCTGCAAAGCTGCCGACCGTCTCTTCCTTTCTACTTTAAATCTTTCTATTTCCTTTTCATATGCATCTACACGCTCATGCAAATCTGAGATTCTTTTTTTCCAATATCGCTCTAATCTTTTATACTCCGCTTTTTGAAATTGACTCTCACGTATCATCTCTCGCAACTCTGTCTCTTCCGGATGAACACTTCGCCTAATCTCGCGTGTCTTCTTTGCTTCTATTAAGGAAACTTTAGCATCATTCAATAATTGGAATGAATAAGCTTTCTCTTTCTCCAATAAATCTTTACACTCCCGATAATAAACATCATCCCTAATCTGCTCAATTTTAGCATTGATAGTAGATATATTTTCCTCTTCTATTCTAAAAAATCCATCTGGTTGTAACAAGTCATATATTGGAGGAACAAAATACGGATGGTTATAACTTCCTGCCAAAGTACCTGAAAACGAAGCTAAATACCCAATTTCACCAGTATCTGTCCGTACAACTAACACTCCAAACATTTTACCTCGATTCAACTCCTCTGCCCACAATATCTGTGATTTTATATATTCTTGCAATTCATTGGCAGCCTCTATGCAAAGAGGATGAGGCGTATAACAAAATGGGAAAGTGAACTTTTCCGGCAAAACTATATGAGAAATTGTCTTCGTAAACGAATGAAACATTATGACATTTTTTAGAATGGTAAAGATACATAAATTAAAAGACAGTTTCAAAAACAAATCTATTCGAAAGATTGTAGAATTATCAACTTTACCAAATAGAAAAATTATAACTTTCAAAACTAATTTTTCATTTTCTTAAAATATTTATTCTCTTAAATCGTCTACCTATATGAAAGGATAAACAAAAAGATAAAAATGAGATTTTTACATTTTAATCGTACCGGATATGATAAATTAAATAAAAGAATTTTTTTCACATTATTAAAATACAAAAAAATATATCATCTGTCAACCTTATTTATATAAAAACAATAAAACAATTCATACTCTTAAACTATTTCTATTTCATAAAAAATCACAGTTTAGAATATCACTTAAAAATTCAGGTTTAAAAGGAAATAAATAACCTTATTTCAATTCCAACAAACCTATTTGCATATAATCTTGGACCATATCACGAGGACGTTTGACCTCATCATTCCAAACAACAATATCGATATCGAGAGGTACCTCTCCGGAAAGTTTTGATTGAGGAAAACGACCAGCAGCTTTTTCCATCGCTTTAAAATGTTGATATAATCGATCATAATCCCATTCGGTTTCAATAATTCCTACACAATTTTGATAATTAGGCTGAGGAATACTACTCACAGGCACTGTTTCATAACAAGATGAAAAGCGGGCAGACACAGCCATAGCAGCTATCTCCATACAGCTCTTTTTCAACAAGAGCAGCCCACCATTCACATTTGATCCTAATCCTATAATCGCTTTGTTCATATCTGTTTTATATATCTTTCATCGACAATTGCACTCTCTTTCTTTCTAAATCTATACCAATTACTTTGACTGTCACATGCTGGTGCAAAGAAATTATTTCCGTGGGATCAGAAATATATTTATTGGCTAGTTGAGAGATATGCACCAACCCATTTTCTTTGATACCTATATCTACGAAACATCCAAAATTAGTAATATTCGTTACTATACCTGGCAATACCTGTCCTTCCTTTAAATCCTCAATTGTTCTTACTGTCGGATCGAATTCAAACACCTTTACTGTTTGCCGCGGATCTCTCCCCGGCTTATCAAGCTCACTTATAATATCATTTATGGTAAGCATCCCTACCGTACCAGATATATAATCTTCAAGATGAAGCTTTTTCTTCAAATCCTTATTCTCTATCAATTCTCGTACAGTACAATTCAAATCTTTTGCCATACGTTCTACAATAGCATAACTTTCCGGATGCACCGCTGAATTATCCAAAGGGTTTTCCGCTCCCGGTATACGCAAAAAACCTGCCGATTGTTCGAAAGCTTTTTCTCCCATACGAGGTACTTTCATCAATTGTTTTCTCTGAGTAAATGCCCCGTTCTTCTGACGATAATCAACAATATTCTGAGCCAACTGTGGTCCTAATCCGGAAACATAAGTAAGTAAATGCTTACTAGCTGTATTTACATTTACTCCCACCTGATTGACACAATTTTCTACTGTCTGATCAAGTGCTCTTTTCAATTTCATCTGGTCAACGTCGTGCTGATACTGCCCCACCCCTATAGACTTAGGATCAATTTTCACCAATTCAGCAAGTGGATCCATTAAGCGACGGCCGATAGAAACTGCCCCCCTAACGGTAACATCATAATTAGGAAATTCTTCTCGAGCAACTTTTGACGCCGAATAAATAGATGCTCCATTTTCACTAACGATAAATACCTGTAATTTACGGTCATATCGCAGATTAGCTATAAATCGTTCCGTCTCTCGACTGGCTGTACCATTCCCAATGGCAATAGCTTGTATATTATAAGCCTCAACCAATTTAGTAACTTTTCGAGAAGCTCCTACCACATCCTGTTTAGGAGGATGTGGGTAAATTGTCTCATTGTGTAAAAGATCCCCTTGCTCATCAAGGCAGACTAATTTACATCCGGTTCTGTATCCGGGATCGATACCCATAACTCTCTTTTGCCCCAACGGAGCAGCCAACAATAATTGTCGAAGATTTTCGGTAAATACCCGTATAGCCTCATCATCTGCCCGCTCCTTCGACAATGCGGCAAACTCCGTTTCTATCGAAGGCTTAAGCAAACGCTTATATCCATCACGAACTGCCTCGTTCACTTGTGCTGCGGATGCTGTTGCATTCTTTACGAACAGGCCTTCAAGCCGCTCAATACAAAGTTCGCTATCCGGTTCGATAGAAACTTTCAGAAACCCTTCAGATTCACCCCTCCTGACAGCCAACAGCCTATGGGAGGAACATCGGCGCAAAGGTTCACTCCAATCAAAATAATCACGGTACTTAGCAGCCTCTTCCTCTTTACCTTTCACTACACGAGAAGATATAATAGCTTCTTTTCTGAAAATAGAGCGAACCATGTTACGAGCACGTTCATTCTCGCTTATCCATTCAGCTATTATATCTCGAGCACCTTTCAACGCTTCTTCCGTATCAACAACATCATTTTTAACAAAAGCTTGAGCCTTTATATCTAAATTATTCTCGGTCTGTATCATCAAAATTTTTGCCAAAGGTTCTAGCCCCTTTTCACGAGCTACCTCAGCACGAGTACGTCTTTTAGGTCTATACGGCAAATAGATATCTTCAATCTCCATCGCATTCCAAGAATTTTCGAGACGAGTTCGTAAATCAGGAGTTAATTTACCTTGCTCACCAATCGTAGTAATTATAGTCTGCTTTCTTTTTTCAAGTTCTCGTAATTTGTCATACTGCTCTTTAACATTACTAATCTGAACCTCATCAAGAGCTCCTGTTACCTCCTTACGGTATCGACTGATAAAGGGAATAGTCGCCCCCTCATCAAGAAGTCGAATTGTATTTTCAACTTGTCTCTCGGAGATATTTAAAGTCGAAGAAACAATTTTATTAAATAGTATATTCATATTCTTTTGCACACATGTTATTTAGTATTATATGATTCTGTGCCATGCCGGTTTCATCGGCATGATGTGTCACATAAAGAAGTGTCGTTTCATGTTCTTGATGCCACACTTTTATCATATCCATAATATTTTCTTTAAGTGCCTGGTTCAACCCTGTAAAAGGCTCGTCCAACAAAATTATAGAAGCTGGATATAAAAAAGTTCGTATTAATGCTACTCTCTGCTGCTCTCCACCACTTAATGTCTCCGGCATACAATGGGCTTTATCTTCAATTCCCATACGCTCCAAAGCCGATATAGCTAAATCTGTAGCTTCCATTATACTCATATGTCTGGACAATGGCCATAGTATATTTTGCAATACAGTTAATTGTGATACAAAAACAGGTTTCTGAAATAAATATGAAACGCTGTTCTCCGGCCTTTCTATAATGCCTGATTGAGGTGCTTCAAGACCAGCAATCATACGCAACAAGGTAGTCTTTCCACAACCAGAAGGACCGGTTATACAAGTTATTTTTCCTTGAGGGATTTTTAAAGACAAATTTCGAAATACTACATGCTTACCATATCCCTTCGTAACGTTCTTAAAAGACACAGGCGCAACAAATTTATTACGTTGAACTGGAACTCCAGAAAAATGAAAAGGAAACTTCTTTTTACTCAAAAAACGCAATATTTGTTCTATACAATAACTCAAAAATACAGCAACTAACGTCCATGCTATAAGTACTGGTATCTCGATAAATCCATGAGCTTCTTTTAAAGAAACACCGATACCCCATTGTGGTTGTGCTAATACCTCTCCCATAATAATAGCCTTCCAACCCAATCCAGAAGCAGAAATAAGCCCACTAAACAAATATGGTTTTAACGATGGATAATAAAAATATTTCACACGCATGATAACAGGTATACGATAAAGCGTCATCATTTCTCGCATTTGTATATCAAAATTTTCATAACCAGCAACTAAATTCTCTGTGACTACAGGGACCATCGTTATCAATGCCATAACAAAAGGTATCTGTTCCGGGCGGAGCCAAATAAGCAACAACAGTATAATAGATATGATAGGAGTCGCTCGAAATATTGAAAGAAAAGGCTGAATATATGATTTTAAAAACAGATTATGAGCCATCGGATGAGCTAATGCAAAAGAAATAAATAAAGCAATAACCATACCTGACATCCCTCTTATCAGAGTAACATAAATATCTGTCCAAAAATCAGAATAAAAAAATAATCCCGAAATTGCCGAAAACAAATCGGAAATACCAGGAAATAACAACGAATTATCTAAATAAAGAGCAAGGATTTCCCATAAACCCAACAAAGTAAGAATCGAAAACACTATTGCAACACGCTTGTTATGTCCCCAAAACGGCAATGACCAGTATCTATTCTGTACATTCGTTCCCTTGAGGTTTTGCATTCGTCTATCAAAAACGTTTATCCGCATAAGGTCAGGTCTAATGATAAATTATAAATTCCTTATCCGGAATTTTTCCTCCAATTGACTTTGGTTGGTAAAGATATAGTAAATTCATTAAATCTGCTATATCTTCATATATAAAAGATGCCGGTCTATAAATTATACGACAATGTTGTATCAACGATTTTACTCCAACCGTATCTGATATCAATTTTTTCTTGACCAATCTATTTATTAAATCGGGAGAATACTTATTAATATTTACTGTACATTCTTTAAATAAGCAGTCGAGACTACGTATAAGAACTGTATCATCTCTCAACTCATTTCGTAAAAGGACTGCGGTTTGAGGGAAACCTCCTGGAGAAAATAACTCTGCTAAATCATAGCGTATATACAAAGAACTATCTTTATGCAATGACATAGAGACAAAAGGCTCAGGTAAAACTGCATCTGTAACTATCCCACCCCATAACCCTCGAACAATCTCCTGAGGAGTGTTATAAGTATATACAATATGATAATTTTTTACAGAAATCAATGATTCTTGACACTGAAGGTAACGAGTTATCAAATCAGGAGTACTTCCTTGTCCGAATATATACACCTCTTTCTTGTCTGCCGATAGAGTACCTTTTTTCGATATCCAAAATAAGTTTCCCCACACCGGGCAGCCTAATAAAGAATAGTCCACCCCTTTATTGTACAAATTAGCAGCTAAAGCCATAGGTAGCACCGCGATGTCAACCGTTCCTTGAGTCATCAATGCTTGTATCTGTGCCGGTGAATCATACAAATCAACATCTAATGATTTATCTTGCAGATATCTACCACTGTCAGACAACGATATAAAAGCCATTGCAGAAGGCCCTTTCAACAAAGCTACCCGTAAACTACTCATTGAGGCCTTATCATTTTTCTGCCAACAACCTCCGATTATTACAGTTAAAGCTAAACAAATAACAGGAATCAAATATACAATTCTCCTCATTTTGTATTTCCATTTACTTTTTCAAAGTTAGTACTGTAATCTCAGGTCTTGCACCTATTCTCATCGGATAGAAAACACAACCTATTCCTTCATTCACATACAAATACTGATTGTCCTCTTGATATAAACCACTCCAACGCGGATAACGTAAAGACGAAGGTGATACTTGCCAACGGCCAACTTTCACTTTCATCTGCATAGCATGAGTATGACCGGAAAGAGATAAATCAATATTGGTTTCAGAAACAACCTCTTTATCCCAATGAATAGGATTATGAGTAAGCAGAATTTTATAATTATTATCATTAAGATTCGGATAAGCTACCTTAAGATTACCATATTGTGGGAAAGGCGGCTCACCCCAATTTTCCACACCAATCAATGCAATAGAATCATTTCCCCTAAAAATAAAAGTGGATGCATTATTAAGCATCTTCCATCCTGCATCGGTTTGCATACGTTTAATATCCGATAAATTTCTTATTTTTTGCTCCGGAGTATTCCACTTTACATAATCACCATAATCATGATTTCCCATGATTGACCAAACTCCATCTCCTGCTTGAAAACGTGATAATACAGTAGTAAAAGCATCGGCCTCATCGGCTCTTCGAGATACCAAATCTCCTGTGAAAACAATCATATCTGGACGCAATTCATTCACTTGGTTTACAATCTGTGATACAAATGCCGTATCGGTACCAAAACTACTTAAATGCAAATCTGAAATCTGAATTATACGATAACCATCAAAAGCTCCTGGCAACTTATCGGATACAACTTCGACTTCGTTTATAACAGGATGCAATCTCCCATAAAATGCACCGGACAACATTGTCACAAATGCAATAAAAGATATTACCAAAGCTACTTTTGAACCCCACCGAGTAATTTTATGCCTAAATAGTAATGGTAAATAATCAAATAAAGATATGACAAAGAAGATAAGCCGAGGCATATACAAAGCAAAATAGAGAAACAAAAACCAGAACAAAAGATAGTCCCACCGCTCATTATAACCGCTTTTAATGGCATTTACAGAAACCAGTACCATTCCTAAAATAAGGACATTTGTTGTCCAAAAACTCCACTTCATCCACCGTCGGTTACACCACGCACATATTACTCTATAATAAATATATAAATCGACTATATAGTTGATAAATATCAACATTAAAAATGTAAGAAGTTGTATTCTCATTTGCGTATTTTTATTTACTCGCAAAAGTAACAAAATAACAGATAAACGGCAAGTTAAGAATTTATGGGAGTATTCAATTTTTATAGATTCACTAAATATAAACATCCACACGGCAAGATAGCAAAATCAGTGAATCCGTTTTTCAAATAAGTAATTGAAAAATCATAAAACAAGATTAATAAAATATATGAATTTTCAAACCTATATATCAAAATTTTATTACAAAGTTCATGTTCAAAACCACAGCTATTTTCTTTATTGCACTTTTTATCGTATTTTTGTTTAAAAAATAACGAAACAAAATGAATTTACCGAAAGCTTTCATCTCTCGAACACAAGATTTACTAAAAGATGAATATCCCGCATTTGAAAGAGCCCTATATGAAGAGAGTCCTATAAGCGTTCGACTAAATCCATCAAAAGCTCCCGGTATTTTAAATAAAAGTAAACAAGTACCATGGTCAATAAATGGTTTTTATTTAGATAAACGCCCCAATTTTACATTCGATCCTCTTTTTCATGCTGGAGTATACTATGTACAAGAAGCTTCATCTATGTTTCTTGGACATGTCATTCAACAATATATAAAAACTCCTGTTCGCTATCTTGACTTATGTGCTGCACCAGGAGGAAAAACGACAGATGCCATCTCTACATTACCCGAAGGAAGTTTAATAGTTAGCAATGAAATTTTAAAAAATCGTGCTCATGTTTTAGTAGAAAATGTTATAAAATGGGGAAACAGCCATTGTATTGTCACCAATAACAGCGCTGAAGACTTCAGTTTTTTTAAAAATTATTTTGATGTAATATTAACAGATGTCCCATGTTCTGGAGAAGGTATGTTTCGAAAAGATGCAGATGCTATAAATGAATGGTCTACTGCAAATGTTCAAAAATGTGTTGAACGCCAAAAAAAAATTTTACATCATATTTGGGAAGCTTTACGTCCCGGAGGATTATTGATATATAGCACATGTACTTATAATGTAGAAGAGGATGAAGAAATAATTGAGTTCTTACATCAAAACTATGCCGCTGAAATCCTACCTGTCGAAACACTTCCTGATTGGTATATAAAAAAAGCTATTAAAGGAAATTTTCCCGTATACCGTTTTATGCCTCATATTACTAAAGGAGAAGGATTTTTTATGGCTGTCGTTCGTAAACCTGAAACATCAGAAAAAAGACATGAGAACTCTTTCTCTTATGATAAGCATAATTACAGAAAAAAAACAGAAAAAGACTCAAAAATATCTATTCTACCAGAAATAAAAACATGGATAAATCACCCTGAAACTTTTTATACATGGACATCTTCTGATAGAATTCAAGCATTCCCTCTACACTACAAAGATGATTTGTGGTTATTATCTTCTCGCCTAAATATTTTGCACTCAGGTATCCCTTTATGTTATCTCAGAGGTAAAGATTATATTCCCGAACATGCTTTAGCCACATCCCTCGAACTCAATAGAAACGCATTTTATTGTATCGAAATAAGTCACTCTACCGCAATTACCTATCTAAAAAGAGAATCTATACAAATCTCCGGTAATATTCCTCGAGGTCATATATTAGTAACCTATCAGAATATTCCTTTAGGGTGGATAAAAAATATAGGAAACAGAACCAATAATCTATATCCTCAAGAATGGCGTATACGAAGTAAACACTTGCCAGACAAATTAATAAACATACCTTGGATAAAAAAACAATAACAAAAATCATTATTTATGCAAATAAACAAGAATTTATAAAGTTATTTCAAATCTCCCAAATAACTTAACTTATATATCAAAAATTCTATATACCTCGACTATTTGTTATTATCTCTTAATAAGAGATACTCTTTCTATAAAAGAAATACAAACTCTTGTATTTTAAATCATTTATCATAGCAGAAATAACAATTATTTTTTTAAATTTGCAATGAATGGAGATATTTTTTATTGCAAGAAAATATCTCAATATTACAATAAAGATTCAATACATTTTTCAAACAATATTATTATGATTTTAGATTCTTTAAGCAATTCAGCCTCAATAGAGCAATTGCATCCATTATTTAAACAAGCCTTTGATTATCTTAAATCTACAGACTTTTCTAAAAAAGAAGCTGGAAAAATAGTACTCGATGGAGACAATCTTTATATTTCGGTAGCCGAACCGACAGGAAAAAGTAAAGATGCTGCCAAATTAGAGACCCACAATCACTATATTGACATCCAAATGCCTCTAACTACGACAGAAACTATCGGGTGGAAGGCAGGAAAAAATTTAAAAAAAATATCACAACCCTATAACGAAAAAAACGATATTACTTTTTTCGAAGATGAAGCTACGACTTTCATCAAGGTTTCTCCTGGAGAATTTGCCATTTTTTTCCCTGAAGATGGCCATGCACCAGGTATCGCCGAAGGAAAATTCAGAAAGGTCATTGTAAAAGTCCGGATTTAATAACAAATAAACAATAAATCGTGAAAAGCTTTCGTATATTTGCTTTTCACGATTTTACTTCTCACTTAATCTTGTGTACTATGAAGCTTCTCAATCTAATAAAAAATGATCCATGGCTGGAGCCCTACAGCAACGTTATAGAACGTCGGTATCAACAAGCAACTGATAAAGAAAAAGATCTGATACGAGGAGCTGAAACGCTCTCAGACTTTGCTACGGGATATCTCTATTTCGGATTACACAAATCATCTGATGGATGGGTCATACGAGAGTGGGCCCCTAATGCAACTGAAATATATTTAATTGGAACATTCTCTGAATGGAAAGAGAAAGCAATATATCGTTTCAAAAAATTAAAAAACGGGATCTGGGAAATAAAATTAAAATCCAATGAAATAAAACATCTCGACTTATATAAACTCTCGATGCATTGGAATGGTGGTCAAGGAGAACGTATTCCAGCTTGGGCAACACGAGTAGTACAAGACGAAAAAAGCTACATTTTTTCGGCTCAAGTATGGAATCCCGAAAAAAAATACATCTTTAAAAAGAAAAAATTTACACCAAAAATATCCCCACTATTGATATATGAATGTCATATTGGAATGGCTCAAGAAGAAGAACGAGTAGGAACATATGACGAATTTAGGCGAAACGTTTTGCCTCGTATTGCTGCTGACGGCTACAATGCCATACAAATAATGGCTATACAAGAACATCCCTATTATGGGTCATTTGGTTATCACGTTTCAAGTTTTTTTGCTCCTTCTTCCAGATTTGGTACTCCAGAAGATCTTAAACACCTGATTGATGATGCCCACAATTTAGGAATCGCAGTAATAATGGATATAGTACATTCTCATGCCGTAAAAAACGAAGTTGAAGGTTTAGGACGATTTGACGGCTCTTATGACCAATTTTTCTATGGAGATCACCGTCGAGAACATCCTGCCTGGGATTCTTTATGTTTTGATTATGGGAAAAATGAAGTTATACATTTTCTCCTATCCAATTGCAAATACTGGCTGGAAGAATTCAAATTCGACGGATTTCGCTTTGACGGAGTTACATCAATGCTCTATTACAATCATGGATTAGGAAAAGCTTTCTGTAATTATAATGATTATTATGATGGAGGGCAAGACGAAAATGCAATCACTTATCTAACCCTTGCAAATAAACTGATACACGAAATAAATCCTAATGCAATTACAATTGCAGAAGAAATGAGCGGAATGCCGGGATTAGCAGTGAAAATTGAAGATGGAGGAATAGGATTTGACTACCGTATGGCTATGGGTATACCTGATTTTTGGATAAAAACAATTAAAGAAAAAAAAGACGAAGACTGGAAACCTACAGCCATTTTCTGGGAAGTTACCAACAGACGTTCTGATGAGAAAACAATAAATTATGCGGAAAGCCATGACCAAGCATTGGTAGGAGATAAAACTATTATTTTTAGACTTATCGATGACCAAATGTATTGGCACATGATGAAAAACGATATAAACTATGCTGTAGATAGAGGTATTGCTTTACACAAAATGATACGTTTAATTACTTTATCTACTATCAATGGAGGATATTTGAATTTTATGGGCAATGAATTTGGCCATCCGGAATGGATCGACTTTCCCAGAGAGGGAAACGGTTGGTCATATAAATATGCCCGTAGACAATGGAGTCTGGTAGACCGGAAGGACCTAAAATACAGTTATTTGGGTAAATTCGATGCTGACATGATTTCTCTCATCAAGAATGAACACAATTTCGAGAAATCACTTATCGATAAATTATGGGATAATGACGGTGACCAAATTCTTGCATTCAAACGTAAAGATCTCATATTCGTTTTTAATTTTCATCCTAACAAATCATTTACCGACTATGGAATATTAGCCCCTAAAGGAGAATACAAAACTATATTAAATACCGATTCTCCTGAATATGGGGGATATGGTCTAATAGATGAATCTATTCCTCACTTTACTAATTTTGACCCACTATACAAAAAAGATAAAAAAGAATGGCTCAAATTATATATTCCTGCACGCTCGGCAATGGTATTACGACTGATAAGACCAACCAAATCTGGCAAAAAATAACAACTATTTGATAAAAAAATCAAATAACACATACTATGTTTTTTCTGATGTTATTATCACATTTAAGGGCTTTTAACCTATATTAAGCGTATAATATACACACAAAAACATATTATAAAACATACAAATTTATTTTGAGAGAACAAAAAAAAGAGGCTACTTTGCAAGCATTAACCTAAAACAATCTTTTTTACCTTAAAAATTAATACCTATTGAAAACCTATAAAAGGGAGCTTTTGAGAAAAAGCTCCTTTTTAACTTTATAACGAAAGGAACATATCAATATTATATCACAATAATAAAAAATATGAATTCATCTAATCATCCCAAAATAGTTTTTAAAATAAAATAGTTCTATTTTTATAAAAAATACAACCTAATTAGAATAAGTCATAAATCCAACGTACTATTTTTTTCTTCACAAATTTGGAATAGGAAATATCCTAAAATCTTTTTTTATCTCAAATCAGGACATACACACCCAGTCCGCGAGCAAATTAACATCTAAATTAAATGAATATCACAAATAAAATAATTTCGAGGATATACGTCATTATTCTCAGATATGACTTTTACATTAACAGACATACATCAGAAATACAAAAAGTTAGATTTTTCACATAAATACTCAGACCAATATCCGTTTCCTATTACAACACATAATAAACAAGATTCCGAATACATAGGATGAATATTCAATAATATTAATAGTCCTTATCTTGTTATATTATTTCTGTATTAAAAAATATGTTAAAATATTATACTTTCTTACAAATATTTCGACATTTCTCAATATGAAACACAATTATTGATTTTTAAATATAAATTATTCGCTATTATATATATCTTCGTCACATAAATGAAAATAATTAAGATTACACTTAATTATTCATTTTCTTGTCAGACTTAACATAAAATATAATGGAACAAAAAAAGCATTACTCGGGCCTGACAGATGCCCAGGTATTGAAAAGCCAGGAAGAATACGGCTCTAATTTACTTACTCCCCCAGTTAAAACTCCACTTTGGAAACTATTTATCGAAAAATTTGCAGATCCCATTGTACGCATATTGCTTATCGCAGCATTACTCTCCTTGGGAATATCTTTCATTCATAATGAATATGCCGAAACTATAGGTATTTTTTGTGCCATATTTTTAGCAACAGGTGTATCATTCTGGTTTGAGATGGATGCAAATAAAAAATTCGATATACTCAATCAGGTAAATGATGATATAATGATTAAAGTTTACCGAAACGGAAACATTACAGAAGTACCTCGCAAAGATATTGTTGTTGGAGATATCGTATTACTCGAAACTGGAGAGGAGGTTCCTGCAGACGGAGAACTACTTGAAGCCCTTTCATTACAAATAGACGAATCGTGCCTTACAGGAGAACTCATGATAGACAAGACTACGAACCCTGATGATTTCGATAAAGATGCTACCTATCCGTCAAACTGGGTCATGCGTGGAACTAAAGTTTTGGATGGTCATGGCATAATGGAAGTAAAACAAGTCGGAGATCAGACTCAATATGGACAAGTAGCTCAAAAATCTACCGAAATCAACGAAGAAGAAACTCCTCTCAATGTACAATTAAATGGGTTAGCTCAATTCATTGGTGTCATTGGTTTTGCTCTTGCTATTTTAACTTTCAGTGCCTTATTTATAAAAGATCTCATCCAGAACCCTATTTCATTAGGACAACTCGGATTATTAGGCGCTGCAATATTAGGACTTATCATTGCATTATCAAAAGTCTGGATTCCTATTCTTTATGATGCGTTTGACTTAGCAGGAAAGAAAAAAAGTATTCCTGCCTCAGTCTCTAAAAAAGGATGGTTCACGTGGTTCATTTACGGAATGATAGTTTTCATTGTATGTTGTGCCATAGGTTATCCATTCGGAGTAAACGCCTTACAAACCGATGCATGGATTTCTATCGAGACAGCAAACCGAGTTCTTCAATACTTTATGATCGCTGTAACGCTTATCGTAGTCGCTGTTCCTGAAGGTTTACCTATGAGTGTAACTCTCAGTTTAGCTCTGAGTATGCGTCGCATGTTACAGACGAACAATTTAGTCCGTAAAATGCATGCTTGCGAAACAATGGGTGCTACAACAGTTATCTGTACCGATAAAACAGGAACTTTGACCCAAAACCAAATGCAAGTACATCAAACCAATTTCTACGGACTAACAGCAAGCCAATCTCTCGATGATTCGGAAGAAAGTAACCTGATTAAAGAAGGGATTGCTGTCAACTCCACAGCATTTTTAGACTACACCGACCCCCAAAAAGTAAAATCCTTGGGGAATCCGACCGAAGCGGCACTCTTACTATGGCTACACAAGAATAATATCGAATATACACTGTTACGTGAAAATGCTTCAGTAATAGAACAACTCACATTCACTACCGAGCGAAAATACATGGCAACTTTAGTACATTCTCCTCTTTTAAAGGAAAAAATTTTATATGTAAAAGGTGCCCCAGAAATTGTACTCTCAAAATGTCGTGAAATAAAAACCTTTGAAGGGTATCAACCAATAAATGAATATCGAAAACAGATTGAAAAACAACTATTAGACTATCAGAATCAAGCAATGCGAACATTAGGTTTTGCTTATAAAATTATAGAAGACACTTCTAATGCCTCCATACAGGAATTAGTAGAAAGCGGCCTCACCTTTTTGGGAATAGTAGCAATTTCTGATCCTGTACGTACAGATGTTCCTGATGCTGTCGCAGAATGTTTAAATGCTGGTATAGATGTAAAAATAGTAACTGGAGACACACCTGGAACAGCTAAAGAAATAGCCAGACAAATAGGAACATGGAAACCAGAAGACAACGAAGAAAACATTATTACTGGAATTGACTTTGAAGCATTGCCAGATGATGTCGCATTCGAACGAGTAAAAAAACTAAAAGTTATGTGCCGAGCCCGGCCAACAGATAAACAACGATTGGTACAATTATTGCAACAGGGTGGTGCTATCGTAGCAGTTACCGGGGACGGAACAAATGATGCACCAGCATTAAACCATGCGCATGTAGGACTTTCTATGGGTTCAGGGACATCTGTTGCTAAAGAAGCCAGTGACATCACTTTACTCGACGATTCGTTCAAAAGTATTGCGACAGCCGTCATGTGGGGACGCTCTTTATACCAAAATATACAACGATTTTTATTATTCCAGCTTACAATTAATGTCGTAGCTCTGATTATTGTATTTTTGGGATCTTTATTAGGTCATGAATTACCCTTAACCGTTACTCAGATGTTATGGGTTAATCTAATTATGGATACTTTTGCAGCCGGAGCTCTCGCATCTTTACCACCTAATAAAGATGTAATGAAAGATAAACCTCGTCGTAACAACGATTTTATCATTACACGTGCTATGCGATCGAACATTTTATTCGTAGGAATATCGTTTGTTATCCTTTTATTAGGACTATTATTTATTTTCCCAACAGATGTAAATGGAAATATTAGCAGGTACGATTTATCTTGCTTTTTCACTATATTCGTAATGCTCCAATTTTGGAATCTATTTAATGCAAAAGCATTTGCCACAGGCAAATCAGCCTTTAATGGGTTAACTCATGATGGAGGATTCTTATCCGTTGCTTTAATTATCCTTATAGGTCAAATATTGATTGTATCTTTTGGTGGTGATGTATTCAGGACAGAACCTATCAGCTTAAAAGATTGGGGCATCATCATTGGTGGGACCTCTATCGTTTTATGGATAGGTGAAATCATCAGATTGATAAAAAGGAAATAAGATATAGAAAAAATGTGAAAAATACCCGTACTGATATAAGTATAAAAAAAGTAGCAACCAGTTATTTTCTACTGGTTGCCTTACTTCTTTCTTCCTTTTATTTTATTGGAAGAGAAATAGCCTTACTCACTACCCCTAATCCTTACGAAACCGAACTAATGGTGAAGCGAAAAGCTATAAATAGAACTTTAAATTACCTATATCAAACAGATGCCATTGGCCAAACACTCATTATAGGAAGAAAAAATGACTTCCCTCGATACCAAAAATCTCTTACGACAGCATTAGCAGCACTCGATACGCTAAAGTCTACAGCAACGGATTCCGTACAAATAAACAGAATAGATAGCGTAAATACGCTTTTACGACAAAAAAGCAAAAATGTCATCAATTTACTTAAAGCTCTGCACTCTACACAAAATAATGAAATCTATGAAAAGAACTTAGACTTAATCATTGCACAACAAGACTCTTTATTACAAAGACAACATGAGCAATATCAAATAATGAAAAAACAAGACTCTTTATTAAAAAAACAAAGACCAAAAAGATTTCTTAAAAGACTTGCCGATGCTTTTAGTGAAAATAAAGATGATGTTATTGTTACAAATAATACTGATTCTTTAAGGAAATATATTCCTATTGACAGTATTGTTACTGTGTCACAAAATTTGAGAACCGAAATTGACGATAGCCGTGAAAATTTAAGAGAAAAAGTCTCAATCCAAAGTAATAGACTATGGAGAAATAACCAGACTCTAAATGCAAAAATAGACCAAATCATACGAGATTATGAGCAAGAAGAACTATCAGTATCCTTACACGAAATAAAAAAGCAACAAGCTATACGGCAACAAGCTGTATATGTATTAGGTTGTATAGCCGCTGTAGCAGTAATTCTCGCCTTAGCTTTCTTAATTATTATTGGTCGTGACCTTACCCGAAGTCATCGTTATCGAAAAGAACTTGAAGAAGCAAATAAAAAAGCAGAAGAACTATTACGTTCAAGAGAAAAATTAATGTTGACCATAACTCACGATTTCAAAGCTCCTCTAAGCTCTGTAATCGGTTATAGTGACCTACTCGAACGCCTTATACAAGACGAACGCCAGCAATTCTACCTACAAAATATGAAGCAATCATCCCAACATTTGCTTTCATTAGTAAACAATCTCCTTGATTTTTACAGGTTGGATTCAAATAAAGCAGAAGTCCAACATTTGTCCTTTATTCCACTCCAACTATTCGAAGAAATAAAAAATCGCTTTATTCCAATCGCAACACAAAAAGGATTAAAACTTGAGTATAAAGCAGGAGATGAACTTGAAAAAAATTATATAGGTGATCCATTGCGAATTACACAAATTGCTAATAACTTACTTTCAAATGCTATAAAATTTACTACACAAGGAAAAATATCTTTAGAAGTAAACATACAAAATAAAACATTATATTTTTCTATCGCAGATACTGGTTGCGGTATGACCCATGAAGAGCAAAATAAAATTTTCAAAGAATTTACCCGACTAAAAAGCGCTCAAGGAGAAGAAGGATTTGGATTAGGACTATCAATAGTACAAAAATTAGTAACTCTTCTCCAAGGTAGTATTGATACGGAAAGCCAACAAGGAAAAGGCAGTAAATTTTCAGTAAAAATTCCTTTACAGACTACCAATTCTACTATAGCAACGACATCTATTGCAAAAGATTTTTCAGATAAAAATTTACAAGTACTGCTTATTGATGATGACCGCATACAGCTTGAATTATTTACAGCTCAACTACAGCAAAAAGGGATTGTTGCAAAAGCTTGCTGGCAAGCAAATACCCTTTATAAAGAATTACGGGAAAATAAATATGATTTACTATTCACTGATGTACAAATGCCCGGCATCAATGGTTTTGATTTACTCAAATATTTAAGAAATTCGGATATTTCCCAAGGTCATACCATCCCTATCATAGCCGTTACAGCAAGAAGTGACATAAATGAAAGCTATTTTATTGAGAAAGGATTTGCCGGTTGTTTACATAAACCTTTTTCGCTATCCGAAATGTCAGCAATTATAGAAAGAATTACAGGAGTAACTATACAAAATAACAATGATATTATCTCGCGAAAAAATGAAAAAGAAGAACCTGATTTCTCAATATTAACAGCCTTTTCTTCCGATGATATTGAAACTTCTAAAGAAATCATCGAAACATTTATAAATGAAACTCAAAAAAATAAAGAACGGATAACAATAGCATGTTCTCAAAAGAATGTAAATGAAATATCAGCTGTTGCCCACAAAATGCTCCCTGTAATTACGATGATTGGTATACCTGAAATGCAAAAAATTCTTCTATCTTTGGAAAGACTTAAAAACAACACTTTCAATGAAGATATCGATAAACAAACAACTCATTTATTACACCTTATCGATAATCTTATAAATAATATCACAAAATATAAAAAACAAAACTATTGTTAAAATGAGAAGACGATTTTAGTAAAATATTTTACCTTTGTATATAACATATGAAATATGTGGAATAAATGAAGCGGATATTAATCGTTGAAGATGATACTACATACAGCCTGATGTTAAAAACTTGGCTAAAGAAAAAAGAATTTGAAGTCGAAACGGCAGGGAATATAAAGGATGCACAAAAAATCTTAAACAACTACCATATCGACCTTATTCTTTCAGATCTTCGTTTACCTGACCACGATGGTATCAGCCTTCTCGAATGGATGAATATAAAAAAAAATCCTATTCCTCTCATTATTATGACCGGATATGCAGAAATCCAAACGGCTGTACAAGCTATGAAACTTGGAGCAAAAGATTATGTATCAAAACCAATCAATCCTGATGAACTCTTAAAAAAAATAATAGAAGCTTTAAAAATAGACATACAGCAGCCCCTAAAAAATATTTCTCCAAAGGAAAACAAAACAAGAGTTACTATCCATCAAGAATATTTAGAAGGGGAAAGTGATGCAGCTAAGGAATTATATCATTATGTGAAACTGGTAGCTCCTACTCCAATGTCGGTACTTATTAATGGGGCCAGTGGCACAGGTAAAGAATACGTTGCTCACCGAATCCACCAACTAAGTAAACGTTCAGATAAACCTTTCATTGCTATCGATTGCGGAGCAATACCTAAAGAGTTAGCAGCATCCGAATTTTTTGGACATATAAAGGGTTCTTTTACTGGAGCTATCAACGATAAAACAGGAGCTTTCCTTGAAGCTAATGGAGGTACTCTTTTCTTAGATGAAATTGGTAATCTCAATTATGAAACCCAGATACAATTGCTTCGGGCTCTACAAGAAAGAAGAATAAAGCCAATTGGTTCCAATCAAGAAATAATGGTAGATATACGTCTAATTACTGCAACAAATGAAAATCTTGAAAATGCTATTTCTAATGGGACTTTTAGAGAAGATCTATACCATCGAATAAACGAATTTACAATACGTATGCCCCAATTAAAAGATAGAAAAGAAGATATACTTCACTTTGCAAATTTCTTTCTTGACCAAGCTAATCAAGAACTAGATAAGCATATCTTTGGATTTGACAACGAAGCCTCTATTCTGCTACTTCAATATAATTGGCCAGGAAATTTACGCCAAATGAAAAACATTGTAAGGCGGGCTACTTTATTAGCCAATAACGATTACATAACAGCTTCAGAACTTAAACAAGAACTAAATAATATCAATGAGGTACAAACTTCTATTTCTATAAACGATTTCTCTCTAAAGAATCCCAATACCGAACGAGAACGCATACTTGAAGCTCTAAAACAAACGGGCAATAATAAAAGCCGGGCCGCTCAGTTACTAAATATTGACCGCAAAACATTATACAATAAACTGAAATTATACCACATTGAGTAATGTTTTATTTTTGAACAAAAACTTTATTTCCCCTCAAAAGCAAGAAATTTTTTACTAATCTCAATTATCTTATAGTAAAAAAAATTTCTTTCAAAACAGTTTCTACGTAGACAAAATCCACATCATTGTAGAAATTTTCCACAAACAAATATTTATCTCACTATATCTACAAGAAAATAAATAAATGATAAACAGCATATTATATTTTCCACAAACTCTTTGGCACAGCTCTTGAATACATTTTAGCAAACAACGAAAATATAGAAGAACATAGAATAACCATTTAAAATTGATGAATTATGAAAAAGTTAGCATTGACAGTAGCGTTTGTATTAGCCTGTGGATTTACAACTGTAACTTTTGCCCAAGATCCTGTTAAAAAGGAAACTACAGAAAAACAAGATACCACTCAAAGTAAATCTTTAACTTTCGTTCAAGAGCCTGAAAAGAAAGACTCTACTGAAAACAAAACAGAAAACAAGTCTTTAGCTTTCGTTCAAGAGCCTGAAAAGAAAGATTCTACTGAAAACAAAACAGAAAACAAGTCTTTAGCTTTCGTTCAAGAACCTGAAAAGAAAGATTCTACTGAAAACAAAACAGAAAACAAGTCTTTAGCTTTCGTTCAAGAGCCTGAAAAGAAAGATTCTACTGAAAACAAAACAGAAAACAAGTCTTTAGCTTTCGTTCAAGAGCCTGAAAAGAAAGATTCTACTGAAAACAAAACAGAAAACAAGTCTTTAGCTTTCGTTCAAGAGCCTGAAAAGAAAGATTCTACTGAAAACAAAACAGAAAACAAGTCTTTAGCTTTCGTTCAAGAGCCTGAAAAGAAAGATTCTACTGAAACAAAATGTGAGAAAAAGACTCTCGCACTTGCCCAAAATCCTGTCAAGAAAAATACTACTGAGAAAAAAGATACTACCGAAAATAAATCGGAAAAATCATTCTGTTAACTCCACTAGCCTCTATACTCTGGTGCATTTTATAGGCTAAATGTTGACTCATTCGACTTTTCTATGCTTTGCATTAGTTATACCATTTAACTTTTGCTCTCGCTTACCGAAAATGTTGATGTTGTGTGGATGATGTACGGCAGGTAAACCCGAAAGAGGGCTAACCTGCCTTTTTTATATATTTATAAAAAGATTATCTCTCTATTTTTTTATAAATTTGTCTTTGTAAAAAGGAAATAGAATGGAGATTAAAAAAAAATATGTAATTATTGTAGCAGGAGGACAAGGACTACGCATGGGAAGTGAAATCCCTAAACAATTCAAGGTAATCGGTAACTATCCTATCTTAATGCATACATTAAATACTTTTTACCAATATGATAATAACATACACATTATCCTTGTTTTACCTCACTCCCACCAAGAATATTGGAATCAACTATGCAAAGATTATAATTTCCACATAAAACATACAGTAGTAAGTGGAGGAAACACCCGCTTTGCCTCAGTTTATAATGGACTAAATATTATATCTGAACCAGGGTTAATAGCTGTACATGATGGAGTAAGACCATTCACTTCACAGCAGGTAATTGCTAATGCTTTTAAAAAAGCTGAATTATTCGGAGCAGTAATACCCGTTGTAGAAGTTATCGATTCACTACGTGAAATCATGCCTGACGAAAGTAGCAAAAGTGTCCCCCGCCAAAAATTTAGAGCAGTACAAACCCCTCAAGTATTCAGATCCGATATACTAAAAAGAGCCTATACTCAGACTTATAACGAATGGTTTACAGATGATGCCTCGGTTGTCGAAAGTGCAGGATACTCTGTGCATCTTATATCTGGGAATACTGAAAATATAAAAATAACTACACCCCAAGATTTACTATTAGCAGAAATGTTTATTTCCCATGCCTGATTTATCCTCCCGTGACATAAAATTTTTACCCGGTGTTGGACCTCAAAAAGCTGCACTACTAAACAAGGAACTGAACATATTTTCTTGTGAAGACTTATTGTTTTACTATCCATATAAATACATAGATAGAAGTCGTACATATAAAATCTGTGAGATAGACGGAAACATGCCATATATTCAACTCCGGGGTTTCATCACATCTTTTGAAACAATAGGAGAAGGCCGAGGAAGAAGACTTACCGCTCTCTTTACCGATGGAACTGGAACTATAGAATTAGTATGGTTTAAAGGCATAAAATTTATAATTGAAAAATATAAATTACAAACAGAATATACAGTATTCGGGAAACCTAACGTATTCGGTTCTAAACTAAATATTGCCCATCCGGAAATAGATCCGATAGAAGCTATTGACAAAAGTCCGGGATTACAGCCTTACTACAATACGACAGAGAAAATGAAAACTCATTTTTTGAATTCCAAGGCAATGCAAAAAATTATGTATAATCTCTGGCAAACGATTCCTGAAGCTCTTTCTGAAACTCTCCCCGCATGGATTATTGCAAGAGCCCAAGTCATCTATAAAAATGAAGCATTGAGAAATATACATTTTCCCCAATCTCCCGATATATTGCGTAAAGCTCAATTTCGTTTAAAATTTGAAGAATTATTTTATTTGCAACTAAATATATTACGATTTACCAAATTACAACAACGTAAACTTGGAGGATTCCGATTCGAAATCATAGGTGATATCTTCAACCGATTCTACCATGAATGTCTGCCTTTTGAATTAACAAATGCTCAAAAACGAGTTTTACGTGAAATACGGGCAGACGTAGGAAGCGGTAAACAAATGAATCGCCTCTTGCAAGGTGACGTAGGAAGCGGTAAAACCTTAGTTGCTCTGATGAGTATGCTAATGGCTGTAGATAACGGATTCCAGGCCTGCTTAATGGCGCCGACCGAAATATTGGCAACACAACATTTCGAAACTATCAATAAGTTAGTAAAACCTTTAGGCTTGCAAGTAGACTTATTAACCGGATCTACAAAGAAAAAAGAACGCGAACTAATACATAATAGACTGCTGACAGGGGATACCCATATAACCATAGGAACACACGCCCTGATTGAAGATACGGTCAACTTTTCTAATTTGGGCTTAGCTGTCATCGATGAACAGCATCGTTTCGGTGTAGCCCAACGAGCTAAACTTTGGAAAAAAAATAACAAACCACCTCATGTTTTAGTAATGACAGCAACACCAATACCCAGAACGTTAGCGATGACAGTATATGGAGATTTAGACGTATCTGTCATAGATGAGTTACCTCCTGGACGCAAACCAATACAAACAATACACCAATACGATAATCGCCGGGGAGCTCTATATGCATCGATGCGCAAACAGATTGAGCAAGGCAGACAAATTTATATTGTATATCCACTAATACAAGAAAGCGAGCGATCAGATCTAAAAAATTTGGAAGACGGATTCAAGCATATTCAGGAAGCCTTCCCCGAATATGAAGTCTGTATGGTACATGGAAAAATGAAACCTGTAGAAAAAGAGGTGGAAATGAAAAAATTCATTTCCGGTCAAGCCCACATTATGGTAGCCACTACTGTAATTGAAGTTGGTGTAAATGTGCCAAACGCCTCTGTAATGATAATAGAAAATGCTGAGCGATTCGGACTATCTCAGCTTCACCAGCTCAGAGGGCGTGTAGGCCGAGGAGCAGACCAGTCGTATTGCATTCTCATGACTTCTCACAAACTTTCAGAAGATACCCGAAAAAGACTAGAAATCATGGTAAGGACCAACGACGGATTCGAAATATCTGAAGCCGATTTACAATTACGAGGGCCGGGAGACATGGATGGTACACAACAAAGTGGCATTGCTTTTGATTTAAAAATAGCAAATATAGCTAAAGATGGGCAAATATTACAATTAGCGCGAGACATCGCAACTGAAGTTTTGGAAAAAGACCCAGAATTAATATTGACAGAACATCATATATTAAAACTTCAATTACAAAAAATATTCAAGAAAAAGTTTAACTGGAGTCTTATCAGCTAAATAATGAGACTGTCAGTCATTATCGTTCAAGACATTAACATATAAAACTACTTGAGAATTTAACATATACAAAGATATATCTATAGCAGAAATTTCTTCTTTATAATATCATCCGTTCAATTATTTTGTATTTATAATGTATTATTAAGAATAAATCCCTATCTTTGTAGTGAAAGCAATAAAGTTCATCTTTGATCTTCATCTTCTTCCTGTATATATCGGTTATAATCTACCGCATTTCTTACTGTTGAAATCAATTGTTATAAACTTTCTTGTTATGAATGTAACCAAAACATTCAAACCGATTCATATTATCCAATATGTACCGGTCAATTATTAATTTTATCAAAAAAAGTCTGTACAATATTTACAGCATTTATTTATGACATTCAAAGAATTATCAATAGTAGAACCTATTTTAAAAGCTCTCAACAAAAAGGGATATAAAAATCCAACTCTTATACAAGAAAAAGCTATTCCCTTAGCTCTATTAGGAAAAGACATATTGGGTATAGCACAAACTGGAACTGGAAAAACCGCAGCTTTCACTATTCCCATTATACAACAATTAATAAAAAAGAATAGTAATTCCAATAAAAAAACAATCAAAGCCTTAATCTTAACTCCCACTCGCGAATTAGCACTACAAATAAATGAATGTATTACCGAATACTGCCAATACACTAATATAAAACATTCTGTCATATTTGGAGGAATAAAACAAAAACAACAAACCGACCAATTAGATGCAGGTATAGACATTCTAGTAGCTACTCCTGGCCGCTTACTTGATTTAATGAGTCAAAAGCTCGTAAATTTAAATTCTATACAACATTTTGTCTTAGATGAAGCTGATCGCATGCTTGATATGGGATTTATTCATGATATAAAACAAATTTTACCTGAACTACCCAAACAAAGACAAACACTATTCTTTTCAGCAACCATGCCTAACGATATCGTTACTTTGTCACACACAATGCTCTTGCAACCCAATATTATCGAAGTAACCCCAACTTCTTCCATCACAAGTACAGTAAAACAAGTAATATATTTCGTCGAAAAAGCACAAAAAAAAGAACTACTATTATCCATATTAAATACTGACTCAAAAAAATCAACTCTTATTTTTTCTCGGACCAAACACGGAGCTGACAAAATTGCAAAACAATTAAACAGAGCTGGTATACAAAGTGAATCTATACATGGAGATAAATCTCAAAATGCCCGTCAAAATGCTCTTTCCAATTTCAAATCCGGAAAATCTAAAGTTTTGGTAGCTACAGATATAGCAGCCCGAGGCATAGATATTCAACAATTAGAATTAGTAATAAATTTCGACTTACCGGCTATAGCAGAAACCTATGTACATAGAATAGGACGTACAGGAAGAGCTGGTAGTACCGGAGTCGCGATGTCATTTTGCTCCCAGGAAGAATATCCTATCATAAAAAATATACAAAAATTAACCGGACAAAAAATACAGCAAAAGGTTATCTCTGCTTAAAATTATATACTAAATCACATGACAAATAGAATTTCATCTAATAAAAAAGAAAACGAAAAGAAAAAAATCTCAAAAAGATTAGAAAAACAAAAAAGAAAAAATGAACGAAAAGCAAACAATTCAAAAAAAAGTTTTGAAGATATGATAGCTTATATCGACGAAACCGGACAAATCACTTCTACCCCACCAGATGTAAAAATAGAAAATAAAAATCACAATATATAAATCTTCTGATAAATATATCTTTTTCGAAGTTTATGGTGTTATGAAGATACTATAAACTTCGGAAACGTTTTCTATTTCAATAATTAAAAAAAATATAAGCCTATAAAAAACTCAAACTAATCTAAAAATATTCTTCTTTATATCAAATAAAACTCTATACATAATATCCGACAGAGACTAATGTGCCTTTCGAATCCCCAAAGAATCTCAAAGGAACAAATACCACTAAAATTGAAATAAATAATCAGTATAATTACTCAAATGATAAATCAAAAATCTCAGATTATAAACATCGCTATATATAATTGTTATAATAATTAGTTGAGATATAACTTCAATAAAAAAAACTTTAACAAACTATACTATAAACCTCTTAAATATATATTTCGGAATCCTATTTTCAGTTATATTTTCCTGTACAAATAATTTTACAACATTACAGATATAATCTTTTTTATATTTAATTCTCAAGCTCACAATATTAAAATGTACAAATATGCTGTAAAACATATATGTATATATTATATTAATAATCAATTTATTACATCGAAAAATTTTATTTTTTAAATAATCGTAGTTTTAATTTGTGCTAATTAAGCTTCTCATTTTCAGAAGATTTTTTTTACCTTTGAAAAAGTAAGCTTTAAATAAAGGCCTAAATGTATTACATGAATAATTTACTTATTATAAAACATCACTATATTTCTATAATAAATTTAGAGGGAAGAATATTACTTTCCCCTAGAAAATTTGTTTTATAATAGACTAAGTAAAAATTATATTCATACAAATTAAATGAGAAATAAACGTATTTATATAATGAATCTTACCGGACTAAAGCAATTGATTATCACTGGATTAATCGTCACAACGCCATTTATTGAAATATCCGCCCAGGTTAATCCGGGTAAACCAACAAACAATATTCATAATCAACAGCATCACGATCTCTTAGCTAATCAACGTAATATTCGTAAAGAGATCAGCTTAATAGATTCCTTAACCTTTTTCCGCAAATTAAAACAAGAAGCTGAAGAATTTCCTGCAATTGACTTATACGGAGACGAATGGAATAATGAATGGGTAAATCCTTATAAAAAATCTATGTCTCAATTACCAGACTCTTTTGCCATCAATGTAGCAGATTATTGTATGCCTGTACCAGGATACAAAACTTCAGATTACGGTCCTCGTTGGCGAAGAATGCACCGAGGAGTAGATTTAAAATTACAAATAGGTGATACCGTTAGAGCTGCATTCTCAGGAAAAGTAAGAATCACTAAATATGATGCTCGAGGTTACGGATATTATGTATTGCTAAGACATGGAAATGGTTTGGAAACTATATACGGACACTTATCTAAAATATTAGTACGCCCCAATCAAATAGTAAAAGTTGGAGAACCGATTGCCTTAGGAGGAAATACAGGACGTTCTACTGGCCCCCATCTTCATTTTGAAACCCGTTTCTTAGGTATAGATCTGAATCCAAATGATATTTTTGATTTTGAAAACCAAGTTCCTCATACTGATATATTTGTATATCATCCACACAGTACTAATAGATATTCTGGGAAAAATCAAAACAACGCAACAGTTAAAAAAGCCGTTGCTTCATCAGGCAAACATCAAAATGGGTCAAAATATGCGACTCATCGGGTAAAAAAAGGTGATACACTTTACGCCTTAGCATCAAAATATCATACTTCCGTAAATCAATTGTGCAAATTGAACAGAATAAATAAATCTACAAAACTTAGACCAGGACAAGTCTTAAAAGTTAAGTAAAAAACGAAATAAAAAGATGAAAAGTTTGAATATTTGTAACACTTCATCTATCTTTGTAACAATTTTGAAAACAAAGAACAGATTCCGATGAATAATACACTTACAAAGATAGGAGCCCAACACTCTTTCTTGTCAATATACGACAGTGTATTCCCGTTTTTTTATTATAATGATTATTCATTTTTTAAATACAATGCGTTGGCTTTTTAAGTTAACGCATTTTTTTTATAAGATAAGAAATATGAACTAAAAACTATACGGAAATTATGCAGAAATCTATCAAAAAAGTCTTAGTGTTAGGCTCAGGCGCCTTAAAAATAGGGCAAGCAGGTGAATTCGATTATTCAGGCTCTCAAGCATTAAAAGCACTGAAAGAAGAAGGTATAAAAACAATATTAGTAAATCCCAATATTGCAACAATACAAACATCTGAGGGTATCGCAGATAAAGTATATTTCCTACCAGTAACTCCTTACTTCATTGAAGAGATTTTCAAAAAAGAAAAACCAGATGGAATATTATTGGCTTTTGGCGGACAAACTGCATTAAACTGTGGAGCAGAATTGTACAATAAAGGTATATTAAAAAAATATGAAGTTGAGGTCCTTGGAACTTCTGTAGAAGCTATTATGAGTACCGAAGATAGGGATTTATTCGTCAAAAAACTAGACGAAATAGAAGTAAAAACCCCAAAAAGCATAGCAGTAGAAAGCATGGAAGATGCATTCGATGCAGCAGAAAAAATAGGCTTTCCCCTAATTATCCGTTCTGCATATGCATTAGGAGGAATGGGGAGTGGATTCTGCAACAACAAACAAGAACTGAAAGAACTTGCCGAAAATGCGTTTTCTTATTCAAGTCAAATATTAGTAGAAGAATCCCTAAAAGGATGGAAAGAAATAGAATTCGAAGTAATACGAGATAAAAATGATCATTGTTTTACCGTTGCCAGTATGGAAAACTTTGACCCTCTGGGCATTCATACCGGTGAAAGTATCGTTGTTGCACCTACTTGTTCACTCGATGAAAAAGAGCTAACACTATTACAAGAATTATCCAAAAAAACAATTCGTCATTTAGGAATTGTTGGAGAATGTAACATCCAATATGCGTTCAACTCAGAAACAGACGACTATCGAGTTATAGAAGTCAATGCCCGCCTAAGCCGCTCTTCTGCACTAGCATCTAAGGCTACGGGTTATCCCCTTGCTTTTGTTGCCGCAAAACTAGCACTAGGCTATACTCTTGACCAAATTGGAGAAATGAATACCCCCAATTCTGCATATGTAGCTCCAAACTTAGATTATCTAATTTGCAAAATTCCGCGTTGGGATCTAAGTAAGTTTGTCGGAGTATCTCGACAAATCGGTTCCAGCATGAAATCGGTAGGTGAAATTATGTCTATCGGTAAAAGCTTCGAAGAAATTATACAAAAGGGACTTCGTATGATTGGACAAGGTATGCACGGATTCGTTGGCAATAATGACCTTGAATTTGAAGACCTTGATAAAGAATTATCTAATCCTACTGACCTTCGAATCTTTGCTATATCCACTGCTTTTGATAAAGGTTACAGTATTGACAAAATACATGATTTGACTAAAATAGACAAATGGTTCTTAACTAAACTAAAAAACATACACGATTATAAAATAAAATTACAGTCTTACAAAAAAATCGAAGAAATTCCAGCAGACATATTACTGGAAGCTAAACGTATGGGATTCTCTGATTTTCAAATTGCACGTATTACTGAAAATCCATCTGGAAATATGGAAGCAGAAAATCTTCGTGTACGAAATTACCGTAAAAAAGCTGGAATTTTACCCTCCGTAAAACGGATAAATACAGTGGCATCTGAACATCCAGAACTAACTAATTACCTATATCTGACATACGATGGTAGTGATCATGATATTCCGTATTATAAAAATGATAAATCAGTAGTCATCTTAGGTTCAGGTGCATATCGTATTGGTAGTTCAGTAGAATTCGACTGGTGCTCTGTAAATGCAGCCCAAACTGCTCGAAAATTAGGATACAAGTCAATCATGATTAACTATAATCCAGAAACCGTATCAACAGATTATGATATGTGTGACCGTTTATATTTCGACGAACTTTCTTATGAAAGAGTTCTTGATGTAATTGATTTGGAATCTCCTAAAGGAGTCATCGTATCGGTTGGCGGACAAATACCTAATAATCTGGCTATGAAATTACATCGTCAGAATGTTCCCATTTTAGGTACCTCACCAGTATCAATCGACCGAGCTGAAAACCGTCACAAATTTTCCAGTATGCTTGACCAATTGGGCATAGACCAACCTGCTTGGCAAGAGCTTACCAGTAAAGAAGAAATTGATGCCTTCATTGAACGTGTAGGATTTCCAGTATTAGTACGCCCATCATATGTTCTTTCCGGTGCAGCAATGAATGTTTGTTATGACCGAGAAGGTTTAGAAAATTTTCTACAACTTGCAGCCCACGTTTCTAAAGAATATCCAGTAGTCGTATCCCAATTCCTCCAAAATGCGAAAGAAATCGAATTTGATGCCGTTGCTCAAAACGGAGAAGTTGTAGAATATGCCATATCAGAACATGTGGAATTTGCAGGTGTTCACTCAGGAGATGCAACTCTAGTATTCCCTGCTCAAAAAATATATTTTGAAACAGCCCGTCGCATCAAAAAAATAAGTAGACAAATTGCAAAAGAACTCAATATTAGCGGACCATTCAATATACAATTTCTAGCTAAAAACAACGATGTAAAAGTAATTGAATGTAATTTACGAGCATCCCGCAGTTTCCCATTTGTTTCTAAAGTTCTAAAACGTAATTTTATAGAAACTGCTACTCGTATCATGCTCGATGCACCCTACGAAAAACCAGATAAAACCGCATTCGACGTCGACTGTATAGGAGTAAAAGCCTCTCAATTCTCTTTTGCCCGTTTACAAAATGCTGATCCGGTATTAGGAGTGGATATGGCTTCCACCGGAGAAGTAGGATGTATTGGTGACGACTTCAATGAAGCCTTACTAACCTCCATGATTGCTGTAGGATATCCCATTCCTCAAAAAAGTGTAATGGTATCTTCTGGTTCTGCAAAATCAAAAGTGGACTTATTAGAGGCATGCCGCACCCTATCTTCCAAAGGATATGAAATCTATGCCACTGCCGGTACTCAAAAGTTTTTGGCAGAGAATAACATAGATAATATAAAAGTCGTTTCTTGGCCAGATGAAAGTGGAAAAGAAAATGTAATGGATATGATTGCCAACCATCGTTTTGATTTAGTAATCAATATCCCCAAAAACCATACCAAACGAGAATTAACCAACGGTTACAAAATACGTCGAGCTTCTATCGACCACAATATCCCGCTGATTACTAATGCCCGTCTTGCAAGTGCATTTATTGAAGCATTCTGTAACCTGAGAATGGAAAATATACAGATTAAGAGCTGGCAAGAATATAAATAAATCTCTCTATTCCATATAAAAAACTATCTCAATTCTACTTTGAGATAGTTTTTTTATTACTTCTTTCCTGCTTTTTCTTAAATACAAAAATAAAAACCTAAACATATCTTTACCTATTAATAATAATTCCCTACATCAAACTTATAATAGTTTAGTCTTATTTAGTAAAAAATTGTTCTATTCAAGTTGCATTTAACATTTCAAATAGGTACTTTTAAAACCATAAATATTTAATCTGATATCACTGTATGGAAAACTATTTATTTTGGTTAGTTCCAACCGCTTCCCTTGTGGCACTTGCCTTGGCTTGGTATTTCTACAAACAAATGATGCACGAAAGTGAAGGTACAGAAGCTATGCAAAAAATTGCTTTGCACGTTCGAAAAGGAGCTATGTCTTACCTAAAGCAACAATACAAAGTTGTAGGTCTTGTTTTCTTAGGACTTGTTATTTTTTTCTCTATCATGGCTTATGGATTTCAAGTACAAAATTCTTGGGTCCCTATAGCTTTTCTCACCGGAGGTTTCTTTTCCGGATTATCAGGTTTCCTTGGTATGAAAACAGCCACTTATGCTTCAGCTCGGACTGCAAATGCAGCCCGAACTTCACTCAATAAAGGGTTGCGTATAGCATTCAGAAGCGGAGCCGTAATGGGTCTAGTTGTTGTCGGGCTCGGTCTTCTTGACATTTCATTTTGGTACCTACTGCTTGATTATTGTATTCCGACCGATATATTAAATCCTTCGGCAAAACTATGTGTAATTACAACAACAATGTTAACTTTTGGTATGGGAGCCTCTACTCAAGCCCTATTTGCTCGTGTCGGTGGAGGAATTTATACTAAAGCTGCGGATGTCGGGGCCGACCTTGTAGGTAAAGTCGAAGCCGGGATACCTGAAGACGATCCTCGTAATCCTGCTACTATCGCCGATAACGTAGGTGACAATGTAGGTGATGTTGCCGGAATGGGAGCCGACTTATATGAATCATATTGTGGCTCAATACTCGCAACATCGGCTCTTGGTGCTGCTGCATTCATTACTACCAGCGATATAAATATGCAATTCAAAGCTGTAATCGCACCTATGCTAATAGCTGCAGTCGGAATTCTACTTTCTATTCTGGGTATCTTTTCTGTTCGCACCAAAGAAGATGCCAGTATGAAAGATCTGCTCAAATCACTATCATTTGGAACTAATTTGAGCTCAATCTTGATTGTTATATTCACTTTCCTTATTCTCTGGGCCCTACAATTAAATAATTGGTTCAACATATCATGTGCTGTTGTTATAGGTTTACTCGTCGGTATTGTAATTGGACGCTCTACTGAATATTATACGTCTCAATCTTATAAACCCACTCAAAAGCTAGCAGAAAGCGGACAAACCGGTCCCGCTACCGTTATTATTTCAGGTATAGGTTTAGGTATGATTTCTACAACTATTCCTGTATTATCAGTTGTCGTAGGTATTATTCTTTCCTACTGGTTTGCTTCTGGTTTTGATTTTGCCAACATCTCCATGGGATTATATGGTATAGGAATTGCAGCCGTAGGTATGCTATCGACTTTAGGTATAACTTTAGCTACTGATGCTTATGGACCTATAGCTGATAATGCTGGTGGCAACGCAGAGATGAGTGGATTAGGAGAAGAAGTACGTAAACGAACCGATGCTCTTGATTCTCTGGGCAATACAACTGCAGCTACAGGAAAAGGCTTCGCTATCGGTTCTGCAGCACTTACGGGGTTAGCATTGCTAGCTTCTTATATTGAAGAAATACGCATAGGACTAAGTAGAATCGGAGAAACGGTATTAACCTTTGCCGATGGTTCCACAATTGAAATTCATCAAGCTGGATTCACCGACTTCATGTACTATTATGACGTTACACTCATGAATCCAAAAGTACTTTCTGGAATATTTATAGGCTCAATGATGGCCTTCCTATTTTGTGGATTGACTATGAATGCTGTAGGAAGAGCTGCATCACATATGGTAGAAGAAGTACGTCGACAGTTTCGAGAAATAAAAGGTATCCTTTCTGGAACAGCAGAACCCGACTATGAAAGATGTGTTGCCATTTCGACCAAAGGTGCTCAACATGAAATGGTATTTCCATCACTTCTGGCTATAATAGCCCCCATTGTCACGGGGCTTATATTCGGAGTTCCAGGTGTAATAGGCCTCTTGATTGGAGGCTTAGCTTCCGGTTTTGTACTAGCTATTTTTATGGCAAATGCAGGCGGTGCATGGGACAATGCAAAAAAGTATGTGGAAGAAGGTAAATTTGGAGGAAAAGGTGGAGAAGTGCATCGGGCTACAGTCGTCGGTGATACAGTAGGAGACCCATTCAAGGATACTTCCGGTCCTAGCCTAAATATTCTTATCAAACTAATGAGCATGGTAGCTATTGTTATGGCTGGACTTACTGTTGCATGGAGCCTATTTTGAGATATCCCTATCACTATAAAATAAAACTTTCAAAAAGAATCAGCCATAGGATAATTATAATTATCCTATGGCTGATTCTTCAATACAATAAGCCCACAATACAGATTCCAATTTATTTACATCTTTTCATTCAATAAAAAAAAATATATGATGCATATTTATTACCTTTGCCATGAGTAAAACAGATAGGATAAAATGCATATATAACCTACTGATATATAATATCTTATTAAAATAGACAAAGTAGTAAATACTAAATGATCGAAAGAGTAATCATTTTAGAAAACATCGACCCTGTTGTATTTTACGGTGTGAATAATTGTAACATGCAACTTATCAAGACACTTTTTCCAAAACTTAGACTAATGGCACGTGGCCATGTATTAAAAGTTATCGGAGACGAAAACGAAACAGCCATATTTGAACAGAAGATAAAAGAGCTTGAAAAATACTGTACTGAATATAACTTATTAAATGAAGAAATCATAACCGATATCATTAAAGGTAATGCCCCAATAGAAATAAAGCAAGACCATCTTATTATACACGGTGTAAATGGAAAACCGATCGTTGCTCGTACTGAAAATCAACAAAAACTGGTAAAAGCTTTCGAATCCAATGATTTAGTATTCGCTTTAGGTCCAGCCGGTTCAGGAAAAACCTATGTTGCTATAGCATTAGCTGTACGAGCATTAAAAAATAAGGAAGTAAAAAAGATTATTTTAAGCCGTCCTGCCGTAGAAGCCGGAGAAAAATTAGGATTTCTGCCTGGAGACATGAAAGACAAAATAGATCCTTATTTGCAACCCCTTTATGACGCGTTACAAGATATGATACCTACGGTAAAGCTTAAAGAATATATGGATAATAATGTTATACAAATAGCCCCCTTAGCATTTATGCGTGGACGTACCCTTAGTGATGCAATAATTATTCTGGACGAAGCTCAAAATACCACACCTCACCAGATAAAAATGTTTCTAACCAGATTAGGGCTGAATGCTAAAATGGTAATAACAGGAGATATGACCCAAATCGACCTGCCAGTTTCACAATCATCAGGACTCATCCAAGCGTTACAAATTCTAAAAGGGGTACCTGGTATAGGACGAATAGAATTTAATAAAAAAGACATTGTCCGCCATAAATTAGTACAGAGAATTGTAGAGGCTTATGAAAAATACGATGAAAAGAAAAAGGCTCTCAAGTCAGCAGAGATAAGTGGAAAAAACAATAATATAACAAACTAATTTATAATATAAGTATTACAGAAATGAAAAATGCTTTAGTAAAAACTGACTTCAATTTCCCTGGTCAAAAAGGAGTCTACCATGGAAAGGTACGTGATGTATATAACATCAACGATGAATTGCTCGTGATGGTAGCCAGTGACCGAATTTCTGCTTTTGATGTAATTCTTCCCAAAGGAATTCCCTATAAAGGTCAGGTATTAAACCAAATTGCAGCTAAATTTTTGGACGCTACAGCCGATATTGTACCAAATTGGAAGATTGCCACTCCTGACCCTATGGTAACAATTGGTGTTCGTTGCGAACCTTTCAAAGTAGAAATGGTCATTCGTGGATATCTTACTGGTAGTGCTTGGCGTGCTTATAAATCAGGAGAAAGAAACCTATGTGGCATACAATTGCCTGAAGGTATGAAAGAAAATCAAAAATTTCCAACTCCTATTATTACACCTACGACTAAGGCAGACGAAGGCCATGATGAGAATATCTCCAAAGAAGAGATTATTGCCCAAGGATTGGTATCAAAAAGCGATTACGAACAATTAGAAAAATATACACAAGCCCTTTTCCTGAGAGGGACAGAAATAGCGGCAGAAAAAGGATTGATATTAGTTGACACTAAGTATGAATTCGGTAAGAAAGATGGTAAAATCATTTTAATTGATGAAATTCACACACCAGATTCTTCCCGCTATTTCTACGCTGAAGGTTATGAAGAAAGATTTGTCAAAGGTGAGGAACAACGGCAATTATCCAAAGAATTTGTACGTCAATGGCTTATCCAAAATGGATTCCAAGGAAAAACAGGACAAAAGATTCCAGAAATGACTGAAGAATATTGTAATAGTGTGGCAGAACGATATATAGAATTGTATGAACATATTGTCGGCGAAAAATTCATAAAAGCTGACACAGACAATTTAGCTGCTCGTATTGAAAAAAACGTAATTGAATTTCTAAACAACCGGAAATAAACTTTAAAACAAGCATATGGTTCAAAAAAGTTTTTTGAACCATATGCTTACTAAATCTCCTCTTTTATCATTAAACAATGACTAAATACAAAGCAGAATCTATACTTCCATATAACAAAGAAGATAAAAAGAGTACACAAGTACGAAAAATGTTCGATTCTATTGCTCCGGCTTATGACCTACTCAATAGAACAATGACTTGGGGCATAGATAAGAGATGGCGCAAGACTGCTGTAAATATGTTACGGCATTATGCTCCTCAACAAATATTAGATATTGCTACCGGTACAGGAGATCTGGTATTCCTTATGAATCAGGTATTGAATCCTAAAAAAATAACAGGTGCTGATTTGTCGGAAGGTATGCTACAAATAGCCCGAAAAAAAGCTACTAATCTCAAGTCTTGGGAGAATATCATTTTTGAAAATCAAGATTGCCTACATCTTACCTACAAAAATGAACAATTCGATGCTATAACTGTAGCATATGGCGTACGAAACTTCGAAGATCTCGATAAAGGATTCAGTGAAATGTATCGTGTTTTACGACCCGGAGGCGTATTATTAGTTATCGAACTATCTACTCCTGAAAAATTTCCTTTTCGACAATTTTATCATTTATATTCTGGTTACATTATTCCTATATTAGGAAGATTTTTATCTAAAGATAAAAAGGCTTATACTTACTTGCCCCAATCTATAAAAGGTGTTCCTCAAGGAAATAATATGCTAAAAGTATTTCATGACGCAGGATTCAAAAATACCAAATACAAAAAATTAACTTTCGGTGTATGTTCTATCTATATCGGTGAGAAATAGATATTCAAAATGAAAAAAATATGTATTGATTTCGTTTTCCAATGAAAAACAAAGGAGCTCCTTCATTTTTTATATCGGAACCCCTCTGCCCAAAAGATGATTAATTCGATTTCGCTATTTTAGTAACTTCAAATTCTCCATTATCAAAAATAAGTCGGACAAAATATACTCCAGAAGTCAAATCTCCAATATAAAAACTACCATCTTTAGCCACATCCAAAATCCTCTTCACTGGAACACCTGCAGCATTCAGCAATTCAATCTTATGTACATTTTTATTCATTATTTTAAGCTGTTGTGATTGAATTGAATAATATACACTTGCAAAAGAATCTGTAATTTTATTTATAGAAGAAACTGAATAATTAAAAATACATTCTTCAGACTCCCCTGTTTCTCCAAAATCTCCTAAAGCCTTAACTGTATACTTATTCTCACCCTCAACAGGCATATTATCCGTAAATATACATTCTGTTGAAGTTCCGATCTTGATCCCATTGCGGAAAATTTCATATCCAGTTATTACATATGAATCAGCTTCCGGATATACCTCCACACCATCAATAATCCACCAATACGCCAATCCTCCATTATTATCATCATATGCTCTAAAAGCAACTTTCATATTATCTGAAATATATGGTATTAAGTCAACAGTTATTTTCTCATACTTATTTACTACCGTACCTTGAGTCTTAAGATCATAAACAGTTTTCCAACTCTCTCCTCCATCAGAACTCACCAACACATAATAAAAATTATGAGAATTATTCTTCTGCGGAGCCAATGATTTAGAATAAAATACCAACTTTGCACCTTTTGCAAAAACAGGAGAAATAAACCATTCATCTTGATGCATATCAGACATATCGCTATTCAAACGCATGGCAAAACTCCCATTATAAACTTCAGTATACTTATCCGATTCTGTTCTTACCCATCCTGCCGGATTTTGAGAATCTTTCTTTATTTCCCAGTACGCCATTGATGACTCCAATTCAAAATCTTCATATAATACAGTCACACCAGAAACCGGAGCCTTCCAAACTAATTCTACAGATGCTCCATTTAGAGTTGCCTTTACTTCAGAAGGTGGCTGTATCATTCCCGAATTTTGAATCACAGAAAGTATAGCATATACATCAGGAGCAGACACTCCTTCTATTTTTAATTCCGCTGACCGAGGAACCATTGTACTATTCTCACTTTTCGTTACAATCGTAATCACAGATTTTCCAGCTTTACCCTGTTTGGGAAAAACATCAAGCCAATCAGGTATCGTAAGAATTTGCCAAGCAATATCAGCTTCCAAAGTTACTTGCGTCGTTTTATCTGCATTCCCTGGCAAAGAGACCTTTGATTGAGGCAAATAAATACGCGATGCAAGAGGAAACAACTCAAACTCTATTGTCTCTCCGCAAGAAGATACATTACCTATTGCAAAACGGGCCTCCTCTCCATTAGTATAGAACGGTTTATATTCGGCATCACCACCAAAAGCCGTACGCCCACTTTCTCGGCTAAAAAATGCTTCTTCTATTTTACCATCTGTAACTGTCGTTCCCCCCGGTCTGAAAAGATAGAGTTCATCGTACTTGCTACTACCATCATAAGCATTATTCCCAGTATAATACGGATTTACTCTATAAATTAACAATCCTGATCCCGGCAAATTTTTATCAAATGTACCATTAGTCTTACTTCGATATTCTAAAATAAAATATTCATCCGAACCAGTAGGCTGTATTTTATATGCTACATTTTCATTCGATGTTCCACCGACTGGATTAAGTACATATTTTCCCGGAACAGAAATTTGAGGTATTTCGTCAATCCACTTACAATATTTATATTTTGTATATGCACTCATATGTTGTGGAACCTCCATATTATCAGACATTAAGTCCCAAACTCCCACAGGATTTAAATCTGTACGAACATTCTCATGATACAAATCATAAGTTCCCAATGTATGAGACATTTCATGGCATAAAACACCCGTATTTATCTTCAAAGGGGTCACCGTAGAACCAAAACCATTCGCATCGTCAAAAAGCATTATGTACTCATTTACCTTTTTCCCTTGAATTATTCCATCCTTAGTATAAAGAGTTGAGCGATGAGGCCACAACAAATGAGTATTACCTATTTCTGAACGACCACTCACAATAATACATAAATTATCGACTATCCCATTATCATCCGCATCAATTATCTCATTAGGCGGAACGATATCTGCTAATGCATCAGAAAGTTCTTTTACAAGATTTTGCTCTCTCGTAAGCTTATTTACACCTAACACATCATCGACATAGCCTTCCGGATTAATACTGGAATATTTTCTATAATACGCTCTATTATTTTTCGCTTGATAAGAGATTATACGCCCACTATCTGATGCCTTCGGATAAAAAACGCTAGACCAAAAAAGTTGATTGTATGATGCTTCTTTAAAATAATTATATACAGAATTAGCACCAACTTCTGAACTATTAAACATTTTCTCATAATAAGAAAATGTATTCTCAAATACTTCTTCATCCTCATCTGCAAAACGTAAAAATACTACCAAATTGCTAAAATCACCTTTATTCTTATCTACAGCTTTCATGGTTAGAAAACTATCTAAAAACAAGAATAAAATGAATAATAAAAGATTTTTCATATCTATTTTTTGAGCGTGAAATCCCTATAAATACAAATCTGGCACAGTTTTATATTGTTTTATAAAAACTGTGCCAGATTTATATTTTATCGTACGACAATTTTCAATACACTTTGAGCTTTTTCATTATGAGCTTTTACAATATACATCCCTTGAGCCAATCCCTGAGTCGAAAGTCCGGATGCTGTTGCTGCGCATATAAGTGCTCCTTTCGAATCATAAACATTTATTTCTGCTTTCTCTTCCAGTCGTATAGTTGTACCATCAAATAAAATTTCCAAATGTTTATCCTCTGTCGAAGTTTCCATTCCCGACAACTTAGAAGAAAGCAATTTTATACCATGAATAAATAACGGACTTGTACCCTGATTTTTAATATAAACGGCAACATCACTTTCTGAACCAATAGTGGCACCCGTATTGGCATTGGAAAGCTCCTGAATATTGTTCCATGTATATTGACCTGCCTTACTTAACTGAGTCCAAGATGTAGGCGTATACCCCCTAACCAAAGCGAAATCGCCCAATATATCAGACCATTCTCCTCGATATACACCTGGAGCTATTCTTCCTTCCGAAGACAAAAATAAACTAAACTCAGCACAGTTCGATATTTTCATATAAATTCCTCCACCATCAGAAGAACCAGAACTTTGTCCTTTCACTAACTTTATAGCACCCTTCTTAGCTTCAGGGCCTCCTTCATTACCATCCGTACCTGCTCCTATAAAATCTGCAGAAGCCTCATCATCCTCAAACGGCTCATACTCGGCTGCAATCATTTCTATTAATTTGCCAGAGCCTTCCAATCCGACATACTTATCAATTTTTGCTTGACTATCAAACCAGAGCCATCCCTGTTCATCAACGTCAGCCACATCAAATACATTATACTGTGCATGCACAGTCATCAATAATCCTAAACACGTCACTGTTAGTAATAATCTTTTCATAATACATCAATTTTTAAATTTATTATTAATCGAATCATTTTACATTTCTTTCCAATCTGGATTTTGTTCAATTCCATGATATCTAATCTCATCCCAAGGTATTGGTTGAAAATATTGTATAGCCCTGAAAAGTCTCATCTTTGTATTTTTTCCATTTACAATTGTTTCTGTATAAGTAGTTGGTTTACCTTCTTCTTTTACAATCTTTATACCTTTCAATGGATTTGTAGTTCCTGTCATCTTCTCTTCAGCGTTTCCCCAACGCAAAAAATCCCAATACGTTGACTTTTCAAAAGCTAATTCCACTCTACGTTCATTGACAATATCATCCCAAGTAACAGTATTATATTCTGGCATATGCACCCGACGTCGTATCTGATTCAATTTTTCCTTTGCATCGCCAACCCGTCCCTGTTTAAAATCAATTTCAGCATAATCCAACAAGACTTCAGCATAACGCCAAATAATACAATTCTGGCTACTTGCATACACTTCGTCATTATCTATCTTCTGAGATTCTCTTACAAACTTTCCCAAATAATAACCAGTCTTTGTAAATGTAGCTGTGGTTGACGAGCCATACTTAACCAAATCTTCCCCTGGAATCTCTGTACCATCAACTTTAGTATAGTGAATATCCATCGTATGACTTTTAAAACTACAACCATCATATAATATATTTGCATAAAAGCGATAATCTCGATTTTCATATGGATTTGCAGGGTCATAATCCGTACCTGCTTCTGTAATTGTTTTCCCCGTAATCGTACGATATTCATTTACATGATTCTGAGTAGGAACATAAGCTGCATAAGTTCCGCCAAAAGATGGAGCTGCAGCATCTCTATCTAACTTATGCCCAAATCCTGTATCAAAATTACCATCATCCGAATGCTGAATTTCCCAAATAGACTCAGTAGTGTTCTTTGTCAAAAAAATATTCCTATATTGGGATACGATTTCATCTTTTGTCGTTGCATTAATCTGTACAAGTCCATAATTCAATTTCATCAATTCATCATAGGCTTTTGCAGCCTCGGTCATCATCGCATCAGATCGGTCATCAGGAAAGCCTAAATATTCTTTGGTTTGATTTTGAAATTTACTTCCAGATGCCCAAAAATATGTCTTTGCAATTAACATCAAAGCAACCCCTTTATTTGCTCTTCCAACATCACTATTTTCTGCTGGTTGTAATAATCCAGCAGCAATTCGAGCTTCTGACACAATATAATTTACCGTCTCTTCATAAGACGCCCGAGGAAATTTCTTATTGTCACGTAACGGATCATACGTATTTTTAATCAATAATGGACCACCATAATTACGAAGAAGCATATAATAATAATAAGCCCTAAAAAAATGGGCTTCCCCCAACACTCTTGTTTTATGTTCTCCATTCGCAATTTCTTTCTCATTCTCTAACAATAAGTTTATAGACTGTATTTGAGTATAATAAGTAGACCATCGAGTTCTTGCACGTCTTGTAATTCCTTCCATATTGCTTTTCAAAATATCTCCATAATCGGCACTATACCAGTCTGAACGACTTACAGTTATTTGATCTCCATACCAAGGTTCATACTCTCGACCAATACCTTTCATAATTGTCGTTACATACGTGGAAAAGCCATTGTCCATATTCCTATACCAAGGAAGTACATATTCATCAAGTAATAATTCATTTTTCCAAATAGACTCCTGAGAAAGCTTATTGTTTGGCTCTTCTCTGAAACATGAATTTTGTGTCAATAAAATAACAAAAGCCAATACTAGTATTATATAAGATTTCATCTTTACAATCATATTTTTAGTTTTCCAAAACAACCAACCATCCTTTAAAATCCAAAATTAAGTGTTACCCCATAAGACCTCTGAATAGGATATCCTCGTAAAGATTCCGGATCCATATTATCAAGAGAAGACAATGTAAATAAATTACTTCCCTGCAAAGCGATACTCAATGATGATATTTTCCATTTCCGAAGCAGGGATGCAGGTAATCCATATCCCACTGACAAACTTTTAAGCCTGACAAAATTGCAATCTTTAATCCAGAATGTAGACTCCTTCCTGTTATTATCGGTCTTAGAAGCAAATTTTACTCTCGGATAATTGGCACCAGGATTACTTTCTGTCCAACTATCATTCAAATGATACTCTTGAAACCTAGGTAAACTTCCACTTTCAAGAGTATAAAGTTCATTGACTTTTTGCTGGTATCCTGATACTCCTTGAAACATCGCATTCATGAAAAAGCCCTTATACTGTAGTCCCAACTTTATACTAAAAGCCATATCTGGATAAGACGAATTCTTAACATATATCTGATCATTTTCAGTTATAGAGCCATCACCATCCTGATCTTTATATCGGATATCTCCTGGAGCGATAGACGCATTTCCATTTCCATCATGATCTGGGGCAGACATAATTTCTTCATATGATTGAAACAGTCCTTCAGCTTCATATACTTTCCACACCATATAATTTCCACCTTTACGACGAAGAGACGGAGTAACAGTAGATTCATCTCCATAATCCAGAACTCTATCATTTACTTTAGAAAGAGTTAGAGCAACATCATACCGGACTTTACGAATAGTATTTTTATGAGTCAGCGTAAGATCCCAGCCCCAAGTTTTCACTTTACCAAAATTCATCTCCGGAACAACCCCATTTGTCCCAGTCGAAGGAGGATACAAATAAGTAGGGGCTGAAGTAATCATATTTGTCCTGTATCTCCAATAGTGTTCAAACGTCACTCCAATGCGATTTCCCCATAAACCAAGGTCAGCAGCAATATTATAATCCTTACTTTTTTCCCATTTTAAATCAGGATTTGGATAAGTATTCGTATCCATTATAATTCCCGGTTTATATGAAGAATTTATATTATATCCTTGTGATACAACATAAATATAATTATTAAGATATGCATAATCCGAGATGCCTCCATCACGACCTAAGATACCAGTTGATGCCCTGAATTTTACATTTGATATGGCAGGTTGGTCCCACTGTTTGAAAAAACGTTCATTCGACAATATCCAAGAAGCCGAAACCGTAGGGAAAAAACCCCACCGATTATTTGGATGAAATTTGGTAGACCCATCAATACGGAAACTACCTTCAATAAAATATCGATTATCATACCCATAAGTAGCCCGTCCTATAAAAGAGGCTCTCTGATAATAATACTCATTACCACTCAAACTACTATCTGTAACAGTCCCCATCGTTTCAGGATATTCCCCAGGCATATCATTATTTGTACCATCCATATATAAGTTTTTATAGTCTTGATAATTAGCGACAAACATACCTGAGACATTATGTTTTTCTACAAATGTTCTATTATAATTAATCCCTGCTTCAAGTAATTTATTATCAACAAATTGATCCCTCTGTTCCAAAGTAATTTTTGCTTTAGGATAAGTCGTAAGCGGATCTTCTGAGAAAGAACCATCTTTCTCATCATAAAGATACAAAGTAGTGGGGTTATTGAATCTTTTTTCTATCGAGTTATTACTGTCAAAAGTAGCTCTCAGATACATCGAAAGCCCTTTAATACGAGAAAACTCATAATTCAAATTTGCCGAAATCGTATTAAAATTAGTCTTATTTTTTATATAACCACCCAACCCCTCAACAGCAAGCAATGGATTACTGCCACTCAAACTAGCAAGAGAACCATCTGTAAATTTCAATGTCTGTAATGGAGAATAACTATACGCAGCATCAATAGTTGTATAACTGGTGTTTTTGTTTTCTGACCGATTTCCATTTACATCTAAAGAAAGGACTAATCCCTTAAGTAAAGTCGCGTCCAATTTTATAGAATAATTATATCTATCTCTACCAACTCCACTATATAAACCTTTTGTATTGGTATATCCTCCAGAAACATAATATTTAATAAATCCAGATCCTCCAGAAACAGATAAACTATGTATTGTCGAATATCCAAACTTATTTAAATAATCTAGCAAATTTTCATCTCCATATACATTAGGATTAGAATGGGTACGAATCATTTCCAGCTGTTCTTCTGTATATTGTGTATAATTTTCACTCATTGAATTTTCAATAGCAGTATTATACAATTTAGCAAAATCATATGCTCCAAGGAATTTTGGAAGCTCCGTAGCCTGCTGTAAATTAAATTGCCCCCGATAATTTACTCGGACTTTCTGATTGGCATTGGCTCCACGCTTTGTCTTTACTAATATAACCCCATTCGCAGCACGAGCACCATAAACTGCTGCTGCTGCTGCATCTTTTAATACAGATATACTTTCTATATCATCCGGATTCAAATCCGATAATCTCATCTCTCCGTCCGATGTATTATTACCAAATCGAGGAACTCCATCAATAACAAGCAAGGGAGCACCAATTACCCCTCGAATACGAATATCCGCTTCCTTAGCAGAACTAGGATCTCCAGTAGACGACATAACCTGTAATCCTGCTACTTGTCCATTAAGAGCCTCATCAAGATTTGCAGTAGGCATCTGCAAAAGATCCTCTCCTCTAATTACTTCAACAGAACTGGTCAACGAAGACTTTTTTTGTGTTCCATATCCAACAATAACAACTTCATCAAGATTTTGGGCATCCTCCGCCAAAACAAAACGGATAGGTGCCTCTCCTTTCTTTACTGTAATTTCCTTTGATTGATATCCTATAAATGAAGCCACTAATTTCACATCTTTACCGGAAACCAACATTGAGAAACTAGCATTAACATCAGTTATTGTCGCAGTTGTAGTATCTTTGATTTTCACTGTTGCACCAATCACTGGCTCTCCAGACGTATCCACCACTGTTCCCTTGATCGTAAATGTCCCCAAGGCATTCTGAGCCAATACATTAAAAGAAATAAAGCCCAGTAAGAATATACATAGTATTCTTGCTATATTATTCATCTATATAAATATTACTGTTTAAATAAATTTTCAATTTTCAATATTTGATAATCGTAAAAATTTCGAGTAGACTCATCAGATGTCTGCCCTCTTCTCTGCTTATAAAGAGACTGTATTCTTTTTAGGTTAGCAGTCATAATAGGAGCAATCTCTACTTGAGATACAGTCGGTAATCCAAAATTAATTCGCAAAAAGGAGGTCTTACCCTCTCCCAATAGATCATCAGAATAATTACAAGGAATAGAATGATCATACTCTAAAGCGACAATATCCAGATAATCTGACAATGACTTTGACGAACTCTTTGCCGTAGATGTTGTCATAAGGTTCGTATACCCTATAATCACAGACAAAGCCGCCGCTTGTAAATTTTGTTCCGTTTCATTCAGTTTTTCACCTTTATATGTAGCTCCAAATATTTCAGTTATGACCTCATTAATATATTTTTCAAGTGTATAATTATTTTTAGGGTCAACTAACCCACTTTCTTTAATACGATACAGATTAGCCGGATACAAAAGACATCCGACAATAGCACGTTGCAATTTATCATTCGAATTCAAATCAATAGATAGTTTCAACATTAAAGACGGAGGTGTAAGCCACTCATTATAAGTACGAGCTTGATTCAATAACCACATCATAGCCTCCTTCTGCATCTTTTTATCTAAATAAGTCTTTGCAGGTTCACCTTCCCCCTGACGGACCTCCTTAAATTTTACGCCACCAATATATGGCATCACATGCCCTAAATGACGAGAATATTGCTTCACCACTTGAGCATACATATCAGTAACAGCATCATAAGTATGTCCAGGCTGTAATGTCCAAGCTTCCAAATTTTGCATTATAATTTTTAAATTACTAATCGACAAATCTCCAGCTTTCATATGATTATCTCCCAAATCTTCAGTCTGATCAGTAGGGTCTATCGTGCCAAAAAATTGCTGTGCTCCAAACTCATACATCGAATCATTCTTCTTTTCTGCAATCCACTTATCTAAAATATACTTTTCTTGCTCTTTCGAATCCACATTAGGAATAATACTATATCCCCATTTTATTGCAAAAATATCATAGACGCCTAAAACTGGAGGAGTAAGTTTTACTCCACGCTCAAAATCTCCAGGCTGTGCAATAAAATTATTACGAGCATAATCCATTATACTAGGAGTCGTACCATATTTATTAGAAAATGTTACACTTCTCAAAGAATCTACAGGAAAAGCATAACTCGCACCCATATTATGCATCAATCCCAAAGTATGTCCTATCTCATGAGCTGCGACATAGCGCATAGACTCTTGCATTACATCATCATCAAACACAGATTTACGAACACGAGGATCAACTGCGGCCGTTTGTGTAAAACGCCAATTATGTAATAATGATACAATATTATGATACCAAATAACATCTGCTGTTAGTATCTCACCACTACGAGGGTCCACAAAACTTGGTCCCATCGCATTGGCTGTCGTTGTCGCAGCATATTTCACACAACTATAACGCATATCGTCAGGATCGAAATCTGGATCATTTTTCGGATAGTCCAAAGCTCTTATTGCATTTTTAAAACCTGCCGCCTCAAACGCTATATTCCAATCCTCAATGCCTTGTTTCACCACCTTTTTCCATTTTTCTGGGAAAGCACTATCTACATAAAACACAATTGGTTTACGAGGCTCGACCAATTCCCCCCTAAAATATTTCTCTTTCTCTCTCTCTTTAGGCTCTAAACGCCAACGATGAATAAATGTACAAAGTTCAACCTTATCTCTCGATGATGTATATAAGGATTGATCTGAACTGAAATATCCTACTCTATTATCCTGCAATCTCATTCTCATAGGTTCATCTGGCAACAACAAAAAAGACCGATGAACAATTACCGTATACGGTTCGTTCAAAGGCGAAGTTGTAAAAGACATAGAACTTTTTATTTCTATATTTTGAGGAAAAGTTTTTACTTCAGTGATAGATGAAGCATCCGAAACAAATGTTCCTTTTATTGCTTTACTGTTCCCGAATAGCTTTGCTAATGGATTCTCTGGCTTTAAAGGACTCATACACTTTTCATTCCCACCAAAAAAAGAAGAAACATCTATTACTACATTTTTACCATTCCTTGCAACAATCTTAAATGCCTTAAGCACCGGATTCATAAAGTTTTTATCAAATGCGGAAGAAATCGGATCTGCCTTTGCAACAACATTATCGGTTTGTACTTTATGTATATATACATTATTTCCATCTTTGCTTAAACGTATGAGCAAAGGCCGCGTAACCATCTGCCCTGCAACAAAATCCTGAGTATTACTTGTACTTGCAATTCGATTTGTAAGTAAATAGGTATGAAAAAATGCCGTATCTGGAATTTCAAAATACAGTTTATGCGCTTTAGAAAAATGAGTTACGAATAATCCCTTTTTAGTCTTTGTATCTTTTACCAATTTCTTATATTCTGTACTATCATTTGACATCTTCGAGACAGAAACTGATGCCAAAGAAGTTTTTGTACTTTTCTTTTTTGCTAACATGTAATGGGATGTACCTAAACATGCTAATAACACCAATATAAAAATTCGTTTTACTCTCATGATTAATAAACAAATATCAAATTCACAATTAAGGCTTCATATACATATGAAATCAGTTTTGAAGCATTTAGGCATTCACATACTGTTATCTAATGAAACAAGACATCAATAAATTAGAATTCACTTAAAATTTTAGAATAAAAGTTTCAAAAGAGTACATTTCCTTCTTTTTTTGTGACAAATATACATTAAAATATAAACATAACTTTAAAACGAAGTCAAATTATGAGAAAAATTACACTTTTTTTAACACTATATAGGATATTCTGCCTTTCTGCAAAATCAAAAGAGCAACCAGTAGCTTTTATATTTACAACCATATCAGTATATCTTTAGATTTCGATATATAATAGAACTATCTCAAACTTTATCTATGAATTAGGATAATGTTCAATTATAAACTATTTCAAATATTATTTATGATCAAAAAATAAATGGCTCACTAAGATAAAAAGGACACCAAAAGAAAATGAAAACGTCATAGTTTAATGATATATAATACTCTACGATATCAACTCAATACATTCGTCATAATTTCATTTTCTCAATTCCGAACTTATATCTCGGTAATCAACAGACAAATCTATAGATAAATTATAAAGTAAAAAATATACTTATTCAAAAATGGAAAATCTCTAATGACAAAGATCTCCCGTTTCATATTCAAGTAAATAATGCCTTTTATATCTCATAGCTTTACACCAAAAAGTGAGCCTTCACTTTACATCTTTCACATCTAATTTTTTTATAAATTGACAAATAACCAGAATACCCAATATAATATATTTCTTTATTCTCTATATTTGTATTATATATTTATGCTTATTTATTCTGGAAAGGTATCTGCATTTTTCAGCAATTAGGCAAAGTGACGTTACCTGAATTTAAGTCAATTTTATGAAAGTGCGCAATTTTCATTTTTGGGGATTCTTCGGCAGTATTATCATAGTACTGTTATTAGCTGCTATTTCATATCCATGGTATTATCCCTCAAAAATGTGGTTACATCGTGTAGATTCATTGGAAAAATATAATGAAATAGGAGAAAAGTATCCCGGTATAGAAGTCGACGTTGTTTTACGGGATTCTGGTATACCTGATATCACTCATGATGAAGATACAACATTTGGAATTACTCTTGATGAATATTTTGAAGAATTAACTACTACTGAACAACATATTTGGATTGATGTCAAAAATTTAACTGAAGACAATGCTGATGATTGGTTAGCCTGGTTGGAAGAAAATACAACCGAAGATAACATAGACAAAGACCGCATTATTCTTGAAAGTAAAAATTGGCAGACATTAGCAAAATTCACCAATGCCGGATGGTACACATCCTGCTACATAGACTTAGATAAACCCAGTCATCTATCAAAAGAAGAAATTATTCACTATACTGATTCTCTTGAACAAATTGCCAACAGTAAATGCGTTAAAGCTTTATCTTTTCCATTTTGGTGGTATCGCTCCATAAAAAAATATTTAGATAGCGATATAGATTTACTTACTTGGGCCCATCGTTCTCATCCCCTCGAACTAATGTTCTCTCCTTTGGGTTATCGAATGAGAAAAGATCCACAATTATCCGTTATTTTAGTAAAAGAAAAAGGGACATATCATCAATGAAGCAAATCAAAACAAACATACTATATATAAAAGTTTAACTGACATATTAAAAGTTTGGCACAAAATTTGGTATAACATAAATTGAGAGGTAAAATTGTCTCATTAAAAAATTAAATATCCCACAAGAAATAAAAAATGACAACAAAAGAAATCATTAATACTCAAAATAATATATATAAATTTCTCTTTGAAAGAAGATTAAAAGAATCATTTGGTTTATTGGGCCAGTTAATATCCATTCTACAAGATTGGCAAATAACTGAATCCCTAAACGAAATGGAAACCTCTTACAAATACATGATTCAATACATGCTTGATGGATTTAATGATCCTGAAAGAAAAAAAATATATGATAAACTAATTTTATCGACTTATAACTTGACCGACAAGGTGACCGATCGACTCCTTGAAAGAGAATCATCTTCATTATACTACAGTCACCGAAGATATATCAATACTCAACCTGAAAATTCACTTCAAAAAAGCTTTACTGAAGTTGATAATGCTATTAATAGTTTATCATTGAACGATTTACTTGATAAACAAGAAAATTGTTCAGAAGAACAATTCAAATTAAAACAAGATGCAGAAAAATATAGTAATGAATTATTCCTAAACATATGGACCAATTATCCGGCATCGGAAGAAGACTGTACATTAATAAAAAATGCCATATTAGATAGACAATTTCCTGAAACGATAACATCACTCATTATATCTGCCCTGACACTAAATCTATTTCACAGATATGATGAACGTAAATTATCTATTTTATTAGAAGCTTATAACATCGATTCAGATGAAATACGATTACGAGCTTTATGCGGAGCATTAATGATATTGTCAATGTATAATGAACGTATTTCCTTATCCTCGACCATCAGTCTACAAATAGACTCGTTAAAAGAAAATCCGACATTTTGTTCTGACACTCGTAATATTTTTCTGCAATTCATCAAAAGCCGTGAAACAGAACGCATTTCAAAAAAATTTACAGAAGAATTGCTACCTGAAATGATGAAAATCAGCCCATCCTTATATAAAAAGATAAAACCTGAAGAGCTGATGAACGACATCGATGCTTTAGATAAGAATCCTGAATGGCAAGACATCCTTGACAAAGCCGGAATTACAGACAAGCTAAAAGAGCTTACTAATTTACAAATGGAAGGCGCTGATATTTTTATGAGTACTTTTGCTAACTTGAAAAGTTTCGCATTTTTTAATGAACCAGGCAATTGGCTTTTGCCGTTTTCAACTGAACATACAGCTCTAAACCAAGTCTTTACCAATGACGGGACAGATACTAATTTTAAAAAGATTATCGGAATGTCTCACTTTTTATGCAATTCAGACAAGTATTCTTTTTGCCTGAGCTTGACACACGTTCCCGAAGCGCAACGACAGATGATGATATCACAATTCAACAATGAAGGAACAGAAATGAATAGTCTCGAAAAAGAAGAAGCTTTCATGAAAAAAAATAAAAAAAGCGAATATATTTCAAATCAATATATCCAAGACCTATATCGTTTTTTTAAATTGCATCCAAAAAAAAATGAATTTAAAGACCCTTTTTCTACGGGATTAAATTTGTATCATATCCCTCTACTAAAACCTGTATTTTCTGACGATGAAAGTTTACAACTGATCGGTGAATTTTATTTCAAAAAAGAATATTATACCGATGCACTCGAGATATTTAATGAATTAGCCACAAGACACCATTCAAATAGTGAGCTTTATCAAAAAACCGGATATTGCCTTCAAATGGTCGGAAATTATGAAGAAGCTCTAGAAGAATATCTTAAAGCAGAAATGATAAATCCAGAAAGTTTCTGGACTATAAGACGTATAGCCCAATGTTATCGTAATTTGAAAAAATCTGAGATGGCCCTTGAATACTATCACCGTGCAGAGAAACTTCGACCCGATAACTTATCTATAGAAATGAACATAGGCCACTGTTATCTGGAACAGAAAGACTATGGGGCAGCTTTAAAGCATTATTTTAAAGTAGATTATCTCGATCCCAAAAGCTCCAAAGCTTGGCGTCCTATTGCTTGGTGTTCATTCCTAATTGGGAAATGTGATCAAGCACAAAGATATTACGAAAAAATATTGTCAGAGAAACCCTCAACTCTCGATTTTATGAATGCCGGACACGTTGAATTCGCTTTAGGTAACATAAGAAAAGCAATAGAATTATATAGACAATCCGTCGCTGCTGACAATAACGACATGCAAAAATTTTTACATAATTTTTCCCAAGATACGGCCGAGCTCATCCACGCAGGAATATCGGCAAACGACATTCCTATCCTTTTAGACCAACTTATGTACAGTGTATCACAATAGATAAATATTATATATGCTAATACTCCGAATATCAAGAAAAAAATAATTATTCAGTAATCATCTTTTTCTTGGAAAGATACATAATCACTATAAACAATATCAAAAATTATCAATGGATCCTTAGCGGTTTCCTAAGTCATCATATAATTTTTGTAAATAGGCTTTGCCCCGCTCTTCCATCCTCTCAACACTCTTTCCTTCTGATATTATTATGCTATTCGATTCATTATCATAAACCACTCTATTGTCTGCATCTAAAAAACCAAATCCATCCTTAAATGTATAATATGCAAATTTATATTGTTTCGGATTAGCTAAGTTTTTGCTAAATACAAAATCATCATAAGATATACCTAACTGTCCTAAAAGCGTGGCAGCAATATCAATTTGCGATGCATAATCATATATGACACGAGGGGATTTTATCACACCGCCTGTCCAGACCATAGGTATATGATGTCTCAAAATATCAGCTTCTTGAATACCTGCAGGATATCTCATGGCATGATCTGCCACTAATATAACTAATGTATTATCCCACTGCGGAGTTTTCTTAAACTTTGAAATGAAAGCACCTAAGCAACTATCAGTATAAGCTACTGAATTTAAATATGGATCATCAAATTTTTTATATGGAACATCAAAAGGCTCATGACTACTCAATGTCAAAAAAGTTTTCATATAAGGATGATATTCCTGATTTGCTATCAAGTTAAAAAATTTATCAAATGTCACTTCATCATTAGCTCCCCATTTCGACAAACGCTCACTAATCGGGAAATCTTCGTCACAAATAATGCTTTGATAGCCAGTAGATATAAAATAAGAACGCATATTTGTAAAATCAGCATCTCCTCCATACAGAAATTGGGTTTCATAGCCTCTTCTAACAAGAGATTTAGCTATAGCAGGCAATGATTGTGATTTTGACGGATACTTCATAATAGAAGTAGTCGGTTGAGCCGGATATCCGCTCAAAACAGCAACTAATCCCCTATCCGTACGAAAACTATTTGCATAAAAGTTAGTAAAAAATAATCCTTCTCTTGCTAATTGCGTAAGATTAGGCATTATCCCCGCAGGAGCATCGGCACATAGACTATCCATAGCTGCCCCCGAAAAACTCTCCAATATTATCAGCAAAATATCTGGGTTATCTGTCTTTATCCACCGAAGTGAATCCTCAAGCAAATAATTATCTCCACCTTTTAACAAAGTAAATATTTCTTCCGCTTTTTCATCATTCATAAAACGATATTGATTCTTAAAATCTTTCTCCTTGGACAAAGATGTCATAAAACTGAACACCGGATTGATAGCTGCATGATTCAGCGATATATTAGAACTGAAATATACTTTTCCTATATTCATCGTAGAAACAGAAAATCCTCCACGGATAGGAACAAATAAAAACGCTAAAACAAAAATAAATGAAATCGTACACTTCCAACGATGTTTACAAAAGTGCCAATTGCGCATATCCTTTACTATATAATGAGATAAAGGAAACCATATACACATAAAATAAAAGATGATGCAAATAGGAACAAGTATCATAATTAATAACGGGACACTAGCTGCTGCGTCGGAAGGAGAACTCAAATAAAACAATGGGGTTGCATCCATACGAAAACCCCAATATGAATATAGTTCTATATCACATATAAATATAATAGATAGAAGTAACGATATTATTCCAAAATAAACCCGGCTGACCAATTCGCTCCAACGTCCCTGAACCCAAACAGTCAGAAGAGTAACAAATACAGGTATAACTAGAATATAAGCTGAAAGAGAAAAATCCAAAGGCAGGCCATGATACATTACGTCAAACCAATCAGAAAGAGGTACATTACGATATAAATCATAATGCCGAATCATGAAAATAGGTTTCTGTAATATAAAGATAAATAAGAACCAAGCGTATGTTTTTATCAAATAGAATAGGCGATGTTTCATTTTATAGAAAAAATTTAAATATATATACAGCAAAAATATGCCAAAATACAATTAAATGATTCTTTTATTCAGATTATTGTAATCTCTATTAATATAAATTAATAGCTACATTATGTTAAAGCAACGATTATTTATAACTTTGTCACGCTAGACCAAAAACTTTTTTATGAGAAAATTATTATTATCTGTAGTATTAATTACATTTATTTACATGACACAAGCAGCAAACCCATTTTTCGGGAAGTATAAGACTCCTCACGAAACTACTCCGTTCAATAAAATAAAAGTAACGGATTATGAACCAGCATTCGAAGAAGGTATGCGTCAGCATCAAAAGGAAATCGATGTAATCATCAATCAACGGACAATACCGACATTCGAAAATACAATTGAAGCTCTTGATGCATCAGGAAAATTACTAAATCGAGTTGCAAATGTTTTTTTTGCTTTACTCGAAGCAGAAAGCAATGATGATATGATAGAAATTTCACAACGCATCTCTCCCAAATTGACAGAACACTCAAATAATATTACTCTAAATGAAAAACTATTTGAGCGAGTAAAATTTGTATACGATAAACGCAACGATTTAAATCTTACCCCTGAACAACTAATGTTACTTACTGATATCTACGAAGGAATGGCTAAAAAAGGAGCAAATCTTCAAGGGAAAGATAAAGAAAAATATCGTAAACTAAGTACTGAATTAAGCCAACTTACACTCCAGTTCGGACATAATGTTTTGAAAGCAACCAACCAGTTCGAGATGCTATTAACCGACAAAGACGAACTGGCTGGACTACCACAAAGTGCACTCGATGCAGCCGCACACTTGGCTAAAATTAAAGGTAAAAACGGATATTTATTCGACCTTTCTTTCCCTAGTTATATTGCATTCATGAAATATTCTACCCGCCGAGATTTACGAGAGAAATTATATCGGGCCTATAATAGTCGGTGCATGAGTGGAGAATTTGACAATACTATTATTATGGAACGTATTGCACAAATACGATATGAAATTGCCCAACTTATGGGAAAAGAGAACTATGCCGAATATGCTCTTGAATTCAAAATGGCAAAAAATAGTAAAAATGTTTATAATCTCCTCAATCAACTTTTAGAAGCTTATAAACCCATAGCATTACAAGAGGTAAGCGAAATAAAAGGCTTTGCTGTCGGTATGGAAGGCAAAAACATAGATATTATGCCTTGGGATTGGTCATTTTATGCTGATAAATTGAAAGATGCTAAATACAAATTAAACGACGAAATGCTAAAACCTTATTTCGAGCTTAGTAAAGTGAAAAAAGGGGTATTCGGACTAGCAACCAGATTATACGGGATTACATTCAAAAAGAACTCCAAAATACCAGTATATCATCCAGATGTAGAAGCCTTCGAAGTATTCGACTCAAACAACGAATATATCGGTGTTCTATACACGGATTTCCATCCTCGTGAAGGCAAACGTAACGGAGCATGGATGACAGAATTTAAGGGACAGTGGAAAGAAAAAGACGGAAAAGATAGCCGTCCTCACGTTACCATTGTCATGAATTTTACACGTCCAACTGAAAAGAAACCTGCCTTATTGACTTTTGACGAAGTCGAAACTTTCCTTCATGAATTTGGACACTCTTTACATGGACTCTTGACAAAATGTACCTATAGTTCACTTTCTGGGACTAATGTATACCAAGATTTCGTCGAACTTCCTTCTCAAATTATGGAAAATTGGCTAACTGAAAAGGAATTTTTAGACACGTTTGCCGAACATTATGAAACAAAAGAAAAGATACCCACCGAACTAGTAAACAAAATAGTATCTGCATCACAATATAATGCCGGTTACCTTTGTATAAGGCAATTAACATTCGGACTGCTTGATATGGCTTGGCATACACAAAGCTCACAAGTAACTGATGCAATTACTTTTGAAAGAAAAGCAATAGCTCCAACACAATTACTTCCAAGTGTAGATAATACAATGATAAGTAACCAACTTAGCCATATCTTTTCCGGAGGATATGCTGCTGGATACTATGGATATAAATGGGCAGAAGTTTTAGATGCTGATGCGTTTTCGATATTTAAGAAAAATGGAATTTTTGATAGAACAACAGCCAACTCATTCCTTCATAATATATTAGAGAAAGGAGGATCAGAAGAGCCAATGATTCTATACAAACGCTTCCGTGGACAAGAGCCCAGTATTAATGCCCTGATGCAACGTGATGGTATTCTTTCCGAATAAAAAACAATTTTATTTAAAAGATAACAAGCTGGCTTCATCTGAGCCAGCTTGTTATCTTACATCAACACAAAATATTCATTTCATTTGTTTTCAATACTCCGTCGGATTCATACACATTATATATAAAACTGCTTATTAAATAATGATATCTGATTGTATTCTGATTCATAGGCTATTTCCGAAATTGTCATATCTGAATAAGTTAGTAAATGACACGTGTGTTCAATACGGATTTCGGCCAAACACTCAAAAATTGTTTTATTCGTATGTTGTTTAAAATATCGGCACAAAGCCGTTGGATTAAATTCACATGATGAGCCAACACATGCAATGAAACCTTCTCTTTAAAATAATTATATAAATAATCATATACTCTATCTACCGGTCCTCGAACCTGTACATTTCCATTATTATATATACTATAGGCTGTTATAAATAATAACTTATACATTGTACACCTGCTCAACTCATCTAAAATATCAAATAACAATATAACATGATTTATACCTGTAATATGATCAGATTTCTGCATCATATCATAAATTCATTGCAGATATTGATAAATAACGACGGTACAATGTCAAGACTTCCTGAACTTCCAAAGTCTGGAGAGATTCATAAATTGCCTATCGTCATTATCTTAAACATTAAAAAATATCGAAATAAAGTAAAAAACATGAAATAAAAAAGTATTTAAATAGAGTAGAAGTCAAAAATATCTGTGGTACATATTTTTGACTTCTTTATCTTAACTTATCAATTATAACAACCTCCACCTATTAAAAATTGTATTGTACAGAAGCTTGTACACGATTAGCATGTCCCAAAGTTTTATTCTTATCTTCACGAATACCATGTAAATATTCTACGCCTAACATACAGCTCGAAGTCAAATTATAAAACATATTACCACAAATATACTGACCTTGTTTATATCCGTCTGAAACAGTATATCCATTTTCATAATATACGTGTGCTAAACTATAATTTGCTGAAGTGAATAATTTGGGAGTTATATTCCACCGTATCCCCCCAACTACAGCCAAAACAGGAACGGCTTGTAGGTGTCCCGGATTTTTAGGGTCAGGAACTAAATCTAAATTATTTCCTGATAAATCTGTAACATACTGGGATATCCCCTTACCATAAGTTCCTTGATAATAAAATGAAAGCTGTGGAATAATTTCAGCAAGACCACTCATCTGTACTCCCCATCCCATTTTCATTCTATTTTTTCTCAGTATATCATTACGATACGATAAACCTCGAAACAATCCTGAAGCCCGAATATGGCTATTTTTGCCCCAATCAAATTGTATCCATAAGGGTATATCCGGCATACGTTGATGAATCATTTGAGTGTTATCTGTCAAAGTATAACTAACCTGTGGGGCTTCTATTGCTGCTGCTGCAGACCAATGTTTTCCCAAACTAAATGTATATCGTAATTGCACATTACGTAAAGCCGTATTTCCATTCGGCCCTTGAAAGTCAATCGTGGGGGGTAAAGCCGACAGATCAGAAAACGTACTCCAAGACTGTCCCAACAAAAAACCTTTCATTGATACATAGGCTTGGCGCAAACGTAATGTATGATGTGGTCCCCTAAAATCAGTCTCTATATAGGCTGTATATTTGCCTAAAGTCTTATTGGCACCTACAAGTTTCAAAAATAAACGAGAGGTAAATACATCCATTTGAAACTGTCCATTATCAACATGATTATTCGGTACAGCAATATCATAAGGAATAAAATCTATATTATCTGAAATTCCCTTAAAATCATCGGATACAGTCATCTTTACATACCCACCAATACCTAAAGCAACTTTTCGTTTTTGATCTAATAACAAAAAACGTGGTGCCCTCGGATCCTGAAAATGCTGTAATTGGGTTTCATAAAAAATACCAATGATTTCATCATTGCCATTACCTTTCCCCAACAAAAATATCACATCACGCGGACGGTTGTTTTTTTTCTGTGCCCAAACCGGAAATTCAGATAAAGAAAGGCACAGTATTATACACAATAATAACAACTTTTTCATTATGATTATTTTTAACGTTTATCAATTTCGTATTCACGAAACACATTAAACATAACACAGGCATAAAGAAAAAGTTTACCTCTATTTATCAAATATCTTTTTTTAATAAAATAGCTTCGACTTTAAAAAAAGTCGAAGCTATTTTATATACTTTTTATCGTTCTCTTTACTCCCATTCAATAGTTGAAGGTGGTTTTGAGCTTATATCGTACACGACTCTATTAACCCCCTTTACTTTATTAATGATTTCATTCGATATCTTCCCTAAAAATTCATATGGAAGCTTAGCCCAATCAGCAGTCATTGCATCAGTTGAAGTCACGGCACGAAGAGCCACAGCCCGCTCATATGTACGTTCATCTCCCATAACACCAACCGACTGAACAGGAAGCAATACCACACCTGCTTGCCAGACCTGATCATATAAATCCCAATCACGAAGACCCTGAATAAAAATATCATCAGCATCTTGCAAAACACGTACTTTCTCAGGAGTTATATCTCCCAATATACGAACCGCCAATCCCGGTCCTGGAAATGGATGACGTGTAATAAGATGTTCCGGCATACCCAATTCCCGACCTACTCGTCTCACTTCATCTTTAAAGAGTAGACGTAGTGGCTCACACAACTTCAGATTCATCTTCTCAGGTAATCCTCCTACATTATGATGACTTTTGATAACAGTTCCCGTAATTGACAACGACTCAATACAATCGGGATAAATCGTCCCCTGAGCCAACCATTTTACATTTTTTATTTTATGAGCTTCCTCGTCAAATACATCAATAAATCCCTTACCTATAATCTTACGTTTACGCTCAGGGTCAGTTACTCCGGCCAATTCCTTAAAAAATTTGGCACTGGCATCCACCCCAATTACATTCAAACCTAAACACTCGTAATCCCGCAATACATTTCTTGCCTCATTCTTACGCAGCATTCCATGGTCAACAAATATACATGTAAGATTCTTTCCTATAGCTCTATTCAATAATACTGCAGCGACCGATGAGTCTACCCCTCCACTTAGAGCTAATACTACTTTATCATCTCCAAGTTGCTGTCGCAATTCGACAACCGTACTTTCAATAAACGATGCAGGTGACCAATCCTGTTTACAACCACAAATATCAACTACAAAGTTTTTTAATAATTGAGTTCCCTCTTCCGTATGATAAACCTCTGGATGAAATTGTACTCCCCATATTTTTTCATTCTCAATCTGGTATGCAGCAATGGCAACCTCATCAGTAGAAGCTATCTTCTTAAAGTTCCCCGGAATAGATGTTATTGTATCTCCATGGGACATCCAAACTTGCGTTCCAAGCTTAATGTCTTTAAATAAGACATTGCTTTTATCAAACGATGATAAATGTGCCCTGCCATATTCCCGGGATCCTGCCGGCTCTACTTTCCCACCATTAGTATAAGCTATAAACTGAGCTCCGTAACAAATGCCTAAAATCGGATACTTACCACGAATTTCATCCAAATTTATTTTAAATGCATCCTGATCATACACAGAAAAAGGACTACCGGACAGTATCACTCCCTTAATATTTGCATCTCCCTTAGGAAACTTATTGTATGGCAGAATTTCACAATATGTATCGAGTTCTCGCACCCGACGCCCAATCAACTGTGTGGTCTGAGACCCGAAATCAAGAATAACGATTTTTTCCTGCATGAAGTATATTTATTATTTTTTTATTTGTTTTACAAAAATAGTTATTACAAGGCAAATACACAATACAATATTAACTCAATATCGCTCCTATTTTTTCCTTTTCCCCTACAATCCATATCATATCTCCTTTCTTAAATAGAAAATCAGCCGTAGGCTCGTAAAAACTCCCGTCAGCATGTTCTATCCCAACAACCAAACATGAATCCTTTTCACGAATACCAGACTGAGCTAAAGTTTTTCCTATTAATGATGAATCATTCGGTATGGCAATTCTTTCAAATTCAAAATGGATTTCCGGTTCTTCGGCATCTGTACCCGCATCCTCAGGTTCTACAGCCTCGAGGAAGCGTTGAATCTGTTCATCTGTCCCTATAACACTAATTAAATCTCCAGGAAATATACGACTATCTCCTTTCGGAATATTTATCCTCTTATTTCCTCGTTTTATACTAACAATATTCACCCCATAATTTCTATGGATATTAGCATCTGCCAATCGTTTGCCTATAAACTCACAACTACCGTATACTTCCATATGGGCCAAATGCATATTATGTACTAGATTATTTTTCTTTCCTGTACGTCGAAGTTCCCTCTCATTAAGATTATCCATAAATCGACTTTCAAGAGACAAAATCTGCCGTTGTAATCTTTTTGATAAAAAAAGCGTGATAAGAACAAATAACACAACACCCAAAAGAACTCCAGTCCTCTGTGAATATACTTTTGACAGGAAATAGACTACAAACGCCAAGCCTATCAAAAAACGTAAAATAACCATTAAAAATAAAGGTACAAAATTTGCACTTTTATTTTCTTTTATTGACATCAGTTTCCGACTGTTAATGCGCTTCATTGCTAATCCCCACAAAAAAGGAGACATGACCGCTAATGTTATCACTACCCCCAACGTAGTGCCCCATGAATCAGGAACAACATCTTCTATCATTGGTATAAACCAAGATAAAGACAAAATCAAAATTCCAATGAGTATAGTTGAATATAAAGCTATCTTTCCTAAATATACCCCCAACACCTTTTTCCAAGGATTTTCAACTTGTACAGTCGAAGCATTAGCACTATATCTATCAATAAGAAAACTCAACCGTTCTGGTAAATGATTTTCAATCCATTTAGAAGCAGGATCTGCCATCTTTATAAAATACGGAGTCGTAAAGGTTGTTATTACAGAAACCGCAACAACAATCGGATATAAAAATCCATCTATGACCTTTAATGTCATTCCCAACGTTGCTATAATAAAAGCAAACTCTCCTATTTGGGAAAGACTAAATCCTGATTTCACAGCTACATTTAATGGCTGGCCGGAAATAAGCATTCCTGTCGTACCAAATAATATTTGTCCACAAATAACAACTAAAGATAAAAGAATAATAGGTAAAGCATATTGAGTCAATATCACAGGATCAACCAGCATACCCACTGAAATAAAAAATACCGCTCCAAATAGGTCCTTAACAGGTTGAACTACCTTTTCTATCTTTTCAGCCTCATTTGTTCCTGCCAAAATAGACCCCATGACAAATGCACCTAACGCTGAAGAAAACCCTGCATAAGAAGCTAAAACCACCATTCCCAAACATAAGCCCATAGAAACTACCAACAACGTCTCCGAATTTAAAAAACGACGGGCCTTTTTCAAGAAAGTAGGAATAACAAATATGCCAACCAAAAACCACGTTATCAGGAAAAAAGCAAGTTTTAAAATACTGTATATAAGTTCGCTACCTTCTAATTCATTATTAACAGCAATGGAAGAAAGCAATACCATCATCAACACGGCAAACATATCTTCCACAATAAGTACACCAAATACAATAGACGTAAATTTCTGCTTACGCATATTTAAATCAGTAAATGCTTTGATTATAATCGTCGTAGATGACATAGACAACATCCCTCCTAAGAAAACGCTATCGAGGTACGTAAAATGAAGTATTCGACCTGCAGCATACCCTAAAAGCATCATGCCTACAACAATAACGGCAGCCGTTATGACTGCCGAACCACCAACATTAACCAATTTACGGAAGCTAAATTCAAGTCCTAAAGAAAACAATAGAACAATAATTCCTATTTCAGACCATACATTTATATTTGCCAAATCCGATACAGTTGGAAAAAATGAAAAATGAGGTCCAACTAAAAAACCGGCAACAATATAGCCTAAAACTACCGGTTGTTTTAGCCATTTAAACAACAATGTTGTAACGCCAGCAACAACAAGAATCAAGGCTAAATCTGATATTAATGTATTTAGGTGTCCCATCAGCCATATGTTTAGATTAAGAACAGAATTGTATTATTTCATTTTATAAATATGGTTCTCTATATCAAAACTCAGAAGTAAAATGAAACTTTATTTTTGGAAAATCAGATTGAGCCATCTGCAAAACATAATTCGAATCAGCCAGAAAAACATCCCGTCCTTCTTTATCTTTTGCCATAAATTGATATTTACGTTTTTTGAATGCATCAAGAGCCTCGTAATCATCACTTTCTACCCAACAAGCCTTATACAAACTTACAGGTTCCCACTTACATTGTGCTCCATATTCATGCAACAATCTATATTGAATAACCTCAAATTGTAACTGACCTACCGTACCTATCAATTTTCGACCATTAAATTGGTTCACAAATAGTTGAGCTACTCCTTCATCCATAAGCTGTTCCACACCCTTATTAAGCTGTTTGGTCTTCATCGGGTCTGTATTCTCAATATATTTGAACATTTCCGGCGAAAAACTGGGTAAACCTTTAAAATGCAAATTCTCTCCAGAAGTTAATGTATCTCCGATTTTAAAGTTTCCTGTATCAGGAAGTCCCACAATATCACCCGGATACGCCTCATCAACTGTAGACTTTTTCTGAGCCATAAATGCAGTCGGACTCGAAAAACGCATCATTTTACCCTGACGTACATGCTTATAATTGGCATTTCGCTCAAATTTTCCAGAACAAATTTTAACAAATGCAATACAGCTTCTATGATTGGGATCCATATTAGCATGTATCTTAAAAACAAATCCTGAGAAAGCTTCCTCTTCAGGATTCACTTCTCGTTCTACGGCTTGAATTGGCTGCGGTGTAGGCGCTATTTTTACAAAACAATCCAGCAATTCTTTTACGCCAAAATTATTTAATGCTGAGCCAAAAAAGACTGGAGCCATACGTCCCTGAAGATACTCTGAAACATTAAAATCTGGATATACTCCCTCAATAAGTTCAAGATCTGACCTCAATTTTTCAGCATCCATCTCACCAATATATTTCTCAAGTTCAGGATTATTGATATCCCTAAACTCTACAGATTCTGTTACTATTTGTTTACTAGGAGTATAGAGATTCAGATTTTCTTCATAAATATTATAAACGCCCTTAAAACGCTGCCCGATATTAATCGGCCAACTCAATGGTCTCACACTAATCTTCAACTCAGCCTCCACCTCATCAAGTAAATCAAAAGGGTCTTTTCCCTCCCTATCCATCTTATTTATAAAAACAATTACAGGAGTATTGCGCATCCGACAAACTTCCATTAACTTACGAGTTTGCATTTCCACCCCTTTTGCTGCATCAATAACGATAATCACACTATCTACCGCAGTCAATGTACGATACGTATCTTCAGCAAAATCCTGATGTCCCGGTGTATCAAGAATATTGATTTTATAATCACCATAATTAAATCCCATCACCGATGTAGCAACAGAAATACCTCTTTGTTTTTCTATCTCCATCCAGTCGGAGGTTGCAGTTTTCTTTATTTTATTAGACTTTACCGCTCCTGCTACATGGATTGCTCCACCAAATAATAACAACTTTTCTGTCAGTGTCGTTTTACCTGCATCAGGATGACTAATTATTGCAAACGTACGTCGTTTCAGAATTTCTTCGTTTAATGTGCTCACTTTATATAAAGATTATTTCATTAAAATTGTAATACACTTTTTAAGACTCTCTTCCCAATGAGGAATATCAAACTTATATGTTTTCTTTATTTTCTTTTTATTCATTACACTGTAAAATGGCCGTACAGCTTTTGCCGGATATTCTCTACTTTCTATAGGCAATACTTTACATTTACTAATTCCGGCAATACGATGCACGCTCACAGCAAAGTCAAACCAACTACATACCCCTTCATCTGAAAAATTATAAATTCCTGGGACAAACTCTGGAGAATCAATTATTTTCATAATGGCTTGAGCTAAATCAGCAGCATATGTAGGCGTCCCAATCTGGTCAAAAACCACCGAGATCTGTTCCTTCTCTTCCCCCAAACGCAACATAGTTTTTACAAAATTATTGCCATATGAAGAATAAAGCCACGAAGTGCGCAATACGACGGACTGATAACAAGCATCAAGTAAAAGTTTTTCTCCTTCGAGTTTAGTTTTTCCATAAACCGAGACCGGAGCTACTTGATCATCCTCTTCATAGGGCCTATAACCACATCCATCATACACATAATCTGTAGAAATATGAATCATACGCACACCATTAATAGAAGCTGCTTTAGCTAAATTCTGTACAGCCAAAGCATTTATTTTCCGACAGGATAAAATATCATCTTCAGCTTTATCTACGGCTGTATAAGCAGCACAATTGACAATATAGTCTACTTTGTTATCCGAAACAAACGACAGAACAGCCTGAGCGTCAGTTATATCCAACGCATCTATATCCGTAAATAAAAAATTATGTACAAGATGTATTTTGGACAAATCGCGCATCTCATTACCCAACTGGCCATTAGCCCCTGTAACCAAAATTGTGCTCATTCTCTTTTATTTCAGTATCAATCTTTTATAATTCTAAATCACCTGCTTTTTCTTGCTTGTACTTTTCGGAAAGAAGAGTCAGAAAAGTAGTGATCTGCTTAATAGCTATTTGTGTATTTTCCGAAAGTTCTTTTTTCTGCAACTTTAATAATAGCACTCCATATAAAGCATTAAAACAGGTTTCAATTTCTCCCACCTGTTCACTTCCTGATTTACCTCTCAACTCTACGATATAAGGTAAAGTTTTGAAAAAAGAAGCTCCATAAAAAGGTTCACGAGGAGACTTTAAAAGTGCTAAATGTAAATCAGTCAAATCAATAATTACATTTTTATTCAATTGTAAATGCCCCTTTTTCTCTACACCTTCAGAACGCATCATCTCAATCAAACTTTCATACCAGTCACGCATCTCTTTTTTCTTCTCATCCGAGATATCATATGGGTCTATAATATATTTTTGTATAGCATCAATATCCAATTTATAGACTCGTATTAAATCCTCTATCTGCCACATATACAGCAGATATTCTGCGATATTTTCTTTTTTCTTCTGACTGGCAATTATCATGATATGTATCTGTTATTCATTTACAAATTCCGACACTAATTGATAAAAATCTTTATCATTTACTCCCAACTGACGGCTTGCTAAACGTGCGGCATTGAGATCACAGAGAAAATCCTCATCACTATGGCACACCGGTATCAATCCATAACGCGTGTCCAAACAAACCTGACCTGCATTCTCCATTATTTTATGCGAAGAATAAGGTATGGCTGTAATGTCTTCTCGCACTGAACCAGCTAACTCTTGCAAAAACGGAATATTCTGATTATATATAAATTTCCCATCTCGTTCAATTGACGCCACCATTTCCTTTAAAAGATTTTTATAAGACTCCAACGTCGGAAACGTTTCAGAAGCATGCCATTTTACATCTGGTAATAACAATATATGAGGACGATATAGATGATGTGTTGGCTTTTTTTCGAACATGTAGGTATCTGTCTCATCTCCCTCTAAAAGTATTATGCGAGCATCATAACTCAGCACTATACGTTTTTCAAGTCCTTTCATTTCATTCATCACAACATAATCGCACCTCATATTCTGACGAACAACTGCTCGATAAATCATTGACAAAATACGAGTCGGATATCTTACATCACTAATCACGACTCTTATCTTATCTTTTGCCATGCGTAAGATAAAATCAGGAAAAGCAACCACCAACAAACCTTGTTCCCTTGCTTTTTTTATCTCAGGATGTTCTGCCGTAACTTGCAAAGATGGTACTACATAATCTATCCTCGGACGCGACGATACTGTAAAATATGATAATTCTTCCAGTAAAACATCACTCTGCAAAAGTTCCTGTGCCTCAGGAGAATCATACTTTACACCAGAACAGCTGACATCGTACCCCTTGTTTTTTAGCGCTATTGCCAAACGATACATATATGAATCACCTGCTGAAACTACATGAACTCTTTTCATACAATTTTATCTCTCCTTTATTTAACTATTCCAAAGGCAATAATTTTCTCCAAATTCAGCGCAAATTTAATATAAATAGGGCTAAGCTCCGCACTTTCACACATGTTTTTCACACAAAATATTCAGACACTTTATTCATAGTACTACACTCACTCGATGTACAACAGCTGTCCTAAAGCTATAACTTATCCTACTCATCAAAAGGAGAAAAATATTCTGTTTCAAACAGTTGCAATCTAGACTTCAAATCGGATATTTCCCGTTGCATATCTTTTATACGATCCAGCAAATGATGTATCGTATCTATCCCTTCGATATTTATTGACAAATCATAATACATACGCGTATATTGTTCAAGTTCGCGTAATTCGGATGCAACAATATATTTTTCATCTTCAATTGTCTGTAAACTAATCAGCCCCTCTGATTCAAGCATTTTGATAAATGAAGGGTCAACATGACAATTCTGACAATACTCACTAATTACAATTAAATCTGTCTGCATAATTACATCCTTTTAATTCACGATTTCTTCAATTCTTCAAATAATTGTTTCTGTTTTTCCGACAAATTTGTCGGAATAGAAACACTATACGTAACAATCAAGTCCCCAAACTGACCTTCTTTCTTATATACAGGAAACCCTTTCCCTTTCAAACGAACTTTCGTACCAGGTTGAGTACCAGGTTTTATTTTTAATTTCACTCGACTTTCCATTGTATCTACTAATTGATCTCCACCCAACACAGCCGTATATAAATCAATGTTTGAAGTGATATATAAATCATCGCCCAATCGTCTAAATACTGGATCCTCTTCTATCACAAAAGTTATATATAAATCTCCCGCAGGACCTCCATTCATACCAGGACCTCCTTGTCCCGGAAGTTTTATAGTTTGATCATTTGCAACTCCCGCAGGCACAGTTATACGAATATTCTTACCATTTACCGTCAATATCTGCTTATGAGTTTTAGAAGCATCTCTCAATGATAAATGCAGCTCAGCAGTATAATCCTGCCCTCGAAATCTTGCAGATTGATGCCGACTTCTCGCCCCTCCTCCAAACATTTGTTCAAAGAAATCAGAGAATTCTCCTGTATCTCCACTTCCAAATCCTTGAGATGAAGACCAAAATCCCTCACCTCCTCCAAAACCTCCACTTTGCTGATTATACCTCTGCCTCTGTGCTTCAAATTCATCTGCATGTTTCCAGTTCTCTCCATACTGGTCGTACTTTTTTCTTTTTTCGGGATCGCTTAACACTTCATTCGCTTCATTAATCTCCTGAAATTTTTTATGTGCAGAAGAATCATTGGGATTCAAATCAGGATGATATTTTCGTGCCAGCTTTTTATAAGCCTTTTTTATCTCTTCCTGAGTAGCACTTTTATCAATTCCCAAAATTTTGTAATAATCGATATATGCCATAAATTATTTATTTTTATCTTGATTCATAATTATTAAACAAATAAGAAGTTTTTTCTTTATCCTTCTTCTATTATTCTTTTTCTTAATCATGAAATATACAACAAAACATATACCAATCTTTAAGGAAACTTATTTATTATAATCATATTTAAGTTAATATTATATATGTCTCATACTCATATAAAAAATCCATATAATGAAAAAGATATTTTGTCACAACTATAATAAAAATGTCAGTTAACAAATTAGAGTGGAAATCTATTTTCATTCTACACCGCCTCCATCTTAAACTTACATTTAAAAAATCTCATTTATATGTTTGTAATTCGACTGTATTGTATCAAGTACTTCTTTAGTCTTCCCATTCATTATCAACTTAAACATAGATTGAGCAAAACCGGTCATCTGTCCAAGCTCAATTTTAGGAGGCATTGCCAAAGCATTAGGATCAGTCATTACATTTATCAAGACCGGACCTTCACTTTTTATAGCTTTTATAAGGACTGGAGACACATCTTCAGGGTTAGAAACTGTATATCCCTTCATTCCCATAGCTTTTGCTATGATTTCAAAATCAGGATTATACATATTAGTCTGCCAATCAGGCAACCCGGCCACTTCCATCTCTAATTTTACCATTCCTAATGCCCGATTATTAAATACGATAATCTTAATAGGTAATTTATATTGTACAATAGTTGCCATATCACCTAATAACATAGATAATCCTCCATCACCACAAAGTGCTATAATCTGACGTTCTGGATATGCCAAAGCTGCGCCAATAGCCTGAGGCATAGCATTAGCCATAGAGCCATGATTGAAAGAACCTAACATTTTACGTTTGCCTGTCGCTTGCAAATAACGGGCCCCCCAAACACAAGTCATTCCCGTATCGACCGTAAATATGGCATCTTCTGCAGCGACAGAATTAATCTCGGACATGACATACTCTGGATGTATCTTATTATTATCTCCCCTATCCCTTACATAAGACAGAAGATGCTGTTTTACTTTTCTATAACCCTCCAACTGCTCTTTCAAAAAAGAACCATCTGTCTTTTGCTTAATATGAGGCAACAACGTCTGCAAAATATTTTTTACATCACCACAGATTCCCATATCAACTTTAGCCCGACGTCCTATCCGATTAGCCTTTATATCTACCTGAACAATTATATTATCCTCAGGCATAAAAGGTGTATAAGGAAAATCTGTTCCCAATAATAACAATATTTGAGCTTCATGCATACTATTATAGCCTGAAGGCATGCCCAATAGTCCTGTCATCCCCACTTCATTCGGATTATCATATTGTATCTCCATTTTACCCTTAAATGAATACGCTACCGGAGCATTCAGTCTTTGAGATAATTCTACTACTTCTTGATGAGCATCCTTCGCTCCTATACCACAATATATCGTAATCTTGTTTGCCTTATTCAACCACTTAGACAACCGTTCTACCCAAGATTGCTCAAGAACAATATCTGACGACATATCGTATGTAATAAGAGAACTATCCACAGGTTGGCACTCTGTCGCAGCTAAATCTCCAGGTAGTCCAACAACAGAAACACCCCTTAAGGTCACCGCTGTTTGCATAGCCGCTTGTAGCATTCGAGGAAACTGTTTTGGTGTAGTAGCCATTTGATTATAATAACTACAATCATCAAACAATTTTATGGTATTAGTTTCTTGAAAATAACGAGTTCCCATCTCATAAGTAGCAACAGTCGATGCAATGGCCAATACAGGTGCACCTGAACGATGAGCATCATATAAGCCATTAATTAGATGTACGTGCCCCGGTCCACTACTACCCGCACAACAAGCCAATTCTCCTGTCAACTGAGCCTCAGCCCCAGCAGCAAACGCACCGGTTTCTTCATGTCGTACATGTATCCACTGTATTTTACCATTTTTTCGAACTGCGTCATTTACTTCGTTCAAACTATCACCTGTCACAGCATAAATACGTTTTACTCCTGCATCGGCTAACATTGAAACCAATAACTCTGCTATTTTTCCTGCCATATAATATTTTTTAGTTATACATCAAATGTTCTGAAATAAATAACAGATAGTATTCATAAAAAGTTTATATATTTAATCTTCAGGTAATTCCTATTTTATTTTATATCCTGATAAAGCATAAAAAAGGACATAAACTTCTCCCAATACAATCAATCCCCAGGTCCAACGCCAAATCCCCGACAAAATATCTGCGCTGATGCCTTGTAACAAAGGTATTATTCCGCCTCCAATAACTCCAATCATCAATATTCCAGATGCTTTGGCCGTATATGGCCCAAGTTTGTCTGTAGCTAACGTAAATATAGCTGGCCACATAATAGAATGAAACAACCCTATTAAAGTCAATATCCAAGGATTATTAAATATAATAGTCAATAATAAAAAAAAGATAGCTCCTACTGCACCAGTTAATAGTTGCCTCTGAGAAGATACATTCTTAAGAAATGAGCCTATCAAACGTCCTATCAATAAAAAGCCCCAATAAAGAGCAGCCATATGTGTCGCTTTCAAAGCAAAAGAATGCCCCAAGCTTACAGCATACATATTTATATTTGCTCCAACAGCAACTTCAATGCCTACATATATACCCAATGCCCAAAGACCAAGTCGTACTCGACGAAAACTCCATATTGATTTTTGCAAAGGAATAGTTTGAGTATTAGTATTTTCCGGTAAATCCGGAAACTTTATACGGCTTACTAATACAGTTACTAAAATCATAATTAATATTATAATAAAAACAGGGAATAGAAATTGTGAGGAATTAACATCAGAAAGGGAAACATTATAAAAAATAAAATGACTAACCATCAAAGGGGCAATAGCCATACCGATAGAATTTACCGAACCTCCAATCATCTGTCTTTGTAATGCTGTAGTATTTCCTACAGAAGAAACGGACAAATATAAATTAAGAACTACCTGTAATACTGCAGCCGAAATTCCAATAACAAAAGAACCTATTAAAAAAGTAAAAAAACCTAATGGTATTTCAGTCTCTATTATAATTAATTTTACAGGAATATAAAGATGCTGTAATACAGCCAACTCATATATTTCCAAACCTGATATTAATATAATCAAAGCTAAAAGCATAGTTCTTCGATAACCATATAATTCCAGCCAACGAGTAGCAAATTTCTCAGAAAAAGGATAAGCCAAAAACCACGAAAAATTCAATAATGTTACCAAAGCATTTGTTATATTTCCTTCTTTAGGCAACATAGACGATCGTAAAGGTATCTGAAATTGCTGATTAATCACAGTAAAGACCCCCACAATAAAATACATTATCAGCATAACGTCAAATACCCATATTTTTTTCAATGCTGTTTGCTGTAATGTAACTTTACCCTTCTCCATAAAATCACATTCTTATAAAAATAATGTATAATGCTGACAAAATAAGTAATATCAATAATATACTCCGTATCAGTTTAGGACTCCAAGATGTAACAAATCGAACTCCCCAATACCCTCCTAACGCACTACCGGTTCCCATAACCAAACCATATAACCAATCTATTTGCTGATGCCAAGCGAAAATCAACAATGCAATCGGTAAAATCAAAAAATTAAGAAATAATTTCAAAGCATCACTTTTGACCATACTATTACCTACTTTCAAGACCAACACAGCCAAAATAAGATAAGTAAATCCAGCTTGAATAAATCCCCCATAAAATCCAATAATAAAAAAAACAAGTATATCAATAAAATTAAGTTTATAATTCAAGCTTTCATTTTTTTTCTTTGTCCATTTATCCGGTTGAAAAAAAAGAACCGTAATCATAAACACAATCAATACCAAGATTGAAATATTCATTATCATCTCAGTCAGATATACCGAAGCTACCCATGTCCCCAAGACAGCTCCCAATATAGTAGGTATCGCCAATCTCCATCCTTCTTGTATATCCAGTTGTCTCTTCTTTTTAAAAAACACTAACGAACTTATATCCTGAAATAAGATAGCCACACGATTCGTTCCATTAGCGACCTGAGCAGGCAATCCCAAAGCCAATAAAATAGGTAAAGCAAATAAAGAGCCTCCCCCTCCTACAACATTTATTACACCACAAAGTATACCTCCTACTAATAATAAAAGAATTGATACCAAATCCATACCAAATATGTTTTTACTTCATAAAACATATAGGATAGAGCTTTTGTTTATATTTCATTTATTCAAATAAATACTTTTAAATAAATAATTTACATGACGATTTTAACCAACAATAATCTACTGTCGCCTAAAAATATACAAAACACAAAAAAAATTATAACTAATAAAAAAATAAGAATCTATTTTTTGCTGCTGGTTCATTCAATGATAAAATATAATTCTTTCTATTTTGCACATTGAAAAATTTTCATTGGACTACTTATTGAAATCGGCTGAGACTATAATGGTAATATCTTAGAAAATATTTATATTGTATACAGAAAATAAACTGAACGTTATACAAATAATAATTTAGAGAACTTTGATGATTAAAAATATTTAAAGATTTTAATACATATCTTTAGAAGGCTGACTACTACAAACTTATGTCAATTTTTAAATAAAAATCTACTCCAGCTACTTCTCATAAATAAAATACTCAAAAACATTTTAAATCCAAAAATACTCTTTATAAAGACAATAACCCTTGTGGCAAACGCATATGTATAAACCTATTTTCTTCGTCAATAGATAAAATAAAATCATCATTAGCCGGGACTAATAACTCTTGCCCTGAATAATCAACTTCAAACAAAACATTGACCGTAGAATCATCTACTCCTATTATTTTGCCTAATTCTCCCTCTAATTCTTCTACAATAGTAAAACCTATAAAATAATCTCCGGGAGCCTGAAATTCATCTTTGTTATCTTTTAAATAAGACTTCGGAAAAAATACAGATAGATTAGTAAATAACCGAGCATCTTCATCATTATCAACACCTTCCAATTTCATCAACACCGTAGTATCACTCTTAAAACGATATTCTTCAATAAAAAAAGGGACAAAAATACCCTCTATTTCACAAACGATATAGGGACAATCTTCTCGATCAAATATATCGTCTGTAAAAGTGAATGACAATTCTCCATGTATCCCATGCGGTTTATTAAAAAAACCGATTTTTATAAGTTCTTCTCTATCTATCATTTATATACGTGTAATGCGAGCCCCTATTCTATTCAAACGCTTATCTATATCCTGATAACCCCTGTCAATCTGGTCAATATTATGTATCGTACTTGTACCATCAGCCGACATTGCAGCAATAAGCAGAGCAATCCCCGCCCGTATATCCGGTGATACCATAGTAGATGCTCTTAAAGTATGTGCATGTCCCTGTCCTATTACAGCTGCACGATGAGGGTCACACAAAATAATTTGAGCTCCCATATCAATCAGTTTATCGACAAAAAACAATCGACTCTCAAACATTTTCTGATGTATAAGCACACTCCCTTTAGCCTGAGTAGCCACTACTAAAAAAACGCTAAGCAAATCAGGTGTAAGACCCGGCCAAGGAGCATCAGAAAAAGTCATAATAGATCCATCAATAAACGTTTCTATCTCATATGTATCATGACAAGGAATATGTATATCATCCCCATTTTGTTCGACAATAATACCTAAACGCCGGAAACTATCAGGAATAATACCCAAATCATTATATGAAACATTCTTTAAATTAATATCCGACCCTGTCATCGCTGCCATACCAATAAAAGAGCCCACTTCTATCATGTCAGGAAGCACAGTATGTTCACAACCCGTCAAATAATCAACGCCCTCAATAGTCAGTAAATTCGAGCCTATCCCCGAAATCCGAGCTCCCATATTATTTAACATTCTTGATAGTTGCTGCAGATAAGGCTCACAAGCAGCATTATATATAGTCGTTATACCTTTAGCCATTACGGCAGCCATAAGTATATTAGCCGTACCTGTAACAGAAGCTTCATCCAGTAACATATAAGCTCCCCTCAATTCCTTTGCCGTAATCTCATATAATTGTTTATCTGGAGAATAACAAAAATCCGCACCCAACTTTTGTATTCCTAAAAAATGCGTATCCAAACGTCGACGGCCAATTTTATCTCCACCTGGTTTGGGTATAACAGCCATTCCGAAACGGGCAACTAACGGTCCCACAATCATTACAGACCCCCGAAGAGAACCACTTCTTCTCAGGAAATCTTCGGTATGCAAATAATCCAAATTTATATTTTCAGCTTTAAAGCTATATGAATTCACGCCAATATGTTGTACTTCTACACCCATATCACGTAATAGCTGTATCAAATTATTCACATCGAGAATATCGGGTATGTTATAAATCTTTACTACCTCAGGAGTGAGCAAAGTCGCACAAATTATTTGTAGTGCCTCATTTTTAGCCCCTTGGGGAACAAGATCACCTTTCAAACGATGACCGCCTTCTATTACAAACGATGCCATAACCTTTTACAATTAGATTTATCTCCGGAAAGATACAAAAAAAGCGGTTATCGTCCCGCTTTTCTTACATTATTATTTTTCTTATTCGTATTATTTTTTTGAAGGAACTCTTTCGCATCTTTCAATTTATAAGTTTCAGGATCAAGATTTATTTTCCCATGAGAATACTCTCGTAAATCTTTTAATATTTTGTCATCCTCAACACCTTCCTTATTCCAAGTAAGAAATGACTTTTTCATATGATTCGCTAAAAGAGAAATCAATTGATCTCTTTCTGGACCATCAGGCATCTCAACAGCCTTCTCAATCATTCCCTCTATAGCCTTTCCATAATGACGATAACGAATAGGCGTAAGAGCATAAGGTACAGTATCAGGACGCGTATATAAATTCTCCTTCTTGATAATCTCATACGGATAATCAATATCAAGCTTAAAATCAGACATAATTGCCAAATGGTCCCACAGTTTATGCTTAAAATCATCGACATCCCTTAAATGTGGGAAAAGATTTCCCATAATATTTATAATTGTGTTGGCACATCGAGTACGCTCTTCCCGGTCTTTTAACGCAACACAATGATCGACCATCTGCTGTACATTACGGCCATACTCCGGCATAATCAATTTTTTAAGCTGTGTATTATAATCAAGCATCTGTTTTGAAGTTTAAAAATTAAAGAACTTTATGTTTGGGTTTAGTTGCAACAAATTCCTTTAAATAAAAAGGCTCAAAATAGGCTACATCCTGAAATTCCCGATTTCGAAAAGCCCTTTCGGATAAAGCTAACATATCTGCTGCCAACGGATGTATATTTTCAATAAACAATGCATTCGGATGAGAAGAAAATATATCTTTACACTTTTCCGAACCATTACCAAAAAAATAAACTTTATGTTTATCTAATATATCTCGATATGAATTTTTATCTATAATATCAGCAGAAACAGCTTTTTTCGGTTGTAATGTCATATTATAGATTGCAGAATACACTTCCATACGTCGAGCATCAATCATGGGACAAAAAAGTGCATCTTCGGCATGCATTCCCTGAAACATTACTGCACATACCATTATCTCTAATGTTGGCACTGCAATCAAAGGTATGTCAAAGCCAAAACATAAACCTTTTGCTTCAGAAACTCCTATACGCAACCCCGTATACGAACCTGGGCCGCAACTTACAGCCACAGCTTCGGGTTTAAGGTCATACTTTTGCGCCACATTTAAAGCCTCGTGGACATACTTTCCTAAACTCGCAGCATGAGACGGGCCTTCAAAATTCTCACGGCGAAAAACTATCTGCCCTTCGCACGTAAGTGCCACTGAACAAACAGTAGTAGAAGTCTCTATATTTAATATGCAAGGCATCTCCTAAATTCTTAATTATGTTATATAAGTTTGGCAAAATTAGTCTTTTTTTCCGACTTTATTGTTTTCGGATACAGAATTAAAATTAAATTTGCAAAAACATTCAAAACAATGATACAATCTATGACTGGATTCGGTAAAGCTGTTACCGAACTACCCAACAGAAAAATAACCGTTGAAATAAAATCTTTAAATAGTAAACAACTCGATTTGTCTACTCGTATACCTGCTATTTACAGGGAAAAAGAAATGGATATTCGAGCCGAAGTAGGACGCCGGCTGGAACGAGGAAAAATAGATTTCAATATTTATGTAGAAAGTCTTGGCAGAGAAACAAGCACCCAAATCAATCAGCCAATTATAGAAAACTATTATAATCAAATCAAAGACGTTTCAAAAAATATAGGTATTCCCCTACCCTCTGACTGGTTCCAAGTATTACTCCGACTACCAGACGCTATAAAAACAGAGATTACAGAATTGGAAGAAGAAGAAACCGAAGCTCTTATGCAAACGGTAAACAGAGCACTTGACCAATTACAAGAATTCAGAATACAAGAAGGGGAAATGCTTCAACGTCTTTTCAATGAAAAAATAACCAACATCGCAACTCTATTACAAGAAACAAATGTCTTTGAGCTCGAACGTATCGATAAAATTAAGTCACGGATAAATGATGCATTAAGCAAAATCGAGAACTTCGATTACGATAAAAATAGATTTGAACAAGAAATGATTTTCTACATCGAAAAATTAGATGTCAATGAAGAAAAACACCGCCTTGATAATCATTTAAAATATTTTATCGAAACAATGGAAAATGGTAAAGGGCAAGGAAAAAAATTAGGATTTATCAGTCAAGAAATAGGAAGAGAAATCAATACTTTAGGTTCCAAATCGAATCACGCAGAATTACAGAAAATCGTTGTACGCATGAAAGATGAATTGGAACAAATCAAAGAACAAGTTCTAAATGTAATGTAAACTTGATATCTTTTTAAACATTCATTTTAATGCTTATTTAATATGCAAGGTAAACTCATTATTTTCTCAGCCCCATCTGGCTCTGGAAAATCAACTATTATCAATTACCTGTTACAACAAAATTTAAACTTGGCATTTTCTATCTCAGCAACCTCAAGACAACCCCGAGGTAATGAAAAGAATGGTATTGAATACTATTTCCTTTCCCCTGAAGATTTTAAACAGAAAATTGCCAATAATGAATTTCTGGAATACGAAGAAGTATACACAGACAAATTTTACGGAACATTAAAATCCGAAATCGAACGTCTAACCGATAGTGGTCAAAATGTTATTTTCGACGTTGACGTAAAAGGAGGCATAAATATAAAAAAATTTTATGGTAAACGGGCCCTTTCAATCTTTATTCAACCACCGAGTATCGAAACTTTACGAAAACGCCTGATTAGCCGAGGTACCGATGCTCTTGAAGTTATCGAATGTCGGTTAGCAAAAGCTGAATATGAATTATCTTTTGCACCTCAATTCGATATTGTCATTATAAATGATAATTTGGAAACAGCCCAAGAAATAGCAACAAAAAAGATTAGAGATTTTATAAACAAACCATAAACAAGAATGGAGAGAAAGATAAAAATAGGACTATTCTCCGGCTCATTTAATCCTATACACACCGGACATTTAATTATTGCTAATTACATGTGCCAATTCGAGGATTTAGATGAAGTTTGGTTTATCGTTTCTCCTCAAAACCCTATAAAAGATAAATCAAGTCTCCTTTGTGATGAACATCGAGTGGCAATGACAGAATTAGCAATAATTGGACATTCTTATTTCAAACACTGCGATATAGAATTAACTATGCCTCGACCTTCATATACAATACATACGTTGGATGCTTTGCGAGCTCAATATCCTGAAAACAATTTTTATTTAATAATAGGCGCTGATAACTGGTTAAAATTTGACCTGTGGAAAGATGCCAAACGTATTCTTAACGAATACAATCTTATTATCTATCCTCGACAAGGATATCCTATAGAAAAAAACAACACGACTAAAAAAAATATAACTTTCTCAAAGGCTCCGATAATAGAAATTTCTTCGACCTTTATTCGTGATGGACTGAAACATGGAAAAAATATGAACTATTTTATCCCTGCGAATGTATATAATTACATTATAAAAAATAAGCTATACCTCTAAAATATGAATGAAAATATATATGATAAAAACATCATTGAATTTGTTACAGTTGGAGTTGAATTTTGTTCTTTTATAGAACAAGCAAACGAAACTTCGCGTAATGCATTCACCGATACTGCTATCAAAATACTACCACTACTTTATCTAAAAGCTACATTACTGCCTAATTGCGAAAGTAGAACTGACTTATCGGTAGAACATTTTGTAACAGAAAGTATTTATGAATACATTCGTTCCAGTATCAGTAGAATATTTGGTGAGCATGATTCCTATCTCGAAGTATTCCAAACAGACATGCAATATAGCGAGACTCCTATCATTGCTAACATATCAGAAGATATATCCGATATATATCAGGATATAAAAGATTTCATATCAATTTATAGTCTTGGCAATGAAGAGGCTACTCAAGAAGCTTTAGTCTATTGTAAGGAAAACTTTATTTCATATTGGGGACAAAAACTAGTAAATGTTTTAAGGGCGCTTCATAATCTACACTTTAGCCAAAACGAAGATGAAAATGATAATGTCATAAATTATCAAAATGGAAATAAACATGATTTTCTCACTCAACAGCAAAATATCTGGCGTGAAGAAATGGACCTGGATGAATGGAATAAATGGAATGAATAAAAATATAGCACCTATAACTATCAGCAAAGAAGCAATTTCACAAATGGAACAAGTCCTGTTTCCCGGTCGTATCATTGTTGTACAAACTCCAGAGGAAGCACGGAAAGCGGTATCGTATTTATCAAAATTTCCCATACTAGGCTTTGATACCGAAACTCGCCCATCTTTTAAGAAAGGGCATTCCCATCAAGTAGCTCTTATACAAATTGCAACAGAAGATACTTGTTTTCTTTTCAGAATCAATCAAATTGGATTCCTCGATTCGATAAAAGAACTACTTAATAATGAGCATATTACAAAAATAGGTCTATCTATACACGACGATTTTGCAATGTTACATAAAATATCAGATTTTGTTCCACAGAACTTCATTGAATTACAGAAGTACGTAAAGCGCTTTAATATACAAGACATGAGTTTACAGAAAGTCTATGCTATCATATTCGGTAAAAAGATTTCGAAATCACAACGCTTGTCAAACTGGGAAGCAGAAACCTTAACTGATGCCCAAAAAAAGTATGCGGCTACAGATGCATGGGCATGTATAGAAATATATAAAAGATTACGTTCAGGTAAATTTACTAGACAAATTCGAGCTTCTCAAAACAATACATCTATTTCTTAAAATAACTCACATTATGAAAAAAAGAAATATCATCACTATTATATTACTTATTTACTTGGGCATAATGGCTTATATCGGTTGGCCCAATTACATAGATGAAGGACGTTACTGGGAATACGCAGGAATCATTGCTGGTACTTTAGTTGCTATTTTTGCACTCCGGTATGTACAAGGCAAAAAAGAAAAAATGCGCAACTATTATAAAGAAAAATCAGAAAAAAAGACACATAATACAGATTCAAAAAAATAATATATCTACCTACTAAAAAGAATGATTATGAAACGTTTTTTATGTATGGCCATAATTATTTTTTTATTTATCCCGAAAATAATGGCCCAAACAGAAAAAGGGAAATGGATGATCAACCCCGAAATTACCACATTTGGAGTGGGAGGTACAGATAACGATAAAAGTAAATCCAATCGTTTTAATTTTGGATTAGGATTCAAAGGCGGCTCCTTTATTTACGATGATCTTTTAGTGAATGTAGGCATAGGATTTGATATAAATAAACAGGAAAAATGGAAAGACAACAGCCTTCAACTTAGTGGAGGATTGAAATATTATATTTTATCTCATCTTTTTTTAGGTGCTGAAATTGGCTATGAACGTGAATGGTTACGAGATTATGAGGGGAATAAAACATTAAAAAATAATTACTTTTTCTTCGGGGCAGATTTAGGATATGCTATTTTTATAACCTCTAATATATCTATAGAACCTGCAATCTACTGGAAACATAGTTTTGCTGATCGCCTCAATCAATACGGATTCAAAGTAGGATTTGGTTTATATTTCTAATTATCAAAATATAAATATATCATTAAATGACGAAGCATGTTATCATGGCGAAAAACATTACTACATCAGTTAGCTTAATACCCCCTTTTATAAAAAGATAATGTTCTTATCAGGTAGCAATTAATATTACCGGATCATGTCTTCACCCTAATAATGGCAGCAAACTTGACAACAACAGACTTGATATATAGATTCTGCAACAATAACTCAATGAAAAAATTAGACTTCAAAATGATTTAGAATTATAATTCTAATATAATAACATCCAAAACTGAATATCTTAAAATTTATAAAATAACCAATACTAATTGACCAAGAACAGAAAAGCGAGTAGAAATATTCCCACTCGCTTTTCTGTGTCAGATTCCTCTCTAAAGAAGAATGTTTATCATGAACAAAAAACTCCATTTTTATTTATTAATCAAAATCCACACATCTCCAAAACGTTTAGGATATTTACTTCGAAGTTCTTTACACATATCATATGCCAAACGTCCACTATTATATCCCGCGATAATAACCCGATACATTCCCTTTTCATTTTGAGCAATTATAGGTTTATACCCTTCTTTCTCCAAATTAGTCTGTAAAGTCAAGGCTTTCTCCTTATCTTCAAAACTACCTACTACAACATTATAAGGATAAAATTTTACAGATGAATCCTTCGAATCTTTGGTATCGCTCATTTTCTTTAATGTCTCAATGCGTGTATTCAAGGTATTTACCTTATTTCTTAATTTACTATTTTCTGAATTTAAAGCATCTAATTGCTCCTGTAGAGATATTAATTCTGTACTATCCGTTTTTTCGACAATTACCTTTTCTACCGGTTTAAAAGTATTACTCGTTTCATTTGCATAAGAAGCATATCCTTGCTTCTTAAATTTATAAGTCAATCCTAAAGTTACACCTCCTATTATATCTCCTCGACTACCTGTTTTTCCATCAAAATCATTATTCATCCAAACAAACTGTGCATTCAAATTAAGATCCCAATGATAAGAAAGGCAGAATTTATTAATTAATCCAAAATGTGTAGATTGGCTTATATTATCAAAATTCTTATCTGTTATAAACCCAACACCAGCATATATAACAGGTTCATATATTCGTTTAGGGGAATATCCTCCAAACAAACTACCCATATTAAACATTGCATCTACATGAGGAGATCCCGCATACCACTGTTGTTTATAATAACCAGCTTTTTCTCCAATAACATACTTACCACTTTTCAAAGATGAAGCACCCTTCAATTTCCATGCATCAATTTCCAAACGAACTCCCAACCAAGGAACAACCCACTTTCCAAAAGCAATATTGCCTGTCCATCCTATACGATCAGCAAAATCCATTGATTTATTATTTTGTCCTAAATAGACATTTCCTCCTCCATTGAGCGTAATAAACCAATTATGACCCATATAATCAGATATTTTCGGTTTATAAAAATCAGAGTCATACTTTTCCTCATCATTTTTTGCAAATAATGAGAAAACAATAAATAATGTAAAAACAGATACAAATAATCTTTTCATACTTATAATCCAATTTTATATATTACCATTAATTATCACTTTTTTTGCAACTAAATTAACACAAATTCTTCAAATAATCATATATTTTTCTATATTTTTTTATTATAAAAAAAGGCGTATTAGAATACGCCTATACGCCTTTTTCTATACTTATTCTATAAATCTATTTCTCTGTAATCATAACAGCACGATCCAATACATACGCACCGAATGGATTTAAACTGCTATCTTTAGTTTCTTTAATCAATTGATCTTTATCTACACCATAAGACACCAATTTATTAATTACACTTTGCGCTCTTTTATTCCGTAATGCTTCATTATAAGAAGCTTCCCCTGTTTTACTATCAGCATAACCACAAACTACATATTTCTGATTAGGGTTATCCTTCATCTGACGTGCAAGATTTTTCAACAGATATAAATCACGAGATTGTACTGTATAACTATCAGCTGTAAAATATAGTGTCAGTCCTGGGACACTTACATTCTTTTCGGCATCTTTGACCTTTTTATTTGCTTCAGCTAATTGATTTTCCAAATCTTTTACATTTTCTCTCAAATTTTCTACTTCTTTTTCAGATGCACTCAATTGATTCTCCAAAGCTTTTAACTTAGCATCATCATTATTATTTTCTGTGGATACCGGCTGCTTAAAAGTATTTTCTGAAGCTTCAGCAAAAGAAGTAAATGTCCGTTTTTTAAATTTATAAGAAGCACCCACAGTCAATCCGCCAATAAGATCTCCCCGACTTCCTCCTTGCCCGTCACAGTCATTATTAACCAATGCAAACCTTAAATTCAAATTCAAATCCCAAGCATCTGCTACCCTGAACTTATTTATCAATCCAAAGTGTGTCGCTTGACTAAAATTATCAAAATTTTTATCCGTAATAAATCCAAAACCGGTATATATCACGGGTTCATATACACGTTTTGAATTATATCGACCAAATAAGTTAGATAAATTAAATAACATATCCACATGTGGGGAGGCTGCATACCATTTCTGAGAAAAATACTTATTATCCGTCCACCCCTGAATATATGCTCCATTGCCAGAATAAGAGGCTCCTTTTAAACGATATCCGTCTATAGCAATCTGAGCACCAAACCAAGGTACAATCCATTTTCCTCCAGATATATGGCCCGTAAATCCTATTCGATCACCAAAAGACATAGCCTTATCATTTTGTCCCATGTACACATCACCTCCAAGTCCCAACGAAATGAACCAATTGTCTCTAAACTTATTCGTTACCACATTATTAACACCTGAGTGTTTCGTTTCCTTACTTTGAGCTGTATCCAGATCCTCTCCCTTTACTATAGAAAAAGAAAGAAACATGGCAAAAGCCATCCACAAGCACTTTTTCATAATCCTAATAATTTAATTCAATATCTCAAAAGCGTATCTATAACAACATATATCCCTCAAATAATAGTATAAGTCCAATAAACAACCTAATACTTTTATTTAATCATATATATTAATTCAACAGATACAAAAACAATATATATCTAAAATAGACGATTACAAAGGTAAAAAAAGTATATAAAATTATAGATTGTATATAAATATAATAATATATTTTAACTTAATTAACATCGGTAAACAAATTGGTATTAATAGGAAAAACTCTCTATAGTAAGTTCATAATACCTTCTAAACAAAAAATGACAATATATTACAATTCAAAAATACATAAAAGTGAGATAAACATTTATCTCAATTAAGATATGATTTTTAGTAAAAAGGAAACAGAAACACTTCCCAAAAGATTTAATAACCATAACATCTCAAAGAGGAAGAACCTTTATTCCGATTCTTCTCTCTTTAAGTGACAATAAATCAGACTATACATAAATGAACTATCATTCAAAAATGCAATTCTCCAAAAAATTCAGGACGATGGAAATCTGGGCATTTTGTTTGTATAGGACTCCAACTCAAATAATGTGGAAGACTTGAATTATCAGCACACTTATAAAAATTGGCATTTACCGTCTTCGGCAGATTATCCCCCTCCAATCCAAGTAATGAAAATGGTATAGCAACTAACAATTCCCACGCAAATATTCCTTGCATTTCTTGAAAAGGCTTATTTCCAGCCGATGCATATCTTTTTATTTGTGCCATTTTGTCAGAAGTAAAATGCGTGCAAAGTTCCCGACTTTCACGTTTAGCAGCAAGAGCTGTACCGATACAATTAAACTCAAAATTATAATATTCCTTCTCTCCTGGTATCTGCACAAAAAATTCAACGCAACTATCTTGCCAAACCGGACCATTGTCCTTATCATTTATCGCCAATAAACAATTACCTCGCACAAAGTAATTAATATACAAATACTTTTGACTTCGAGCTATACTAAACACCGTTATAGGTTTATACGAAAATTGTTCCGGCCAATTTACACACTCTATACTTTGACGCACAGCTTTCTCTTCAAGTACATCAGATACTTTCTCTAAATCAAGATTATCCAATTCAGGTAAAAAAGGGACAAAAATAGACTTCTTCATGGTCAAAATAAATTTAAACTAAAATATGAATTAATTCCCATAACAAAACCCACAATTGCCATAATAATAATTATTATGCCAATACCTCTATTTATAAGCCATATACTTCTCAAATTAAAACGGGTACGGACTTTATTTATAAGATATGTTATAGTAAACCACCAACTTATTGCTCCTAAAAATATAGAAACATAACCTGCAAAATAATCGGCATGCAAAGTATCTGGAGTAAAAAAATTAAGTCTGGCAAAAAGTCCAATAAACAAAAACAAAATCAGAGGATTAGACAACGTAAGAAAAAAGGCTGTCACAAAATCTTGTGTAAATGTATTTTTAGTATTACTTGCTTTACGGATACTCTTTGCCGGATTTTGCCGATAAAGAAAGACCCCAAATCCCACCAAAACAAAACTCCCCAAAATTTGTAACAAATTTTGATTGGCTTCAATAAAATCAATTACAATCGACATTCCCAAACCTGTAAGCAATGCATAACAAAGATCTGATACTGCTGCACCTACGCCTGTAACAAAACCTGACCATCGACCTTTATTTAAAGTACGCTGTATACAAAGGACTCCAATAGGACCCATTGGAGCAGACACCAATACACCTATAGCAAACCCTCTGATGATTGTATATAGCATTAAATCCACCATTCTCTTCTAACTTTCACGATGGGAAAACCCTAACATATTTTGTTGATGAATGCAAATATAGTGCTAAATTGTCATATTCTTGTCAATAGTTTTCGCATAAATGTTTTAAAGAATGCAGGTTTTGATTAATTTTGCATGCGTATTTTTACATTTGCTTTTTATGCCGCTCTTAACTACTTTTTGTTACGAATTTGAGTATAAGAGCATTATAGTTAATACTATGTAAATAGATTGAGGATTACAACCGAACAACTAAAACTCAAGATAATGGTCTTTTTTTTCAAAACATCTGCCCAAACTGTGATTGCCGTTGACGCCGATCACCCCTTTTCATCTCAAGAAATCGAAAAGCTCAACTGGCTCTTTGACCAAGCAAAAATCCTGGAAAATGACAACATAAAAGGATGGTTTGTCGGTCCACGTAAAGAAATGATCACTCCATGGAGTACCAATGCCGTAGAAATTACCCAAAATATGGGATTGAATGGAATCAACCGCATTGAAGAATACTTCCCAGTAAAAAATGAAAAAGCTGAACATGACCCAATGCTACAACGCATGTATAACGGTCTGAACCAACAAGTATTTGAAATCAATAAAAAACCTGATCCTATTGTATACATAGAGGATATCGCTTCTTATAACCAACAAGAAGGTCTGGCTTTAAGCAAAGATGAAATTGATTATTTGAACGGTCTATGTAAAAAAATAGGTCGCAAACTAACAGATAGTGAAGTATTCGGTTTTTCCCAAGTAAATTCAGAACATTGTCGTCATAAAATTTTTAATGGATTATTTATTATTGACGGTGAAAAAAAAGAAAGTTCTTTATTCAAACTTATAAAAAAGACTTCTGAATACAATCCTAATCGCCTGGTATCAGCATATAAAGATAATGTGGCATTTAATGAAGGTCCAGAAATCGAACAATTTGCGCCTGCAACCCAAGACAAACCAGATTTTTTTGAAATAAAAAATATCAAAACTGTAATCTCACTCAAAGCAGAGACCCACAATTTTCCCACCACTGTAGAACCATTTAATGGTGCAGCAACAGGCACCGGAGGTGAAATACGCGACCGACTAGGTGGAGGCAAAGCTAGTCTACCAATCGCCGGGACAGCTGTATATATGACTTCATACCCAAGAACTGAGAAAGGACGTTCGTGGGAAAAACATGCCATGCCTGAAAGAAAATGGTTATACCAAACACCTGAACAAATTTTAGTAAAAGCATCAAACGGAGCATCTGATTTTGGAAATAAATTTGGACAACCGCTAATCTGTGGCTCTTTACTTACTTTTGAACATGCTGAAAATTACAAAAAATTCGCATACGATAAAGTAATTATGCTCGCAGGAGGTATCGGTTTTGGAACTATGCGCGATGCAATAAAAGGAACTACTGAAGCCGGAGAAAGAGTCGTTGTCATGGGTGGAGATAATTATCGTATTGGAATGGGAGGGGGTGCCGTTTCATCTGTAGAAACAGGCGTATACGCCAACGCAATAGAATTGAATGCTGTGCAACGTGCCAATCCTGAAATGCAAAAACGTGTTGCTAACGTAATACGAGCCTTGGCCGAATCGGATAATAACCCAATAGTTTCGATACATGACCACGGTGCGGGAGGTCATCTAAACGCTCTTTCTGAATTAGTAGAAAGTACAGGTGGAAAAATAGAAATGGATAAGCTCCCCATAGGAGACCCGACTTTATCGGCCAAAGAAATTGTCGGGAACGAAAGCCAAGAACGCATGGGTATCGTCATTCATGAAAAAGATGTTGAAATTGTAAAACGCATAGCTGACCGAGAACGTGCTCCCATGTATAATGTAGGTGAAACGACCGGAGATATGCGCTTTGTTTTCGAACAAGCTGACGGAGTTAGACCAATTGACTTGGCAATGGAAGATATGTTTGGAAAAGCACCCCGCACTATAATGACAGACAAAACTATTATTGAAACATATAGTGACATTGAATACAAAACTAGCAAAATACACGAATATCTCGAAAATGTATTACAACTTGAATCTGTTGCTTGTAAAGATTGGTTGACAAATAAAGTAGACCGCTCTGTAACAGGAAAAGTTGCTCGTCAACAATGCCAAGGAGAAATCCAGCTTCCATTAAGTGACTGTGGTGTCGTTGCACTCGACTACCGAGGTAAAGCCGGAATTGCAACATCAATAGGACATGCTCCACAAGCAGCAATGATAGATCCTGCAGCAGGGTCTATACTTTCCGTAGCAGAAGCTTTGACAAATATCATATGGGCTCCGCTCACAGAAGGCCTAAACAGCGTCTCTTTAAGTGCCAATTGGATGTGGCCATGTAAAAATGAAGGAGAAGATGCTCGTCTATATAAAGCAGTAGAAGCTTGTAGCCAATTTGCGTGTGATCTTGGTATCAATATCCCGACAGGTAAAGACAGCCTCTCCATGACTCAAAAATACGGAGATGAAAAAGTATATTCCCCAGGAACTGTAATTATCTCTGCTGGGGCAGAAGTTTCTGATGTCAAAAAGGTTGTATCACCTGTATTAGTGCGTGACCGTAATACTTCGGTTTACTACATCGATTTTTCATTCGATAGTTTCAAATTAGGAGGCTCAGCATTTGCCCAATCATTAAATAAAATAGGGCGCGAAGCACCAATAATCAAAGATACAGAATATTTTGTAACAGCTTTTGATACAATACAAGAACTAATAAACAAAGGCCTTATTTTAGCTGGGCATGATATCTCTGCTGGAGGTATGATTACAAGTCTGCTCGAAATGACATTCTCCAACACAGAAGGAGGGCTTGAAGTCAACTTGGACAAACTTGCAGAAAAAGATATCATCAAGATATTATTCAGCGAAAATCCAGGGATACTGATTCAGGTAAAAGATAGAACATCTGTCGAAAAAATATTACAAAGCAAAGGAATTGGATTCCTAAAAATAGCTCGTCCATGCAGTGAGCGCCATATTTTAGTCAGCAAAGATAATGCTAAATATCAATTTGGTATTGATTACTTACGCGACCTCTGGTTCTCCTCATCATATTTACTTGATCGGAAACAAAGTGGAGAAGCTTGCGCTAAAGCTCGATTTGAAAACTACAAACAACAACCCATCAAATTAAAATTTGCACCTGAATTTACAGGAAAATTATCTCAATATGGAATTAGTGCCGAACGACGTACTCCAAGTGGAATAAAAGCTGCTATTATTCGTGAAAAAGGTGTAAATGGTGACAGAGAAATGGCGTATTCTCTTTATCTGGCAGGATTTGATGTAAAAGATGTACATATGACTGACCTAATCACGGGCCGTGAAACATTGGAAGATGTCAATATGATAGTCTACTGTGGTGGATTTTCTAATTCAGATGTATTAGGCTCAGCCAAAGGCTGGGCAGGAGGATTCTTATGGAATGAAAAAGCCAAAGCAACTCTTGACAGGTATTATTCTCGGAAAGATACTTTGAGCTTAGGAATATGTAATGGATGCCAGCTAATGGTTGAGTTAGGCTTATTAACTCCAGAACATGAACAAAAGCCTAAAATGCAACATAATGATTCACATAAGTTTGAATCCCAATTTTTAGGATTAACAATACCGAAAAATAATTCCGTCATGTTCGGATCTCTTTCTGGTAGTAAGTTGGGCATTTGGGTATCACACGGAGAGGGAAAATTTAAACTACCTTATTCTAAAGACAAATACAACATCGTCGCTCAATATAGTTATGACGCATATCCAGCCAATCCAAATGGTTCTCCTTATGCAATAGCAGGAATCGCATCAAGTGATGGACGTCATTTAGCAATGATGCCTCACTTAGAAAGAGCAATCTTCCCCTGGCAATGTGCATACTATCCTATAGAGCGTAAAGAAAACGATCAAGTAACTCCATGGATAGAAGCATTTGTAAATGCTCGTAAATGGATAGAAAAACAAATACAAAAATAAACTCGAACATACTACGGGAGGAGAAGGGTATAATACCGTCGTCCTCCCGTTCTTATTAAAAAAATATTTCAAAATACAGAAAGAAACAGAGGATTAAAAAGACTATGGGAGGATTTTTTGGTACAATCAAGAAAGAAAAATGTGTAGCTGACCTTTTTTATGGAGTCGATTATAATTCACACATGGGAACAAAGCGAGCCGGAATGGTAACTCAAAACAATGGAACTTTTACTCGAGCTATCCACAATATTGAGAACTCATATTTTCGCTCTAAATTTGAAGATGATTTACCATCATTTAGTGGGAACTCTGGCATCGGAGTTATTAGTGACACAGATGCGCAGCCAATCATTATTAATTCTCACCTTGGCAAATTTGCTATTGTAACCGTCGCTAAAATTAATAATATCCCTGAACTCGAAAAAGACCTGTTGGCCAAAGGTAATCACTTTTGCGAACATAGCAATAGCATCACCAATCAGTCTGAGCTGGTATCAATGCTGATTATTGAAGGAAAAAATTTCACGGAAGGAATCGAGAATGTATATCGCCGCATTAAAGGCTCCTGTTCAATGCTGTTACTTACTGAAAATGGAATCATTGCTGCACGTGATAAATACGGACGCACTCCCATACTCTTAGGTAAAGGCAAAAACGGCTTTGCAGTATCTTCCGAAACCTGTAGTTTCCCCAACTTGGGATATGAAACTCATTACAATTTAGGTCCAGGAGAGATTGTACATATCACAGCCGATGGTTTTACTCAAATGAGAAAACCAGGAAAAAAAATGCAAATATGTTCATTCCTATGGGTATATTATGGCTATCCAGTCTGTGAATATGAAGGGAAGAATGTAGATCAAATGCGTTTTGACTGTGGATTGGAAATGGGTAAAAACGATGATATCGAAGCAGATTTTGTCTCCGGCATTCCCGATTCGGGTATAGGTATGTCTCTCGGATATGCTGTAGGGAAAAAAATACCCTATCAGCGCGGAATTGTCAAGTACACCCCTACTTGGCCACGAAGTTTCACACCGCCTAATCAACAAATGCGTGAATTAGTGGCCAAGATGAAATTGATTCCAAACAAAAGTTTATTGAAAGATAAAAAAGTAGTCTTTTGTGATGATTCTATTGTTAGAGGGACTCAACTGAGAGATAACGTCAACGATTTATATCGTTATGGTGCCAAAGAAGTACATATGCGCATCAGTTGTCCTCCGCTTATTTATCCATGCAAATTCTTAAATTTCACAGCTTCAAAGTCAGAACTAGAGCTAATCACACGTCGCACAATACAAAAATTAGAAGGCAACCATTCTCAAAATCTATCGTCATATGCTACTACGAATTCCCCACAATATTGTCGCATGGTCAACAGTATATGTAAGGAATTAAATATCACAACATTGAAATTTAATCCATTAGAAACGTTGGTAAAATCTATTGGTCTTCCCAAAGAATGCATTTGTACACATTGTTTCGATGGTAGCAGCTATGAATAAAAAACCAGAATAAAGAATGAAATATCCACAATTTTGTTTCAGATTAGATTTTTATTACTCCTAAATTTCTGATTTTTGGATCAAAAACGTGGGCTTATTCAAAATAAGTAGAAAAAAACTTGGCAAATTAACAGCATTAAGTAAATTTGCGTAAGCGAAAAATAAATAATTGTATTTGTAAAATTGCAAATCTAATATCTCTAATAAATTATGAGTTTAAAAATTATTGTACTTGCTAAACAAGTACCGGATACCCGAAATGTTGGAAAAGATGCGATGAAAGCCGACGGCACTGTCAACCGCGCAGCTTTACCTGCAATCTTCAATCCAGAAGACCTGAATGCTTTGGAACAAGCGTTACAATTAAAAGATCAGCATCCCGGTTCTACTGTATCATTGCTCACTATGGGACCTCCCCGTGCAGCTGAAATTTTACGAGAAGGACTATTCCGAGGTGCAGACGGAGGTGTTTTACTGACTGACCGAGCCTTTGCCGGTGCCGACACACTTGCAACATCTTATGCTTTGGCTTGTGCTATTCGCAAAATGGGTGAATATGATATTATTATCGGAGGCCGTCAAGCAATCGATGGAGACACAGCTCAAGTAGGACCTCAAGTCGCAGAAAAATTGCATATACCACAGGTTACATACGCAGAAAAAATTATTAAAATAGAAAATGGTAAAGCTACTATCAAACGTCGTCTTGAAAGAGGAATCGAAATAGTAGAAGCAAAAACACCGTTGGTAGTAACTGTAAATGGAAGCGCTGACGAATGTCGGCCCCGTAATGCCAAACTGGTGCAAAAATACAAATATGCCAAGACTGTAAGTGAAAGTCAAAATCAAGATAATGACTATTTAGGCAGTATTTTAGATAGCCGACCATATTTGAAATTAAATGAGTGGAGTGTAGTAGACGTAGATGCTGACTTACAACAAGTAGGCCTTTCCGGCTCTCCCACAAAAGTAAAGTCAATAGAAAATGTTGTATTCCAAGCTAAGGAGAGTAAACGACTCACGGGTACAGATGTAGAAATTGACGATTTGATGAAAGAGTTAATTGCGAACCACACTATCGGATGATGTCTGTAAGTCATATACATTAACTCCTAAAAAACAAAATTATGAACAATCTTATTGTATATTGCGAAATAGAAGACGGCATCATTGCCGATGTAAGTCTAGAATTACTTACTAAAGGCCGTACTTTGGCCAACAAACTAAATTGTAAACTCGAAGCTCTGGTTATTGGACATAAGCTTGATGATATCGAAAAACAGATATTTCCTTATGGAGCAGACACCATATACTTGGCTGACGACAAAAGACTGTATCCTTACACATCCATGCCACACACTTCTGTTTTGGTAAATCTTTTTAAAGAAATTAAGCCCCAAATCTGCTTAATGGGTGCTACCAGTATTGGCCGAGACTTAGGACCGCGGGTATCATCATCACTACATAGCGGGCTGACTGCAGACTGTACTTCTCTTGAAATAGGTTCCCATGAAGATAAAAAAGAAAGAAAAAATTATGAAAACCTTTTATATCAAATTCGACCTGCTTTCGGGGGAAATATCGTTGCCACAATTGTAAATCCCGAATGCCGTCCGCAAATGGCAACTGTTCGTGAAGGTGTAATGAAAAAAGAAATAGTCTCACCTTCATATAAAGGAGAAATTATAAAGTTAGACATTTCGAAATACATCTCTGACACAGACTTTGTTGTTGAAGTAATCGAACGGCAAATAGAAAAGTCAAAAGTCAACATTAAAGGAGCTCCGATTATTGTAGCTGGAGGATACGGTGTAGGCTCGAAAGAAAATTTCAAACTTCTTTATGATTTAGCTGCTACTATTGGAGGGGAAGTAGGAGCTTCACGTGCTGCTGTCGATGCAGGATTTGCAGAACACGAACGACAGATAGGTCAAACCGGAGTGACCGTACGCCCTAAACTGTATATCGCATGTGGTATTTCTGGACAAATACAACATATTGCTGGTATGCAAGATAGCTCCATGATCATCGCAATAAACAATGATCCGAATGCACCTATTAATACCATCGCCGATTATGTTATAACCGGTACAGTAGAAGATATTCTTCCGAAAATGATCAAATATTATAAGAAAAATTCGAAATAGTATCTGAATCCGATGAGCAAATATCTGCTTACATATATTTTCATTATCACCACTCTATATCCGATACATCTTATATCGGCTCAAACTGATACGGTATATTATGATATTGACAATAAAAAGATTTCGAACAATGAAGTCAACCACATATACAGATATGAAGTGATAAATAAAATAGATGGTATCGGTCTTACTAAGGTATGCAAATTCAATAAAAAGGGAATACTGATAAGTGATGTCTATTACTCGTCATATACAAAGAAAAAAAAGATTCGTCAGGGTAATTCTAAAGAATTTTATTCATCAGGAAAAATCAGAGTCAGCTCCGAATATAATGAAAATGAACTAAATGGTAAGACTATTTCTTATTTCAAAAATGGAAATATCAGAGCAGAATATTGGTTCGATAACGGAAAAGTCGATAAGGAAAAAAGCCGGTGCTTCGATGAAGAAGGTAAACTGATACCTTACATACATTATCAAATATTGCCAGTCTTTCCTGGAGGGCAAGAAGCGTTCAAAAACTATTTGCAGAAACTGAAATACCCAGAAGCTCCTCAAAAAAAGAAAATAGAAGGCAAAGTTATCGTCCGCTTCGTTGTGAAAAGAGATGGTGCTATCGACGATATAAAGGTAGTTCACAGTATAGACCCATTTCTCGACCAGGAAGCTATGCATCTGGTAAAATCGATGCCCAAGTGGACTCCTGGATCACAGTTCGGATTGCCGGTAAATGTGTTATACACACTTCCTATCAACTTTAAACTTTAAGTAATAACAACAAAGTAAAATAATATGGCCAATTTTTATTTGGATAACAGTGATTTGAAACATCACTTAACTCACCCGCTCATGAAGCGGTTGGTTGCCTTAAAAGAGCGCAATTACACTGATGCGCAAAAATATGATTATGCACCCTTTGATTATGAAGACGCAATAGACAGCTACGAAAAAGTGCTCGAAATTGCAGGGGAAATTTGTGGTGACATTGTTGCTCCTAATGCCGAAGATGTAGATCATGAAGGCCCCCATGTCATAGACGGACATGTACAATATGCGGCAGGAACACAGAAAAATCTGGATGCCTTAGTCAAAGCCGGCCTAATGGGAATATCTTTACCTCGTCGTTACAATGGACTCAATTTTTCTCTAGTACCTTACATTATGGCAGCAGACATGGTAAGCCGTGCCGATGCCGGATTTGTAAATATATGGGGATTACAAGACTGTGCTGAAACTATATATGAATTTGCCAGTGAAGAACAAAAACAAAGATATCTGCCTCGTGTTTGTGCCGGTGAAACTATGGCAATGGACTTGACCGAACCAGATGCAGGGTCTGACCTACAAGCTGTAATGTTAAAAGCTACATATAGCGAGAAAGATGGATGCTGGTATCTGAATGGAGTAAAACGATTCATTACAAACGGAGATGGACACATTGCTCTTGTTTTAGCTCGTTCCGAAGAAGGTACCAAAGACGGGCGCGGCTTATCTATGTTTATTTATGATAAAAACGATGGAGGTGTTACCGTACGTCGCATCGAAAATAAAATGGGAATCAAGGGCTCTCCTACTTGTGAACTCGTATTCCGCAATGCAAAAGCAGAACTTTGTGGTGACCGGAAAATGGGCCTTATCAAATACGTAATGGCATTAATGAATGGTGCACGTCTGGGTATTGCTGCTCAGTCTGTCGGTGTATCTGAAGCTGCATATCGCGAAGCACTGTCTTATGCCCAAGAACGTCGTCAATTCGGTAAAGCTATTATTGAATTTCCTGCCGTATATGAAATGTTGTCTTTAATGAAAGCTAAACTTGATGCTTCTCGTTCATTACTTTATGAGACAACTCGCTTTGTTGATATGTATAAAACCCTTGAAGACATCTCAAAAGAAAGCAAACTCGAAAAAGAAGAACGCGCAGAAATGAAGATGTATCAAAAACAGGCAGATGCATTTACACCATTGGCCAAGGGTATGGGTAGCGAATTTTGTAACCAGAATGCCTATGACTGTGTACAAATACATGGCGGTTCTGGTTTTATGAAAGATTATGCTTGCGAACGCATATATCGTGACGCCCGTATAACATCTATCTATGAAGGTACAACCCAACTGCAAGTTGTTGCTGCCATACGTCATGTGACAACCGGAACTTACCTCAATATGATGAAATTTTATGAGTCTCAAGAAATTTCTTCAGATTTGATTCCTCTACGTAATCGATTAAAAACAATGACCGAGATTTACGAAAAGATTGTTACGAAAGTTACTGAAACTAAAGATTCTGAGTACATTGATTTTCATGCCCGTCGAATGGTAGAAATGGCTGGTCATATTATTATGGGACATCTACTATTGCTTGACACAACTCGTTGCGATTCATTCCGTACCTCTGCTGAAGTTTATATCCATTATGGAGAATCGGAAGTTACAAAAAATGCCAAATTTATCGACCAATTCGATGTTGAGGATTTAGAATTTTACAGAATGAAATAACGAATTTCCATATTTCATTATGGGGGTGTATCAAAACTAAAATGTCCCCTCCAAAAAGCTACAGATTGTAACTATAATACTTAAAAAGGGCGTATCAAACTCTGTATTGAGTAATGATACGCCCCTATCTTTAGTCCTTTAGGATGCTCAAATTTCAAATTATAAGCTCATATTTCCAAAAATTGAATTTTGATACACCCTCATTTATTACAGACAAAAAATCACTAAATAAAAAATTCAGGTGTTTAAAAATAATTTATTTAGCTGGTTTCAGCGCTTCCATTATCAAACCTTCAAGCTCCTCAGCTAACTCTGGATTGTCACTGATACATTTTTTTGCAGCATCACGTCCTTGCCCCAACTTGATTTCACCATAACTAAACCATGAACCACTTTTCTTAATAATTCCTTTTTCCACCCCTAAATCAATAATCTCTCCAGATTTAGAAATTCCTTCCCCAAACATAATATCAAATTCAGCCTTACGGAAAGGAGGTGCTACTTTGTTTTTTACAACTTTTACTCTCGTCTGATTACCAATTACTTCATCTCCATCCTTTATTTGGCTAATACGCCGTATATCAAGACGCACAGAAGCATAAAACTTCAATGCATTACCACCTGTCGTCGTTTCAGGATTACCAAACATTACACCTAATTTATCACGCAACTGATTGATAAAAATACATGTCGTATTTGTTTTATTTATTGTCGCCGTAAGTTTACGTAAAGCTTGTGACATCAAACGAGCTTGCAATCCCATCTTCGAATCACCCATTTCTCCTTCAAGCTCAGCTTTTGGAGTTAATGCTGCCACAGAATCTATTACAACAATATCGACAGCCGACGAACGAATGAGTTGCTCTGCAATCTCCAAAGCTTGTTCTCCACTATCTGGCTGAGAAATCCAAAGATTCTCGACATCTACTCCTAATTTTTCAGCATAAAAACGGTCAAATGCATGCTCTGCATCAATAATGGCTGCAATCCCTCCTGCCTTCTGAGCCTCAGCTATTGCATGTATTGCCAATGTCGTTTTCCCAGAAGATTCTGGCCCATAAATCTCTATAACACGCCCACGTGGAAAACCACCAACTCCCAAAGCTGCATTCAGCCCAATAGATCCCGTAGAAATTACGGCTATTTCCTCTACGTGGTCGTCCCCCATTTTCATAATGGCACCTTTACCATAATTCTTTTCTATTTTGTCCATTGCGGCTTGCAATGCCTTCAACTTTTCATTTGACACAGGTACTCTTCCTGCTTTGCTCTCAGCATTTACTTCTGTACTGTCCATAACTATTTATCTTAATTTATCATCTAATATCTGTTCTGCATGTTGCTTCGTATCAACTTTATCAATAATTTTTTCTACAATTCCATTCTCATCAATCAAGAATGTCGTACGCAAAGTTCCCATATAGGTACGTCCAGCCATCTTCTTTTCTGCCCACACTCCGAACACCTGATTTAAAGTAGTATCTGTATCTGCAATCAACTGAAAAGGTAAATCCTGTTTTTCTATAAACTTTTGATGAGATTTTACAGAATCTTTGCTAACCCCGATAACCTCATAGCCCGCAGCCCTCAATCTTTCATATCCATCCCGTAGACTACATGCTTCGGCAGTGCATCCTGGCGTATTATCTTTAGGATAAAAGTATAATACCAATTTTTTACCTGCAAGATCTTTAGTTTTTACCTCTTCTCCATATTGATTTACTCCCAATATCTCGGGTATTCTATCTCCAACTTTTAATGCCATATTTACAACCGTTTATTATATTATTACTTTTCCAAAGATAACAAAAAATACTGATGCAACAACTGCAATACTATAGCGCCTCATCTTCCTATCTTTACATCGGCAAATATAAAAATGAGATATGCCAAATAATAGCATATATAAAATATTTTTATTGTATAATGTTCTATTCAATTTTTTTCTAAGTTAATTTTTTAGAAAAATATTCGAAAAAATAGACTCTCTACTCTAAACAAATCTAATTCCAAATACATTCTGCTATCTCGAAAATAGATAAACAGAAAATATATTTTAGCTTTTCTAAAAGACAAAAAAATAGATTCTTTTTCTATTAAAACTAATCACCAACAAATAAATATTAAACAAACACTTCTACAATAATATTTATCTTTTTATTCCACCGTATAATTCATTTTACGTGTTTTATTGACCTTTGTCCTTTTGAACGGAAGGCATATTTTTTTTATCAAAGACCACCCTAAATGATGCTTCCTCGAATACTGCTCAAAATTTTGCGTATGGTAATCAAAATCCTCTTTCCAACAAATATCAGGAGAAATATAACAATACGTCACATCACTTATCATATCGGAAGTTTCCTTACTTTGTAGTACACTCAGATTTTCTTTTGTTGGAGATATGCATATTATCCCACGCCGAACACACTCATCATGTAAAGGTTTTATAACAGATTCAAAATAAGAAAAAAGTTTCTCTAAAGAATAATTATTATATACCGTATTGCCTATATTCTGGATTGGTCGTAATTGTAATATATCGACTGGCAAATCAGGAAATATATTAAATAACTGAGAAAGTTCTTCTACATTATCCTCATTCATCGTATAATTTATCCGCAACTTAAAACCAGGATACTGTTGCTTTACTTTCATCGTTGCGTCTATCAATGCACAGAACTTTTCATATTTCCCATTAACCATCATGTACTCATACGTATCTTTTTTCACTCCATGCATAGATAAAGTCAACTCATCCAGCCCTGTAGCAACAAGCTTATACAAAGATTCGTAAGTCAAAATGTTCCCATTCGTAGTAAGCGAAATATAAGGAACTTTATACTGTTTACCCAAAGCGACTACTTTATATAAGTCCTTATACAAAGTGGGCTCTGCTCCACATCCTATTTGTAACTTCAATGCCCGATGATATAAAGACTTCGAAATAGCTTCAATATCCTGAAAAGCTAAACTGCCTTTCAATGTTTTTCTTCTTTCCTCATCACTGAAATAACACATACGACATCTGAAATTACAGGCCAATATAGGATCTATAAAAACTCCTATATAACGCTGACGGGTCAGATGTAAAAAATAAATACCTAATAATTTCAACCTTTGACTACGAATACGGGACGCTATACGCAAAAGATTATATATATTTTTCATGGATTTTTCTTTAAAATATTCTGTTCTGACCAACCTAAAAATATAATTGCCACTTCAGATACAGAAATAAATCCAATAATCAAAAAATTCTGTAATCTGAAATGACAATAATCGAAATAATAAGTCCTAAATAAATCTTTACAATATCAGACTTCCAAATCCTCATTAAATACCTCATGCCAAGGCAACCCTTGTTTATTAAGCTGCTCCATAAATGGATCGGGATCAAATTCTTCTACATTAAATACTCCCGGTTTTTTCCATAACCCCTTGAGGAACATCATTGCACCAATCATCGCCGGTACACCTGTAGTATAACTTACTCCTTGTGCACCAGTTTCAAGGTAAGCAGCATGGTGACTACAATTATTATACACATAATAAGTCATCTCCTTACCATCCTTGCCTATACCTTTTATCCGACAACCTATAGAAGTCTCTCCGACATAATTTTCACCTAACTCTCCAGGATTAGGCAATACGGCCTTTAGAAATTGTATAGGAACAATTTCCATTCCATTATATATAATAGGATCAATACGTGCCATTCCGATATTTTGAATTACACGTAAATGAGTCAGATATTCTTGCCCAAATGTCATCCAGAAACGAGCACGTTTTAACGTAGGATAATTCTTAACCAAAGATTCCAGCTCCTCATGATAGATTACATACGATTCTTTTGGGCCTATATTAGGATATGTTAAAGCTTTATGTATTTCATGCGGCTCAGTATATATCCATTTACCATTCTCGTAATATTTTCCCTTTTGAGTAACCTCTCGTATATTAATCTCAGGATTAAAATTAGTTGCAAATGCTTTACCATGATCTCCTGCATTACAATCAACAATATCAAGGTATTGCATTTCTTTAAAATAATGCTTTGCAGCATAAGCAGTATATACTCCTGATACTCCTGGGTCAAAACCACACCCAAGAATAGCAGTCAAACCTGCATCCTTAAAACGTTCTTGATAAGCCCATTGCCATTTATATTCAAATTTTGCCTCATCTACTGGTTCATAATTAGCTGTGTCGAGATAGTTCACACCACAAGCTAAGCAGGCATCCATAATAGTCAAATCTTGATATGGCAATGCTACATTAATGACAATATCGGGTTTATGCTCATTAAAGAGTTTTACCAATTCCTCTACATTATCCGCATCTACCTGAGCCGTTTTAATACGGTTACAATCTATTGCTTTTGCAATAGTATCACATTTCGACTTGGTACGGCTGGCTAACACAATTTCTGTAAACACATCAGGATTTTGCGCTACTTTATGAGCAACAACGGTACCTACACCTCCTGCACCAATAATTAAAACTTTTCCCATTTAAATAAATTCAGATTTTATTTGTTTATATACCTATCATCCTATTTCACCTGGAAATATTATACAAAGATAACATTATTTGGGCAATTCGCAAATCGACAAAAGATAGGAATAAAAAGTTAAAGTGAAGCTCCCAGAATATCCAGAAACTTCACTTTAACTTTTAATTAATCAATCTTATCAATCAATATATTCAACGGATTCTTCTCCAATAATATTACGCAACTTATCTTTCAACATACGATATTGAACAAACAAGTCGTGTTCCGGCTGTGTCTCAAGCGTATGCATTGGACTCTTAAAATAGAATGACAACCATTTCTGAATACCAGAAAAACCACAACGTTGTGCTAAATCAGTAAGAAGAACTAAATCTAAGCATAAAGGTGCAGCCAAAATAGAATCCCTACACAAAAAATCAACCTTCAACTGCATCGGATAACCCATCCATCCATATATGTCGATATTATCCCAACCTTCCTTATTATCTTTACGAGGAGGATAATAGTTAATACGAACTTTATGATAAATATTACTATAAAGTTCTGGATACAAATCTTTTTCAAGAATAGTATCAATAACCGATAATTTGCTGACCTCTTTTGTTTTGAATGAATCAGGATCGTCCAGAACCTCACCATCACGATTTCCCAAAATATTCGTCGAGAACCATCCACTCAAACCTAACATACGAGTCTTTAACATCGGAGACAATACAGTCTTCATCATAGTCTGCCCTGTCTTAAAATCTTTCCCACAAATAGGTACATTCTTCTGTTTTGACAGTTCCCAAATGGCAGGCATATCCACAGTCAAAGCCGGAGCTCCATTTATAAAAGGAACGCCTTCGGAAATAGCAGCATAAGAATACAACATACTCGGAGCTATTTCAGGGCTATTTTCCTTCATTGCCTTTTCGAATTTTGCCAAATCCATATGAACTTCACTCATCGGAATATAAACCTCTGTACTTGCGGCCCATATCACCACTAAACGAGAACAATTATTTTTAGCTTTGAAATTACGAATATCTTCACGAATTTGTTCCATCATATCCCATTTGGTCCCGGCTTCTTTCACCCAAGTACCATGCAAACGTTTTACATATTCCTGAAGAAATGCAGCTTTCATTGGTTTAATCGCAACAAGCTCGTCTTTTACTCCATCCAAATCTTTTTGTTCCAGAACCTCTGCATGCTTTGCTGCTTCATAAACATTATCTTCAAATATGTCCCAACCACCAAATACAATATCATTAAGATCGGCCAAAGGCACAACATCTTTAATTTTGGGAAATCTGTTTTCTTCTTTTTTTCCTAAACGGATATTGGCCAATTGGGTAATAGAACCAATAGGTTTTGCTAATCCCTTTCTTACGGCTAACGTACCGACTACAAATGTAGAGGCTACTGCTCCCCCTACACCGACAACCAAAACGCCTAACTTACCGTCGGCCTTTTTCACATTAATTTTTTCCATAATCTTGTTTCTTTAAAACAACTTTTTTAGTTGAATAAAATCGTTAGATAACTTTACTTCTGTTACCGGTTAATTTTTTAGTAAATATATATTCTTTTTTTATTCTGTAAAAGGTTTTTACGTTAATAATTGCCTTGCAAACTATAAAAAGCTAGAGATATGACCTTTCAATATATTTTTAAAGAAAAACAGAACAGTTTTATAATATACCTTTGCAAGAGCTATTTCATACAACTTTTAACAATATATTTTTTAAATCCCCAAAGCTATAAATAATATGCTCATGTTTGATTACATCTTCTTCGTCTGTCCAACCTTTTCCTTTCAGCCATATAGTTTGACATCCTAACGAAGAAGCCGGAACTATATCTTTTTTATAACTATCCCCAATAACAACAGTTTCTTGAGGTTTTAAACCCAAGGCTTCAACTCCGAGCTGAAATATTCGCGGATCGGGCTTACGTACTCCTACTATTGCAGATTCTACTACATGACTAAAATATTTATTCAATCCAAAATCCGTAAGTACAGTCTGTATATTCCCATAAAAATTCGATACCAATACCATTGGATAACACTCATTCAGAGAATCAAGAATCTTACAAGCTTTATTTACAGTTTTCCGAGCTTTATCATAGCAAAATCGGGCCATTTCAGTTGCATATTTTTTATAAACTAAATCCAATACTCCCTGCTCGATCAAATATCCTAGCTCCAAGTCTATTTTTATCTCCAATAAATCATAAAAATTGTACTCAGGTCTTATATACGGATGTTTTGCCAATTCCCTCTCTGCTAAAACATAAACATTCCTAAACTGAGACTTACTTACCGGAATGCTATACTGTAAATAGCTTTCCCACAAAATTTCACTCCAATGTACACCGTCAGAATCGATAGTCCCCCCGTAATCAAATATTAGTCCTTTTATCATAGTTATATGCCTTTCTCCAAGATTTTCTCCACAAAATTACTACATATTTTTTCATGACGGTTACGCATATATATCAACATAATATTCAATATCGATAACTCAAAAACAAAATAAAGCCAAACCTCATTTATAAACAAGGAAATAAATAAAGCAATAACCCGAGTGTTGAATGAAAGCATATTGGTATATTTCATCAATGGTTTACTTTGGGCTCTAAATGCTTCTCGAAATAAAACAGGAACTTCCTCTCCATACTTCGAGCGGATTATTTCTCTCAATCTTTGCATGCAAGACGTAAAACGCTCCTGATTACGAGTATACCCAATATAAAAAAACATTACCAATTTATTGATAAAATCTTTCTTCCAATTCATAGCTTTATAATTAGCTTCTAACTGGCATGAATCATCTAACTCACTACCTGATTTGCCTTTTACAAAAAATAGATGGAAATTACGATAATAATCTGCTAAAGCAGCCTGACGAATATGGCTATATCCTGCTACAGCACCTAACAAAAAAGCCCACAGTCCCCATCCTGAGTTCATAAGCCGTAAACACAATGATATATAAATAGTTATAAACCAAAGGTCTCCACTTAGTCCATCAAGAATACGTCCTAAACGAGAATATTGTCCTGTCATCCGAGCCAACTGCCCATCCGCACTATCATACGAATTAGCCCAAACTAACAACAACATTCCAATCACATTATACACCAAATCATCAAAATAAAACAATACCCCTGCAGCTATTCCGATGAATATTGAAGCTATAGTCACCACATTAGGTGTAATACCCAATTTTTGGAACAAAAGAGCCCACCTATACCCAATCGGACGATAAAACCACAAATCAATCGTCTCTTCTGTATCCATTGATTTTAAAGTTGCCTCCAACGGTACTCTTTCCTGTTTCCCCTTCTCTTTCATTTCCAATCAAGCCTCCTTTAGTATTGTAGAATATGCCCGTATCGACAACTCTTTTTCAATAACATTATGTACGCAACGAGCAATATGTTGTGACGCTACATCCCGGCATGGGGCAAAGCTGGGCCAATCATTAAAATCTATTATTTGTATATCTCCTTCAGAAGATATTATGCAATCTCCTCCAAAAACATGTACGTTAAGTACCTCTGAAGCCTTTTTACAAATAGACTGCATCTCATCTATCGAAAATGGGATTCCCACTGCTTTTCCATTAATTTGCTCATGTCCAAATTTACTATGATGCATATCAAAAGGATAGAACCAATAAAAAAAATCACTGTTGGCAATACCATAAAACTTAACTAAATCTCCCTCAAGATGCCTATTTATGACTGCTCGTCTTATACCTCTCAAAGCATATTCCCGAAGTATATCTTGTGCTTCCTCCGGATGCCTTACATAACTGACATCTTCTTTATGCATAGCATGAAAATCCCCCCGTTTTATCCAACAATTGATAAAACGTCTCTTTTCTAACTCTTCTTGTACTGGTGCCGAAGTAGAAACAATTATACTTTCAGGATAAGGTACTTCTGCACTTACCAAAAGTCTAGTCATCCTTTCTCGAGTACAATTTTCTATTCCAAATCCCGAATTAATAATAATTTTTCCTTCTTTCTCTAAAGCCTGAAGTTTCTTTATGGATGTCATCTCTCGACACATATTCACAATAATGGGTTCTTTTATCTCCGTTGTCTGAAACTCTTCTTCCGAATAATAATGTATTACATAACCCATACTATGCAAATGCTGCATTGTCTGCTCAAATATCGCAGCATCATTTCCTATATGATTAGGCGAATAAGCTCCAGCTCTTTTTACTCCGGCTATAACAGTATACTGGTCCATTTCTATCATTTTATCTTTTAACAAAAATTGCAGCCTTTTCTATATCGCCTGCATGATCAACATCAATAATTTTTGAAAAAGGATAGGCTTTTAGCTTCAATCCGTTTTCTACAAGACGACGTTGATAATTGCGCATACGAGAAACTCCTTCCATCATAGAATCTCTCAGAATATCCAATGCATTATCAGACAAGCCATAAATTCCTCCCGAAATATATCGTGCTCCCGAATATACAACATCCTTAAATCCGATGATATCTAAATTACCATCCGTTTCCACATAAAGAGGCTTTTCATCGTCAATATAATCCGTTACCGCCATGAGAGCATCAATATCAGTACTCTTATCAAACTCCGATACATATTCTGCAAACTCTTCCTCTCGGAACATTGTATCGACCGTGGTTAAAACAAATTTTCCTCCCTTTAAATAGGGAGTCAGTTCATAAAAACTATGCATAGAACTCGGAGTCGACTTTACGACAATATTTACAGGAACTGCTAATTTCAGCTCCTGAACATACTTTTGTACCACAGTCATCTCATTATTGACTATAATACTTATCGATTCTGCGTTATTTTCCAAAAAAATACGCAGCAAACGATCTATCATTGTTTCCCCATTTATTCTAACCAAAGGTTTAGGTTCTATTATACCTTCTTCAATCAATCGAGAACCCTCTCCTGCTGCAATTACTGCATATTTCATTATATATTACAATTATATTTCATTAGTGCAAATGTCCGTAATATTCGTTATCAAACAAAAGAAACTGTTATTTTTAACACTTAAATAATTTTACTCAGAAAACTCAAAAAACTTTTCTAGTAATCTAAATTTAATAAAAAAAACGACTTTACTAATAAATAAAAGGATTTAAACAAACAATAAAAGAAAACTTTCGGATACCTATGAAGTTTACATACAAAACCACAAGTATCCGAAAATCATAATATATGTTAAACAAAAAAATTTACTTACAGAATATTTTGCACAGCAATTATCCTCAATTACTCTTCTTTCTCTTCCTCCTCAAGATTCAATACCTCATTATCCCCACTCTTATCAAAATATTGTTTACGAAGAGGATTAGCATGAGCTTCTTTATAACGAGAACGGCAGCCAAAAACATCAATCGCTAAATACATAGCATGACGGAAAGACTCTTCAGAAGCTTTATTTTCTCCAGCAATATCATATGCTGTTCCATGTGCAGGAGAAGTACGTATAATGGGCAACCCGGCAGTGAAATTGACACCATCTTCCATAGCCAAAGTCTTAAACGGAGCTAGTCCTTGATCATGATACATGGCAAGAACTCCATCGAAATGAGTAAAATGGCCTGACCCAAAAAAACCGTCAGCAGCATAAGGTCCAAAACATAAAATACCCATATCTCCAGCCTCTTTCAACGCTGGGACAATAATATCTTTTTCCTCCGTGCCTAACAACCCATCTTCACCAGCATGAGGATTAAGAGATAGTACAGCAATACGAGGCTTTATAATCCCAAAATCTTGTTTCAGACAATGATTGAATACACGAAGTTTTTGTATAATATCTGTTTTAGTAATAAGTTCCGGCACCCGACTCAGGGGCACATGTCCCGTAACAAGAGCCACGCGCAAATGCTCATTCATCAATATCATTAAAGATTTACGCCCTTTCCCTAATCTCTTCTCAAGAAATTCAGTATGCCCAGGAAAATCAAAATTTTCAGACTGTATATTATGTTTATTAATAGGAGCTGTAACCATTACATCTATGACACCTCTTTCTATATCTGCTGCTGCTGCTTCAAGAGCCAAATAAGCAGCCTGTCCCGATTGTAAAGTTGGTTTTGAAAGCTCCACTTTCGTTTCTTCATCAATACAATTAATAATATTCAACTTCAAATCCGAAGCTTGCTCTGCAGAATTAATGATATTAAAATTAAGAGAAGGTAAGTCCAGTGCTTTACGATGATAAGCTGCAACTTTAGGTGAACCATAAACTATTGGTGTACATACCTCTACAATTCGAGGATCGGATAAAGTTTTCAATATTACTTCATATCCTATCCCATTTATATCTCCTTGGGTAATTCCTACCCGGACTTTATAATTATCTTCCATTATACTATATTTCTATTCAAGCTCTAAGTTAATATTTATATTGTAAAAAAAAGCATTTTAGCAAAAAATCTACAAACTCATTATTCCCTTAATTTCATCTTCTGCGTTCTTGCAGTAGACAACATTCCACATGCAGCAAAAATATCTTCACCCCGAGACGAACGGATCGTACAAATTATACCTTTTCTCGTAAGATAATTCCTAAATTGCACCATGGAAGACTCATCCGAAGTCCTTAATGCCACATCAGGAATTGCATGAAAACGTATCAAATTTATACGACAATGCAAGCCTTTCAATAAGCGTACAAGTTCCTCTGCATGCCTTAACGAGTCATTTAATCCTCTAAACATAATATATTCAAACGAAAGCCTACGCTGTTTCGAGAAATCATACTGTCGAAGTTTTTCAATAATTTCATATTCCGGATATGCCTTTTCTACAGGCATCAAAGACAATCGCTCTACAGGAAAAGGAGAATGTAAGCTTACAGCTAAATGACAATCGCTTTCTTTTAAGAACCGTTCCATTCCCACACGATGCCCAATGGTAGAAACCGTTATCCGTTTAGGACTCCAGGCAAATCCCCATTCCGAGGTCAAAATAGAAAGTACTTTCATCAGTTCATCAATATTATCGAACGGCTCTCCCATTCCCATAAATACCAAATTGGTAAGAGTACGGCTCTCCGGAATAGATATTATCTGATTCAAAATTTCATTTGCCGTTAAATTACGAGTAAAACCCTGTTTACCTGTCATACAAAACAAACAATTCATTTTACATCCGACTTGTGACGAAACACAAAGTGTTGCCCGCTCCTTATCTGGTATATAAACCGCTTCCACCGAACTATCATGTGAAGTGGCAAACAAGTATTTTACCGTACCATCTACCGAACGCATCTCCTGAACTGGCGCAACATAACCCACATCATACTTTTCCAGTAATTTCCCTCGATTCACTTTTGACAAATCGGTCATTTCATCAATCGAATTTACTCGCTTTTCATATAACCAAAATACTATCTGTTTTGCCGTAAATCGAGGCATTCCCAGACTCTCTACAACTTCCGTAATTTCAGAAGCTGACATTCCAGCCAAATGCTTTTTTTCTGATTTATTATCCATATCGATACAAAAGTAGAAATAAATAACGAATGTTTGAATATACCTATTACTATAAATGAAAGCTTTTTAAAAACAGATAAGATTTTACATGATAGATAAACAATAAAACTAACTTATTAATATAACTGTGATTATGCACTACCAACAAAAAATGTCAACCAATGTTATACGAAGATAATATCTTAAAAAATCATTATCTGAACCATTGGAAAAAATTGATTTCTTATCAGAAAAGAAACAAAATAATATAAAAAGCGAGGGTGCATTTAAATGCACCCTCGCTTTTTATATTATTTTGAATCAGAAAATCAGAAGAATTTAATACGATTATCCTCTATTTCTGCTTTATCCTTCATAACATTTATCAATTGACTGGAAATAATCTGATTGACAGATTGCATATACTTTTGTTTTTCTGTATCTGCATTCATCGGTTCCTTATTTTCTGTCTTATTATATACTGAGAAAACATAGACTCCATTATTTCCTTTTACAGGACCAACCAAAGTATTTAAATCAGCATACGGAGCTTTTGCAGTCAAAACCGGTTCGAACCCCACACCGGCAATAGCATTTACAGCAAAACTAACAAATTTAGCTGTATCAATACGCGATTTCATAGCCTGAGCATAAGCATCAAGACTCTTTACATTTTTACCTTGCAAGTCATTCATGATTATTTCAGCTTTCTTATCAGCCATTAATTTTGCTTTCAATTGAGGTTCCACCTGTTTCACATCGGCATAACCTTCTTTCTGCACATCAGCCAAGGCTGCAACCATGAATTTATTCTCGACATTATAAATCTCTGAAATTGCTCCCTTCTTAGCATTAAAAGCCCATTTAATTGCCTGACGAGCGTCGTTGATGTTACCCAAACTTACATCATCTCGAGTAAGATTGGCCGTAGATACGATATATCCCTTATCTTTCGCATTTTTCTCAAATGATTCGACATCTGTATTCGTAGCAATATATTGACTTACGCCATTATACAACGTACTATATGTCTCGGAACTAGGACGTACATTCATAACCAATTGTGCAACTTTTGCTTTTGCTACCGGTGCGGTACGTTCGGTCACTTGTACGATGTGGCGACCATAAGGAGATTCCACAGTCATATATCCAGAACCGTTACTATTAAATATAGCATTTACAAATTTTTGTCCTAATTGAACAGCTGAAGTTTCAGTCATCCAACCCAAATCCCCACCATTCTGAGCAGAAGATTGATCCACTGAAAATTTTTGAGCCAACTGAGCAAAATCGCCCCCATTCTTTAAAACATTCAACAAGCTATCAAACTGTGCAGCCGTCTGCTCGTCTTTTTGTAAGGGATACATAATATGACGTACCTTAACAGAATCAGGAGCCACAGTCTTACCCATCAACCGATACATCTTATAGGCATTATTTACAAAAATAGGACCTTCAACATCATTAATTTGAGCATTAGCCACAAAATTTTTCATATCGGTATCCATACTACGCTCTGCCACATAAGCATCAGTATAAGGCACATCTGTATTCAGGCTCAACATACCAGCAACATCCTGCGTCGTCGTAAAAGTATTTTTGAGATTATTTATTTTTTCTTCTGTAATCTTATAATCCCCTTCACTAGGAACTATATCTACAGAAAAATACTTCACAACGCGTTTCTCATCCTGCTTAAAATTTTCTTTTTCTTTATTATAAAGCTCTTTTAATTCCGAATCACTAATTTTTACAGTAGAATCGGGAATTGAAGAATATGACTGTACTGCATAAGCAAAATCTGCACTCACCTTACCATTCTGATAAGCAGCTTCGATATCCAGCTTATTGGCCTGTACCGACTTTGTCATCAAAGTAAAGAATTTCTCAACTTGCCGTTGCTGCTTCACACTCTTCTCCATATCAAGCCACATCTTACGTTGTTGAGATATTTGCTCAGCAGTCTCTGGATTTTGAGCTTCAGGACTATTCTCATTCAAAATAACATTCAAAAAGTTCAACAATACTTGTTTATCAAAAACTCCAGTCTGAGGGTTAGTAAACAATTGTTTTACCTGAGGAACTATATTATCACCTTGTAATAAATCTGCCAATTCTTCTTTCGATACTGCAATACCCAACTTATCAGCTTCTTCTTCCAGCAAAACCTCGTTGATCATCTGGTCAAAAACCTCTTTGTTGATACGAGCAGCAGACCCTTCAGGAAGAGACATACCATATCTCTTATACATATTCTGCATTTCGTCAGTACGGGCTTGTACTCTTGTTTGAAACTCCTCTGTCGTAATTCTCTTTCCATTGATTACTGCCACCTTATCTTGATTCATCCTAAAGAAAGTGTGGCCTGAATTCAATAAGTCTCCAACGATAAACGCAAGTAATGCTACACCGATAACGGTGACTAACAGCCCTGCTTTACCTCTGATTTTCTCTAACGTAGCCATTTACTAGTTTATGTTTATTAGTTTTATTTTTTGTTTTCTTATTTCAAGTAAGCGCACGAAGATACAAAAAATGCCTTTATATCCGTGATGAATAATAAAAAAAAATCGTTTATTTCTCCATTTTCATTCTGACAATCTCTATTTTTGTTGCATTCCTCTTTAGTATTTTAAATTTATAAGGTCCAATCTCCACAATCTCCCCCTGTTGTGGTATAGTTTTATGATGATACAAAATATATCCTGCTATAGTCTGATATTCATCAGATTCAGGTATCTCCAAATCATACATCTCATTTATTTTCTCTATTTCCAATCGTCCCGAGAAAAGGTACTCATTTTCACCAACTTTCTGTGATACATAATTACGAATATCGTGCTCATCTTCTATATCACCACATATTTCTTCAAGGAGGTCTTCTAATGTAATAATACCACTGGTCCCGCCAAATTCGTCTATCACAACAGCAATACTTCGTTTCTGCTGCATCAAGCTTTTCATCAATTTCGATGCCAACATAGTTTCAGGCACTTGCAAAATAGGTTTTATATGAACACGCCAATCTACTGATTGCTTAAACATTTCAGAAGAATGTATATAACCAACTATATCATCAATATTCTCTTTATAAACAATTATTTTAGAAAGGCCTGTCTCTATAAAAGTCGATATAAGCTCTTGCCTCATTGTCTTATCCCTGTCTACAGCAACAATTTCGTTTCTGGGTATCATACAATCTCTTAACTTGACATTAGAAAAGTCTAAGGCATTCCGGAATATCTTCATTTCAGTCTCGACTTCCTGCTCATTATCTGCTTCATCAATACTTTGCTGTATGAAAAAATCAAGGTCGACTTTGCTCATTGCATTCTCTTCCTGATGGTTTGATATTTTAACCCCACTTAGCCACAACACTCCTTTTGAAAACAAAGATGTCAATTTCGAAAGAGGATATAAAATCAAATATATCGGATACACAGGTAATGCAAAAAAACGAAGTACCGAATTCGGATTTATACGAAATAAAGTTTTAGGAAAAAATTCGGCAGTCAACAAAATAAGCAAGGTCGATAACAATGTTTGGCTTAACAAAACAAATATATCATTATCATATATATAAGACAATACAGGAGAAAGTAATTCAGCCATACCAATACCATAAATCACTAATGCAATATTATTACCCACCAACATAGTAGAAATAAATTGTTCCTGATGATGATAAAACAAATTCAACACTCGGCCCAAAAGAGTTTCCTTCTTCATATCCAGTTCAAAACGAACCCTATTGGACGATACAAAAGCAATCTCCATCCCTGAAAAAAAGGCTGAAAAAATCAAAGATACCACTACAATCCAGACAATAGCCGTCATCGAGCTCCTCCTTCCTGTTTAGGTGCATAATGTTTAGCATTATTTCGAGCAGCCATACGAGCACTATCATTTTTTTGAGAAGACTGAGCTTCGCCTTCTTTCATAGGAAAAATTCCATTAGTCTGTTTTATTGTATAACGCGTCATAGATTCATTAGAAACGAAACCCTTCCCTTCGATTATTTTATCAACTCGCTGAATATGAATATCACTATCCGAATAGATTTCTTGTTTGCGTTGGTTCCAAAACAGTTGTTGAGTAAGGAATATTTCATCTTTCACATTTTCCATACGAACATTACCATTCAATTCCCATAATTGCTTATTCTTATGATAAATAGCTGTATCTCCAATAATAAAAGCTTCTGTCTTAAAAAGTGAATCAAATTGCTCGACATATATTCCTTGAGGAAAATACCAATACGGCTCATCTGCATTCTCAAACATCAGCCATTCTTTAGCAACTATTTTATAACGAGTTATACCCGAATCCGAAATCATTGTAGTCACATCAAGTGTACGCAGAGTAGGAACTTTCTTAATATCGGTAAACCCTTTAACTACTTCATTTTTTATTTTTTTCTCACATGAAGAAAAGAAAACAGATACAAAAACTGCGACAGACAACGCGACATATATACCTGCCAACGTCTTATTTCGAGTATATGTTGTAAATTCAGAATTACCCATTCACTTAGATTTTGCCTCTTTTCAAAATAATTCACTATAAAAGGCAATATTTTGATTACAAATTTAGCGAATTCATGATATAGAATCTAATATTTATATCAAAATTTAACAGATCCAACTATTTTCAAACTTCATTCCATAGCTTAATTATAACAAAATAAAAATAACTCGCTATTTTTTTAAAGTACATTCCATATCTCCACTTTACACCTCATTATTACCCTCAATAATGAATTAGATTCACAAATAAATAATAGCTAATCAAAAACTTTCGTCTACTTAAAACAGCAAATAATACATTCCAAAATTCAACAAATATTTAGCCTTTATTTATAAAAAATATGATTTTGCTCCATAAGAAACAAAATCATATAAAATTTTTATGTAACAATTATACTATTCAAATTTACGTTTAAAAAACCAGAACTCATTAAAAGTAAGACTTACCGAAACTCTTAAATAATTTTCTGTAATCAATGCCTGTGGCGTTGTACGTCGATTAACATATTCAAGTCCAAGATTCACAATAGATTTATCACTCTTAATAGGAAGACCAAAACCACAACTAACTCCTACCTCACGCATATTCATTGAAGAATTCGTAGACGCATCACTTACCTTCAAATAAGACTGGTTATAAAAAGCTCCTAAACGATATCGTATCCGTTTTAAATAATTACGAGAAAGAATATTAGGGATGTATTCACCTCCAACAGCGACTTTTATCCGATTATTTAAAGTATCGGTACGACCTGCATAGCGAGTATCTTTCCAATCCTGAAAAGTAACATCAGCCCCCACCGTAAACAAATTATCTCGAGAATAAGTAAATCCAAGACCATATGTCGAAGCTATCTCATAATTACCCTTTAATGAAGTGGTATCCGATTTCTCGACTTGAGATGCTGTAGATGAAGAGGAACTACTATAAACTTGCTCTGTCCTATACTCATGTCCCAACAAAGCTTTCTTAGGAGAATAAACTGCCCCTATAGTAAACTTATCTTTTTCATTAATTTTATAAGTATATTGAGCTCCAAATTCAACATGAAAATCTGACACATGGAGTTTATTTTCAATTATTCCGTCAATCGTATTCTGGTTACTCGGTATAATATAATTATCATGTACTATATTTCCAAAAAGATAGCTGATATTAGCTCCTAAAGAAAATCCTTTGTAAACATTTACACTCACTCCTGCATAAGCTTGATTTATACCACCTTCTCCTAATTTTGATTCCGAGCCATTATTAATCGTCCCTCCATAACTGTAACCCACATAAGAAAAAGGCAACAAACCTAAACTGGCAGCAATATTTTTTCCTAAAGGAAACTGCATTGCTATATATTCAAGATTTCCATTTATTTGAGATTCTTTTGCCCCAGTAGGAATCTCTTTCATCCAAACATTTTGAAGATTTACTCCAAAATCAAACAAAAACGTCAAAGAATCCATTGCTGCATAAGAAGCTGGGGTTTTCACATTTATCTGACGAGCCGAACGCAAGCCATACCCAATTCCTCCCATCGCACGGCCCATACCAAATGAATTATCATCTAGAATACCGTATCCGTAACGTGAATAAGGAGAGTTTGTATTATTCTGGGCCATTATCCCAATACTGTAAAGAGCACCAATAAGCGCAATAATTATGACTTTATTTTTCAACATTATAATATAGTATTCTATTCAAACCTTTTATTACGATATTTTTATCTACAAAGATGGGAGTTTTTAACCGTTCGGCAAATAAAAAAGCGTCTCCGCCCGTTAAAAAAATCAAAAGCCCAGGATATTTATGGGTCAAATCTCGTATATACCCCTCTACTTCATAACATGCTCCTCGAATTACACCCGCACGAATAGCCGCAAACGTATCATCTCCCAAAAAAGGAATATCTCCCTCAAATGAAACCAAAGGCAAACGTCCCGTAAACGTATGCAAAGCCTTAAAGCGCATTTGTATTCCAGAAGCAATATTCCCCCCTACAAAAAGCCCGTCAGCCAAAAGTAAATCATATGTAATAGCCGTTCCTGCGTCAATTACCAATATAGGCACTCCCGGCTTTTCATAATAAGCCCCTACTACCCCGGCTATCCGGTCTAAACCTAGAGTATTAGGAGTACGATATCCTATACGTATAGGCAAGCGACTGTCAGATGAAAATAGATGAAACATCGGTATTCGATTTCGAAAAAAATCTACATGCTCATCACATTTACGAGCCACAGAAGAATATATACAAGCTTCAATATCATAACCAGATAAAAAATCTTCTATGACCGGCTCATTCCAAGTATCATAAGTAATCAATGTTTCAAGTGCAAAAGCATTGAAGACTGCTAACTTTATCGTTGTATTTCCTTGATCAATGATTAAATTCACTTGTTTCAAAATTTTGCGCACAAAGGTACAAATAATGATGAACAATCAACAAGAAATTCCTCCCAATACGTAAATTTTCCCGATATTTAATGCAGAATAATACACAAAATTAATTCCTATCTATAAAAATGTGAGAAATATTTAAACATAACCTTAAAATGAAACGATTACTTTCGCAAACAAAAAAGATTATGTACGTTTGTAAAAATAATTTATCGACAAAAAATGAAAAAAAGGTTACTTAAATATAGAATATTTGCACAAAAGCATCTATCTTTGGTTAAAATTCTTGCCCTTACTTTTATCATTATTATGATATTTGTCGATGATAACAGCTTTTTACAAAGTTTTGCTTATAACCGTAAAATACGACAACTAAAGGGAGATATAGAACATTACCAACACGTAATAGACGAAAGTAACCGCCGCTTGAATGAATTACGCTCAAACAGTGAAAACTTAGAAAAATTTGCTCGAGAACAATATCTAATGAAAAAACCAAACGAAGACATTTATATTATAGAAGTAGAAAAAAACAATAATGAACAATAAGACCCGTAATACGATTTTTCTTTTATCTGCCATATGTGTATTAATAGCCGCAGCATTATATATTACTGGATGGTTTGCTGTACCATATATTTTTGCATTAGGAGCTGCAGGAATCGCTGTCTGTCGTTTGACATTCCGTTACGAAGGTACCAATTTTAGACTCAAACGGCTCTACCGAATGGAAACTCTGTCTGCCCTATTATTGGTCGCAGCCTCTTATTTTATGTTTAAAACTCGTACAGAATGGATTCTCCTTTTAACCGTTGCAGCCATATTACAACTGTACACTGCAATTCTTATTCCCCAAATAATAGAAAAAGATTCGAAACAATAAAAGCACTACACAAAATTTACATCCCTCTCTCTAAAAATATTCCCCCAAATATATAATTGACTACACTTAAAAATAAATGTAGATTCTCCATAGTAAAGTCTACATTTGTTTAAAATTAACTACATTTGGGTATTGTATTTTACAGCTCCCCCCTTTAACTTGCATTCTCATAATAACACATATAACAATAAAATGAGAAAGAAAAGTTTTATCAACAAAATTTTGCAGAATACTCGTAAACCTGAGGGCTTTTTCGGAAGAATGATTCTACGAGGAATGAATATAGGTCATTCTAAACTATCCCTATGGGGAATGTCTCAATTAAATTGGCAAGTAAACTGGAATGTATTAGATATCGGTTGCGGAGGAGGAGCAAATCTAGAAAAGATGCTGGAATACTGTCCAAAAGGAAAAGTTTACGGTTTGGATATATCACCTGAAAGTGTACTTTTCGCCCAAAAGAAAAACAAAAAATTTTTAGGGACTCGTTGCTTTGTCCACATAGGAAGTGTAAACAAACTTCCATACGAAAATGAGATGTTCAATGTAGTAACAGCTTTTGAAACTATTTATTTTTGGGATGATTTAAATCTCTCGTTTACAGAAATCGCCAGAGTACTAAAAAAGAACAACTATTTTCTTATCTGCTGCGAAATGAGTGACCCCAACAATGAAACATGGACCAGCCGAATTGATGGAATGATTGTACATCCAGCACACCAATTAGAATCAATACTTCAAAAATGTGGATTTACTAACATTATTATACATCATCGAAAAAAAGAAAACCTATGTATTATCGCACAAAAGGCTTAACCAAATGGATTTACAAAGAGAAAAAACTATACAGAAATTCTACCTAAAATAGAGTCTCTATATAGCATAGAGCACATTCCTCTTTGTTCCTCATTAATGCCATAATTAAATATGAATGAAATCAAAAAGATTATAAATAAAGCCAGATAAAAAGTAATTTTACACAAACAAATCCAATCTATCTCAATCGCAGGCATTTTCCAAATCGCAATACTTTTTTAAGGTAATATACCGTATGCCTAAAACTATCCATACAGAAAGGACAAATGGAGCCGTCAATGTAGTAACATCTAAATTCATGCCAATTACTTGCAATATAATCGAAAGAAATACTGATAATGTTGCAAATACGATTCCCGTTTTTGACCGATCTCCTATAGCAATACAACAAAGTACTCCATTGTACCCCAACATCCCCGTATTGAACGCAGAATAATCGTCTTTACACCACAAAACCATCATCAATGGAATTACAGCCCCTAAAATCGCATATATAGCATTTATCCGAGAATTTATAAAAATACCTATCAAAAAAAATAATCCTGTAAGTACACTATTTCCTTGCAACATAACTTGTCCCATATTCAAACTAAAAGCTCGAAACAAATCAGCAGATTGTTCTATAACTCCAGAAACAGAAGATAAAAATAAAAACGGACACAAATAATGACAACTTATCAATAACAACCAAATTGTAATAATAAAAGGGGCTGTAAAACCAGGTAATTTTTCTTGACGACTAAACAAATTAGTTACCCAAGTTGAAAAGCATGAAGCCAATATCAATAGAAATATAGAAATAAAATTTATTTTCATAAATACCCCAATCGCTATACCTACTAATGTACCATTAAAACCATACAGACCATTTCGTATATCATCTTTAGAATAGCCTGCTAACAGAGCCATTAAAGTACTTACAACATTACCGGCCAAAGCCAAAAAAGCTAAAAGCAAAGAATTACATGCAATACCTATCAACATTAACAATCCAGAAAATGCATTATTTTGAAACATTACTTGCCCAATTCCTCGGCCTATTATCAACAATATTTCTTTACTCATATTTTGAAATTTGACCACAAAAATATACAAAATTAAAATCTAATTATATCTACAGTAAATATATCTGAAAAGAAAAATTTTTATTTCTTTTTCCATTATTAATTTTCAATATCTCAAAACCTAAACCAATTTCAGAATCCATTATATACTATCGCATTTTTCATTACTTTATATTTATCAATTTTTAGTGCATATTTTAGAAAATAGAACAAACATACCTTATACATCAATTGTTCGTATAATAACATAGTATTTATTAAAAGTATAAGAATATGAAAAAAATCATTTTGTTGGCAATAGCCGGAGCTGCTGTTGGTGCAGCGGCTTTTATCGCTTGCAACCAAAACTCTAACTGCAAGCTAAAAAGGAAAATACATAGTACCCGTAAATCCTTTGACAAAGCTATCAACAAAGCTTCTGGACAAGTTGAGAAAGGTATGAAAAAAGCTTTGGATAAATGGGAAAGCACTAAAGAAGCAATTAACGAACAAACCGAAAATCTCAATGCTGCAGTAGAGAAGGCAAGTCAAAAAGTCAAAAAATAAATACCCAGATTAACTGGCTAAAAACATAAGCGATTCACCAAAATTCCCGGACAAAAAATATATAACAATTTTTTATCCGGGAATACTTTTCTATTTCATATATAATACATCATTACATTATGAAAAATATCAAACGTCATAAAAGTTTGTCAACCTTCTTTCTATTTAGATTTAGGCCGATAAAATAACGTTGCCAACCACAAAACAAGTATTGCTCCTATAACAGATGTTATAAGACTACCAATAATACCTGTAGCCGTAATCCCGAACAGACCAAATACCCAACCTCCAAGAACACCTCCTACCACTCCAAGAATAAGATTGATAACTAAGCCAAAGCCTCCACCTCTCATAATAGTTCCAGCTAAATACCCAGCAACAATACCAATAATAATATACCAAAGAAAATTCATAATTCCATTATTTTTTAAGTAAAACAATCTATTGAATTCTTTTCCTAAAAGAAAATCCTATATTAAATAACAAATAACCATACTTAAAGTTGAAATAATAGCATATCTATTCGTCATCTACAATACCTAACATAAAAAAAAGTATTCGTCTGACCGGATATCTTACTCCCCAATAACAATAAAAAATTAGAGCACTATCCAGTCTTCACTTGAAAAATTAACAATATATATTTTTGATGTTGTGGGGGTTGGAAAAGAATTTTTTTATGTTTTTCTTGTTTTAGGGTTATTCTCTCTTAATCGCCTTTTTTATTATTTCCATAAGTCTATATCGGGTTTCAGACGACTATCAACATTAATGGCTCTTCTCTTTATTTTTAAACCCTCTGTTCTGAAATTTACTTTTAAGAAAAAACTAAAAAAAGAAAAATAAACTTTTACCAGAAATATGACAATACTCTCTTTCTCTTAATATGCAAATCTACCGCATCATACTTCAATTGCCATTTTCGGACCTACAATATAATTATCTTTATTATTAAATATCAACAATACCAACAAAGACATAGGTATACATAGGTTCACAAGTATCAGCAATACACAAAAACTGCTCGTCCTATCTATCAGTATAAGCAATATACTCACTTATCTTTATCAATATTGTTCTCGCCATTCATCAAGTCTTTTTCTTCCTCTCTTATGCATATAGTCTAAAACAAAAATAAAAGAACACAGCTGGCCAATACGAGTACTATATTTACCAGCTGTGCCTTTCACTTATTTTTTTAACGCAGCAATACTCTCTTCCAAAGATTTTATCTTACTTTCTGCATCAGACTGCTTTTTCCGTTCATTTTCAACAACCTGCGCAGGAGCATTACTTACAAAACGTTCATTACCCAACTTCGCTTTCACAGACTTTAAAAAACCTTGTAAATATTTCAGTTCTTCTTCTTGTTTTTTAAGTTCAGCTTCGATATCTATGCTATTACCTAAAGGTATCGCATACTCAGTAGTCCCTACTAAGAAAGAAGCAGCAGTAATATCTTTTTCCGTAACCCGATTGATAACTGATATATTAGCAAGTTTAGTAATAACTGAATCATAATCTGTATTATGTTCTCCAACAATTTGCAATTCCAAGGCCTCTTTATTAGGAATATTCTTTTGTAAACGAATAGTACGAACACCCGAAATCACCTCTTTCACAGATTCAAATCCCGAAACTAAAGCTTCATCAATCGGTTTCACAATCGGCAATTGCTCAATCATAATGCTTTCATTATCCTTACGAGAGACAATATGCTGCCACAATTCTTCGGTAATGAACGGCATAAACGGATGCAACAACTTAAGCAATATATCAAAAAATTGTAAAGTCGACTCATAGGTATATTTATCAATAGGCTGTTGATAAGCAGGTTTAATCATCTCCAAATACCAAGAAGAAAATTCATCCCAAAACAACTTGTACACAGTCATCAAAGCCTCTGATAAACGATACTTACCAAACAAATCTGCAATTTCATCCATTGCTCGGTTCAATAAAGAATCGAACCAACGTACAGCGATAGCAGCCGACTCCGGTTGCAACAGATTATCATCGACAGCCCATCCTTTTACAAGCCTGAAAGCATTCCATATCTTATTATTGAAATTACGACCTTGCTCACACAATGCATCGTCAAATAAAATGTCATTTCCTGCCGGAGCAGACAACATCATCCCCATGCGCACCCCATCGGCACCATATTTTTCTATCAATTCAAGAGGGTCAGGTGAATTACCTAATGATTTGGACATTTTCCGTCCGATTTTATCTCGCACGATACCAGTAAAATAGACATTTCTAAAAGGTTTATCCTTTTCATATTCATAACCGGCCATAATCATACGCGCTACCCAGAAAAATATAATATCAGGACCCGTTACCAAATCACTGGTAGGATAATAATATTTTATCTCTTCATTACCCGGATTATTAATCCCGTCAAATAAAGATATCGGCCACAACCAAGAAGAAAACCAAGTATCAAGACAATCTTCATCTTGGTGCAAATCACTCATTTGCAAAGCAAAATTCCCGCTTTTTTCCCGAGCTAATTTCAATGCTTCTTCTTCTTTAGCAGCAACTACATATCCGCCTTCAGGCAAATAATAAGCCGGAATACGGTGTCCCCACCATAATTGGCGACTAATACACCAATCTTTAATATTCTCCATCCAGTAACGATACGTATTTTTATACTTGGACGGATAGAATTTTATATCATCATTCATTACAGCCTCTAAAGCAGGTTTTGCTAAATCAGACATTTTCAAAAACCATTGCATGGAAAGCTTAGGCTCAATGACAACATTTGTCCGTTCAGAATAACCGACTTTATTTGTATAAGCTTCTACCTTTTCAAGTAAATCGGCTTTTTTCAAATCTTCTTCTATCTGTTTACGTACCTCAAAACGGTCCATACCTATATACAGACCGGCAGCTTCACTCAACGTTCCATTATCATTAAAGATATCTATACTTGGTAAATTATATTTCTCTCCCAACATATAATCATTCACATCGTGAGCTGGGGTTACCTTCAAACATCCGGTACCAAATTCTATATCTACATAATCATCCTCTATAACAGGAATTATCCGATTCACTAAAGGAACTATGACTTTCTTACCTCGAAGATGTTTATTCTTAGGGTCATTCGGATTAATACACATTGCCGTATCTCCCATAATAGTCTCAGGACGGGTAGTAGCAACAATAGCATATCCATCTTCCCCTTCAATCTTATATCGAAGATAAAACAACTTGCTATGTTCTTCTTTATAAATAACCTCCTCATCCGAAAGGGCTGTCAGAGCTTTAGGATCCCAATTTACCATACGTACTCCTCTATATATCAGCCCTTTGTTATAAAGGTCAACAAATACTTTAAGAACACTCTCCGACCGCTTTTCGTCCATTGTAAAAGCTGTACGGTCCCAGTCACACGATGCTCCAAGCTTACGCAATTGCTTTAAAATAATACCACCGTGAGTGTCAGTCCATTCCCATGCATGTTTCAAAAACTCATCACGGGTCAAATCTGTCTTTTTAATACCTTGGGTTGCTAATTTATTTACGACTTTAGCTTCCGTTGCAATCGAAGCATGATCTGTACCCGGTACCCAACAAGCATTCTTACCTGTCATTCTTGCCCGACGTACCAGAATATCCTGAATAGTATTATTCAACATATGCCCCATATGCAACACACCTGTCACATTAGGAGGAGGAATAACAACCGTATAAGGCTCTCGCCCATCAGGTCTCGATTTAAAATACCCATTTTTCAACCAATATGCATACCATTTTTCTTCTACATCAGCAGGATTATACTTCGTTGCTATTTCATTCATATATCTTCTTTTATTATTTTCAATTTAGAAAACCGGCACTATATACACGATTTATTTTCAAAAAATTTGATGCAAAGGTACAAAATTTTCAGCAGAGAATTAAGATAAATTTCAGAGAAATTATTTGGAAAATAGCCTCATATAGACCTATTTTTGCTTTTAAATATAAATATAGAATTCGATGAAACTCAAAAGATACCTGATTTTTCTTTTTCTACTTACACTATGTCCAATCATACAAGCGCAACAACACCCCAAACGCGAATTTAGAGGAGCATGGATACAAACTGTATATCAATCACAATACAGTACAATGAGCCGAGATGCCATGCAAACCTATTTCACAAATATGCTTGACCAATTACAGCAAACGGGTATTAACGCTATCATTTTTCAAGTCAGGCCAATGGCTGATGCTTTTTATCCATCCAAACTCGAGCCGTGGAGCCGATTTCTGACAGGTACACAAGGCGTTGCATTAGTGCCAAAATGGGATCCACTAAAATTCCTGATAGACGAATGCCACGCCCGTAATATGGAATTGCATGCATGGCTCAACCCTTACCGAGTAAGTAGCAATATAAATGAACCATTGGCATCAAACCATATTTATTTCAAGCATCCTGAGTGGTTTGTTCAATATGGGAACGGTATTTATTTCGATCCTGGATTGCCTCAATCAAGAGAATTCATCACAAAGGTTGTCGACGACATCGTTGCTCGATACGATATAGATGCAATACACATGGATGATTATTTTTACCCCTACCCGATTAATGGAATGCCATTCCCCGATGATAATAGTTATGCCCGCTATAATAATGGTATGAATCGTAATGACTGGCGCAGAAATAATGTAAATCTTCTAATTAAAAAATTACATCAAACTATACAACACCGTAAACCATGGGTACGCTTTGGCATAAGTCCGTTCGGAATATATCGGAACATCCATAATGATGCAAACGGTAGCGAAACCAGAGGTCTACAAAATTATGACGACTTATATGCAGATGTACTTCTATGGACACAAAAAGGATGGATAGACTATATGATGCCACAATTATATTGGGAAATAGGACACAAAGCCGCATGTTCCGAAACTTTAATTTATTGGTGGAACCGCCATTCCAACGGAAGACATATGTACATCGGACAAGATGTAAAACGTACGATGGATGCTGCTGATATAAATCCTAATTTTACACAATTGAATCGTAAAATGCAATTAAGCCGTTATCTTGACAATATATCTGGAATATGTTTTTGGCCTGGTTACGAACTGATAAACAACTATAAAAACATAAGTGGCATATTACGAAACGATTATTTTTCATCACCAGCACTCATTCCAGCTTACACGTTTATTGATGCAAAAGCGCCAGAAGAAGTAAAAAAACTAAAAACAAGATGGACATCACAAGGCTATGTTCTGGAATGGAAACGCCGGAATACACGAGATGAGATGCAAAAACAAATATATTTTTGTATATATCGTTTTAAAAAAGGAGAACCGATAGATTTGTCGAATGCAAACAATCTTGTTGCTATTACTCGTGAAACAGGCTATGTATTGCCTTACCAAAAAGGGAACAAAGAATATACTTACGTTGTAACTGCTGTCGACCGTATGCACAATGAAAGTATAAAAGGAACGAAAAAGAAAATAAAATTATAATACAAGCCTATTTCTATTACCCAACAGTTTAAAAAACAAATTAGAAAGAACTATTTCTGTAAGTTTTTGTTTTCTAATAAAAAACTTACAGATTATGTTAATTTTACTCTCTCCTACCCGAACAATGGACATGTCAACCCCGGTTCCGACTGACTGTCCTCCAGCTACAATACCACATTTTCTAAACGAAGCCAAACAAATAGCCAAAGGTATGAAAGAGCTATCGTCCGAAAAATTGGCAAAAGAAATGAAACTCAACCCTTCTTTGGCAAAAAATAGTTATATTGCTTATCAACACTTCGGAACACCAAAGAACCCTTCAAAACCTGCAATATTAGCTTACGCCGGGAACGTCTACAAAGAATTAAATGCTTATAATTTCGATAAAACTGATTTTGAATATGCCCAGAAAAATGTACGTATCCTATCAACTTTGTATGGGTGGATAAAACCTCTAGATAAAATTGAAGTATATCGGATGATGCTCCAAATGCACGTACCCGGTATAAGTAAAGGAAATCTATATAATTTCTGGCGTCCCAAACTAACACCTTTTTGTATTGATGATACTCTCAAACACAATGGAATACTTATAAATCTGGCATCTAACGAAATCCTTAAAGCTCTTGATTCCATTTCTTTAAACAAAAATATACGAGTAATCAATCTTATTTTCAAAGATTATCGTAACGGAAAACTACAATCATTCCAAATTTACTCAAAACAAGCTCGAGGAAAAATAGCCAGATATATCATCAAAAATAAATTATATAATCCTGAAGATTTAAAACATTTTACGGAAGATAAGTATCATTACAATGGTCATCTTTCTTCTGAAAATCAATATATATTTACACGTTAATATGAAAACAAAAAAACTGGAAATTTGGAAAATTATAGCCATTGCCATCGCAATTATATTGATGATGTATTGGCTATTTGCCGGAACACTAATTGAAGAAGACTCTAACGAAACAGACTTTCCTTCAGATATAATAGAACAGAGTGGCAATTAATTGTCAATAAGACACTTATAGAAAATAACATAAAAATATAAATAATGTAAAATCGTTAAACAAATAGCTTTATTTATTTGTTTTCGTGACAAAATAGATGTAACTTTATTACATCTAAAGTTCCTTTACATATAAACTTTTATGTTATGAAAGCACTTACAATTGCCGAAAATGCCGGGAGAATATGGCGTGTGCTTGAAGAGACATACACGATCACTTCTACCCAAATGATGAAAAGACTGGAACTGGACGACGTTGCAATGTTTGCAGCTATCGGGTGGTTAGCGCGGGAAAAGAAAATTTTCTGCTGCGAAAACAGAGGAGAATGTTATATTAGTAACAAACGTCCTCTTGATTTTTTTAGTTTTGGATAATCGATTTACAAATGCCTCTGCATTTAAACTTAGACAAAAGCACCTTATTTAAAAAAGGTGCTTTTTTATTATTATCAAACCAATAGACCAAACGATATTAAAACAAAGTAATTATAATTTAAAAAGGCTGTTTCTCACGAGACAGCCTTCCTAAACTTGAAATATATCAAAAACAAGAAAGAGGATAATGCTTATTCAAAGGAACAAGCAAGGATAATAATACCAATGAAACACACAAAAAACAAGAATATATTATCTTTCTAACCAAATTTTTATTCTCAACAGAAGACTCTAAATAAACTCTTTTATTCTCTTCTTATCAGATTGCTCTGTAGAAAGTTGTCTTCCACGAACTGGCCCATTGAAACCCTCGTTCTGCACATAAAACATATCTTTATCCCACTTTGTTCTACAATAACCCAAATTTAACATATAAAAACATTATTATTTATATAAACACTTTTGTAATATTATTGTAATATTATTGCAATAAAAATGTCATTGCCGCTTCAACCAATAATATCTACTTTTGACAAAAAATATAATTATCTAATTGATACTATTTTATGGAGTCTTTATCTTTTATACAATGGTGCCTTGATAATCTGAATTATTGGACTATTACTTTATTGATGACTATCGAAAGCTCATTCATCCCTTTTCCCTCAGAAATCGTTGTCCCTCCTGCTGCTTATAAAGCTGCGGCTGGAGAATTAAATATTTGGTTGGTCATTTTATTTGCTACCATCGGGGCAAATATTGGTGCACTAATCAATTACTATTTAGCATTATGGGTAGGAAGGCCATTGGTATATAAATTTGCAAATAGCCGTATTGGACACATGTGCCTTATTGACGAAGCATCAGTTGCTAAAGCTGAACGATATTTCGATGAAAATGGTCGTATATCAACGTTTATCGGGCGTTTAGTACCCGCTGTACGTCAACTCATATCAATACCAGCAGGACTAGCCAGAATGAAACTATCCACATTCCTACTCTATACAACTTTAGGAGCCGGTCTCTGGAACGGAATATTAGCAGCTATAGGTTATTATCTTGAATCTGTAGTACCCCAAGACCAACTCATGGCTAAAGTATCTGAATATAGCCAAGAAATAGGCTGGGTATTTATTGCTATAGGTATTTTTGTTTTAATATTCCTTGTCTATAAAGGAATGAAAAAAAATAAACCTACAAAATAAACTCTTAAAAAAATATTTATTTCCCTTCTTCTAAAAAAGGATATACTCTCCGAAATTAATAAAAGCAAAAAAGCAAGTTTACACTTGCTTTTTTGCTCTCAAAACATCTATATAATATTTTTATAATGGCATATTTCCATGTTTTTTAGGAGGGTTACTTTTATTTTTATTCTGAGCCATCTCAAGAGCCTGAATCAGTTTATAACGGGTCTGCTTAGGTAGAATAATTTCATCAATATAGCCTAATTCCGCCGCTTTATAAGGATTAGCAAAATTAGCTTTATAATCTTCAATGGCTTGCATTTTAGTATTGGCATCAGCATGACGATAAAGAATATTTACTGCCCCTTCAGCTCCCATAACCGCAATTTCAGCCGTTGGATACGCTAAATTAACATCGGCACCTGTTTGTTTGCTGGACATTACAATATAAGCACCACCATAAGCTTTACGAGTAATCAATGTTACCTTAGGGACTGTAGCCTCAGCATAAGCATATACAATTTTTGCTCCATGGCGAATAATCCCATTATGTTCTTGCGTACACCCAGGAAGAAATCCCGGCACATCCTCAAACGTCACTAAAGGTATATTAAAGCAGTCACAGAAACGAATAAAACGGGCAGCCTTATCTGATGCATCAATATCCAGAACTCCTGCCAGATAAGCTGGTTGGTTAGCAACAATACCTACAGGTCGTCCTCCAAGGCGAGCAAAACCAATAACCACATTTTTAGCAAAATGGGGCATCACTTCAAAGAAATAATGATCATCGATAACTGTCTCTATAATATCTTTTATATCATAAGGCATATTGGGGTCAGCAGGGACAACTGTCTGCAAACTTTCTTCTTCACGACGAATATCATCTGTAGAAGCTTTTATTGGAGCATCCTCCATATTATTTGATGGTAAAAAGCTAAGCAATTCACGAATTCCCATCAAAACTTCCTCTTCACTATTTCCCATAAAATGAGTTACACCACTTTTACTACTATGAGTATAAGCTCCTCCCAACTCTTCCTTATTTACCTCCTCATGAGTAACAGTCTTCACTACATCCGGTCCTGTCACAAACATATGGCTTTTATCCCGAACCATAAATATAAAATCTGTAAGAGCTGGAGAATAACAGGCTCCTCCTGCACAAGGGCCCAAAATAGCCGAAATCTGAGGAACTACACCTGAAGCCATTGTATTCTGATAAAAAATACTGGCATATCCCGTCAGACTTTCCACTCCTTCTTGAATACGAGCTCCACCTGAATCATTTAAAGCGATAATAGGAGCTCCATTTTGCAATGCCAAAGACTGCACTTTCACAATCTTTTGGGCATTAGTAGAACTCAATGAACCTCCATATACAGTAAAATCATAAGCATAAACATAGACTAATCGCCCATCTATCTTACCATATCCAGAAACAATACCATCCCCCGGAATTTTGGTCTTATCCATCCCAAAATTAGTACATCGATGTACTACAAACTTATCAAATTCAACAAAAGTCCCCTTATCGAGGAGAACCTCGATACGTTCTCGTGCTGTCATTTTTCCCGATTCTCTCTGCTTTTGTAATTTATCGAGACCTCCACCCAATTCGGCCATCTTATCTTTCTCGATAAAAGCTTCATATTTTTTTTCGTTATCCATATTTACATTTCTTCTGTTGAACTTAACTCCAGTTTAACTAACACTTGGTCATTCACTACAGAGTCCCCTTCTTTTACCAAGATTTCTTTTACTGAACAATCAGATGTAACTTTAAAATTGCTCTGCATTTTCATAGCTTCAATGACTAATACTGTATCTCCTGCCGAAAGTTTATCTCCTTCTTTTACAAGTATACTTACAATTTTTCCCGGCATAGGAGACACAATCTTATCGTCTTGTTTATCCTCCTCTTTCTTTCGAGTACGAAGATATTTAGCTTGAGAATCAACAATATCAATAGAATAAGATGAAAAATGAGTATTTACTCGGTAATTTTTCCCCCCTTCGGACTTTATCAGCTCCGCATTATAAGATTGTCCATCATGCAATATAGAACATATTCCATTCTCTGCCATAACCACATCTACTTCATATGGTTTGCCATCGATAGTCAATTGCACTTTATTACCATCTTTACTTACGAGTTCAATCTCAGCTATTCGTTTACCTATATGTACCTCCATTACTTTCTGGATTAAATTCTTAATACCCCCTTATGCATACCAAATGCTTTCCATCGACTAATAGGACGATTATCAACTGTAGTAGACGTATTCTCCTCCAAATTCATCAAATAGTCAATATACGCTGCTATCATCGCTATATTTTCAGATTTTTCTTCATTACCCGAAACTCCATGTAATAAAAACTCTGCATTTTTTTCTATAAAATGTGTATCATAGCCACCTTGTACAAAATCAGGGGTATCCATAATACGGCGTAAATACGGAATATTGTTTTTTACCCCCGTTATTTTATACTCATAAAGCACTCGTCGCATCCGTTCGATTGCATATTTACGACAAGTAGCCCAAACTATAAGTTTACCAATCATCGGGTCATAATGTACCGGAATTTCATAACCTTCATATACATAACTATCAATACGAACTCCTATCCCATTTGGTTCTGTTATCTGGCGAATAATACCGGGAGATGGCATAAAGTTAAAATCGGTATCTTCTGCACAAATTCGACACTCAATAGCATGTCCACGTTGCATAATGTCACTTTGTTTCAGATGTAAGGACTTTCCATTAGCAATATGTATTTGTTCTTTCACCAAATCCACCCCTAATACCTCTTCTGTAATCGGGTGCTCTACCTGCAAACGTGTATTCATCTCCAAAAAATAGTAATTACGATGCTTGTCCACTAAAAATTCTATAGTACCAGCACCTATATAATTTACAGCCTTTGCCGCAGCAACTGCTTTTTCACCCATATCCTTCCGTAACTCTTCGGTGATAAACGATGATGGACTTTCTTCTACTATTTTCTGATGACGTCTCTGTACCGAACATTCCCTCTCACACAAATGTATTACATTACCATGGGTATCACCTAATATCTGAAACTCAATATGATGAGGTTCCTCTACATATTTCTCAAGATAAGCCGTATCATCTCCAAACGACGAAAGGGCTTCAGATTTAGCATTATTATATGCCTCTGCTACTTCACTTTCGTTATGTATAAGGCGCATTCCTTTCCCTCCTCCTCCAGAAGAAGCTTTTAACATAACAGGATAACCTATTTTATTACATAACTCTATCGCCTCTTCAACATTTCTCAGATTTTCCTGTGTCCCAGGAACTACCGGAACTCCAGCTTCTATCATCCGTAAACGGGCAGATATCTTATCACCCATAACTTCCATCGTCTCCGGTTCAGGACCTATAAAAATAATTCCTTCTTCTCTACACCGACGGGCGAAAGCAGCATTTTCTGAAAGAAAACCATATCCTGGATGAATGGCATCAGCTCCATGCTCTTTAGCGACATTTATAATCTTCTCGATATTCAGATAACTCTCTTTTGATGCTGCCGGACCGATGCAATACGCTTCGTCAGCATAGAAAACATGACGTGCAGTTCTATCAGCTTCAGAAAAAACAGCAATGGTTTTTATCTCCATTTCTTTGCATGAGCGCATCACTCGTACCGCAATTTCACCCCGATTAGCAACTAATATTTTCTTTATCATTCTATTCCTAATTTAGGATTTATTATTTCTATATCAACTCTGAACACAGCATTTACACCGTTTCAGACCGTTATTATAAAATTTGTGATTCCGTGGCATAGAAATTATAAAGAAAGAGGGAAGTACACCCTCTATCTGACTGCTGATGATACACGTCATAGCATTATGCATCATCACACAGGACGAAAACCCTACATATAATAGTATCTTATTCACAATTTTCATTTCCTAATTCTATCCCACGAGAATATAAGAACTGTTGATTTTACAATTAAATAATAATTAAAATCACAACCGAACATGGCAGGTCTTCTGACTGACTCCAATTCAAGACGCCTTCCCAACAAGATGCCAGTGACTTCATAATCTTGAACTTTTATAGAGCTTCACAGCAGCGGGACTGTCCGGGAATTTCACCCGATTCCCTTTTCATTGGATTTAAAAAATAAAATTTATCAAATCCAAACCAAATTCGGGCTACAAAGATAACTAATAATTGAGTTTTACAACATTTTTTTTCTGAAATTTGGCTTTCGAGATCTTAGCAATTGCCATATATAAGTCAATAATTTCACTTATCCGGCTCATTCTTCAAGACATACATTAACAACAGTCTCTCATAAATTCGTACTATTATTCTATCTTCTTTTTTAATACAACAATTTCATAAAATAGAATATATAGAATAAAAAATATCTCCAATTTTCTAATATTTTTTACTACATTTCAATATTTTATAATATATATTTATATCTTTGTTCAAATCATGTCAGCCAAGAAAAAACAGTCCTCAATATATATGGATGAAGATTACATTAAAAATCTACAAAAAGGTTCATATTCTGATTTTAATAAACTATATAATCTCTATGCAAACAGATTATATGGATTTGCATATAACCTCACCCACTCTTCCGATATGGCAGAAGAAATAGTTCAAGAAGTATTTCTAAAAATATGGCAAATCCGAGAACATATATCCCCCGACTATTCATTTCATTCTCTTCTTTTTACTATTGCCAAAAATAAATTTTTAAATAGTCTTAGAAAACAGATTTCATTATGCTCCTATGATGAATATACTGCACATTTTAACAGCATCTCCTACTCTGAAAACACAATAGAAAATGATATTGCATTTAAAGAATTAAACGATAAAATAATACAAGCCAAAGAGAAATTAAGCCATCGACAAAAAGAAATATTTGAAATGAGTAAAGAACAAAATTTATCAAATCAAGAAATAGCTTCCCGTTTACATATTTCTGAACAATCGGTAAGAAATCAGCTAAGTTGTGCACTCAAAGTTTTAAAAGAAGAGCTCATAAAAATAGGTATATGTTTTATTTTTATTTACACGAACGGGCCCAAATACTAAACAAAGTTAATAATCACATAAGCACATGTTACACAATATTACATTTTGTGTATTGCTTTATAAACAGAGTCAATGTTCAATATGGAAGAACAAGAAAAAAACATACTCGAAAAATATATTCAGGGCTCAATCAATGAAATGGAATATAATGAGCTCAAACAGATGGTTATAACCGGAGATGAAAAGAAACTCCTCGAAATGATAGATACATGTTATCACAAAGATACGAATATTTATGCTATGCCCCTAACTGCCAAAGATACTTTACGTAACAAAATTTGGCAGCAAATTAAAAAAGAAAACTTCCGTAAACGTATACAAAAATTTGCAGCCCTTGCTGCTACCATATTATTACCCATATTTATTTTCTCAACCACATATTTCTATCTTCAGGCTGATAAATACAAACAAAAGCCCAACATTATTACCTCTAATAATGGCCAAAAAGCAGAATTCACTTTACCAGACGGTACAAGTGTCCACTTAAATAGTGGGTCAAAACTATCATATAATTCGGAATATAATGGAAGCATACGAGAAGTTATTCTCGAAGGAGAAGCTTTCTTTGATGTCACCCCTAATAAAGAAAAACCTTTCATTGTAAAAACATCTGTTTTCAATGTAGAAGTTCTGGGGACTTCATTTAATGTTTCCATTTACAATGACGAAAATATTGCCGAAACTACCCTAATAGACGGTAAAGTAAAGCTTACACTAAATAATGACCAATCACAGCCTATTTATCTGACTCCATCTCAAAAATTTGTATATTCTAAAATTAATAAAAAAGGAAATATATATCTAACTGACGAAGAATATGAATTAGCTTGGAAAAATGGAATATTGATTTTTAAAGCTGAATCTCTCGAAGAAGTATTCCATAAAATGGAACGTTGGTACGGAGTCACAATCCACTATGACAAAAATAATATCGTAAACGACCAATTTACAGGAAAATTTAAAGCTCTGACAATACAAGAGATGATGAATATTTTACGTATGCATTATAACCTAAAATATAAAATCGAAAATAATAACATATATATAATCTAAAGACAAAACAATTATGAAGAACACTGATTATGGCTTATAAATAATAAGCCTTAGCGCTAGCTTTGCCCATTCTATGCCGTTCAAAAATTAAATAAAAACTTACACAAACCAGATTTAGAAGAAGTTTTAAAAAGGCAATTTATAAAAAAACTTTTTTATATAAATATACCTGTCCCAAAACTTCATCAAACTGTTATTGTGCTTTCTAATCACCAAAAAGAATAACCATTATGAAAAATTTTCTATTGTACATCGGTATTCTGATATTTTCTTACTCATGTACACCTTCTTCCAACTTTTATATCGAAAACGGGAATACATTTATAGTCATTGACCAACACGCTTCCAATGCAGCAATCCTGGCTGCTCATGAATTACAACACTTCATACAAAAATCATCAGGAATCAAATTACCTATTGTAAAAAGTGTCCCATCAAAACAAGCTAAACTATTCTGCATAGGTAAAAGTCCATATACACCCGAACTCGACACAATCCAGTTCAAAGCACAGGAATATCTTATTAAAATCACTCCCGAAAAAATAATTCTTGCAGGGCAAGATGAGAATAAGAAACATGACAACGGACGCGATAATAACGGAACTACTCTCTCCAATGATCGTTTAAAAATAAATTATTCTCAACTAATCAATGACTCTATAGGACATAAAGAAATTACATTACCTTCAATATACGATGCTCAAGGTAGCTGTTATGCGGTATATGATTTTCTTGAAAAATTCATAGGAATCCGCTTCTACGGTCCACACCCATTAAATATCATTATACCTCAAAAAGCAAAAATACAATTTCCCCTTACAGAAATAAGACGTACTCCCGATTTAAAATATAGAGTCGGTACATATTCTTTCGAATGGCCAATGATGAAAGACCAATATTTCAACTCCTCCGGAGAAATGTTTCAACTTTTCTTAAGGAGAATAAAATTTGGTGGTGAAAAATGGGCTGCAAACCACGCATTCTCAACCTATCAAGACCGTTTTTTGAAAAAAAATCCAAAGTGTCCAGAATTATTCGAATCATACCATCCCGAGTACTTCGCACAAGGCCGTACTGGAGGTGCACACGAACGACAATTTTGTTATACCAATAAAGCATTCATCCAACAAGTAGCTCAAGATGCACGAGATTATTTTGATGGTAAACCGTTAAAAGGAAACCAAATTGCTTTAGGTGACTATTTTGCTGTAGTACCACTTGATAATGCCAATTGGTGTCAATGTTCTGAATGTAAAAAGCAACTTGAAATCGATAAAAACAACATCCGAGGAGAACATTTTAATTGCGGAACAGCTTCCCTCTATTTATGGACATTTGTAAATAATGTAGCTAAAGAAGTCAAAAAAACTCATCCAGATAAAAAAATCGCAGCTTTAGCTTACCATGTATACGCTTACTTACCTAAAGACATCACTCTCGAAGACAATATCTCAGTAGCACCTTGTTTACATCCTCGGAACTACTGGGCCCCCAAAATGAAGGAAAACGAAATAGACTTTTACAAAGAATGGATTATCGAAAGTAAAAAAAGCGGACGTCCAATCTATTTATGGAATTACCTCTGTTTCCCGACAGAAAGAGGTCTGATACAAAATTTCAATGTATTTCCAGGGTTCAATATTCACGAAGTATCGGAACAAATAAAAATGTATGTTCAAGATGGAGTACAAGGCATATTTTTATGTGGCATAGGCGAACAACTCGATTTTTACACAACAATGAAATTATACGATGATGCCACTGCTGATACCGATAAAATAATTAATGAATTTTTTACTTCTTACTTCGGCAATGCCGCACAACCAATGCAAAATTTCTATCGTAAAATCGAATCGATATACTCCAACCCAAACAACTATCCATCCAATATACAAACAAAAGACGCCCAATTTCACCAAACAGAAGAAATCGCTTGGAAATATTTAGGAACCGATACAGTCATGGAAGAACTCGGCAAACACATTAATGATGCTTTGCAAGCAGCATCTACTCCTATTGAAAAAGCCAGAGTAGAATCTTGGTCCAATGGCATATGGGAATATATGAAAGCCGGAAAAGAAAAATATCTGTTAGCCACTGAAAAATAGAACAAATTATGGATATAAAAAAAATCTTATCTCTGCTATCCCTTTTATTGATCTCTTATTGTTGTACATCAAAAGAAAATCTAAAAGATGAAACAATACGCATTATACCTTTACCCAACTATTACGAATCTCGACCCGGAGACTTTGATATCAGCAAAAATACTACAATCGGCATCGAAACATCCGATTCAAATATGGTTTCATTAGCCCAATATTTCAATGAAAAACTCTCACGTACCATAGGATTCGAACTCCCGATAAAATCCTCCGGAGAAATTATTTTTGAACTTACAGAAAAACCAGACTTAGAACAAGAAGGATATCACGTTTCAGTAACACCTGATAAAGTAAGAATCCATGCAAATACTCATCATGGTATCTTTAATGGCATACAATCATTACTTCAATTGATTCCCATAAATACATCTTCCAAACTTGATAAAAATACTTTATGGAAAATTAGTTGTATTGAAATAAATGATAAACCACGTTTTGCCTGGAGAGGTTTAATGCTTGATGTAAGTCGTCATTTCTTCACAAAACAAGAGGTAAAAAAATATATTGATTTAATGGCAGAATATAAATTCAACGTTTTTCACTGGCATTTGACCGATGACCAAGGATGGCGCATTGAAATAAAATCTCTTCCTCGCCTTACAGATGTCGGCGCTTGGCGTGCCCCCCGTGTTGGAAACTGGTGGGAAAGAGAACCCCAATCAGCAACAGACACACTTTCCTATGGAGGTTTTTACACACAAGAAGATATACGGGATGTGATAGAATACGCCCGTAAACGTTTTATCACTGTTGTACCAGAAATAGATGTCCCGGGGCATAGTATGGCATTTCTTACATCATATCCCCAAGTATCATGTACTGGAGGTCCCTTCCATATAAACGTAGGCAATACTTTTTATACTAAAGAAGAAAATTCTCTATGTGCCGGAAAAGATAAAACATACGCTTTACTCGATTCTATATTCAGTGAAATAGCCTCTTTATTCCCTTCATCATATATACATATCGGTGGAGACGAATGCTATAAAGGTTTTTGGGAAAAATGCCCCGATTGCCAAAAACGTATGTCTATAGAGAAACTTCAGGATACAAAACAACTACAAAGTTATTTTATAAAAAGGGTAGCTTCCTCTATACAAAGAAAAGGGAAAAAAGTTATCGGTTGGAATGAAATTCTCGAAGGAGGTTTAGCCCCAGAAACCATCGTCATGTCTTGGCAAGGTGTAAAAGGAGGAATAGAAGCTGCCCAACAGGGACATCACGTAATCATGACACCATTCGAACACTGCTATCTTGATCTATACCAAGGAGATCCAGCAGTGGAACCTAACACTTACTCTATGTTAAGATTACAAGATTGTTACAAATTTCAAGTTGTACCTGACAGTATTGACGCATCATTCATTTTGGGAGGGCAAGGAAATCTTTGGACAGAATCAGTACCACATTATCGGCAAGTTGAATATATGACTTGGCCCCGAGCAATGGCTATTTCAGAAACATTATGGAATGACACTTGCTCCCGAAATTGGAAATTCTTCACCCAAAGAGTCGAAAAACAATTTACATATCTCGACCAGTTAGGTGTCAACTATTCCCGCAGTCTTTATGATCCTATCATACTGCCTTTTATGAATAGCAATAACCAACTGCAAATAGAACTAAAAACAGAGATTGAGGGACTTGATATCTTTTATTCATTTGATAATACAATTCCTGACATCTATTCCAACTTATATACAGGAATCCTTTCTGTACCTAAGAATGCTTCTATGTTAAAAGTTGTCACTTATAAAGGTCAACAACAAATGGGAAAACAAATCAACTTAACTATAGATGAACTAAAAAAAAGAATAGTTGAAAATAATAAATAACCTGTTTTATAACATAAAAAAATAAATGTTACAAATTGGAATTATATGTGTATTACTATTTGAACGGCAAGAATAAATAATCTGAGATTTTTAACTCGAATATGTAAACCAATATGAAAATCACAAACAATGAAATACTTTAAATCAATATGGAAACCTGCTCTATTACGTACAGCTTTACTTCTATTTATTCTGAATGGAAGTATCTTAAACGTCATTGCCCAGGAACCTAAATTATCAATCAACCTGAACAAAGTAACAATAAAACAATTTTTCAATGAAATACAACGTAAAACCGATTATACTTTTTCTTACCGAGAAGGAATATTGAACAATAATAAAGATGTTTCAATTTCGGTTCACAATAAAAACTTATCTGAAATACTAAAAAGTGTACTTGATTCTAAGGGATTGAGCTTCTCAATACAAGCTAAATCTATCGTTATTACTCAACAACTCCAAACGTCCACTCAATCTTTCACTTTAAAAGGGAAAGTTACAAACAGCGAAGGGGAACCTCTTATCGGAGTAACGGTTCTTGCCAAAAACAGCAAAAACGGGACAGCAACAGACTTCGACGGGAATTTCTCAATTCGCATCAATGATAAAAACACCTCACTTCAATTTACTTATGTAGGCTATAAGCAAGAAAATGTACAAATAAAAAATCATAAGTTTATTACAGTAATAATGGAAGAAGATAGCCATATGCTAAATGAAGTTGTAGCTGTAGGATACGGTGTAATGCGAAAGAGCGATCTTACGGGGTCAGTTGTCAGAGTTGGAAGCAAAGATATCTCCAATATACCAACAGTAAGGCTTGACCAAGCTCTGACAGGAAAAGCTTCAGGAGTACATATTACAAACACGTCAGGAGAACCTGGAGCAGGAACTAACATTCTTATCCGCGGAGGTAATTCTATATCAGCCAGTAATGAACCCCTCTATGTAATTGATGGATTTATCGGTGCTGGAGACTTGAACTTAATCGACCCTAACGATATAGAATCTGTAGAAATTTTGAAAGATGCGGCAGCCACATCAATATACGGTGCCCGTGGAGCAAATGGCGTTGTAATTGTAACGACAAAGCGTGGTACCGAAGGACGTAATAATGTTACAGTCAATACCTATATCGGGGTACAGCATATCGCTAAAAGATTAGAAATGATAAATGCTCGTGAATATGCTGAAATGTTGAATCAACAAGATGTATCTGTAAACCAAGAACCATCTATAGAAAATCCCAGTATATACGGTAAAGGGACTGATTGGCAAAATGAAATACTACGTATGGCTCTTATGCAAAACTACCAAATTGCTGCATCAGGGGGTAATAAAGATAGTAGATACTATCTATCTATAAGTATGTTTGACCAAGAAGGAGTAATAAAAAACTCCGGAATCAGACGCTATCAGACCCGCCTAAATCTTGACCGGAAAATAGGCAAGAACATAAATATCGGAGCCAATTTTCAATTCTCTTACTCTCAAAGAAAACCAAACTTAGTCAGTCTAGGAGGATTCGACTATCAAAGTTCTGCATTAGCTACACCTCCGACAATGGGAATTTATAATGAAGATGGTTCTTATGCTGCCGACAGTCCATCCAGAGTTGTAAGCAATAAAATCGATAATGTTGTAGCACAATTAAATGAACGTAAAAAACAAGAAAAAGCCGCCAGTGTATATGCTGGTATATTCGCCGACTGGGAAGCTATAAAAGGTCTTAAATTTAAGACTTTCCTCGGATTAAATGCCAGCAACAATAAAACAAGTGAATACAAACCGAGTTCATTACCTACCATGATACAAAACAAAGTAAAAGGTGAAGCTTGGATAAATCAAGGAGATAGTTACTCCATTCTCTGGGAAAACACAGTAAACTATATGAAAGAAATAGCCAAAAGCCATCATCTGACAGTATTAGGAGGATATACGCTGCAAACTTCACGTAGCGAAGGGCTAAGCCTGTACGGTAAAAATTTCACAAACGACTTGCTCGATTGGAACAATCTTTCAGATGCAGAAACTAAAACCCGTCTAATAGGCAGTTCTGCTTCAGAATGGGCTATAATTTCCTATTTAGGTCGTATCAATTATTCTGTTCTTGACCGCTACTTGGTTACTGTTACCGGACGTTATGATGGTTCATCCCGATTAGGTAAAGATAATAGATTTGCCTTTTTTCCATCCGTTGCCGTTGCTTGGAGACTTTCGGAAGAAAAATTTATGAAACGATTTTCCAAACTCGACAATCTAAAAATCAGAGCCAGTTACGGACTATCAGGAAATCAAGATATTGCTTTATACCAAACTTTACCTTTAATGAAGCAACAAAACGTAATATTAACAGATATCCCACAAGTTGGATATATACCTGACCGTTTAGGCAATGACAAACTAAAATGGGAAACTACTGCACAATTTGATTTTGGTATCGAAGCCTCATTTTTCAAATCTCGATTAAATATAGAATTCGACACTTATACCAAAAGAACACGCGACTTACTACTCGATGTCGAATTTCCGTACACATCTGGTTTCAAAAACGGATTTATGAATGTCGGAAAAATCTCGAACCGCGGTGTAGAACTGATGATACGTAGCACGAACATCGTTACTAAAGACTTTTCCTGGACTACAGAATTCAACATAGCTCGAAATAAAAATAAAGTAGTTGCATTAGGCCCAGATAAAGATTTCGAATACACTTTTCGACCGGGATTAGGTACCCACCCTTATTCATGGTTAAAAGTTGGACAACCAGTAGGTGCATTTTATGGATATATTATGGATGGTATTTACCGTACTCGAGAACAAATTGAGGCAGGCAACGAACCTAACGCGTCCTTAGGACAAAAAATCTACCGTGACATCAATGGAGACGGAGTGATTACGATAGAAGACCAAACGACAATAGGAGATCCCAATCCTGACTTTTTCGGAGGCCTGAACAACACATTTACTTACAAAAATTTTACATTGAACGTATTCCTTCAAGGGACATATGGAAATGACATCTTATCTGGTGGAGATTTTCTATACGCTACAGTCGATCCTCGTTTTGTAAACCAATATAAACGGGTCAAAAACTTCTGGTCTCTTGATAATCCTAATGCCGAATACCCCAAACTCTATTCAAATGATGAATATCAGCCATCTACTTATATGATTCATAATGGTTCACATCTCAAAATAAAGAGTGTCAGCCTTTATTACAATTTACCTGTAAAAAAATGGAAACGCAACAAAGTTATTTCAGAATTCCAATGTTACATCACCGGAACCAATCTCTTTACTTTTACATCATACAAAGGATATGATCCAGAAGTAAACACTGGAACAGAAGGCGGATATAAAGTATATTCGGCGAATGTACTCAGAGGTATGGACTTTACAGCCTATCCCTCCGCAAGAACCTTTACTTTCGGTATAAAATTGACACTATAAAAAAACAATCATGAGAAAACTAAGAATAACTGTTTTATGTATACTAGCTATTACACTAAGTTCATGTCTTGACATGCTAGACAAAGACCCTATTTCCCAGCTTAGTGTAGATAAACTTTTTGAAACAGCCGATGGAGCCGATGCTGCTGTTGTAGGCTGTTATAGTTTCTTATACGGAACTGGATATTATTGGCAAGAACGATGGGTATTTGCTTTTGAAGGAACTGATATATCTGGTAGTGCCGGTGGTTCAGCCAATTATCAATGGACAGCTGGAGAAAATCGGTGGAGTGACTGGTGGCTAACAACCTACCAAGCAATCGGTGCCTGCAATACAACAATTACCCGACTCGAAAAATCGACTTTTGACGAAAACACTAAAGAAAAATTACTAGCAGAAGCTCGTTTTTTGAGAGCATTTTACTACTACCACGCTCTTACTTACTGGGGTGGTGTACCTCTATTGAAAAAGGAAATTACTTCTCTTGACGAAGTAAAATACGTAAAACGATGTACTCGTAATGAATTAGCAGATTTCATCATAACAGAAGCTGGAGATGCCGCAAAAATACTCGATAAAGACCCTGCTGTAGCCACTCGTGCAAGCAAAGGAGCAGCATTAATGTTACAAGCAAAAGTATATATGTGGCAAGAACAATGGGAAAATGCAGCAAAAACTTGTGAGGAAATTATGAAATTGAATAAATATGACTTGTTTGACAATTATAGCGAAATTTTTTCTGAACAATATGAAAATCAAAAAGAACATATTTTTTCGGTTCAGTTCAATGCTGACTATACAGAATTCTCGGCACGAATGTTATGGTATTTAGGCCCCAGTAAAGATGAATGGGATAAATTCAACGGACTCGGAGGTAGTTCTGCCCCAACTTCTTTCTACAATAAATATGATGAATGGGACTATCGCTTGGAACATAACTTAGCAAAAACATGGCGTAATAAACCATTCAAAGACAGCCGAATAGCAATTATCAAATACTGGGACCGTACAGGAAACCAAATGCTCGACCACGATGGATTAAACTTCCCGGTATTTAGATACGCTGACGTACTACTCATGTATGCAGAATCATTAAACGAATGGAAACATGGTCCTGTAAAAGAAGCTTATGATGCAGTAAATGAAGTACGTATACGTGCAGGAGTAGATGAAATAGAGAACTATAACTACGAAAAATTCAAATCATTTATTCAAGATGAACGCGCCCGTGAACTTTGTTATGAAGGACACAGAAGATTCGACTTGGTCCGTTGGGGTATTCTCGTAGAAACTGTAAAAAAAATCAGTAAAGAAATAAATTCCAGAGGAGGAGAATATGTTGATGAACGACACAATCTCTGCCCTATTCCGGAAACAGAAATTATCAAAAATGTCAATCTTGAACAAAACCCCGGATATGAAACTTCTAACAAATAAGATATGAAAACAACAGCCAAAATAACTTTAATACTTACTATCATACTTTCTTTCACAGCATGTGACAAAAATGAAGAGGATTTTTCCGAAAAAGATAGTTATTTATATATATGGAACGTACGTACTTGGGTGATAGGTACCGAAAGTAAATTATCTGACATAAAAGTCACATATTTCTTTAAAGGAGATACTGCTCGAGTAAAACAAATCAATTTCTGGGTCATAAAAGAAAATAGTACTTTATATGCTAAAGATGCAATGGAGCATCAAGATAAAGCTTATCAATTGACTCAAATACAAAATGACCCAAACCAGAAAGAATATAAAAATCAGTGCTCTTTTCGTTTTCCAGACGAAATCACAACAGATTACGACGGAGACCCTTTTATTCCTGGCGGTGAATACCGACTGGTAGTAAAAGCTTTAGGCACTGACGACAAAATTGTCGATAGCCCTACAATAGAATCTGGAGTATTTACCATATATGATCCAAATGCTTCTGAAGAAGAATAATTAACCTTAATAAATATATCTTATGAACAAAAATAAATTTTTATGTCTCTTATGCATATTTGTAAATCTATGCTTATCAGCACAAACAACAGGGAACAAAGCTTTTCAACTAAATGTCAATAACGGAGATGCTTATCTCAACTGTGGAGATATAATTCAACTTAATAATACCCCCCAATATACTATTGAAATGTGGGTAAATGTAACATTAAGCAACCTCCCCGACCGTTTTATCATGTTCAAGAAAGAACAAACCGACGAAAAAAATCGGATTAAAGTTCAAATAGAAAAAAATGGTCAAATATATGTCATGCAATCGAATGGCGCAGATGGAGCATTCGCCCAAACTCCTGTGGGTACATATCCCGAAAGCGGATGGCATCACATTGCTTTAGTCTATGATGGAGAAAAAGAAACCTCCGACAATGGAGCCATGACCATGTATATCGACGGAATAAAATTGCCGTTATCAAATGCAACATTTAAATCAACAACAGGGAACATAGATGCTCCCTTTGTCATTGGTGGTCCTGCACTCAACGTCCAATATGACGAAATAAAAATTTGGAATAAAGCATTAAGTGCTTCAACAATTATTGAATGGAAAGGATACAAAGTCCTCAGTTCTCATCCAGAAAAAGAGTCTCTCGTAGCCTATTATGATTTTCAGAATATTTCGGAGGAGAACAACATACCTAACATAAAAGGGAACTATCCCGCTACATTTAAAGAATCAGAAGCAACCATTATAGACACAGAGCTCTCTATTTTAGAGAGCCTGCCAATTCCAGTCGACATCAACAATGGATTTAAAATCAATGTAAATAACGGTGACGCTTATCTTAATTGTGGCAACATAAATGAGCTTAATAATGCTGACCAATATACAATTGAGACTTGGGTAAACGTCAATCTAAATGAATTACCCGACCGTTTTGTCTTGTTCAAAAAAGAACAAACCGACGAAAAAAATCGGATTAAAGTTCAAATAGAAAAAAATGGTCAAATATATGTTATGCAATCGAATGACGCTGATGGAGCATTCGCCCAAACCCCTGTGGGTACATATCCCGAAAGCGGATGGCATCACATTGCTTTAGTCTATGATGGAGAAAAAGAAACCTCCGACAATGGAGCCATGACCATGTATATCGACGGAATAAAATTGCCATTATCAAATGCAACATTTAAATCAACAACAGGGAACATAGATGCTCCCTTTGTCGTAGGAGGTCCATCATTAAATGTTGAATACGATGAAATAAGAATATGGAACGAAGCTTTAACACCTAATGTTATAAATGACTGGAAAAATTATAAAATAGACAATTTCCATCCCAACAAAACTAACTTAATCGTCTATTATGATTTCGAAGATGTATCCAATACTCAAGTAAACGATCGGCAAGGAAATTATCCTGCAATCTTTAAAGCTGACGAAGCCGAAATCAAATCGAATGACTTAAAATTATATCAAAAAGAAAATATCCCAACTACAATAGAAAATATCATTACAACGGATAATAATAATTTACAAATTATTTCAACAGCTAAAGGAGTCAAATTAATCAGTACCATCCCCCAGACCTTACATATTTATAATATATCTGGCATATTAATACGTAGTTTACAAATCAATGTAAGTACAACAACTATTACAGATTTACCTAAAGGATTGTATATTGTAAATAAACAAAAAATAATCATTCAATAAATAGAATAAGAGAGGAGAGTGGACAGTAAAAGGCAGAAATTTTAACTCAATCTTTTACTCTCTACTCTTAAAAATCTTACATCTCAGTGTATAATACATAAATATTTTATTTACCAAAAAACATACTTATGAAAAGAAATCTATTTTTGTGCTTTTTATGTTTGTTCTGTATAATCACTACAGCAACAGCTCAATTATCCGGGAATAAAGGATTTAAATTGAATGTAAACAGTAACGATGCTTATCTCGATTGCGGGAACATAACTCAATTGAATAATACCAGTGCCTATACGATAGAGGCTTGGGTAAATGTCAATCTGGACGATTTAGCCGATCGGTTTATTATCTTTAAAAAAGAACAATCTGACGAACGTAATCGTATAAAAGTACAAGTTGAAAAAAACGGGCAAATTTATGTAATGCAAGCCAGCAATGACGGAGCTTATGCACAGACATCTGCCGGAGCATATCCTAAAAGCGGGTGGCATCATATAGCTTTGGTATACGATGGAACCAAAACCAGTACAGACGAAGGCGTTATTATACTTTATATAGATGGAATAAAACAAAGTTTCTCAAACGCATTTTTCAAACAAAAAACTGCAACTATAGATGCAAATTTCGTAATCGGAAGCCCATCAATAGCCAGCTATGATGAGATAAGAATATGGAACAAGTCTCTCAGTGCTGAAACGATTTCAAAGTGGAAAAGTTATAAAGTGCTGGACTCTCATCCCGATAAAGATGCCCTAGTCGCATATTATGATTTCCAAAATGTAACCGGTGCAACAGTCCCTGACTTAAAAGGCTCATATCCAGCTACATTTAAAACATCTGAAGCTGAAATTCAGGATATCGATTTAAAAATATTTGAAGAAGTCGGAGAAATGACTATAGAGAGTGCAATGGTTTCTCAAAACACTGGGAATGCTTACGTCAAAGAGGAAAATATCCAATTGCTAACTTTAAAAATAAATACAGTTGGAGCAGGCGAGCTTTATTTATCTGGACTGGACTTCTCTCTCGACGGAACAACAAAGTTGTCTGATATTATCAGCGTAAACGTCTACTACGCAGGCAATAAAGCTCAAATATCAGATGATTCATTCACAATGAATTATCAAGCATTAAGACCTGGAAGTACTGGGAAAATAGAACTAAGAGATGGCGAAAATTCCGAAAAACAATTATTAAGTGTTGGAAATAACTTCTTTATTGTCGCCATAAGGCTAAAACCAACAGCTACTGACATGAATAAACTCGATGGACAAATCACAAAATTGTATTTTGATAATGGAAATGAGATGACACCTCAAGATCCTTCACCTTCAGGAGATATGACCATACGACAAATATATACACTCAATCAAGAAGCTTATACACAAAAATGTGCAGCATTCAACAATCAAATTGTATTTGGCTGGTTCCCTTGGTTCAGTGTGAATACAATAGATAAAGTAGATTGGAAGGGGCTTACTCACATATCTCCTATTGGGTTTGAAATAGATAAAGGGAACTATGTACCTACATTTGAAGATAAAGGCATAGATTTAAAATGGCCCTGGATAGACTTCATCAACGATGCTCACAAAAACGGAGTTAAAGTAATTGCTGCTATTACAGGTAATGTCCGAGATGGAGGCAATACTCAATTTTATGTAGATTTATTTTCAGACTCTCAAAAAATGAGAGCTGCAGCCGCAGCCATTGCTCAATTTGTGGATAAATACAATTTAGATGGTATCAATATGGACATTGAAGAATTTTATAATACAATACCCAACCATGGAGTAAAATACAATGAACTCATAAAATACATTAATGAAGAGTTGGAAAACATTAATCCAGACTTCGAGCTTTCTGTTGCAACATATCCGGGAAATGAAGAAGGTGCATGGGATTTCCCCGGAATGTTAAAATATTCTGATTTCTTGACTATCATGATGTACAATATAGGAACAACTTTCACTTGTCCTTTACCCAATGCTAAAGAACGTATCCAAAAATACTGGCTCGATATAAATATACCAGCTTCAAATTTAGTTATCGCTTGGCCTTATTATGGAAATCTTTTCAAAGACGGGAATAATGTAGGTACAGCAACTCTGGGAAATATTCCTATGTATTCAAAAGATAACAATATTACCTGGGATGAATCAGCTCAATGCAATATATATAAATATAACGAGGACGGAGCCAATATGACAGCCTATGTCGAAGATATAAAAAGTCTCGGTTTAAAATATGACTACACAAAACAAGGAGGATTCAAAGGTATAGGAATTTGGGCCTTAGGACAAGATGCAGGTATGGAAAGTCAGGCTTATGCTTTAATACGTGAATACTTTGATACAACTTATGAAGGTAACAGCATAGAAAAAAACGACATCTCCGGTAATATTTCAATCTATCCAATCCCCGTACAAAACAAGCTCAATATCCGTACAACCCACAATTCGGCTATTCTTGTAAAAATATACAATTCTATAGGGCAATTAGTTCTAAATAAGACCCTTGCTTCTACATATGAATATATCGATGTAAATAATCTCGCTTCAGGCTATTACATCATACAAGTACAGACCGATACAGATACCAAAACATTCCGAGTAATTAAAAAATAAATCTCAGCATATTAAATTTCAAAGGCTATCTCCTTCTATAGATAGCCTTTGAAATTTATTTAAAAATTTTATACTATCTTTATCATGATCCCAACTAATAATTTGTAACATAATGACGACACGCATGAAAAAAATTTCTTTGCTACTTTTCTTATTAACAGGAGCATTCCTATTAGGACAAGCAAAAGAAACATTATCACCTGATCAGACTTTATGGTTTACCTCTCCTGCAGAAAATTGGTCACAACAAGCACTACACATCGGGAATGGATATATGGGAGCATCTTTCTATGGGGGTATAAAAAGAGAATGCTTTGACATTGCCGAAAAAACATTTTGGACAGGAGGCCCCCATTCCTCACCTGATTACAATAATGCAATAGTAACAGGAGGAAAAGATAAAATTAAAGAAATACGAAAACTAATTATCGAAAAAAAATATGCAGAAGCCGATTCTCTTTGCCGTAAACATATGGTAGGAGACTATAGCCATTACGGGTATTTCTCTATGGTCGGAAATCTCTATATTGATTTTCCCGACAATAATCAACCGGTAAAAGAATACGTAAGAGGGCTCGACTTATCTACTTCCAGAGGATTTGTAGAATATACTCAAAATGATATCCATTTTAAACGAGAATATTTCTGCAGTTATCCAGATAAAATTTTGGCTCTCCACTTTACTGCTGACAAAAATAATAAGATAAATTTTAATTTATCTCAATCACTAATTTACCCTTCTGACAAAATAGAAAAAACTAAAGATGGCCTGACCTTTATCGGGACTATAAAAGGTAATGGCCTCAATTATTGTATCCGCATTAAAATATTACAAAAAGGAGGCATAATCAATATCTCAAATCAAGAAATTGAAGTTAAAGAAGCCAATCAGGCCACAATTTTATATACCGTAGATACAGAATACAAACAGGTATATCCTTCATATAAAGGCGAAAATCCACAAAATACGACTCTCGATATTATTAAAAAAGCAACAGCCAAAGGATACGAAAAAATAAAATATACTCACATATCAGATTATCAGTCATTATATAACAGGGTAAAGTTAACCCTTACAGGAGACAAAGCTTCAGAACTTTTATCTACAGACTCCCGTATAAGACAGCTGCAAGAAGGATTTACAGACGATTCATCTCTAAAAACTTTATGGTTCAATCTGAGCCGTTACCTGATTATCAGCGCTTCAAGACCGGGAACATTACCTTCAACTTTACAAGGCGTATGGAATACTTTCGAAAAAGCTCCTTGGAATGGAAATTTTCAAAGTAATATCAATCTACAAGAAATGTATTGGTCTTGCGGTCCTACTCGTCTAAATGAATGTGAAGAAGCATACATCGACTGGATTGTAAATCTCGTAAAACCCGGGCGAATAACCGCCCAAGAATATTACGGGACACAAGGTTGGGTAAGTCATTCCACCGGGAATATATGGGGACATACGGCTCCTGGAGACGATATTCTCTGGGGATTATATCCCTGCGGAGCAGCTTGGCACTGCCGTCATTTATGGGAACATTTTTCCTTTACTTACGACATGGATTACTTAAAAAAAGAGGCTTATCCTGTCATGAAAGAAGCTGCTATATTCTGGCTTGAAAATCTCACTCCATACGAAAAATATTTAATTGTAACCCCTTCAGTATCTGCCGAACATGGAATAGAATTAAAAGATGGAAAACCTATTGAATTTTCATCTGTAAACGGAGAAGAAACAGATAAAAAAGTCTTCACTGTACCTGCATATCAAGATATTGAAATGGTATATGATTTATTTTCCAATGTTATAGATGCAGCCAACATACTCAATATAGACAAAGAATTTAAAGAAAAAATCTCTATTGCAAAAGATAAACTTTATCCTTTAAAAAAAGGAAAATATGGCCAGCTGCAAGAATGGATAATCGATGCTGATAATCCTCGTGACCATCACCGACATATCGCTCATTTATACGCAATGTTTCCTGGAAATATGATTTCATATACTCATACTCCGGAGTGGGCCAACACCGTAAAAAAGTCTTTAGAGATGAGAAATTTCGGAAAACTTGGAAATCGTTGGCCTCACACCGGAGGAAACTGGTCAGCAGCTTGGAGAATGGCTATATGGGCACGACTTCACGATGGCAATACAGCTATTCGAATTTTCAACCAATTAATAAAAGAAAGTGGTTATGAAAATATGATGTCGAATCAATCGGGTAATATGCAAGTAGACGCAACTATGGCTACAGCAGGTCTATTCGCTGAAATGCTATTACAATCACACGACGGATTTATTGATTTATTACCTGCATTACCAACAGAGTGGCCAGAAGGTAAAATTTCAGGGTTAGCTGCTCGAAATGGATATCTGATAGATATAGAATGGACAAATGGTAATCTCACTAAGGCCCAAATTGGCATCCCTTCAAACATGGATAAACCCATAATTAAGGTACAAGGAGTATCAATACAAGATGATGATGCTCGCATCACTTTTACTAATATAGATTAATTCTTTTACCATATTTATTTTAAAGAGATAGCATTTTCACGTTATCTCTTTAAAATATTATTTCCAATTTTATAGAACTGCTTTCTCTACAAAACAAAAACCAATACCAGAAATACGAAGGAGGTATACATTATCTTTGTTCATCTTTACCCGTACAGAATTTCCTTCAAACTGTTGTGTAAAAACATATTTCCCATCCAAAGTATACACTGCTACCCGACCATCTCGGATGTCATCATCAAAATGAATAATAACAGTTTGTCCATCTCGGGTAAAGGTATATGATTTACCATCTGGACAAGAAGTACATGAAGTAGTATTATTCAAACGGTCATTCAATTGAGCCAGATACAAAGAAGGAATACTCTCTATAGGCATATTTTTTGATTCTACAAATCCTAAAAGAAAGTCTGAGACATATTCTGAAGTTACTAATGGACGTCCAGTTATATCCCCAGCCTTACAACCAATAGCATAATTCTGAGAGGTTGGAGGCTTCTGTAATCCTATCACACCTCGAGCTGTTACATCGCAATTCCACAAAACTGATTGTACAGCTGACCATCCGTGTCCTGTTCCCATATCTACACGATTATAAAGTCCTAACACAAAATTCCGAGAAAGATTTTGCTCCCTATAGTTATCATATAATAATCCCTGCGACCACTTACGATGAGATTCGCTAACATCAACAGCCCTATCCGATATGCAATTTAGAAAAACGATACCCGATACCGAAGACGTTCCATTTGAAACATAACTATGACGACCTTTATTAGCATAACAATTTTTAAATAATACTAACTGTGAATTATTTCCAGCATTAAAATTATACCGCCTTTCCCCTGTAATAATAGAAACTGGCTCTATCGCCTGGCAACTATCTACTGTACTCCTTGTTACACACTCTACAGATATGCCAAATAAGCCAAAACCTTTAACTATCACATTTTTCGCCCAACAATAATCCGCACTTTTAAATCTCACCGCCGACCAAGCATGATTTTCATCTTCTCCTCCAGCATTTTCAATGTCTATTCGCAAATTTTCCAAACCTATTTCTGTAAGAATATTACTTCTGTCATATTTATAAATATAAGATTGCGATAAAGATTTATTCAACGTATAATAAATCGGAGCATCTATTACAATTTTATTTCCTTCAATACTGGTTATAAAACGGTTAAATACAATTGGCAACTCTCCCTCTCTCCAACGTTCGTCAGCCATACCGTCTTGAGGAGCTGGAACACCGCCAAAATCAACGGCCTGTAACCATTGACTGGTGCACGGATGGTATATGACTATTTGATCTCCAACCGAATAGGGAGAAGAATCGGTAACTGAAAATTCTCGCGCTCCAACTGGAATAAGTTCATCCGTTATATTTCTTTGTGTTCCAGATATTATATTATTCCACGTATCTTGAGACGGGTATCCTAATATCATCACATTACGCTGATGGGGTATATCTCCTGTTGCATATATAATTGTCGAATTACTCTCATCTGTACCGTTTCCAACACCCCTAAGCACAACACCTGAATATTTCACATATAACGTACCCTTTACTTCATATTTTCCTGCCTGCAATAACAATGCCCCTCTAAAACCATTCACATCAAGATTACGTCTCCCCACCTCATCAATTGCCGCCTGTATATGCGCAGTATTGTCACCTGAAACTGGTGATATCGTTTTCACAACAGGTACTACAGGTATTTTTTTTTCACCATTCCGATATCCAGCGTAACTATAATCGGGCAAATAATATCCTTGTGGATCTGGATTATAGTCCAATTTACCCGACACTCCAATATTTACCAATGTTGAATATCCTGATATAATATCTCCAGAATCTTTTCCAATAACATCATCCCAATTATCCGAAAAACGAAGTCCCCCCAACATCAAGGCATAAAAAGAAGATTGTCGAACTGAGATACCTCGTATTTGTCCCAACATATCTGTTCCTGTAAAATCAAGTTTCAAATCAGGATGCTTGGGTTCTTCCTCATCCAAATCTGGATTAATAAACAAAGATACTGACCTATCCGATGTAAAAAAATTATATTTAAGAACTACCAAAAGGGTCTCCCCAACATCATATTCCGTAGTCTGCTCAATACCAGAATCATAACCACCTAATGCCAATGCAAACTTTCCCAATAATTTTGTTTTGCGTAAAATCAAACGTCCTCTTAAATGATTTCCACTGTAATTTCCATCAAACGAGATAAAATCATTATTATTATCGTCCGGCAGTGAAGATATATCCTCCACCTTCAACATAAACGCTAAATAATAAGGTTGCATTACATACTCATTTCCTGCAGTTAATGAATACACACTCATTCGTCCTCCAGAAGATAATTTTGATAAACGTATTGCGTTTAACGCTAAATTTGAAGGTGGATAATTAGGATAAAAAAGCTTACCAGCTATAACCGGAGAACTCCCTGAGCGGAAATATTGTATATCATCCCTACCAGTCAAATTCCACTGATTCGCCTTTATAGGATTCGTTCCATCTTGGACAACCGAATTATATTCTCCTTGTTCTATTTCACTTCCAAGACTCAATCCATCAAAAAAATCTGTCTTTATAATCTGGGCCCGAATTATCCCAATCGTCAGACAACAGTACCCTATTATAATTAACAGTTTCTTCATAATTGTATTTTTTTACTCCATTTATTCACTACTTTTCTAAAACGACATCATTGATTGCATTATCTCCTAAACGATCTTTTAATTGGGTATAATACAAATACTGTGGAAGCATCTGTTTTCCTGAATATTCGATATGACCATTCCCAACTATAGGAATTCCCATATATTGCATATTACTTCCCGATGCTTTATTTATCTGATTGATACGAGATTGGATACTTTTATCTTTCGACCACATATCTTTCAAACCCACACTACCTATGCTGAAATTCTGGGCTGTAGGAGGACTCATTACAATAATAATCGGAGATTGGCAATTCCAAACAACCATTTGTGCCCCTGACCAACCATGTCCAGTTCCGAAAAATCCCCTATTCCCAATATTTATACAAGCCTCCGGACCTGAAACGGAACAATTATCATAGAGACACCCCGTAGCCCACCGCTGGTGAGGCTCACTAAATGAATGACAAAGTTCAGCTTTATTATCAACAAAGGCATTAGGTCCTGCTACAGTAGCTCCCAATACAAAATCATGACGTCCATTACGTGCATAACACCGTTGTACCAGCATCATTTGACCCTGTATATGATAAGCGTAACGCCGTCCCCCAGTAATTACAGAAACCGGATCAAGATATTCGCAATCCTCAACAGTAATAAAACGGCTCCAAATTGTAGACTTAAATCCATTATCAATATATTTAGATGTCAACTTTTTAACCCACACATTTTCACATGCACCAAAAACGACAAATTGAGATACATGCTTTTCGTCCGAATAATATTCATCCATCGAAGGAGTAAGACATACCTCATTTTTATCGAAAATACATTCCCCTCTCAAATTCTCTATTCCAATATTCTGTGGTCGATTTTTAAAAGAATATTTATAAATATATCCACCTCCATATTCTTTTTGCAACGCATTAGTCAATGGTATATCCAAAGTTATCCGATTTCCATCTACCTTGACAATTGTCCGTTCAAAGCGCAAATTTTTACTTCCTGGTTTCCACTGAATTGTCGTATTATAGAATTTCTTATCTTCACTCAGGCATCCTTCATCTGCATACTTTTTTAATTTTTCAGCAGTAGGATTAGAAATACGACTCCAAGAGTCAGGAATACGATCCATACCTATAGCTCGTATCCACTCCGCTGTACTTGGACGTTCAATAATAACTGCATCCCCAGACCGGAATATAGAAGCATCTTCCACCGTTATTTCCCGTGTCCCCGACGGGATATAATCATCTGTTATAATCTGTAAAGAAGACTTATTTTGTACAGGCTTATCAGTAGTTCCAATATAAAACATATTATATTTCACCGCACTAGTTCCAACCAGTACCGTTCCATCTTCTCCATTCCCCTCTCCCCTCAAAACGATACCTGAGTAGGGAATTTTTATCGAATTTTGAATGTTATATCTTCCCTTCTTCAATAATATAGTGCCCCTGAATCCCTTCGAGTCAGGTTTTTCCTTTGCCAATTTTTGAATAGCAGCCTGTATGCGTTTAGAATCATCCGTGGAGAAATCTCCCGGAACTATCTCTATTTTTACCGGAATATCTGGAATTCTTACTCCTCCGGCTTTATATCCACAATAAGAAAAATCAGGTATAATATCTCCTTTATCATTATACGGGACATATACCAATTTTCCATCTACCCCGGGATATACAAGTTTACTATAATTCTGTGCACAAACAGTAATTATAAAACATGCTGAAATCAGTGATATAACAAAAAACCTCATAGCTACATTATTTTTTAGATATAGTATAAGTATACGTCCCTGATAACATTGGTTGTATACTTTTAAGTATGACACGATATATCGTTTTTCCCCATACTGTCGACAACTTCGTATCATCCAAAGTTATTATTTCAACTGTCGGTTCAAACTGTCTTGCTCCATATTGTAAAAACACTTTTCCATCCGCATTATCAAACATTATTTTTCCCGGTGAAACAATTTGAGGAAATGTAGGAAGCATAAAAATAACTTCATTATTCAATAAAATTTCATTCAATACAAACGAATCTATAATTCTTAGTTTATCTTTCTCTAACCGATAAGAACGCTCCCATTTTTTCAATTGAGCTTCATCCGGATATGCAGAGGCAATATCAACCGAGAAAAACTTCTTCTTTTCATTAAATATCAATTTACCAGCTCTATATTCTTTCCCATCTTTCTGAACTATCCCATTTACAATCGGCAAATTATGATAATCACTACGCATAGTCCATATTGTATAACGCTCAGGTCCAAAAGTCTGTCGAGTATACGTTCCTACTCCAGCATCTATTATTACAGGCTTACTATCTATATATAAAACAAAGCTTCCAACATCATTATGATTATGACTTTCTCCATTATTTCCACCCTTTGCTGCAAAAAAATAACCAGCATTATTACTCATAAGGCACATTTCCGATTGAGGGTAAGCTACATAAGGTTTAAAACGATGTTCTGGCTTGCATACCAGCAACTCTCCACGTACATTCATAGCACGCAACCCCTTAAATATATCTGCACATTGACGTTTATTCGATTTAAAAGGATAAATATCAGGATTATACAGCAATGCTGCTAAATGTACCATCTCCAAACTATTCACTGCTTTACCGAATCGGTACCACAAATAAAAATCCTCAGCAGACTTTGCCGAAGCATCTGAAAAATTAACAGTCCATTTATTACCGGCGTAAGTATTAGAAATATATTCTCCCAAATTTTTAATGATAGGCTCACTAAAAATCGATATTTTTCCTCCAGTTGCCAAACTTAACAAATCAAGATAATCAAACATCTTTCCAGCAGCAACTCCCCAATAAGATGGGCCCTCTGCACAAGCACCGTCTTCATGATTGAAATTGATAAATTGATCAACCGACTGCATCGACTGCCAAACTGCTGCGGCCAATTTATCCTTATCATCTTCAACTAATAAAAAACATTGCAAAACATTACTATTACACCATGTATTCCAATTATTTACCATCCGAGGTACACGTCCCAAAGCCATCCACCCTATCATAGAAGGATTAGCCATATAAGGGTCTAAAACACGTCTCGTTATCTCCGCACGAAGATAATCGGATATTACCGGATTTACCTTATCAAACTCTTTGTGCAAAAAATAGTACGTCCAAGAAAGAAAAGCCCCTACATCGGCAACTTGTAAGTCAATTATATTTTCTTTGTAATACGGTAACACTTTATCAAACTTCTGCATATTCAGATGTGCAGAAACAGCCCAAGAAGCCATCTGGCAATATTGGTAAACACCATTGATAATCTGGTCGATAAAACGACCTTTTCCTTCTGCTAATTCAGCTATAACCAATTTAGAAAGAGCATCGTTATTTTCACCGTAAGGTGTCTGCATAGCATCCCTTGAACCTGAACGCTGATATTCTAAATAATCAGTTGCCAAAATTATCTGCCACTTATAATCAAGACACTCTTCCCCCTGACCAATACAATATTCTTTCTTGTCTCCCAAAAAATTATCCCAACCGTCTCTATCGTCATAATCAGGACAAGGAACCCAGCTATAATCGACTATAAGTACTTTTTTTAAAGAATCAACACTAACACCAGCCTTTTGCAATAAGTTCCGTTGTGTAAAACCAAATACAGGAAACTGTAAAGCTAAACACCATACTAACAATATTAATTTAATACTTATGTTTTTCATTCTTTCAACCTTTTACATTACAGGTTCACCTTTTACAATACGATTATATCTTACCAAAGCCTCAAGAAAATAATAGTCAGCATATACCAACGGTACATCAATCTCTGTACCTCTTGGATAATCCCCTACAGAATGATCAAGAACAAAATTATGACGATTTCCATTATTTCTATAATTTGACTGCAAAACCGCAAGCATTTGCTCCGCTATTCTAAAATACCGATTATCTTTATCTTTTACATATTGGCTTAACTCTAACAGCCCACTAGCCACAACAGCCGCAGCAGAGACATCTCGAAGAATTTCTTTATACTCTTGAGGATTATAACCCCATGGAGATTTACATTTAAGGTCACTAGCCTTAAAATCCCAATATGGTATAAAGTCTTCAGGTAAATCAGAATTATTGATATAGAAATCTGCTAACTTTCTTGCAACTTTAAGATATTTATCATCTTGTGTCTCACGATAAACCATAGTAAAACCATAAATAGCCCACCCTTGTCCTCTAGCCCAAGTTGAATTATCAGCCAATCCTTGCCGAGTTCCCCGATCTGTCATTTTTCCTGTAAGAGTATCATAATTAACGACATGATAACTACTATAATCTTTTCGAATATGATATTTTAAAGTCTTATCGGCATGACTAATTGCTATTTTTCTATATTTGTCGTTTCCTCCCATTTTGGATGCAAAAAATAAAAGCTCAAGATTCATCATATTATCTATTATTACAGGACAGTACCAAGGTGTACCGCTATACGAGCGGCTAAAGTCCCAAGACTTTATAACTCCTGCCATAGGAATAAAACGTGTAGAAAGAGATTCTGCACTATTCAGCAATATCTTTTTATAACTTTCATTTGCTGTAAGACGATACCCATTACCAAAACTACAATAAGCCATAAATCCTAAATCATGATGTTTTGTATAATATTGTATTGGTTCCAATCTTTTCGAATATAGTTCAGCCTGTTGCCTCCAATACTCATCTTGCGTGTATTCATACAAATACCAAAGACTTCCAGGGAAAAAGCCGCTCGTCCAGTCAAAAACATCTACACAACTCATTTTACCATCAGGCGTTATACTCCGAGGCATATTTTCAGTTGTATCCAAAGACTGGACCAATGCTCTCATACGCATCTCGGCAAAATCGAAACTCTCATCTACTAAACTTTTAGACCGACAGTCAACAACACATAACAAAAAGGAAACTAAAATTGCAATATCCAATAATACACGATACATAACTAAATTCTATTTATTGTTGATAAAGCAAAAGTAATTTTGACCGTCTCTATAAACTGGAAATATTGTCCAAAATTTTTGATAAAATTCGATAAATAAACAAGAAGCTCCATAAACTATTGCAATCCTTTTTTGTAAACAGGAAAGCAATATCATGGACTATATTCTCTATTCTATCGTTTCCTCAACGTACTATTCATTCTGCACTTTATTGCTTTTTCGATAATCTGCCGGAGCATAACCAAACAAATCTTTAAAGCATTTATTAAAATAACGAGGACTACTGAAATTCAAAGTATAAGCTACATCACTTATTTTCAGTTCCGGATTATTCAACAACATTTCTGCTGCTTTTTTCAAACGTATATTGGATATAAAATTGTTAGGAGTCAAGCCAGTTACCCCTTTCAATTTATTAAAGAGTGAAGAACGGCTCAAATTCATTTCCATAGCAAAAATATTCACATCGAACTCATTCTTATCCAGATTGGCCTCCACAATTTTAGTTGCTTTTTCAACAAAGTCTTTATCCGCTGCATTCGTCGCAACTTGTTGCTGATGAATAAGATCTGGTTGCTGAACAAATTTAGACTGTAATATCCTATGTGAATTTACCAAATTATTACATCTTAATACCAATAATTTCACATTAAAAGGTTTAGAAATATAATCATCTGCACCAATACGAAGCCCTTCAAACTTATGTTCAAGTGCAGTCTTGGCAGTAAGTAATATAACCGGAATGTGGCATGTATCAAAGTTATTCTTTATCTTGGAACACAACTCTATTCCCGACATACGAGGCATCATAATATCACTGATAACAACATCTGGTAAAAAAGACCGAACTTTCTCTAATCCAATTATTCCATCCTCAGCAACCTCAACATCATATATAGCTGAAAAAATTTCTTTTAAAAAATTCCGCAAGTCTTCATTATCCTCTACAATTAACAATTTATCTTTTTCTCCACTTAAATTTTGTTGTGGTAACTCTGAAACATCTTCCACAGGTAAACTATTTTTATAATCACTTATATCTACTTTTTTCTCAAGGCGCATAGTACCTTCTGGAAAATGTGTATCACCTTTTTTTAATATGACACTAAATACTGTTCCTTTGCCCACTTCACTCTTCACTTGAATCTGTCCCGAATGCAACTCAATAATACCTTTTGTCAAAGCCAATCCAATGCCAGTACCTGGAACATTATCCGTTAAATCCGCCTGATAAAAACGGTCAAATATATGGTCTATTTTATCAGGTAAAATTCCCTGTCCATTATCAGATATGGAAAATATAACTTCCGATTCATTTTCTTCAAGTGAAATCACGACATTACCACCCGGAGGTGTAAATTTGAACGCATTTGACAATAAATTATTTATAACCTTCTGCATTTGCTCTACATCAATCCAAAGATTTATCTCATCTGAACTTCGACAGAACTTGAAAGAAATATTATTATTTTGAGCATATTCATAAAATGTAAGAAATGTCTCCTTCAAAAATTCCACAAAATTTACTTCCGATATTTTTAACTTCAAATGCCCTTGTTCCTGTTTGCGAAAATCAAGCAACTCATTAATTAGTCCACTCAAATTTGATGCATTTTTATGTATATTGATAATTTTATTATATACAGAAGGATGTATATTTTGAGAATGAAGTAGACTTTCAGCCTGTCCTATAATTAAAGTTATCGGAGTACGTATTTCATGTGAGATATTAGTAAAAAAACGTAATTTTGACTGAGTCAATTCTTCCGTTTTTTCCTTCTCTTTCTTTTCAAATTCCAAAGATTTTTTCAAATAAAAACGCATCTTGTCTTGACGGATATACCAATAAATAAGTCCTAAAGCAACAAGGACATAGAAAAAATAGGCATACCAAGTATTGTAAAACGGAGGAATAATGTCAATAAACAAAGTTTTCGTTATCTCCGGAAAATTTTTAAGACGAAGTTCTAATTCATACTTTCCTGGATTCAAATTAGTATAAGTCAGCATCCGTCCAAACCGGGCAGTCATCCAGTCAGATTCAAAACCCTTCAAACGGTACTCAATTTCCTCTTGGCTGGGATAAATATAATTATCAGTAGAAAACGCTACAGAAAAAACTGAATATCCAGGCTTAATTTTTATTTCAGAAGTATAAGGCAAAGCTTGACTAAGAATTCCTGTTTTATCGCCTTGCTTTACCTCCATATTATTAACATACAATTTCGAGAACTGAATATCAAAAGGCTTCTGCTGATAGTTAAAATCTGTTTCTTCCAGAATTACCATACCATTGATACCCCCAACAAAAATATCTCCTTCTCGCGATACATATAGGCTTTTATCATTAATTGTTGTCAATGGGAATCCATTATTAAATGGATAATTAACTACTAAAAACTTATTTTGTACCTCACATATCGATAATCCGTTTCCTGTACCTACTAAAATTTTTCCAGACTTTGATTGAGCTAACGCTACTATGGTATTATCTATCAAACGACTATTTTCTTTAGAAAAAACCTTAAAATCATTACTTTCCGGTAAAAAAAGATTGAGCCCATACCCGTTTGTTCCTATCCAGATACGCTGTTTGTCATCCTCAAGAATACAATTGATATTATTAGAACTCAAGTTATTCTGAACACCAGGTTTATGTTTATATGAAGTTATATTTCCACTTTCAGTATCATAACAAAACAAACCCTCATTCTCAGTTCCTATCCATAATCGTTTTCGAGAATCAACAAGCATTGTAGTTACCAAACTACTAATTTCTTGAAAAAACTTCATTGAAGTCCCATCTTGTGGGTCATAAAGCATAACTCCAGCTGTCGAACCTACCAACAATTTACCCTTATAAGGGACTAAAGCCAAAATATGCTGTCCAAAAAAATGAGAAATATCACTTGATGAACTTTCTATAATTTCAGTCTTACGTGTGTCTATATAAAATTTGACAATATATTCCAAATGGGTTCCCAGCCAAAGACAATGCCGGTTCGCATCATAATAAACAGATTTGAAATTATTTCCCGGTAAATGATAAGAGGTAAATTGTTCCGTATGTGGATTAAAGGACGTTACATAACCTCCACCTTCCGTACAAATCCATATCAACCCGTTTTTATCTTCGATAAAATTTCCAATTACCGGATACGGTAGTCCACCCTTTTCTGGTGGATAAAAGCGAAAATTCTGACTTTCCGGATTGAAATAATTCACTCCTCCAAAGAAGGTCCCTATCCATATCGTGCCCTGTCTATCTTTATACAAATGAACAACAGAATTAGAAGTCAAGCTTCCTGTATTTTCAGTAGAATGCACATAAGTCTTAAACTCCGATGTGTTAATATCCAACCGGCAAAGTCCAAATTGAGAACCTATCCATATATTGCCCAAATTATCTTCACATATAGCTCGAACAAAATCACTGACAATAGATTTATTATCCTTTGGGTTATGCCGGAAAATAGTTACATCCCCTGTAGGAGCAAGTTTTATTAGTCCTCGATTATTTGTACATACCCACATATTTTTATTCTTATCCCGGTACATTGCCCGAACCTGAGAATCTGTAAAAAAAGAACGTAATGTATACTTATCGTCTAATGCTAACAATCCTCGGTTCGTACCCATCCAACAAACTCCATCTTCAGATTCCAAAATACAATTGAAAGACGTGTTTTTTATCTCTCGCACCAAAACCATTTCATCTTTTCCAGGAGAATAACAATACAAACTATTACGTACTCCTATCCATATACCATTTCTTCCCTTACCTAACGCTCCATTACCAATTTTCAATAAATCCTTAAACACTTCTTTCCTCATATCAAACTTAATCACAGCCCCTTGTGTCTGAAGATAAAGGTTACCTTCCCCATCCCCAGTAATAGCTCGAATATTGGCTTTTGTAAGAGAAGTTGTATCTCCCAAGATCGGCTTAAACACTTTTACCTCGTTACCGTCAAAACGATTTAAGCCATCCTTTGTGCCAAACCACATCATCCCCAATTCATCCTGATAACTACACGTAACAGTTACCTGAGAGAGTCCAGACTCCACATTCAAACTCTCAAAAGTATAATTCTGTCCATAAACACAAACAAAAAAGAAAAGAAAATTTAATACAACAAATCCTATACGTATTCTCATGGTTTCTCTATTTATCAATTACCTTTATAATAACAACGGACAAATCAGCTATTTCTTGGCAAACACATCCTCCTTTTTTTGATAATAAAATGTAAATAAAATATATAAATTCATATTTACAAGCCTATACTGCTATCCAATTACAAAAATATAAGTTGAATAACAAATTCCGAAAAAGTAAGATATAAAAAATAATACTCTTTACTTCTCCGGAATTTTCTTAAAAACAATAATTATTCTTACTGCTAACAATAACTAGCATCCACTTTCCTCAAACTCTATAAGCAATACCAGTTATCGAACCATTACTTTTGCTACTCCTGCACTTGTTTTTACAAAATATATACCTTTCTCTATGGAAATTACAACAGAACCAGAAAATGTGCCTTCACAAACTAATTTTCCAGACAAATCACACACTATATATTTATCGCCCACAACAGCTTTGTCAATATATATCTTACCATCTACAGCATAAGCAATAATCTTATTATCTGAAACTCCATTCGAAACAGATGATATTTCTGAATAGGGTGTAATCACCACATCATCAAAACGGAAATCTCTTGTCGTTCCCGTTTTCGTAACAGCAAATTGGATATACACCTCACCTTCCTCATTCACAGGAATTTCAACTTTTTTCCATTCTCCAACTTCAGGAAATTCATAAGTAGCAGCATCTTCCGACATTAAAGGAACCCACCCTGTATTCCCATCTTTTGATTTTTTGATTTGAAATGTCGACAATTTTTTTGAATTATTCAAATTATCCTGAGTTATATAGAATGTCAAAATTCCAGCACTCGGTACAGTAAATGTCCAATACGACGCATTTGCATTATTGCTGGTACGACAACTTCTGTTGCCAACCTGTTCCCCATGATTGGCATCACCATCAAGATAAAAACTTCCTGCAACACCAGAACCTTCTTCAGTAAATCCTTCTATAAAACTATCCGACTTAACAAAAACAACTGTATAAGTTTGTATATCCTCACCTTTAGTAACAACAACAGTTGCCGTACGTTCAGTCTCTGTTCCTATAATAGACTTTGCTTGCGTTACTTGGGTTCCACAATCTTCAGCAGGAGTAGCTTCTACTTTTGGGACCACCATTTGTGTTACCGGCAAGATAACCTCATAATAAGTCTTAGCCGGGTCAAAACCTACCACACTATTCAATTTTAATGATGTATCTTCACTAAAACGAATACCCAATTTTGTTAATGTCTGAGCATTACTTGTTACAGTTAGTAAAAAAACAGACAAAACTAATACGTATAACTTTTTCATTTCTTTAGATTTAAAATTAAACATTATTTCTTTGTCAAAGTAATATCATCGATAAGAAGCTTATCTGCAGCATTCAAACAAATAAAGAGCTGATATATATCGGCTTCCTTAATATCAAAATCCAATGTATATGCCTCCCATTTTTTATTATTGATTATTTCTATTTTAGGAGTACCCACCACATTTACATCATTAGTATGGCTACCGGCTGCTTCATCTTTCTTTGTAAAAGAAACAAAACGCACTTCACCTCTGCCCTTCACATATAGAGTCAACGAATATTTTCCCTCTTCAAGTTTCACTGGAAAAGAAAAGAAGCGACGATTATCATGCTCTCTTTGTGGCTCAAAATCTATTTGTAAAGCATACTTTCCAGAATGAGCATTTTTTGATTGTGAATACAATCCAGCTTCAATATCATTATAATATGCTCCCCAACGAACAGGCATAGCTGCACCATTTTTCCACTCTTCCATTCCTCCATTTCTTAATTCAACTTTCTGAGCAAATACGCTTACAGAAAAAACAGCGAATAATATCGCAAACATTTTCTTTTTCATGATTTTCCATTTTTAGTTAAGAACTACATAACAAAGGAAACCTGTTTCAACACCAATTAATAGCCAAAATCGTCTAAATAATTTGATACAAAAGTGTAATTAAATTTTATCTGATATCTTGCTCACAACAAATTATAAAATATTGTATGTCATACTCCATTTACAAAAAAATAAATAAGAGTCTTCCACCTTTACTCTGTCCAATCATCAGTTCTAAAAGAAGAAACAGGCAGCCCTTGAGTGCTAAAAATCTCTCCCGGAGCATATTCATCAAAAGCATATCTTACAGCTACCGGTTCAAGTACATCGTGGGCTGATACCCGCATTGTATTTTCAAAAAAACTGACATTAGCTTTATACCATTTCTTATTTTTTCCAGCAATATAGACTCCTTTTACCTCCCCATTCTTAGCTATCAATCCATTGGGAGCATCATTAAAAGATATAATAGCAACATTCCCTTCGACTTTCATTCCTTTCACTGTCGGACTTTTGTATTTAAAGCCTTTTATTCCATAAGTTTCGGCCAATGCCCAATATGCCAATCTCTCACCGACTTCTTGTTTCTTATCTGGATGTATACAATCGGGACTATCTGCATCCATTGTCACTACCATACCTGTATTAGGGACAATACTCATACATTTTCCTTGTGCTTCTCTAAAAAAAGCCTGATTTTTAGAATGTTTATAAGGAGCTATCTGACAATAATAAAATGGAAATTCTCCCACTCCCCATTGCATTCTCCACTCTCTAACCATAGACTTAAACAAATCTATATACAAATTAGGAATAGCCACATCAGTTTCTCCTTGATACCATATCGTACCTCTTATTCCATATCCGATAAGAGGATGAAGCATAGCATTATATAATACAGTAGGACTATGAACCGGCTTCTTTATCTCAGCCTTACTTTTTGCTGGATAAATATCAAACCCTGCTAAATTCTCTTTGCTCATCCATGCCTTAATCGAAGACCCTCCCCATGTTGTAATAAGCAGCCCTACCGGAACATCTTCCACTTGATTAAGCAATCGCCCAAAATAATAAGCAACAGCACTGGTACGAGCGATAGACTCAGGAGAAGCTTCTTCCCATATCCCCGTACAATCATCTAATGGAGATAAATCATAATTCCTCTGTACAGTAAATACTCGTATATTTTTATTTTTCGCTCTAACTATTGCATCTTGAGAATTTCGAACAGGTTGTAAAGAAAAGCCCCTCATTGGCATCTCCATATTAGACTGTCCAGAACACAACCAAACTTCACCTATAAGGACATTATTCAAGACTTTTTCTTTCCCATCACTGATTTTAATAGTATAAGGTCCCCCTGCATCCGGAGTTTGCACTTTAAGTTTCCATTTTCCATTCTCATCTGCAAGAACTGTATAAGATTTTCCATTCCATGACGTTTTCACTACTACACGTTTTTGAGGTGACGCCCACCCCCAAATAGCAGCATGCGAACGTTGTTGTAAAACCATATTATCTCCAAATATAGTCGGCATCTTTATTTCCGCCATCCCGTTTAAACCAAAGCATAAACAAACCGATAATAGCGTTATAAAATAAATATATTTCATACGTGTATGTTTTTATTTCTTAAAAAATTCCTCTATTACAATTTAAGACTAACAAACGTACAGAGAATAGCCAATTAACCGGAAAAACACACGATTAATCAACCGCCATTTTCGTTCCCATACCTTTTATTGTCGATTAATCTATTATTTTTATAGTAAGTTCCTTTACAACCATCTCTTTTTCTGAAAAACGAGAATTAAAAGCAACAAAAGTCACTGTAAACATACCTGTTGTATTATATATATACTGGTAATCTCTGATACGATCATCGTCATAAGCCTTTATCCCCTCACCCAGATCAGGAGAGACCGAAGTCAAATCGATCGCTTCAGTTACAGCCCAGTCATCATAAGCCACACTCGATGAATAACCAATATAAATACGATTATCCGTAACTGCATTACGGATGTCCCATACCCTGTTTGATGCAGAACCCCCATTCGATAAATAAGGATCAGTACCTATAGGAGCATTAAAATCATATACAATCCACCCTGCATTCCCTGTATTCATCACGGAATAAGAAGTTCCGTCCGCCTCATTATTTATAGATAGATTTTTTACCTGATAACGTGGCCATTCCCCCGAATTTTTAGGACGTACGCAACGAAAAGCAACATACAAAGGCTTTCCCGCATATTCTCCTAAATCTATTTTAGGAGTAGAGTTTGTAGTATTAGGTATTACAGGAATATTACATTGGTCGCTTATATCTATCCACGTAGCCTCTTGTATCCTTTGAGCATCGATTTTCGAATCTTTTGTGAACCCCTTAAAATCAGATGAAAGTAGTACTTTCAAGCTTCCATCCGGCATACCTGATCCCTCCAGTTCCACATCAAATTGCATATAAGGAGAACCATCAATTGATGTTCGGTTTCTATGTTTATACATCATTCCCGGCTCACCCGAATAAAACGTTATCATATCAGCTTGTGCATCGATATTAAATTTTATATTCTCTCCTTTTCTAAATACCGGAATATTATTTTCATCGATTGTCACAGCATTCTCAGTATCCACACTTATCTTTAACGTCGGTATTTCCAAATCCAAATTATCACAAGATGACCCAAATAGAAGACTGATACCTGCCAACAAAAATATATTTTTAGTCATTTTTACTTTAATTTTAAAATTACCAATACTTGTTTTGTTTCATTTTATTATTCAAATTCAACTCGCTCTGAGGAATAGGAAATAATAAATACTTCTCCGTCATTTTACTGGCAATGGCTGCCATTTTCGTCCGTTGATTAGCATCACTTGTACGCCCATTACCTACATTTCCGGTTTCATAAGGTTCCGCTGCAGCTTTTTGCATTTCCTGAACATAAATTCCCCACCGAATAAGGTCATGTTTCCGAATCCCTTCAAAACACAGCTCTCGAGCTCTCTCATCTCTAATTATCTGACGTAACTCATCTGCACCGGTAACTGTAATTTTTGTGTCATCCGTTGTACCTGTTGTGTAACATTTTACTCCAGCACGTTCCCTTACCTGATTAAGCGCAGCAAGAGCAACATCTGTTGCCCCATGCAACTCATTCTCAGCCTCAGCAATCATAAGCAGCACATCTGAATATCTCAATATAGGGAAATTAGTTGTACTGTAATTTTTCGTTTTAGGTTTCACACTTTCTTCTTCTCTTCTCCATTTTGCAGCACAACGCTCAGCAATAGATGTAAAAGATGTCGTTTTCTCATCATACTTGTTTACATCTGTTGTATTGAACTTATACGGAGCTATACTCCGCATCTTTCTTTTATCAGTATCATCAAATAAATCCCACAACTTCAAGCGAGTACGAATATATCCATATGAATATCCCAAATCATCCTTATCTGAATAACAAATAATTCCATTTGTAACCCCTATCCAACTATATTTATCACTCTTTCCCGGATCTGTCGTAGAATTCCCAACAAAATTAGCTTCCCACATACTTTCTCTATATTGTACATCTTGTATATCTTGAGAATGATTTATAAATATTTGATCATAATCACGATTCAACATGTGTAAATGACTTAATTCCACTTGCTGAGCCCAATAGAGAGCCTTCTCATACATATCCTCTCCCATATACAATGGATAACCAGCCATCTTCAAATAAATACGGGCAAGGATACCCTGAGCCACTGTCGTACTTACACGTGATACATGGTTGTAACTATCAGCAGGGTTAAGCATGTCTTTTTCAAGTATATCCTCAATCTCCTCAACAACAGTCTGAAATATTTCCTTTTGCGAAGTTGGTGCAATATTAACCTCAGAGACTTTTTTGCTAGAAACCATCTTCAAAGGCACTGCTCCCCAATTATCAGCCAACAAATAATGATAATATGCCCTCAGGAAACGAGTTTCTCCAATATACTTATTCCGAGCTGTTTCTTCCAATCCATCCACCTTCCCAATATTTTCTAACAAAACATTTGACCGCTCTATCCCTTCATACAAACTATTCCACAAATTGGCTAAATGAGGCTGCGCCGGGGTATAATTCCAACTACAAAGGCGATTTATGATATCAGCCTCACTTTGGTTCCAATAACACAAATCATCCATTGCACCATCAATAACCAAATACCGTCCATAAGTATTCTGGCTACCCAATACAGAATATATAGCACCTAAAGAATTTATGACATCATCTTCTGTTTTATAATAACTCTCTATTGAAAGAAAATCCTTTGGATTAGTATCCAGCAAATCACTACAAGCCGCAAACAAAGAAACAGATACAGCCAAACCTATATATATTATCGTCTTTTTCATCAGTATTTTTTATTTAATTATTTCAAACTCATATTCAACCCTATAGAGAAAGTTCTTGCACGAGGATATGCTGAAAAATCAAATCCAGGAGTCAGTACATTATTGCGTGTCGATACTTCAGGATCCATTCCCGTATATTTTGTCCATGTCCATAAATTCTGTCCTGATACGAAAATTCTCACATTCTGCAGATACAGTTTATTTGCAATTTTTTTCGGCATGTTATAGCCTAAAGTCACCGTTTTTAATCTTAAATAAGAACCATCCTCAATACCATATGTAGAATAGTACCCTCCCGAGCCTTCATTGATACGAGGAATATCACTATTCGGGTTTTCCGGTGTCCAACGATTAATGTAAGAAGCAAACATATTGGAATTAGGCATATAATAACGCTCAAACATATATTTATTCGCATTAATAATATCATTTCCATAAGACCACTGAAAAAATATACTTAAATCAAAATCTTTATACCGAAAAACATTGGTAAATCCTCCTGTATGAATCGGTGTTCCTCTCCCAATAATGGTACGATCATTATCATCAATAACACCATCGTCATTGATATCTCTATATTTCATATCTCCAGGCTGGACATTTTTGCGAGCACCTGGATAAGCGATATTATCTTTCAAATAATATGTATCCCCAGTACGAGTAAAATCATCATACTTATAAGTTCCTTCATAAACAAAACCATACATCTGACCCAAAGGTTCTCCTATACGAGCTATATACGCAGGTTGAGATTGCCAGTTATATTCCCACCATACCGAACTTACAATGGTTTCCTGATTTTCTGTCAATGCCAGCACTTTATTCTTGTTAAATGCTATATTAAAATTGGTTTCCCAAGAAAAATCCTTCGTTTTGACATTTAATGTATTCAATGTCAGTTCGAGACCCCGATTTTCAACTTCGCCTATATTTTTATACGAAGTTGCGTAACCGAATGAACCTGGTAGTTGAGCATTCAATAACAAATCTCTTGTTCGTTTCAAATAAAGGTCTCCTGTAAAATTAATCCGGTTATTAAATAACTTCAAATCTAAACCAATATTACTTTGCATTGTAGTCTCCCATTTCAAATCAGGATTCCCCATTACAGTCTTTGCCGTACCTAAAATAGGTGTATTTCCAAAATAATATTTGTTAGGTTTATCCGCTGTAATCTGCGGAAGTGAAGCATATTCACTTACCCGATTATTCCCTGTCAACCCCCAACTAACGCGAAGCTTGGCATCATTTATAAATTTTAGGCCTTTCATAAATTTTTCTTTATTGAAACGCCACATTACCGATGCCGATGGAAAATATCCCCATTTATTACTATCAGAAAATTTTGAAGAACCATCGGCTCGCATAGTCGCTGTCAAATAATACTTCCAATCATAATTATAATTAAACCGAGCATACCCTGAAGCCAGCACCCAATCATTTCGATAGGTTTCCATACTATAAAATTCTCCTTGATCCAAACCACTCATACCCAATTGCTCATAAGGAACTTGTTGCATACGAACATATGTATATACCCTATCTCCTTTTTGTACCGAAAAGCCTCCCAAACCTTCAACTGAATGTTTCCTAATTTTCTTTTTATAAGTCAGCGTATTTTCAGAAACCCAACTCATTTTTTCATCATAAGCCATTCCTCCGTTGACACCCAGCGTCGTAGTCACCGGATTACCGCTTCGGGTTTTGGAATTATTGAACGTATCATTTCTCGAATTATCTTTTGAATAACCAATTGTTGAACGAAATTTCAAATCATATGGTAAGGAAATATCCACATATCCATTAGTCATGAAATAAGTATAATTACGATTATCTATCTCATTATTCATAGCTACAATAGGATTGATACGATAATTATCTTGTGTATTCAATATTGGGTCAAACAAGTCATTTTCTAAATCAAAATTACTGGAACCTGTTACCGGTCTATAAGCCCATGTATTCTGCAATAAACTATAAGTTCCAGAACCTTCAGACAGCCAAGGCCCATAATATTTAGTTTGTGAATAAGATGCCTTTACCCCTATTTTTAACCACTTTCTTACATCCTGATCTACAGAAACACGCCCCTGATAACGTTTAAATCCCGAATTAATTACTACACCACGCTGATCTGTATACGAAAATGAAGCACTATACTTCGTATTTCCTGACCCAGACATTAAAGATATTCCATGTTTTTGAGTAATAGCCTGCCGAAATAGTTGCTCTTGAAAATCAGTCCCTGTACCCCTATAATCATCAAGTGTTCTTCCATCAAAAAAATAATATTTTTCCATTGTTTCCGGACCAAAAACCTCCCCTTGCATCTTAACAAACTCATAACCATCCATTAAATCCATGGTTTTAGCAACATTCTGCACACCAAAATATCCATTATAAGTAAGTGTCGGTTTAGATGCCGTCCCAGACTTTGTCGTAATCAAAATAACCCCATTTGCCCCTCTTGCCCCATAAATAGCTGTCGCTGAAGCATCTTTCAATATTTCCATTGATTCAATGTCACTGGGATCGACAACACTGCTTAATGATGATTCCACCGGAAATCCATCAATAACATACAACGGTGAATTACTTTGTGTTATAGAATTAGCCCCTCTAATAATAATAGAGGCATCTACACCTGGTGTTCCATCAGAAGCAACAACATTAACCCCTGCAACACGACCCGCCAAAGATTCATCAAACGTAGGAACCGCAGCTTTCTGCATTTCCTTAATATCGACTTTATCCACTGATCCCGTAAGGTCTCGACGCACAACTGTACCATAACCCACCACAACAACCTCATCTAAAGACTGAGCCTCTTCGTTCAACGTAATTTTCAATGTTTCTGATTTTTTCACCAAGACTTCTTTTTTATTAAATCCAAGATAAGAAAAAAGGAGAATCGGATTTTTCACGGTATTTGGAACTAAAATAGAAAATTTCCCATCTATATCAGTTATCGCGCCAATCTTCGTATCCTTTACCATAATATTTACACCAACAAGAGGCTCATCTGTTATATCTACAACACTGCCTTTTATTGTAATCTGTGACAAAATATTTGGTGCAAACAAAAGCAACATACTTATAAATAAACTCCTGTTCAAGATATAAATCAATCTACTCCTCGTCTTTTTCATAATATTTCATTTGTATTCAACTTATAAATCATACTAACACTAATAACCAGAAAAATACACAAAAAGAACATTCTTCTCATTAAATTCTTATTCTATATCATCTATTATACGGTGATACAAAAACATTAATATATATTTTCGTTTATATATTATAAAATACGTTTGTACAGAATTGAACTGTTTACTTTTTGTATGGAAACAAAATTATACTCACACAGCAATAGAATACGGAAGAAAAGTCCAAATAATTTGATAAAATATGATATTCAAGGCTATTTTTATGTTATTTCATTTAAAATATCGTATTCTATCAAAATCCCTATTTCTATCTATTCATCCAATAAATTAGAAAAATCCCCCCTAATCAAGCAATAAATAATGATTAATCAATAATATATATAATAACGAATAATCAATCCTAATATTATAGAACCTTATATAAACCCATACAATCCACTATAATCAACAACCTCAACATTTTTAAAATTATCGATAGCTGTAGTGAATAATTACACCCTAATATTCGATAGTATCACAATCATAATATCTATAAGACCAAAGATAATTCGCTACTTTCAATCAAGCCGTAATTTTGATAAAGGAATCTCTGTGATTTCATTTTTAGATGCACGTATATATAATTCTTTAAGGAGCTTCAAACAAGATTTTTGCCCAGTTTTATTATCTTTTACTGATATAAAACGAATACGTCCAGAATCATATTTTCCTAAAAATTTTTTAAATGACTCTATTTTATCAAAATCGTTCTCTGACGCAATTACCAAAACTCCTCCGGCATTAGGATGGCACACCAAATCTTTTAAAATTTTATATGAATAACTATTTGGCTCAGGATGGCTAAACAATACCCTATTATATGGAAAAGGAACTATAAAATTAATACCATTACCATCCATTGTCGAACGCAAAGAATCGGCCAGCTCATATACTAAAGACGTCACATTTTCAGAAGCAGCAATAATCCACACATCGTTTCTTACCCCAGCTTCTCCACTCTTCCTTAAATATCCTTTACAAATATCCTGATTCCAAAGACTTGACAAATCTACCTGATGAGTTTTACGAGTATCTTGGATACCTGTCGGACAAATACGCGCATTTTTCTCATTTATCCATTCACCTCGATCTATATAATCTGTGACATAACCAATAGGACAACCATATTTTATAATATAATCTCCTGCTTCAAGATTAAGAAGAGCTATTTTTTGTCCAGCAGGAATATCTCTAGGAAGAATAATATCCCATCCATCAACATTCAATCTTTTCCCAGCACGAAGAGGTACTACAGCTACAGCCACATTATCGTCGGGATTCACTTTCAGGCATAGGTCACACATCTCTTTATCTTAACAATTTAAAATCTACATTATAATAGTAGAAAAGATATTAATTAAATTGAGTTTTCAAATTTATAAATTTTATTTTAAATAAAGACACCAACAACAACTACAACTCATCTATTCATATAATATTATTTTCTTATTATAAATAAAATACATACTTACTAATCCATCTTTTTTAGTCTATTGCATTTCACTCAACTCCAACCAACGCATTGTTTTTTCATCTATTAAATCAATAAGAACAGCAATACGATTTGATTTTTCGATTAATTCATCTGTCGGTAATACTCCAGAACTCATCTCTGTCTCAAGACAAGACTTTTCCTCTTCAAGCATTGGTATTTGTTTTTCCAATTCTTCAAACTCCTTGCGTTCCTTAAACGTCAATTTCCGCTTACCTGTATCTTGAGCATCATTTCGCTTATACAGAATTTTTTCATTTGCATTACTTTTCTTTATTTGAGCATTAAGTTCCGACCTTTCTTTTTGTTCCTGAAAATCTTTCCACTCCCGATAATCGGTATAGCTTCCAGGAAAATCTTTCAATTCAGCATTACCCTTAAACACCAATAAATGGTCTACAACTTTATCCATGAAATAACGGTCGTGAGAAACGACAATCACACACCCCTTAAATGTTCTCAAATATTCTTCTAAAACATTTAACGTTACTATATCCAAATCATTAGTAGGTTCATCAAGTACCAAAAAATTAGGATTACTGATAAGAACTGTACATAAATACAATCTTCGTTTCTCACCTCCACTTAATTTATAAATATAATTATATTGTGTTTCCGGTGTAAACAAAAAGTGTTGCAAAAATTGAGAGGCTGACAATTTCTTTCCATCTCCCAATGAAATTTCTTCTGCAATATTTCGTACAGCATCGATTACTCTCATTTGCTCATCAAACTGAAGACCATCTTGACTATAATACCCAAAACGAACTGTTTCACCTATCTCTATTTCCCCTTCATCCGGGGATACCAACCCCATGAGCATTTTTATAAAAGTAGATTTTCCTGTTCCGTTATTGCCCACAATCCCCATCTTTTCATAACGGGCAAATACATAATTAAAATCTTCCAGAATTTTTAATTCTCCAAATTTCTTAGATAAATGCTTTGCTTCAAATATCTTAGATCCTATATAAGAAGATTTAATTTCCAATTTTACATTTCCTAAAGATTTTTCCTGTCGAGCTTTTTCTTCTAACTCATGAAATGCATCTATTCTATATTTTGCTTTTGTTCCCCTGGCCTGAGGCTGACGGCGAATCCAATCAAGCTCTGTTCGCAACAAATTATTAGCTCGGTCTATCGCAGCATTTTGAGCATCTACTCTTTCTTGGCGTTTTTCAAGATAATAACTATAATTCCCTTTATAATTATATAGTCGACGATTATCAATTTCTACAATTTCATTGCAAACTCTATCCAAAAAATAGCGGTCATGAGTGACCATTAGCAAACTCACATTCGTTCTTTTCAGATAATCCTCCAGCCATTCCGTCATTTCCAAATCTAAATGATTTGTCGGTTCATCTAAAATCAATAAATCGGGTTCAGCTATTAGTACGTTTGCCAAAGCGACCCGTTTCAATTGCCCTCCAGAAAGGTGTTCTATTTTTTGAGTAAAATTATTTATTTTTAATTGAGATAATATTTGCTTTGCTTTTTGCTCATAATCCCAAGCCTTAAAATAATCCATTCTGCCTAATACCTCTTCTAATTTTGAATGGTCTGAAGAGTTTATTATCGATTCATACTCAGATATTAACTGAACTATCTCATTATCAGAATGAAAACATGCATCAAGGACTGACAATGCCGCTGGATATTTGGGATCTTGCTCCAGATAACCCACTTTTAAGTCTCTGCGAAACACAACTGATCCCGCCTCATAATCCTCTTTTCCTGCTATTATATTCAACAATGTTGTCTTTCCCGAACCATTTTTAGCAATCAACCCGATTCTTTCACCCTCTGCTATTCCAAAAGACAATTCATCAAAAAGCAATAAGTCTCCAAACGATTTTCTTAATCCATCAACCTGTAAATAACTAACCATTTTACTTCATACTGATTTTGAATGTAAAAGTAACAAATAATTCTGGAACAAGAGGAAAACTAAAAAGATTATATACCTACTCCAATCTATCCTATTTTCTTCATTAATATAAAAACATCATACCTAAAATAATTATATAATATAATATCCTATCTTTCCACCATCATAAATATATTACACAGATTCGGCACTAAATTTATGACCAAATCGTAACAAAATGGCAGATTTTCTAGTGTAAAATAGACACTTATACCAGTATTTTAACTGTTTTTTAGAAGAAAAGTAGCTTTTTGAATAAACTTTTCACACAAAAACAGTTTTTTAATAAATAAAAACTGTATCTTTGTCAAGTTATGAAAAAAGAGAAGAGAGAAAATTCTCTCGCCAATCTTGTTATCCTTCTATACTAAAAACACACACAAAACGCCGACATTATCCGTTACGTACGCAAGACTCCCCAAAACATTCGGTCGGGAATGTAAGGTCTTGCCGAGAAACATCTTCAAAAAAATACCTTTTTCGAAAATTATAAAAGAATATATATCATATTCTCTTTCGTATTTTCGAAATTTTATTTGTAGAAGAAATCTCTAAAAACCTTTTTATCTCTCAAACCTAATTTATCCATCAAAACACCTATAAATAAAAAAATGGGTTGCGGAATTTATCCGCAACCCATTTTTTACAAGATATTTTTCTTAATAAGCTGATTTTACTGGTATCATTTTAAATGTAAAAGTATAATCACCATAAGGAAGTCTATATTTTTCCAGTGGCAAAGCACCCCAACTGTTGATACAACCTAAACCCATTTGAGCCTTATCAATACAGAAATTCGTCAAAGATGCCTTTTCCACTTCAGCAGCATGACGCTGTATTTTCTTTTCCCCCTCATCAAGAGACTCTATTGTATAATGTAATGCAGAAGCTGAAAAAGGAGCATCCGAAATAAAACTCAACCCTGCTCCATCAATATTTGTCAAGTTCCACCAACGAATATCACTTTTTGTCCCTGTTTCTTGAGGACGGATATAAGGATAATATTGTTCGTCAACAGATTGTTTATATACACCTAACAATGTTGAATTTTTCCGGTCTGCATAATTTTCAATAGGACCTCTACCATAATACAAAATACGATTAAATGATTCCGGCATCTGTATTTGCATACCAAAACGGAACATATCCGGCACCTCAGCTGTCGAAGATGCTGTCATTTTCTGTGTTATAACGATTTCTCCCACATTATTAATCACATAGCTCAATTCCAACTGAGCCGATACAGAAGGCATATCATATAATGCTTTTACCTTAATCAGCCCGTTTTCTTCCACAGTATCTAAAGACTTAAGTACAAATCCTGGATTTTTCCATACTCTATATTTCATTTGCAAACCAGCCCCAAAATCATTATCCGTAGGAGCTCGCCAAAAATTAGGCTTCAAAACAGCACCATCACTTAACATCGAAACTCCATCTACTACATAATTACATAACCACCCAGTAGATTTATCAAATGCAATATCCAATATATCAGACTTTAATGTCAATTTATTACCCATATCTTTAACAACAGGTAATTGGACAGATGTATTTTTATCCTGAATTTTATTCTTTATAGTAATAGCAGGTATAACACCATCTTTTATTACCAATTGATTATAAGCAACTACATACCCTGCAGGCAATAACCCTTCTGCTGCTTTTTTCTTAAATTCAATATTCAATAACAATTCCTTATCCGAAGGTAACGATGCAAAATCATAATTAAGTTTTATTGAAGATGTTTGTTGAGGCAAGACATTCAAATCAGGAACAACACCTTCTTGAATAGAAACGCCATCGGCCAAAATTTTCCATTGGGCATATATACCAGCCAAATCAGTAAAGAAATTTTCATTATATACAGCAACCTCTCCCTTTTGCAAGTCAACAGGTGATGCCCATATAGACTGATAAATATGACGTACTTCATCAGCATGAGGATTCGGCCGACGGTCAGGGCTTATCAAACCATTATCACAAAAATTATAGTCCGAAGGATCATCATGATTATTAAAATCTCCGGCATAAGCATAAATATCTATTCCATTTTTATTCTTTACTCGAACAGACTGATCCACAAAATCCCAAATATATCCACCTTGATAATTCGGATATTTACGCACCAAATCCCAATATTCTTTGAAACCTCCTTCTGAATTTCCCATGGCGTGAGCATATTCACATTGAATCAAAGGCATAGGTGGATTATTCTTTAAATATTTCTCACATGCATCATAAGGTAAATACATCGGGCAATATATATCCGTATTACTACCCAACTCTGCACGTTCATAATGAACTGGCCGAGAAGAATCGGTTTCCTTTATCCATTTATAACATGCTGTAAAGTTAGGACCATCTCCAGCCTCGTTACCTAAAGACCATACAATGACAGATGGATGGTTCCAATTACGTTGGACATTACGCTGATTCCGCTCAAGATGAGCTTTTGCATAGGCTGGAACCTTTGCTAAAGTCTCTTTATCATATCCCATACCATGAGACTCTATATTAGCTTCTGCTACGACATAAATACCATACTTATCACACAAATCATACCAACGACTATCGTCAGGATAATGACAAGTACGAACAGCATTAATATTATGCTCTTTCATGATTTTAATATCTTGTATCATTCGTTCTACTGATACAACATATCCGCCACGAGGATCTATCTCATGACGATTAGCTCCCTTAAACAAAACAGGCTTACCGTTGATTAACAACTGGGCATTTTTTATTTCAACTTTGCGGAAACCGACATTTATTGGAATAACTTCTTTTACTTGACCATTTTTGGCTTTTAATGTCGCTGTCAGCACATATAAATTTGGAGTCTCTGAAGTCCATTTAGCCGGATTAGTAACAGCCATAGTCACTTGAGCTTTCTTACCTTTCGCTTTAATTGTTTCCGATTTCACAACCTGACCTGCCGCATCTTTCAAATCCAAAATAACTTGAGCTCCAGAAGCTTTACTCGACAATTCAACGTCTATATCCAAAACTCCATTCTGATATACAGCATCAAGGTCTGGAGTTACTCGAATATCTTTTATATATTCCTTATTTCTAACGTACAGATAGCAATCGCGTCCGACTCCCGAATATCGAAAAAAGTCTTGGTCTTCAAGATAAGTGCCATCACACCAACGAAATACCTGAAAAGCTATTACATTTTTACCAGGTTTCAAATATGGAGTCAAATTAAATTCAGCTTCCAATTTGCTATCTTCACTATAACCCACATATTTCCCGTTTACCCATAAATACATGTTAGATGTAACAGAACCGAAATGGGCAAATATTTCTTTGTCCTTCCATGATACAGGTATAGTAATCTCCCGACGATAAGACCCTACATGATTATTCTCTACCGGGACTTCAGGAGGATTATTTTTAAAATGTTTCCGCCAGGCATACCCAATATTCACATAAATCGGGTCACCATACCCATAAATCTCCCACATTCCGGGCACAGGTATTGTCTTCCACGAAGAGTCATCAAAATTATTTTTATAAAAATCTGTTGGTCGAATATCCGAATCTTTTACCCAATAAAACTTCCATGCTCCATTTAAAGTCATAAAATTGGCCGATTGGCTTGGTTCCTGGTTACAAGCCACTTCCGAATTTTCATAAGCAAAATAATGGGAATGCATCGGCAGCCGGTTAACAGCATTTACACCCGGATCTTTCCACTCGTTTCCTTGAGCAAATACGCTCATACCGGCAATCAGAAAGCCGGCAAGAATGTTCAGTCGTTTCATTTTAATGGTATTATTGTGTGTTATCATAATATTGTCATACAAATATAAAAAGAATTCTTACTAAAGTGTTCCTTTTACATTTATTTCACATATTTAATTATAGACAAAACAACTTAACTTTCAAAATCTATATCAAATTTTTCTGATTAAAGATAAAAATGTAGATTATAAATCTTTTTTAAAATAATATATCTAAAAATTTCTACCGGCCTCTACAATATTCTAAAAATTAAAATGCAAAGCTATACGAACTCCACTTTTACTTATATTAGGTAAATTCCGATAAGTTAACCTCCATACATAATCAATGCGTAAAACTGTAAAGATATTATCCAATCCGACACTTGCTTCCATATAAGGCATCTTACTCATCAATTGAGTTTCTTTAGGAAATATAAATATACTATTCTCAGGACTGTTCTTTTTCGTCAAATTTCCGTACAGCCCCCTAAAAGCAACTACTTCTCTCAATTTCAAATATTTAATCAAAGGTATACGATTCAGAAGAGCACCGTTAGCCCAATAAGTAAGGTCCCAAGAAACATACTCATCATTAATAAATTCCATAGGATTCATCAATTCATACGACTCTTCTCGAATCGTATATGACAAATTTGCATTTGGAATTATCAACATAGGATAAGGAGCTTTATCCCAAACTTTTCCAGCCTTAATTAAAATATCGGTATATCCAAAAGCCGAAAACCAAAAACGCTTCTGTATACCCAATTCCGTATGGTTTACATTATATTTGCTATCAAATATACCTTTAATACCAACCGTATGGCTCAGAGTAAATATAGGAGCATCTTTTGTAATAGGATAACGTGTCGTCTTAGTTTGATAAAATTTCTCATTCGGTGCATAACGCAACTTTATTTCAGCTTCAGCTTGAGAATATTGTCTCAATCGGGTTCCATTCTGCAATATAAACTCTACTTGCGGTGAAGCAGTCGCATACTCCGTCATATAACGGGCATTCAATCCATATGAAAAACCACTTTCATGTTCTCTCAAATAGTTTATTTCCGATTTTCTCTCATACACACTTCTATCATCCTTCATACGTTTCAATGATAGAAAGATATTATCCTTATTCGTATAAAGATAATGTTGTCCCAATTGATTCAAATCATAAGTATGCGATACTTTCAGAGAATGTATAGGAAATTCCCGAGCATGATATTTTTTCTTATTGAAAGAATATTCTACTTCCGCTGAATATTTAAATTTTTTATCTCTAGTACCATAAGCTACATATCCTCGTGTAAACCAATTCGGACTAAGGTTGGCCGTCGTCAATCCACCTACCCTGAAACGAGCACCTTCGACACCATTTCCACTAATAGTCGTATTCATCGGTCCTATATCGAATTTACTATCCTTTGCCGTCTCGATATATCCTGAAACCAAAATTGATATAATTTTTTCCGTATAATAAAAAACCGGAACAGATCTCAATTTAACCAACAATTTATCTACGGCATTCTCTTTTGATTTTATAGGAACTTGCCGATTATCAGCCCAGTAGGCATCAGGCTTTACTTCTGCATCATCTTCAACAATAACACTCCCCTCTTTCGAAAAAAGAGACATATCTTCCGGTGGCGAAAATTCATAATTATTATAACTTGTCAACCTTCGGGCATACAGCCCCTGAGTACCAGGAACTAACTGGAATTCTACAATCATATCATCTTTTTCTTTGATACGGGTCCCATCTTTCGCACGACTATATTCCTGGTTAATAGCCATATTGCTTACATAATTCAAATTTATGTCTTTCGGTACATTTAATTTTATTTTCTTTACAAAATACGTAGAATCAAGTGTAACATACAGATGTCCGGTAAACCCAAATGACTCGGAATTAAATGGGACAAAACCCAAATCAACACATTTTTCTCCATTAACATCCAATGTATCCAACAAATAGTATTTATAGAAAGATGGTCCTATATTAGATAATGGACTTACAAATCGATTCAACATGATATTTACATCATTATTATAAATATCTACCTCTTTAAAGACCTCATCATAGAACTGTTGAAGACTTTCTTGATTAAACATTTCATCAATTCCAGCTCTTTTTATTCCGGTTACAAATTTCTTCTCTGTATGAGGGTCTTTCCTATAATAATTTTTCGCAACTTTTTCTTTAATAGATACAGTCAATATTGGTTTGCCTGATACCTCCGACGTATCCACATAATCGAATATAAACTGAAATTTCTTAAATAGCCACTTTTTTTTCTGCTCCTCCGAAAAATCATTTAATGCCAATGTCAATTTTTCATATTCATCATATTGATAAAAATCCTGTTTTTTAGGACTATAATCATCTCTATGAACAATCATTTTCTTCACAAATTCCACAGCCGGATTACCCTTCCTTCTATACTTTTCCTTTCCTGGGGTAATTACTACTTCCTTAACAGTATAAGATGCCGATAACAAAGCGACATCTATATGGTTAGTAATTCCTTTACGTACCGGAACCGATTTTTCGACATATCCCAAAGACGAAAATACAACCTCTGTGCAATTGCCTGTCGTACGTAAAGAATATTTACCGCTTTCATCAGTCATTCCTCCTACTTGGGTACCCTTCAAAAAAACAGAGACATACGACAATGGCTCATGAGTCAACGAATCTGTCACAATTCCTGTCACAACTGTAGTTTGTTGTGCATACACCTTCACAGGCAACAATAAGCACACAATGACTATATATAATGTAATTTTTATATTTTTGGCCATAAAGATATTTTCAATATTTTTTCAGCTCCGCAAATGTAGAGAAAATATTAAAACTATTCTAACTAAAAAAGTTTTCGCCAATTCAGTTTAACATAGTTTAATTTCTCATTCCCCAGATTTCATTTTATAAACTAAATATTCCACTCTATCTTTACAAAAAATCAAAATAAGTTAAAACAACAGCACATTTCATCACAATGGGTAAAGAAATAGAACGCAAGTATTTAATTAAAACAGATAATTACCGAAGTTGTTCGAGTAAGAAGTACTACAAACAAGGTTACCTGTCTACATCAGAAGAACGAGTCGTACGAATACGTATAATAGAAGAGAAAGGATTCATAACGATAAAAGGCAAAAATAAAGGTGCAACCCGATTAGAATACGAATATCAAATTCCAGTAAACGAGGCTAATGAACTCATTGACACATTGTGTATACATCCTATTATAGAAAAATTCCGCTATACTTGTAAAATAGATGATTTAACATGGGAAATCGATGAATTTTTGGGCGACAATACAGGTCTTGTTATTGCAGAAGTCGAACTACCTGAAGAAAATTATCCCATAACCCTCCCCGATTGGATAGGGAAAGAAGTTACAAGCGATACCAAATATTACAATTCCAATTTAGTCAAACATCCATACAAAGAATGGAAATAGCCCGAACTGAAAAAGAGAAGAAGACAAGCCTCTCATTTTCCTTATCTTCTTCTCTTCCCAACTAAAAAGTATCTGTCACAATACGGACATCTCTCCGCCCAGGAAATTGAAATACTAACCAGACTTTACCATTTTTTATTTGCTTTATTTCTACTTTTTCGGAAATAAGATACTGGATATCCTGATCGGACTCTTTATAAACGACCAAACCATCATCCAAAATTCCCGAAGAGGTAAATGTCCCTAAAGCACTTGCCCTGAAAAATGAATCTTCATCATCTACCCAAGAATAATCATAGGTAACACTCCCCAAAGCAGATACACCTAAAGCATTGACATCCTTCTGTATAGAAAATACTCCTCCTTCTTGAGCATCTATTTTTATGGTGACATCTCTCCAGCCTTCAATACGGGAAGTCTCATCTTTTATAAAATCAGTTTCCAATTGTGCATTTTCTACAACTGTAATTGTACATGTTTGTTGATCTCCCCCTTCCCCTGTAACAGTCAATGTCGTACTACCTACCTTTATACCTGTTATATGCACTACTCCATTGCTTACAGATAGAGCAACAATCCGGTCATTTGATAACTCCGTAGTAAAATTTTCACTCCCCGAAACTTGTAATAATGCAGTTACTCCGACTTTTACATCCACTCTTGAAAAATTCAATTGTATAGGTGCATAAGTTTTATTATCTTCCTTACATCCTACCCAGAAAAGCAAAGATACAAGTATTCCTATTTTATATGTCACGCTTATATATTTCATAATTTACTTTATTTGACGATAATACGTATATTCCCACTATTCGATGCAGACTTCCATCTTATGACATGAGTACCTTTACCTGCTTCAGAAGGGCTAAAAGTATTTCCACTTACACCATCACCACTCCACGTCACTCCAGCATCCACAACATTAAGAAGCAGAGAAACCGAAGAATCAGAAGCTGAATAGACAGACTTCAGACCGACCGGATATATTCTTTCTATTGAAGCAGGAGCACACACACCTTTCACCGGAATTGTTACTTTATTAAAGTTACTTCCAGAGAAAGTCAATAGTGCACTATGAATTCCAATAGAAGAAGGCGCATACGTTACCACATAACGAATTCCCCTATTTACTTCATCTGAAGACAAAGACGTTGTCGGCAATTTAAAACAAGTGTTTCCCCCTATCGACACATCTACAGCAGACGATATCAACCCACCTTTCACCATTAATGGCAGCTCTCTGGACTGGCCTAAATAGGCAACAGGAGCAACATATAATTCCCCATCGATAGGTGTACTGATGCCTGCGCCAAAATAAAATATTTCTCCATAATGGTCTCCCCATATATACTCAACCAAATCCGGATAATCAATAAAAGGATTTCGATTATACTGGAATGAATATACAGCTTCATTCCTATTCTTTTCTTTTTGACTAACCGGGTCTTGACGATGCCATTTCAACAACAAACTTTTTCCATAGTCCGTCAATGTAGGATATGTATTACTGGCAAACATGGAAGTCACCGCCCAAGTATAATCCTGATAACAAGTAACTAGATACAAATACATCCGGGCAAAATCACCTTTATACTCATCAGCCGGCTCAAAAGCCCGAGTAGTTGTTACTCCAATAGTAGCAATGCCTACTGTAGAAACTCCATTGCTAAAAGAGACCGAGCCTGTTATTTCACCCAAAGGGTAATTCGATTTTGCTGAATTGGCACTGGCATCAGAAGGAACCAAATGATGCAAATCGTAAGATGCATCTTTTTTGAAAGGGGACTGAGAATCTCCCCACCAGCTTTTAGGAACACTATGCTCGATGTTCATTTCTCGGTTCGAGCCGGATTGTCCGCTCGGGAAATAACGGACAATATCAGAATACATATCCCAAATAGAACCCTCAGGATGGCCGGTTATTCCGGAGGGATAAACATCACTTTTTCTGAAAACCGTCCATGTAGAACCATAAGCCGACCCGTAAGGGATTCGTTTATGTTCCTTCAGTATCTGGTAAAGAGAAGTCTTCAACTCGGCTCCCGATTTTCCACTTGCATTTGTATAATACCCTACAGGTATATCTGCAAATAAAAGTGAAACAATAAACAAAGATAAAAAGGTAAGATGAATACGCTTTCCGGTCATAAATGCGGATTTTAATTTATTAATGGAGTACAAAGATACTAAATATTCGAATCTTTTTTACTGTCTATCTTATGCTTTTACATATTTTTCATAACAGAAAAATAAATAAAGGGCTTTCTGCAAATGCAGAAAGCCCTTTATTTATTTTTTAAACAAAAATCTGTCTCTTATTGTTTCTCTGCAATGGAACATTCTCCAATAAAGAAATCACCGCAATTTTTATATGCTCTGATTTCAAACTTAAATCCTACAGCATTTTCCGGGGCAGTTACGGTTGTTGTATACGAACTCCATGCCCCTTCACTCTTCGGGAAATATTTGTTATTAGTACGCAAAGGGTCTGCTGCTGCATCATTTGCATCTGGCATATATACATATCCATTATTAGCATCCAAGAAGAAACTCCACAATCTCAATCCTGAGTCATTCTTACCTCCAGTAACATTATAATACCAAACAGTAATATCATATTGTTTCCCGGCTGTGATTCCGGTCTTCAAGGTTTGAGTGATATAAGTTGTCCCAGTCACATTAGTAAGGCTCAAAGATGTCGTACTCGGAGCATGTACTGTAGTAGTAGACTGAGCCCATACGGTAGCCTCATTATTTCCTTTTGTCCAATTTGGGAAACCGCCATCTGTAAAAGTAGCAAAATCTCCATTTGACAATAAATTTTCCCCAGGCTGTACAGGAGCCTTCACCTCAATTTTAAATGTTTGAGTATCTGAAACATTGTTATTCTTTGCGGTAATGGTTATGTCACCCGTAGTCTCTTCTGCAGAAGGAGCTGTACCACTGATTACTGCTGTACCATCACCATTATCCTGAATTGTCAACCAAGCAGGTAATCCTGTTGCAGATATTTCTGTATTACCAGAAGGGTTATTTACTGATGTCTTAACCGTATATTTATATTCACTACCTAAAGTTACAGTTGTTACGGCAGCCGATGTAATGCTAACCGTCGTTACAGCCGTTACGTCTTTGCCAAAAACAAAATTATCGATACACCATGTCGTAGATTGTTGGCTTCCCCCCGTACCTTTATAATGGAATCCAATAAATATAGTACCTGAATATGCCGATAAATCTATATTTCCAGAAGAAATAAATGAATAATTTGTCGTAGAAGCTGTCGGCATATTAAACCCGGTCAACTTTGTTTCCTTAGTTGTACCATTATCGCATTGTAATACATACACACCGAACTCTGTAGATTCTTTCCAATAAGCCTGTGCCAAATCAAAAGAAACAACCTTATTAGCAGCTTCAGACACATTCAATGCCGGAGATATTACCCAACAATCGACATCACTCGTAGCATTATGAGCTGTAGCCTGAATATAAAAATTACCATCAAATTCTTTTCCCTGGAATTGGCGGGTACCACTAACGATTACATTTTTCCATCCTTGGACATTAAAATTTTCGTTATCAACTACTCCTGTCTGAAAATCAAAAGTATATTCTGAAACCGGTGTTGCATCGCCACAAACATCAACAGTACCTGTCGCACTGCCTCCATCGCCACCCGGAGTTTCAACCCAATCTTCATCATCATCTGATGAGCAAGCTGCAAAACCTACCATGGTAGCCGCCAAAAGCATCCATACTAATTTTCTCATTTTTTTCATAATTATCTGTTTTTATTGGTTAGTATACAAATCTTATTCATAAAAACTCTTTGACAAATCATCCAAAGAACGAATTGTCAACTGATAATCACCCTGAGAAGAGTTTTTATCATGAAACCAGCCCAAAATTGCAATAACCGACCCTTTCTTTTCTTTACGCGGAATAAGAGTATTTGCAAAATGAGCATATTCACTTGTCGCTATATTCACTGTTCCCGTTCTATCCGATATCTCTCGAGATTGAGGAAAACCTATATTGTAGCCTGCATCTACACTGTAAGTCGACGGAGCATAAATAGGATTTCTTTGGTACTTATTCGTGTTTCCTGTCTGCTTTATACTCTCTTCTATCGTTATCATCTGGTCATACGGCAAAAGCTCTTCACCATCTCCACGACCGGTAAACTGCACATCCTTTATCAGTATAAGACGTCCATACCAAGTAGAATCCAATCCGGCCAAGTCTGCTATTGTTTTCTCTTCAGGCACTACTTTACTTTTATCAGGCAACCCAATTCTTTGAAAATGCTCCGGTACAAGAGAATAAGGTATACGTCCCGGCTCAAAGCGAACTTTCGGGCTGAATGCATTAGGCGGGTCATTACGAAAACCATAAACTCCAATCTGGGGCATTTCGGCATAACGTCCCATCATCAAGCCATTACATTTAATCGAAACGACTTGCCCCAATGGGAAAATACCGCTTAAACTACCGGCATCAATAGAAACTTTTATAGCTGACTTAGGTTCAACCAAATCTTCCAACATAAAATATTTATAAATATTCGAAGCCGTATCACAAGTCGTTACACGTCCGGTAATATAAATATCTCCCGGAGCCTCCATAGGGGTTAAAGAAAACAAATTCTTATAAGTGTCGCCCGTTTCCCGGCATATCATAAAACTCTTGCCTTTATAATCCACTGAAATTTTCAACCGACCATCGGTCTGAGATACACTCTTCACCGGATATTGCATCGGGTCTTGGTTTACGGTAAAATATGTATAGCCAGCATCCGGATCAAATTTTAATGTATCATCCTTCCCGAACACATATATATTATCTATACGATCATACATGGCTATCAACTCGCCAATAGTCATATTTGCTTTCCATGCCCGAGGATCTCCTTCAGGTATAATCACTAAATCTTCCGGAACATTATCAAAATCATTTACACAACTACTAAAAGCTGCTACGGCCAAAAACGTTGCGAATAAATATTTTATCTTACTCATAATATAATTCTATTCCGTTATTTATTAAAATTTAAATCCAACATTGAGGAAACAATTAAATCCCCATGCATAATAATATTTATTAGGATATTTATCGACCAGCTCTATGTCTTTGTTCGGAGTCTTATTATTACGTCCTATACGACCTTGCTGATACCCACCAGTCACCATATTTTTATTATTCAAGATATTACTAAAACTCAAATTTATATTCAATGACTGTTTACGGTTATTGAAATATATCAATTTTCCAACCGAAGCATCCAGCATAAATCCACCATCGAGTTTTTCCTGGGTCCCAAACATTTTCAGCAAAGCTTGGGAGCGTTCTTTCTCTTCTTTCGTATACGTCGAACCTTTGGGCTTCAAATAACCGCTATACTCTATCTCCTGACCCGCCTCATTCAAATAAGTACCACCATAGTAGTTCATCTGAGTAAAATGAGAGGGTGAAAAATCGAGATAATTATTATCAAAATAAGACAATGTTACATCGGCAAACCACATCTTTGGATGGAAATAATCCAAAGTTATACTTGCTGCCAATTGAGGACCTGTACTTACTCTCAAATCTTTTGTATACACCCGTTCGATAATATCTGAATTTTTTGCATCCGCCGGAGTCTTTGGGAGTTCTCCGGTCAAAAGGTTGGCTCCATTTTCTGCACTCATTACTCCGACAGCATTATTCGTATAACGGTAATCCCCATATGTTCCTGCAACAGATACAGAAAAACTGTCGTTCAACTTAACCGAAACCCCGGCTTCTACCCCTAAATACCGTTTATTTACTCCAGAAAGCGTATGATTCACAAAAGTACGGAACTCATCATTATAGTATCCTGTAGCTTCGGTTCCGTCCTGCGTAATCGTGTGGAATCCTGTAATACGCCCTTTTACGATTGGTGTATTAAACTGATAAGTCAAGTCATAAGAATACACTCTTTCAGAGGGGAGGTCCTTAATTTTATATTGTCTTGGATTTTTCGGATTTATTATTACTTTACCTATCTGGGTATCCTTCACTCTCGGAGCGACATAAGCATAACCTGCATAAGGAGCACGAGTTTCTGCCAATCCATTCAGCACCAATCGATGCCGTCCATTGATTTTATAAGTCACACCAATTTTACCACTCGGATCTACAAAATTCAGTACTTTGCCCTTGCCATAAGACGTAGCGCCGATTACTGCAGCACGACCATTCTCCATTTTACCTTCACGCCAGAAAGATGTAGTAGAGAGACGAAATGCCGCAGAAATATCGAATTTCGTCAAAGACAAATTTCCCTGAATAAAAGCTCCGGCTTTTATTACATTCATATTATAATCATATCCAAAACGATCACCCTCGTAAATTTTCCGATTAGGATTACGCAAATCATTCTGAATTATCATATTATTATCAGAAAAATCTCGCTCGGCAAATTGGTCTATATCAATCCACTGTTTACCACCCAACAAATCATTCATCGTTTTATAATGTTTACCTATCGAGTAATTAACATCAATACCTGCCAGCATATTTACCCACTTATTAAAACGATTGCTATATGTAGAATTAAAAGTAGTTTCTACCAAATCATTATGCCTTTGCTCCAAAACGTATTTTGCACTTCCGTCCGGATTAGCAACATTATTGAGATAGTTAGTATGATACAATGAGTTCCAGTTTATCTGAGTTATATCGGTATTATTATTTAACCATTGGTCTTTTATCTCATTGACCAAATCATAATCTATATTCTCTGGTGAATCAAACAATTCATTTATCTGATAACTCGGCATATTTCTGTAATAATCGGGGCGCGGGTCAGCTGCATTATAAAAACTAAGAGCTGTATTACTGTAATTACTATAATGGAACCCTATCCCGGATTTTAGATGCTGGGTTTCTGTTATTTTATAATCCCAATTAAATATAGCCGTCGGATCAAAACTGTTTACAACACGAGAACTACGTTTCTTTCCATCTTGATATCCCCAATAAGGATTATAATATATCGAACGCAAATCATATACTTCTTGTGTCACTGCAGCCGATTGTGCCCTCTTCGTAGGAGCTCCGAAAGTTGTCAAAGAAATACGATGTCTGTCATTTATAACCTTTTCGCCTGAAAGGAAATAACCCCAAGAATTATAAAAAGTTCCTTCTATAATCCCTTCATTGGCCCAACGGAACACAGCTGACCCAGTAAATGCCCAACCATTATTCATCAATCCCGTTGCATAAGTTGCTGTTGCTCTTAAATTGTACGAACGATTTGTATAAGCAACACTCGCTTTTGTTCCCGCAGCATAAGCACTTGCTCGAGTATTTATATTCGTTACCCCTCCTAAACTACCATAAGCAAAAGTAGGCATCTCTATTCCATTCACAAGATCCTTATTACGAAAAGCATCGTTCAAACCGCCTAAACTTGAATAATTAAATCGGCCTCGTTCCTGGTCATTAAAATTCACACCATTTATATATGTAGTAGAAGCATTTTGTTCGTACCCTCGTACACTAAACCGCATAGGACTATAATTATAACTTGCGGCATTTAGAAAAACATCATCTGATGCTCCTGCAAGATAAGAAGCTGACTGAGAAGAAACATTGTCATCGTCATCTAAATCGGATTCATCAAAGAGACGGATATTTTCCTCTGATTTCGGAACAACTCCAGCCGTCTTAATTAATGCAATATTTCCTAAATCTATCTTCTCACCTTTTTTAATTAATATATTCTGCGTGAACGTCTGATAACCTGGAGATTCGATTATCAACTCATCAGCACCCGGAGATAGATTTTTAAAAATAAATTTACCATTCTTCACAGATGGTACAGAGACATTTTTTACTTTAAGAGAAACTTTTGCTCCTACGACAGGAGATCCGGTTCCGAAGTCTATAATTACACCTTTCAGCTCGGATTTCTGAGCAAAAACCGAAATACCGAAAAAGAGCATTATAAACAACCATAGATTTCGATTCATAAATACAAGGTTTAGTTTATAATAATAGTTGTTTTAGCTTTAATTCCATCCATCTCCAGTTTTGGGAAATAGGAATGCAAATTAACACATTTTTTTTGATTATTCATGTTACAATTACATTATATTTTCTATTTTGATATGTTAAAATCACAAACCAAAAGCCTTTAAATAAAGGGCTTAGTTACACTTTAACGAAAGTTACATCCAAACTTTCAATTCATAATCAAAGAATTAGTAAATATTGAACAAGAAAACAATCACATTTTTTTGAAATTTCATCAAAACGGCATACATATTTCATTTTTTTTTCTGATTTTTGTAAAAGTCTAAATTAGGAGTAAAACTTGAAAAATAAATTATTTGGCATGGTAGATTAATAAAACAACATTATTATGAATCATGAACAATTTTTTAATCCATTTTGTTCGCCTAAAATACAGAAACAGAAGGATATTCCAATAATCAAGTGGACAATCAAACGGAATTAGCTCCAAGATTAAATACAAATAAAAAAGAGAACTAAACACTTTATACTAATGAGAAAATTCAGCTTAATTTTTATGTTGGCCTGCACATGCACATTGGCCATTCTCGCCCAGAACCAAAATAAAAAACTGGCCGTTTATTCAATTGCCTTTTATAACTTGGAGAATCTCTTCGATACAATAAATCAACCAGATGTCATAGACGAAGAATTCACCCCTCAAGGTACCATGAAATGGGGATCAATGAAATATCATAATAAATTGAATAACTTGGCTTATGCTATCAGTCAATTTGCTTTGGATTACTGTCCGCAAGGACCGGCTGTAATTGGAATTTCTGAAATTGAAAATCGCGGAGTTATAGAAGACCTCATAAAAACCGGACCTCTTGCCAACAGAAATTACGGTATAGTACATTACGATTCACCTGACCGTCGAGGGGTAGATGTCGGACTTATCTATAACGCAGACTTGTTTACCGTCGAAAACAGCAAAAGTGTTCGTCTGGTTTATCCTGCGGATACATCTATGAGAACACGAGACCAGCTTGTGGTTACAGGAACACTGGCGGGCGAACGTATGCACTTTATTGTAAACCATTGGCCTTCACGTCTAGGTGGAGAGAAAAATTCTCGCCCTAAAAGAGAAGCAGCTGCCGCTCTTACCAAACATTTGGCTGACTCACTCATCCAGGCAGATCCTGATTCTAAAGTTGTTATTATGGGAGATTTAAATGACGATCCGAATAACAGTAGTACAAGTAAAGTTTTAGAAGCCAAGAAAAAACAAAACGAGGTCAAACCTGGAGGTTATTTCAATACAATGTGGCCTATTTTTGCTAAAGGTATAGGCTCATTGGCATATCAAGGTCAATGGAATCTATTCGACCAAATCATTATTTCAAGCAATCTGTTAGGCAAAGATAGATCAACGCTCAAATTTATAAAGGCAGAAGTATTTAATCGGGACTTTTTAAAACAAGAAGAAGGAAAATATAAAGGATATCCTAAACGAACACATGCAGGAGGGGTGTATTTAAATGGGTATAGTGACCACTTCCCTACCATGATTTATCTGGCCAAAGAAGTCAATTAGAATTTTACGATAAGCTGACCAGTCCTAAATAATCGTAACGGTTATTTAAGACTACTCAACATTAAAGATTTGAAATTATCCTTATTCAAAATAATAATTTCAAATTTATCAAATGAGGTTTCTCTATACACTTATAATTTGTAAATGTATAAAGAAACCTTAAAATATGGAAATATCCAAACTGATACTACCCCTATATTTCATATTGGCTCTAACATCATGATAGTAATATCTATTGCACTTATCAATTCCCTACCATTTATTCTTCTAACAATTACATACTAAAAAATAAAGTAAGTATCAATCACGGACCTACTATTGGAATTATCTGATATGGAGCAGAAACTATCTCAAATTTATAGTTACTGAACTACTTTGATTATATAAATTGAACTAAAAAAGGTAATTCCTCCCAGACTCAAAAAAACTTATATATATATAACAGAATTCAACCAAAAAGTTATCTTTGTATATATGAATATGTTAAAAAAAACTTTATGTATACCTTGAAAGAAATATCTGATAAAAAATCCGAACGAGATTTTATTACATTACCAATAAAGTTATATAAAAACAATCCATATTGGATACGCCCTTTAGATAATGATATCAAACAAATATTCAATCCGGTAAAAAACCCTTATTTCAAACATGGAGAATGTACCAGATGGGTTCTTTATGACAATAATCAATGTATCGGCCGTATTGCAGCATTCATAAATTACCAAACAAGCCATATAGATGACTATACTGTCGGACAAATGGGATTTTTTGAATGTATCAACAATAAAGACGCTGCATTCCTATTATTTAATACATGTCGCAACTGGCTTGAAAATAGAGGAATGGAAGCGATGGAAGGACCTGTAAACTTTGGCGAACGTCTACATTGGTGGGGATTACTCACCAATGGATTCGACCGTTGTCCCAACTATGCAATGCCTTATACACATTCTTATTATAAAGACTTTTTTGAGTCATACGGTTTTAAAGACTACTTTCAGCAATTAACCTACCGTACACACCTAGTAATGGATAATCTTTCCCGAATTGTTGTATGGAAATCAGAACGCTTACTCCGTAACCCTGATTATCAGATACTTTCTTATAGAGATATAGGTCATAAAAAAGCGGTCTTATCGTTATTTGATATATATAACCAAGCATGGAATCCTCAAACACACGGAATAGATGGTATGACCCTCGAACAAATAGAGACCTTATATCGAAAATTAAGACCGATACTCGACAAAGAACTTATATATTTTGCTTACTTTAAGAACCGACCTATCGGATTCTTTATTATGTTCCCCGAAATAAATCAACTCATAAAACAGATGAACGGTAAAATGAATTTTTCCGGGATATTAAAATTTTATTACTATTTACGAACAAAAAAAGTAGACACTGCTTTAGGACAATTATTTGGCATAATACCCGAATTTCAAGGTAAAGGAGTTGAAGCTGCAATGATTACTCGGTTTTGTGAAATAATTATAGAAAGAAATTCTCCATATAAATACTTAGAAATGAATTGGATTGGAGATTTTAATCCTCAAATGATACATTTAATGCAATATATTGGAGCTAAAAGAGTAAAAACACACATTACATATAGAAAACTATTTCGTGAAAATATCCCTTTTTCACGAAAAGCTGATTTTCAAAAAAACAGAACCAAAAATGTATAAATATTCAATTAACATGTATAAATAGAGATATTTTTTACATATAAATACATATTCAATCCATAAAATTACAATATAATATTTTGATAATTCAAATATTCATTCTTACTTTGCATAATCAAAAAGTGAGGAAAAGTGATATTGCAACGATTGAAAAAATGGATGCTTCCTATAGCAATGATCACCGGTGCTGTTTTTTATCGGTACGTTCAAATAATTTCTTTTTTAACTCCGTACCTAATATTCATCATGCTTTTAGTTACATACTGCAAACTATCTTTACGCAATATGAATTTATCACCTTTGCATGCATGGTTATTAGGGATACAAGTCATCGGTAGTCTCCTCATATATGCCTTATTATATTCGTTTGATCCTTTAGTAGCAGAAGGAACCTTTATATGCATATTCTGTCCCACCGCTACTGCAGCCGCTGTTATAACTGGAATGTTGGGAGGCGATATTGCTTGTCTGGCAACTTACAGCCTTTTGAGTAATATGACCGTTGCAATTATTGCCCCTTTTATATTTTCATTTATGGGAGATCACATTTCCCTTCCTTTCTTTGAATCTTTTCTAAAAATCGGTACCGAAATGATTCCTTTATTGATATTTCCGTTCGTCTGTGCCTTAATATTACAAAAGTTTCTACCCAAAGTACATTCTGCTTTACAAAATCGTCAAAGCATCTCATTCTATTTATGGGCCATATCCTTAACTATAGTCATGGGAAAAACTGTATCCTTTATTGCCAGTAGAGGAAATGCAGAATACAAAGAAGAAATTTTAATTGCTCTTTTTGCTCTTATCGTCTGCGTATTACAATTTATATTGGGTAAATTAATAGGACAAAAATATTATAATAAAATTGCCGGAGGACAAGGATTGGGGCAAAAAAATACAGTATTAGCAATATGGATGGCTCTAACCTACCTCAATCCGTTAGCTTCCATAGGTCCTGCATCGTATGTAGTATGGCAGAATAGCATCAATTCTCTCCAATTATGGATAAAAGAGAAAAAAGAAACTAAAATTTAAAAAATACATTATAGCAACTTTCCAATCTCTATTATGAATATTTTATTAGATGTACATACCCATACAGTGGCCAGTGGACATGCATTCAGTTCTCTACAAGAAATGGTTCATACTGCTTCTGAAAAGCATTTGCAGATATTAGGTGTTACCGAACACACCCCAGGAATTCCTGGAACGTGCCATCCCATTTATTTTCGCAATCTACATGTCGTTCCTCGAAAAATGTATGGTATCGAATTACTATTAGGCGCAGAACTAAATATTATCGACTATATGGGAAATATCGATTTAGAGGAACTCTACCTCCAAATGTTAGATATAAAAATAGCAGGTATTCACTCTCTTTGTTATACTCCCGGCAATATAGAAGAAAATACCTCTGCCATGATAGGCGCAATTTCTAACCCATATATAGACATTATCAGCCACCCCGGAGACGGCACAGCTACCCTACTTTTCGAACCTGTCGTTTTAGCTTCAAAAAAATACGGTACTTTATTAGAAATAAATAACAGCTCCCTGAATCCAGTCAGACACAAAACTGAAGCTCGTAAAAATAATATAGAAATACTTCAATTATGTAAAAAATACGAAGTTCCGGTAATACTTGGTAGTGATGCCCATATATCATTCGACATAGCAAATTATGAAAATATTTATCCTTTACTTCAGGAAACAGAATTTCCACAAGAGCTTATCATAAATGATAAACCCGAAACTTTCAAAAAAAGAATAAATGTAACTTCTCAAAAACTATAAACAAATTTAAAACCAGAACAAGATTGCAACAAGCCTTTTCTCTAAAATTCATTTGTGAATTTTCTGATAAATTTTTAAGTTTGCGACCTGCATTTGTTTCTTTTAGGAAAAAAGAAAATAAAAAAAATGACAAATTCGAATAATTCATCAGAGAAAGAAAGAGAACTTGTATTAAAACTAATTCAAGGTAATGAAGATGCTTTTTGCGAATTATATTCCTCTTATAAGCATCGTCTCATCTACTTCGCGATGAAATTTCTCAAATCATCCGAATTTGCAGAAGACATCTTTCAAGATACATTCACAACCATTTGGCAAACACGAAAATTCATCAATCCAGATATTCCTTTTTCATCTTTTCTATATACTATAATGCGAAACCGTATCTTGAATTTATTGCGTAATTTAGACAATGAAACAGAACTGAAAAACTACATCTTCGACCAAGCTATAGACGCCCACGAAGATATCGAAGAACACTTATTTTCAAAAGAATTTATGAAATATCTTACTTGTGCTATGGAAAAACTGACACCACGCCAACGAGAAATTTTTGACATGAGTAGAAATCAAGATATGTCTCATAAAGAAATTGCTCAAAAATTAGGTATCTCGCTCAACACCGTACAAGAACATATTTCAATTGCATTAAAAACTATCAGAACCTATTTAGATAAACACGCAGGGCCTTATGTCAATATTGTAATCTTCTTATTTTTATTGAAATAAAGGCTAATAATACTTTCAATTTTATAGATAAATCTGTCCTTATTTTTCAATCTTTAAACAGTATATGGTTAATATAAGTTAAATATACCCCAGCAAAATAGAATTTCCGTGTAGTATAATTGTAACGAAATTATTACAATTATTCACTTTATGAAAAAGGAAGAGGATAAAAAGAAGAAAATTTATCGCTATTTAGATAATTTATATAGCAAATCGGAGGTCGAAGATATATTAAAAGATATTCAAAATCCCGAAATGCAAAGGGAAGTGAATAAAATCAGTCTTGAAATGTGGGAAGAAAGCATTAGCGAACCTCCATTCTTACATCGCACAGAACAAGAAAAATATAAGCAAGAAGCAAGAATATTATTACATAAAATCAAAAGAAAACAATTCACATTCAAGAAACAGGCATGGGGTGCAATTGCATGCATTATAATATTATTAATCAGTATAATAAGCATCAAGGAATATACAATATTGGAACATAAACACATACTCTTTACCGAAATAAGTACATCGTTCGGAGAAAAGAAGGAATATATACTTCCTGATGGTTCTAAAGTTTTGTTGAATGCATGTTCCACTATAAAATTTCCCCAGCAATTTCAAGGAGAAAACCGGGAAATAGAATTGAATGGCGAAGCTTATTTTGAAATAGTACATGACAAAAAGAAAAAATTTCTAATCAAAACTGACAATTTTATAGTAAAAGTGTTAGGAACTAAATTCAACGTAAAATCATATACGGAACAGGAAACTGCATTAGTAAGTGTAAAATCCGGGAAAGTCGAAGTCGAATTGCCACAAGCCAGCATGAAATTGGCAGCTAATGAACAAGTCCAAATTCAAGCCAACGGAAATGAATTTATAAAGAAAAAGGAAGACAATTCTCGGGCTTTAGCTTGGATACAAAGTAAACTTTATTATCAGAACGCAACAATCTACGATGTAACCAAAGATTTGGAACACTATTATAATTGTCGATTTAAATATTCAGAAAACCAATCATTTAATAATCGAATTAGCGGACAGCATGACAATAAAAGCTTAGAAGCCGTGCTACAATCTATCGAATATATAACCGGTATCAAATACAAAATTGAAGGAGATACAATCTTGTTATTTAAATAAGATTTTAAAGTGATTAATATATAATTAATATAACAAAATACCGAATAAACTTAACATGAAGATTAATTTTACGATGAAAAAAAGGTCTAAGTTCATCATTCGTCTGATGATACTGATAGGAGTATTATGCCACACATCTAATATATGTATGGCACAAAACTCTAAGCTTACTACTATCACTCTACGCGTAAAAAATGAAGCTATCGAAAATGTTTTTAAAGAAATCGAGAAAAACGGCAAATATAATTTCTTCTATGACCCCTTAGTTATCAATAAAGTAAATCCTGTAACTTTTGATGTAAAAAATGCATCTCTTCAGGAAATATTAAAAATAATAGAAAAACAAACAGGCCTTAGTTTCCAACAAAGAGACAATACAATCTCCGTGACTAAGAAAAAAGAATCTGATATCCCCGCAACTAAAACTCAAAATATAATACAAATCAAAGGAAACATTAAAGATAAAAAAGGAGAGCCCATTATAGGAGCCAGTATTCGAGTGAAAAATAGCGATATCGGGACTATTTCTGACATTGACGGAAATTTTACATTATCAAAAGTTCCGGAAAATTCAATTATAATAGCATCATATGTAGGATATAACTCTGAAGAACTCCCAATAAAAAATAAAAAAAATTTCCAAATCATTTTAAGTGAAAATACGGAAGAACTGGACGAAGTAGTTGTCGTTGCTTACGGTACAGCTAAAAAAAGTTCATTTACAGGGTCTGCAGAAGTAATTAAGCACGACCGTATTGAAAAACGTATTGTAGCCGATGTATCAAAAGCTATCGAAGGTACCGTCGCAGGTGTCCAAAGTACATCAGGAAGCGGTCAACCGGGCTCCGGTGCATCTATGATAATTCGAGGATTCGGTTCTATTTCTGCAGCCAATACCCCCCTCTATGTAGTAGACGGTGTACCATTTGATGGTACTCTGAACAGCATCAATACCAATGATATCGAATCGATAACCGTACTAAAAGATGCATCCGCAGGAGCTTTATATGGTTCTCGCGGAGCTAATGGTGTTGTAATGATCACAACCAAACGGGGTGGATTGGAAAATGACAAAATATCCGTAAATCTAAAAGCTAATTGGGGTATTGCCTCCAGAGCTATTCCCAAATATGAAACCGTAAATGAAGCCGAATATATGGAACTGGCCTTCGAAGCATACAAAAACGAACTTATTTACACAGAAGGATTAGACCCTGCACAAGCCGGAATACAGGCTATCGAGGTGATGGGTGGTATAGCTAAAGGAGTATTGGGATATAGAGAAGAATACAACCCTTTTGACATGCCTCTTGCTCAATTGATAGACCCTTATACAGGGAAAGTAAATCCAAATGCCAAATTAAAATATCATGAAGACTGGAAAGATGAATTAAGTAATAAAAATCCATTGAGACAAGAATATCAGTTATCCGTAGCCGGAGGAAGCTCTAAAACCAACTATATGGTATCTATGGGATACCTTGATGAAGTTGGATTACTGAAGACAACAGAATTCGAACGCTATTCAGGACGTGTCAACGTAGACACGCAAGCTAAAGATTGGTTAAAAATGGGAATGAATGCATCTTTTTCTCAAACAACCAGTAATTATAATAGCGCTTCAGGGTCAGAAGTTTCAAACTTGTGGTACACCAGCCAGATTATGGCACCTATCTATCCCGTATATGAACATAATGCCGACGGCTCTTTAAAATTAGATGCCAATGGGAATAAAATATTCGATTATGGAGTTAACCGTATTGCACTATCCAACTCCAATGCGATAGCATTGCTTTATGACGATAAGGAAAAAAGCACTAAAGATAATCTAAGCGCAAGAACTTACGTTGAGTTAGTCGCCAATGATGACAAATACGGTTTTCTGAAAGGTTTTTCATTCACAGCTAATTTAGGTTTGGACTATTTTAATACTCACGAAATGAGTTACCAAAATCCTTATACCGGTAACGCTGCTACCATTTCCGGTAGCTTAACCAAAGCTGCACAACGTCAACTCAGTTATACATTCAACCAATTATTGACTTACAAACGGGATTTTGGGTTGCACGGTTTTGATATTTTGGTCGGGCATGAATTTTACCAGCTAAAACAAGAATACTTAGCTGCTCAAAAAACGGGATTTCCATTTGGAGGTCTTTATGAACTCGCCGCCGCTGCCAATTTGGCTGCAGCAAGTTCTCAAACTGACAAATACGCTATCGAATCATATCTGAGCCGCGCCAACTATAATTATGCTCAAAGATACTATGTATCCGCAAGCTTTCGAACAGATGGCTCTTCCCGATTTTACAAAACCAGCCGTTGGGGTAAATTCTGGTCATTAGGAGCCTCATGGAGAATTTCTGAAGAACCTTTTATGGCAGGCGTAGACTGGATAAATAATTTAACATTCAAAGCCAGTTTCGGTTCACAGGGTAATGATAATATCGGAAGTTATTATGCCTACCAAAGCTTGTACAATATGGGACTGACAAATGCCATTTACAATGGCGCAGCCATAAATTCTCTGGAAAACAGAGACCTAAGATGGGAAAAAAACGAGAATCTGAATATAGGAATCGAAGCCCGGTTATTCAACTGTTTTTCTTTAACTGCAGAATTTTTTAATAAACATACCAAAGATTTGTTGCTGAATATGCCTAAAGCAACATCTACCGGCTTCAACGCCTACCCTGCCAATGTAGGAAGTATGCGAAACAGAGGTGTCGATATTACTGCCAGTATAAACATATTCAACAACCGAAACTTTAGATGGACACTGACAGCGATGGGTAGCCATATTCGCAATAAAATACTGAAACTGGCCGATAAACCGGAAATAATCTCAGGTTCAAATATCTTCCGTGAGGGAGAAGCTGTAAACTCGTTTTACCTGCCTATCTCTGCAGGAGTTGACCCTTTGACCGGTAATCAACTTTATTGGGTAAATCATGACGAAAACAACAATCTCGTAGAACGATACAAAACCGATGACGTAACACTGACGGCCAACAGCCGAGAAGTTGTAGGAAATCGCATTCCCGACTTATATGGAAGCATTACCAATGACTTAGCATTCAAAGGATTCGATCTATCCATTCTTACCACCTACTCCATAGGAGGTGAAATGCTGGATGGCATTTACAGCAGCATGATGAATGTAGGATATAAAGGCTACGTATGGCATAAAAATGCCTTAAGAAGGTGGCAAAAACCCGGAGATATCACCGATGTACCTAAAATCATGTGGGACCAACAAATACGTACAACCGACCAAAACCTAATAGATGCGTCATACTTTGCTATCAAGAACATCACATTAGGATATACCCTTCCTAAAAAATGGACTGACAAAATGAAAATGCAAAAAATTCGGTTTTATGCTTCCGGAGATAATTTAGCATTATTCAGTCATCTAAAAGGGATGGACCCTCAATACAATTTCACAGGAACAGTCGGATATACATATACTCCGTCAAGAACTATCTCTTTCGGCATAGATATTAACTTCTAATGATACTAAAACTAAAAAATATGAAATTAACAAAATATATTGCACTTGCCATAATCGGCGCTTCTTCCCTCTTTTCCTGTACCGATTATTTAGATACCAATCCTACTGACCAGATATCAGGAAACGTCATATTCACCGATGTAAATGGAGGCATGATTGCCATGAACGGTGTTTATCGTCTGATGTACTCTTCCGGTTGGGCGGGAGACAACTCTACCCATACTTTCGGATATATGTCTACCATGTTGGTGGCAGACTTTATGGGAGACGATAACATCGTATCATCAAGCATCAAAGGATGGTTCTCAATGGACTATAACCTACAGGAGCGAAACTTCTATTCAAGCATGTTATATCGGCCTTATTCTGAATGGAACTTTTACTATACCATCATCTCAAACCTGAATTATATTCTATCTCATGAAAAAAGTCTGACCGGGCTTCCCGGTGAAAAAGACAACCTGTTCGGACAAGCATACTCTTTACGGGCTCTTTGCTATTTTTATCTGATACAACTCTATCAACAAACATACATCGGTCATGAAAATTCTCCGGGGGTTCCCGTATATACGGAACCGACAACCTCTTCGACTGAAGGAAAACCCCGAGGCACTGTAGCCAATGTATATAGACAAATTAATGAAGATATAGAAAAAGGAATAGGGTTACTAAAACAAGCTGAAGAACAAGGAATAAGCCAAATACACAAATCTCATATCGATTATTATGTCGCAAACGGCATCAAGGCACGTATCGCTCTGGTACAAAACCGCTGGCAAGACGCAGCCAATGCAGCAAACATAGCTCGGCAAAAAACAGATTTGGGTCTGGCCGACGCATCTGAACTGGTAAGCGGATTTAACGACTTAGATATGACCTCTGTATTATGGGGAACCGAGATACAAAAAACAGACCAAAACGGAGCATACGCATCTTTCTTTTGCCATATGGATGCTAATGCCGGAATGCACGCTTCATACGACCGAAAATGTATCAGTGCATGGCTATATAAACAAATGGGTATTCAGGACATACGTCGCAATAACTGGTGGAAAGGAAACATAGCACCTGCATTAGAACAGACACAAGGACCTCAAAAAAGCTATTGCACAACCAAATTTAGATTCAGTGAATATTCTTCTTATTTAGGAGACAATATTTATATGAGAGCTGAAGAGATGTTGCTTATCGAGGCCGAAGCTCTATGCCGATTAAAAAATTATGATCAAGCGAGAACTCTAATGAAAAATTTCGGATCCATTCGAGAGAAAAACTATGTCAAGAATCGTCTGGATAAAGTGACAGACAGCAATGAAATGACTTTAGACATCTACGGTACAGTATCAACTCCCGAAATAAAAACTCTATTGGACGAAATACTTTTACAACGCCGAATCGAATTATGGGGAGAAACCGGTCGAATATTTGACGTTCTCCGTCTTAAAGCCGGCTATACCCGGGACTATGAAGGCTCAAATCATATCGTAAAGCTAAGCGATAACACAAAAATACCGGATTATAAAGGTTTTATCTTGACACTACCTCAGTCAGAATTTGATGGAAATGTCAATATGGACCCTGTAGCAGACCAAAATCCTCTTTAATTAAATAATATAAATATGAAAATGAACAAATATATATTCGGGACACTACTTATTTCCTCATTCCTGATCGGATGTGACCAAGACAACATTACACGTATTTACGAATCAGATACGTATAACTACATATCCTTTCAAAATGATGTCTTAAATAAAGAAGTAGAAAAGACTGAAAATACATTAGAGATATCTATTTATAGAGAAAGCACGCAAGGTAACGCCAGCGTAACAGCTGAGCTCTTTTTCCAACAAGACGGAAACGGGGGAGAACAGCCCGGTAGAGAATTTATATCTCTCGACAACAATATAATTACGTTCGCAGAGGGCAATAATGAAGCTAAAATCAAATTAAACATCGATTTAGTCAAGCTCGATTATTTGACCAAGGCTAAAACTCAAATACGTCTGACTCCAAAAGAAAATTGTAGCGTTTCACCTTTTGGAAAATCAGCAATAACCGTATCCATCAGTCGCAAACCTACCTGGTACCAAATGGAGGAAAAAGGAATTTATACCTCTCAATTTTTAGGAACAGAAAAAGAAGTTACTGTGATGAAAGCAGAAGAAGCTCCATTTTACATCGTTAAAGATTGTTATGTAGAAAATGGCGATATTCGTATAGACTTGGACCAAAACGGAAATGCAACCATAGAACAACAAAAAGCTTTCATTTATCCGGAATATGGTGTAGTATATGTTGCCGGAACCGGACAATTAAACAAAATCAGTAACACCATTATTACTCAAATGAATTTTTTAGTAGAGCAAGACGGTAAATGGGGTATCCTTTCCGGTGTAGCTTTTGAAGAAACACTAAAACTCCCAAACAAATAAAACACAGAAATTATATATAACTAATGTTCAACTAAACAAAACATCGTATGAAAAAGCTTTACTTACTATTGCTAAGTGCAATAATGGGAACAGCTGCAAATGCCCAAACTTGGGATGGAACGACTGCAGCATGGACACAAGGTGACGGTTCGTCCAGTAATCCATATCTAATAGAAAATGGCCAGCATCTGGCTTATCTGTCTGAAACAGTCAGAAATGGAGAAACTTATGAAGGTAAATATTTCAAATTAACTACTGATTTGGATATGGGTATAAATGACGAACAAAAATTTACTCCAATCGGATTTTTTGACGAATATATCGACAGCGAAAACCAAGGAGGTGGAATGATCGATGATTCAAAATATTTCTTAGGAGTTTTTGATGGCAACTATAAAACAATCGATAACATACATGTATATTATGTAGATCCAAATCCGGAAAATGGAATTGGTGGAACCGGTTTATTTGCCTGCATATCCCAAAATGCTGAAATCAAAAATTTAAATATCGGAGAGAATTCCATTATTGAAGGTGCAGATGCCACCGGAGCTATTGTTGGAGCTATGAATGGAGGAAAAGTTATCAATTGCTCAAACAATGCTGTTTTAACTATTATGGGTACAGGTCCTACTGGTGCTGGAGGTATTGTTGGAACCAACAATGGCGGTGGAACAATTTCGGGTTGCTCCAATAATACAAACATTAATGGACACAACAGTGTTGGTGGTATTGTCGGTTATGTTGATAAATCCGGAATAATAGAAAACTGTTACAACACCGGTATGATAACAGTTGGCGGATTCTTTGCCGGAGGAATATGCGGATATTTAACTTCTGGTACAGCAAAAAATTGCTACACTACCGGAAATGTCCCGAGTGATGGAATTTTCAATCAAGCAGTTATTGGAACAACCGATACAGGTGTATCTATTGAAAACTGTTATTATTTGAATATTCCCAATGCCGCTACTGACGAAAATCCAGGTGTCACAGCCAAAGAAGAAGCCGATATGAAAACCGAAAGTTTCGTCACAGACCTTAATAATGGACAAAATGTCTGGACAATCGATAGTAAAAATATGAACCAAGGATTCCCTGTTCTATCTTGGCAAGTTGATCCTACTCCTGTAAGCACGGAAAGCATACAAGAAGCAAATATCAACGTATATACTATAGGGCATAACTTATATATACAATCAGAAACATCATGTCAAGCTATCATCTCGGATATCAGTGGAAAAATAATTGTCAACGAGAATATAGACAACAAAACAATAACTCTCGACAACAAAGGATTATATATCGTTACCATACTATCTAACGGACAAAAATATAACCATAAAGTAATTATTAAATAAAGAATACTTATATTTTTGTCAAAAGCGATAATTCAAACCAATTATTTTAGGACGAAAGGAATAGTTTTTATATAATGGATTCCTTTTTCGTCCTAAAATAATTAAATCATATTTTATCTTACGAAGGTCTATGAAAAAGCCAGCAACACTGATCCTTATATTCCTTTTATACAGTTTTTTATTAACCGCTCAAAAACAGGTTATCTGTAAAGAATATTCTCCCAAATACACAGCAAACACTCTGCTAAAAATACAACAATACCAGACTACACCCTATACACGAAGCTCTTCAAAAATTAAATATATACAAGCTTATGTGCGATTCCACCCGGACGCAAACATCCAAAAGTTATGCGAATCGTATGATATAAAAATAAACGTCGGGTACAACAATCTTTATACGGCCCTAATCCCAATAAAAAATTTAGAAGCCATCGCCCAAGATCACCATATTTTAGAAATAGATACTGGTCAAGAGATACACTTCATGATGGATTCCGTACGCATCTTCACACATATTGATGAAGCTTACAATGGTACGAATGGGTTAAACACTCCCTACCGAGGAAAAAACGTGCTAATAGGAATCATTGATGCCGGACTGGATTTTGGACACCCTAATTTCCGAGATAATAATGGGAAATGCCGCATTCAGGCTGTTTGGGACCAAAACAATTTCTTCTCAGCCACCAATTCTCCCTATGGATATGGGATAGTATATAACACACCCGAAGATGTTGCGAATGCCAAAAGAGATATGGAATTATCCGGCGATACACATGGCACTCATGTAACCGGTATAGCTGCCGGAAGTTATGATGGCCCCTATAGAGGCGTAGCTCCTGAAGCTGGCATAGTTCTCGTATCAACAAACAAAACCGAACAGGGTATTATGGATGGAATAGACTTCCTCCTAAAATACGCTGAAAACGCCCAAAAACCTATATCAATAAACCTAAGTATCGGAACAGTCTTAGGATATAAAGATGGTACTGATAATTTTTCAGTCCTCATAGACCAACTATTAAAAGGCCAAAAAGGTAAACTTCTTTCCATTGCTGCCGGCAATGAAGGTGACAGAAAATCAACATTGGCCGGGATATTCGGGGATAAGCAAATGACTAAAAGCTATTGGATTCCCCCCAGCTATGGCAGGGATAATCTGTTCATACAAGGAGAAAAAGGACATATCTACCAACTTACCATAACCCTAAAAAATACGACAAATCATTCTACTTTATTTTCTCAAACGTTTACCAGTGGAGAAACGTGGTCTAAAAGTTTCGAAAAATTCGGTACTGAAGAGAACAATGATGCACTTATCAATATCTCCTCTTCTACAAATAATGCCAACGGAAACCCAAACTTCCGTATAACGATGTCTTACACCCAACCAGAAAATGAAATCTGGGAAATAACATTCAGTTCTGAATCCGGGAAATATATGATCAACAGTGATTACGGCTACTTCACATCTAAAGGTGAAGAAGGGTATACAGAAGGAACAACAGACTATACTATTGCCTGTACAGCCACCGGATATGAACCTATCGCCGTAGGAGCCTATGTTTCCAGACAATGTTACCAAGATTTAGACGGGAACAAACATATTGCTGAATGGAAACAACAAGAATTGTATCCCTTATCAGGAAAAGGTCCTACTTATGATAATAGAATCAAACCTGATGTTGTGGCTCCGGGAGCAACTGTCATTTCCTCATTCAGTTCATATGCAGGAAGTTTTTCAGTAAAACCAGAATATAAAGTTTTTCAGATAACAGATGAAACCAGCAACCGCAAATACAGTTGGGGTATAGCCAATGGAACTTCTATGGCAACTCCAGTAGTAACCGGTACATTAGCTTTATGGTTGGAAATAAATCCAAAACTGACAGCTGAAGATGTAAAAAAAATAATAAAAAATACAGCTTATCATGATACATATACCGGAGAAGCAGATAACGGAAGATTCGGCATGGGCAAACTGGATGCTATGGCCGGACTAAAATATCTACAACAAGAAACATCTGTACAAACTCCCCTAAAATCAACTATACAATATTCATATAATAGAAACGATAACAGAATACAGCTATTCTGTGAAGACACAATACAAAAAGTATATATATATACGCTTACCGGTGTACTATATCAACAAATATCTTTTCCAAGTAATTCATTTTATGCAAACCTACAACCTGGGAATATTTATTTGTTGAAAATTATTACAGACAAATCGAACACCGTATTTAAAATTATTCCATAATATGGCTCAAAAATCAAAAAACAAAACATTTGCATAAACATAAAAGGTTCTTACTTGTTCTCATACTATAGTTTCAACTTAACACACATTAGTATGAGAACATTTTTTATTTTTATCACGCTTATTCTTGCTGGAATTTTTTCGGGTTTTGCATGTACTGGCATTTCATTATTTGCAAAAGATGGAGGTTACGTACAAGCCCGTACTATAGAATGGGGAGACAGCTATCTTCCTAGCGAATATGTGATTATCCCCCGTAACTTAGAGCAAATATCCTATACCCCTACAGGTATAAACGGACTCAAATTTCAATCAAAATACGGAGTTGTAGGATTAGCCATCATTCAAAAAGAATTTATTGCTGAGGGGTTAAACGAAGTCGGATTGTCTGCAGGCCTATTCTATTTTCCTCATTACGGAAAATACCCTGAATATGACCCTCAACAAAATAATCAAACTTTGTCCGACTTGCAATTTGTATCCTGGATATTATCTCGATTCTCTACAATAGACGAAGTTATAGAGGCTACAAAACAAATACGAATCACCTCTTTAGACAAACAGGGTTCCACCGTACACTGGCGTATTGGTGAGGCTTCAGGACGTCAAGTTGTTCTTGAATTTATAAATGGTATACCTCATTTTTATGAAAACAAAATAGGAGTGTTGACTAATGCACCGGATTTTCCTTGGCATATAACAAACTTGAACAATTACGTCAATCTCTTCCCCGGTAATGCTCCCACCCAGAAAATAGGCGATATTACAATATTTCCTTTTGGCGCCGGTTCAGGATTTTTAGGTATTCCGGGAGACGTCACGCCCCCATCTCGTTTTGTCAGAATTGCTTTCTACAAAGCCACCGCCCCACAACTGAAAACTTCTGAAGAAACCATTTTCCAGAGCTTTCACATTTTAAACAATTTCGATATTCCTATCGGAGTGGAACATCCCATAGGAAAAGCTCCGAATATACCCAGTGCGACACAATGGACCTCAGCCATAGACTTGACCCAAAAGAAGTTATATTATAAAACTTCATATAATAATAACATACGTTGCATCAATTTAAATAATATAGATTTTGAAAAAATATCTTACCAGTCCCACCCTTTAGACCCCAAAATGCAACAACCTGTTGATATTATCCAAATTCGATAACAATCTAAACAATAATGAAACGATTAAATAAAAAAATTGCCATTATTACCGGTGCAGCATCTGGGATAGGTAAAGCGATAACTCAAAGATTCTCATCAGAAGGAGCGAATGTCGTAATTGCAGATTATGCAAAAGACAAAGCTGATGTTTTAGCAAAAAATTTAGCATCCAAAGGAGCAAACACATTTCCAATTTATTTTTCTGCCGATAATTTAGAAAGTTGCCGCCAACTTATCAACTCCGTTTTTGAACACTATGGACAAATAGATATTTTAATAAATAATATAGGAGGGAGTAACTTAACTCTTGATAAGGATATCGAACACCTCGACATAAATTATTTTGATGAAATTTTTCACATTAATATCCGCTGTGCTACATATTTGACCCAACTGGTTATACCTTTTTTAGAAAGACAAAATGGAGGAAATATCATCAATATTGCTTCAATAAGCGGTATTACCGGAGATTATCAGGGAACTTACTATGGAATTTCAAAAGCCGGGATTATCAGTCTTACACAATATACTGCCACTCAAATGGGAAAAAAGAATATTCGCTGTAATGCTATTGCCCCCGGACTCATTCTGACCCCTGCAGCATTAAATAATCTGCCAGAAAAAAATCGGCAAATATTTCTTCGTCATAACGCTCTTCCCTATTTGGGCAAGCCTGAAGACATTGCAGCAACAGCGGCATTTCTCGCCTCAGATGATGCTCGATACATCACCGGACAAACCATCATTGCTGATGGCGGATTGACTATCCATAACCCGACTGTAGCAGACATGAATGAGACTATGTACTAATATCATTTCAATATCAAATTTTCTTGGATATTGAATCTATATAAATTTATCACAGTATTTACACCTTTTTCAAAAAAATTATTGAATTAAGATTATATATTTAATCAAGATGCATCTGTTATGCATAATATTCCTTACAGAAGTATATATAAAGTTTACCAGTCTATCTCTGGTAACCCTTTACTCCTAAAATATTCATTTGCTTTACTAAAGTGCTTACAACCGAAAAATCCTCTGTCTGCAGACAATGGTGAAGGATGCGGTGCTGTAAGAACACAATGTCGGGTACGGTCTATAAAAGCCCCCTTCTTTTGGGCATATGCACCCCACAACATAAAAACGACATTCTCTTTTTCATCATTTATTCGTTTTATCACAGCATCTGTAAACTCTTCCCACCCTTTTCCCTGATGGGAACCAGCCTGATGAGCTCTTACTGTCAGTATCGAATTGATAAGCAATACTCCCTGATTCGACCAACGTTCCAGCCTGCCAGAACGAGGAACAGGTTTCCCTAAGTCATTTTGTACTTCTTTAAAAATATTTACTAAAGACGGAGGAAAAGGCACCCCATCCAACACGGAGAAACATAACCCATAATATTGCCCTGGTTCATGATACGGGTCTTGTCCTATTATAACCACCTTTACCTTATCAAAAGGGCACGTATCGAATGCATAAAAAAGCAAATGGCCGGGAGGATATACCGTATATCTCGCATACTCCTGTTTTACAAAAGCAACCAGTTTTTCAAAATAAGGCTTATTGAATTCAGGTTGTAACCGCCGTTTCCAACTGTCTTCTATTCTTACATCCATAACACACTTTAAAAATGCATTTCTAACAAAAATACATAATTTATATTTATTATTTCAAATAAATAACATAATTTTACCTGTTACTTAGAAATTTAATTACAATAGCATGTACAAAAAAGACACAACAACCAGCCTTTTATTTTTCCTTTTCCTATTATTATCTGTACATTCAGGATATACTCAAGAAAATCTTGAATTATGGTATAAAAGTCCTGCAACAATATGGGAAGAAACTCTTCCATTAGGAAACGGCCGATTAGGAGCCATGCCTGACGGCGGCATATATCACGAAAAAATTATTTTAAACGATATATCCTTGTGGTCAGGAAGTAAAGAAAATACTGTAAATGCCAAAGCAATCGAATATTTGCCACAAATACGACAACTATTATTGGCAGGTAAAAATAAAGAAGCCCAAGATTTAATGTATGCACATTTTAAATGCGCAGGAAAAGGGACAAACAGAGGAGAAGGAGCAAATGCTCCTTATGGAAGTTTTCAAACATTAGGTTATCTCAACATAAATTATAATTATAAAGACCAAGATACCCTAATATCTAATTATAAAAGAGGCCTTATATTGAGCGATGCTTTAGCCTACACACATTTTACTAAACATGGAATCAAATACACTCGCGAATACTTTGTTTCACACTCACATGATGTCATAGTAATCAAGTTATCTTCAAATAAAAAAAATCAGTTAGCTTTTTCTCTAAACTTAGCCAGACCCGAACGTTATAAGACTTATATCCAAGAAAAAAATCTCTATATGGAGGGAGCAATGAATAACGGATATGGAGAAGATGGTGTAAAATACCTAACCAAAGTACAAGTAATTACTGATGGCAACGTAACTCCCGAACATAAAGCTCTATCGATCACTCAAGCTAAAGACACTTATATTATTATCTCCTCTGGAACTAACTTCGAAAATTCACACTATAAAGAACAAATAAACCAGTTACTGCAAAAGTCTATAACCACTGACTATAAAAAATTATTATCAGCACATAAAGCAAAATACCAAAAAAAGTTTAATCGAGTACAATTACAATTGGGCACTTCCCAAATAACCGATATCCCGACAGACCTTCGTCTAATAAATAATCAAAAAATAGAAGATCCTTCCCTTTATGCCCTCTATTTCCATTTTGGACGTTATTTAATGATATGCGGTACCCGCAAAGGTTCCCTACCTCTAAATCTCCAAGGACTTTGGGCCAATACAATACAAACACCATGGAATGGAGATTATCATCTGAACATCAACCTCCAAATGTGTTATTGGCCAACAGAAGTCACTAATCTATCAGAATTGCATAATACGCTTATTGACTATACAAAAAAACTCGTTTCCTCAGGAAAAATTACAGCCCGAGAATTTTACGGAGCAGATGGATGGGTAGCTCACGTAGTAAGCAACCCTTGGCTTTTTACTGCACCTGCAGAACACGCATCATGGGGAGCAACAAATACCGGAGGGGCATGGCTCTGCTCTCATTTATGGCAACATTACCTATTTAACCCCGACACATCATACGTAGCCGATATCTATCCTGTTCTCAAAGGTGCATCACAATTCTTTCTATCTAACATGATTACCGAACCGAAACATCAATGGTTAGTAACAGCTCCATCATCATCACCTGAAAATTCATTTAAACAAAACGGCCAATCGGTATTTGTATGTATGGGTCCCACTATGGATACCCAAATCATCAGAGAGCTATTCGAAAATACTGTAAGTGCCGCACAAATATTAGGCATCGACCCGCAGTTTTGTCAACAAATAAATATAGCCCTTCAAAAATTACCACCCATGCAAATAAGTACCCAAGGTGGTTATTTGTTAGAATGGCTTGAAGATTATGAAGAAACAGATATTCATCATCGTCATATATCCCACCTTTACGGACTATATCCAGCAAACCAAATAACTCCAACCAAAACGCCAGAATTAATAAACGCATGTCGCAAAACTCTCAATCGGCGAGGAGACGGTGGCACTGGATGGTCCAGAGCCTGGAAAATAAATTTCTGGGCACGAATAAAAGATGCCGATAAAGCTCACACTCTACTTAAAAACCTCTTATATCCTGTAAAAGGAGAAACAATCGATTATAAAGGAGGTGGTACTTATCCTAATTTATTCTGTGCACATCCCCCATTCCAAATAGACGGTAATTTCGGAGGTACTGCCGGTATTGCTGAAATGCTCTTACAAAGTCATGACGGATATATAGACATACTCCCAGCCTGTTATTGGAATAAAGGCTACTTCAAAGGATTGAGAGCTCAAGGTGGTATTACCGTTGACGTCGATTGGGAACTTAACAAAACACCTCGGCTCAATATAAAACTAGTAGCTTCTCGTGCTGGAAACTTTTCAATTCAGCTGCCAGCATCATTCATTTCAAAGAATAATACCAAAATCAGAATATCACAAAAAGGTAAATCTTCGTTACTTTCAACGAATGCTCCTATATCCGTAACTCTAAAAGAAGGAGAAGAGATAAAATTGTCTCTTTAACATTTAAAAAGTTAATAAAAATCTACTTTTTACAGAAAAAAATGTTAATGTAATAATTTTTTTTGCACTAAAAGTTGCACAATACAAAGTAAGATAATATATTTGCAACATGTTTTTTCATAGTATTAGATTTAAGGTTTACAAGATTGGTTGTCGGGAGACAACCTTTTTTGTTTTTTAGATTTTATTCTTCCTTACCAGCCCACTTTTTCTGGCTCATTTATTACTTCAATTCTACACATAAACTTACTCCTTTATACAAATATTCCTGTACAACATAACCAATAAAAATATAAACTTTCCATAACCAAACATTCCAACACATATTTTTATACAAAAATCAGATTTTTATGTAATTTTGTGTAATTCAAAAATACAAACAATATGAAAAAACTCGAAATAAGCCACTTAAATGACAATTTTTTCGAAACTATCAGTAAAGAATGGATGCTGGTAACTGCTGGAAATTCATCTAAATTCAACACAATGACTGCAAATTGGGGAGGTATAGGTTTCCTGTGGAATAAGCCTGTAGTATATATCTTTATCCGTCCCGAACGTTACACCCATAAATTTATTGAAACAAATGACTATTTTACTCTATCCTTTTTAGGAGAAGAAAATAAAGATATACATAAGATATGTGGTAGCAAATCGGGAAAAGATACAGACAAAATCAAAGCAACAGGGCTTCTTCCTATATTTACCAATTTAGGTAATGTAACTTTTGAACAGTCGCGTCTGACGTTTGAGTGTAAAAAGTTATACACTGATTTTATTAAAAAGGAAAATTTCTTCGATAATACTATTTTCGACAAATGGTACATAAATGGGGGCTTACATCAAATATATATAGCTGAGATAGTAAACATTTGGAGCAAAGATTAATGGGACACATCATTTCTATATCAGATAAAATACAAAATTCCTGCCCAGATTATCGGGCAGGAATCATAAAAGCCCATGTACATAATACGAAGTACTCTAATTTACTATGGAAAGAAATAACACAAGAAACCGAACAAATAAAAAAGCTCTATACTTTATCAGAAATCAACAAACGACTGACCATACAAGCCACCCGGCAAGCTTATAAAACATTTGGCAAAGATCCAAATCGATATCGCCCTTCAGCAGAAGCCCTCTGTAGACGTATCGTAAAAGAAACAGAACTATATCAGATATCTACATTAGTTGATCTTATCAATTTGGTTTCTATAAAAAGCGGATTTTCCATCGGAGGTTTTGATGCTGATAAGATAGACGGTGATCTTACTTTAGGAATAGGACACAAAGAAGAAAACTTTAACGCCATAGGCAGAGGATTATTGAATATTGACGGATTACCGGTATATCGAGATAAAAAAGGTCCGATAGGAACTCCGACCAGTGATGAAATACGAACTCAACTTTCCATAGATACTCAAAATATTCTTATCATTATCAACGCATATTCATGTGCAAATTTATTGCCGGAAACAATACAATACACAATTAGATTACTGACTGACTACGCCGATGCAACCAACATAACATACAAAATCATTCCTTAGCCATCATCTATATACACTCCAAAAGTAAAATAAACCTCTTTTTATATTGTATTTTGTTAAATATAGAAATATTTTCCATTGGAAATTTTTTATATTATAAAATATTTATATATTTGCAATATATTTCTAATGGAAAATATTTCTAATAAAATAAAAGATGAAAGCAAACAACTTAAAAAAATGGATATTCACTAACAAATTCCGCATTATAATGATATTGCTCGGAGCTATTAGTGGTTTTTCATATTGGTATTTTATAGGTTGTACAACAGGAAGCTGTCCTATTACGTCATCTCCTTACATAAGTATTATATGGGGGGCAACCATAGGTTATCTCCTATCCCCAACAAATATTTATCACAATAAAAAATACCATTCTGAAGATAATAACTAAACTAAATAAAATTCAATATGAAACGAAAACAGTTATTAGGACTACTCTTTATGACAGCCACAATTTTTACGGCTTGCTCGAACAAAACAGAAAATAAAACAGAAAATAATAATCAACTCAAAAAAGAAACAAACATGGGAACTATAGCATTGACTAAAACTGAATTCTTAGAAAAAGTAGCCAATTTTGAAACCAGCCCCAAAGAATGGAAATACCTCGGTGACAAACCCGCAATTGTAGACTTTTATGCCTCATGGTGTGGCCCTTGTAAAAGCATAGCTCCAATACTTGAAGAGCTGGCTCAAGAATACGAAGGACAAATATATATTTACAAAATAGATACAGAAAAAGAACCGGAACTTGCCTCGGCTTTCGGAATTATGAGTATACCTACCCTCTTGTTTATACCTATGGAAGGAGCTCCACAAATGGCAAAAGGCGCCATGCCTAAAAGTGCATTTAAAGAAGCAATCGAAACTGTATTATTGAAATCACTAGAAAACAAAAAATAATAAATTCATAAACTCATAACATAGTCTGTACTTCTTTTATAATGAAACGAAGTACAGACTATAATCATTTAATTAAATTGGTTATGGATACATTATGCTACATACGAGAAATATATCAAGCAATATCCGAATTTGAAATTTTTTTTCATCAAAAATATGGAATTAGTTTGAATGAGGGCATGCTGCTATGTTCTCTAAAAAATGGGAGTTTACCAGCTGGTGAAATTGCCAAAAAACTAAACTTATCTCAATCAAATACTTCCAAAGTTTTAAAATCGGTTGAATCAAAAAAATTAGTAAAACGAACATTAGGCGAAAAAGATCGGCGACAAATTTACTACCTTTTAACATCCACAGGAAAAAATACAATAGATAACATAAAATGCGAAAAAGAAAATATGCCCAGCCTTCTAAAATGCTTAGTCGAAAATGCAAATAATCCAAAACCTTAACAAAGTAGATATTGTTGTAATAACAGTATAATTTTTTATTATCAGCAAAAACTTTTTTTGATATACAAACAATCCAAAGATATTATAACTTTGTTAGTATAAAAAGATAAAATTTATTCACCAAATATAATTAAGATATGAAGTTCTTGACTGACAAAAAGCTGACCATCGTTGGAGCTGCCGGAATGATTGGTTCTAACATGGCTCAAACCGCATTAATGATGAAGTTAACACCCAATGTTTGTTTGTACGACCCATTTGCCCCAGCTCTTGAAGGAGTTGCCGAAGAATTACTACAATGCGGATTTGAAAATGTAAATATAACATTTACATCAGATATAAAAGAAGCGCTTACTGGAGCTGAGTATATTGTTTCTTCAGGGGGAGCAGCTCGAAAAGCCGGAATGACACGTGAAGATCTTTTGAAAGGAAACGCTGAAATTGCGGCCCAATTCGGAAAAGATATTCGTAGTTATTGCCCTAATGTACAACACGTCGTTGTCGTATTCAACCCAGCAGATATTACCGGTCTTATCACCTTACTTTATTCTGGATTAAAGCCCAATCAAGTATCTACATTGGCTGCACTGGATAGTACCCGGTTACAAAATGAATTGGCTAAATATTTCAAAATCCCAGCATCTGAAATAAAAAATAGCCGTACGTATGGTGGACACGGTGAACAAATGGCGGTATTTGCATCTACAACTTCTGTAAAAGGAAAACCATTAAACGAAATAATTGGTTCTAACGCTATGCCGATTGAATCATGGAATGACATCAAATACAGTGTAATTCAAGGAGGTAAACATATAATCGACCTTCGTGGACGTTCTTCATTCCAGAGTCCGGCATATCTCTCTATCGAGATGATAGCTGCTGCTATGGGTGGAGCATTCTTCCGCTGGCCTGCCGGAGTATATGTATCTTCCGGAAAATTCGATCATATCATGATGGCAATGGAAACATCTATTACCAAAGATGGTATATCTTATAAAGAAATAAAAGGTACACCGATTGAAGAAAAAGAACTGGAAGAAAGTTATAAACATCTATGTAAATTACGCGACGAAGTCATTGCTATGGGTATTATACCAGCAATTAAAGACTGGCATACTTTAAATACCAACATTCAATAAAATAAAAGATGCTCTCTGACAGAAATTTTCATTTGTCAGAGAGTTTTTTTTATCACAATATACCAAATAAGAATCTATCTCTCAAAAAACCTTCATATCTAAACTTTTATATTACTTACCATTATCAATAATTGACCTATCAATATACTTCAGTCACTTAACCAATAATTTAAACGTCTTATTTATTCCCGCATTTTGAAAATGGACCAAATATATTCCAGAATCGTATTCAGGAAATCGTATTGTCAAATTTTTTCTTTCAGTATTCCCACAAATGCAATTATACAAATCCATTTTTTTCCCTCCAACCATATCATAAAGTGTGACAATATTTTTACCAGGACAAGTAGAAAACGATAGGCCCAATATTTCCCCTGACGACACCGGATTGGGATAAATATTTATACCTTCGACATCAATCCACTCATCAGGTAATGCTGTGGGCTCAACCTTAGTAATATAAAAATCGTCAAACCAGACTTTCTCATCAACTGACGTCGAAGATAATCGTGGTGTGAAACTAAATACACGATATCCAGTCGAAGGGATGGTATAAGTACCCTCTATCAATTTCCAATCGTGAGTCCCTTTCAGATTATCTGATAACACAGAAGCTGTCTCCGTCGAAGTTTCACTGACAATAATCCTCCCAGTCTCCCGTTTTATACCAAACGAAACATATACATCTGAAGTACTTGATACATTCTCTGTTTTTACATAAACACCAAACTTATATGTCTCTCCCTCTTCTACAATAATATTATCAGTATGCATCCATCCATTCCAATCAGAACCATTCCCAGTCAACCTCAACGAACCGGCATTTATATATCCCACTTCAGTATCATATACACACCCCTTAGCATTATCTCCTGCCACAACCCAGTCATTAGGCAGGTTTCCTGTCACATAATCAATATGCCCATTGGTAATAATACTTTTCTCATCAGGATCAACCGCTGCAATTTCACGAGCAACATTCCATGAACCATCTTCATTTAAAGCAATAGTCAAAATTTTACCGCCTGTATTCAACGAAATATTACTCTGTCGACCAACTGTTGTCGAAGAGATACTATTAGCATAGAATTCTGGATTTGTCCCTACCTCATGAGGAACAAGAATCGTAGTAAAAGTCAATGGTTGGGATGAAGATATAGCCTGCTTAGCATATACCACAGTAGGAGCTACAGAATATTCTTCTAACTGACTACCATAAGTACGTACACTATTCTTTTCAAAATAGACCAATAATTCTTTTTTCATCTCTTTACCTGTCCAATCAACCCAGCTCCGCTCCTCACCAGCATTAAACCAATTTTCTCCTCGACTCTTCAAATTATACATTTGCCATAAACTTCCTGCAGTATAACCTTCGGCTCCATCTCCAGGTAATAAATAATCCTGCAATATAAGAACCCCTTCTTCTGTCAACAAGATTCTCCTCTTTAACTGTGTTCCCGGCAAAAAATGATTATCCAATTCTATTACCCCATAACAATCATTACCTTGCATTTCTGTATAAGCATCGGTAAGAACATTATAATTAAAAAGTGTACCTACTGTAGCGTCGACATATTCATCTCCGGGTAAAACAAGACTATTTTGTACTCTAAAAATAAAATTCAAATCTGTTGTTGCAGCTCCCACAGGAGATTTATGCTTCCAATCAAATGCCACATACTGATAATCATTCAGACTAAAACTTTTCGAAACTTTCAGTGTAATAAAATTAGTATTGGTATTTGCCAATGTTATTTTTACAGAATTTCCAGACACTGCATCACTTGACAAAGATGTATAAGAAGTAGACCAATTGGTCAAAGAGTTACAATCATGTAACAAAAGCTCCCCTTTTTTACCAATCAAACGAACATTATCGATATAGATCTCCTCACCAACTTGTCCGACTAACCGGAAAGTCAGATACGCAAAACCTCGCATGGTAGCATCAGTTGATGAAATTTCTGTAGAAGAAGAAAAATCAACACAATCAGTAAACCATTTATCAGTCTGACGTCGACTTCCCCCCGAAGCAAAAGGGAACCCTTCATCCTCCTGTTTTACTAATACTACCGTATTACCACATCGTGCATCAGTAGCATGTCGTTGTACCCCATGGAACAACGGATAATTATCAGTCTCATAATAATTTATCGTTCCTCGTAAATGTGGATGAGAATGACTTCCTCTTGAATATAAATCACTCATAACAAAAGGAACACCCGGTGTTCGGGCACTTGCCAATAATAACTGATCAGGAATATCTTGAACACCATATTTATTAGTTCTATTTGTTACCAACGCCCCTACGTCTGTCTGCAAAGGTTCCGCTTCCATTGACGGTAACAAACTAATCTCTCCCAACACACTCCATTCAGAAGCCAATTTCATATCGAAATTAGCATTTTTATAAGACGCTGCTAAATTATAAAAACCCGCTCTATACAACTTCCATGCTGCATTTAAAAAAGAAGGGTCATTAAATATTCGCGCCATACGTTCAAAACAAATAACCCAATTAAAATAAGCAAAAAAGTAATCATCTCCATATTCCGGCATGAAACCACTGGGAGCTTGCTGATCTCTATATCGAGTAAACCACTTTTTTACTTCATCACGTCTCAGCAAATCAGTTTTTCCGGTTTCTTCTGCAATCATCATAATATCATTCAAATGAATTGCTGAATAATTAGTCGCATCCTCATCCACGTCTAAATTATTGTACCAAAAATCCCACACAGCATCAGTATAAGTTTTCCATTTATCCACATCAGGTGCATTGGGCAATACTTTCTGCATCAAAACAAATCCCAAAGCTCTCTCTTGTGCCTGATTATGGTCAACAATAAAAGTCGGTTGGAAATGCGAATTGGCATAGCCTAACACGACATCATCATAAGCTCCTTTTTCTACCTTCCCGAGCTCCTGCAAAAGTCGGTATGTATAAGCTATATGCTTTGTCGCAAAAAAGTCATCTGTCCCGCTCATCAAAGTTTTATTACTACGCCACTGTGTCATCGTTTCTGTAAATACGTACAAGCATCGATCCAGATATTTCTGATCTAACGTAGCCTTATACATAATGCCTTCAGCAGCCATATAATTACATATCCAACGTACACTTTTATTTGCAATCATCGACTGGATTTTCGCTTCACTATAATTTGCAGTCAAAAGGTCATAATACATCCGGCCGTCCGATAAATAATCCGGACGAGTTATCCTCATCTCTGCTGACAATGAATATTCTATCCCCATAAAGAATAAACCGGCAACCGCTAAATACCTTAAAAATTTTCTCATTTTCTATCTTTTTCACATAACAATACTCACAAATAAATGTAGTATACAACCTATTATAAAGCTATCAAAAACACTTACTTGACAAACTTAGTCACCCAACAATAATTAGATGATTGTACTCGTAATAAATATATACCCGAAGCAAAATCCGCTACATTTACCGAACTATCCGCTTCACTGAATACTTGTTTATTACAAATCAATGTTCCAGTTTTCTCGAATATCGATATTTGAGCAGGGGTTGTAGATTCTATCCCTGATACATACAAATAACCACCCGACACTCGATATCGTATATTTACCTCCGGATGTACTTTCTCCATACCCAGTATATCATCACCCCACGATAATTTGGTAGGTGTCTCTTCTGTATCATAAATATATACATCCTCACTCTTATCTTCTTGCACAGCATAAGGAGAAGAAAACAAACTAGTATTTAAACTTTGGGTAATGCCATTTATCTTATATTGACCCGAATAAGTTGAAGTCGGAGGAAAATAAGTTAAGTCAAGTACATCTCCAGACATTGAGGTATATTGAAGTCGAGGATAATCTGTCGAATAATCCAATGTTTCTATTTTACTGTTTGCTAAAAGTTTAGCCTCAAATTTATCTAACTCCTCATCCATATCTGCACCCTTCAAATCTTCAGTAATTTCAGTCGTTTCCAATATCCATGCACCCTTATGGGTAGTAGTAGGATTAAACATAAGTACAGTACAACCAGGCACCGAAAAAGGCAATCTACCTCCCATCGTAAAAGGTTCTACAGTACGAAAAGCAAACATCATACTTCCTGTATGGCAAAATATCCATTCTTTATCATGACGTGCTTTAATGCCCTCATTCGTAAAAGGGACATACATCCGATAACGATTATCTTTAAGATACGTTGTCGGAACATTTGTAATTCCAATAGCTGTTCCCTTATACTGCAAAACTCTATGATAAGGATTCTCTCCATATCCTACGGCATTTGCATTCACAGCATCAGTCGGTCGCTCAGGATTATCCTGACAGACTGTAAAAAAGCACTTATCGGTAGTCTCGTCTCGCCAAACCAAATATGTACGTTTTATCTCCTTATATGCATATGTACTGGGAGCCTTTGTCAAATTATAAGGTATCTCTGTCTGCGTAGCTAAACCATAATTTTGACTTTGCCAAGTATACTTATACTGCTTCCAGTTTTTAGTCATGGTATTTGTTTTACTGACTGTAATATTATCAATAAAACTGGTATACTCATAGGGATATGTCTTACGTTTCTCTGCATTTAATATTGCAGGTAGCGGTACTACCCGACCTTTATACGCTACCCAAAAGCAAAATGAAGCCGAATTATTCGTATCCGACATACATTGGTCTGCCATTTTTATTGAATTAGAAGGATTCCCGAAGAAAAGCCATGCCAACATTGTTATTCGAGAGTTCATGCCCAAAGGACCTCCTACCAACTGTTCCCATCCCTTACTACGTGGAGGATTAGCAACATATAATCCTTGATTCCAAGCACCTATCATGGCTGCAATCATCTGTTGATAGACCACCTTTGCTTTTCGATTAACCTCAGAGTCTGTACAATATTCTGCCAGCATACGAATATACATAAAATCTGTCGGTAGATAGACGAAAGCATCCATTTCACTACAATTATTATGAAAAATATTGTCCAACACATTCAAAATACGAGGTCGATTATAATTAATTATGTTTTCTGCTGTCCGACCGGCCACATCTGTAAAATCTGACCATTCTTGAGCAGCAAGCAAACCTGCAGTATAATGCATCATATCCATATTCAATGTACTAGTCCCAGTACCGTAAGTGTTGAAATCAGAAAGCTGTAAAAAACGTTTTACTTTATCTTTCAAACTATCAGGTAATTTATCTTTGGTCAAGAGATAACCATGCATAGTCATATGGTCACTAAAATCGACATCAGACCCTGAGAGATAAACCGTAGATGGATCGGTCAACCAATAATCATAAATACGCTCCAACTCCGCAATAGAGTTTTCTACATCAACTCCTTGATATATACGTGCCCAATAGAAAGGTGTGGTATATTTTATCGAAGTGCTGTTCTTACCATATGGTTGTATATCATTTACCATACACTCAATCAATGCATCACATCGTTCACGAAATGTAGTACCAGTGATTGTAAATTGTGCCTTCACACTCTCCATTTGAACAAAAAATACTGCCACTAAATATACCGTAATATACTCTAATCTTCTCAACATTTTATTCCTTTTATATTTATGGTTCAATAACAGTCCTATACCTTATCATTTCACTCTCTATCGGACAATATTATCTTTCCGGTAAGAGAGATAAAACTCTGTTGCCTTTTAGACGAAAAGTCCGGAAAGAAAAATAATCTTCCGGATTTTTCATCTTTACCTAACTTTCATCAAACTCAAAAAATCACTTTCTGCCCATATACCCCATTGACATCTTGTACCTTCACAACATAACAACCTTTCAAAGACATAGGAAGGACAACATTTTCAGTATCTATGGTCGCATTATATACCAATGCTCCATCTAAAGCATATATTTGAACAATTGCAACATCATTTAAACCCAAGATCTGAAGAGCACCTTCGTTCGAAAATATTCGACAAGTTGTATCGATTGTCGACTTCCGTATACCCGAAACAGCCCCAAATTCGTATGCTCCCAAATCGAAATTACCTACACGAACCTTCCCTAATAAATCCATCTCGGGTAAAGATGTAGGTAAAGTCGCATTTGCAACAAATTCTCCCATATTATTCGGTGTATTTACTCCGGCATTTATCAACGGAGAACCCTCCTTTAATGACCAGTTAGCTTTACGGATATTATCCATATCTTCATCAGTTATTGCCAATCCCGGATATATAGTCGGATTCACAAATTCCGGATTTTCCCCTTCAGTTTCAGAGGTTCCTTCAACAAGAGGGAAAGATAACAATATCGGAGAATAGGTATTCTGGACACTTGCAATATTATAAATACCTGCACTATTATAAGCAAAACTTTCAACATAAGGATAAGTCCCAGACTTTACATTACTCTCTGCAGCCCAACGAATATTATTATTATAATCAGAATCTTGTGTGGGGTAATCTTTTCCTCCCGTAGTATTTCCCCAACAAATACAGTTGTAAACCTCTGTACAAGCTGCTTCAAAAAATATAGTATAAATATCGGCTACATTATTCACAATAGTACAATTAATAAAACGGTTCACTTCATACGTAGCATCACCTTTAGTATGCCCTTGAATAACACCTTGACCATCTTTCGTGCCATTTGCTCCTCTTGTAGATGCATTATTGGCAATTACACAATTTTCAACAATAGCCCCATTTTTATAAAATATTGCGGCTCCCATCGGCTTACTGCCTCCTTCAGATTTACAATTACGAATAATAGAATTTTTCAAATAACCTGATGGAGTCCTTATCCCGCAATTGTTATCAGAGACACCATATATCAATACTCCTCCTCCCTGATTCTGACCACCGTTATTGGCAGTCTGGATAGCAGCACACGATTCTATCAAGCAACCGTCAACATGTCCTCCCGAAATATAAATACCACCCCCTGTAATATTCTTACCATCGGTCTTATTCTCCGTGACTAAATTACGAAAAATGGTATTACGTACGGTTCCACTCCCCCCAATAGAACCACCTGAAGCAGTTTGTCCGGTATAATAATTATCAGAAATAGTCACTCCATCCACAGTAGTGCCACTTTGCATGCTCAACATAACAAAAGTAGAAGAAGCATCATCTGCCGATCCTTTCCCTTTAAAATTAGTCACATTAGTAAACTCCCAGGGTTCAACTATTCCGTTCCCGTCCACATCACTTTTAGCCCTTTGTTCTATTGAAGTCTCTGTCCCTATAAATCCTCCATACAAAGTAACATCCGTCCTATTATTATCAGCATTCAGTATCATAGTCGCCGAATTTTCATATACACCTTTTGCCACCCATACCTCATCACCCTCTTGTAACTGGTCAATGACATTCAAAACAAAATCAGAACTTCCGGAAGGAAGGGTAATCACAACATTATCGTTATCTTCTACAACATTACTCCACGCTTGAGTATCAGTACCTAATTTCACATACACTTTACGGGCAAACGAATCTGTTGCAATAAACGTCATACCCGCCAAAACCAAAGTAATCAATTTCGTTCTCATAATCATTTTTTTATTGGTAATAGACTTTCTTTTAAATCAAAATTTTTAAACAAATCAGTAATTATATCAACTCAAAATATCATTTAAAGATCATTGCAAGTTAATGCGTAAGCACACCATATCATAGGTGCAATACCATGAATATCACCCGTCAGAGGTACTCTATCTCGATAATATTTTTGTGTAAACCCGACATTCGTTCCCTCACATACATTAGTCATATCTCCATTCTCATCAATATATTTCACTAAAGAAAGCCATGCTTTTCGGGCAGCTTCTGCATACTCTTTTCCCAACCATCCTTTTTTTACACCTACAATCATAGCATATGTAAACATTGCCGAACCTGATGTCTCTTCCCACATAGACGGATCATCTACTAATTGAAGCCACATCCCGTTTTCTTGTTGACATTCCTTCAGCTTGTTCATCATCTTCAAATATCTTTTCATTATCTCCGGTCGATAAGTATTATCTTCAGGTAATATACGGAGCAATTCGGCCATACCTACTGCCATCCAACCATTGCCGCGTCCCCAACAGAAAGGAGCTTCCGGGGAATGATAAAACAAGCCATTACCCTGTTGTATCGAATCTAAATAAAAGACCATTTCTCTGGCAGCCCTTGTCGCATAAGTAGTATCCTTTGTCACTCTATAAGCAGCCCCTTGGACAGCCGTAATCATAAACATATCATCTATCCATATACGTGTCTGCCATGAATATCCATGCTCAGACCATTTCTTTTGTTCTGGTGTATATCCTTCTTCCGGAAGCTGCCACTGAGTATCGGCATACATCATCCCCAGTTTTTTATATTCTTCCTTACCCGTTTGCATATACAATTCCAAAGGTAAAGTTCCGAAAACATTATTATCTACATGATTCGGAACAGGTTGTAAGCGAGACTCCTCTGCCAACAATGGAAGAAAACGTTCCTCCAATCTATTTGTCAACTCTTTATTATCTACCGATTTTGCAAACCAGAGCCCCCCCACCCAAGCACATACATCCGGATAGGTAATATTAACTCTCGGCTCGTTAATACGCAAAGGATTCCCATATTGGGAATGCGGTTGCTCCAAAAAACGATTTACTAAACGCGTTCCGACAATTATCGGATCCGCATCCTTTGGAAAATGCTCTAAATCATACTTATTTTCTGCACAAGAGGAAAAGGCGAATATACATAGTATTATCCCCAAAGGCCACTTCATCCACTTTTGATTCTCTTTTTTCATAACTCGATTGGATTATACATTATATTTTTATATTTGATTTATTCTTTTCTCAAGTCAATCCGGATAATACCTTTCCGGAGATTTTTCAGCTGGTGTATAAGGTGGCATCCAAAAAGCTGACTGCCGCTTAAATTTCAATTCGGTATCTGGATACCAATTTCGCCAAGAAGCAGGATCCGTATTTTCTACCGGACTCATTCGGCTTTCTCCTCGCCCATTAACTGCTGTTACTGCATACTCATATACGACAAGCCCCATACGATTCTGCTCTTTGTTGTCAAGGCTACCCGGCAACACATACGCTTTTTGTATTCCGGGAACATTCGTATCAGTATACGTATTCTCTTTCCCTCGATAAATCATTTCAAAATTTTCATCTCCTTGCTTCCTACGGTAAAGACGATACTCTTGTACACCTAAAACAGTTCCCCAATTCAGTTCCACCTGTCCCTCATTCAACTTTAGCCACAATCCTTCAGGATAATGTGGTGGTTCAGCGGTAAAATATATAGGATACTCTGGAGCATAACGTGCACATTTATTCCCGTTACAGGATACTGCACGCACATGTATTTTCCCTTCTTTCTCATTCGGTAAAAAATAAATTCCCTTAGATGTCTTTCCTTTTATCTTCCATGTCTTTCCTCCATCATAAGAGAGCTCTATACGAACCGACCGACATGTAGGAGACTCAACAAATAACTTCACCCTATTTTTCTCATATTCTGTACGGATAATCCGACTGGACATTGGAGTTGCAGCCTCCTCCGTATATTCCAATGTGTATTCCCCTTTAGATAAATGTATCCTCATATCGCTACCCGAAACTGTCGAACCGTATCGTATACCATCTATATATAGTGTTCCACCGGGAAAAAGTCCAGAAAGTTCCAGTTCAGTATCCACCTCAGTCTTTAAGGTCCCGTTGAGTTCTTTTCTAAAATTTCGAGTCAAAGCTATTGCTGCTCTCCCCTTCGATTCTAACCGTACATCTAATCCGTCGGCTGCTATATGAGAGCCTTTGAACATTGCCAGTATTAAACTATCGGCACCAAAACGACGTATCAATCCAGCCTTTCCCTCAAATGTTTCGGTCTCTGAAACATAGCTTATTTCACTTCTATCTCGGAATACAATATCAGAACTTTTTCCAGTCGAAATATGAAATACACCTTGCGGTAAAGAACTACTTCCTGAAGGAATGAATTCTGCTATATCGGAATCTTTCAATATCGGAGCAATAGCATATTTCCCTCCTTCTACGTTCACTTCTTTTTTCTTATGTGTAACTAAAGTCAATAATGACTCGAACGAATCTCGATAAAAACCTCTTGAATTTTCAGTTCTGGCAGCCATCCAACCTCCTTTACGTCCATAAGAGGATAAAAATATAATTTTAGGAAACTCTTTTCCATTGACATTAAACCACGAGAAACGAGTCGATGCTCTCCAGTTTGTTCCGACTTCATCAAAAAGAATAAAATAATCAGTTCCTGCAAGCATAACACTACGGGAGAGATACTCAGGCCACACATATTTATCATTTTCCCCATCCGACAATAATTCAGCAAACTGGGCTACCCCAAAATCATATAACGGGGCTTTGAGCTCGTTCATTCCTATGGTTCTGAACTCTCCATCCTTCATCACTCCGAAATTTGTCAGTCCATCAAGATTGTTCACTACATGGTCTCCTGCAATTTCGTTTTCATGACCAGTAAATACTTGCCCTTGCGCGTAGAAATAAATCCCTCCGGTATTTCCTTCTCCTTGATTACCCCAGCGATAATTGGGACCTTTATCTACTTGATTGAGATGAATGGATAATTCTTCGGGAGTATCGACTCCAGCTCGTAAAACAATACCATGTCCCGTATATTTTGTACTTTTAAGATGTGGATTAGTTCCCGTTCGTTTTATGGGATGCATATTCAGATAAGGAGCATTCCAGTCGGTATCGGTCTTTTTCTTCTCCACTTCATCTCCTGCAGAAGATAGCCAAAAAAGATGTTCAGACAACAAGGGATCATAGTTTTCCATCCACTCCGCCAACTGAAAATAAGGCATATAAGTAGGTACAAGAAAACCTTTACTGTGAGCTCCATGAGGAGGATAACAGCGAGCAAATTCAGGACGAGTCAGACTATCCCCAGGATTCCATCCTTTTGGATAGAAATCGGGGACAAGCTTTTTATTCCAATGAATATAAACTGGTGCCGTCAACATATCTACCATCCAACGTCCACGAGAAGCCATGTACCGAGAAGCAAAGCGGTTTTTCCCGTCATACATTTCTCCTGCGATATTAGAATGGGTAACCGGGCGCAAAAAAGCCCAATTATATATCCCTAAACTTTCTACCCAACGCCCACCAAAACTTTCATATTGTTTTACATCTGGACGAGTATAGAACAAACCATTCAATTCTAATTCCTTTTCATAAAAATCTGCCCATTCTTTTGCCATAGGATGATCAGGAAAGAGGAACGATATCTGAAGCGGTATACACCATCCGTCTGCAGCCATATTTGCCGTCCCCGCAAGAGAATGACGTATCGGATTCATTGCTTCCAACATATTGACATATCCACCTAAAATGAACAATGCCTCCACTGTTTGGCGTTGAGACTCTGTCAACACTTTATAATAACGTAAATAATCTTCTACAAATTCAGAATATAAAATACGATGCTCGATAGAATGTACTCCGGGATAACAATTCAGACCCACAGGATAATAAGACATAGCCGAAGTAAGCATTTTTTTATAAAAATTTTCCGCTGAAGAAGCCGATCGGCTTTTAAAAGGATTTTCCGGCCGACGAGCATCTTCAGGATACATCAGTTGCCAATCCTTTATGCGATCAAGGCTTAGTAAAGCGTATCTCATCATCAATATCTGAGAATAGCGATAATATAAATCCTTGGGATCATTTTTATGATGCAATGACCCATTCTGCATATAAACATTATGTTCCAACAAAGACGATAATTTGTCATTAAACTCTGCCACTCTTTTTTCTCCATCATTTACTGGAAACAGCGACACAGCAGTAGATCTCGTTCCAGAAATTAGAGGATAAGTAAAAAATAACTTATGATTTTGGAAACGAAAATAAACGGATAAGTCTGGAGTTGGTTGCCAAATTCCATATTGACGATCGTTCCAGCGATTAAAATCATAAACAAATATACCTAATTCTCGAGCACTATTCCCTTCCTCCCAAAATGACATAACAGGCACCTGCTCTCTGACCGAATTTCCTCCAAATGGAGAAATTCGGAAAATCATTTTCTCTGCTGGATTTTCAATCCACCCTGTCCCTGTCCATCGTGGATCTTCTTTTGAATAGCTTGTATATATTGGTTGCTCTATTCCCATCCACATATCACGATTGCTTTCCAATGTTCTATCCCAATGAGTACCGAAGCGCTTCACCGGGTTAAACCCATTCCATTCCATTTCCATCACGATTTCATCCGATTTAGAAAGGTTAGTCATTGACTCATCCAGCACAGCAAAGGGATAATTCTTTACCAATTTTACATTTGCCTGATATTCCCCCCCATTTGAAAATCGATAAGATATTTTAAAAAGAGAATACAATGGTCCATTCTCTACAATTTCAGTATGATATGACAATATACGGTTATACTTCGATTTTATCCTATTACAACCCATCCAATCATTACCCACATTCATTGATAATATCGGAGCAGGAACATTTTCAGAAATACTCTCTGATGTTATTGGAATCCTCAGCTGTATCTTATCACCAAAAACTTCATAATATGATTCTTTTTGTAAAATCTTCATCGGGACTATAGCTTTTCTTTCCGACGGACGACAACATAATTCATAGCTATAGCTTCCATTCGATGGTAATGTTGCCATAAAATGAATTTTGCAAGACATCAGATTGTCATTTTCCTTTTTTATATCAGACAATTGATACTCGACTTCCTCTCCATTTTCACAATTGACAAGAACCAAATCTTCCATATTTACATTATCCTCAAAAGAAATCCGATATGAAAGCATTGTTTCTGGCCAATAATAAGTTTCGATATGGATAAAATCTTTATACTCAAAGACAACTTTCGAATCAGGAGAAAGAATATAATTTGTTGCAATACACTTCCCTACACCCCAAAATATCAGAAAAAATGAAATAAAGAAAACTTTCATTGTGTGATTCTTCATGTATATTTCAAACATTTAATTGTATTCTAATCAACTTTCGGATGTACCAACCTAAAACCAACATATTTATAACGAGTACTCGGTACAAAAGAAGCACGAGCTGATGATCGACATGCATCAGCAAACGAATACCAAGATCCTCCCCGACACACCCTCGTAGTATAGCCCTCATCATCAGATGGCCCCATAGGATTTACTTGATCTTCAATAGGATATGGGGCATACCAGTCTGAACAAACCTCCTGCATATTCCCAGCCATATCATATAATCCCAACTCATTAGGTAAACCTAAACCTACACTTCGAGGCCAGTGATCTACCGAACCATCTCCTAACAAGCTATTATCCCAATAACAAGCAACAGTACTAATATCGTTACTACCAGGATACATTAGCCCTGTACGTTTACGACCTCCTCGAGCTGCAAATTCCCATTGAGCTTCTGTAGGAAGTGCAAATCGTAACCCCGTTACAGCATTTAATTTCGCTATAAAATTATTCATCTCTTCATAGAGACGATTGTCGATAGGAATCTGTAAATTTCCCTCTTCTTTAAAAGCACCCTGATTCGTTCCTCCCATAACAATCAGATATAATTCTTGCGTTACTTCAAATTTGGAGATATAATAACTGGAAAGAGTTACTTTATGCACATTCTTTTCATATATATGAGTATCATTTCCCTGCTCCGCTGTAGCTCCCATATAAAAAGAACCTCCATCAACATATACCATATCTGATATAGCTTTTTCAATGACAGCTTTACGTTCTTGCATAAGTGTATGATAAGCATCAGGGTCAGTTTCTACATCTGGATCTCCAGCAACTTTACCCAATAACGAAACATCAATATTACTCTTATCTAACGGTACACCTTCAGATATGGCCCCTCCTCCAAAATATGCATCACCTGGTTCTGTAGGACCAAGAAATTTTTCATCGTCATTATCATTACATGAAAATGAAAGAAATATCATGGCACAAGCCATTACTTTCCAAATATTTTTGCTTTTAATCATAATCTTAGAATGTTAACAAGTTCAAAAAAATAACTTTAAAAAAGTAGTCTTCAGATTTTACCTTTTTTAATAACCTTCATTTTGCCACAGTATATTTTCATTATTGTACGCCACTATATCGATATAAGGTATCGGAGCAAGATGGTGATATTTTTTCATTCCGTACATCGGAGTCTCTGTAGACTCATCATAACCTTCATCTTGCAATGCAAAATGTTCCGCAATTTTTTCTTCAGCCAGTCTCCATCGAACTAAATCCGGCCAACGTAATCCCTCAAATGCAAACTCTACAAAACGTTCATGGACAATACAATCAAACACTGTATTGTAATCCGGCAATTCGACTTCGCTAATCGGTTTTAGGCCTCCCCGTGTCCTTACCTCGTTCAGTATCGAAAATATTGTTGTCTTATTTGCTGCATAATCAATCTCATTCAAAGCCTCGGCATACATCATTTTTACATCCGTATATCGTAATATCGGAAGATTGGTTCCCCAATAATCAATAGCTGACGGGAAATTGGCCGAATCTATCAAGAACTTTTTTACAAAATAATAATCATAAACCGGTGTACTTTTATCTACATATAGGCCATTGACCAATGTCGCATCCCGACGCTTATCAAACACAACAACACTCAACGGATCATCTAAATTTCCCGAAATAAGCTCATATTTCGAACTATCTGCAATACTAAGCGATGCACGAAAAGAACCAGACCCTCCGGTAAATGTAACTCCACCCATCTTTGTTCCATCCCCCCTACGTAAATTCAGAGAAGAGGGAATAAATATTGAAGGGAAATAGGTACTTAATCCTAATGCCTGAGCCGAAGCCCCACTTAAATATTGCGTTTCCCAAACACGTTCTGCACTATTATTTTTTGCTCCGTCGAAACAATCAGTATAAACTGTTGCCATTTTATATAAAGAACCCTCTTTATCAATAACCAATTTTAACCATTCTGCTGCCTTTTCTGCCATCGCAGGTGTCGGTGTCTCTCCCGTTTTTTGAGCTCTTCTCTGGCTTATGCACTGATATAAATATAATCGACCCAACATCCCAGCAGCAGCATATCTTGTCACACGTCCAGTTTTGGTAGAAGGCCAAGCTTCCGGAAGAAGCTCATAAGCCTGCTTAAAATCCGATTCTGCTTGTGCATAAGTAGCTTCTTGCGATGAACGAGCAATTTTATGCGTTTCACTCAAAGAGAGAGGTTTTGTAATTAAGGGTACCCCTCCCCAACACCAAGCAAATTGGAAATATGCATATCCTCTCAAAGCAAGAGCTTCCCCTTTGATATTTGCCTTTTGTGTCTGATCAGAAAAATCTACTCCATCTATCTTATCCAAAATTTTATTGCATCGGCTCACCATAGACCAAAGATTTTTCCACGGATTCGACCACCAGGTACTATTGGATGATTCCATAAAACGGCCAATCTCAGAACTATTGCGACACTCGTCCGAACGAGCAATAAGAGTATTTATATACCCTGTTCCATTTTTACCAAAAATTTCATTCAAATCAGAATAACAACCGGATATTGCCGTCTCAAAATCAGTCGCTGTCAAATAGAAAGACTCATCGGTATATGCAGACTCCGGAGTCACGGCTAAATAATCTTCACAAGCACAAAAACTGCCGCAACACACTAAAACAAATATAATTTTCTTAATACTTTTCATTATTTTCAGATTTTAGAAGGTTACATTTACACCTAAAGAGTATTTTCGTGCCAATGGATAAGTAGAATAATCTACACCCCTCAATACCGGATTAGATGACGAATAGCTATTTACTTCAGGATTTCCCACATAATGAGTAAATGTGTGTACATTCTCCATAGAGATATAAAATTTCATGGCCCGTATTTTGGCTTTTTGCAATAGATTTTTAGGTAAATTGTAGGATAATGTTATATTTTTTATTTTCAAAAATGTAGCATCATAAATACGTTGGTCGGTTGTCGTATTTTCATTCACGCCATTAGCTCCCAAACCATAAGACAATGGTGTCTTTCCATCCCAGCTCATATCAACCCCCAACTCATAGGGAATGGGATCTCCTCCTCGGTAAGTCTGTTTATACGAATTCAGCCAACCGACCAAACAGTTATTAAACCTACGGCCAAAATTGATATTACGAGATGCCAAATAATACACATCCCCACCAAACTGTCCTTGTAAAAATATACTTAATTCAAATCCCTTGTAACTAAAACGATTTGTAAATCCCCAAAGCAAATCAGGCATATTATCACCATATGGAACCATATCTTCATCCGTAATCTGTCCATCTTCATTTGTATCTACAAATTTCAGATTACCCGGAATCTGAGATGCCATAATTGGAACTAAAGGTTGCGATCTGTCATAACTTCCATCGGGTCCTACAGCAAAATCATCTTCTGTCAATAAACCATCTGTGCGATACAAATAGAATTGAGAAATAGGCCCTCCAACCTGTGTTATAAAATAAGCGTTCCATGCCGGAGTTATGATATTATCATTCCCACCCAAATCGAGAACCTTATTCCTATTAGCCGAAAGATTTATCGTACTACTCCATTTAAAATCTTTTGTCGAAATATTTGTCGTATTTAAATCAATCTCCCAACCTGTATTCCTGATTTTTCCAACATTTGTTTTTGTAGTCGTAAATCCAGTAGTAGAAGGTATCTGCAAGTCATATAATAATGATTTTGTCGTATTTCTATAATAATCAAAATTAAACTGGATTCGGTTTTTCAAAAAAGAAAGATCCAAGCCTAAATCGACAGAAGTTGTATTCTCCCATTTTAAATCAGCATTAGCATAATTAGCCGGATACATAGCAGCTTGAGACTGTCCACCGTAAACAGTATTAGAAACATCGAATGTAGAAAGATAATCATAATAGCCTACACGATCATTTCCTGCCTGTCCCCATGAGGCTCTAATCTTGAATAAATTCAAAAAATCAAGATTTTTCATAAAATTCTCTTCACTGATTTTCCAACCGGCAGAAAATGATGGAAAAGTCCCCCACCTGTTATTTGCACCAAAACGAGAAGAACCATCACGTCTAACAGATGCTGTAAACAGATACTTATCAGCATAATCGTAAGAAACACGGCCAAAAAAAGATGACGTACGCACGGTATAACGCTCTGTTGATGCAGTTGTAGGAGTTGTCGCCAAATTCAGTGTATAAACATTCTCCAATGGCCACCCTGTTGCAGCAACCGTAGCCCTATAAGTATTTGTATTATCCAGACTTTGACCTAACATAATATTAATAGTATGTTTCTTAACATTCAAATCATAAGATAACACGTTCTGCCATCCCCAGTTATTATACACTTCAGAATAACTATTCCCAGAAGACACTTGTCCTCCAGTTGCATTAGGAGCTACAACATTGGCTGGAATAAAATATTCATATACAGTACTCCTTATGTTATTATTATATATCGACTTAAACGATAACCCTTTTATAATATCATACTGGAACCATGCAGATGCATTCAACCGATTATCACCTTTATTATCGGTTACTTGCATCAACCTTTCATATGGATTTACATAATTAGGATAATCGGCATTATACCCGAAATCACGAGTATTTTCATCAATGCCTATTAAGCATGGATACTGTAAAGCTGTTAATATCACTTTATCTTTACCTTCAGATTCCCCTCGTCGTTGTTTTGCCACTGACGGAGCTAAATTCACTCCCAACCTAAGCTTTTTCGTTATATTCAATGTTCCATTCAGTCGAAAATTGATTCTATGATAATCAGTATTCTTCACTATACCGACTTGTTCCATATAACCACCTGACATATATATACTGCCCATATCACTTTTGCCCGACGCAGACAATTGATAACTCTGAACCGGTGCTGTACGTAAAATTTCGTCAATCCAATTCGTTTGGTTAATATTGGGGTTCAGACGCCAATCTGGAGTGTCAGAATTCGGGTTCAACAACCATGATTCTGGAATCTGATAATTGGTAGGACGATTTTTATTAGGAGTCATCATCGAATTCAGCCCATTAGCATTCAAATAATTAGCATTCAAACAATAAATATTGTATGCCAACCATTCTTTAGGGCTCATAACCTCTGGCAAACGGTCTGCCTTCTGAAGACCATAATAAGCATCAAAAGTAACCACAGGTTTTCCTCCTTTGGCCACCTTTGTCTCTATCAATACAACCCCATTAGAACCACGCGCACCATAAATAGACGTTGCTGCTGCATCTTTCAATACCTGAATAGATTCGATATCACTCGGATTGACATCATTTAAAGACTCTGTAATTATTCCATCAATAACATATAAAGGAGGTGTTGTACTATTCAAAGAACTGGCCCCTCGCACCGTTATTTGTAAATCTTCACCAGGAACACCACTGGAAACTTGAGTCTGAACTCCAGCCAGCTGTCCGCTAAAAGCCTCACTAATAGTAGTCAATGGGCGGCTTTCTAAGGACTCAGAACTGATTTTTGATACAGATGTAGTCAAATTTGATTTTTTTACCGACCCATATCCAATTACGACTACTTCATCCAGGTCTTTAGTCGTACTTTTTAATGTAACATTAATGATTGAGTTCTTCTTCACTGGTATCTCTTGTGAATCAAACCCTACATAAGAAAACACCAGTTTATCTTCAGAAGATGCTGCAATTGAATACTTGCCATCTATATCAGTAATAGTACCTACCGTACTACCTTTCACCAACACACTCGCTCCAATAACCGATTCCCCATTCTGATCGACTACTGTACCCGAAATCTTTTTTTGATGCTTACTTTCATTTGTGTTTTGCTTCGTCTGGGCAGCCAAACTAACACAGAAAAACAACAAGAACAGATTAATTACAATTTTTGATAAATTCATTTTCGATAAAACTTAAGGTTAACATCTGAAAGAAAAGTTTTTTATCTTGCTCTACTTTCAAATTTTACTATATTATTATATAAATATTATATCAACTTAAAAAAATCATGTTTTTCATCTAAAGAACAATAAAATCTCCTTTTTCCCTTGCTATTACAAAAATAGAATGAGTACGTATAACCCTATTGGAAAATAGTATCAAAATCATGGAAAATAGTATCTAGCTAAATATATCGCTATTAATCAACATATTAATTATACAAACTGTCATTCCTTTTTCTAAAAAACAAGATGAAATATCCCTCCACTATCCCCCAAAATACATAATAAACAATATACTTTGCTCAAAATATTCCTATAATATATATTGAAAATTATCAAATAATATATCATCAATGCAAATACATTTTATATTCCTTTATCTACATGACGATTTTTCAAAAAATCTGTTGGAGAAATATTATATACGGACTTAAATGTTTTACTGAAATAAGCAGGGTCCGAAAACCCTACCTTATAAGCGACTTCTGATATAGACAATTTATTTTTAAGTAATAATTTCACTGCCATTTTCATTCGTAATTGTAAAATAAGCTTATTAGGAGTAGAATTTGATATAGCTTTTGTCTTTCTAAAAAACTGGGCTCTACTCATTCCCAAATTCTGGCATATTTCATCAATTGAAAAATCTGAATTAGAAATATTTTTCTCAACCAACTCCATCAGTTTTTGCATAAACAAATCATCTTGTGATACAACCTCATCTTCCTCACTTAGGCCTGGAGTCAACAATTGGGTAGTAAATAACTGACGTAGTCTTTCTCTATTTTGGATTATATTTTTAACACGGACATTCAGAAGATGTGCATCAAAAGGTTTCAAAATATAATCATCAGCTTTATGCTCATACCCCTCCTCAATATGTTCATTCATCACCTTGGCTGTCAATAATATTACAGGAATATGTGCTGTACGGATATCATCTTTTATTTTATCACACATTTCTATACCACTCATATTGGGCATCATAACATCACTAATAATAAGATTTGGAAGCTGTTCAAGAGCTATAGCATATCCTTCCTTTCCATCAGCAGCTTCTAAAATAAAAAAGTCCTTTTCCAGTTGAGATTTTATATACAAACGCAAATCGGCATCATCTTCTACAACCAATACCCAAGATTTGGACCTATCCGATAAAGACGAGTCTGGCAGAACCTCTTCTTCGTCAAACAATGTTTCTTCCTTTATCGGATGTGATATCACATCCTTGAAATTTCCTTCGACAATTTCCGAATTATTTTCCACATAATGTTCTTTACCTAAAAATAAAGAAATATAAAATGTAGTACCCTTCCCTTTTTCACTTTCTACCCAAATATTTCCACCATGCAATTTGACAATATATTGTACCAAACTCAATCCTATACCAGAACCAAACATACCGCTGTGCGTTCCTTGGTGAACTTGATAAAACGGCTCAAAAATATGATGAATATCTTCCTCCGAAATACCTTCACCATTATCACTAATCATGAAATAAAAAAATTCATTCAACTCATAACTTCTTATACTAATTTGGCCGCATTCTCCCGTATATTTTATAGCATTTGAAAGTAAATTTGATATAACTTTTTCCATCATTTCAACATCAAACCAAACATTATCCTCCTTATATAAGTTTTCATAATGTATAGTAATCTGTTTCTTCGAAGAAAGTTCTCTAAAATTCTCTATTTGTTCCCAAATAAAACTCTCAACTGGAACTTTACTTATCGAAAGTTTCATAGCTCCATGTTCTATTTTTCTAAAATCAAGAAGTTGATTAACCAATAATAAAAGCCGTTTTGAATTTTTATAAATAGTACGTACAATATACTGCAATCTTTCAGGCAAAAATTTATCATTCATCAAATCATTTACCGGACTGATTATCAATGTAAGCGGTGTACGTAATTCATGAGAAAATTTAGTAAAAAGGTCAAGTTTTAACTGATAATACTTTTCTATATTATCTTTTTCTATTTGGGCAATCTGCTGTTTGTATTTATACGTCTTACGATTAATAATATATTTTATTATAAACAATAATAAGGCAAATACTACAAGAAAATAAAATATTTTAGCCCATATAGTCCTCCAAAAAGGAGGATGAATAACAAAATCCAGTTCTGTAACTATCGGGCTCCAAACTCCGTCAATATTACAAGCTTTTACTAAAAATGTATATTCTCCATCAGGCAAATTACTATAAGTTACCTCAGGCCGGTCTGTATAATTCCAATTATTATCAAAACCCTCAAGTTTAAACATATATTTGTTTTCTTTCGGATAAATATAATTTTGAGTCGAAAATTTAATGACAATCGATGATTGAGAATAAGAAAAATGAACATTCTTTAGAGCCGCAGTACTGGTATATTGTTGTGTCTTCGGGTCAGCTTTCGTATTTAAGCTCTTTATCGATGTTATATGCACCGAAAGAGTATCTGACATCGCATTAAAAAAACTAGGATCAAATGAAACGATACGGTCGATTCCTCCTACGTATATTTTACCATCAGATGCTTTAAAAAATGAATGAACAGATACTTCTTGTAACGGAAAACCGGTCTTATAAGAATAATTTAAAATTTTCCCCGTTTCCGGATGAATAGAAGAAACTCCCGCAACAGTGGAAACCCATATATGTCCCGTTCTCTCATCCTCTAAAACTCCACAAATCATATTACTTATCAGGCCCTTCTCTTCATTATAAAGGACATATTCTCCTTTTTCAATGTTACAACAATACAATCCTGAACTATACGTTCCTATCCACACATTATGTTTATGGTCTTCAAACAGAACATTTACATTCTTATTGGCCAATGGTTCTATATCCAACTTATGCGCCATAAGATAACAGCCAGGAATATACTTATCATAGTAATATTCCAATACTCCATTCGTACGGCTACCAATTAAAATATTACCATTATATCTCATCAACAATTCCTGCGCTAACATATATTTGGTCAAACCTTTTTCGTTGGTTATCAAATCAGTTTTTATTTCATCTGTCTTCGGATCATAAATAGAAAGATTTTCTTCTGCAATCCATATATTACCCTCCATATCTTTTACCATGCTTCTGACCTGAGATGTAGGAGGGATACTAATCCTCTTGCAGTCTTTCCTTTTTTCTAAATCAAAAATATAAGTTCCTCTATTTAACAAGTAGAAATAGAATAAATCAGACCTCTCTTTAAAAATATAATAAAGTTCACTATCTTTATTTTTCTGTAACACATGAGACTGAATATTAAAATAAGAAGTCTTATCCGTTTTCATGTCTAATAAACTCAATCCACGTTCATGTCCAATCCATATAACGCCATTATTTTCTACAATATTACCTACTACGCCTACTGGCAAACCTTTATCCGTAGCCAAATCATATGACTTAAATAAATAATGGTTCGGATTATAATATTTTAACCCTTTATTAAAAGTTCCAAACCAGAATGCACCATCTCCATCTTTATAAACGCTCATTATACGATGGTATAAAAGTCGATCTGCCAAAAATCCATCCGAATTACTACAAAATACCATATTATTGGTATTAAAAGGTAACAACCCATTATCTGTTCCTAATACCAATGTTGTATCATTATACTCAATAATAGTGTGGATTTGCCCACTATCCGAATATATTCCCGATGGTATCTTTATTTTTACAGGTATAATCTGTCGAGAATGGTGGTCATACACAAAGAAATTATAAAGATCTGCTCCTAACCAAACTCTCCCTTTGCTATCCATAAAAATATCATTGACAGGATTTCTTTTATTAGCCCCATCTTTTTCAAGATAACTTACTTCATGAGTTCTAAGATCAATCAATGTAAAACCTTTGCCCAATACCTCAGCCATAATAAAACCTTCAGCACATTTATTCATTCGATTGATATAAACATTTTCTAAAATACAACTTACTACTCCTGCATTTTTATCCAAAAAATACAGTCCATTTTTCGTAGATATCCACACTTTACTACTGGACTCCACATATATACCTGAAACAATTCCTGTAGGCATTGTTTGCCCTGGGAAATACGTATCAAGGGACAAAAATTCCTCGGTATACGGATCAAACAATTCTATCCCATTAAATGAGCCTATCCACATATACCCATTTTCATCTCCTGCAATAAATGTTATATCATTGTTAAAAACTGCATTACGTTGTTGTACATCAGAGCGATATGTTCTGATTTCATTTCCATCAAAACGGTTTATCCCATCTTTAGTACCAAACCACATATACCCCATCTTATCTTGATAAATAGCTTTTATAGTACTATTTGATAAACCATCCGATATCGAATATGTATAGTAAGAAGATGTAGAGTGTAAAACTGTGCAAACAAAAAAGAATAATATAAAAAGACTATTTCTCATATCCAGCACTTTATTATTCCCAATTTATATAACCTTATATTCTTAGAAGCCGTGTTTTTCTGTTATTTTTCAACTCCAATAAAGGATCTCATGATTAGGCTAATTATTCATAAAAAATACTGAAGTTAACTTGATGAATTAATTATCTAATTATGAACAAATATAATAAAAATATAAAACTTAAAAGAAATAGATTATTTTTTATATTTAAAACATTATATATAAAAAATTTATTTAAATATATCGATCCCCTTTCTCTTCCACTTCTATCATAGAATTTACAACAAGTTTTCAATCACTTACCTCAAAAAATTGTATATTTGCTTTTATAGAACAAATTATCATATAAAGGTTTAGCTCATATCATGAAACATTTATTATCACTTATCATCCTATTTTTAAGTTATTACACCCAGATACAATCAGCGGAACTATTTCTCGAAGCTGAAAGTTTCGAGAAAAAAGGTGGATGGTCTATCGACCAACAGTTCATGGACCTAATGGGCTCTTCCTACCTAATAGCTCACGGTCTCGGAACTCCTGTAGATGATGCTACTACTACCGCAAACTTTCCTCAAACAGGAACATACTACATCTACGTACGCACATATAACTGGACAAGTCCATGGTACACAGGAGACGGACCCGGAAAGTTTACGTTAACTATTGACGGACAATCTGTAAAAACAGAATTAGGAACTACTGGCAATTCTTGGATGTGGCAAGAAGCTGGAAAAATAAATATAAAAAATACACAAGTAAAAATAGGGTTACGGGATTTAAGTGGTTTCGATGGACGATGTGATGCAATTTATTTTACAACCAATAAAGATATACTGTTACCCGTTAGCGATAAGGCTTTGCAGGAATTTAGAAACAATGCTCTAAAAATACCATCAAAACCACAAAGTGCTGGTTCTTTCGATTTTGTAGTTATCGGTGGTGGTATCGCTGGTATTTCAGCAGCAGTATCTGCAGCCCGGCTGGGATGCAAAGTCGCCCTTGTAAACGACCGACCAATATTAGGTGGCAATAACAGCTCAGAAGTACGTGTTCATCTGGGTGGACGTATAGAAGTTGGACCTTATAAAGCATTAGGTAGTCTACAAAAAGAATTCGGACACAGCCGTGGAGGAAATGCTCAGCCCGCAGAGTTTTATGAAGATTCTAAAAAGGAAGAAATTGTCAAAAAAGAAAAAAACATTACATTTTTCCCCAATTATAGGGCCATTTCTGTCAAAATGGATGGGAAAAAGATAAAATCTATTACGGCCAAACATATAGAAAACAGTCAAGAAATAGAATTATCTGCACCTATATTCTCCGATTGTACAGGAGATGGGACCATTGGTTATCTTGCTGGTGCCGATTACCTCATGGGACGTGAAGGTCGTGACGAATTCGGTGAAGACATAGCTCCTGCCAAAGCAGATAAAATGACTATGGGAGCTTCCGTACAATGGTATTCGAAAAAAGAAGAAAAAACATCCAAATTTCCACACTTCCATTACGGAATAAATTTTAATGATGAAAACTGCGAAAAAGTTACCATGGGCGAATGGACTTGGGAAACTGGGATGAACAAAGATCAAATAAAAGATTTCGAACGCATACGTGATTATGGGCTATTAGTCGTATATTCCAATTGGAGTTATCTCAAAAATGATTTAAAAGATAATAGTGAATACAAAAAGAGAAAATTAGACTGGGTTGCTTATATCGCCGGCAAACGAGAATCACGTCGATTATTAGGTGACTATATATTAAAACAGGATGATATTGAAAAAAATGTATTTCACGAAGATGGTTCGGCTACTACAACTTGGTCAATAGACCTACATTTTCCCGATCCGAAAAATTCTAAACACTTCCCTGGAAATGAATTCAAAGCTGAAACAAAACATATAAATATCTATCCTTACCCTATTCCTTACCGTTGTCTCTATTCTCGTAATATCGATAATCTATTTATGGCCGGGCGTAACATAAGTGTAACTCATGTAGCTCTCGGTACAACACGAGTAATGCGTACTACCGGAATGATGGGAGAAGTCGTTGGCATGGCAGCCTCCCTCTGTAAAAAATACAATACATTTCCCCGACAAATCTACTTTTATCATCTCAACGCTTTAAAAGCCCTTATGACTCAAGGTGTAGGAAATAAAGAATTGCCCAACAATCAGGTATTTAATTTAGGAGGGACTTTATCTACTCCACAACCTTTTCCCAATAGATAATATAAAAATATTCGCCTATTATTGATAATAAAAAATGCTTATTTCTACATTTGCAATATAAAATCAAAGATAAATTTAACAATATTCAAGTATCTATTCAAATTTTACTTTTATGAGAAAAATTATTCTGATATTATTTTCATTAGGAATCAGTATTATGTTATACGCAAATACCAAAACAGAAAAAATTTTTGAAAGTAAAAATAGTGAACTACAAGGCATAATATTAAATAAACCCAACTTAAAACGAGGAATACCTATTATGCAAGCTTTAGAAAAAAGACAGTCCACCAGGCAATTTTCTTCAAAAGAACTTTCTCTACAAGATATATCTGATCTATTATGGGCAGCAAACGGCATAAATCGTCCTGAATCCGGTAAAAGAACTGCACCATCTGCTATGAATCATCAAGACATAAAAGTATATGTATGTACAGCTAAAGGTTCTTACTTATACAACCATCAAAAACATACTCTTGTCCCAATTTCTTCTGGAGACAGCAGACCTGCCGCAGCTCCTGTATGCCTTATATTGGTCAGTGATACAAACAAAGAGTGGGGAGCTATCGACGCCGGCATTGTATCCCAAAATATATCTCTTTTCTGTTCAGGGACAGGACTTGCAACATACCCTCGAGGCAGTATGGACAAAGACACACTTTACAAAGCCCTCAAACTCACCGGACAACAGGCTATAATGCTATGTCATCCCGTCGGATATTTTGTTCAATAAACAAACTGGCTTAGTATATAGAAATAAAAAGAGGATACGTCGAAATGATGACGCATCCTCTTTTTATCAAATCCCAGTGAATCAATATTTTGTTTGACGAATAGCATCAATAAGCCTATCAAAATCTTTAGGGTATACATCTCCAATATTTCCAATACGAAAAGTATCGGCTTGAGAAATTTTTCCCGGATAAATAACAAAACCTTTTTCCTTCAACTGAGTATAAAACGATTTAAAATCAAAATCCTTTTTCGGATACAAAAAAGATGTAATTATTGGAGACTGGATATCATCGGGTAACAAAGTCTCAAAACCTAACGAACGCATGCCCTCAACTAATATCCGGTGGTTTTCAACATATCGTTTATTTCGAGCCTCTACACCTCCTTCGTCAGCCAATTCCTGCATAGCCTGCTTAAACGCCCGTACAACATGAGTTGGAGAGGTAAATCGCCATTTCCCATGACCTTTTTCCATTGCTTCCCATTGAGCATAAATATCAAGAGAAAGAGATGGAGAAATGCCCTTACATCTCAACAATTCTGACTTTCTTGCTATAATAAAACCAAATCCAGGTACACCTTGAATACATTTATTAGCACTACTAATCATAAAATCGATCCCTAATTCTTCAACATCCATAGGAACTCCACCAAAACTACTCATAGCATCTACAATGAATTTCCGTCCATGTTTTCTGACTACTCGAGAAATCTTTCTTAACGGGTTTAGAACCCCAGTAGTAGTTTCACAATGGACAACAGCAACATGAGTTATATCAGGGTTTTTTAATAAGTGCTCTTCAAGAGTTACCTCCGAAACCTGAGATATTTCATCAAACTCAATAATGTCATAATTCAACTTATGATATTCTGCAATCGTTCCCATACGATCACCATAAGCACCATTACTTAGAATAAGTAATCGATTTTGTGGAGCAATAGCACTTCCTAAAACAGCCTCAACACAATAAGTGCCACTTCCCTGCAATAAAATTGCTGTATACAACTCAGGTTTCTTCGTCGCCAAAGCAACCAAATTATGCCGTATTTCTTCTACTATATGCAAATTGTAATCCTCGTCCCACGTACACCAATCGGCCATCATTACTTGTTTTACAGTATCAGAGGTTGTTAACGGTCCAGGAGTCAATAAAATATAAGGTTTCATAATTCGTTCTATCTATAATTAATTATTCAAAATTCCATTTTATGATTTATAATCTTTACAATTTCCGGTAATTCCTCAATCGTATCCACAACATAATGAGCCCCAGCATAAAGCATACGACGTCGAACTTCAGCTTTTCTCTCATTCAAAACATCAGAATCCAACTCTTTAGTTTCTGCTAATGTCAATCCCATTTCATTACTTCCCAATATGACCCCGACTGTCCATACCCCAGCACTAACACCTTCCTTTATATCGGCAATCGTATCTCCATATTTGATTATATTTTTTACTGATGGCACAGAAAGATCTATCATATTTTTATATATCATATAAGGATATGGACGGCCTGCAGGTAAACCATCCGGTGTCACGCAATTATCGACACTATACCCTTTCTTTTGGGCTTCTGGTAACACTACATCCATCATGGCACGTGTATACCCTGTCGTAGACCCTATCTTTATGCCACTTTTTCCCAAATCCGACAATATCTCAATAACTCCAGGTATAGGATCGGTATATTCTCTCAATGAAGAAAAAAGATACTGTTCAAATTTTTCATTCATTGCTATAACATCCTCTTCATTCCATCCCCGATTATATTTCTTCTCAAACGCTGTTGTTACCTCATGCATCTTAAACAATTCACGAATATGGTCTATCTTTGCCATTCCCATAGGACGACGAGCTTGCTCCATCGTTATCTCCATACCTATTTCATCAAAAGCTTTTAAAAAAGCCGCTACCGGAGCAAAACATCCATAGTCTACGGCAGAACCGGCCCAGTCCATAATTATGCAATCAATTTTATTCATATTGCTTTTATTAAAAAATGATATAATATTTTTCTTAAATTGTAGTCGATTTAATACTAAAAGAACGTTCAGTAAAAACTTTATCTACCGGAGATTTCAACGTAAAATTATATTCCTTCCGATATCGTTGTACTAAATAAATAACCGAACACAAAAATACAATAAAACAAATAACACCAACATATCCCGATAACAGATTATAAAATTCGAGCCAATTTATATCAGGATTAAAAAATTCTTTTGCAACCAATACAAGAACTGTCCCAGTATATCCGATAAAATCAATAGTTGCAATAAAAAAGCCCACATTTCCTCTTATCTTAAAACATGCTATAAAACGGTCAAAAAATATAGTTTGAAAACTAAGATATGATATATAAAGACATAAACTTTGAATAAAAAGCCATGTCAAAGGACTAAGCTGCAATTCATAATAATGAAATGCTACAAAGCTCAACGTCGCAGCTCCTCCCATTACAAGAAATAATAGTAAACACAAAACTTTAATATTGCTCCTTATCAGAGACATAGAACCAAAAATAATTAATATTATCACCGTTACAATTCCATCGACACGGGCAAATAACCAAGATGAATAATTATGAGTATTTACATCCAATATTTTTACCAAAAAATCTTCTTTAATATCCTGTAGAACCGTGATAAAAAGATTTGCAAAAAACAGCATAGTCAATAGCGGCATAAAACTTCTAAATAGTTCCATACGTCCCTTACTATCCAAAGTAACCCTCTCTGTCCTTAGTTCTTTGTCCCGCGCATCCGGCTGAGGCATACGATTAAGAAGATATCCTAATAATGACAATAAAGGAAATGCAAAAGCTCCAATCAACGCTGGCATCCAGAATTCACTAACATGTAATGTATCAATAACAAATAATCCGATAGACTTTGCTGTTCCAGAACTCACAGCAATACTCAAGCCCATTAAGCTAGCCAACAAGTCAGTTACTCTTCGTCCCTCTAAAAAACTAAAAATAACTCCCCACATACATCCCAAAGAAAGCCCATTAAAAAATAGAGCAAAAACATTAAAAGGACGAGGTAAACAGCCAAACAATACCAATGATATTTCAGCAACAGCAACCGATGTTATCATAAATCGTAAACGTCCCTCTTTTTTCAATTCTGAAATCATCTTTATACCGATAAATTTCGAAATCAGATAACCGAAGATTTGGATAATGCTCGTTGCAACTTTATAGTCTAGTCCAAAAAACTCTAATCCTTCAAACGTTGCAGCTGTAAAAGGTTTTCTTAAAGCATACACTAAAGCATATGAGAGTAAAGCTGCTCCACCAGTCCAAAAGACAAATAATATATTTGAAATTTTTTCTTTCGTTACCAACGACAATTTATTTCCCAATATCATAATTACTTTCTTTGATTTTGGGACAAAAGTATAATGCCAATTTTAGCAAAAAAATGAATATTTATTATTTATAATCTTTATAATCAAGGTAAAAATAAAGTAACATTAATGTAACATTTATGCAATTATATTATCACATCGAATCTTGATTTTTGTAAAATAAATGATAAATTAGGGTATATAATGGACGAATTATTTGAAATATATAAGCAAATAGAATATTTAAGAAATCGTGGAGTAAAGATGAAAGAAATAGCTGATTATACCAACTTAGCTCCCAGTGTACTATCTTCTTTATACTCCAATGTCCTACCTACATTTGCCAATACAGTACGTAAGGGTACTCCAAAAGAAGAAGCCCTAGATTATGCATTATCCCAAGTGAATAACGTTTCAAAGAAAAAATTAATGGGAAATATTCAAGAGCTGAAAACTCGCCTCTTCGAACTGGAACCTTCCCTCAACCATTCAAATAAAGAAAATCAATTTATTGAAATGTTAAATGAAGAAATGCAACATTCTGCCCAAGAAATATATAATTATAGCGGAATCTACATGAGTTACAGCCTTTCCTCATCTACCGATAGCCTGAAGGCTGAACCGTATCTAATCGCTTCCTCTGAAGGAAACGACTATGTACAAGTAACCCATATGAGTGCATACCATTCTACTCATAGAGGAATAGGATTGCTGAACAATCATCAAAATGCATATATCATGTTCAATGAAAGAGAAACGCCACAATTAGCTCTATTCACAATATATCTACAATTACCGATGTTTGACTATCCTCAGATGCTCAAAGGGCTTTATTTATGTCTCGACTATAACCGTAATCCTATCGCTCGACGTATTGTATTCGTAAAAATATCAGATAGCACCTGTATGGATGACTTCTTAGAACTAAAAGGTGAATTGATACCCAAAGATAAACTAACTGCAGAACAAGAAATATACTATAATTATACTTGCCAAGAAGGGGATTATATCAAGACTTGTACTGTTCCTTCCCCTCAACTAAATGAGAATGACCTCATCAAGGAAAAAAAAATACTAAATGACTAAAGTATAACGTCGAAAATAAAAAAGGCTGTCTCAAAATAGAATTTCATCAGTATAAAACTATAAGATGAAATCTCTCCAAAGTCCCCCCCTTATTTCCCTCTTTTTCTGTAAAAAAATAGGGCTGAAATAATATATTTTACAATCCAATTTACAACCTTATAAGTAAGGCTGTCTCATTTGTAAATTGAAGTATCCCCAAAAGTCTTGTGTCTGACTTTTGGGGGACATTTCAATTTCTATATAAAATATTCTCATCAAAATTTGAAAAAATTTTTCGCATTGTAATAGCTTATATCCTCCACCATTTGATTAACTCGCTCTATTTCAGAAACCGGTATTTCCCCATTTTCAATATCTCGTCCTATCAAATTACACAACGTGCGACGAAAATACTCATGGCGCGGATAAGATAAAAAACTACGAGAATCAGTCAACATTCCTACAAAACGGCTCAACAATCCTAAAGTAGACAATGCATTCATTTGTTTCTCCATACCATCTTTCTGATCAAGAAACCACCAACCCGAGCCAAACTGAATTTTTCCAGGAATAGAACCATCTTGAAAATTACCAATCATAGTAGCTATTACCTCATTGGCACAGGGATTGAGATTGTACAAAATTGTTTTTGTCAATTTCCCCTTCGAATTCAATCGGTCTAAATATTTTGCCATAGCCTTTGCCGTCATAAATTCGCCAATTGAATCAAATCCGGTGTCCGGTCCCAACAATCTAAACATATTCGTATTATTATTACGAATCGCCCCATAATGAAATTGCTGAGTCCAACCTGTTTCGTAATCCATTTCTCCGAATATTACCAACATGGCCGACTTAAACTTTAAAATCTCCTCATATGTTAAGTCCTTACCTCCATACACTTTATTAAATATAACTCTAATCTCAGCGTCGGTATAATCTTCTGCATAAAATTCTTCAATTCCATGATCAGATAACTTACAGCCTTGCTCTGCAAAAAAATCATGCCGATTCTGGAGTGCCATTATCATATCATCAAAAGACGATATACAGACTCCACTGACTTCTGCTAACTTTTCGACATAATTCTTAAAATCAGCAGGAACCTCTACCGCCATTGCCTTATCAGGACGCCAAGTCGGAAGCATTTTTATCTCAAAACCACTTTCACGTGTCTTTATATGATACTCCAATGAGTCTATAGGGTCATCAGTCGTACATACCACTTCCACACGATAACGGCGCATCAAACCTCTGGCTGAATATTCTGGATGAGACAACTTTTCATTACATTCATCATATATTTCTCGAGCTGTTTTAGAATTCAATATTTTATCTATGCCAAAAGCTGTCTTAAGTTCAAGATGTGTCCAATGATATAAAGGATTGCGCATAGTGTAAGGAACAGTCTCTGCCCATTTTTCAAATTTTTCCCAATCTGAAGAGTCTTTCCCTGTAATATACTTTTCGTCCACTCCATTTGTTCTCATCGCACGCCATTTATAATGATCACCCCCCAGCCAAATTTCCGTCAAACTTCTAAATTGATGATTATCTGACACCATTTTAGGTATCAGATGACAGTGATAATCTATAATCGGCATTTTAGCTGCATGCTCATGATATAATTGCTTAGCCATATCGGTCTCAAGCAAAAAATCTTTTCCCATAAAATTCTTCATATCGATATCCTTCTAAGTATGTTATTTCAATTACTCATATCTACACAGAAAAATATTTTTCCGTGTCCGAGCACGAAAATACGACTTTTTTATGTCATACCAAAATTTTACTTTATATTTGCCACAAATTAAGTAACAATTTTTAAATCGTGTGCACACACGAATAATAATATATAAGTAGAATGTGTAAATTACCAGATAAAATACGAATAAAAGATATCGCTGCCCTGGCAGGAGTCTCTACTGGTACAGTAGACCGTGTTTTACATAATCGTGGTGAAGTTTCTCAAAAAAGCCGAGAAAAAATAGAAAAGATACTTACAGAATTAAATTACCAACCCAACATATATGCTACAGCCTTAGCTTCAAAAAAAAAATATACATTCATTACTCTACTACCTGAAGCCAAGAAAGGAGAATACTGGTATGATATAAAAATAGGAGTAGACAATGCTGCTAAAGAACTTTTAGATCTAAATATTAACGTCCAACAAATCTTCTTCGACCAATACAATGAGACATCTTTCATTCAATCTATAAATACTATTCTGATACAATCTCCTGATGGAGTATTATTAGCTCCTGTTTTTAAAGAACAAACGATAATCCTCACAAAAGAATTAAGAATCAAAAATATTCCATTTGTATTTATCGATTCAGATATTTCTGAACTCAATGCATTGAGCTATTTTGGCATGCATTCGTTCAAAAGTGGATATCTCGCAGCAAAACTTTTATTAAAAGACGAAAAAAATAATTCCGACATAGCTATTTTTCAAGCATATCGCACCGGAAACTCCGAGTCAAATCAAACAGAACTACGGATAAACGGATTTAAAAAATATATATCTGACTATTATCCTGATACTGTCATTCATTCGGTAAAAATATATGCTCACGACACGGATAAAAACGATAAAATTTTAAAAGACTTTTTCAATCATTATCCTCAAATAAAGAAAGGGGTAACATTTAACTCCAGAGCTTATCTGATTGCGGATTATTTAACCACAAATTATATAGATGATATCAAACTCATCGGATACGATTTATTAGAAAAGAATGTTATAGCATTAAAAAAAAATAAAATTTGCTATCTATTGGCACAACGACCAGAGATACAAAGCTACAAAGGATTAAAAGCTTTATGCGAATACAAAATATTCAAAAACAAAATAAAACGAACAAACTTTATGCCCATTGATATATTAACACAAGAAAATATTGATTTTTATCAAGAATTTACCATTATCTAAACTAATACAGAATCAATTATTACAATAAATCATCTTTTAAAATATCAAATAATGAAGACATTAAACAGAAACACTATTAAAACAAACAGATATCCTGAACGTATCATTCAATTCGGTGAAGGTAATTTTTTACGAGCATTCGTAGACTGGATTATCTACAATATGAATCAAAAAGCCAATTTCAATAGTAGCGTCGTTGTCGTACAACCACTCGAAAAAGGTATGATAAATGTATTAAATGAACAAGACGGATTATATCACGTCAACCTTCAGGGGTTGGAAAATGGGAAAGCTGTTGACAATATACAACTTATTGATGTAATCAGCCGAGGCATAAACCCTTATACTCAATACAACGAATATATCAAGCTCGCTGAAAATCCTGAAACACGATTTATTATTTCAAATACAACAGAAGCAGGAATAACTTTTGATCCACAATGTAAGTTGGAAGATATTCCGGCCAAATCATATCCAGGAAAATTAACACAACTATTGTATCATCGTTTCAAGACCTTCAACGGAGCTCCAGATAAGGGCTTCATTATTTTTCCTTGTGAGCTCATTTTTAACAATGGTCATGAACTTAAAAAATGTATCGAACAATATATCGAACTTTGGAATCTCGGACACGAATTCAAAAAATGGTTCGATACAGCATGTAGCATATATTGTACTTTAGTAGACCGCATTGTCCCCGGCTATCCCAAAGACTCGATAAACGAAATATTAGAACATATACAATTAGAAGACAAATTAGTCGTAAAAGGAGAAATCTTCCATTTATGGGTTATCGAAGCACCTCAATCTGTATCTAAAGAGTTCCCGGCAGATAAAGCTGGACTAAATGTATTATTTGTACCCAGCGAGAAACCGTATCATGATCGTAAAGTAACTCTTCTGAACGGACCTCACACTGTTTTATCTCCAATCGGATATCTTTCCGGCTTAAATACAGTAAAAGAATGTTGCGAATCACCAGTCATCGGCAGATATGTAAAAAAAGTAATGTATGACGAACTACTCCAGACTCTCGACCTGCCTCAAGAAGAACTAATACAATTTGCAGATGCAGTAATGGAACGTTTTCGGAATCCATTTGTAAAACATTTCGTCACAAGTATTATGCTCAATTCTTTTCCTAAATTTAAAACCAGAGACCTACCGGGACTTAAAAAATATTTGGAAAGAAAAGGAGAATTGCCTTCAGGCTTAGTACTTGGATTAGCAGGCATTATTGTCTATTATAAAGGAGGAAAAAGAGGAAATGACGAAATAATACCTAATGATGACCCAGCAATCATTGAATTGCTTTCAAAATTATGGGCTGAAAATAATATGGAAAATCTCGCTAAAGGAGTCCTTGGTGCTACATTTATCTGGGAAGAAGATTTAAATCTCATACCCGGATTATCTAAAAAATTATGTGGCTACTTACAAATGATTCAAGACAAAGGAATGGAAGAAACCGTCAAATCAATTCTATAATATGTCTACCGTTAATTTCATAAAAATCAATCCAGATGACAATGTGGCTGTAGCCATTCATCCTTTAAAAAAAGGAGAAAATATTACAGTAAACAATAAAAATATAATAACCATACAAGAAGATATTCCTGCAGGCCATAAAATTGCCCTAAAAGATTTTAACGTAGATGAAAATATCATTAAATACGGATATCCAATAGGTCATACCATAACACCTATATCTCAAGGGTCTTGGATAAATGAGAAAAATATAAGGACAAATCTCAAAGGTATTCTCAATTACGAATACACTCCAGCTCTGACTCATATTGATATTCAGAACAAGAGCCTTACTTTCAAAGGTTATAGACGCAAAAATGGGGAGGCAGGAATACGTAATGAAATTTGGATTATACCTACAGTAGGATGCGTAAACGGTATTGTCAATCAATTAGCACAATCTTTGCGACAAGAAGCAAAAGATTCTCATATTGATTCTATTGTCGCTTATACTCATAACTACGGTTGCTCCCAATTAGGTGACGACCATGAAAATACTCGTAAAATTTTACGAGATATGGTATTACACCCGAACGCTGGAGGAGTTCTGCTCGTCGGACTCGGTTGCGAAAATAATCAACTAAACTCATTTAAAGAATTTCTTGGTGAATATGATACAGAACGGGTACGTTTCATGGAATGTCAGAAGGTCGACGATGAATTTGAGGAAGGAATGAAACTCCTAAGAGAGCTATATAAAATAGCCTCAAAAGATAGGCGTATCGAAATGCCTATAAATAAACTCCGTATAGGCCTTAAATGTGGTGGTTCAGATGGCTTTTCCGGCATTACAGCCAATCCTTTATTGGGGGTATTCTCAGACTTTCTTATCTCACAAGGAGGCACAGCTGTATTAACAGAAGTCCCGGAAATGTTTGGAGCCGAAACCATTTTAATGAATCGTTGCGAAAATCGCGAAATTTTCAACAAAACAGTACAGCTTATCAATAATTTCAAAAAATATTTTATAGACAATCATCAACCTGTATACGAAAACCCTTCTCCCGGGAATAAAGCCGGAGGAATTTCCACACTTGAAGAAAAATCTCTTGGCTGTACTCAGAAATGTGGCAAATCTCCCGTAAGAGATGTCTTAAGATATGGGGAAAAAATACAAACTCATGGGCTAAATCTACTAAGTGCACCAGGCAACGATCTTGTTGCAGCCACTGCCCTCGCAGCCAGTGGTTGCCAAATGGTACTATTCACGACAGGACGAGGTACACCTTTTGGAACATTCGTCCCAACAGTAAAGATATCAACAAATACACCTCTTTACAAACATAAGCCCGGTTGGATAGACTTCGATGCAGGTACCCTACTCGAAAACGAAAATATGGAATCTCTTGCCAATCGATTTATTAATTTCATTATCGAAATAGCCAGTGGAAAATATACCCAGAATGAAAAGAAAAATTATCGAGAGATAGCCATATTCAAAACAGGTGTCACTTTATAAAATAATCTCAAAAAATAAAAATACCAGAGTAAATAAATGATACTCTAGTATTTTTATTTATACAGACAAAAATTATTATTTTATTCTCTTATCTGAAAATGAAATACGTATTTTTGCCAATAATAAACATTATCCTTATGATGTATTCTATAAAAGAAATATATAAAATAGGCAACGGTCCTTCCAGTAGTCATACCATGGGACCACAAAAAGCGGCAGAACTTTTTCTTAAAAAACATCCAGATTGCAAATCTTTTCATGTCACCTTATTTGGAAGTCTAGCTGCAACAGGAAAAGGTCATATGACAGATGTAGCCATACTTAACGTTTTACAAACTGCAGGAGAAGTTGAAATTGAGTGGCAACCTAAGATTTTCCTTCCTTTCCACCCTAATGGAATGGTATTCAAAGCCTTAGATTCTCATAAAAATATTATTGATAAATGGACTGTTTATAGTATAGGTGGTGGGGCATTAGCTGAAGAAAACAAACCTATGGAGAGTTCAAATCCAATTTACAACATGCACCATATGAATGAAATCCTCAATTGGTGTGAAATCAATGGTAAGAATTACTGGGAATATGTAAAAGATTGTGAAGAATCAGATATTTGGGATTATCTATCCGAAATATGGAAAGCTATGAAAGAAAGTATAAAAAGAGGCCTTGATGAAGAAGGAGTATTACCTGGACCACTACATTTAAGAAGAAAAGCCTCAACCTATTTTATAAGAGCATCTGGATATAAACAACCTTTACAATCCCGGGGATTAGTCTTCGCATATGCACTGGCAGCTAGTGAAGAAAATGCATCCGGAGGAAAAATAGTAACAGCTCCGACCTGTGGTTCATGTGGAGTACTGCCAGCAGTTTTATATCATTTACAAGAAAGTAGATCATTTAGTGACATACGCATATTCAGGGCTCTTGCTACTGCAGGACTAATCGGTAATATTGTAAAAACAAATGCATCTATTTCCGGGGCAGAAGTCGGTTGTCAAGGAGAGGTCGGCGTTGCTTGTGCCATGGCTTCCGCTGCCGCTAACCAACTATTCGGAGGCAGCCCAGCTCAAATAGAGTACGCAGCAGAAATGGGTCTGGAACATCACTTAGGTATGACTTGTGACCCAGTATGCGGTATGGTACAAATTCCTTGTATAGAACGAAATGCTTATGCTGCAGCTCGGGCTTTAGACGCAAATATTTACGCATCTTTTAGCGATGGAATACATCGAGTTTCCTTTGATAAGGTTGTAGACGTCATGAAACAGACAGGACACGATCTGCCTTCTCTTTACAAAGAAACTGGAGAAGGAGGGCTAGCCAAAGATTATCAACAGATGTAGTAATCAAACAGAACTTTTAAACGGACCGATTGTTTATCAGATTGTATAGTTATCTTAAAAAAATATACAAATGAAAACAAAACCCGATTTAAGTTTTTGGGCACTTTGGAACATCAGTTTCGGATTTTTTGGAGTACAAATTGCATATGCCCTGCAAAGTGCAAATATCAGTAGAATATTTGCAACTTTAGGAGCAGATCCTCATGAATTAAGTTACTTTTGGATATTACCCCCTTTAGCAGGAATCATAGTACAACCTATCGTAGGATATGCTAGTGACCGAACGTGGACCCGCTGGGGACGACGCATTCCTTATCTCTTTATCGGATCTGCAATCGCTGTATTGGTAATGTGTTTATTACCTAACGCCGGACACTTTGCCCATATCATAAATGTTATGTTTTTCAGCCTTGTTGCACTGATGTTTCTCGATACTTCAATTAATATGGCAATGCAACCCTTCAAAATGTTAGTAGGGGATATGGTCAATGAAAAGCAAAAAGGCCTGGCCTATTCTATTCAGAGTTTTCTTTCCAATGCCGGAAGTCTAGTCGGATATCTTTTCCCTTTTATTTTCACTTTCATCGGCATCAATAATACAGCAGAAAAAGGTCTCATTCCAGACTCAGTCATTTATTCATTTTATATCGGAGCAGCTATTCTTATATTATGTTCTCTTTATACAAGTATAAAGGTAAAAGAAATGCCTCCTAAAAAATTCGAAGAATTTCACAGAATCTCAACCACACAAAAAAAAGAAAAAAGTGATTTTATATCACTTTTGAAAAACGCCCCAAAAGTATTTTGGACAATAGGATTAGTCCAGTTTTTCTCATGGGCAGCATTCATGTACATGTGGACTTACACCAATGGAGCCATAGCTGCAAATGTATGGGGAGTCATTGATACTTCTTCAGCCGCATATCAAGAAGCTGGCAACTGGGTCGGAGTCGTATTTGCAATACAAGCTATCGGTTCCGTTTGTTGGGCTATCATACTACCATTGTTCAAATCCAGGAAAATAGCTTACTCTTTAAGTCTGGCTTTGGGTGGAATAGGTTTCATATCTACGCTTTTCGTACACGAGCAACATCTTTTATTTTTACCATTCTTTTTAATAGGATTTGCATGGGCTGCTATGTTAGCAATGCCATTTACTATACTTACGAATTCCATATCAGGGAAAAATATGGGAACTTATCTTGGGTTATTCAATGGTACAATATGTATCCCGCAAATCATAGCCGCACTTGGTGGAGGAAGCATTCTCCACATGTTAGGAGGTCTACAGATAAACATGTTAGTTTTAGCAGGAATATTTTTACTCATAGGAGCCATATGCGTATCTTTCATCAAAGAAACGTATGCCGAGTTACCTTCTAATAAACTTCAATCATAAACATAGATAACAATGAATATAATACATTTCGAAACAATAAATACTTAATTTCTTATTCTCTGGTTCCCATCCGTTGCCTTACCACTTCATACATCATAATACCAGCAGCTACCGACACATTAAGAGAGCTTATCGTACCCATTAATGGTAAAGCCGCTCTATGGTCACAAATTTTCAATACATCTGCAGAAACCCCTGTATCTTCTGCTCCCATAACAATAGCTACAGGGCCACAATAATCAATAGATGTATAATTACACGAAGCTTTTTCCGTTGCTGCTACAATCCTAAGCCCACTATTCTGCAAAAATCGTATAGCTTCAAACACAGAATATTCTCGGCATACCGGTATATGATGTAAAGCTCCTGCCGAGGTTTTTATAGCATCAGCATTTACAGAAACACTATTCCGTTCAGGAATCACAATAGCATCGGCTCCTGCACACTCACAAGTCCTAGCTATAGCCCCAAAATTACGTACATCAGTTACCCCGTCAAGAACTACAATAAATGGTATTTTCCCTTCCTCGTACAACGAAGGAATAATATTCTCAAGCTTTTGATAAGTAACCGCAGAAATAAAAGCAACCACTCCTTGATGATTTTTTCGAGTAATACGGTTTATTTTTTCTATAGGAACTCGCTGTACAACAATATTCTGCCCTTTAACAGAAGCAAACAGTTCTTGCACTAATTCACCCTGTAAGTCTTTCTTAATTAATATTTTATCTATATCTTTCCCAGCCTCTACTGCCTCTATTACCGCACGAATGCCAAAAATCATTTCATTCTTTTTCATAACAAAATATTGTCGTCTAAATTAAAACCTAAATACTAAATATTTTTCCCCAATAAAACCCGCGCATTATTCATAGCTTCATCTGTCAACTTTGCGCCACTCAACATACGGGCAATTTCCTCTATACGCTTTCTATCTTTCAGTTCTTCAATATGAGTTTGCGTACTTATCTCCGTATCCTGTTTATATACTCGATAATGATGTCTGCCTTTTGATGCAACTTGAGGTAAATGAGTTATACTTATTACTTGCATATACTGAGACATCTCCTGCATAATGTCTCCCATTTTGTCTGCAACTTCTCCTGATACTCCCGTATCCACCTCATCAAAAATAATTGTCGGTAAAACCGTTACATGGGCAATAAGGGCTTTTAAACAAAGCATCAATCGTGAAATTTCTCCACCAGACGCAACTTCTGCAACAGGTTGCATAGACTGGTTTTTATTTGCAGAAAAAAGGAAACATATCTGTTCAGCTCCCATTTCATCTATTTCTGGTCGTGGTACCAACTCCACCTCAAAACGAAGATTAGGCATTCCCAACAAACGAGCTTTTTCTTCCAATAACCTTGAAAATTCCGCAGCAGCTAATTTTCTCGATTCTGTAAGTTTTACAGATATTTCTAATAACAAAATGTATCTGTCTGCAATCTCTTTTTCTAAGGCATATATTTCTTCGTCCGATGTATCTATTCTTTCCAATCTACTTTCCAATTGACTTTGCACCTCAAGTAATTCTTCTATCGTCTGCACCTGATGTTTTTGTTGCAAACGATATATCATATCTAAACGGTCCTGGACTTGGACTAAACGTTCTGAATCTATACAAATACTATCTTCCTTCCCCGATATTTCTGCTGAAATATCTTTCAATTCAATATAAAGTGACTGCAAACGTCCTGTTAATTCTCCCAAATCAGGATAAATCCGTAATAAACCTTGAGCACGACTAATCAAAGTTTTCAAAATTGGTAGGATTCCTCCCTCATCACCCGATGCTAACTGAGATATAGTGTATAGCTCACCTTTTATCTCTTCAGCATGGCTCAATATCTTTTGCTCTTGTTCAAGAATTTCCTGTTCTCCTTCTTTTAACTGGGCATCTACAAGTTGAGAGAGCTGAAATCTGAGATAATCTTCCTCTTTTTTCCACTCGACCCTTTCCTCCTGTAACTTCAGTAACTTCTTTTTTGCCAATTTATAATTCTGAAAATCAGATTTATATTGTAACAACAAATCATTATTATGTCCCCATACATCAATTACATGTAATTGGAATTTGTCATTTCCAAGTAATAAATTCTGATATTGAGAATGTATATCTATCAACCTTTCCCCTAAATCCTTCAACTGGGCTAATGAAACCGGTGTATCATTTATAAAAGCCCTGGACTTGCCGGAAGACAGAATCTCTCTTCGAAGAATACAAGCACCATCTTCATACTCTAAATCCTGTTCTTCAAAAAAAGACCTCAAATGATAGTCTGAAATATCAAAAAAACCTTCAATAATAGCTTTTCGACTTTCATCCTTGATGACACGAAAGTCTGCTCTCTGCCCTAAAATAAGAGATAATGCTCCTAATATAATAGATTTTCCAGCCCCAGTCTCTCCTGTAATAGAGGAGAACCCGGAATAAAAATCTATATCCAAAGCATCAATTAAAGCATAGTTCCGAATCGATAATTTTTTGAGCATATCAATATCAACGATTTTCTTTACGAATTTCCTGTAACCGAGTATTTTCCGTAGGATAGATTCCAATCAACAATTTGTAAATCTCATCCTTTTCTGTCTGCGGAGCCAACGAATAAATATTTACAAGCTCATCTAATTTAGAATCACTAAAAAGAGGCAACAGTACCGAAGTAGATGCCGCCTTATATACTTCTTCTATCATTTTAACAGCATCGGTCACCGCAGCTCGGCCTTTATCCATGCTCAGTGCCATTTCATCAAGGCCTTTACGATGATAATTATACCACAATGTCCGGAACATCTCTGTACGCTGGTCAGTAAACGCTGTCACTAAAGCATGCCGGTTACGCGTATCTTCGAAAGCCTTCCAACCTACTTCCATCGATGACTGTCCCATATTTACAATTTGTTCGGCTCGTTGAAAAAAAGGTGTCCCTCCTTTCAATGAAAAACTATCAAAATCAAGTCCTAATATCATATAAGCATAAAAATCAACCACTGCAGTCAAATTACTTTCAATAGTGTTTTCATTATACACTAAAGGCTCATATTCTTGATAAGTAAATTCAAAGCTTTTATCTTTGAAATTAAATAATGTTGTAGCATACGAAGCATTATAGACTGGACGGCGAGACTGTACTTGCAAATCACATTTAAAACGATTATCTGTAACCTCATTAACAGTAATTACTAAACTACAATCAATCTTTTCCGATATGGAAATCTGGGCTTCACTCCATTTTCTATTATTAACATATTCGGTCAAAGCCTGTTCCAATGTAGTAAATACTGATTTATTAGTCCCCTGTATTTTATCGCTGTTAACTTGCACACGGCAATTCAATTCTTGTGCAAAAGATAAACAAGAACTACATAATATTACTAATATTAACAACGATTTTTTCATCATTCCCAATAATTAAAAATACATATTCAAAACATCGACAATATCAGCAGCCACTTCCTTTTTAGCTTTAGTTTCGAATACCAATTTATTCCCACTTTTCTCGATTATCGTAATTTTATTTGTATCACATTTAAATCCCGCACCCTTATCTTGCAATGAATTCAACACAATAAAATCAAGATTTTTCCGATTCAGCTTTATCCAGGCATTTTCTTCTTCATCATTTGTTTCTAACGCAAAACCAACTAATACTTGGCCCGTTTTTTTCATTCGTCCCAAAGCTGCTGCAATATCTTTATTCGGCTTCAAACGTAACAACAAATCATCCCCTGTTCGTTTTATTTTCGCTTCGTCCCGGATCTCTGGAGCATAATCAGCTACCGCAGCACACATAATCGCAGCAGACATATTAGGAAACTTATCCACAACTACATTATACATTTCCTCTGCCGACTCAACATCAATTCGCTTGATATTAGGATGTAGTGCTTGTAGAGACACTGGACCAGCAATCAATGTCACATCAGCACCTCGTTCAGCACAAACCTCTGCCAATGCAAATCCCATCTTACCAGACGAATAATTACCTATAAAACGTACAGGATCAATCTTTTCATATGTCGGACCTGCTGTTATTAAGATTTTTTTACCAGACAATATCTCTTTTCCCTGAAAATAAGCCTCCAAAATTTCCACAATCTTATCAGGCTCCTCCATACGCCCTTTTCCATGCAAATGACTAGCTAACTCCCCAGTTGTTGGCTCTATTATAAAATTTCCATACGAACGCAACAAATCCAGATTACGACGAGTTGTAGGGTGAGCAAACATATCAAGATCCATAGCCGGAGCGATGAAAACCTTTGCTTTACTAGACAAATATGTAGTAATAAGCATATTATCTGCAACACCATTAGCCATTTTAGCAATTGTACTTGCACTTGCCGGAGCAATAACCATTGCATCTGCCCACAATCCTAAATCAACATGACTATGCCATGAACCATCATTTGCCGTAAAAAATTCGCTTATCACCGGTTTCCCTGTTAATGCTGACAAAGTGACTGGTGTAATAAATTCTTTTCCTGCAGGAGTAATAACCACTTGCACCTCTGCCCCTTTCTTCACCAAAGCCCTGATAAGATACGCTGCTTTATATGCTGCAATACTACCAGTTATTCCTAATACAATATTTTTCCCTTTTAACATAATTCCAAAGAATTAATATTGACATAACTCAAAAGGACATTTCAAAAGCTCTCTTTATACTAAATCTTAACCCCACTTATGGCTAAACACTTATTAGTATTACTCCTTTTGAAATGTCCTTTAACGTCTCTTCTTATAAAACCCTCATCGCTTGAGTTCTCGCAATTTGATATTAGTTATCACATTTTTTGTATTAAGAGTAAAATCTCCCTGCATCATCCAGCCATAATAACCTATATCTGTTTTGAAAACCTCAGAAACTGACCGCCCTTTATATTTACCAAAATTAAACACTTCTACTCCATCCTCATTATATACAATACGACCAGCAAAATCTACATTTTTAGTATGAGTAGAAAACTCAGCAAGAGCAGCCATATCATTCTGAAGATCAGGGTAACGGTCAAGCTGAGACTTCAATACCTCATAAGTAGCACGCGTATCAGCCTCCGCCGTATGTGCATTATCCAAATCTTTATCACAATAAAACTTATACGCTGCAGACAATGTACGTTGCTCCATTTTATGGAAAATAGTTTGTACGTCAATCATTTTACGCTTAGACAGATCGATATCGACTCCTGCCCTCAAAAGTTCCTCTACTAACAAGGGAATATCGAACCGATTTGAATTAAATCCAGCTAAATCACAACCTTCGATATCTTTAGCTATATTCTTAGCGACTTCCTTAAATGTCGGACAATTAGCTACATCTGCATCTGAAATACCATGAACAGCTGTTGCCTCTGCAGGAATGGGCACCCCAGGGTTTATTCGTAATGTTTTACATTCTTCTTTCCCATTCGGATAAACTTTTAAATAACTTATCTCAACTATATGGTCTGTTGCAATATTAACACCGGTAGTCTCCAAATCGAAAAAGACAATCGGATTTCTAAGATTTAACTGCATTTCTCCTCCGTTATTTGTATCTAAATTCTTTAAAAATCAGTCAACATCATAGGCATCAACAACATCAACAGATCTTCGTTCGGTTGATTCTCTACAGGCAATATAAGCCCGGCACGAGATGGATCAGATAGTTCTATTGTCACCTCTTGAGACGAGATATTACTCAATATCTCAATAAGAAAGGTCGACTTGAAACCAATCCCCATAGGATCACCCGTATAATTGCATGATACATTTTCCTCTGCAGAAGTAGAAAAATCTATATCCTGGGCCGAAACTTTTATTTGATTATCCCTCAACTGTAATTTCACCAAATTACTCGCTTGGTCCGAAAATACAGATACTCGCCGTAAAACATTCACAAACACTGCCCTGTCCACAATAATACGATTTGGATTATTCTGCGGAATCACTGATGCATAATTAGGATAACGTCCTTCGATCAAACGGCAATTCAATACAAAATTCGATAAAGCAAATACAGCATTCTTATCATCAAAAGTAATCGATACATCACCTGACTCTTTCGGCAAGATATTCTTCAATAAAGTTGCAGGCTTTTTAGGTAAAATAAATGAAGAAGTTAGTCCTGATTGTATCGAATCATTCTTACAACGCACTAATTTATGACTATCAGATGCCACAAAAATAATATCTTCTGGATGAATATCGATATAGATACCATTCATTATAGGGCGCAATTCATCATCACCCGTTGCAAAAAGAGTACGATTAATTCCATTAAGTAATACTTGTGCTGGCATTTGTAATGTCTTAGCATCAGCACTTAATGGAGATTTCTGGGGATATTCATCACCGTTAACCCCTATAAAATTGTACTTACCGTTCTGAAAATATAGAAAAATCTCTAAATTCTCATCGTTTATCTCAAATGTTAACGGTTGATCCGGCAGTTCTTTCAAAGGTTCAAGTAATATCTTTGCTGAAACAGCAAAGAGTCCTTGTCCTTCAGCTTCTAAAACTTCTATTTCAGTAGTCATTGTAGTTTCTTGATCCGATGCTGTCATCGTAAGGGTATTACCTTCCAACCGAAACAAGAAATTATCAAGTATAGCCATCGAATTTTTGGAATTAATAACTCTACTGATAGCTTGCAAATGAGATAATAATGCAGTACTGGAAACAATAAATTTCATAGGTCTCTATTTTTTATATTTTCTTTCTATTCCATATTCTATGAACATTCGAATCATCCAAAATGTCACAGGTATATTGAGGAACAAATGTAATCATTTTTCAGAAAAATAGAGCCAATTATATCCAAAAATCCCAACTAAAAAAGTATATTCTTTTTATCTCAATACAAAAGCCTTAATCCAACATCATTCCATTTTATTATTCCGTATTTCAATTTATTCGTTACATTTGTAGCAGATATATTATTTATTTCTATGAACTTCAGACAAACTTTCAAATATTCTATAATTTCTATTTTATTCATCATAGTAACATTCATTATCATAAGTTTTTTACCGAACTTTAAATACAAAAAAAATTATCAAAAATATTCTTTAGCTCATTACATCCCCGACACCACTATGACTTTGCTTATCGGAGTAAAAGATAAAGAGGGGTTATATGAACTTAGTCAAAACAACTTCGGAAATTACATTTCTGAAAACCGAACCATTTACGATACACTGCTAACAATATCCATACAATTGAAAGAAATATTTCAGGCCGATTTACCGAATAAAGAAAATGCTTTTATTTGCTTGCATAATAGAATGAATCATTCTCCTTCAGCTACTTTATGGCACTACGTCGGGAACAATAATTTCAAAAAAATCTTACTCTTTTTACAAAAAAAGTTCGAGACCTCCTTTAAACCTGTAGTACAGGAACTGAATGATTTCAAGATTTTTCAATATTCCTTACCCAACGGACAATTTTTTTTCGGGTTCTTTCATAATGGAACTATATGTTTAACTCAGGATTATCATATACTACGACAATCCATCCATTCTTTTTCTGATAATAAATCTATTGAACATAATCTCTCGTTTCAACAAGCTTCAGCAACTATCGGGAAATCTGTACATACTATACTTTACAATACAAATGCCGTTGATTACGAACTCTATACCAATAACAACAATCAATCGAAAAACAAACAATGGATTGCCCAAGAACTCAGCTTTGATAAAAATAAAACTTGGATTACAGGAATGATAATACCCGAACAACCATTAGAAACACTAATAAATAAAATAACAAATGGATGCGAACCCGATCCATATATATTTAGTTCCCGAACTTATTTCGGTATCCGTTACGGAATAAAAGAACTGAAATCCTTTTGGAAACAATTCTCTAATGGTAAAAACTTAACGTCAACTGATAGTATCCTGATGGAAACCGGTCGCGGAAGCTTCAATATTGCATGGAACATCGTAACAGACTCAACACTTCAAACGAATAAAGTTATCACTTTATATCCAAAAGACAGTATTCCTCAAATTCCATCTATACTTACAAATTCTAACTTATTAAATTATTTTCTGGATGGTGATAGTATTTATTTTTCTCTTTCTGAAGATAACCGACTTTATATATCAAATACCTTTGATGCAACTCAACATTATGCACAAGATATAAAAAACGGAAATACCATAGCATTAAAACAAAAAACTCTTTCTCAATTATTTTCTCAAGTAGGTGGAAATGTAAATTTATTATTTTTTGGAAATGGGGTACTTTTAAAAAAACATGGATACCCCTCACTTATGAAGAACAGATTACCTGGATGTATGCCTCCAAACTTTTTATTATCTAATTATTTCATCACCGAAATGGCTTCTGAAGGCAAAGTTGTATATTGTAACACTATTATGTCAGAATAATAGACGGCTATCTATTAAAAAAGAAAATCCGCCCACTATTCTATATATCAAATTTATTCTTTACTCCTGTACCAATCAATTAGCCGAGCTATACCTTCTTCTATCTCAATTGTATGATGCCAACCTAATGCATTCAATTTTGAGACATCGGTTAATTTCCTCATAGTACCATCCGGTTTATTTTTATTGAAATATAGCTCTCCAGTAAAACCGGCAATCTTTTTTATCAGTTGGGCAACATCTCCGATACTGATTTCTTTACCTGTCCCGATATTAATATGGCAATTTCGAATTTCTTTAGTACCATGAGGCTTTAAGTCATCAAAATCTACATTTTCCATTATAAATACGCAAGCATCAGCCATTTCCTCGCTCCACAAAAATTCTCTTAATGGAGTTCCTGTCCCCCAAATTTCAACTTGTACAACGCCCGAAGCAACTTTTCTCAAGCCATATTTATCGAGTTTTTCAAAAATACTTCTTTCTGAAGCTGTACCGTTTATTCCTTCTATCGGCCGCCTATCAAGATCTCTACGTATTGCATCCCAATCATTTTGTTCCAGATAACAACCTAAACATATCTTCCGAATCAAAGCAGGTAACACATGTGAACGTTCCAAATCAAAATTATCATTTGGACCATACAAATTAGTCGGCATTACTGCTATATAATTTGTCCCATACTGCAAATTGAAACTCTCACACATTTTCAAACCTGCAATCTTAGCAATTGCATATGGTTCATTAGTATACTCAAGAGGAGAAGTAAGAAGGGCGTCCTCCTTCATTGGTTGCTTTGCCTCACGAGGATAAATACATGTACTTCCTAAAAAAAGCAGTTTCTTTACTTTATGTCGAAAACTCTCTCCTATGACATTGTTCTGAATAGCTAAATTACGATATATAAAATCTGCTCGATAGCGGCTATTAGCCACAATTCCTCCAACAAAAGCTGCTGCCAAAAAAACGTACTCGGGCTTTTCCATTTCAAAAAAACGAGCCACAGCAACAGAATCACATAAATCTAATTCATTATGAGTTCGTCCTATCAAATTGGTATAACCTTTCGAGCTCAAATTATTCCATATTGCTGAACCTACCAAACCACAGTGACCAGCAATATATATCTTTGCATTTTTTTCCATTTATCCTCTAAATATGAAAACAAATAAGATATTATTCGTAATAATTCAATGTCTGGTAACCACCATCTCTTAAATATGTTTCCTTCTTGGTTAACTTTATATCATTACTAACCATATCCGCAATCAATGCCGGTAAATCATACTCTGGCTCCCAGCCCAATATCGTCTTTGATTTTGTTGGATCTCCAATGAGCAAATCAACTTCTGTCGGTCTAAAGTAAGCTGGATCCACAGCAACGATAGTTTTACCCTTAAGAGAATTTACAATAGGTAAATATTCTTCTCCAACTACATCTATAAACTTATTCTTCTCAACAGTTTCCACAAAAGCTCTTTCATGAATTCCTTCTCCCTCGAAACAAACGCCAACTCCTACCTCAGCAAAAGCCATACGTACAAAATCTCGTACAGTTGTCGTAATCCCGGTCGCAATAACATAATCTGAAGGCTCAGGTTGCTGTAAAATAGCATGCATGGCTCTCACATAATCTTTGGCATGCCCCCAATCTCGTTTTGAAGACAAATTACCTAAATATAAACAACTCTCATGTCCTAAAACAATGCGACTCACTGCTCGAGTTATTTTTCGAGTAACAAAAGTTTCCCCACGCAAAGGAGATTCATGATTAAAAAGAATTCCATTATTTGCATGTATTCCATAAGCCTCTCTGTAATTTACAGTAATCCAATAACCATACAATTTAGCTACCGCATAGGGACTACGAGGATAAAAAGGAGTAGTCTCCTTTTGGGGGACTTCCTGTACTAAACCATATAGTTCAGAAGTAGAAGCCTGATATATACGAGTCTTCTTTGTCAAATCAAGAAGTCTGACCGCCTCTAAAATACGCAATGTACCCAAAGCATCCGCATTCGCTGTATATTCTGGAGTATCAAAACTTACTTTCACATGACTCATTGCTGCCAAATTATATATTTCATCCGGTTGTACTTCTTTGATAATACGGGTTATATTCAAAGAATCGGTCATGTCTCCGTAATGTAAAATAAGCCTTCGGCCTTCTTTATGAGGATCTTCATACAAATGATCGATACGATCGGTATTAAAAGATGAAGCACGACGTTTGATACCATGTACCATATATCCCATTTTCAATAGGTACTCGGCCAAATATGCACCATCCTGTCCCGTAATTCCCGTAATTAAAGCAACTTTATCTGACATATATCTATTTTTAATTTTTATTCAAATTTATCTTCTTATACGTATCTGTATAGTATTTTTTATAGGTTCCTCACTTATAAAAACCAAATAGCCACCTCCTCCTGCACCACATAACTTCCAACCTTTTATATTATGCCGATATGCTTCTATTTGGTCCATTACATCCGAATTCACCATATTAGGAAACATTTTCACTTGTGCATCAAAACTTTCTCTAACAGCTTCTCCAAATGCATCAATATTTTTCTCTAATATCGCGTCCCAACATTTTCGAGCCGAATTACTTAAATCTCGCACTGAATCTTTATCAATACAAGTATCAGCTATCGCATTATAATCGGCCGTTCGAGGATAAAGCGGAAGAAGCCATATTACCTTCTCAATCCAAGACAATATATCGTCTTCTAAGACACTCTCTATTGACTCAGGCCAATATTCTCCATTATACTCATACTTATTCAAACCCGGCATAACGATTCCCAAAGAGTCTTGAGACCCACTTATATAAGGTGTTCCCGGTGGATTCTCATAACAGAACAGTGTTTTTGCCAATTTTTCCTTATCACCTTCAGGAATATCTGTCTGCCACAACTCTATCGCTTTTTTCCGAGAACTTGTAGACATTCCACTCCTATCATTAAACTCATAGTCTGGTTCTATACAAATAGTCAAAACCGGCCCCGGATAATATTTACTCACATATGGTTGGTCAAGCCACCCCCCAGCCAAATCTATGCGATATGGTATACGACATTCTTGACGTAGCATCGTTGTAGAGCGGGCAGGCAGCGTTCCATGAGGTATCCGCTTACTCACAATGTACTCAATACCCAAATCTCTACACAACTTTTCTTTCAAAGGTGTGTGCCCATCACTGTTAACAAAAAAAATATCCGGTTTTAGTTGCCTCAATTCTTTTTCAAAATCCAACAAACCGCTACCACTGTTTATCCAAGCATCCTTAACCATCCGTAAAGATTTCACCATATAAAGGCGCTCAGCATCAGTATTGATAGGCTTGCGGGCCTTCAATTCATACAAGGTTTTATCAGAACCAATGCCTACATACAAATCTCCATAACTTGCTGCCTCTTCAAAAAAAGCAACATGCCCGCTATGCAACATATCATAACACCCTGATACAAAAACTTTTTTCATTTTTCTATTTTGAAAATTCTTTTATACGTTGTTCATCTTCTAAACGGCAAATCAACAATGTATTATCTTTTTCAGCTACAATATAGCCATTAAGCCCCTGTATAACAACCTTTTTATTCTCAGGCATATGTATAATACACCCTTTAGACTCGATTAAAGAAAGATTACTTCCAACACAGGCATTATTATCTGAGTCTTGGCTTAACATATTATGTAAAGATCCCCAAGTTCCTAAATCCGACCATCCAAAATCAGCAGGAAAAACATAAATATCATCAGCCTTTTCCATAATAGCATAATCAATAGAAATAGAAGGACAGGAAGGAAATATCTTATCAACATCCATCTGTTCCGAAATTGTATCCATACTTATTTCTATCTTATCAAATATTTCTGCAATTTTTGGCTGATAAAAACGAAAAGCCATTTCTATGGTCTTCACATTCCAGATAAATAACCCGGCATTCCAATAATAATTACCTGCTTGCAAATATTTTTTTGCAGTTTCCAAATCAGGTTTCTCTTTAAACGCTTTTACACGTCTTATCTCCCCTTCTTCCGAAGCTGCTGCTATATAACCATATCCAGTTTCAGGCCGCAATACTTTCATCCCCAATGTGACAATAGCTTCAGACCGAGTAACAAAATCAAGGGAAGCTATAATTACTCGTTTAAATTCGGAAACATCTGTAACAATATGATCAGACGGGGTAACTACAACATTAGCATTAGGATAATTTTTTTTTATTTTCCAGCTCACATAAGCAATACAAGGTGCCGTATTTCTCATACAAGGTTCCAATAATATATGAGACTCAGAAATAGTTGGTAACTGAGCTTGGACAAGACTTTTATACCTCTTTGAAGTTACAACCCATATATTCTCTGCTGGAACAATTCCCTCAAAACGTTCGACCGTCAATTGCAGCAATGTCCGTCCACACCCTAAAACATCTATAAACTGCTTTGGATGCTCCGTTGTACTCATCGGCCAAAAACGGCTGCCAATACCGCCAGCCATAATAACGACATGATTGATATTCATAAAATAAACTTATTCTACTACTCTTTTACAATTTTTATCCAAAACTGTAAACGGAGAGCTAAGTTACAACTTTTTATTCAAATATAATACATAACAAACTATTCTGCAAAACTATTTATAGCTTCTGCAATTATTGTTAATTCTTCTTTCCCCATATATGAAGAGATTGGTAAACTTAAAATTTCCTGACTTAGCCGCTCTGTCAAAGGAAAAGAAAGATGATTATATTCAGGATAACACTCTTGCAGATGAGGAGGAAGTGGATAATGTATCTGCGTATCAACACCTTGCTTTTGAAGCCAGTTTTGTAATTGGTTCCTCTTACTTGACCGAACAATATACTGATGCCAAATATGCTCTTCTCCAGCTTGTTGCGGTAAAATTAATTCAGCATTTTGCAATAATATCGAATATGTCTCTGCATTCACCCTTCTTCTCTCATTCTCAATATCAAGGTATTTCAATTTTAATGATAAAAATGCAGCTTGTAACTCATCCATACGACTATTAAATCCTTGATAACGATTATAATATTTTTTTTCTGATCCATAATTCGCCAATGCCCTCACAACCATCGCTAATTCCTCGTCGGAAGTCGTCACAGCTCCAGAATCGCCAAGAGCACCCAAATTCTTAGTAGGATAAAAGCTATTCCCTGCAGCATCACCCAACGCCCCTGTCATATAACTGCCTGACAACCCACAAATATGACTTTTAGCCCCCATTGCCTGAGCATTATCTTCCACAATTTTAAGATTATACTTCCGAGCCACCACTTTTACCTGCTCTCCCCAACAACAGCGCCCATATAAATGGACCAGCATAATCGCCTTAGTACGATTTGTTACATAATTTTCTATCAGAGAAAAATCTAAATTTAATGTCTGTTCATCCGGTTCTACAAAAACCGGGACTAATCGATTATCCGTGATCGCCAAAATTGTTGCAATATAAGTATTCGCAGGTACTATAACTTCATCTCCTTCCTGCATGACCCCCATCTCAATATATGCCCTTAGTATCAAACGCAATGCATCTAATCCATTACCAGTAGCAACAGTATATTTGCAACCTAAATAAAATGATAGCTGCTCCTCAAATAACTTTACATATTTTCCCAATAGATACCATCCCGAATCTATCACTTCTGCTGCAATACGTTTCAAGTCTGTCGCATATACAGCATTTACCTTCTGCAAATCTAAAAATTTCATGTAGCTCTTAAAAATCCTGTATTTTTAAAAACTCCTCATAATCCCGTATATAATCTGCTTCATCATAATTTTCAGAAGCAAGTACCAAACAAATAGATCCTGAAGAAAAACTCTGTTGAGCTGCCCATATGCCCGGAGGCACGTGTAATCCATAATAAGGCCGATTCAATAAAACTGTACGTTTATTCTCTCCATCGTCCAAAAAAACTTCAAAACTTCCACTGGCCGCAATAATAAATTGATGACAACTTTTATGGGCATGAGCCCCTCGAGATTCCCCGCCCGGAATATCATACAAATAAAATACTCTTGATATATTGAACGGGATATTATGCTGCCCATGAATAGGTGTAATGTTACCTCCTGGATCATAAATACGAGGAAGTTCTACAACAGAACAATCATATATAGTTGTACGCTTCATTTTGTATCTTTTTATATTTCTCAAAATCCCGTATATAGTCAGATTCGTCAAAAGGAATTGAAGCCAATACCAAAGCTAATGAATTTGTAGAAAAATTTGTTAGCTGACGCCATATCATTTTAGGAATATAAATCCCATAATAAGAACGATTCAATGAAATAGTTTTTTCTTGAACTCCATCTGTTAAAACGACATCGAAACTACCAGAAAGAGCTACAATAAACTCTTGCTGAGTATAATAAGCATGTCCACTACGAAACTGTCCACCAGGAACATCGTATATACAATAAGTACGTGCTATCTCAAAAGGAATGTGTCTATTTCCTTCAATAAAAGAAAGATTTCCTCTTCTATCTTCAATACGAGGCAAATTTATTACTTTAACAGACTCCAAATTCATCAGGAATATCTTTTACCAGATTTATCATATACTGTCCATATTCGTTTTTTTTCATCGGTTCTGCTAAATCAAGCATCTCTTCTCTTGTTATCCATCCTTTTCTATAAGCTATTTCCTCAAGACAAGCAACTTTTAACCCCTGTCTATGTTCTATGGTTTCAATGAAGTTTGATGCTTCAAAAAGAGATTCATGCGTCCCGGTATCAAGCCAAGCAAATCCTCGTCCCATCAATTGAACCTTTAATTCCCCATCTTCCAAAAACTTCTGATTTACAGAAGTTATCTCAAGCTCTCCTCGGGCCGAAGGCTTTATATTTCGAGCAACACGAATCACCTTATTCGGATAAAAATAAAGACCTACCACAGCATAATTCGATTTTGGTCTTACAGGTTTTTCTTCTATAGATACCACATTCCCTTCCTGATCAAAAGCCGCCACTCCATATCTTTCCGGATCCCCCACTCTATAGCCAAAAATAGTCGCTAAACCATTTTTTTCTGCTGTTAATACAGCTTTCTGTAACATGCTCGTAAAACTCTGGCCGTAAAAAATATTATCGCCTAATACCAAACAAACGGAATCATTTCCAATAAATTTTTCCCCAATAATAAAAGCCTGAGCTAATCCATCCGGAGATGGCTGTTCCGCATATTCAAATGATATACCTAACGCAGACCCATCACCCAACAAACGTTTAAATCCAAGTAAATCATAAGGTGTAGAAATTATTAGTATCTCCCTTATTCCTGCCAACATAAGAACTGATATAGGATAATATATCATCGGTTTATCATATACCGGCAACATTTGTTTCGATATCCCTTTGGTTATTGGATATAGACGTGTACCTGCCCCTCCTGCTAAAACTATACCTTTCATCTAAAAATTACAAGTTAAATGAGATTTTTACCTAACGATTAGAATACATTTGTTCATAATATTTCTGATAATCTCCACTAATCACCTCTTCCACCCAGTCTTGATTTTCCAAATACCAGCGAATAGTTTTTTCAATACCTTTTTCAAACGGGGTTTCTGGATACCAACCTAATTCTTTAGCAATTTTAGATGGATCTATCGCATAACGCATATCGTGGCCTAAACGATCTCCAACAAAAGTAATCAACGTCTCATTTATATTTGATAAATCAGTTTTAAGAACTTTACGATATTTAGGTTCCTCATCCATAAGACGTGCAATCGTCTTAATTGTCAATTTTACTATATTAATATTCTGTTCTTCATTGAACCCTCCGATATTATATATTTCTCCTATGCGTCCTTTGTTCAGCACCATATCTATCGCCTTTGCATGATCTTCCACGTAAAGCCAATCTCGTACGTTCTCACCTTTACCATACACTGGTAACAAACGACCCTCAAGTATATTCTTAATAATCAGCGGTATAAGCTTTTCCGGAAAATGATATGGTCCATAATTATTGGAACAACGAGTGATATTTATTGGCATTCTAAAAGTCTCATGATAGGCCTTGACTATTAAATCAGCTCCAGTTTTAGAAGCCGAATAAGGAGAACGAGGGTCCAAAGGTGTCTCCTCTGTAAAATACTTCTTTCCATAGGTTTGTATTTTAGTTCTGCCTTTCACGACAGTTTTCACGACCTCATCTTCTATGACAAGTAGATGAGGTTCATCATAATCTTTAGACAAAGAACCATATACCTCATCCGTCGAAACTTGCAAATACTTTTTACCAGACCGATACGTAGGATAACCTTCCTTATCGGTACCCGTAGTCCAGGCTATTTTAGCACAATTCAATATATTTTGGGTTCCTAATATATTTGTTTCCAAAAATAACTGAGGATTCGTAATACTACGATCCACATGCGATTCTGCTGCAAAATTTACAACAAAATCGATATCATAATCTGCAAAAATCTGAGAAACCAACTCTGTATTACCAATATCTCCTTTTACAAATCTAACCCGAGGATCTTTCAGTTCATTCTTAATAGTTCCCAAATTCCCGGCATAAGTCAACTTATCCAATACTATAACTTTAATATCCTCACCGTATTTAACTAAAATATATTTCAAAAAATTGGCACCAATAAAACCTGCAGCGCCGGTCACCAGATATGTTCTCATATATTATTTTATTTTTTGTGCAATTTACAAACATTTTTTAGTTTTTTCCTTACCCTAGAACAAAAATTATTATAGAAAAACATACCGTAAAATAAGATATTCCTAATCATATGCATCATGACTAGATTAAATAAAATATCTATCTTTGCGTCTAAACAAAAAAATTTATGATTTCTGTCGACGGACTTACTGTAGAATTTGGAGGGACAACTCTCTTTCATGACATCTCATTTGTTATAAATGATAAAGATCGCATTGCCCTAATGGGAAAAAATGGTGCTGGAAAATCAACTCTTCTAAAAATACTTGCCGGTATACGCACACCCAATAAAGGTTGTATATCTGCACCTAAAGATACGGTCATTGCATACCTTCCCCAACATTTGATGACAGACAATACTTGTTCTGTCTTCGAAGAAACATCTCAAGCCTTTTCTCATCTTTTCGAAATGGAGAAAAAAATCGAGTATCTCAATAATGAATTGGCAAACCGAACTGATTACGAATCTGAAAGTTACTATGCATTAATAGAAGAAGTATCTGCTTTAAGCGAAAAATTCTATGCAATAGATGTAACTAATTACGAAGAAGATGTTGAGAAAATTCTATTAGGCCTCGGATTTAAACGAAGCGACTTCGACCGCCCCACTTCCGATTTTAGCGGAGGATGGAGAATGCGTATCGAGTTAGCAAAACTATTATTGAAAAAACCGGATGTATTATTGCTTGACGAACCTACTAACCATTTGGATATAGAATCAATACAATGGTTGGAAGATTTCCTAGTCAATAGTGCCAAAGCTGTTATTGTAATTTCACATGACAAGGCTTTTGTTGACAATATCACAACACGAACCATAGAAGTTACCATGGGACGTATTTATGACTATAAAGTGAATTACTCTAAATACCTTGAACTCAGGAAAGAACGTAGAGAACAACAACAAAAGGCCTATAATGACCAACAAAAGATGATTGCTGATACAAAAGAATTTATTGAGCGATTCAAAGGGACCTATTCCAAGACGCTACAAGTCCAGTCAAGGGTAAAAATGCTTGAAAAATTAGAATTGATAGAAGTCGACGAAGAAGATACCTCTGCTCTAAAACTCCGATTTCCGCCATCTCCTCGCTCGGGAAACTATCCTGTTATTGCCGAAAATGTAGGGAAAAGTTATGGGAATCATACGATATTTAAAAATGTATCTTTCACTATTGAACGAGGGGACAAAGTTGCTTTTGTCGGCAGAAATGGAGAAGGTAAATCGACACTTGTAAAATGCATTATGAATGAAATAGAGCATGAAGGCATTCTGACGTTAGGACACAACGTACAAATCGGGTATTTTGCGCAAAATCAGGCATCTTTGCTTGATGAAAAACTTACAGTTTTTCAAACAATAGACAATGTAGCAAAAGGTGATATACGTACAAAAATACGAGATATACTCGGAGCTTTTATGTTTGGTGGAGAAAATTCTACTAAAAAAGTCAAGGTCCTCTCCGGAGGAGAAAGAAGTCGCTTGGCTATGATAAAACTGTTACTTGAACCCGTTAACTTATTGATACTTGACGAGCCTACCAACCATCTCGATTTGAAAACAAAAGACATCTTAAAAATGGCATTACAAGATTTTGACGGAACACTTATAGTGGTATCTCACGATCGGGGCTTTTTAGATAGCCTTGTCACTAAAGTATACGAATTCGGAAATCAAAAAGTAACTGAACATCTACATGGGATTTATGAATTCCTCGAAAAGAAAAAAATGGATAACCTCCGTGAATTGGAAAGAAAAAATTAACATAAATATTCCCAATCATTATGATAGAACAGTATGAATTAACTCTACCTAGATACAAAAGGGGATATCATTTAATTACGTCCCAAATAGAAAAAAAAATTCCTGTTTTACCAGAAAAAGGAATTATAAACCTATTTATTCAACATACTTCAGCAGGATTAACAATTAATGAAAACGCAGATCCTTCAGTACGAACTGATTTTGAACAAATAATGAACCATATCGTTCCAGAGGGGATGACATATTATACCCACACTATTGAGGGAAATGACGACATGCCTGCACATATAAAATCGTCCCTAATAGGATGTTCTTTAACAATACCTATACATAACCATAAACTGTCTTTAGGAACTTGGCAAGGAATATACCTCTGCGAATTCAGAAATTCAGGAGGTAATCGCAAAATTTTAATTACACTTTATTATTAATTATGAAGACTAAAGAAACATTATATACACTATTTTTTTCTCCGACACATACTTCCCAAACAATAGCTCAAGCTGTAGCAGACGGACTGGGGATAAAACATGAAGTCTCTATAAATCTAACCTATCATACTCCAAAAGAAGACATTCATATAGATGGAGGGTGGGCTGTAATTGCTGTTCCAGTATATGGCGGACGAATATCTGAAACTGCAGTAGAACGATTGTCGTTCATACATGCAAAAAATACCCGAGCAATTCTTTGTGTCTTATACGGCAACAGGGATTATGAAGATGCTCTAATCGAGTTATCTGATTTAACACAAAAACAGGGATTCATACCTATATCGGGAGGTGCCTTTATCGGAGAACATTCATATAGCCGTAAGAACAAAGAAATTGCATCTGGCAGGCCAGATACTCAAGATATAAATATGGCCTACCGCTTCGGAAAAATATCTGGAGAATACATAAAAAATTGGGGAAATAAAATTCCCAAACTAATCGTAAAAGGAAATGTACCTTATAAAGTAAAAGGAACTCAAATACCTCAAGCTCCCATTACATTATATGACATATGTTCCCAGTGCGGCCATTGTATCAACATATGTCCAACTCACGCCATAAACAACAAAATTGAAAGTTCTCCTGAATTTTGCATAAAATGTTGCGCTTGTGTAAAAGAATGCCCGAATGAAGCAAGAATATTCGAAACACCCTTTACCGACTGGCTATACAAAAATTGCAGTATACCTAAAAAAATAGAAATGTTCTTCTGTGGAAAATACAAAGCAGACAATCAACCACTGCCTTTCTACCATCCAGAAGACGTCCTATAAAAATAAAAACAACTTCTCCCCTCCTCTTAGAGCCAGGAGAAGTTAAACATTTAAAGCCAAAAAATTAACTATTAGTATCTGGCCTCTTGAAGTGAACATATTTAGGTTCTGTAGGAACATAACTCTCATTATCCCATAATGTACTCGTTATCATCAAGTCAGCACTATAACGATTACAAGCAATAGGGACATTATGTACCCGGCATTGCCTCAATAACATCTGAATATCTGCTTCATGAGGTTGGGGATTTAAATCATCAATCAAAAAGATTGCTAAATCTATCTCTTTCCGAACTACCATAGCTGCAATTTCGGCATCACCTCCTAATGGACCAGAGTTCATACAAGTTATATCTGCATTGATACCTTTTTCTTCGAATGCTTTTTTCACCAAACTTCCTGTAGTACCAGTACACACCAAATGATGATGTGATAGCAATTCCGCATTATGTACTGCCCATTCAACTAAATCAGCTTTTCGGTTATCATGAGCTACCAAAGCTATTGTTAAACGTTTTTTCATTTCTTCAATATTTTAGTATAAAACATATCGCAAAACAAATGTCAAATATTATGCCAAATAATTTATATCAAAATTTATCTCCTGCAACAACTGTATAAAAAACATCCCGAGAAAAATATTTCTCTGCCAAACATAACAAATCCTCTGATTTAATATTCCGAATCGAATCCGCTTGTTTTTCGAAATAATCAAAAGTCGTTCGATTTGCTAACATAGAAACGTAAGCATCTGCTATAGAAAAAGGCCCGTCCGATAAACGAGACAATTCGCCTAAAAGATAACTACGCACCATACTTAATTCTTCTTCTCCAATTAATTCCTTCCTTAATTTTTCTATCTCAGAATACACCTCTGCTATCAAAGGCTGCGTATATTCCGTTGCTGTCTGTGTCGATATAGACAAATAAGCACCTTTTTGCTGCCCTATTACAGATGACGAAATACCATAAGTATATCCTTTATTTTCCCGAATATTCAACATCAAACGACTACCGAAATACCCCCCTAAAACAGTATTCAATATACGTAAACCTACAAAATCAGGATGTTCTCTGCCAACAACCGGACAACCTATCCTAACAGCTGACTGTAGAGCATTATCCTTTTCTACCCAAATCTCTCTGTCAGAAGACATCGTAATGGATATCTCCTTTTCCTTCGTAACCTCAATATTTGACGAATATCGACCAAAAGACTCGAACAGTCCCACCAACATTTCATCTGTAACTTTTCCTGTCAATAGTAACATACAAGATTTCGGGATATAATACTCTTGATGATAATCCAATAAATCATTCCTTGTTAAAGAATCAAACGATTCTATAGAAGGCTTACGTCCATAAGGATGAGATGCACCAAATAAACATTCAAAAAAAGCTTGAGCAGCCAAATTTTGAACCTTTTCTTGCTCTACCATCAACTGTTGTTTTCGCCTTAAAGCCAATATTTCAAATTCTTTTTCCGGAAATGTCGGACTCCATATCAAAGAATCAAGTATCTTTAAAGTTTCTGAAAAATATTTATTTAGAGAATAAAGAGTGACATACGAATTATGAAAAGATGCCGATGTCTGTAACCACGCACCATAATAATCCAGATTCTCCGCAATCTGAGACGAACTCATTAAAGACGAACCTTCCTTCAGCATAAGGTTTGTCATTACGGCTGCCATAGTTTTCTCTTCATTATATCTACCAGCCGAAAATATAACATCTATACGACATACATCCTGATCTCCCATTCGAATAATGTATACCGGTATCCCGTTTGGCAATATAATTGTTTCCGGCTTCGGTAACGATACATTCTCAAAATCTTTTACTGAAGGAACCTGTTTTCTGTCAAGTACTCCAACAAATTTTCCTTGTCGAACATCCATATTCATATAATCTTATAATAAATCTAACGCTTTTCTCAAATCGTCAGGAGTATCTATGCCTATAGTTTCTTGCGTAGTTATGCCCACCTTTATTTTATATCCATTTTGTAACCATCTCAATTGTTCCAAAGACTCGGCCAGCTCCAGTGTAGATTGAGGCAATTTAGTAATCTCCTTTAGTACATCCACCCGATAAGCATACATGCCTATATGTTTATAAAATACATGATTTAGAAGCCACTCCTGCCGCGGAATATTCCTTAAATAGGGTATTATAGAGCGACTGAAATACAAGGCTTCACTCTTATCATTTAACACAACTTTAGGAGAATTCGGATTCATCAAAACATCCCATCCATCCGTTGAATCAAAAGCTTTTACCAAAGTCGCAATTTGCGTATCTTCAGAATCAAAACATTTCATTATTTCCTCTATTTGACAAGGCTTTATAAAAGGTTCATCACCTTGTATATTAATAATTACATCACTCTTTTCCCCCGTTTTATAATAAGCCTCTTCACAACGGTCTGTACCACTTCTGTGTTTTTCGGAAGTCATAATCGCCCGTCCACCAAATGCTTCTACAGTCTCATAAATACGACTATCATCTGTTGCCACATATACACTATCGAGAACGATACTTACCTGCTCATATACCCGCTGAATCATCGTTTTTCCTTTCATATCAACTAACGGTTTCCCGGGAAAACGCGTAGAAGCATAACGTGCTGGAATAATTCCTGTAAATTTCATATTTATCTCTATGATTTATTTCGTTTTTATTACATATAATTGTGTATTTTCTGTCTTCACTACTTTTATAGATTCTCCTTTTTCTATATACCCATACAATGCCATAGCGTCATATTCTTCACTTCCTATCATTACTTTTCCCGAAGGTCTCATAATAGTCGCTGCTATCCCCTCTCTACCTACAAGCTCAAATAAATCTCTCGGAACTCCAATAAAGCCCTTCTCTGCATCTTGAACCGTATGCAAAGCTAAACGATGAAATATGCCTTTTGACCCTATCTTATGTGCTAAATATATAGCAATTACAAAACCCATAACAATACCAGATATCACAGTCAATATACTTTGGCTAATAATCCTAGGCTCAACTGGGGAAAAATCAAAATCAATATTATTAATCAAAGCTAATATCAATCCGGTAAAAACCATAATACTACCTAATATCCCAGCAACACCAAAACCCGGTATAATAATAAGTTCCAATATCAGTAAAATAACTCCTACCAAAAATATCAATATTTCCCATCCTGCTGCAAATCCATCAATATACAAAGGAACAAAATACAATACCCCAGCTATTAATGCCGCTGCCGAAGGAAAACCGATACCCGGAGATTGCAACTCAAAATAAATGCCCCCGATAATTATCATCACCAATATCGCTTGAAATGCCGGATTAGTTAAAAAACCAGCTATCTCATCAAATAAAGTAGGATGATATTCTTCTATTGTATACTGTTTTTGATTCAGGCATTTTGAAATAATTTCATCAGTACTATTTACAATTGCTTCGCAATACCCCCATTTCTCAGCTTCCAAAGCTGTTAATGTAAGCACTTTTCCAGAATCAATTACACTCGGTATTACAACCCTCTCATCAACCATCGCTTCCGCAATATGGGGATCTCGTTTCCAACGGACAACCGTATCTCCATCATTGATTATAGTATCAGCTCCATGGGCTTCTGCAGTCGAACGTATAGTAGCTCTCATATAAGATTGATACTTGTCTGGCATAGCCTCTCCATTTCCATTTACTACTGTAGCCGCACCTATATTGGCTCCTGGCCTCATATATATACTATCACAAGCAATGGCTATAAGAGCCCCTGCTGAAGCTGCATTATTATCTATAAAAGCATAAACCGGAATAGATGAATTCAAAATAAGTGTTCGTATTGAGTCTGCATGAATAACAGTTCCTCCATATGTATTCATATGCAAAATAACTGCATCGGCTTTTTTCTTTGATGCCTCAGCCATCCCTCTTTTTACATATCTCCACGTAGTACTTCCTACCTCTTTCTTCAAATTTATTTTATATATCAATGTTTTCTCAACAGCATAAACCGAAAAAACTGGAAGTAAAAATAAAATTATAATAACAAATGAGAACCTTTTCATCCTTTTTACGTTATATTCATATACGAAGTTAGTCTTTTTCTCTGAAATATAAGAAATTCATAAGAAATAAAACTATAATTAAGAGGAGAAATCTACATATCGTATCTATCACTATTACGTGATATTATCCTATTTATATCGTTAAATGGAAATAAAAAAATTGTATTCTATAAAAATAAAGCCATGATATAGACAAAATCCATAAAAAAAGACCACATATATGTTTTTAAACACTGTTAAATAACATATTTTTAATGAGAAAATTTTGAAATCCGATTTTATATAATTAGCTTTGTAATGAGCAGTAGCATGAAAATAAACGAAGTATTAATTAATCTAATTTTTGAATTTATGAATTCAAATAATTTTCAACAGCGATTGTTGGGATTACAAGACAATTTGCTGAATTTCGCTTACATGCTTACATCTGATCGGGAAGAAGCTAAAGATTTACTTCAAGACACAACCCTGAAAGCTCTTGACAACGAAGACAAATACATTGACAATGTAAATTTTAAGGGCTGGGTATTCACTATCATGAGAAACATCTTTATCAACAATTATCGAAGGTTTGTGCGCAATCAGACAATAGTCGATCAGACCGAAGATCTGTACCACCTAAATTTACCTCAAGAATCAGGATTCAATACTCCTGAAGGTTCGTTCACAGTAAAAGAAATAACAAAAGCGATAAATAGCTTTTCAGATGAATATAAAATTCCCTTTTCAATGCATGTAGCAGGATTTAAATATCACGAAATTGCAGAAAAGATGGGACTTCCTCTCGGAACAGTAAAAAGCCGAATATTTTTTGCTCGCCAACGTTTACAAGAAATACTTAAAGATTACAAATAAATAATAAAAATGACAAGAATATGACGAGGCGAATAGACTATTTCACTATTTGCCTTATTCTTGTTTCTATAAACAAAAGCCCTCTATTTATAATATAAAGGCTATTATTTGTATAAAACATCATCCGATTCATTATGAAGTTTTCCCACATCAAATTGTATGTACTATCATTATTTGTCGGCATATTGACTGGATTTGTGACTATACCTTATAGATATCTGCTCGAAAAATCAGATATATTTAGAGCATACTTCTTTGTTGAACATCACAGTTGGTGGTTTCATCTACTCACAGTTGCTATTATGTGGATTATAGCCCTATTTATCTATATATCAGTAAAAAAGTTCCCGATTATTTCGGGAAGTGGTATACCTCAAGTCGAAGGAGCTATTTATGGAAGATTCAAATTTTCATATCCTTTTCGTCTACTTATAGCTAAATTTTGGAGTGGTGTGGCTGGTATAGGTATGGGATTATCGTTAGGCAGAGAAGGCCCTTCGGTGCAAATGGGAGGATTTATAGCTCGAATAATAGGAAAATGGAGTAAAGCCAATGTATCAGAACAAAGATATCTTTACACTGGAGGAGCTAGTGCCGGATTGGCTTCAGCTTTTACAGCACCTCTCGCCTCTACGATTTTTATTGTAGAAGAAATTGAAAAATTTGATTCTGTCAAAATTATAATAACCTCATTATTAGCATCTACAGTATCAGCATGGATGGCAAGCATCATCCTTCCAACAAATATTTACGCACCCATACAAACCACATGGCCTGAAGAAATGAGCACTTTTTCATTATTTATCACTTTCATTTTCTTTTCTATACTACTTACCGGAGCTGGAAAACTTTTCAATTCATCATTACTCAATTTCCAAAAAAAATTTAAACAAATGCCAATACCCATATATTGGAAAATACTAATTATAATACTACTAACTTACTTACTTGGCTTCTTTTGTACAGATTTATTAGCTGGAGGCGAACGCTTTTTAATACAACAAAGTTCTCCTTTGGCTTACACAGGCATTGTATATCTCACCATTATTATATTCATAAAAATTTTCTATACACCACTATGTTATGCGACCGGATTTCCAGGAGGTATTTTCCTACCATTATTAGTGTGCGGCGGATTACTAGGAAAATGGTTCTCTCTTATACTTATACAAATAGGGCTATTAAATGCTGCTCACACAGGATTTTTTATGGTTATCGGAATGTCTGCTCTTTTCAGTGTCGTCGTTCGTTCACCCATTACTGGTATAATATTAATACTTGAAATGACCCAAAAATTCAATATTCTTTTTCCTATGATTATCGTTGTGAGTCTCTCTTACTTTTTCAGCCAAATTGTAAATGTCAAACCAATTTATGACATGCTATATCAACGACTATTACCTACAGGACTTCAAAATTCGGACAGACGTATTACAATCTCTTTCAATATAAACGACAGCTCATATATGATAAACAAATGCCCTTATGAATTGCAGCTACCTCAAGGTTGTACAATATTTAGTGCAAAACGGCACAATCAAGAGCTCAGCCTTAAAAAAGATAAACTTAAAAGTGGTGATGAACTCTATATAGAACTATATTCCCGAGACCTTGAAACTTTATATAGGCCATTACGTAGCATGGCAAACGAATAATTATTTTCAAAATAAAAAATGTCCGGACAAAACATATATTGATTTCTCCGGACACTTCTTTAAATTTATTTATTGTGAAATTATAACCGAATAGGTTTATATTTAGGAACAAGCGCTTTCATAACAACCCAGCCAATCAGATATGCAACAGCACAAAACGAAAAGACTATGAAATATCCCGATTCAATTCCCTCAAATCCAAGAAAACTCATTCCTGAATTTTCGGAATAATCAAATAACAAACCAGAGCCTTTATTGATAAATACAGAACCAATGCCACCAGCCATACCACCAATACCAGTTATAGTTGCAATCGCACTTTTAGGAAACATATCTCCAATAGTAGAGAATATATTGGCCGACCATGCCTGATGTGCAGCACCGGCAATACCGATAATGATAACCGGGAACCAATATGTCATATGACCTAATGGTTGAGCCAAGAGTGCTAATAACGGGAAAAAGGCAAATATCAACATGGCACGCATACGCCCAGCATAAGGATTCATCTGCTTTTTATCTACAAAATAAGTCGGTAACCACCCCCCAACAATAGATAATAAAGTAATAGCATATAAGACAAATATAGCTAACTGACTTGCAGGATCGGACGATTTCATATCGTATACCGAACTCAAGTATGCAGGTGTCCAGAACAGATAAAACCACCATACACCATCAGTCATAAATTTACCAAAAGCAAACGCCCACGTCTGTTTAAACTTAAAACATTCTACAAAAGATAATTTCTTGCCTTCAACTGTCTCATCTTTAGATTGTTCTTCCGAGCCCTTATCTTGTTGTATATATTCCAACTCAGCAGCATTTACATGTTTACTTTTATCCGGTTTAGCATATATAAACACCCAAAATCCCATCCAAACAAAGCCTAAAGCTCCGATAATAATAAATGACATTTCCCAGCCATATAACTCCGCAATTAGTGGAATAGAAACTGGTGCAGCCAAAGCACCAACAGTAGCTCCCGCATTAAATATACTGGTAGCATATGCTCTGTCTTTTTTAGGGAAATACTCTGCTGTTGCTTTAATCGCAGCTGGAAAGTTTCCTGCTTCACCTATAGCTAATACAAAACGAGCAAAGACAAATAGTGTTACACTCACATTTACAATCATCGCAACATCGTCCACTTTGGCAAGAGCTTCTTTGGCCCCTTCAAAGCCAACAAACCACTCTCCGGCAACAATACCAGAAGTTGCAATTCCACAAAAAGCATGTACACATGCTCCTAAAGACCAAATACCAATAGCCCACAAATATCCTTTCTTTGTATCTAACCAATCCACCAAACGACCGGCAAATAACATACCTATGGCATAAATAAGAGAAAATAATGCCGTAATGTTTCCATAATCATCGTTAGTCCAGTGAAACTCCGGAGCAATAAAATCTTTCCAAGTCAGAGACAATACCTGCCTGTCCATGTAATTGACTGTTGTCGCAAAAAACAACATTGCACAGATAACCCATCTGTAATTTGTCATCTTTCCCATTCCATTTTTTGATGTATCCATTCTCAAATATTTGTGTTAGTGTTTTTCTTTGATTCAAAAAGCCGGACAATAGTATACGCCGGACAAAGTAATAAAAAGAAAGTTTTTCATTTCTTCACCGAAGATAATGAAAAACCTCTATATTCAAATCACTTTCTAAATTTTTTAATTATAGCCAGAGCTTCAGCACATTTATTAGTAATAGCAGACCAATCTTTAGCTTTTATAATATCTGCGGGGAATAAATTTGATCCCATTCCTACGCATGTAACCCCAGCTTTAACCCAAGCTGAAAGATTCTCTTCTGTAGGTTCGACAGCACCCGTTACCATTAACATAGACCAAGGCATCGGGGCTTTTACATTTTTTACAAAAGATGGTCCTCCTACATTCCCTGCGGGGAAAACTTTACATAAATCACAACCAGCTTCTTGTGCGAATCCAATTTCAGATACTGAACCACATCCTGGTGTATAAGGAATCAAACGTCTATTACAAACCTTCGCAATCTCTGGATTAAACAAAGGACCAACAACGAAATTTGCTCCTAACTGAATATATAAAGATGCTGTCCCAGGGTCAACAACTGATCCTACTCCCAAAATCATCTCCGGGCATTCAATTGCAGCAAACTTAACCAACTCTGCAAATACTTCCTGTGCAAAATCTCCACGATTGGTAAATTCGAAAGCTCTTACACCTCCCTCATAGCACGCCTTTACTACACTTTTAGATATTTCAATATCTTTGTTATAAAATACAGGAACCATTCCTGTAGAGGCCATTGCGTTAATGACCTGCATCTTAGAAAATCTTGCCATATTTTTATAATGAAAATAAATGGTAATGCTCTCTACACACTACCATTTAGTTAGTTTATACTTTTAATATCATCGTGATACTCGCCCTGAAGCATCCCCACTCATCAACTTCTCAACTTCATCTACTGTCACCAAATTAAAATCTCCATATATAGTATGCTTCAGACAAGATGCGGCAACAGCAAAATTCAAAGCTTTCTGATCATCATCAGTATATGTAAGCAACCCATAAATAAGACCACCCATAAAAGAGTCACCTCCTCCTACACGATCTACGATATGAGTGATATCGTAACGAGGAGATTGATACAATATATTGCCATCATACAATACCCCACCCCAAGTATTGTGATTAGCATTAATAGAACCTCGTAAAGTAACAATAACCTTCTTAGCCCGAGGAAATTTTTTCATCAATTGAGTACAAACCGATTTGAACTCGGCAGCATTTACCTCACCCTCAGTCTGAGTAACATCAAAACCTTCAGGTTTAATTCCAAATACTTTTTCAGCATCCTCTTCATTCCCTAAAATGACATCACATCCCGCCACCAATTCCGGCATAATCTCTGATGCTGTTTTTCCATATTTCCATAAATTTTTACGATAATTTAAATCGCAAGAGACTGTTATACCCAAACGATTTGCAGCTTTTATAGCTTCAAGACAAGCATCTGCTGCACCCTGAGAAAGTGCAGGTGTAATACCTGTCCAATGAAACCAGTCAGCTCCTCTAAACACATCATCCCAATTTATCATACCTGGCTGAATTTCTGAAATAGCAGAATGAGCGCGATCATACACAACCTTACTAGCTCGAGCTACAGCCCCTGTCTCAAGAAAATAAATACCCAAACGGTCACCTCCATAAACAATATGACTAGTTTTCACTCCATGTTTATGTAAATCCATTTCACAACTATGGGCAATATCATTTTTAGGCAAACGAGTTACAAATTCAGCATCAAGTCCATAATTAGCTAACGAAACTGCAACATTAGCCTCTCCTCCACCAAAGGTCGCAGTAAATTCTGTGGCCTGACAAAAACGTTGATAACCTGGTGTTGCCAAACGCAACATAATTTCTCCAAAAGTGACTACTTTTTTACTCATGGTCTTAAACAATTTATTGAATTCTTTTTTTGATACATTTCACATCCAGTACTTATAAAGTCTTACCTTCCACTTAAATTTCCTAATCCGGTATAACTTTTAAACCGGGTACAAATATAAGAGATTTATCTAAATTAGTACAAACGTTTGCACAAAAACTTTACAGTTAATAATGAATAAATTATCATCTATTAATTTCATTTCCCAGATTTATTATCAAAAAAAGATTCCAGATTTTCCTTTACAACATATTTCTTTACCATCTTAAACAAATTAGACGCAAAGACAAAATCATCTAAAGCCTCATTTTTTGCTGTAAAGATTTCTTCTTTCGTACCAACCCATTCCTTATGACCTTTATTCAGAAATACAATATTCTCACCAATACCCATGACCGAGTTCATATCATGAGTATTAATAATAGTTGTCATATTGTATTCCTTAGTTATATCACTCACCAGCTCATCTATTACAATCGAAGTGCGCGGATCAAGTCCAGAATTCGGTTCATCACAAAATAAATACTTAGGATTCAAAGCTATAGCCCTTGCTATAGCAACGCGCTTTTGCATACCTCCACTAATTTCCGACGGATACAAATTATTTACACCCTTTATATTTACCCTTTCTAAACAAAATTCAGCTCGTTTTACTCGTTCTACCATTGACTGACGTGTAAACATCTTCAAAGGAAACATCACATTTTCAAGTACTGTCAATGAGTCAAACAACGCAGAACCTTGAAATAACATCCCAATTTCAGACCTTAAAGTTCTAACTTCCGAGCTGTTCATCTTCAACAAATCCTTACCATTATATAAAACTTGCCCTGATTCTGGACGTATCAAACCTACAATAGATTTCATCAAAACAGTCTTTCCCGAACCACTTTGCCCAATTATCAGATTAGTCTTACCCGCATAAAAAGTCGCACTGATATCATGCAAGATAGTCTTACCTTCAAATGATTTCACTATATTTTTTACCTCTATCATTGCAATAACAAATTAGTAAGCAACACATCCAACAATAAAATCATCACGCTACTCACCACCACAGAGTCAGTACTGGCCTTTCCCACCTCAAGAGCTCCTCCTCTAGCGTTATACCCATAATAAGAAGCCACCGAACTAATAACGAATGCAAAGAAAAATGATTTAATAATCGAATACCAAATATAATATTCTACAAAGAAACTTTGTAACCCATAAATATACTTGGCTGTAGAAATCATTCCCGTAAATGAAGCGATCAGATAGCCGCCCATCAAGCCTGTAAACATACTGAAAACCACCAACACCGGAATAAAAGTCACTAAAGCGATAATCTTAGGCAATATAAGGTAATTAGCAGAATTCACCCCCATGATATCCAACGCATCTATTTGTTCCGTTACCCTCATAGTGCCAATTTCCGACGCAATATTAGACCCAATCTTTCCTGCCAATATCAAACTCATGATAGAGGAAGAAAATTCCAATATCAAAGTATCTCTTGTCACCAAACCTACCGTATATGCAGGGATTAAAGGAGACATAATGTTCAATGACACCTGAATCGTTATAACTGCACCGATAAATAATGAGATAGTCACTACAATAGCAATTGAGTCAATACCCAATTTATATACTTCAGCAATATAACGTCTGAAAAACTCACCCCAACGATCTGGGGCAGAAAATACCCTTGCCATGAGCATGACATAGTCACCAAATTTTTCTAATGATTTAGTCAATATCATAAAAAACAACTTTTTCTATCATAGAAACAAACGATTCTACACTACAAACATAACTAAAATTATTGTATCGTTAAGTGTCAATTAAACAAAAAAACACTATTTACACACTTATTATAACAATCTTTCTTTCTCAATAAACACAATTTGGGACAAAGAACCTAACGTAATCCATAAAAATATATACCTTTGTCCACAATAAATTTTTTATTTTAGAGAGTATCGGATGAAGACAAAAAAGAGTGAAAAAGAAATTACTCCCGAAACAATAACACCCATAATTGTCGAGGAAAATATCATCGTTGAGAACGAAATTACTCCAAAATCTGAAGACCCGATGATGACATTACGTACTGAAGATTTGGTAAAAAAATACCGTCAACGCACTGTTGTTAACCATGTTTCCATCAATGTAAAACAGGGTGAGATCGTAGGGTTATTAGGCCCGAACGGTGCCGGAAAGACTACTACGTTCTACATGGCCGTAGGGCTTGTTACTCCAAACGAAGGGCGTATTTTTCTAAATGACCTTGACATTACCAAATTTCCTGTTTATAAACGAGCACAACATGGAATAGCCTACCTAGCCCAAGAGGCATCAGTATTCCGAAAGATGTCAGTAGAGGACAATATACTCTCCATATTACAAATGACAGGAGAAAGCAAAACTTACCAAAAAGAAAAACTTGAAAGTCTCATTGCTGAATTCAGGCTACAAAAAGTTCGAAAAAATCTTGGAGACCAATTATCAGGGGGCGAACGCCGGCGTACTGAAATAGCCCGATGTCTGGCTATCAATCCCAAATTTATCATGCTTGATGAACCATTTGCAGGAGTTGACCCTATTGCCGTTGAAGATATACAATACATCGTATACAAATTAAAAGAAAAAAACATAGGGATACTCATCACAGACCATAATGCTCCAGAGACACTTAGCATTACTGACCGAGCCTACTTATTGTTCGAAGGAAAAATCCTCTTTCAAGGAAGTTCCGAAGAGCTAGCGGCTGACCCTATTGTAAGAGAAAAGTATTTGGGCCGAAATTTCATATTCCGTCGAAAAAAATTCGACTAAATGGTATCTCCCTCAATATATAGTCATTCCCAGTTAATTTCTCTATTACAATATAAGAATTACGATAGGGAAATTCCCTTCAATAAATACATGGGGAATTTAATATTAGAACAAAATTTGTTTGGTCTAATGATGGATATTATTTGTAAGGAAAAAGGGAATATCGCATTTCGTGCAGCATGGGCAGTCGAATATGCCTTTTTAAAGCGACCAGATTCATTTTTAAATTTTGTTCCACAATTTATAACTTATTTTCATAGAACAGAAAATGAAAGCGTACGGCGTCTTTATGGAAAAATTATGTATATATTACTTTCTAAAAAATGGTTAGTCCCTGATATTGATACAGCCGAATCAATCGCAGAAACAGTATGTCAATGGCTCACAGAATCTAAAGCCAAAATAGGGAATAAAATATGGTGTCTGAATATACTCCAAATCCTAAATCCACAAGTCGAATGGACTACAGAAGTCATGGAAAATATTATTGCAAAAGAATCTGTCTCCCCCACTCCTGGAATAAAATGTATTATTAGAAAATTAAGGCAGTAATATTACAAAAACACCTTATAAAATAATCCTATATAAACAACAAGACACATAAAATGTCCGACAGAAAGTTGTATATATAAATTTTTTGAGCTATTTTTACTAAAATTTTTGAGATAAAAAGGAAAATATTTTTTCAAGAATCATCATATTCCGTAATAACAACAATCCAAAGGATGAAAAAAAGATTACTTAATAGTGAACCTATTCGTTTCTGTATTGTAGGAACAATCGCTACTATTATTCATTACGGATTATACTTACCTTTAAGCTCATTTTTGAAACTAAATGCAGCTTACAGTATAGGATTTATTGTCAGCTTTATATGCAATTTTTTATTATCTAATTATTACACATTCCATACACGTCCTACATGGAAGAGAGCTATCAGATTTAGTGGAAGCCACATTGTTAACTACATCATGCAAATATCTTTTTTCAATTTATTTCTCTTTCTTGGAGTCTCCAAAGCTTATGCTCCAATGCCCGTCTGGGCAGTAATCATGCCTATCAATTTTCTTTTAGTCCGTTTCGCTTTAAAACCTCATAAAAAACATATACCAGTAACCTCACCCCAAAAGACAACTCCAGACTACCAAAAAATAGAAATTACCCAAAAGTCATAATAAAAATAATGCCACCCTACGACTTACATAAGGTGACATTATATGACAAATCTTAAGTTGCAAATTCCTTTATTTCTCCATTATATACTCAGCAATCTGTCTAAAAGTATCTCCTGCAATTTTCTCAATAGGTTGACTATTTTTAGGGTTACTAATAACCACTAAACATGTATATTGCGGAGCATCTGCCGGAAAATATCCACAAAATTCTGATTTTACCTCATCTTCCGTAATAGCAGACCCTGTCTTACCTGCAATTTTAACTTTTTCCGACAAAGCAGGCTTTCCAAGACCAAAAGTTACAGTCTCATCTAAAATTTCACGTATTCCCTTCATTGTTGTACCAGAGCAAAGAGTCGTATCATTTTTAGACACAGTATAATAGAAAGACAACATTTCTGCCGGAGTCATAGTCACACCATACCCTTGTCCTACGCCCAAAAATGTTTTTGTATCATCTGGAGATGGAACATTTACAATACGTATCAGTTTTAGTTTTTGAGTAAACATCATAGGCTGCTCCCCATAATTATCAAGTAATATTTTAGCCATACCTATATTTGAAGAAGTAGCAACAATATCTTTTACTGTAATTTTCCCTGTCCGTGCCATCTGGGTATTTTCATCCGTTATAGAAACCCCATCATACACCAATGTATCTCCTGGCATTTCAATACTATCATTCCACGTAATAAGTCCATCTTCCAATGCAGGAATCAAAGCAAACGGCATTAATAAAGAACCCATCTCCGATTGGGCAGAGAATATACGATTACTACCTTTTTCATATTTCCCATCCATTCCGAGTACCATATTAACTGAAACTTTAACTTGTCCGGCTGTATCAATAACAAGTACATAACCCGAATCTGCTTGCAATTCGACTAAACTTTTCTGCAAAATATCACCAATAGCCGAATCCATTTTAGAATTCTCACCTTTTTTACCCGAATTACAAGCCAGTAAAACGAATAAAAACATCACACTCATACACAAAATTGTTCTTTTCATATTATACACTTTTATCGGTTATTTGGGTAAAGATAAGAAAACTCTGTGATTTCCTATACTAAATCCCAGACTAATCCATCTCCTTCAACCTCATTATTCATGGACTTAATGCCTTAAAAAGTTAATTTTGCCCTTTTTCCATAGAAAAATAGATATTTCCCATATAAACTCATTTTCTATTTCTCACTTCCTCCCAAAAATCATTACACCAATCCTTACTGCTTATAAAAGATTTTAAATGTCATATTTAGAATAGATACAATCTATCTATCATCACATTTTATCTTTCGAATACCATTTTACCTAAATCTCTTTTTATAGGACCCAACCACTACGAACAAAGTTTTTGAATAAATAGAAAAATCAAATTCATTAAAAAGTTTGTAGTAAACTTTTTCTCTTTGGGAATAGTCTTTCTTTCACCATGCTCAAAAACTCAAATTACGAAACACAATCCAATAATTCCTGCAAATAATCAGTGTATAACTGGCGAGGAGAACAACGATATTTCATACACAGATAAGCAGCCATTCCAACAACCTCTCCCATCATCCCGGTAGTACGCTGTACTCGTATTGCACCTAAAGCAATATGAGTTACACTTATATTCCTTCCAGCCATAAATAAATTCTCTATATTACGTGAATAAAGGCAACGATAAGGAAAAGTATAATCCTCCTTCCGCTTATTAGGATGAATAGCGTAAGCTATAAATTCTTGCTCTGGGAAATATTTAGAATTTTGCTTATCTGGATAATGTAAATCAATTCCCCAAGTAGTTGTCACAATTGCATCTGGATAATTAACTTTACATCTTATATCAGTCTCCGTCAATAAAACATCTCCAACTAAACGATAAGACTCACGTTTACCTGCATTATAAGATAAATAAGTCAATTTATACTTTCCATATTTATCTCTTAAATAAGTTTTTAAATAAGCCCAATTACCATAAATAGCCCTAAAATTATGGTCCCTTATCAGTTCCGAATCTTCAACTATATGAAAATTACCAAATCCGGTTTCCCAATTCCAAACAGACTTGGTCAATTCAAAATGATAATCTTCAGTAAATTGTAACATCCATTCCTCAATTGGAAAAGCCGATATGCTATCCGTTAATGTCGCATACCATTGATTTGATGTACCCATAGTCAAACTATCGCTTTTTTCTGGAGCCCCAGCCTCTCCTGTCTGAGCCTTACTTTCACGTCCGTACAAATGGTCTGCACCAGACAATAGTCCCAAAGATGCATCTCCAGTACAGTCAGCAAATATTTTTCCCGAAAAGCGATAAGTTTTCAATGTATTGATATCCATTGCGTCTACATAGTCTATCTTTGTGCCCGACATTCCTACAGCATAGACATGCATATTTCTAAACAAAGAGATATTTTTCTCATTATTTATAATTTTCAGCCTCCAATTATCCCGATACATAGAAATATTCTCATTGCAAACTCCAGCAAAACCGTTATCAATTTCTCTCATAATAGAGCCTATTTTCGGATACTTATTCCTAAAAAGCTCTCCATCTGTAGGAATCCTTAATTCCGAACTACTATTACCACCCAGTACCGGACGATTATTAATCAAAGCTACTTTTAACCCTAACCTTGCTGCCTGTATTGCCGCACAAATTCCAGCAGTACCTCCACCCACAACTACAAAATCATATTCTCCTTCATAATAAAAATCTTTTAACTTTAACATTTTCTGCCTAAATAGCCGTAAACCGTCTACATCATTAGGCAAATTCACCTCAGCAGATTTTGAAAAGAATATAGCATCACATCTTGCATCAAAACCTGTCAAATCTCGTAAACGAATCTCTGTAACTAAGTTATCTATTTGTACCGTCCCTGCCTTATACCATTTCCACTCTATATCTCCAGATGCTCCAAAAATATAATCCAATTCTTTTCCATCTATTATCATTCTAAACCTACCGGGGCCTTTCGGATAAGGAGCCCAATCCTTTGTCCGTACCCAAATATAATAAACACCTGTCTCTGGAAATCTTACCTCAGTAACAGCATCTTCGACAACTTCACCTAAACCATGAGCCAGCAGATAAGGAGAACCCATCTGGTCAATGAATTGAGAATCAATCGACCAACCTCCCTTTGTTTCAAAAAGTTCTGTTTCTATCAAAACTGACTGGCTATTCACCGTAACCAAACTACATAGCAAAAGAAAAAATATAAAAATAATCTTCATCACACAAATGTTCATTTTTGAAAAACATATCACATCACAATCCTCCAAAACAGAAATAGTAACAAAGCTATACTCCTACTTATCCCAAAGAATATATGTTGCAACAACATCAGATTCATTTCCTATATTTATATTACAAATCAAAAACATATTTGTAATCACTGCTACTACCCAATCTAAAAAAATATTTTCCGTCTGATTATTAATTGAATATACACTATTAAAAACAAAATTTATCCATCATTCATTCAATAATACTTTTATCTTACTAAAAGCAATAGTGTTTGGAAGCTTCAATATCAATGCTACAAAGAATAGTTCCGATATATAATATGAAATAACCGACATACGTATCATCTGAATAAGTTTTTCACGATTACTCGTGTACAAATAAAAACTGAAAAGGTAAAAAAATAGAAGATATAACATACAGTTTATCTCTCCTATCGGTTCATCGGTTGAAACAAAGAACTAAAGATATCTACAATAAGAAAATACTCAATCTAAATATTCATCAACTAAATCTTATAACTGAATCTGATAAATAAAATCCCCATAACTCATCAGAGTTACAGGGATTTATATCGCAATTTAGGATTAAATTACTTGCTCAAAGCAGTAGCCACGTCAACCGCACAAGCCACTGTACATCCTACCATCGGGTTGTTACCGATACCCAAGAAGCCCATCATTTCCACGTGAGCAGGAACCGATGAAGAACCAGCGAACTGAGCATCTGAGTGCATACGACCCATCGTGTCTGTCATACCGTAAGAAGCAGCGACACAGCATCCCTGTAAGTATTTGCAAGCTGTTATTAATCAATGCTATAATAGCAATGGGTAAACTCCTTGTTAGTAAATAAAAGAACGAATTATCAAAAAGGGCTGCATCATGGGCAAATGCCTATGCGTTACCCTTTAGATGAGAGTACTCCAAATGGAGTTAAGACCGTAATCTAATTTGCGTGTCAATGAAGTATAAATCTCCGTCTATGCCATAAAGTACATTATTGGGAACTGCATCAAACACTTCATAATCCGAATTATGGTATTCGTCGTAATAGTCCATTTCAAAGCCTAATGCTTGCATATAAGCAGCTATCTCGTCTTCCGTAGCTTCTCGTTCAGCTAATATATAAGGTTGTACGAGAACTGCGCAAAATTCTTGCTGACTGTTATAAGCGAAGCCTATCATTTGATAAGGCACATTGCCAAAGAACTTGTTATGTGCAGCAATGCGGATGAAGAAGTTCTCTAAATCATCCCCTGCGTACTCAAAGTTATTTAATTTTACAACAGACACATTACCATCATGGAACACTTCATTCTCACCACCTCTATCCATATAAGTAATATTGAGGTGTGATAAGTCAATCCATAGACCATTGTCATTGGCAAACTTTATCAGTTCTTCTGTTTGTCTTCTCTTATAGCCCTCTGTTGATTCAGTTTCTCCTGCTGCTTCCTTACTTCTTCTGGCGATGCAGGTCGCTTGCTCCAAGAGGCTATTGATTGACGAGTGCGTTCTATCCATTCTTTGTGAAATTCGTTAATGTATTCCATAATTTGTTTGATTATGAGTTTAAGACAAAGGTAATCATTCCTCTTTTAATAGCAATGCTTTGGTTGTTATATTCTTGCGAATGGGGTGTTGTGGAACATTCTATAAAAGAGAAGCAGCATAAGAGTTCCCTCAAATGCTGCCCTGCCTTAAATTAGTTTGGCAATTAGTTAATCTTCTTGTAGGTGGTCGTAGTAATATCGTCTAACTCTAAACCACCGTCATCCGTATTATCCCAATCCTCAAAGGCGAGAACCAATTTATTAGCTGTAAGCTCATTGATAGTAAGGACATCCGAATAACCGTCATCGTAAGAGATAGTCAGCTTATTGCCTTTCAAAGACCAGCGACTTGTTTCTGTATATCCACCGTCCGCATAGCCTTCTGTGCAAGTACCGTCAGCTTTGAACTCCCATAAGCCATTGGTGTAGGCTTCATCAGAGGTGACAACTTCCTTGCCATTCTCCACTTTGTGAACCTTCTCCCAAGTGGACTGCCATTTACCTATAAGGTTGGCTTGGTCAATGATTGTCTGTTCTTCTTCATCATCGCTACAAGCTGTAAAGTTTACAGCCAACATGACCATTAACAAGGTCATTCCAATTAATCTTAAAGTTTTCATTATTAAATTGTTCTTTAGTTAGTAATATGTAAACTTTTCTCTCAATCGCTCTCATTTGTACTTATATTGACATAAATGTAAGTTCACGTAGTTGCCATCATGATATTCTTTACATTCTACCCAATTATTATGATTGTCGTATTGATATTCAAACTCTTTCTTTATTCTCTTGCCATTCCACCAAGAGTCATATAAGATTATATGTCCTAAATGATTATATTTAACGATAGCTTGTTTCTTTACACCGTTATCATCCCAATCAGATACTATTGTTCTGCCTGCTAACTGTCCTTCCTTTTCTGTGTCTTTAATATAACGAGTTATATTCTCAATAGTAGAACCTTCATGAGTTGGAGCTGGCTGTGGATTCATATATCCTTTAAGCATATATTCTTTAATATGTACTTTGCTGCCTTCAAATGTTCTTGTGTAAAGTCTTGATTGAAATCCATTTAGATAGCTTATTGTGTCACAACTCGCAATCTTTCCATTAGTAAAAAGCAACTTATGTTCAAGGTGTAATCTTTGAGTTTCCTGCATATTGTTATGAGGTGAGTACCATTTACTAATATCTTTTCTCTCAATAGTAAATGTTTGTGCTATTAATCCTTGAATAAGTTCTTTATTATGCAAACTGCCATATAGTCTGCTGATATGTATTGAGTAAATGTCTATAACTGAATGCCACATGATGATTTATTCTAATGAGAAACCTCCTAATTGCGTATAACTTTTTAAACAATATTGCATTCCCTTTCTTGAAGTTTTACCTGTTACGATAAGAGTATCAAATCCTAAAGTCATCAGTTGTCTTATGAAAGGTTTGTTTGATAATATGTATTGAGATATATCTCTAAATTCAGAATCCTTTATATTATTATCGTTCTCTATGGAGATTTTAAACCCACTTCTTAAAAAGAATGCACTCATTTCATGCGCATAGTTTGTATCTCCAACTGTTATAGAGACTTTGCAGAATCTATCTAACGCACCAGAACAATAGCTGTCTTTGAAAGTTTGATTCATCGTATTTATCAACTTCATTCGCTCCAATGAAGTACCTACTAAAGAATTGAGTAAGTTTTTAAAGAAATCGACAATATTCATATTACACTAATTTATCATTTACTAAATCCTTAATCTTTAAGAGTTCTCTGTAATTGAATCTGTTGTTATTAATCATTGCTGTTAGTTCCTCTGCTACATCTTTATTGTTGGGGTGTTTGTCTGGGTGAGCTTGTTTGATAAGCTCTTTGTATAGCGGTTTTGCTTTAGCCATGCTCTCAACAATATTGTATGCTTCATCACTTGTTGAATGATTCTTAGAACAGAATAGTCTGGCAAATATATTATTCATAGTATGCCTTTCAATTATTAAGAGAACAGCCATGCTGCTATTCCAATTACTACCAGAACTATAAGGATAACAAAGAATTCTGATAATTTGGGGTCTTCCCCATTATATTGCATTTTAGTCATAATTAGGATATTTGCGCTCATCTGTTCCCAAAGATGAGCATAAATAAAAAAGATGTGGGAACACTATTTGCTTTATCTTACTGACGGGCTTCTCGCATTGCCTTTGGAGTAGATAAAACAATAGCGACCCACACCAAAGGGCATATAGAAACCTCGCAACTATGAGGTAGGTATATATCCAAGTGTGGGTGCTACTGCTATCATCTTCACTCCATTTCAAATTTTGCGAGAATTTGTCAGTAGAAGATAATTTCAATAACACCTTTCGTTAACTATGTCCTTCCAACTCCCTAACGCATTAGTTCATTGGAATTGATGCAAAGATAATGAAAGGTTCTAAATTAATAGGCATGAAGTGTGGATTAATAGTAAATTCTATGCCCTCAAACATAGTCTGAATAAGATATTTAAGCAGAATTGCATCTGAACTCTCTAAATCCATGTGGGTATCAAATTCACTTCTCCCCATATAAGGACTAAATTCTGAATATTCTTACCTACCTTGAATTATTATCTTTAGGTCAGCATATTGTTGGATATTCAAGAAGTGCTACCTGTAACATGATTAATAAGAGTTGAGATAGTTATAAACTCTGTAAACTAATGGAATTGCATTACTTCTATAAGGCTGAAATGCCAAACTGTCAAGATTGGGCTTTAGATGTATCTAAGCTCAATATTTCATTGATTTGGGACAGAACCATTCAGACCACTATAAAGATGTATCTTAATAATCCTGTCCCAATCAATTAGAAGCTCAAACAGTCATAAGTCTGTAAGATTTCTTCCTGCCTTAATCCCAAGTATCTTTTAGTAATGGCAACAGAACTATGGTTGAACAGTTCCATCAGCTTTACTAAAGCAAGTTCAGCATTATCACTGTTCATGTTATAGACCTGTCTACCAAAAGTCTTTCTAAGAGAATGGCAGCTAAAGTTCTTAATCTTTAGCCTGTACTTCTTCTTCACCTCTTTAAGAATGATATTGATTCTCTGAATTGTGAAGATAGTGCCTTTCTGACTGATAAGGATTGGCGCATTGATTCCAACTGGATTTATATGCTCGTAGCACTCTTTAATATGATGTTGTAATTGTGGGTTTAGTCTGATAGTCCTTACCTTGCCTGTCTTTTGTTCAATTACTGTAAACTCGTCAGTATCTAATATCTGCTTCCATCTTAGAGATAGAATATCAGATATTCTTAATCCTGTGAAGCATCCTAAAGCTATAAGGAGTGAGATTTTATAATTCTCGTCTTTGGCTAACTTCCTTATGAGGTTCATTGCATCAGACCAAACAAGATAGTCTGCCGTTGTGCTTGAATATTTAAGTGACATAATGTTCTGTTTTATAATGAAATGAATAGAAGTGAATATTAATTCTGAGTTGGATTTACTAACTCACTGATTACTAAAGGAACATTCACTAATTATCAAAGTGAATATGATAAGGACACCCAACTTAAAAATTGAGTGCCATTTACCTTATTATAATTCTCCCTCGTCAGAGAAGCTGTAATATCCTGCATCTGTTAATATGAGGTGGTCTAAAACTGTAATCCTCATAAGTTGGGCTGCATTCTTGACCTGCTTAGTAATCTCCATATCCTGCCTGCTTGGTTTCAGATTACCGCTTGGATGATTATGTGCAAGGATAATGGCTACTGAATTGGTGAGCAATGCAGCTTGTAGAATTACTCTTACATCAGCACAAGTTTCAGTAATTCCACCCTCTGATATAAGAGTGTAACCTAAAACTTGCTTGGCTTGGTTAAGAAACAGTACTTTGAAGTATTCTTTGTAACAGATTGTACCCTCCTTATAGGTAGGAAGCAAGTATTTATAAGCATCCTCTGAACAAGTTACTTGATGCAGACTTTTAAATTTTGGTTTGTAGGACAGTTCCACTTCACCCACAGTATAATCTATATCCATAATGTACAATGTTTAATAAGTTGGTAGAAATAAAGAAAGGACACCAACTTAATGATGTCCCTTCCTCTCTCAATCAACAATCCACTCAGCCCAAGAACCAAGCGTATTCACTATCTCCTAATTTGGCACGTTGAATGCCTTGTACAAACTCTGTACAGTTAAGATTCCTCTCCAAGAAGTTATCAATGTAACTTGACTTTACAGAACCATTGAGCAGGTTTAAGAGCTGCCAGCCTGTAATGCTGTCCCCAGTACTCTTGAAATTCACATCAGAAACGAATGCTCTACAAGCTGCATTAATTTGACTGTCTCCCAACAATAGACGAGGTAAGCGTTTCTGTTGGTTGGGTGTAAGAGCTTGATATAATCTCATCCTGCCTATTATCTGGCAGAACTCACTCGTTGAGATTGACATCTGCCCAAGTGTCCTTAACAGATGCAGGTCTTTGGATGGGTTGTAAGCATGGAACAGATTCAATGCTGCTGCATATAGTTCCTGTACGCTTAGGACTTCTATCTTATCCTGCAAGCCGTCAGTAGTAAGCATTAAATTTGAGCACACACGATTACGAAAGCCTATGAAGATTTTAAATCTCTCAACAGACTTCTTACTGTATAGGTTAATCTCGTTATATGCTCTCACTCCACCAATGGATAACGCTAAACGATTACCGTATTCATCATGTACAATGGATGGAATTTCAAAACAGAAACACATTCTCTGATAGAACAAAGTTTTCTCTTCGTCTGTCAATTCAGATGCTTTCTTACCTAATGCACTTGGTATTCTGCCATTGATAGGGTGTGAGATTCTAATCTCTGGCATATCAAACTGTTCTCCATGAAAGTAATCCTTAGCTGCATCTACTACTGCACCTATAAAGGATTGGTGGCTTATGGTTTCCTCCATTGATGCAAAACTTGGAATGATGCAGTCTTGCTGTAAGTGCTGTAAGGTTACTTCCTGCGTGTTGGCTTCAATGAAATGGTTTACTCTCTTGGGTGCTGCTACTTCTTCCACAATGATTGCTTCTTCTGCAAACTCACCCATGTTTAATGATTCTCTACGCTGTGCCATAGCTGGCATAATTACTAAATCTCTCATAATGAAATTGAATTAAATGGTTATTGATTGAATGGATTTAATAGGAACAAACCTAAAACACAAGTGAATTTCTTCGCTTGTATCTTAGGCTGTCCTATGTCTTTCCCTAAAGATTCTTTCAAAGGAAATGAGGAGCATTAGTAAATTATTGGTTAGCTATGGCAATAGTGCATCGTGCCTGCTCTTGGATTAATAAGAATGCTTATTCCTGCCAACTATCAGACTGCATTTCTAAAGCATTCTTTTTATTTAAGAGCTATGAGGGGGTGTTTATGTGGGTAGGGGTGTCTTGTGCATTACTCTGATGGTTTAAAATTGTCATTACGAAGTAGCATTCATAAGGGCTGCTTACCCTTATCGTAGAAATTCAACTTTAGATGCTTCTAAAGTCAGAATAAGACAGAGTGGGGATTATTCGTACTATCTCTTAATATATTAATAAACAGTACGAAAAATCCTACTTGCCTGTTATTTGGACTTGAAAGCTATCTTAACCACGTTTTTTGAGTTGGTTGGATTCCACTCCTTGCGCTGTTTGGCTATGTTGTTGTCTAATAATAGTTCATTGGGAGTAAGCTCTATCCCTTTGGGTATATATCTTAACAAACCTGCACTATATAATTCCAGATTGTAACTCTCTACATTCTTCTTACCCATTCCCAATTTGTCAGCCAACTTATTAGGAGTAAGCAGTATCTTGTTGTTCTCTGCTATTAATAGGAGCTTGATATAATATCCTTTCACTTTAATATTCAAATCCACTGTCATAAAGAGGTAGGACAGTGTTATGAAGTTGGGATGTTCAATGGGTGGAATGCAGTAAATGCTCCTCATTACAAATTCTATAAGAGGATGGTTGATAGCTTCCCTATATCTCTTTCTAATCAGCACTGCCTCTATATCCTTATTGAAGTTCTTTAATGCGTCCTCTTTCTCTCCAGTTCGTTTGGCTAAGTCTTTGATTCTCCATCTGACCTTATAATAGTCGTTTCTATATAAGGACAGACAGAAGAACCTGTACAAATTGGGTGGATTGAGTTTATCTACAATAGACTTGTTAATGGTAGCATAATCCTGCCTAATGTTACTTGTCCTGTTTTGCAGGTATCTTTGAGGTATCTTCATATTCATTAGTAGCTGATTGAATAGTATTGGTAAACATTAAATCTTTCTTCTCTCGTTCCATCCTGTAATAGTAGGCAGTTCCAAAGTATATCTTGGCTTCCTTTCTGTTGTGAAACTTCTTTCCTGTTGGCAGATGAATTATCATATCAGTTTAAATATCAGTGAATTAATAAGCCAACTTCTGCAATGAGATATAATAGGTAGCAACCTTTCCATTCTTCTTTCTCCTTGTCTTTAGATAGTTATTAAGATTAGCCCACAATCCAATGTGAACCTTGTTATCTTTTACTCCCTGTTTAAGAGCCTTAACTCTTATCTGCTCATAAGTAAATTCTTCCATTTTAGATATTCTGAATAGTTTGTAAGTCCGTCAATCTATGTGGTGGGATTATCTGCTTGTAGTACTGTAAAGATAGTAACTCCATAAGTGAGAAACTAATGATAAGACCACACATTTAGTAATCAGACTTTAGACTATTCAGAATTTCTAAGAACTTGGGGAGAACAAGCCCACCTGTCACATGGGCTTTGCTCCGTAGTATGTATTATGCTTCTAAAGCATTTTGTAGCATTGCTTGAAAATCATCATCTTCCTTTATTTTCTTTAGTTTGTCATCATTAAGTTCTAATTGTTTTAGCTTATCCAAAGCCTTGAATGCTTGTTCTTCGCCATGTACTTTAGCATAACTGTTAAATCCTTTAATGAAGTAACGTTTAGTGAGAAATGTGACGCTGATTTTGGCAGCTTTGCATAGAGTTATAAAATCGTTACCTCTCTTGATGTCAACTATGGCATCTTTTGGTAGATTGTATTCTTCTCTTCTTAAAACCTTGTTCAATATCTTCTCTGGAATGTTCTTCTTGGTATAAATCAGACCTGCTGTCGTAGGATTGAATCCCTGTTGGATTAGTTCAGCCATATTCTCAAAGAGTTCATCTTTGGATGTCAAGGCAGCAACCCCTATCTTGGCTTTCATATCCCAATTACCAACTCTGTTGATTTCTTCCAAATAAGTTCCTATATCCTTAATATCCTTAACAAAGACATTGGGGATAGTCATATTACCTTTGACAGAGTTTAGTTTGGCAAATGCTGTGCTTCTGTGTTGACCGTCCAAGATTACAAAGTAGCCTTCTGCCTCTTCTTCTGTCAGAACTCTACCGTTTACATCTGTTACGACATATCCTGCCTTTATTAGTTTTGAAGCTTCTATCACGATGATGGGATAGGCTTCTTCATATTTGCCATTGTCAATAATAGCAATGAACGTATCTACTTTCTTTGAATCAATGCTTCTGTTATGTTTTACAAAGGCAATCTTCTTAGAGACCTTCTCCTCAGTTTTAGTTAATTGGAATGTAATAGGTTCGTCTTTAAGTGTGAGGGCTTTACTATTCTTCTCTTCAATAGCCTGCTTTAATTGTTTCACAATTAACTCTTGGGCGTGTAGAACGGTTTCTCCCAACTGTCTGTTAACTATGTTCTTCAAATCTCTTTCAGCTTTAATCAACTGTTGTTGTAAGCTGAGAGTGCGCACTGCCTTTCCTGCTTTAGCATTAGCTACTGATTTGCTGGTTGCAGTCTTTCCTGCTGTCTTAGTCATTGTTTTCATTGTCATCTTGTTTTTAATTATCAAATTAAGTTCTTTGTAACCGTCCAACCTATGCGCACTTGGCTTTCTGATTACGCTGCAAAACTACTTGCTTCTGGGCTGATTAAAAGAGAGAAATTAATGGGTGGTTTTACTTCCCCTCTTAATTGTCAGCTCGTCCGCTATCGTTTTGACGCTGCAAAGATGGGATATAATGGCAGGATTAAAAGAGAGAAAAAAAGTCCTGCTCTTATGTACCCTCTTAATGGTACGGAGCAGGACTGTATTAATTATCAGAAGTTTATTAGAAGTATATGCTGTTCGCAGTATCAATTCTCTTGTCTTTATATTGCTTGATGTAACCTTTTAGGACATCTTCATCATCTGAGAATTTACTATGTTTAGATAGCTTAGTGAAGTAGATAAGCCTTGATATGAGCAATGTCTTACTAAGTGATATGGTGCTTCCTTTCTTCTGTCTGACATTAAACAGCTTATTATATGGCTCTAAATTGAAGAAGTCATTGAACATCTTATAGAACAGCCATATCTGAACGGATTCCTTTTCTTCTGCATGGGTGCTTATGCTGACTTGTTGGTTCTGCATCCAAGGATGTTCCTCTATCTCTTTTAGGTTGTTGGCAATGATAGTAGCCAAGTAACCTATTGCATTGGCATTGTCAATTACTATCTGATGCTTGCCTTCAATCTTTACAGAGACGGTAATAGGCTTTTTAAAACTTACTCCAAATTGGTTAATCTCCTTATGGTTGTCAGCTATGGCTTTGGCGAATTTGATGAGTTGTTCTATTCCAATGCCTGTAGCTTTCATTCCGTCCAAGCACGTTCCACAAGTATAGTCAAAGATGAACAGAAGTAGAAACCAGAACTTATCTATATCAACTCCCAAACCTTTCAATGTATTCTGTATGTCCTCATTGGCTATATAATCTTCGTATGTGAAATTACCATATAGTTCATTCTGATTGTATCTTCTTATGAATAGGGGTAAGGCGGTAGTGCCGCAGACGTATCTTTCTCCTGTGGCTGGGTCTATATCTACGTCTGGAACATATTTAACGGCTATGGCTTCCATGTATTCCAAACGAGTATCAATGCTTATGTAATCTTCCTTTAGCTTCTCCATAATTATTAGTTTAAGGCAAAATTAAAAAATAATCCCCACCTGCATTGCTACAAGTGAGGAATTTGTGGATAGGATATGCTTTAGTAATCAGAAGCTCCTGTAAACGTATCCATGAGTTTATCCATCTGCTCACCTATGCACTTGTCTATCAGCTTTGCATAGTGGGCAGTCATTCGTGTATTGGTATGTCCTAACATCTTAGAAACAACTTCCAGCGATATGTTATTGGCTAAAGTAATTGTACTTGCAAAGGTGTGCCTACTTGTGTGGAAGCAAATTCGTTTATTAATTCCACAAAGTATAGCTATATCCTTTAGATATTTGTTGATGTCCGCAGGGTCTTGAATAGGGAGTAATTTCTCTCCACCTTTGTACTTATCCAATATCAGTTTGGCGATGGGGAGTAGGGGAATGCGTGATAGAACCCCTGTCTTAACCCTACGTTTCTTAATCCATATTCTGCCAGTGTTATCTTTCTCAAAGTGTTCTGGTGTCAAGGTCTTAATGTCAATGTAGCTAAGCCCTGTGAAGCACCCAAAGAGAAACATATCTTTAGCTCGTTCCAATCTTGGTAGGGGAGTATCAAAGTTGATAATCTTCCTCAATTCTTCTTCATCCAAGAAATCCACTTCTACGGGTTCGCGTTCTACTTTATAAGCATTTACAGGATTGTAGGATATATAAGAGTTGGCGACAGCTAAATTTAGCAACTTCTTTAAGAACTTTAAATGTTTGGTGCAGGAGTTTTGTCCCATCTTCTTCTCTCCTAAAAGGAAAGCATGGAATCCTTGAATGAAGCCCAAGTTTATCTCTCTTAAATATAAGTCCTTACGCTCATATTTCTTCTGAATAAACTCTTTGAATAATCTGCCTGTATATTCAAACACCCAATAAGTGGCAGGGGCAACAGTTTTACCTACCATTGCTTTGCGCTCTGTATTATGTTCGTTCAGAACATCCAATAAAGTCTTCTCGTTCAGAGCTTCCACCTTATCTGTGATAGCTTCTTTTAATAGTTCAGCAGTGATAAGATACCCCTTTTGGAGTAGCTCAATTTCTTTTTGATATATCTTATTCCGTAGTTGAATCAGATAACCGTTGATTAGCTGCGCTTCTTCACTCTTGCCTTTTACAGCTTGCTTCTCTTTGTTCCAGTCAGCAGCAGGTACGTGTTTACCTGTACTAAAGTAGATTCTCTTTCCGTTAGTGGTGATTGAAACCTCAATAGGTGATAGACCTTTTTTGTTTTGCTTACTTTCTCTTAATGAAAAGTAAACCATTGTACAATGTTTCTCCATTTTAAATTAAATGTTATATGGAGTGTATCGCATTGTATTATAGTTGATTATGCCAATTCTTGCAGCCGTTTTTTAAGAATGGCAAATTCGGCTGCAAATCGGCTGCAAAAGTAACCTGTTTATGGCTTGATTTGAGGGGTAATTGGCTACTCTTTACATGAGTTGTTTGGACTTAAATAAAGCAGGATTTATCTTGTTATCTCCTTACTGATTCACCATTCATTCACTCCAAATAATGAGTGATGCAAGGTGCTTCAATCTGTTATCTAAGTCAAGTCACCATAAACAATAAACTCCTGCAACCACAAGGATTACAGGAGTTTATCTGTATTAAGTAACTTAAATTACTTGCTCAAAGCAGTAGCCACGTCAACCGCACAAGCCACTGTACATCCTACCATCGGGTTGTTACCGATACCGAGGAATCCCATCATTTCCACGTGAGCAGGAACTGATGAAGAACCAGCGAACTGAGCGTCAGAGTGCATACGGCCCATAGTGTCGGTCATACCATAAGATGCAGGACCAGCAGCCATATTATCAGGATGCAAGGTACGTCCTGTACCACCTCCTGAAGCAACAGAAAAATAAGGCTTACCTGCTAACACACGCTCTTTCTTATATGTACCAGCAACTGGATGTTGAAAACGAGTCGGATTCGTAGAATTTCCTGTAATGGAAACATCTACACCCTCCTTCCACATAATAGCCACACCTTCACGCACATCATCTGCTCCATAACATTTTACCTTAGCACGAGGGCCATCGGAATATGCAATTTCCCTTACAACTTTCAGTTCCCCAGTATAATAATCAAATTGAGTCTGAACATAAGTAAATCCATTAATACGAGAGATAATTTGTGCAGCATCCTTACCCAGACCATTCAAAATACAACGTAAAGGCTCTTTACGTACCTTATCGGCTTTTGCTGCAATTTTAATAGCTCCTTCCGCTGCTGCAAATGATTCGTGACCAGCTAAAAATGCAAAACATTTGGTTTCTTCACGTAACAACATAGCAGCTAAATTACCATGTCCGATACCAACTTTACGATCATCAGCAACAGAACCAGGTATGCAAAACGCCTGTAACCCAATACCAATAGCTTCTGCTGCATCCGCTGCATTTTTACAACCTTTTTTCAATGCAATAGCAGCGCCCACTACATAAGCCCATTTAGCATTTTCAAAGCAGATAGGCTGGGTTTCTTCACACGTTTTATAAGGATCGAGACCATAAGATTCACAGATAGCATTTGCTTCTTCAATATCTTTAATTCCGTTTTGGTTCAACGCAGCAAGAATCTGCTTGATACGACGGTCCTGACTCTCAAATTTTACTTCTCTAATCATTATTTGTTCCTCCTTATATTATTCGTGACGTGGATCAATATATTTAACTGCACCCTGTTCTTCTGTGAAGCGTCCATAAGTACCTGTTACTTTCTTCAAAGCTTCATTAGCATCCGTACCTTTCTTAATCTCATCCATGAATTTTCCAAGGTGAACAAATTCATACCCACAAATTTCATCGTTTTTATCAAGAGCGATAGTCTTAATATACCCTTCCGCCATTTCCAAATATCGAGGGCCTTTTGCCAAAGTACCATATAAAGTCCCCACCTGACTCCGCAAACCTTTACCTAAGTCTTCCAATCCAGCACCGATCATCAAACCGCCCTCTGAAAAGGCTGATTGAGTACGTCCATACACAATCTGCAAGAAAAGTTCGCGCATAGCTGTATTAATAGCATCACATACAAGGTCTGTATTCAACGCTTCCAAAATGGTTTTTCCAGGAAGAATTTCAGACGCCATAGCAGCGGAGTGGGTCATACCCGAACAACCAATTGTTTCTACCAAAGCTTCTTGTATCACACCGTCCTTTACATTCAAAGTCAGTTTACAAGCACCTTGCTGTGGAGCACACCACCCCACACCGTGAGTCAAGCCTGAAATATCAATCACTTCTTTAGCTTTCACCCATCTACCTTCTTCAGGGATAGGAGCCGGACCATGGTTCGGCCCTTTTTTTACAACACACATGTGTTCTACTTCGTGTGAATAGATCATAATTCGCTCTTTTTATTTAATGAAAAATTTAAAGCCTTAATAAGCGATGCAAAGGTAAAATTTTTCTCGGTTTTAACAATACATTTTCATTACGAAAAGTTATTAAAACACCATTATTTTAAACAACTTACCAAATTGTCATCTCGACTTTACAATCAAAGCTTATATGTAAAAACATTTATCATATTTTTACATATAAGAAAGCAAAATCCGTATCTATTTAACAATACAATCGTTTGCATAAAAGCACTCTATAGTTTTTCAACTAACATGCTTTTGTAGTCTGAAAAAAAATAACGAATTTTGTACTGACTTTCAACAAACGAATACAGTAGTTTTATTATTAACACATAAAAACTTATTACAACAATGAAAAAAAGTGCTCTGCAAATTGCCCGCGCTTCTTATCAGCCAAAATTGCCGAAAGCATTAAAAGGACAAGTTTCTATTAAGGAAGGTACTCCTACAGAATCGGTCGCTGACCAAGCGGAAATTAAAAAATTATTTCCCAACACTTATGGAATGCCTGTTATTTCATTTGAACCCAGCAACGAAAGCAAAAACTATCCAGCTATAACAGCAGGTGTAATCCTTTCAGGTGGACAAGCTCCTGGAGGGCATAACGTTATTGCTGGTCTATTTGACGGTCTAAAAGCTATCAACAAAAATTCTAAACTATATGGTTTTCTTTTAGGCCCAGCAGGTCTTATTGAACACAATTACATTGAACTAACTTCTGATATTATAGACGAATACCGAAATACTGGAGGTTTCGATATTATTGGTTCTGGACGTACCAAACTTGAAACTGTCGAACAGTTTGACAAAGGTTTAGAAATCATTAAGCAATTAGGAATACAAGCTCTTGTTATTATTGGAGGAGACGACTCTAATACCAATGCTTGTGTTTTAGCCGAATATTATAAAAAAATCAATGCTGGAGTCCAAGTTATCGGATGTCCTAAAACTATTGACGGTGACTTGAAAAATGAAATGATTGAAACATCTTTTGGGTTCGATACAGCTTGCAAAGTCTATTCTGAAGTAATCGGTAATATACAACGTGATTGCAATTCTGCAAAAAAATACTGGCACTTCATCAAGTTGATGGGACGCTCTGCTTCTCATATTGCCCTCGAATGTGCTTTACAGACACAACCCAATATCTGTATTATTTCAGAAGAAGTCGAAGAAAAGAATATGTCACTCGACAATGTTGTAACTTACATTGCCGATATCGTTGCTGCTCGTGCTGCTGAGGGTAATAATTTCGGAACCGTACTTATTCCTGAAGGCCTTATCGAATTTATCCCGGCTATGAAAAAACTCATTGCAGAACTAAACGATTTCTTAGCTAAAAACGGAAATGAATTTGCTATGATAAAAAAATCAGAGCAACGTAACTATATCATCAACCACCTCTCTTCCGAAAATTCAGCTATTTATGCAAGTCTTCCTGAAGGGGTTGCCCGTCAATTATCACTCGATCGTGATCCTCATGGAAATGTTCAAGTATCTCTTATCGAAACCGAAAAATTATTATCAGAAATGGTCGGTAAAAAATTAGCTGAAATGAAAAGCGAAGGCAAATATACAGGCAAATTTGCTGCCCAACACCATTTCTTCGGCTACGAAGGCCGTTGTGCTGCTCCATCAAATTTTGATGCCGATTATTGTTACTCTCTTGGTTATACGGCATCAGCTCTTATTGCTGAAGGTAAGACCGGTTACATGTCATCGGTACGCAATACCACTAAACCAGCGGAAGAATGGATAGCCGGAGGAGTTCCTGTAACCATGATGATGAATATGGAACGTCGCCACGGAGAAATGAAACCTGTTATACAAAAAGCCTTGGTTAAACTTGATGACGCTCCATTTAAATATTTCGCATCCCAACGTGAAATATGGGCTAAAGATACATGCTATGTATATCCCGGCCCTATTCAATATTTCGGACCAACAGAAGTATGTGACCAACCAACTATTACTTTGGTTCTTGAAGCCCAAGGAAAATAATCTTACTTTTCCTACATATTAAAAAAGCATTTCAAAATTTTGAAATGCTTTTTTAATTATCATTTTCCCAAACAAATTATAATTTTGCAAACAATTAATATCTTAAAAACAAATACTTACGAAAACCCCAACAACAAAAAACAAACAATGCCAAACTTACCCATGCCATCCATACTGTAGACGAATCAGCTGTACCAATTGTCTCATAACTTGTCAAAAACAAATTATCTTTTGAAAAATAAGTATACAATGTTGTCATAGCATTATTCAAAAAATGAGCTATAATCGGTAGCCATAAATTTCCTGAGCCAATCAAAAGGTAACCAAAAAAGGCTCCCAATAATAACCGAGGAATAAAACCATAAAACTGAAAATGAATTGCACTGAAAATAAATGCAGCTGTCCATATAGCGATATGACGATTGCGGCATTTATCCAATATCAATCTTTGTAGTATCCCCCTGAACGTCAGTTCTTCTCCAACTCCAGCCAACACTCCTACTATAAGGAGCACAATCAGTAACTCTCCGACAGATTGCATATCTAGTATTTGGTCAGTCATTGCTTGAGCAGCCTTTTCGCTCTCACGCATCCAGGACTCAACCCCAGCCAATGCTTTGGGTAAGTGCATTGCTTCATTCCAATCTATGATGTAATTCATAAAAGGTATAGCTACTACCATACAAACAACAACCCCCAAAATACTCATAAATGATGGGGCACAACTAATTTGCAAATACTTAAATGGATGATTACTAAATAGTAAAGCTACAAAAAATGGAGGTATGACAAAAAGTCCTAATGACTGAACAGACAAATTCAAACGCAACAATTCTACATAACTCATATGGTTCTCACACAGAGCAGTAATTGCCACTATCATAATGGAAGAAATAATCAAAAAAATGAGAAATATAACCAAACTCATCAAAATTTTTACAGAAAAAGAAGATTGCGCATATTTGTTTATCCAGCTCATTGTCGTACAACAAATTAAAAAGAAATTATAATATTAAAAAAATAGAAAGGAATATCGTAAATATCAACAGATTACGGGCAGTCTTTCCTAATACTGGATTCAATGCGGTTCCTTTCAATATACACATTTGCCGCCACGTAATTATATGGACACAAAAAAACAGTATAGCTGCCCCTATACTCCAAAAATTATAAGAAAACCAGATATTAACAGTGCATAAAAGAGCGACAACACCATTGAAAAGATAAGCATATCGAGCAAACGTATGCCCAAATCGTACTACGACTGTTTTTTTTCCAGAAAGTCGATCTGCTTCAACATCCCTATAATTATTCACCATAAGTATATTGACCGACAATAGGCCTATAGCAACACTTCCCCAAAAAACTTCAATACAAAAATGGAGAGCCTGCACATAATAAGTCAAATTAACAGCTACCAACCCGAAAAAAATAAACACAGCAACGTCTCCTAATCCTTTATAGGATAATGGATACGGTCCTGCCGAATAGGCTATCGCAAAAACAACAATTATCATTCCGGCTAATATAAGCCACCAACCGCCCCATATCAATAAAGCAAGTCCCAATCCACAAGAGATTATCAAAGTAAGCAATGTCGCCATTAACATTGATTTAGGAGAAATATCCCCCGAAGCTACAGCTCGTCTTGGCCCTACTCGGTCAGCACGATCGCTACCTTTCTTATAATCATAATAATCATTGGCAAAATTAGATGCTATCTGTGCCAACAACGCAAACAACAAACAAATGACAGCAGCCACAACATTCATCACACCATAATGCCAAGCATAAGCCGTAGCCGCAATCACAGGACTCGCAGAAGCCGGTAAAGTACGCGGACGAGCCGCATCAACCCAATCTCTCAACATAATATTTAAAACTTAAACTATTCCAAAACAATGCTGGATAGCAGAGCGTATACAAGCTGCATCATTCTTACCCTCTTTCAAAATAGAAAGTACAAAACTAAGATATTTTTCTTTATTGGACAACCCGCATAATTGGGTAACCCGACTCTGTGGTAGCATGCCTTTTTGATTGTACACTTTCAATATAGAGGGATAATCTTCTCTCACCACGTAATTTCTAAACTCACCACATATATTTTCATACATTTCCTTGGTATCAATTCCTTCTGTCAATGTTTCAATATGTTGAGCCAACTCTTCGATCGTATCGAGTTTTCGGTCTATCATATATTCTATCTGACGACGTAACCGATGACGTGTATGTAATAATGCCTGAGTCTCAACATCTTTATCAAACAAAGATATCACATTATGTTTTACTTGGGAAAAAACCTCATCCTCATCTTGCAACATACGGCGAGCCACAGTTTTCACTACATCTTCGAGCATCAACAAATTTTCAACCTCAGCGACATCCGGCACATAAATATTTCTTTCGCGCAAATAATGAATTTCCCGAGATGTACGGCGATCTCGATCAACTATACCTTTTGACTCCAAATGATGAAAATTTTTCATTTCACCAAAAGCTTTAGTTGTTTCTATAACTTTAGAACATCCACCTAATGGCTTTACCAAATAATCGGGGAATATATACGGGTACAATTTATTATCTATGCTATTATTATCAGTTCCTTCAATAAACAGCACTGGTTTACGGCTCCCCAACAATTCTAGATAAATTTCTTCAGGAAAACTCTCTCGGTTTTCTATCAATTCATAGTCCCAAGCACGACGCACTGCATCATAACTCTTTACCCAAACTCTTACACCGGCAGGACGTCCCGCAGCAAATTCTATGTCATGAGTCATATAGATAAAAGTACAATCAGGACGAGATTGTTCTATCGAATCCCATAAAGAGCCTACAATCGAGCGATGCAAATGTAACTCCGGATCCTCTACAATAATCAAAGCTTTAGGCATAGCAAACAGAACCGAAGCTATCAAGTAAAAAACAGCTTTTTCTCCTTGACTCATTCGATAAGCCTTATATGATTTCTCATCATCCGATGAGAGCACCTCTAAATCCCCATTTTTACGTAATATACGACTATGAGGAAACAGCCGTTCCCAAACTTCTTGTGTCTGGTCAAGCCGAGTCCTGGGCAAATTACACGACTCTCCTCGAAATCGCTTCATCTTAAAATCAACCAAACTTTGAAACTCTTCCTGCTGCAAAAGATAAAGCAATCTATCAAATTCTGTCTGAGCTTTCACTTCAATTTTCCCATTTTTCGATAGCATTTGTTCATACATCCCAGAAACCGAAAGAGAAGTACTCTTCTTTTCTGGAACTAAACACAAAGCATTTCCCGCAGAAATACGGAAAACACAATCGGCATACCTGCGCTCAATCGCCCGTCCAAAGCGGCTCTTGCCAGCGCCATTAGCCCCTATAATAATGATATTATGCGGATCTTTCAAAATAACACTTTCTGCCGAGTTGCTTTTTTTAGGTAAAACTATTTCCATAAAGTAACCATTTATAGGATGTTTAAATAATAAGCATTTTTCAAATGTAGTCAATTATCATTTTAAGTATACATTCAAACTCACTTTTTTTTTTTACATTTGATGCACATAATCAAAACTCAAAACTTATGTTCTCAGGAATTGTAGAAGAAGCAGCAACTATCATTGCTCTCAAAAATGATCAGGGAAATTTACACCTGACACTCGAATGTTCTTTCACCAATGAGCTGAAAATAGACCAAAGCATAGCTCATAATGGCGTATGCCTCACAGTCGTCAATATCGAAGGTAACAGGTATACAGTTACTGCAATAAAAGAAACTCTTGATCGCAGTAATCTTGGACTTTTAAAAGTCGGAGACAAAGTAAACATCGAGCGTAGTATGCCAATGAATGGTCGCCTTGACGGACATATAGTACAAGGACACGTAGACCAAACTGCATCATGTAAACATGTAGATGAAGCTGACGGTAGTTGGTACTATACTTTTGAGTACCCATTTGACAAAGCTAAAGCTGCCGAAGGATACATGACTGTAGAAAAAGGCTCGGTTACCGTAAACGGGGTAAGTCTTACCGTATGCAATTCTAAAGATAATAGCTTTCAAGTCGCCATCATCCCGTACACTCATGAACATACCAATTTTCATCAAATTGTTCCCGGGAGTATTGTCAATTTAGAATTTGATATTATTGGGAAATACATCAGTCGAATCATGAAATATCAAGCATAGTACAATACATTCTATCATGTTTTCCGCCATTCCCTATCCATCACCTTTTAATTTACACCAGTGGACTTTCTTAAATTAGCAGAAAAAAGACAAAGTTGCCGGACATACGACCCTAAAAGAACTATAGAACCAGAAAAATTGCAACGCATATTAGAAGCTGGTCGCATAGCCCCTTCAGCATGTAATGCTCAACCCTGGCATTTCATCGTCGTAGATAACCCTGAACTAAAAAATAAAATTGCCGATGCTACATCAAACCGGATATTGGGAATGAATCATTTTACCAAACAAGCTCCAGTACATTTGATTATTGTAGAAGAAAGTGCTAATTTTACTTCCAGCATCGGCAGTCGAGTAAAAAATAAGCATTTCCCCTCCATTGATATCGGTATTGCCGCTGCACATATTACCTTGGCGGCTACAGCCGAGGGGTTAAGTACATGCATTATCGGTTGGTTCGACGAGAAAGCTATAAAAAAATTATTAGATATTCCCTCATCTAAACGAGTTATTCTTGACATCCTTATCGGATACTCAACCCAGGAACACTTATCTAAAAAGAGAAAACCAATAGATAGTATCGTAACTTACAATCAATACAAAAAAAATAAGTATAAACAGAAAAAGAAAAAATCTTACTTTCCTTTCCTGTTTTTTCATTATTGATTGCCTACTTTCTATTTTTACATTACTTTTGCAAGCAAAACAAGAATAAAATCATCATGAGCGATCAACGTTATAATCTGAGAGGAGTCTCTGCATCCAAAGAAGATGTACATAATGCTATTAAAAACATTGATAAAGGAATATTTCCCAGAGCATTTTGCAAAATTATTCCAGATATATTAGGTGGGGATCCAGCATATTGTAATATTATGCATGCCGACGGAGCCGGAACTAAATCGGCTTTAGCTTACATGTATTGGAAAGAAACCGGAGATTTATCTGTATGGAAAGGTATCGCCCAAGATGCTCTTATCATGAATATTGACGATTTGCTTTGTGTTGGTGCAACTGATAACATTCTTGTTTCCTCAACTATCGGCCGAAACAAACTGCTTATCCCTGGAGAAGTCATCTCGGCTATTATAAACGGAACAGATGAACTTCTCTCTGAGCTCCGAGAACTTGGTGTAAATGCTTATGCAACTGGAGGTGAAACTGCCGATGTCGGAGATTTGGTACGCACAATTATCGTTGATAGTACCGTTACATGCCGAATGAAGAGAACTGATGTTATTTCAAACCACAATATACAACCTGGAGACGTTATCGTAGGGATGTCCTCATATGGACAAGCTTCTTACGAAAAAGAATACAACGGAGGTATGGGTAGTAACGGACTTACATCGGCCCGCCATGACGTATTTTCTAAATACCTGGCAAAAAAATATCCTGAAAGTTACGATGCAGCTGTTCCTGAAGCCCTTGTCTATTCAGGAAATCTCAAGCTAACCGACCAAATTAAAGAGTTGGGTATAGATGCTGGAAAACTGGTATTATCCCCCACCCGCACCTACGCTCCTGTTATCAAAAAATTGCTTGACCAAATGCGTCCTCTTATACATGGTATGGTACACTGCTCAGGTGGAGCACAAACAAAAGTTATGCATTTTGTCGAGAATTTAAAAATTATTAAAAACAACTTATTCCCAGTACCTCCTTTATTTAAAATTATACAAGAACAATCAGGAACAGATTGGCAAGAGATGTATAAAGTCTTTAATATGGGACATCGTATGGAAATATATATTGCACCACAGCATGCCCAAAATGTAATAGACATAACCCGCTCATTTGGAATCGATGCGCAAGTTGTAGGTTATGTAGAAGCTTCAAATAAAAATGAACTTATCATAGAATCCGAATTCGGAGAATTCAAATATTAGTTCTAAAAAATTACGATAATCTGAACAAACAAAAATATTTATAATACTCGTCCTTATCTGCAAAAGGGCAAGTATTATAGATATTCTTTGTAAACCTTAACCTTACTCTTTATCAAACACATATTAAATTCTGTTAAGGAACATTATTATATATAATTTCTACTTCTAATTGATATTCTATTAATACTAAAAAATATTTACACACAAATAAAGCCAAGAATAATAAAAATAAACGAAATTTATACTTAGTAAACGTAACATTTTATATAATTTGAGACAGAGATAAAAAGTTTTATATACAAATTATGCTTTACCTAAAGTAGCAAAATCAGTTAGACTTTAAAAACATGGATAGGGATAAATCAGTTTTTTATAACATCCTAATTTACAATTATATATATTTATCGAAAAACAAATATACTATAACACTTTAAAAAAGGGGCAAACAGACTTTAATCTATGTTGGGTCTTAGCCGAGCCTTCTACTTTAAAGTTAGTGAATGCCCCTTCTTATTATGGTCTTCTTTTACTACAGCATACTACTTTTTATAACAAAAACTATCTCAAAGATAAATACGTCTATAAATTATTATTGAAAATAAGTACAAAATACAATGAAAATAAATAATAAATGCTTGTAAAATAGCATATCTCCTTTTTCTTTTATATATGAAAAAGGTTATACTACCATACCTTATTTCTTACCACAAAAGGGCAACTACGCAATACGTTAGAGAACGAATGCATCGTTGCCCATACTATGACCTTCCGGCTCTATATAATTATAATGTGATGTATTTCTTTACTTCTGATTTTCAAAAGAAAAAGGTATAATAATACCCTCCGATAAATATACCGGCAAAAAAAAATCATATAGCCTTATTCTTGATATAAAATATTAATTATTACATTTGTATACCATTTTACGATGCAAATATAGGAATTTGTTTACATATACAAACATTTTCCTATATAAAATATGTTAAAATATAAACATTTTCCTATGGATGTACGGGAGAGGATAAGTCAAATCATCGAAATAAAGAAATTAAACAAGAATTCTTTCAGTAAAAAAGTTGGAATTCAACCTCAAACCCTACATCACATTCTAAAAGGCAGACAAACATATCCTTCATATCAGGTTTTAGAAAAAATCGCATTAACATTTACCGATATAAACTTAAGATGGCTCATTACCGGAGAAGGTAACATGATATTACCACCCCAACAAACATTCCAATACAAAGAACTCGAAGAAGAACTACCCTCTCAAACCAGCGATTTGCCATTATACACAACAAAGAATATCCGTATTCCAATTGAAGAGCTCACAGAAATTACCCAAAAAGGTAATAATCCCGACAATTACAATAACTTACCATTCTTGTCTTTGCCGTCATTTATCTTGAATAATGATACATTCCATCTATGTACCCAAGTGAATGATAACTCTATGTTTCCGACATTACCATTTCAGTCTTATCTTATTGTGAGCCAAGTTTCCAATAAAAAAGAAAATATATCCAATAACGATATATATATCGTTATTGATAACTGCAAAAATATTTTTATAAGAAGAATAAGGAAAAGCTTGAAGAAAAATACCATTATTTGCATCTCTGATAATCCGAATAAAAGTTTATATCCCGATATAACCTTATCTCTAAACGAAATAGATTCGATATGGCATTTCGAGATGCTTCTTTCTGCCGATTTGCCAACTTCTCTTACGGCTACAAATAATATTGAAACATTACAAAATGATATTTCTGACATCAAAAATACCTTAAGGAAATTTCTAAATTCAGAGAAATGAAACAATAATAGGACATATCCTCAATAATTCCTGAAATATGTTAATAATTAATTAATCAATTGTTAATGTATCATCTTAAATAAAGAAATGTGTATTTTTGTATCCGTTTAATAATAAAGAAATTTATATTATTCATTTCTTTTACAAATTATATCAAAATAATTTGTAACTAATTATTAAACAAAAAATATTCATATCAGGAAATAAAAATCATTATAATGAGCCAATTAGTTATTAACAGTTACGAAGAGTTCGAAAAATATGTCGGACAAGAACTAGGTGTATCAGACTATCTGAAAATCACTCAAGAACAAATAAATCAATTTGCCGATGCAACATTTGATCACCAGTGGATACATGTAGATGTCGAAAAAGCAAAAGCAGAAAGCCCATTTCATACAACCATAGCCCATGGATATCTAAATCTCTCTATATTACCTTACCTTTGGGGACAAATAATACAAGTCAACAATGTAAAGATGCTGGTAAACTACGGCATAGAAAAGCTTCGATTCAACCAACCAGTATTAGTAGACAGCGATGTAAGAATAAGAGCAAAACTGGTTTCACTCATTAATTTAAGAGGTATTGCCAAAGCCGAAATCAAGGTCTCTTTAGAAATAAAAGACTGTAAAAAAACAGCACTTGACGCTACAGTAATATTCCTTTACCATTTTAAATAAAACAAACAAGTAACTCCATACAAATGCGGTAGCTTTATCTTAAGTTATCGCATTATTTATTCTACATTTATCTATCACAAATATATGCTACCCAGGGATTTTATAAATTTAATGGCAATTGCAGAAAAAATGAAATGCAATGCCCGACATTCATGGACATCCACTCATCGACAAGAAAGCGTAGCTGAACACAGTTGGCGATTATCATTGATGGCTTATTTCGTTCAAGACGAGTTTCCAGAAGCAGATATACAAAAAGTGATATTAATGTGTATATTCCATGATCTTGGAGAAGCTATCACTGGTGACATACCAGCTTTTCTAAAAACCTCTAAAGACGAATCAATCGAAAATCTGGAGATATCCCGATTAATCAAATCTCTGCCTCAATACTACCAAAAAAAATTGACTAACCTATTTCAAGAAATGAATGATTTAGTCACTCTTGAATCTAAAATATACAAAGCATTAGACAAAATGGAAGCTATTATGCAACATAATGAAGCCGATATATTTACCTGGCTTCCATTGGAATATGAACTCAACCTAAGCTATGGTTCTGATGAGGTAAAATTCTCCCCATACATGGAAAATCTTAAAAAAGAAATTAACAACGATTCCTTATTAAAAATAAGGAATGCAAAACAAAATATTGAAAAGAAATAATAGGACATTACTTAACTGTAAAACAGGATGTTACATACATTTTTATAAAGAATAAAAAAAGAAATACAACATTATATTTGGCAAATACGCAAAATTACCTATCTTTGCACCGATTTAGTCGAGAAAAGCTCACAAAGGAAGGATGGGTGAGTGGCTGAAACCAACAGTTTGCTAAACTGTCGTACTGGCAACGGTACCGGGGGTTCGAATCCCCCTCCTTCCGCTAACAAAAAACTTGTAAATAAATTATTTACAAGTTTCTTTATTATACAAACTAAAGACTTGCTTCCCTTCAAAACTGAATAGCATATAATAAGATACTCTTCACTATAATATATTTTTAAATATTTCACCACCTTTCATAATTAAAAGTATATTTTTTCCCGGGTCTCCTAATAAATCAATATTATCCATCGCATTACCATCCAATATTATCATATCGGCCCAAGCATTCTCTTCAATTATGCCCAACTTACCAGGATAGGAATTACGAGAACCAGAAAGAGATAACAACTGCGCATTGTCATACGTGATCATCCTCAATATTTCATAATTTGTAAACCATTTTTGCAATTTCAAAATCCCTTGATTCTGATTTTTCGTATTCATTGGATTAAAAAGCAAATCTGTGCCCCAAGCCAATTTCACCTGATATTTTTTGGCCAGATTGTAGGTATGGTCAGTACCATCTACCACTATTTTATGTTTATCTTGCTGAGCCTTACTTGGATATTGATTATCGTTATAGGTAAAAGGTTGCATACTAAGCCACGTTCCCTTCTGTGCCATAAATTCCATTGTCGGCTCATCTATCAAATGCCCATGTTCTATGCTTTTAACTCCAGCCAAAACAGCACGCTTTATAGCTCTCGGAACATAAACATGAACCATAACATAAGTACCAACATCCTCCGCAGCTTTAACCGCAGCCCTAATTTCTTCTTCAAAAAACTGTGTATCTTCCAGCTGATCATACAGAGATGCCACGCCACCCCCCGTCATCAACTTTATCTGACTTGCCCCCAACCGGATATTGTTACGAGCAGCGACAGTAACAGCATCAACACCATCAGCAATAATAGCAGCTCCAATCTCCTCAGTATGGCTCAATTTACAACAATCAAACGGACGAGGTTCTTCATACACAGCTCTGAAATCTCCATGACCACCAGTCTGTGAAATAATAGCTCCACACGGATATATACGAGGTCCCGGCAATATCTGCTCATCAATAGCTCTCTTTATACCAAACACCGGTCCTCCTGCATCACGTACTGTTGTAAAACCTCTTAACAATGTATTCTCAGCCTCCTTAATAGCCTTAATCTGTGTATAAGCAGAATCTGCAGTCAGAAGGTCTATCATTGTATTACTTGACATAAAAGTATGCCAATGAGCATCTATCAATCCAGGCATTAAAAATTTACCCTTTCCATCAATTATCAAAGTGTCTTCCGGAACAATAATATCCTGCTCCGAGATTTTCCTTATCAAACTATCTTCTACGAAAATATTAGCACGGAAAACATCTTTATTACACCCGTTGAAAACCAACACATCATTAATCAATATACTACTATTTGCCATTTTCTATCGTTTTTCAATTCATCCATATAAAAAAACTCAAAACATAATCATTGGTTCACTCTCACAAAAATAACGTACGAATTTTTATATACAAAAACCATAAATATCATAAAATAGATCGACCTGCAGATATCTTGTTGACAAGATATCTGCAGGTCGATAACAAGATTTTACTAAACAATTTTAAGGTATAACTACTTTGTATGTTTTACCTGACATTTTTATCAAATATATTCCACTTTCCAAGCTAACATCCAAAACATTCTTTCCTACATTACAATACTGAACCGCAACCTGCTCTCCCGTAATATTGTATAGATAAACATTCTCTGCAACAAGACTCGATACCCAAATTTTATTTTCAGACAACCATATTCGCGGGCACTCCAATGTTGATTTTCCTATATCAGAGGTTTTCCCCAATACAGCAGCTTCCCATGAAGTCGCAACCCGTATACCATCTACTATAATATTTATATCTTGATGGCCCTGACGTAAACCGATACCCGCCGGGAATATATCATCTTTATCTCCCGAGGTGCTCACAATAGGTCCAAGGGTAGGATTTTCAGGCTCTACTTCTGAAGTCATCGAATCAAAAACATATAAACTCACTTTATCATTATTATTTCCAGGAACAACTTCATACTTTAAAACCATTAAATATGTACGATATTTATCTATAAAATCAGAAGTCGTATACAAAGCTTTTTGATTATCGGAAAAGGACAGTCCTATATTCTTACCATCATTACTACAATATACTCGTGCATCATAATCAAACTTGGTACTAGTACCTCCCATCCATGTAGGTAACTCCCCATCCCAAAGATGCAAAAAATATTGGCCATTAGCTCCTCCTGCTCCATTAATCTGCACAAGAAAAGCAGCATATACACTTCCCTTGCTCACTTTAGGAAAAGGAGTATATACGGCTTCCCCATCACCTTCCAATTGCACAGCACCCCCTATTCCCGTAGCTACATATCCATCAAAAGACAATCCAGAAACCACCATAGCAGGTTCACCCGAAACATTAGCTATCCATCCATGCTCTGTCAATAAATCACCTATATTATAATCAAAATTTTCTGTCCAGATTTCTTGCGCTGACAATGTAAAAACTGAAAAAAGACCAGCAAGAAAAAAGACGTGGAAACTCCACGCCTTTTTACACATATCATATAATATTCTCATATCACAAAATTACCTTTACAGCCTTTCCGTCGACTTTTATGATATAAATACCCTTAACAACAGGAACTACACTTTCCGCATCAGCCTTAAAAGCTTTTATTTCTTGTCCCTGCATATTATAAATATTTACATTTTTACCATCAGCCCCCTTAATATAAATATTACCATTAGCTGTATATACATCAATATCAGATACCGTCTCAGTTTCTACTGATACAGTTTCTTTTTTATCAATATTTACATTATAAATTTGCCATGTATTAGCAACCTCGTTCGATGACGTATATTTATATGCTATATGAGTAGGATTCTCCGTCGTATTATCTATTTCAATATCTCCAGAAGGAGTTATAGCATATGTCTCGCCAACAGGTGACCACGTTATACCTTCAGTAACAAAAGTCCAAGAAGCTGTAGCCGGATCAGAGTATCCATCATAATCAAACGAATAAGCAAAACCGATACCTGTCCCATCAGATTCTTTATTTTGTGCACTCTCAAAATTAACGACTATTTTTCCTGCAGGAATAGCCGGAGAAATCAACCAATCTTCATTTTCAAATCTTGATCCACTTGAATATCCAGATATCTTGGCATATGTCGTCTCCTGATAAGACGCTGCAGCCCAAACTTGCTCTCCATTAATACTACAAGGATACCAGTCTGCTAATGACCCGTCAAATTTTTGAAGATAAGGCAATGCTACTACATCATTCGCATCAACAGATATTTCTCGAGTTATTACAGTACTGCTTTTACCATCTTTGATAGCAATAGCTTTTATCGTTGATGACTCAGTCACCGGTATCGGAGCTGTATATTCTGTCGAAGTGGCAGAAGGCACTTCACCAGAATTTATATTATAATAAATTTTAGCTCCCTCTGTCGCAGAAGTAAGTTCTACAGTTGCTTTCTCTATGTATTTTTCATATCCGTTCAGCGCCCCTGCAACATCGAATACAGGTGCCTCTACTACATCTTCTGCTACACCAGCCGTCAACGATATAGCTCCAAGTCCGATATTTCCATCAACTTTTTCATCATAATACCACTTTATATAACGGACACTTTTATTCTCAATAGAAAATTCCTCTTCCACAGCTTTTCCTTTAGGCAAAGAAGCTTCTGCATAAGACTTTACCACAACATAATCTACTCCATTTTCCGAAACAGAAACCGTAAAAGAACCATCAAAAGTATTTAAATTTCCCGCATTCCATTTAATTGTATAAACCAATTTATCAGGTACTCCCGTAAAATTCAATATCAATTCAGATCCCTTTTTGTTAAGTTTTAAATAAGGTTGAGACCCATAGTCTTTAGAGTCAATATTCGTAGCAACCAAACCTTCGGTCTTCGCTATATCTGCATATTTCCCATCAAAATTAAATGGAAGCGAAGCTTGAGCAAAAGCACTTACACATACCCCTACACACATTGCAAGAGTCAATAAAAATCTCTGAGTAATTTTTTTCATAATTAATTATATTTTGGTTAGTTAATAATATATTATTTAGTCTCAAAATTACAGAATTTAAGAGATATCTACAAATTATTATCTTAATTTATTTATTACTATTTATATAAATCTATAAAAGAAGAAATTATTCTTAAAATAGTAAGAAAAGTCCCTAAATACTGCTTACTCAGAAGAGCCCCAATACTAGAATTGCCCCCTTCTTTTATCACAATATCATAGACAAAACTATAACAGAAAGAAGAAAAAATATAATCTAAATTCGGAAGTTTTTGAGAGACATTATTTTGTGATACAAAAAAATATAGTACATTTGCACCGCTAATGCAAAATATTAACTAATTAACAAATTTCAAATGGCAACAAAAATTAGATTACAGAGATTCGGACGCAAAGGTTATCCGTTTTATCAAATTGTAATCGCCGATAGCAGGGCACCACGTGATGGTAAATTTATTGAAAGGATAGGTTCTTATAATCCGAACACTAATCCTGCTACAATAAATTTGAATTTCGATAGAGCTTTGTATTGGCTTCAAACCGGTGCTCAACCCACCGATACTGCCCGTAACATTTTATCAGCACAGGGAGTGTTACTGAAAAAACATTTATTGGGCGGTGTTAAAAAAGGCGCGTTCTCAATGGAGGAAGCAGAAAATCGTTTCAACGCTTGGTTGAAAAACAAACAATCTGTTATCGAATCAGTAAAAGCAAAAGTAAACGAAGCAAAAGCTGCTGAAGCAAAAAAACGCTTAGAAGCTGAAAAAGAAGTAAACAAAGCTATTGCTGAAGAAGTAGCAAAGAAAAAAGCTGAAAAAGCTGCCGCAGAAGCTGCCGCAGCTGCTACAAGTGAAGAAACAGCCGCTCCAGCAGAAGAAACACCTGTTGCTGATGCCCCGGCTACCGAAAGTGCTGAATAAAAATTTATACAGCATACTTAAAGAACATATTCCCTCATGAAGAAGGAATATGTTTTTTTATAATACCTCTTTTATTGTTAGTTGATTTTTTCTACCTTTGAAAGCAGTCGAACAATTTTATATATGACATGCTTTCTATTCTGATTCCAATATACAACTACGATTGCCGTTCTTTAGTCAAAGATTTACACAAACAATGTACTATATCGGACATCCCTTTTGAAATCCGGCTAATCGACGATTGTTCCGACCATTTTCAAAAAGAAAATCAAAGTCTATCGACACTCCAATTTGTACACTTTACAGCCTTATCCGCCAACATCGGACGCTCCGCAATACGTAACCAGTTAGCTCAAGAAGCAAAATATGAGTATCTTCTATTCATTGACTGCGATGCCGGAATATGCAACAATTATATTGCGAAATATCTTCCATTCCTCCCATCTGATAAAATAATCTGCGGAGGTCTTTTATATGATATCAAAGACTATACTCCGGAAAAAAGCCTTCGTTTCCAATATGGACATAAAAGAGAAGAGAAATCTGCGCAAACACGCAATAAGGCTCCATATCAAGCTTTTACCTCTTTCAATATGCTAATTCCTAAAAAAATATTCTTGGCTATCAAATTCGATGAATCAATTACCAAATACGGACATGAAGACACTTTATTGGGTATTATGTTAGAAAAAGAAAAAAAAGAAATCTTACATATCAACAATCCTCTATACCACAAAGGCATTGAGAACAATATTATTTTTCTACAAAAGACACAACAATCCATCATATCTCTCAAAGAATTATACGAAAGAGCAGAATATCCTTCCCAACTATCTAATAAAATAAAAATTCTTTCATTTTATAAGAAAACTAAACCTCTACACATCCCGATATCTTTCCTGTTTACATCGATAAGGCCCCTTATTGAAAAATATTTAATAACAAATAAAAAACCCAGCCTCATCGTCTTCGACTTTTATAAGCTCGGTTATCTCTGTACATCGATGCAAAACAGTAAATAATCTATTATTATTCAAAATCATCACTCCCCTCTTCCGGTTTTGACTCATACATCTCTTGATATTCAGCCCATCCTAAGTCCTTTTCTGTATATATAGACAATGGTAACCGTTCAAAATCAGCAAGTGCATCATTCAACATCAGACCAAATGCCGGGACATTACGGGTATAAAAGACCCATGTTCGTTCACCTGCTCCCGTATATACACCTGTAAGTATTGCCAACTTATTCTTTTCCATAGAGCGTTGCAAGACAAGCTGTACTTCCTCCATCTTCTTAGCTTCTTCTTCTGAAGGCATACCATTAATAGCAGAACGATATGACCATGTAACTTCCGCCCGCTCTCTAAATTTACCCGATTTCCTAAAATCAGAAATATTATCACGACCGGAAACCACAATCATTTGGCCATCCTCACTTTCGGCCAAAGCCGTAAACCATATATCTGTCAACTTCATAATTTATCTTTTTCACAAAGATAGCCAAGTTTCATAAAAATACAGATAAAGTACTCATTAATCTTAATCAGGAGATGAATAAAAAAAATATCAAATCCCTATCCTTTTTTAAAAATAGAATACTTTTTTGTATCAAACATTTGTTTTAGAATAGGGGTATATTAGAAATAGACTACAAATTCTAATAAATAGACATTTATTTATTAAATACAATATCCTAATTTTGTCCCGAATTTAAAAGTTTCTTTAATAAAAAGCGAATTTCTTTATTTAAGAGATATACAAAATTCAAATTAAATATAAATATATAATATCCGAATGAAATGTAATACACATAAACTAATAGAATAAATAGACTTTTATCTCTGCAAAAGTTACTGAAAATGAGGCAAAATCAAGGTAAATAAAAGGCAAATCAATTATTTTGCTTATATTTGCAAACAATTTATAGGTTGAAAACGTATGAATATCCAGTAGCAAATTGACAGGTATATAGTCAAGTACAAACGGGAAATATACAATAGGTAAAAATTTCCGAGTATATAATGATAAAATTGCAATTAACCCAGAAACAAATGAAACTCAAAATACTTTTTGTATGTAGCGTATGTGCTCTACTGTGTTTAGCATGTATCGAAAACGATAAGGAAATTGCAGGTTATGGATCGCTAACATTAGATATATCAGCCGACTACAAGGTAAACGAAGTAACATCAACAACTCGTTCTGAAATTGACAATACTGTACCAGAAACAGTTCTTCCGTCTACAAGTGATTTCAAAATATCCATTTTTGATGCTCAAGGTGGTGTTTATAAAGAGTGGGAAAAATTCAGCCAATTTACCCCTGATACTCAATATCCAATAGGCACATACTCACTAAAAGCATCATATGGCAATATTGATGAAGAAGGTTTTGACTTACCATACTATGAAGGGACTTCTTCTTTTACTATAGCCAACAAGCAAGAATCAGTTCTTGATGTAACATGTTATCTCGCTAATGTAAAAGTTTCTATCGATTACACCGACGCATTTAAAAAATATTTTACCGATTATTCTGCAACAATACATGTAAATGGTGGTAAATATATAAAATTCGATAAAAATGAAACCCGTTCTGCCTATATAAAACCAGGAGATATAAATATCATTCTTTCAATGACCAAACAAGATGGCAAAACTACAACATTCGAACCATCAACTATTACGGGTGCTATAGGAAAAGAACACTACCGATTAAAATTTGATGTAAATAATGGAGAGGTTGGCGATGCACAACTATTGATATCATTCGATAACTCAACTACCGAAAAACCTATTACTATCGATTTATCTGAAGATTTTTGGAATTCTAAACCACCTTACGCTATTAACGAAGGCTTCGAGTCAAATATAACACAAGAAATAATAGAACTTGGAGAGGTTTCTGCCCCATCTGTAAATACAATGATTAACGCTCGAGGTGGGATTTCAACTTGTACATTAACTACAAACTCAGCCTATCTTCTGTCTCATGGATGGCCTGCAGAAATAGATTTGGCTAACACCGATATCCAAAACCTAACAAATAACGGACTAAAAGTTAACTGGCTGAAAAATACAAAAGGTGAACGTACCATGGCAGTCATCGACTTCACCAACTTGATTCCTGAATTGATGATTACCGGCAATTCAGATACACATGAATTTGGAGTAGTCATTAAAGATAAATTCGGAAAAGTAAATGAGCCGGTTATATTAAAAATAAAAAATACTCCATTAGAAATAATCCTAAATGATCCCGAGCCTGTATATATAGGTAGTAATGAAGCACTTATTCCTGTACAAACAAACGGAGAATTCGATCAGATAAAAATAAAATACCTCTATGCCGGAGTCTGGCAAGAATGCAGTAATAACGAACCTGTCACTGTCGATGGAAACAGTTATATAAAAGCAAATATCATTACTGCAAATGAGCCTGTCAGCATTTTAGCAACTTATCGAGATAAGAAAGACTCAGAAGAAAAGAAGCTGAACGTTAAAGTTCCCGAATACTCAATTACGATAAATCCAGCAGATGTATGGGCACATAAGAGTTCCATCTCATTAAAAGCTTCAGATAGTAAATATCAAGAGGTTATCAACAAATATGCCAATATATATTTATCGAGTGACAGAAATGATTGGAAAAAGATCAATGCTTCTACAGAAAACGGATATTATTTGATAGAGTCCTTATCTGCTGCTACAACGTATCATGTTAAAGCTTCATGCATGGAGAATGAATTCAGCGAATCACAATCATTCTTGACTGAAGAAGAACTTAGTTTAGAAGATCCCAGTCTTGAAAAATGGACAGATAATACCCGAAAAAGTTTAATGAACGGAGCATCATTCTGGTCTTACGTAGATGTTACAGCAAACTATCCGGAGTCATATTGGGCTTGTGTAAATCAAAAAACATTTGAAGGAAGCCCTAATGTGAAATCTACATATAATATTGTTCCGTCAGCATTAAAACGTACAGGACGCACCGGCAACTGTGCCCTGATTCGTACAGTGGGCTGGGATAATGGTTCTGGAAACTCTGGAATAAATCTCAAGCATGTTGCTGCCGGAAAACTATTTATGGGAACATATAGTTTTGACCATAACAATAATAAAGATACATATAACTACGGGCAGCCATTCACCTCCCGACCCGCATGCGTCAAATTTTGGTATAAATATCTACCGAACGGAAATGACAATTTCAAAGCATGGGTCGTTGTCGAGAATAGGACAAACGGTGAAACCATCCGTTTAGGAGCAGGAGAAATAACCGGGGGAGGCGAGACTACTGAATTCATAGAAAATGCAATACCGATTACATATACTAACACCAGCTTAAAAGCTACACATATGTATATAGCATTTTCCTCTTCAGCAGCTTGTTCTGATGAAGAAGGGACAGAAACATCAAATCTAAAAAGCCTTGTCAAGAATGGAGAAATCGACGGTTACACCCATTACGAAGGGAGTAACTTATATATCGATGACATATCCTTAACATATTAAGATTCTTACAACATAGAAAATAAAGTATTATGAGAAAAATATATATAATTACATTAGTTCTTTCTGCCGGGCTATTTTTAACGACATCTTGTGACAGAGAAAAACTCGACTATGAGCTTACATCATCTTCTACGGGAAATAGTTCAAGCAATGGACAAGACGGACCTACTGGGCGACTGTTAAAACCTCAATTGACAACTACACGTTCTATAAATACTGATGAATATCTTATTGGTATCTATAAAGAAAACGGAGAACAAGTTGAATTACTAAAATACAATGAAATAAGTGAAGATGGTATTGTCTTAAAAGTGGGGAATTACAAACTGACGGCCAGTTCACACAATGTACAACCAGCAGAATGGGATAAACCATGGTATTGTGGAGAGTCAGATTTTACTATTGAAGAAAATAAAATTACAGAAAATGTCGATGTGACATGTAAACTGAAAAATTTAGAAGTAAAAATAGAATTCGAAGATAAGCTTCTTGCCTTAATGGACGACAATTACAAAGTAACTGTTGAGATAGGTAAAGGTTCCCTAATATATACCAAGACACAAAAAGATCAAAATATAGCCGGCTATTTCTATGCTGAACCAGATCAAGATGACAACATCTTCTATGCAGCTTACTTTAATGGACTTGTTGATGGCATAGCTACGATACAAACGGCAAATGGCAAGGTATCGAAAGATACCCAAACACTAACCATCACATTTAAACTCAAATCTACAAATCCCGACGGAAATTTAGAAAATGGAACTCTCAATCCTTCTATAGGCTTAGATGCCACAGCCATAATTGTAGACAAAAATTTTAACATCACTATTGAAGAAGATCTCATTGAAGAAGATCCAGTTAATCCTCCCTCCGGAGGCGAAAATGACATGAGTATAAGCGGCAAAGATTTTAACGGAAAGACCTTTGACATTAAGAATCCGATTACTCTTCCAACAAATATACCGGAAGAAGGCATACCTGTCATCGTAAAAATAAATGCTCCCAGCGGAATCAAAGGCCTGAACGTAGATATCGTATCTGAAAAATTGACTCCAGTTCTTCCTGGAGTAGGTTTAACAGATCATTTAGATTTAGTAAATCCCGGAGAATTTGAAACTGCAATCAAAAATTTAGGATTTCCCGTTAAAGAAGATGTTATAAATAAAACCGAACTCGACTTCAATATCACACAATTTACTCCATTATTAGGTATATATGGGGCTGGGACTCATCAATTTGTTATAAACCTTACTGATAACAATGACAAATCTATAACAGAGACACTGACTATAATTACTCAATAATGAAAAAGAAAACCATATATAAAATCTTATGTTCATGTGTAATACTATTGGTATACGCTTGCACACAAGACATATCTTTATCAGAAGGAGAAGGAATTCTTAAATTAGGAGTTCGAGTCGATGATGCCATCAAGATGGTGCCTATACAATTAGGTCGCTCAACTACACGAGGAGCGCTCACCAAAGCATCACTTGAAGAAAGTTGTAAAATATATATCCGAAATTCCAAAGGACTTATCCGAAAGTATGAAGGAATGTCAAATGTACCATCAGAACTACATTTGACGAGTGATAGTTACAAGGTAATTGTAACAGCAGGAGACTCTGTAAATGCATCGTTCGATACTCCTTATTATAAAGGAAGCGAAACTTTCACAGTAAAGGGAGGCCAATCTACAGAAGTAAATGTTACATGCTGCCTGGCAAATACTTTGGTCTCTGTAACATACGATAATAATATCGCAACACTTCTTGATCCGGAAAGTTGTGTTGTCACCGTATGGTCATCAGTCGGAGAATTGGCATTCGATTTCTCAAAACAAGATAACGCCGGTTATTTTATGATGCCTACCGGAGAGACAGAATTACAGTACAAGTTAACGGCTAAAGATATTAATAACAACTTATTTGAATATACAGGAACCATAACAGACGTAAAACCTTGCTATAAATATAAATTAACTTTTGCAAATAATGGTGAAGATTATCAGGAAGGTGGAGCATTTATCAAAATTACAATAGACGAAAGCCGCATTGAAGTAAATGAAGATGTATACATACGTCAACGGCCTGATATAATAGGCTATGAATTTGATATCACCCAACCTATATACCAAGAAATCGGAGAAGGTATTGCAAGGACAGTATTTATTAATACTACATCAGAACTCAAAAGCGCAATGCTATCCAGTGAACAATTTGCTCAACTAAATATCATTCCATCATCATTCGATTTTATGGCAATGTCTGAAGGAGAAAAAGCAAATCTTGAAAATCTGGGTATCAGCTACGAATACATTTACAATGCAGAAAAAGAAGAATCGTTATTGAAAGTAAAATTCGCAGAATCCCTCATGCAACCCCTGCCTGAAGGAGAATATATATTTACCTTCTCAGCCACTGATATTGCTGAAAAAAGTAGGACTCAAGACTTCAAGCTAATAGTATCCAATGCAACAGTATTGACCGAAGAAATAAATCCAGTTACCGTCTGGACCAACAGAGCCCGTTTAGAAGGTAAAAAGATAAAAGCTACTCAAGCCGAATTAGGATTCCGATATCGCAAATCAGGAACGACTGACGAATGGACTACAGCCCCAGCTATAGAATCAGGAGACACTTTTTATGCTGATATCACAGATTTAACACCAAATACTACTTATGAAGTAGTTGCAACAGATGGACAACAAGCATCATCTGTAACCAAAACATTTACTACCGAAAATATAACCCAATTACCTAACAATAGTTTTGAAAACTGGCATCAAAGTGGCAAAATATGGCTGATTTACGGAGAAAATGAGAGCATATTTTGGGATAGTGGAAACCACGGTTCTTCTACATTAGGTGTAAATGTTACCAATTACGATGAGTCGACCCAAGTAAATGGAAATCGTTCTATAAAGTTATCATCCCAGTTTGTAGGAATATTGGGTATAGGTAAGTTCGCTGCAGGAAACCTATTTGCAGGAGAATATGTAGGTACTGATGGTACTGATGGTATTCTGGACTTCGGGCGTCCGTTTACTGATCGTCCGGCAACTCTTACCGGATATTACAAATACAATCAAGGAACGATCGATTACGTGGGTTCTGGGACTCCAGAAGGAATTACATCAGGAACTCCGGATATCGGATGTATATATATTGCTATTGGAGATTGGGATACACCTGTTCGTATCAAGACTAAAGATAAAACATTATTTGATCCGAACGATGAACACATCATTGCTTATGGAGAACTAAATCTGACTCAAGGACAAACCGATTGGAAAGACTTTTCTATAAAGTTAGAATACCGGTCGAAAGAACGTAAGCCCAAATACATTATTGTAGTAGCCAGTGCAAGTAAATATGGTGATTATTTTACAGGAAGTACTACAAGTACATTATGGTTGGACGATTTTAATCTCTCTTATGAATAGAAAAACAAACAAAAAAATATGGACACTTATTTTATTCGGAATAAGTGTATTATCAGTATACGCAGGAGACTTTGACCGAGGAATAAAACAACATACCTTTGTCCCCAAAGGTCAATGGATTGTAGGAAGTTCTATATCTTACTCCCAATATGACGATAAAAATTATAAATTTTTAGTTATCGACGGGTTTGATGCCAGCGGTTATTCCTTCAAAATAAGCCCAGTCCTATGCTATGCATTCAAAGATAATTTGGCAGCAGGAGGACGAGCTATGTATCAACGCACACTAGCAAAAATAGACCGTCTCGATATAGGTATCAATGATGATATGAATATCAATACGAAAGATATTTACAAGTTAAGCCATTCTTATTCAGGAATGGCCATTCTGCGTTATTACATAAGTTTGGGAAGTTCTGCCCGTTTTGGCCTTTTCAACGAAGCACAGCTCAGTATTGGAGGCAGCCAATCGAAATACGTAAACGGGAAAGGAGAATCTGTATCAGGAACATTCTCTTCATCTACCGACCTCCAATTTGGAATGGCACCGGGCCTTGTTGCATTCGTCAATAATTATACGACAGTGGAAGTCAGTATCGGAGTATTAGGACTAAACTACAGTAAAACCCGACAAACAACGGACCAAATTTATAATGGTGATTATTCGTCAAGTTCAGCAAATTTTAAAATAAACTTATTCTCAATTGGATTAGGTATAGCTTTTTACCTCTAAACGAAACAAAATTGAAAATGATAAATAAGCATATTTTCACACTATTGTTCCTCTGTTATGCCCCGATAGCCCTCCTTGCTCAATCGGAAGAGATAAAAAACAATACAATTTTTACCAGCCATACCATAACAGAAGATACAACCTCTAACAATATAAAGACATTGCCTCTCGGCCGTAAAACATTCTTTACCAGCCGAGCAGTAGGGCGTTTTAATCGAGGAATCACCAATTATTTATTTATCCCTAAAAAGCAATGGATGGGAGGTATGTCTGCTTCATATGCTAATTTTGACAGTAAAGACAGCCGGATGTTGCTTTCCTTATTAAAAGATTTTGATTTCTATGGATACACTGTAAAAATTAACCCATTTATAGGATATTTTTTCAAAGACAATCAATGTGTCGGCGCTAAATTAGGCTATACCCGAACAATGGGACGATTAGGTAATCTCAATCTCAATATTGAAGATCTGGACTTGTCAATGAAAGATATGTATCTAATGGAAGATATTTTCAGCGGTACTATATTTCATCGTTCTTATGTCGGGCTCGACACACACATGCGTTTTGCAGTATTCAATGAAACATCCCTGTCGGTCGGACATGGCAGTACTCGTTTTACCCGAGGTAAAGATGGCGAAGAAAGTCGAAAAGATACCCGTACAACAATTACCGAAGTACAGTTAGGTCTAAACCCCGGATTATCTGTATTTATCATGAACAATGTCAGTACAGAAGTGTCATTTGGAGTGCTCGGGCTCAAATATCGCAATGAGAAACAGAAAACAAACCAAGAAGAAACAGGTTCCCATACATCCAGCGGAGCTAATTTCAAGATTAATCTATTCAATATCAACATTGGAATAACTATACATATATAATACAGTTATGAATCGATTCTTAACTTTTCATATATCGCTCCATTTTGTCGCAATAAGCTTATTACTACTCATTTCCATGGGATTGAGCTCATGTCTTAATAACGACATACCCTATCCTCGCATCCAAGCCGGATTTGCAACATTCACTGTTGACGGCCAGACTGGAGAGACAATTATAGACAACGATAAACGTACCGTAACCGTCGAGCTTAACGAAAAAACCGATATCAATAAAGTTGCTATAAAACAAGTAACACTCACTCCTGACAATGCACAGGCTTCAATCCTTTTAAAAGGAGAAATTGATTTAAGCAAGCCTTTGAATGTTATCATATCGCTATATCAAGATTACGAATGGACAATCATTGGAAAACAAAATATAGAATATATATTTACTGTAGAAGGTCAAATTGGTAACGCATATATAGATCCAATAAACCAAAAAGCCGTAGCTTATATTGGTACCACTGGGGATTTGACAAAAGTAAAAATCACAGACTTAAAATTAGGTCCCATTGACATCACCAATATGACTCCAAATCTAAAAGACCAATATTGTGATTTTTCTGCCGGTTCCATAAATGTCAATGTAACTTACCATAATCAAACTTTAGAATGGAAACTTTTTGTATTTCAAAGAGAAAGTAATGTTACCACAAATGAAGCGATTGCTTGGGTAAATGTTGCCTGGTTATCCGGAGAAGGAATAGAAGGTCAAGAAAATGGATTCCAATGGCGGGAAGCTTCTGCAACTGACTGGCAAGGCTCAATACCGTCAGAGACTACAAGCAGTACTTTATCGGCAAGATTGTCAGGATTAAAAGCAGAAACAGCTTATATATACCGAGCTTATTCAGGAGAAGAGTATGGGGAAGAAATCATGTTTACTACAGGTAAAGCTATCCCTCTTGAAAATGGCTCATTCGAATACTGGCAGAAACCTAAAAAAATATGGTTGGTCTATGGAGAAGGACAGGAGATGTATTGGGATAGCGGGAACCACGGCTCATCAACATTAAACAAAAATGTGACTGAACCGACAGAAGAAACATATAATGGAACAGGAAAAGCAGCACAACTAAAATCTCAATTTGTAGGATTATTTGGCTTAGGTAAATTTGCTGCAGGAAATCTATTTGCAGGGAAATATGTGGAAACTGTAGGTCTTGATGGCATACTATCTTTTGGCCGTCCTTTCACTTCGTACCCGACCAAACTTAAAGGATATTATAGCTATACAACAGCAACTATAGATTATAACAGCAATGGATACGAAGAATTTTCCTATCTGTTGGGAAAACCGGATACGTGCTTTATATATGTAGCTTTAGGAGACTGGGAGGAACCCGTTACGATCCAAACCAGCACAGACAAAACTAAACGCAAACTTTTCGACAAAAAAGATCCTCATATCATTGCCTATGCAGAATTAAGCCAAGGCAGTAACACAAATGGCTATCAACCATTTGAATTAGAACTGGATTACTCTTGGAATTGTACTAATGGAAACAACAATAGAAACAGAAAACCTACACATCTCGTTATTGTTTGTTCTGCTAGTAAATATGGCGACTACTTTACCGGAGCCGACGGAGCAACACTTTTACTTGATAATTTCGAACTGGAATATGATTATTAAAACTACTATAAATATACCACAGACTTATAAATCTGTGGTATATTTATCTTTATAAACTTTCTACCAAAAAAGAAATTCTCATTATTTATACTATTTATACTAATCATTTCATCTAAGCGAAATTTCCTTAACGAATATTGGATATATCCTAAATATCAAATATCTTGGGCATAAAATTTCTGTTTAGAATAGTCTGCTATAAATGATAGTAGTATGAGAAAGACGTGTTCCCGGTTTTTAAACAAAATCCCCAATACCTCTATAAAACAAAAATCAGTTATTTACGAAATTTCGTAAATAACTGATTTTCAAGAGCGGTAAGCGAGACTCGAACTCGTGACCCTCAGCTTGGGAAGCTGATGCTCTACCAACTGAGCTACTACCGCACGACACCATCCAATAATAGAACATTACCAAATGATAGGACAAAGATAATTATAAAAATCTTTTCTGCAATAAGAAGTCGTTTAAATTTTACAGAAATATTGCTGTAAGGAAATTACTCAATAACAAAAAATAGCTTTTCAACCAAATCTCATTTTATTGTTCTTTCATTTAATATATTATCCTTATTCTCCAACTTACAAAAACATAAAAACAACCTTTTTACCCTAAATTTCACTACATTTGTATTTTCAAATCAATATTTTCAGAAAAAAACGACATAATAAACATTAAATAAAATATGGAAAATAAATTTCATCCCGAAACCATCTGTATTCAAGGAGGTTGGAATCCACAAAAAGGAGAGCCTCGTGTTTTACCTATCTATCAAAGTACAACGTTCAAATACGAAACAAGCGAACAAATGGCTCGCTTATTTGACTTAGAAGATAACGGTTATTTTTATACTCGCCTACAAAATCCTACATGTGATGCTGTTGCAGCTAAAATAGCAGCACTTGAAGGTGGAGTCGCCGGGATGCTCACTTCGTCGGGACAGGCTGCTAATTTTTATGCGATTTTCAATATATGTTCGGCTGGTGACCACTTTATAAGTTCTTCTACCATTTATGGCGGCACTTTCAATTTATTTGGCGTAACAATGAAAAAGCTCGGTATTGAGGTTACATTTATTGATCCAGATGCTTCTGAAAAAGAAATATCTGCCGCTTTCAAACCCAACACAAAAGCATTATTCGGAGAGACAATTTCCAATCCTGGCCTTACGGTCCTTGATATCGAAAAATTTGCCCGTATAGCTCATAACCATGGAGTTCCCCTTATCGTAGACAATACATTTGCAACCCCTATTAATTGTCGCCCATTTGAATGGGGTGCAGATATTGTCACTCACTCAACAACTAAATATATGGATGGTCATGCCACATCTGTAGGAGGTGCCATAGTAGACAGCGGCAATTTTGACTGGAATGCCCATGCCAGCAAATTTCCCGGTCTTACAGAACCCGACGATTCTTACCATGGCCTTACATATACAAAAAAATTTGGGAAATTAGCCTTTATTACTAAAGCAACAGCTCAAGTCATGCGAGATCTTGGCTCTTCTCAATCTCCACAAAATGCATTTCTCTTAAATTTAGGACTTGAAACTCTTCATCTCAGAATGCCGCGTCATTGCGAAAATGCTCAAAAAGTAGCAGAATATTTACAATCGAATCCTAAAGTAGCCTGGGTAAACTACTGTGGATTAGAAAATAATAAATATTATACCCTTGCAAAAAAATATATGCCTAACGGTTCATGTGGAGTCATATCATTTGGATTAAAAGGAGGACGAGACATTGCAATTCGTTTTATGGATAACTTAAAATTAGCATCCATCGTAACTCATGTCGCTGATGCCCGTACATCAGTTCTACATCCAGCCAGCCATACACACCGGCAACTCTCTGATGAACAATTAATCGAAGCTGGAGTAGCACCAGATTTAATTCGCTTTTCAGTAGGTATCGAGAATGCTGATGATATCATTGCTGACATAAAACAAGCTTTAGATAAAGCTATATAATCATCAAATTAACCTTTACAAAACAAATATGGCGAATAAAATTTTATTCGCCATATTTGTTTTAATTAATTGGAGGTAAATCTATTGTCTCATGATTTTCATCCCACTGATCTACATCGAATCCTCCAGAAGAACTTTCTTCTGAAAAAATTTCATTCAAAGACAGACTCAAGGTCAATTTTTCATTAGCAATAAATGCTTTCGATAAATTTTGCTTAAATATCTTCACTGCCCCATTTTTTAAAGTAATAAATATCTGTAATAATGGAGAGTCAGAAGATGGCAACAACATTGCCGTAGCATTACTGTATTGCATTTTGTCTGATGACAAAGAAAGATTTATACCCACTGTTTTTGTCGGATTTACCGGCTCTGCAGTATAAAAATTCATTTTTTCTGAAATCCCTCCAATGTGAACTGTCACATCCTTTATTATATCATCATCAAAAGGTTTTCCATCCTTATTTGTCAAAATAATCTTTACTCCAGCAACCTTTCTTTGTAATGAAGCGGATAAACGCTCATTTCCTATCTCTACCGGATTTACAGCATATACATAATCATAAATCGGATAATACAAGGTATCAAGAGAGGGCTTCCACAAACCGATATATTGTTGTGACAAATTACTCCCTATAGAAAGTGGTGCATCTGAAGCTGCTACATTATTATACGTCGGTTCAGAAGACTGGACTTTTCCCCAATATAATATATTATAAGTTCCAATAGGTAAAATAACAGGTAACCCCATCTCTGGTTTTACTTCTCCATCAGAAATAATATACGTTCCATTAATAACCACTTGCCGTCCGCTCCTATAATTTCCATAATACGTAGATGTATTCTGTAAACAAGGATATACTTCTAAAAGCCCTGTAAAAGCGATGCTACTTGAAGCCATTCTGGCACTTAACTCTGGCGTTACTAAATCTTTCTCTTTAGGAGCAACAGGAGAGTAATGTTCATCATCAATACAAGATATAAATATTATCGTCAATAACCAAAATCCCAAAAACTTTTTCATATTGCATATTTTTATATATCTATTAAACACCTTATTAATCAATAAAGTTTTTACTATTACTTTTTTTAGTACATTCTCAAAATTGTCTCATACATGTTAAACAATTGTAATACCCAACTGTTTATTCAATACAACATTATTTATATATAGACAAATGATCGGACTATTCAATGATTGTTTTCCTCCTATCATGGATGGAGTTTCTCTGACCGTACAAAACTATGCGTACTGGTTACAAAAGAAAACAGGAAGCGTTTGCGTTGTAACCCCAAAATCTCCAGGAGTAACCAACAAAGAAGGTTATCCTATATTCAGATACTCTTCTATTCCTATCCCCATGAGAAAGCCTTATAGATTAGGATTTCCCCGAATTGACTTTCCTTTTCATAATCGTATACATCGGCTCTCATTCTCATTAGTCCATGCCCATTGTCCTTTTTCTTCAGGAAACTTAGCCATGCGGATAGCTAAAAATAAGAAAATACCTATAGTTGCAACTTTTCACTCCAAATATAAAGCCGATTTTGAAAGAGTTATCAAAAATAAATCTTTAGTTAATTGGCTACTTAAAAACGTTATTGACTTTTACGAATCAGCCGATGAAGTATGGATACCCCAAGCTGCTGTAGAAGAAACTCTACGCGAATACGGATACAAAGGAAAAGTAGAAATTGTCGACAATGGTAATGATTTCTCCGACATACAAGATATTGATAAAAAGAGATCGACTATGAGACATTCATTGGGAATAAAAGAAAATGAATTTATGTTTCTCTTTGTTGGCCAGCATATCTTAGAAAAAAATCTGATTTTTTTGATTCAATCTCTCAATTTAATCAAAGAATATCCATTTCGAATGTTTTTCATAGGTTCAGGATATGCGCAGAAAGAGTTACAATCAAAAGTTGTAAATTTAGGGTTGTCTCACAAAATAACATTCTTAGGAACAATTACTGACAGAGAACAACTAAGCCATTATTACGCAGCAACCGACCTTTTCCTCTTCCCATCATTATATGACAATGCTCCCCTCGTAGTTCGAGAAGCAGCTGCTCTACATACACCTTCTTTATTGATACAGGATGCAACATCTGCTGAAATTATAAACGATTCTATAAATGGATTCCTTGCGAAAAACAGTCCGGAAGAATTTGCATATAAAATAATAAATATTATACAAAAGCCCCAAATGATGCATCAAGTAGGGCTACAAGCATCACACACCATTGCCCGATCATGGGAAGATGTTGTAGAAGAAGTAGCCGATCGATATCAAAATATAATACATAGATATTATACTAAAACAACGCTGCCAACTTTCGATTTGAATAGAGCATAAATAACCCAAATAGTGTCAAACAAAATAAAAAAATACAATACCGGATACATCCTTTTACCTGTCATTATCGGGTTATCAGTCATCACTATAATGTTTTATCGTGAATTTAATCCAGCTTTATTAAAAGACATTAAATTTACATGGCAAACTGCATTTTATATCCTTCTGGCAATATTTTTCATGTTTAGCCGTGACGTAGGATTAATATGGAGATATAGATATATTACAGATAAACAACTTAGTTGGAAACAAGCATTTAATGTAAATGTATTATGTGAATTTACGTCAGCTGTTACTCCATCTTCCGTCGGAGGCAGCAGCCTAATTGTATGGTTTCTGAACCGAGAAGGGATCGAAGCAGGAAGAAGTACAGCCCTTATGATAACTTGCCTCTTTCTTGATGAATTATTCTTAGTTATTGCAACTTTATTAATATTGCTCTTATTCCCCTTCAATATTCTTTTCAGTAGTACCACTATTATTACTTCAAGTGCTGAAATTCTATTTTTCATTATCTACTCAGCCATCGCCTTATGGACCTTAATATTATATATAGCTCTTTTTCATAAACCCCACTGGATAGGTAATCTTCTTCGAAAATTATTCTCCCTAAGATTCCTTAAAAAATGGCGTATCTCTATATACAATCTGGCCGATAATTTAGAAAACAGTTCTCATGAAATCAGTAAACGCCCCATCTCATTTTGGAATAAAGCATTTATTCTGACCATATTTTCATGGATATCCAGATACTTGGTAGTAGTTGCACTATTATTGGCATTTAACTCTTCCGGCAATTACTTTTTAGCTTTTGCTCGGCAATTTGTTTTATGGATACTCATGGGCATCAGCCCTACTCCTGGAGGTAGCGGACTAAGCGAATTCATGTTTAAAGAATACTACTCTGACTTCTTTACAGTAACAGGCATGGCGCTTGTTGTTGCTTTTATCTGGCGTATTATCACTTATTATATGTATCTTCTTTTAGGAACAATTATCGTTCCCGGATGGCTCAAAAGCACATCAAAAATTGATAAAGACTCAGCTATTAAATAAAAAAGGTGAATACTTTCAATACTCACCTTTCTTACATTTTTCCTTATATTCCTAAATAAATTAGAAAATATTTTACAAGCCAATAAAATAAGAATGTTCCGTTTGGAAAGTTTTTTCGACTAAAAACTAAATTTATTTCCCTATAGTAACGACATAATCGCTTATAAAAGTTCTAATTTTCATAGGTAAAAAATTAGATTTATTTTGTGTTTTTAGATTAAATCCTCTTTAATTATCATCTGTGATTTAATAGCATGATAATATAAAGAGGATTTTTTGTATATCTCTTTCTACAAATCGATGTTTTAAATAAGCAATATTCAAATTTTTTACAAACAAATTGATACCTTTGTGAGTTTCTTAATCTTTCTAAATAAGATACTCATGGTAAAAATATCTCTCATAACCATTTATTTAATACTTTGCTGCATCTCCTGCAATACAACAAAACATAAGGAAATTAGTCATAATACAGAATTATGTATGAACACCTCAACGATCTTACCAGAATCTGTACATTTTTCAGCAAGATTTAAAATGCTATGGAATGATTTAAGTAAAGAAACTAAACATTTTGAAAATATCGACTCATACATCCCGTCTAAGGATATTATAAATAAACACCACATAAAATTACAAAACGGGGAATATATCTTCAAAGGATATTTACATACCACTCCCCTATTTGATAAGCACGGTTTAGAAAAATCTGGTATACAAATTACCTCATACAATGATTCATTAAACGTTTTCTCTTGCCCATTGAATAAAATTGTTATTATAGCAAATTATCCGGAAATAACATCCATCGAAACCAGCCGACCTATTTTTAAACGATAATTCTAAATTCAACTATATGAAAAAAATTACTATTCTTTTCTTGTTATTATGTATAACTGCCGTATCTTTTTCTCAACAATCAAAAATGTCTCCATATACTCGACATTTTATAAATCAAAAGAAACAAACGTCTCAATCTACTTCTATCCAAAAACGATTTATGATACGTGAAGTTGAAAAAATCGAATATATTAATTCATATATATACTTAAAGAAAGATACTGACCCATCTACCCTCCAAGAATACAATGTAAAAATAAATTCGCAACTCGATTCACTAATTACAGTACAAATACCGGTCAACAAAATTGAGGATATTGCAGCATTGGATATTGTAAAATATATCCAAATAGGAACTCCTATATATAAACGTATGGATATTGCCAGAGATGAAACATTTGTAACCCAGACACAAAATGGGACAAACCTAAATATGCCTTATTTAGGTAAAAATGTCGTTGTAGGTATTATAGACAACGGATTTGAATATGGACATATCAACTTCTATAATGCAGATAAAACAGAGCTTCGTGTAAAACGGGTATGGAATCAAAATACTTCTAATGGTTCTACCCCATCAAATTTTAGTTATGGCACAGAATATACAACAACTCAAGAAATACTTAATGCACAATACGACTACATGACCGAAACACATGGAACACATGTAACCGGTATTGCCGCAGGGGCTGATAAAAGCCAGAATTTTCAAGGTATTGCCGGTGAAGCTGACATTGTTCTTGTAAGTGTTGGTAATGAAGATGTTGACTTATCAAATGCAATTAAATACATTTACGAATATGCCGAATCTGTAAATAAACCATGTGTTATCAATATGAGCTTAGGAACTCATATAGGTCCCCATGATGGAACATCCACTTTCGACCAGTTCTGCGATGGAATGCAAGGAAATGGGCGATTAATGGTAGGATCGGCCGGAAATGAAGGTGATAGACCTCTACATCTATCTAAAAGTTTTTCTTCATCCGATTCTCAAATCATAAGTGCTTTTTATTTCTCTGATCCTGCTGAAACCGGAGAGAAATCCTATATATTACCTTGCGATATTTGGGGAGAAGTAGGAAAGAACTATCAGGTTGAAATTTTTACATACAACAAGTCTAATAAACAAATGAATAAAAGTAAAAAATTCAACGCCAATATATCTAACGGTTTTGGCGAACGAATTGCTTTATCCGGAGTAAAAAACGGGTATGCAAATATTTATACAGGAATCGACCACAATAACAATAAGCCCAACATTTATCTTGAAGTCAGCGTCGACAATCTAAGCGGATATTATGTTGGAATAATTATATCTGCAACTGAAGGAACAGTACATGCTTGGACCCACGACTATTACGGAGAATTTTCCGACCGCGGAATTTCAGAATGGTATGCCGGTGATACAAATTGTACAGTTGGAGAAATAGGAGGGACTGGAAAAAGAATTATATCTGTCGGAGCTTATAACAACCAAGCATATGGTCAAATCGGCTCCATAGCTGATTTTTCCAGCCATGGACCTACTGCTGACGGACGCATCAAGCCCGATATTTCTGCCCCAGGAGCTTTTATCATCTCCTCTTATTCCAGTGCCAACGGTGTAATTAATGATAGTTATTATGGAGATATGCTAACCAATAATCCAACAATTTATAACGGGAAAAAATATTATTATGGTTATATGGCAGGAACTTCCATGTCATCACCATTTATCACCGGAGTGCTGGCAACATGGTTACAAGCCAATCCACAGCTAAATCCTGAAAATGTAAGAAACATTTTAAAAACAACGGCACGGAAAGATAATTATACAGGCGACATTTCTGAAAACGGGAATAATATTTGGGGATTCGGGAAGATCGATGCATGGAACGGTATAAAAAAATGTATCGAACTCGCTGCCCATACAGAAGAAATATCAGCAACTACCCCAGACATCATCTTATATCCTATGGGAAATGGTATGTACAATCTATTATTTGGAAAAGATGACCGACAAGTTTTATTAAGTATCTATCATATAAACGGTAAACAAGTATATCATACTTCTTTCAGTAATATCTCAGCCGGACAATCAGAAAATATATCCTTAAAAAATGCCCCCCAAGGTATATACGTCATCCGAATAGATGGCAAAAACATTCATAAAAGTATTAAGGTAATACAATAATAAAAATACCATTTCACAAAATATTTTTCTACTATTTTAAGATGCCCCCAAATAACCATCCAATTTAGGGGTATCTTATATTTTTATTTATAATCTGTTACAAAACATATATTCATTCTTGCAATTTCAAAAAATATTTTTTTTCTTTGTCAGCACAGTTCAGCACAGAATATACCCTGAGAAACATGAAACTTGCATTTGGACAACAAACATCAAAGGTAAAACAACTGGCCGATAAAATTGCACAAGCAATTTCTCTCGGAGAATATAAAATTGGAGACCTTCTACCCTCTATCAACCGATTGAGCGCTCATTACCAAGTTTCACGCGATACCGTATTTAAAGCATTTCTTGACTTACGTGAACGAGGAATTATCGACTCTACTCCAGGAAAAGGTTATTACGTTACAGATAAGCTTACTCATGTTTTATTGTTACTCGATGAATATTCTCCCTTCAAAGAAGAACTTTATAATAGTTTTATTCGTCGGCTACCCTCTGGATATAAAGTAGACTTGTTATTCCACCAATATAGTCAACGACTTTTTAATACTCTTATGCAAGAATCAATTGGGAACTATAACAAATATATCATCATGAATTTTGATAATGAACAATTTTCAGATATTTTGAGAAAAATAGATCCTAATAAATTACTATTACTTGATTTTGGAAAGTTCAATAAAGATGCATATTCTTATATCTGTCAAGACTTTGATAGGGGCTTATACCTCGGGATGTTATCAGCTATCGATTCCTTACGCAAATACAAAAAACTAGTAATGGTATTCCCTAAATATTTAAAACATCCCCAAAGCAGTAAACAATATTTTATCCAATTTTGTATCGACCATGGATTTCTTTATGAAATATATGAATCAACAGAAGAATGCAACCCGCAACAGAATGTAGCATACTTAATAATCAAACAACAAAATATTGTCGAATTTATAAAAAAAAGCCGGAAACTGAACCTAAAATGTGGTCACGATTTCGGTATATTAGCATACAATGATACTCCATCTTATGAAATCATTGATAATGGCATTACGGCCTTAACAATCGATTGGAGAGAAATGGGAGAAAAAATAGCGGAATTTGTTCTAAATGATCGAAAATATCAAGAGTACTTACCAACTTTATTACGTTTGAGAGGTTCTCTTTAAAATTTTTTTAGTTTTCATTCAGCACAGCTCAGCACAGATAAAGCGATTTTAAACAAACATAAGAAACAATGAAAAAGTATCCAAAAATCGGGATTCGTCCCACCATTGACGCTCGCCAAAAAGGTGTACGCGAAAGTCTTGAAGAAAAAACTATGAATTTGGCCAAAGCTGTGGCTCAACTCATTACATCAAACCTCAAAAACGGAGATGGCTCTCCTGTCGAATGTGTCATTGCTGATAACACAATCGGTCGTGTAGCTGAGACTGCTGCATGTGCTGAAAAATTTGAAAAAGAAGGTGTAGGGGCTACAATTACAGTAACTTCTTGCTGGTGTTATGGAGCAGAAACTATGGATATGAATCCTCATTATCCCAAAGCGGTTTGGGGATTTAACGGAACTGAACGCCCCGGGGCTGTCTACTTAGCTGCTGTATTAGCTGCTCACGCGCAAAAAGGACTCCCAGCATTTGGAATCTATGGACGAGATGTACAAGACCTAGATGACAATACCATACCCGAAGATGTTGCTGAGAAGTTATTACGTTTTGCCCGTGCTGCTCAAGCCGTCGCAACAATGAGAGGTAAATCATACCTTTCAATGGGTAGTGTATCGATGGGCATAGCAGGTTCTATTGTCAATCCAGACTTTTTCCAAGAATATTTGGGCATGCGTAACGAATCAATAGACATGAGCGAAATCATCCGTCGTGTAAATGAAGGCATATATGATAAAGATGAATTTGCTAAAGCCATGGCCTGGACAGAAAAATGGTGCAAGAAAAATGAAGGAACAGACTTCAATATCCCCGAGAAAACAAAAACTCGTGAAGAAAAAGATGCAGATTGGGAATTTGTGGTAAAAATGACCATCATTATGCGCGATTTGATGCAGGGTAATCCTAAATTGCGAGAAATGGGATTCAAAGAAGAAGCCCTCGGGCACAATGCAATTGCTGCAGGATTCCAAGGACAGCGCCAATGGACCGATTTTATGCCCAACGGAGACTTTTCTGAGGCTTTATTAAATACGTCTTTTGACTGGAACGGTATACGCGAGGCATATGTTGTTGCAACAGAAAACGACGCTTGTAACGGGGTTGCTATGTTATTTGGACATCTTCTTTCTAACCGTGCTCAAATATTTTCAGATGTACGTACATTCTGGAGTCCCGAAGCTGTAGAACGTGTAACTGGCAAAAAACTTACCGGACTTGCCCAACATGGCATTATACACCTTATCAACTCTGGGGCTACTACCCTCGACGGAACAGGGTGCCAAACTGAAAACGGGCAACCAACCATGAAACCTTACTGGGATATTACAGAAGAAGAAGTAAAAAACTGCCTAGAAGCTACAACCTGGTATCCTGCCAATCGCGACTATTTCAGAGGAGGAGGTTATTCTTCCAATTTCCTATCTAAAGGGGGTATGCCTGTTACAATGAGTCGCTTAAATTTGGTAAAAGGACTTGGACCAGTACTTCAAATTGCAGAGGGCTGGACAGTAGAACTTGACCCGGAAATACATAAGGCCCTTGATGTGCGTACTGATAGGACTTGGCCTACTACTTGGTTTGTACCCCGTTTATGTAACAAAGCTCCATTTAAAGATGTTTACTCCGTCATGAACAACTGGGGAGCAAACCACGGTGCAATAAGTTATGGACACATCGGTCAGGATTTAATTACCCTTGCTTCAATACTACGTATCCCCGTTTGCATGCATAATGTTGATGAAGAAAAGATTTTCCGGCCATCAGCATGGAATGCATTCGGTATGGACAAAGAAGGAGCCGACTATAGAGCTTGCGCTGCATATGGACCAATTTACAAATAAATAAAATCATTTTTATAAACGGTTATCGTGGGGAAATATTTATTTTTCCCACGATTTATTAACCCTTTAAATATTATAATTATGATAAACCGTTTTATTTTGAACGAAGTTTCTTATTTTGGGCCGGGAGCACGTGAAGTTTTACCTCAGGAAATCAGCAGATTGGGCCTTCAAAAAGCATTTGTAACAACAGATAAAGACCTTATTAAATTTGGTGTTGCTGATAAAGTACTCCAAGTACTTAAAAAAGCCAACATCCCTTTTACTGTATTCAGTGAAATCAAACCAAATCCTACAGTATCAAATGTCAAGGCAGGGGTAAAAGCATTTGCTGAATCAGGCGCAGATTTCATTCTCGCTATTGGTGGAGGTTCTTCTATCGATACATCAAAAGCTATCGGAATTATTACAAATAATCCTGAATTTTCAGATGTTGTTTCTCTGGAAGGAGTGGCTCCTACAAAGAAAAAATCAGTACCTATCATCGCTTTACCAACAACAGCAGGAACAGCGGCAGAAGTAACCATTAACTACGTCATCACCGATGAAGAAAACGAAAAAAAAATGGTTTGTGTAGATCCTAACGATATACCTGCCATTGCTATTGTTGATGCAGAATTGATGTATACTTTGCCGAAAAGTTTGACAGCATCCACGGGTCTTGATGCTCTTACTCATGCTATCGAAGGGCTCATAACCAAAGGTGCATGGGAAATGAGCGATATGTTTGAAATAAAAGCTATCGAAATGATAGCCCGTTATCTGGAAACTGCAGTATCTGAACCTAATAATGCTGAAGCTCGCAATGGAATGGCTGTGGCCCAATATATTGCAGGAATGGCTTTTTCCAATGTAGGGTTAGGTGTTGTCCATGGCATGGCTCATCCTCTAGGAGCCATATTTGATATTCCTCACGGAATCGCTAATGCTTTATTGTTACCTATCATTATGGAATATAATGCCCCAGCAGCCCTCAAAAAATACGTTGAGATAGCCAAAGCAATGAATGTATACAGTATTGGCATGACAGACGAAGATGCTGCTCAAGCCGCAATAAAAGCCGTCAAAGATTTGTCTATAAAAACCGGTATTCCTCAACGATTGAGAGAACTGGGGATAAAAGAGTGTGACCTCCCCAAACTGGCTGCATCAGCAATTAAAGATGTCTGTACACCAGGTAATCCCAGAGACGTAACAGAAGAAATCATTTTAAATTTATACAAGAAAGCTTTTTAATCAATTTAAGGAAACAACTGGTAATAATATCATTACAATAGTACTATCTTTATTACCAGTTGTTTTCCTACTAATTCTATAACAAAATGATAACAGACGAACACATTAAAACATTTATATACCAAGCACATCGTTACGGTGATGCCAAACTAATGCTTTGTAGTAGTGGAAATCTTTCATGGCGAATCGGGGACAAAGCTCTTATTTCCGGAACAGGCTCATGGGTACCCACACTTTCTAAAGAAAAAGTATCTATATGCGATATAGCTTCTGGAAAACCTGAAAATGGCATTAAACCATCTATGGAAAGCACATTTCATTTAGGTATCATGCGCTCCCGTCCTGATGTTAATGTTGTATTACATTTTCAGTCTGAATATGCGACAACTGTTGCTTGCATGAAAAATAAACCTAAAAATTTTAATGTTACAGCAGAACTTCCTTGTCATACAGGTAAAGATATAGCCATTATACCTTATTTCCGCCCTGGATCACCAGAATTGGCTAAAAGCGTCATAGATGCTATGAAAGAGCACGATTCTGTATTATTAACCAATCATGGACAAGTTGTATGTGGAAAAGATTTCGATGAAGTCTTTGAAAAAGCCATGTTTTTTGAAATGGCTTGTCGCATTATTATTCATAGTCGTATGGAGTACGATGTACTTACTCCTACCGAAATTGAAGATTTAGAAGTTTATGTATTAGGTAAAATTAGCAAATGAAAAATAACACCTATCTGGCTGCTGATTTTGGTGGAGGTAGTGGACGTATCATAGCCGGTACAATCTCCAAGGGCAAACTTCATATAGAAGAGATACATAGGTTTACCAACCGGCTTGTACAATTGGGCAAACATATATATTGGGACTTTCCTTGCCTTTTTCAGGACATGAAAGAGGGCATGCGATTGGCAGCAAAACAAGGGCTAAAAATCAATGGTATAGGAGTAGATACTTGGGGTGTAGATTTCGGTCTTATTGACCGAAATGGAAATTTATTGGGAAATCCAATCTCATATCGGGATAAAAGAACTGTCGGAATACCTGAAAAAGTTTTTGATATTATCTCTAAATCAGAGCATTATCGTCGTACTGGTATACAAGTCATGCCTATAAATACTTTATTTCAATTATACAGCATGTTACTGGAAGACTGCCCACAACTAACTATTGCAGATAGACTATTATTTATGCCCGATTTGTTTAATTATTTCCTTACAGGAGTTGCTGCGAATGAATACAGTATATCTTCTACATCAGAATTTCTAAACGCCAATACTCATACTTGGGATGTAGATTTACTTTCCCAATTAAAGATTCCTCTGCATCTTTTTGGTGAAATCAGGCAACCAGGAACAATTTTGGGAAAACTAAAAAAAGAGATAGCCAAGGAAACCGGATTAGATGAAATCGACGTTATAACCGTAGGTTCCCATGATACAGCAAGCGCAATTGCTGCAATACCGGCAAGCGGGGAAAATTATGCATTCCTCAGTTCCGGAACATGGTCACTATTAGGCACAGAGACGACCCACCCTATACTGACAGAAGAAGCTCGTATAGCTCAATTCACAAATGAAGGTGGAGCAAATGGGAAAATAACATTTCTGCGTAATATCACCGGATTATGGATATTACAGAGGCTAATGTTAGAATGGAAACAATCTGGTGAAGAAGTTGATTATTCCAACATAATAGAACAAGCAAAATTAATCAAAGAGACAGTTCTCATTGATGTCGATGCTGCTATATTTCAAAATCCGGAAAACATGACAAACAACATTCAAAAATATTGTAAAGAAAGAAAGCTGACTATTCCACAAAATAAAGCTGCATTTGTAAAATGTATATGCGCATCTTTAGCCTCTAAATATAAAGAAGCAATAATTGAAATGAATCGGTTAATACCGGAACCTATCAAACAACTATACATTATTGGTGGCGGTTCTCGTAATAGTTTATTAAATCAGTTGACTGCAGATGTAACTGGAATTCCTGTTATAGCAGGTCCTGCAGAGGCTACAGCAATAGGTAATATTTTAACTCAAGCATACGCTAAAGGAGATATTAAGTCTCAAGAAGAAATAACTCAAATTGTAAGAAGCAGTTTCGATACAAAAACATATCAGCCACAATAAAATACTAAATTATTTATGAAAAATGAGTATATGAAAGGATACCCTATAAAAGAACACAAACAGCCAGTAAAAAGATATTGCCAAACCTTAGACTTAAAGAATGAACCTAAGTTAATTGCAGAATACCGTAAAATGCATAGCCAAGGGAAAATATGGCCGGAAATACCCGCTGGTATACGAGAAGTAGGAATTCTTGAAATGGAAATATATCTATTCGATAACAGATTATTCATGATAGTAGAAACACCATTTGACTTTGATTGGGAAACAGCAATGAAACGCCTAAATACTTTACCTCGTCAACAAGAATGGGAAGTATTTGTCTCTACATTTCAACAAACTGCTTCTCAAGCATCATCAAATGAAAAATGGAAAATGATGGAACGAATTTTTCACTTGTACGAATAAAAAATAAAAATTTCAATTATGAAAAGCACAAAAAATTCAATATTTTCCCAAAATGGGATAAATTACACAATTCCATTCATACTCATTACCAGTTGTTTTGCACTATGGGGATTCGCTAATGACATAACAAATCCTATGGTGAAAGCCTTCTCCAAAATATTTCGTATGAGTGTAGTCGATGGAGCTCTTGTCCAAGTAGCTTTTTACGGAGGATACTTTGCTATGGCTTTCCCTGCAGCTATGTTTATCCGAAAATATTCATATAAAGCTGGAATATTATTAGGGTTAGGATTATATGCATTAGGTGCATTTCTTTTCTTCCCGGCAAAATTAACAGGAGAATATTATCCATTCCTTATTGCTTATTTTATACTTACATGTGGATTATCATTTTTAGAAACTAGTGCTAATCCATATATATTGTCTATGGGGCCAGAAGAATCAGCAACCCGCCGTTTAAATTTCGCTCAATCATTCAATCCTATGGGGTCCTTACTAGGAATGTATGTTGCAATGAATTTCATTCAAGCTCGACTTTTACCCATAGATACTGCAGAACGAAGTCTACTTAGCAATGAAGAATTTGAAGCAGTACGAGATACAGACCTTTCAATCCTTATTGCACCATATTTATACATAGGGCTTATTGTATTGATAATGTTACTTATCATATATAAAACAAAAATGCCCAAAAACGGAGACCAATCACACAAAATAGATTTCATCCCTACTCTAAAACGAATCTTTAGTATACGCCACTATCGGGAAGGAGTCATTGCACAATTCTTTTACGTAGGGGCACAAATAATGTGCTGGACTTTTATTATCCAATATGGAACACATATCTTTACAGAACAGGGTATCGATGAGAAAACCGCTGAAGTTCTTTCTCAGAAATATAATATCTTTGCTATGTTGATATTCTGTATCAGCCGTTTTATTTGTACCTTCCTGCTGCGTTATCTCAATCCAGGAAAACTGTTAATGATATTAGCTTTCGCTGCTTCCTGTTTTACACTCGGAACAATCCTCTTAACCAATATATATGGTCTGTACTGCCTCGTCGGAATATCGGCATGTATGTCACTTATGTTTCCTACTATTTATGGTATTGCTTTAAAAGGATTGGGAGACGATGCAAAATTTGGAGCAGCAGGATTGATTATGGCAATACTTGGAGGTTCGGTACTTCCTCCAATACAAGCTTCAATTATAGATATGAGAATTATTGGAAACTTCCCTGCTGTCAATATTTCTTTTATATTACCTCTTATATGCTTTATTGCCATCATTTCTTACGGATATCGTGCTCGATAAAATTATGAGCTTTTTTCAAAAGCGTATTTCATAAAAAATGCACCCCAAAAGTTAAACAAAAAACTTTTGAGGTGCACCTTATATTTTTTCAAGCCTCAGTAAAAAGTATATCGCCACAACAGTAAAAATCTATTCCATATTGATAGAATACCTAGGTTATATCAAAAACAGTCGGCAACAATTTGTCTTACCGTCTGCAAATAATACTTTCATGTCTTCTTCTATCATAGAGATAATATTGATACCAAATCTCTCCACCAATACTTCTACTACTTCAGGATATAAAAATGCCAGCAAAGTCAGCATTGTATGAATATCTTTTATACCCAAACTATACAATGCGAATAATACGATAATAACCTTTTGTTCATATCAAGCAATATTATAACATAAAGCTCAATAATTCCTTTAATTGAAGAGCAAAACTACTACTAATGAGTAACTGCCATTACACAGCCTCACATCCAATGTTCAAGAAATTCCATTGATATCACCTAAAAATAACTTATTATAACGATATTTTGCACATTGGGCTGTAAGTATAATCGTATCTTTAGGTAGAGTTTCCGCAAATTCAGTATAATAACCAACAAGAAGTTGCCAAAAAATTAGGAATCACTTGCCCATCCTTAGAAGGCTCTATCAGAATTAATTAATGAGGGAAAAATAAAAAAATAATATATTCCTATCCTGATTATAAATAACTCTATCATTTACTAAATTTCCCAGAATATATCAAATAAATCATTCGATATATAGTTTTATTTTAGACAACCATTCACCAACAATCGAATTATATTTTTGCTCATCATTTACTGAATCTTTTAAATACCTATTCAATAATTTCAAATGCAAACTTTCATCAGCAATCAGCTTCTTTAATAGTTGCTTCATTATTATTACCGAATCAGTATCTTGAGAAAATTTAATCTCTATTGATTTATAAAATTCAATAGTAGCAATTTCCGATTCTATCGCCAACGTCAAAGCTTCAACGAGAGAAGTTCCAATTTTTACATTTTTACTGCTATAGGGTTGAGGTAATTTCCCTCCAAGAGCAACAATAGCATCTCGGACTCCAGCATAATGCTTCATTTCTACCAATGCTATTCCTAAAAGCAATTCTCCAATCTCATCAAACACAGCTTCTTGCTGTGTATATTGCAAAATACTAGTTATTTCGGAATAATCGGAACTTTCTATTGCGGGATATAACCATTCGGGCCGTACTCCATCATTCGGTCTCAAACCTCTCGTTTCCGGCCATTCCACTTCCGAATCGGAATACTTAAGTACATCAACCAAAGCATCGGCCATCCTATCAACATAATTTATCATAATAGTAAATATTTACAGTTATGATATTACAACAAGTTTACGTTCTACTATGTTTACAGCTTTACAAAACAAACTAATACTAACAATAAAAAAGCCCTGAAAATATTATTTTCCAGAGCTTTAAGCGGTGCGGACGGGACTCGAACCCGCGACCCCATGCGTGACAGGCATGTATTCTAACCAGCTGAACTACCGCACCATTTTATTACTAGAACACTCTTGTTCTCATTTGCGTTTGCAAAGATAGACACTTTTTTTTATTCTGCAATAGTTTGAGCAAAAAAATTGGCATTATTTGATTATTTTCTTACTTTTGTATTATCATAAAATGAATAACTCATGAAAAATACTCCAGTAAACTATCAGATAACCAAACAACTAATAGAAAACTGTGGCCTTACAGACTTTGGTAAAGCAACTATTCGAGAAGTCGTTGCAATATCAAACCAATTGGAGCAGGAAACTCACACAGAATTTATACATATGGAAATGGGAGTTCCCGGATTAAAAGCTGCAGAAGTTGGACTAAAAGCTGAAATCAATGCACTAAAAAATGGTGTAGCTTCCATTTACCCCAATATAAATGGTATACCTGAAATAAAAAATGAAGCCTCTCGATTTATCAAAGCCTTTATAAATACGGATATTCGTCCTGAGTGCTGTGTACCGGTAACAGGTTCTATGCAGGGAACCTTCGCATCATTTCTTACTTGCGGACAATGCTTTCCTAATAAAAAAACAATACTATTCATTGATCCCGGATTCCCTGTACAAAAACAACAAATTACAGTCATGGGGTATCAATACGAATCGTTCGACGTCTATCATTACAGAGGAAACAAATTAAAAGAAATTTTAGAAAAATATCTCTCTAAAGGAAATATTGCCGCAATAATATATTCCAATCCCAACAATCCTGCATGGTTTTGTCTAACAGATGAAGAACTTCAAATTATCGGAGAATTATCTGACAAATATGATACTATCGTTATTGAAGATCTCGCTTACTTTGCAATGGATTTCCGTAAAGATCTCGGCAAACCGTACGCCCCTCCTTATCAAGCAAGTGTCTCCCATTATACTGATAACTATATTTTACAAATTTCTGGGTCTAAAGCATTCAGCTACGCAGGACAACGAATCGGTATTACAGCAATCTCCGACAAACTATACCATCGTTCATATCCAGGATTAACCCAAATATATGGAAACGGGACATTTGGTACAGTATATATACATAGAGTATTATATGCTCTATCTTCCGGGACAAGTCACTCTGCACAATATGCTTTAGCTGCTATGTTTAAAGCTGCAGCCGACGGTACCTACGACTTTGTATCTGATATTAAAGAATATGGCCGCAGGGCAAAAAAATTAAAAGATATATTTACAAAAAATGGATTTTACATTGTCTATGATCATGATTTAGACGCTCCTATTGCTGATGGTTTTTATTTCACTATTGCTTATCCCGGCATGACTGGAGGAGAACTCATGAAAGAACTTATTTTTTATGGTATAAGTGCTATATCATTAAGTACAACAGGCAGTAATCAAGAAGGGCTAAGAGCTTGTACTTCTTTCATTAAAGATCATCAATATTCCCTATTAGAAGAAAGATTGAGCCAATTTAAAAAAGATCATGAAATATAGAATAGGCTTGTGTTGTAAAGTGTTCCTCTACAATGAAATAAAAATATTTCATTGTAGAGGAACACTTTACAGGTTTCTTTTTTTTCATTTATTTCCTGGAGAAACTAATTGTCTGCTCTCCAAATTATAAATATGATACGTTTTCCGTCTTACATAAGAAACATTTATATTTTGCAATATCTGAGAAAATGATATATCTGGAAAACAAAAGGTAATATCCGTATATTGACTCCACTCAGCGACAAACTCCTCACCTTTTGGCAAAGATTTCTTTCTTAAATCCCACAAATATATATTATCCAATTCTGGCATTTTTCTTAAAATAACAGTTTTAATATCTTCATAATGTTTCCCCACACAAACCACTAACATACGCTGATGCTCATTTTTCAACAAAGGTTTTACCCGTAATGATCGTGAAATTATATCAACTAAAGCTTTTGACCATATAGCCATCTTTATCATAGAAGAAGTCAACCATCCTGAATGAGGATAATACTTTTTATAAAAAATATGCATCGCTCCATAAAAAGCCTGAATATATTTTATATCATTATGCTTGGTACTCTCTCCTTTATAATGAAGAATTTTTTCTGGAAGATAATAATTTTTATATCCACCTAACACTAATCGATAGGAAAGGTCTATATCTTCCCCATACATGAAAAAGGAAGTATCCAACAACCCACATTTATTCAATGCCTCTTTGCGTAATAACATAAATGCTCCAGACAAAACATCTACACAATGTTGTTTATCTGCTTCAAGATACAAAAGAGAATATTTGGAAAAAAGAGAAGAATATGGAAACAATTTTGATAAGCCAAATATTTTACAAAAAGAAACCCATGGAGAAGGAAAACTCCGTTTACTTTCCGGTAAAAAATTTCCACGTCCATCCAACATTTTTACTCCCACCCCTCCAGCGTCAGAATGCTTCTCCATAAAAGTACACAAATTATGTAATATACCCTCTCCAACTACGGTATCTGGGTTTAGCAATAATATATATTTTCCTTTTGCAAGTTCTATCGCCTGATTATTTGCTTTAGAAAAACCTGGATTCGAGACATTTTCTATAAATATTACTTGAGGAAACCGAGAACGTAAATATTCGACAGAGCCATCTGTAGAGTTATTATCTACAACATATATTTCTGCATTTATACCTTCTATAGCACGGGAAACAGAAGTAAGGCACTGCTCTAAAAAATATTTTACATTATAATTTACAATAATAATAGATATCAGGATATCATTCATATAAATTCTATTTTACCTGAGCATATTTGAAAAATAACAAAATTATAAAAAATCTCTGGAATAGTCGCAGAAAAAGGGAGAAAATGCACTGAATGGCTTAGTATAAAAGCGTTTATGAAGCCAAACAGTGCCAAACGAAAAAATGAGGTAACGCAAAGGAAAGCGGAATATTGAAAGAGAACGGTCTCCAAATCATTACCCGCCGGAAAGTGATTTTTAACACATGGCACTGAAAGTTTCTCCGTATGGCTTCGATTGGCTTACATGGTCTAACTCGTTGAGTAATAACTTTGCAAACAAAAAACGAGTATGGCAAGAAGTACATTCAAGGTGCTGTTTTACGTGAACGGCAGCAAGGAGAAAAACGGCATTGTCCCCATCATGGGACGAGTGACAATCAATGGGACTGTGGCGCAGTTCAGTTGCAAGCAGAGTGTCCCGAAGACGCTTTGGGACATCAAGGGCAACCGAGCCAAAGGCAAGAGCAAGGAGGCACGGGACATCAACCTCGCTTTGGACAACATCAAGGCGCAAATCATCAAGCACTACCAACGCCTGTCCGACCGTGAAGCGTTCGTTACGGCAGAAATGGTGCGCAATGCCTATCAGGGTATCGGTAGCGAGTACGAGACACTGCTCAAAGCATTCGACCGTGAAAACGAGGTGTTCAAGAAGCGTGTTGGCAAAGACAGGGTAATGGCAACCTACCGCTCACGGGTGGTGGCAAGAAACCATGTGGCAGCGTTCATCAAGTCTTTCTACAGGCGGACGGATATGTCCATGCTGGAGATTACGCCCGACTTCATCAAGGAATTTGCCGCCTACCTCTCAACGGAAGCGGGACTACACAACGGGACGATATGGGAAAAGTGCATGTGGCTGAAAGGTGTAGTCATGCGTGCGCACTTCAACGGACTGATACCGAGAAATCCGTTTGCCCAGTTCCACATCAGCCCGAATGTAAAGGAGCGTGAATACCTGACGGAAGACGAACTGAAAGCGTTGATGACGCACGAGTTCGGGGATGCCAAACTGTCCTATATCCGTGATATTTTCGTTTTCGCCAGCTTCACCGCCCTCTCTTTCGTGGACATCAAGGAACTGACCAACGATAACATCGTGGAAGTGAACGGAGAGAAGTGGATATTATCGAAACGGCACAAGACGAAAGTTCCGTTCCAAGTGAAACTGCTGGATATTCCCTTGCAGATAATAGAGCGTTACCGACCCTTGCAGGAGGATAACCTCGTGTTCCCCAATCTCAACTACTGGTCTATCTGCAAACCGTTGAAAAAGGTGATGAAAGAGTGCGGGATAACAAAAGACATCTCGTTCCATTGCGCAAGACATGGGTTCGCGACCCTTGCTTTGAGTATGGGTATGCCGATTGAAAGCGTGAGCCGTGTTTTGGGGCATACGAACATAGTCACGACCCAAATCTATGCCAAAATCACAACACAGAAATTGGATAACGACCTTACCATGCTCGGCAACAGGCTGAACCAATCGTTTATCAATGTATCAATGGCAGGACAATGAAAAGGAATATCATCAAAATCACAGAACACGGTACGATAACTATACCGAGTGAAACGGTATGGATGAGCGAAGCGGAACTTGTCAGCCTGTTCGGTGTCATTGCTCCATCCATCCGAGCAGCAATCAAAGCAGTATATAAAAGCGGAATACTGAAAGAGCATAAAGCGCAACGGCATATCCATCTATCGGACAAAATCGGTGTGGATGTTTACAGCCTTGAAATGGTTGTCGCTCTCGCTTTCCGTATCAACTCGTACGGAGCGGAACGGATACGCAATGCCATACTTGAAAGATTGTACTTGCGAAAAGAGAAAACAAGCATCTTCTTTTCGCTGGTTAAGAGCATAAAATCATCTGAATATCAAGCGTGAAGTGTATTGATATGACGACATGAAGTAATGAAACCGATGCGTATTCCCATTGCCGACAATTCATTTACACGAGTGTTTGAATAGGCGCATAGCCATTCATTCATACGAATGCGACAATCCCGAAGAAACTGCCATTAAAGTGGTATTTCTTCGGGATTTCTTGTTGTCAAGTTCTCCGATATACTGCAAGTTTTTCATTCCGTGTGTTTTTTGCGCCATTCTGCCGTGATTTGCGTATCAAGGTTTCAAGCAACCCTCTCTAATTTTGCATACGATTATTTATCAACCGTTTAAGCGTATGAACAATGAGTAAATCAGACATCAGCAAAGAGGAGTTTATCCGAGTTGGTACGACCCTCTACAAGTTAGTGAACCAGCCCCGACTGGACGGCGGCTATGTGAAGAAACGCATCGTGTGGAACAACGAAACATTACGGCAGGACTACGGCAAACACTTTCTCGCCACCATCCCCAAATATGACGGCTTCTGCACGGTTCCCGACCATGTGAACTACCGTCCGATAGTGGACAAGTTCCTGAACCTGTATGAACCGATAGACCACCGTCCGCAAGAGGGCGATTTTCCGCACATCCAATCTTTGGTACGGCATATTTTCGGGGAGCAATACGAGTTGGGAATGGACTACCTGCAACTGCTCTACCTGCGCCCTATCCAAAAGTTGCCTATCCTGCTGCTGGTATCAGAAGAACGGAATACGGGCAAAAGCACGTTCCTGAACTTTCTGAAAGCCCTCTTTCAGAACAACGTGACATTCAACACCAACGAGGATTTCCGAAGCCAGTTCAATTCCGATTGGGCAGGGAAACTCCTTATCGTGGTGGATGAAGTGCTGCTCAACCGCAGGGAGGACAGCGAGAGGTTGAAGAACCTGAGCACCACACTCTCCTACAAAGTGGAAGCCAAAGGCAAAGACCGTGACGAGATTGCGTTCTTCGCCAAATTCGTGCTGTGTTCCAACAACGAATATCTGCCTGTCATCATAGACGCAGGGGAAACACGCTATTGGGTACGGAAGATAGACCGCTTGCAGTCGGATGATACCGACTTCCTGCAAAAGCTGAAAGCGGAGATACCTGCTTTCCTCTACCACTTGCAGCACAGACGGTTATCCACCGAAAAAGAGAGCCGTATGTGGTTTGCCCCGTCACTGCTGCATACCGAAGCCTTGCAGAAGATAATCCGCAGTAACCGCAACCGATTGGAGATTGAAATGGCAGAGCTGCTTCTCGATATTATGGCAACGATGGATGTGGACAGCGTTTCATTCTGTCCGCATGATATACTCGTTCTGTTGGCAAACACGTATGTCAAGGCGGAGAAACACCAAGTGAGAAAGGTATTGCAGGAGTGTTGGAAGCTCACGCCAGCACCGAACGGGCTTACATACACCACCTACCAACTGAACTACAATCGGGAGTGTAGGTATGAGCCGATAAGGAGAGTGGGACGCTTCTACAGCATCACGAGGCAGCAGCTTGAAACGCTGTAAATCCATTGTCTTTTTGTTGAATTGTTGAATAAGGATATAATCATACTAATAATAAACGATATACACTCTCAACAAAATCTCAACAGACCAAAAGAGAAGTTGAGACGAAGAATCCGACCGATTGTCGGTTTCTCTTTTGGTGAGTAGTTTGTTGAGCGGATGTTGAGCATCTATCTGATTGAATATAATCACATTATATATACAATTCAATGAATCAACGATTTTCATTCACCATTAAAACCATAGGAAGATTATGACTACACAGGAAGCAAAGAAGATACGCATCGCAGACTATCTGCAAAGTTTAGGTTATAGCCCCGTCAAGCAGCAGGGCAAAAGCCTTTGGTACAAATCCCCGTTCAGGGAGGAAACGGAAGCATCGTTCAAGGTAAACACCGACCTTAACCAATGGTATGACTTCGGAACTGGCAAAGGCGGCAACATCATCGCATTGGCGCAGGAACTCTACCGTTCCGACAATGTGCCGTACCTGTTGGAACGGATTGAACGACAGACACCGCATATCCGACCTGTCGGTTCTTCTTTCAGAGAACGACAGACTGACAAACCGAGTTTCCAACATTTGGAAGTGGGAGAACTCACGCATCCGGCATTGCTCCGCTACTTGCAGGAACGTGGCATAAATATCGAATTGGCACAAGCAGAATGTAAGGAGCTACATTTCACTCATAACGGCAAACCTTACTTCGCCATCGGATTCTCGAATGTGGCAGGAGGATATGATGTACGCAACCAATTTTTCAAGGGCTGTATCGCACCGAAGGACATCAGCCATATCCGGCAACAGGGAGAACCGAGGGAGAAATGCCTCGTGTTCGAGGGAATGACGGACTACCTTTCATTCCTCACCTTGCGGATGAAGAACTGCCCGACCATGCCCAGCCTTGACGGGCAGGATTACGTCATTCTCAATTCGGTTTCCAATGTTTCAAAAGCCATTGACGTGCTGCATGGATACGGGTGCATCCACTGCCTGCTTGACAATGACGAGGCTGGACGAAAAACGTATTGGAAACTGGAAAAAGAGTTTGCCGGACGTATCAGGGACTTCTCCCAAAACTACAATGGATATAAGGATTTGAACGATTACCTGTGCGGCAAGCGACAGAATTTAATCGTCAATCCACCGCCACGAACCATCGTTAAACCCAAGAAAAAAGGATTGAGATTATGAGATTCCGCAAGGAAAAAACGGGAGCTGCCCGAAATTCATCCGATGGAATTGGGGAGGTAGCAAGTTTGTGTTTCGGGTGTCCCGAAACCGCTTGCCACCCGTTACGGACTTTAGTCAGTAACCCAATCCTGTTGGTCTATACAGTATAGTCAGGAACATAATTAGAAGAAATGAAATATGGAACATAAAGAAGATAAGAAACGTAACAAGGGCGGTCGCCCGAAGAAAGGGGCAACCGAGAAATTGAAATACCGTGTTGCAGTGAAGCTGGCGGCAGCCGACTACTTCCGTCTGCTGACACAGGCGCATGAAGCCGGAGTATCGCCGAGCGAGTATATGAGGGAATGTTTCCGAAACGGTCATGTGAAGGAACGGGTGTCGGAAGAACATGCCGGACACATTCGCCAACTCTGCGGCATGGCGAACAACCTCAACCAGCTTGCACATAAAGCGAATGCCGGAGGTTTTTCAGAAGTCCGGTGGGACTGCAAGGTGGCAGTGGCAAGGATTCACGAACTGATAAGCAAGACAGGGATATGATGGCGAAAATTGTAAAGGGAAGCTACTTCAAGGGTGTAGTGGACTACATCCTTGACAAGAGCAAGGGTACGCAGGTGGTGGCATACAACGGCTTGTTCATGGAAAACAAGGAAACCATCGCCATGAGTTTCAATATGCAGTCACAGATGAACAGTAAAGTATCGAAGCCTGTCGGACACATTGCATTGAGTTTTTCAAAAGGGGATGAGACACACCTGACGAACCGCGTCATGACAGACATTGCGCTTGAATATATGGAGCGGATGGGCATCCGTGATACGCAGTTCTTCATCGCTCGTCACTTCGACAAGGAGCATCCGCACGTGCATATTGCCTTCAACCGTATAGACAACAACGGCAATACTATTTCGGACAGGCACGAGCGGTTTCGTAGCACCCGTATCTGTAAGGAGCTTACCTTGAAATACGGTCTGCACATGTCGGAGGGCAAGGAAAATGTCAAGCGCAACCGCCTGAAAGAGCCGGACATGACAAAATACGAGCTTTACGACATTCTCAAAAGGGAAGTCGGCAGATGCGGTAACTGGAACGTGCTTGTCGCCAACTTGCAACGTCAGGGTGTGGAAGTCAGTTTCAAGCACAAGGGGCAGACGAATGAGGTACAGGGTGTCGTATTCACTAAAAATGGCTACCATTTCAACGGCTCAAAAGTGGATAGGCGTTTCAGCTATTCCAAGATTGACGCAGCATTGCAGCGCAACAGATACAATGAGCGTATGGGAATAACAGCCAAAGTACATGAAGTTGCCATGCCAAGCGCACCATCCGGCACGGCACTCGGCGAGTTATTCAACGGTTCGTTGGGACTACTGAACGGCAACGGCTCATCTTTCAACGCCGCTGATGCGGAAGCCAATCAGGAAATGGCGGAGATATTGCGGAGAAAAAAGAAAGCCAAACGCAGACGAGGCATGAGGCTATAAATCTTATTTGTTAATAGGCAAAGCCATATCTTGAAAATTCAGCATATTCAAATAGAGTACACAAAATTTCAATTCAATATCAAACGATACTAAAAATAATGTGAAATCCGTTGTCTATATAAGACGCATACGTAAACCTATCTCCACGGCTGCGGCAGTATTGGTAACGCGCAGCCGCGTGAGAATATCTTGGCGGTGGCGGCTGACCGTGTTGACGGATATGGAGAGTTTGTCCGCAATCTGTTTGCTGCCTTCGCCTTTTGCCAACAGGGAAAGAATTTCTATTTGACGGCGGCTGAGCAATCGGCTGTCAAACTGTTCCAAGCAAACGGTTTCACCGGTACGTGTGTTGATAATACAGCCTTCCATGACTTCATTAGTTTGCGGAAAAGGTGCATAAGTACAAAGTCCTAACCATATACTGCCATTGGCATGGCAAAGCAAATATCGGGTAGTGTGGAGTACGGATAGGGGCGGCATTCCTTGCCTTTGAAAATGAACGACGCAAGTGGCATTGAAATCGGGCTTTTGGGTTGCCGGGACAGATTCCAAGAAACGGAAAAAACGGAGTTCGAGAATATGGCGTTCCACCAATTCCTCATCGGGGATATTGTCGAACACTTCATGCTCGAAGACGGAATTCTTGTTCTCGGCATATTCCGGCAATCCTAATGTCTGCCCGAACAGACCGGAATAAATATGGTTCACATTGTTTTGGAAATCAGAGAGGACCGCAATGCCATTGGTCGCTTGAGCGTACGCATGGGCATAGCCTTTGGCTGTTTCCAACCATTCATCCATGTCGCTTTCCGCATTGAAATTCTGCCCTGTCAGCAGGGATTGTAATCTGTGTTCCTGTTCGTGCATCCGGAAAATTGGTTATTATTCACCATTGCGGCATTGCCCTATTTTGCCTAATTTTGCGGCAAAAATACTAATAATAAACAACTTAGGCAATGAAAAAGACAATTATTTATCAGGCAATCCTTGCCGGATGCCTCACGTTGGCCGCATGCCAACCAAAAAATGAGACCACACAGAATGAAGCCGGACAAACCGGAAGCACCGATGTGGCAAGCAGAATTGCAGACTGCAAAGTCACTTTAGGCGATGTCACTTTTACCCATGCCATCAATGGCGCAGATACGTGTGTAAGCTTGCTGGCAGACGGAGCATTGGAATTCCGTTGTGCCGAAGGACTTGATTTCTTCTGCGACCCGAACGAAGGGAAGCTGTCCAACAACACGCTGCCCGTATTGCTGATTCCTACGGACAATACCAAACCGTTCACGCTGACAGCCAAGGTAACTCCTGAATTCACCGCAGAGGGACTTTACAATGCAGCCGACCTGTTTGTGTATGTCAATGATACGCTTTGGCAGAAACTTGCCTTCGAGCAGGACGAATATGGCAACCACCGCATCGTATCGGTACGGACACAAGGCACATCGGACGACAACAACCATGACAAGATAGATGCCCCGTCGGTCTATATGAAAATATCTTCCGACACCCGGACTATCGCCAGCTACTATTCATTAGACAAAAAAGAGTGGCACATGGTACGTCTGTACCGTAATTACTATCCCGACCGGATTTATCTCGGTATCAGCAGCCAATGCCCGCAACGCGGCGGATGCACAAGCCGTATCGAGGAAGTCACGCTAAGCCATGACAACGTGGGCGATTTCCGTATGGGAGAATAAAAGATTTGAATAGAGAGATTAAGGAAAATGGGCAAACGCATATTGATTTTGACCGGCAGTCCGCGAAAAGGCGGTAACAGTGACCTGATGGCAGACGCTTTTGCAAAGGGAGCGTCAGAGGCAGGCAACAGTGTCGTGCGGTTTGATACTGCACATAAACATATTCAAGGTTGCAGGGCTTGCGACAACTGTTTCAGCAAGGGGAAAGCCTGTGTTTTCAATGATGATTTCAACAAACTAGCATCATTGATGGCGGAAAGTGACGCCATCGTATTCTGTACCCCTCTTTACTGGTACTCGTTTCCCACCCAGATGAAAGCTGCCATAGACAAGTTTTATTCTTTCATAATAGGCAAAAAGGACTTGCCTGTCAAGGAGTGCATGCTTCTTTCATGCGGAGAGTTGGAAGACCCTTATGTATTTGACGGTATGGTACGCTCTTTTGAACTCATTGCACAAGACAGGGGATGGAAAAACAGAGGCCACTATCTCGTCAACAGTGTCAGTGAGAAAGGTGCAATTTTAAATACCAACCACCTGCAAAAAGTTTATGATATGGGAAAAGGATTTTGAAATGTTTATTGAGAACACTATAAAAACATTTTGATGTAGTAATCACATTGGATAAAGCCACAAAGACTATGCAGCCCGTAAGCCGATAAAGACCTACGGGCTGTATTATAATCAATCAACAGCAGCTACCCATGAAACGACATACCGCAGACACAAAACATTTCCGCACGATGATTGCCGCAGGCTACTTGTTGGTATGCCTGTTGGCAGGAGGCATCATGTACCTGTGGCTTCAAGAATGGCAGGAACTTGAGGCATTGGAAACGGAGAACAAGCAGATAAATGCTTTCCGTCAGGAGATACATCATGCCTATGCCAAGACGATAGAACTTTCCCTTTTGGGTGAAACGATATTGGAATGGGAAGACGATGATGTGCAGACCTATCATCGTAAGCGTTTGGAGGTGGACAGTATGTTGTGCCGTTTCAAGCAATCTTACCCTACAGAGCGCATTGACAGCGTGCGCCACCTATTGGAAAGCAAGGAACAGCATTTGCGGCAGATAATGCAAGTCCTTGACGAGCAAGAGGCCATCAATGAACGGATAGCCGAACGTGTACCCGTCATTGCATGGAAAAGTACACAGGAAGAGCCGAAGAAAGCGAAGCGCAAAGGCTTGTTCAGGCTGTTCGGTAAGAAAGAAAAGCCGGAACCCACAGCCACTACAACCATGCTCTACACACTGAACCGTGACGTGATAGCACGACAAAAGACGCAAAGCCGCCAATTGTCCGAATACGCCGACAGCCTCGCCGCAAGGAACACGGAACTGAACCGCCAACTGCAAACGCTCATCCACCAAATGGACAAAAAGGTACAGACAGATTTACAACGGAGGGAAGCGGAAATAACCGCCATGCGTGAACGGTCATTTATGCAGATAGGAGGTTTGACAGGTTTTGCCGTTCTCCTTTTGTTGTTTTCATATATCATCATTCACAGATATGCCAAACAAATAGGCAAATACAAGAAAGATACCTCTTCTCTGATTGGACAACTCCGTGAATCCAACAGGAAAAACGAGGAATTGATAATATCCCGAAGAAAGGCTATGCACACAATCACCCATGAACTGCGTACACCGCTGACCGCCATACACGGTTATACGGAACTGATATGCAGCAACGGCACGGCGGAAAACAAACGCCATGCGGAAAGCGTGCTGCAAGCCTCAAAACGGATGATTACAATACTTAATTCTCTGTTGAGTTTCTTTCGGTTGGAAAGCGGAAAAGAGAAGATGAATATCACCCCTTTCAGATTGCAAAGTATAACTGATGCACTGGAGGCGGAATTTCGACCTATGGCGGAAGTCAAGGATTTGAAACTCACCGTGGAAAATGATGCGGACGTTATCCTCATGGGTGACAGGGAGCGCATCATGCAGATAGGCGACAACCTCTTATCCAATGCCATCAAGTACACACAAGCCGGAAGCGTTTCTTTCCGTTCAAACTACGATGGGGAAACGCTTGCCCTTATCGTTGAGGACACGGGCAGCGGCATGAACAATGAAGAACGGCAACGGGTGTTCAGGGAGTTTGAACGGCTCTCGAACGCCGCCACGCAAGACGGCTTCGGACTGGGATTGTCCATTGTCAAACGCATCGTGGATATGATGCACGGCAAAATCCGACTGGAAAGTGAAAAAGGCAGGGGTAGCCGTTTCACAGTGGAAATACCCATGAATACGGCGGATGGCGTTTCCGATAAAGAAAAAGACTGGCAGGAAAGCCATTTTGAACGGTCATTCTCTGTCATGGTACTGGACGACAATGACATTCTTCTTTCGATGGTAAGGGATATGTACGCCTACTGTGGCATCCGTTGCGATGCGTGCGACAACACGGGCGACCTGATGGAGGCGATACGCACACGAAATTATGATTTGCTGATTACCGACTTGAAAATGCCCGAAACGAACGGTTACGAGGTATTGGAACTGTTGCGTTCATCCGACATCGGCAACTCCAAGACCATTCCCGTAATCGTGGCGACCGCATCCGGCAGTTGTACCGAAGAGGAATTGTTGGCACACGGTTTTACTGCCTGCCTATTCAAGCCTTTCGACATGGCGGAACTGATGGCAGTATCGGAGAAATGTGTCAAACAGAATTGTGTTACGGACAACTTGCCCGACTTCTCCTCCCTGCTCGCCTACGGCAACAAGGTGGCGATGCTGGAACGCCTGATAACCGAAACGGGAAAGGATATGCAGGTTATAAAGGAAGCCGCAAACAGAAACGACCGCAATGCGTTGGACGGACAGGTACACCGTCTGCGCAGTTCGTGGGCGGTAATCCGTGCGGACAGACCATTATGGAAACTGCATGAATTGCTCCACCGTGATGAGGAATGCTCTAATGACGAGATAAAGCGTGCCGTAGACTCTGTATTGAAAATGGGTGACATGATTATGGAACTGGCGAGAAAGGAAAAGAAGGAGGAAGTCAGATGAAAGTATATGTGATTGAAGACAACCCCGTATATAACGATTACGTCTGCAACCTGCTCAAAAAGGGAGGGTTCGATACCGTGCAGGCTTACCGCATTTCAACCGCCAAGAAACTGTTGGCAAAAGCCGATGAAGATGACATCGTACTTGCCGACCTACGCCTGCCCGATGGCGAGAGTATCGACCTGTTGCGGTGGATGCTTACTAATGGCAAACGGCAACCGTTTATCGTCATGACCGATTACGCCGAGGTACATACGGCAGTGGAGAGCATGAAACTCGGTTCTTCCGACTATATACCCAAACGGCTGGTAGAGGACAAGCTCGTTCCGCTTGTTCGTTCACTGCACAAGGTGCAAGAAAGGAAAAAGCATACTCAAATACCTATCTTCACACGTCAGGGCGAGGCATACCAAGAAATCAAGAGGCGTGTCCGCCTTGTCGCTCCCACACGGTTAAGTGTATTGATACTGGGTGAGAACGGTACGGGCAAGGAGCATATCGCACAGCATATCCACGCCCAAAGCAAGCTGTCGGACAAGCCGTTTGTCCCCGTGGATTGCGGCTCATTGTCCCCGACATTGGCGCAATCAGCCTTCTTCGGGCATAGGAAAGGGGCTTTCACGGGAGCAGACAGCGACAAGGCTGGCTACTTTGAGGAAGCTGACGGAGGTACACTCTTTTTTGACGAGGCGGGCAACCTCTCGTTGGAAACACAGCAGATGTTACTCCGTGCTATACAGGAACGCCGTTACCGTCCCATCGGTGCAAAGGAGGACAAGACCGCCAATGTGCGGATAGTGGCGGCGACCAACGAGGACTTACAGAAAGCCGTCAATGAAAAGCGTTTCCGTGAGGATTTGTTCTACCGCCTGAAAGAGTATGTGATAACCGTACCGCCATTGCGTGATTGCCAAGAAGACATACTTCCGTTGGCGGATTTCTTCCGTGAAACGGCAAACAAGGAGTTGGAACGTAATATCAAAGGTTTCAATGCCTCCGCCTGTAACGCCCTGCTCACCTATCCGTGGCCGGGCAACGTGCGTGAATTGAAACAGAAGATACAGATAGCTGTCCTCCATGCCGTACACGACATGATAACCGAGGCGGATTTGGAACTGGATGCAGAAGAAAGTCCCGTTTCGTTCTCCTTTGCGCTCAAAGACACCGGGGTGGAGAAAGAACGCATCCTGCGAGCCTTGAAGCAGGCGAACGGGAACCGCAAGGTTGCCGCCGAATTGCTCGGAATAGGACGTACAACACTCTATAATAAACTGGATGAATATGGATTGAAGTATAAATTTGAGCAATCATAGCCTACAATTCGCTGAAAATGGAGGTAACGATTAAACCGGATATATTCAGTGAAGATAAAAACGTCCTGTGATAAAAAATCATGGGACATTTTGATGTGTTTCTGATTTTTATTGCTACTTTTGCATCAAGACGAGTGACATTGATAGCAACTCACAGCAAAGCGCAGAAACAGACACGGTTGCCAACTCGTTACCTCAATTTTATTCTTCCTTTCAAATCTCTTATAAATAAAGAGGTTATAAAAATCTTCCAGAATTATAATAAATCTCATTCATTAAAAATGTGGCCCAAATCAAATGCTACAAATATTGTTATTCTTTTATCAAATAACGAAAAATATGGATTCTTAGTATACAAAAAAAAAGCTTTTCTTTTCTATTTTAATTTGCTTTAATAAATTGCAACTTTATAAAAAAAATACAAATAGCAAAAACAAACAATGAAAAAACAATTTATTTATATTACCGAAAGGGCGAATTATAACCATTTTGAAACAATTTTTTCCGTATCATTCCAAAGCCGCCAACGATATGGATTATTCAGCACCTTAGGTGATATCATCACAGGACGATAACGCCCCCAATATATTCCCGATTGATTGCAATCAACTTTGTCCGTTACTAACAGTAACGTACGTTCTACTCCTTGAGCAGGGGTACGAATAATCGGCCTGAAAATCCAATCGACAATTGGGTCAAACCATCGGTGCATTGTAATAATGCCCGTATCCACGACTCCGGGGTCTACAGCATTTACTATAATTTTTTCTCCTTTAAGCCGCTCTGCCAATTCTAATGTAAAAAGAATAACTGCTTGTTTTGATATACCATATGTTCCAAAACGAGTATAATGCTCTTTATCTGGAATAAACATTTTACTGTTGATCTTTCCTATCTGATATGTAAGAGAACCGGTATTTATAATATGGCCTCCTTCCTCTAAAAGAGGTATCACACGCCGAGTAAGTAAATATGTTCCTATATAATTAACTCCTAAATTTTGTTCGAATCCATCAGCCGTCAACAAAAAATCCCGATTCATTATCCCTGCATTATTAATTAACGCAGTAATTCGAATTTTATCCTCATATAATTGTTCAGTAAAGCTTTTAATAGAATTGAACGAAGCCAAATCTAAAGTATAAAGCTTAATATCCGCTCCCCCATACAAAGATACAAGTCTTTTTTTTATTTCCTCACCCTTTTCTATATTGCGACATGCCATCAATACCCGATAGCCTGACCTTATCAATGATTCAGTAAGGGATGCTCCCATTCCTCCATTAGCACCGGTAATAATAATATATCCCTTATTTTCCATACTGATAAAATTTAGCTTTCCGCTTTATCATACGAACAACAATAGATGGAATACATGTAGCTCCAAAAGAAAATAAATAATTTATCCAACCAGGTGTAATACATCTTTTCCCAGCAAACATAGCAGACAAACCCTTACGCGCTAATTTTTTTGTAGGCATAAGAATCCCTAAACGAACTCCAAGCCTCAACAATTCCGGCTTCAAATTATATAAATTAGTCGCAACTCCACCTGGACATACAGCTGTCACTATTACACCTTTATCATACATTTCATTATACATCGCTTTTGACAAAGTACGTACATATGATTTCGTTGCAGCATATACTGATATTCCAGGATATGGTATCTTTGCGGCTAAAGAAGACATATTCAGAATGTATCCCTTTCCCCTTTTTGCCATATCTTCTCCAAAAAAATGACACAGCATCGTTACCGTATAAACATGAAGATTAACTATTACTGACAATTTACCAGTATTTACGTTGATTACATCATTAAAAAAAAATATACCGGCATTATTAATTAAAATCTCAACTACAATATCATTTTCCCGACAATAACAATACAAACTCGAAGCCGCATCTAAATTTGACAAATCTCGATATAATCCCTCAACAGAAACGGAATAATGTATAGATAATTCTCTTGCTACTCTTTGTATTGGTTCCTCTTCATTACTTACTAATAGCAAATTATACCTTCTTTCGGCCAGTTGTCGAGCATATTCATAACCAATTCCTGAACTAGCTCCAGTTACCAACGCTACAGTTTTTCCCTTAACAGCACTCTCCATTTTTTTTCTTATTCTTTTCCAACTCTTTTATAATAGCAGGAGGCAAATTATTAAGATGTTTATGGCAAGCCATTTCTCTACTATACATACGAGCGATACAATAATTAACATGGTCACAACCACAACGCAATTCTCCTTCACTTTTCATCCGATTTACAAAATCTGGTTCATTTATTAACGCCCGAGCCATAGCCACAAATTCAAATCCTGAATTTAATACCATATCTATTTTTTCTCGAGATACCAGACCTCCAACATAAATCAGAGGTAATTTTAACATTTTCCTAAATTTTAAAGCATCTTCATAAAAGTAGGCTTCTTTAAAAGGTGCATCCGGAATCATCATATGCCCAAACATACGTACCCCATATTTCAACCATAGCTGTTTCATATAGTACGTCATAGTGTAAATAGGCATTTCACCCCTCATAACATACATAGGAGCTTTACTAACAAATCCTCCACTAAGCACCAATGCATGTACCCCCAGTTTCTCCAGCTCTTTTCCTACTTGAAGACATTCGTCAATATCCATTCCCGACTTAAAGCCATCACGCATATTCATCTTCACAATAACAGCAATATCATCTTTAGCTTCTTCAAGAACCTCATTTATGCACATTTGCATAAACCTCATCCGATTTTCCAATACACCCCCATATTCGTCTCGACGATGATTGGTATAAGGAGATAAAAACTGACTTATCAAATAACCATGTCCAGCGTGTACCTCCACCGCATCAAATCCGGCTTCCCGTATCAAACGAACAGATTTTCCAAACTCTTTAGCCATATCTATAATTTCAGACTTACGCATCCCTCTGACAAACGTAGGAGAATAAAGATTGAAACCCGTAGATGCTGATATTGGAAGCTGCCCTGCTGTACTTCTATGAGACATATTACCACAATGTCCTATCTGAATCGATGCAGCTGCTTGCTCTGAATGAATCACATCAGTAATATGCTTAAGTCCAGGTACTATTTCACGGCGTAACCATAGTTGATGAGGAAAAGAAAGTCCACTACGAGTAACTGCGGCGTAAGCTAACGTCGTCATTCCTATACCTCCCGCTGCTACACTTTTATGATAATCATACAATAGTTTAGTTGGCCCGTTACCCGCACACATCCCTTCAAAAGCTGCAGCACGAATAGTCCGGTTACGTAGCGTTAATGGTCCTATCTTAGCAGGTGTAAATAAAACTGAATTTTCCATACTATTTTAATATTATATCTTTTGTAGAAAAAATTTCGATCACTCGGTTATCTTTCCCAATTTTCCACAACAAAAATTCGTATAATCCCCTCTTATCCCTTACTATCTCAATAAATAAAAGGTATTACTCTTTTCCGTTTTTCTTTAACAAATTCTTCTCCAAACATATCTTCATACCGATGATAAATCGCATTTGCCCGTGGAACAAGATTTGCAAAAGTCCAAATGGCAAAAACTGTACCAGCCAATGACCACGTAAGAATTGCAAAACCTATCCATTCCACAATCTCTCCAAAATAATTGGCAGAAGATACATAACGAAACATTCCACCCCGAGGAAGATAGTGTTTTGTATCACCTGGTTTACGTAAATGACGAATAATATAATCAGAACGCATATTAATATACATTCCCATAAAAAATATAAATGTACCAAATATAAACTGTGGTGTATATAGCCATCGTAAAGAGTACATATTTGATGGCGAAAAATAGAAAATCCATCCTCCCTGCATCACAGCATTCAACACATTAAAAACAACTCCCATCAATATGATACTCAAAGGCATTGGGCTTTTACCTTTTAATAAAAAGGGATATATAAACGAACGGTTCAAATAATGTATCTGAAACAATGAAAAAAATATCAAGCAAACAGGTTCGAAACGACGTTCAGATTTCCACCATAATATTCCCATAACAATAAAAACTGGAGCTTCCATTAAAAGCCAGCCCCATTTATTGGGTATCTGAGGTCCCCAATGCCCATTTCTCATAATACCATATCCGGCTTTAACAAAATATAAAGCAATAAAAACTATGACAGCTAAAAAAATCATTCCCCACAAAAGTAGGTTATATGCGTGTTCCATACTCAAATTATCCGGTTAACATTTAGAATACAAAAATAAATATAATAATCCAAAGATTTGCCACTATCAGACACGAAAAAAACTTTTTATAACAAAAACGTTTTCTATTTCAAATTATAATAATAAAAAAGCCTCTGAAATTTCTTATTACAAGAAATACAAAGGCTTTTGAAAATATGTATATATAAGTCAGCTCATCAGAATGTCACACCTAAACGGAATCCAAAATTATTCAACCCATCAACTTTATATGTCAAAACTTTTGACTTATTAGTGGCATAACTATAATACAATGCAACGTGAAATCCAAAATTATGATTTGACGTCGGATAAATAGTCATACCTACTTCAGGCGAAGTCGTAAATCCCCAATCATCATCCTTTGATTTATAAACATTATAATAAGATGACATGCGAGCGTACTCTGCCCCTAATTTCAAGGCAACATACGGTTCAAACATATTCCCTGGAATAAAACGATAACGTAGAGATGCTCCAAAAGGCAATTGAAATACTGAATGCTGCTGGTCCATAGTAACAGCTGAATGGTCAGTCATCTGTATAGTTCGCATTGAAATATATTCATTATTTGTATGATAAGCGATAAATGCTCCTACACCAAAATGTTCGGTAAAATAATAACCACCTTCAAAATTCATACCCCATCCGCTGGCAACATCAGCAAACTTATTATTGAGGGGAACATTAAATTGCCAATCAATATGAAAGAACGAATCAGAAACATCCTGAGCTTTCATACCAAAAGGAAAAGCCAGACAAAGCGCCACAAAAAGAACTGCTTTAGTCCATATATTTTTTACTCTTTTCATATGTGCATATTTTATTTTAATTAATTACTCTTGAAATTACCATGTCTGTCCTCTTTTTTTAAGTAAAAAATCAGACAACACTTCATCTATTCTATTTTTTCAGATAAGGTGATTGTATAAACGCTTGATTAACAGCAGTTATAGCCAACTCGGTATTTATCCGATGAGAAGATGACAATAAACCGGTCATGTAAGCATCCCAAATAACAGACAATTTCTTTGTATTAGTAGTTGTCTCATTTACTTCCAAATTAATAAGTTCAGTAAGCAAAGAACCTACATTATAACTATACACTACACGATATGGATAATACCAACCACCCCAATTACCCCAATATCCGGGATACCAATAACCGGGATAATCCCACCACCAATAAGGGTCACTATATCCGGTAAAATAATGAGTATCTTCAACATAACTCATTTGAATACCTAAATCAGCCTGATCCTTCTTATCAACTCGCTGATAACCGCGCTCTTCCATATTGTCGACACAAGCTTCGATTATACGCAATGCATTATCATCTTTCCAGTATTGGGCTTCTTTACTATCTGTAATCAGCAAAATACTATCAGGGATGTAAAACTTGGTAAACGAACCAAAATCTTCAGTCTTGTCATAATCGGTATAGACGAGGAAGTTGTCGTCCAAATCATCCGTATTGGGTTCTTTTTCACACGCTGCAAATAAGAACAATACCAATAGAATAGGAACAAATCTTTTCATATACTTTCTGTTTTTAAAAGATTATAATTAAAAAACTCTTTTGAATCTATAACAATGATACTCCGAGAAAGTTTCATCTTTCTTGTTAATAAGCTTTAACGATATTATTGCAACAAGCACCATTTTATAATGACTTTAACCAAAATATCATTCAAAATTCGAAAAAGCCCCTTCCAAATTTTTTTTGACAATCTATAAAATAGCGATGATATCCAATCCACCAATCATTTTTCTTATTTTTTCAAGTACATTTCATATCAAAAATATTTTCGAGAATTTCAACCAATATTTCATCAAACAAATACTTAATAATACATTTTTATATCAAAATCTTAAAATCGATACAATATTTGACATATACGTTATGTTTTTTTCTACCCTTATCAGCAAGGATATAAAAATATTTTGTATTTTTGAGACTAAAATATAAGATGTTAGTGTGGTAATTAAGATTTTTCTCTCCTATCATATAGAGAAAAGCTTATTTTATAGTGAGATTCTATTATCATGAGTACCAGAATAAAGACAGGGTTGATAGGCCTAGGCCGGATGGGGAGATTCTATTTGGAAGAGATGCAGAAGAGCGGGGAATGGGACATACGCTACATATGCGATGTCAACCCGGGCATTCGGGCATTGGCCGGGGAGCTGTCTCCCGGAAGCAAGATCATCGAAGACGAGCAGGTCATCTTCGAGGACCCTGAAATAGAGGTCGTAGGCCTGTTCACACTGGCCGATTCGAGGCTGGAGCAAATCAGCAAAGCCGTACATTATGGCAAGCATATCATATCGGAAAAGCCCATAGCCGATACCGTCGAGCGGGAATGGGAGGCCGTGCGGCTGAGCGAATCGTCACCGCTGCTCAGCACGGTCAATCTCTATTTGCGGAATTCATGGTACCACCAGTGCATGAAACACTACATCGAGCAGGGAGAAATCGGGGAGCTGGCCATCCTCCGCATCTGCCACATGACTCCGGGGCTTGTGCCGGGCGAGGGGCACGAACATGAGGGGCCGGCTTTCCATGACTGCGGGATGCACTACGTTGACATCGCGCGGTGGTATGCCGGGTGTGAATACAAGAGCTGGCACTCGCAGGGGATCAACATGTGGAACTACAAGGACCCCTGGTGGATACAGTGCCACGGCACTTTTGACAACGGCGTGGTTTTCGACATCACCCAAGGCTTCGTTTACGGGCAGCTTTCCAAAGACCAGACTCATAATTCCTATGTCGACATCATCGGTACCAAAGGCATTGTCCGCATGAGCCACGACTTCAAGACGGCCGTGGTGGACCTCCACGGGGTCAACCAGACCCAACGCATCGAGAAGCCTTTCGGGGGAAAGAACATAGACCGTCTGTGCCGTCTCTTCGCGGAATCCCTGCGCAGTGGCGTGCGCCATCCCCTGCTGCCCCGGTTGCGCGATTCGGCCATTGCCTCGGAGTATGCCTGGAAATTCTTCCTGGATGCCAAGGAGCACGAGCTGCCCTCCATCGGCAAAGTACAGACGCTGGAGCGTATCCGGGAACGGCGCCGGAACATGAAAAACGGTTACGGACTGATCAAACGTTTTTAAGCAAACTATATAAAAATAAATGGTTAACTAAAAATTTAATTATTATGTCAGACATTTCAAGAAGAGATTTTCTCAAGACAGGCGCTGCCGCCCTGGCCGGCCTGACCATCGCCCCGAGCAGCATTCTGGGCAAGAGTTTCGGGCATGTCCCTCCCAGTGACAAGCTGAACATCGCGGCTGTAGGTATCGGAGGCATGGGTAATGCCAATCTGAAAAACATGGAAAAGACGGATAATATCGTGGCCTTGTGCGACGTGGACTGGCGTTATGCCAAGCCTGTTTTCGAGCGTCTTCCCAACGCCAAGAGGTATTATGATTACCGCAAGATGTATGATGAAATGGGCAAGAGCATCGATGCGGTCCTAGTGGCTACGGCCGACCACACCCATGCCATCATCTCGGCCGAAGCGCTGACCATGGGCAAGCACGTGTATTGCCAGAAGCCTTTGACCCACTCGGTATATGAGTCCCGCCTGCTGACCAAGCTGGCCGAAAAGTACAACGTGGCTACGCAGATGGGCAACCAGGGGGCTTCGGACGAGGGCACCGACCTGGTGTGCGAATGGATATGGAACGGTGAGATCGGAGAGGTCACCAAAGTGGAATGCGCTACGGACCGGCCCATCTGGCCCCAGGGTCTCAACGCGCCTGAGAAGGTAGACCGCATTCCCAAGACTCTTGACTGGGACCTGTTCTGTGGCCCTACGGAAGTGATTCCGTACAATTCCATCTACCATCCTTGGAACTGGAGGGGTTGGTGGCGTTTCGGGACCGGAGCTTTGGGGGACATGGCCTGCCACATCCTGCACCAGCCGTTCAAGGCCTTGAACTTGAAGTATCCCACCAAGGTACAAGGCTCGTCAACCCTTCTGCTGCAAGACTGCGCCCCTACGGCCCAACACGTGAAAATGGTCTTCCCCGCCCGGGACAACATGCCCAAGGTGGCCATGCCCGAAGTCGAGGTGCACTGGTATGACGGAGGCATGATGCCGGACCGGCCGGCCGGTTTCCCTGACAACAAGCAGCTGATGGGACCTGGAGGGGGATTGACGATTTTCCACGGGACCAAGGATACCCTTATTTGCGGTTGTTACGGGCAGCAGCCTTACCTGCTTTCGGGCCGGGTGCCCAACGCCCCCAAAGTCTGCCGGCGCGTGCCCAACGCCATGGGAGGAGGCCACGAACAAGACTGGATACGGGCTTGCAAGGAAAGCCCTTCGAGCCGGGTAAAGACCAAATCGGATTTCTCCGAAGCCGGACCGCTCAACGAAATGGTGGTCATGGGGGTACTGGCCGTGCGGCTGCAGACTCTCAACAAGGAGCTCCAGTGGGACGGGGAGAACATGAGGTTTACCAATATAGCCGACAACGAGACCATCCGCAACCTTGTCAAGGACGATTTCAAAATTGTGGACGGTGACCCAAAATTCAACAAAATCTGGACTGACCCGGTCAACGCACAGGCTTATGCCCAGGAGCTGATCAAGCACAATTACCGCCAGGGGTGGAAATTGCCCGACATGCCCAGATAACAGCCGGGGATTGAGTATAAAAAAAACAGAAATAGAAATTTATAACTTGAAAATCGTATGAAAAAAGTATTTTATTTTGCTGGCAGCATGATGGCCGGTACGTTAATCGCCTGCAGCGGTGGCAACCAGAAAAAGGCTGCAGAAGGACAGGCTGCTGAACAAGCAGGTAATGAAGTGGCAGTTTCTTATTCCTCTTCCTTGAAAGCCCCCGAAAGCGACACGTTGAATCTTCCGGTGGATGCGGATGGGTATATCACCATTTTCGACGGGAAGACTTTTAATGGATGGAGGGGTTACGGCAAGGACCGTGTCCCGGGAAAATGGACCATTGAGGACGGTTGCATCAAGTTCAACGGCACCGGAGGGGGTGAAGCCCAGGATGCCGACGGCGGCGACCTTATCTTCGCCCACAAGTTCAAGAATTTCGAGCTGGAACTTGAATGGAAGATTTCCAAGGGGGGGAACTCGGGCATTCTTTACCTGGCCCAGGAGGTGACCAGCACCGACAAGGACGGCAAGGAAATCGTGGAGCCTATCTACATTTCCGCACCGGAGTACCAGGTATTGGACAATGCCAACCATCCTGATGCCAAGCTGGGCAAGGACAACAACCGACAGTCGGCTTCGCTGTATGACATGATACCGGCCGTGCCGCAGAATGCCAAGCCTTTCGGCGAATGGAACAAGGCAAAAATCATGGTATATAAGGGTACGGTCGTACACGGGCAAAACGGGGAGAACGTGCTCGAATATCACCTGTGGACTCCGCAATGGACGGAAATGCTCCAGAAGAGCAAATTCAGCGAAGAGAAATGGCCGCTGGCTTTCAGCCTGCTCAACAACTGCGGGGGAGACAACCACGAAGGGTTCATCGGATTGCAGGACCATGGGGATGACGTATGGTACCGGAACATCCGCGTGAAGGTGTTAGATTGAACATATTTCCAAGACTGACTTTTTTTTAACCGGGGAGCCTGTTTGCCCTGTAAACAGGCTCTTCAAAAAAATCTACGACACGAAATTCAAAACTTTGTTATTTATGACTGCCATGACGGTCGTGGGGTGTACGGGAAAGCCTGTTTCAGAAGCCGGAGAGGCTCCGGCCGCAAAGAAGGACATCAACATTCAGTTGTACTCGGTCAGGGACAAGATTCTCCCGGACTTCAGTAATCTGGACAGCCTCCTCTTCCAACTGGCAGAGATGGGCTATACCGGAGTGGAAGCAGCCGGCTATAACGACGGCAAGTTCTACGGCCGTACCCCGGAGGAATTCAAGGAAGCCGTGGAGAAGGCCGGAATGACGGCCCTCTCTTCCCATACCGGACGGGGACTCAGCGCTGAAGAGCTGGCCTCGGGCAACTTCCAGGAAGCGCTCAAGTGGTGGGACCGGTGCATCGCCGACCACAAGGCCGCGGGGATGAGCTACATCGTCACTCCGTGGATGGACGTGCCCGGGAGCCTGAAGGATTTAGAGACCTACTGCCGGTATTATAACGAAATCGGGAAACGCTGCCGGGAAAACGGGCTCCTGTACGGTTACCACAACCACGCCCACGAGTTCCAGAAAGTGGAGGGCGAGACCATGTATGACTATATGCTCAGCCATACCGATCCCGAGAACGTCTTCTTCCAGATGGACGTGTACTGGGTGGTACGGGGACAGAACAGCCCGGTGGATTATTTCAACAAGTATCCCGGACGGTTCAAGATCCTTCACATCAAGGATGAGAGAGAAATCGGACAGAGCGGAATGGTGGGTTTCGATGCCATATTCCGAAATGTGCAGAAGGCCGGAACCCAGGACATAGTCGCCGAGATTGAAAGATACAGCGGTGAGGTATTGCAAAGTGTCAGACAAAGCTTCGACTATCTGAATCAGGCCGAATTTGTCCCTTACAATTTTTAAAAAATATAAAAATGTTAAAACGGTTTTTATATTGTAATAAAAACCGTCTTTTTGAGAAACACTTCATACTTTGAGAACAAAAAATATGAAGTGTTTTTTATGTACATATAAACGACCTCTCCAAAACTTTTTCTATTTTCAAATAATAACAAAAAGTTGTATCTTCACAGCGAAAAAATACATTTTTACAAAATGGAGCCCTTTCACATAAAAAATAATTAGTAAAAAGAGTATAAATTGTAATCTCTACTTTGCAAAATTGTATTTTTTATATACATTTGTGCCGCATTATAATATTGTGAAGTGGAAGCATTTTTTAGGACACACAAATATCTGGTTGAGCACACCAGTTCTCCGGTTAAAAGAGAATTGATGCAAGAAATTAACTGGGATAACCGGCTTATAGGAATAAAAGGAAGCCGGGGAGTAGGTAAAACTACATTCCTCCTTCAATATGCAAAAGAAAATTTCGGTACTGACAGATCTTGTCTATACATAAATTTAAACCATTTATATTTTACAGAACGAACCTTAGCTGATTTTGCAGATGAATTTCGAGTAAAAGGAGGTAAGACTCTACTTATTGATCAAGTTTTTAAATATCCCAATTGGTCTAATGAACTTAAATATTGCTATGATAATTTTCCTGAATTAAAAATTGTGTTTACCGGTTCGTCTGTCATGCGACTAAAAGAGGAAAACCCGGTACTTTCAGGATTAGTAGACTCATACAATTTAAGAGGTTTCTCATTTCGAGAATATTTAAATTTAATGGCCGGAACAGATTTCCCCTCATTTAAATTAGAAGAACTATTAGATAATCATACAAAGATAGCCGAAGACATATGCAGCAAGGTAAAACCCTTAGCATACTTCCAAGATTATTTGCATCATGGATTTTATCCATTTTTTTTAGAAAAACGAAATTTTTCTGAAAACTTGATAAAAACCATAAATATGATGATGGAGGTAGATATATTATTCTTAAAACAAATAGAACTTACATATTTACCTAAAGTACGAAAATTACTTTACTTACTATCGATAAATGCTCCTTGTGCTCCAAATGTAAGTCAATTGAGTAAAGAAATACAAACATCAAGAGCCACAGTAGTAAATTATATAAAATATTTAAAAGATGCACGGCTTATCAATATGCTTTATCCAATTAATGAAGAATTTCCGAAAAAACCGGCAATGGTATATATGCATAATACAAATCTCATGTATCCGATGCGTCCTTCTCAAGTAGGAGAACAAGCGGTAAGAGAAACATTTTTCTACAACATCCTGCATAAGGACAACCGGTTGAACAAAGGAGAACGAAATGCTCAATTTTTGGTGAATCAAAGATATAATTTCAGAATTGAAGGGGAAAATATCCGAAGAAGGGTTAACCCAGACTTATATTATGCCGTGGATATGATAGAGACTGGATACGAAAATAAAATTCCACTCTGGCTCTTCGGCTTTTTATATTGATTTAAGTAACGAGATTCTCAAATTTTCAAATATAATTTAGAATATGACCAAACAAAAAAAAATGTTAACCTGTGACGGTAATCAGGCAGCAGCTCATATCTCGTATATGTTCAGCGAAGTAGCTGCTATTTACCCCATCACACCCTCCTCTACTATGGCAGAATATGTAGACGAGTGGGCTGCCGCAGGACGCAAAAACATCTTCGGCGAAACTGTATTAGTACAGGAAATGCAATCAGAGGCAGGAGCTGCAGGAGCCGTTCACGGTTCATTGCAAGCCGGTGCATTAACAACCACCTACACGGCCTCTCAAGGATTACTGCTAATGATCCCGAACATGTACAAAATTGCCGGTGAATTTCTTCCGTGTGTATTTCATGTTTCGGCTCGTACATTAGCATCTCACGCTCTTTGTATTTTTGGTGACCATCAAGATGTAATGTCTACACGCCAAACAGGCTTTGCTATGTTAGCCGAAGGTTCGGTTCAGGAAGTTATGGATTTGGCAGGGGTAGCACACTTATCTACGATCAAAGCAAGAGTTCCTTTCGTTAATTTCTTTGACGGTTTCCGTACTTCTCATGAAATACAGAAAATCGAAATGCTTGAAAACGAAGATTTAGCTCCGCTTATAGATCAAAAAGCTCTACAAGAATTCCGTGACCGCGCATTAAATCCAGAAAAGCCAGTGGCACGCGGTATGGCTGAAAATCCAGATACATTCTTCCAACACAGAGAATCATGTAACAGTTACTACGAAGCTGTTCCTGCTATCGTTGAAGAATACATGAACGAAATATCCAAAATTACCGGCCGCAAATACGGATTATTCAACTATTATGGAGCAGAAGATGCTGACCGCGTAATCATTGCCATGGGCTCAGTTACAGAAGCAGCTCGTGAAGCCATAGACTATCTGATGTCTAAAGGTGAAAAAGTCGGATTAGTGTCAGTACATCTATATCGTCCATTCTCTGCAAAACATTTCTTAGCTGCAGTCCCCAAAACAGCCAAGAAAATTGCAGTCCTCGACAGAACCAAAGAACCAGGTGCAACTGGTGAGCCATTATATCTTGATGTCAAAGATGTATTCTATGGACAAGAAAACGCTCCAGAGATTGTAGGTGGACGTTATGGATTAGGCTCTAAGGATACCACTCCTGCCCAAATTCTTTCTGTATTTGAGAATTTAGCATTACCGATGCCTAAAAATAACTTTACTATCGGTATCGTTGACGATGTAACTTTCACATCTTTACCTCAAAAAGAAGAAATTGCTCTTGGAGGAGAAGGCATGTTTGAAGCTAAATTCTACGGATTGGGTGCAGATGGCACTGTAGGGGCAAATAAAAACTCTGTAAAAATCATTGGAGATAATACAGACAAACACTGTCAGGCTTACTTCTCTTATGACTCAAAAAAATCTGGAGGTTTCACTTGTTCTCATTTACGCTTTGGCGATAGCCCTATACGTTCCACTTATTTAGTAAATACTCCTAATTTCGTAGCTTGCCATGTACAAGCATACCTTCGCATGTACGATGTAACACGCGGGTTACGGGAAAATGGAACATTCTTACTGAATACAATCTGGAGTGAAGAAGAATTAGCAAAGCATCTACCTAATAAAGTAAAACGCTATTTTGCTCAAAAAAATATCTCAGTTTACTATATCAATGCAACTCAAATTGCCCAAGAAATAGGATTAGGTAATCGTACCAATACCATATTACAATCGGCATTTTTCCGCATTACAGGAGTAATTCCTGTTGATTTAGCTATCGAACAAATGAAAAAGTTCATCGTAAAATCTTACGGAAAAAAAGGAGAGGATATTGTAAACAAAAATTATGCTGCAGTTGACCGTGGTGGTGAATATAAACAACTGACTGTAGACCCAAGTTGGGCCAATCTACCTGATGATGAAATCATTGCAAATAATGATCCAGCATTCATCAATGAAGTAGTGCGTCCAATCAATGCTCAAGATGGGGACCTTCTTCCTGTTTCTGCATTTAAAGGAATCGAAGATGGAACTTGGCCACAAGGTACTGCTAAATACGAAAAACGTGGTGTAGCAGCATTTGTTCCAGAATGGACACCAGAAAATTGTATCCAATGTAACAAATGTGCTTATGTTTGTCCTCATGCTTCAATCCGCCCATTTGTACTTGATGCAACAGAGCAATCTGGAGCAAATTTCCCATCTATAAAGGCCGTAGGTAAAGCATTTGACGGTATGACATTCCGCATGCAAGTAGACGTCTTAGACTGTTTAGGTTGTGGTAATTGTGTCGACGTATGCCCCGGTAACAAGAATGGCAAAGCTTTGGCAATGAAAACTCTTGAATCTCAACTGCCTGAAGCTAACAACTGGACATACTGTATTGATAATGTAAAGAGCAAACAACATTTAGTAGATATCAAAGCTAATGTAAAAAATTCACAATTTGCCACTCCACTATTTGAATTCTCTGGTGCTTGTTCTGGTTGTGGTGAAACTCCATACGTAAAATTAATTTCTCAATTATTTGGAGATCGTGAAATGGTTGCAAATGCAACAGGATGCTCTTCTATATATTCTGGATCCATACCCTCAACACCTTATACTACAAATGAAAAAGGCCACGGGGTTGCATGGGCAAACTCATTATTTGAGGACTTCGCTGAATTTGGCATGGGTATGAGTCTCGCTGTTGAAAAAATGCGTGAACGTATTGTTAAACTAATGAATCAAGCCATAGAAAGCGATAATTGTCCCTCTGAAACCAAAGAGCTTTTTAAAGAATGGATCGCAGATAAAGATAATACAGAACGTTCCATTGAGCTTGAAGCCAAAATTACTCCTATCGTAACAGCTAATGCTGATAAATGTGATATTTGTAAAGAAATAGCGTCTTTGTCTAAATTCTTAATCAAAAAATCTCAATGGATTATTGGTGGTGACGGTGCTTCTTATGATATCGGATTTGGAGGACTCGACCATGTATTAGCATCCGGTAAAAATGTAAATATCCTAGTATTAGATACTGAAGTTTACTCTAACACAGGTGGGCAAGCATCTAAAGCTACCCCTGTAGGAGCAATTGCCAAATTTGCTGCAGCAGGTAAACGTGTACGTAAAAAAGATTTAGGTCTTATAGCATCAACCTATGGATATGTGTATTGCGCACAAATCGCAATGGGTGCAGATCAAGCTCAAACTTTAAAGGCTATCCGTGAAGCAGAAGCTTACAACGGTCCGTCTATCATTATTGCCTATGCTCCATGTATCAACCATGGCTTGAAAAAAGGTATGGGTAAGGCACAAGCTGAAGAAGCTGCAGCTGTTGAATGCGGATATTGGCATTTATGGCGCTATAACCCAATGTTGGAAGCCGAAGGCAAAAATCCATTCACACTGGACAGCAAAGAACCTCAATGGGATAAATTCGAAGACTTCCTTAAAGGCGAGGTACGTTATGCATCAGTAATGAAGCAATATCCTCAAGAAGCAGAAGAACTCTTCCAAGCAGCCAAAGAAAATGCAAAATGGCGTTATAATAACTACAAACGTTTAGCAAAACAACAATGGGGAATAGATCAGGACTAATTAGAATCTTGATACAATAAATAAAATGGAGTATTTCTGACAGAGATACTCCATTTTTATTTATTACACTATACAACATTACCTATTTTCTGCATTTAACAAAAGGAAGAAATAAATGCATAAAAATGCGCATTTTGATATAAAATCAAATAAAAACTATTTATTTGTTATTTTTATCACAAAAATACTTGCAAATATCAAATTATTTATTGTACATTTGCATCGAAATGAAAGAAACATATCATTTTGATATCAAACCGAATCAAAGATGATAATCCAATTAGAACTTATAACTATATAAAAAGAATAATACAATGAATGTACAAAATGTATTAAGCGAGCTGAAAAGACGCTTTCCGAATGAACCTGAATATCATCAGGCTGTAGAAGAAGTGTTATCAACTATTGAAGATGCTTATAATGAACATCCTGAATTTGACCGTTTCAATCTAATTGAAAGACTTTGTATACCTGACCGTATTTTTTCATTCCGCGTAACTTGGATGGATGACAAAGGAAAAGTTCATACCAACATGGGATACCGGATACAACACAATAACGCTATTGGTCCATATAAGGGAGGAATTCGTTTTCACTCTTCTGTAAACTTGTCGATTTTAAAATTTCTTGCATTTGAACAAACATTCAAAAATGCTTTGACAACACTTCCGATGGGTGGAGGAAAAGGAGGTTCAGACTTCAATCCAAAAGGGAAATCTGACACAGAAATTATGCGTTTTTGCCAAGCTTTCGTTACCGAATTATGGCGTCACATAGGTCCAGAAACCGACGTTCCTGCGGGAGATATAGGTGTAGGAGGACGTGAAGTAAGCTATATGTATGGTATGTATAAAAAACTTGCCCGCGAAAACACAGGGACATTCACAGGCAAAGGCCTTGAATTTGGAGGCTCTTTAATCCGTCCAGAGGCTACAGGATACGGTAACGTATATTTTCTTCTCGAAATGTTGAAAACTCGTAACATCGACATTAAGGATAAAGTTGTTACAGTTTCAGGCTCGGGGAATGTTGCTCAGTATACAGTAGAAAAATTGATTAGCTTAGGGGCTAAAGTCGTTACAATGTCCGACAGTAACGGATACATTTACGATCCAGATGGTATTGATGAAAAGAAACTCAAATACATATTTGAGCTTAAAAACCTTTATCGTGGACGTATTAAAGAATATGCAGAAGAATTTGGCTGCAAATATGTCGAGGGTGGACGTCCATGGAATGAAAAATGTGATATTGCCATGCCGAGTGCTACCCAAAATGAATTAGATGGAGATGACGCACGCGCTTTATTAGCAAACGGCTGTATAGCTGTATCAGAAGGAGCTAATATGCCGTCGACTCCTGAAGCAATTGATGAATTCTTGAAAGCAAAAATCTTATATGCTCCGGGTAAAGCTGCTAATGCAGGTGGAGTCTCAGTCAGCGGTCTCGAAATGACCCAAAATGCAATTAAGCTAAGTTGGACCAAAGAAGAAGTTGACGCTCGACTAAAACAAATCATGTTTGATATCCACTCCCAATGCTGCCGTTACGGAAAAGAAAGCGATGGATATGTAAATTACGTGAAAGGAGCTAATATTGCAGGATTTATGAAAGTAGCTAAAGCAATGATGGCACAAGGTGTGCTCTAAAAATATCTGCTCTCAATAAAAAAGAACTCAGAGAAGGGATATCTCTGAGTTCTTTTTTATTAAGAGCATCTTATACTTAATAATCTATATTAAAACTATAAATTAATAATATTTATCTAGTCATATACCAAAGAAGCATTAATACCATTTTTATAAGCAGCCATTATCTCTACAAATACATCCGTCTCAAATAAACTATCTTTTAAATTTTTCCAATATGCAAATTGGGTGGAAATGAATCATATCCTAAAGTATGTTACTTCACCTTTCTATTGCTCTCTTTCATACAAACAAATTTCAACGGTCTTACATTTGTCATAAACTAATTGCAAAATAATTCAAACTATTTTACCCCCTTATCTTTAAGAATCTAAAATTTATAGATAAATATTTTACATCTACTCACCTTTACACTTATATTTTAATGTTAATCCTTTTCAAAAAAAGGAAATACAAACAAAATAAAACATCTTTCTGAAACCATCACAAACCCAAATAGTCTGTAACAACAGGGAAAAGTTTAGAAAAGAACAATAATAAATATCTATATCAAAAAGTAATACATTAACGAGACAGCAAATAATTTTTCAAGACGTTAGAAAGTATCACAAAACGGAATTCCAAATCTTTCTATTCAATTTAATAAAATATACCCCTAAATACTCTCTACAATTTTTACCGACTATGAAGATAATCTTTATTTATCGGATTCTTTTAGCTCTTCCAATTTACTTATAAAAACACTAATCTTATTCTTTAAAGATTCCAAATCTCCATCTAACAGCGCTAAAAACTCTTTAAATATTAACTGCATATTTTCACAAGTTTTATATTCTTCTGAAGGTTCTGTAAAAGTTTGGGAAACAAGTTCCTCACGCTCCAGATAATCACCTGAACTATTTTCTTGGTTCCTATTTTCATCCGTTAACACAACCTTTTTCTCAAAAAAATCTTCAATCGACAAGCCATACCGATTACAGATTTTCAATAAAACACCAATATTCAAGTTCCCGCCTCTAACTGCTTTTCCAATAGTATTCTTATCTATCTTTAAATCAGCAGCTGCAGCTTTATATGTAATCCCTCTTTTTTGAAGAAATTCTCTAAAATTATCTCCAGTATAGCTCGTACGAATTATTTTCGCCATGTTAAAAAATCTTTAACTAATAAATATCTACTGATTTTATATACAAATACAAAACTAAATTGTTAGTTTTGTACTTACTAATATACAAATTTTTAAGGATATAAGCATGTGTGCTTTTCTCTTTCAAATTTGTAAGCTAAAAAACAACTACTTATTTCATCACTATGGAAGAGGCACTATTAGACAATTTAAAGGAGTTACAAGAAAAATGTGAAGAAAAGCATATAAATTATGGGTTGTTCATTTGCGACAGGCCTCACTCTGTAACGGGAGCCGCAAACTTTACATTAGAGGAAATTTCTATCATGATAGAAAATATTGCAAGATCTCTTCCATTAAAGCACATTCAATTCATTCAACATATTTTGTCATTAGTTGCCAAAGAAAAACAACACGAAAAAAACAAAGCAGAAGTTAACTAAATTGAAAGTTCTTCACTATATTTTCTATCAAAGTTTCATCAATGAAAATTCATATTCAAAATTGGGAGTAAAAATATCACGTTTGAGAAAGTTTTTTATCTCAGAAATAGTCCAAAAACGGCCTTCTGTAACCTCATCCAAATCAGGAATTATAACTCCATTATATATTGTACGATAAGAATTAACCAATTCTCTTTCTATATCTGATTCAAAAATATAGCGGAACCATAATTGTGCCTCAAAACCAAATATTCCTAATTCTTCTCGGCTCTCTCGATAAAGTGCGTCTTCAATTTTTTCTCCGTAATTAACATGCCCACCTACAGCAGTATCCCACTTTCCTGGTTGTATATCCTTCTGTTCTGACCTTTTTTGCAAAAACAACTCTCCTTTCTCATTAAAGACATGTAAATGAACAACTGGATGCAAAATCTTCGATCCATTATGACACTCATAACGAGTAGTTTTCCCAATGGTGTTTCCATTCTCATCTATCACCGGAAAATATTCTATTGTCCTCATATATATCCAATTTATTCGGGAAACAAGGATAGGCCTCCTGCCATTGAATCCCTAAATTTCTGTACAATAATTTTTAAATCACTATCTACTAAATTTTCACCATATTCATCAAAAGACAACCTAAAATTACATCCATCTTTCCAATCTGAACATCCATACGCAGTTTTTCCCTTTATAATATATCCTTTTCCACACACCGGACACAAGATAGGTTCTGATTGAATTTCCTGAATACTTTTACCCTGTGTATCTTCTTTTATGGAAGAGAAAAGCTCATTTTTCTTTTTTTCTTTAACCTTCCGCCCTTTCTTAGTAACCGTATCATTTTTCTCTTCCTCTGTGTTAGACACCTGCACTCCTAAAGGAGTCTGTATCGTAATTGAACGTACTGCTTGGTCATATTTTACTTTGTTTACAATTTCCGCAACCATAAGCTTCAATTCTTCCAAAAAATCTTTAGCACGATATTCATTACGCTCTATCCTGCGAAGTTTATTCTCCCAAATACCTGTCAATTCAGCTGATTTTAATAACTCTTCATGAATAATGGCAATCAGTTCAATACCCGTTTGTGTCGCTAATAAATTTTTCCGTTCTTTACGAATATAATTACGCTTAAACAAAGTTTCTATAATAGCAGCTCGTGTTGAAGGTCTACCTATTCCATTCTCTTTCAACGCATCTCTCAATTCATCATTCTCCACCAACCTTCCTGCAGTTTCCATAGCTCGTAATAATGTAGCTTCTGTATAATATTTCGGAGGTTGAGTCCATTTTTCACTCAACGCCGGCTCATGTGGTCCACTCTCCCCTTTTACAAAATCAGGTAAAACTCTCTCTTCATCTCCATCCTTTTCCTCTTTTTCTACATCCTTTTCTTTTTCAAAAACTGTTCTCCATCCAGGTTCAAGAATTTGCTTTCCTGTCGCTTTAAATTCTATATTTCCAACCTTACCCAAAACAGTTGTTGTTGCAACTCTGCAATCAGGATAAAAGGCAGCAATAAATCGCCTAACTACTAAATCATATACTTTACGTTCATTGTCAGTTAGATTACTCGGGCGCACATTTGTCGGTATAATTGCATGATGATCTGTCACTTTGGAATTATCAAAAACTTTTTTTGATTTTGGTAAGTTACTTCTCCATAAAGGATTTATTAACGGTTCATATACCTGAGATGTCTGCAAAGCTTGCAAAATATTGGGAACTTTCGGATATATATCATCACTTAAAAAAGTCGTATCAACACGCGGATATGTAGTTACTTTCTTCTCATAAAGCGACTGTATAAGTTTCAATGTATCTTCGGCCGAATAAGCAAACTTTTTATTACACTCTACCTGCAATGATGTCAAGTCAAATAAACGGGGAGGTGATTCTTTTCCTTGTTTTTTTGCAATATCGACTACTTCAAAAGGGACTCCTTGTACCTGCTGCAAAAAAACTTCACCTTCCTCTACCGTAGAAAACCGACCTTTCGTTACAGAAAATACTGTATCTCTATATATAGTTTTCAATTCCCAATAAGGTTGAGAAACAAAATTATCGATTTCTAATTGGCGATTTACAATCAAAGCCAATGTCGGAGTCTGTACTCGTCCTATAGAAAGCACCTGACGGCTCTGTCCATACTTTATCGTATATAAACGGGTAGCATTTATTCCCAATAACCAATCGCCAATCGCTCGTGACAACCCTGCTTCATACAGCGTATTGAATTCTTCTTGTCGTTTCAAAGATGCAAAACCTTCCCGGATAGATTCTTCAGTCAAAGATGAAATCCATAATCGGTATACTGGACATTTACAGCCAGCCTTTTGCATCACCCATCTTTGTATAAGTTCCCCTTCCTGCCCCGCATCACCACAATTGATTACAGCTTCTGCTTCTGACATCAGCTTTTCTATAATTGCAAACTGCTTCTCTATACCTTTATCTGGTATAAGTTTTATACCAAAACGCGGAGGAATCATCGGTAATGTCCATAAAGACCATGATTTCCATTGCGGAGTATATTCGTGCGGTTCTTTCAGTGTACATAAATGTCCAAAAGTCCAGGTTACCCGATAACCATTCCCTTCGTAATATCCATCTTTTTTAGTTTTCGCTCCTACAATATCAGCTATTTCCTTGGCTACGCTGGGTTTTTCTGCAATGCAAACTCTCATTTTGATTTCCGTTTCATAACACAAAAATAAGATTTAATTTTTATCCAAGAAAGGGATTATTCAAGACAATTTCTCACAAGAAATTACATCTCATATATCTTAGCCTTAAATCACTTATCCACACCATAGTTCAATATAACACTTCATTTCTGAAAAGAAAAGTTTTTTTGGTAAACTATATCTTTAAGAAACACATTACTTATATTTTCTGTCTCCGAACATAATTCTTGTGAAGTCAAAGGACGACCAAGAGATTGTAACCGCATCATGAATCGACGAGTAATAAATAAATCAGTCTGAATGTCTGGAGTCAATCCAAACTGGTTAATATATACTTGTCTCTGTTTCCTCAACACTGCGTTTTCTCGCATCAATATTTGAAAGTCCTTATATTTTCGATTAAACTTATCCATTTTATAAGAAAAATTCTGTATCGATAATGTATCTGACGGAGTTTTCATTCGCAAAGCACAAGAAACCAATTCCTTCTCTTCAGGATTCAATTCTATTCCATATTGGGAAAAATCTGATAAAAAATCATTGACTGTCCAACTCATTTTCTCTCTAATAGGCAAAATATGTTCCAAATAGTGAATAAACAATTTATAGTCTGCTGCAGACAAAGACAACTCATCATGACGAGGCAAAGTACCTAAAAAGGTATAAAAAGAATCAGGTAAACATCTTCCTTTATTTGCTGTATAATATTGCTCATAATCAAGCATGTGTCGTCCATAAACATACCATACATTCATTTTAAGAAGATGTGATATCTTACATGATAGTAAATTTTCCTTTTCTAATTTCTCTATATTCTGTAATTTCTTCTGTAAATTCCACTTTTCCTTCATATCAAATGAATCAGGAGATAAAGAACGCATATCTTCAGCATACTGCTGTACATCAAATAAATCAAAATTTCGGTAACACTTCAACTCATTATTCTCTTGACCCAATTCTCCTGAATAGTTTAAATATCGCGCTTTAGATTCTATTTCTTCTAAATTCAACACCGGACGAGTAAGTTCGTCCATATCAGCATACACCACTAATTCTTTTCCTGGTTCAAGATAAAAATTAATATAACCATCCGGTAACAACAATACTTGCTGCACAGGATAATATAACTCCATTTTTACCTCAAAAGAGCCATCATCATTAAACTTCACTGGAATATTTTGTACTTCTGTAGTTACTACATTATCCAAAACAATTACTCCTTCTCCCCATTTCAATCTAGGATGATAACCCCGTATATAGCCTCTTAACACTGCAGTATCTACTCTCAATATTTTTCGATAATCTTGTTCTCGATTTTTCTCTCTTTTAATCGGGTATTGGGGAACAGACAAAACTTTATTTCCTGATTCAAGCTGTATATCTATTAATCGTATCGGTTTCTTTTGAATTTTCTCAAATATATCTACAATTTTTACATCATCCGGTAAAGCTGGAAAATCGACAGAAACTTTTGCTACTCCTAACTCTGAAAATTGAAATTTCCGACCTAAATCAATACCATCAGCTTCTATTGCTTCCCATTCTTTTCCCGAAGACGGATCTGACAATGTCAAACTTCTATCAACTACCGTCCACTGATTGGGTAATCCTTTAAAATTAAAATAAAACCTAGTAAGATCTTTTCTCAATTCTACACTATCTATAGATATCACAGATGTACTACGTGCCTTCATTTGAGGAAAATGAATAACTCGTGCATCAACAGATAAAATAAACAATTCCAATACAAATAATAAATATACAGTCTTTTGCATTCTCTTTCTATTTTAATAAACTTCCTAACTGTTATCCCCCCTTACTCCTAATAAAAATGAAAATAAAAAATCTCCTCACACATCAACATCTTTTCCATCTTTAAAATCGAATTTGGAATAAATATATTTCTAAAAAATTATAACTGTCTTTATAAATATATTAACAAAAAATACCCATTTCCAGTTCATCAATGGAAATGGGTATTCATATTTATATGCTATAATTTTTTATTAACTTATCACCATAAGCTCATTTGCGACAGATCAGGCTTTATCTCTGTCTTTTCTTCAACAAATTCTTCCTTCATCTTTTTCTCTGCTTTTCGTTTTTCTATCATATCTGGAGTATCTGGCAAAGTTGGTCTCATCCAATTTTCCTCTTCTGGTTCTTGAACTACTTCTCCAACTCCCCTATTTGAAAGTTGTTGCTTCATCTCTTTTACCTTTTTTTCGAGAGCAGATATTTCTAACTTATAATCTTTCTGACTTTTTTCCGATTCTTTCAATGTACTCTCCAACTCTGAGATATACTGCTGTAAATTAGCTCTCTCTCGCCGTTCTTTCTCCACATTATCCAACAAATCCTGACGTTGAGTCTTCATTGCCGAAAGCATATCGTTCGCAACACGCAATTCGTGTTTTAACTGAACCAACTCTTCCTCTTTTCCTGACGAGATTTGCGCCACAGCTTCTTTTTCTCTTAAATTAGCATCCTTAAGCTCATCTATTTTCTTTAATAATTTTTCATTATACTGCCAAGCTTCATCTACTGTATCTTGCAACGTTTTCACCTTCTCTTTCAAAGCTTCAAGTTCTTCTCTATCGTCAGAAATGTGCTCTTCTTTCTCTTTTTCAAGAAGTAATCTTTGTCTTTCCTGCTCCTTAGCAACATCTAACGCTTCTGTTAACTTTTGTTGGAGTTCATCAAGTTCTTTATTCAGTTCATTTATACGTATATCATTTTTTTCTGATTTCTCTGTTGATTCTTGAACTAGGACATCCAAATGCTTTTTATATGTTTGTTCGTTACATTCAATTCTTTTAAGCAAATTTTCTTTTTCTATCGATAATTTTTGTAACTCAGTATTCAGAGATTCAACTTGTACAAAATACTGGGATATCTCCTTCTCTTTATTACCTAGATTTTCAGATAGTTGCTCCTCTTTGCGACGGAACTCAATAACTTGGTTTTCCTTTTCTCCCAACATGCGAGTCAATTCCTCTTTTGCATGCAAAACATTAGACAAACCTTCATGTACAGTATCTAATTCATTTTTATATCTTCTTTCTGTCTCGGCCAATTTATCATTTAATTCTACTAATAGTGAATCTTTTTCTGCAGATTTAGCAATTAATCCATCCTTCTCAACTATCTGACGAGCGAGTTCATCTCTGTCACTTAATATTTTCTCTATATTATGATTTAATTCAGTCAATTGCTCCTGATAACGGCTTTCTACACCATCCAAAGTCTGCTGTAATTGTTGCAAACGAACTTCCTGTTCCTGATTTATAATAGACAATTTTTCCTTATCAGCTAATTGTTTCCCTAATTGCTCATTTGCATTTCGGATATCCAGAACTTCCTCCTGCAACTTTTCTATCTGTTCCTGATAAGACGTTTCTGTCTCGCTTAACTTCTCTTGCAAAGCTATCACCTGCTCAACTCTCTCTCTGGCCTCTCGTTCTATCTGCTCTTTTTCCTCAAGACGATATTTCAAGTTTTCATTTTCTTCACTTAATTGTCGCAAATCTTTTTCCAAAATCTGTTTAGAGGCTACGACATTTTCAATCTCTTGAGACAAATTCTGTAAACTATCTATTTTCTGTTTGTATTGTTCTAATGTAATCGATATCTCATCTCTTTGCACTGTCAATTCAGTTATTTTAGACTCTAATCCTGACAGCTCAGCCTTTAAACGAACACATTCTTCTTGAGTATCTTTATCTTGCACTTCCGCCACCTTCAATTTATTGAGCAAAGCATTTTTTTCAATATCTACTTGCTCCTTCTCTGCCTCAAGTGTCGTTATTCTCATCTCCAACTCGTGTACTCTTTCATTCAAAGCACGCTTTTGCCTCTCTGCACTTAGCTGGGATTTTTGTATTTCTTCTTTCTTTAAATTTATCTCTTTTACTTTCTCCGTTAATGACAATATTTCGCTTTTGAATTTTCCCTCGTCTTTTCTCCACTTCGAAGCTCCATCCTTTTCCAATTTACTATATATAAATTTTATATAATCAGTAAACGGTTCCAACAAATGAGAATATATATTTCTCTTCTCAGCCTCCTTATCTATACTTTGACGTACAATCTCTGGAATAGAACTATTTATTAATTCCGACATTTTATCAAGCAAAGACGCTGGTATCTGTTCATTCATTAAAGCTTTAAGATACTCCTGATTGTAAGTATCATCCTCAACTTTCGTCTCCGTAAGGTGCAAACTTTTACTTGTTTCTTTTTCTCCTTCATTCGCTGGCCACCACGCCTGCATTGATTTGAATAGTTTTGACATCATTCAGTCTTATATAGTGTTAGTATTTTCTGTTCTTTCTACAACAATTCCGGGTTTCAACACCAACCCAATATTCTTCTTTCCATTAATTTTGACTACTACCGGCTTTTCGAATTGAATTACTCTCAAAAAACGAGTTTCTTCTTCTGCCTCAAAACCTTCAAGATACGCCTCATCAAAAAAGCCATCATTCATAAAAGGATTTATAGTAAAGTATCCTACTCCAAATGAAGTCAGATTCTGAAAAAAATGGGTTCCCTGGCTTGGTTCTATTCGATAATTTTTCAACGCCGACTCCACAATTAAGCGAGCATTGGATATATGGGGCCATTTCACCGGAATACCCAAAGCCGTATCACTCGATCCCCATCGTCCAGGACCAACCAATATATAGTTTTTGCCTTTCTCTACGAATCTTCGGTTTATCTTCTCTATCTCACGAGCAATCAACATATTGTTCGACGAACTAAAATCTTTCGTCTTCACATACACAATATGATACAAATCATTCATGATACCATGCCCAAGAGCCGAATTGCTTTTCAATATCGTCTGTTCATCAGGCAAATCGAAGACTTCATCGTCACGCATTTCTTTCGTATCAACAATAGGACGTATTTGTAACCAATATAAAGTTCCTTGTTTATTTTCCTCACTTGGTAATGTACCCGCGAACTCTATTTCCACATGACGCCCCATTTCTTTTGAACCAAACTCAAGCATCATAGATAAAAGTTCAGCTAATGGAAATGCATCATGCTGTAATATATTTGCAAAGGTAACGACTTTTCTGCCCCCGTCATAATATCCGTCTCGCATTATTTGGTCATATGGGTCAAAAGTTGATACCATCAACCGTAAAGAACCATCCTTTTCAGCTTCCCGCATATGGAGTTTCAATAAATTAAAACTATCATCCACTGAAAAAGATTCTTGCATATTTTTTAAGTCCAAAGCATAAAAACGAGTCTGAGTATCACTTAATGCTAAATCAAGAGTGCTGGTCTGTAACACGTTCCGAGGATGCTTTGGCGAAAAACGCAGACTTCGTCCTCCATCTACAATATACTTGCCCAAACCTACCGCCAAATCTACAACTCCGTCTTCAGCTTTTTCATCATTGATAGGATAGTAATTCAAAGAACGCCCCACCCCAGAGAAAGACGGGTAATATCGGTCATCATATTGTGTTCCAACAACCTCCTGCAAAATAATAGCCATCTTCTCCTGATCTATCACATTCGAAGTTGCTGTCATATATGCTTTACTATCAGCATAAAATACAGAAGCATATACTCCTTTAATCGAATCACTCAACATCCTTAACATTTCATACTTATCTTCCAAGTATGGAATCATATAAGTCGAATATATACCAGCAAATGGCTGATAATGAGAATCTTCTAAAAGGCTCGAAGATCGTATGGCAATCGGGCGTCTCACGACATCAAAAAAAGCAAGAAAATCTTCTATTAACTTATCAGGTAACTTAGCTCTTAAAAAGTAACGTAGAATTTGGTCGTCGGGCAAGTCCGATAGTGCTACTTGATACAGATTATTTGCCTCCATAAACTCATCAAATATATCTGTACATAATACAACTGTCTTAGGAACAGTAACATTCACACCTTGATAATCTTCCAGAATCGGATGCCGTTTTATCAAAGAATCAATAAAGGCCAATCCCCTTCCTTTACCCCCCAAAGATCCCTGCCCAATACGAGCAAAATTTGAATATTTGTCAAAACGATCACGTTTGAATACAGCCACAACCCCCCTATTTTTCATTTTCCGATATTGGACTATAGCATTAAAAATCAATTCTCGGACTTCCTGAGATTCACTAATATCGGTAAATGCTTTTCGTCTAAGTAGTTCTGCAATAGGAAACATCGCTCGAGAATATAACCAACGCGAAATATGATTACGAGAACCATGAAAATAAAGTGAATCATCAGGAACTGACATAATAGTGTTTTGCAAATCTTTTAAATTACGCACAGTATATAAAACTTCTCCACTATCAGGGTCCACAAATTCAAAATCTCCAAAACCAAAATTACGTAAAATAGTTTTACGCAAATCAACGGGCAATTTTTTTGAGTTTTTATCTAAAAAACATGCATTAAGATTCAACGCCATGGTTTGGTTTTCTATTTCTGACGATTCTATAATTATAGGAACAAATTCATCATGTTCTCTGACATAAGAACAAAACTCTATCCCAGCTTTTTTATCTTTAACACCATTATGTTTAAAAGAAACATCCGATACAATTCCCAATACATTATTGGAATATTTATTATAAATCGCAATAGCCTCCTCATAAGTACGGGCCAGTTTTATCTTAGGACGTCCCCTCATTCGCAACATTTGTTCATGTTCATTTAATGCTTCTGTTGAAAATATCTGAGATTGTTTCAACACAAATTTATACAAATGAGGCAATATCGATGAATAAAATCGAATAGAATCTTCTACCAACAAAATCATTTGTACCCCTACCGATTTAATATCTTCCTCAGCATTCATTTTATCTTCAATAAGCTTGATAATGGCTAATAACAAATCAGCATTACCCAACCAACTGAAAACATAATCAACTCCACTTAAATCCTCATTACCTATACGCTGCGACACCTCTCTTGAAAAAGGAGTCAGAACAACAATTGGAATATCTGGATATTTCTCCTTTATATTTTTACATTGCTCAAATGTATCACTTTTCTCTATACCCGGCATAGTTATAACCAAATCATAACGCTTGCTTGATAGCTCATAAAAAGCATGATCAAAATTATTTACCTGCTTTACACGAGGAGGAGAGCTTAAATTCAGAGAAACATACTCAAAAAAAATCTGTTCATCCACCCGTCCATCTTCCTCAAGCATAAATGCATCATAGCGACTGGCAATAAGTAACACATTAAAAATGCGTTTTTGCATTAAGTTAGCAAAAGAGGTATCTTTGAGATATAATTGATTAAAATTCTTCGTATCCATCATCAATACAAGGGTATTTTTCTTACAAATTGTCAGAATAAATTAATAATCTTTAATGTTCAAATTTAGTAAAAATAATTTTTTTATCCACATAAATAACTAAATTTGCAATAAAGGTATTGCTGAAATAATAACAGCTATACTCAAACATAAAAAATAACCATTAAAAACACAATGTCATGAATATCGATAACATTGTATCCTCATTAGAGGTAAAACATCCTGGAGAACCTGAGTATTTACAGGCGGTGAAAGAAGTTCTTATCTCCATAGAAGACGTTTATAACCAACATCCTGAATTCGAAAAAGCTAAAATTATAGAACGATTGGTAGAGCCAGACCGTATTTTCACATTTAAAGTTCCTTGGGTAGATGATAAAGGAAATGTACAAATTAATCTTGGTTATCGTATACAATTTAACAATGCTATCGGCCCATATAAAGGTGGCATACGTTTTCATGCTTCTGTAAACTTATCTATCCTAAAGTTTTTAGGATTTGAACAAACATTCAAAAATGCATTGACAACTCTTCCCATGGGTGGAGCAAAAGGAGGTTCCGATTTCAGTCCTCGTGGTAAATCTGATGGTGAAATCATGAGATTTTGCCAAGCTTTTATGTTAGAATTATGGCGCCATATCGGCCCTGACACAGATGTTCCAGCTGGGGATATAGGAGTTGGAGGACGAGAAGTCGGTTACATGTATGGTATGTACAAAAAACTAAAACAAGAAAATACCGGGACATTTACTGGTAAGGGTTTAGAATTCGGAGGCTCACTCATCCGACCTGAAGCGACAGGATTCGGAGGGCTTTATTTCGTAAAACAGATGCTTGCAACAAAAGATATAGACATAAAGGATAAGATTATTGCCGTAAGCGGATTCGGAAATGTTGCATGGGGAGCCGTAACAAAAGCTACCGAATTAGGCGCAAAAGTAGTTACACTTTCCGGTCCTGATGGATATATATATGATCCTGATGGTATTTCCGGTGAAAAAATCGATTATATGTTAGACCTTCGCTCATCTGGTAATGACATCGTTGAGCCTTATGCCGAAAAATTTGGAGTACAATTTTTCGCCGGGAAACGCCCATGGGAACAAAAAGTTGATATTGCACTGCCTTGCGCTACTCAAAATGAGCTCAATGAGGACGATGCTCAACAACTTATTAGCAATGGGGTTATTTGCGTAGGTGAAATTTCGAATATGGGTTGTCGTCCCGAAGCAATCGATTTATTTATCAAAAATCGCATTATGTACGGACCTGGTAAAGCTGTCAATGCTGGAGGAGTAGCTACGTCTGGGCTCGAAATGACCCAGAATGCCATGCACATCAATTGGAGTGCTGAAGAAGTCGATAACCGTCTACATCAGATTATGAGTGATATTCATACTCAATGTGTAAAATACGGAACGGAAAAAGATGGTTATATCAATTATATGAAGGGTGCTAATATCGCTGGATTTATGAAAGTTGCAAAAGCGATGATGTCCCAAGGAATACTTTAGTTAAAAGACATTTTTCTATCAATAAAAATATACAAACAAGGGTGAATCTCAATGCTCTCATATAAAAAACAAGATTCACCCTTAATTTCTTACAGAAAATACAACCCATTTTCCCGAAGAACTTTCCATAAAGAAGACTGAAGCAGTTCATCGAAACTTCCACCATGTTGTATTCTAAAATCTTTTTCCCAGTCTATTAAAGTCAGTTTTTCTTCATGAGGAAACTGAACTGCACGTAAATGCTCAAGCAACCATTGTCCCCATTCAGACTTTAAACGAAAAACTTGAGACTCTGAAGAAGTCATAATAATGAATTCAGATACAATCACTTTTTTACCTTTTTTGGTACGTTCATAATAACGCATCCAAGGCAATGTTTTTGATATCCAAACCAATCTTCTTTGCCCATCTTTTGCTATTGTATCTAAGCTCTTATCTAATAACCGTTCAATATAAGTAGGAGGAATAGTTGTTCGAGGAACAGGAATATCGAACCACTTATATAATGGTAACTCAAAACCAACCCCTCGCATATAATTATATAAAGAAATACGCAAACCCTCACTAAACAAATCGTGGTCAGCTCCTGCTGTATCTACAAAATCAATATCATTACGTGCAAATCCACCAAAGGGCTTTTCTGTTATTTTTACTGCATATTTTTCCGGATAACAACCTACTGGGCTATGTGCTGTCATAGCAAACCGATGCCAAAATCCCGATTGTACTAAACCGTTCATAAATAATTGACGTACAATCTCCAAAGAATCAATAGTTTCCTGAGCTGTTTCCGAAGGGAATCCGTACATTAAATAGGCGTGTACCATAATACCTGATTGAGTAAAGTAATCAGTTACTTTGGCTACTTGAGGAACAGTAACCCCCTTATTTATAAGTTTTAACAAACGATCTGATGCAACCTCCAGCCCTCCAGAAACAGCAATACAACCAGAACGCTTAAGCAAACGGCATAAATCAAGTGTATAACTTTTCTCAAACCTAATATTTGTCCACCATACAACAACCAGCTTCCGACGAATGATTTCCAGTGCCAATTCTTTTAATAAAGCCGGAGGCGCAGCTTCATCAACAAAATGAAATCCCCTTTCACCTGTTTGAGAAATAAGAGCTTCCATCCGATTTACTATTTCTTGTGCCGCCAACGGTTCGAACCGACCTATATAATCAAGAGAACCGTCACAAAAAGCACATTTCCCCCAATAACAACCATGAGCCAAAGTTAATTTATTCCAACGCCCGTTGCTCCATAAAGAGTGCATCGGATTGGTCATTTCAATAACTGATAGATATTTATCAAGCAACAACCCCGAATAATCCGGGATACCTCTCTTGCTCATCGGAATATCTGAAAAACTATTATTATTCACATAAACAACATCCTTCCCTTGTAAAACATACGTTCTTACATAATCCGATTCTCTACCAATCAATAATTGTTTCAACGGTAATTCTCCATCATCAAGAGTAATATAATCACAATATAAAAACAACCGTGCATCAGATAGTTGTCTTAATTCTGTCGTAATAAAACCACCTCCTATCTCAACTTTTATTTGAGGATATTTTTTCTTTATGTATTCACCACAGCGTAATGCACTATATAAATTCCCTGGAAAAGGTACACTCAATGCCACCCAATCAAAAGTATATGAAGATAACCAATATTCTAATTTCTGTATAAGTATACGGTCTACATAAGTATATGGTTTTAACAACTCATTATATAGATCATCAAAGGATGATGCCGACCTGCCTAACTGCTCCGCATACCGACTAAAGCCGAAATGTGCATCTACCGCTGCCACCAAGTGAGAGATATCTTCAAGATATAAAGTCACTATATGACGAGCTTTATCTTGTATTCCCATAGTTCCAAAGGCCCATTCCAAATCCTCTTCTTCCGGACGAACACCAGCTACCGGCAAAAAATCGCCATTACAAATCAAATGTGCCAACGAGGGTTCTCGTCCTTGTAAAAAAGCAATCGCCAAATCTATAGTCGCAATATATTCTTCCTTAAGGGATATAATACGTTTCAACATTTCATCTTCCAAAGAAATCTGAAGAGTGGATATTTCTTTGAATAAGTCCAATAACCCTGATGAAGAAAAGAGATGAAGAATCACTTCAAGACTTAAATCAGCTTGTCTTGACTCAATACCCAAAGTATTTAAAAATCCCTTAAGGTAGGCTGTAGCCGGATAGGGAGTATTCAATTGAGTAAAAGGAGGAGTTATAAGCAATATCCGGGACATAACCATATATTAAAGCTTAGATTCATATCTGCAAATGTATTATATTACCAGCATATCTGCAATCAAGTATAATGAAAAGATAAACTAAACATATCGAACCATTCTCTCTACCCGATTGTTTCTAATGCTAAATATTAATTGCATAATAACATGAAAACTGCCATACTACCATATCTCATCATTCTGTTATTTTGTATATCTTGTTCTCCAGCAAGAAAAGATAAAATTATATATTCCTGTAATAGTTATACAGTATATGAAAATCGAGTCACACAAGGGAAATTTAAAGCTATTGCCACATCTCCAAATGAAATCATCTCAGATTACCAAAGCCCAGTAAGTCTCTCTTACTCTCCAATCATTGAATTCAAATTCAGTATAAACAGCAGAGATAATGAACTCCCTATTGGAGAAAATCATAAAATTATTATCCGCCCCCAAAATGGTAAATTTATATCTCCCATCTTATCTTTCGGGGAAAAAGATTCTACAGAAAAAACTAATAATAACGATATTCCAAATACGATTCCTGCCAATACAGCTTGGACTGTGAGAGTTGACATGAACCACATGTTAAAAGCTTTCAAAGAACAAGGCTTCTACAAGACCCCTACAAACGATATCATTTACAGTAATGATTTCAAAGGTCTATATATCGCAGGAAGTGGAGAACCTCTTACTTGGGACTTTGAAAATTTATATAACAAAGAAGAGATGACTCTTACAGACAACGACGGTAACGGTATATATGAAACAACAATACGGCTCAATACACAAGACAACACCACAGATAAATTTTCTGAATGGAAACGACACAATAATCTTAACCATTATCCCCGCTACCAATCCAGCCAACTACTTATCGACGCACTTTACAATATGGCTCTGGATGAACTGGTAGACAACATCCGTCAAGACGGAACCTTCCGAGCAGGAGCAGCATGGGATGGTGTCTGGACTCGAGATATAAGTTATTCCATTTGGTTAGCTTTAGGATACATAGATCCAGAGGCTTCTTTAAAGAGTCTAAAAGCAAAAGTGAAAAATGGACGAATTGTACAAGATACAGGAACCGGTGGCGCATGGCCTATATCAAGCGATCGAGTTGTATGGAGCATAGCTGCATGGGAATTATATAAAATCACAGGAGATAACAATTGGTTGAATTATGCATTCGATGTCATTCGAAAATCTGCCCAAGACGACCAATATACTATAAAAGATTCTCAAACTGGTTTGATGAGAGGGGAACAGTCTTATCTTGATTGGAGAGAACAATCTTATCCTCGCTGGATGCAACCAATAGATATCTATCAATCTCTCTGCTTAGGCACCAATGTAGTGCACTATACCATGTATTCCATACTGGGACAAATGGCTCAATTATTAGGAAAAGACATCTCACCTTACACTCATCAGGCTGCACTATTGAAAAAGGCAATCAACCAACATCTATGGATGCCGGAAAAAGGATATTATGGCGAATATTTATATAACAGCATATATCCTATACTATCTTCTGGAGCTGACAATTTAGGTGAATCTTTAAGTATTCTCTCAAATGTCGCATCATCACAACAAGCCAAACAGATAATTTCCCATATTCCTATAACTGAGTTTGGGACAACCAGTATATTCCCTCAACTCAACAAGATAAAACCATATCACAATAATGCAATATGGCCTTTTGTCCAAGCATTTTGGAATTTAGCTGCAGCCAAAACAGAAAACGAAACAGCCGTAGTAAAAGGATTAGGGTCTCTCTACCGTGCTGCCGCACTTTTTACTACACATAAAGAATTATTTGTTGCATCAGATGGAGATTATAAAGGCTCCGCTGTAAATTCAGATAAGATGTTATGGAGCTTATCCGGAAATATCGCTATGATTTATCGCCTTTACTTCGGTATGAATTTTGAACCAGATGGAATACGCTTCAAACCTTTTATTCCTTCCTGTATCAATGGAGAAAAACAAATACAAAAATTTCTCTATCGGGATGCTATACTATACTTAAAATTAAGTGGTACAGGAAATAAAATTACGGAATTCCGAATCAATGGGAAACTGACTTCTGAGCCCTTTTTCCCAGCTAATTTAACTGGAAAACACAAAATAGAAATTGTTTTGGCCAATAATAAAATTCCTTATCAAGAGGTTAATGTACAAAATATAGAATATATGCCTGAAACTACAGAATTCAGTTTCAGGCCTAACGATACTACCGTAAAAATAGAAAACTATACACACCCTAATAAATACGAATTATACCTTAACGGAATTTCCCATGGCAAAATAAATAATGAAATGTTTAAAATATATCCTTTAAATGCGTTTACTCAAGTTGCTATTGTTCCTACCAATAACCAAGGATATACCGGATTTACAGGAAAACCTATCATATACCTTCCACCAAACGAAGAATGGATAATAGAAGCCGAAAATCATATACGTCCATCCAAGCATAATCATGATGGTTATTCTGGCAAAGGATATATAGAAACATCTACATCTTTAAATTCAAATATAACTTTCGAGGTCGAAGTTCCGACATCTGGAACCTATTATATTGATATCAGATATGCTAATGGAAATGGGCCTATTAATACGGAAAACAAATGTGCCATACGGACTTTATTCACCAATGGAAGACCTACAGGTCCCATTGTTATGCCACAAAGAGGAAAAGACGAATGGTCAAATTGGGGATATTCAAATCCAGTTATGTCTGTGCTACATGCAGGAAAAAATACAATATCGATAATATATATAAAACCTCAGGACGAAAACATGAATGGTGAAACAAATATGGCTTTAATAGATTTCATCAGGCTTAGAAAAGGAAACCAACGGCCTTTGATACGCCTATTTCCCCCTATCATTTTCCCTAAAAACGATTAACAATAACAATAAATTATGAAAAAAACAACTTTAGTAAGCTGCTTTTTAATTGTATCATTAATTACAAACGCAGCAATAAAAATCGATCGTCTCGAACCTGCATTTTGGTGGACTGGCATGCAAAATAAAGAACTTCAAATTATGGTATACGGACCTAATATAGCTCAATGTGAAGTCTCAGTAGAATATCCAGGTATAACCCTTGACCGTTGCATAAAACTAGAAAGTCCCAATTACGTATTTCTTTATCTTTCTTTGAGTGATAATCTAAAACCCGGTCACTTCGACATACATTTTCGTCAAGGAAAGCAAAAAATTAAATATCGATATGAACTAAAAGCCCGTAATATAAATCCTGAATCAAGAAAAGGATTCAATGCCTCAGATGTATTATATCTCATCATGCCTGATAGGTTTGCAGACGGTGATCCTAAAACGAATGTCATACCGACAATGCGATTTCCTGCACCAATCGACCGAAATGATCCCAATGCCCGGCATGGAGGAGATTTACAAGGAATCGAGCAACATCTTGATTATATACAAAATTTGGGAGTAACAGCTATCTGGCTCAATCCAGTACTTGAAAATGATATGCCCGGAGGTTCCTATCATGGATATGCAACGACAGACTACTATAAAGTAGATCCTCGCTTCGGGACAAATGAATATTACAAACATCTCATTGAAAAATGTCACCAAAGAGGCATGAAAGTCGTAATGGACATGATTTTTAACCATTGCGGTAGTGAACATATATGGTTTATTGATCGTCCCTCTCATGACTGGTTTAATTTCCCAGATGGTTATGTACAGACTTCTTATCGATTAACTCCACATTTTGACCCTTATGTATCACAATATGATAAAGCCATTACAGAAAAAGGTTGGTTCGTCCAAAGTATGCCCGACCTTAACCAACACAATCCTCATCTGATGAAATACCTAACACAAAACAGCATCTGGTGGATAGAATATGCCAACATCGACGGGATACGTATGGATACACATCCCTATGTATTCTTTGATTCCATGTCTCAATGGTGTGCTGATGTAATGAAAGAATACCCTAATTTCAATATTGTAGGTGAATGTTGGTACAATACTGAAGCAGGATCAGCTTACTGGCAAAAAAATAGCATACTTGATCCATCCAGAAACTCAAATCTGAAAAGTGTAATGGATTTCCCTCTGCAAGGTCTCGTACGTGACGCCTTTATGCAACAAACCGATAGTTGGAATGGATTAAACAAAATATACGATAGAATAGCAATGGACTTCATGTATCCAGACCCAATGTCTGTTCTCATTTTCTTAGACAATCACGATACCGACCGTTTTCTTCTCAATGAACCCAAAAATTTAGGATTTTTCAAACAAGCAATTGCTTTCCTATTAACAACCCGAGGTATTCCTCAAATTTATTATGGTACAGAAATTCTAATGCATGGAACTAAACAAAAAAGCGATGGCCTGATACGGCTTGATTTTCCCGGAGGATTTCCAGGCGATAAAGTAAACGATTTTTTATCTTCCAATCGTACCCCAATGCAAAATGAAGCTTTTGATTTCATCAAAAAAATATTACAATGGAGAAAAGGAAAAGAAGTCATATCAAAAGGGAAAATGATACATTATATGCCAACAAACGGATTATATGTATATCAAAGAGAATATAATGATAAGAAGATCATTATCATCATGAACGGAAACGATACTACGAAAACCATATCTATGACTCGTTATGCTGAAATATTAAAAGGGATAAAATCCGCTCCTGATATCATATCCGGAGAAATAATAACTCTTTCCTCCGAAATGACATTTGCTCCAAGAGCATTGTATATTCTCGAAATAAATTAAAAAAACAAAAAGATAATTATTGAAAGTAGTGAAAAATGGATGTATTTATAGCTGCTTTCAATGATTATTTTTTATGTAACACGCTATTTCATCATATTAGAATATACATTTTTCACCTCACTTCTTCAAATTTTTATAAAATCTTTATGTGTTTTGTATTTATACTCCCTAAAATAATACATAAATTTGATACGAAAAACATAATCAAAATATGCAAAAAAATAAACGGAATTATGCTATATATATAACTATGATGGCTGTTTTTTGCAGTCTGATTTATGTAGCTATCTCTAATGGAGAAAGGTTCAGTCATTTACAATCAATACGTTCGCATACTGACATATCTCCATTTGCCATGTTTCTTAACATCATTGTCGAAAATTTAAGCCATCCTCTCACTATACTCTTGTGTCAAATAATCGTGATACTATTCACAGTTCGTATCTTTTCTCAAACATTTAAATATATCGGACAACCCGGAGTCATCGGAGAAATTGTTGCAGGAATAGTACTCGGTCCTTCCCTTTTAGGCTATTTTTTCCCTGAATTTTCAGAAACTTTATTCCCTCCCAATTCGTTACATAACCTCGAACTTATTAGCCAAATAGGATTAGTGCTTTTTATGTTCGTCATTGGCATGGAACTCGATTTCGGAATTTTGAAAAATAAAATAAATGAGACATTAGTTATCAGTCATGCAGGTATAGTAATTCCCTTTTTCTTAGGTATAGTATCATCCTTTTGGGTATATGAAGAATATGCAGCTGCACAAACTGACTTTCTCCCCTTTGCTCTATTTTTAGGAATATCAATGAGCATCACAGCATTCCCAGTCCTTGCCCGTATTGTACAAGAACGAAATATGACACACACACCTGTAGGCATCTTATCATTAGCATCTGCAGCAAATGATGATGTCACAGCCTGGTGCCTGTTGGCTGTAGTTATAGCTATTGCCAAAGCTGGAACATTTGTAAGTGCACTATATACAATAGGGCTTACTCTAATTTATATACTACTTATGTTCTTAGTCATACGTCCATTTTTAAAAAAAATTGGGACTTTATATGCAAACAAGGAAGTTATTAACAAATCTTTTGTCGGTTTCATATTTTTAATCTTGATTATTTCCTCGGTAACGACAGAAATCATCGGTATACATGCTCTCTTCGGAGCATTTATGGCAGGAGTTGTAATGCCCGTCAATTTCGGTTTTCGTAAAGTTATGATGGAAAAAGTTGAAGATATAGCAACTGTATTATTTCTCCCTCTCTTTTTCGCATATACCGGCCTCAATACTCAAATTGGACTTATAAACTCTCCCACCCTCTGGGGAATTTGCATTATGTTTATATTAGTATCAATAACCGGAAAGCTAGGAGGTTGTGCATTAGCAGCACGTTCTGTCGGAGAAAATTGGAAAAACAGCTTTATTATTGGAACTTTAATGAATACTCGGGGGCTAATGGAGCTTGTAGCCCTGAATATAGGAAGAGAAATGGGCATTTTACCCCCTGAAATTTTTGCCATACTGGTTATTATGGCATTAAGTACTTCTTTTATGACAACTCCAATGCTTATCGGTGTTGAAAAATTATACCATAAAAAAATAAACTTAAGCCAATACCAACGAATTGTGCTCTCTTTCGGGCGACCAGAAAGTGGAAAGTTGCTCCTATTTATAGCTCGTATTTTATTCGGGAAACAACTAAAACAAATGAAAATTATAGCAAGTCACTATACATTAGGTACTGACTTGGCACCAGTAAAGGCTCTACAATATGCTAAAGAAAGCTTTGCTCCTATTATGCGAGAGGCATCAAAACTACATCTAAAAATAGATAAAAGATATAAAGTTACCGATAAGCTGAATCAAGAAATCATCCAATTAGGAAACGAAGAACATACAGACCTTTTACTCTTAGGAGCAGGTCCCCGCTTCATGTCAGAAAGCTATAATTTGGAAAACAAATCTGAACACTTTAATATCCCCGTCATTTCCCACTTTGTACATTTCCTGAAAGAATCTCCCCTGCATTTACCAGGCATATTATTACGAGAAAAAATAGAATCTATTATGTCTAAGGTCAACTGTCCAGTCGCTGTATTTGAAAATAGAAACTTTAAAGGAGCCTCCCGCTACCTATTTATTCTTGATGGAGATAAAGATAAATTTTTATTGGATTATCTCGATACAATATTCAGTAATGGAGTATCCAGAATAACTCTTTTATTAGTAGACAAGCCATCAATAGGTAGTCTCTTAGAACAAAAAATCATAAAAGTAAAAGAAGAATATCCAAATAAAATCATTACAGCTCCCTTAATGTCTGAAAACACCCGTTTCTCTACCCAGAAAGATATTCTATTTTTAAGCTATGACACCTGTAAGAATCTATCTTCTGACACAAGAATATATGCAGAGTTCCCCTCTTTTCTTGCTATACGCCCCGCAACAGAGAATAGCAACAGATCTTAACTGTATCTTTACTAAACAAAAGATACCGGTATAATCCCTATTCCTGGCAATTCTGTCGATATAATTTTTCCCTCCTTTAGCTCGGCACCTCTAAAGCAATCATTAGTAATAAGCAAGTTTCCATCAAGGTCTGCCCAATCGGCCAAAGGAGAAAGTTGTGCTGCCGCACTAATAGCGCAAGAAGTCTCAGTCATACAGCCAAGCATAATTTTCATTCCTGCCAACCTTGCTTTCTCGACTATGCAATATGCCTCAGCCATTCCTGCACATTTCATCAATTTAATATTTACTCCAGAAAATACATCTTTTACCACATCCAAATCAGCTAATCGCTGAAAAGACTCATCTGCAATCGTCGGAATCGGACTCTTTTCTGTCAACCAAGCCATATCATCAATTTGTTCCTTAGGCATAGGTTGCTCCGCAAATATAACTCCTTGCTCTTTACACCAAAACAACATATCCAAAGCATAATGTTTATCGGTCCAACCCTGATTAACATCTACACAAATAGGACAATTCGTCACAGAACGTATCGCCGATATAATCATTTTATCGGTATCCCTGCCCAATTTAACTTTTAATAATCGAAAATCTTTCGCTTCCTTAGTTTTTTGTTTAATTTGATCTTCCGAGTCAATACCTATCGTAAAAGACGTATAAGGAGCTGATAATCTATCAAGTCCCCATATCTGCCACCATGCTTTATTTATCGCTTTTCCATATAAATCGTGGATAGCAATATCTACAGCAGCTTTTGCGGCAGCATTTCCCTCCTCAACAGAGTGCACATAAACCAGAATTTCTTCTAAAGACTGGGCTAAAGAAAACGGACCTAATCTCAGTTGAGATAAAAAGCGGATCACCGACTCTTGATTTTCTTTCAAATAAGGAGGTAACGACGCCTCCCCATATCCAATATATCCATCGCTCTCGACTGAAACTAATACTACAGGAGTCACATTGCGAGACGAAGTAGCCAAAGTAAAAACATGACGTAGCTCTAATGTATACGGTTTATATGAAAGTTTCATCACATTTTCTAATTTTCCAGTTCATTTTCAGTATCCTCTTCTGAGTAAGATTGTAAACCTGAAGGAAGCTCTTTTTTGGCTTTAATTCCCAAAGTCCTCAATTTTTCTGCTTTACTTATTAAATTACCCTTACCTTCTTTCAACTGGCTAAATGCTTGCTGATAGCTTCGAGCAGCTTTATCTATATTGGTACCTATCTCAGTCATCGAATTTACGAAACCTACAAATTTATCATATAATGATGCACCCTGATTTGCAATTTCTATTGCATGGCGACTTTGCTTATCTCGATTCCACAAATCTACGATCAACTTTAATGCAGCAATCAGATTAGTAGGGCTAATAAGCATCACTCGGTGATCATAAGCAAATTGCCATAAAGTAGGCTCTTGTTGCATAGCAACTAAATATGCCGGTTCGTTGGGCACAAACATCATAACAAAATCAAGAGATTCTACATAATCCTGATATCGTTTGGCGGCCAATTCAAGAACATGATTTTTGAGAGAACGAATATGTTCTTGCAAAGCTTTTGTCGCATCTTCTGGAGATTCGGCATCGACATAACGAGAATACGCTGTCAGAGAAACTTTCGAATCTATAATCACTCTTCTTTTATCCGGATAAATCACAATAATATCTGGACGCATTTTCCGTCCATCTTCATTTATCTGAGCTTTCCCAACTTCATCAGCCAAGGTCTCTTGAGTAAAATATTCTCTACCTTTCACCAGTCCAGACTTCTCAAGAATGCTCTCTAAAATCATCTCCCCCCAATCACCTTGAACTTTATTATCTCCCTTAAGAGCTTTTGTTAAATTATTTGCTTCTTGACTAATTTGTCTGTTCAACTCTACCAACTCTCGTATTCGAGTATCCAGACTAAATCTCTCCTTTGACTCCTTATCATATGTATCTTCTACTTTTTGCTTAAACTCTACTAACTTCTCTTGCAACGGAGTCAATATGCGACCTATATTTTCTTGATTTATCTCAGTAAAACGTCTTGACTTTTCTTCAAGAATTGAATTAGCCATAAGGCGGAACTCATTATTCATTTGTTCTCGCATTGTTTCTGCCTCATCTCTTTGAGCTGATAAACGGTCATTCAATATACGATTATCTGCTTCTAATCGAGATACAATTAATTTTTCCTCATGCAGTAACTCTTCTGATTTTTTTTGCCCAGTTCTCGCTTCAATCAATTCTTGCCGTATCTGTTTTCCTGAATTATATTGCATAATAAATACGACCACTGCAACCAATAATCCAGATAATAATCCAATAATAAGATAAATGATTTCCATACTACACCTTTCACTTCGCAGAAGTTAATACTAGTCCTATATATGTACAAAGAAGCCCTATCATTACACTTCCTAGAATATACAATAAAAATAAAATCGAATTTCCACTGCGCAATAAAATCAACGACTCGTTGGAAAAGGTTGAAAATGTAGTAAAACCCCCACATAGTCCAACAATTAACAACATCCGTAATTCAGTAGAAAACCATTCGAAACGCCCCGTAAATCCGTATAACAAACCTATAAGAAAACATCCTAAAAAATTTACAATGAACGTCCCCCACGGAAAACATCCAGATGTATGAGTGACAACAAAGCGAGATACTATATACCGAAGAATACTCCCAATAAAACCACCTAATCCCACTAATAAAATTGTCCTCATGCCTCAAAACTTAATTCACAACCACAATTTTCATCTTTTACTATTCCTTTATCATAGACTTTTACTCCATTGACAAAAGTAGTCTCAATCGTAGCAGGAAATGTATATCCATAAAAAGGCGACCATCCACATTTAGACAAAATATTTTCTCGAGTTACAGTATACTTCTTTTGTGGATCTACCAATACTAAATCGGCATAATACCCCTCTCGTATATAGCCTCTTTTCTGTACTCTAAATAACTCAGCTGGAGCATGACACATCTTTTCGATTACCTTCGTCATAGAAATCTCCCCCCTGTAAAACTTATCAATCATTGTCAATAGAGAATGTTGTATCAATGGTCCACCTGAAGCTGCTTTTAGACATGACCCTTGTTTTTCTGACCATAAATGAGGCGCATGATCAGTAGCAATAACATCTATCCGATTTCCTCTCACGGCTTTCATCAACGCCAATCTATCTGCCATAGTTTTTATTGACGGATTCCATTTTATCAAATTTCCATATTGAGCATAGTCATTATCATCAAAAAACAGATGATGCACACACACCTCTCCAGTAATACGCTTTTCTGACAATGGTTTGTCTTCTAATAAAGATAATTCTTTTGCCGTTGAAAGATGTAATATATGTAAACGTGTATTATATTTTGATGCCAGCTCCACAGCCTGAGCTGATGATGCATAACAAGACTCAGCACTACGAATAAGAGGATGAAACATAACTGGCAAATCTTCCCCAAAACGAGATACGTACATCTCCCGATTAGCTTTTATAATTTCTTCCTTTTCACAATGTACAGCAATAACCGAAGAAACCTCCTTAAATATATTTTCTAACGTCCGAGTATTATTTACTAACATATTACCCGTAGAAGACCCCATAAAAACCTTCACCCCGCATATTCGTTTGGGATTTATTTTCTTTAATTCGGCAAGATTATCATTATTCGCTCCTATATAGAAAGAATAATTGACCACCGAAGTCCGTGCAGCTCGCTCAAATTTCCATTCCAACGTATCTATTGTTGTTGTTTGTGGAACTGTATTAGGCATTTCCATATAAGAAGTGACACCTCCAGCCGCAGCAGCCATTGATTCACTATGGATATCTGCCTTATATGTAAGCCCAGGTTCTCTAAAATGTACTTGGTCATCAATAACCCCAGGAATTAACCACTTTCCGGGAGCTTCTATAATTTCATCAGCAGCATTAATCATTCTGTCAGATAAGTCTCCTTCATGTATCTGCTCTATTTTATCGCCCTGTATGAGAACAGAACCTCTAAATTCTCGATTCTCATTAATAATTACTACATCTTTAATCCAAATTCTCTTCATCGTATTTTTTGCTGGGATATTTCTTAAACCAACTTCCTATTTTCAATTGTATCACTCCTAAAACTGCCTCACCGAAAATACTTGAATTCATTTTACTGACCCCTAATACTCGATTTATAAATATAATAGGGACCTCGACTAACTTAAACCCACATTTATACGCTGTAAATTTCATCTCTATCTGAAAAGCATACCCTTTGAATCTAATAGTATCCAAATTTATCGTATCCAATACTTCTCGCCGATAACAAACAAAACCGGCTGTCGTATCAGCAATTTTCATTCCAGTAATCAAGCGCACATACTTAGACGCATAATATGACATAATCACTCTCCCCATTGGCCAATTTACAACATTTACTCCCGTTATATACCGAGATCCAATAGCCATATCTGCTCCTTTTACAGCACAAGCTGACCACAATTTTAATAAATCATTCGGATTATGAGAAAAGTCTGCGTCCATTTCAAATATATAATCATATCCTCTCGAGACTGCCCATTTAAAACCCGTAATATAAGCTGTTCCCAAACCTTGTTTACCTTTACGCTCCAGCAGATGCAAACGTTCTGGAAATTCATCTTTCAGTCGTTTAATGATTTCTGCTGTCCCATCCGGAGAACCATCATCAATAATCAGAATATGAAAAATTTTCTCCAAAGCAAATACAGCCCGAATAATATTTTCTACATTCTCTTTTTCATTATATGTAGGTATTATTACCACTCCATCACATCCTATAACTGTATCTACCTGTTTCATACTTCATTCTTTTCTTTTTTAATCAATCTCCTTTAAGTCTATCAGTTACAACAATTACATAAACAAGACAAATATACTACATTTTCAAAAAAAGCAACAGTTATAAGAAAGTAATAAAATTAACCAATCAATAAATTAAATTTTCTTAGAATTTCCATCAATAATCCACGATAAACAAGAACTAATTTTTAACAGAAAATCAAGCCTCTCGTTTATTGTTCATCATCAATCATTCATTACTTTTGTAAATCAATAAAAAATTCTCTTTTCCATACATTCAGAAAAGAGTCATTTTTGTTCTAAATTTACACTATGGATACAGAACAACTATATACACTTTTCAATACTCCGGCCCGAATAAAGGCTTTACAACATTTTATTAGCGATAAAAAAAAAGGAACTTTACATATTAACGGCTTACAAGGCTCTGCCGCAGCATTACTTTTTTCCTCTTTGTTATCGTCTAATCAACATTTTATATTAGTAGCTAACGACTTGGAAGAAGCCGGATATTTATACCATGATTTGGTACAAATCAAAGGAGAAACATCAATATTATTTTTCCCATCCGGATACAAACGGGCAATCAAATATGGACAATCTGACTCGGCTAATGAAATATTAAGAACCGAAGCTCTCAACAGATTGCAAGAAAAAAACAAAGCACTTATTATAGTTACATACCCCGAAGCGCTAGCTGAAAAAGTCGTAAAAGCGGATTTATTAAACAAAAAAACATTACGGCTAAAAAAAAATGAATACATAGAATCTACTATCGTTGCAGATACTCTTTTTGAATATGGCTTCGAACGGGTCGACTATGTATATGAACCTGGACAATACGCTGTACGAGGCAGTATCTTGGATGTGTATTCATTCTCAAACGAATTACCATATCGAATAGATTTTTTTGGGAACGAAATAGAAAGCATCCGCACATTTGACATTGAAACTCAACTATCAAACGAACAACTTGACAATATTAGTATTATTCCTAACATGTCTGAAAATGGCATATTTGGAGAATCTTTGCCAGAATTCATTGATGAAAGTGTTATATGGGCATTTCATGATTTTACATTTTCTGTCAATAAAATAGAAGCTATCACAAATGAAGCTATTTCTCCTCAATTATTGATAGCCGAAGAAGGGGATATAAATGCCATAAAAAAAATCATAGATCCTGTAAAATTAAAAAAAAGAATACTTGAGTTTAAACGTATCGAATTTGGTTCTCAAACACAAACTACATGTTCAGCCATCTTACATATTGAATGTCAACCACAACCGATATATCATAAAAACTTCAATTTAGTAAGTGATTCGTTCAAAAACCTCATTGCAGAAGGTTACTCTTTATATATTCTCAGCGATAGCGAAAAACAAATAGAACGTTTACAAAATATTTTTAAAGATCGTAAGGATAATATAAAGTTCACCCCTATATTAAAAACTCTACACGAAGGTTTTATCGATAAAGAACAAAAAAATTGTTTTTTTACAGATCATCAGCTTTTTGACCGATTCCATAAATATAATCTAAAAAGTGAAAAAGCTCGCTCAGGGAAATTAGCTTTAACACTGAAAGAACTCAATCAATTCGAAACAGGAGATTATATTGTACATATAGATCACGGAGTCGGCAAATTTGGAGGATTGATTCATACTGAAATCAATGGCAAGATGCAAGAAGTCATCAAACTAATTTATCAAAACGACGACATTCTCTTTGTAAGTATACATGCATTGCACAAACTAGCTAAATATCGGGGAAAAGAAGGTGAACCTCCGCGCATCAACAAACTGGGAACTGGTGCTTGGGAACGCATGAAAGAAAAGACTAAAAGCAAAATGAAAGATATTGCTCGAGACCTGATAAAGCTCTATGCAAAACGACGAGAAGAAAAAGGTCACGCTTATCCCCCAGACTCCTTTTTACAACAAGAATTGGAGGCATCTTTTATATATGAAGACACTCCTGACCAATTAAAATCTACTGCAGAAGTAAAACAGGATATGGAACAAGAACAGCCCATGGATCGCCTCATTTGTGGCGATGTAGGTTTTGGAAAAACTGAAATAGCCATACGCGCCGCTTTTAAAGCAGCATGTGATAATAAGCAAGTTGCAGTACTAGTTCCTACTACAGTATTAGCCTTCCAACATTACAAAACATTCGCTGACAGACTAAAAGACTTCCCTGTGAAAATAGATTATTTGAGTCGAGCTCGAAAATCTTCAGACATACGAAAAATTATCCAAGAACTATCCGAAGGAAAAATAGATATCCTTATCGGCACACACCGTATCATTGGAAAAGATGTAAAATTTAAAGACTTAGGTTTATTAATCATTGATGAGGAACAAAAATTTGGCGTAGCAGTAAAGGAAAAATTAAAACAAATGAAAGTTAATGTCGACACTCTTACCATGTCTGCAACTCCAATACCAAGAACTTTACAATTTTCTCTTATGGGAGCCAGAGATCTGTCGGTAATCACTACACCTCCTCCTAATCGCTATCCAATACAAACCGAAGTTCATGGATTCAATGAAGATATAATAAAAGAGGCTATCAATTTTGAAATGAGTCGTAACGGACAAGTATTCATCGTCAATAATCGAATACAACAAATTGACGAACTGGCCACTCTAGTACATAGATTAGTTCCTGATGCCCGTATTTGTACCGGACACGGGCAAATGGAACCAGATCGTTTGGAACAAACCATTATAGATTTTGCTAATTATGATTACGACGTATTGATAGCTACAACTATTATAGAATCCGGTATTGACATTCCCAATACAAACACAATTATTATCAACAATGCTCAGAACTTTGGTCTTAGCGAACTACATCAATTACGGGGCCGAGTAGGACGAAGTAATAAAAAGGCTTTTTGTTACCTACTTACTCCCCCTTTACATACGCTCAGTACTGACGCACGCCGGAGACTACAAGCCATCGAAAGTTTTTCCGAGTTAGGCAGTGGTATTCATATTGCCATGCAAGACCTCGACATTCGAGGTGCCGGTAATTTATTAGGTGCAGAACAGAGTGGATTCATCGCAGATTTAGGATATGAAACATACCAAAAAGTTCTGAAAGAAGCTGTTGAAGAATTGAAAAATGAAGAATTTTCAGAATTGTATAACGACGAAAATAATAAACATACGAATGAGGATGAAATTTTCGTCACAGATTGTATCATCGAGTCCGATCTTGAACTCTTGTTTTCCAATGAATACATCCCCAATGTCTCAGAACGAATTTCCCTCTATCAGGAGCTCGACAACATGGAAAAAGAAAGTGATATACAACAATTCACATCAAAACTCGAAGACCGATTTGGCCGTATTCCAGAAGAAGGGAAAGAGCTTATTCGAGTAGTACGTCTAAGACAATTAGCCAAACAACTAGGTATGGAAAAAATTGTTTTAAAACAAGGAAAGATGATATTGTTTTTCGTTTCTGACTCACATATACGTTACTTCCAGTCAACCGCTTTTGGTAAAGTTATCTGTTACCTGCAAAAAAATCCCCGACAATGTCAACTACGTGAAATAAAAACGAAACGATCCATGGTAATATCAAATATTAATACTGTAGAAAACGCTGTTTCAGTATTAAATGATATATTGCACCAAGAATCAATATAAAATCGATGACTTGCTGCGGCAATCATCCCCTCTTTCTACTATTATCTATACATCAATGAACCTCAATGATTCAACTTTTGATAGGCGATTACGTAAATACGCCATTTCTGTACGGCGTATACGTAATGTCACATCACAATCCATGTCAAAATATTGCGATATAATAGTTACATTGTTTTCCTTTATTATATGCATAATATCATTTAAGAAAGGATATTCAAAACAAATGCGTATATCATCTTCAACTAAACATTCTATGATTTCATTTGCACGAATAGCTTCGGCTGCAGCTTCACGATATGCAACAATAAGTCCACTTGTTCCTAACTTTATCCCTCCAAAATAACGAATTACGATAATTAATATATTGGTCAAACCAAAAGAATTTATTTGCCCTAATATTGGCTTCCCTGCTGTACCAGAAGGTTCCCCATTATCATTCGACCTGAAATCTTTACGTTCATATCCCAACATATAAGCCCAACATACATGCCGTGCATCATAATATTTTTTCTGATAAAGCCCAATATATTCTTTGACTTCTTCAACTGTAGATACCGGAATAGCAAAAGAGATAAACTTACTCATCTTCTCTTTATAAAGACCCTCAGACAAACACGCTATTGTTTTATAGACATCTTCCATCACAATACAAAAATATGAAAGAGTTAGCAGAAGTCCAAATATCTCATTTTTTAAGCCAATTATTCTCTTCTATGGATACCTTATTTTATCAGATTTTCTTATTTTTCCAATTTGCTTTTTTCAAATAAAAAAACGAAATGGATAATGTCACTATCCAATAAATATATTCAACAAACCAACAATATTGAACGGATGGCCTCCACCAAAAAATAATAAAATAAATAGCCAAAAGATACACCCCCGCTGTAATCATTTCTATTAAAAAGGTCGACTTAGTATTACCTGTTCCCGCAACAGTATTAAACAATATACTTCCCGGTACTGTAATAAGATAATACAGTACCATGGTAAACAAAGACGGAATACTTTCCTTTATCAATGCTTCGTTATCTGTATAAATGTGTAATAAAAGAGTTGGCTGCACAAACACAAAAAACATTAAGGGTATAATAATCATATAACATATTCGTATAATACGCCTTGCTATGGGCATCACTTCTTGAGGACGTCCAGCTCCCATTGCATTACTAACCAAAGTACAAGACGTCGCAGCAAAAGCATTTACCGGCATAAAAAATATAGTAGAAACACTACGCACAATATTTGCAATAGCCAAAGATCGTTCACCCAAATGCTCAATAGCTACAAAAAATATAAACCATGTAATTATCGGCAAAAAAAATTGTATCATAGTCCATATAGAAACACTTAATACCCGCACAATAACTTTGGGGTCAAAACCCGAAATATTAAAAAAAGCATACTTTTTCCCATCTACCTTCATACCGGTATATAACATAAAAAATATAACCGAAATAAATTCTGATAAAACTGACCCCAAGGCCGCTCCAGCAATTCCCATCTCCGGGCAACCGAATTTTCCAAACACAAGCATATAATTAAGAGCAATATTTGCCAAAGCCATTATAACAGCATTGATTGTAAGAATTCGAGTCTGAGTAATACCCACATAGAATGCTCGAAACATGGCAGCAACAAAAGAAAAAAATAAACCAAAAATTCGATAGTCAAGAAATTCTATTGTTGCGCCATAAATAGCTTCAGAACTAATCATCCAACGCAAAAACCAAGGAGCACAAATATCATTTATCCCGAACAATAATGCTGCTAATAAAATCATAAAAAATGTGCTCTGCAACATTATACTTCCAATAGCAGAATATCGGCCCTCACCATTACGTCGTGCCATCAGTATCTGTGCTCCAGTACTAAACCCAAAACCAATCATATACACAGACATATAATATACTCCTGCTAAAGCTGAAGCTCCTAACTCTATTTCTCCTACCCGCCCTAAAAAAGCTGTATCAGTAATATTTATAAGGTTTTGTACTACCAAACTAATAAGGATAGGATAAGCTACTCGCCATATTTCTTTTTTAGTAAACACAATCTTATTTAGTTAAAAAATTAGATAGAAATGATTTAACCTCATTATACAAAATAAGTCCAACAATTAAATCATTCTATAGCAAACATTATAATTCTAATTATCTTTCCCAGATATAAATATTTCTACTTTTATATGAAAACAGAAAACAAAACCCACCTATACAAGTGGGTTTCTAATATATCCATGCTCTCTCAACAATCTTTTCTTCTATAATAGAAAAAATTTATTCAAATTAATTTATTTGTTGTAGTATCTGGAAATATAACTGTAGGCGTAAATGTCTTAGCTTCTTCAAAATCCATCATAGCATACGACATAATAATAACAATATCTCCTGGCTGAACCTTACGGGCAGCAGCTCCGTTCAAACAAACCATGCCAGATCCCCGCTCCCCCTTAATGACATACGTAGAAAAACGTTCTCCGTTATTATTATTTACAATATATACCTTTTCATTAGCTATAATATTGGCAGCATCCATAAGATCTTCGTCAATCGTAATACTACCTATATAATTCAGATCAGCCTGTGTAACTGTAACCCGATGTATTTTAGATTTTACAACTTCTACCAACATAATTCTATTTCAATAATTTCCATACCATCTATCAACGATGGTAAATAACATTATCTATCAAACGTACCTCTCCACAATACACTGTGACGCATCCAACAACATAATCTGTTTGGTCCCAACTTTCTACCGGTAGCAAAGTACGCCCATCAACTATTTCATAATATTCGACCTCCAATCCGTCAACAGCATTTATTGTATCTACTACAAAAGCAAGTGTCTCTGCAACAGTATGATTTTGAGCAAAGATACGACTTTTAAACAATGTAGCAGAAATATTTAATGCATTTTTTCTTTGTTCCGGAGTCAATCTACGGTTGCGGCTACTAAGAGCCAAACCATCTTCTTCTCTAACAATCGGACAGTCAACAATTTCTACCGGAGAATTTATCAATTTCACCATCGAACGAATAACTGCAATCTGCTGAAAGTCTTTTTCTCCAAAATAAGCCCGGTCAGGGGTGACTGCATAAAATAATTTACTTACAATCTGAGCCACTCCATTAAAATGACCTGGACGATATTTTCCTTCCATCACTTCCGCTACAGGGCCAAGCTCAAACACCCGGGTATCTTCTTCCGGATACATTTCCTCTACAGATGGAACAAAAGCAATAGTACAGCCTACCGAGCGCAACAATTCACAGTCAGCCTCCAACGTTCGAGGGTAATGTAATAAATCATTTTTATCATTAAACTGTGTAGGATTTACAAAAATACTTACTACACAACAATCATTTTCAGCGACACAACGTCTCACTAACTGTAAATGTCCATTATGCAGTGCTCCCATAGTAGGGACTAGACCTACTTTACCTCCATTAGCCTTAACTGCAACTATTTTTCGCTGCAAATCAGCTATTTTAGTAATTATTTCCATCTTGCTTTTTTTAAAATCGGATGCAAAAGAAGCAAATAAAACCCAAATGACGAAGTATTCTACTAAAAAATATTATACAAAACACTATTTTCTATTTATTATTTTGGCAAATAAGGTGTTCCAAAAAGAAAAACAACTTCAAAATCTTCTTTAGCAAAAATCTCGAAAAATTCTTGTTATAAAAAACATCACCTTTTTACAATTCTTATTTTAATCATATATTTAAATACTTAATCACAATTTATCACACAACCATAAAAAAATGGGCTTTATTACTTTCTTGCATGTTAATACTTCTAATATTTGGAGATTTACGATAATTTTTTTATTATCTTTGCAAAATAATTATTGAGATAAGAGGACTTAGACAGATGAAAGCCAATAAGGTATTATTTATTACACAAGAAATTACTCCGTATCTACCGGAATCAGAAATCGCCACCATCTGCCGGAATCTACCACAAGGAATCCAGGAAAGAGGACGAGAAATACGCACTTTCATGCCCAAGTATGGCAATATTAACGAACGCAGAAATCAGCTACACGAAGTTATACGCCTGTCAGGTATGAACCTAATTATAGATGATACCGACCATCCGCTTATAATTAAGGTTGCCTCTATCCAAGCAGCCCGTATGCAAGTATATTTTATCGATAATGATGACTATTTCCAGCGAAAATTTACAATAGAAGATGAAAATGGCGTCGAATTCGAAGACAACGACGAACGGAGTATATTCTATGTCCGTGGTGTTATGGAAACAGTAAAAAAACTACGTTGGGTCCCAGATATTATCCATTGTCACGGATGGATAACAGCGTTAGCTCCTTTATATATTAAACGGGTATATGCAGAAGACCCTTCTTTCAGAAACTCAAAAATCGTATATTCTGTTTATGATAACGATTATAAAGTTCCTTTCAAAGCAGGATTTGCCAATAAACTGATACAGGATGAAATAAAATTATCAGATTTAAAATTCAAGCCTGAAGATTCGGTCGATTGTACGACTCTTACAAAACTGGCAATCGATTATTCTGACGGAATAATACAAGCCAGTCAAACTATAAATCCTGATATACAAGTTTATGCTCAATCGGCTGGAATTCCATTCCTCCCTTATCAAAATTCAGAAACATACATCGATGCATATAATGATTTCTACGATGTGGTATGGGAAAATGCCAATAAATAAAAATTACAGGAAAATATGAAACTTAAATGGATACTTCCCCTTGCATTAATAACGGCAATGGTTGCTTCATGCAATGATGATCTTAATCAAATAGGCTCTTCAATTGACGATACTGTTATATACATAATAGAAGATTCCACTTTTAGTGAAAATCTTTCCATAAAATCCATCCCAAACGAAGCAATACCAAACAGAACCTTAACACAAATGTTAGGAGCAATGAATATTCCCGAATATGGCTCCTTACGTTCTGGGTTCATGACACAATTAGTTCCCTATAATGAATTAGACCTAGATGCAATATATCAAGATAAAATAGATTCACTTATTGTTACATTTACTTATAAAAGTGATGCATTTATAGGTGACTCTTTAGCTCCTATGCAGATAAGTGTATACGAACTCGATAAAGAATTACCAACACGCTTATATAGCAATATAGACCCTGAAACAGAAGGATATGTCGACTTATCCAAAGTTATAGGCCAATGCAGCTATTCCGCATCTAATTTAAACATACCCGATTCTCTTTACTATGCAGGATACAAGACTATAGAAGTAAGATTATCTGACGAATTAAAAGACCGTCTATATAATGCTTATAAAGCAAATCCTGATCAAATGATGGACATTGACTATTTCAAAAAAATATTTCCAGGATTATATGCACGTAACACTTATGGTACAGGTTCCATATCCAACATCAGTGAAACCATCATGGGATGGTGTTACAAAAAGAAAGTGCGTGATTCAGAAGGAAATTTCATAACAATTAAAGATGATGAAGGAAATATTCTAAGAGATTCCGTTATTTCAACATCAACTGCCGGATATGTATTTACCAATGCTGTACCATCCATCAACTTGATACAAGCGAACGTTGCATCCAATATAGAAAAGGCTATAACCCAAGGGAAGGTATATATACAAGGCCCGATAGGTTATGATGCAGAAATCAAATTTCCAACTCGTAAAATTATTGAAGCATATGAGAATGCCAAAAAAGATAAAGAGGATATCGTATGTCTGCTAAATGCTGTGACACTCTCTATTCCTGTTATTGATCCAGGAACAAACGAACACGGAGTCGTTCCTCCTCCTTATTTATTATTTATGCGTAAAGGAGGGAAAGTATATAATAGCGATAATAAGTTAGTAGAAACCAGTAAAAATATTTTCTTCAGCGATAAACTATTACCTGATAGTAAAAATTATTTCTACGCAACATATGATGCAACTAATCATGTGTACAATTTCGGGAATATCCGAGGTTTTATTACTAGTATTATGGAAAAAAATCCTAATACTGATAATCCTGATGCAAATGAGGATATGATATTAGTTCCTGTTGATATAACAACAGAATCATCATCAAGTAGCAGCACTGAAACAATCACTGCTATGACCCCATATATAGCCAAACCATCTCAGATTGAATTAGATACAGAAAATATAAAAATAAAGCTTATATACAGTATCAAAAAATATTGATATAAATCAACCCAAATGGGAAAATTGGTGTACAAAAAAATGGTATTTTTCGAAAAAAGTACTACATTTGCACCGTTTTCGCCGCAATAGCTCAGTCGGTAGAGCGTTTCACTCGTAATGAAAAGGTCGCCGGTTCGATTCCGGCTTGCGGCTCAAGATAAAATAAATCTATATATCAGACAATTACGGTAAAAAATTACCGTAATTTTTTTATATTATAAAAAACATAAAATTATTTTGGGTGTTCTAATATATTTGTCATACAAACGTTATATAAGAAATTCAGATTGTCTCACTATTTCCTCCCCAAACGAGAATGATATAAATTTTGATTACAACATTTGTTTGTAATATATTTAATTAAGAATGATTCTCTAATATATCATTTAATATGAAATCAAAGGTAAAAATAAGAACAATAACCCAAAATCATAACTACACTCTGTATTTATTTTTTTATTACTAAATTTGTATTTTTCCCTTTAGATTTTTGTTATAAAGTTTAAATAATTTAATTTTATGAATAAAAAGCAAGAAGACATTCCCACTATACAATGTAAACCTAGCCTATTTGCACTGAGTCCTCTATTTGTTTTTTTGAGTGTTTATCTTGTTACTTCTATCATAATAAATGATTTCTACAAAGTTCCCATAACTGTTGCATTTCTGATATCGTCTGCTTTTTCAATCCTCATATCACGAGGTAAAACATTAAATGAGCGTATTGCACACTTCTCCGCCGGAGCTACAAATGGAAATATTATGTTGATGATTTGGATTTTTATTTTAGCAGGAGCATTTGCCCAATTGGCTAAAAGCATGGGTGCTATTGATGCGACTGTAAATCTTACATTACAAATACTACCTAATAATCTACTATTAGCTGGAATGTTCATCGCTGCGTGTTTCATATCCCTATCTATTGGAACATCAGTAGGGACGATTGTAGCACTAACACCTGTCGCAGTCGGTATTGCAGAAAAGATTGGACTGGATATTCCTTTTATTGTTGCAATTATTGCTGGTGGAGCATTCTTTGGAGATAATCTTTCTTTCATATCCGACACAACAATCGCTGCAACCAAAACTCAAGGATGCCTGATGAAAGATAAATTTAAAGTAAATAGTATGATAGTAATACCAGCTGCCATTCTTGTACTTATATATTATATTTTTTACGGGACACAGGTACATACATCAGTACAGCCAGTTTCTGTGCAATGGGTAAAAGTACTTCCATATTTTGTTGTATTGTGTACAGCTATTGCAGGAATAAACGTAATGACAGTTCTTATCTTAGGTATCGTTGTCACTGGCATTACTGGTATATTTACATCAGGATTTGACTTCTTTGACTGGTTGGGAGCAATGGGTGAAGGTATATTAAGTATGGGTGAACTCATTATCATCACACTAATGGCTGGAGGAATGCTTGAAATGATTCGATTTAATGGAGGAATAGCCTATATCATCAAAAAAATGACCCAAAAAATAAAAAGCAAACGAGGTGCAGAACTCAGTATCGCTGGTCTGGTCAGTTTTGCCAATTTATGTACGGCCAATAATACTATAGCGATTATTACCATAGGAGGAATAGCAAAGGATATTGCTGAAAAATTTCATGTTGATAAACGAAAATCAGCCAGTATACTCGATACTTTTTCTTGCCTTATACAAGGGATAATCCCTTATGGAGCTCAAATGCTTATGGCAGCATCTCTGGCAAAAGTTTCCCCTCTTGAAATTATTCGTTACCTCTATTATCCTGTATTGATGGGTATTGCAGCATTATTTGCAATTTTATTTCGCTATCCCAAACGATATTCATGATAAACATATTTTTACTTTCTGTTTATAAAACAACTCTATTGTATTTATTTTAATATATTTGTATTATAATAATATATATTAACAGGCAACCTAATTATGAAATTCTAAGAGTAATTGCAATGATATTTATAATCATTTGGCATTTCTTATTTCATGGACTTTCACATATTTTATACAATTCAAATCCCAATATACCTATTCTGTCAACACCCGGTATTATAAACTTTTTTGGAACAAAATTTTTATCTTACATTAGTGCTGTAGGGGTAAACTGCTATGTTCTTATTAGTGGCTATTTTCTAATAAAATCAGAATTTCGGTTCAATAGGATTATAAAAATCTGGGGCGAAACATTTTTTTACTCTTTTTTCATCTGTATACTGATATATTTTTTCGGAAGTACAACAATAGAGATTAAAGAAATAATAAAATCAGCCTTTCCGATTAAATACAATATTTATTGGTTCGTTACTAATTATATAGCATTGGTCGTACTCGCACCTTTTCTTTCTCGGCTAATTTTTTCATTGAAAAAGAGGGATTTCCAAATCTTGATAATTATTTTATCTATCCTCAATTTAGACTTGTTTAGAGGCATACCTTATGGCAACATATTTTCTGGTTCTCAAAACCTATTCTGGTTTATTTATTTATTTTTTATAGCCTCATATATCCGCTTATATGAACCATTAAAGCATGTGAAACATTTTGGTATATATTTTATTTCATTATGTCTTTTATTGACAATCTTTTCTGCAATAAACATATACATACACTATGAATTCTTAGGACAAAAACCCGTTTATGACTTTATAACAAATTATAACGGAATAACATTTTTTTCTTCTGCATTATTATTTATGTGGATTAAATATCATTCCTTCTCCAATAATAAATTTATACATTTTATTACAAGAATAGCCCCCTATACTTTCGGCATCTATTTAATACATGATAACCCTTACATACGAGATCTCATATGGGAACACTGGATCAATGGAACGGAATATGTTAATTCATACTTTCTTTTGCCTCTACTATTATTTGTAACTATCAGTATTTTCTGTATATGTGCATTACTCGATTATTTCCGCTCTAAACTTGTCGACATATTACATATAAACAAATTGCCATCTTTTATTATAAATAAATTCGGCAATTATAAATGGGTTATCTGCATAAAAGATTTTAAGAACAGCAAGAATGTGTAAAAAAACACCATTCTAATCAATCCTCCGAATTATTTTTCCTGAATATGTTTCTTGAAAATGCTCCTTAAACAAAATTAATTTCGGACACTCATAAGGTGTCAATACATGAGCAATTTTTTTCTTAAATAATTCTACTTTCTCTCTATCCCACCTTTTCCCTTCAATGACTAATACTAATCGTTCTCCAAAACGTTCGTCTGGCTGTGATGTTAGAAAGAAACGAGAAGAAACAAACGGAGATATTTTTTGTTCAATTTTCTCAGGAAATAATTTCACTCCTCCTGAATTAATAACATTATCATATCGGCCTAACCATATAAAATGATAATTGTCAATTAATTGTACTACATCATTAGTTTCAAAAACTCTATGGCTCAAATGTGGAGCATTAATTATTAAACACCCTCTTGCATCTTGAGAGAACCAAACATCTCCTATAGCTGCATACTCTTTTGTTTTCCCGTCCAAGTTTCGTAAAGCAACATGAGATACAGTTTCGGTCATACCGTATGTAGCATAACTCCTTATAGGCAGTTCAGCTAATCTTCGCTCCAATAATGAAGAAACTGCAGCACCTCCTATTATCAATGACTTTATATTCTTTAGTCGTTCTCGAGTAAAATCATGATTTAAAGATTCCTGAACCTGCATCGGAACCATTGCTGCAAAATCAAGAGGAATATCTATTCCTACAAGAGGAGATGATGAAGGCTTTACTGTAATTAAATCAGCTCCAGCAATCATTGCTCTGACAAGCATCATTTTGCCGGCAATATAATTTGGAGATAAACATAGAAACATCGATGAAGAAGCATTTATTCCAAAAAAATCATTTGTCAATCGAGCTGAAGCTATCATATCTTCTTTTTGTAACTCGACTTTTTGAGGAATACCGGTTGATCCAGATGTCTGACCTGATACTGTATCTCCGAAAGAGCTCCATTCATCCAAAAAATCAGCAATTTCATATCCACCGGCATCTTTTACCTCTTCTATTGTGTGACACAATATATGATTTAATCGTATCTCCATGATAAATTACTCAGATCCCATTTAGCTTTTCTATCATATGTCAATACCGAACTCTGCTGCACTAAAGGAGACTCTATATTATTTTTGTACAACTGTCCAGTGCCCAAACCTTGAGGTATGACAGGATTTAATGCACTCGTCCATTGTGCGATCGCATTCAGACCGATATTCGACTCTAAAGCTGATGTTATCCACCAACCAATATTCTTTTTCTGTGCTACAGAAATCCATTCTTCAGACCCCGAAAAACCACCGGCTAATGCCGGTTTTAAAATAATATATTGAGGTGCTATCAATTCTAACATCTCTATTTTCCGGGATACATCATTTATCCCGATTAATTCTTCATCTAATGCTATCGGGATAGGGGTATTTCGGCATAACTTAGACATAGTTTCCCATTGCCCTTGACGAATAGGCTGCTCTATCGAATGTAATCCAAAACGAGACAACGCATCTAATTTAAATAACGCTTCTTCAGTAGAAAAGGCTCCATTCGCATCAACTCTTAGTTCTATAACACTCTGGCTGAAACGGGAACGGATTTCCTTCAAAAGAGATAATTCTGACTCAAAATCTATAGCTCCAATTTTTAATTTAATACAACGGAATCCATGATTCAGTTTATCTTCAATTTGCTGCCGCATAACGGTTTTATTGCCCATCCATATCAATCCGTTTATCTCTATAGGTTTTTCTCCCCTAACAAAAGAAGAATCTACAATGACATGATGACCTCCATTACGTAAATCGGCTAAAGCTGTTTCTACACCAAATCGTATAGAACTCCATGATTTCAAACTATCAATCTGCAAATTGTCAATCTGTCTACAAACATCATAAAGTTTAGATTCATAAGTCGGCACATCGTCTGCACTTAATCCTCGAAATAAAGCACATTCTCCCACACCGTAACAGTGAGGATTTGTATCATCCCAAATTTTTATAAACCAAGTTTCTTTATCATGCAAAATACCTCTAGAGGTCCCACTAGGTGTTTTAAACTGGAGTATATAACGAGTATAAGCGGCTCTTAACATAGTATATTCTTATCCAGGGAATTTAGGAAATTTCTGAAAATCTGGATCACGTTTTTCCAAGAAAGCTTTTTTCCCCTCCTGAGCCTCTTCCATCAAATAATACATCAATGTAGCATCTCCAGCAAACTCCATCAGACCTCTCTGTCCGTCAAGTTCAGCATTTAATGCCCTCTTTATCATCCGTATAGCCATCGGACTACGTTTTAAAATCGTTTGGCACCATTCTACAGTTTCGTCTTCAAGTCTATCAAAAGGGACTACTTTATTTACCATACCCATATCTTCTGCCTCTTTAGCAGTATACTGGCGACATAGGAACCAAATTTCCCGAACCTTCTTCTGACCTACACATCGAGCTAAATAAGAAGATCCAAATCCTCCATCAAAACTTCCAACTTTAGGACCGGTCTGCCCAAAACGAGCATTATCAGCTGCTATCGTCAAATCACAAACCACATGCAATACATGTCCCCCTCCAATAGCATACCCATTCACCATAGCAATCACCGGCTTAGGAATAGAACGAATAGCTTTATGCAGATCAAGTACATTTAAACGCGGTACTCCATTTTCATCGATATATCCACCGAGGCCTTTCACCTTTTGATCTCCTCCAGAGCAAAAAGCCTTATCACCAGCCCCTGTCAATATAATCACTCCGATATCGTTCCGTTCACGACAAATCGACATCGCATCAAGCATTTCAAAATTCGTTTGAGGACGAAATGCATTATATACTTCAGGTCGATTTATTGTAATTTTAGCGATACCTTCGAAATATTCAAACTTTATATCGTCGTAATCTTTTATTTTCTGCCACTCTCTTGCTATCATAGGTTTCTCTCTATTTATCATTTTAATTGTACAAATATAATCAATAATCAGCGAAGAGAGAAACTCCTATATCTATTTGAACAAATCATCCATACCAAATACTCTTTTCTAAAGAGTTCCTTTTGTACTCGGCAACTCATAATGAAATATATCTCTACGAATAGCCATCTTAATAGCACGAGCGAACGCTTTGAATATTCCCTCTATTTTATGGTGCTCATTTTCCCCTTCCGCGTAAATATTCAGATTCATACGAGCCGAATCAGCTAATGATTTAAAAAAATGGAAAAACATCTCTGTAGGCATATCTCCAACCTTTTCTCGTTTGAATTTCGCATCCCATACTAGCCATGGACGTCCACCAAAATCTAATGCCACACGACATAAACAATCATCCATCGGCAAACAAAAACCATAACGCTCTATCCCCCGTTTATCACCTAACGCCTGAGCTATAGCATTACCTAAAACTATAGCGGTATCTTCTATTGTATGATGCTCGTCAACATATAAATCTCCTTTTACTTTTACCGTAAGATCTATACCCGAATGCCGCCCAATCTGCTCAAGCATATGATCAAAAAATCCCAACCCTGTATTTATATTGCATTTACCATGACCATCTAAATTAAGCGCTATATAAATATCGGTCTCTGATGTTTTTCGTACCATTTCTGTCCGACGCTCACCGGCAAATAAAAATTCTGTAATCCGATCCCAACTGTTTGTTATAAGTACACACGTATCACTCAAGCCTGACTCTTCAATTTTCTGTTCTCCTTCTCCCGGCATAGCAAATAAAATACCTTTACATCCTAAATTTTGAGCAAGCTGCATATCTGTAATACGATCTCCAATCACATACGAATGCATCAAATCATAATCGCCCTCCAAATATCTTTCCAACATTCCTACTCCAGGCTTCCGGGTTGGCAAATTATCTTCAGGGAAAGAACGGTCAATAAGAACATCATCAAATATAACACCTTCATTTTTAAAAGCTTGCAAAATTTTTTCATGTGCAGGCCAAAAGGTATCTTCAGGAAATGATGTCGTACCTAATCCATCCTGATTTGTAACTATTACCAACTCAAAATCAAGCTTTTCTCTGATAAAATGCAAATTGCGAAAAACTCCAGGGACAAATTCTAATTTCTCCAAACTGTCAAGCTGACAATCAACAAGGGGCTCGACAACCAAAGTTCCATCTCGATCTATAAATAATGCACGTTTTACCATATATCTTCTCCTTATATAGAAGTGTCTAACAATCTTTCAAATATGACTTTTTCATTCACCACCCTTTTCAAAAAATAATATTCTCAATTTTTCCTAAAATGTATATTCTTTCAGAGCATCAAGTAATATCTGATTTTCTTCGGATGTACCTACAGTAATACGTATACATCCCATACAAAGTGTAATATTACTTCGGTTACGAACAATTATCCCTTTTGTTACTAAATAATTATATAATCGCTGAGCATCATTGGTCTTCACCAATAAAAAATTTGCATCACTTGGATAAATCTTATTTATAAAAGAAAATGCAGCTAATTGTCGAGCAAGCTCATTTCGTTCATCAATAAGGTCTTTAACCCATAGTCGAACTTGGTCTTGATGAGACAAAAGTATCAGAGCATGTTCTTGTGTCAGTTTATTAATATTGTATGGATATTTTATTTTATTAAATATGCTAATAATTTCCGAAGATGCAAAAGCCATTCCCAAACGTATACCAGCACTTCCCCAGGCTTTGGAGAATGTTTGCAATACGACCAGATTAGGATATTCATTTAATTTCTTTAAAAAAGACGGTTGTGAAGAAAAATCGATATAAGCCTCATCTACTATGACTATACCTGAAAAACGGGTGAGAACTTCAACTATTTTTGTCACAGATAAAGCATTCCCTGTCGGATTATTAGGAGAACAAAGAAATATTAGTTTTGTATTTTCATCACAGGCATCTAATAATTTATCCGGAGAGAAATCAAAGTCTTCATTAAGCACGACAGGCCGATATTCTACATCATTAATATCGGCACACACTTTATACATACCGTAAGTAGGATCTATAGCTACTACATTATTGATTCCCGGTCGGCAAAACGCTCTAAACAATAAATCTATCGGTTCGTCACTTCCTACTCCTAACAATATATTTTCAGGGGAAACACCCTTTATTTGAGCTATTTTTTCTTTTACCTCCCATTGCAAAGGGTCAGGATAACGATTATATGGAGGATTAAAAGGGTTTTCATTAGCATCAAGAAAAACAGAAGCTTCTCCTTTAAATTCATTTCTTGCTGATGAATACGGTTTTAATTGACGTATATTAGGGCGTAAAAGCTTATTCAAATCTATTTTCATCGTATTTATTGATTATTTAAACGTATTGATACTGCATTTTTATGTGCATCAAGATGCTCATTTGCAGCCATAACTTCAATAGTTTTACCCAGATTCTGTAATCCTTCTCGTGTAATCTCCTGAAACGTTATTTTTCTAAGAAAACTATCAAGATTCACCCCGCTATATGCCTTTGCATATCCACTGGTTGGTAACGTATGATTTGTACCCGAGGCATAATCTCCAGCGCTTTCCGGAGTATATGGACCTAAAAAGACAGAACCAGCATTGACTATGCGTTCAGCTAATTGCATATAGTTTGAACTTTGAATAATAAGATGTTCCGGTGCATATTCATTAGTAAGCTCTATCAAATCATCTATATCCCTTACCACTACAATTTTACTATGCATAAGAGACTTTTTTGTCAACTCTTTACGGGGCAACAAAGCCAATTGTTTTTCAATCTCTTCTTGCACCGGTATAATAATAGACTCATCAACAGTAAACAACATAGATTGACTATCTGCGCCATGTTCAGCTTGAGAAAGAAAATCTGATGCCACAAATGAAGGATTTGACGATGCATCGGCTATTATTGCTACCTCTGACGGACCTGCCGGCATATCTATTGCAACATCTCTCAGACTTACAATCTGTTTAGCTGCAGTCACATACTGATTACCCGGACCAAATATTTTATACACTTTTGGTACGCTATCGGTACCATATGCCATTGCACCAATGGCCTGAATACCGCCTAATTTAAATATACGTTTAACTCCAGCAGCACGAGCAGAAAAAAGAATAGCCGGATGTACTTTTTCTGTTTTACTATTACAGGGTGTACACATAATTATCTCCCGACATCCTGCAATACGGGCCGGAACACCCAGCATAAGTACTGTGGAAAATAAAGGAGCTGTTCCCCCTGGGATGTAAAGCCCAACTTTTTCAATACCTACAGGCTTCTGCCAACATATAACTCCAGTAGAGGTTTCTACTTTATTTATAGAAATAGACTGAGAGGAATGAAAACGAGCTATATTATCACGAGCATTTTCAATTGCTACTTTCAGGTCAGACGGCACCAAATTATCAGCTTCATCCCACTCTTCAGCTGAAACTTCTATATCGCTCAACTTTATACCATCAAACTTTTCTGTATAAAATTGTAAAGCTTCATCCCCCCTCTCTTTAATTTCTTGTAACACTTCAGTTACAGTATTATGTAATGAAAGAGTATCTAAATGAGGCCGAGAGACAATCGCTTTCCATTCTGTTTTCGAAGGATATTTTATAACTTCCATAAGAAAATGCTTATAACACCATTTTTTCAATATTTAACACTAATATACCTTCTGCCCCAGCCTGTTTCAATTTGTTAATAATCTCCCAAAAGCACTTCTCATTTAATACTGTATGTACAGAGCTCCAACCTTCTTGGGCCAACGGCATTATCGTAGGGCTTTTAATTCCTGGTAATACACTTAAAACTTCTTCAAGATTTTTATTCGGTACATTCATCAAAATATATTTTTTGTCATCTGCCGCTTGTACCGCATCTATACGAAAAATCAACTCTTCTAATATTTCTTTTTTTTCATCTGAAAGATTATTATTGCCAATAAGAACAGCCTCAGACTCAACTACTATTTCAACCTCTTTCAGCCTATTGCTTACCAAAGTACTACCAGAACTCACAATATCAAAAATGGCATCAGCAAGGCCTATTCCTGGAGCAATTTCTACAGAACCTGTAATTACATGAATATCGGCATTGATATTATTTTTCTGCAAATAATTTTTCAATATGCCAGGATATGATGTTGCGATCTTCTTCCCCTCGAACCAATTTATATCGGAATACTCTATATCTTTCGGAATCGCTAAGGACAAACGGCATTTACTGAATCCAAGATTTTTAAGAATTTGAGCATCTTTTCCTTTCTCCATAAATTCATTTCTGCCAACAATGCCAATATCTGCAACTCCAGAAGCTACAGAATCAGGAATATCATCATCTCTCAGGAATAAAATCTCTACCGGAAAGTTCCGAGCCGGAATCAACAACGTTCTTTTTGCAGATGATAATTTTATACCTGCCTCGGTCAATAATTCCATCGTATCTTCATACAAACGGCCCTTAGCCTGAATCGCAATTCGTAACATCTTTCTATTATTTTTTTAAAGTTAAAATTTCTCTTATAACAAAAAGGCTTACCTTATATAAGGTAAGCCTTTTGATAAATATTTTTATATATAACACATCCACAGCTCACCTCTTACAGAGTCAAGTAATGATGATGCGTATGATGTAATGTAACAAATATCATAACTTTTTTCTTTGCTTTTTGCAAATGTACTTCAAAAATTGAAATTTGCAAATAGAATCCATCAAAATATTTTTCTTTGGTGTATTTTTTTCATATAATCTTTCATTTTGTAATCACAATCTTACCTATATTATCTAACATTAATCGAAATATATTAACAATACTAATATTGTTTTTAATAATATATTTCTATACATTTGCAACATTATTTATCTGTTAATTAATAAATTATTATTTTAATATGAATAAGATTTTAGTAAGTTTCATTTTCGCATTTTCTTTACTTTGTGCAACTGAAATATCTGCACAAAAAGATGACAAAAACAAAGAAAAGATCGAATGTTGTTGTAAAAAATGTACATGCAAAGATTGCAAATGTAACACTGATTGTTCTAACTGTAGTGATTGCAAAAACAATAAGGACTGTAACGAATGCAAAGATTGCAATCATAAAGGATATTGCTGCGAACAACATCACAATAGACATCATCATAAAGGCGGATGTTGTAAAAGGGGCTGTTGACCTTTAATAGCATTTATTAAGTAACGGTTTATAATAAATAGTCACTTACCTTTTATAATTCCAGAGAATTTATAATAGCCCATTATAAGCTCTGGAATTTTTATTTATACATCAACATTTTTGGCTTTTACTCTCAATATTGTAAAAGAATAAGGCCTAAAGATTTGTAAGAAATTATCAGAAAATCTTTAGATATCGTCTGTATCGGAACAATTAATTTTTGATAATCAAACGAATTTTCTAATTTATCCGAAACTGCATATAATGTAATAACACGACTTTTCTGAAACCCTATAGGTGTTTAGTACGATATCTTAGGAAAGTTCCTCCCATTCCATTCAAAACTTTTATAACGATTTTTTTCGACTTATAATCATATCCCCCAATCGCTCGTGCACCTTCAGGAAAACCGTTTCTATACTCACAACCCAAACTCAGTAAATACATACTCTTCAAAACCTTGATTCTGAATCAATTCAGCATATAAAGCTCCATCTCCTGAATGATTAATTTCTTCGAAAAATATTCCGTACATACTCGGAAAGACAGAAGCCCCCTTTTGCTGGAAATCTACTAATAATTTTGCTTGAGAAAATACAGATAATATAAAAAGACTACAAACAAATAACAATATAGACTTTTTACTCATGCTCCAAATATAATTTGAGGAAAACATTTATGGTCAACAAATATAGATACAAAACATCTACATTGAATAATATAATTCTGAAATATCATCTTCTGAAATAAAATTTATTTCCGCTTAAAATATCCGTTCAATATACGGTCATTTACCTCTCGAGGTGTATGTACAGCTAAAATTGAAGCTGATTCTTTTTCTGCAAAAAAAGCAGGTAAAACATTTTGTAAAGCTTGTTCTTCAAATACCGACCAACAAGAGAATCCATGTAACCGAGCAAATCCTTCTACATCAACTTGACGATAAGTCTCAAAAAATTCTTCTAATTCTGGTAATTCAGATGGTCCTTGTATAAAACGAAAGATTCCTCCGCCATCGTTACACATCACTACTATTTTCAATTTCGGTGTAACATAATGACTCCATAAAGCATTCGAATCATACAAAAAACCCATATCTCCCGTGATAAAAATTGTCTTTTCTTCATTTACCCACGAAGCTCCTACTGCAGTAGAAGTAGCACCATCTATGCCACTGGTTCCCCTATTACAATCAACACGCTTCACTTGTTCATACTCGAATAATTGAGCATAACGTACTGGGGTGCTATTAGATAACTGTAAAACAGTACCTTCCGGTATTGCGGGAAGCAATTGAGAAAAAGCTTTTAAATCACACCATGGTATGGTATCAATATACTTTGAATGCGAATAAGTTGCTCGTAACTTTAAATTTTGCCACAATTCGGCATAATTACTACCGCCATCTTTTATACAACCAGAAAGTTGTCTCCAAAAACCATATGGTTGCACTGCTATATGCCTCGTAAGGCATTGCATAGTATCTACGATATGATTGCTGGGAGATATATGCCAATGTTCTATCGGCCGATAATTGCGCAACCATGTCTTCACCATCTTAGAAATTAAAGAGCCGCCAAACGTTATCAGCAATTCTGGAGCTAAAGATTTTTTCTCATCTTGCGTCATAGCTGATAAAACCCGGTCAATCGTTTGAATAAATTTGTGAGAAGACAAATTTGCAACCGTTTCTGTCAATACAACAATATTACAACAATCGGCAATCGCCTCTAAAGCTTTATTTAGAGTCATATCTGGTGTACCAAAAGACGCTAATACCATCACTTTTTTATAACTAGCAACCGTATTTGCCAACTCGGCCATCATTTCCTTCCCTATCTGTTGTTCTGCATATAATGTGTTTACTGTTCTTTCTAATTCCGAATTTTCATAATTTTTGACCCTATATAATGGCTCTCGTAAAGGAATATTTATGTGTACCGGACCAGGCAATCCATCCTGGGACAAATTAACCGCTTCATTTATCATTCGATTTATATACCAATGTTCATCATTACAATTAATCTCTGCCGGAAATGAATACGAAGCTTTCACATAATTACGAAATACATCCCTCTGACGAATTGTCTGGCTATCATTCTGATCAATCCATTCTTCAGGGCGATCGGCAGATATAACAACTAATGGTAAATGCTGATAAAAGGCCTCAGCAACAGCTGGTGCATAATTAAGTAATGCTGTCCCTGAAGTACAAGCTAAAACTACAGGGTCCCCACTCTGCTGTGCCATACCCAATGCGATAAAAGCAGCACTCCGTTCATCTAACACAATAAAATGTTCTATACGAGGCTCTCGAACAAATGCAATAATTAACGGAGCATTTCGTGAACCTGGAGATAATACTACTCGCTTTATTCCTTTTTGAACTAAAAGTTCTACTAATATCTTACATCCGGTTTTATCTGTAGTCTCCATTCCTGAGAATTATAAAAATAGTACACATAAATTATTTGCCTTATTATTTTATCAAGTCAAGCATCGTTCTTGATTTGATTTCCGTCTCAGTCCACTCCAACTGGGGTTGTGAAAATTTCGTAATACCCCCACCTACATATACATGTACACAGTTGGAAAAAATTTCCATACAACGCAAATTGACAAATAAATCAAAATTATTCTTATCTAACACCGGTCCTAAATATCCGGCATAATACCGACGATCATATGTCTCCGTTTCACGAATTAACTGTATCGCATCTTTTTTAGGAAATCCTCCAACTGCAGGAGTAGGGTGTAACTCTTGAAGTAAGGCATCCATGTTTTTCGAAGATATATGACAGCGAAATAACGTACAAAGATGCGATACTTTCCCTGCATTTCGCGTAAACGTTCCAGATATATCCGGTTGGCCTCCAGACAACCGTGATAATATTACTTTTATACTATCTGTTACAATTTGTTGTTCGTCTTGTTCCTTATCTCCCCATGAACTTCTATCATCTGAACATTTTGTCCCAGCCAAAGACATAGTTTCTACCATCCCATTACGATTAGACAATAACGTCTCTGGTGAAGCCCCCAGCCAAAGTTCTTTACCTGGAATAAAAATTAAAGATACAAAAGCTGAAGGGTACAATGTCGTCATCTGCAAAAATATCTCTGCAACGTTGACATTACATGCCACTGTAATCGGCCGTGACAACACGGCTTTTTTTAATCTACCAGAACGAAAATAATCTACCATCTTCATCACTTGCTCTGAATAAATAGAATAAGGAATATCTACATATTCTCCTATTTTCACATTATATTCCATATTCGGAAGGGCATGTAATCGATTCCAGCCATCTTTGTCTGCCAAACGAATATCTCCACGCAAATAATAAGCCAGGGTATCGCTTTGAATATCAAAGGGCGAAAAAATAAAACCTGGAGAGGATGTTATATCTGAAAAATTTCTAAAGGAACGAACTTCTGAATCACCTTGCGCTCCAAAATACAATTCTATATCATCAGGCAAACGATAAGCATAAAAGGGAATTCCCTTTTTCAGGCAGAGCATAATAGCCCGTGATAATTCAATATTTGTCACATGTTGTTCGGACATAAATATCAAATTTTAATTATACTATCTCACCAAATAAATCAAACGGCTGCGCCGAAGTTATTTTTACATTATAAAATTCCCCAAGATTTAAAATTTTATTCTTTATAACGAGAACCTCTGGATCCACTTCCGGTGAATCAAATTGGGTACGCCCAACATAGTATTCAGCCTCTTCCCGGTCTATTATTACCCGTAATACTTGCCCAACTTTTGCTTTATTTATTTCTGTCGCAATTTCTTCCTGTAATGCCATCAACTCATCTAAACGTTTCTGCTTTACTTCTTCCGAAATATCATCGTTATAATGATTAGCAGAGTATGTACCTTCTTCTTCTGAATAAGCAAAAGCACCCATACGCTCAAAACGCATATCTTTTACAAATTGTTTCAATTCTTCAAAATCATCATCTGTCTCCCCTGGATGCCCAACCATCAACGTTGTACGTATATGTATCCCTGGAACTTCCTTACGAATACGATTCAGCAACTCATAAGTCTCTACTTTATTTACATGACGATGCATTCTATCAAGCATATTATCACTAATATGCTGCAATGCTATATCCAAATACTTACATATATTATCATGACGAGCCATCACCGGTAATAATTCATATGGAAATTTAGCAGGATAAGCATAATGCAGGCGTATCCATTTTACACCTGATATCTGGGCCATTTGATCAATTAATTCAGGTAATTTCCACTTCTTATACAAATCCATTCCATAGTAAGTAAGGTCTTGAGCTATTATCTGAAACTCTTTAACTCCGTCTCGTACCAACTTTGACACTTCATCTAATATTTCTTCTATTGGACGAGAATGATAATGCCCTGTTATAATCGGTATAGCACAATATGAACAGCAGCGATTACAACCTTCACTGATCTTTACATAAGCATAGTGCGATGGTGTAGTCAGTACTCTATCAATACATAGATCGTTTCGATACGTTTTGCCTAAATCTGCAATCAAATTCTTCCAGTCAAATTTACCATAAAACTTATCTACCTCAGGAATCTCCCCACGAAGTTCCTTCATATAACGTTCCGACAAACAGCCCATAACATATAAACGGCGTATTTTTTTCTGAGCTTTTGCCTGGACAAAATTTAAAATCATATTTACAGATTCTTCCTTAGCATCTCCTATAAAGCCACAAGTATTTATTACCACAATCTCTCCTGTCACTTTTTCGGCATCATGCTTAACTATATAACCAGCAGCTTCAAATTGTTTCATCAATTGCTCAGAATCTACCAGATTTTTCGAGCATCCCAAAGTTATTATATCAACTCTATTTTTTATCATTATTTCCTTCATTAACATCATAAAATAGCCGTGAAAGCAACACGAGAAAAAACATTTCCCGCATCGTTTCCACGGCCTATGATTCTTTACATTTATTCGTCTCCAAAAAGAGAATCTACAAATTCTTTTCGCCTGAAAATTTGCAAATCTTCTATACCTTCACCTAATCCGATGTATTTCACCGGTGTTTTAAATTGGTCAGAAATACCAATAACAACACCACCTTTAGCCGTACCATCAAGCTTTGTTATAGCTAGAGCATTCACTTCTGTTGCTGCTGTAAACTGCTTAGCTTGCTCAAAAGCATTTTGTCCTGTAGAGCCATCAAGTACCAACAAAACTTCATGTGGTGCCCCAGGTATGACTTTCTCCATCACTTTCTTTATTTTAGAAAGTTCATTCATCAGGTTTATTTTATTATGTAAACGTCCAGCTGTATCAATAATCACAACATCCGCATTATTTGCCTTTGCAGAACTCAATGTATCAAAAGCAACCGAAGCAGGATCTGAACCCATTTTCTGCTTGATAACCGGAACACCTACTCTTTCGCCCCAAATGACCAACTGCTCAACAGCTGCCGCACGGAAAGTATCAGCAGCTCCCAAATACACAGAGTTCCCAGCTTTCTTAAACTGATAAGCCAGTTTACCTATAGTTGTAGTTTTACCTACACCATTTACGCCAACTACCATAATCACATATGGCTTCTTATCGGTAGCAATTGTAAACTCAGGCACATCCTCAATATTATTTTCAGTAAGCAATGCAGCAATCTCCTCACGAAGCATACTTTTCAACTCCGAAGTATTCACATACTTATCACGAGATACCCGCTTCTCTATACGCTCTATGATACGCAAAGTAGTCTCTACACCTACATCTGAAGTAATCAGTACTTCCTCCAAATCATCGAGAATTTCATCGCCGACCTTTGACTTGCCAGCGACAACTCTTGCCAATTTAGAGAATACCCCCTCCTTGGTCTTAGAAAGGCCCTTATCAAGAGTTTCTTTCTTTTCTTTAGAGAAAAAGTTAAATAATCCCATTCCCTTAATAATGAAAAAGTTAATAATGATTCATGAAAAACCGTTCCTGAAAATACCAGGTTACCTTAATATATGCATATATCATACATCAATCTGGACTGCTTACAGTTTAAAAGTATGTACTACAATGCTTTCCTTCACAAAGGTATAAAAAAGTGTGATAATAAAAAATAAGCTTTCTTTTTTTACCATTTAAAAGAAGTACTTTTCTTTGTAAATATATTACACAAAAATATTCTATACATATAGATATAAAAATCAACAATTTACTTCTATTTCTGTAGTCAAATATTGCTCAACGGATTTACTATCTATATAAACTCGTATCTTCATTATCTGAAAAATTTTATCAGCAATGATATAAAAAATTTGAATTGAGCTACAAATACGAAATGGGAACTAATTTTCCGTTAACATTTTTACCATAGCCAAAAGGGCACGATGAGTAGCTCGCTCTATATTATACTCTCTATTGTTACCAAATACAAACATCTCACTATATAATTTGTCTCCACAAACAACAGCAATCCAAACTGTTCCTACCGGTTTTTCTGGTGTCCCTCCCCCAGGTCCTGCAATTCCTGAAACAGCAATTGCACAATCAGTATCCACCAAACGTTGCACTCCACGAGCCATTTGTTCCACTACAGGTTGACTTACGGCTCCATAAATCTCTATATCATTTTTGTTTACTCCCAAAACACGCTCTTTTACTTCATTGGCATAAGATACCACACTCCCCTTAAAATAAGTTGATGAGCCAGGAATAAGCGTAAGCTGATGGGCGATATTTCCTCCTGTACAACTCTCTGCTGTCGCAATAGTCTTATGCTGCTTTTTCAACAAGAGTCCTACAGCACCTGCCACTGTCGTATCTTGGTGACAAAATATATTATCTCCGAGTAATGTATTTAACTTCGATATCTGGACATCAAGCTGATGCTGCAGATTTTCTCCACCTCTCCCACGTGCAGTGAGCCTTAGTCGTACAACTCCCGGATTAGGTAAGTAGGCAAGCTTTACACATTCCGGCAACTGCGCTTCAAAATCAGTCAAAAACTCTGATAACGCAGATTCTGTGTAATTTTTTACCAAACATGTATAATGTAAAATAGAACTATCATCATGAAATCTTGCCACTAAACGAGGTATTACCTCATTAACCATTACATGTTTCATTTCCAAAGGTACACCCGGCATTGAGACTAATACTTTCCCTCCTTTTTCAAACCACATTACCGGAGCAGTGCCTACTGCATTTTGAATTACAGTACATACATCTGGCACCATTGCCTGACTACGCGTAGAAGCATTCATTTTCAATTTTCTTTTTGCCAATAATTCTTCTACATCTCTAAGTACAGACTCGTCTAAAACTAATTTTCCTCCAAAAAATTCACATAATGTCTGTTTGGTTATATCATCCTTGGTAGGTCCTAATCCTCCTGTAACCAAAACAATATCAACCCTAGAAAAAGCCTGTTCAAAGGCTGAAAGCATTTCTGTTTCCCTGTCGCGAACAGTTGTTATTTCAGTAATTTCCCAACCTATTTTATTCATTTCCCGGGCAATCCAATTAGAATTGGTATCTACCACTTGCCCAATTAACAGCTCATCTCCAATAACGACAATCTCTACATTCATTTTTTTCCCATTTTATACAACTTCGCTATACGCTGCAGTAAAGTAGGATGCGAATAATATACTTTTACATATAACGGATGCGGGGTCAAGTTCGATAAAGCTTTCACTGTTATCTTCTTTAATCCACTAACTAATGCTTCAGATAAACCAAACCGACCTGCAAAACTATCGGCCTGATATTCATTCTTCCGTGAAAGAACATTTATCAATACTCCTGTAACTAAACCTATAGGAGTATATAATAAAGAAAAGGACACCAATGATAGTGCAAATGAAGGACGACTTCCACCCAGTGCTTCTGCAAACTGTATATTATCAAGAGTCCATGAAAATAGATAAAACATTAGAAATACATTAAGGACCGATACAACAAGCATCTGCAATGTATGACGATGTTTATAATGCCCTATTTCATGAGCCAATACTGCAACAATCTCTTCCGTTGTCAACTCATCAATCAACGTATCATACAAAACTACCCGCTTACGTGACCCCAACCCACTAAAATAAGCATTTGCTTTCGTCGACCGACGCGACCCATCAATAACAAAAATATTATCGAGACAAAAGCCAGAACGTTTTGCAAAACTCTCTATTTCAGTACGTAACTCACCTTCTCCCAATGGTGTTTGTTTGTTAAATAACGGTACAATCCATTGAGAGTAAAACATATTTAACAACAGTATAAAAACAATTACCACACCACACGCAACCACCCAAAATCTATGCCCCAACCATCCATATAACAACACTATGATTGTTAATAACACTCCTCCTAATATCAAACTCACAAACAATGACTTTAGCTGATCGGCAATAAATGTTTTCGGGGTAGTTTTGTTAAATCCAAATCGGCCTTCGATGACAAAAGTATCATATACCTCAAATGGCAAAGAAAATAGCTCATTCGCCAAAAACAATATACCGAAAAAAAGCAATGTACTCCACAACAATGAATCGGAAGTAATCTCCCGCGTCCACTCATCAAGCCACCCAAATAAACCAGCAAACAGCAGTATCAATATTACCAATATCGTCGCAGTATTCACAATACTCCCAAACCGATTATTCTCAGCAAAGTATCGTTGCTGTTCGGCATATTTCTCTTTATCATACAATCCTACCAGCTCCAAAGGCAGAGACGGTGATGCTGCACGTCTATTCAACATAGACAAGCTTTGTTGAATTAAATACTCTACAATAACAAAAAACAGTATAAAATAAAAAATCGTATTATACCCCATAATTATAACTCAACCCTTGCAAAAGGTGTCACATCTATCGAACAAAAATCGTTATCAAGATACTTATAATAACCAGTGATAGCTACCATAGCTGCATTATCTGTCGTAAACGAAAATTTAGGTAAATGTATTTTCCATCCATAGCGAACAGCATGTTCTTCAAATGCACCCCGTACTGCAGAATTAGCCGATACTCCTCCAGCAACAGCAACCTCATTTATTTTCAAATCTTTAGCAGCTTTTCGTAATTTATCCATCAATATATCCACTATTGTGGCTTGTAAAGATGCACATAAATCACTTTTATTTTTTTCTACAAAGTTAGAATCTTCTTTAAGACGATCCCTCAATAGATATAGGAATGATGTTTTCAAACCGCTAAAACTATAATTGTATCCTTGAATATGAGGTTTATTAAAATGGAATGCATCTTTATTTCCTTCTTTTGCTAAACGGTCTATTATAGGCCCCCCCGGATAAGGAAGTCCCATGACTTTCGCACATTTATCAAATGCTTCTCCAGCAGCATCGTCTATTGTTTGACCAATAACCTCCATATCCTTATAAGAATTTACCTTTATTATTTGAGAATTTCCTCCCGATACCAATAAACAAAGAAATGGGAAATCCGGCTGATGATTATCATCTTCACTTTCTTTTATAAAATGGGCCAACACATGAGCTTGCAAATGGTTTACATCAATCATGGGAATACCCAAAGCTGATGAAAAACCTTTTGCAAAAGAAGTTCCCACCAATAGGGATCCCATCAGTCCCGGTCCTCTTGTGAATGCGATAGCACTCAATTCCTCCTTTTTCACTCCGGCACGTTTCAATGCTTCCGAGACTACCGGAATTATATTTTGCTGATGAGCTCGCGACGCCAGTTCCGGGACTACTCCTCCAAATGCCTCATGCACCGCTTGGCTTGAAATAACATTTGACAACATTACTCCGTCCCGGACAACTGCTGCCGATGTATCGTCGCAAGACGACTCTATTCCTAAAATAATCGTATTCATAATCTACACATCTTTGTAATGGGCGAAATTACACAATAAAAAACAATTATTTAATAGCTTGCTCTAAAATTATTCCCCGAAAAATCATAAATTTGCGTCTTAATGATATGAAGACTCTATATAAGATATTCAAATATATAATAATCGGCCTAGTAGTTTCTATCTGCATTCTGTATTCGGGTCTTTATCTTGCCTTAAGCATTCCTTCCGTACAGCAGAAAGTCAGAGAAATAGGTACAGCTGAACTTTCGTCAAGGCTACACGTTCCGGTCTCTATCGGGAAAGTAAATATTTACCCCTTTGATAAAATAGCGTTATATGATGTTTTCTTACCTGATCAAAAGGGTGACACACTATTATTTGCCGACAAATTGATGGTGGGTATCGAACTATCATCTTTACTTGACCGCAAACTAGTCTTCACAACAGCACACCTCCTTGACTTCGATATACATATTTCTAAAGATACACCAGAATCTAAAACAAATTTTCAATTCATTATTGACACATTCAAACCTCAAGAAAAAAAGGAAAAACATCCTTTTGACGTACAAATAAATACAGTCGTAATTCGACGAGGTAATGTCTCATATAATCTCCTATCAGAGCCATATAAACAATCCGGATTTGATAAAAATCATATAATCCTTAAAAACGTACTCTCTACAATATCATTAAAATCATTACGGAGAGATTCCATTAATATAAACGTCAGAAGATTAAGCTTTGAAGAAAAATCAGGATTTTCATTACCTAAATTATCATTCAAACTTGCAGCAAACCAAAAAGAAGCTTATTTCTCTCAGTTCAAATTACAATTGCAGCAATCATTGATTGCATTGAACACCGCTCACGTAGATTTAAGTACAGTACAAAACTATACACAATTTTGCGATAGTTCAAATATAAGATTGGTTATCAATCATTCCCGACTTGTGCTTAGTGATTTGGCCCCATTTCTTCCCATACTACAAAAGTTTGATACTCCTACCGATTTCACATGCCATGTACAAGGTGTTATCAATCATTTACAACTAAGTAGTTTACAATTAAATTACGGAAAAGGGAACATTATCGTCGAAGGAGAAGGGACTCTTGACGGTATTACTCAGTTACAAGATGCATTTCTATTCGGTAAAGTAAATAAATTACGAGCGACTCCTGATGGAATTGTTTCTCTAATCCAGGACTTATCTTCAGTAGAAAGACCTATCTCTCCTATCTTTACCCGTTTGGGAACCGTTAATTTCCAAGGTGAAGTATCAGGATTTCTCAGCAATTTGGTCATGTTTGGAAATCTATCAGGAAATCCCGGAAAAGTACATGCAGACCTCATGTTTTCTCGAAATATAGAAAAAAAATCCCTAACATACCAAGGCAACATCGAAGCTATAGATTTCGATTTGCATCAACTTTTCAGTGAAAACAACTTATTTGGAACTGCAAGCTTAAAGTTCAATGTCGATGGCACCCATTATATAAATGGCTATCCTACGGGAAAGCTTTTCGGAGAGATAACCCATATCGACTATAACGGATATTCTTACAAAAATATCGAGCTTAACGGAAATTATAAAGGCCCCAGATTCGAAGGTACAGCTAAAATAGATGATGAAAACGGGCATTTGACGATGCAAGGACTAATAGACTTAATTAAGGAAAAACCGGAGTTCAAATTTACCGCTATCGGAACCAATATTCGTCCAGAAGCTTTAAAACTTACGAAAAAATATAAAGATGCAGACCTATCATTTAACATACATGCCAACTTCATAGGGAACACTCCAGATAATGCTGAGGGTGAATTATCAATAGATAGTATCACTTTCGTAAAAGGGGATGAACATTTTTTCTTAAAACGTTTTTTGGTCACAGCCCATAATGAACAAGTTCCTCAATCTCTCAAAATACACTCAGATATATTAAATGGAGAGATTAGCGGACAATACTCTTTCCGCACTCTAAAAAATTCCATAACTGAAATCATTAGTTCAGTGTTACCATCTATAGTTACCCCACCTAAAAGGAAACTAAAAGCTGAAAATATTTTCAGCTATACATTCAAAATAGAACCCACTGAATCTGTATCAAAAATATTTGAACTTCCAATCACCCTGTCTTCAGGCGGAGAAATAGAAGGATTCTATAACGATAAAGAAAGTCGCTTCCGTTTCGAAAGTTCATTTCCTATATTACAGATAAAAAAATCGAAACTCGATAATACTCTGATATTATCTGAAAAAAGCAACGGAATTATCACTTTTTCCGCACGAGCAAGTAATACCAATAAAAAAAATAAAACACTCATCTGGTCACTTAATGCCGATGCAAAACAAGACAATTTAAATGCTCGTATAAACTGGAGCAATTCAGGTAAATCTACTTTTTGTGGGGAATTGTCGACAACAACTCATTTCTCAAAATCAGGAACTGAAAAATTGCCGATAATGGACATTAAAATAAACCCGTCAAATCTGATTTTAAACGACTCTATATGGAAAATACAACCGGCAACTGTATTAGTTGATTCTGGGAAAATAAATATAAATAGTTTTGAAATACGGCATGGAAAACAATATCTCCATATAGACGGTATCGCATCCAAATTGCCCGACGATGAAATAAATTTACAACTTAACGATCTCAACCTTGATTATATCTTCGAATCACTAAACATACGACATGTTACATTCGGAGGACAAGCCACAGGAAATATACTTGTCTCGAATCTCATGTCCGGAGCTCCCAGACTAAGTACCAAAAGATTCGACGTAAAAGATTTTACATATAATGATGCATATTTGGGTGACCTTAACTTATATAGCCAATGGATAAATGAAAACCAAGGCATATTACTAAAAGGGAAGATATCCCAACAGGGACACCCCGATACAGGGATATATGGACATATATTTCCTACACGAGATTCTTTGCATCTCTCATTCGATGCTCACTATTTAAATCTTGACTTTATACAACCCTTTATAGGTAATATCCTTACCGGATTTACAGGAAGGGCTACCGGTAAAATTGACTTTTATGGTAAGTTCAACGCTCTCAACGTCTCAGGTAACGCTTTTGCCCAAAATGTAAAATTCGGGGTTGATTACTTAAATACTACTTATTCTCTGACCGACAGTGTACATCTCACACCCAACTCTATATGGTTCGACAATGTAACTGTAACCGACAAATTTGGACATACTGCCCGAGCTAAAGGTATGCTTAAACATAACCATTTTAAAAATCTTACCTATAACATAGGTATCTCAGAAATACGAAATCTGCTTGTTTTTGATGTGACAGAACAACTTAATCCTGTCTACTATGGTACTATTTTCGGAACAGGAACTGCATCTATCATAGGAGATATGGATAAAACTGATATAGATGTAAATATGAGGACTGATGCCAAATCAAAATTTACATTCGTTCTTACTGGAAACGAAACAGCCAATGATTACCAATTTATCACCTTTGTCAACAAGACAGAAGAACTACGCAAAGAAGAGCTACAAGACAGCACAAATCTGTCTCTGATAGATAATATCAAAAGAATAGAAGAAACTACTGGAGCACATACAACAAATGTAAATCTTCAGATTGATGCTACCCCTGATGCTACAATGCAAATAGTTATGGACCCAGCAACAGAAGATATTATCAAAGCAAATGGAGCCGGGGGTATCCGTATCGAATACAATACATTCTCTGATATGAAAATATATGGTACATATACTCTTGAAAAGGGAAGTTATAGTTTTAGTTTACAAGATCTTATTACTAAAGTTTTTAATATCAAATCTGGCAGTCAAATTTCATTTCGGGGAAATCCTCTCGAAGCAGACTTAAACATCGACGCTATATATTCACTTACCGCCAACCTCACCGACTTATCAGAAAGCTTTGCTGAAGAAAAAGAACTGAGCCGTACAACTGTACCTGTAAATACAGTACTTAGTGTATCAGGAAATCTACAACATCCCGATTTAAAATTCGATATAGCCTTCCCTACCCTTACACAAGATATCGATCGGCAAGTAAGAAGTATCATCAGTACTGAGGAAATGATGAACCGCCAAATCATATATTTGCTGGCATTAGGGAAATTCTATACTCCGGATTATATGAACGTAGGCCAAGCTCGGAACAATGAACTAGCATCTGTAGCATCATCAACCTTATCTTCACAATTAAGTAATATGCTGGGACAGATTAGCGATAAATGGAACATCGGGACTAATATCAGAAGTGACAAAGGAGACTTTTCAGATGTTGAAGTAGAATTGGCCTTATCAAGTCAATTACTAAATAACCGTCTCATTTTCAATGGAAACTTTGGTTATCGAGATAACCAAGTAAATAGTAATGCCTTTGTCGGAGATTTTGACCTCGAATATTTACTTAATAAAAGCGGAAGTCTGCGACTAAAAGCTTACAATCATTATAACGACCGAAATTATTATATAAAATCAGCATTAACTACACAAGGTGTCGGCATAATGTTCAAAAGAGATTTCGGACGTTTTACCGAACTTTTCAACCGGATACATAACAACGTAATAAAGAGACGAAAAAAGCGAGAAAATAAAAATCTCGAAAATAGCCCGACTCCCGTTCTTTCACAACCAACGAATTCAGAAAAAAAATAGTTTTTCTTTGGTAAAGAAAATTATTACAGACCTTATCTGCTATATTATTAAATAAGTAGATAAAACAAAGATTTAGTACACAAATATCAGCATAATCTAAAAATAATCCATACAAAGTTAACAAAGCAAAAATATATTTCATATATTCCATTTTTATATATTTTTGCAATATCTGACACATATGTCAGATATATATGTCAACCATTTATTTTAAATGTGCTCGATTATGTATAGGGTTGGTTTAGATATAGGCTCAACAACAGCAAAGATAGTAGTCCTGAAAGAAAATGAGAACTCTGTTCTATTTTCAAAATATGAAAGACATCAAACGAAAATACAAGAAATTTTACTCTTATTTTTCCAAGAGCTTATCCAAAAAATTGGAAATACACCTTTATCTATATCCATAACTGGTTCTGTCGGTATGGGAATTGCAGAAAAATATTCACTACCCTTCGTACAAGAAGTAGTAGCCGCCACCCATTACATTCACAAAAGACAATCGCCCATATCTACTATGATAGATATCGGAGGAGAAGATGCAAAAGTGGTTTTCTTCCGTAATCACCAAGCTATAGATTTACGCATGAACGGAAACTGCGCAGGAGGAACTGGTGCATTTATTGACCAAATGGCCATTTTACTGGGAGCATCAATAAACGAGTTGAACGACTTCGCCCAAAAAGCGACCGAAGTATATCCCATAGCATCAAGATGTGGTGTATTCTGTAAAACTGATATACAAAACTTAATTGCTAAAAACATATCCAAAGAAAATATTGCTGCATCTATCTTCCATGCTGTAGCAGTACAAACAATCGTCACTTTAGCTCATGGTTGCGATATAGAAGCACCGATATTACTATGTGGAGGTCCTTTGGCTTTTATCCCAGCACTTAGAAAAGCATTTGCCGATTATCTACATTTGTCAGAAAGCAAAGATTTCATTCTTCCTGAAAATAGTAATTTAATACCGGCATGGGGCACTGCTTTATCCGATAACGGACAAAACATCACTCCAAAAGATTTAATACAAATATTAGGAAAAAAACAAAATATATCTCCAAATCCGCAACACGGACTTCCCTCTATTTTTAATGAGGAACCAGAATACGCACAGTGGAAAAAGGAAATAAGCCGACATAAAGTACTACGAACAGGACTAAACTCTGGAATACAAGAAGTAACCATAGGCATAGATTCTGGATCTACTACAACTAAAATAGTCGTACTTGGTAAAAACAATGATATACTTTTCTCTTATTATCACGATAATAATGGAAATCCAATAAAAGCTGTTGAAACCGGATTACGTCAGCTATGTGACGAGTGTCAAAAGCAAGGAGCTTCTTTACAAATAAAAGGATGTTGCTCTACCGGATATGGAGAGGATCTTATCAAAGCTGCATTTCAATTAGATGGAGGCATCATCGAAACGATAGCTCATTATATGGCAGCCAAACATATCAATGAAAATGTCTCTTTTATACTGGATATCGGAGGGCAAGATATGAAAGCAATCTTCATCCATAACGGAGTCATCAGTCGTATTGAAATAAATGAGGCTTGCTCGTCAGGATGTGGCTCTTTCATTAGTACATTCGCCCAATCACTCAATTACAATATAAATGATTTTTCCAGAATAGCATGTTTTTCTAAAATGCCTTGCGATTTAGGTACCCGATGCACCGTATTTATGAACTCTAAAGTGAAACAAGTTCTTAGAGAAGGGGCATCTGTGGCAGATATAGCGGCCGGTCTATCTTATTCGGTTGTTAAAAATTGCTTATACAAAGTGTTACAGCTAAAAAATACAGATGAACTCGGCGAATATATTGTTGTACAAGGAGGTACCATGCGCAACGACTCCATAGTAAGAGCTTTGGAAAAGCTGACGGGTAAACAAATTTCCCGTAGTGACTGTCCTGAGCTCATGGGTGCCCTGGGCTGCGCTTTATATGCCCGTCAAATAAAAAACACATCAAATATAGATTTGGGAAATATGTTACAACGGGCTGAATACACATCGAAACAAAACCAATGCCGAGGATGTGAAAATCAATGCACTGTAACACAATACAAATTCAACAACGGGAATTATTATTATTCAGGAAATCGTTGCGAAAAAATATTCTCTAACAAAGGGAATCAATCTAATCAAGGAATAAATGCATACTCTCATAAAACAAAATTATTGTTTGACAGAAAAACCGAAATAGTGAATCCTTCACTCACAATAGGTATTCCACGTTGTCTAAATATGTATGAAGAATACCCTTTTTGGCACACATTATTTACCCATTGCGGTATACAAGTATACCTCTCAGAAACATCGACTTTCAATAAATACGAAGTTGCCGCCAGAATGGTAATGTCTGACAATATCTGTTTTCCTGCCAAATTAGTTCACAGTCATATCCAAAACCTTATAAAGCACAATGTTGACCGGATATTTATGCCATTTGTCGTATACGAAAAAACAGACAAACAGCAACAAAACAGTTATAATTGTCCTATCGTATCGGGTTACTCTGAAGTCATAAAAAGCGTACAATCAGGAAATATCCCCATAGACTCCCCCGCCATTTCTTTCAAAGATACGAAACTCTTATATAAGCAATGTAAAAAGTACCTAACACAATTAGGAATTTCAGAAAACACGATCAAAACAGCATTTGACCATGCCCAAAAGGAACAATATCTTTTTGAAGAACAACTTATCCTCTACAATAAATCAATACTGGATGATAGTAATAAAACACAAAAGTTAACCATACTTTTGGCCGGACGACCATATCATTCAGACCCACTTATACAACACAAAGTATCAGATATGGTTGCTGCTCTGGGAGTAAATGTAATAACTGACGATATCGTCCGGCATCAAGACATCACTCTCAATGACATTCATTTTGTCTCACAATGGGCATATACAAATCGTATTCTCAAAGCAGCCAAATGGGTTGCATTACAAAATAACGATATTCAATATATGCAATTAACATCCTTCGGATGTGGCCCAGATGCTTTTTTTACCGACGAAGTACGCTCTGTACTTAAACGACACGGAAAAACATCGACACTCTTAAAAATAGATGATGTAAGTAACGTGGGCTCTATTAAATTACGTGTACGTTCTTTGATAGAAAGCTTAAAAATAAGTCTACAACTACATAATAACAAAGGTGTAGCATCTTTTGATACCACACCCATATTCGGGACAAAAGACAAAAAGAAAAAAATTATAGCACCATTCTTCACACCATTCATTTCTCCTCTTATCCCATCAATTATGAAAGTTGTCGGATATGATGTAGAAAATCTACCTGCAAGTGATACAGCCTCATGTGATTGGGGCCTAAAATCAGCTAATAATGAAGTCTGCTACCCAGCAACTCTTATTGTAGGAGATATTGTCAAAGCATTTAAAAGCGGGCGTTATGACCCTGAAAATACAGCAGTCACTATCACCCAGACGGGAGGCCAATGCCGAGCAAGTAATTACATCTCTCTTATTAAAAAAGCTCTTGTAGATAATGGCTATGCTAATGTACCCGTAATATCATTATCTTTCGGCAGCGGTATAAATAATAAACAACCCGGATTTAAAATCAACTGGTTAAAAATAATACCAATCGCTTTATCCTCAATCTTATATAGTGATTGTATCTCTAAATTTTATTATGCATCAATAATCAGAGAAAAACGACAAGGAGAAGCAACTGTCCTGAAAGACAAATACATCGAGAAAGCTAAAGATGCTATTTTACAAAACGAGCCAAAGATACTGTATCAATACCTATCTTCCGCAGCAAAAGAATTCAATCAAATTTGTAAAAACGGATCTTATCCTAAAGTAGGTATCGTAGGTGAAATATTTTTAAAATTCAACCCTTTTGCACAAAAAGATATTACACACTGGCTAATCGACCGACATATCGAAGTCGTACCTCCTCTATTGATTGACTTTTTCCTGCAAAGTTTTGTAAATTTAAAAAATAATCAAAATAATCATCTTCAGAAAAAAAATATACCCGATTTTATTATAAATTGGCTATACAACAAAATCCAAAAGACTATATCTGCAATAAACGAAATAGGAAAAGAATTTCATTATTTCACACCTTTCGAAAATATCTTTACAAAAGCAAAAGATGCAGAAAAAGTAATATCCCTGAACGCTCAATTCGGAGAAGGTTGGCTAATTTCCGGTGAAATACTTTCCTTTGCTCGCCAAGGAATAAATCATGTCGTCAGTCTACAACCTTTCGGTTGTATTGCCAATCATATCATAGTCAAAGGGATAGAAAAAAGGATAAAAGCTTTATATCCTCAAATGAATATCCTATCATTAGACTTTGATAGCAGTGTTAGTGACGTAAATATCATAAACCGTTTATTATTATTTATCGACAATATAGAAAATCAGATATGGGAGCAACAGAAAACAATCATTTAGAACAACGTATCATCGAAACGGCCCAACAACTATTTATAGAAAAAGGATTTACAGAAACCAGTATGAGCGATATTGCTCATACCGTCGGCATCAATCGTACCACACTTCACTACTATTTCAGAACGAAAGACAAAATGTTCCAAGCCGTATTCAATAAGATTATAACCTCCATTATTCCACGGGTACATGATATCCTGACTCAAGATATACCATTCATTGAGCGTATCGACAAAATACTGGACGAATATATTATGAAATTTACCGAAAATCCTTTTCTACCCAAATTCATTTTCGGAGAAATACAACGCGATGTAAATCATCTATTACATACCATTAAAGAATTGAATTCCGATAAATACTTCGAAGCACTCAAACTGTATTTATATACAGAAATGCAACAAGGTAAACTTAAAAAGGTTCCTTTACATTTTGTGTTCCTCACTTTTTATGGGCTACTCGCATATCCTATGATTTCAAAAAATCTACTTGTAACAGTTTTTCTAAATGGAAAAGAAGAAAACTTTACTCCGATGTTGCAAGAATGGAAACAATATATAATAGAACAAATGAAACATTTACTATGCTACGACTGAAAGTCATTTCTCTAAAATCCAATAAATGCCATTTTATTACTTTATGAAGACAGCATTTATTGGAATACTATATCATTAAAAAATCTGCCACCATCTTTTTTCATGGAGCTGCGATTCCATATTCTGTTCTTCTTCCCCGTAGCCATAACCATAGCCGTAACCGTAACCATAGCCATATCTCTTCTGTTTCATACCAACGCCGTTCAATAGAATACACAATTTTTTGAATGCATTCCCTCTATAAATACGTTCCACATCAGCCAATTGACGACGATCCATCAATCCCTCCCGAATTACATAAATAGTAATATCGGTTACTCGAGCTGTGATGGAAGCATCGGCAACCATCATGGATGGAACACTATCTATAATGATATAATCATAACGGTTTCGTATCTCGTCAACCAAAATATCTAATCGTTTACTTAATAATAATTCAGCTGGATTTGGAGGAGTAGGGCCTGCATGTATCACATCTAAACATTCATGAAATTCATCTTTCATTATTAATTCGTCTATATTATTAACTCGCCCAGACAAGTAATTTGTTAATCCAATACCCTCTGCGTGCATACGCTTGCTTAAAGACCGCTTCCGTAAGTCCACATCTAATAACAATACTTTCTTCCCAGCCAAAGCCAATGTCATAGCCAAATTAAACGACACAAAAGTCTTACCTGATCCTGGATTTGCTGATGTCAACATAATTACTTTCGCATTATTTTCACCACCGACCATAAAATCCAAATTAGTACGCAATATTCTAAAAGCCTCCGACACACTATCTCGCCCGCCCTCTCGAACTATGACAATATCTCCTTCAGCTTTATTTCTCTTAAACGGTATCTCAGCCAAAAAAGGTACGGTAGTATTATCTTCAATATCTTTGCGTCCTCGTACCGTGGTATTTAATAACATAATCAAAGCTATCACTGCGGCAGGAATCACACACCCAATAGCCAGAGCTGCCAATAATATCATCATCGTTTTCGGAGACACTGGCGTATCACTGCCATTAGCAGCATCTATTACCCGAGCATTACTCTCAGTAATCGCCATATTCAACGCATTTTCTTCCCTCTTATTTAATAGATACAAATATAATTCCTCTTTTATTTTTTGCTGACGAGCAATAGATAAAACTTGTTTTTCTTGAGAGGGGACTGAAGCAATTTTATGCCGAGCTATCTGCTCTTGCTCTTGTATGCTCTTCATCCTAATATTCAAAGTAACTAATAAATTATCTATTGATTGAATGATAGAATTTCGCATAGTCGATAATGTCTGATTCAAATCTATAACCATGGGATTTCGGTCACTCGAATTTGACATTAACCGGTCCCGTTTTAATAAAAGTTGGTTATATTCTGATATAGCTCCTGAAATTTCAGCACTTTCTATACCTGTATTAGCAGGTATCAAATCATTTATTTTTACTGGATCAGACAAATAGTCTTTTATAAAATTTACCAAGCTTATCTGATTCTCTAAGCTCACCCCTTCACTCATATATCCACTTTTCATTGTTAGAGACATTCCTGCTTCCGAAGTAATATCTGTTAACTCATTTTCCTTTTTAAAAGTTTCTATTTGGCTATCTACATCCCCTAATTCTTGACTGATAATTTCTAATCGGTCATCAATAAATCTCGCAGTATTTACAGCCAATCGATTTTTATCGGCGATAGCATCCTCATTATATTTAGCTATCAATGTATTTATCACATCTTCGGCCCGTTTTATATCAGTGTCATTCATTGTAATATTCAACGCCCCTCCATTCTTACTTTCTAAAGAAACTGAAACAGCCCTTCTATATCGAGTAGTAGCATCTTTCAACCGTCTTTTATTTACTGTGATGACCTTTTTTTTAAACTTTGTCAAAGGAATTCCCGTATTATTTACAACTAGCACTCCAACCGGAGTAGAAACCGTATCTCCTAATTGTACCTTTTTTGACCAATCTTCATTCGAAGTAAAATCTGACAACAGAACTTCTTGATCTGAAATAGGAACAATATCAAAAGAGAACTGTGAATTGTTGTCTTTTGTTATAAAACTCACGGCTAACGGACTATCTTTATACAAACTCCTATCTCGTAATCCTCCTTGCATCACATAACCCACATCTAAATCCAATTGAGAAACTACATCTTGCATCAAACGATAGGACTGAAATATCAACATTTCCGTCTCTGCACTACTACGCACATTTATCATATCCATAGAGCCCAAGTCTTTGAACATAGCCGACTCGGAAAATCCCCCAGATTTATTATCTTTTATTATCACCGATGCCGACCGGGTATAGATATATGGTAAAGTCTGTACATATACATAAGCGATACTCAAACATACGATTACCGAAAGAGCAAACCATTTCCAGTTGGCAAGACCGATCTCCAGTATATCGCGCAGACTTAAACCATTATCTGTACTTTCCTCTACTTGCTGACCATATATTTCTTGTTGTTCCTTTGCCATATAAAGATTATTTAAAAATAAGTACTGCAATTGTCGTCAAGAAAGAAGCAACCGAAATCCATAACCCGACAGAATTATTCTGATTGATATTCGTCTGTCCAGCTCTATATTTATTCGGCTCTACATATACCATATCATTCTGTTGCAAATAATATGCAGGAGAATCGAATACCGATTTCGAACGCAAATCATTATATACAATTTGCCGATTGCCATTTACCTCCCGTATCACCATCACCCGGTCACGCTTCCCGTAAATCGTAAGATCACCAGCCAAGCTCAATGCCTCGAACAACGTAATCCTATCAGATGATACATTATACGTCCCCGGATGATTCACCTCCCCGATAACAGAAATTTTAAAATTCAAAAATTTCACCAATACCACTGCATCATTTACATATCCTCCGGATTTCAATAGCTTTTCTATCTCATCGGCTACCTCATCTCGCGTAAGACCTCCTACATGTATCCTTCCTAATATCGGGAAATTGATATCTCCATCTGCATCGACTAAATGTCCCTGTATTTGACTCGAAGCAGCTGAAGTCCCCTGTCCGGCAGATAACCTAACTTCAGGCAAGTTAAAAATACTCACTAATTCCGGATCCCGACTATTCACGATAATACTCAACAGGTCATTCGGTTGTATTTTTATCTCCTGCTCTTTTTGTATCTGCAAAATAGTATCCTGTTTTACATCCTGCAAATACAAAACCTTCTTCTGAGCTGTACAAGAAGACAATAACACAATTGCCATCAAAAAACACTTATATAAACTTTTCCCTTCCATGACAAATCCGGTATAAAATCCATTTATTTTATATTTTTCAAAATCTCTTTTACTATCATATGTACATCCTTTTCCGTAACCCAAGGACCACTTGGAAGACAAAGCCCCACCTTAAATAAAGATTCACTCACACCATTTACATAAGCCGGTACATTCCGATAAACGGGCTGTTTATGCATAGGTTTCCATAATGGACGACTTTCGATGCCCATTGCATCCAATACCACACGCATAGCCTCAACATTCCTATTCGGTTCGCAATCGGTATGCACATTTTCAACCGTATGCGTGACCCCTGCCGCACCCCCGACAGCTCCTTTTACGACTGTCATATAAGCCTTCTCCTCTCCTGCTACATGTAAATCAGGCGAAAGGGTAATCGTATTAAGCCAATAATTCGAATCATAGCACGCTGAAGGATTTCTATGGAATACAATACCCGGCACATCATCGAACAACTCTTCATATAATGCCGCCAAACGTTGATGATGACGAATATGTTCCTCCAAAACCGTCATCTGCCCACGTCCTATTCCGGCACAAATATTTGACATCCGATAGTTATAACCGACTTTCTCATGTTGATAATAAGGATATCCTTCTCGAGCTTGAGTCGCATAAAACATGATATTCTGTTTATCCTCTTGATCTCCGCAAATCAACGCTCCACCTCCGGAGGTCGTAATCATCTTATTGCCATTGAAAGAAAGTACACCATACTTTCCGAACGTCCCGCATATTCGACCATTATAACGACTTCCCAATCCCTCCGCAGCATCTTCGACAACAGGTATATCGTATTTATTGGCAACAGCCATTATTTCATCGATTTTCGCAGGCATTCCATACAGATAAACGACAACAATAGCTTTCGGCTTCTTTCCCGTTCGAGCCATCCTGTCCTGAATTGCGTTCTCCAGAAGCTCAGGATCCATATTCCAAGTATCCGATTCGCTATCTACCAGTATTGGGACAGCACCAAGGTACATAATCGGATGACAAGAAGCACAAAATGTAAAAGACTGGCAAATTACTTCATCACCGGCCTGAACTCCGCAAGCGACCAATGCCAAATGCACGGCAGCCGTCCCAGCAGATAATGCCACGACCTTCTTGTCCTCACCGACAAAATTTTCCAAATCCTGCTCAAAAGCATTCACATTCGGTCCCAAAGGCACTACCCAATTGGTATCGAAAGCCTCTTGGATATACTTCTGCTCCTCTCCACTCATGTGTGCGAGACACAGGTAAATTCTTTTATCCATTATATTATAGCTAAATATTTAAAGTCAATAAATCTTTCAATTCCGGTATTTTAAAATCAGGTAAATACTCTTCAGGCAAGTCAAAATCCTGCCGATGAATATTTCTTCCATCATCTAAAAGACACACCGTCTTCCATCCCAGCCGATTAGGAGATACAAAATCTTTTTTAATATTATCCCCTACATAAACAAAATCGGCATTTACATATTTATGCTGAAAAAACAAATAATTCCTTTCCGATGGTTTTTCTGTACCAAATTCCTCAGATATAATCAAGTCATCTTCCTTAATGAAGCGGTCTAACTGCAAAGCACAGAATTTATTACGTTGAGGGATGGAATATCCGTCTGTTATGATACCTAAATTACACTCTTGCCGCAGAACATCCAACATTTCACAAGTACCCCACTCCAACCGGATATTCGGTTTATGCGTTCTGTACATCCTTAACAGATCCGTCGTCATTAGCGGTAAATCGTATTTCTCAATCATTAAAGAAAATACATCCATTTTCGACTCATAAGCCTTTATCATAAACGGATAAATATCCCTTTGGGAAAATTCTACTTCTACCCAATCTGCAATCTCCCGATAAGCAGAGCGTAAAAAGTCGATCTCTTTATATAATGTATCGTCAAGATCGAATACAAATACTTTATTCCTCATGAACTATTATTTCACTATCATACCTCAACATTAGTGTATTATTTTTCCAAGTATCAGTATAATCCAAAGTCTCTCCCAATACATATTCTCTAATCATATATTCCGGGAAATTGGCTCCCGCATAATACGAAAGAGGATATCCCCCTCCAAAGCGAGGATTTATCTCGATACCGACAACATCATCATCTGAATCTCTATAAAACAATTGAATACAAATACAACCAATCACCCCAGGTAAATAGCCTAATCGTTCTTTCAGGAACTGAACTAAATAATTTTTTCGAGTATATCCTTTATTTATTTCACCGGCACGAATCTCAATCCTTTCACGAGGCACGATAGATTTTACCTTACTGTCTTTACCATAGTACATATCTACCGTAAACTCTTTATATACATTCTTATCGATATACTCCATAAAAATCAATTTAGGATGATTCAAAATCTCCGGAGTCAATTCTTCTTTATCTCTTATAATATACAAGTCTTTACTCAAAGAGCCATCATACGGTTTCGCAAACATCGGAAACCGATCTCCATACTTATCTCTTAAAGCTGGAACACGAATACCGTGCTCACTCAAAAATATGCCGGTATTCCGTTTATCACGACAAGCCTGCACAAAAGAGAGATCCGAAACCATTACATAAATTCCCTGTTTTTCAAACCGTCCTTTATTTTCCGCTAAAATCAAAAGTTCCGTATCTATCGTCGGGATAATTATCCCAATATTATTAGAAATACATATTTCTAAAAGATTATCTATATATTCATTTGATGTTACACGCGGAACCTTAAAACATCCATCAGAAATCACTGCCGCAGGAGACAACCGAGGATTCATCTCCGTTGTGTAGACCTTTGAAACCGCTGTAATTTTTTTTAGCTCTTCTTGAAAAAATCGTACCAATTTAACCCTCTTGCCTACAGAAGATATCAAAACATTAAACACCATGTCCATACTCAATTATTCCCTTCAAAAAATTCCATTGTCGCACTCGTATCCGAAGAAATTCCCTCTCTCTTAAATACTTTCTTTATAGTCATAAAAACAATTTTCAAATCCAGAAGAAAAGAACAATGGTCTACATACCATACATCCAACTCGAATTTCCGTCGCCAAGATATAGCATTACGGCCATTCACCTGAGCCCAACCCGTTATTCCCGGGCGCACTTCATGTCTGCGCGCCTGCTCCTTATCATATAACGGCAGATATTGTACAAGCAAAGGACGAGGGCCTATCAGTGCCATATCTCCTTTCAAAACATTGATCAGTTGAGGCAACTCATCTAAAGATGTAGACCGTACAAAACGACCGACTTTCGTCAAACGATCAGCATCAGGTAACAGATTCCCCTTCTCGTCACGCTCGTCAGTCATAGTTTTATACTTAATCACCTTAAATATCCTCCCATTTTTACCTGGACGTTGTTGATAAAAGAATGCACCCGCTCCTTTATTCGCAAAATGAAGCCAAACAGCGACAACTAATAATATCGGCCAAATAATCGACAACACACTCAGGACGATAAGAAAATCCAATATACGTTTAAAACAACACTTATACATAGACCTAAATTTCAATCGATAAACAATCGAATATTATATCTCAATTTTTCTTACACTTTCCCAATCAATACCTTTTATAGCCTGCGCTACACTAACAAAATCATACTCATCAAGTAATCGAATGAACTTATCATACGCCCCCTCTATTCCATAATAATTTTTAAAGTATCTCATATTCCAAACTCTCTTTTGCTCTTTATCGAAATCTCTCATATGGAAATAGGTCATCAAGTAGTTATTTTTGCCGATAAACTTCTTTAATAATGGAAAAGGAAACAATCGGAAATATCCCCCACCCGAGAATGCTACGTCTCTTCCCAACACACGCGTCACATTAATAGGAAGCTCCTTCATTTCCGTTCCTCGATAACTTACAATAACCGGCTTATCTTCGGAGAATTCAGGGAATCCCCCAAAATCTCTGCTCGCAGGAAAAATAGAACAGTCATATTCTATTCCCAATTCAGATAAAATATTCAATGCCCATTTATTCCTACTTCCGATCGAAAAAGCCGGAGCTCTATATCCTTTTACCTTTTCTCCCGTAATATCTTCAATCGAAGCTAAAGCCTCATACGTATCCTCATAAAATTCCTTTTCAGAAAGGTCTGTCAACCACCGGTGTTCATTCGAATGACAAGCAACCTCATGCCCCGCTTCTGCAATTCTCCGTACTACAGAAGGAAATTGCTTGGCCAACTTTCCTAAACAAAAGAAAGTCGCTTTAGTACCTATTTTTCCCAAATCACCCAATACACGGTCCAAAAGCACGTCGTATCGTCCGGCATATTCATCTACAGAACCTTGTCCATGAAACTGCAAAATATACCACTCTTCGATATCGAAAGTCAAGATATAAGACTGTTCCATCAGTTTTCCCCTCTCTGTTGAATTTGCTTAACTACTTTCGCCGGTCTTCCCGTCGCAATCGTCCATGCCGGAATATCTTTCGTTACCAATGACCCAGCACCGACGATTGCACCTTCTCCAACCGTAACTCCCGGCATGACCATCGATCCCATACCGATCAGACAACCTCTTTTCAAATGAATCTCTCCCAATCGATATCCGAGCTTCGCATAATCGTCACCGACATAGTAATGAGACAAATCTCTCTGGTGACAAAGTAATGTACACTGTCCGGCAATATGCACATGATCTTCCAGAACTATTAAATCGGCATGACCGGCATCTATTATCACATGCGCTCCGATAAAAACGTCTTTCCCGACTCGGCATCCTACCCATCTCAACACTTTAGGCCGAAGTTTTCTCGGACTTATAGGTTCCAATAATGCCGAATTCATCAGATACTTTAACAGAAAAGCGTTTTTCATATTCTTAAAACCTCTACTAAAAACATCCGTCAAAGAGATCTGTCCGTATTCCTCCTCCGAATAATTCAGTCCCAATTTCCGAAGGAATAAATATGTTCTACTCAATTGTTTTCCCATTTTTCTCTCCTATTAATAATTTCTCGATATATGGCCAGACTTTTTTATGATCGAAATTCTCGACAACCCATTCTCGGGCATTCGTCCCCATCTCTCTCCTTAAGTCTGCATCCAACAGTTTCTCAACGCCACAACATATACCTGACGGAGAAATGTCGATATAAAAACCAGTCTTCCCATCTATAATCGAATCGATACAACCGGTCTTTCGCGAGGTCAATATCGGCTTTCCCATTGCCGACGCTTCCAATACTGCAGTAGGAAATCCTTCTCTATAAGATGGAAGTATCAGCAAAGACATTATAGAATAGTATAACTCCATATTTCCATCTACAAAGCCAGTAAAAACAATATCTTGAGAAGCTCTCATATATTCGACCAACTCTAAAGGTATCGAATCTCTCTTTTCCAATGGGCCCACTACCAACAATTTAAAAGAAAGATGCGGATATTTCTCTTTCAATAGTTTAAATCCTTCCACGAGTTCTATAACGCCCTTATCTTTCACCAATCGACCGCAAAATCCAATGACAATATCCGAATCCGAAATCTGCAATTGCCGTTTAAGCCTCTTTTTATCGTCATCAGAAATCCTTTCCGGATTAAATTTGTTCTGAGTATCTATCCCTCCGCAGGTACCTTTCCCTAAAATCACCTGTTTGTCTATAACATCTATCTTTTCTCTCAATCGTACTTGTGATACGGACCGACTAACACAAACAACATAATCGGCACAAAAAGATTCGAACTTGCTTTCCCAAAGTAAAAGTTTCCTCTTGAGCCCCCTCGATGTTTCAAACAATGCTCCATGAGCAAATATTACTATTTTAGGAACCCCCATTATCTTACCAGCTAATACAGACAACAACCGGCCTTTTACCTGATGCCCGACTATAACATCGATCTTATTCTTACGGATATATTTACATATAGCAATCAAAGCCTTTAAATCCTTGAAAGGAGACAGTTGCCTTTCTAAAACAACACTCTTATATGCAATCCCTTGCTCCTTAGCAAACGCATCCAATCGCTCTGCCGGACTGCATATCAAATGCATATTCGCACCTTTTTCATTTAAATAACGAAATTGAGGACCGATAAAATTTTCTGCTGATAAAAACAGATTTATAACTTCTAAAACATTCGACATTATAATTCCTGTTTTATTTTATTTAATGTATCTACAAAAGCGGCCGACTCCTCCGATGACGGGGCTTTTCCTCTCAGCTTCAATACCCTTTCTGCACCCAACAAAGGAAAAATAAAAATACTGGCCAGATAACGGACTCCACTCTTAAAAACCGATTTGTACTTTTTATTTTTGCAAGCAATCAGAACCTCACGTCTATAAATCCGAGGCAATCGAGATAAGGAAAAAGAATCGAACTCTGAATAATAATACAAAATATCATCTGTTATCATATAATTTTTCCCAGCAAAAGCCTTCGAAAGAAAATCTAAATCTTCCCCTCTTTCCAGCGAACAATCATAATGTGTCCCAGGTTCGACATCCTCAGCCCTAAAAATCGAATTTGCATGAGTTACCGGACATCTTCCTGACAATGGCATTTTCTTTATCACCGAATCACCTTTTCCTCTTACCATCGTACAATTTTTTTCATAGCTGAACGAAAACAACCCACCACTCAATAATGAAATTTCAGGATTGTTCTCCATCATTTCAACCTGTCTCGACAACTTCTCGAAATGATAAATATCGTCGGCATCAAGCATGGCAATATACTTTCCCCGGGCCAATTCCAACCCTTTTTGCCGGGCACTCGAACGGCCTCTATTCCTATCGAAATGATAAATAACGAAACGTATATCCGTCAGCCCGTCAAGGAAATCCTGAGTATTATCTGTCGATCCGTCATTAATGATTATACATTCCCAATCGGAATAAGTCTGTATCAATAATGATTGTATCGAATATCGGATGTAAGGCATCCCATTATAAACCGGCATAATAACAGAAACCATAGAACAACAATATTTTAACTTCTAATCCACATAAAATATGCAAACAGATAATACAATAAAATAACTATGGCAAGTGCACGATTATGATTCTTAAAAGTATTCATTCGTACTAATGGATACGCAAAAACCAAAGGAATCAAAAACCAAGATAAAGATGCAATTCTATTCGAATAATTACTTCTTATAACCAATACCCAAATCGCATTAGCCAATACATAAGTTCCGTAAATAAAATTATAATATAAATCTGTCGCCTTATTTTTTACAATTGCATAATATCCCCAAAAAACCGGTATCGAACTGTATATTAAAAAATCCCATCTAAAACCGGTATATGAAAATACAGAGGAGTCTATTGTCGTAAGTTCTTCCGCCAAATAACCTTGGCCTTCCGATGAAATAAAATCATATTTCAAAAATATATCTTCGACATAACGTCCGACAAGAAGAGAAAATATAAAAGATAAAAGCCAAAATAATAAAATAAACTTCGGTTTCGGAAAAAACTTAGATACTAAAATTGCCCCAATCGTAAGAATAGATGATCCATGTATACAATAGGCCAAGAACAAAAACAAAAAGAAAAGGATATTTTTGTTCCAATAATATATAGCCCACAATATCATGGCAAATGCCCAACCATTGCGAATACCATTGACCCCAAAACTATACCAGATAAAATTAGTCGCAAAAAACAGTAATACAATAAATGAATAATTTTTACCTATTTTACGGGACAAATAATACATCGGTAAACAATATACCATCGCAGAAAACATAAAAAACAGTTCCGGAGACAAATTAAAATACGCCCAATATACATACAGACCATTGAACAATTTACTCTTTCCCCCCCAAACATCATCACTTAAAGAATGAATCCTGCTAAATCGTAAACCGTACCCCGCCGAATCGACAAACAATGGATCGATCCAATCCCTCCAACCGATAATAACGATCATGAAAAGCAAAAGAAAAACCGTATATCTTTTACTTTCATAAGAACGGGGCACATATCTTCCGGTACGCCCGATATAAGATAAGAATACTCCTAAAGTCAGCAGTAACAGAAAATTGTATAGAAATATATATTGTACCCTCGCATCAAGTACCATATCATTTATTCTATCTACAAATTATTCCCGACAACGCTTTATAATAATTTTGCCACGAATATTCCTGAATGGCTCTTTGTCTGGCTTTCAGTCCTTCTTCAGCAACAATCTCCGGATGGTCAATCAAGAACATCATCAATTCAGATAACTCTTTTTGAGAATCCTGAGCTATCAACCAGCCCCCATCTCCATCTTTCACAGCATCCGGTATTCCTCCGGCACGAGTTCCAATAACAGCCGTTCCACAAGCCTGAGCCTCGACAAAAACCAACCCGAAACCCTCGACATTCTTTAATCCCGGTTCCTCCCTTGTACACAAAACAAAAATATCTGCCGAAGAATAGAAATCACACAATTTACCGTCATCGATAAACCCTTCAAATCCAATGGTATCCACAAGATGCAATTCCCGAGCCAAAGCTACCAATGATTCTTTATAAGGTCCATTTCCTCCGATAGTTAAAGATATTTTCTCTTTATATTCCGAAGGCAAAGAAGATATTACACGAATCAAAAAATCATGACCTTTAAACTTTTCCAATCGAGACAACGAGCATAAATGTAAAACGCCATCTCTCATCTTCGATGAAGTAGGCCTAAAATAATCGTAATCGACAGCTAACGGTATTGTATAAACCTTCGCCAAAGGAGAGCATAAGCGAACCAGTCCTTCCGTATAATGACTATTTGCAATAACACCGGAAGCCGATTTCAACAAATATCTCCGATAATATTTCCAAACATATTTCTGAAAAAAAGATTTACCGGGTAACAGTTCAGCACCGTGAGCCAACATATAAACTTTACGACCGGATAGCCATCCGAGCAAACCATCCGGATGAAAAGTACCAGTCAATATTATATCATCTCTCTCCGTATTTTTTTTCAAGTAATTCAATATACGCCACTCTAACAGTCCCCTCTTCCCGACAATACGAATAACATCCTCATCATTTTCCATATCTGTGCCGGAAGAAGCCAGAGTAACGACCCTTACAGACAAACCGTTTAACTTGCACTGCTTCTTTATCTCGAAGCAAAGCCGTGCTATTCCTCCATTGTTTGGAGGATAATCATATGTCAATATAATTACTCGCTTCATTTATATATAAATTTCCTCCCCGTTTTCTCACCCTTATCCATTTATACTCGGAGACTTCCATTGTCGATAATTTGTAACTTTGGGAGGCATTGAGGCTTTTTGTCGCCCCTCGGTATATGCTTTTCTAAACACTTTAAACAGAGAACTATTTTTATATGCCAGCATATAGGACAAAACCAATTTGACAAGAACAAAATAAGCAGTCAATCTTTGATATCGATTCAAATATCTATGGATGATAATAGACCGATTATGAACCAAGGCATAAATATACTTTTCAATATCCAAGACCCGGCATCCCCCTGTCGGAGCCGCTAAATGCCAAATATGGGCATTATAATTAAAAAACACCTTATACCCTGATTTTTTCACTCTCAGGCAAATATCTGTCTCTTCATATAATGCAGCTCCGACATTCAAATATTCGTCAACACCCCCAACCTTATAAAAAACATCCCTCTTTATCGAATAATTTCCACCTCCAGCATGATCGACATACCCATTCTTCATCAAATGAAATCCACGTTCTGGAGTAGCCGAGAAAAAATGGAACACCCCCGTATTACGAGATTTCGGATTTTCCTTATATTTTTCTGTAATTCCGCCAGCAACGATTCCGATATGTTGCTGAGATATATACTTATAGTGTTCGGCTAAAAGATTCTCATTACATTCTATATCATCATCCAAATATAAAATATAATCGTACCGGGCACATTGTGCGCCGTAATTTCTGGCTTCAGGTAAACCTTTGAACATCGTCACATGGTGATAATGTACCTCATTTCCCAAATCTTCAAACTTCTGATTCGGTTTCGGAGATTGATCTACAATAATTATTTCATAGGGCTTATCGAATACTTGTTTTGACAAATATTCGATAGTATTCGTCAAAAAACTTTCCCTATTTAAAGTCGGTATTACGACACTTATTCCATCCATAACATCATCTGCGCAATAAACTATTTTTTATAATTATCTTACTCAATAACCAGAATTCTTTTCCCGATAACCACCCGTAATGCAGCGCCTTTCTCAAAATTTTACAGCCTTTAAAAAATTCTTTATTCGCAAAAAAGCTAATCGATACATCGAAATAATTATATCTATATATCCTATTATATTCTTGCTTGGTAAGAATACCCAAATACGGATCTATCGCAGAAAAAAAATCATTTTTTACCTGCAAATACGTCTCTGCTTTAGGATTATTTCTCGCTCCTTCAATATGTATTCTCACCAAAGGTTTCTCTACTAAAAGCAAAGTATAATAATTAAAGAAGCGACTAAAAAATTCCAAATCGACATGACGTCTCATCGTCTCATTAAAACCCGAAACAACATCGAAAACTTCTCTTTTCAATAACACCGAAGAACCAAAATACGAAACCTGTCCCATCAACATCGGATACAGAAGATTCCCTTCATCATTCTTTTTCCTGAAAGACGTAGCAATCTCTTGTCCTTTACCTCTTTTCAATACATTACAATAAACACCTCCGACATTACGGTCTTCTTTATATTCGGATAACAATTCTATTTGTCGCTCTATTTTATCAGGCAAAAACTCATCATCGTCATCTAAAAAACCGACAAATTCTCCTTTCGAAGTTTTTATGCCTTTATTCAGTGCCGCAGACTGCCTCAAATTGCGAGGTTGTCGTACATACGTTACCCTCCCGTTCGAAGCAAAATCTTCCATTACCATTTCCGTTTTCTTCCGATAATCAGAAACCGGATCATTATCATCTACCACTATAACTTCTACATTCGAATATGTCTGATTCAATATACTATTAATCGATCGCGCCAGCAATTCAGGACGTCTATAAGTCGTAATGACTATACTTACTAAAGGTAATGCCATCAATTTTTTATTTTATTTCATATCTCCGTTTATTCAATACATACCGAATTCGAAACAATAAATATCTCGTCACAATCCAATATATTCTTTTCAAAGGCTGCCTATAATATGATTTTAATGCCCGCTCCGCCTTCCTTTGTATTTTGATATCCTTATTTTCAACTAAAGCAAAATCTGTACATACATCGATACGCTGATTTTCATACGCATTCTGATCTTCTACCGAAGCATGTGTTCCACTTCCGTCCCGACCATAATTACGGACTTTAGATATCGTAGGAAAGATACATTTTTTATTCTCCAACAATAACTTACGAGCATACATCGTATCGCCGAATACATCTTTCTCATTCACAATCAATAATAAAGCGAAAATGGTAAAAATACGCTTCCGGGCAATTTTAATCGTCTGTTTGAAACTCGTTAACGTATGTATCACCGTTTCATACGAAAAATCCGTCTCATAATCTTCATAACGGTCTCTCCAAATAGCATATCCCCAAGCATCATACGCCGGTAATCTAATACACGTACAATTACGCATCTCCGGATAATCGGCAAGATGCAGATAACCACATACCGCTAAAATACCTGTATCATCGTTATATTTATCTAAAGCTTGATTGATATATTCTAAAAAATTCGGAGAAAAGATATTATCATCCTCCGTAAAAATAACCCTATCGTACTTCTCAAATATAAGTTTTTTTAACTCATGAGAGTTTCTTTCGGCACCATAATTATATTCCCGTTTTACGATATGCACTTTCTTAAAACCTTCAATTGAGACAAGATACTGCTCTATTTTTCTATATCCCTCCCAATGAGACTCTTTCGTCGGATAATCCAATCCAATATAAAGCTCAGTCTCACTCGCCAAAGAATTGACAGCTAAAGACTCTACACATTTCACTAAATGTTCATACCGACACAATGTCGGTATCATTATCGGAGCATAACTCATCTCAAACGTATTATTGAAATAATATTCTCTAAATCTTTATTATTATACCTTTGATCAATAGGCAAAGGTATAATATCTTTAGCCAAATAATATTCTAATTGATCTTCCGTACACCACTGCATAACATTCGGCCAATAGGTAGGAACATATATCTTATTTTTAATAAGCCTATCCCTCAACGTATGATCATCAGACCAATACGGATACACCATAGGACAAGAAAAACTATTTATATCGCCAATATCAAACTTATTCGAAACCGATAACCGATCATGCAGATATAAAAAATTAGAATTTCTGATGTTCTTAACAGTAGTAAAATCGATGTTCCCGATAAGAGCTTTTGTCAAATTTGACATATAGGCCATCTTCTGATCTTTCAGCTTCGCACTATTCATTCTAAATATCGAATAACCATCAGAAGCAAGACGGTCATACCGAGAAAGTAAATGCTCGCACCTATCGTATGACTTGTCGAAATCAAGTTCTATTTCCTCTCTCTTTTTACAATAGGCAACTCCGCCGTCCGGTAACCCGACAAATTTTCTCGGACTATAAAAAGTCGGAATATCCATCCATCGTTCCGCAAATAAAGCCTGAGAATTATCGATTATCAAACAAGACTTATACACATTTGCCAATTGTTTTACATAATGATCTTTTATCCCAAAATAATTGGTATATAATACATAATCTCCATCTCCCAGTTTCAAACGACCTTGAATCTCCAAGTTAGAGTCTATACCATAGAACTCATACTTTATTCCCCTTCTCAATATAGGCTCTAACACCACCTCACAGGTATAAAACGGAAGAAAGATTTTCTTTACCGATAATTGCGTCAGAATATATTCGAAACTACATCTTCCCGAATTGAGCAATATCCCACCATAATGAGAAAAATTACAAATCCTGTTTAGCTCCAAATGGAAATAACCGCCAATTTCTTCCATAATATTAATCAGTTACAATACGTCGACAAGGATTTTCGATTCAATATCGATTCCGGCCAGATCCATCGCCGATTTATCAGAAAAATGCAGAAAGACGATACCGACAGCTTTACCGGCACCATCGAATGCTTCGACTCGATCACCTTGCCGCTTATATATTACCTGTCGATAAACTGCAGACTTTAGTTCCGGAGCAATACTTATCCCACTGAAAATGCCATCCACGTTACTATGCAACACGTAGGTCATGAAAGCTCCCTTAGCTGACACGGGATTTAACTCAACCGACTCACCCATACATATTTTTATATTTGCTTCGATAAGATCAACACCAAAGGCATCTGAGAGTTGAATAGGGATCATATTTCCACCTGCACGTGGACCAACTTCAAGGAAATGGATACTGTCGTCTCTACCAACTAGAACCTCTATGTTGAATTCTCCAAAACGAACATTCAACGCATCCACAAGCCGTTGGAGTTCTGAGTATAATCGTTTCTTCTGCCTATCAGAAAGCCCATTAGGTCTTTTTTCCCCAATAGGAATGAGACTTTTTCCATGGTCACCACGCAGGCATTCCATATCACCGAATAAAACTATTTTACCACTTTCCACAAAAATATCGCCACCTATCACATAGGGATAGATACGCTCTATAAATTCTTCGGCTATAAGAATCTTATTGCGTGAATAACAGTCAGCATGTGCGATTGCGGTAGCCAAAGATCCTGAGTCGTTTAAGAATGATACGCCCTTTGAGCCAGATGAATCAGTAGGTTTTACAACTATGGGAAAGTGCATATTTTCAATTCCTTGTTGCACCTCCACCAAGGATGTAGCAGGAGAGAAAGTAAATGTGGCAGGGCATGCAAAACTATTTTCCTTAAGAAACTCTCGAAATTTATGCTTAACACCTAATATCTCAACAGCCTTTACAGGATTGGTCGGCAAGCCGAGACGCTCACAAACCAATGCAGCCGGAAACGCCGCAGGGTCAGAAGCATACGCCAAAATACCAGACACTTGTTCATCTTTGGCAATACGATAAACAGACTCAACATCGGTAGTGCTTTCTTGATACCATTTATCGGCAACAAACTGTCCGGGATTTTCGGAAAGATAGTCAATCAAAACTGTCCGATAACCGAGTCGTTTTGCTGTCTCAATGGCTGGCACCTGTTGACGAGAACCCCCAAGTAATAATATAGATTTCATTTCTTCACCTGTTCAATTACGCGTCCAACCTCGTCTTTGCTCAGTGCATGATGCATAGGCAAACAGATGACACTATTGGCCATGCGGTAGGCATTGGGTAGATTCTCAGGATTGGCAGATGAGAGACCGCGATAAGTAGAAAATTCGCTGATAAGAGGATAGAAGTAGCGACGTCCAAACACATTAGCTTCACGCATTTTAAAATAAAGTTCATCACGAGTCATTCCGTACTGTTCAGCATTGACGAAAATCGGAAAGTATGAATAATTATGTTTCACACCAGGCATATCTTCCATGAATGAAATTCCCGAGACATTACGCAATTCTCGCCTATATCTTATAGCAATTTGATGACGAGCTTCTATAGCTCTATCTACATACTTCAAGTTTAAAATTCCATAAGCAGCTCGAATTTCATCCATCTTTCCATTTATGCCGGGAGCAACAACCGTAGTTTCATCCGCAAAACCGAAATTCTTTAAATAATCTATACGCTGCTTAGTCTTTTCATCATGACAAACCAAAGCTCCCCCTTCTATCGTATTATAAACTTTAGTAGCATGGAAACTAAGCGTCGACATATCTCCTGCGTCAATAATAGATTTACCACCTACTTCCACCCCAAATGCATGAGCCGCATCATAAATAACTTTCAAACCATATTTATCGGCAATTTCTTGTATCTTCTCGGTATTACATGGCTTTCCATACACATGAACCGGCATAATAGCCGTCGTCTTAGGAGTAATAGCCGCCTCTATTTTATCAGGATCGATATTACAGGTCTGTGGGTCGATATCGACAAAAACAGGCTTTATCCCATTCCACCATAAAGAATGAGTAGTAGCAACAAAACTGTAGGGTGTCGTAATAACTTCCCCTGATATTCTCAGTGCCTGCAAAGCACAAATCAAAGGCAATGTCCCATTTGTAAATAAACTTATATATGGAACCTTAAGATACTCACAAAGTGCTCTTTCCAACTCCTGATGGTAGTAGCCATTATTCGTCAACCATTTTTTATCCCAAATATCTTCTAAATAAGAGAAAAATTCATCCAACGGAGGTAACAACGGTGATGTTACTGTTATTTGCTTATCTGACATAAAAATATAAATTTAGGAAATCACTTTTTTATTATATTTAAAATCTCTTTCAATTCAGGAAGCCCCAACATATATGACCCCGTTGCATATATAAAAAAGTATATGATACACCCCAGTAAAAGCTGAACCCAAACTACAGAGAAACAAGGGAGGAGAAGATAAACGACTACTCCGGAAAAAATCGACAATAAAAAAATCGGATAAATATCTTTCAGTTGAGACCAGATACTTAAACCTATCAACTTTTCTGTATAATACGTATTGACAAATAACCCTATATACCACGTAAATACCAGACCGCAACACATTACAAAAACACTATATTGAACAGTGATGCATAGAACCCCGATACCCAATATCTTCTTCACGACTTCTAAACGCAGCGTAAGGTCTGAACGACCCTTAACCATAATAATATTTAAGTTAATCAACGAAACCGGATACAGCATCATAGCAAAAGAGAGCAGTTTTAATAACGGTGCCACTTCAAGCCATTTATCCGTTAACAAAAAAGAAATCATCGGAGTACTCAACGCAGCCATAGCAATCATGATAGGAAACACTATATAGACCGATAATCTCAAAAGTCGACGATAATTATAATACAACCACTCATCATCATCTTGCATTTTACTTAATACAGGATAAAATACCCGGCTCAATACCGTAGATATATTTTCCGAAGGTAAAATCGCAAAACCATACGCTCTGGTATAATATCCTAAATCTGTAGCAGAAAACTTCTTTCCTATCACTATAGTATATAAGTTCTGATATATCGTCTCCAATAATCCTGAAGCCAATAATTTAGAGCCAAACGAAAACATATCGACAAATGACTTCTTCGAAAAGCACCAAAGAGGACGCCATCGAGAATACAACCAAAACAAAAGAGCCGTCAACAGATTCAATAACACACTCTGAATGGCCAAAGCCCAAAATCCCCATCCTTTATATGCCAAGAACAAAGCTGCTATACCAGAACAAAAAGATGCAATAAACGTAATTTTAGTTTGTGTTTTAAAATCGATACGAATGGTAAAATATGCTCGTTGTACGACACAAAAAGAATTGAATATCAAATTCAGACCGATAACACGCGTCAAAATAGTCAATCTCGGCTCATGATAAAATGAAGAAATATAAGGTGCCGAAACAAATAACAACCCATAGCACAATACTCCTATAACGATATTAAAATAAAAAGCCGTAGAAAAATCGACATCAGAAAGCTCTTTTTTACGTACAAGAGCTTTATAAAATCCGCTATCTATAAAAGTCTGAGAAACAGCCATAAAAACAGACAGCATCCCTATCAAACCATAATCGGATGGAAGAAGTAACCTCGCTATAATTATCCCTAAGATAAAATGTATACCTTGACTTCCAAACCGCTCAGAAGCACTCCATAATACCCCCTTAATAGTCCGAGCCTTTAACGACTGATCTTCCATAATTTACATTTACCCTTTACCTACCAAGCAAGGAGTATATCTATATAGAATCTTAGAAAAATTATGAATCAATAAAATAGAAACAATAACAATGGATATCCCTACCCAATAAGAGTTGTTGAAATATTTGCTTTGTACAATCGTAGATATTTCAAAAATAGCAGGATGCAATCCCATCAAAACCAAACTTTCAGTACCGAGAACCTTTAAAAATTTCAGATTGCATTTATCCATCAAGAATATAAACACATAATAAAAGGAGATAACGATGGATAAAGACAAAGGCAACAAATAAACCGGAAATCTATTCGACTTCAAATCAACTTCCGGAGATAATTGTATAGAAATAACGAATAGCAATATTATTGATAATATTGCTAATAGAGATATATCTCTATTTAAAAATTTCGAATTTCTAAACAAATACCCCAAATGAAAATAAATAAGTACCGAAAGTACCGTATCGAGAAAATATGGAAGATCGATATTTTTATCATACAATGTCCAACCGATTATATAAAACAAAATGGAAACCCCACTTAATATTATCAGATTTTTAATTCTCGTAAAAAACAAATAATAAACGATATACACTTCGAACAAGGCTACCAAAAACCATATCGTACGAAAACAAACATATGACGATTCGTCTCCTTTAATTCCAGCCCAAAGACTACCTAACGCAACTTTTAAGGAACCGCTGAAATCTCGTGTAGCATAAAAGTAAAGAACAATCAACAAAGCAAATAGTATAAATGAAAAAAATGCCCACGGAATCATCAATTGTTTAGTCTTCTTTTCTACAAATTCTCTAATAGGTACAGGCTTAAAAAAACATCCCGATACAAAAAAGAACAAAGGCATATGAAAACTGTATATAAAGGTTTTTATAGCCGGAGGACATAAAGTATGCCCCCATAAAACCAATATGATACCTAACCCTTTCAAATAGTCGAACTGATCTAACCTTTTTATCGGTTTCGAGATATTATAGTCTCCCATCGACAAGCTCTTTCGGCAAAATGGATTTCACATCAAATATTACACTCTTGTCTTTAGCCCAAGAACAGATATCGATATCTTTAAACTTGTCGTGAGCCACAGCCAAAACAATACTATCGAAATTTTCATTAGGCAACTCATTTGTCACACTAATTCCATATTCCTGTTCCACAATCGAAGGTTCTGCCCAAGGATCGAATACCGTAATATTTACATTATACTCTTCTAATGAGTGATAAATATCTATAACTTTCGTATTCCGTACATCCGGACAATTTTCCTTAAAAGTAAAGCCAAGAATCAAAATCTTAGAATTCAAAACCTGAATGCCCTTTTTCAACATCGACTTGATGACTTGAGTTGCGACATAATCACCCATGCCATCATTCATTCTTCGTCCAGCCAAAATTATTTCCGGATTATACCCATAACGCTGGGCACATTGAGCCAAATAATAGGGATCTACTCCGATACAATGTCCCCCAACCAATCCTGGTTTAAAAGGAAGGAAATTCCATTTTGTCGATGCAGCCTCCAAAACATCTTGAGTATCGATACCCATTTTATTAAATATCTTCGATAACTCATTAACAAAAGCAATATTGATATCCCTCTGCGAATTCTCGATTACCTTTGCCGCTTCTGCAACTTTTATAGAAGGTGCTAAATGCGTTCCGGCAAGGATTACAGAGGCATATACATCATTTACAATCTTTCCGACAGCATTTGTCGAACCTGACGTCACTTTTTTGATCTTATCGACAGTATGAAGTTTATCTCCCGGATTAATGCGTTCCGGAGAATATCCGGCATAAAAATCGACATTATATTTTAATCCAGAAACTTTTTCAACAACAGGGATACATTCATCTTCTGTAACCCCAGGATACACCGTAGACTCATATACTACAATATCGCCTTTCGAAATAACTTTTCCGACAGTCTCGCTCGCACTGTAAAGAGGCGATAAATCCGGATTATTATTTTCATCTACAGGTGTAGGTACTGCCACTACATAAAAATTACAATCCCGAATTTTCTCAATATCTGCAGTACAAACGAATCCCGATCGTATAGCAGATTGCAATAACTCATCCGATACTTCAAGAGTCGAATCCCGGCCCTCCATCAAAGATGCAACCCGAGCTTTATTCATATCGAAACCAACGGTCTCATATTTAGTCGAAAATAAACGAGCTAAGGGTAATCCTACATATCCCAATCCGATTACGGCAATTTTTATATTCTCCATATCGCTATACTTAGTATTCATCACAAATTTTCCCAATACCATTTTACAGCCTCTTTCAATCCATCTTTCATACTATAAAGCGGCCGATACCCTAACAAGCTCTTCGCTTTCTCTATACTGGCTAACGAATGAGGTATATCGCCCAACCGATTAGGTCCATGAACAATATCTACCTTAGCTATTTCACTGTCATATAAAGTCAAATACTCCTTCAAATACGATACCAATTGGTTCAATGTAGTTCTCTCTCCGTATGCCGTATTATAAACCGTATTCACAGCCTCCTTATTCTTTACAGACATTGCCAACAGATTCATCTGTATGACATTATCTATATATGTAAAATCGCGAGAATATTCTCCGTCTCCATTAATCACCGGAGACTCATGATTTATCAGTTTTTTCACAAAAAGAGGTATTACCGCGGCATAAGCTCCATCAGGATTTTGTTTTCTCCCGAACACATTGAAATAACGTAAGCCGATACACTCCATACCATACGTCCGGGAAAATATATCCGCATAAAGTTCATTCACATATTTAGTAATTGCATACGGAGACAATGGTTTTCCTATGATATCTTCTACTTTAGGCAATGATGCTGAATCCCCATAAGTCGATGAGCTCGCTGCATATATAAACCGCTTAACCCCCACATCCCGAGAAACAACCAGCATATTTAAAAAACCATCGATATTTACACTATTCGTCGTTATAGGGTCTTTTATAGATCGGGGAACAGAGCCTAAAGCCGCTTCATGAAACACATAATCGACACCGTCCACAGCATTTTTACAATCTGATATGTTACGAATATCGCCTACTATTAATTTAAATTTTGAATTAGAAAAAAAGAGTTGAATATTTTCCGGTTTTCCCGTGGAAAAATTATCCAAACAGACAACTTCATGACCATCTTGCAACAACTTTTCACACAAATTAGAACCTATAAAACCGGCTCCGCCCGTTACCAATATTTTCATAGTGAAACTTATAATTTTATAAATTGATACTTTTCCGATATCTTATCTACACACCCGTTTTTAAAGATCTTTTTGCATGTACAGATCCTTAAACCTAAGTGTAAAAACAAATAGATTTCAGAATGATTTTTTATCTAAATACGAACGTTATTAAGACTTATAAAGACATCACTTCCTTTTCAAAAGAAGAATTATCAAGCGAAAATTCACTTTTTTATAAATGCTATAAAGATGAACTCTTTTTTATTTCATTAAAATGATATTCGGAATTTCCGACAGCGAAATCTTATCCCCTCTTCAATTCATCGATTACCTTCAACAGATACTGTCCATACTGATTTTTCGACATAGGTTCTGCCATTTCCCTCATGCGTTCTTCTGTAATCCACCCTTTCCTATAAGCAATACCCTCAAGACAAGCGACCTTCAGTCCCTGACGCTTCTCAATTACTTCTACGAATATAGAAGCCTCGCTCAATGAGTCGTGAGTTCCGGTATCGAGCCAAGCAAATCCCCGGCCTAAAAGTTTTACCTTAAGAGATCCATTATTTAAAAAGTGCTGATTCACCGTCGTGATCTCCAATTCTCCTCGAGCTGACGGCTTTATATTCTTTGCAACCTTTACCACTTCGTTCGGATAAAAATAGAGTCCTACTACAGCATAATTCGATTTCGGGAATCGAGGCTTCTCCTCGATACTCAAGACATTCCCCTCCTTATCAAAATCGGCTACGCCATAACGTTCGGGATCATTGACCCAATAACCGAATACCGTAGCTTTATGCTCCTCCTCAACGGTACGTACCGCATCTATAAGCATCCGGCTAAACCCCTGCCCATAGAATATATTATCTCCTAATACCAAACATACAGAATCTTTCCCTATAAAATTTTCCCCTATAATAAAAGCTTGGGCTAACCCATCAGGAGTAGGCTGTTCTGCATATTCGAACCGAACACCGAAATTAGAACCGTCACCGAGTAACCGCTCAAAGCCCGACAAATCCTGTGGAGTAGATATGATCAAAATATCCCGTATACCGGCCAACATCAAAACTGATATAGGATAATAAATCATCGGCTTGTCGTAAATCGGAAGTAATTGTTTACTAACCCCTTTAGTTATAGGATAAAGCCTAGTGCCGGAACCTCCAGCCAATACTATTCCTTTCATAAATCAACCAATAAAAATCAATACGAATCAGCACCTCATCACCTCATCCATTTCTACAGTAGTGAGAGCACAGCCGAAATGATGAAGACGTATAGCAACCCGAGTCTTACCCCGAAAATCAACTAATTCTCCTTCGAAACCTTCGAGATCTCCTAAAATAATACGGACCTTATCGCCTACTCGAATATTCTCAAATGAAAACTCGATTTCTCGGGTTGATTTTTCTACTACATAACGCAAATTATCTATTTGTACTGCCGGAATAGGAACCATCTTACGATCTTCCTTGAGAAAAGATACTACTCCCGGAACTTTTAAAACAGTAAAATATTCTTCTTCAAAAATATATACAAAAAGATATCCCGGGACAAGGGGACTTTGCACTTTCTTTTTGCGGTCGCTCCACTTTTTTATTTGCGTGCATAATGGCAAATAATTTTCTACCCCCAAGTCATCAAGCCGCTCTTTAATTTTCTTTTCAGCCCGAGACATGGTTTTCACGGCATACCACTGTTTTGTACGTATTTCCATAAATGAAGTTAAAAACTTCTTCTATTATTATTTCTATGCATTAATTGGCCCTGCAACCTTTCCCTCTTCGACTTGGGCCTCTTCTTTTAACTCTCTATCATATTGCTCATAAATAGAGTTGTTCGATTTAAATTCCGGAACAATTTTTTTCATCAGACGTACAGTATCCGGAATGCGCACTTCTAAAGACAACTGTGACAATTTTTCAATAGCCCGAGCGACTTCTTCATAATCATATTGACGGACATCGGCAATACGTATTTTTTTATGCGTCGTTGGTTTTGTATTTTCTTCATTGCTTAATAGCTCTTCATATAGCTTCTCCCCAGGGCGCAACCCTGTATATTCTATCTTAATATCCTTATCCGGTTCAAATCCAGCCAGTTCTATCATTCGACGTGCTAAATTTGCAATTTTTACCGGTTCTCCCATCTCAAAAATAAAAATTTCATCACCTCTCCCCATAGTAGCCGCCTCCATTACTAAACGACAGGCCTCAGGTATAGTCATAAAATAACGAATAATATCGGGATGGGTCACAGTCACCGGGCCACCTTTTTCTATCTGCGCCCGAAAACGAGGTATAACGGAACCGTTACTACCCAATACGTTTCCAAACCGAGTAGTAATAAACCGCGTCTTCCCTTCTTTCTGTCCCCGTCCAATAGCTACACTCAAACTTTGTACATAAATTTCAGCTAAACGTTTGGAGGCACCCATCACATTTGTCGGATTGACGGCTTTATCAGTAGACACCATGATAAACTTTTCTACACCATAACTTACTGCATAATTAGCGACACACGCTGTACCTTTTACATTCACCAAAACAGCCTCACACGGATTTTCTTCCATTAAAGGTACATGTTTATAAGCTGCAGCATGAAATATTATCTGCGGATGAAACTTCCGCATGGCAAAATTGACACGTGCTTCTTGTCTCACATCTCCAATAACGGGCACAAAATAAAGGTCGGGAAAACGCTCTTCAAGCTCTAATCGAAGATTATGCATAGGAGTCTCTGCCGAATCAAAAAGCACAAGTTGTTTTACATGAAAAGTAGCTAACTGGCGACAAAGTTCACTACCAATAGATCCAGCTGCACCAGTCACCATAATTACTTTTCCTTGAAAATTGGCCATAACTTCCGACATACTTATTTCTATCTCATCACGCATAAGCAAATCTTCGATACGAACTTCCTGTATTTTCTGCGGCTTTATCGTATTTCCAGCTGCTTCCTCGATGGGTTGGGCAATTAAAATCTTTACTTTATCTTTCCCACAATAACGAATAATACGGTCTTGCTCTTCCCGAACAGACTTTTGATCTGGAAAAAGAATTGCTTGCATACCATATCGCTTTCGCAAGTTCTCAAATCCGATATAATCTTCTATTTGTAATACCGGATGTCCTAAGATACGATATGATTCATACTGCTTACCAATAGTGAGAAACCCCATTACCCTATATTTTTTATCAGGCAACATAGTGGCTACGGCAACCGCATCCTGTCCAATGCCATATATCAATATAGGGGTCTGTTTAGGATAAAAATTAATAATGACAGCATCATATAAAAAGAGTAATATAACCCGAAATGCAATGAGTGCTATAATACTTAATGAGAAATCGACCGTAATAGTCAAAATAAGCTGACGTATAGTTAATACATCATCATTTAAAGTCAATATCAACAAAAATAAAATAACTACTTTACAAAAAACGGCTACTCCAAGTCGCCAAAGTTCTTTTAAAGTCGTATGACGTATTATACTCCGATATGTTCTCCATATCAAATATGACAATAACGTAGAAAATGTTGATAATAAAAGTACTTGTATAAACTCCCCAGGAACAACAGACAGACGGGCAATGTAAGATACAAACAAACATGAAAGTAACGAACAAAATACCGAAATGAGAACATCTGCTAATAATATGACCCAACGATTGACATACTTTGAATTGACTAAGGTCTGGAGAGTCTTTCTAATAGCCATAATAAATTTAAGTTAATTTACTTAAAGTATATATAAATAAAATAATAAATAGTGTATGAAACGAGATGATTTTTGGTAAAAGAATAAGAATCCTTAAATAGATAATACTCTATCTTTCAATTTATTGTAATAAAAAATATTGACTTTAACAAAAAAGAATAAATAAATAATTATATACCTCCGGTATGGTCACTCCCAATTACCGCACTTATGGTCAGTGATGAAAAATGACAAAATTGTATCTAACTCTTTCTAAACTTGCCACAAATATATATAAAAAGTCAAATATATACTATAATTTATTTTTATTTTTTATATACATTTAAGTAAAACAGATTACACACTAAATTAAATATATTCATAAACAAATGTTTAAATATAAAGAAAAGATTTTTTAGAAATATATTATGGAAGCATTACTTATGATATTTACAACACTATTCTCGATAATAATTCATAACGACATCTTACCAATACTTTTTACAAACAATCCGAGTAAAAAATCAAAATATATATTTCTTCAAATACCCTTATCCTCTTACTCTAATAAATTTCTGAATAGTTCAATAAACCTTGCTGGAATATTGCTTTTTACATTATAAATAGATTATTTTGCGTCTACAAATACTAAAAACCATGAATGGAAATATCATTTTAATTATAATCGGTTGTTATTTTGCATTTCTAATGTTTATTTCCCATCTAACCAGCCGAAACAATGATAATGAAACTTTTTTTATCGGAGGGAAAAAATCCCCATGGTTTTTAGTAGCTTTCGGTATGATAGGAACATCCATATCGGGAGTCACTTTTGTTTCGGTTCCGGGGATGCCTTTACATATAGATATGACTTATATGCAAACGGTACTGGGTTTTGCACTCGGATATCTCATTATTGCACAACTTTTGTTACCTTTATATTACAAGCTCAACTTGACTTCTATCTATACATATCTCGAAGAAAGGTTCGGGCACAAAGCATATAAAACAGGAGCTTCTTTCTTCCTATTATCAAAAATCATTGGGGCTGCAGCGCGACTATATATCGTCGTACTCATTTTACAACGTTTCGTTTTTGACTATTGGAATGTACCTTTTGCTGTAACAACAACAGTCATTGTACTACTTATATGGCTATATTCACATAAAAGTGGTATCAAAACCATCGTATGGACCGATGCTTTACAAACTTTTTTCTTACTAGGCGGGCTGATTATGATTATATGGCAACTAATGTCAAAAATGAATCTCGATATTGATGGAGTCATTTCTATGGTTCAGAAAAGTAATATGTCACGTATTTTCATATTTGACGATTGGCATACAAAACAAAATTTTTTCAAACAGTTTATCAGCGGCATATTTATTACTATTGTCATGACAGGTCTGGACCAAGACATGATGCAAAAAAATCTTTCTATCAAAACTCTTAAAGAATCTCAAAAGAATATGTATTTTTATGGAATAGCATTCATCCCTGTAAATTTGCTTTTCCTAACTTTAGGTATTTTACTCATTTCTTATGCTACCCAATCGGGTATAACTCTTCCAGAAACCCGTGATGAAATACTGCCACTTTTTGCCACTCAATATCTGGGGAATATGGTACTCTTATTTTTTTGTATCGGAATAATAGCAGCAGCTTTTTCAAGTGCAGACTCAGCACTGACAGCTCTAACAACTTCTTTCTGTATTGATATTCTCGATGTAAAAAAACTCCCGGCTTCTAAAGCCATAGTATGGCGTAAAAGAGCCCATATAATTATCTCGGTCTTATTTGTTCTCATTATTCTCATCATTAAAACTGTAAATAATAAAAGTATCATAGATGCCATTTATATGATTGCAGGATATACTTATGGCCCCCTATTAGGGATGTTTGCTTTCGGACTTTTCTGTCGAAAACGACCAATAGACAAATACATACCTATTATTGCTTTTACAGCTCCCCTATTATGTTATCTAATCGATTCTTTTTCTACAAGATACTACAATTATCAATTTGGATACGAATTGCTTATGCTCAACGGACTGCTTACATATTTAGGGTTATATTTGATATCTCTAAAACAACCTAAATTAAAAAAAGGTAGTTTTTACAGAATTTAAGAATTAGTTTAATTTTAGTTTCTCTTTGCAACCACAATAATTTTTTATCATATAAAAAATACTGAATATATCGACCTTCGGTATAAAAATCACTATCTTTGTTTACAATCGAAAAAAAATATATATTGTCAGTAAATTCAAATACAGTCATATGAAACCAAACATCTCGTCCATTAAAAATCTGATTGCCATTCTGGCTATTACTATGTTATTTTCCTGTAACAAACAAAGTGATTACTTACAATCTATCCCTGCGGATGCCAATATCGTCATCACAATAAACCCCCAAAGTATAGCTGAAAAAGGAAATGTCATCGAATTATTGAAAAATAAAAAAATAAATGAAAGACAAAGAATCTGGTTGAACCGCTTAGGTCCGGAAAGTAAAGAATTATTTGAAAAAATCTTACAAAATCCTACAGAGCTAGGCATCTCACTAAAAAATGACGTTGTATTTTTTTCTGACGCCATTGAAAATGAAATAGGGTTATTACTAAAAATAGATGAACAACAAAAATTTGAAACTTTTCTTTCTATCTTATCATCAGAAAAAGGAAAAGATACAAATATCAAAAGAGAAAACGATATCTTTATCTCTGAAATAAATACAAATGCAATCTGTACATTTGATGATAACAAGGCTTTATTCCTTTTTGCGTTACAATACAATACTGAAATTGCAAAACTGAAAAAAGATGCCACAGCTCTTATGAATCAAAATAAGGAGAAAAGCTTGTTATCTAACAATGGTTTTTCCAAATTTTCCCAGTCAAACAAGGATGTAAATATTTGGATGTCTATGGCAGCAATACCATCCACAACATTGAAACTATACTCTTCGTTTTTACCGACAGATTTAAAAATCAGCAGTATCTATAGTACCACTCATATCGATTTCCAAAGGGGAAAAATCATCATTGAATCAGGCAGTTATTCGGACGATACCAAAACCAAAAAAGCTTTAGATAGTCTTATTTCCATAGTGGGAAAAAACTCAGATTCATTTTTAAAACAAATCCCAGAAAATTCATGGTTGGTATGGAGTGTCAATCTCAATGGGGAAAAATTATACAATATATTGATGGAAAATTCCAAGTTTGCTGCAGAAATAGAAAATGTTTCAAAAGAAATCAACTTGCAACAACTTATTGGTTCTATTGATGGAGATTTGACAATGGGGTTGATAGACATAACATCTTCAAATTCATACGGATACTCTCCTAATTTAGTATTTTTCGCCAAAGTAAAAGATGATTCTATACTCACTTTCTTAAAAGATAATTTACAACTGGCTGGAATTACTACATTATCTGAAAATCAATATCTTATATCATGGAGTGGGACAAGTATCTACTTCGGAATGAAAGATAATAAATATCTTTATGTGTCGACCGACAAAAATATCATTGATAATTTTTCTAAAGGCACAGAATCTCCATTATCACAAACTCCATTCGCAGAAATATTTAAGTTTGGAGGAGCTATGCTTATAAATACACAGCAGATTCTACAAAGCTTGCCAGAGGAGTTATGGAAATCTGACGCCACAACTTATAAACAGTTACTTGCTTTATTTTCCTCTATTGAAATGTATTCAGAGGGACAGACCAACAAAACAACAATAAACATGACCGATCCATCCGATAATGCATTATCTACTATTATCAAAAGTTTGGACAAGGAATTGAAATAGGAAATAAGCTCTTTTACAATGAATACGATAACATTACAGCAGGTGCTCCCTGCTGTTTTTTCCGAAACTCATGAAGCCTTTGACTCAGATGTATGGTTAAAGAACCTTACTATCGAAAAAGGTAAATTTTACCTAATCGAAGCCGCTTCCGGAACAGGAAAATCTTCGTTTTGCAGTTATTTATACGGATACCGGCATGATTATTCAGGAGAAATTTTATTTGACAACAAATCCTCCCAATTATTGTCTACTCGCCAATGGACCTCTTTACGTCGTAATTCTATTAGTTTCTTATTCCAAGACTTACGGTTATTTCCCGAGTTGACAGCTAGAGAAAATATTGAATTGAAAAATAATATTACCCATCATAAATCAGAGCTTGAAATACGACAATTTTTTGAAATGATGGGTATCAATGACAAATGGGACACAAAAGTTTCTAAAATGTCTTTCGGGCAACAGCAACGTATTGCTTTTATCCGAGCTCTTTGCCAACCATTTGACTTTATTCTTCTTGACGAGCCTATTAGCCATCTCGATGATGCAAACGGCCACATTATGGCTCGGATTTTATTACAAGAATGTAAAGTCCAAAATGCAGGAATCATCGTCACTTCCATAGGAAAACATTTAGAAATAAATTATGATAAGATATTGAGTCTATAAACTCTTTCTTTAATAAATAGATAATTGAACAATATGAAAATAGTTTGGAAACTTCTCCGTCAACATTTAAGTATAGGCCAATTTGCAGGTTTTTTTCTTGCTAACCTAGTCGGCATGATAATTGTTCTTTTCAGCCTCCAATTTTATAAAGATGTTGCTCCATTCTTTTCAGGAAATGATAATCTACTAAAAAGTGAATATCTCATATTATCAAAAAAAATCAGCACATTAGGTTCCATCACCGGACAAAGCTCCCAGTTTTCAGAGACTGACTTGGAAGAAATAAAAGGGCAACCTTTTGTAAAAAATATCGGAGAATTTACCTCCAGTCAATATCACGTATCAGCAGGTATCAATATGGCCGGACAACAAATGCGCTTATCTACACAGATGTTTTTCGAGTCGGTTCCTGATGCATTTGTCGACATAAAATCTATATCTGATTGGCATTTTGACGAAAGGGATGACCTTATTCCGATTATTTTGCCTAAAAATTATTTAAACCTTTATAATTACGGTTTTGCCCAGTCAAGGAGCTTACCCCAACTATCCGAGGGTATTCTTGGGCTAATTGGTATAGACATACATATATCAGGCAATGGCCAGAACCATGATTTCAAAGGTAATATAGTAGGATTTTCAAATCGGTTAAATACCATACTAGTTCCCGAATCTTTTATGAAATGGAGTAACAAAATATACGGAGACGGACATACATCAACAGCCTCACGCATCATCATTGAGATAGACAATCCTGCCGACGACAACATTGTACAATTTCTTCAAAAAAAAGGATATGAAACGGAAGGTGATAAACTGAATGCGGGAAAAACTAATTATTTTCTAAAAATTATCACAGGATTAGTCATTGGTATAGGTCTTATTATCAGCATTCTATCATTCTTTGTATTAATGCTAAGTATTTACCTCCTATTACAAAAAAATACACAAAGGCTCGAAAATCTATTACTAATAGGATATAGTCCTGCACAAGTATCACGACCTTATCAACTACTGACTATAGGACTGAACTCTTGTGTTCTAATTATATCTCTGACCATCATATTCTTTGCAAGAGAATACTATATTGCCTTATTAAATAAAATGTGGCCCAGTTTTGAAGGTGAAAATATATTTATTTCTATTGCCTCAGGGATCTTACTCTTCCTCGCTATATCTATTTTTAACATTATTGCCATACGTCATAAAGTAAATTCGTTATGGGATGGAACAAAATAAATATTTCATACTAACATCCTAAGATATTGATATCAAAAAAAGTCTAAAATATAGAATAATATCAATATATTTTCTTCAACTCTGCATGTTTGAAATAATGAGATAAAATCTGATTATATGTATATCCCTGGCTACCCATTACTGCAGCTCCAATCTGACAAAGGCCTACTCCATGTCCCCATCCGGCTCCTGTTAAAGTAAATAATACTGGTATCCCATCAAAACCCACTTCTTTGTCTACAACAAAAGCGGAACTATAAAGATGTGTTGGAGATAAAGTACGGCGAATCATCAGCTCTTTGCCAATCACTATACTTCTGTATGAGCCTACTATCTGAAGGCGAATAATACGCCCTGAATCACCACGAAACAAAGGTTTCAAATCAAGAATATCTCCTAAGTCAGTATTTAACCGATTCTTAATTATAGAAGCAATTTCTTTCTGCGTATATTTGATTTGCCAACGATAAAAATCTGGGGTCTCCCGATCATAGTTATTTAAAACCTGATTTAATATACTTTCGTCCACAGTATTACAAAATGCTTCCGGCAAATTACGAATAAAATTCTCAGCTTCTCGTTCATCAACTAAATGAGGCATCAGACTTTCATCTTCTCTATCATAAACCGGCACTAAATAAGGATGGGGCATATCTTCCCAACAATTTTCAAAACGTTCACTTATACCTCCACAACATTTTGAAAAACGGGCATCGCATATTTCCCCATCATACATCAATACTTCTCCCCGGGTATATTGTACAGCATTTGTCACCTGTGGTGCCGAAACTCGTGTTATTCCCTGATAACGCTGACAATGGTCATCGGCACATACGTCAAACAAAAGGTGATCTTCCCTGTCAAACCAACGAATGATTTCTCCAGAGGTCAACTCTTGTAAGTGGGTATTCTTTTTTTTCTGAGAACCAGCTAATTGTGCTAACAACCAACTACGAGAGATTACGGCATGAGCTCGTAAAAGTGCTGTTGATGCAGTCGCTTTCATTTCCGATGATATGACACTGGCCAAATATGTCTCTAATAACACCCGATTAACAGCCCAAATCTTCTCTCCATCGGAAATAACTTTCAACTCTCCCGGAAAACATTGCTTTTCTTCTCTCTCCCAATGAAATTGGATCCCAATAGTTACATTATATAAATCAAAAGAGTTACTATATTGCATCGGAGTAAAGCTCAAAGCATCATAAACTTCGCCCCGGAACAAAATTCCTTTCGCTGTCCATATAGCTTTATAGTATCCCGGCACAATCTCATCTGTACCATTCAACAAAAACTCTCCGTTCAAGGCAAATTCAATTTGCTGATGATGCAAAATACCTACCTCTATAAATGGTTCTGATTGCAGCATAGTCATTTTTCACTTTTTTCTAACCACAAAGTAACACAAAGTTTTCAGTAGTTTATCAATAAACGCAATGTGTTCTGAATATTTTTTAATAAATTGCAACCTTAAATAGTACCTAAATGACAACACTAATTGCTGATAGCGGTTCGACTAAAACCGACTGGTGTTTAATAACCGAAAACCAGTCAATCCAAATCTCTACTCCGGGTATAAATCCTTTTTTTCAAAACGAACAAGAAATAAAACAACTTTTATGTGAAGAACTTTTACCTAAAATCCAAGCTTCGCCAATAAACCATATTCACTTTTTTGGAGCTGGATGCATAGGGAAATCTGCTTGTAACCTATTATATCGTCCTCTACATGAACTCTTCTGTACTTCTGATATAGAAATTGCAAGTGACCTCCTAGGGGCCGCCCGATCATTATGCGGAAACCGTAGTGGTATTGCCTGCATTTTGGGAACAGGTTCTAATTCATGCTTATATGATGGCAAGAATATCACAAGAAATATTCCACCTTTGGGATTTATTCTCGGAGATGAAGGTAGCGGTAACTCACTGGGGAAAAGACTGATTTCCGATTGTCTGAAAGGCATACTTCCTACAGGAATCACTCAACAATTCCTGAATAAATATCACCTTACACAAGCTGATATTTTACAATCGGTATATCAAGAATCGTTTCCAAATCGTTATTTGGCCTCATTTACACCCTTTTTGAGTGAAAACATACAAGTTCCAGAAATAAGGCAACTTGTAGAAGAATGCTTCCGTGCTTTCTTTGAACGTAATCTACAATTATATAATATTCCCAATGCTGAAGTCCATTTTACAGGTTCAATAGCCTGGCATTTCAAAGAAATATTGCAAAGGCTATCCAAGCAATACGGTTTTATTATCAAAAATATTACACGTAGACCAATAGAGGGTCTTATACGTTATTATGAAACAATATACTAATTATGAGTTTCGAAAAAATTACAGAAAAATCGTCTTTATACGAGAACTTAGAAAAAAAGTCGATACACGAATTATTAGTCGACATCAACAATGAAGATAAAAAAGTACCCGGGGCCGTTGAAAAAGCTATACCTCAGATTGAGAAACTGGTAGAGGCCATAATAAAACGAATGCAATGTGGTGGTCGTATATTCTATATGGGAGCAGGAACTAGTGGAAGACTTGGAGTCTTAGATGCTTCTGAAATACCACCTACTTACGGTATTCCCAATACCTTTGTCATCGGATTAATTGCCGGAGGGGACAAAGCTTTACGCAACCCTGTAGAGGCAGCTGAAGACAGCATTGACAAAGGCTGGCAAGAATTACAAGAACACAAAATAAATAGGAAAGATATTGTTATCGGTATTGCTGCATCGGGAACTACCCCATATGTTATAGGTGCACTGAAATATTGCCGGGAAAATGGTATTCTTACAGCTTGTATTACTTGTAATCCGAACTCGCCAGTAGCAGAACAGGCGGATATTCCCATTGAAGTAATTGTCGGGCCAGAATTTGTAACCGGAAGTACTCGAATGAAATCGGGAACAGCCCAAAAGCTTGTCCTTAATATGATTACTACCAGTGTCATGATAAAATTAGGGAGGGTAAAAGGCAACAGAATGGTAAATATGCAACTGACAAATAAAAAATTGGTAGACCGTGGTACACGCATGATTATGGAAGAAACTCATTTGGAATACGATGACGCTAAAAATCTATTGCTATTATATGGTTCTGTGAAAAAGGCTATCGATTCATATTCAAAAAAATAATAATTATGAAAAATATCACCTGCTTCTTCAATTATATTTCAGATACACAAATAAAGCCTACTGTGGCTGCCCTTACTAACCACGTAGACATCCATAAAATTTTTTTATTATATACAGGCAACTTCGCTCCACAAATATCCGGATGTATTCCCATTCACATTGATATGCTTCATTCCTCAAATACTGTACGACTTATCTCCGAATATGCACAAACTCCTTACATATTAGTGGGACTGGGAAATACGTCTCTCTATCTTAACGAATATGGTATTGAACGGATGTTACAAATTGCAGAAGATACTCAAGCAGGAATATTATATTCTGATTCATACCAAATAAACAAAAATATCAGAATTCCTCATCCTGTAATCGATTACCAATTAGGAAGTCTACGCGATGATTTCGACTTCGGGAATCTTCAACTATACCAAACATCTGCTCTTAAAAAATTTACTAAATCAGATAATTCGACTTTTCAGTTTGCCGGTTGGTATAACTTGAGACTAAAAATATCACAACATTATAATATCATACATATACATGAATATTTATATACCGATATAGCAACAGATACTCGAAACTCAGGTGAAAAGCAGTTCGACTACGTAGACTCTAAAAACAGAGAAGTACAAATAGAAATGGAACAAGCCTGCACTCAACATTTGAAAGATATCAATGGATGGTTGCCGGCTACTCACAAAAAAATAGATGTGACTACCGCAACTTTCCCTTTAGAAGCTTCGGTAATAATCCCTGTATATAATCGTGAAAGAACCATTGCCGACGCAATACGTTCTGTACTGAAACAAGAATGCAACTTCCCATTTAATGTCATCATTATCGATAATCACTCGACTGATAGTACTGGAAAAGAAATAGCACAATTTATCAAAGATACTCGTGTAATACATCTCATTCCTGAACAAAATAACTTAGGTATAGGAGGATGTTGGAACCTGGGAATTCATCATCCAATGTGTGGCAAATTTGCCGTTCAACTCGACAGTGACGACATCTATAAAGACCGACACACATTACAAAAAATAGTCGACACTTTTTATCAAGAAAAATGTGGTATGGTAATAGGCAGTTATGTCATGACAGACTTCAATATGCAAGTAATACCTCCCGGAATAATAGATCATCGTGAATGGAGTGACGAGAATGGATGCAACAATACACTACGTATCAATGGATTAGGAGCACCTCGAGCATTTTATACTCCATTATTACGTCAGATAAAAGTTCCTAATACTAATTATGGAGAAGATTATGCACTCGGATTGCGCTTTTCAAGGGAATATCGTATCGGACGCATTTATGATGTAATCTACCTATGCCGCCGCTGGGAAGGAAATTCGGATGCAGCATTGAATATAGAACAAATAAATGCCAACAATTTATATAAAGATAGCCTAAGAACCTATGAATTGATGGCTCGGATACAAATGAATCGGAAACAAAAATAGCTATGGATTTACAACAAGAAGTTTCAAATCTGTTTGTCCAACAAATAAAAGACTGGAAACTGGCCAGTCAAAATTACAAAGTATTAGAAACAGTTTTATCTCGGGAGTTAACTGTCGGAGGCATAAAAATTTCCATACAATTCAACCCAGCCAGAATACAATCGACAAATGCAACGGTTTCAGCTACGGCCGTCAATAAACGCCCGTGCTTTCTTTGCACTGGAAACCGTCCTAAAGAACAAGGATATATCCCTTACAACAACAAATATCTAATTTTAGTAAATCCTTATCCTATTTTTCCAAAACATTTCACAATTCCCTATATAATACATTCTCCACAACAGATAGAACACCACTTGCTCGACTTGCTAAATATTGCATCGGAATTGCCTGACTACATTTTGTTCTATAACGGTCCACAATGTGGAGCATCTGCACCTGACCACATGCATTTCCAGGCTGGAAACAAAGGATTTCTTCCACTAGAAAAAGATTGGGAAATCATAAAAAGTCAGGGGAAAATCCTTGTTCAAACGAAATCTCTTACAGTATTTCACCTGACACAATATCCTCAAGCAGTATTCATTGCGGAATCAAATAAAAAAGAAGAAATTATAAGTCTCTTCAATTACTTTACCACTTTACTCCCGATTGACCAAAGTAGTAAAGAGATTATGGTCAATCTTCTCTGTCTTTTTGACAACGGAATATGGAGACTATACATCATGCCTAGGAAAGCACATCGCCCGACCCAATATTACAATTCTCAAAAACTAATCAGCCCAGGGGCTGTCGATGTCAGCGGAATCATTATTACTCCAAGAGAATCGGATTTTATCGAATTAACCAATCAAGAAGCTGAAGATATACTAAAGCAAGTATCTATCACTCCTGAAACTACCCATTTTATATGCGATCAGCTAATAAAAATATAAGTATGCTTTTTTCTCATAAAATATCTCCATGGAAATGGATTCCTTCCCTATATTTTGCTCAAGGAATACCCTATGTCACAGTAATGACAATAGCCGTTATTTTTTATAAACGAATGGAAATTTCCAATACAGACATTGCTTTATATACTAGTTGGCTTTATTTACCATGGGTGCTAAAGCCTTTATGGAGTCCATTTATAGATATCCTCAAAACTAAAAGATGGTGGATTATATCCATGCAAATACTAATTGGAGCTGGACTTGCCGGCGTAGCATTTTGTATCCCTGTTCCCTTCTTTTTTCAAGCAACATTAGCCTTCTTTTGGTTATTAGCTTTTGCTTCCGCAACTCACGACATAGCGGCCGATGGTTTCTATATGCTAGCACTCAACAGCCATGAACAATCCTTATATGTAGGTATCCGAAATACATTTTATCGAATAGCCATGATTTCCGGACAAGGTTTACTTATTATGTTGGCAGGAGTTCTTGAAATACATACTGAGAATATCACTTTAGCTTGGAGTGTCACATTTTTCATTCTTTCCGGAATTTTTATCATGATTTGTCTATACCACAAACACATTCTACCTTATCCGTCAGAAGATAAAGTTTCCAGAAATACCTATACTGTAAAAACGATATGGAAAGAATTTTTACAAACATTCATCTCCTTTTTTAAAAAGAAAGAAATTGTCTCCGGACTATTTTTCATGTTAACATTTCGCTTATCAGAATCTCAATTATTAAAATTAGCGTCACCTTTCATGCTCGACCCCAAAGAAGCCGGAGGATTAGGATTAACTACCGGAGAAGTCGGACTCGTATATGGAACCGTCGGTGTATTGGCTCTTACTATCGGAGGAATTATTGGTGGTATAGTTGCTTCTCGCCAAGGCCTCAAGTTTTGGCTTTGGCCAATGACACTGGCTATAACACTCCCTAATTTAGTATATGTATATTTATCATATTTACAACCCAATAATCTGATACTAATCAACTCTGCAGTCGCAATAGAACAATTTGGATATGGATTTGGATTCACCGCTTATATGCTTTATATGATAAGTTTTGCCAACGGAAAACATAAAACAGCCCATTATGCCATCTGTACTGCATTTATGGCTTTGGGAATGATGCTGCCCGGAATGATAGCCGGATGGCTACAAGAAATGATCGGATATAAACAATTCTTTATTTGGGTTATGATATGTACACTACCGGCTTACTTATCAGTAACATTCTTAAAAGTTGATCCCCAATTTGGGAAAAAATAAAACTTATAACAGTAATACAGCAAATATATTCTAATATAATCTTCCATATGCCCTTACAATATAAGATTGACGTTATACAACAATCAATCTTATATTGTAAATACAATTGCCAACATGAAGCAATTATTCATTCTTTGAAATCTTCCATTTATATCAATTTATTATTAAAAAACTTAGCAAAAAATAATATCTGATACTCTATCGAATTATTCCAATATTGAGAATTATGAGTACCAGGACGAACAATATAGTCATGTTTTATATTCAGCGTACAAAGTTTATGATGCACTCTATTGTTCACTTCAAAAAAAATATCATTATCCCCACAATCTATTATTATCATCAAATTTCCATTTCTAAGTTTTTCTAATTGATTAATAACTGTATGACTTTCCCAAATTTGTTTATTACTCAATTGCTCCCCTAATTGTTCTTTTATTTTCCAATTTTTTGAAAAAGGCAATATATCTAATCCTCCACTCGTACTTCCCGCTCCACCAAATATATCTTGATGACGAATTGCGAGCCACAAAGCTCCATGTCCTCCCATACTCAACCCCGTAATAGCTCTTCCCGCTGCATTCGGTACAGTCGGATAATTCTGATCAATATATTTTATCAACTCATCCGAAACGAATGTCTCAAACTGAGAAGCCGAATTTTGGGGGCTATCCCAATACCAACTATTTTCTCCATCAGGGCAAACAATCATCATTCCATATTGCTCTGCCAATTGTGGCAGTTCTGGCTTTACTTCCAACCAACTTTTATAACTTCCACCATAACCATGCAAAAGATATAAAACAGGACACGAAGCCCCATTTATCTGCTTATCTGGAGAAATAACAACACAGAAAATATTTTTATTCATTACTTTGCTTTTTACCTGTATCGTATCGACAAGTACCGCATGTGTAAAAAAACATATAAACAACAATGGTAACAAGAAAAACAATCTTAATCTCATAATCTCAATACTTTCTAAATCACAACATCCTTAAACTTTTCTATACTTTTATCTTACAAAACTTCCTGTTCAAAATCTAACAAATTTCCAATTAAGAATAGTCTGCTCTCCTTGCATCAATTTCAAAATATATAATCCCTTTTCCAAAAAATCTAAAGGAATCAAATTTTCATTTTCTCTTACTGTTCCTGAACAAATAGGAAATCCTGCCATAGAATATACAAAATACGTATATGAAAAATCCGACAAACCATAAAGACTCAATTGGTTATCTCGTTGTTGAACTAAAACTTTACTCAAACAAGATTCAGACAAGCCCGTAGAAAAATTATCTTTTACATCTAATATTACCGGTAAATGATCCGAAGCATATTCCACTTGTATCGGGTAACTTTCCCCAGGAATATCAAGTTTCCCTCTAACAGCATACGATGATACGGCAGAATACTCATTCCTATTTTTATAATTATGATACAAAATATAATCTATAGTATTTTGATTATCAGGAAGACTAATGGTATAATCCGTCGTACTATATAAATCCCAAGTTTCATTAAAAGAAGAAGTAAAAACACCTCCACCCCAACGATGAGAATCATTCATATCTCCAGCTAAAAAAGAAGGCTTACGCATATAATCCAATTCATTATTAATTATTGACCCACTATTTATTCTTTGTTCTGTATCAAGATCCAAATGCGTACACATAAAATAAAATTTTTCTGTCATGACACGAAGCAATAATCTACTATTATTTTTAATAGGAGGTTCAGAACCATACACCGTTCCAGGTAGCTTCATCCTCTTGACCCCTAACACTGGAAAATCCTTCTTTATCAAAATACCATTACCGTAATTACCTGCATAAGCATCATAATCACTTACTCCATAAACCATCTGATAATCAATTCCTGATGCATTTTTTATATCTTCAAGGAGATACCGATTATTAATATTAGCACTATCTAATTCTTGTAATGCAACAACATCCGGATTTAAAGCCTTAATAATTTTTCCAATGCGCTGCGTATTATATATATCGGTTTTACTACCATTCTGAAATCCATCATATCCACGACAATAAGCAACATTATAAGTCATGAAACGTATTACACCTTCAGGTTTTTCATATTGAGCCCACGTATTCAAATATATACTCAACAAGAAAAAAAATCCAATTCTTTTTTTCAAATCTATTATTCTCATTATCCTACTTCTTTAATGGCTTAAAATCTATTAATATTCTCTCGAATAAAAATACTCTGTAACCCTTAGATTTAGGTTACAGAGTAAAAATAAGATGCTCTTATCCGATGTTACTTTTTTATTATTTTTTTAATAAAAGTTCCCTGATCACTTTTGATATCCAATAAATAATACCCTGTAGATAAACGACTTATATCAAATACATTATCCACTACATTTTCATTCATTATCTCTTTACCTTCAAGTGTAAAAACTTTTACAGAAAAGGCTTTTGCACCATCAATCGTAATTTTATCTATTGCAGGATTTGGGAAAATATTCAAATTATTGTCACTCTTTACCATATCTACCGCAGTAGTTGTATACTCAGCAACAATCTTAACCGGTTGAGTTTTACAAATCCAACCATCAAAGAAAGAGTTTGTCATTTCACAAACCAATTCTCTCCCTATAAAAGATTCTTTAAACTGAAATCTTCCTTGTACAGCTTTATCTGGAGTCACTTCATTTCCATCCAAATCTTTCCAAACAAAAGTTGTCGGTTGATCTCTAACTACATTTTCTGATGATAAGTTAATAAACCCTCCAGCTTTAAATTCCCATGTTTCACCATCTGCTCCTAACTGATAACTCTCAGGTACAAACGGTTTCTGATTTCTATATCCATTATAGAGCCGTCCTCCTGGTATTAAAGGCATAGTCGACATACGAAAATGGCATTCATCGATATTAGTTACCCAGTCAAACAATCTATAATCTACACCGTTATCATATTTTCCATCCTCACCCAACTCTTCAGGACGCATATTATTTAATACAAAAGCATCTAATGTCGACAAATTACAACGATAAGAAGGCATCTGACGAATCTTTCCCTTGCTATCACTTAAATCTATTTGAGTCAAATTAAAATTTCTTGAAAATTGCAAATAACAATCAGTAGTCTCATTATTCATTATCAATCTCACTGTCTCAATTTTCGTATCACAACAATTTACAACCGGAGCAAGAGTCGTAAGCTCGAATCGACCTGACAAATTTTCCAATCCAGGAGTATAGGGAATCCATTTCTCTTCAACACTTTTGCCAACTTCAAATACCTCTTGTGTCCCTTCTTTATATGCACGACGAGTCCATCCCACACGGGCTGTACCTCCATAATAAGGATCACGGCTATCGAATGATACACCCCACACCGTAGTTACAAAATCAGTAGTAGGTTTATTATGAAATACCTTTCCATCTTCCCTCGCCCAAGTATTAGGATCGTCCCAATCGAATCCCACTCTATTTACATCGATTCCCAAAACTTCCAAATTACATTTTCCTTCTATGGCAGATGGTTGCTGCATGAATTTTTTCCACATAGCCACATCTTTCTCCGCAAAAGGAAACCTAAAGTCTTCAGCATAAAGAGTCGTGAAACATACAGATGCAATTACTGATAAAATTGCTCTTTTCAAATAGTTAATTGTTCTCATAGATAAAAAATTTAATGGATTCTGTTATTCTCTGCCACGAAACAATATTAATAACACCGCTCCTGACAAATTTTCACATACACTCCTGGATTAAAAAAAGTTTTTATATGGTATTTATTACTTGATTATTTTCAAAATGATAAACCATCGTTCCAACCTGGATTTTGTGTCAAATTATGATTCAATAAGCGCTCCTGTACAGGAATAGGATACAAATAATCCTTTTCCTCGTCCCACTTTCGTGGATTATCTTTGAGATCATGACAAATAATTCGTCCGCCATCTACTCCATTTTCTAACCTAAACAACTCATTTAGCTTATAAAAAAACAGAATTATAGTCGTTTCACTTATTTCATTATCAGATGGTTGCTTTCCACTATATATACAGATATCCACATAATCCTCATCCTCATACCCTATTTGTCCATCATTCATGTCATACAAACCATATCGATTTTCTCCAGTTCCTTTATCCAATGAATTAAAATACATTCCATAAAACTCTTGTTCAAATACTTTTCCTTCTTTCCAACGAATAATATCATAATAGCGATGTCCTTCACATGCCAACTCAATCGTACGTTCACGACGAATTTCCAAGATAACCCCTTTATTAGGCCCTGTTACATTTCTATAACCTGTAACCGGACTTTCTAAATACGGATCAGGATTCGAATTCGCTTGATTCATATCAATATTAGGCATCCCTACTCTATCCCGTATTTTTTTTATTGAGATATTTAAATCCTCTTGTATCAAAGTCCCCAATTCAGCCTTTGCTTCAGCATAATTCAGATATATTTCTGCTATACGAAATACGATAAAATCATTGTATGATTGCTGCCATCCGTCTCCATCAGGGCCCGCATCCCATTTTTGAATTTGATAACCACTTATTGACGCATTAAAATCTGGAGCGAGAACCGTTTTTGTTTTATCCGCAACTCTGATATGACCAGGATTTACGACAGTCTGTGTCAAGCGAGGGTCTCTATTCTGCATTTCCTCATAATATTGCATAGTTTTCCACCCCTCTTGCTCTGTAAAACGTGAACCATCTTTCATCAGATAACTATCCACAATTTTTTTTGACATACCTGCACGACCACCCGTTAAACCTCGTAAATGGAAGTTAGCATCATGATATACCTTTAATTCTTTACTATATCTTCTGGCTAAAATAACCTCATCTTCAATAGCACTAACCGAGGCAAATAAATCTCGATATGGATACGCCCCATTCTGATAAATTCTATATTGATTGGATGACATCAACTTTTCTGATGCATCTACACATTGTGTCAAATATTTTTCCCAATCTCCTAATTGGTGATATTTCCGAAAAGTTCCTTCAAACAAACATATTCTAGATTTTAAAGCTAGTGCTGTCCAATGAGTTATACGCTCCGTACTTTTGGTTGCCGGAATTTTCTTAATTGCAAATTCTAAATCTTCTAAAATTTTAGTCATAACAAATTCCCGAGAGTCTCTCGGCTTCATCAATTCAGGATCAGTCGACCCCAGTACTTTATCATACCACGGAACATCTCCAAAACGTTTTACTTTTTCAAAATAAAACCAAGCACGAAAAAAGCGAGCGATACCTTCATAATGTTCTCTTACATCTACATCTTCACACCGATATGAATATTTAAGTAAAAGATTGATATTACGCAATGAACCCCAGTCCCATCCGCCACCACTATTAGGGACAATACGTGTTCCCTGCATTTCCGGAGTCATCGTATGGTTTAAAATTACATCTGAATTTTCACCATAACCAGCTACAGCAGATGGAACAAGCCAATAAAACTGATTACTAAATGTCTGAAGCTCAGATTCATTATTAAAATAATTCTCTGGAGCAAAACTATCCAGCGGAAAACGATCTAATTTATCATCACAAGCAATAAACAAAAGCATCAGAAAAAAAATAACCGAATAATTGATTTTTCTCATGATTCTATATTTTTTAATTAATATTCTTGATTGTAAACCTTACAGTGTTATATCGATACCAAAGGAAAATGTTTTTGGAAATGGATACACCCGAGCATTTCCATCCTTCGCAAATTGTTCCGGATCTATATAATCAGAATGCAATTTTGTCCATGTCGCCAAATTATCTCCACTAAAATAAATACGTAACCTATCTACATAAATCTTCTTAGTCCATTCATTGGGTAAAGTATATCCTAATGTTACATTCTTCAACCGGCAATAAGCCAAATTTTGCAAATAACGATCATTGGGCTGTGCTAAAGACCGATTACCTTGTGCAGAATAACCTCGCAACTTCGGATAATATCCTGTAGGATTTTCCGGTGTCCAGATGTCTTTTGAAAAATCTTTTGGAATAAATGAGGCATACGGCCGAGCATAACCTCCCCAGAAAAGCATACAATCACCTCCCGGATAAATATGCTGGCGACCTATGCCTTGGAAAAAGGCCGAAAAATCTACACCATACCAACTAAATCCTACATTACCACTATAAGTATAACGAGGCAGCTTATTCCCCACTTTCTTCAAATCTCCATGATTATCTAACGTATTCAATCCATTGTCGATACAACCACTACCATCTAAATCTGCATAAGCCATATCTCCAGCCTGAAGGCCTCGATACTCCCCCTGAGCTTCTACAAAAATATTCTGACTTACCAAGGTCTGGTCAATCCTTGAGCTATATTCCTGTGCAGCCTCATCTGTCGGAAAGAGACCATCAATTTGGTAACCCCATAGCTCTCCCCATTCCATTCCTTCATAACATTGATTCAACTGTTTGTTCGGATTTTGAGTATATTTCGTAACTTTTGTCTGATTATCAGCTAAAGATATGGCTGCATAATAATTAAATTTCTTTCCCAATATGTTAATATCATCATTCCAACCCAATGTAAATTCAAAACCTTTTGTTCGTAATTCTGCTCCATTCTCTTTCGGTTCAGTTGCCCCATAAACTCCCGGCAATTTTACACCCGGCATCAGCATCCCTTTAGTATCACGACGATAAATATCTCCGGTAAAAGACAATCGACCATTAAAAAATCCTAAATCCAACCCTATATTTGTAGAATATACACTTTCCCAAGTCAATGACCCAGACAATGGATTACCAGATGATGTATAGGACGCTATCCCTCCGTCCAATATGTAATTGTCCATAGGAAATACTTTCATGGTCTGAACATATGGATAGTATTCATCTATTTTCTGATTACCCAACACACCATAAGAACCTCGAATCTTCAGATTGGATATAACTCCTTTCACCGATTCAAAAAATGATTCTTCACTAGCTCGCCAACCTAAAGAAACTGAAGGAAACCAACCAGCCCTGTCTTTCCGAGGGAAACGAGATGTCGCATCCCGTCGAATGTTGAACTCCGCCAAATATTTACCTTTATAATCATATCCTAGCCGTCCAAAAAAACCTAATAACGCATATTCTCTTTGTCCTGCATCATTCTCCCCTCCTAATGTTACTTTCGTATTATCTCCCAAATTAAAATCGTTAAGAACATCCGATTGAATATTCAGCTTGGTAGCATATATCCTTTTGCGATAATAACTTTCATAATTAGCTCCGACTACAGCCCGAATATGATGCCCCCCAAACGAATTTTCATAATTTGCAAAAACATCCACGGTATGCAAATAGTCAGTATGAATAGTTTGTCTCAATTTATTTTTGAATAAATCGTTATCCGCAATCTCAACTTTACCCGGAACTCGGGAATATTGCCCCACTACTGTTCGAGTTACCATATCCTGATTATAATAACGATAACTATAATTAGCATTTAGAGTCAGTCCTTTATATAATTTTAAAGCAATATTCGCTGTATTCAAAAATGTTTTCTGCTTATTATTTCCAAAACTTTTACCTTCGCGTGCCATAAAGTGTACACCTCCAGCAGGTCCTTCCGGTGCCACTTGAGTATAAAGGACATTCGTTCCATCTGGATTTTTAGGAACATAAAAAGGCAAAGCATAAAACGTACAAAATGCAATATTATCACCCGTATTTAATCCTGGAGACCAATAATATTTTTTGGCATTCAATGAAGATGTAAAACTAAAATCCAGCCAAGATGTCACTTCTGCATTTAAACGAGCACGTAAATTATAATCTTTATGTCGATCAGGATAATCTTCACTCCTATATATTCCTCTCTGATTATAATAGCTTCCGCTAACATTATAATTTACTTTTTTATTTCCCCCCATAATAGAAATATTATGATTCCAAGTAGGGCGAGATACATCAAACAGATAATCGTACCAATCGAAATTCCCATAATACATATATTGTCCATTCTTTTCTACAACCCAAGGTCTATCAGGATGCTCTGTCACATCATATCTTCGAGCCTTTAACTGCTCCATGTCCTCTGAGTCATAAAACGTAAACTTAGCACCGTGATGAGATCTCATAAATTCATCCACCATTACTGCAGCATCATACCCTGTTGTCACAAAATCCGTACTAGTTGTTTGTTTAGAAAAACTATATCTCCCATTATAAGTAATTCGGACTTTACCTTCTTCTGCTGATTTTGTAGTCACCAAAATAACTCCAAAAGCAGCTCGCGCACCGTATATGGCTGCAGAAGAGGCATCTTTCAATACAGAGATAGATTCCACGTCTCGGGGATTAATATTATCAATAGAACCTTCTACACCGTCAATCAGCACCAATGGGGAGTCATTCCCATTAATCGAACCCGCTCCACGAATATTTATATTGGTAGTTTCACCTGGCTTTCCTGTACCGAAAGAAATATTCATGTTAGGAATAGCTCCCTGAAGAGCCTGCCCTAAGCTAGCCACAGGCCTATCCTCTAATTTATCTCCCCCAATATAACCTACAGCTCCCGTTAAATTAGCTTTTTTCTGAGATCCATAACCTATTACAACTACTTCATCCAACAACTGATGGTCTTCCTGCATTGTAATAACTATGCCTGTCTGTTTTGATACCTTAACCTTTTGTTTTTGATATCCTATATAAGAAAACTCTAACTCATCCCCCAAATTCGCATTTATTGAAAAATGCCCATCTATATCACTAACGGTACCTATCTCATCTTCCATAGATAATATACTGACACCTATTAAAGGCTGCCCCTGACTATCAATAATTTTTCCAGAAATTAAATTCAATAATTTTTTTTTGCGAGCTACAATAATATGGTCCTTTTTAATTTCAACTCGGTAATGTTGTTTTGGAAAAAGGTTATCAAGCACTTTCTCTAATGGTTGATTCTTTGCATTTATAGTAACACGCCTGTCCAAATCGACATCATCTATATGAAAAACAAAAGATTTCCCTGTTCTTTTCTCAATTTCTTTTATGATTTTTTTTACCGTTTCGGTTTTATTTATCGTAACAGTCTGAGATGACAGATATCCGATAGGACTCAATAATAAGAATAATAATAGGACGCCAAGTCGTGTTTTCATAATAAATATAAATTATAAATTATCTCTACAATACCACCCAATAAAATAAACTCTGGGAATTATTATCTCTGAATTAGTTGTAATCATCGAACTCAATACTAAAACAATAAAAGCCTTTTTTCGGGTAGTATAGACAATAGACTTTCTTTTTTTCATTATAAGACAAAATTTTAAATTTTATAATTTAATACATTGATTTATTATGATTTAAGTGAAATAAAATAGAATTATTCTAAATTTTATAATAAAATAAATTAGCAAATTATTATAAGAATATTGTACTCCTACCATTAATTAACAGAGTCAATCTAATGGAATAAAAGAAATAAATTGATCAGGAATAGTAGAAAATTTATCTTATTAATATAAATATATCGTCACATTTTATATATTTTATATTTATATTCAGAGAAAATTTTATTTCCTTTGTAAAAAGGATTGCACAATTATTTACATATAAAAACATATATAAGTAACATAAAAATTCAACAGATTATAGATATACTTCTTAACCTTATAACAACTTCCATGCTTGAAGAAATAAACACATCAAATCTTATATACTATTTACGAAAAGGCGATGAAAGAGCCATTCGATTTCTATTCGAAACTTATTATATCGAATTATGCTTATTAGCTAAAGGAATTCTTAATGATGATTTTTCTGCTCAATGTATAGTTTCCGATTTAATATACCATCTATGGGAAAACAGAGATTCTCTAAAGAAAGATATTGAACTACACTCATACATGTATAAAGCTGTAAAAAATAATTGTATCAATCAACTAAATAAAAATTATATAAAACAAGAATATTCTATCTCTGGTTTAATCAATAATAATGTAACACCTTCAGATATATATTTCATATGTAAAGATACTCCTTATACAGAATTAGAAAACAAAGAAATTCTTGTAAAAATAAGACAAGCTATAGACTCTTTACCCCAAGAATGCCGTACAATATTTGAATTAAACCGCTACGACGGACTAAAATATGAAGAGATTGCGCAAAAACAAGGTATTTCTATCAACACCGTTAAATATCATTTAAAACAAGCAATAAAAAAAATACGGGAACAATTAACTGATTATCTAACATGTTTATTAATACTATTCAACATACAATGTTAAATATTATTAAAATAAAAGAGTTAGACTACCCGAAATATAATAGTGCATATTATTATATCGGGAATATTATATTTATACCTAATTGACAGTGAAAGAAAACATAGAAGATATTATATTAGCTTTTTTAAATCACGATATTCGTCCTGATGATTTAAAAACATTAAAGATTTGGTTAGAAGAATCGACTCAAAACAAACTTATTTTTGAAGGATATCAAAATGCATGGATAAAATCTGCAGCCCTAGATTCTCATGACTTTAACAAAGAAGTAGTATATCAACAAATAATAGAACGTATTACAAAAGAAAAAAAAGAAAAAAAAGAACACTACAAAATTCTACACTTACGATATATCACCACAATAGCTGCAACGTTTCTGATAGGAATATTAATTTCATATTTTGCTCTTGAACAATATCTTAAAATAGGAGAAAAGAAGCAAGACTACGCTTATACTATTTCGGTTCCTCAAGGGTCCCATATGCAGTTAGATTTACCCGATGGATCTAAAGTTTGGTTAGAAGCTGAATCCAAACTATCATACCTGAACAATTATGGAGATCATAATCGAGAAATTTTCCTTAAAGGAGAAGCTTCTTTCGAAGTAGAAAAAGATGATAAAAAGCCATTCATTGTCAATGCAGAAGAGATAAACATCAAAGTATTAGGAACAAAATTTAACATCAAAAATTACGATAATGATAGCTCTGCTTATGTATGGTTAAAAGAAGGCTCGATTCTTCTTTCTGATGCGAACAATAAATACTCTATACAATTAAAACCAAATGAATATGCCTGTTTCAACAAAACAAACGAATCTATAGAAATCTGTAATTATCCATATATACATACAAAAGACTGGCACCATAGAACTTTAATTGTCGACAAAAAACGATTTGATGAAATAGCCAAGGAAATTAAACAAATTTATAACGTAGATATAACATTTGAAAAAAATCATTTGAAAGAACTTCGCTTTTATGGCAATTTTTCTACAGATCATTATAACGCATGGCAAATTATAGACATATTATCAACTACAAATAAATTTCATTATCGATATAATATCAATAAAAATAGTTTTGAAATCTATTGAAAAAAGGTTTAAAGCCTAACAAACAAATCTGCCGATTAACAAAAAAATATTGACTTTTTTAATGTATTCTAATTTATTATCATGAAAAATGTATATTTTCGCTATATAATAAAATAGAATATTTATGCTAATCAAAACACTATATCAAATATATAAAACTCATCCTACTATCACGACCGATAGCCGTAAATGTACACCCGGTTCCATTTTTTTCGCTTTAAAGGGTGAAAACTTTAATGGAAACCAATTTGCTACTCAAGCACTAAAAGATGGTTGTTCTTATGCTATTGTAGATGAAGCTGATTATGTTACAGATGACAAACGCATCATATTAGTAGATAATTGTTTGTCAACCCTCCAAGCTCTCGCCCACTATCATCGAAAGGCTTTGGGGTTACCTATCATCGGTATTACAGGAACTAACGGAAAAACAACAACTAAAGAACTGACAGCAGCTTGCCTTGCTCAAAAATTTAATGTATTGGCAACTGAAGGTAACCTAAATAACCATATCGGAGTCCCTTTAACTTTATTGAAGCTAACCCCTTCTCACGAAATTGCAATCATCGAAATGGGGGCCAGTCATCCCGGAGATATAAAAGAGCTGGTAGAGATTGCCGAACCCAATTACGGAATAATTACGAACGTAGGGAAAGCTCATTTACAAGGTTTCGGCTCATTTGAAGGTGTATTACAGACCAAATGTGAAATGTATGACTTTATACGAGCACATAAAGGCCATATTTTTATACAACATGAAAACCTTTATTTACAGCCTCAAAGTAATGGCATTGAAAAAACAGAATATGGGATATCTGAAAATCTCTTTATCAGTGGAAGGATTATAGACTGTTCGCCATTTCTCTTCTTCGAAATGAAACATAATAATATATCTACAAAAATTCAAACACAACTGATTGGTAGTTATAATCTCACAAACACACTTGCTGCTGCTGCAATAGCCATATACTTCGGAGTAAAGCCAGACAAAATAAAAGAGGCTATCGAAACATACATTCCACAAAACAAACGTTCTCAATTACAAAAAACAAAATATAATACACTGATTATAGATGCTTATAACGCCAATCCTACCAGCATGGGAGCTGCTCTTGACAATTTTGTTCAAATAAAAGCTAACCACAAGGCCGTTATACTCGGGAATATGGGTGAACTCGGTATTGAAAGTGAAAATGAGCATCGAAAAATAATAGGCAGACTTCAAAAAGCAAACTTTGACAAAGTTTTATTATCCGGAAACGAATTCTGCAAAATAGATAATAATTTTGAATGCTTTTCCAGCACTAACAACCTAATAGAAGAACTTAAAAAGAAACCATTAAAAGGATATACAATTTTAATAAAAGGCTCAAGAAGTACTCAATTAGAACGGTGCATCGAATGGCTATAATCTCTTTTGAAATTACAACTTGTTATTTTTTTATAGTTAATAGTCAACATAAGAAGATAAAAATTTTATTCAAAATTCACATTCAATAGAGATAACTTAACATAAATATATCCTATTCAAACTTTCTAATATTTAAAGTTTTATTATTACTTTTGCGGACAAAGATATCATTCCTAATTATAGAAACAGGAAAAATTCTTTAAAGATTTATTTTATTACTTATAAATAAAATAAGACAAAGACTATGTATACGGCTAAGTTCCTACCAGAAATAGAGCTTCGAAAAACTAAATTGCAAAATGCAATGAAGAATACCGAAGCTGATGCAATGCTGATTAGCAGCAACACTAATTTATTTTATACATCGGGACGTATTTTCAGTGGATATACTTACATTCCTGTAGAGGGGGAAATATTATTTTTTGTACGTCGACCTGTCGATCTCAAAGGTGATAACGTCATATATATACATAAACCAGAAGATATATCTTCAATAATGCATGAACGAGGAATAAATATGCCTCAAAAACTCTTATTAGAAGATGACGTTCTTACTTATAATGAAAGAGTACGGTTAGCGACAATTTTTACAAATGCCACTTTTGACAACAGCTCTCAAATTATACGGAATGTAAGGGCAATAAAGACTCCATACGAGATAGAATTAATTCGTGAATCGGCAGCCAAACATGCAAGCATGTATCATCGTATACCAGCAGAATATAAAGATGGAATGTCCGATACTGAATTTTCCATAGAATTAGAACGGCTTGCCCGCTTACACGGCTCTTTAGGCATAGTCCGTATTTTCGGCTCAAGTATGGAAATATATATGGGCAGTTTACTTTCCGGAGATAATGCTGACACTCCATCTCCATATGATTTCGCATTAGGAGGCGCAGGATTGAACAGCTCTCTCCCTATCGGGTGTAATGGAGCAATGATACGACCGGGAACAACCGTTATGGTCGATATAGGAGGTAATTTCACAGGATACATGTCTGATTTAAGCCGAGTGTTTTCTCTCGGAGAAATTCCAGAATTAGCACAAAATGCGCATCATGTAGCTTTACAAATACAAGACGCAATTATCGAGAAAGGCAAACCAGGTGTCCCTGTAGCAGAGCTATATGAATTAGCTTTGAATACCGCTAAACAAGCAGGTCTCGAAGAATATTTTATGGGACATAGGCAACATGCTGGTTTCATTGGTCACGGTGTGGGAATCGAATTAAATGAAAAACCAGTGTTGGCTCCTCGTTCAAAAGAAATCTTAGAAGAAAATATGGTCTTCGCTTTAGAACCTAAATTCGTCATACCCCATGTTGGAGCTGTCGGCATTGAGAATACACTTTTAGTTACTAAAACGGGAATAGAAAAAATAACACATTGTCCTGAAGAAATCATTCCATTAGACTGAATCGATAAAACTCTCATTATATAGTTTCTGAAGGCATATTTATCAATGATTCGAATAAATATGCCTTTTTATTATACTTATTAAAAATAATCAAACAGATTTTGTACGTCAATTAAAATCTGTACTTTTGCACCCTGAAAACAAAAGTCAGTAATATAATGCAGCCAGATAATGCTTTTTTAAAAAAACATCTTAAAAATCCTATATTTCACCTCATATCTGAAACCGCGGATGTAATGAATATGCCTTGTTACATTATAGGAGGATATGTAAGAGATATTTTTTTAAAAAGAGAATCTAAAGATATCGATATCGTCACTTTAGGTAGTGGAATTGAACTGGCTACAGCACTCACCGAAAAGTTAGGCAAAAAAGCCAATCTTTCTGTTTTCAAAAACTTCGGCACAGCTCAGGTTAAATATAAAAATTTAGAAGTAGAGTTTGTCGGTGCACGCAGAGAATCATACAACCGAGATTCTCGTAAACCTATTGTCGAAAACGGAACACTTGCTGATGACCAAAACCGACGAGACTTCACTATAAACGCTCTGGCAATATGCTTAAATCAAAGCCATTTCGGCGAGTTAACCGACCCTTTTGGCGGAATAAATGATTTAAAAGACAAAATCATACGTACTCCTCTTGACTCAGATATTACATTCAGTGACGACCCTTTACGTATGATGCGGGCCATACGCTTCGCAACTCAACTGGGATTTACAATAGAAAATAATACTTTTCAAGCTATATCCCGAAACAAAGAACGTATACACATTATATCCAAAGAACGTATAATCGATGAGCTAAATAAAATTATATCGTCAGAGCACCCGTCTACAGGATTCCTTCTTCTTGATAAATGTGGGCTTCTACCATTGATCTTTCCTGAATTAGACGCTCTTAAAGGAATAGAAACTCGTGGAGGGAGAGGGCATAAAGATAACTTTTATCATACATTAACTGTACTTGATAATCTATCGGCTCACAGCAATAATCTATGGTTGAGATGGGCTGCAATATTCCATGATATAGCCAAGCCTGTAACTAAACGTTACGATGAAAAATTAGGATGGACATTTCATAACCACAACTTCATCGGAGCGAAAATGATTCCAGGAATTTTCCGAAAAATGAAACTCCCTCTTAACGAAAAAATGAAATATGTCCAAAGATTAGTTGAACTCCATATGCGCCCCATTATTTTAGCGGAAGATATAGTTACTGACTCTGCAGTTCGCCGGTTACTATTCGATGCAGGAGATGACATAGACGACCTTATGACGTTATGTGAAGCTGACATAACTTCAAAAAATAAAGAAAAAGTCAAACGTTTTTTGGATAATTTCGCCATAGTACGCCAAAAGCTTAAAGAAATAGAAGAGAAAGATCGAATTCGAAATATGCAACCACCTATAAGTGGGGAAGAAATTATGAGAATTTTCAACTTAACTCCCTGTCGTATGGTAGGAGATATAAAAGCTTCTATTAAAGAAGCCATACTTGACGGTATTATTCCTAACGAACGTGATGCCGCTTACAAATATATGTTGGAATATGCTGAATCAATAGGGATAAAACCTATTGATTAAAAATGATAATTTACAAACAAAATATTTTCTGGATTATATATTAAAATACATCCCTTAAAATTATTCAAACATCGACACTGCATCATCCACACTCTGCAAAAATATAACTTTCCTATCTATAATAATCTCTTTCCTATTTTTACAAGAGTACGATTCATGATAACGTCTTGAAGATTTATTTCATAATTCCTTCCCGAAAAATATCTATTAATATAGGTCGTACACCACTAACAAAACATTCTACAGCAATCACCATCAAAATAAGTCCCATCAGTCTCATCATTACATTATTACCCGTCTCTCCTAAAAACCGGAAAAGCCGAGGTGATGTCCTAAGTATCCAATAAGTTATCAGAAAGACCAATGCAAGTACCCCGATCAAAACGATTTTATATATATAATTCTGAGCATCTTCCATAAGAACAATACCATTGGCTATAGCCCCCGGGCCACAAAGCATCGGTATGGCTAATGGAGTAATGGATATATCATCAACAAATGATTTCATTTCTTTCTCATTCAGCTTTATATGTGTATACTGGGCCTGAAGCATATCATAGCCAATTTTAAAAATAATAACGCCTCCTGCTATCCTGAAACCATTGGTAGAAATACCAAAAAATTGAAAAAGGAAACGGCCACATACTGTAAAAGCCAATAATATAACAAACGAAACAAGCGTAGCTTTCATTACGATTGCCTTCCTTTCCCGGTTGCTGCATCCCTCAGTCATTGACAGAAATACAGGCATAGTACCCAACGGATTTACCAATGTAAAGAAAGAAGTAAAACACAATAATGCAAAAGGCAATAAACTATCCATTACTATAAAACTTATTTAGACATTCCTAATGAATTTACAATTTACACTTTCAACAATTTGTCTTAAATTATACATAACTATTGCACTTATACTTTGACTTCTACATTACCATACGACGAGTAACTCTAAACTGCCTCATTATCCACACAATAAAGCTGCTGACTACAAAAGCCAATATCGCCATAATAATGATATAGAGAAATGTCGGCAAAGAAACCACCGACGTCAAAAAATCATATGCAACTTGTACAAAAACAAAGTGACATAAATATATGCCAAAAGTATATGATGCTAAACGCGATAACCAAACAACCGATGGAATGTTCATTTTTTGTATTATAACGAAAACCGGAAAAGTCATCATAAATACATTGATACCTGCAAAATACCAAACTATTTCAAGATAAGCATAATTCCCCGGAAAATACTTCTGAGTCAAAACATAACCCAAAGAAGTAATTAAATATCCGACAAAAAACATCGGCAGAGTAATGCATAACATTTTCTTCCAACTCCAATCTAACGGATATTTCACCAAATAATATGCCAATACTAAATAACCGATAAACCCTGATACATAATAAAACGTACCATAATCGTTCCAATCACAAATTCCCAATATTCCCATATTTCCAAAATTACCAGTATATCCCAATAACGGAGCAGCCATTTTGATATAAGGTAATAACAATGAAATACCCCAAACATATAAAAAAAGCTTTATATCTCGACGTGATGCTTGCTTTAACCATACATCCAATACAGGTATAATAAAATAAAGCCCTATCAGCATATAAAGATACCATAACGGAGTAGTATCATAATTAAAATTAAATATAAATGTATATATTTTCGTTAATGTTGCACCAAAAACATAATTCTCAGGATCAATCAATGGACTATGCGAAGTTGTAATAAAATTCAAATAAATGTAATACAATAAAGGTAATACAACGGACCAAAAAATAAGCGGAATAAGAATTCGACCAATTCGTTTCTTATAAAAATCTCCCATGCTTATTCGTACTGGAAATAATAATACTCCAGACATCATAACAAACAAAGGTACACAAGCCCGAACAAAACTTCCAGAAAATACACCTGTCAAAAATGTGCTTCTATCATTGTCGAATTGAGCCACAAAAGGGTCACAACAATGCGAAAAAACAACTAAAAAACATGCCACAACCCGCAACAAATCGATCCATCCAATATTCTCCCGTTTACTTATTTCCATGATATTATCTTGTTATATTTCATTATTTCATTTTATATTCTGTATTCGTGTTACTTTTACACCGACATCCTTAATATTCTGAATAACATCTTCTCTCATGCCTTGCTGTATAAGTATCGGATATTTACCAGGAACAGAAAAGTGAACTCTCTTTTTAAAAGGAATTTCCTGCTGATAAGAAGGTCCCCAACCTGAGCCATACCATTTTCCATAAACATCAGCCAAACGGCACTCTAACGTATCAGTACGTTGCTTCCCCTCTCCATCAGTATACACAATAAACAACCACAAATTGCTATACGCATAATCATTGGTATATCTCAGAGATACATCTATATCGTATAAACTTAAAGTATCTTCAATTTCAGGAGAAAATCTCTGTATCTCCCTCTTATCCCATCCCCTCTCTGGAAGATGATTAAATGAATGATATACGACTCCACTATCACTACAAGCACATAACAGAGCCACCCAAACAATACTTATTAATATTCTATTCCCCGCTATTTTCACGATTCTGTTTCGATTGATCATTCACAGGTTTTCGCACAGGCTTCGGTTGATTGCCATTTCCTCCTTCACCATTCGCATTCGTTCTCTTTATGAAAGTTTTCTTTCTCCGTTTATTATTCCCATTCGATTTCTTTTTCGCCTTGTCAAAACGCGTAAGGCTATCCTGACCAACAACATCTTCAAAATCCTTACGAATAGGTTCTTTATTAGTCTCTATTTCCAAACTATCTGGCCGCACACCTCGCTTATTCAAAGCTATAATCTCAAAAACCCGAGATGCATCCAAAGTTACCAAATTAGCCGCCATATCTTTACTTGAGGAATAAGTCATCTGACGTTTGAAAATATCTGTTTTAAAATGATAATATACTGCATCTTTTGTCTCTAAAGGAATCTCCTTCGACGGTAATTTTTTCTGACTTTCTACATAAGCATCCACCTCGTAATTCAAACAACACTTCAACTTAGCACATTGGCCTGCCAATTTTTGAGGATTTAATGAAATATCCTGATAACGAGCTGCACTCGTAGCTACAGAGACAAAACTCGTCATCCAACTGGAACAACACAATTGACGACCACAAGGTCCTATTCCACCTATCCTCCCAGCTTCCTGCCGAGCTCCGATTTGCTTCATCTCAATACGAACCTTAAAAACTTCCGCCAATACTTTTATCAACTGTCTAAAATCAACCCGGTCATCTGCAATATAATAAAAAATTGCTTTATTACCATCCCCCTGATATTCTACATCTCCAATCTTCATATTCAGATTCAAATCCTCTGCTATCTTACGAGCTCGGAGCATTGTATCATGTTCTTTGGCCTTTGCTTCTTCACATTTTTCCAAATCGTTTGGTTTCGCTTTCCGATAAATCCTCTTCAAATCTGGATTATCAAGTTTCACTCCATTCTTTTTCATCTGCAGTAAAACCAATCGGCCTGTCAATGTAACAACTCCAATATCATGTCCAGGGTTCGCTTCAACAGCTACAATATCTCCTTTTTCAAGCTTTATATGAGTGGAATTTTTATAATATCCTTTTCTTGTATTCTTAAACTGCACTTCCACCATCTCCGTATCATTATGTGATTCCGGCAAATCAGCTAACCAATCATAACAATATAACTTGTTAGCCTGATCTCGACAACAACATTTTTTTTTCGAAGTCTGGTTACTTATATTATTATCTGACGAATTGTCCATTGTATTATATTTTAATTACACAAACCACAGACCACACAAAAAGTTTTGAGTGACATCTGTGGTTTGTGCCGTTATATTATGCCTTAAGGCAATACTTTATATCGTTTATTTTGCAAAGCTTACTGCACGGGTTTCCCGTATAACGGTAATCTTAACCTGACCAGGATAAGTCATTTCATCTTGAATCCGTTTAGCTATTTCCGTTGACAGGTTTTCAGTCTCTGCATCATCAATTTTATCAGCCCCCACAATTACCCTTAATTCTCGGCCAGCCTGTATTGCATATGTTTTCAATACTCCTGGGTATGAAAGCGCCAATTGTTCAAGGTCATTTAATCTCTTTATATAAGCTTCAACAATCTCTCGGCGAGCACCAGGTCTTGCACCCGATATAGCATCACACACTTGCACTAAAGGAGCAATAAGACTACTCATTTCCACTTCATCATGATGAGCTCCAATAGCATTACAAATGTCAGGTTTCTCTTTGTATTTTTCAGCTAATTTCATTCCTAATAAAGCATGTGGCAACTCCGGCTCCTCATCAGGGACTTTTCCTATATCATGTAATAATCCAGCACGCTTCGCTTTTTTAGGATTCAAACCAAGTTCGCTCGCCATAACTGCACATAAATTAGCTGTCTCCCGAGAATGTTGCAATAAATTCTGTCCATAAGAAGAACGGTATTTCATCTTACCTACTAAGCGAATCAATTCAGGATGCAGGCCATGAATTCCTAAATCTATTGCTGTACGTTTTCCCGTCTCTATAATTTCTTCCTCAATTTGTTTCCTAACTTTTGTAACAACTTCTTCGATACGTGCAGGATGGATACGTCCATCGGTAACTAACTGATGCAACGCCAAACGGGCAATCTCGCGCCGAACAGGATCAAAAGCTGAAAGGACAATAGCCTCCGGAGTGTCATCTACAATTATCTCAACACCAGTAGCCGCTTCAAGAGCCCGGATATTACGCCCTTCACGACCTATAATACGCCCTTTTATTTCATCCGATTCAATATGGAACACTGTTACTGAATTTTCTATCGCCGTTTCTGTAGCAACTCGCTGTATACTCTGAATAACAATCCGTTTAGCTTCCTTATTAGCTGTCAACTTGGCTTCATCCATTATATCATTAATATAAGATGCAGCTTCAGTCTTTGCTTCTTCTTTCAATGATTCTATTAATTTTTCTTTCGCCTCGTCAGCAGAAAGACCCGATAAATGCTCTAATTTCTCAACCTCTGTTTTATGCAACCGTTCCAACTCCTGTTTCTTCTTTTCAATTACCTCAAGTTGGGCATCCAAATTTGATCGTATAGCATCAGCCTCAGCTTTTTTACGCTGTAATTCCTGCTGCTGTTGATTTAACTGCAATTCTCGTTGTTTTGCTTTAGCTTCAGCCGACTGCAATTTAGCATTACGAGCATTAGCTTGTTTTTCCATATCAGCCTTCAAGTGAAGAAATTTTTCTTTCACTTCAAGCATCTTATTTTTCTTTATAACTTCAGCCTCTTTATCGGCCTCCTCAATAATTGATTTTACCCTGGATTTCAGTAAGGTTTTGTAGATAACGTAAACCAAACCGCCACCTAACAACAAACAACCAATACCGATCCCAATTAATAGTATGTATTCCATCTGTTCGTATTTAATTATTATAAAAAAGCACTACAAACAAGGTTATGACACCTTGATGCAGTGCAGGAAATTTCAATATTTATATTTTATTAATCGTTTTTCAAATAGCCTCCTAAGTCCTCATCCAGCTCCTTAATTGATTGGGCTAACATATCCACATCCCGTGATTCTTTCATTTTCAGATATGCATATGATAATTCCAATGCCGTCATACTCAGAAAATCCTGTTGGGTTTTCGTTTTATCCGCGCCTAAACGCCCTGTATAATTAGCAAGTTTTATCTCTATCAATTTTGCCGCTTTCCTGATAAGCTCTTCTTCCTCTGGTTTTATAAAAAGAGTATGCGAACTCCCGGCTATTATCAAATTAATTTTTAACTTATCGTTCATAGCATCTATTCATTTAATAAAGAGATGCACTTATCGATTTCCCGCACTAATTTGTTGAACCTGTTTCGAGCTTCACGAACATCACTATCTCCAAATGCAAGTCCTTTTGCCGTCTTCAGGTTCTGGTATTTGATATTCATCTCCTCTAATTCCTTCCGTAAAGCCGATATTTCTTCAGACTGTTCTGCTATATGCATTTGCATCGCTTCCGCTCTTTCTTTCAGCTCCTCATGACGCCTCATCAATTCTCTGATTTTTGCGCCTAAAGTAACCAATAACAATTTTGGATTATCGGACATTTTATATCAAATTCTACACAAATATAGAGATTATCATCGAAAATTAAAATATATAGCCGAATATTTTAACTCTTTATTTAAAAATCAGAATACACAAACATCTATTTCTGTACATTTAATTATGATAAAGAATTAAGGCTGAAGAGCCTGGAACTAAAATTTTTCCACCAGACATTTTTCCTATACCATCTTCATCAATCTTTCCATCCTTCCCAACTATAATCCACTCCTCTTTTGGTATTTCTATTTGCTTATCCATTTTATTTCCATTAAACACCACCAAAATTTCTTTCCACAAATCGCCATTTGCATAATCACCCAGAGTATAAGCAACCACTCCATTTTGCCCCGTATCTAAAAAATGCAGTTTTTCTTGTATATCTTTAGTACGTTGCATCCGAAATGCTGGATGATTTTTTCTCAAAGAAATAAGGGCTTTATAATAGGTATATAAATCTTTATATATACTCTTATTGGTCCAATCTATTTTATTGATAGAATCCGGAGACTGGAATGAATTATGTATTCCTTTTTTAGAACGGAAAACTTCTTCTCCATTAAACATAAAAGGTACACCTTGAGAAGTAAACACAATCGTTTGGGCCAACTTATCGTATTTCAATAAGTCATCTTGCGAAGCATCTGGATTAGAAACTCGTAATTTATCAACCAAATTCAAGTCATCATGACTCGATACATAATTTATAGACTGATACGGATAAACAGAATAAGGTGCTGAAGAATAATTCACTTTCCCATAATTTATTTGAGGATGAAACGTTGCAGCGACAATTCCAAACTTAACACTCTCATCCAAAGCAGTATCTCCCGTTGCAAATCCTCTCATTGCATCATCTTTGAAGCTCCCCTTTATACCATCTCGTATATCATCATTAAAAACAGCAATTCCTGGCATCTGTGCAGCATTTTTTTTCAAAGCCCTCTTTTCTTCTGGATAAGGAGATGGTCCAGCCGTCCAACCTTCACCATATATAAAAATCGTTGGATCAATTTCATCTAACGCTTTCCGTACCTGATTCATTGTTTCCAAATCATGTATCCCCATTAAATCAAAACGAAAACCATCTACATGGAACTCCTTTGCCCAATATTTAACTGATTCTACAATATACTGTCTCACCATTTCACGTTCTGAGGCCGTTTCGTTTCCACAATGAGCTGCATCGGAATAACCCCCGTCTGGATTATGTCGATAAAAGTAGCCTGGAACAGTCAAACTAAAATTCGATTCATCATTTTTATATGTATGATTATATACTACGTCCATAACTACCCGTATTCCATTTTTATGTAAAGACTGTATCATTTTTTTCATTTCTCGTATACGAGTCTCCGGAGTATAAGGATCTGTTGAATATGAACCTTCTGGTACATTATAATTTTGAGGATCATATCCCCAATTATACATATTTTCATCTAATTTGCGTTCATCTATAGAACCAAAATCATATGAAGGCAATATATGAACGTGGGTTACCCCTAAATCTTTCAGATGGTCTATTCCAGTCATCTCTCCCAAAGGGCTTTTCGTTCCTTCTTCAGTCAATGCTAAAAATTTTCCACGATTTTGGATACCAGACGTAGAATCGATAGAAAAATCCCTATGATGCATTTCATAAAGAATAATATCATTAAAACTATTTAATGCCGGTCTTTGGTCATTTTCCCAACCTTCTGGATTTGTAGCTGCCATATCTATAATAGCCGCCCTTTTACCATTCACACCTACGGCTTTATTCCATATACCAGGAGTTTCAGCCAACCACTTACCATTTTCCTTTATCTTAAAAGTATAAAATTTTCCATAAAGTTGTCCCTTTAAGGTAGCTCTCCATGGGTCTTTGCCCGATTTTCGAGTCATTTTTATTATTTGTTCAGGCTCTCCAGTCTCACCATTATCATATATTCGTAATTCCACCTCCTCCGCGGCCGGAGACCATAAAGCAAAATTTGTTTCATTATCAGAAACTTTCATCCCCAAATCATCTCCCCAATATGATGGATAATCGCTATAATCTGTATACGGCATCTTTTTTCGATGGCAACTTCCAATAAATATCAAGGACAAAAGTATCCAATAAATAATAGTTTTCATATATAACAAAATAAGTTTTTCATTTTATAACAGTATTTTCCATTAAATAGTTTAGTCCATATTTTAGCTATGAGGTTTTACATTCTTACTATCATGAGTATACATTCAACGTAAACCAATCGATTTGCTTTCACTCCCGTTTATATTATCTTTATATCTTTGCACAAAAAATACCAGATATTTATGAAATTACTTTGGATAGACTTAAATAGCTCTTATGCCCATGCATCCTTAGCATTACCTGCACTACATGCCCAAATGCAAAACGAAGAGTCCATTGAATGGTCAGTTATATCTGCAACTATCAACGAAAATATTGGAATGGTAGTAAAAAACGCAGCAAAATACAAACCAGATGTCATCGCTGCCACAGCATGGCTCTTTAACCGAGAGTTTTTGCTCCATGTTATATCCCGCCTGAAAGCAATTTACCCCGAAACTATCGTTATACTTGGTGGTCCCGAATTTTTAGGAGACAATTACGACTTTCTTTCTACACATGCATATATCAATTGTGTATTCAGAGGAGAAGGAGAAGAATATTTCCCTAAATGGATTGATATTTGGAACAAACAGACCCAATGGAGTACTATAACAGGATTATGCTATTTCGACAACTCTCAAAAATATCATGACAATGGCACAGCCCGAGTTTTACAATTTGACAAATTAAAATACCCTGAATCCAGCCGTTTTTTCAATTGGGAAAAGCCATTTGTTCAATTAGAAACAACAAGAGGATGTTTCAATACATGTGCTTTTTGTGTCAGCGGAGGAGAAAAACCTGTAAGGGCACTGCCTGTAGATACAATACGTACGAGATTACAAAACATAAAATCTCACGGAATACAAAATGTCAGAATCCTTGACCGCACATTCAATTATAACACAGCTAGAGCAAAAGAACTTTTAGCTCTCTTCTCTGAATTTGAAGATTCTATTCGTTTCCACTTAGAAATACACCCTGGACTACTAAATGCAGAAGCTAAAAACACGTTAAAAAGCATGCCTAAAGGAATTTTACACTTGGAAGCGGGAATTCAAAGCTTACACGAGGAGGTACTAGACTGTTGCCGTAGAAAAGGAAATTTAAAAAATTCCCTCGACGGGTTACAATTTCTTTGCAATCTACCTAATATGGAAACCCATGCAGACCTAATAGCGGGACTACCACTATATCACTTTGAACAAGTCATAAGTGACATTTATACTTTAGCACAATTCGGAGCAGGAGAAATTCAACTCGAGTCACTAAAATTATTACCAGGAACAGAAATGCGTCGCAGAGCTGAAGAATTAAACATCCATTACTCGCCTCTTCCACCATACGAAGTTTTAGAAACGGCATCAATGTCTATTGAAGAGTTACAACAGGCCAGACTTATTTCTCGTCTACTCGATGGATATTATAATACTCATGTATGGAAAGATATTACAAGAAAATTAATAATATCTGAGAAAAATTTTATTCTACACTTTCTCAAATACCTTATAAAATCAGATGTTATAGACAAACCCCTAAGTATCGAAAAAAGAGGATTATTACTTTATGATTTCTGTAAAAAAGAATACCCATCTTATATATTCGACGTAGCGCTCGCCTGGATAAAAGCCGGAATGTCCTTAAAAAAAGAACCTGCCGAAAACATAAAAACCAAAGGACAAACTCCTCCTAATAACTGGGAAATAATACAAGGCAAATATCATAAAAATATGAAACTTTACATGTTACCCACTCCCCAAAATAAATATTGGTTTGGTTACGACCCTTTAAAAAAACAATTCATTCCTGATATGATTGCTATCTCTAATTGACAAAAAAAGTTTACAGACAAAAATTATTTCTGAAAAAGCACAAAAATTATGCATTGAATTTATTACAATTTAGCATATTTCACTACATTTGTTCGTTCTCAAAAACGAATAAAAATGCAGGAATTTATCAATTATTTACAAGATAACCTCCAATTATCCTCACTTCAAACAGAATTTTTGAAGACACAAATAGTTCCTCAGCATTTCAAAAAAGGAGAAATATGGGTGAATCCTTCTGAATTTGATGAACAAATATATTATATCAAAAAAGGCGGATGCCGTAGCTTTTATTTAAAAGATGGGAAAGATATTACTTTTTCATTTGCCTTTGAAACGAACCTACTCATATCCGTTCGTTCTAAATTAACAAAAAAAGACTATCCTGAAATTATAGAATTTCTCGAAGATACAGAAGCCTTCTCTTTAAAAATGTTCCCTTTTGATGAGCTTTGTAAAGACTACCCTCAATTTGCTAGATTTTCATTAACCATTTTATATCGTTATAACACTTTTTTAGAAGAAAGAATTATAAATTTGCAATGCAAAACTGCAAAAGAACGTTACGAATGGTTACTTTCTAAATATCCAAAACTTTTACAAAAAGCAACCTTAGGACACATAGCTTCGTTTTTAGGCATTACTCCGGAAACTCTCAGCCGAATTCGTGCTGACAAAAGTTATAACATTTAAAAAGATACATAAACTTTTTTTTTATTTAATAAACAATTTAACAAAAATATCTTTTAACCACCTTTATTATTATGACCCACGTTTTTTTGATAAATATCAAAAAATAGTAATAAGAATCAGGGTAATTTTGCATACATTTTTATCCGTGATGGATAGACCTAATAGGTTTTCAAAATAATAATTATATCAATAGAAGATAACATCAAAACAAGCAGACAATGAAAATTAGCAAATCTATGATTATTCAATCTCAAAGAGTAATTTTAATCGCTTTGTCTCTCTCTCTTTTTGCCTGTGGCAAAAAAGGACAAACTTTACCTAATGCAGCTCAAGAGTATGCAGTTGTTACACTCAAACCAACTGCCATAGAGCTAAACAACAGTTATCCCGCAACAATAAAAGGTTGCCAGGATATCGAAATTCGCCCAAATGTAAGTGGATTCATCACTAAATTATGTGTAGATGAAGGTGCATTAGTACGGAAAGGACAACTTTTATTCGTCATTGACCCTATTCAATATCAAGAGGCAGTAAAAGTAGCTGAAGCGGCAGTAAAAGTAGCCGAAGCAAATGTAGCTACAAATGAACTTACCGTCAAAAATAAAAAAGAACTTGCAAAGAAAAATATCATTAGTGATTACGATTTACAAATGGCAGAAAATCAGTTGGCAACTCAAAAAGCTACATTAGCTCAAGCCCAGGCACAACTGATCAACGCAAGAAACAACCTTTCTTATACCCAAGTTACAAGCCCATCAGACGGAATTGTAGGAAATATACCTTTCCGTGTTGGAAGTTTGGTAAGTCCATCATCAGCAACCCCTTTAACAGTTGTATCTGATTTTTCTAAAATGTTTGTCTACTTTTCAATGAATGAAAAACAAATTTTAGAGCTTACTCGCCAAGGAAAAGGAGCTTTATCTCAAATGCCTGAAGTAGAGCTACAATTAGCAGACGGTAGCATCTATTCAGAAAAAGGAAAAATCGAAACATTAAGTGGAGTTATCGATCAAACAACTGGAGCAGCAAGCATTCGTGCCACATTTTTAAATCCAGAAAGAGTATTGCGCAGTGGTGGCTCAGGAAATATATTGGTTCCTGTCAAAAATGATTCCGCAATCGTAATTCCACAAAAGGCAACATACGAAATACAAGATAAAAAATATGCTTTTGTAGTAAATGATAGCTCTGTCGTAAAAATCGTAGGGATTGAGATCCTTCCTATTAATAACGGACAACAATATGTCGTAACCTCCGGATTAAAAGCCGGAGACCGAATAGTGGTTGAAGGTATAGGAACTACCGTAAAAGACGGCATGACTATCAAGCCTATCACCCCTGAAGAATCCGCGGCTAAAATTCAGCATGCAGCGCAACAAGCATCAGCTATGGGCGCAGCTAAAAAATAAGGATTTATCGTCTATCATTTTATCAAACGGAAAAATCAATCCGTATTAAATACAAAAAATTATGAAATTAGACAGATTTATAAAGCGGCCGGTATTATCAACGGTTATTTCTATTTTAATCGTTATTTTAGGAATATTGGGATTAGTATCATTACCCGTAACCCAATACCCGGATATCGCTCCTCCCACAGTACAAGTAAGTACTAGCTATACGGGAGCCAATGCCCAAACTGTATTGAACAGTGTTATCGCTCCTTTGGAAGAACAAATAAACGGCGTAGAAAACATGATGTACATGACTTCTACAGCCTCAAATAATGGAGAAGCATCCATTCAAGTATATTTCAAGCAAGGGACTGATCCTGACATGGCTGCAGTCAATGTGCAGAACCGTGTAGCTAAAGCCCAAGGATTTTTACCGGCAGAAGTAACTCAAGTCGGAGTGATTACCAGTAAACGGCAAACCAGTATGTTGATGGGTATCTCCGTTTTCAGTTCTGATAACCGATACGACGAAACTTTTCTGCAAAATTATGTAAAAATCAATCTTATCCCTCAAATTCAACGTGTTGCCGGTGTAGGTGATGCAATGGTAATGGGAGCTGATTACTCCATGCGTATCTGGCTGAAACCAGATGTGATGGCCCAATATAAATTGATGCCAAGCGATATTTCCGCAGCCCTTGCCGAACAGAACATCGAAGCTGCTCCCGGTCAATTTGGAGAAAGTGGAGATCAATCTTTCCAATATATCATGAGATATAAAGGCCGATTAGAAACACCCGAAGAATTTGAAGATATCGTAATACGAGCTACGGAAAGCGGAGAAGTTTTACGTCTAAAAGATGTCGCACGTATTGAATTAGGAGGTTTGACATATGGTTTCGGAACTCGGACCAATGGACATCCAGGAGTTACGGCTATGATATTCCAGACCGCAGGGTCGAACGCTACAGAGATTATCAATAATATCAGTAAAATCCTTGAAGATTCATCTAAAGATTTTCCTCCTGGAGTAAAATATGATGTGTTACTGAATGCCAACGATTTCTTATATGCATCTATTCATGAAGTATTAAAAACATTGATCGAGGCTTTTATTTTAGTATTCCTTGTAGTATTTATTTTCTTACAAGATTTCCGTTCCACATTAATACCAGCTATTGCCATACCTGTAGCATTGATAGGTACCTTCTGTATTCTGTCACTTATTGGATTCAGTCTGAACTTATTGACTCTCTGTGCACTTGTGCTAGCAATTGCGATAGTCGTCGACGACGCGATAGTCGTCGTCGAAGCAGTACATGCAAAGCTCGACCAAGGTTACAAGTCTCCTGTCAAAGCATCTATCGATGCCATGAATGAAATATCCGGTGCTATCGTATCCATTACATTAGTGATGATGTCCGTATTCATCCCAGTAAGTTTTATGCCGGGAACATCTGGAACATTCTTCCGCCAATTTGGATTAACGATGGCTATATCCATTGGACTTTCGGCTATTAATGCATTGACTTTGAGTCCTGCTCTTTGTGCCTTATTCCTAAAGCCTCATCAAAAAGATGAAGAAGGGAAAAAAGTCAAAATGAGTCTAATGAAAAGGTTCCATACTGCATTTAATACAGCTTACGATATAACCCTTGAAAAATATAAAAAGGGTATCATGATTTTCATTAATAAAAAATGGTTAGGATTTGGAGCTGTAATTGCCAGTATTGTAATACTTGTCGCATTGATGAAAGCAACACCTACTGGACTCGTACCCAATGAAGATACAGGAACATTCTTTGTTGTAGTCGATATGCCTCCGGCAACTTCACTCGAAAGGACTCAAGCAGCATTGGCAAAAATAGACAGTCTAATTGCTGCTAATCCCGCTGTTAAAAGTCGTACAGAAATTGCAGGTTATAGCTTTATCTCAGGTCAAGGAAGTTCATATGGGACATTTATTTGTAAGCTTAAGTCGTGGGACGAACGAGGCAAAGGGCAAGATGTAACGTCAGTTACAGGTATGCTCTATATGCAAGCCATGAACTTGATAAAAGATGCCCGCGTTCTGGTATTTGCTCCTCCTATGATACCTGGATATAGTGTAACCAATGGTTTCGAATTTAACTTACAAGACAAAACGGGTGGAGACTTGGACCGTTTCTATTCTGTTGCCCAAGGTTTCTTGGCAAAATTAAACGAACGTCCTGAAATTGCAGCGGCACAAACGTCATTTAATCCAAACTATCCACAGTACATGGTAGATATCGATGCGGCAAAATGTAAACAAGCTGGAATCAGCCCTAGTACACTATTATCTGCATTACAAGGATACTATGGTGGACTATACGCATCAAACTTTAATCGTTTTGGTAAGCTATACCGAGTTATGATACAGGCTGATGCTAATTTTCGTGTAAGTCCTGAAACACTGAATCAGATTATGATCCGTAATGGAAACGAAATGGCCCCGATTACCCAGTTCATAACATTGCGTAAAGTATATGGACCGGACAACATCAAACGATTTAACATGTTTACATCTATGACAGTTAATGGTTCTCCTGCACCGGGATATAGTTCAGGACAAGCTATCCAAGCAATTGAAGAGGTTGCTAAAGAAACTCTACCTTCTGGATATGGATACGAATATTCTGGTATGACACGAGAAGAGCAAAGTACAAGTGGTAGTACTACATATTTGATATTCGTACTATGCTTCGTATTCGTATATCTGTTATTAAGTGCACAATACGAAAGTTACATCTTACCATTGGCCGTTATACTTTCTGTACCATTTGGGTTAATGGGAAGTTTCATTTTTGCCCAATTTATGGGAGTAGAAAACAATATCTACATGCAAATTGCATTGATTATGTTAATTGGTCTTTTAGCTAAAAATGCTATCCTTATTGTCGAATTTGCACTCGAACGGAGACAAACAGGAATGAGTATTGTTTCTGCTGCAGTTCTCGGGGCTTCTGCCCGTTTACGTCCTATATTGATGACTTCATTAGCTATGGTTATTGGATTACTACCCATGATGTTCGCTCATGGTGTCGGAGCAAATGGTAACAGTACTCTAGGTACCGGAGCTATCGGAGGTATGCTAATCGGTATGATTTGCCAGATATTCATAGTTCCTACACTATTTGTTGCATTCCAAACGCTACAAGAAAAATTCAAACCGATGGAATGGAAAGATTTGGACAATACAGAGCTGGAAGCCGATATCGAACAATATATAAGTAAGTAAGAATTTGTACAGAAACGGTTTTTAAAGATAAAAAGAATGAAGAAACAAATTTTATATACCGTATGTCTGGCAGCTTTGATGAGTAGCTGCCACATATACAAATCCTATGATCGGCCCGAAATTGATACAAAAGGTCTTTACCGAGATCCTCTCTCTGTAAATGACACACTTACTTCGGATACGACTAATATGGGTAATCTGCCGTGGAAAGAAGTATTCACCGATCCCAAGTTACAAGAAATTATACAATTAGGCTTAGATCAAAATACGGATTTACAGAGTGCCATGTTAAATGTAAAACAAGCAGAAGCAAGTTTTATGAGTGCTCGTATGGCTTATGCTCCCTCCTTGGTTTTATCACCACAGGGAGGAGTTAGTAGCTTTAACAAATCAAATCCAACATGGACATGGTCTGCTCCGGTCGCAGCCAGTTGGGAAATAGACTTATTCGGGAAATTGCTTAACTCAAAACGCAAAGCAAAAGTTGCTTTACTACAAAGTGAGGCTTATAAACAAGCAGTACAAACGCAAGTAATATCTGCTATCGCAAATTATTACTATACCTTACTGATGCTGGACAAACAGCTATCTATCACAGAAGAAACATCGGTAATCTGGGATAAAAGCTTAGAAACCATGCGGGCAATGAAAGAAGCCGGAATGGTTAATGAAGCTGCAATTGTACAAAGTGAAGCAAACAGTTATATGGTCAAAGCTTCAATCCCGGACATAAAACAACAAATAAAAGAAGCAGAAAACGCTTTGTCTTTGCTTCTAAAACAGGCTCCTCAAAAAATAGAAAGGGGTTCTATCGATGACCAAAATTTCCCTGAAGTTTTAAATGCGGGAATTCCTGCACAATTATTGGCAAACCGGCCGGATGTAAAAGCCGCAGAAATGGCACTTGCTATGGCTTACTACGGAACAAATGAAGCCCGTGCAAATTTTTATCCGCAAATTTCCATTTCCGGGACATTAGGATGGACAAATCAAGCTGGAAATATGATAGTCAATCCAGGAAAAATGATTTTGTCAGCTTTAGGTTCTCTCACACAACCACTTTTTTACCGTGGAGCCAATATTGCTCAACTAAAAATAGCTAAAGCTCAACAAGAAAGTGCAAAACTTAGTTTTGAACAGGCAATTCTAAATGCAGGAAGTGAAGTTAGCAATGCTTTAACTTCCTATGAATCTGCAAAAGAAAAGAGTATTCAACGCGAGAAACAAATAAATTCTTTAGAAAAATCGGTTGAATATACACAACAATTGTTAACTTTAGGGACATCGACATACCTCGAAGTACTTACAGCTCAACAATCGTTACTAAGTGCACAACTTTCACAGGTATCCGATAGTTTCCAGCGTATGCAAGCGATAGTTAATCTCTATCATGCATTAGGTGGAGGACGATAAGTTATGAACCTTAAATTAGTAAAATTATGATTAGTCCATTGGCCTATGTAAATCCGAAGGCAAAAATTGGGAAAGATGTCACCATCCACCCTTTTGCGTACATCGATGAAAATGTCGAAATCGGAGACAACTGTACAATTATGCCTTATGCAAGTATCCTGTCAGGAACCCATATGGGAAGTAACAATATGGTGTACCAAGCTGCAATCATCGGTGCAACTCCTCAGGACTTTCAATTTAAAGGAGATGAAACTTTTGTAGAAATCGGCAATGATAATGTAATCCGAGAAAAAGCAATTATCAACCGAGCAACATTTAAAGGGAATTCCACCACTGTTGGAAATGGAAATTTCATTTTAGAGGGTGTTCACATAGCCCATGATACTCAAATCGGAAATTTTTGTATTTTGGGTAACGGAACAAAAACTGCAGGAAACTGTACCCTTGATGATAAAGCAATCTTAGGTAGCGGAGTTATCCTCAAACATGGTTGCCACGTAGGCGGTTGGACATTAGTCAGAGATGGTTGTCGAGCAAATAAAAACGTACCCCCATATATTGTCGCTGCTCATAATCCAATCAGTTATTATGGAATCAATGCTGTTCTTTTATCAAAAAAGGGAAATATTCCTAATGACATTTTAGATAATATAGCAAAAGCCTATCGTCAAATATATCAATGTGGAACCAGTTTAGAAAACGCTCTCCGCAATATAAGAGAAATGGTACCTATGTCTCCAGAGATTCAATACATCTTGGATTTTATCGAACATTCTGATAAAGGAATTATCGGAGGCGTTCAATAAAACTAAATAAACTTAATATACAAAGCGCAGGGATTAAAATCTCTGCGCTTTGTATGTATATAAACATCATATATCTTAATTTAAAATATACCATTCATAGTCCGATAAGTACAAGAATTAGATAATAAAGTACTTTTTTAGGTATTTAACAAGCTCTATATTTGCTGTATACATTTAACCATCAATATTATATGAGAAAAGCATTTTATCTATTTTCGAAAACAAAGTTTTTATCTGTTATTCTTGTTTTATCGTCAGTTCTCCCTTCCCAAGCGATATCTGACAAATTCACGAGTGGAGAAGGAACAATCAGCTCCCCGTATATTATTCAGACAGCAGAACAGATACAAAACATTACTTTATATCGAGATGCTTATTTTCAATTAGGAAATAATATTGATTTAACAGAATGGATAAATACCAACAATCCTGAAAAAGGGTGGGAATCTCTGTGTCCAGATGAATCTATGCCTTTCACTGGTCAGCTAGATGGTGCAGGATATGCCATTACCGGGCTTTGGTTTAACCGGCCAACCGATAGCCACATAGGTGGACTTTTCTCCTGGGTAGGAACAAATGCTGTCATTAAAAACCTCATTCTAAAAACAACAGCCCAAGGCATTATCGGAGGGTCGGATGTTGGAGGAATTGTAGGCCGTATATCCAATAATGCAACTGATATTCTAATCAATAACTGCTTTGCAGATGTACACGTAAAAGGGACAACAAACAGCGGAGGTATTTTAGGATATAGTTATACTGGCGGAGTAACTATATCCAATTGTTATGTCTCTGGACAAGTAACCGCCAAAAATAGTAATGCCGGTGGTATAGCTGGGCAGTTATGGAATAAAGCAGATTTTATCATACAAAATTGCTATACAACAGCCAATATTATTTCTGAGAATGCTGATTGTGTCGGTGGTATTGTAGGTACTATAGGTGGACCGTCTGTCAATAAGGCTGCCCATATAACTCTCAAAAACTGCGTAGCAATTAATCCTCTTCTGCAAATAAGCAGTTCCAGTACTGAAAATTCTATTGGACACATTATTGGAAGATTAGTAAAAAAAAATACTACAGGAACTATAGAAAACAATATAGCTCTAAAAGAAACCAAACTTATTAAAGATGGCACTAATATCAAACCTGAAAATAACACAATAGAAAACGACGGAACAACCCAAAATATACATGAATTGATTGAACAAACTGTATATTTACAATTGGGATGGGACTTTACTAATATCTGGACAATGCCCAATAAAGAGTATTCATTTCCCATTTTAAGCCAACTGTCAACAGATGAACAACCCATAAAATTGTCTGACGAATTAAATAACTTACTCAATACACCTAAAATTGAATTTGAGGGTGGTGATGGTTCTGAAGCGTCTCCATATATTATAAAAACAGCGACCCAGTTACATAACATAGGAATTTTTCCTAATGCTCATTACAAACTCTCCGGGAACATTGATTTAACAGAATGGATATATGCCAATAGTCCGGAGACGGGATGGATACCTTTATGTTCATTGGCTGAACCTTTCACCGGGACACTAGACGGTAACGGATTTGCGATAACAGGGCTCTGGATTGATATGCCAGCAACAAATGAAATAGGTCTATTCTCATATATCGGGGGTAATGCTATCATCAAAAATTTAGGAGTAAAAACTTCGGATAAAGGAATCTCTGGAAAAGAAAGTATTGGTGCCATAGTAGGGAGAATAAAAGAAAATGCCAATGCCGAAATCAAAAATTGTTATGCTGATGCCTGCATTATTGGTGAAAAAAGCTGTGGTGGTATTTTAGGCTATAGTTATAAAGGTAATGTAATTATATCTGATTGTTACAGTTCAGGAAATATATCCATCAATACTGAAGGAGCAGGTGGAATCGCTGGATATTTATGGAATAAAGCAGAGTTTGTTATACGAAATTGCTATAGTACAAGTAAAATCAATGCTACAGGAGAAGGATACAATATTGGAGGTCTATTGGGTATTGTAGGAGGTCCAGGAACAAGCATCAGTGCAACAATTACGATCGAAAATTGCGTAGCAATAAATCCCTCTATATCTTTCGAAGCTACATCAGAAACCGCACAAACAAGAATCGGACGTATTGCCGGATGGATTAAAGACGGGACTGTCAATGCTACTATCAGGAATAACAGAGCTCTTTCTGACATAAAACTAATAAGAGGAACTGAAACTCTTAATGCCGAAAGTAATGCTTCCGGAAAAGATGGATTGAACTCAACTGCATCCGACTTAAAAAAGGAAGATTCATATCTCAATTTGGAGTGGAATTTTATCAGCATATGGAACATGAGCAATGAAAAATATCCACTTCCTATCTTATCCGGAATGAACACAGAAAATCAACCAAAAACTTTACCAGAAGAATTAGCCAAAATATTTTCAGAATCGACTACCGGAATATCAACTGTTAGCAATAATCTTATTGATATCATAATAAAAGGAAATACATTGATTATTCGAAATAAATTACCCGAAAATATTGTTTCAATTTTCGACATAACAGGAAAACATATGTTAGATACATATGAGTCAAGAATCGAATTAAACAATTTCCCTAAAGGTATCTATATATTAAACACGCAGAAACAATCTCTGAAATTTTCAAAATAAAGACCTATTCTCAAAAAATCAATAATAATATCAATCATGAATCTCAGCAAACATACAATTAGCGTACTTTTTACTACTTTATTTGTAGTTACATCTTTTGCGCAAGGAATCGATAACATCCCTCAAAAATCTGAAATTTTAAAGAAAATAAAATTGGTAAATGACTATTATTTATCTGGGCACTCAACTCCAGGAAATAATCAATGGGTCACTTCGATATATTTTACTGGATGTATGGAATTTTATAAAATATATCCAGATAAAGAGTTACTAAACTACATGAACAATTGGGGTGAGAAAAATAATTGGGCTTTAGGAAGTTCTGCGGCTAATCATGGTGCAGACCAGCAAGTATGTGGACAAACATATATCGACCTTTATAACTTGGACGAAATAAAAAATGAAATTAAAATCAAAGCTATCAAAGAAAGTATAGATGATTTGATAAAAAATCCAACAGAAGCCAAAGATGATTGGTTCTGGGTAGATGCTTTATATATGGCTATGCCTGTATTTTCAAAACTGGGAGTTTTATATGAAGATGACGCATATTTCAATCAAATGTACTCTATGTATCAAGATACAAAAAACACACGAAAACTGTATGACACAACTGACCATCTATGGTTCAGAGATGGAAACTCTTTCAAAAAAAGTCCCAATGGGAAAAAAGTATTCTGGTCTCGAGGCAATGGCTGGGCATTAGCTGCTTATGCTCGGGTATTAAGGGACCTACCAAAAAACAGTCCATATCGGGAAGAATTTATAACATCATTCAAAGAAATGGCCGAAGCTATAAAAAACAGACAAAGGGACGATGGCTTTTGGAATGTAAACTTAGATGACCCAGAACACTATGGTGGCATGGAAACAAGCGGGACAGCTCTTTTTGTCTATGGACTTTCTTGGGGAATTAATAACGGTCTTCTAGACAAAGAAACTTACCTTCCTACTATATTGAAAGCTTGGGATGGACTAACAACTTATGCAATACAGCCATCGGGACTTCTAGGGTATGTTCAAGGTGCCGGTTGGCAACCTGAATCTTCTCAACCTGTTACAGCAACAAGTACAGCAGATTTCGGTGTAGGAGCTTTTTTATTAGCAAGCAGTGAATTCATTAAAATGGCTCCAGGCGATATGCCTGAGCCAGAAAAGCCCGTTATAGATATCGATGTCACTGCCAGCGATTATGAAGCTGGGACAGAAAATACACCCGATAAAACCTTAGACAGACAATTTTCTACTCGATGGTCCGCCGAAGGAGAACAATGGATTATGTTCGACTTAAGATTAAAAAAAAACATTGCATCCGTAGACATTGCATTCTACACTGGGGATAAACGTAAGACAACTCTCTCTATAGAATTATCAACGGATGGAAAATCTTTCACTGAAGTTTTTAACGGTACGTCAAGCGGTACGACCAGCAGTTGGGAAAATTTTCCATTTCCCCCACAGGAAGCTCGTTACATCAGAATAAATTGTAACGGAAATACCCAAAACAAATGGAATAGTATCTCTGAAGTCAGAATTAACGATACTAGCGAATATGATACAAGCATAGAAACAGTCTCTAAAAGAATTGTTCAGAGGCTAATTGCTAATGGTTATACAGATCCAACTCAACTAATGAATACCATAAAAGAAGATGGCTCTTGGCCAGACATTGACTATTCGGATACCCATTCATTAACAGATGGATGGGGACCTGATAAACACTTCAGTAACTTACTCGTTTTAGCTACAGCATATAACCACCCTGAGTGCAGTTATTATAAAAGCCCACTCTTACTGAAAAAAATCGTATCTGGATGCGAATATGTTGCCCGATGGGATTATCCGACTGACGAAGACAATTGGTGGTGGAACTCAATCGGAGATCCTCAAAAATACTCCTATACACTCATTCTAATAAAAAACGAAGTCCCGACATCAGATATAAAAAGATATTCTACGTTTATAAAAGATGATACAGGAAATCAAAGTCATCAAGGACAAAATCGGGCATGGGTTTCGGAAATAACTTTTAATAAAGGTTGCATTGAAAATAATTACAATCTAACATTCCGAGGTTTTTCATCAATGGCATCTATTTTACAAATTGCAAAAACAAAATTTCCAATCAACGGAAGTGAATCTAAAGAAGAAGGCTTAAAATCAGACTTTAGTTTTCATCAACATAGACGACAAATTCAATCTGGAAGCTACGGACTAGAATTAATCTCCGCTCTTAACAACACAATTATTCTTACCGAAGGTACAACTTTCAGTTCAGCTTTCAGTTCAGAAAAAAGAAAACTATTTTCAGATATGATGCTTAATGGCCATATGCTTTTCAGCTACAAAAAAGTCATGGATTTCGGAGTAAAAGGTCGAAATATAGCACGCCCATCTGATTATGATATGAATTTCATCCCACAAGAATTAGACAAAATGGCAAAATTTGATACAGAACATGCCGATATATATTCTAAATGGAAACAACATATTGAAGAAGATGCACCTTTCCCTACCTCGGGTAACAAACACTTCTGGCTATCCGATATGATGACCCACCATGGAAAGAACTATTACCTTTCTGCTAAAGTAATATCATCCAGAACTAATGGTTCAGAGTCTCTCAATGGAGAAAATATCAAAGCTGCCAACCTTCCCTGTGGTGCAACCAATATTATGACAACCGGTGAGGAATATTTTAATATTTTCCCGTTATGGAATTGGAATAGAATCCCGGGTACTACATCTATTCAGAAAGATAGTTTTACAAATTTAAACGGATATATATTAGCAACAAACACTTTTGCAGGAGGAATCAGTGATAGCCTTTCAGGAATTTTAGCCTACCAACATAATTATAAGAATGTAAAAGCAAACAAATCTTATTTCTTCATGGACGATGCCATGATATGTTTAGGTTCCGACATTGTTTCTTCTGAGGCAGCTCCCGTTGTAACATCAGTCAATCAATGTTTCCAATCAGGAGATGTTTTCTATTCTGACGGAGCTAATTCAAAAAAACTCTCTGACGAAAACATCACTTCGGAAGATATAAAATGGATACACCACAATAATATAGGTTATATATTTCCTCAGCAAGCCAATATCAATATAGAGGCGAAAGAGCAAGCAGGCTCGTGGAGCAAAATAACCAAATCAGGGAGTACTGAAACAATAACTGCACCTATATTCAGTATATGGCTCAATCATGGCACAACTCCTGATAATGCTACTTACCAATACATCGTTGCTCCAAACAAAACAATAAAAGAAATGGAATCATATACTCAAAATACAGGTTTAGAAATTAAAAAAAATGATTCCAAAGGGCAAATTGTATATAGCAAAATAAACAACCTATATGCAATTGTCATGTATACGGCTGGTACAATCAATTTAGAAAAAGAATTATCCCTTTACAGTGATAAACCATGTATGATACTATTGAAAATAAAAGATCAGAAATATACCATATCAATTTCTGACCCCACTTACTCTCAGCAAAAGATCAATATATCCATTTCTAAAATACTCTCCGGTAATAATGCAGAAGTTGCATTGAATGGAAATAGCACCAATATCGAATTTAATCTTCCAAATCCGAACGATGAATATGTTGGTAGCACCGTCACTTATACATATATAGAAGAAAAAACTACAGACGTCTCAGAAATAGAAATACAAAATAAAATATCTGTATATCCTAATCCTGTAACAGAAACCTTATATATAGAGGGTACTAATAATGATGCTTCAATTTACATATTAAATTGTACAGGTAATTTGATAATGAAAACTCAGAACAAACAAATAAAAATGGATTCTTATCCTAAAGGTATTTACTTCGTCAAAATACAAGATAGGATTTTTAAAATAATAAAAAAATAATATATTTTGCATCGGGAATCAATAGCTTGTACTATAAATAAACCCTGAAAGTCCTGTATCAAATTTTCAGGGTTTATTTTTTATCTCTCCTAATTTATTTATTCCTCATTCAACTTTTCTCCAATAATACGAGCAGCAATAGCAACATATTCTGCACATGGACGACGTTTATAATACTCTTCTGTACGGTCTGAAGGTATCGGATCATCCTTTTTCTTAGTAAGTCCTAATAATTCTCTACATACAATAGAACCATTTTCTTTTTTAAACCGCTCGGCCAGCTCTTGTATTACAGTATAATTTTTCGTTTTAGCTTCTTTCCCTTCGGGTGTATTGGCAGGTATGCCAGCTGGATACTTTAACCCGGCAATTATAAAAGAAGCACTTACTGTTCCACAAACTTCTCTTAACCGGCCCATGCCTCCCCCTAAAGGAGCAACCAAAGTTGCCCCAAATCTTTCATCAATACCAAATAAATCACAATATGCCAAAAATACCGATTGAGAACAATTATATCCGTCCAAGAAAAAAGCTTTTGCCCTTCTTGAACGTTCTTCTACATCTATTTTCATAAAACATTACCATTGTATAGGCTCTATCCCATAGGATCGCAAATATTCGTTCGTTCTACTAAAATGTTTATTTCCAAAAAAACCCCTATGTGCTGATAATGGAGAAGGATGTGGAGACTTTAAAACCAAATGTTTCGAACGATCTATAAAATCCCCTTTTCTCTGTGCATAAGAACCCCACAAAATAAATACAAGATGTTCTCGTTCTTCTGCCAAACGATGTATTACAGCATCGGTAAACTGCTCCCACCCCCGATTCTGATGAGATCCGGCCTGATGTGCTCTTACCGTTAGAGTCGCATTCAACAGCAAAACTCCTTGTGATGCCCAACGTGATAAATCGCCACTCTTAGGAATGGGAATTCCCAAATCAGATTCTATTTCTTTAAAGATGTTTTGCAATGAAGGAGGGAACATAATCCCATCATTTACTGAAAAACATAGACCATTGGCCTGACGAGGTTCATGATAGGGATCCTGACCTAAAATTACAACTTTTACTTTATCAAAAGGACAAGCATCAAAGGCGCTAAACATCTGACTACCGGGAGGATACACTGTAGTAGTAGCATACTCCGAACGGACAAAATCAGTAAGCTTCACAAAATAGTCTTTATCAAACTCATCTTGCAACCGTCGCTTCCAGCTTTCTTCAATTCGCACATTCATAAATTATAGAATTAAACTTTTTAATATATCTATTTGCAAAGCTACAAATATTTCTTACATTTGCATGCTAAAAGGCCCCATAGTTTAGTGAATAGAACGTCAGATTCCGGTTCTGAAGGTCGCAGGTTTGAGTCCTGCTGGGGTCACAAAAATAAAAACCAATAAGTTAACAATATAAACCATATTTCTTCTAAAGATTTATGGTTCATTTTATTTACTTTTGCTTGAAAATGTTTCGCAATAGTTTCGTAAATTTCAACCATGACCACAATCAAAATAAAAGTTGAAAAACCTGAGAAAGAGAGATCATAAATATAGAAACTAAGTAAAAAAGAAAGAGAATATTTATAATACAACATAAAAAATAGTTGGCGTCATAACATTATGTTAATATTTATAAACAACTAATATTAAATATATATTATACCATGAAAAAATTGTTGAATATATTTTTTTTCTACTTGCTTCTACTGATATGTCTCAGCTGTAATGCCTCTCTAAAAACAGAAACATATCTAATTGAAATCCCTGTACCTCAAAGGCCTGCAGGACAATCTGATGTCATTGCTCTAACTGCCCCCAAAATAGATACTGTCCGTACCGGATTTATCGGATTAGGAATGAGAGGGCCAAGTGCCGTAAGCAGATTTACTCATATTCCCGGAGTCAAAATTATAGCACTCTGTGACATTCGTCCTGAGTGTGTAGAAAAAACTCAAAAAATTTTAGACAAAAACGGATATCCGCGAGCCATTTCCTATACAGGAAGCGAGGATGCATGGAAACAACTCTGTGAACGAGACGACATTGATTTGGTGTATATAGCCACAGACTGGAAACATCATGCCGACATGGCTATATATGCCATGGAACATGGAAAACATGTAGCAGTAGAAGTTCCTGCTGCTATGACTTTAGATGAAATTTGGAAATTAATAGATACTTCGGAAAGAACCCGAAAACATTGTATGCAACTTGAAAACTGTGTCTACGACTATTTTGAACTAACAACTCTAAACATGGCACAGCAAGGGTTATTCGGAGAAATCTTACATGTAGAAGGCTCATATATCCACAATTTGGAAGAATTTTGGCCAGAATATTGGAATAACTGGCGCCTGGATTACAATCGCAGATTCCGAGGTGACATATATGCTACACATGGAATGGGACCGGCATGCCAATTATTAAATATTCACCGAGGAGACAAAATGAATTTTTTAGTGGCTATGGATACTAAAGCTGTAACAGGCCCGGATATTATAAAAAAACAAACCGGAGAAGATATTTTGGATTTTCAAAATGGAGACCACACAACAACCATGATTCGTACAGAAAAAGGTAAAACCTTGATGATTCAACATAATGTCATGAATCCTCGTCCTTATAGCCGTATGTATCAGTTAACCGGGACGAATGGGTTTGCCAACAAATATCCAGTAGAAGGATATGTCCTACGTCCGACTCCAATATCGGAAAAAATAACTCCTAATTTTGAAAATTTGACCGCTCATGGATTTGTATCGGATGACATAAAAAAAGCATTAATGGAGAAATACAAACATCCTATTATCAAAGAATTAGAAGAAACAGCAAAACAAGTTGGAGGGCATGGAGGAATGGATTATATCATGGATTATCGTCTGATATATTGCCTCCGTAATGGACTTCCTTTGGATATGGACGTCTATGACTTAGCAGAATGGTGCTGCTTAGCAGAACTAACCAGAATTTCTATAGAAAATAACAGCGCACCTGTCACCATCCCAGATTTCACACGTGGAAACTGGAACAAACTTAATGAATTAAGATTTGCTTACTAAAATAATCAAGAACCTTAAAAGTATCTGAACAACTATAATATGCAAATACTTTTAAGGTTCTATACTCTCTCCAATACTAATTATTGACCATATCCTCGTATCTTTACATCCCAAGATATTGGCACGTTGCATAATAATAATCTTAATAAAATCAACAAATACGCCTAAAACTAATAACCTAAATTAGAATACCGCTTATATCATTCGTGTCTGTCGTAGTACCGTAAATGCAAAATTGAATGATTTTTCTTCTCTGCATCAACATCATTTCTCCCAATAATTTCATAACTTAAATGAAGATAAAATTTCAAAGCGTCCTTATTCTCTTCATTTACATCTACATTAATGCATACGATTTAAAGCAAAATGCATAAGTTGCGTACCAAGACTTTGTCTATAATAATTCGGATGAACAAACAACATTTCGACCTGATTATTTGACAAACCAATAAATGCTTTTATTTCAGAAACACTTTCTTTGATACCATACAACTTCACATTATCAAAATAATATTCCAATATAGCTTTTTTATAAAACAAAATTTCTTCTTCCAAGAAACCCATGAGTCGCTCTTATCGATGCTTCCCAAACTTTGATTAATGAGAAATAATCTTTTTTATCTAAAATCTGATTTGCTCATCCATCATAATCTATAAAAATAATAAAATCAAAAAAATGAGGCTGTCTCAAAATAGAAAAATTGGATAGACTTGCTTATAATCTATAAGTTACAATATAAAAACCTCCTGCTCTAGCCTTCATTTATCTTAATGATATGGCCAAAAGCAGGAGATTTTTCACTTTTAAGTTTCAATCTGTAAGATTTTTACTTTAGCAATTCTATTTTGAAACAGCCTCTTTATTAAATGTTTACGCTCCAAAATCATCATACATAAGCATCTCTCTAGGAACTCCCAAATCCCAAAGCATTTTCTTAACAGCATTGGCCATTGGACCAGGACCACACATATAATATTCTATATCCTCTGGGGCCTCATGGTCTTTCAAATAATGATCATATATTACTTGATGAATGAACCCCGTATATCCAGTCCAATTATCTTCAGGCTGAGGGTCACTTAATGCAATGTGGAAAGAGAAATTTGGGAATTCCCGTTCAATCTCCCGGAAATCTTCTTCATAAAAAATTTCCCGTCGAGAACGAGCTCCATACCAATAGGAGATTTTACGATCAGTTGTTTTCAGCGTTTTGAATAAGTGCAACAATTGAGAACGCAAAGGCGCCATACCTGCACCACCACCAATATACAACATTTCACGTTTAGTATCAAGGATATGAAACTCTCCATAAGGTCCTGAAATAGTGACCTTATCACCCGGTTTTCGAGTAAAAAGATAAGAAGAACAAATACCTGGTTTTATTCCCTGTGCCCATGTCCCTGTATTCCGGTCAAATGGAGGTGTAGCAATACGAATATTCAACATTACGATATCCCCCTCGGCCGGATAATTCGCCATAGAATATGCGCGATAAGTTTCTTCATCATTTTTACAAACAAGCCCCCACATCTTAAATTTATCCCATTCATCACGGAATTTTTCCTCAATTTCCATATCGGTAAATTTAATATCGTATTTAGGGACATCTATCTGGATATAACTACCCGGCTTAAAATTCAATTTTTCTCCTTCTGGTAAACGAACTACAAATTCTTTAATAAAAGAAGCTACATTATGGTTCGAAATTACTTCACACTCCCATTTCTTAATTCCCAGTACTTCTTGAGGAATCTTAATCTGAAGATCATTTTTAACTTTTACCTGACAAGCCAAACGATAATGGTCATGTATTTGTTTGCGAGTAAAAAATCCAGTCTCGGTAGGAAGTATCTCTCCTCCCCCTTCTAATACCTGACAACGACACATTCCACAACTTCCACCACCACCACAGGCAGATGGTAAAAATATTTTATTTGCAGCCAAAGTTGAAAGCAATGTAGAACCCGCTCCGGTTACAACTTCTCTCTCTCCATCATTTATATTTATTTTCAATTCACCTGAAGGAGTCAACTTATTTTTTGCAAATAACAATACTGCTACCAATACTAAAATAAGTATCAGAAATATAACTACTGCTACCCCGATAGTCAGACTGTTAATCATTGATAATACCATCGTATCTTTCTATTTAAAATGAATACCCGATTATAATTTAATCCCCAAAAAACTCATAAAAGCAATGCCCATAAGACCTGTTGCTATAAACGTAATCCCAATACCTTTAAGAGGCGCAGGAACATTGGAATAAGCCAACTTTTCGCGAATAGCGGCAATCCCCATAATTGCCAACAGCCAACCAATTCCTGAGCCTAATCCATATATTGTAGCTGCTCCAACAGAAGGGAATGCTCTCTGTTGCATAAAAAGCGAACCACCTAATATAGCACAATTTACAGCTATTAACGGTAAAAAGATTCCTAATGAAGCATAAAGAGAAGGAGCATATTTCTCAACTATCATCTCAACTAATTGAGTCATTGATGCAATTACCGCAATAAACATAATCAGGCTAAGAAAACTCAAATCTACAGTTTTGTACTCGTCTCCAAGCCATTGTAAAGCTCCAGGCTTAAGAATATAGTTTTCCAACAAATAATCCACCGGTAAAGTTATTACCAACACAAACGTTACAGCAAGTCCCAATCCTATTGCTGTTTTTACATTTTTAGACACAGCAAGATAAGAACACATGCCTAAAAAGTAAGCAAATATCATATTGTCTATAAAGATAGACCGGATAAACAGATTTAAATTTTCCATTTTCTATTTATTTTAAGGAACCTACTACTTTTCTTGCAAATCTTTATTTCGAGAGCGATGTACCCAGATAATACACGCAACAGTAATCAAAGCCATCGGAGGCAATATCATCAAACCATTATTCTCATATCCCCAATCGTAAAAAGCTTGAGGTATCACTTGGTAGCCAAATAATGTTCCTGAACCTAATAGCTCTCGGAAAAAAGCAACAATAACCAATATTATTCCATATCCAATTCCATTACCAACACCATCCAAGAAAGATTCCCACGGTCCATTACCTAAAGCAAAAGCTTCAAGACGTCCCATTAAAATACAATTGGTAATAATCAACCCTACAAAAACGGACAACTGTTTACTTACATCATATGCATAGGCTTTCAATACTTGGTCTACAATAATAACTAATGCAGCAACCACAACCAATTGCACGATAATACGTATACTATTAGGTATCGTATTACGCAAAAGCGATATAATCACGTTTGCAAATGCCAACACAGCCGTTACGGAGATAGCCATAACAAAAGCTGGCTCCAGCTTTGCAGTAACGGCTAATGCCGAACAAATACCCAATATCTGCACAATTACCGGGTTATTCTTTGAGAGCGGACCCAGTAATACTTGTTTTGTTTTTTTCGATAACATATTTTTCTTCTCCGCTTATTTTTTTAATGATTTTAAAAAATTCTGATAAGGAGCAATACTATTCTGCATCATAGACTGAACCCCCTTACTGGTAATTGTACCACCAGATATAGCATCGACATATTCTGCTCCATCTACAGGCTTCTGCCCCTTTTTCTCAACAGCTACAGATTTAAAATCTCCATCAACAAAAAAATGTTTACCTTGATATTGATCTGAAAACATAGGTTTTTCTATTTCTGCACCTAATCCTGGAGTTTCTCCCTGATGAGCAAAAAAAGCACCATAAATAGTATCTCCATCCGTATCGACAGAGACATATCCCCAAATTGGCCCCCATAAACCAGCACCATACATCGGGAAAATATATTTCTCAGCTCCATCATCTAATCGACAAACAAATACGGGTAATTCTCTTTTATCCGGGTCTAATTTTACCTGAGCCGCAACATCGACATCAAAGGCATTGCCTTCTATTTTATTACCCTGTTTATCAATAATGTATGAATCGACAATATATTTTTTATATAAATCCTGTGCATTCGTCGCATCTGAAGAAATATTTACAGAACTCAATATCTGCTTCATCTTATCTATTTCTACATTTTTTGTCTGTTGAGGTTTCAACGACAACGATGCAAAGGCTAACACCGCAGCGACAACAACTACCATCACTGAAGCATATATTATTGTATAACCATTACTCTGCTTATTCATAACTTCATTTTTTATGCATTAGTATTAGCTCGTTTGAGTCGTTTCTTAACATTGCTTTCTACCACAAAATAATCGATCAGAGGTGCGAACACATTCATCAACAATACAGCAAGCATAGCTCCTTCAGGATAGCCTGTATTATATACACGAATTAAAATAGCGATGACACCTATCAGAAAACCATAAATATATTTTCCCAATGTCGTACGGGCTCCTGTTACGGGATCAGTCGCCATAAATACAGCTGCAAAAGCAAATCCACCTAAACAAACCTGATCAAGCGGAGACAACATCGAACCCGGATAAGTTGATGAAGCAAACAAATTTGCAATATATCCCATAAATAATCCACCAACAAACACCGACAACATAATCCGCCAACTAGCTATCCGTGTAAACAACAAGATTGCAGCACCAATAAGGATAGCCAAAGTTGATGTCTCGCCAATAGAGCCAGGAATCAATCCAACAAAAGAATCCCACAATGAAATAGGCTCACCCAATATGTTGGTCAAATGTACTTGTCCGCCTGTCGCTGTGGCAACCTGTCCCAGAGGTGTTGCCCCTGAAAAATTATCAACAACCGTACCTGCTCCTAAACCAAAAGTATCGGACGTCCTCACAAATACAGCATCTCCCGACATTTTTGATGGATATGCAAAGAAAAGGAAAGCTCTTGTTACCAATGCAACATTAAACACATTCATACCTGTTCCGCCAAACACTTCCTTAGCAAAAATAACAGCAAATGCTGTTGCGACAGCAATCATCCATAATGGAGTATCTACAGGAACAATCATCGGTATAAGAATCCCCGATACTAAAAATCCTTCTTGAATTTCATGTCCTCGTATCTGAGCTGCTGTAAACTCGATACCTAAGCCAACAATATATGATACAATAATCTTAGGAAGAACTGCCAAAAATCCGAAAAGAAAGGTTGTCCAAAATCCCGTAATATCACTTTCCCCTATAGCCAAATAATGTTGATAGCCAACATTGTACATTCCGACTAATAATGCCGGAATCAAGGCTAGAATGACCACAGACATTGTCCGTTTGGCGTCTATACTGTCATGGATATGTACACCTGATTTCGACGTAGTTGCCGGAACAAACAGAAAAGTTTCAAATCCCTCAAATACCGATTGAAACTTCTCGAATTTTCCACCTGGTTCGAAATTAGGTTTTATTTTATCGATATAATTTCTTAATGCTTTCAATGTTATATAAATTTTATTGATTATAAGTTTAGTTCATCTCTTTCATCAATTCGTCAAGGCCATTACGAATAATTTTCTGAATTTCGAGCTTCGATGTATCGACAAATTCACACAAGGCAAAATCTTCCGGAGCAACTTCATAAATACCCAAATTCTCCATCTTTTCTACATCAAATGCAATAGTTGCTTTAATCAAAAATTCAGGAAGGATATTCATCGGAAACACTCTATCATATTCTCCAGACATAATGATAGCTCGTTCTCCCCCATTCAAACGTGCATCAAGTACATATTCCTTTTTCTTTCCTAACAACCAAGTAAAATACGCATGGCTTACACTATATTTCTTCAATCCCGGTACTGCCCATCCAAATAATTCATGGCAATCGTCTCCCTCAGGAATAACTGTTATCTGACTATGAGGAGCTCTCAAATAATCATTTTCCGAAACTTTTGTCCCAGTCAATACATTACCACTGATATAGCGCTGATGATAATCGGTCTTTTTCACTCTTTCAGACAAAATTGAATCTATACGAGCCCCCAACCGAGTCCGAACATATAAAGGCCTTCTTATTTCAGACCCGGTAATCGCTACTATACGAGAAAAATCAACAATACCATTGTTCAATAAACGGCCGATAAACAAAACATCAAATGCACTCATCGTCCAAACAACGTCACCTTTGTTTATCGGTGCAATATGCTGTATCTGTACGCCAACGTTCCCTGCAGGATGAGGCCCTTCAAAAAGAACAGATTCGACATTTGATACAGAAATAGGATTACTGGCCGACATACCAACGTATACTTTCCCTGACGTCAATTTCCTCAAAGCATCTAGTCCTGTCTGAAAATTTATTTCATCACCTTTCAATACAAAATTGAAATCTGGAGCTAATGGTGCCGTATCCCATGCTGTAACAAAAATATCCCGAGGATTAACCTCCGGATTAGCAATAACATCATATGGACGTTGCTTTATAAATGGAAATATACCAGACTGCAATAACAAATCTTTAATTTGTTCTCCTGTAAGATCGTCTACATTTTTCTTACCAAACTCTACATACGTTTGTTCGGTATCTGCTTTTACTGTAATATCCAGCACCTTTCGACGTTCACCTCTATTAATTGCCACAACTTCACCACTTACCGGTGATACAAATTGAACCTCCGGACGGTTCTTGTCATACATAAGAGGAGCTCCCGCATCGACATGCTCGCCAGGTTTAACTACAACTTTAGGTACAACACCATGAAAATCGTCCGGTATTATTGCGAAATATTCGCTAAGCGCAGCTTCTTCTACTACGTTAACCGGCCTTCCTTTCAGGTTTATATCTAAGCCTTTCTTTAATTTCACCACATTTGCCATGTTGATTTCAATAAATTTTAGAATTTGGGTGCAAAGATAGCCTTTTTACACCAATTTATAACAAAAAATATTTCAAATAAAGATTTTTTTCTTTATTTAGCTCCTTAATAGTCAATTATAAAGCTTATTTATTGGACATTGCTATCTCTATTTTTCATTTTTTAATAAATTCTGCTATTTCAAGATTACAAAGTAGTTTTATAAAAAAATCAATTTAATTAAAAAACAGCTTTAACCAAACAACATAAAAAAGCAGTGAATTTCTCTTAATTCACTGCTTTTTATAAAAATTTAAGATTTTTCTTTTATTTATCCCAATTAGGATGTTCTGCAAGATATTGCTCACACAAAGAATAAGTAATACCATCAACTATTCCAATTGTCGGAACCCAAATTTCTGTAGCTTTTACATGATGTGCTATTTGCAAATATAGTTCGGCTGCAGGGACAATCACATCTGCTCTATCGGGTTTCAAATCGAACTTACGTATTCTCTCTTTTACCGGTATAGCACTAAGCATATCCAACTCTTCCCGTAACTTTACAGTAGTCAAAGGTCTCCCTTTAGGAAATTCGGATATTCGAAATAATTTATTGATATTTCCCCCAGAACCGATAACAGACAATTTCGGATATACTTCAGATAAAAGTTTAAGGTCATTATACATGCGCAAAAGCTCAACTTTATCAACCTTATTATTTAATATACGTACTGTACCTATATTATAAGAAGCAGAGCTTTTCAAAGCTCTATTACTAATTAAACTAATTTCTGTACTTCCTCCCCCGACGTCTACATAAATATAATCTCCCACTCGATTTAACTCGTCGACAATATGACTATCATAAACTATCCGGGCTTCTTCTTGTCCATTCACAATCTCAATTTCAACACCCGTTTTCTCTACAATGTATTTTGTTACTTCTTTTCCGTTCTCTGCATCCCTCATAGCTGAAGTCGCACAAGCTCTATAAGACTGCACGTTATATATCTGCATCAATTGCCTGAAAGCTTTTACTAGTCGGAGCAACTTTCCGGTTTTATCATTAGATATCCGTCCTAAAGTAAATGCATCTTGTCCTAACCGTAATGGGACGCGAACCATGAAGACTTTTGTCAAATTTTCAATGGTCTCACCATGAGCAATGCCCTTTATCATCAGACGAACGGCATTAGAACCTATATCTATCGCAGCAAAATTCAGTTTATCCATTTTAAACTTCTTTTCTAATTGCGAAGATAATTCAAAAAAAGAAAATCAAAACACAGAAAGTATCTTTTAATACCTATCACTTTTCTTTTTTATCGCATCAAGCTAAGTCGCACAGCAATGCCAAAGCTACTATCAGATATCGGATATGAGGTTGAAGAAACCAAAGGTGTATTTATTTGCCGGTCATAAAAAGCCCTTAACGTAATCAGTTTACTCAGAGCATAATCAGCAGAAAATGAAATGGTCAATGTTTTTGTCCCACTTGTTGCCTGAGTAAAGTTCTGCTCAATACGACGTATTAATGCCTGATTTTTCCGGAACGAAAAATCTGCCCGTAAAGTCAAGTCATTATTAAATGATTCCATTTTATCATTTTTCAACTTTAAGACAGCATTAAAATTAGCAATCTTATATCCAGCACCAACGGTAATATCTTGGGTAGAAGATTCTACTATTTGTCCGGCAGCAGAATTCAAACTCAAATTTCTTGTATCTTTATACTCCGCACGAAGTGTCACATTATTATTCATTGTCATATCTATACCCAACAAAGGAGCAAAACTCTCCGTTATACTTACTGACGATATATCGAAAGGGGATGAAGGTACAGGATTTCCTGATATCTCATCCTTCACAAATCCCCACCCATCACTATCTCCGCCAACAGCTTCTAACCAATTTAAGTAAGAAGAAAAAGAACCTACACTGTATGTACAACGGTATGCATGGCTCAAAACTATACTTTTAAAATATTTTTTCAATTTTTGTATTTTCCCCAAACCATCATAGGTTATACGCCAATTGGGTAATAAACTTTTTAATGACGGAAAAGCTGTCAATCCTACTTTGTTTGGATTCTTTCCTGAATACGCAGCTATAAATGCCGGAATCATTACATCCGACGAACTAAGACTCACTCCTCCATTTTGTGAGTTATAGGGACGTCCGGCCAATAACGGATTATTTTGAGCTATATATCCTGATTTTGGATAATGTAAATTCCTACCAGCGTATAAATTTTCAATACGATTGGCTATTATCTGACGATATGCTAAAAAGTTCTCAAAAGCTTTAGAACTATAACCATTACTTGCCTTTGAGCCTCTCAATGAAGTTTTTATGGCAATGTGGGTCATTGTAAAATTACCACCCTGTATCTGAGGCATACCATCATACATAAATTGTACTTGATTGTTGTGATTATGTGTGCGATTGGCATTCAAAGTAATTTTCAATCCTTTTATCGGCTCTAAGGATGCATCTATTTGTACTTCTTCTGTACGATTTATAACTACAGGGCTCACTAACGAATCACTGACAATCAACCAATCTTTATCCATTATTTTACGAATATAATCCTCGTCGGTAAATCCAAAGGCAAAATCCAATCCAGGAGCCAATACATCATAAGAATTGGACTGTCCAAAAATGTCTCCAACATTCGGTTTAAATGAAGGTACATACATCGTATTTGAGCGACGATAACGTACATTGACATTACGTACCATCATTGCAAAACGAGACGTATACTCAGCAGCTTTATACCAAAGCTGATCTTCTGGTCTCTTTCCCGGGGTAATCGTAAGTTTTATGTGTGCTGTATCACGAGTCAATATTCGTATATTGTTTTTATCTACAATTTTATATTTTACCGGATAGACTTTACCATCTGGTCCTTTTGCCGTTACTGACAGTTTTTTATTATCCAAATTATGTCGTACCGACACAGACGTATCGGATTTTAACGTTATCTGGCGTGTAAATGGCTTTCTTTTTTTCTGACTGGTGGTCGAACGTCGTGAAGAATTGCTAAACTTCCGATTTACATTTTTCAAAAACTTCGATTTATTATAAAGAGCTTCCAGATTGGCCCGGCCATCAAAATTCCACTGTCCTTGATTATTAATACTATTTCCTAAATTTGTCTCAGCATCAACGGCAACTCCCCTATCCCAAGCATAAGTAGAGTTATATTTTACAGAGAAGTTTGCCCAATCTAATGCAGGAATTTTATTCAACGGTGCATCAAATGATGCATTAAAAGTTTGATTATAATTCCACGGCCGACCAAGTTGAAGAATACTGTGCATTACCGTATCTTTCCAAGCTTTATATTCATCAGGATAAAGCTCCTTATTTACAATTCCAGCAGGTTCGTCAATACGGGCGTTCGTCATTGTAGCCAATGAGAAATTCAATGTTTTTGTTAAATTCCACTGTATTCCAAACTGACGATCCCAAAGGAAATTTTTATTTATGGATACAGGCAATTGCATATCAATCCCTTCGTCTAAATCACGTAATTGCTGCTCATAGTAATAACGTGACATATTTGTGTTAAACGTTATATTATTGGGCAAATAATTAAGTCCAAAATCCCTAAATAATCTTAAATGTTTAGACTTGCTTTTTATAAATTTAAATGGAGTCCATGGTTTTACATAAGGAGTATATGTATAACCAAAATTACCTCGGTGGTCATAGGTATTTTCAAATAACGTCGTAGGATTCTTTTTACTCTGCCGGTTGTACGAATAGCTAAAAGTGAAGTTAGCAGGATCATAAGGCATCGGATTTTTACTTTGAATATCAACTCTTAACCCTGAAAGGCTAAAACTCTCGATAGTAGAACGATCAATTGAATATTCTTTTATTGAATCTTTTTCTTCTTTAGTGACAGCTGCATCTAAAGCATCCTTCAATAAAACGTCCTGATCAAGAGGATTATATTTAGGAGTATTTATCTCTTCCGATAATGAATAAAACAATGGAATTTTTACCTTCGCTTTTTCAGGGAAGAATCGTCCTAAATCTACCATCGTTGCAACATTATACTGATAATAATTTTCCATTCTTCGCTCAGTCAGACTTTGGTCTAAGCCACCAAAACCAATTGTTTCAATATGCCCACCAACGTTTACAGTTGCAATATCAGATACACTCAGATTTACATTAGCCCGAGCAGCCCAACCACCATCTTCATCAAAACCAGTAAGTCTCAATTCATTCACCCAAACAACAGCATCTTTCTCTGTTGCCGAATTATTCCTAACACCAATAAAAATAGAAGCAATATCGGACAAGCTGGGATTACCTATCACAGAAACTTTATTTTTTGGATGGTCAGGATCGTACATCGTATATAAAGTCGTATAATTTACCGATGCATCACCTCTTCTTTTCGCAGCATTACGTTTCAACTTCAAATCGGTAAGCAGTGATAACGGAAAATCAAACATATTTTGCGAAGGCCAAACGGCATTCTGATCCTCTGCATTATATGTATTATAAGTTCCAGGAGCTGTAAGGTCTAATGGTATTTCATATTCATAATAATTACTTTTATAATCAGAGCCTAATCGAATAAATACAGCCAATTCACCATTTGTCAGACTTGATTTATCGTCAATCAACTTTTCTGCATGAGTAAACATTTGTAAACGCTTGTATGTGCGCATATCCAAGTTTGTATTTTTATATACACCTCTTGCTGCTTTAGATGGCAAATTTTGTACCTTCAATGACAACGCTTGCTCATTTAATTGAGTAATCTGAGACTGGCTCGGATCAACAATACGAGTAACACCTGGAGGCAAGACGTAATTTACAGGAACCTGACCTGCATTTTCCTCAATATTTACCGTAGATACATCCAAGTCTCCTTCTGCCGGTAGATTTGTACCTCCAGTATTATTTGACAAACTATAGCTATATGTCCTCCAGTCTCCTCTAACTAGTTCCATTGTAGCAAATCTCAGATGAGTCTCTTCTTCAAAACCAGTCAAAAATATACGAGCAAAACGAATAGTTCGAAAGTCTTGAATACTTCCAACTTTTTCCCGAGGAGCGTGTGTCCCATCACTGGTGTCATCCTTCAACGGTATTTTAAACTGATACCAGGTTACCTCTTCCTGCTTCCCATTTCTTAACTTTACTGTCGTTGTTCGCTTATCGGTAATATAGTTACGCCCAACTTGTAAATCTTCTTTTCTAATGGAAACTTTATATTGATAATAACGTTCATATTCATTCAGAGTATTGTCTTGATTGATATCTTCCACATCAGGAACACTTTTAGACGATTGGTAATATTTATCAGAAGCATCATCAGGAGAAGATGAATTTCCCTCAACACCGTTATAATGCTTATAACGGCTCAAAATATTCATTTCTGCATTATCGTAATCAACACCTCGATAAAAATGATAATTATCACCCGCCGGGTCATTCAACGGTGAGAATTGGTCTTGGCTCATCCTTTCTTGAGCTTCCACAGACAATTTCGTTCTCAGTTCCTGCAAAAAATTTGCATATGTTGGATAAGTAAACTCTTCATCATTTGATAATCCGTCCAACCCGACATCCTGTTTCTCTCTAGCACCTTCAGAGTTATCAAAAGCATATACCATAGATTGCCGTTTTGAAACTTTACCCCATACGGTCTTAGCCAAATGAGTCGTATCTCCGTCAATAGGTAAACCATTCTCAAAAGACTTCATTCCATCTTTCAATATGTCTTCTGAAATCTCTCCAAAATTAAAATATAAATCCCCTCCATCGTAAGTTCCATTTTCGTCTTCCAAAAATGGATCGAGCATCCAGAATTGAACATATTCGATATTTGCCGCCTCAAAATCCGGAGTATCCATTTTTCTCATAATTCCCCCCCAACGCTTCTGAGGATTGGTAAAATAGCCATTGGCATCCATATTGTCCACATCCATATTATAGGGTCCACGTTCCTGAGGATAATAAGAAAGATTCAATACTTGTAATGTGGATGACTCTCCATAGCCCAGCTCTTTATTCGGAAAAATCTCACTAATGTCTATTTCTCTCACATAATGACTCGATAGCTGATCTAAATCATTCTTAATATGAGATGGTACTAAAGATGAATTTCTTTGGGTAAACATCCGATCAATGTAATACCAAGACAACAAGGACCTATTTTTTCCATACTTAATATCGTTCGATAACTTCGATTCCTCAAACATAGACGGTGTGGAAGCAATCACCCAAGAATATGGTGTACGGATATCTAATCCTGTCTGAGAAGATTCAAAATCATCAATATATGAAGTAGAATTATTTTTAGCTTTGCCCGGTATAAGCTGAGCAAACTCTGCATTTAATGCTAATCTCGAAGGTGCTGTCGCATTTACCGTCGGTATTTTATTTACCAAAGAGGTCAACCATTGGAACTCGGTATTATAAGAGGTATTTAATCCCCATAATGTATTATTTAATACTTCATCTCCGATATTTACTTTTTCTGTCAATGATTTTTCTCCTAAGTGCATAATAGTAGCACCAATATTAAAATTTTTAGAAAAAGCATAATTCAAATCAAGCCCCACCATCGTTTTTCGCTGCATATTGAAAAACGACTGATTTTCAAGAGAGACGCTAATCGGTGTGCCTGAATCAATATAGCTTTGGTTAAGTATCGTAACAATCCCAGACGAATAATCTACTGAATAATCAACATTCTCTGTCAGTGTCATTCCTCCGGCTGTCACCCGAACTGACCCTCTTGGCACATTCATGGCGTTTAACCGAATTTCTGCACCAGACGATGCTTGATATTCTCCCTTAATGACAAACTTATTCTTTTCCGCAAATTGTCTCGCAACCGTCAAAGTGGAATCATATAATTCTTGATAGACATACTTGTCTACATCAGGAATATTCCCAATTTTAGCTTTCAAATGTGAACCAAACGGTTCAACCACGGGGAAAATAACTCGACCAGTCGATGCCAAAACTGTATATCCTTCTATAAAGTCAAAGAATCCATTCGGATTAGCCTCATTATTGTTATCCAGTCTATCAAGATTCATCACTTTCAGCAAAGTCTGGTCTTTAATATTACCGACAGGCATATATGCTAAAGTTGTACCAGCCGTATCGCTCTTATAATATATATCCAACCGAAACTTATCTTTCTGGACTTGCATTGCATTCAAAGAATAAACATTCTTCATCATCAGTTTCCATATAGGTAACTGTGTTGTTACTGTTGTCCCTTTCAACAATTTCAAAAACAAACAATTATCTGTATCCGTTATATCCCCTGAAAACTCTCCGACCTGATAGACCTGGCCATTTTTTGTATATTCAAATGCTACAGCCAATACTTCATCTGAATTGAGAGTACTCTTCAACGAAATATAGCCCAACTGTGTGTTCAATGTATATTCAGAACTTTCAAGCTTTCGCGCACTCTCTATCTTTACATAGTCTCGCCCACCTACAACTTCTACAGGGAGAGATGCTTCGAGCACTTGTGTTACTTGATTGATATTTCGTGCACCATCTATAGCCTTAAGCCGAGCATACAAGTCATTCGAATTATTCGAAGGGAACTGATATTGTGCATTTGACGTCCAACCGTTGTAGGCCTTCTTACTATACTCAGCAAGGTCCATAAAGCCCACTATATTTCTTGACTGATCGTAATTTCCTCTTTTATTGGTTACCCAAACCTCTATACGATTAATTGTTACACCCGATGATACGTACGGTAATTTAGAAACAAATTGATCGTAATTGTCCCTAAAATAATGAGCTAAGAAAAAATGTCTATTTTCGTCATAGCTATCGGCACTAAATTCAAATTCAGTAGTCTGCGCTCCACCTTTTGAGTTTACGGTCTTTGACTCTGATTCTTGTTGCGATACCAAGGCCGTTGCCGTAAGCTTGCCAAACTGCATAGTCGTCTTTATACCAAATAAAGCAGAACTACCTCGTATAAGCGATGATCCTGTAGTCATGCTGACATTACCGGCCTCTATATTTTTTATAATTTCATCTTCTTTCCCTTCATATTGCAATTTCAATTTCTGAGCATCAAAGTCAAACGTAGCATCAGTATTATAATTCATATTGAAATTGAGCTTATCTCCAACTTTTGCAGTTATATTTGCTTGAATTTTCTCATCAAAATCAAAATATGTCTTTTTCCGGGCAGAAACGGACAAGGCCGGATTGTCTATTTTATTCGTTTTTATAGCCATCGTAAGTTCAGCCGATCCTTGAGTTTTTATCTGTACACCACCCGGGCCAAATACCTTATCCAGAGGTCCGATATTAAACTTCATATCCAAGAAGTCAAATTCCTTTTTTCCTTTGGCAAAAGTTTCTGCATTTTTCTGTCGATAATACGCCTGCATAGATTTTTTCAACGAATAATCTTGATATTCATCAGCAGTCATCATAATAGGGGTCACGATTTCTTTATCCCCTACCTTCGTTCGAATAACATAGCAATTAGTTTCAGGATCATAATCGACTACAGTTCTCACGTTTTCAGGAGTTTTCAAATCAGCCGGATGATTTTTTATCAAATCTTCATAAGTTTCAGAAGATGTCTTAGCCACCGGATAACGAGGTTTTGCTTTGGGTGTTGTAACAGAATCCTGTGAAACGGAGTTCTCGGCTTTAGCTCTCAATTCCGAGGAAATATCAAGAAATTCTGGATAACTGAAATGATTATATGCAGCAAAGGCGGAGTAAATACACACCCCGCTTATGAAAAGAAGAATATAAAAAATATAATTTATCCTCTTGTTGTTCATTACTCTGCAAACCTTTTTTCCTGCTGACAGGAGCAAAGGTTACATCATTTTTAATGCAGCCTTTATTACCTCTTCGACCGTCATTAGAGGAGACTCTTTCAGCAATTTCTGTATTGCCTTCTGAGACTGAATTTGAGAAAAGCCGAGCATTACCAACGCTGCTAAAGCTTCTTCTTGCACTTCGGAATTAGAAGGCGTACTTATATTTAACGTATCCCCCCCCCGTTTTATTTTATCTTTAAGATCAACAATTATTCTCTGAGCCGTTTTTGCTCCAATGCCTTTTACTCCCTTCAACATATTTACATTGCCAGAAGCAATAACCTGTTCTAATTCCGGAGGTGTCAATGATGACAAAATCATGCGTGCAGTATTAGGCCCTACACCAGAAACTGATATGAGCAAAAGAAATAATTCTCTTTCTCTTCTATCGAGAAAACCATACAAAATGTATGCATCTTCTCGAATAGCTTCATACACATATAATTTACTTGAATTTTTCGAAGACAAAGCGCTGTACGTCGTTAGTGATATATTTAAGAAATATCCTATGCCATTACATTCTAATATAACTGATGTAGGCATAAGGTCTACTATTTGTCCGCTTATATATTCTATCATAAGTAAATATGTTTTTGAGATATACTAACTGTCACAACCATTGTCTGCCAACAGAATGACAATAATCACTCCTTTCCAGACTCACTGATTGGTTCCTGAGATGTTGCAAACTTATCCAACGCCAATTTGAAAAGTCTTGTCCCTGTAGAAGAATCTACATTTGCTGACGGTCCCGTAATACAACCTCCTTCACAAGCCATAACTTCTACAAATTTTGCCGGAGATTTTCCTTTTGCAAAAGCTCTTAATAGTGCAATATTCTTCTTATTCAAATTTGCTACCTGAATAGCTTTCAAATCCGGTATCAACCCCTGAGCCTTGACAGCACCCAAAACACCACCTGTCATACCAAAACCTTTTCCATCTCTATGAGCATCACAAACAAAATCTCCTTTTCCAACTTGAGAAACGTCAATTCCCAAACCGTCAAAAACGGACTGTACTTCTTCAAATGTCATAACAAAATCCACAGCTTCATCTTTCCTCGCTTCGGCCCGTTTTGCGACACACGGACCTATAAAAACGACCTGGGCATCGGGATATTTTTCTTTTGCAATCCGAGCAGAAAAATACATAGGAGAACCTGTATGTGAGACATAAGGTTGCATATCTTTTACATGTTTTTCTACTAATGCTATATATGAAGGGCAACAAGAAGTTGTCATAAAAGCTTGACCTTCTTCAAGCTTTTCTTTCAATTCTTTGGCCTCATTATAAGTAGTCTCCATAGCCCCCTGAGCAACTTCAAGTACATCATGGAAACCAATTTTCTTTATTGCATTAAATATTTCCTCAAGACTTTCCGAATACTGTCCCATTATAGACGGAGCCACAATTGCCACAACTCTTTTCCCAGACCGAATCTGAGATAATATATCAAAAACTTGGGATATTTCAAAAATAGAGCCAAAAGGACAAGCATTTATACACTTACCACAATAAATACACTTTGACTCATCTATATGTTCTATTCCATTCTCATCTTTAGAAATTGCTTTTACCGGACATGCTTCTTCACAAGGAATAGGGATATATACGATAGCATGATAAGGGCACGCTTCTTTACAAATACCACAACTGATACATTTATCATGATCTATCTTAGCCTGTCCATTACGGTCAAATGTAATCGCATGTTTGCTACAATTCATATAACAAGCTCTGGCTACACACCCCCGACATAAGTTTGTTACTTCATAATTTACTTGCACACATGCCGAACAAGCCTCATCAATAACACATAAAATATTTTCTTTAGTATTCTTTCCTCTTTTTAACGCTTCCGATGCATAATAAGAAAGAGGTACAAGCTCGTCCGTCTCATCTTGCATGTCAAAACCTAATAAAGGAAATGATTTATATTTCCATACAGCACGCTCCTTATGCACACAACAGCGACCTCTAACTTTTGCATTACGGGGAGTCAATTCGATGGGCAAACGGTCAATTTTCTCCACTAATTGGTCTTGATTCCATAAATTTACCAATCGGGCCATCAATACTCGACGAACAATCAATACGTTATTTGCAAATGCCATAGAATGTTATTAAATGTTTATGTACGCCTCTATTATTAAAAAAAGCTAATTTTTGAAATGAGGCACAAAGGTACACCTATTTTCTTAAACAACAAATCACTCTGTACCTTTATTACATTTCAGAAGAAAATTGGAGCATTGTGCATTTGCCGTTGATTTGAGCTTTCGGTTCTATAGCTAAAGTTGAGACCTCAATATCACCCTCCAATAACGAAGTCGATTTCAATACTAATTTTTCTTCAACCTTTATATTTCCCTTAACTGCTCCCATTATTTCTGCATTAACAGCGTTTATATTCCCTGTAACCTTCCCCTTCTCTCCAATAATTACTTTCCCTCTACAATCCAAATTTCCTTCCAATATACCATCGATACGAATATCAGAGGATGCTGATATATTACCTATTACCGTAGTATCTACAGTCAACGAGTTGTGTGTAAGTCCTGGGGAAAGAATATCTCTTGCCATATTAAGTAGATTAATAAGTAATTCGCATTATTTGCAAAAATAATATTTATCCCCATAAAAATACGACTTTATGATTACAAAACTTTTTTAATCATCAGTTTTTTACGTAATTTGTATCGTTACTTTGAATACCCATAAATATGAAAAGTTATATTGAACTTGAAAAAATACACTTTTATGCCTATCATGGTGTTTCTGAAGAAGAACGAAAAGTTGGTAACAATTATGAAGTATATATAAAAGTATATACAGATATAACTCAAGCAATAGCAACCGATAATCTTCTTACAACTATCGATTACGGACAATTATATGAATGGATTAAAGAAGAAATGATGCAACCGTCAAAGCTCTTGGAACATGTAGTAGGTCGTATAAAAAAAAATATACTAAAAAACTGTCCGAACATCACAGGAGGAACAATAAAAATATCAAAAATAAAGCCCCCTATACCAGGAGATATAGAAAGGGCTTCGGTCACCATTAGTTGGTAATATAAGAACTTTTATTACTTAAGATTCAATCTTTTTTGAATATCCTTAGGTATCGCATTTTTATTAACAACATAACTGATCGTTTTATAAAGGACAAAAGGTTCTGATGCATAAAAATAACCATCATACTCATTATCTGTCCCCCATGAGTTTTTAACTTTATAATATTTATTTCCATTTTGATCTACAGCCGTACCTACAATTTGCATACCGTGATCATCTGTCGTTTCATAATTATCAAAAGCTTCCTGACGTACTTCTTGAGTTATTAATTTTTCTTTCTTAGATTTTTCCTTGCTTTCTTTTTGCTTTTCCTCTTCGGACAATTTTGTCCATCTAGCTTTTTCCGAATCACTCATATCCTTGACTTTGTCATCTGGGACAATAGCATAACCTTTATTATATAAAAAACCTCGTTCACTAACATCTGATGCCCAAAAAATTGTATAGCCTTTATCTATCGAGTTTTTCATTATACGAGAAAAATCCTCTAAAGGCACATTATAAGAAAGGCCCCATGCCCAATTATCCGGCACCTCTACAGCAAAAGGCTGATCAAATGGATGATGAGTAAAAGAAGTAATGGAAACATAATCGTCCAAATTCAACCCCAAAGAATCAAAAAATGTTTTAGGTGTATACTCTTTTCCCTGATAAGTAAAAGTCTCTGGTTCTTTACCCAGATAAGCATCTAATATAGCAATATATCCTTCTTTCCACGAAGGTGTTAACTTGCGGTTTTTATTTGTTATTACAGCTTTAACATATGCTTCAAGCACAGCATCCAATTCTCCATGACGGTGAATATCAAGACCATAATTAAGACCTTTATAAGCTTCTTCAGGAACGATTCCATATTTTTTTATTATATCCAATACATCTAAAGTAGAACCTCCGCCACCGAAATTGATGGTGCCATGCATACGAACATACTTTTCAGCCTTTTCAATATACGCATGACGGACAATAAACATTTCAGACAAATCAACTTCTGGCTTACCTTGTCTCAATAATTCACTTTCAAGAAAAGCAGTCCCTGCAAAACTCCAACATGTACCTGAACTACTTTGATTTTTTACTGGTGTAGTCTTCAATAACTTCACATCTGTAAACTGATACTCTTTCGTTTTTTTTGCATTCTTGACACTATCATTTTTTTCTACGGTTTGAGCCATAGTTCCAACTGCAATAAACATCATCATTCCGATGGTAAGAACATTTTTCAGCATAATATCTCTTCCTTGTTAAATTTTCAAGCCGTAAAGATAGTAATATCATTTATAAAAAAAATCGAAAGATTTATTGCTTTTTCAGAATTTACATTAATGTGTTACTATGATACACTGAAAAATTTGAAAATTCAAATAGGATTATTCAACCTCTACAAATATTTTATTATGTTTGTATTCAGAAACATACAAAATATAAAACCACATAAATGAGTACCCTAATTAAAATAATAACCACCTTCATAATCTCTTTTTCCGTTTTCTTTCCTGCAAAGGGAGCTATCGTTTATCAGACTAAAGCATTACATCCTTCTATACAGACAATACGTACGCGAGTTTTTGATAAAGCATATTTCCCCCCAGTTATACGTCTCGACAATGACGACCAACTTATCGTATCTTTTGATAAATTTGCTGAAGAAAGTGAATATCTGGAATACAAAATCGTTCATTGTAACGCAAACTGGACACCTTCAGATCTATCTGTCATGGAATATCTTGATGGTTTTAATCAAAACAGAGTAGAAGAAGGTGAACTTTCGTTCAACACATTCCGACATTACGTACATTACACAATTACATTACCTAATGAGTCTGTACGATTTAAAGTATCAGGGAATTATGTACTGATCGTTTTTCCAGAAAATCAACCAGAAAAACCTCTTTTACAAGTCTGCTTCTCCGTATTCGAAAACCGCGTAACAGTACCCATATCCATAACTTCTCGTACAGACATCGATTATAATAAATCTCATCAACAACTCGAATTTTCAATTTTACATCCTAATTATAATATAAGAAACCCCCAAATTGATTTAAAAATATATATATCACAAAACAATCGTCTCGACAATCAAACTCAAATAAACCACCCTTTATATGTAAAATCAAACGAATTAGTATACGCCCATAATCCCAACCTCATTTTCGAAGCAGGAAATGAGTACCGTAGATTCGAAATGGTAAGCACCCGCTATGCCGGAATAAATGTGGAAAGTATCCAATACTTCGATCCATATTACCATGTTGATTTATTCCCTGACCGTCTTCGCAATCAAGGGAATTATGTATTTGACCAAACCCAATACGGACATTTCACCATACGACAAAGTGATGCCGATAATAGTGATGTAGAAGCCGATTATTTCATCGTACATTTTACACTCGATTATGATAATGCTTTAATACCCGGAACCATATATATAGATGGAGAATTTACCAACGGACAATTTAACGACCAAAACAAAATGGTTTATAATTTTGAGACCAAACAATACGAAAAAGCATTATATCTAAAACAGGGTTCCTACAATTATCAATATCTTTTCATCCCACATGGGACAACTAAGGGAACTCCTGCAAATATAGAAGGGAATTTTTATGAAACCAAAAATGAATATTTGGTCAAAGTATATCATCGTGTCCCAGGAGAACGGTATGATCGCTTAATTGGTATTGGCAGAGCGTTTTCCGGTGAATAAATAAGTCTATCTACACTTATATATTCCAGACCAGAAAGTAACAATTAAATTAAAGATTATAATAATTTCTTTTCCACTTTTCACCAACCCTTAAATAGATACTCTTATTTAACTAACAAAAAGAGAAAGATTTTATGTTTTTTTACATGCACTTCTGCATAATTAATTCTCTTTACAAATAAAAATACATTATCCACCACAATACTTAAGAGCCTATAAATTTTTAAATCATAAAAGTTTGCTATCTTTTGCAATCAATATGCATCATAAATACGGCTAATCATAAACAGCAATTCTCTCCCCAACTTTCAGCCACATAAGATAACATCCATCGGCATATGTATAGAAAGAAGTCAGATATAAAGTGTTCCTGCACCATCATAGAACGCTTTATATAAGTGGCGTAAGCAATCCGCAGCGTATAACAATGAATATGGCTTATTTGATAATAATAACATATCCTCCAAAAGTTGGACAAAAAACTTTTAAGGTCTTATTACGTTTAAAAAGCACAGTTATCTAGATCGCCTTAAATATATGGCATTATTAGAAGAAAGGTATAGTTATACATATATCCACACTCAGTATGGTATTAACAAGGAATTATTAATGAACCTTCATGAGCTATATCGCCACGATGCTCCTGTAACATTAAAAAAAAAGTAAAATATCAGGACAGATGCTGATACCAAACTTCAAGCAGTTATGGGCATTGAAGAAAAACATCTATCTTTGATAGATGTAATATTAAAATACTGTATTGATTTATCAGCATTAAATACCTAGCACAAGTAATACCGCTATGTTGGTATAAAGCACTTAAGCTCGATAATCGAGGTCATCTAAGTAAAACTATATGGGAAGACTAAAGAAGAAATCTTCAAAAAAATGACCGAATTATAGCATCTGCAATATCGTGTCAAAGAGTTGGAGGCAAAGAATGCTTTACTAAAAAAATAAAAGCCTTAGTGGAAAAAATAGAAGTCCGTCTCAAAGAGGAGATTGGGCGGAAACCATTTAAATATTAAAGCAAGGACATGATAGCTATGATGATGCCAAAATCGGCAACCAACAAAATATATACCCAGCATAAAGAACACTATAGTTATCGTCGAAAATCTCACAACTACGTAATGATAGAATGATCCTTAATCATATGACTGTGCGGAAACTTATGGCAGAGATGGAATTGTATGGCAAACGTAAGAAAGCAAAGTACAAGCCATATAAGGGAGAAATAGAAAAAGCCTCCCTAATATCACAAACAGGGACTTTGTCGCAACTGTACCAAACCAGAAATGGAAGACTGACGTAACTGAAGTCAAGATAAAGGAAAAGAAAATATATTTTTCTCCCATATCGGATATGTTCAACGAAGAGATAATTTCCTATATCATATCGCATAGCCTAATATGCACATGGTAATGATATTGTTTGATAAATAATAGGACCAAATGAAAAAAAGCTCGGTATTGTACCGGGCTTTTTTCCCAATCTAATAGAGACTCTTAATAATGTTAAACCGTCTAACTTTTGGAAGGTACATCAAAAATTTCGCCCTCACAATGACAACATCTATTCATTTCAATTCTTTAATTTTTACATTCTTGAACCACACCTCATCCCCATGATCTTGGAGAAGTATATTTCCTTCCTCCAAATTTCCAAAATTAGGCCAATCTTTATATTTACTATATGCTACCAATGCATCCCACATATCATTGTTACGCTCATATTCGATTAGTTTAATACCGTTTAACCAATGTTCCACGTGGTCACCTTTCACGATAATGATGGCTGTATTAAATTTGTTCTTGTTAAAAGGTTTATTTTCAGGAGCTGGAATCAGGTCATACAACGAACCTAATTTTCTGTTCCCTTTCACACCCAATTTTGCATCAGGATGCTTGTCATCATCAAGAATCTGGAATTCACAACCGATAGCAGAACCCTTCCCTTTATTCATATCGGGGTTTACAAAATATTTAATTCCGCTATTGGCACCTTCTGTAATCTTGAAATCCACTTTCAAAACAAAGTTTTTATACTTACGAGCAGTCACAATATCACCGCCATTAGCAGATTCTGCACCACCACTCTTCATCACTTTTAGAATACCATTTTCTATTTCCCAGCCTTTTGTGGGGAAAGTAGAAAGTTTAGCTCCTCTCCAGCCGTCAGTAGTCTTGCCATCCCATAACAATGTCCAGCCATCTTTAGCTTCGTACGGAGAAATCGTATTATCAATTATATTCATCTCCGGTGCAACGTGTTCTTGCGGTGTCTGATAGCGCTTTACATCCGTCGTACAAATACGAATATCCTTCCAGCAAACAGTTTTTCCTTCATCTTTATCATTTTCAATAGCGTGTACTTGCAAAGCAATAAAACCCTCAGGAGTCCTATCATCCCAGATATTAGCACAAGGAATACCGTTTATCCACGTGCGGATCGAGTTACCAACAGCTTCAATTCGGGCACTATTCCACGCGTTATTTCTAAAAGCACTTTTTGCTGATGGATTCAGTGTCAAAGGGTAAAGCCAACCTCTGCGTGCCTCATCATAAATTCCTCCCGACCAAGCGCGCGTAGAAGGATCGATCTCAAACTGATAACCATGTACACGACCATTGTTATAATCTTTCCTACTCTCACTGCGAAGCTGTACTCCAGAATTTAAATCATCGTCCACCTTGAAACTAAATTCAAGGATAAAGTCACCATAATTCTTTGTCGTTGCCAAAAAGGTATTGGGCGTTCCTTTCTTGGATACACCGACGATAGCGCCATCAACAATTTTATACTCAGCTTTACCATTCAATCTCTTCCATCCTTTCAGGTTTTTTCCATTAAAAAGAGGCTCCCAGTCTTGTGCACCCAAAGATGCGACACAAAAGAAAAGTAATGTTAATATAATATTCTTCTTCATATCTTCTATTTATAATTTGTAAAATTCATCCCAACCTTTACGGGGCGGAAGCCCTACCAACATTGCATTGGCAAACTCATTATTCGTAATCTGTTTCGTACGACTGTCAAAGAATAGTTGTGTATTGAGTCGTTGAGCCACCACCCCCAATGAAAATACCTGACTTAAAACTCCATTGATTTCAAAAGGCGAGCGTGCCTTTTCAATACCGTTACATGCCAGCAAGAAATTCTCGAAGTGATTGGAAGGACTTTTAGGAACCTCTGGCAACTTGTCTGCCATCTCTTTAGCCTTCTCCTCCGGAATGATAGACAAAGTACTTCCATGACTGGCACCCTTAAAAATCAAATCCTTAGTATAAATAATTTTTCCAGGATTTAATTTAGTTTCCGAAACATCTCCCTGACTGCTTGCCGGAATATTCGGATCTAATCCCGAAACACCATAACCAGCAGGAAGCGGAGGAAGATTATCCAAACCGTCATACCAAGTAACATCTACCGGAGGCATCCCTTTACGTTGCGGGAAACGGAAGAGAATCGTAGAAGAATAGGGGAAAAAATAGTCATTATGTCCATTTGCATATTGCATGGTAATTTCATAAGGCAATCCCAGTTCCAAGAACTCGTGAGCTGTATCGAGGATGTGCGCTCCCCAGTCGCCCAATGCACCCATACCAAAATCATACCAACAGCGCCATTGCCCTAAATGATAATCTTCATTATATTCATGATAAGGTGTCACTCCGAGCCAAGTATCCCAATCCAAATCTTTCGGAAGTTGCTGTCCTGAAGGAAGCTTATGGATATTAGCATCCCATTCATGCCAACGGCGCGAACTATTCATGTGGGCAGTGATAGCAATAACGTCCTTAATAATTCCCGCATCCATCCAAGCCTTGAACTGGAAATAATTTGCTTCAGAATGTCCCTGATTTCCTACTTGAGTAACTAAGTTCGGACGTTTAAGAGCAGCCTGCATCAATAATTCTGCTTCATAAAAAGTACGTGCCAGAGGTTTCTCCACATATACGTGCTTCCCAGATGCCAAAGCCAACATTGTGATCGGAAAATGTGAATGATCGGGAGTGGCAATCGCTACGGCATCAAATTCGTTACTGGCTTTATCAAACATTTGGCGAAAGTCCCTGAACCGTTTGGCTTTCGGATATTTAGCCATTATTTTTTGCGTATGCTTGGCTCCCATATCTACATCACATAAAACCGTTACCGCAACCATCCCTGTACGCGCAAACTCTTCTATAATCTGCTCCCCACGGTTGCCAATACCGACATAAGCAATCTTCACCTTGTCTCCTCTTCCTTTTTTAGGTGGAACTGTTTGTGCATGTAATAAATCATTGGTTCCTAACGCCAATCCTGCAGACGCCATCGACACTGTTTTCAAAAAGCCTCTTCGTGTTACCATAAATCATTTATTTTTCATTGATATTGTTTAAGTTTTTCCTTTTTATATTGTACAAAATAATTATCATCTCCTGCGCCTCTTCTCTGTCTCCACACCACACAATAATAGTTTTCTTTAAAATAACTAAACTAAAAAATGGAACAAACTAATTTAACAGAAATGGGAAATAAATATATAACAAAAATATTGACCTTGCAAGTCAAAAAGTATAAATATAATTTACAATACTATTTCTCATTTAGCCAAAGATTAGTTATCAATAGTGTACACACATGCACAAAGAATTTCCAAAAAGGAAATTCCCTAATTTCTATTATTATAAAGAGCTTTCCTTGAAAACGTTTGAATATAATTAGTTCTATACAAATTAAACATAATCAGAACCATAGAACTAAAGGTTGAAACTATCGATAACCAAAGTGTCAAAAAGAAAAATAATCGCTACCTGACTCAGTGGACATCATGAATCAACATTTGATCCAACAAAGGATATGGCCAAACTTGCAGCCATAAAATTATTATTGAAGAAAATTTAAACAAGCCTTTAATTCCTTCTAAAAATCAACTACTATATGATAAAACATATTAAAACCTTAAATGAATAATTCAAGATAACCTTGGTCTAATATGACTAGTCCTAAAGAACTCTAACGGTTACTTAGGACTAGTCATTCTCTCAATGAAGAAATAATGTTTTTTCAAACACACAATTCAGTTAATCATCATGTTCGGTTTTCTTCCATTTTCCACTTTTATCAAAATGAATATTTGAAGATACATGCTTGTTATCTACTTTTACTTTATAACCATTTTTCTTACGTTCTATTTTTTTTATATCACTTCCCTGATGTTGCGTATTGACATAACTGACAGCCTCTGTAGGAATTAACTTTAACAAAACGGGAGAAAATGGAGTTGTTTCCGCTTCAATCTCTAGCCATTGTCCTACCCTATCAAATTCGAGTTCATACCCATTTGCCAATTTTACATCATACCGGGTCCAGGGCATTTCCCGTTCACATTTTACAACCTTTATTCCTGGGAACATTTTTTCGATAAAATTACGAGCACCCGATGGTAACTGGCCGTACGAAATACTATTATTATCTCCTGCCATCACTAGAGGTACAGCAATTCCTAATACAAGAACCAACGTAAATATCAATTTTTTCATAAATCTATATTTTAAATTCATCTTATTTTATTAAACAAAACTATAGACAAGATGTTTATTAAAATATATAAACAGATGTTGCATAACAAATAGAAAATTGTTTTTTCCATTTCAGTAAGTTTGTGTATATTTAGCACTAAATATGCAATACTCGGAGAGTTTCAAATTTTTATGAAAAGAATATTTAAATATATTATTGTTTTTCTTATTTGCATACTGGCAATTCTTATCTCATTACCGGTCTTATTATATATCCCCACAATACAAAATTGGGTAAAAAATATCGCAACGGAATATATTTCAACAAATATGGGTATGCAAATTTCAATCGAAAAGATTAGGCTTTCTTTTCCTTTAGACCTTGTCATAGAACATAGCCAGGTAATTACAGAACAAGGAGATACACTTCTTCACTCAGAAGAGTTACATCTGGATATTGCATTGAAACCGTTATTAAAGAAACAAGTAAAAGTCAATCAATTTTCATTTAAAAATACTCAATTCTTTTATTCAGACAGTACTTCCCAATTCAATATTTCAGGTGATATCCAACATTTTATATTATCTGTAAACTCAGCAAACTTAATTACAGAAGAGGTAAAAATTCCAAGAATAATATTAAAGGGAGGACAGGTTAATCTCTCTTTAGGAGAAAGCGAACCTGACACACTAAAATCAGAAAGTACTCCGATAAAATGGATTTTTGATGTACAAAAACTTGCACTTTCAGACATAATTTTTACAATGCAAATGTCTGAGCCTCAAACAGACTTACGTGTAAAAATCAAAAATGCCTTGCTTAAACAAGGACTTATTGATTTAGGAAAACAAACAATTGACGTAAACTCGCTACTGATAGAGCAAGGCCAATATTCATATTTGGCCGATACAACCCGATATGATAAAACACAGTCCGATATACCCGATAAACCATCTCTCCCGTGGACTGTACAGGCTAATCACATAAAATTAACTAACAATCAGGCTATATACGGACTTCCTAATCATATACCGAAACCAGGATTAGACCTAAACTACATCTCTGCCAACAATATTGATATACTAATCGATTCTTTATATAATCGGGGTAGTAAAATAGAAGCAAATCTCAAACATTTGTCTCTAAATGAACGGTCCGGCATTTCTATCATTCAGAGTAACGGTATATTCTTTATGGATTCTGTACAACTGTCTTTACAAAAATTTGCACTGAAAACATATACTTCTGATATACGAGTTGAAGCTAATATGGGGATGTCTATATCAGAAATGGCCCCCTCAACACCTTTATCTCTCCTATTAGATGCACAAATAGGTATTGCCGATATTTATGCTCTATATCCTTCTATAAAAAAGGAACTAAAACTACTTCCTGTGGAAAAACTTATTGCAAACGCTGACATTATAGGAACTTTAGGAAAAGTAAAGATAAAAAAGATAAACATAAACTTTCCAGGACATGCAGTATTAACCAGCAACGGAAATCTAAACTCTATCACTCAACCTGAAAAAATGAGCGGTGATTTTAAATGGCAGGGAAATTTCAATCATTTAGATTTTGTAAAAACTCTTTTGCCTGATACAGCTTTACGAAACCGTATTAAAATTCCCAACAACATAAAGCTTAACGGCCAAATATCCATCGCAGGACAAAACTATCGACCAGATATGTACCTTATCACAGATAATGGAAAAATTTCGGTCTCTGGACTTATAAATCCAGAACGAGAAATCTATGATATGGCTTTACTTATTGATTCTTTTTCTGTAAAAAGTTTTTTGCCTAAAGACTCTCTCGGTCTATTCTCCATCAAAGCTAAGGCTAAAGGAAAAGGCTTTGATTTTTTTTCAGAAAAAACATTTACCAATACTTTAATAAACATAAATCAAGCAGAATATAATGGGTATAATTATGAGAATATAGAACTGAAAGCCACATTAAACAAACAAATACTAAATGGGGCATTATCTTGTAGTACTGAAGCTCTAGATATAGACTTAAAAATAAATGGAGTATTGAGTCCTGACCTCATTCAAGCCCATATTTCTGGTCCTGTCAACCAATTAAACTTAGAAAAAATGCATTTTTCTTCTTCACCTCTTTCGATAGGTATGCATCTTGATATTGAAGGATCAACTGATCAAAAAGATAAGTATTCAGCAAATGCCAACATCAAGGACTTTATATTAAGAATGAATTCCAAAGAAAATAAACTAAAACAAATAACCCTCAACGCTAATATTGACAAAAATTTCATTCACGGTAAATTTGCAGCCGATAATATATCTGTTCGTTTTGACTCTCCGGTAGGAATAGATACACTAACAAAGGGAATTGAAAATACCCAACAATTATTGGAAAAACAACTGCAAGAATGGCAATTTAATCTTGCATCTCTAGAACAGCAACTTCCACCATTCTCTTTTTCAGCTCAAGCATCCAAAAATAATTTTTTAAAATCTATTTTAGAACCTGCAGGAATAGATTTTAAACAGGCTGGAGTTGAAGTAGAATCTTCAGAAAAACGTCCATTTCATATAAGAGCCGATATCGACCAACTTGTCAAAAGCGGAATACAAATTGATACGATACGCATGTATGCACGTCAAGGACGTGACAGTTCTAAAATTGTATACCATTTACATATCGGAAATGTTCCAGGAAATTTAGACCAAGCTGCACAAGTAGGAATGTCTGGATACATAGAGAGCAATCATATGTTGATGAGATGTAAACAAAAGAATCGCTCAGGAGAACAAGGATTCAACTTTGGTTATGAAGCATGGCTACAAGATAGCTTAGTACGAATTTCTTTTTTACCCGACCCAATACTCGGATTTGAACCATGGACCGTCAATAAAAATAACTTTATTGAATATTTTTTTGACAATAGCTTGAATGCAGACCTGACAATGGAAGCAACTGGCAAAAATATAATTCTTCGACCCGCCGATAAAAACATATATAAAAAAGGAGCACTAAATATAAAAATAGACGGATTAGACATTGCATCTCTATTAAGTGTTTCTCCTTTTGCTCCACCATTAGGAGGCATCTTCTCTACAAATATGAACTTATATCTCCCTCAACAACAAATAGATGTACAAGGTTCTATCGGAATTTCCGACATGAATTATAATAAACAAAGAATCGGGGACATCAATTTAGGTGTATATTATAAACTCGATTCCATCAATAGTCAACAAGTCAATGCAGATTTAATAATAAACGAAACCAAAGCTTTAACCATTTCAGGTAATTACGACACAAACAACAAAAATTCTATTGGGGTAACTGTCGATATACCATCACTTCCACTTGAGGCCGTAAATCCATTTCTCTCTGGAATGGCAGGATTACAAGGGAGCCTAAAAGGAAATATGAAAATAACAGGAAATACAGACTCACCCCTCATCAACGGATATTTGCAATTAATGTCGACATCTGTAAATGTCCCCATGATAGGTACATCCTTTGGCTTTTCATCAGATCAACTTAAAATAGTCGACAACCAAATATTATTCCAAAAGTATTCTATAAACGGTCCTAACAAACAACCTTTAGTTATCAATGGAAATGTCGACTTTCAAGAATTTTCTCACATTCTGACCAATTTATCAATAACTGCGACAGAATTCCAATTAGTTAACGTATCCAAGAATAATAAATCAATGGTCTATGGAAAAGCTTTTTCTGACCTTGACTTAACCGTTAATGGAGCTGTAGACGAATTAAAATTGCGAGGCAATATCGGATTATTAAACGGAACAGATGTAACTTATGTAATGCAAGATTCACCTCTGGATATAAAACAAGAAACCCAAAATATGGTTACATTCGTCTCTTTCAATGATACTACAGTTGTAGAAGAAGACTCCATACCTGTATCCCGTATCGGAGGGATGGATATACTTGTAAATGTAAATATCGCCAGTGCTGTAAAACTAGCTGTTAATCTATCGGCCGACGGTAAAAATCGAATTAACCTGCAAGGCGGAGGCAATCTGTCCTATTCCATGAATTCACTCGGTGATAGCCGATTTACCGGACGATATGAGCTGACAGGAGGGACTGTGCGTTATTCCCCTCCTATCATTGCAGAGAAAAGTTTTAATATCCAACAAGGCAGTTATGTTTCCTGGAGTGGAAATATAGCAGACCCCAATATGAATATTACAGCTATAGACCCTCTCCGTATCAATGTTACCGAAGATGATAAAACAAGTCGTCCGGTCACATTCGATGTCAGTATTAATATAAAAAATTCGCTCGAAAACTTAGCTATAACATTTGACGTATCAGCACCACAAGACCTGACAATTCAAAATGAGCTTATGGCTCTAACTGCAGAACAAAGGGCTACACAAGCAATGAACCTGCTTATATATAATACATATTCGGGACCAGGGTCTTCATCTTCCAAAATTGCAACGGGTAATCCACTAAACTCCTTTATAACAAAAGAGCTAAATCAATGGGCACAAAACAACCTTAAAAACATCGATGTCAGTTTTGGAATCGATAGTTATGACGATGGAACTCCCGGAGGCACAGGAACTCATACCGACTACTCCTACCAAGTATCAAAAACTCTTTTTAATGACAGATTTAAAGTTGTTATCGGCGGCAGTTTCAGCCCTGATGATAATACCAATCAGAATTTAAAAGAAAACCTCATTGATGATGTTTCCTTGGAATATATGCTCGATAAAAGAGAAAACATGTTAATTAAACTCTTCCACCATACAGGTTACGAAAGTATTCTTGAAGGAGAAATAACACAAACTGGAGTTGGATTTGTTGTCCGTAAAAAATTATTCAAATTAAGTGAGCTATTCCGCATCAGTTCAAGAAAATCTAAAAATACTGAAAAATGAAACAGCTCTTTTACAACATATATATAGTTTTACTATCACTATTTTTCATACTTACCAGCTGTTCTACAACTAAACGTTTGGCAGAAGGAGATGTTTTATATACTGGAGTAAAAAAGATGGAAATAGAAGGGGTTAATGGAATGAAAGTTCCCGGAGAAGTTAAATCGGCCATCAAGTCTCCCCTTTCAGTAAAACCTAATAATCCTCTCTTCAGTCCATATATTCGTTCTCCGTTTCCTTTTGGTCTGTGGGTTTATAATCATATGAATCCTCCTAAAAAAGAAAAAGGTTTTAAACATTGGTTTTATAACAAATTTGCCAAAGAACCTGTGTTAATATCCAATGTAAATCCAGAATTGCGAGTAAAAGTAGTTGACGATATATTGAGCAATTTCGGTTATTTCGGTGCTCATACTCAATATGAATTGATATATAATAAAAAGAACAAAAAAAAGGCAAGAATCAGTTATAAAGTCATAGTTCCTCCTCCATCTTTCTATGACAGTATTTCATTTCCAGAACCGACAACCCCGCTTACTCAACTAATCGACAGTAGCCGAGTAAATACTCTTCTTCATGTCGGTTCACAATATAACATTGACACCTTATCTGCCGAAAGAAGTCGCATCGCAACTTTGGCAAGGAACAATGGTTATTTTTACTTCCGTCCTGAATATATTGAATATCTGGCTGATACAACGCAAAAAGCTTTTGGCATAAATTTAAAAATGATTATTGGAAAAGGAGTTCCTGCAGAAGCTTTAAAAGCTTATAAAGTAGGAGACATTAATGTATTTTTGGCAAGTGCAAACGGAAAAGGGAATCTAGACAGCTTGCATTATAAGAATATGAAAGTTACCTTTCAAAAACCAATGCATCTACGAAAGTTTGTATTGCCCAGTAATATAACATTACAACCAGGAGAAATATATTCAGTAGAAAAACAAGACCAAAGTCAAACAAATTTGAGCAAACTAAATATATTTCGCTTTGTAAATTTGAATGTAACCCCCATAGATTCATTAAAAGGATCTGATTCATTAAATGTTGCCATTGACGCTGCATTCGACATCCCACTCGAATCAGAATTTGAAGTTGATGTATCTTCTAAGTCTAATAGCTTTATCGGACCCGGCATGACTTTTGGCGTCAGCAAAAAAAATTTATTCGGGGCAGGAGAAATTCTGTCCGTAAAACTTAACGGTTCATATGAATGGCAAACCGGCAAAAAAGTAAAAGGAGCTAAATCGTCGTTATTGAACTCATACGAATTAGGCATCAACGGTACATTAACTTTTCCACGCTTATTAGTACCCCGTTTTATCAAACACAACAGGAAATATGGCGCAAAAACTTATTTTCAATTGGGAGCTGACTTAATGAATCGTCCGCATTATTTCCGTATGTTATCATTCAATGCTTCTGCCAATTATGATTTTCAAACTTCTTCATCCAGTTATCATACTTTGACTCCAATAAAATTGGTATATAACAAACTTTTAAATACGACCAGTTCATTCGATAAAACTTTGGAAGAAAACCAAGCTATCGCTCTGAGTTTCAAAAACCAATTTATTCCCACAACCGGATACACTTACACATTTGATCGAAGTTTTGGAAAAAATCAAAATAATCGAATATTTTGGCAAACATCCGCTACTTCTGCAGGAAATATTTTAGCCGGAATCATGGATTTAGCAGGGAAAAAAGGCCAGAAAGAACTTTTTGGAAATCAATTTTCCCAATTTGTAAAGGGGACGACTGAACTGAAATATTATCGCAGGTTGTGGGGAGACAACTGGTTAGCATCCAGATTTATGGTAGGAGCTGGACATGCATATGGCAATTCTAAAGTAATGCCATATAGTGAACAATTCTATATAGGAGGAGCAAATAGCATACGAGCATTTACAATCCGCTCTCTCGGTCCTGGAAGCTATAGGCCTGATGCCAATAAAGCCAATGGATATTTTGACCAGACCGGAGACTTCAAACTCGAAGCCAATGTCGAGTTCCGCTTCAAAATTATGGGTAGCCTTCATGGTGCAATTTTCATGGATGCCGGAAACATCTGGTTACTGAAAAATGACCCGCAAAGACCTGGTGGAAAGCTGGAATTAAAAACTTTCGGAAAAGATATCGCCTTAGGTACAGGTTTCGGATTACGTTATGATATAAGTTATATTGTACTCCGAGCTGATTTAGGAATCGGGCTACATGCTCCATATGAAAATCCCGATAAACCACACTATTATAATATGTCAAGTTTCAAGAACAGTTTAGGATTTCACTTAGCAATCGGTTATCCATTCTAAAAAAAACAGATATAAAATCTTTATATTCTACATTCATATTCTACAACATTCAAATTATCAAAATAAACATTTTTGATAATTTGAATGATTAATTTGACGCATTGATAGTCCTACATATAGTTTTAGAACCTTAATTTGCATTTATATTTTAATAAAGAATTTCATGAAAAATCTGTTCTTTTACGTTTCATTCTTGGTATTTTTATCATCTGTTATGTCTGGGTGCTCTGATTCCAATGAAAATGACGAGCCCATAAACGAAGAAGATGCATTTCTAAACGTATCACATGTTGTATTGACATTCAATGAATCGGATGCCAGTAAAAATGTAATTACCATCAAAAGTAATTATCCCTGGGAAGCAACAACCAGCCATCAATCTCTAAAAATAGATAAAAATGCCGGAGATGCCGGAGAAGATAAAATTACAATAAAAGACTTGCCTTCAGGTGAAAATTATAAACTGACTATCACAACTAAGGCAAAAACTCCTAAAAATGTTATATCAAAAGAAATTACTGTCAAACGAAAAAATAATATCAATACAACAATATATTATAGTAATAACTTTGATAAAGAAATTGCCACCAAAACTTATAATGGCTCCTATTGGCCATATCTTGACCAATTCAATGGCTGGGATAATAAAAATGGAGAAGGGAGTGGAACTGTTACCTATTCTTTTATAAGTTTAAGTGTCAGAAACGATTGGTTCTCTAACTTTAATCCTACAAACGCTTATAGAGGACAAGCCTCCGGAGCAAATAATCTTTATTTCTCATCGGCAAACAGTTATTTTATTATAGAAAATATCACCATCCCGAACAACCAAAAAGACTTCTTATTTACATTTGGCTGTCAAGAAGCCAATGCGTTCAATTTTTCTCATCTAACTATATCAATAAGTAAAGACGGAATATCTTGGATACCTCTGACATATAGCAGGGATAATAGTAAAGAATGGGATTTAGCCACTGTTTCTTTTTCATTAAAACAAGAAGCTTCAACTTTATATTTTCGTTTTCAAACAACCGTTTCTAACCAAATACGTGTTGACGACGTCAAACTGTCCTCGGGTACCACATCTACAAATATTATTGATTTCGGTAATGTAACACAGTATCCATTGGTAGAATTACCCCAATTAAATCTTACTATAAATAATTATCAATATATCTCTCATTCTGCAATCCTAAATAATCGAAAAGTTCGAAATTATACGATGTGTTTCGATAAGAACATGCATGCTGCACATTGGGTTGCATATCCATTACATTCGTCCTATCGGGGAGGAAGTGGAAGAACCGAAGCTTGGGCCGCTGATCCTTTAATAGAAGAACAATATCAACCTAAATTATATGGAACAGATGGACTAACATTTTATCGAAATTATTCCAGAGGACATCAAATTCCGTCGGCTGACCGTACGGCAAATGATGAATTAAATAATCAGACATTCTACGCGTCCAACATGACCCCCCAATCAGGAGACTTTAATGGAGGTATCTGGGGTACATTAGAAGGAAAAATCAGAGATAATATTTGTAATGATACTCTTTACGTTGTTACAGGTTGCTACTTCGGAAACAACTATACAACGACAAGAGATGGCTGTAACGGTAATAATGAGAGTCAAGTCTCAAAAGACTGTCCGGTCCCAACTCATTATTTCAAAGTCATACTACGCACCAGAAGTGGTTCTTCCGGAAAACCCATACCAGAATGTTCGGCAAATGAGCTGAAAGCCATCGGTTTTTGGCTCGAACACAAAACTATAGAAAATGATGCCAGCCTCTTAAAGAACTATTGCAAATCTGTAACCGAAATAGAACAGTTGACCGGTATAAAATTCTTCCCTGTAATTCCTGAAAGTGTAAAGAAACAATGTACACCTTCTGACTGGTCATTATAAACACATATTTATCATACAATCTCTAATTATGAAAATCCCTGCAACACATACAACTCATACTCGCAGGGATTTTCTATATAAATCATAGATAAAAGAATTATTTAGCAAATCAAAAAATTTCAATCTAAAGCATTTTTACAAAAAACATTAAAAAAGAACATAAAAACAGAGAAATTGACATTGACACAATAAATACAATACATTTATTTTGCATAATAAAATATGCAACAGAAGTGTTGTGGAGGTCATATTTTATAAATGAATCTGTCTCGCTGCCTCCCAAGACACAAAATAAAGAAATATGAAAAAATTTGTACTCACAACAACAATGGTATTTCTTACGGCCATTTATTCTTTCAGTCAAGAAATTGGATTCGGAGTTAAAGCAGGACTTTCTCTCGCAAATTTGACAGAAACATCATACCATGTTCGTCCCGGTCTTGTAATCGGAGGGTTTGCCAATATTCGCTTCAATGATTATGTAGCTCTTCAACCAGAACTACAATATGCCATGCAAGGAGGCAAATATAACGAGGTGGCAGCCAAATTAGATTATATACAAATCCCTATTATGGTAAAAGGGTACCTGTGGAAAGGCCTAAATCTGGAACTTGGTCCTCAACTTGGTTTTCGAGTTGTCGGAAAAAGTAAAATAGGTGACGTAAGTTACAGCATTAAAGACGCTACAAACGTTTGTGATTTCGCTATTGGGGTAGGACTTGGATACGAAACCGAAATGGGACTGACCGCAGGATTCCGTTATACTATTAGTGCCACAAAAGCAATTAAAGATTCTGACCCTAAAAATAGTGTATTCCAACTTGCTTTAGGATGGAAATTTTAATATAAACTTATAAATAAACTGCATTTCAAAAACTTCATGTTTAACTTTTTGGGGTGCAGTTTACGATAAAACATCTGTTTAAAAAGAAATTAAATTTTATCAGAGTTTTCAAAACATTATTCATTTCTAAATCTTATTAAGAATAATACCTTGATAAATACATAGACTCCTCTATCATAAGAGGCATAACGAAGACATCGAAAAAATTCTACTTAAAATTATTATTTTATACCAATACAAAAAGATTATAGCAAGGAAAATGAAGTAAGGTATGCCTTTACTTCAAATAAGATTAACTCCACTATACAATATAATCATGAAACAGAAAGATTTTGTGATGATAAATATGATACTTTTTCTACATTATGGAACATCGTAACTAAAAACATGGTAAGGCTTAGAAATAGCGTCACAAACTAAACCTAATAAGTTTTAGACTGATAATCAAATACAATTTTTATCTCCCAAACTGTAAATAAATAATGAATGCTATGTAAAAAAATATCTAAAAATACACTCTTCTCTAATTCTTGACATATTTATCGGTAAAAGAAGCTCACTAATTTTCCATGTAATTCGAATACCCAATAATAGTATACTTAATAAAACCCTCAACTACCTTAGTACTTCCAATGAGCTAATATTTTATAACAATATCATTACAAGTACCGTAAACAGGCTAAAAAATGAAAAATTTATTATGACTTTTCCATTTTCGCATTATAAAATTATTTTGTACTGTATTATAACATAGTAAGTAGTCTTAATCTTATAAAAATATATTTTTCATATCATCAAATTTTTTGATTAAACACATAAATAATTTTTCGGTCTTTGTTATAAAAGAATCAGATTCTATCTACTTTTGCAATACCAAAAAGATTATTTATATATTGTCAGAATATGAAAAATAAACCATCTATAATTCGACTAATTTATCCACAATGGCAAGGAGGTGTCATTTCCCACTGGATGCCTGATATCCCAGCTAATGATGCTTCAAAAGGATATTATTTAGGTGCAAAACTTTTGAATATGCTGGCACCAGAAACTAATCAGGAAATTATTGAAATACCAATATCCTTAGATATAAAGGATAGAAAAATTGAAAATGGAATCAACTCTTATCAAGTTATTCTAAACCAGACAAAATCAGCTCTTGATACAATTAAAGAAAACAACCCCGACAAAATTGTTACTCTCGGAGGTGATTGTTCAGTCAGTGTTGTTCCCTTCACATATCTGGCAAAAAAATATCAAAATGATATAGCTATTATTTGGATAGACGCTCATCCAGACATAACGCTTCCATACGATGAATACACCGGTTATCATGCTATGGCCTTAACTGCCTGTCTAGGCATGGGAGATAAAAAAATAATAAATTTATTACCAGAGAAATTTGATATTTCAAAAACTTTAATTGTTGGCCTTCGTTCATGGGATAAAGGAATGAAAGAACGCCAAGAAGAACTAAAAATAAAAAGTTTATCTCCTGATGAAGTAAGGAACAATAGTTCGGCAATACTAGAATGGCTAAAAAATACCGGTGTATCTAAAGTTGTTATTCATTTTGACTTAGATGTGTTAGATCCTGCTGAAATCATTGCAGGTGTTGGTGTCGAAGCTAATGGAATGAAAATAAAAGAAGTCATTCGCATTATCAACGATATTGCCTCTAAACATGACTTAGTAGGACTTACTATAGCTGAACCTATGCCCCGGATTGCCATCAAACTCAAAAATATGATGAACGAATTACCTCTATTAAAATAAAGTATTTTTAAATCCGTACAAATTAATAACTTAAATGCACATATATCACAGGAATATTACACTGAGAGAATGGCTCCCCCTTCTATGTTTAACTTTTTCTGCATTTATATTCAATACATCAGAATTTATACCTATCGGGCTACTTACGGATATAGCTACAGATTTAAAAATAACTGAAGCTCATACTGGTTTACTTATTTCTGTATATGCATGGGTCGTCGCTCTGACATCATTACCTCTAATGTTGCTCGTCTCTAAAATGGAATACCGCAAGTTACTGCTTTATACAACTATCTTATTTATTGTAAGCCACATACTTTCGGCTCTTTCTATAGGATATGCAACTTTAATGATTTCTCGTATCGGCGTCGCTTGTTCTCATGCAGTTTTCTGGTCTATTGCCTCCCCTCTTGCCGTTCATATAGCACCTGAAGGGCATCGCTCCATGGCTCTCGGTATGATTGTGACTGGGACATCTATAGCCATGATAGTAGGTCTGCCACTGGGCCGCATCATAGGCTTACACATAGGCTGGAGAATGACATTTTTCTGCATTGCAGCTATCGCTTTTGCCATATTTCTCTTATTAGTCATTATTTTTCCTAAGGTTCCCAACCGCAACTCTATTACTTTGCGTATGTTACCTTCTATTCTTAATAATCCAGTATTACTCAGTATTTATTGCCTGACCTTTATTATTGTAACAGCACATTATACAGGGTATAGTTACATAGAACCATTTTTAGGCCAAGTTGCCGGATTAAAAGATAACTGGATAACTTTGACATTAACAGCTTTCGGCATTTCCGGAATAATAGGAAGTGTTCTGTTTTCTCGCTATTTCGACAAACATCCTTACCCATTTATATGTTTTGCCGTCACAGGTATTGCCACTTTTCTGATTTTATTACACCTTTCATCTTTCAATCACTATGCCGTTATAGTTTTATGTATCCTCTGGGGAATAGCTATCACAGCCTTCAATCTCGTATTCCAAGCTGAAGTTATCCGATTTGCTCCCCAAGCTACAACAATAGCAATGTCAATATATTCAGGAATCTACAATCTCGGTATTGGTAGTGGAGCACTAATCGGAGGAATGGTCTGTTCTCATTTATCAATTTCCGATATCGGATATGTCGGAGGAGCTATTGCCATCATAGCTTCAATTTATTGTATCAAAAAAGTACTACGGCTCTTAATACAAAAATAAATACTCTTTTATCACACTCTTATTCGGACATAAAAACTTACAAAAAAGAAAAGGTTGTCTCACGACAACCAATCTTCGTTAACCTTAAATCTAATACTATGAAAAACACAATGCAAATATATATTATTTATGCTATACAACATATATTTTTCTATAAAAAAATCATCGAATTAACAATATTTAAACTTTTCCTTCTTCTATTTCTGCTTCTATATCATCATCATTATCGTCTTCTTCAGGTAGTTCCTTTTTCACAAATAAGGCACTAATCTCATATAACATATATATAGGTAAGAAAACAACCATTAATGTAAAAGGGTCTCCTGATGGAGTTATAACTGCTGACAGCACTAATAGTCCCACTATAGCATATCTCCTATATCTTTTAAAAAATGACCGAGTCAAAAGCCCTATGTTAGATAATATCCACGATAATAAAGGTAATTCAAAAACTACCCCCATAATAAAAATCATAGTAAGGAAATTACCCATATACGAATCAAGAGAAATCTGATTTGGTATTATAGTACTGATCTGATATCCTGCTAAAAAACGTAAAGTCAATGGAAATACCAAAAAATACCCGACTGCAACACCAATAAAAAACATGACATTTCCTACTAAAAAAGCAAACCGGGCATTCTGCTTTTCTTTTTCATAAAGAGCCGGACTAATGAATGTCCACAACTGATAAATTACAAATGGAAACGCAAATACCAATCCCAGCCAAAAAGAAGTACTCATATGAATAAAAAACTGGGAAGCTAACTGAATATTTATCAAATTGACATGAAACTCGGAATTACAAAAATCAGGTAATACTGATATATAATGACTCAAATTACATATAAAACGATATAATATAAAGTCTGAAAAGCAAGGAGCCAATATAATTTGATCAAATATATCAGTCATAAAACAAAAAAATAACCCTGCTAATAAAGCTACAACAAGTAAAGACCTGAAAAGGACTTTACGTAAAGCCTCTACATGATCCCAAAAGTTCATCTCAACCATAAGCAAAACGATCAAATAAGAATACAAGAACAAGGCGTAGTTTAATAACTACGCCTATAAACATATATACAAAAAAATTATTTTTCTTTCTCGTCAGGTTCATTAACGGCCTTATCAATTTGATTTTCAACATCTTTCATGCCGTCTTTAAAGCTTCTAATACCTTTACCTAAACCTTTCATCAATTCAGGAATCTTCTTACCTCCAAAAAGCAATAAAATTGCAAAAGCGATAATGATGATTTCTCCAGTTCCCAGATTTAAAAACAAAAGGGTTTTCATACTATTCTTCTTATTTTAATTAATAACAAAACTATAACAGTTTACAAATGTAAGAAATATTGTTGGCAATAAACTGCTTTTTCCTCTGAAAAAGATTAACTTTGTAGCCGTTTTTATGCAACAATACTTAATAAAAATAGATTTATATGAAAGCATTTGTATTTCCCGGACAAGGAGCGCAATTTGTAGGAATGGGTAAAGACCTTTACGAAAACCATCCAGAAGCGAAAGAAATGTTTGAAAAAGCAAACGAAATATTGGGTTTCCGTATTACTGATTTAATGTTTGAAGGTACAGATGAAGACCTTCGTCAAACCAAGGTTACACAACCTGCCATCTTCCTACATTCTGTAATATTAGCAAAAACAATGGGTATTGACTTCTGCCCAGATATGGTTGCTGGCCATTCTCTGGGAGAATTCTCTGCACTAGTTGCAGCCGGAGCTTTATCATTTGAAGACGGTGTACGTTTAGTGTCAGCTCGTGCTATGGCTATGCAGAAAGCTTGTGAAAAAACACCATCAACCATGGCTGCTGTTTTAGCATTACCTGATGAAAAAGTAGAAGAAATTTGTAATTCCATAAAAGATGAAATCGTCGTTCCTGCCAACTATAATTGTCCAGGGCAAATCGTTATTTCAGGAAGTGAAACCGGTATCGATCAAGCTTGTGAAAAAATGCTGGCAGCAGGAGCAAAACGTGCACTAAAACTTAAGGTTGGCGGGGCATTCCATTCTCCTATTATGGAACCTGCACGTACAGAATTAGCCGAAGCTATCAAAAAAACACAATTCTTTGCACCGAAATGCCCTGTTTATCAAAATGTAAATGCTAAAGCAGAAACCAATCCTGATATTATTAAAGAAAATCTTGTTGCTCAACTAACATCTCCTGTACGTTGGACTCAATCGGTATTGAATATGATTGCCGACGGTGCCAATTCATTCACTGAAATCGGTCCTGGAAACGTACTACAGGGGCTAGTCAAAAAAATAAATAAGGAAGTTGCAACTAACGGATTTCAGTAATATCATCAATATCATTTCCTTAAACATCGGAAAATAAAACGAGGATATCTCAAAAAGGATATCCTCGCTTTATTTACACTAACAATTAAATATTTTACAAAAGAATCCAATACAAATAAAGGCCAAAAACTCCATACAATTTTCGAGTATAACGGAAAAAGTTTTTTCTTAACTTTGCACTCCGAAAATAAATCCAAATATTTATCAAAATCAAAAAAATGAAAAAGATTACATTACTATGCTTATTACTGAGCATTATTGCAATGAGTGCAAATGCCCAATACAAAAAAGGAGATATCGAATTGGAAGGTGAAGTAAGTTACACAAATATTGAAGGAATAAACTCTTACAAAATAGCTCCTGAAGTAAATATTTTTCTTAGTGAACATTGGGCTATAGAGGCAGGCATATCCCTATCTGGTAATGACGATTGTCATTTCGGAATCAGCGTAGGTGCCAGCTATTATCTTCCAATAATATCTAAACTTTACTTTGCTCCATCCTTAAAAGCAGAAATAATTTTTGGAGATGAGAACTGGGCCGTAGGGTTACAGCCTAAACTTATATATGAACTAACCGAACATCTTTCTACCAACTTAGGAATCGGGTATCTTGGATATGGAGAAATTAATGGCGCCAACACGTTTCATTTTGGTATTACGGACCAGCTCTCTTGGGGCATTGCTTACAAATTTTAATTTATGCGAATCCGTTCAAGAAGGTGTGTCAAAACTAAAATGAACAATCCGAAAAGTTATAGAGTGTAACTATAATACCTAAAAATGGCCGTATCATTATTCCTCAAAATGGAGATTGATACGACCATTTTTTGTCTTTTAAAATACTCAAATTTCAAATTGAAAGTTCTTATTTTCAAAAATTGAGTTTTGAATTCACCCCCTTGAATATAATTGCCTCTCGAAAAATTATAATACCGGAAACGTCTTCTCATACTTTACATCATTTCTTCTAAATAACTTCACACTTTTTCTAAACAAAAACCTTTGAATAGATGTTGAAATTATAAGAAAAGATTATTTTAAAACTCATTATTATGAACGAAGACTACGGATTGACTGACAACACAGAGAAACATCAATATGAATTCCATATTGAAGGGTTGGTTCCCCGCATAGAATATATAAAGACAAATAATGGAGAAATATATCTTACTCATACAGAAGTCCCCTATGCTCTCGAAAGAAGAGGAGTAGGCTCACAGTTAGTAAAAAAAGCATTACAAGATATTGAAAAACAAAATTTAAGACTTATCCCATTATGCCCTTTTGTTGCCAAATATATACAAAGAAACCCTGAATGGAAAAAAATGGTAATGAAAGAGCATTATATAGAACAACCTCAGGCATAATCACATCTCATTAAAAATCATTAAATTAACAAAAATATCCACTCCAACAGAGATAAAGATATCGATTACTTTCTTTAAAATTTAAAGGAAAAGCTTACTTTTGCATCATACTGTTTCAATATTTTTACATTTATCAAAACAGATGAGCAAAATTTTAATTATCGATGATGAAAACCAGATCCGGCAATTATTGTCGCGTATAATTGCTCTCGAAGGATATGAAGTTATCCAAGCTGCTGATTGTAAATCTGGGCTAAAACAATTAGAATTACACTCTCCCGAAGTAATTCTTTGTGATGTTTTCTTGCCTGACGGAAACGGGGTAGATTTAGTTTCTATCATAAAGAAAAATTCTCCAACCTCAGAAGTTATACTATTAACAGCACACGGTAATATTCCCGATGGAGTGCAAGCCATTAAAAACGGCGCATTCGACTATATAACCAAAGGTGACGATAACAATAGAATCATTCCATTACTCTCAAAGGCCACTGAAAAAGTCTTATTAAACAAACAAGGCCATAATTCAGAAAAACGTACGGGAGAAAAATACACATTCGACTCCATATTAGGAAAATCCCGGGCTATCAAAGAAGCTATTGCTTTAGCACAAAAAGTTGCATCCACAGATGTTCCCGTATTGCTAACAGGGGAAACCGGCACAGGAAAAGAGGTATTTGCTCAAGCTATCCATCAGAATAGCAAGCGAGCAAAAAAGAATTTCGTTGCAGTTAACTGCTCTTCATTCAGCAAAGAATTACTTGAAAGTGAAATGTTCGGACATAAAGCCGGGTCTTTTACCGGAGCACTAAAAGACAAAAAAGGATTATTCGAAGAAGCTGATAATGGGACTATATTCTTAGACGAAATAGGAGAAATGGCTTTCGAACTACAAGCTAAGTTATTAAGAATACTCGAAACTGGAGAATATATAAAAATAGGAGAAACAAAACCAACCAAAGTCAATGTACGTATTATAGCAGCAACAAATCGAAATCTAAAAACAGAAATTTCTGAAAATCATTTCAGAGAAGATTTGTTCTACCGATTATCTGTTTTTCAAATACATCTTCCGCCACTGCGTGATCGCAAAGAAGATATACCACTCCTGACCGAAGCTTTTATCCACAATTTTTCGAAAAAACTATCTTGCAACATACAAGAAATAAAGCCAGATTTTCTCAACGCACTGAAACAACAACCATGGAAGGGAAATATCAGAGAACTTAGAAACACAATAGAACGAAGCCTCATTGTTTGTAACGGCAATTCTTTGGACATAGAAGACTTGCCTCTCGAAATTCAGAATAACCATTATGAACAAAATGACGGGCAAACGTTCTCCGATTTTGAACTTGCAGCAATGGAAAAGCGCCATATCAGTCGAGTATTAGAATATACTAAAGGAAACAAAACCGAAACTGCCAGATTGCTGAAAATCGGCTTAACTACTTTATATCGAAAAATAGAAGAATACAAAATATTGTCATAATAGAACAAGACTTTACCAAAATGAAAAGGTTGCAACAGTGATACTGTTGCAACCTTTTTTCATATACAACTGATAAACAAAATATTACAATATCACACTCATCTTTGGCATATTTTTGGCATAAAAGCCCGCGTAAATATTTTAATTAATTAAAAATAATAAGAAATGGAAATTACACTAAACTTTATTTTTTGCCTGCTAAGCGGGTTTGCCTGTTTCTGGCTCTTTTACAAATGTGTCGACTGGTTTGAGAAAATCTAAAAAAAGGAGGTAACAATGTACACAGCACTATTTATAATTGGGTTAATCATTTTCGGTTATATGATGTATGTACTTATCAAACCGGAAAAGTTTTAAAAATTCATTAAGACAAACTAAACAATGAATACTGAAATATTAGGAATTGCAATTCAAATTATCCTGTTGGTGGTACTCAGCTATCCACTAGGAAAATATATTGCTAAAGTTTATAAAGGGGAAAAATGCTGGTCTGACTTCATGACCTCGATTGAAAATTTTATTTACAAAATTTGCGGTATCGATCCCAAAGAAGAAATGGGATGGAAAAAATTCTTGAAGACACTTTTAATATTAAATGCATTCTGGTTCCTTTGGGGAATGGTGTTATTGGTCATCCAACATCTACTACCTCTCAATCCGGATGGTAATGGGCCACAGACTCCCGACCAAGCATTTAATACATGTATCAGCTTCATGGTAAACTGTAACCTACAACATTACAGTGGAGAAAGTGGATTGACTTATTTTACACAACTTTTTGTCATCATGCTCTTCCAGTTTATAACAGCTGCGACAGGTATGGCAGCTATGGCGGGAATCATGAAATCCATCTCTCTTAAAACAACTCGGACTATCGGGAACTTCTGGTATTTCTTAGTAAGAAGCTGTACTCGTATATTATTACCTCTGTCTCTTATCGTCGGATTTATCCTTATCGTACAAGGAACTCCAATGGGATTTGATGGTAAAATGACAATACCGACCTTAGAGGGTGGTGAACAAACTGTATCCCAAGGTCCTACAGCAGCAATCGTACCTATTAAGCAATTAGGGACAAATGGTGGTGGATATTTTGGTGTAAACTCTTCTCATCCATTAGAAAATCCCACTTATCTCACCAATATGGTGGAATGCTGGTCTATCCTTATCATCCCAATGGCTATGGTTTTGGCATTCGGATTTTATCTAAAAAGGAAAAAATTGGCTTACAGCATTTACGGAGTTATGTTATTCGCATTTCTTGTCGGAGTCGGGATTAATACTTATCAGGAAATGAATGGTAACCCGCGAATCGACGACATGGGCATTGCTCAAGAAAACGGTGCAATGGAAGGTAAAGAGATTCGAATCGGTTCAGGAGGTACAGCTTTGTGGAGTATCGTAACCACTGTCACTTCCAATGGTTCTGTAAATGGTATGCATGACAGTACGATGCCTCTTTCCGGTATGATGGAAATGCTCAACATGCAAATCAATACATGGTTTGGAGGTGTAGGTGTAGGTTGGATGAATTATTACACATTCATTATCATTGCAGTATTTATTAGTGGTTTAATGGTAGGACGAACACCTGAATTTTTAGGGAAAAAGGTTGAAGCCCGTGAAATGAAAATTGCTACGATTGTAGCTCTTCTCCATCCATTTGTCATCTTAGTAGGAACAGCTCTTTCAAGCTATTTATACGCTCATAATCCAGAATTCGTCGAAAGTGAAGGTGGATGGCTAAACAATCCAGGATTCCATGGCCTCAGTGAAATGTTATACGAATACACCTCTTGTGCTGCCAATAATGGCTCAGGATTTGAAGGATTAGGTGATAATACTTGGTTCTGGAACTATACCTGTGGTCTTGTACTTATACTTAGTCGGTTTATACCTATTGTCGGACAGGTAGCAATTGCTGGTCTACTCGCAGAGAAAAAATTTATACCCGAAAGCGCCGGAACATTAAAAACAGATACTGTAACATTCGGTGTAATGACATTTGCTGTTATTTTCATCATTGCTGCTTTATCATTCTTCCCGGTACATGCTCTAAGTACTATTGCTGAACATTTTAGTTTATAATAGAAAAAAAGATATGAAAGAAAATACATCAGCTTCTTTATTTCCAAAGGAGCAAGTTATAGAAAGCCTAAAACAATCTTTTGTCAAGCTGAACCCGAAAGTAATGATCAAAAACCCCATCATGTTTACTGTTGAGGTCTCTACAGTAATCATGTTATTGGTCACAGGTTATTCACTCTTCGATGCTTCACAAGGCTCATTCGGATATAATCTATCCGTTTTTATAATACTATTCATTACGCTACTATTTGCCAATTTTGCTGAAGCTATTGCTGAAGCTCGAGGCAAGGCACAAGCCGACAGTTTAAGAAAAACAAGAGAAGAAACTCCAGCAAAACGAATAGTTAAAGACAAAATAGAAGTTGTAACCAGCTCTCAATTACGAAAAGGTGATATATTCGTCTGTGAAGCAGGTGATGTAATTCCTGCTGACGGTGAAATCATAGAAGGTCTTGCATCAATAGATGAAAGTGCCATTACAGGAGAAAGCGCACCAGTAATACGAGAAGTAGGCGGAGATAAAAGTTCGGTTACCGGTGGAACAAAAGTTTTGTCCGACCAAATTAAAGTATTGGTTACAACACAACCCGGAGAAAGTTTTTTGGATAAAATGATTGCTCTTGTCGAAGGTGCATCTCGTAAAAAAACGCCAAATGAAATAGCCTTGACTATACTATTAGCCGGTTTTACATTAGTTTTCATAATTGTATGTATTACGTTAAAGCCTTTTGCCGATTACAGCCATACAGTTATAACAATCGCATCACTCATTTCTCTCTTTGTTTGTCTTATACCTACAACAATTGGAGGGCTTTTATCAGCCATCGGTATTGCAGGTATGGATCGGGCTTTAAGAGCAAATGTCATTACTAAATCAGGAAAAGCTGTTGAAACTGCCGGGGATATAGATACTTTATTACTTGATAAAACAGGAACGATAACGATAGGTAACCGTAAAGCTACTAAATTTTACTGTACACCAACTATGGACATGGAATTCCATGAATTTATCCGTTGCTGCATGTTATCTTCTGTTTCTGATAATACTCCCGAAGGTAAATCAATTATCGAACTGGCTCATGAAAGTAATCTTCACATGAGAAGTTTAGACACAACAGGGGCTCGCATGGTAAAATTCTCTGCTGAAACAAAATGCAGTGGAATAGATTTAGCCGATGGTACAGAAATACGAAAAGGTGCATACGAAGCCATTCGAAAAATAGTGGAAAGCGCAGGGAATAAATTTCCGAAAGAAACTGAAGAATTGGTACAAGCCATTTCAAGTAATGGAGGAACGCCCCTTGTTGTCTGTGTAGACAAACAAGTTGCCGGAGTAATAGAGTTACAAGACATTATCAAACCAGGTATCCAAGAACGTTTCGAACGTCTTCGTAAAATGGGTGTAAAAACCGTTATGGTAACCGGTGATAACCCGTTAACTGCAAAATATATTGCGGAGAAAGCTGGTGTTGATGACTTCATTGCAGAAGCTAAACCTGAAGATAAAATGAATTATATCCGACGGGAGCAGGAAGCCGGTAAATTAGTTGCAATGATGGGAGACGGAACCAATGATGCTCCAGCTCTTGCTCAAGCAAATGTCGGTGTAGCAATGAACAGTGGAACTCAAGCTGCCAAAGAAGCAGGTAATATGGTCGACTTAGACAATGACCCGACCAAATTGATTGAAATTGTTGAAATCGGCAAACAATTACTGATGACCCGAGGTACATTGACAACCTTCTCAATCGCAAATGACGTTGCAAAATATTTCGCTATTGTCCCCGCTTTATTCATGGTAGCTATACCTGAATTAGCAGCATTGAATATCATGCACTTACATAGTCCTGAAAGCGCAATTCTTTCAGCTATTATCTTCAATGCTATTATCATTCCGATACTGATACCTTTAGCTTTAAAAGGAGTAAAATATAAACCAATTGGAGCATCTGCTTTACTTCGCCGAAATTTATTGATTTACGGATTCGGTGGAATATTGGCTCCGTTTATCGGAATAAAATTAATAGACATGATTGTCGGTTTGTTTTTCTAAAAAATAATTAAACAAAAATGAAAACACTATTAAAATCATTAAAAATAACTATTGCATTCTGTTTATTCTTTTCAGTATGCTATATCCTCATACTATGGGTATTTGCCCTTGTAGCAGGACCTAATAAAGGAAATGCCGAACTGGTTACATTAAACGGTAAAGTTGTCGGTGCAGCCAATGTAGGTCAACAATTTACAAAAGATATTTATTTCTGGGGACGTCCATCTGCGGTCGATTATACAGCAGACGGTTCAGGTGGAAGTAATAAAGGTCCTACAAATGAAGAATACCTGGCTGAAGTAGAAGCTCGAATAGATACCTTCCTCATACATCATCCATATCTCAATCGGAAGGATGTACCTGCAGAAATGGTTACAGCTAGTGGTTCCGGATTGGACCCGAACATTACACGCCAATGTGCATATGTACAGATTAAACGTATCGCCAAAGCTCGTGGAATGAACGAATCTGATATTCAAGATATTGTAAATAAACATATTGAAAAACCTTTTCTTAGCCTTTTTGGTACTGAAAAGATAAATGTATTAAAACTTAACGTGGCTCTTGATGAAGCAAATAAATCAATAATTGCAGAAAAATGAAAACAATAATTAAATCTATCACATTAGCTTGTGCATTCTCCATTTTTGGAGCAAATACAACATTCTCTCAAGAAGAATCCAAAGGTGTTAATTTCAATGTTGCCGGAGATTTAGTAAGTTCTTACATCTGGCGTGGTATGTATCAGTCAGGAGCTGCCATACAACCAACATTAGGTTTAAGTGTAAAAGGATTTTCTCTTACAGCATGGGGAAGTGTCGACTTTACAGGTCAAGGACACAAAGAAGCAGATATTACCGCAGCCTACAGTATCGCCGGACTGACCATTTCTGTTGCAGATTTTTGGTGGGCAGGACAATCAGGAATATATAATGACCGAGAAAATGGAAAAAATAACTATTTCAATTTCAACCATAATAGTACCGACCATATTTTTGAAGGAGCTCTATCCTATCAATTACCCGTTGAAAAGTTCCCACTGAGTATCTCTTGGTATACGATGTTTGCAGGAAACGATTATGTATTAAAATCTAATGGTTTAGATAGAAAAAGAGCATACTCTACATATATAGAATTTGGATATCCGTTTTCTGTTAAAGGGGTAGATTTAATCGCCAATGTAGGGCTTAGCCCATGGGAATCTGCACAATATAAAAATGATGGTTTCGCAGTGACCAACGTTTCTCTAAAGGCGACTAAAGTATTACCTATTACTAAAAATTTCTCATTACCCATTTATACTCAAGTTATCTGGAATCCAAATAGAGAAGATGTACATTTTGTTTTTGGTGTGACAATAAAATAATCACATAACCATAGTCTTTCATAATAAAAAATAACCGATAGATGTATATATTTGCATCGTCGGTTATATCTCTTTAAAATACGAAGTGAATGAATAATGAAGAAAGCGTTCAACATTTCCTCGAATTGATAAAAAAATCACGACGTGGAAAATTTAAAATCTACATCGGAATGATTGCCGGAGTAGGGAAAAGTTATCGTATGCTACAAGAAGCCCATGATCTATTGGATAATGGTGTAGATGTACAAATTGGTTACATTGAAACTCACAAAAGAGCCGGAACCGAAGCTCTACTTGAAGGCCTTCCCATTATTCCCCGGAAAAAGATTTTTTATAAAGGGAAAGAATTGGAAGAAATGGATTTAGAAGCTATCCTACGTATCCATCCAGAAATTGTCATTGTTGACGAATTGGCCCACACAAATGTCGAAGGCAGTGCTAACAAGAAAAGATGGCAAGATGTCATGGCATTACTTGATGCCGGCATCAATGTTATATCAGCTGTCAATATTCAACACATAGAAAGCTTAAATGAAGAGGTTCAAGGAATATCTGGAATAGAAGTTAAGGAAAGAATACCTGACAGTGTATTACAGGAAGCAGATGAAGTTGTTAATATAGACCTCACGGCAGAAGAACTGATAAATCGTTTAAAAGCCGGAAAGATTTACAAACCAGAAAAGATAGCAACAGCTCTCAATAATTTCTTCAAAACGGAAAACATACTCCAATTAAGAGAATTAGCCTTAAAAGAGGTGGCTTTGCGAGTTGAGAAAAAAGTCGAAAATGAAGTCGTAATATCAAATGTCGGAGTTCGGCATGAAAAATTTTTGGCATGCATCAGTTCTAATGAAAAAACACCAAGAAAAATCATCCGTAAAACAGCCCGACTGGCAACACGTTATAATGCATCTTTCGTTGCTCTCTATGTACAAACTCCCCAAGAAAGCCCAGACAGAATATCTTTAGCCAGCCAACGACATCTAATAAATCATTTTAAACTGGTCACAGAATTGGGAGGGGAAGTAGTTCAAGTACAGTCACCTCACGTAACCGAAAGCATAATAAAGGTTTGCAAAGAAAAACAGATCACAACTATTTGCATGGGACAACCTGCATTTAAATTACCTCAAGCTTATATCAAGATTCACTATTATAAAAAATTTATTCACTTTCTGGCACAAGCCAATATAGATTTACTTATATTAGCATAAGCTTAATACATCATTTTATGAATATAAAAACTAAATTATTATTTGGCATCGGAATGCTGGCCGGTATGATTATACTGCTGGTAACCTTATCAGTCGTAAACTTACAGATATTGACAGCAACAGATCCTGATAGTCCTACAGCAGGCCCAGGGTTACAAAGAGCATTAATATGGATTTCCATCGTCGGAGGATTCTGTGTATTGGTAGGGTTAGGGCTACTAATCTGGCTGCCTAAATCTATCGAACGTCCTATCAAAGAACTTACTAATGGAATTATGGAAATAGCCAACCGAAATTATGAAAAAAGACTCAATCTAAAAGGAAATGAAGAGTTCAATGACGTCGCCGAAAGTTTCAATCGAATGGCTGAGCGTCTTGCTGAATACAGATCGAGTACATTAGCAGATATATTATCTACAAAAAAATATCTTGAAGCTATTGTCAATAGTATAAATGAACCCATTATCGGCCTAAACACTAATCGTGAAATTCTTTTCATAAATGACGAAGCTCTTGGAATTCTAAATTTAAAAAGAGAAAATGTTATACGCCAATCGGCAGAAGAACTTGCACTGAAAAATGATTTGTTGAGAAGACTAATCCGAGAGCTAGTATCTCCTGATGAAAAAAAAGAACCCTTAAAAATATATGCAGACAATAAAGAAAGTTATTTCCAAGTGCGCTATATTCCTATTCGTTATGTAGAAACAGGAGAATCTTCAGCCAAAAGTATTGGAGATGTTATTTTATTAAAAAATATTACAGAGTTTAAAGAATTAGATTCGGCCAAGACAACTTTTATCTCTACCATATCCCATGAACTAAAAACTCCAATATCTGCTATTATGATGAGTCTACAACTCTTCGAAGATAAACGTATAGGCAATCTAAATGAAGAGCAAGAACAACTTTCAAGGAGTATAAAAGAAAATAGTGAGCGGTTATTAAATATCACAGGAGAATTATTGAATATGACGCAAGTCGAAGCTGGTAAATTACAATTAATGCCTAAAATCACTAAGCCTATCGAACTAATCAATTATGCAATAAATGCCAACCGCGTACAAGCAGAGAAATTTGGGTGCCAAATAGAAGTTGAATACCCTGAAAAAATCAGTAAATTATTTGTCGATAGTGAAAAGATCGCTTGGGTTATCACAAATCTTTTAAGTAATGCTATACGTTATTCTAAAGAAAACAGCAGAGTTATTATAGGAGCTAAACAGGAAAACAATATAGTAGAAATATATGTACAAGATTTCGGAAAAGGTATAGACCCAAGATATCATAAAAGTATCTTTGACCGATACTTCCGAGTACCTGGTACTAAAGTACAAGGTAGTGGATTAGGTCTATCTATTTCTAAAGATTTTGTAGAAGCGCATAATGGAACCTTGACTGTAGAAAGTGAATTAGGGAAAGGCAGTAAATTTATTATACGTTTCAACGTGGGTTAAAGAATATTGGGAATACTGTTTTGGGGCTAGGAATGAAAAAAGCATCCCCAATAGGTAATAAAAATAATTTCTCTAACTTTGTATACATAACAAACATCAAGTTCAATTGATTTTAAAAAGAGAAGTTAAATGATAAAAATTGCAATTCCTACTCGAGATGAACAAGTGGATGACCATTTTGGGCATTGTGACCACTACACATTATTTACTATTGATGATCAAAAACAAATAATCGAAAAAGAATATCTTGCTTCACCTGAAGGTTGTGGATGCAAATCGGACATTGCATCTATTCTTGAAGAAAAAGGTATCACTCTTATGCTCGCCGGAAATATGGGAGAGGGAGCAAAAAATATGCTTAACTCACATCATATAGAGGTTATACGTGGATGTAAAGGTGATATTAAAGAAGTTGTAAAACAGTATCTTTCAGGATTTATTTTCGATTCTGGAAAAAGTTGCCATCATCACGAAGGACATGTTTGTTCTCATAACAGATGAAAAAAGCAGTTTAAAAGACCCGCTTCTTGTTTTTTTAACTCATATTTTGTAAGTCTACAAAAAAATACTATTTACAAAATTTGAGATTATTACTTTTTCTATCGAGGAATGAGGATAATTTACAGCTTCGAACCTTAAACTGTAAGGAACAGTAAGGGGCTACTTTTAGGCAGCCCCTTTTTTGGATTCACACACAACCACTTATTTTTCATTCTCAATATCGGCTATCTGTTCTGAACGGTGAAGCAGGCAATCCTGCTCCATTATATAAATTACAAGAAATATTATCAGCCCAACCATACCTAACAGCATAGGGACGAGGCACTTTCGGAGAAAATACAATAATCTCATTTCCTTCTATACGAGCTTCTGCCCAATAATAGCAACGGTCTGAACCACATATAGCAAAACCTTTCAATGATTCCCCATTTGGAGTTTTTAATCCTCCTTCAACATGAGAAAAAGAAATCCTTATTTTATCATCTTCAATCCTATACGCCTTAAATACGGGTCCCGAATAAGGAATATCTTCTCCATAAGTTTTGGCTCTTGCAATCAATGCTAACCGTCGACCCACTTCCTGTTTGTTTTTAGGATGAATGTCCTTAGCATTTCCTATATCCATTGCAACTGCCATCCCCGTATTATTCCAATGTAATGTATTTAACTGAGCTTCACGCAAAGCTGCCCATTCCGAATCGTACGGTTCTGTTCTCTCTGGATTGAATGCAGCCAACTGAACAAAATAAAATGGAAAATTTCGTTTCCATAAAGACCGCCAATCATCAATCAATAGTGGGAAAAGTGTGCGGTATTGTTCTGCCATCGATGCATTCGCCTCTCCTTGATACCAAATCACTCCTTGGAATGCAAATGGGGCTAAGGGATACAACATTGCATTATATAACGTCGTTGGACACTTTGGATTATCTACAGGCGAAATTGGTTTTAAAGGCATTTCAGACTGTTTAAGCCCGATTTGATATTTCCAGTTTCCAGATAAAGATATGGAATCACTGTTTTTCAACATCAATTGTAAAGTAACAGGGTCTCCATAAAAACCTCCAGATAAAGCCATATCCGATATACGCACAGCAATAACGGCTTTTCCCGCTTTTACCAAACCTGCCGGAACATTGTATTCTCGCTGTACATTCCAACCTTCGCTATGACCGACTTCTTCTCCATTGAAAAATGTTATATCATCATCGTCTATGCCCCCTAATCTTAAAGTCAGTTCTTTTCCTTGCCATCGTAAAGGTATTTCTATTGTTTTTCTCACCCATACAACACCGTCAAAATCAGGTAACACACTATTTTCCCAAGAACCCGGAACCGGCATATCCTCCCATTTTACATCATCAAAATCGGGAGATGCCCATTTTGCATAATGCTTTTCGTATCCTAAGTCTATTTCCTCTACTTTTCTTTGCCACTCTTTTAACTGCCCGATATAAAATAACGATAAATCATTTTGAGAGACCTGTTTCAATTGCCGTACATAATCCTTAAAATAAGGCATTGTTTCCAATGATTCGGCACTCACCCATGACTCAGCCGGAGTACCTCCCCATGATGTATGGATAAGTCCAACCGGAACCTTTCTATTTTTTAATAGATCACGCCCAAAGAAATATGCAACAGCAGAAAACTCAGGGATTGTCTTCGAAGAACAAACTTGCCAACCTGTATTATTTTCAGTAAATACATCTTTTTGAGGAGTATTTCTTATTACTTTTTTTACTTGAAAAAGTCTCATATCAGGATAATTAGCTGCAGCTATTTCATCTTGATAATTTTGAATTTTTCCCCAACCAGCCAATGGCATTTCCATATTAGATTGCCCCGAACAGATCCAGACTTCCCCAATCATAACATTCCGTAACACCACTTTTTTACCATCACTTATAGTTATGGAATAAGGTCCGCCAAACTTTGGAGTCGGTATATTTATATTCCAATACCCCTTATTATCTGATTTTGTCTCATATTCACGAGCCTCCCAACCGACCATAACTTTAACCACCTTATTAGGGGCTGCTTCTCCCCAAAATGGAGCATCCGTACACTGCTGTAAAACCATATTATCAGTAAACAAGGCCGGTAATCTCACATCTGCATAAATTGAGATACATATTAATTGCAAAGCAAAAGACAACCCAATTATTTTCTTCATACCACTAATTTTCTCCATCTGTATTTATAACCAAAACAAAACCTCCGTAAGGCTGAATAGAAATTTGAATTTCACCATTTTCTGCAATTGACATGTTCCTTATCTCTGTTTCATTATTCGTGTTTGACTTGTCTGTTATCAATTGAGCCATAGTTTCTTTTTGAATAAAAGGTAACTGACAAGAAAAATCTTTTGCTATTTTTTCACCATTAATCCCAGCAACATACCATATTTTCCCCGAACGACGGGCCATCATAACATCTTTTCCAGGATAGCCGTCTATCAATAGGGTTTCGTCCCATGTAGAAGGAACTTTTGACAAATAATTCCATACATATTTGGGAAATTGCTTCAAGTTGTCAGGAACAATGCCAAAATGTTCTACTGGAGAATAGAGTATTACCGGTAACGCTAATTCAAAAGCAGCAGTAGTCATTCTCTTGGCCCCTGTACCCGGAACCTCGCCAAGAGTAGGATTTAAAACGACCGGTGTAAAATCCATCGGGGCTACCACATTACGAATAAATGGCAATATCGTACAATGTTTTGGTTGCCAATCTGCATTTTCCTGATCAAATTTACAGAATTCCATCCCCATAACAGCTTCAGCTGTCACAAAATTTGGAAACATACGATCCCACCCTCTGGGAAGAGTTGCCCCATGAAAATTACAAGCAATGCCAAAATCATTTGCATCTTCCAAAATATCCTGATATAGTTGCATTCCACTCTGTTTATCTCCCCCAAAGAAATCAACTTTTATTCCTTTTATTCCAATTTTTTGCATCCAAGCCAATTCCTCTCTTCTGGCATCACGTGTATTCATTCGGTTCAGAGGACTCTGTGGAGCATCATTCCAATTTCCATTAGAATTGTACCAAAGGATAAGTCCTATATTTTTAACTGCAGCATATTTCGCCAGTTCTTCTATTTTATCTCTACCTATTTGTGTATCCCAAATAGCATCAATCAGACAATATTCAAAATCTAAACTATCTGCTAAATCAATGAACTCTTTTGTATCTTTATAAGTCGTATGACCATCATTATACACTAACCAACTCCAGCTGGCCTTTCCAGACCTATAATCGCCATTCGGACTATAATAAGGAGTAACCAAATCTTGAGCCATAGTAGACTCAACAATAGTATTCAGGTTCTCTCCTATCGTTATTGTTCTCCATGGTGTTGTAAAAGGCAAAGTAACTGCAGCTGTCGCTGGGTCTTCTGGCAAATTATGATCTGCATGGGGAAACTCCACTTTATACAACCCTCCTTGAGAATCATCAGCTAAATGTGTTGCTACATAATTACAATCAACCCCTGTCTCTGAAATCAAAACCCAACCTTCATCTCCTATACGGAATAAGGCCGGATATACCCACCCCTGTCCATAATCAGATGGAGTTCCTATAGGAATATCTAACTGATAATGATCTTCATAACTCGGATTTGTCTTAGCCCACCCAGACTTGGCTTTTGCCAATGGCGCCATAAATGCAGTTGTCTTTTCCGGAAAATTAAATCCCGAATTTTCAGATAATACTTCTTCTTCCCCATTTCCTTTTATATTATAAGCATAGGCAACTCCATCATTACTCACTCGAAATATTACTCCCAGTTGTTTACCTTCCTTATTTTTTACATTAAACATTTGTTCCCTATAAGATTGTACAACTTGAGATTTCTTACCTCGAAGTAAACTATACTGCTGGTTCTCTTCCTTCAATTCTGAAATGTCTTCAAAAATCAAATCTTTAGAAAAATTACTATTCTTTGTCATAATCCCTAACGGGGACGCTTCAAGGACAGGAGAATCATCCAATTCAATATCATAAAACAACTTTCCTTCTTCTAAATAAACGTTTACAGCCACTTTACTATCAGGACTCGTCAAAGACATTTTCTCACCACTATCACAAGCTATACACAAGAAAGCAGATAACACCCCACTCAAAATACATTTTGCTTTCAATCTCTTTTTTGCACTTTTCATACTTTATAGAATTATTATTAACGGACAAATCTACAGATAATACAAAGTTAAACTCTTTAAATAAAAATTCAAGGATGTTGACTTAACTTATCATCTAACATTTTCATAAAATATCCTCCTACTACTGACCGAGCACGAAATCCTTTATGATGAGGCTTGTCAGTAAAAATCCAGTCCGACATCGGAATGCGGTCTTCTGTTTCGTTCATAAATCGATACAACGGTTTTATAAATTCCCGAAAAGTTGTCGTGTCTGATGATAAACTCGCTGTCCATACAATCCAATCCGTCTTTGTGTAAGTGGCTCGATTGTCTAACGGTAACCCATATTGATTTTGTCGTGTCCGATAATATCGTAGCTCTTTATCTACTACAGAATCTGGAAAAATTCCCATATTCATGATTTTGTCCCAAATCAAATTATATTTCTGACTCCATGTTCCCTGTTTATCGAATGTCAACCGATAATGGTCTCCATCTTCTGACATTCGAATCCATTTATCTGACATTTCTAATGCTACTTTTCGATATCTATCAGAAAGACTCTCCTCTCCCAACTGTCTCGCCAGTCTGCTATAACTGGCAATACCCAATATTGCTTTTATCGACAAATTCGTATTATGAGCAAAGTGTCCAGCAAAGTCATCAGTACATAATTGCTCTTCGGGGTCTAAACCTTTTTCCTCTAAATATTGTACCCACTTAGTCAATGTTTCCCAGTGTTGCAACGCATAATCGGCTTTTCCTTCTAATGAGCACACCGCTGAGGTGAGAATAAGCATATTTCCAGATTCTTCTACCGGCATATCTCCATTATAAGTCTGACCATTAGCTAACGGATAAGTACCTATATCATGTGCGGGGAAAGGCTTAGACCATCTTCCACTTTCACTATAATGAAAGATTGGATTTAAAAGGGCCTTGACTAACTCCACATTATATAGAAGGAATAAGGGGGAGGAAGGATAGGTAATGTCTACTGTCCCAATAGAACCATTGCTGAAATTTTCTTTTGATAGAAACATTAACTCTCCATCAGGAGACTCTACTAACTTATGTGCTGCTATCGCCTGACGATAAGCCAAGGCACATAACTCAGCATATTCTTTTCCACCTACAGACCTTGCAGTACTCATCAGCTCGTTATCGAACTGATAGCATCGAGACATTATCATTTCATAATCTTTCTTTGCTCCGGATATCATATCCAATATATTTTTATCACCATATCTGTTCCAATAAGGACGAAGATTGGTTCCAAAATACTGTATGGAATTAATATCATCATATCCAATCATTACCTTTCCTGATGATGAAGTACTTACCTCTCCTAAATTAATGCAAACCCCACTTCTATTATCCGGTGAATTAATATCCTTTTCCTCAATTCTTCCTTCGTTATAAAATGTTGTTCGTAGGTTTTCTGCCGGTGCTATGCACACAGATACATTGTCTTCCTCTTGCACAGCCAAATAAAAATACCCCCAATCGATTCTCACATTATCTCCACTTTTTTTCAATATTTTCTGAGATTTTGTCCCTGTTTTTAAACATAATATTCCATCCTCTTCCACTCTCTCCACTGTTACCGGTTGTGTTACTGAATCCGTTGCCCAAAAAGGGGAAGCCTCGAAATAAATTTCCACTTGTCGCGGTGCTTTGTCAAGAGATGAGACTTCATAAGTTATATAATTTACCGGTCGCGACAACAACTCAAGATTATCCAATAATAATGGTGAAGTAAAAATCAATTTTAGAGAAACCGGTCCGCATTCAAATTCGTAATATGTTTGAGTAGCCTGCACATCCACACTTTTCTGTATGGCTGCCCGTGTTAAAACAGACTTTTTATTATCAGGATAGATTCTCGAAGTTCCCATAAATCTATATGTCGTTCCATCCACACGCAAAGCTCCGGTCAACGGACACGGTTCGCCTGTCCAATGCCTTACTTCATCCTGATAAAGCGTATCACCAAACATCCAAGCATTAGTATAAGGGTCTATCATTATCAATGGATATGCCGGTGCTCGTAAGTCATTCTTTATAGAACTATTTCTAACAATACTCTGTGTATCCCTACATGACATACAGACAAACAATAACACTCCCCAAAAAATAACTGATAAATTTTTCATATTTCAACAATTTGTATTATTCATGGCTATAAATCTTCTCCAAAAACAATATATACTGGCATGGTTTCCCACGCCAGTATATAAAAAATCAATTACCTAATCGAATATATTTCTGTTGAGTAAACAGCCTCATCAACATTCTTAATTCTTGCACCAACCCGGGCAAAAAGAGCTTTCTCCTTTGATAGGTCAGAAAGGTCTATCGTCAATGTTACCTCACCAGTCGTACCAGAAGAGGTTGCCTGTTTTACCGTCGTGGCCAAATCTATAAATCGAGTTTTCCCTATTAATAGAAATACCGATGCAAGACCCTGACTTTCTCCAACTTGAGTTACTGTAAACTTTGCTGTCAATTCCGTTTTATTATCATTAGGAATAAACTGGACATTTGATATCGTATAATAAGGCACCACAGGATAATCCAATATTGCACCACCTTTTAATGTAAAATGTATCTCATCATGACGATTTTCCCAAGGACCATTTCCATCTTTTGCCACCAAACGATATTCCCCGTCAAAAAGCATAATTGAATATGAGCCATCTTGGGCAACATTCACTGCAATAGGTGTCTCTGTACCATATCCCGATTGCCAAAGCTGTAATTGTACCGTGCCACCAGTAGCTTTCACCCCAATAGGTTTGCCCTCATAAACAACATGGCCCTTTAATAAACTCGAAGGTTCATCATAGTTATCTATCTGGCAACCATGAATGCTTATTATAAGAAATAAGAATCCAAATACCCTATATATTATACTTACCTTATTCATCTTTTTATTTTTTATTTGATTACTGATATGGATTTCTGATCAATTTAGGATTATTTGTAAGCCAACTATTATCCAAGAAGTTATAATAATTTTGCATTTTAAAAGTCCGATAATTGGGCATATCATTTGATTTGACACGGATAAACACCCACTTTCCATTTTCGGGACGACGAGGGTCTTTTACTTTATATGGGAACAATGCCCAATGCCTAGCCGACTCACTGACTCCATCCCAAACTATATGAGATCTACGCCAACGTTTCAAATCCCACCATCGCTGATTTTCCAAGGCAAATTCTACCCGACGCTCCTGTTCTATATCTAACAAAGTCATCGATTCCAAACCATTTAAACCCGCACGTTCCCGCACATCATTGATATATTCCAATGCTTTATCATCATTTCCCAACTCCAATGCTGCCTCTGATGCTATCAGTAATATTTCAGCATAACGAATACGAACATACCAAATTTCACTCCCATGAGCCGGATCATAGGCAGATTTATCTTCATCTAAAAATTTCCGAAAACTAAAACCGGTCTGATTATCAAACCAATTTGAAGATGATTTAGGTCCATTAATAGATGTAATCACATCTCCCTGATCGTCTAAAGAACCGACTGCAGACTCTCTCGTTGCCCACTTTCTCCCTTTATAATAATATTGTCCAGCCTGAAAATCTATTTGAGTCCCCAACATTTCATCACCTGAACAAATGATAGTTCCTTTCATTCGAGGATCTTTATTGTCAAATAAATCTGCCGGGCTATCAAAAAACCTCGGAGACTCTTCTGTACCAACATCTAACCGACCATCACGATTGTCTAAATACTCATAAGCTTCCACTAAATTGAGTAAAGGCGTGACCCGATTATAAGTAGTAGACATTGCTAAAATCTTAGGGCAACTCTTTATTGAAAAATCCTGCACTTTATCCGGATATTTATAATCCAAGGCCCATATTACTTCAGGATTATCATTTTTCGACGCTGTTGCCATATAAAAATTGTGACTTTTGTCACTTTCTTTATTATACAATTGATATTTCCCCGAACGAATGATAGAATCGGCCGTTTCATACGCTATATTATAATAATATGCTGCAGAATCAGCACTAATTCCAACACCCGGACCATTGGTCTTTATCTGTGGAGTTACCTGATTATTATATTTAGCCAAAGACCCTGCATATATCGCAGCACGGGCTTTTAAGGACAAGGCCACCCATTTATTCGCCCGAGCCGCATTGATATTCTCTGACGGATTATCCGATAGGTATTTTCCTGCCCAAGAGCACTCATCTATAACATAATTATAAATTCCGCCCTCTGTCGAACGAGGAAATTGCATAGCAACAATATCTCCCTTAGGGTCATACTCAAATACATTATCCCCCACAATTGGCATTCCACCTAAACAACGAGCCATATTAAAGTAGGCCCAAGCTCGTATAAAACGAGCCTCTGCCTCTATTTTTAATCTATCAGCTTGCTCCAATACAGTCGTTGTACGTACTCCATGAATAAACTGATTTAAATTGCGTATAAGCTCATAAGGATAAACTCTCCACAAATCATCGGCAAAAGTAATAGAATTATCTATCCCATTTGCAAAACAGGCCTCATCTATCATACCAAATTGGTTTCCCTCATTATCAAAACTTTGTCCCCAATTGATACGTCCATAAAAATTAGCAAGAGCTGATTTAATCATAGCTTCATCCGAGAAAATCTGGTCATCAGTAAATATGGAATCCGATTCCCGGTCAAGAAAATCTGAACATGAAACAATCGATACAATCAAAACTATACTCAAAAAAATTCTATATACTGTTTTCATCATTATTCATTTTAGAGAGTTAAGGTCAAACCAAAATTAATCACTCTATTGGTCGGATAATTAATCGCCGAAGCCGAATAAATTTCCGGATCTATACCTCTATCATGTACATTATCAATTGAAAATAAATTTTGCATCAAGGTATAAACACGCAGCTTCTTTACATGCATTTTTTTCATCCATTTATCTGGGAAAGTATATCCAAACTCTAAATTTCTAAGTTTTAAATACCGCACATTACGCATCCAAAAATCACTTGCTTTATAATTTGAATGATTGGAATTTCCCATTAACACCGTAGGGAATGTACCGGGAATAAGTTCGCTATCAGGATTGGTAATATCAGACAAATGCCACTGATCACTCAAATAATATTCAGGATTAGGCCGATCACCATGGAACGGAAATCTTTGCTCATAATTAAAAAAGAATGTAGCAAAAGCACTTCCCGTAAAATCAAATGACAAGTCAAAGCCCCTATATGCCAAGGAGCCATTTATTGCATAGTTCAGGTAAGGCGGAGTTGAAGAATCATAACCCTGATATCCAGTAGGTCGTTGATCCTGATCATCTATAATTCCATCTTTATTATTATCTTTATACTTTAAATCCCCAGGACGTAATGTAGTATTACCTTTTCCGTCAATATCAATAGGATAATTCGCAATTTCTTCCCAACTTTGAAATTGTCCATCTGTCTGATACGTAAAACTCCATCCTGCATTCCTTTCATGTTGAGAATATACATACCATTCGAGGCTATTCCCAAAACGAGGTTTATACTGATGCCAATTTAATTGGCGGGCAAATGTGAAATTTCCTCCAATTGAATATTCAACCTTACCTACTTTGTCACGCCAGATTAAAGAGCCGTCAAATCCCGTTGTCAAGTCAGAATTCAAATTCTCATAAGGCAAACTAAACCCTGCCTCTGATGGTACAAGTTTGTCATAACGAGAAGCAGGTAACCCGGTACGCATTCTTCTAAAATAATCTATCGCTCCGGTCAATTTCCCATTAAAAAAGCCTACATCAAGACCTACATCGACAATTTTAGCTTTAATCCATGAAAGATTGGTTACCGCCAAATTCCGCGCTTGACTCCCGACAACCCATTCCCCGTCAATAACAGCACCTCCTTTACTATAGTTATATCCATCCAAGAAATCAAAAGCATTGTACCCCGAAACGTTGTCATCTCCCATTTCACCATAAGATGCACGAACTTTCAAATCTGAAAAAATATCACTAAAGTTCGATTCAGACCAAAAAGATTCTTCAGAAACTCTCCATCCTGCTGAAACCGAGGGGAAAAAACCCCATCTGTGACCTTTAGGAAATTTCCATGAACCGTCATAACGTGCAGCAAGTTCAAGTAAATATTTCGATTTATAATCATAATTGATACGGCCTACATATCCTAACCGAGCCTGCGTATTATCACCCTCATCATTAAATTGTTTGATATTATCAAGATAAAATAAAGTCAAAGCATTTGATGTAGGACTTGACTGTATATAAAAGCCCGGAGTGTTTCGTTTATAACTTTCAGCTCCAGCGAACAAATTTACTGAATGACCTTCTATTGTAAATTTATAACTGGCATTTATCTGTCCATTCAATTCTTCGATATTACGGATGTCTCTTTCTTTGAACCGTCCGGTAGAATTCAATACGACAGAATAGGAATCGGTCTTCTCATTATAGTCATATAATTTATAACTATATTCTTGATTATCCATCCTCCGATTAGAATAATAATAACTGAATATTCCTTTTATCTTTAAATTCTTTACGGGCTCCCATTCGGCATTAAATGTAGTCTGCAAGACTTTCCAACGGTCAACATGCACACCACCTTTATCATACGTCATCAACGCTGAATTCGTATAACCTGCAGAAGATGTTTGAGCCGGATAATTCGGATTATCATTGGCATACGGATGCACTGTCGGTAGATTAGCATATACAGCATACATTGCGGTCCAATAGTCATCATCCATCGCAACCCCCGGATGCTTCGTCTCTTGTATACGACCATTAATAGATGCTCCAACCTTAAAATTACGAGTTATATTAGCATCTATATTAGCCTGAATATTGGTCCGAGCAAAATAGCCATAATTTCGAATGACTGCATCTTGATTCATATGGCTCAGGGCTAAATAATAATTTATCTTCTCAGATCCCCCCGTAGTGTTGGCACTGACATACCACTGCGGAGAAGTTACAAACACATAATCATACCAGTCAAAAGGAATATAACCTTTTTCAGTTCCTTGTTTCCACTTTGTAAGATCTTCTACTGTAAACTTTCCTTGAGTTCCTTGTATAGTATTAGATTGTATTTCACTTTCTACGTAAGACTCAGCAGAAGCCGGTTTTGGAAAACGAAATATATGTTGCCAACCATAATACATATTGATATTAACTGTATTCGGCATATTCCTTCTTCCCGATTTTGTCGTTACCACCACAACACCATTCGCTGCACGTACACCATAAATAGAAGCTGAGCCATCCTTCAATACCGAGATACTTTCAATATCATTAAAATCTATATTATTAAATTGTCCTTCCTCCATTTGCACCCCATCTACAACATAAAGAGGTGTGCCCATATTGCGAATATTCAATGTTGTCCAATTCCCCGGTCGTCCATCAGACATACGACTATTGATACCTGCAACTTTACCAACCAGAGCACCTGATGTATTCGTCGCTGCCGACCGCGATATATCTTCTGAGCCGACCATAGATATGGCACTTGTTACTGATTCTCGTTTTTGAGTACCATATCCGACAACGACAACTTCACCCAAAAGCTCCTGATTTTCCCTCATACGTATCGTCATATCCGAACGACCATCAAGTTTTTCGGACACCTCATCATAACCAATATACGTTACGGATATTTCCGGATTGGAAATTTCTTCTGGAACAGTTATTGTATAATAACCATCCATATCAGTAACGACCCGATTTTTAGACCCCTTAATACTTATAGTTGCTCCTAAAAGAGGTTCTCCATTTATATCCAATACCCGTCCTGTAACCGTTTTCTTACCTTGTGAAGAGTTAGGCGGCATATTCCGCTTCACTTTTACATCTGCTTTTGCCAAAACAATATGACGATTTTTTACAGTATATTTAATTCCTGTATTCTGCAATAACAGATCAAGAGCCTTATTAATAGTCGCATTCTCTGCTTTTACAGAAACTATCGTATTTTCATTAATCTCATCTGCATTGTAAAAAAACAAATATTCCGACTGCGACTCTATTTTTTTAACAGCATCTTTTAGTGTTTGTTTTTCTATCCGTATCGTCAACTTTGTCTGAAGGGGAGGTTCATTCGCCGCCAATAAAGATATAGCTACTATCGACAACATCAGAACTGTACAGACAAGCCTCTTCACCATCGAAAATAGAAATAATCGGTTGTTAGCTATCATAATTTGTAATTTAAGATTTTTTTATTTTTCTGTAAAAGGCAAGAAATATAACCGCATGGTATCTGCTCTGAGAAATGTATGTGCGCCAACTCATACATTTCTCAAAAAACTTCGTTTAAAAACATCTTTCTAAAAAATATGATTTTTATTCCTTATACAATACTATTTTCCCATCCTGTTTTTCATACTTAAGATTTGTAGCCAATCCTATCACATCCAAAAAGTCGCTCAAATCCTGTCCTTGATAAAATGTTCCCCGAAACGACTTATTCACAATCGTAGTATCAAGACACTCGAACGTAACATCATATACATGACTCATACGGGCCAAAATCTCCTTCAATGATTGTGGCTGAAAAGTATAATAATTATTTAGCCAAGAGACCACCTCGTCAGTATCAACCACACTTATTTCTACTTGTGTATTTGACCGATTATACTTTAGTTGTTCTCCCGGTCTCAACACTTTTCCACTCTCAAAATTTGATGCAACAAATTTTACAGAACCTTCTAACAAAGTTGTAATAAATACAGTATCAGACGGATAAGAACGTACATTAAATTTTGTTCCTAATACACTAATACATTGGTCCCCCGAAATTACAACAAATGGTTTCTGCTCATCTTTCGCAACATCAAAAAAGCCCTCTCCATCCAATATGACCGCACGCTTCTTTACCCCATATTCCGACGTATAACTTATACTGGTATTCGCTCCCAATTTTATACAAGTACCGTCCGGCAAACGAACTTCCCCCGGAGCACCACCTGTAAAATAAGAATAAGTCTCCGGCTCCCCTATCCCAAATCCATTTGAAACAAAATACCAAGAAAGTCCTACAAGAAAAATAAAAATTGCTGCAACAGATGAAATGCATCGTATGATAAAACGTTTCTTCTTTTGTATATCTTCCTGTTTCTGCTGCAATTTAATCTCTAGCCGACACCAACTTTCATTTATATCAACAGAAAAATTAGACCTCGAATCATGTATGGCTTTCAAGTCAAAAAAGTATTTCTCATTTTTTTTATCTGCACATACCCATTCAAAAAAATGACGCAACTCTTTTTCCGAAAGTTTATTTTCCAGAAATTCCATAATCAAAATATCTATATCTTCCTGCGATTCGTTCATCAGTATTTCATCTTTATATATTTAACATTTGACACTCAAAAAATACTCATTTGAATAAAAAATATTACTGCATTCGAAATATCAAAATAAAACAAAATAAAAGCTCTGCCGGAATATGCTGCCTCAAAAATACAAGGGCTCTGTACAAATTATTTTCCACTGTTCGCTGTGATAATCCAAGTTGTTCTGCAATAGTCTTAGAATCTAACCCCTTAATATAATATAATTTAAATATTTCCAATCTTTTAGAAGGAAGCAAATTTATAATTTTCTGTACATTTTGAAATAAATCCCTATCTACAATCTCCTTTTCTATACAATACCCATCTATCTCCTTTAATAATAATTCTGCTGTCTTCCGAGCTTTATAATCTGAAACGAAAGACTGATGTTGTAATTGATTAATGCATAAATTCCTGACTGTCGTATATAATAACTTTAATAAATCAACATCCGGAAAATCCCAAAATTTCTTTTCGTACAATTTTATAAATGCATCTTGAACAATATCCTCTGCTGAATACCTATCAACAAAACGACATGCAAATCGAATCAATGACTTAGCATTCTCTAAATATAACTTCTTATATTTTTCTATAATATCCGGCATCTGTCACCCTCTTCATAAAATTATAAACTCAGACCTATGACCACCTTTTTCTTTTATATTATTATCATAAAAAATCTTGCTTTTCAATAGTATTTTATCATTAATATATACTCATGTATCGGACTATTTTCCAACAATTTTTGTGACTGAAATCTAATTATAAAGGAGAAAAGGACATACTATTATAAAAAATAATAGCATGTCCCAAATTTAATTATATTTTTATATTATATAATTATCATCGTACTATTTTTATAACTGAAGTACCAAGATTTGTCCGGACTAGCAAAGCATACACTCCTGAAACAAAATTTGCCGTAGAAATAGTATGATAACCACAATTCAAACCAGAACCATAAACACATGCCAATGAACCGATATTATATAAAAATACTTGCGCATTAGCCACGTTTTCAGGAACTGACAAATCAATTGATTCTTTTCCAATATTAATTGTCACACCCGATTCGGCCTTAACATCCTCAATACCCACCGGTAACATCTCATCATTTACAACACCTATAACCGAATATGAAGGCATCTTACCATCTTCCATAGCTATAAAAGTTATTCTATCTTTTTCCAACACAAATGTTTCATCCCAACGCACACTCCATTTTCCATCTCCAATTTCTGTCGTAATATCCAATAACTCCCCATAAGCAGATAATACATAAAATTGAGATAAATTACCGGTATAAGAACCCTCGGCACCATTTTTTGCACATTTCTCTACAGATACGGGAGCCGTTTGATTAACAAAAAACGGGAATGTCTGTCCTTCAATAATTTGCCATTTATCGGCATTATTAAATTTCATGTTTGATAATGATTTCATATCGTTCAACGCAAGACCTTGTGCATCAAAAGTAACTTCATCATGTCCTTCCCCCATGTTCATTGCCGCACCATCTTTATTATAGAAGCAATTTGTTACAGTCAAAGATGGCCAATTACGCCCACAAATGCCTCCAATCTTTATATCTCCCGAACCGGTTATCGACCCTGCAGCATAACAACCGGAAATTGACTGATACGATGTTCCTGTAATTCCTCCCGACCAAACTGCTGTATTCAAAGCCGATGCTACAACATCTCCTGTAGAATAACAGTTCTGTACAATACCATCAATTGGAGAACCACCAATACCTCCGGCTCCCGGTCCTGATATTTTACCACAATTGAAATTATTGTCTATAACCGTTGTTTTAATTCCTTGTTGATATCCAACAATTCCACCAACAGCATCTTCACTGGCAGTAACCGTACAATAATTTGCACAATTTTGAACACCAGGATTATCTTCTACAGCTTGCTCAAGCTGCAAAAAACCAATAATTCCTCCTACTTGTTTTGTACCCTCGACTGACCCGGTAGCCACACAGTTGCGAACATAGCGTCCAGTCCCAATGCATTGATTAAATCCCGAAACCGCGGCAATACCAGCCCCACCTGTTACTGTTACCCCCAGTACCTGGCAATTATCGATATTTCCTTCATTTACGCCAACAATACCTCCAATATTATCAAGGCCATCAATTTGGCTGTTTATCACCTTACAGTTTACTATCGAACCGCCTTTCTTTTCCCAATTTCCATTTGTAGAACATATAATACCACACCAATTTCCTCCCTCTATGTATGCCCCATAAATTGTCAAATTTTTTACAACACCCGGAGCCTGTATACGACCAAAGAATCCCAATCCATCGCTCGCACCCGTCATTTCCAAGCCTGTAATCACTTTTCCATTACCATCAAATGTGCCCTCAAAAGCATTATCGATAGTAGAGCCTATTGGATTCCAAACCACTCCAGTAAGATCGATATCATTCATTAATTTAAAGCAAACAGAACTTTGAGCCGTATAATCACCGACAGCTTTCAAATCATCTACTGTCACTACCTGATACGGGTCATCTGTCGTACCTGCTCCACCCGTAAATGTATGGCCTTCGGCCCATGTATTCCCTGAAACTCCGCAAAATAATACGAACGCAAAAGATAAGTAATACTTCTTTTTCATTGTAGCATAATTTAAAGTTAACAATAAAAATTAATTTGTTTCTATTGGCGCATAAAAACAGATTCAATAAAGTTATATTTCAGCCTTTATATTAGATTAACAATCGAACTTATATTCATACTCATTTTTCTTGAAAATATTTTATCTTATTTGTATAAATAATCTTCATATCAGTTTAAATAAAAACGGAATTTTATTTTCATAAAACTCCGTTTATAAACAGTTGTACCGTTATATTATTATCTAATAATAATCTTCCCAACTTTTATTACATTATTATCAGTGTCATAAATTTTTACCAAATAAACACCCGGACTCCACCCATTTACGGGAATCATATTTCCAACTCCTTCTTTACATAAATATCCGTTAACATTATATGCCTGCCAACATGGAGATGATATTCCAATAACATAAATATTTCTTCCCGCATCCGTTGCAATCGGGTACATCGAAACTTGACGATTATCATTTACAAATAAATTCATATCCGAAACGGAATTCTTAAATATTAAATTTTTCACCAATTCATGGTCATCCGTATTATTTGTTTTTATATGCATATTATCATCTCCTGTCAACAAATTTCCCTCTATTATGACATTATCAAAAACAATATTTTTTACTTCCTTCATTGGTGTTCCATCTTCATACCAGCCATAAAGCCAGATGTCATTCGCAATCTCGCTCCCACTGTTCGACATCGAAGTAACATTCCGAAATGTTATCTCCTCTATTCCTCCCGGTAATTTTTGATTTCCCTGAAGAGAGCCAAACCAAAAATCATTTTTAAATCCAAGACCAATCAATCGTTCACAACGATATACTCGAATATCTTCAAAAAGAATATTCCTGAAATACGTTCCATGTAAAGCACAAATATTCATTGCCGAACGTTCGTCTAACTGCTCATGGTGATTCGGGTCGTCATACGAAAACAATATATCACTATTTTTCAAAGAAATATTCTCATATATTGAGGCCTGGGTCTCTGCTCCCAAGCCAAACGCATTGTTCGCATCATTCCACAACTGAATACGTTCAAATGTCAAATTTCGATTAGGTTTATAATTCGAAGGCAGGGTCGTTGAAGGAGCCATGCCTTTTATTGCTATTGCGTCGTCACATGCTCGGATAAACATATTCTCGAACGTACAATCGGTCGAAAGATTTATATCACATCCATCGGTACTAGCATAACGGGTAGAAATAATCTTTACATTTTTAAAATGTATATCAGAACTATTATCTACACCTGTCGTCCAACTTTTTGCTCTGTGCCCATGTATTATAATGCCTTCTACTGTAGCGCCAGAAGACCACTTCACTTGTGTTACCATACCTTTATTATGTTCTTGGTTCATCACCATACCACGACCAAAAATACGTGCCGAAGTCCCTGACGATATACACAACTGACCATCTAAAACGGCTCCTCCAGCAAGATAAGCCCTATGGTCTTTATTCAATGTCAGTTTTCCTTCCGAGAAAAATTCACTCAAATCATAATATCCCGGACCAAAATAATGCAATTTTGACGTAGGTTCATAAATATATCCACTTTTTCCTCTTACCGATTCCGGAACCTCTTCGTCTATACTGTTTGCAAATAGATGTAATACATCTCCTCGATAATCATCATTTACTATTAAAGTTAAATTTACATCCGCCTCATTCAATGTAAAAGTAATCGTTCGGTCATCTTTTCTATATGCCCTTACCCCATAACGATCAGGGATCAAATCAAAATCGTCCAATATACCAGCATAAGAAATATCAATAGTCACTGGAACATTTTCTTTAAAATCAAAATATCCAAAATTGACACTTCCTCCGAAACAATTATTATCATTATAAATACCTGTATATTTGCCATTTACCGAAATCGTAAACTGAGCCGGTCCCTCCATCGGATATTCCAAAGGCCTGGAATAAGTTATAAGATTCTCATCTGTTGTACGTTCTCCAATAGCTTTTATAGCAAATTCCCAAATATCGTCATTCAATTGAATTTTTGAATTTACAGGACTCACCAGTTTCATTCCTAAAGATTTATTACCCATGAACAGACCTCTTCCATATACCCGGTCATCCAAACTTCCATCAAAACCAATCCACTCATCTACCAATGCACCTCCCATTATATAGATACTTTTTGCCTTACGCAGTTCTGCATTAATAGACATCTTGCTCAAATCATAATATCCTGGACCAAAAATACACAATCCAAAACTCTCATCATAAATATATCCTTGAGGACTTTCAACCTGAGGAAAACCTTTTCCCTTACTATTAATAAATAAATGCAATATATCGCTTCGAGTATTTCCTATAAGCTCAATAATCAGCTTTCTATCAATTGCCGGAGATTTAAACCCTATCACTTTTGCCGATTTCTTTTGTACCGACACAAGTTCCTCACCTGTATACACCTCAAACGTCTTAATCGTCGTACTATATGATACAGTAATTTCTGATGATACAACATCATCACATTCCAGCGATGCAAAATGTATCACCTTTCCTTTGTCATCCTTATAATTATACACTCCAGTATAAACTCCATTTATTGCCACATTAATACTCGCAGTCGTCTCTAATATATATTCCGACGGACGAATATAGGTTGAAATTATATTATCACTGTAACTCTGCCCAGCTGCTTTTCTGGCAAAAGACCACTTAGATGTATCTTCAATGGCAAATACCAAAACGACATTAAAAAAATAAATTATCCCTAAACAAAATAAAAGATTTGCCTTTTTCATAAACAATTTTAATATAAATCAAACCTATAAAATTACCGTACTATAATAGCCGTCACTTGAGATGATAACCGCCCATCCAATATTTTAATAAAATTGATTCCGCTGGGCCACTCAGCTGTAGAGATAATACACTTTCCCGAATAATCACCCAATAACTGACCCAATGAAGAATAAGCACTACATTTAAGAATAGGGTCTCCCTCCAAATAAATATTTTCACCTTGATTCAATATCGTAGGATATACTTTTACTGCATATTTTTCTCGAACTTCTGTAACATCTAAACCGGTATTAAAAAACAAATCTTTAACCAAAATAATCCCAGAGACATTATTTGTTTTGATACTCTGGTCATTTTGCAATAAATTACCTTCTATTATTACATTATCAAAAGTGATATTTTTCACTTGTTTCGTAGGGGTTCCCTCCTTATACCATCCATAAAGCCATATATCGTTTGCAATTTTACTTCCACTATTCGATTCACAGATTATATTCCGAAATATGACACCATCAATTCCTCCAGGATAACTTTGGTCTCCCTGTATGGAACCAAACCAAAAATTATCTTTAAAGCCAAGTCCTATTAAACGCTCACATCTATTGACTCGAATATTCTCAAAAACTATATTTCTAAAATATGTCCCATGTAAAGCACATATATTCATTGCCGAACGTTCATCTAAAGTTTCATGATAATTGGGGTCATCATATGAAAATAATATATCGCTATTTCTTAAAGAAACATTTTCGTATAGCGAAGCCCGAGTTTCTGCCCCCATTCCAAAAGCATTATTACAATCATTCCACAATTGCATTTTCTCAAACAAGAGATTTTTATTCGGCCGGCAATCTACTGGAGCAGACGTTTCGGCATCTAAACCTTTAATGGCAACTGCATCGTCACAACTTCGAATAAACATATTCTCAAATGTAAAATCGGTACATTGATTAATGTCAATACCATCGGTACTCGCATAGCGGGTACTTATAATTTTTACATTACGATACGACAACCCTGAACTTTTATCATTTGTGCACACCCAACCCGGAGCTCTGTGTCCATGAATAATTATTCCTTCTATAGTTCCTCCTGTCGATGCTGATACAGACAAAACGACACGATTATCCATACCTTTTTCTTCCTTATTCATAATCATCCCTCGTCCTCTTATTTCCGCAGAAGAACTTTGATTGAAACCCAACTGTCCATCCAAAACAGCACCACCTGCAAGGTAAATTACCTTTTTTTTATTGACCGATAATGTGCCATTACTAAACATTTCACTCAATTTATAATATCCCGGCCCAAAATAATGGATACCTTGTTTCTTATCAAAATAATACCCTTCCTTTTGAGCAACATTAGGAATATTCTTATCTATACTATTTGCAAATAAATGTAAAACATCGCCTTTATAATTGCCATTTATTATTACGGTTATATACTGTTCTACGTTACTAATCTGGAAAGATAAAGCGTTATCAGATACTTTTTCGGCTTGTATATTAAATCCTTTTGGTAATATCTCAAATGAATCGATCGAACCGCTATAAGATACAACAATATTTACCGAATTTCCTGCTTCAAAATCAAAATACCCAAAATTTACATTTCCTCCCCACAGATTATTGTCATTATAAATACCTGTATAATATCCATTTACTGAGACATTGAATTTTTGAGATCCTTCCAAAGGATATTCTTCCGGCACAGTATAAGTCATCAATTGCCCACTAGAATAATTTTGTCCCATAGCTTTTTGAGCAAATGTCCAAGAATGTGTATCGTTCATTGAAAAAACCTGCTCAATAAAAAAACAGCAAAAAATAACAGGGAACCACAAAAGGATAAAGACTTTACGTATTTTTCTCATAACAGATATTATTTTAGGTTATTATATTCACAAGAGCCCCAGAGATAATATTCTCTATAAGAAAAACAAACAAACATATATATATACTCACTCCAAATTATTTATTTTAATAACTCTTTTTTCTATTTTTGTACCCCAAAATAAAATAGGTCATGTACGAGCTTTGCTGCATAGGTCATATTACTTTAGATAAAATAGTTACTCTCCAAAAAACAGCTTTTTTGCCAGGAGGGACTTCTTATTATTTTTCTTACGCTATCAATAAATTTAAAGATATAGACTATCTATTGGTCACAGCTGTAGGCCCTACAGAAATGAAAACGATAGATAATTTATGTAATAGCGGAATAAAAGTAAAAGTACTGCCTAGCCGTAAATCTGTATATTTTGAAAATATTTATGGAGAAAATCCAGACAATCGAATTCAAAGAGTATTGGCAAAAGCTGACCCTTTTACTACTGAACATCTAAAAGATATAAATGCACATATCTATCATCTGGGAACTCTATTGTCCGATGATTTTACAACTGACACTATCAAATATCTATCAACTAAAGGGATTGTATCTGTAGACTCACAAGGATATCTAAGAAAAGTAATAAATACACATGTATATTCTACTGATTGGAAAGATAAGATAGAAGCTCTAAAATATATACATATCCTTAAAGCTAACGAAGTTGAAGCAAAAGCATTGACCGGCTATTCTGATGTAAAAAAAGCTGCCATACAATTATATGAATGGGGAGTAAAAGAAGTATTGATTACTCTTGGGAGCCAAGGGTCTGTCGTTTATGACGGTCATTCTTACCTCATCATTCCCGCTTATATCCCCCAGCAAATTATTGATACAACCGGATGCGGTGACACATATATGACTGGATATTTATATCAAAGAGCACATAATACTCCACCAGAAGAATCTGCTCGTTTCGCAGCCGCTATGTCAACATTGAAAATTGGATATATGGGGCCTTTTGATGGAAACAAAGAGGATGTTTACGCTTGTATGGAAACAGCCCAACAAGTCTTCCCTTCTATATAAATTTATTTTTCATATATATCTCTAAATAAAAATGTATTACGTTTCAGATAAGTAAATAATGCCGTAATAACAGCTATAATCATATTAAAAATAAAAGCAAACTGTTGTGTTTCAATATTTAATATATCTTTGATAGTATCTATTATAAAAGGACAAAGCAATATCGCCAAATAATTCATAGACATAACAAAAGCCAAAGCTAAAGTTACTTTTTGAGGAATGGCCGTACGGGTCGTTTTATCATAAGCTATCGGTTGTATTACTCCATATCCTAATCCTGCCAAAATACATCCTAATCCTATCAGCCATTCAGTTCTAAAAATAAGAATCAATAATATACCGACAGCAATAGACAACATACTACAAAATTCGGTCAGATTGCCCAGCCTCTCAATTATCTTATTCAGAATAAGTCCAGGAGCCATTATTGCCAGAAAAAAAAGTGAAATCATTATACCTGATATACCACTTGAAAACCCGTATTCTTTCATTAAAAAAGGCAAATTAAAGCTAATAATAATCACTAAGTAAGTACTAAGCCCATAAAAAAGCATTATCCCTATCAACCGTTTAATCTGAATACCCAAACGACCAAAAGAAGAATTCATATTACTCTCAGAGAGGCTAATATCAGAAGCATCAGACACTGAAGATTTTGGCTCTATATTCTTCTTGAGATAAAACGATAAAAAAATAGATACAATGGGAAATAAATAGACCAAAAATGGAAGATGCCAGTTTTCTTCAGCTAAATATCCAGTGAGAACAGTTGCCAAAACTAAAGTCACATTTGTAATAGCAGAACTGTATCCAAACTGCTTTGTTCGATATGGTCCGGTAAAAAAATGAGATATAAGTCCAGTAGACAAAGGTACAATCAATCCTGAACCTATACCTAACAATCCACTTACTACAACAAGTTGCCACATCTTATTTGAAAGTAAATATAAAATACCACTTAATAAAAAGATAGATAATCCTATCTGCAAAAGCTTTATACTATTTACTCTTTCTGTCAACTGTCCAGATAATATAATAAAAGGAATTATCAACAAAGATGGTAAAGATGATACCATCTGAATCTCAAGTTCTGTCGCATCGGGAAAAATAACAGATAACTGACCTAAAATAGGAGACACTGCCAATCCCGGCAATGCATTCAATGCAGATATCGACCAAATGCCTACAAGAGTAATAAGAGGAATATTTCCTCGCCCTGTCTGAATTTCCATCTACGTAATAATAAATATTTATACCTTCTCAATATCTGTCTTCGCAAGACAAATACGTATTAAAAACAAAATCTACAAGTGAATGTTTAATCTGCAATTATAAACTCAAAACTAAAAGCAATCAAAAGCATATTTCTATAAAATTAAGTTGATTCTTACTAATCATTTACTCTTCATTTTTAATAAAATCCAAATTATGCATGAATAACAAAAATCAAAAAACTTTTATCTCCAAACAGTGTTTTGGCTTAAAAGGAAATAGAAATCCAAGAGGATTTTACCCTCTGTTTAATCATAAAATTATAGAAAAATGAAAGATGTAAATTTTAGAAATGGCGATGCCAAAACTGCAATTTTCGGTTCTGAAGAAATGTTACAACCATCACCTGTCGATAAAATCCCCGATGGTCCTACGACTCCGCAAATCGCTTACCAAATGGTAAAAGATGAGACTTATGCTCAAACCCAACCTCGTCTGAATCTGGCAACCTTTGTCACTACATATATGGACGATTATGCAACCAGATTAATGAACGAAGCTATCAATATCAACTATATTGACGAAACCGAATATCCTCGTATTGCTGTCATGAATGGAAAATGTATCAACATTGTTGCTAATCTATGGAACACACCAGAACCGGAAAAATGGAAATCAGGAGCATTAGCTATCGGCTCATCGGAAGCTTGTATGCTAGGGGGTGTTGCTGCTTGGCTACGTTGGCGTAAAAAAAGACAAGCACAAGGTAAGCCTACAGATAAACCTAATTTTGTCATCTCTTCCGGATTTCAAGTCGTTTGGGAAAAATTTGCACAACTATGGCAAATCGAAATGCGTCAGGTTCCCCTTACTCTCGAAAAAACAACTCTTGACCCTGAAGACGCATTAAAAATGTGCGACGAAAATACAATCTGCATCGTTCCTATCGAAGGCGTTACATGGACAGGATTGAATGACGATGTCGAAGCTTTAGACAAAGCTCTCGATGCTTACAATGCAAAAACAGGATTCGATATTCCCATACACGTCGACGCTGCCTCTGGTGGCTTCATTTTGCCATTCTTACAACCTGAACTAAAATGGGATTTCCGTCTAAAATGGGTATTATCTATTAGTACATCCGGACATAAATTCGGGCTGGTATATCCGGGACTTGGCTGGGTTGTATGGAAAGATAAAAAATATTTGCCGGAAGAAATGTCTTTCAGCGTAAATTATCTGGGAGCAAACATTACCCAAGTAGGACTAAACTTCTCTCGCCCTGCGGCACAAATACTCGGACAATATTATCAGTTTATCCGTCTTGGATTCGAAGGATACAAAAACATTCAGTACAATTGTATGAAAGTTGCTGAATATTTGCACGAACAAATCGGAAAAATGAAACCATTCGTGAACTACAGCAAAGATGTAGTAAACCCACTATTCATTTGGTATATGAAACCTGAATATGCTCAAAATGCCAAATGGACCCTTTATGATTTACAAGATAAATTGAAACAAGGCGGGTGGATGGTTCCGGCTTATACATTGCCTGAAAATATCCAAAACTACATAGTAATGCGTATTGTGGTTCGTCAAGGATTCAGCCGCGACATGGCAGATATGTTACTCAATGATATAAATAATGCCATAACCGAATTGGAAAAACTAGAATACCCAACACCAACTCGTATTGCCCAAGACAAAAATATAGAAATTAAAGGGTCTGTATTTACTCATACAGGATCATGTAAGAAAAAATAATTTTACGAAAAATCTATGGCAAGATGAGGATGTCTGAGAATAAATACTTCGGAACATCCTCATTTCGTCTACCTACTTATTAAAACCATTTTTTATGAATAAAACAATTTCAGTCGCCCAAATAAAAGAAGCGGCACAAGAAGCCTACGAACAAGTAAAAGGAAACACCGAAGGTAAAAATGCCGATTATATTCCTTATCTGGCCAATATTGACAAAAGCCTTTTTGGAATCAGCATTTGTTTGATGGATGGACAAATTATTCAATTCGGAGATTCTGAATATAAATTCGGTATAGAATCTGTATCAAAAGTTCATACAGCAGTACTTATTCTTCGCCAATATGGGGCACAAAAGCTTTTGGAACAAATCGGGGCTGATGCTACAGGACTACCATTTAATTCGATTTTTGCTATTTTACTGGAAAATGACCACCCTTCTACTCCACTGGTTAATGCAGGAGCTATTACTGCCTGCAGCATGGTAAAACCTATAGGAAACTCAGATAAAAAATGGAAGGCTATTGTTGAAAATATTACTGATTTATGTGGCAGTGCCCCTCAACTCATCGATGAACTATATAAATCAGAATCAGATACTAATTTTAATAATCGATCTATTGCATGGTTACTAAAAAACTATAATCGTATCTACGATGACCCTTCGATGTCACTCGACTTATACACACGACAATGCTCTTTGGGCATCACTACCACCCAACTATCTGTATGTGGCGCAACAATAGCTAATAAGGGGACCAATCCTGTCACAAAAAAACAGATATTCGATGCATCACTAACTCCTAAAATTACCTCATTAATCGCTACTGTGGGATTTTATGAACATACAGGTGACTGGTTATATACATCTGGAATTCCTGCCAAAACCGGGGTTGGTGGAGGTGTAATGGGTACCCTGCCCGGAGTATTCGGAATAGCTGCATTCGCCCCTCCTATCGACAACGCTGGAAATTCCGTAAAAGCCCAATTAGCTATCAAATATATTATGAATAAATTAAATTTAAATATATTTGGAGGTGAACAAGTTTCCATTATAAATTAGCCTGGCTGGATATTGTCACTTTTTGGAGACGATTGTTCCTTTACTAAAGGCGAAACAATCGTCTCTCTTTTTTGCGAATTATCATAATACTGCTGCTTTTCTTGATTTGTTTTTTGTACTAAACTCGTCACATAAACAGTAAAAATCGGAAACATCATCATACCCAAAGCTGCTAATAGAACAGATAACACTCTCCCGGTTACTGTTACTGCATAAACATTTGACCCTACTGTAGTAACATCCATAAACGCCCACCACAATGCATCGCTATAAGATGATACTTCAGAATTGACTTTATGCTCCAGCACGAAAAAAATCAAACTTGAAAAATAGACTGTAGCCAATAACATTGTCAGATATGAAATAAAAAGGCTTGAAGCTTTACTTGCTGTCAACCACCCTACAACAATAGCCAAAGCATATCCACTACGCAGTAAAGGAATAAAACGAAGGAAATAAGTCGTTTCAGGAGAAAAGGCCAGCTGCATATAATCTATAATATTCAAATAAGGGATAGATACTAAAAAAAATACGAAATGTGTACGCAAATAATGCCATTTTCTTTTAGCTAAAAAAAACTCCAATATAAAATCAAACATAAAAAACAGACATATCCAACCTTGAAGTTTCAGATACGAACTCTGAGATACAAAAGGTATATTTTTAAAGGTATCAACAGAGATACTAATAATCAAAAAAAGCGATAACAATAAGATTATAACATGTAATATACCATATATTCCCTTTTTTTGATACACAAAATCAGATAATGCAGACTTCATATTCCATTTTTTAGATGAGTACTTAATATCATGATAAGAACAATTCGGAATCCTGTTTGTTTTCACTCTCCATTTATTAATTAAAAATGTTTTACACTATATTTTAAACCAACCCAGACAGTATTTGTTATAAACTCATATTTGAAACTTATGAAACAAACCATTAACAAAAATGCATTATGGCAAATATTGGAAAAACAGTAAAATTAGGAGTATTTACTCTCGCTATTATGAACGTAACGGCTGTCGTATCCTTACGAGGTCTACCTGCCGAAGCCGAATATGGATTAAGTTCTGCATTCTATTATCTGTTTGCAGCACTTGTATTTTTAATTCCCACAGCATTAGTCGCTGCCGAACTGGCAGCCATGTTTCAAGACAAACAAGGAGGAGTTTTTCGGTGGGTCGGTGAGGCATTCGGAAAGAAAGCCGGATTTTTAGCTATTTGGCTACAATGGATAGAAAGTACAATCTGGTATCCTACCGTCCTTACATTCGGAGCAGTCTCAATCGCATTTATTGGAATGGACCATTCTCAAGATATGATTTTAGCATCAAATAAATATTACACATTAGCGGTCGTCCTAATTATTTATTGGCTGGCCACCTTTATTTCGTTAAAAGGTCTGAGCTGGGTAGGGAAAGTCGCAAAAGTAGGAGGTATGATAGGCACTATTATTCCAGCAGGTTTACTAATCATATTGGCAATCGTATATTTGGCTATGGGAGGCCAATCACAAATGGACTTTTCCGGAAACTTTTTCCCTGACTTTACCAAATTCGACAACTTAGTATTGGCTTCAAGCATATTTTTATTTTATGCAGGTATGGAAATGGGAGGTATTCATGTAAAAGATATAGAAAATCCTGCTAAGAACTATCCTAAAGCAGTATTTATCGGTTCAGCTATTACTGTACTAATTTTTGTTTTAGGGACATTTTCTTTGGGGATTATTATTCCTCAAAAAGATATAAACCTGACTCAAAGCCTTCTCGAAGGTTTTGATAATTATTTCAACTTTATACGAATGTCCTGGCTATCTCCGATTATTGCGATTGCTTTAGCATTTGGTGTTTTGGCAGGAGTATTAACTTGGGTAGCCGGACCATCAAAAGGTATATTTGCCGTAGGCAAAGCGGGGTATCTACCTCCATATTTCCAAAAAACCAATAAAATAGGTGTTCAAAAAAATATTTTATATCTTCAGGGATTAGCCGTTACTCTATTAAGTTTACTCTTTGTTGTCATGCCTTCTGTACAAAGTTTCTATCAAATATTATCCCAATTGACGGTATTACTATACTTGATAATGTATATGCTCATGTTTTCTGCTGCCATTTATTTAAGATACAATATGAAGAAAGCAAATCGACCATTCCGTATCGGTAATAAAGGTAATGGATTGATGTGGTTTATTGCCGGATTAGGATTTTGTGGGTCTTTACTGGCATTTTCTTTAAGCTTTATTCCCCCCAGCCAAATTGCAACCGGAAATAGTACTGTATGGTTTTCAGTTTTAGTTATCGGCTGTATTATCGTTGTTGTTGCACCCTTCATTATCTATGCCTCTAAAAAACCTTCATGGTCAAGTGCGGATAGCCAGTTCGAACCTTTCCATTGGGAAGAAAATACTTCTGCAACTTCAACCGTCAATACTGACTCAACTAACAATACATCTCAGATGAGAAATAATGATACAAATAACTTAAACAATAAAACCAACCTAACTCCCGGGAATAATAAGCCTTAAAATACAAAATTAATTGATTCATATACAGGAGGGTTGTCAAATCTCAATTTTTGAAAATATGAACTTTCTATTTAAAATTTGAGCATTCTAAAAGACAAAAAAGGTCGTATCAATCTCTGCTTTGAGTAATGATACGACCTTTTTAGGTATCATAGTTACAATCTATAACTTTTCGAATTGGTCATTTTAGCTTTGACTCCCTCCCCTTGTCTTATTCCCACTCAAGATTCTTGGAATATAATATGTATAAAAGAACTTTATTACTTATATAAAGTTCTATGACCGAGTAGATTTTTCTATAAACATGAAAATTTGAATAGCTGTCTAAAGCAGAAAACCTTTACTTTTCTAAAAAGCCCTAATCTAACGTATATGGTTTGCGATAGTCATAATGGAGTCTCTTTGTAGCTTCAGCATCGTCTACAAATTTCTGAACAATAGGATTCCATTGCAAAGGTCTATCAAGCTCATAAGCAATATTCCCTAAAGTACATACCGTACAAGAACTATGCCCTACTTCCACAGGAACATTTGGGTCACGACGTGAACGAATACAATCAATGAAAATCTGGTAATGCGGTACATTGGTTTCATAAACAGCCTTTTCATCAACTTTCTTAGGCATGAACTCAGGAGAAGAAGCAAGAAATTCTCCACGACATACTTGAATCCAACCATTTTCGCCAATAATCTTAATTCCAAGTTTACCACCATCAAACTTTTGTTGAGTCATTTCAATACCATTATCATAACGGAAAGTAAGACAATCATAAGGACTCGCTGATGGTGGAAGAATTTCTACAGGACCAGAGCCGTCCTTACCAATAGCCCATTGACCGATATCAAACATATGTGCCCCCCAATCGGTGGTATAGCCTCCTCCCATTCCTTGATACCAACGCCACGCACCCCAACATTCATCACGGCCATCAGCATCAAGTAAAGGATTCAGTTCATGATTATAATACCATTTTGTATCCAAAGGGCCAAGCCACAAATCCCAGTCAAGTCCTTTAGGAACTTCTTGTCTTGGCAAGTTATAAGGTTTTGGCCCTTCTCCTACATGAGCTTTCATAAGTGATATTTTACCCAAAGCCCCTTCCCGTACAATATTGGCCGCATGAACAAATTCATCCATTGAACGCTGCATACTACCTACCTGTAAAATACGTGTATTCTCACGGACAGCCTTAACTAATTGTTGCCCTTCATAAATAGTAAATGTAAGCGGCTTTTCAAGATATACATCCTTACCTGCACGACAAGCTGCAATAGCCATAATCGCATGTTGATGATCGGGCGTCGCAATCACCACTGCATCAATATCTTTACGAGCGAGTAATTCCTCATAATGAATATACATGTCTAATTTGTTCTTAATACCTTGAGCAGCATAATATTTATTTACTCGGTTCTTAAAACGGTCTCGTTTAATATCATAAACATCACAACCGGCAACAATACGTACTTCGGGAATAGTAATAAATCCCGCCATTAAATGAATTGCCTGTTGTCCCAAACCAATAAAACCGATATTGATTTTATCATTAATTTCGGTCTTTTTAGATTTTGCTGAAGTTGGCACTGAAGCGGCAGACACCTGCCAAGGAGCAATTAAAGATGTTAACCCTAATGCAGATAGGCGCAAGAAATCTTTTCGATTCATTTTTGAACTCATGTCATTTATTAGATTTTAAGTTAAACATTAGATGTATTCGGAAATATCTATAAAGCTATATGATTTTTTTTAATAAACATAATAAAATAAATATGTTTCCATATAATGTGTAAAATTTATCATTATGAAGATAATACAACATATAGTTGAACAATCCTCAATAATTACTTTATAGATAAAAAAACGGGGAAACAAAACGTCTCTCAACTATTGAAAAAAATTCAAATAATAATTACATACTTTAACAGTATAACAATTATATCTTGTCCTGCATCTATTAAGAAATTCCTAACAAAAATGTTATTTTTGTATCAAATCACGACTATAATAACATGAAAAAAAAACATTTATTACAACTCATCGGGATAGGACTACTCACCCATTCCATGGTTCTTGCCAAAGAAAGAACGGATATCTACCACAAAGATTGGATAGATTTTAACAAAAACGGGAAAATGGATATTTATGAAGATACCAAACAGCCCATCGAAAAAAGAATCCAAGACCTACTTTCCCAAATGTCTGTCGATGAAAAGACCTGCCAATTAGCAACATTATATGGTTATAAAAGAGTATTGAACGATTCTCTACCGACCGATAACTGGAAAAACGAAATATGGAAAGACGGAATTGCAAATATTGATGAACAACTAAATGGTATTGGAAAAGGAGCACAAATAGCACCGCACCTCATATATCCTTTCAGTAATCATGCCAAAGCCATAAACAAAATCCAAAGATGGTTCATCGAAGAAACCCGCCTGGGTATTCCCGTCGATTTTTCGAACGAAGGTATACATGGTCTAAACCATACAAAAGCGACTCCCTTGCCAGCACCCATTGGGATAGGATGTACTTGGAATAGGAAGTTAATCTTACAAGCGGGTGAAATTGCCGGAAAAGAAGCTAAAGCTTTAGGTTACACAAATGTATATGCTCCTATACTGGATATTGCTCGTGATCCCCGCTGGGGCCGGGTATTGGAATGTTATGGAGAAGATCCCTATTTAGTCGGGACTTTAGGTACTCAAATGGTTAAAGGAATACAAAAACAGGGTGTAGCATCTACACTAAAGCATTTTGCCGTTTATAGTGTCCCTAAGGGCGGTCGTGACGGAAATGCAAGAACAGACCCCCACGTCAGCCCCCGAGAACTACATGAATTATATTTGTATCCTTTTAAAAAAGTCATTCAAGAGGCCCAACCGATGGGGGTAATGAGCAGTTATAATGATTGGAATGGAGAACCTGTATCAGCCAGTTATTATTTCCTAACCGAATTGCTCAGACAACAATTCGGATTCAAAGGATATGTTGTGAGCGACAGCGAAGCAGTTGAATTTGTGGCATCAAAGCACCATGTTGCCCCTGATTATGAAGATGCAGTACGGCAAGTAGCCGAAGCCGGATTAAATGTCAGGACCCACTTTACTCCTCCACATGATTACATTCTGCCCATGCGTAACCTAATTCAAAACGGACGTATTTCCATGAAAACTATCGATAATTTGGTTGCAGATGTATTGCGTGTAAAATTCGAATTAGGTCTGTTCGACTCACCATATGTGACAGACATTAAGGCTGCTGATAAAATCGTCGGTGCCGATAAAAATCAAGATTTTGTACTTGATATACAAAAACAATCCTTAGTATTACTTAAAAATGACAACAATCTATTACCATTAAATAAAAAAGAAATAAAAAATATTTTAATAACCGGCCCGTTGGCTAAAGAGACAAATTACATGATTAGCAGATACGGACCACAGGAGCTTAACAATATTACCGTCTATGACGGAATAAAAGACTATGTTGGAAATGATATAACCTTATCTTATGCTAAAGGTTGCGAAACAACTGATAAATACTGGCCAGAAAGTGAAATCATCCATTATCCGTTAAGTGATAAAGAAAAACAAGATATACAGGAAGCTGTCTCTCTGGCACAAAACAATGATATTATTATTGCCGTGCTCGGTGAGGATGAAGAATGTACCGGAGAAAGTAAATCCCGAACGGGACTTAATTTGCCAGGACGACAACAACAACTTCTTGAAGCACTTTACTCTACCGGGAAACCTATAGTGCTGGTACTTATCAATGGGCAACCATTAACTATAAACTGGGCAAACAAGTTTATACCATCTATTTTGGAAGCATGGTTTCCTAACCACTTAGGGGGTAAAGCAATAGCAGAAACCTTATTCGGAGACTATAATCCAGGAGGGAAATTATCAGTAACTTTTCCCAAAACAATAGGACAAATAGAATTGAATTTTCCATTCAAACCCGGTTCCCAAGCAGGACAACATCAGGAAGGGCCTAACGGCTACGGGAAAACCCGAGTAAACGGAGCTTTGTATCCTTTTGGTTATGGCTTAAGTTATACGACATTCAAATATGAAAACTTAAAAATAACCCCAACTTCGCAAAAAACTAAAGGAGATTTCAAAATAACAGCAGATATTACCAATACAGGCAAAAGAAGCGGAGATGAAATTGTCCAACTTTATATTCGCGATAAGGTAAGTAGTGTAATAACATATGATTCCCAACTACGTGGATTCGAAAGAGTCAACTTAAAACCCGGAGAAACAAAAAAGGTAGAATTCACTCTTCATCCCGAAGATTTAATGATATTAGATAAGAATATGAACTGGACAGTAGAGCCTGGGGAATTCGAATTTATGCTCGGAGCCTCATCTGAAGATATCAGGCTAAAACAAATTGTACAGGTTACTCCTTAAATATTATCTATATTTACTCTATAACTAATATCATAGATAATCTTCATCCCCAATATTTACCCCTGCCACACACATATTGTAATGTGACAGGGGTAAAATCATTAAAATTCAAACTGTATGTTAGACAGTGTTTTATAATATTACCAATGATTTACCATGATGTTACTCTATCAGGACATAGGACTGCATTATGTGCTGCCTGCTGAGCAATTCTTACTTGTTGTGTAGTAATATCAGAAGGTTTATAAGAATTTCCAACAGCTGCCTTTCCTGTAATCATTTCAAGCCAAGTACATGCTGCAGTATACTTTCCTAACGCGTTCAGATGATAACCATCAGAACCACAAAATATATCTCCGAGTGAAGAAGCTCTCCCGTTTTGGATAGCAGTTCCCGATGGTATAATAAATGTAATCTTATTAGGGTTCGAACTATCTTCATTGATTTCTTTTACCGTTCTATCCACAGTCTCAATAATAGCATTATACATGCACATCTGATTTGAATTATAATTTTTAAAACCAGAATGTTTTGTATCTTGAGCATAAGCCCAAGTCGCATGAAAGATATATTTAACTTTAATATTAATTACATTCTCAGCTACAAACTTCATCAATAAAGATAGATTCGTATAAGTTGCATAATTTCCTGAATCATAACTTCCCTGCTAAAAAGAAATATAATCCCATGCTTCATCTCGTATACATTCGAGCATGGACTTATTAGAGGTATTTACCTTTTTCCCATTCACAATTTTTCGATACTGATAAGCTGCTTCTTCACTTTGCGCACATTCCCAATGCCTATTGATAGTGCATCCGGGAATAAACATATTTCCAATAATCAATGTATCTCCATTTGCTTCAGCCAACTGATATAAATTTTGTTCTATGGCATTCTCCGAAAAGCTATTTCCAACAGCCAAAACTTTAATTACTGAGCCTTGTACTGAGAAGACTAAAGCGGATAATAATAGAATCGTTATAAAACACCGTGTCCTTTTCATAAACAAAAAATTATTTTACATTTATTACACTCAGCCTGATAACGGCATAAATGTAATAATTATTTTATTAAAAGTACATTTCTTAAAAATTATCTATAATATTGAATAAATGCGGCTAAAGGTATGCCCATTTTCGGATAACTTCGATATGGATGTGGCAACCCCTTCTGGATTCCATTTTCTCTATCATATCCACCATTTTCATCCACAACAATTCCTATATCTACCATATAATATCCATCATGTTCCCTATCATCAAATACATCTATAATATTTTTACGCAGACGCCACATCGCTGCATTCTGATAAGGAGTAAATACGCCAGAAACATTATCTATAGAACCACAAGTCGTGGTAGGAATAAGAATAACAAATTTTCCATCAGGAACTGCTTTGAGATATGAGTTTTTCATATCTTCAAGCATCGCATTCCATTCTGAAAAGTCTGCGTTAATATCATATCTAAAATCATTTAGTCCTAATAATTCAAATAAAAAACGAGGAGGTTTTATTTTCCACATTTTCAAATATTTTCCATAGTCAAAATTCCAGCTAAAATCTGTCTCTTTAACCGGAACCCATTTTCTACCATCATACTTCACAAAAGATTCAAGTTCATTATCATATTGCAAATCATTTTTCTTCGGAGAAGATAAGTAACCTGTCTTTTCGTCAAACCACCCAATATAATCATCGTATCTTCCACAATGATATACAGTCATAAAATCTATTGTTTTCCCTTTTGCAACTAAATAACTATTTTTCCAAAAACCTGTAGCTCCCCAATAATAATAATCACCATCTGGTTGCATAAAACCATGAAAAGATGTTTTATCCTTGGGTATTTTAAAATAGTCGGCCAATCTCCATCCTCCACGTCCTTCATCATATTGTCCTTCTTCTCCCTGAACTTTCCTCATTCCTATCAATCGAACTCCCGGCACATATTTTTTTGTAAAAAAAGCATCTCTAAAAAAAGCTCCATTTACATAACTGTCCCCTAAAATCTGAATAAAAATATCACCATCATATTTAGATTTATTACTTGTCAAAACTGAGGTCTCTACAGATTTTATAACCTCAAAATTTTCCCCTTCAATCAAATTCACAACTAATTTCCCATTATTTTGAGGTTTATCCACTACCACTCTATCGCCCAGTATTTGAGAAAAATGTATATTTCCACCAAACCTTACAAAATATTCATACGGAAACCATCTTTTGAGAAAAGGCTTAATAAAAATATCATTTTCCGTATCAGCAAGCATATATAACCGAGAAGGTATACAAATATCATTAGATAATGTCAACACATTATTTATCACAACATGGTTCCCATCATCCAAAGTAACTACTGACTTATCCGGAATACGGCCCAACACCTCTCTGAAAAAATGGGCACGCATAGGCCACCAGCTTTTATCAACACTATGCTTCTGATTTCGATAAACATAATATTTTTTCTCTGACGGAATCAAGTTATAACTTGCAAAATTTGTATGAGGAGGACATGTATTATCTTGTAAACCTATTCCCATAACGATAGGGCATTGTATCCGAGGTGCAAAGTTCTTAACATCAAAATAAGCCAACAACCCATAAATATCATCCCAAGTTTTATCCGGATTTTTCTTTAAATAATGCTCAAAAGAGGACTTTGGCCAAGGACATATCTTAAAATAATCCCGAAAATCAGTTAGAAAAGGAATATGTGGCGCTGCAACTTTTATACGCTTATCCAAGGCACAAGCAACTAAAGAAAAAGCTCCCCCCTGACTACCTCCTTCAACTGCTATTTTCTGATTATTGACTTCCGGTCTCGAACAAACAAAATCTATAGCCCGCACCAAATCCATATATGCTCCTCGATAGTAATAATCATATTTATCTTTCAAACCATAAGTAATCCAATCACCATAAATATTTTTTGTTTTTTGTATCCCCTGTCCCCGGACAGAAAGAACAAATTCACAAAAATCAGTCATGGCTGTTGCATCAGGGAAATAAGGTGATGCTCCATATCCCATGTATGCCACAATAACAGGATATTTCCCTGATTTTTTAGGAACACAATAATACCCTTCTATCTTTACATTTCCCCATGAATACATCTCTACATGATACATATTTTTTTTATCCGACGATTTATCTTCCATCAAAGTCATCTTATACCGAGGAATAACCCTTCCCAGTTCTTCCTTAGTCTTTTGCCAAAAAGTTTCAAAATCGGCAGGAGCATCAACTGGAGAGACTATACTTTCAGGGTTGAATCCAACATTGAAATGCAAGACATTACTCTTGATATCTTTCCCCTCTGCATATATAGTAAAGCGATAAAAACCAGCATGCAAAGGTGTATACTTAATCCCGTCAAACGACATCTCTTTATTTTTATATTTAATTTTATAAGAAAGAGAATCTACACTGTTATAGTCGTCTGTCGTTATTTTACATATTAAGGTAACATCTCGTTTCAGATTAGAAATACTTTTAATTCCAATTTTTAAATCAATATTTTGGGGTGACACAAATATCATATCTTCATCACTCGAATCGACAGTTAATATCAAAGAATCCAAATCACTTTTTATCATTGGAGAAGATACACCTGCAAAAAGATTTTCCGACACAAGATTGGTCGGAAAACATAATATATTCAACAGAATAAAAACTAAAATTCTAAATACTTTCATACCTACATTTCTACTTCTACATTTACAATTTTCTCCGTATGAATCAGTGGAAGAATATTTCCTGAAAGAGATTTACCATCTATTCTAATCTGTTTAACACCTTTCATCATTCCATTTCGATTACTTACTTTAATCTCATAAGTAGTTCCTCTAAAACGACGAATAACTGTAAAAGATTTCCAGTCAGAAGGTATACAAGGGTCAATCAACAATCCATCATATTGTGGCCGAATTCCCAAAATATATTGTGTAACAGCGAAATAATTCCAAGCCGCAGTACCCGTTAACCATGAATTTTTCGCTTCACCCGGGCAATATGCATCTTTACCGGCAATCATTTGTGCATATACATAGGGTTCAACTTTATGTAACTCACTTATTTTCTCTAAATAAGTCGGACATATTTTTTTATAATATTCCCATGCACGATCACCCCGCCCCAAAATAGTTTCGCCAATAATAATCCATGGATTATTATGACAGAATATTCCTGCATTTTCTTTGTATCCTTCCGGGTAACTCGATATTTCGCCTGACTCAATATGATATGTTGTATAAGCAGGATTATTCAAAACTATTCCATATTCACAATCCAACCTGTCTTTTACCGCATCCAATGCCTTCTGTACCAACCCCTCTTCAAGACCTATTCCGGCCATAGAACACCAACCGTTCGATTCTATAAATATTTTACCTTCTTCATTTTCATTGGAGCCGATTTTATTCCCCCAAAAATCATAAGCACGTAAAAACCACTCTCCATCCCAACCATACTTTTTTACAGCTTCTGTCATATCATTTACATGTTGCCGGGCGCGAACTGCTTCTTCTCTTTTGCCTAAATAATCACATAAATCGGCATATTCCTTTCCATACATAACAAATAGTCCAGCAATCATCAAGCTTTCGGCTTTACTTCCTTCAGTTTTATTTTCTGTCGTCTGAAAGCTTTCATCCGGATTATCAGAGAAACAATTCAAATTTAAACAATCATTCCAATCAGCCCGTCCAATCAACGGTAATCCATGAGGCCCTAAATTATTTATAACATGATTAAAAGATACTGTCAAATGATAAAAAAGAGATTTTTCAGAACCTCGTTCATTATCGAACGGAACCATTTCATCCAAAATCGAAAAATCCCCCGTTTCTTTTAAATAGTGTACTGTACCAAAAATAAGCCACATCGGGTCATCATTAAATCCCTGCCCTATTTCATTATTTCCTTTTTTTGTCAAAGGCTGGTATTGATGATAGCATCCTCCATCCGGAAATTGAGTAGAAGCAATATCGATAATACGTTCACGAGCCCTTTCCGGTATCTGATGCAAAAATCCAACCAAATCCTGATTCGAATCCCGGAATCCCATTCCCCGTCCGATTCCACTTTCAAAAAAAGATGCAGAACGTGAAAAGCAGAACGTAATCATGCACTGATATTGATTCCAGATATTAACCATCCGGTTCAGCTTATTCTCTTCCGATTTCAGGACATACACATTCAATAAATCATCCCAATATTTTTTCAAATCAAACCACGCCTTATCAACATCTTCAACTGACTGAAAACGTTTAATTGTATCTTTAGCCTTGGTCTTATTAATGATTTTCTTCTTCTCCCATTTTTCGTTTATATCATTTTCAACATATCCTAATACAAAAATCAAGTCTTTCGATTCTCCTGGCTGTAACTCTACTTCTATACAATGTGATGCTATAGGAGACCACCCATGAGCGACACTATTTCTCGCTTTACCCTGCAATACCACTTCCGGTTCATCAAATCCATTATATAATCCCAAAAATGATTCTCTATCCGTATCAAATCCATCGATTGGGACATTTACTGAATAATAAGCATAGTGATTACGACGTTCCCGATATTCTGTCTTATGATAAATAACAGAACCTTCGATTTCAACTTCTCCTATAGAAAGATTCCTTTGAAAATTTTCCATATCTGTTTGGGCATTCCAAAGGCACCATTCTACAAACGAAAAAAATTGTACTTTCTTCACTTTATCCGAAGTATTCTGTAAAGTCACTTTTTGAACTTCTGCCCAAGTCTCCAAAGGTATAAAATAAAGAGCCTCAACTTTCAACTTATTTTTTTCACCTTTTATAATGGTATAGTTCATCCCATGTCGGCACTCATAATCATCTAATTCTGTTTTACAAGGTTTCCACCCAGGATTCCAAACTGTTCCGGCATCATTTATATAAAAATACTTACCCCCGTTATCCATTGGAACCCCATTATAACGATAACGTGTAATACGACGAAATTTTGCATCCTTACAAAAAGAGTATCCTCCTGCTGTATTAGAAATCAAACTAAAAAAATCTTTTGTTCCCAAATAATTTATCCAAGGCCATGGCGTACGAGGATTAGTAATTACATATTCCCTACAATTATCATCAAAAAATCCGTATTTCATAATCTTTTACTATTATATTACCCATTATTATATTTCTTCTCTCTTATTCTTTAGGGCAATTCCTATTTCTGCCATCTTCTTCTCACTTAATGGATAAACAAGCATAAATAAGACGCCCAGGAAAGTACCTATAGCCGGGAAAAAACTAAGCATCATACGTATGCCATTTTGAGCAAACTCTGTCTGAACCACATTTGCTTGAAATCCATAATATCCCAACAACCAACCAGTAAGTGCACCACCAATGGTCCATCCAAATTTTTGAGACATAGAGGATGCCGAAAATACTAATCCAGTAGCCCGCCGTTTGGTCTTCCATTCAGAATAATCAGAAGCATCGGCATACATTGACCAGATAAGAGGTAATGTAATTCCAGCACATAGACTTATAAAGAATTGTAATACAAAGATGAGGGAAACATTACTCCTATCGATATAATAAAACCAGATATTTAACAATGTAGCAATTACCATTGCAGTAAGAAATGTTCCTTTTTTCCCCATACGATTAGAAACCGGAATAGTCAATAAAACTCCAACAATATTCGCAGCTTGCCCTAACACAAAATACATACTACTTAGTGAGATAGTCATATTGAATGAATTTAACTGAAAAGCATCCTGCACAGTCACATAATATTTAAAATAATATATAGCCGCACCATCACGTATCGAATTAAAAAAGATAACAGATATACCTGCACCTAATAGAATAAACCATGGTCGATTTCCCCATAAATCCCGAATATCATCTTTTAACGAAGTTTTTTCTACAACAGGTTTTATTCTTTCTTTTGTCCATATAAAACATAGATAAAAAAAGATGACTGCAACAATGGCAAAGACTACTGCCGCATATTGCCATCCTGCAGCCAAATCTATTCCATTGCCTTTTATTTTGCTAAAAACATCTACTAAAGGCTCTGCTGCACCTAAAACCAACAAACTTCCAGCAAAAGCAAATGTCATACGATAAGTCGCCAACGATGTACGGTCTTTCCCATCTGATGTCATTACCCCCAATAATGACGCATAAGGAACATTTATCAACGAATAAACCATCATCATAAGCGAATATGTTATATATGCATATACTATCTTTCCATTTTCACTCAACCCCGGAGTAGAAAACATAAGTATGCCCAAAATACCAAATGGCACCATCATCCAAAGCAAATATGGACGAAATTTACCCCAACGAGTTTGAGTGCGGTCGGCCAATATTCCCACAAAAGGGTCAAAAATAGCATCCCAAATACGGGTTATCAAAAACATTGTACCCACTACTACAGCCGAAATACCAAATACATCGGTATAAAAAAACATCAGGTACATTGTAAACAATTTCCAAAACATCGATGCTGCTGCATCACCAAATCCATATCCGATTTTCTCTTTTAATGAAATTTTATATGTATTCATCATTCTATCATTCATTTAGTTATAAATACCGTCTATTACATGCTATCAGTTCCTTTATATTTTTTACTGATATAGCAGACCGATAACCGTCGGCAGGAGTATTAAAGCAATAATCTAATAACCGATTAACATCAGAAGTTGCTACATGTAATCGCGTATCTGACGATGCATAATAAATATACACTTTACCATCGTCATCGACTATCCAACCATTCGAAAATAAAACATTCGCCACATCTCCCACATATTCCATTCCTTGAGGAGACATAAAATATCCGGCAGGCTCAGCAATGACTTTTGCAGGATCTTCAAGGGCAGTAACATATAAGTATAATACATAACGTAATCCAGATGCGCAACCTCTTACTCCATGTGCTAAATGCAACCATCCTTTAGATGTACGTATCGGATGAGGTCCTTCTCCATTCTTTAATTCTTTTATCGTATGATAATACCGGTAATTAATAATCTTTTCATCTTCAATCACTGCATTTGTAATATCCTCAATAAGTGCCCAACCTATTCCACCACCTTTTCCTGCATCAATAAATCCATCTTGAGGACGGGTATATAAAGCATATTTTCCATTTACAAATTCAGGATGCAAAACAACATTACGTTGTTGACTTCTTGAAACTAAATCAGGTAGTCTTTCCCAGCTCTTTAAATCTTTTGTACGAACTATGCCTGCCGTTGCAACAGCTGAAGATAAATCTCCCTGTGGAGCAGACGGGTCTTTCCGTTCACTACAAAATATTCCATAAATCCAGCCATCTTCATGCAAAGTCAAACGCATATCATATACATTTACATCTGGATATTCGGTTTCAGGAATTGTTATAGGTTCGTCCCAAAAACGAAAATTATCTATACCATTCGGACTTTCTGCTATAGCAAAAAACGATTTTCTATCATTACCCTCAATCCTTACAACCACTATGTATTTCCCTTTCCATTTTATTGCACCGGCATTAAATGTTGCATTTACTCCTATGCGCTCCATCATATAAGGATTCGTTTCGGTGTTCAAATCATATCGCCAATACAATGGTACATGAGCAGGTGTCAATACCGGATTTTTATATCGTTCGTAAATTCCATTGCTTGGTAGTATTTCTTCATTTACACAACATAACAACTTTTCCTGTTCTTGTTTGAGCATCTCAAAATTCTTAATATACTTATTCATCGCTTTACTGAATTTTATTATTGGGGAAATTTATTTTTCTAAAAAAGCATTTTCTAATTTATATACCCAAGCATAAGAACAAGGAACCGAATGCATATCCAATTTAGGTGGAACAATAGTGAGAGTGTTGTTCTTATAAGAAAATTTGATTTTCTCATCTGTTCCCAGCATCGTCACTTTCTTTACTTTTCCCACTCCCTTTATAGAAAAAGGTCTGTCATCCCACTTATCAACAAATACATACAAATCTTTTCCTTTACAAGTAAAACGTATCCCAGAATTTTCATTTTCTAAGTTTTCATCCCATTTTCTTGTATCATAGATTGCTTCACCATTTACCCGAAGCCATGCCCCAATTTCAGCAAGACGTTGTTGCATAATGACCGGGATACGGCCATCTGCCGTAGGACCAACATTCAATAGTAAGTTCCCTCCTCGAGAAACCTTGTCAATCAATATATGTATCAATTCCTCAGCAGAAGAATAATCTTCCAAATTTTCATTCCGATTATATCCAAAAGAACCTGCTATCCCTCTACACTCTTCCCATGGATGTGTAAATACAGCATCTTTAGAATTATTATCATGAATAAGATCGTACTCTGTAGTATAGAAACTACCATGTCGACTTCGGGTTTCCTCCCCCCAACGATCATTCACAACCACAGTACTCGATACCGGAGACTCATTATATAACCAGGCTAAAAAATCTTCACTTTTCCAAGTGCTGCTGGGATGCTCCCACTCCCCATCAGCCCAAACTACATCAGGTTTATACCGTACAACGAGATCTTTCAACTGAGGTAGCATATGTTCTTCCACATACTGATTTACATTATTCTTATATAAAGGATGATGCCATTCATATAAAGAATAATAAAAGCCCATACGCATTCCTTTTTGCCGAACAGCATTGGCCAAATCCCCACAAATGTCTCTATGAGGGCCTATATCTACACTGTTCCAATTCACACTTTGCGCACTGGGCCATAGTGCAAAGCCTTCATGATGTTTTGATGTCAATACTACATATTTAGCTCCCGAATTACTGAATATTTCTGCCCACTGTTCCGGATTGAACATTTCGGCTTTGAAATTCCCGGCAAAATCTTGGTAGCGAAAGTCTTTTCCATACATTTTCTCATGATGAACTCGAAATAATTCACCATCTTTATCCTCCGGATTCAAACGGTGCCAATACCACTCTGCATATTTCGAATATACATCACCAGTGTTAGGAGCCCAAGCCGGAACAGAATAAAGTCCCCAATGAACAAAAATACCAAACTTGGCATTCTGAAACCACTCCGGTATCGGCCGCTTGTCGAGTGAATTCCAATCAGCTTTATAATTTTCCGCTATAAGTACGCTTATATTCATCCAAAAAATAAATAACAATATTGTTTTCCTCATTTCAATATTTTTTATAATTAGTTATCGGTTATATTTTCAGTCCATTGTGATAACGGCATATTTTTTCCTGAATCATAGGTACTCCCCTCGGGCAATAGATATACGGTAAAGTGTCCGGTTGCTCCGGCCGGAACTTCACTCTCAAAGCCTACTTTGATTGTGCCTGCATTGGAGGCGTCATAGGCATTTGGGGAACGGGTGTCCCATGTCTGTAACCGTACAGGATATTTGCCGACGACTTTCAGGGTGAGTTTCTTCCCGGATTGTTCCAGTTCTATCCGGTCTTTTTTTATCTTTTTTACTTTGGCGGGCGTCAGCATCGTCCATCTTATGGTGGAGGGTGTATCTGCAGGTGCCGAGATTTCGTCGCGAACCATGACATATTTTTTATCTACCAGGGCAATGCCTCTTCTGCAGGAGGATACGGTGGTTGCGTAAACGGATGACAAATCACATACGGCACTCATAAATGTTGTGTCATGGGTGGTGTGCTCTATCGGGGCATAGCCCGATACTTGCTGTAACTCATTGTTGATGGTCAGGGTATTATGGGAGTAATTGTTGTATCGGTAGACTTGCCAGCGTTCTGAATCTTGGGTATTGGACCAGATTTTCATTTTTTTGGATTCCAATGATTCGTAATCTTGTTTGCCCAAATCCATGGCCCAGCGGACCCCGCCTGCATCCATGACAAAGCTGCCGATATCCATATGGGCATGGTTGCTTGACGGGCTGCCGCCTTTGATGGCCACGTATATGGCTTCGGGAGAAGTCCAGCTCGTTCGCATCATGGAAACGGGGGTTCTTCCACCCCCTGTCCACATCAAACTTTGTGGGGGGGTGAGCTTTTCTATGTTTATGTCTCCTCCCCATAACAGTACCAAAGGCAAGAATCGGTTGGCCGTATTGTTTGCCCGGTTTGTTTCTGATAAATAGTTTTTCTCTACCCATAGTAATGACGGGGCATTTCCTTTTTGAGCGAACCAATACATAGCGGGGGAGAGATTTGGGGAAGATTCACAGTCGGAATAGTTAAAGCTCTGGCCTGTGGGGCCTGTCATGTGTTCATAATAGCTGGCTGTTTGCATGAAATTCCGTCCCAAGCTTCCGGTGATGTCTTCTCCCAATATCTTATTTAATGCTGCAAGCAGCAATACGTTGTAGGTCGTCCCATATTCCCAATAGGAGTATCCTTCGGGATAGGCTCCGTCGGGTTCGTATTCTTTCATGGCGAGGGGCAAGGAGCGTAACGCCCGGAGAATGATGTTTTTATTCCATTCTTTGTCTTCTTCATAGGTGGCCAAGGCTCCGAAGGTCATACCGGCGTTGCATACCTGGTTCCAATTGTTTTCCGTTTTCAGAAACCAGTTGTACGATTCATCGAATGAGGGCCGCAGACCTTTGTCACGAATGGCTGCCCGTATGATTTTTTTGGAGTCTTCCGGTAATTCCTTGTACAGCCAGTCGTAACCGATGGAGACTCCCAGGGTCATTTCGGCCACGTCCAGAAAATGGGACGGGTTCCAGTCTGTAAAACGACAAACTGCTATCAGTTCTTTTTCTGCGCGTTGCAGATATTTCTCTTCTCCTGTCATCCGGTAGGAGTAGGATAAAAAGAAGATGCGGCGAAGGGATTCCCGGGAGACACCCAACAACCTCATCCCTATCTTTTTCCTTTCTAACGGGGGACGTGTCAACAAATCTTCTCCGGCTGATATAATGGACTCATGGATTTGACGCCATGTTGCAGACTTGTTTATCTTTTCCATCAACGCTTTTTCTTCTCCTTGTTGCATAAGTAGCCGCGGATGAGAAGGCAGTGTATCCATATTAAACTGTATGATAGACTGACTGAAGGCTGTATATACAAACAGGAAAAGAAACATCATCGATATCTTTATCTTCTTTTTCATATGCAAATCAATTCTGGCCTTGGTACCCTTTTATATAATTTTTATATCGTAGAAGAGCCTCTACATAATAATAATCACCATAACTTAATGGAGCGTCAACCTCAGAACCAGCAGGCATATTTCCAACACCATGCTTTAATATAAAATGACCATTAGTACCAAACTCTGCCGTATACGTATCTGATGATAATACTTGTAATTGTTTTTTAGCAACAGATAGATATTCTTCTGCAAGTTCCCTGTCAGAATATGTACATAATTCTAATAAAGCTGAAGCAATGACTGCTGCCGTCGAACTATCCCGAAATTCATCCGGGATGTTTGGAGAATCAAAATCCCAATACGGTATTTTATCTTCCGGTAAACGAGGATGATCCAAAATAAATCGAGCTATTTGATGTGCTTTTTGCAAATATTTAGAATCAAGGGTCTCACGATACATCATTACATAACCGTAAAGTCCCCACGCTTGCCCTCGAGACCAAGCACTATCATCACTATATCCTTGATTTGTTCCTTTAAATGCAACATCTCCAGTTTCAGGGAAATAATCCACCACATGATAAGAACTATTATCTTCTCTAAAATGATTTACCATTGTCTTATCTGCATGACTAATGGCAATGTCTTTAAATATTTTCTTTCCCGTCTCTTTATACGCCCACATAAGCATTTCAAGATTCATCATATTGTCAATGATTACCGGAAAATGTAATTCGCCCCAAGGTTCCCAAGATTGGATACAACCTACTTTGGAATTAAATCTTTTAGTCAAAGCAGTGGAAGCATTTATCAATACACTGCGACACGAATCTTCGCCTGTCAGCCGATACGCATTTCCATAACTACAATACATCATAAAACCGAGGTCATGTGTAGATTCATTATATTGTTCTTCATGCAATCGTCCTGTATATTTTTCAGCAAACTTACGAATCTCCGGATCATGTTTATCTTCATACAGAAGCCATAATGTCCCCGGAAAAAAACCACTACACCACCAATCAGAACCAGAGGTAATCAAAGAATCAGTTTCGTCAATTGAACGAGGTAACTGACCTCTTAAATTATCTATTTTTCTTGCCATCATTAAGGACTGTTTCCTTGCTTTATCTAAGGACTCTTCTACCCATTCATCTTCTTTCACTACATGGTGACAACCTGCAATAAATAGAAAAAATAAACACACAGACAACATTTGTACTACAATTCTGCCCACCATACCTATATTATTTTATAAAAACTTGTTCTGATAAATCCGATTCTGTATAAAGATATTTTCCTACAATTTTCATTTGAGGCCTATCCTTTCCCCTATCAGGAGTTATCCTTAATTTATATTTTCCCCACCAAGGACCTCCTGCCCAATACGTAGCGTTGATACCTTCATCCTGAATATAAGAAAGAAAATTATCTAATGTTACCAACCATCGCTCATCATTATCCGGGACACCATATTCTCCAATAAGTCCTCTGAAGTTATTTTCCTTAAGCCATTTCACAAACGGTTTTACCCGCTCGACACCTTTAAAAGGTGATGCCTCTTCTTCATCATATGTCCCCCTGTAACTTCCTGATGCATCTTTATCAAAATATACATGAGCCTCAAACATCAGATTATCTGCCGGATCAAAAAGGTACTTCAACGTATCACTCATATAAGGCCAGCGCTCTGCCGAGCTCCAGTCATTACCACCTACAATAATCGTATTTTTCATATCTACTTCGCGAATAGCTATAATAGATGTCTGAACCATTTCGAACCAAGTTAATGAATCGCTTAAATCATGAGGTTCATTCATTATGCCATGTCCATAAATATTGGTATACCCACTCATCTCTCTAACCAATCGTTTCCAAAAATCCGCAAGATGTTCGGCTGTTAACCCATTCGTACCGATAACAATACTCTTTCCATCCATCTTCCGACGTGCATAATTATGCAAATCAAGAATAACTTTCATATTTCTTTCTTCAGCTGCCGATACAAATTCTTTCAAACGAGATAATTCCACCACGTCCAGTGGTCCAAACAACTGAGGCTGCAAACGCTCCCACTTAAAAGGCAAACGTACGAGAGTCAGACCTTTCTTTTTAAAATAATCCAATTCCTCAATCCCAGGATACCGATAATGTTTTCCATACACGCCCGGCATATTTCCTTCTGCAAACTCTGCACATGCCAAATTTATTCCATAAGGTTGTTCTCCTTTATTAGACGCAGAATACGATACAAAAGGAACAAATATCAACAACAATAAAAGAAACTTCGATCTGATCATCTTAAAACCTATAATTATTATATTTTATCTTAACTACTAAAAAATAAATCACTTAATTTGCACTGGAGTTGCAAACTCCGTATCCATATCATAAGGCAATAACCACACCTTATTACCCTTTCTATTTGTAAAGTATAATTTCGATTCTGACATACGGTCAGCATCTCCATCTGCCCAAAAAGCATAAAAATCATCATGAGCATTTACCGGTCTACGCGCATAGGAATGATTGAATAAACTATTCTTTGTTACATTACGCACTTTAATCCAACTCTTACCTTCATCTTTACTTCTCCAAAGTACCATCTCTCCTCCAGTACCCCATTTTTGGGGACCAGCCTCCGTAGGCCCTACAATAACCCATTCTTTCCCTCTCACATAAATAGACCCCATATCGTAGTTATGTGTCGACTCACAGACTTTATGCCTTTCCCACTGCTTCCCGGTCCAATGAAAAACAACCCACTCTCGGGGATTGCCCTGAGGTCCCGGTTGAAAATGTCTACTTACAACAGCTAAAATTATCGGATTACCAAACCTATCAAAGTTCATATCATTCAAGTAAAGCAACTTACCCTCATTCTTACCATCATATACTAAAGCAGGATTTACCGGTTCAGTAAGAGGTACTCGAATATTTTCTCCTGTAACAGTCTGCCAATTTTCTCCCATGTCCATCGTCTGTACTACATATAAATTTGTACGTGTATCAGCTGAACCTTCTGGATGATAATTAAATGCTGTTACAATTTTATTCCCCACTATGTTACTAATCTGGTAATGCCCTTCTATCCCTGCCAATTTTTGATCAGGATACCATTTTTTACCATCAAAACTGGTTGACCAATATAACTCTCGCCCACGATTCTTTCCCGTATATTTTGTAAACAAATGCATAAAACCCTCACCCTCAACATACCAAGGCTGCGGATAGGTAAAAACCGCTTCATACATTTTCTCAAAACTATCAATTGAATAAGGTTCCCTACTTTTATATACAGTCCCTAAGCGGCTAACATTTCTTCCACTGACAAATACCCAAATGTAGCCATCTTTATCAATCGATATAGAGCCATTATCATGCGGATCATCTACACCATTTTTATCGCAAACAACGACAGGTCTTGGCACCACCTTTTTCTTATGGTCATAATATGAAGCCATTACCAATAAATGCCTTTCATCTTTTTGAGTCGTACCCCCATATACGAAAAAAGTCTTTTCCACTTCTGGTGCATATATGGCTACCGGTACATGGTCGGCCGTATAAGTTCCCAACCCTCCAGAATACTTATATCCGTATTCTGAACTTTGCCCTATTGTATACCAGATTCCTTTATAACCATCCATCCGACAATTTTGGCCTACCATATCAATAGACAGACACAACAACCCCACTGAAAAAAAGAAAAAATATTTTAACATAAAATTTATATAATGGAATTATAAATACGATAATAATAAGAATATAAGAGCTGGTTTCCAGAAAAACAGGTAAAACCTGTTTTTCTGGAGTAACAATATAAATAACAATAAATCAAATAATTATAAGATATTACCGCACTTTCAACCTCTTCATACTAACCGTCATACCAGCTCTTGTCTCAGGTGCAGAGTTAATATAAATATATGCTTTATATCTACCATCTGCCGTCTCGGCCCATATTCCCCCAGTCTCAACCATATTTATAACAAAAATAGGAGAGTTAGATACATCTATTTGCTGCAAATCCACATCATCCACAAACACTCCAAACTCATTTCTTGCCAGCTGTTGATCTGCTGAGGCATATACTCTCATCATTTTTGTAGAGTTTGTAAAACTTTCCGGAACAGTTACTCCCGGGAGGTAATCTTTATCTGCAGTAGGAGATACAAAAGCATGCAAAAATTTTACACCTCGCATTTGCCTAAACAGATATATAAAATCTATCTTTTCAGGATGCTGAGCAGCCTCAGCCGGTGTATAAGTCCTCATATCTTCAATCGAAAAGTAGGTATTATTCTTCAATTCGATATCCAATTTCATATCCATATTCGATATTTTATACGGACCCATTTTATAGTTTACGGCCTGACCATTACTACTCTCGGCAGAAAAAGTAAATGAAACTTCTCTTCCTCTTGCCTCTTCCGGAATTATATAATAATAACGAAGTGTAGAAGCACAAGTATCTACCGTAAAATGTACCTCAGTCACACCTCCATTAGTCTCAGACGGAGACCCAATCTCTACCCCGACATCAGTACCAACATCATCTGTATGATATGAACGATGTTCCATGTATGTTCCTTCAGCACCAGAAATAGAAGCTTGTACTCTAGCTGAAACCAATCTTCCTTTCTCTCTCGGAAGAGCCATAGCGTATGCAAATTCAATCTGTCCTCCAACAACATTCGGACCTAAAGACCTCTTGATACAATCATTGGTCAGCTTAGTTACTCCATCCGGTACCTCATATTCATCACTACAGGAAACAAACAGAAAAGAAGCCAAACATATGACAGATAATATACTAAAATTTTTAAAATACATAATTACTACTATTTTATGGTTGTTGAACGGTAATCAAAACAGTATATGTTTTACGAACCTTTCGGTTACCTGAAATCACCGTATACTGTTTTGGATGTTCTAAATCTGAAAAATCTACTTTCCCCACAATTTTAGGATCGAGCTTAGCATCCGTTGCTAAAGAGAATTGAGGATAAATATTTCTTAAATCCGTACCAAATTGCACTTCCGCACTAATCGTAAGTTTTTCTTCATCAATTACGACTAATTTTTCTGTCAACACAGAACGTTGGTCTGCTCCTAACAACTCAAGGTTACTAATATAACAATCCTCTCGGTCGGTTATTAATAAGCCATCTTCATCGATGGGAAATTTAGTACATCCCACTACTATCAAAAATATAGTCAGTATGGTAAAAAGATATTTTTTCATCTTATTGATATATTATTTTTATGAACTCAATACAATATAGAATCAACTTATAACCAAGGCGTATTCTGTGTAAGATTTGGGTTCCGATCTCTTTCAGACTGTGGAATTTTGAATATATAAGCCTGCCTCAAAGCCAATGCCGACAAACCAAAAAACCAACCTTGCCGTTGAGCACCATGAGAATCATAATTATATACAGCCGGTCCTCCTACATAAATACCCCAAGCACGTTCTATTGCACGCCATCTACGCAAATCAAACGAACGCTGACCCTCTGCAACTAACTCAACAATGCGTTCCTGCTCAATAGCAGAAAAGAAAGCGTCATAATTAGCTGTTTTATCTGCAGTTAACGGAGGGAGATTTCCTCTATGACGAACACGATTTACAAGGTCAATAGCATATGGTTGAGGACCATTTACCTCATTATCGGCTTCTGCGTACATCAAAAATACATCAGCTAACCGTATTACCGGCCAATTCATATCACCTTCATCTCGGCCGGCTCCACCATAATTCCGTATAAATTTTCGGAACACATAACCGTCTACCGAACGGTCTGTACGATAAGTCGTATACTCTTTTCCATCAATCTCAACTTTACCACCCCAATTTTTAAATATGAAGGGTACATATCCAGTCTCCTTTTGGCTACTAAGACTCATAATCATCTCATAATCCCACAACATTGTAGCTTTCATTCGATAATCCCGATTAGCATAACTTTCCGGATTAAGTGCTGAATTTTCAGCAGTCCGAGCATTCGGGTCCGAAGGATTCATACCGACCACTTCTGGTAAGAAATCTCCCGTTTTAGTAGACTGATAACGATTTACCAATCGCATAGCCGGAGTTAAACAACATTGAGAATTTTCTTGGCTTCTTCCTCCAAAATCACGCATATAAGGATCTCCCTGAGCACTGCCGACTCCTCCATGCGTAAAATAGAATATCATTTCACCTCCATCATTAGCATTTCCGGTAGAAGGAATAAACATATAATAATAATTGGGTAAAACTTCAGCATTTCCCATCGTCCCCCAATCTCCAGGTTCTCCATTACGGAACAAATTCAATCCATAATCTTCTATCACATGCTTAAAATCTTCAGCAGCTGCACTGAAAGCCTTTTTGGCTTCTTCAGGATCGGGAGTAAACGTACTGAGTTCAGGCCAGCCATATTTATTCCAAGAAGCCCAATATAATTGAAGTTTTCCCCTAAAAGCCAAAGCCGCAGGTTTTGCCGCACGTCCAGATATTTCACTTCTATCCGGAAGCTTATTAAACGCATAGGTAAAATCACTCATAATTTTTTCCTTAATTTGAGCAATAGGCATACGCGAAAGGTTTACGACCTCCGAATTATCATATACGATATGCTCAATATAGGGCACATCTCCCCACATCGATATCAACCGAAAATAAATCATGCCACGTAACAGCTTAGCCTCTCCAATAATTGTTTCCAAATTTTTTTTCGACTCGGAAGTTGCATTTGGCAACATTCGTTCTACGTTATCTATCACATAATTAACTCGATGGATACCCCCATAACAATATTTGAAATAATTATCAAAACGACTTCCGAAATTCCACATTGGGTCTGGGAAATACAACCCTTTGTAATAGGCTGCACCTCCACGTGTTATATTCGTTTCAGAACAACTCAAAATCCCAGAACCATCATATATTCGCACATAGTCACCTTGACCATCAAAATAATAATCTCGATGAAATAGTCCCCGAACGTGTGAATACGCTCCCATTAACGCAGTAGTAGCGTCTTCTTCGGTTTTCCAAAATTCTACACCAGGCATCTCTGTCGTCGAAAGCTGATCTAATAAATCATCATGACACGAAACCGACACAAAAAGTGCCCCCAGTAAAAAAATACTTATTAATTTACTCTTTATATTATTCATAATAATACTCCTTTTTAAATCTCGACATTGAGACCGAATGTGAAAGTTTTCATCAATGGATAACCGTCATTAACATTTAACTTTTCTGGGTCTAGTCCCCGGAATTTAGAAAAAGTCAAAAGATTATCAGCTGAGAAAAAAACACGTATATTACTTATTCTTATTTTTTGTATTACAGATTTTGGAATACTATACCCCAACTGCACATTTTTTAATCTCAAATAAGCTAAATTATCAAGATAAAAAGTTGATTCTTTACGATTATTGCCTCCACCTAAACGAGTCCATCCTCCGTCTCTATTTTCCACCGACCACGTCTTGTTCCACAAATCCCAAGTTGTGGCTGTTCGCCCTTCATTGTTACCCAATGACGTATTATTATTGGATGGTAACCAAAAAGCTTTTCTTCCTGCAGCACCTTGAAACATAATTGACAAATCAATGCCTCTCCACTCAAAATTACTATTCAAAGCAAAATTAGTTGTCGGGCGGTCTCTTTGCAGGCGAGGATAAACTCTCTTATCGCTATCATCTATCTTGCCATCTCCATTCAAATCCTTATATAAAAGATCTCCGGGACGAGCTCCCTGTGGTGTGGCGTTATAAATATCGTTCCATGTATGCGCTATTCCAATTGCCTCATAAGCCGAAACATAATTGTATGGCATACCTACAAAAACATAATCCGCATTCCCGTCTTTATTCGTATAAGTCGTATTACTTCCCAAATATTCATTCCACTTCTCCAAAATGGTCGCATTGTAAGAAGCATTTACATTTACCATATAATTAAAATCACCTTTGGCTCCTTGATAAGTCACATTTACTTCAACTCCCTTATTACGCATATTGCCAATATTTTTACGAGGAGAAGAATAAGCTCCTGATAAAAGAATAGAAAAATCAGAAGGCCTAATCATTTTTGTCGTAAATCGGTCATAATAATCTATTTCGACAGATAAATGATTTTTCAAAAAGCCCAAGTCTAATCCAACATTCGTCACTGCAGTTTCTTCCCATGTCAAATCCCGATTAATCATTTTCTTATTCACCAGCCCTTTAATAAGAGCTCCATTAACAAAATAAGAAGACGAGCTCAATGTTTCAAGTTGTTCATACTCCCCTACGGCACTATTATTACCCAACTTTCCATAAGATGCACGTAATTTGGCCCGGGATAACCATGACCCAGCCCAACGATTAATAAATGGCTCTTCTGAAAATATCCATCCTACCGATCCAGAGGGGAAAAAGCTATATCTATAACCATATAAGAACTTAGACGAACCATCAGAACGAAGATTCACTTCAAAAAGATATTTATTGAATGCTGCATAATTGATACGACCAATAAAAGACATCAATCCTTGCGCACTAGAATATCCTTCTACAGACGGGTCTACATTTAATGTCGCATTTATTTCATGTAAGTCGGAATGAATCCGGTCTTTAGCTGACGACATTTGATAACGATTGAACCAGTATTCCCGGCTAAATGCCGCCATAACACTTAAATTATGATTCTTCTTAATAGTCACATCATATCCCAATCGAGCATTTAATTGAGTCTTATAACCTGTATTGGTATAATTGGAAACACCGGCATTATCCTCTACAAACCGACGATCGGTCAATACTCCCTTTTGAAAATCATAAGCTCGTGTCGGAATATCGGCTTGATACCGGAATTGATTATAGTAATTAATCGTATAATCCACTCTGGCATTCAAACCTTTAATGATATCCCAACTTAAAGAAATATTACCATTTGCTTCCTGCCGATCTTTTTGGGACAATTGATTTGTATATGCCGAATAAGGATTAAATACCTGAGAATCTTCTCCATATGCCATTGCACCTCCATAATATCCAGTAACCGGGTCATAAGGGGTAATACCCGCAACAGCAAATTTCATTGAAGCGGCATTGATTGTTCCTTGAAAGTCATTTGTATTAGCATACTGCATTTTCGACCAGTTTCCTGAAAATTTCGTTCCGATTGTCAGATTAGGAAATATTTTCATATCATAACTCATTCTCGCATTATACTGAGTATAATCGTTATTCATTAAAAGCCCATCCTCATCCATTATCCCTACGGAAACAAAATAATTAGATTTATCATTACTTCCTGAAGCTGAAATATTATACTTCTGGATACCTCCTGTCCGCAAGATAACATCATACCAATCTGTATTAGGATAACGCAAAGGGTCTATCATACCCATAGCCATCCATTGATCAATTGTCCCATTTTTGAAACGAAAATTATCAGGAGCAGTAGAGACTGCCGCATTTCGTTGCAACAAAGTCAACGAACGAGCATAATCACTCATATACTCCCAAGCATGAACGGGTATCCCTATCGAATAAGATGCCGATGCATTAATTTTGGATTTCGAGCCCTTACCACTTTTAGTCGTAATCAAAATAACTCCATTCGCAGCTCTTGATCCATAAACAGCCGAAGAAGCTGCATCCTTTAACACCGAAACACTTTCTATATCATCCATATTCAACCGGTTAATATCCACATCAGGCATACCATCCACGACAATCAAAGGATTGGCATCATTTACCGTCCCCATCCCTCGAATCAACATAGTCATTCCTTTATCTCCAGCAACACCAGAGTTCTGACTAATCGCCAGCCCAGGGACTTTTCCCTGGAGAGCCATAGATACATTAGGTAAAGAACGGCTGGACAACTGCTCGTCAAATTTAACTGCCGATACGGCACCCGTCAGATTGACTTTCTTCTGGGTACCATAACCAACGACCACCACTTCATCAATATCTATTGCATCACTCTCCAGAACTACACGAAATAAAGTCTTACCTTTAATCGGAACTTCAATCGTTTTCATTCCCACATATTTAAACACCAAAATTGCATTCTGAGGAACATTTTTCAATATAAATTTTCCATCAAAATCCGTAACAGTTCCTGTCGTCGTTCCTTTTACCAGAACCGATGCCCCGATAATAGGTTCTCCACTCTTATCTAAAACGGAACCGGATATATCTCCTAAGGTCTGCTGAAGAACAGATATCATATCTGCTGCTTGTGCTCTCCCTAAAGATAATCCCAATACTGCTATCAAAGTCACAATCCGTATACTAAAAACAAAAGTCCTCATACTGCGACTAAAATTACAGCCTCTTAAATGAGTTTTTTTCATAGATTATTTGTTTGCGAAATCAATTTATTATAAGTCCTCTTTATTTTTTCATCACCTTAGTATATCCATTACATTTTCCATCCTTATAGGTTTTTACTATGTAGATACCAGAAACAACATCCTCCATATTTACAATAGAATTTGAGTCTGACTTTACTTTCTGACCTAACGAATTAAATATCGATACATTATCAAAGTCACCTTCAATAGTTAATAAATCGACTACCGGATTAGGATAAACTCTTACTGCTGAAATATCCTTTTTCGTTTCAAAAATTCCTACGGTTCCTCCTTCATCTCCAAAACGAACGACACCACAATTGTCCATATTATTGTAAGGTTCTACAGGTCCATTCTTTTTCCATGCCATTCTTTTACGGCCTTTCCCATCATTATCATTATCTACAATCACAACATCAAACCCCATCCCTTGAGGAAGATTTTGGAATGCTTCAATACTCAAAGCTTCATCTTTATCATTTGTAAATGCATTTAAAGGAAATTCAAACTCAATACCATAACCTGTTCCATCACTTTTCAACTGATAAGCAACTCCTACTTGTTCTGACAAAGAGCCATACAGAAGACCACTGGGATAAGTAACATAGCCATAACCATACTCATCATCCATATCCGGAGCCATCTGGAAATGACCTTTATCCATATGTCCGTTCACATAAGCCGGAGATTTACCGTCATTCAGCACATCATTTACATCCAAATACACTTCGACTTTATCATAAATATGTTTATTTTTCACATCATCCGGATTTTTCCAAAGTGGATAGAGCACATCATCGGTTACGTCAATATAAACATACAAATAATTGTATTTTGAATTGGTCTTGTCTTCTTGATAGAACATTTTAAAATATGCTGTCACCGAAGGTTCTTCTGTGACCGTCTCATTCTGCTTAAACGGTTTATCAATAGGTATAGCTTCTATCTGTGACCAAATCGGTTCATCAGCAGAACCATCCATTGATATGGCTGCATTTTCTGCAGAAACTTTCTTAATAGTCAAATCTTGTTGTGCCCATACTGAGATACCTGAACTCAGCAAAACAGCAGAAAATAAAGAACATAAAATTTTTTTCATAATGGAGATTTTTAAATAATTATTTCTATACACTTTTAACTCAATCAGCTAATTTTATTTATTCTTTTGTAATACTTTCTTGAAAAACACCCCCTGACGAGAAGGAGTAAATTCATAGTCTTCAATTAAAGTAGGAGCCCAATCCGGGTCAAAACACCAAATTGTATATGATACACCTTTTTTATCAAAATAATCGATAATAGCTTTTCCATAGGTCTCATCTCCGATTACGGGAATATGTTCTCCCCGTTCTCCTGCCCCCACAAAACCCAACTCTGTTGCAATGACAGGATAATACTTTGTAACTTTTCCCCAATCAGCGTCCCATTTATCTTCCCAAGGTTGCTCCCGTTTTTGCGGGTAAGGGTGTGTCACATAAGCTACATTTGAACGATTCACCGGATTTTCAATAACCTCATCCAATAAATAAGCCCAATTCATCCCAGCCACCAGACAAATTTTCCGATTATCTATCTTCCGTATTTCATCGATTAACTTCTCCATCATCGGACGCCATATCTCCCAATTCAAAGAATGCTCTTCTTCAATCGGCTCATTAAACAATTCGTAACAAGCAACGACAGAATTATTTCTATATCTTTCTGCCATTAGCTTCCAAAACTTGACTGTTTCATCCCAATTGGTCGCATAATTAAAATGAGGATATTTGTTTCCCGGAAGGTTTCCTATAGAATGCCAATCTATAATCACATACAAACCTGCTTTCTCTGCCCACTTAACACCTTTATCAAGTAACTGCATATAGTCCTCAGCTCCGCGATACCTCCATGTATAGGGATGTACAGGAAAACGAACTACATTACAGCCCCATTTTTTAGCTTCTTTAAAATACTTAAAATTCCAATGACCTTCTTTTTCCAATTTATCCGGATCCGAAAAACTAACACCTGCTAACCGCACAACCCGGCCACTTTCATCAACAAAAACATTTTCTTTTACAGACAAAGCAGCAAGGCCATTTTCTTCCTTAGATTTGGCAGCAACAGGTAGCACAGCCAATAATAAAAAAATAACTGAACCGATAAATAATCTATTTTTCATGGTCTATACCAATATTTTAAATAAATATCTTTTTACTTTCTAATTTCTAATGAGTAGTGAATTCCCAATAAATTTCAGATTTATGTTTTTCAATCTTTTGAAGAAGAGAACGAGTCCCAAAGAAGACCCTGTCTCTCCTCTACATCTCAATAATTAAAGTTTTACCATTTTCTGGGTTTCAACATTACCATTTGAACACAAAACATGCACCATGTAAATACCAGATGTAAGATTTTCTACATTCACATTCGTCTGGTTAACTCCACCTAAAACACTCTCTTTTACCAAATTTCCCGACATATTAAATATTTGGATACGTTCTATTCCAAATTCGGAATTTATATTTATATTATTAAGCACAGGATTTGGATATATAGAAATTACATTACCCTTACCATTAACCGATTGAATATTCGTCTCTTCAGATACTGGAAAATATTCTTGAAGAATCCTCATTTGTGCCGGTTCAAAATAAGATGTTATATTATCCTTATTTAAATTTTTTGGTTGGACACTTACATGATCATTATCATACCCTGTACCAGCAACCCAATATGTCCCGGAAACTCCATTTTCTTTCAGGTACGTCAACACTTCATCTAACATAATTAACCAACGTACGTCATTTCTCGGAACACCAAATTCACCAAGAATCCCTTTTTTATTATTTGTCTTCAACCAATCTACGTAAGGCTTCAAACGAGAGATATGCTGATTAGAGCTACGCACTTCCTTATCATAATCTCCATATTTATATAAACCTGATTTATCCAAATCAAAATAACAATGAGCTTGGAATATCAAATTATCTGCCGGATCAACCAAATCTATCAGATGTCCTCCTGTCGTAGGCCAAGTCGATGATGAAGCATAACTTTCGCCTTCTACAACGATAGCCGTCTTAGTATCTACTTCACGAATAGCATTAATAATAGCCTGAGCAGCATTTAGCCAAACACCTTTTTGCAATCCATAAGGTTCATTCTGAATATCGTATCCCCAGATATTCTTATAATCTTTGAACTCAGCAGCCAACTTTTTCCACACATCTGCCATATGTTCCTGCGTAAGAACTCCTTCTCCTAATGTATGCTTCGTACCATTAATCGTATAACGACAATAATTGTGCATATCAATCATTACATACATTCCAAGCCGTTCAGCTTCAGCAATCACTTTCTTCATTTCCTGAATATCCGAATCAAGGTCAAGGTCTCCATTCAACTCATGCTGGATACGTTCCCAACGGAACGGAAAACGAAATAGACGAACACCTTTTGATTTGAAATAATACAAATCCTTAAATGAGGGATAAAAATATTCAGTACCAATCTTACCATGAACGGAACCACCACAAGCACTGGCCAAATTAACACCAATAAGCGGAGTATCAATATCGGGCAAAACATCACCTTCTGCTGCAGCTTCCCAATCAACAGAAACCTTGCCTTCTTCACCCAATCCTAACGTATACTCACCTTTGAATGCAAAAATATTATCGACATAAAGGTTTCCTTTGCCTTCAAATACTATATTCTCAATTGCCGTACAGTCAAGACCGGCTTTTTTCAAAGCATTGATTGAAATATTATAATATACCCAATCCTTATCTTTCAGTTCAAGAACTTCATCGGCATAATATACATTCTCCGAACCTGCAGCTTGGAACCCTATCTTCAAAGATGCATCTGTAACATCCACATTTTTATATATATTGAAATGGATATATTCCATATCATCCACATTTATCGGAGTCAAAGCAGTTACTACCGCTTTATCCAACGAAAACATCCTCATTACTGATTCATCTCCAGCTCTTAATTTTCTAAATTTAAATTCCGTAGCACCATTTACTGCAGCCAACGCCAAATCGGTAATATTTTTATAAACAGATTTTTCGGTATAAATAGGCTTCACAGTTTCCGGAGCCATAATCGGCTCATAAGCAGATTCAATTTCATAAGTATAAGAATCGGAAGATTCACCTTTAAAGGCATAAATATTATCGTAATAGAGCCGATCCACAGCAAATCCGCTTGCACTAAATATGCGTAACTGCTTCAAACCAGTAAGAGGTCCTTGTTTTTCCTGGTCTTGTGTATCTTTAAACGCATTTAACGGGACATCCACACTCACCCAAGTACCGGATTTTTCTATTTTATACTCAGGGACACGGCCTTCAGTTGTCCCGTCACTCAATCCATATATTAAACGAGGTGTTCCAGAAGGAACCCACACATCGTAATGCAGGTAGTCCATATCACTTAAATCTATTGCCGGATCAATTTTAATCAATGTCCAGTTCAAAGAGCTAAAACGCAATAAGTTATCTCCTTCCACTCGAGTAACTACATCCATCGTAGCAGCTGGAGAACCCGGATTGGATTGTGTTAATGTAGTTACATTCTCATAAGTATCACTAAATATAGACACTACATCTTTAGCCTCATGCTCAGGTACAGGTGCAGCTACTGTCGGAAGTTTTGGGTCCACAGGAGGTATCTCTTCCCCATTAATACCATAAGTATAAATATTATCAATATATATAGTCTGAGCATATCCTCCTTCGCGAATAAAATGTAATTTATTTACCGTCGTAAACAAAGAAGCATCTGGATCATCCTTAAACTCCGACATAGGAATATCAAGACTGTTCCAGCCAGGATTCAACGTTCGTTTAACCTCTATACCGTCATCAAATTTTATTTTTAGATTGACAGTACCGCTTTCTCTTACAACAAAAACATCCAAATGGAGATTACCCATGTTACTCAGATTGATTTCTGAACTTAAATTTATATAAGCCCACATATTTAGACCATCGACAAGATTAATTACATTATCTTTTTCAAATGGAGTTATTATAGATGCTGTTCCTGTACCGGAAAAATCCTTGATTTCTGTCAGATTAGAATAAGCATCACTAAAAATAGATTTTACCTCAGAAGCATCACGGGTCGGAACAGGTGCAGCAGCAGGCAAGCCATATACATATATGTTATCTACATAAACAGTAATAACCTCAGCTTTGGAATTACATAAACTCAGCTTATTAATAGCTGAAAGATCAGTATCAAATTCAGAAACTTTGATATCCACACTATTCCATCCCTCATTCAAAGTACGAGCCACTTCATTTCCACTGGATAGTTTAAATTTCAAATCAACCGTACCAGACTCTCCCGGAATATAAACATCGGTATGTAAAGTTGCATAATTTGTAATATTAGCAGCTTTACCAAAATTAATATTTATCCAGTCTTCCAAGCCTACCAACTTTATCATTTCGTCTGTGCCAACTACCATATTTATTATTCCAGTACCTGCTCCATCGATACTCGAAATACTTTTATTAGTCATATAAGCATTACTAAAAACGGAGAGTACATTACCAGCCGCCATAGTCGGAAGAGGAGCGGACACAGACGGAGCTGTCGCATCCGGCTCGGGAGCCTCTACCTTACCATAGGCATAAATATTATCTATATAAATATTTTGGACATAACCGTTAGATGCAATTAAACACAATTGAGTCACATCTTTAAACATCAATTGAGAACTGGCACCAGCAAAATCCGAAATGGGGATATCGAAACTATTCCATCCTCCATTTACCGATACAACAACCTCATTTGAAGTAGCATTGAGTTTCAACTTATATTTTCCTGCACTTGTACGGAAGGTATAGATATCCACATGCAGCGTTTCTTTCTCCGAAAAATCTACCGAAGAAAAATGAACATTTGCCCAAGAATTCATTCCCCCAAACAATTTTATCATATTATCATTTCCAAATAAAGTTTCAATAGAGCCTGTTCCAGTTCCAGAAAACGTAATATTTGAAGAATTCAAATATGCATCACTAAATATATTCGTAACAATATCTGCGTCTTGTGTAGGATTCGGTGCTGAATTTGTAGGGACATCTGATTCTGGGTCCGGTTTAGGATCTATGGTTATATCTTCTGAACTATAAGCATAAATATTATCTATATATATAGAACGTTGATTTCCTTTATTATCTTGAAATCCTATTTTTAACACATCCTTAAAATTTGGAGCAATTTTTCCTCCTGTCGGAGTTCTATAATCATCCAACTTTATCTCAACCTTATTCCAACCTTCTTTCAATGTCGCAACAACAAAATTATATGTATTGACATTATCGCTGCTCTTAAACATTACTTTCACCGGTGTTTCACCTTCTATAACATAAATATCCGCATACAGAACATCATACTCGTCAATATCAATAGATTTGTCAAAGTTGATAAAAGACCAAGGATTCAAAGCTTTTTCCAAATAAATCATATTATCTCCAAGTACAGAAAGCTGAGAGCCTGAAATAGTAGCACCACTTATATTTGTAAAACTATTTATACCGACTACATTGGGTGTATAAAAATCACTATACAAGGATAACACTTTGCTCGCATCGTGAGTCGGAGTTGCCGGCAAACTTTCTGGAGGATTAGCAACAACGGCCAAAGAGGGCCTGATACCTAAAAAGAAAACTGCAATAACAAATAGCAATTGGATAAGTCTTTTTTTCTTCATGATATTTTTTTAATTATAAATATATAGACAAATGTACCGAGATACTTTTTAAGGCTATAAAAAAATATTGCAGAAAAATAGAAATATAGAACACTCTGAATAAATAATCTAACAATCAGCTATTTATAAAAATAAAAACTAAGGCAAAAAACCTACTATATGAAAATAATAATATAGAAATTTTTCAAGTAGAAATTACTAACATAAATATCCCAAAAGCATCAGAAAAATAAAAAATTAGAACAGAAAAATAAAAATATACAACAAATATCTATATAAATAAATTTATGTCAATAATACAAATTGCTAATAATAAAACATTTACAAAATATCAAAAACACTTCAAATACAAAAATAAAAAAATTACCTACTATATGACAATAGAAAATTGATTAACTTTGTTTTGATTGATATTATGCTTAAAATCATTTTCGCCATGCAACGCACACTAATCTTACTTCCCATTTTTTTACTTATAATTATGGCCTGTTACGGATCTAACTTCCGAAACTACCAGGTAGATGATGGTCTATCCCACAACAGTGTATGGTATGTCATGCAAGACAGCGATGGTTTTATGTGGTTCGGAACAAATGACGGATTAAACAGATTTGACGGTAAGCACTTTAAGGTCTACAAACACAATCCTAATGATTCAACATCTATAGGACATAATTTCATACATTGTATACAGGAAGACTCTAAAAATCGAATGCTGGTAGGCACCAGAAACGGACTCTATCTTTACAATAAAAAATTAGATAATTTTATTTGCATCAACTTGTCAAAAAGCAAAAAACAAGATATCAATATCAACGATATAACTGAAGACAGTTATGGAAATATATGGATAGCATCACATGGAAATGGATTGTACAAACTAAATCAAGACTTATCTGTCGAAAAACATTTTTCGCTCAATGATTCTCCCCAAACAACATCTCTTAATTATATATGGACTGTTGTTACCGATCATTTAGGAAATTTATGGTTAGGAACCGCTGGTAAAGGTCTTGTACACTTCGATCCCAAAAATGAAGTCTTTACTCCAATAACAGACCGGAAAAATCTGAATATATCTGACCAGTCAATATACAGTATTCATTGTGATAGAAACAACGACCTTTGGATTGGGACATCAACAAAAGGACTTTTCAAATACAATTTTATTAATGGCAATGCAACACATTATCTCAACAATACTGGAAATATAAAATCTATTATCGCCTTTTCCAATAAAGAGCTTATTATGGGTTCAGATCATGGCTTAATCATTTTTGATAAAGAATCAGGGAAATACAATATTCCCAAAGAGGAATCTGGATATGAAAACATAACAGATAACTCTATTTTCTCAATTACTAAAGATAGAGAAGGAGCTTTCTGGATAGGGACTTATTTCAATGGAATAAACTATTTCTCTCCAAGTGTCAGTAAATTTCTATATTTCAGTAATCTATCGGAGAGTAAGACGAACAAATATATTGTCAGTAGTATGACTGAAAACTATAATGGAAATATTTTGATAGCAACTCATAATAATAATATTATTTATGAATTTAGTCCCCAGAATCATACTACAAAGGAAGTTTTTAAAATGCCCCACTCCAATATTCAAAACATATTTAAAGATAATGACAAATTATATGTCAGTACTTATGGCAGAGGGATATCTATACTATCTATAAAAAACGGAAAAGAAATCGGAAATCTTGCAATCAATACAATTGAAGGTAAATCAATCTTCAAGATATCCAACAACAGATTGCTCTTAGCTTTAGAAGAAGGCGGAAGTGCCTGGCTTAACCAACAAGGAGAAATCAAACGAATAAAACAATTACAAGGTAAACTTATTGCAGACATCATTGAAGATAACACGGGAAACATATGGTTTGCAACACATTCTTACGAACTTTTTTGTTTGAAAAAAAATGGTAACTGGATCAATTTTTCTTCTGAAGAATATGACAATAAACTCTCCGGAATCAGAGGATTCAATGGGTTATTATGCGATCAGAAAAACAGAATTTGGATATGTACTAAAAATGACGGTGTCATACTTTTCAACCCTGAAACCAATAAAATTGAAAAAACATTTGATGCTCAAAATGGCTTGCCATCTAATATTACCTACTCAATCGTAAATGATAAAAACGGGAATATATGGGTCAGTACTCAAAAAGGAATTGTCCGAATTACTGTTGATAATATAAATGACTTAAAAATATTCGGATATATTGGAAAAGAGATTCAATATAACTCTAAATGCATATTAAGAACGTCGTCCGGAATATTATATTTTGGAGGTGCTAATGGATTTATATCAATCAATCCTAATGAAATGGCAGTTAATAATATAAAGCCAACTATCGTAATAACCGGATTTAAAATATTCAATAAAGAAATGTTTCCCGGTAAAAAATTATCTCCTCTAAAGGCTCCTCTAAGCCAAACTCAAGAAATCATTCTGGAACGAAACCAATCTAACTTCAGCTTTGAATTTACAGCCTTAAGTTATGTATTTCCTGAGGCCAACCAATATGCATATATCCTTGAAGGATTCGATAAAGAATGGAACTATATAACTGATAATACAGCCCAATATATGAATATTCCTCCAGGGAAATATGCTTTTCGGGTAAAAGGTTCGAATAATGATGGCATCTGGAATGAAGCTGGTACACGCATCAATATTCTCGTCAAACCTCCTCTTTGGCAAGAATGGTACATGATTCTCCTATATATTACATTGATTGGAAGCTCCATATTCTATATAATAAAACAATATTATAAACATCTTGACGCTGTAAATAAAGAAAAACAATATAAATTCCAAATTGCTAAAGAAAAGGAGGTTTATGAGTCTCAAATCAATTTTTTTACTAATATAGCTCATGAGATAAGAACTCCTCTTTCTCTAATAACAGCTCCTTTAGAAAAAATAATACGTTCCGGAGATGGAAATAAACAGACTCAAAAGCACTTAAACTCAATCGAACGAAATACAAACCGTCTTCTCGATTTGGTAAATCAATTACTCGACTTCCGAAAAATAGAAAACGATATGTTTATATTAAACTGTCGTCTACAAAGTATCGAAAAAATTGTACAGAAAGTTTTTAAACAATACGAACAAGACACCAAACTGCATAATATAAAAATGACGATTGAAATACAGAAAGATGTCATTAGTTACGTCGACTCTGAAGCGTTATATAAAATAATCAGTAATTTAATCTCAAATGCTATAAAATTTACTAAAGACAAAATAAAAATAAAACTATCGGTAAATGGCAACAATTATTTTTTATCTGTAGAAGACAATGGAATAGGCATAAAAGAAGCTCATCTCGATAAAATTTTCGAAACCTTCTATCAAATACAGACAACAGACAATACTATGAACAAAGGTTCTGGCTTAGGCCTATCTCTATCTAAAGCTCTCGCTCAAAAATTAGGCGGAGATATCTTTGTCCAATCCAATTATAGTAAAGGGTCTATATTTACATTGGCACTCCCTATTAAAAGCCAAGAAACTCTCCCCCAAGAGATAAATGAAAGTATAAATGATACCGATATTTCAGAATTAGCAGAAACGGGACAAAATATCCTAATTGTAGATGATAACAGCGAACTCCGTATTTTCATAAAAGAATGTCTGTCAGACAAATATACTGTCACAGAAGCGAACAATGGTATTGAAGCCTTAAAAATTATAGAAAACAAAAATATAGATATCATTATCTCCGATATTATGATGCCCGTTATGGATGGATTGGAGCTATGTAATGAGCTAAAAAGCAACATAGCTTATTCTCATTTGCCACTTATACTTCTTTCTGCAAAAACAGATACTTCTACCAAGATAGAAGGTTTGAAAAAAGGTGCTGATATATACATGGAAAAACCTTTTTCTATCGAACAACTTGAAGCTCAAATTGCCAGTATCATAGAAAACCGAGATAAAATAAGAAAAAATTTCATTGAATCTCCGCTACAATATTTTAAACAAAATCCTGATAACAAAGATAATATCGATTTTATCCAAAAGCTAAATACTTTCATCTTGGAGAACATGTCTGATGAACATTTTTCCATTGATAATATAGCCAGTCAGTTTGCCATAAGTCGAACCAATCTTAATAACAAAATAAAAAATATAAGCGGTATTACTCCAAATGACTATATAAAACTCATACGACTAAATAAAAGTGCCGAATTATTAGGAAGTGGTAAATATCGAATCAATGAGGTATGCTTTTTAGTAGGCTTCAATTCTCCTTCTTACTTCTCTAAATGTTTCTTCGAACATTTCGGAAAATTACCTAAAGATTATATGCAGATGGGAACAGCCTCAATATAAACTCTCTCTAAAAATACATTTATGCCCATACAGATATAAACATTTAAGTCTGTATGGGCGAAATATTCTTCTAAAAGATTCAGTCTATAATATTATTCCCAGGTTTCAACTGTCGTATTTCACTCCCTAAAATATATTTACCTCTTACATTTTGAGGCAAAATTATACTTCCGACATACTTATTCCGCTTTTTCTTTAAATTTACAGAAATTATACCTTTGGGGTGAGGTACTTTTCCTGAGATTGTCTCTAATACTCCTAAATGAGGTTCTACCTTAATCGATCTAAAGTTAGGCTCAGCCGGTTCAACTCCACAAACCGTAGCCAATAAATCGTATACAGGACTGGCACTCCAAGCATGACAATCGGACCGGGTAGGCTCTGGATTTTCTGCAAAAGTAGTTAACCCCATATCGAGCATATCATACCAAGGCTTTAACATAGTAATATATAAATCTGCTTTTCCTACTTTCTTCATAGCTCGAAAAAGATAAAATTTATAATAAAATGTAGATTGGATCAAATCGGATTCCATATTTAACTTATCAAATAAATCAGTCTGCATATCTATTGGCACTGCATCCGATAAAATAGCCATAATATTTACATGTTGACTATAACTTGTATGATTCAAATCATCTGCTAATAGACCCCGATTATGATCCCAACATTTTTCATACACATTATCACACAAATTTGTATATACAGCCTTATATTTCTCAGCCAAATTCCTTTCGCCAAATACAGACAGAAGCTCTATTGCATCCTTCAATGTATAAGCTAATTGTAAAGACACGATAGCCGAACCACCTGTGCGACCTCCGGGAGGAACTCCTCCCACCGGTTTCCAATCATTCCATGGCCACTCTTTTGCCCAATCCACAAAATTCCAATGAGGAAGAGCTCCCAACATTCCTGATTTATCATCTATTTTTGATATGAACCATTCCAATACGGACTTAATCCCCGGAATACAAGACCTTACAAATTCATTATCATCCCTATACATCCAATAATCATGTACCATATTGATCCAATATAAAGAAAACGGAGGTATATATTGTGGAGTATTCCCCGGATAACGACTTGCTGTCAACCCTTCATACGTTCGAGAATAATCGAACATCTTTATCGCTTTACGCATCAACCGGTCATCTCCATCAACATATAAAGAGATAAGAGCTTGAATACGGGTATCTCCCAAATACTGTAACTGCTCATAATATGGACAATCAAAGTAGGTCTCATGTGCACATAAGCGTGCTGTACGCCATCCGACATCCCATATCTTATTAAGAGAAATATCATTACTCCCAAAACTTCCATTTTCAACAAACGGATAACCCGTATACATCCCATAAATATCCTGCAAGACCAAGGGCTCATCCTTCGTCTCAATATCTACCTGAATATACCGATACGTTCTGAGCCATAACGGCCTAAATAATCTCAGGTTTCCTCCATCCGGATAGAAATAATCGGTCAATCCTACAGCCGTCTTACCTTCGACTTCATTCCGGTTTCCTTTGTTCCCATCTTTGTACAAAGTTTCTCCATAAATCAATCGTATCTGGCTTCCCTTTCCTTCTGAAACAGTTATCTCGGGATAAGCTGTCGTCAAATAAGTCTGGTCTATCAAAAACGAGACCTTTTTATTAGCTTCAATTTTTATAGATGATTCACCCTCTAAAAAAGATTCAGGTACAGATACACCTTCAACTCTACGAATTCTTTTCATCCTTAACTTTTTTTCTTCCATCAAAGGAATATCCCTAGGAGCCAACACCCAGTGATAGAAAACTCCTGTCCCGTAAGGCTCTCCTGATTCCATCATCCGAGCTCTACTCCAATTTTTATCATCATAATTTACATCCTGCCATCCCCATGGATACAAATTACCCAGAACGATATCACAACATCCCACATCAGCTCTATATTCTAAAGAAGGGGAATAGGCTTTATTTTTTATTACTTTCCAGGAATCATCTGTATTAACAAGCTCTTCTCTTGGAGAATTTCCCTGTACAATCAATCCTGTTCGTAAAGACATTTGCGCTCCGGGCTTATATTCTCCAAAGTTCCAAACTTCAACGGCAAGCGTATTCTTCCCTTCTTTAAAAAAAGGAGCCAGTTCAACTGTTTCATAATACCAATGAGAAATATCCCCTCGTGCCGGGCCAAAACAAACTGGGGTCCCATTTACAAACAATCGATATCGATTATCAGCGGATATATTAATCACAAATGATTCTGGTTTTTCTTCCAATTCTACAGATTTACGAAAATGATAAACTCCATAATCATACACAGAAACTTCAGGACAAGTTATCCAACGAGCTGACCACCGATTTTTTGATAAATAGGAGGATGGTGTTGCCTCCAATAACACTTCCTCAGCAGCGGAAATCAATGGGGAAAACAAAATTCCACTGATTATAAATAACAAATATTGCAGCTTTTTCATTTTGACCGATATCGAAACAGTAAGACTTAATTAAAAATGCAGAGACAAAAAATGGCTTATCTATTGTCTCTACATTCAGCATCAACTTATAATTTATTTTTCCGGTCTCGGGACCGAATAATTCTCCAATCGTTTTTCTGCATAAATTCTAACATAATCAACGTACATATCTGAACCATTTCCATAGCGTTCCAAGTCAATAGGCCAACCACTAATCCCCCCAATAGCATAATTTATCAAAAATACATGAGGGCTTTCATATGAGACATTATTGGTCGGATGCCGGAGGACTTCCATGTCATCGAAATAATAAATAGTCTCTTCCTTACCTACATATAATCCATACGTGTGAAATGTTGTAGACCAAAAAGATTTCCCTCCCATTTCCATCATAGGAACCATACGGTCATATTCTTTTTTTCTATTTCCGTTAATATCTTTTTGTCCCCAAAAATGACTGGTTACAGCATATCCTGTATGATTCGGATTACCTTTTCCAACTCCCCCATAAGCCTCTATTATGTCTAACTCATCTCCATTCGATCCTCTGTCAAGCCCTGTAATAGTCCAAAATGCAGGCCAAGTGCCGATTGCCGACTGTGCTGTCAACCGGCATTCCATATAAAACGGAGCTTTCGTCCAGAGGCCTTCTCCATCCATATTAACAGAAGCTATCAACCCTGTACTTCCTTTAGTTCCAGGTCTCTTTCGAGCTTTTATTTTCAAGTAAGTATCTCTTTGTTCAAACGGATTATCTTGCCCGTCTACATCTGAAAACGGCCATCCACTAAAATCTCCAAAACGAGGTTTATGTGCATTATATTTGGCATTGCGTCCATCATTCGAAATAGATAATGGTCCATCGAAATCATCAAAATAAACCAAATCCATATCTCGAGCTCCAACCGGTTTTTCTGACGGGATTCCCTGGTTCCACTTTACTCCTCCAACATTATATAGTTGCAATTCGCACAAATCTTTAAGTCCCTTTTCATTACTTGCATAAATACGAATATTCATCGGACCTGAAGGGAACATGTCTGCATCTACTTCAAAAGTACCTTTTCCATTTTTGTCCAATTTTATCCCTCCAGGAGTCAAATTTACATCATATCCCCATTTACTCTGATTATTCTTATCCGGAGCACTCCAACAAAAAGCTTTGGCTACAGTCATCCCTTTAGCTTCAAGCTTTACAACAAATACACCTTTAACATCACTTCTATAAGACGGTTGCAATACTTGTATAGCTTGTATCCAATCGCTAAAATCTTCATTATCTGTCTGTCCATGATTAAAATCATCATAATCAGACTTAGACAAATGAGTCTGAGCCATAACACCAACAGGGAAAGTAATCAGTGTAAACAACATTAAACTACACTGCATCAAACATAAATAAGAAACTAAAGATTTCATCATAAAATTTTTCTGTTATTTAAAAACTCTGGTATCATTTCATTTCAAAGGATGGAGGAAATGCACTTTCCGCAACCGCCCAATTTTTATTCGGATATTTTCCCATCGTAAATTCCAATACTCCTCCTTGCATCAGTTCATCATGACTAAACCAAGACTTTTCCCAAGATTTACCATTTAATTTTACTGATTGAATATACTTATGTTCTGGAGCATAATTATGACATATTATTTCAAATGTCTTCCCATTATCTAAACAGATAGAGGCTCGCTCAAATGTCGGGCTACCTATTACATACATAGGCAATCCTGGAGTAACAGGGTAAAATCCTAATTGAGAAAACACTACAAATGCGGACATCCCTCCACCGTCCTCATCTCCAGGAACCCCCATTACATCAGGACGAAACCACTGATTCAATAAATTACGAATTCGCTTTTGCGTCCTCCATGGTTCCCCTGCATAATTATACAAATATGGAATATGTAATGACGGCTCATTGCCCATAGAAAATTGCCCTACATTACCTGTATGATCAGGCAACATCGCATAGAACTCATATTTAGGCCTACCCAAAGATGTACTATACATACGCTCAAGTTCTTGTACAAAGGCCTTATTTCCCCCCATCAATTTTATCAAATCCTTAATATTATGACTCACATCCCAGCGATATATCCACCCATTATTCTCATCATAAGCGTCTCGCGCTCCCAATCCCCCTGAAAAACTATAATCAAAGGGTTTTACAAATTCACCCTTGTCATCCTTGGGATGAAAAAATCTTGTTTGTGTATTAAATATTTTCCGATAATTCAAGCTTCTTTTCACAAAATATTCATAATCATTATTATACCCTAATTTTTGAGCCATCTTAGCCAAACACCATTCATCATAGACCGTACCTAAAGTAACTGCTACGGGCTGACGTTTTTCCCAAGAATCAACTTCAGGAACAGTTTCTTTTTCTCCAGAAGATAAGGCGGGGAAATAACCGTTCTCTTTATAAAATTCATCTAATTTCCCCGCTTTTGCCTTTGACCACGGAGATAGTGTTTTTCCTGTAATAGCTCCTTTACATGCTTTATATGCTTTACCCAAATCAAAATTCCTTATCCCTTTTTCATAACAATCTATTATAGTTGCAACTCCATGGTTACAATTCATCCGCCGGGTATCTCCCACAACTTCTGGAAAAGTAGGCATCCAACAATTCTCCATTTGTTCTGACATTCGAACAAAAGAATTTACCATATAGGATTCTTTCTCTGAATCGATAATTACTCTCAGTGGATGTGCTGCACGATAAGTGTCCCATAGCCAATCATCATTATAAAATGGAATACCTTCATCATTATGAACTTTTCCATCAAAACCACTATAGTACTTCCCATCTTCCGAAATGCATATCATTCGTTCGTAAAATCGATACAAAGAGGTATAAAAGACTTGCTTATCTTTCTCTAAATCACTCTGAACTAAAATTTTTCCCAATGCTCTATTCCACGTATTCCGTCCTTCTTTGAGTAACACATTTATATCATAGCTTTTTATTTCCCTATCTACATTTCTTTTTGCCTGTTCCTCACTGATAAATGAAACTCCATAACGTACTTTTACTTTTCGTTGGTCTGGAGCAAATCTAAAAACAATACTCCTATTTTTTGCAGACAATACCGTATTTTTTTCCTCTTCAGGAATACCTAACGGAATAATTTCTTCTGGGCTCTGTTCTACCTCTAAATGAAGATAAACTTTTGTTTTCGAACCTTTAATATACTGCCATCCGGATACTGTATTTTTAACAGCCCTGAGTATTCCTCCATATGTATTTATTATCAGATAAGGAGTATCTGTTCCTCTAAAATCCATCTCATACAACGCAGATTGACAAGAAGGAGCAAATTGTATTTCTGTTGCAATATTATCTAAATATACGCTATAATAATAAGGTTTTATTATCTCATTATCATATTCATAATCAACAATATGAGTATATATATTCTCTTTCCCTTGATACGGAGATATATTAAATACATTATAGCCTCGATGTCCTGAAAGAAATACCGGTAAACCATGTAATACGTTCCCAGTAAAATCATCCCTTTGGGGGCAAACACGCATCATGCTATTAGGAAGATGAACAGTCGGATACGTCGGCACCAACATATGGCTTATATTCCCAATATAAGGATTGACATAATCAACAGGAGTTATTTTTTGATTTTTTATCGGGCTACATGAGAGCCACATTATAGAAACTAATACAGCACAACTTATAACTAATTTCTCAAACTTCATAAAATACTACTTTTACATATAACAATACTTCTCCTTCCAACTCGAATGGACAAGAATATATCGAAAAATCATAAGATTAGGTAAATAAATATCGTTATATATTTTGTAACAAATATATTGACGGCACCTTAAATCTGTATTAAATCACAATTAAACAATAACTTTAATGCCATAACTACATCCTTAAAGGATTTAATTTACAATACTTTATTTTTTTTATTTTTTTCTTGCTTCATTATAATACAATCGACATTTTCTATTTAATATTAATATTTTATACTACAAAATTTAATATCAATAAGTCCATTTATAACAAAAACAATCAGATAAAACGGCTTCAAATTTTAAATACTAAGTTCCTTCACACTATTCATTACAGATTTCATATCAAAGAACAAAAAGAAACATCATTCCATATATTATATTTTTTCATACCTTTGTACCCACGGTTCATAAATCCTTCTTCAGGAAATATGATGAAAAGGGAATCAGGTGAAAATCCTGAACAGTCCCGCTGCTGTAATTCTCATAAAAAATGGAGATTAACAAATACCCTCCGCCACTGAACCTGACGTTCGGGAAGGCGTTTTTTCTCCAGAGATAAGTCAGAAGACCTGCCGTATAAAATCTAAAAGTAAAGTCTTGCGAGGCATAAGACTTTACATGAAAAAGAAACGTACCCAATAATAAAAAAATGGTGCATATACACAACCATGTCGTAGTATGCTTGTTTTTTTTGTTATATATCTGCACTTCTTATACATTATGTGCCGATAATGCAGAAACAGACAGCACTCGAATCTACCGCCTTCAAGAGGTGGTCTTCAAAAGTCGTGTACTCACCAAAGATATTTTTCCTGTACAAAGCCTATCTGGTGAAAAACTTGAAAAACTAAATGCCCATTCTGTGGCAGACGCCATACGTTACTTTTCCGGGGTACAAATTAAAGATTATGGAGGTATAGGCGGATTAAAGACCGTGAATATCAGAAGTATGGGCAGTAATCATGTAGGGGTATTTTATGACGGGATTGAGTTAGGTAATGCTCAAAACGGAGTTATAGATCTCGGACGATTCTCCTTAGATAACATGGAAGCAATAAGCCTATATAACGGACAGAAAAGCAATATTTTCCAACCAGCCAAAGATTATGGCTCTTCCGGGTCAGTATATCTCCAATCGAAAGTTCCATTTTTCGATACAGATAAAAAATACAACATCAGAGCCACATTCAAAACCGGGTCATTCGGGCTAGCTAATCCTTCAATACTCTGGGAACAAAAATTGAATAAAAATATATCAAGCAGTTTTAGTGCCGAATATATGTATACTACAGGTAGATACAAATTCAGATACAAAAAGATAGACGGCTATGATACAACAGCAATACGACACAATGGAGATGTAAAAGCTTTAAGAGCAGAAATCGGACTATTCGGCTTAATTCCTGATGGTAATTGGCGCACTCGTATATATGCTTATAATTCTGAACGAGGTTATCCCGGAGCTGTAGTAAAAAACAGATTCAGTAACGAAGACCGCCAATGGGATACAAATTTTTTTCTTCAATCCTCATTTCGTAAAAAATTTAATACATTTTACAGTTTATTACTCAATGGAAAATTTGCATATGACTATTTGCACTATCTATCAGACCAGCGTGAAGCAGAATCACTAAATAACATCGACAATCACTATAAACAACAAGAAGGATATATCTCTGCGGCTAACCAATTTACAATTTTTCCTTTTTGGACAACAAATATATCGATTGATTTTCTTTGGAACCGGCTTGATGCTGATTTGATTGATTTTGCCTATCCTCGCCGTTTCTCTACTTTAGCGGCCTTTGCTACAGCATTAGATTTTAATAAAATAAAATTACAAGCCAGTATATTAGGGACTTTTATCAAAGAAAAAGCAAAAACAAAGGAAAATACAGCCCATCATAACCCCCAATATACTCCTACTATAATGATTTTTTATCGTCCATGGGAAAAAGGTGGTGTGAATTTTCGGGCTTTCTATAAAAAGATATTTCGATTGCCCACCTTGAATGACTTATACTACACCACTATCGGAAACATTCATCTCGATCCTGAATACACCACTCAGTATAATATAGGAATCACCTTCGAGAAAAATTTTCCCTCCCTATCGTTTAAACATATAGAAATACAGGCAGATGCCTATTATAACAAAGTAAATAATAAAATTGTAGCCATACCCGCCAATAATCCATTCAGATGGATGATGCTAAATTTAGGAACAGTAAAAATAAAAGGTATGGATGTTGCTTTACAAGGGAGTTGGCTATTTGGCAAATCATGGCAATTAAATACGAGAATAAATTATACTTATCAAAAAGCTCAAGATTTTACGGATCCAAAAGATACTTATTATAAGGGGCAAATTCCGTACATACCAATACACAGCGGGACAGCCATAGCAGGTATCGAATACAAAGACTGGAATATCAATTATAGTTTTATATACACTGGGGAACGGTATGATTCAAGAGCAAATATTCCTGCAAACTATATACAGCCTTGGTATACAAGCGACTTATCTATATCCAAAAAAATGAGTTTAAAAGGTATTCAGTCTAAAATAATGATAGAAGTCAATAATTTGTTCAATCAACAATATGAAGTTGTCCGATCATACCCTATGCCCGGCACTAATTTCAGAATCACGTTGAGCGTAACATTATAAACTATTAATTATGAAATATATATATTCATATTTATGGATTATTTTTCTCACTGCAGTGTTTTGCTGTTGTCGAGATGAAAATTTTATTATTCCTTCTGAAAATGAAATTCCCGACGGAGTAGTACCCCGTCCCGATGCATCAATCAAAGGGGTTTATATCCTTAATGAAGGGAATATGGGAAGTAATAAATGCACTCTTGACTTTTTTGATTACACTACTGGAATATATCATCGGAATATCTATGCCGAAATAAATCCAACGATTGTAAAGGAACTGGGAGATGTCGGTAATGATTTGAAAATCTATGGAAATCGTTTATATGCAGTCATCAATGTATCGGGATACGTAGAAGTCATGGATGTAGAAACGGCTGTACATATCGGTGAAATAAAAATACCTAATTGCAGATATATTACTTTCCATAAACAATATGCCTACATATCATCATATAACGGTCCGGTGTCTCCTAATCCATCTGACTCCCGCTTAGGCATAGTTGCAGAAGTAGATACCGCAACCATGCAAATCACTCGTCAAGTGACAGTCGGATACCAGCCCGAACAAATGGCCGTTATCGGAGAAAAACTTTATGTCGCAAATTCTGGAGGATACAACAAACCGAATTATGACCGTACAGTCTCAGTCATTGACCTAAATACTTTTTCAGAGATAAAAAAAATAGACGTTGCACCTAATCTTCATTGTATAGCGGTAAACTCTCAAAATAATATCTACGTTTCTTCTCGAGGTGACGAAAACTCCATATCGTCCGATACATATATCATCGATACAGAAAATGATTTGGCAAAAGGAAATTTAAATGTAAAAACAAGCCAATTATGGATGCATAACGATATATTATATCTGCTCGGATATGATGATAATATCAACAGCTCACAAAAGAACTCCTTATATTCTATCGTAGATTCTCGTATAGAAAAAGTTATAACTGAAAATTTTATCACTGACGGAACTGATAAGCAAATAAATGTCCCGTACGGATTAGCCGTAAATCCCGAAACCGGAGAAATATTAGTTTCCGACGCTAAAGACTATGTCACTCCCGGGACATTATACTGCTTTTCTCAAGAAGGTAAAAAATTATGGAGTCATACAACCGGAGATATTCCCTCCCGTTTTGCTTTTACGAAAAAAAAATTCAGAGGTCCTAATGAAATTCCAGAAGAAAAGCCTTCAGGCCCATCTCCTTATATTTCAAAGGTTTTAGACTACCATCCAGCACCTGGTCAATTTGTAAATTTACTACCCAAATACGAAAATGGTGACAATCAGGAAATTATGAATGCCAAAGCTTGTGAAGCCTTAAAAAACAATAACCAAGGTACAGTTTCTCTCGGTGGATATGGCGGATATATCGTGGTAGGATTTGACCATACTATTGAAAATGTTTCAGGAAGTCATGATTTTAAAATACTGGGAAATGCATTTAACAATAATAGTGAACCCGGTATAGTCAGAGTAGCATATGATCAAAATAAAAATGGAATACCTGACGAAAATGAATGGTATGAATTGGCCGGAAGCGAACATTCCAACCCTGCTACTATTCAAAATTATAATATCACTTATTATCGTCCGTCAGAGAATGTGTCTGCTACGGAAGAACAATATATCCGATGGAGTGATAGCGAAGGACAAGAAGGATATATAAGCAAAGTATCTTATCACACCCAAAGTTATTACCCTCAATGGGTAACCAATCAACAAATGTCATTTACTGGAACCCTATTGAGAAAAAATGCTGTTGTAACTGAAAATAATGGGATAAAGAGCTGGAAATTAACTCCTTTTGATTGGGGATATGCTGATAACCAACCTAATAATAGCACCGCTGCAGAATTTGATATAGACTGGGCTATAGACAAAAATAGAAACCCAATAACCCTTCCGGGGATAGATTTCATTATGATTTATACAGGAGTAAACCAAACTTGTGGCTGGATAGGTGAAACATCGACTGAAGTACTGGGAATAATTGATTTACATCTCATACAAAAACAATAAATATATAATTACTAATCAAAAATTAAAAACAACATGAAAAAGTTATCTTTATTTTTTATTACATGTTTATCTGCTTTCATATTCTGTAGCTGTGACAAAGATGATGAAAATACAACTACAGTTGTCCCAGTTTCTATCAGTTTAGAAAACAAATTGACCGAAGACAATACAGAATTTATTTCAGAAAAAGAAATAACCCCGGGAACATCAACCTTAGACACATTTCAAGATTCAAACGGATTACTCACTTTTGATCACTATTTTGCAGACTGGGGGTCAGGATATTCATTTTCAGCCTTCACTTATATGAATAAAACCGACAACTCTGCATCAAACAGTCCTGTACCCTACTGCAAAAAAGCTAAAACAGGAAAAGTATATTTAGCCGTAAATCCAAGTGATTATAGTCCTGCCATTATGACGATCAACAATCCGTCTATTTATACCATAAATGGAGCATGGGTCACCAACAGTACTTATGCTTACAATTCAATGACTATAGGAGACAGTTATGCTACTGCATTCAAAAAAGATAGTTATTTCAAATTGACAGCAACCGGTTTCGATGCAAATAATAATGTAACCGGAACAGCCGAAATTTATCTGGCAAATTATAAAAGTGATAACGATAAACCTGTTACCGAGTGGATATGGTTTGACATGTCCCCTTTAATGGCTGCTGTCAAGATACAGTTCTCTCTCACGTCAAGTGATACCGGAGAATTCGGTATGAACACAGCTGCTTATTTCTGCATGGATGATATTGTTTTAAATAAAATTTCCTTATAAAATAACACAATAAAAAAAGAGGTTGTCCCAAATAAAATTTCAGAAATGAGAAACTTATAGATTGGTCCCTTTCCAAATAAAATCCCCTTATTTTCCCCTCTCTTGTTTAAAAGAATGGGGTTAAATAAGGGATTTTTGCAATCCAATTTGCAAATTATAAGCAAAGCTGTTTTATTTTTTTATTTTGAGATAACTTCTTTATTTTTATGCTCCTAATCTTAACGGGAAAGTTCAAGTACCTTTTTCCGAGCCAGCATACAAGCACCAATCACTCCCGCTTTTTCTTTCAATTTAGAAATTACAATACGGGAATCTTTATTCACCAGATTCAAAGAATATTTACGAATAGCACTTTTTATGGGTAAAGCTATATAATCTCCTGTAGCAGCTAAAGAACCTCCAATTACCAACATCCCAGGATTAAATATATTGATAAGTCCAGCAATATACTTTCCGATTTTGTCGCCAACTTCTTCTATAATTTCAATAGAAAGAATATCTTCATTGTTAGCTGCATTAATTATATCCCCTAAATTTATTGTCTTCCCTTTATCCAGCTCTTTAGACAAGATAGAATTTTCTCCATTTTTATAACGTTCCATAAATATCCGATAGATAGCCGAGCCAGAAGCCTCGGTTTCTAAACAGCCTTTTTTACCACAATGACATAAAATTTCATTATCAAAAACACTGACATGACCAAATTCTCCGGAGTATCCAGACTCCCCATAATATACTTTTCCGTCAATAATAATCCCAATACCAACTCCCCAACTGATATTGACAAAAATAATATTCCTTTCTTCCCGAGCAATACCACACATAAATTCACCAAATGTCATTGCACGTGTATCATTCTCGACAGATACCATATACCCTAAACGGTCTGACAAAATTTCAGATAAAGGTCTTTCTTCAAAATAAAATGCACTATAGCAATATCCTGTTTCAGAATTTACTCTACCTGAAATATTAATTGTAATATTCAATATATTATCGCTCTTCTTACCTTGTTCAGCTATAAAAGACGATACAATACTGCACAACTCGTCCAATGCGGCAGGAGTATTTTCAAATAAATACGGGACATTCATTCTCAACTCCATAACCTCTCCTTTGAAGTTTATCAAACCAATATTCAGAAAAGTTCGCCGAATATCCACTCCAACAAAATAACCGGATGCTGGATTCAAACCATATATAAAAGGCTTACGACCACCACTAGTCTCCATCTTACCATAATCTATGACAAAACCATCATCGGTCATTTCAGCAATAATTTTAGTTGTCGTAGGCACACTTAAATCCAATTCCTTTGACAAGTCTGCTATAGTAGCATCTCCATTCTCTATATAATAATTAATAATACGCTTTTTTATTTGAGCATTCTTCGACCCTTTTTCGAGTTCTGACAATAATTTTCCATTCATATTTATATTTGTTTCAGATGTACTACTATGCGCAAAGATAACAATTATTTATCGACCCAAAAAGATTAATAAAATATTTTATTAATCAAAATAAATGATTATCAAATAAATACAATCTTATTAATTTACATCATAAGATATTAATCAGTAAAAATATAAATTGAGCTCCTACTTCTTATAACAAAGAGAATTCAATATATAATATTAACGAAAACTCTCTTCATTTATTGCATATGTTTATAATTAAAAATATATTAGTTTGCTGACTTAAATTAATAGCCACACATTTGATAAAATATTTCATTATTAAATTATATATTAAAATAATTTTTTTTATATTTCATAATATACATTTATACTAGTAATTAAATTTCTTATCTCTTTCAATAAAAAGATTTTATATAGAATATAAGAATATTTTAACAACAAAAAATATAAAAAAAATCATGTGTCCTTCCGATAAATTCAAAAAGACACATGATTTTATAAGGATTTCATTTATTATCAGAGCTTAGCTTTAATAGCCTTTGTCTCTTCCTCATACCCCGGTTTCTCAAGCAAAGCAAACATATTTTTCTTATAGGCTTCCACACCTGGTTGGTCAAACGGATTCACACCTAACAAATAACCACTAATGCCACATGCCTTTTCAAAGAAATAGATAAGTTCCCCCAAATACTTTTCAGTAATTTCCGGCATCTCAATTCTTAGATTTGGAACCCCTCCATCTACATGCGCAATTTGTGTACCTAATTCAGCCATTTTATTTACTTGGTCAACTCTCTTTCCCGCCAAAAAATTCAGACCGTCCAAATTATCTTCATCAGTCGGAATAGTTACATTATATTTCATTTTATTTACCGACAAAACAGTCTCAAAAATAGAACGTTCCCCATCTTGTATCCACTGTCCCATCGAATGCAAATCGGTAGTAAAATCAACTGAGGCCGGGAAAATACCTTTATGATCTTTGCCCTCACTTTCGCCATAAAGTTGTTTCCACCATTCTGCAAAAAAATGAAGTTTAGGATTGAAATTCACTAAGATTTCAATTTTCTGGCCTATCTTATAAAGGGCATTTCGAGTTGCAGCATATATAGCAGCCGGATTTTTTTCAAAAGGGACCTCTGCTCCACATAACTGCTCCATCGACGCTGCACCAGACACCAATGAACGTATATCAAATCCAGCAACAGCAATAGGTAATAATCCTACCGGAGTCAAAACAGAAAAACGTCCGCCAACATTATCTGGGATAACAAAGGTTTTGTAACCTTCCATATCAGCTAGTTTACGTAATGCACCACGAGCAGCATCAGTCACAGCAATAATACGATGTTTTGCTTCTTCTTTTCCTACCTGTGCTTCCAATTGCTTTTTCAACAAACGAAATGCAATAGCTGGCTCTGTCGTTGTTCCTGATTTTGAGATATTTATCAATCCGAATTGCTTCCCAGCTAATACTTGCTGTAACTCATATAAATAATCTTCTCCTATATTCTGTCCAGCAAAAAGAACTTGAGGATTGTTTCCATTTCCTTTTATTTGAGCAAATGTATCAGAAAGAGCTTCAATTACAGCTTTAGCACCCAAATAGCTTCCACCAATGCCAATTACAACCACAATCTCGCACCGCTCTCTCAATTGCTTAGCTGCAGCCTCAATTTCTGAAAGATGAGCGTCTGTAATAGATGACGGCAAATGTAACCATCCCAGAAAATCATTCCCTTTTCCAGTACCTTTATGTAATTTTTCCATACTTTCTGCTACCTCTTTCTCATAAGCGAAAACCTGCTCTTTAGTAACAGAACTTAATGCTTTGTCAATGTTTAATTGAATCGTCTCCATGCAAAGATTATTTTTAGTTGTTATTGTTCGGTTATTTACCGATATCAAAATTAGATATTATTCTTTATAAAAACAAAAGAGATATTGTTATTCAATATCTCCTTTAAACTCTTTTATCTAAATGTTTCTGTCAACCGCTTTATTTCAGCAAATGATGACATCTTATTATACAAAATATTATATACTGTATCAAGAATCGGCATATCTACATGATACTGCTCATTTATTTCCTTGATACATTTTGTCCCATAATACCCCTCTGCAACCATTTCCATCTCTATCTGGGCTGTCTTTACTGAATATCCCTTTCCTATCATAGTTCCAAAGGTATGGTTACGGCTAAAACGAGAATATGCAGTCACCAATAAGTCACCCAAATATGCCGACTCACAGATATTCCGTCTCATGGGATGTACAGCTTTCAAAAAACGATCCAATTCCTGTATAGCATTCGATATCAAAACAGCCTGAAAATTATCTCCGTACTTCAATCCATAACAGATACCCGCAGCAATTGCATAAACGTTTTTCAAAACCGACCCATACTCTATTCCTTCAACATCTTTTGATGTACTAGCTTTCAAAAAATGGTTACCCAACAATTCTGTTATCTTTCTTGCTTTTAGAGTATCAGGACATCCAATTGTCAAATATGAAAGTCTTTCCAATGCAACTTCTTCAGCATGACACGGCCCCCCTATAACAGCCAGATTGCTATCGGGTATATTATAAAACTTTTTCAAATAATCCGTAACAATCATATTTTCGTCCGGGACAATACCCTTTATAGCTGATACTACAAACTTCTTATCCAACGGCTCTTTTAACTTCTTCAGGTGCTGTTTTAAATAAGGAGATGGAGTAACTAAAATAAGTGTATCTGATTCTTTTACTACTTTATTTAAATTAGTAGTAAAATTTATACGACTTATATCGAATTTTACACTCGACAAATAAACCGGATTATGCCCTAATCTTTTAAAATCATCTATTCGGTCGCGCCGACGCATATACCAATTTATCGATTCGGCATTATACAATACCAATTTTGCAATAGCCGTGGCCCACGTTCCACCACCTAATATAGCGACTCTTCCGGGAAAACTCATGTCTCTGAAGCTTTTTATTTTGCATTCTCGACCCAAGCCCTTACCTCATCAATAGTCGGGTTGGATAACTCAAGTTTATATTTTTTATTTACGCCACAAATTTCTTGATGCAATTTGTTCGGATTAGCTTCCACAAGCATATCAACAGTCAAATAGCCCGCTTTTTGTAAAGGTGCTACCCATTCTTGAGGTATCCCAACAGCTACATACTTTGATTCAGGATCTTTCTTCTTTGTCTTTTCCGGACGCATTTGCGGAAAAAATAGAACTTCTTGTATTGTGGTTTGCCCTGTCATCAACATAACTAAACGGTCCATACCGATACCCATCCCAGAAGTCGGAGGCATACCATATTCCAAAGCACGAATAAAATCGTTATCAATAAACATAGCTTCATCATCTCCTTTCTCAGACAAACGAAGCTGTTCCTCAAAGCGAAATCGTTGGTCTATCGGATCATTCAACTCAGAGTAAGCATTACAGAGTTCTTTACCATTAACCATCAATTCAAAACGCTCAGTCAGTTCGGGATTATTTCTATGCTTTTTGGTTAAAGGAGACATCTCAATCGGATAATCGGTAATAAAGGTCGGTTGTATGTAATTACCCTCACATTTCTCACCAAAAATCTCATCAATCAGTTTTCCCTTGCCCATAGTATCATCTACCTCAACTCCTATTTTTTTACAAACTTCACGTAATTGAGCCTCATCCATACCAGAAATATCAATTCCTGTAAATTCCTTAATGGAATCAATCATCGTTACTCTCTTGAAAGGCGTCTTAAAACTAATAACATTATCACCAACTTTGACTTCTGTGGAACCATTTACATCTAAGCAAATCTTCTCAAGCATCTTCTCTGTAAAATCCATCATCCAATTATAGTCCTTATATGAAACATAAATTTCCATACAAGTAAATTCTGGATTATGTGTACGGTCCATGCCTTCATTCCGGAAATTTTTTGAAAATTCATAGACTCCCTCAAAGCCTCCCACAATAAGACGCTTTAAGTAAAGCTCATCTGCTATACGCAAATACAAGGGTATGTCTAAAGCGTTATGATGAGTAATAAACGGACGAGCAGCAGCTCCACCAGGAATCGATTGCAAAATAGGAGTTTCTACCTCCATATACCCTTGTGCGTTAAAATACTCACGCATCGAGTTGTACACTTTGTTTCGCTTGATAAATATATCTTTAATTCCTTCATTTACTACTAAATCGACATACCTTTGGCGATATCGTAATTCTGGATCTTCAAAAGCATCATATGCTACACCATCTTTCATCTTTACGATAGGTAATGGCCGTAGCGATTTAGATAAGACAGTCAGCTCTTGAGCATGAACAGAAATTTCACCCATTTGTGTACGGAACACATATCCTCTTATACCTACAAAGTCTCCAATATCAAGCAATTTCTTAAATACAGTATTATACATTTCCTTATTCTCTTCCGGGCATAAATCATCTCTTGAAATATAAACCTGTATACGACCTTTGGAATCTTGTAACTCCATAAACGAAGCTTTTCCCATAATACGGCGACTCATAATACGTCCAGCAACAGACACTTGACGAGGTTCTGCATCATCTTTAAACGAAGATTTTATTTCATCTGTATAAGCATCCACTTTATACTCTGCGGCCGGATATGGCTCTATACCGAGATTCCGTAATTCCTGCAAACTATTACGTCTAATTATCTCCTGTTCACTTAAGTCCAATATATTCATGTGCAATAAAATTATTTATCTTATTGGAAAACTATATATTATGCCTACCTTCTATTCTACATTTTACAATAATAGCAGAAAAATAAAAACATAAAACGGCAAATTTTTACAAAAATACAAAACTTTGCCCGAAGTCTAAATACGATTTCCACTAATTTTCCATCGTGAACCAGCATATCTTCTTTAATTATATTTTATAAAAAAAAATGAACACTTTTTATAAGTATAAAAAATTTTAAAGCAATAAAAAAGGACATCTTTGAAAGATGTCCTTTTTCGCTTAAAAAAGCAATTTCTTACTTTCTGATTCCAAGCTCCTTGATAATAGCACGATATCTATTGATATCCACTTTGATTAAATAGTCAAGCAAACGACGACGTTTACCTACTAACATTTTAAGAGCTCTTTCTGTGCTATAATCTTTGTGATTTGACTTTAAATGTTCAGTCAAATGAGAGATACGGTATGAGAATAATGCTATCTGTGCTTCAGGTGAGCCAGTATCAGTATTGGACTTTCCGTATTTCTCAAAGATTTCTCGTTTTTTCTCAGAAGTTAAATACATTTTCTGCTGATTTTTTTGTTAATAAATTCTTTGAGGGCACAAAGGTATATATTTGTTTTTGAAAAACAATATTTTATTGCTATTTTTATTCCTAAACAAGAAATTTTGTTTGATAAATGTATTAAATAATGATTTCAATCTTTTAAAACTACTGATTATTAAACGCATTCTAAAAAAAATTATACTACCTTTGCGCGACTCAAAATAAATTATATGCAGAAAATTAGGAATATTGCAATTATTGCTCATGTCGATCACGGTAAAACAACACTGGTTGACAAAATGCTTTTGGCCGGACAGTTATTTCGAGAGAACCAGAACTCCGGCGAGTTAATTCTCGACAATAATGATCTTGAACGTGAACGAGGAATCACAATCCTGTCTAAAAACGTTTCAATCAGATATAAAGACTATAAAATCAATATTATAGATACTCCTGGGCATGCAGATTTCGGAGGAGAAGTAGAAAGAGTTCTCAATATGGCTGATGGTTGTCTGCTACTAGTTGACGCTTTCGAAGGCCCTATGCCTCAAACCCGGTTTGTTTTACAAAAAGCTATACAAATGGGATTAAAGCCTGTAGTCGTTATCAATAAAGTAGACAAACCCAACTGTCGTCCTGATGAAGTAAATGAAATGGTATTCGATCTGATGTTCAGCCTTGACGCAACAGAAGAACAGCTCGATTTCCCTACTATTTATGGTTCTGCTAAACAAAACTGGATGTCAACAGATTGGAGAAAACCAACGAATAATATCACTCCTTTATTAGACGCTATTATTGAATATATCCCAGAACCCAAATATCTTGAAGGGGCACCTCAAATGCTAATTACCTCTCTCGATTTCTCATCTTATGTAGGACGTATTGCCATTGGCCGTATTCACCGAGGAGAACTTCGAGAAGGCATGGATGTAGCATTATGCAAAAAGGACGGGTCTTTCACCAAAAGCCGTATCAAAGAATTGCACTTATTTGAAGGCTTAGGACGAACAAAAGTTGAAAAAGCCAGTTCTGGTGATATATGTGCTTTAGTTGGAATTGAAGGATTTGAAATTGGAGACACAATCACCGACCTGCAAAACCCAGAACCTTTGCCCCGTATAGCAATTGATGAACCTACGATGTCAATGACCTTTACCAATAACGACTCTCCTTTCTTCGGAAAAGATGGTAAATTTGTCACTTCCCGCCATATCGCAGAACGCCTAACTAAGGAACTCGACCGCAACTTAGCATTACGCGTTGAAAAAGCAGAAAACGCAGATGTATGGACAGTATATGGACGAGGTGTCCTACACTTATCCGTTCTTATAGAAACTATGCGACGTGAGGGGTATGAGCTTCAAGTAGGACAACCTCAAGTAATCATCAGAGAAATAGATGGTGTAAAATGTGAACCTGTAGAGCAACTAACAGTTAATCTTCCCGAAGAATATGCCAGTAAAATCATCGATATGGTTACTCGCCGAAAAGGAGAGCTACAATCAATGGAAACACAGAATGACCGTATACATATGGAATTTACCATTCCTTCCCGTGGAATCATCGGTTTAAGAAATAATGTTCTTACAGCATCAGCTGGAGAGGCCATTATGGCCCATCGCTTTCTTGAGTACCAGCCTTGGAAAGGAGATATAGAACGCCGGACAAACGGTTCTCTTATTGCCATGGAAGCCGGTACTGCATATGCATACGCTATAGACAAATTACAAGACAGAGGTAAATTCTTTATTTTCCCACAAGAAGAAGTATATGCCGGTCAGGTTGTCGGAGAAAATGCAAAAGAAGGTGATATTGTTGTAAATGTTACCAAATCAAAGAAACTAACCAATATGCGAGCTTCAGGGGCTGATGACAAAGCTAAAATTATCCCACCAATTGTATTTAGTCTAGAAGAGGCTCTAGAATATATCAAAGAAGATGAGTACGTCGAAGTGACTCCTCATCACTTGCGTATACGTAAAATTATTTTAGATGAAACTGAACGCAAACGAAGCAATAAATAAGGACAAAAAAGAGGCTGAAATTTTAGAATTTCAGCCTCTTTTTTGTCCTTATTTAATTTAGTGTATTTACTCTTCTACATCTTCGTCTACAGTATCCTCACTCAACAAAGCCTTCAACCTATCTCTATCCAGAATCATAATCTCACGAGTAGTATAATCAATGATTCCCTCATCTTTCAGTTCATTCAAGGCACTGACGAAAACTGAACGCTGCACTCCAAAGAAAGAATACAAATCCTTCTGTTTACAAATAACTTTGATATCTGTTGACCTCCGTTGAGTAAAACAAAGTACCCAAAATGCCAGTTTCTCCTTCACACTACCCGAAGACAAAGATAGAAATGTCTCGATACTTTTTTGTGAACGTCGAGATATTATATTTAACAAATTAATTAAAACAATCGACTCAGATTGTAAGATATTTACAAATGTTTGTTTATCCAACTGCATAATCCCTGTATCTTCTACTGCATAAATATCAGCAGGATAATAAGTATTACGTCCAAACATATGATTCGGAGCTAACACATTGGGTGCATGTAAGACTTCTGATACTCGGATTTTTCCATTTCTATTAACCATCTCGGAACGTACACTCCCAGATATCAAGAATTTAAGATGTGTACATTCTTCACCTCTAGAAACTACTACTTCTCCAGGTTTATATTTGAGGAAGTGAAATTTAGTTTTTTCGATTATCCCCGAAATGCTAGTTCTACTTACTCCTTGGAATAAGGGCAACTGCATAAGTACTTCGTACATACTATCCATTATATTCATCGTTTTAGTAAGCCAAATTTATAAATAATAATCATATCCTTACTCAACTAAACATAAAATCATCTTAATTGTTTAGAAACTATTGATTTATTTTTTTTTCGTTAACTTTGTAGCCATTAATAAAAAACAATAGACCTATGCCTAGCTTAAACTTTAATTTTCAAGAAATTGCAAGTGCTTTCATTGTATTGTTTGCTGTCATTGATATTACAGGACTGGTCCCAATAATCATTAGTCTGAAAGAGAAAGGGAACGATATAAATGCAGGAAAAGCGGCTTTTTACTCTTTAGCAACATTTATAGCTTTTCTATTCATGGGTAATGTGATTTTACAACTATTTCACGTAGATATTTCATCTTTTGCCATAGCTGGTTCGTTAGTTATATTTGTAATGGCTATTGAAATGATTTTCGGTGTGGAAATTTTTAAAATGGACGGGCCTGCAGGAAGTACAACGCTTGTACCTATAGTATTTCCTCTTATCGCCGGAGCCGGCTCTTTTACGACATTATTATCATTACGAGCACTCTACGGCTTGGCCAATATCCTTATTGCATTAGTTCTAAATATTATTATCATATATATTGTTATACGTAATGTACATATTCTTGAAAAATTATTAGGTAAAAGCGGAGTATATGTACTAAGAAAATTCTTTGGTATCATTCTTCTCGCTATTTCTGTAAGAATGTTTATTGATAATCTGGCAAAATTATTGGCTACTCTTTCTTAAAAACAGTAATTTTCTATATTTCCACTTTACCACAAACTTCAATCATTATTATTTTCCCATTCGGGAGATGATGGCTTATTTGTATTTGAACACAAATCCGAATCTACATTTTCCGGCCCATCTTCATCACATTTTTCATCATCATCAATATATTTCTTTCTCTGCGGGCCATGCTTTCGGTAAGCAACAGCCAAAATAGCTCCGGATAAAGCTCCGCCTAAATGTCCTTCCCATGATGTCTCCACATTAACCAACTCCGCAATAGGAAACATATTCCAAATAATACTTCCGTATAAAAATATAACCACTAAAGAAACTGCAATAACCGGAGCATGCCTTCGAATTATCCCACTCAAAAAAAGAAAGAAGATAAATCCATATATCAATGAGCTAGCTCCGACATGCCAACCTGGACGTCCAGCTACCCAAATAAAAATCCCAGACAAAAACCATATCCATATAAAGACTTTAGGTGCTATATCAGAATAAAAATAAAATAGCAGCCAACCCAAAACCAAAAGGGGAATAGTATTTGCCAATAAATGATAAAAATCTGAATGGATAAATATATGAGTAACAATACCAAAGAGACCTTCCGCTTTTCGAGGTTTTATCCCTAAATGGTAAAAATTCCATCCCATCCCCCACTCCAAAAAAGTAAACATCCAAAGTATAAAGAGATAGAGAAAAGGAGGGACAAAGGCTAAAATCATTTTTTTAGGTTCTGAAACCACAAATGTCACCAAAATATTTTCATTTTCTATAACATATAGATTCTCAAATATACTAATTTTTTTATAAAGAAACAATAAAAAAAACGGTAAAAATAATTTATATGAAAAATGTTTCATTTTCTTAAAATAAGCACTCTAAAAATTTTGATTATTTAATTACAATACATATATTCGTCGGTAAGAAATGTAAAATCTAATACATTATTTTGTTAACCGACATTTTATCAATTAATAAATATGAGCTATCTGAAGTTTGACAAAAGTTTAATGATCAATCTGGAACAATCTCTTCCAAAAGAGATGTTACGTACAAACAAATCGGGAGCTTATCATTGTACAACAATTGTCGATTGCAATACCCGTAAGCAACACGGGTTATTGGTAATACCGATTCCTGAGTTGGACAATGATAATCATGTATTGTTATCCTCATTAGACGAAACCGTAATTCAACACGGTGCACCTTTCAACTTGGGATTACACAAATACCAAGGTGATTGCTACAGTCCCAACGGACATAAGTATATCCGCGAATTCAATTGCGAATCAGTTCCACAAACAGTCTATCGAGTAGGAGGTGTGATTCTGACCAAAGAAAAAGTATTTATTTCTCATGAAAATAGAATACTCATTAAGTATACTTTGGTAGACGCACATTCAGAAACGACCTTACAATTTAGACCTTTTCTGGCTTTCCGCAACGCCAACTCTTTATGTATAGAAAACGACCAAATTGATAAGAGTTACGAAATTGCAGAAAATGGCATCAGTTGTTGCTTATACCCCGGATATCCTCGGTTATACATGCAATTCAACAAACAAGTATCTTTTACATATCAACCTAATTGGAATAAAGGTATAGAGTACATTAAAGATCAAGAACGTGGATTTGAATACAAAGAAGATCTCTATGTTCCCGGATATTTCGAATTGCCGATAAAAAAAGGAGAAAGCATCATCTTTTCAGCAGGTGTGGGAGAAATAAAGCCTCGTTCTTTAGCCTCAATGTATAACAAAGAAATCGGAATGCGTACTTGCCGTACCAGTTTCTTTAATTGTCTAAAAAACTCTGCACAACAATTTTATCTAAAACGAGGCAAAGACAATTATTTATTGGCAGGTTATCCTTGGTTCAAAGTCAGAGCACGAGACAGTTTCATCGCTCTCCCAGGATGTACATTGGCAATTGGAGACCAGAATATGTTTGAGTCCATTATGAATACGGCAGAAAAAGCTCTCAAACATTTCATGGCAACTGGAGAATCAGATGCCGTAATACAGGAAATAGATACACCAGATACATTGCTTTGGTGCATATGGGCTTTACAGCAGTATGCCAAAGAGACATCTCTAAACACATGTACTGCCAAATATGGAAAATTCATTGAATCTATAATCGAGTATATCCGAAAAGGCAAGCATCCAAACCTGTTTTTACATGAAAATGGTCTACTATACAGCAACGGAAAAGAAAAAGTTATCTCTTGGATGAATTCTGCTCGCTATGGTCACCCTATTATACCACGCAGTGGATATTTAGTTGAATTTAACGCTCTATGGTATAACGCATTGCGATTTGCAGCATCTATCGATGCAGATGAAGCTCACGATGTCAAAGCAGATATATTGAACGAATTGGCTGATAAATGTGCTATTTCATTTAAAGACATGTTTTTAAATGACTGCGGTTATTTATATGATTATGTAGACGGGAACTATGCAGATTGGAGCGTACGTCCTAATATGTTATTTGCCCTATCTCTCGATTATTCACCTTTAGATAAAAAAGAGCGGAAAATCGCTCTTGAAGTCGTTACCAGAGAGTTATTGACGCCCAAAGGCATTCGAACTCTGAGCCCGAAAAGTCATGGTTACAATCCTACATACGTAGGTTCACAAGAAGAAAGAGAAAACGCATATCATCAAGGAACTTCACGCCCATGGCTGATGGGAGCCTACACCGATGCCTACCTGAAAGTGTTTGGATTTAGTGGAGTCTCTTTTTTAGAAAGAATGCTGATAGGATTTGAAGAAGAAATGTCGAATAACTGTATTGGTAGTATATCTGAATTATTCGACGGTAATCCGCCTTTCACAGGGCGTGGCGCCATAAGTTTCGCGGCGAATGTCGGTGAAATATTGAGAGTTCTTAATTTATTGAAAAAGTACAACCACATATAAAAACCACGCTGTATGAAAGCACTGATGTTTGGATGGGAATTTCCTCCACATATCCTCGGAGGTTTGGGCACTGCAAGTTACGGCCTTACTAAAGGTATGGCCGAATGCGGTGATATGGAAATTACATTTGTTATTCCTAAACCATGGGGAGACGAAGATAAAAGTTTTGCACATATCGTAGGCGCTGGTAATACTCCGGTTGTTTGGCGCGACATTCCTTGGGAGACAGCTTGTGAACGTCTCAGCTACTGCATGAATCCTCAAGAATATTACAGCTTGAGAGACCATATATATGCAGACTTTAGCTATATGCATACTAATGATTTGGGATGTATTGAATTTTCCGGACGTTACCCCGATAACTTGCTTGAAGAAATAAATAATTACTCAATCGTTGCCGGAGTCATCGCTCGAACTTATCCTTGTGATATCATACATTCCCATGACTGGCTTACTTATCCAGCCGGAATCCATGCAAAACAGGTAACTGGCAAACCATTAGTTATACATGTGCATGCAACTGATTTCGACCGAAGTCGCGGGAATGTAAATCCGACGGTCTACGGAATTGAAAAAGATGGGATGGATCAAGCTGACCATATCATTACTGTAAGCAATTTAACAAGGCAAACAGTTATAGAAAAATATCACATTGACCCAGCCAAAGTTACAACTGTACATAATGCCGTCGAACCATTGAGCGAAGACATTATGGCCATACAAGTACCTAAAAATACTAAAGAAAAGGTTGTGACATTTTTGGGCCGTATTACAATGCAAAAAGGCCCAGAATATTTTGTCGAAGCTGCTGCTCGAGTTCTAAAAAAGAGTAATAATGTACGTTTCGTCATGGCAGGAAGCGGTGATATGATGAATAAAATGATACGTTTAGCAGCACAAAGAAATATCTCAGATAGATTCCATTTTACAGGCTTTTTAAAAGGGAAACAAGTATACGAAATGTTGAAAGCCAGTGATGTGTATATCATGCCATCGGTTTCAGAGCCTTTTGGAATTTCACCTCTAGAGGCTATGCAAGTGGGTGTACCATCTATTATTTCTAAGCAATCAGGATGCGCCGAAATCTTAACAAATGTCATCAAAACTGATTATTGGGATATTGATGCTATGGCCGATGCTATATATTCTATCATAACTTATCCTGCAATGTATCAACAGCTTAAAGTCCAAGGGAAACTCGAAGTTGACGAAATCAAATGGAAATATGCCGGACAAAAAGTCATCGACATCTATCACAAAGTGATACAAAAAAAATAACTCTTTTATTAATGAATTAAATGCTATAAATATATGAAAACTATCTGTTTTTATTTTCAAATCCATCAGCCATTCCGCCTGAAACGTTATCGCTTTTTCGACATCGGTAACGACCATTATTATTATGATGATTTCAACAATGAAGAAATCATGCACCGTATTGCACAACGATCTTATATACCAGCCAACTATACTTTGCTAGAGATGATTAAAAACTCAAATGGCAAATTTAAGGTAGCATTTTCTATTTCAGGAATAGCACTTGAACAACTAGAAATTTATGTTCCAGAATTTATTGATAGCATGAAAGAATTGGCCAAAACTGGTTGCGTCGAATTTCTATCTGAAACATATGCCCACTCATTGGCTTCACTAAAGGATCCTATAGAATTTGCTAATCAAGTAAAAATGCATGATGACAAGATAGAAGCTTTGTTTGGACAACGCCCCAAAGTCTTTCGCAATACTGAGCTAATCTACTCTGACGATATAGCTTGTCAAATAGCAGATATGGGATTTAAAGGTTGTATCACTGAAGGTGCAAAACATATTCTCGGGTGGAAAAGTCCCAATTACCTATACAATTCAGCTGCAGCTCCCAAACTAAAACTATTATTGAAAAACTATAAAGTAAGTGACGACATATCCTTTCGTTTTTCTAACTATGAATGGAGTGAATACCCTCTTACAGCAGACAAATTTATTGGATGGATTGCTAACACCCCTGAATCTGAACAGATTGTAAATCTCTTCATGAATTATGAAACATTAGGAGAACTACAGCCTCGTGAAACAGGTATATTCGAGTTTATGAAAGCCCTCCCTCGTTTTGCCGAAGAAAAAGGAATCGGCTTTGCAACTCCAACAGAGATTATATCAAAAGTAAAACCCGTAGACTCTTTATCTATGCCATATCCGATTTCTTGGGCCGATGAAGAAAGAGATACGAGTGCCTGGCTGGGAAATGTTCTTCAAAACGAAGCTTTCGAAAAACTTTATTCAGTTGCAGAACGTGTTCGATTATGTGACGATCGCCGACTAAAACAAGACTGGAACTATTTACAAACCAGTGACCACTTTTATTATATGTGTACTAAACACTTCAATGATGGAGCTGTACATAGTCACTATAGCCCATACGAAACTCCCTACGAAGCATTCACCAATTACATGAATGTATTGAGTGATTTTATTGTCAGAGTAGAAGCCCAATATCCAGCAGAAATAGAAAACGAAGAATTAAATGCTTTAATTACAACGATTAAAAACCAGGCTTCGGAGATAGAAATCTTACAAAAAGAGCTAAAATCTGCAAAGCTTGAGAAACAACAGGCTAAAACCAAGGTCGAAACTTCGAAATCTAAAGCAAAAGTCACAGCCAATAAAAATACAAAAGCTACGGTTTCTTCAAAAACGACAACTAAAGTCTAAATCAAATTTTATAAAAGATAATATGAGGCTGCCTAACAACAAAAACGAAATTATCTAACTTTTTCATTGTTAGGCAGCCTCATATTTTTAATAAATTGATGATTGAAAAAAGAAAATACTATATGTCAAATGCTATACTGAATACTTTTTCTGAAATCATATCAATTTTCCACTCCTTTGTACTACTCACATAGTAACTATTACATTCTTTATTACAACACAGTCATAAGTCTTTTCTTCTATAATACAAAAAAGGCTGCTTACACAAGCAGCCTGATTCGTTTTATTCAAAGAAAATATATAAAAAGCTAGTCAGTCATCTCTTCTTCCTCCCAAAAATATGAGAATGTAATACACCAAAGTCGCCAATGAACTCAATGCTGCTACCACATAAGTATAAGCAGCCCACCTTAAAGCATCTTTTGCTTTATCATGGGTATTCATATTTGTTATACCTGCACTCTCAAGCCATGCTAAAGCCCTCTGGCTAGCATTTATTTCTACTGGAAGCGTTACAAAACTAAATAAGGTAGTCAATGCAAATAATATAATACCAAATAACATCAATTGGGGGAATACTTGTAATGTCAGTATCCCAGCTAATAATACCCATTGCATCCATTGTGATGCAAAACTCACAACAGGTACTAATTTGGAGCGCATTGTCAAAAAAGAATATGCCCGTGCGTGCTGAACAGCATGTCCACATTCATGGGCAGCAACTGCTGCAGCTGCTATACTATTGCTATAATATACATCCTGACTCAAATTTACAGTATGAGTTTCCGGATTATAATGATCGGTAAGGCGTCCTTCTACCGAAATCACTTTTACATCATTTATTCCATTATCTCGCAACATCTTTTCGGCAATATCTTTTCCCGTAAGACCATTCGGAATAGGAACTTTAGAATAGTTATCAAACTTTGCCTGTAACATTTTCTGTACGGCAAAACTGATCAAAGCAAATACAATAAATATTATATATATTCCCATTTTAAATTTCTATTCTCATTTACATGACAAATATAGAGATAAAATACAGACATAAATGTTAATAAAACATCCGATTAAAAACAAATTATGTTAATATGCAAATATTCCACTTTGTACTTCAAATGAATGTTTTATTTTTATATATCTTATTTTCAATAACTTATAGACAAAATATAGTTTTTTTTAATCATACTGTATATAATTTTATTAAATAAAACAGAGAAAGGCTATATTGAAAAAATAAGATTTTATACTCTTCAGCAAATCATCTCTCGAACTATACATCTACTAAAAGCCTATCTCATATTAGTTTATTATCCCAATAAACGAAGAGATTCATACATCTTCTTTCAATGTAAATTCCCAAGCACAAGCACAAGTAGGATCTTTCACTTCTGGGAAACAGCTTATAACTTCACAATTTATACGAGAATCAATAGTAGATGCAAAATATTTATACTCCATAAAACCTGCAGCTAAACAGGGATGATACAACATACCTTTTCTCGAACGCGCATTTTGTACATGACAATCAACAATACGGTATATCAATTTATTTCCATTTATTATCGTCTCTGTATGATTCAGTAATGAATTAAAATGAAAGTTCAATGCTTGAGATAAACCCTGTAATCCTGGATATTCCGGCAATTTCAAAAATTTTTTTATTCGACGAGCCTCTGCCTGTGTAAATCGTTGCCAAACATCACAGTCATGCCACATAGCATCATCCATTCCCTTCTTTTTTTCCAATGACTGAAACCATACCCCATCCAATGCTGACATATTTTTAGCCATTATACGTATGTAATCTATCAATTGTTCTTTTGTAAGATTCTCTAAAACATCCATGACTGTTCTTTCAAAAAAAATTGACGACGTACCGGATATCCGACACGTCGTCAACAAAAAATATTTATTTAAAAAATTCTCTCAAAATCATCTAATTATAAACCAAAAACGCCAAAACTTACCTGATATATCTGGGTATAGATAACACTAATAATTCCTAACAGTACAATACCTAATACACAAACTGAGATACTCAATCTCAAAGCTCCGGAAGACTGAAAAGAAGGAATTACACAATCATCTTGATGTATAAACATCGCCTTAACAACTAACAAATAATAATACAACGAAATGATTGTATTAATGAGGGCTATCAATACTAAAATATAAAATCCTTGTTCAGCAGCAGCAGCAAAAATAAAGAATTTACTAAAAAATCCGGCAAAAGGAGGAATACCCGCTAAAGAAAACATTGCTAACATCATAGCCAAACTCAATTTCGGATTAGTCCGATAAAGCCCATTATAATCGTCCATAGATACTCTATCTGTTTTATTTTCTATTGCAGAAATAACTCCGAAAGCCGCCAAATTAGAAAATATATATACCAATACATAATATACCAAAGATCCCATACCAGCTGCACTACCAGCAATGATACCTAACATGATATAACCGGCCTGAGAGATAGAAGAAAAAGCTAAAAAACGTTTTAGATTTTTCTGACGAATAGCAAATAGGTTACCAATCGTAATAGTCGCTATTATCAGACCATATAAAATAGGTTGCCACACAGACTCTACTGCAGGAAATACCTTAAACAAAACCAATGCTAAAGCAAATACTGCCGCACCTTTTGATATGACTGACAAATAGGATGTAACCTGTGTCGGTGCACCTTCATATACATCTGCTGTCCAAAGATGAAATGGAACCAAAGAAATTTTGAATCCCATACCAGCCAAAAAGAATACCAATCCTACCATTGCCAATGGAGTATCTCCTATCCGAGCTGCAATATCTTCAAAATATAATGTTCCAGTAACCCCATAAACATAAGAAAGTCCCAATAACATAAGAGCTGAAGAGAACACAGCTATAAATACATATTTTGCTGCAGCCTCATAAGAGTCATGACGGAACTTTTCCATTGCGACCAATGTAGCAATAGGAAGAGAAGCTGTCTCAAGCCCAACAAAGAATAAAAGGAAATTCCCTGACGAAATCATCAAGTACATTCCTAATAGTGTCATCAGGGTCAATATATAAAATTCACCTCTACGCACAACGACATGTTCCAGCTTGGTCCACGCAATCGATTGGATAAATACCAATAATGTACCTATATTGAGTATGGTTTTTACAATCGAAATAATAGGAGATATCTGATACATTCCAGCAAAAGATGAATCTGACACGGAAGGTATTATATTAAAAATAGTCTGCGCAGCCAATAAGACACAAGCTGTCACGGAAAAAAGTTTTTGGCTTTTCTTTGAGCCGAATGTATCGTAAAAAAACAGCAGCACAATAACCGCTATCAACGACAGCTCCCCGCGCATCAATAAGAAATTTGAATAATCCATACTCTATATATTATAAGCGTTCAATAATCGTGTTTATACTTTGGCTAATCATATCGGATACCCACGACGGCATCATCCCCAATCCTGCAACTGCAGCAATCAGTGTTATTGCTGAAAGACGTTCAAACCAAGAAGCATCTGTCAACTGACGATGTGCTTCGTTCTGTACAGGTCCATACAGCAACTTTCCTACTACTCGTAGTATATATACCGCTGTAATTACAATCGAAGTACAAGCTACAATCGTAAATACGCGATGGAAAGTATCTGTATGCTGGAATGAGCCAACAAATACTGTCATTTCGGCAATAAATCCACTTAATCCCGGAAGCCCTAATGAAGCAAAACCAGCAATCACATAACATACAGACAAAAACGGCATAATTTTCATCAATCCTCCCATCTCACGAATATCACGAGTATGCGTACGGCCGTATATCATACCAATAAGGGCAAAGAACAAAGCTGTCATTAAACCGTGTGACAACATTTGCAAAACCGCTCCCGTCATTGCCGTAGTATTTAGCATCAATATAGCAAATAAAACTAAACCACAGTGACTTACAGATGAATAAGCATTAATGTATTTTAAGTCTTTCTGTACACAAGCACTGAATGCCCCATAAACGACGCTAATACCGGTCAAAATAAGGAAAATCCAAGCCAATTCATTCGCAGCTTCTGGCATCAAATAGATAGCTACTCGAAAGCATCCATACCCTCCAAGTTTCATTAACACTCCAGCATGTAGCATAGACACTGCGGTCGGAGCCGATGCATGACCATCAGGAGACCATGTATGGAATGGGAACATAGCTCCTAAAACTCCAAATCCGACAAAAGTAAGAGGGAAAAACAGATATTGAGCACTCATCGGAATAGCATGGTTCTTTGCTATTTCAAGAATATTCATTGTAAAATGTCCATCAGCTGAAGAATGGAAATAGATTCCTAAAATTCCGACTAATAGGAAAGCTGAACCACCCATCAACATTAATGTCAATTTCATCGCCGAATAATTTTTATTTCCACTCCCCCAAACTCCAATCAACAAATACATCGGGATAAGAGCGACCTCATAGAACATAAACATGGTAAAAAGGTCGATAGAAATAAAGAATCCAAATACTCCAATTGACAAAAGAATCAACCAAAGGAAAAATTCTTTAGGCAACGGGGATATTTTCCACGAGGCAAAAACCCCTGCAAAAACAATTATTGCCGACAACAAAAGCATTGCAACGGATACTCCATCCACTCCCACAGCATAATGAATATTTAGTGGAGCATACCACATAGAACTTGCAGTAAATAACATCTCTGCAGTATTACCAGAAGCTCGTTCCTGCAAATAAAGAAAAACCAAGCTTATTGCCAGTAATAACTGAATGGAGGAGCCTACAACAGCTACCCACCGTATCTGTTTCATCCCTTTTGACAAAGCCAATCCGACCATCATCAACAGGGGTATAAGCACAAATAATGATAAAAAATTCATAATTACTTTATTTTAATATCTTGCAACCAATTGTATTTATAAGCAAATTACCAGTAATGCAATTACCAAAGCTCCCATTAAGAATATCCATGCATAAGACTGCAATTGTCCTGACTGTAAACCTCGAATCTTGTAAGAAACAGTCTGAGTCAACCATGCAAACATATTCATTGTTCCGTCAACCACGTGGCGGTCAAACCATGCAATTGGCGTACAAATGCCGTTAAAAATAATCTTATGAGTAATAAACTGGTATACTTCATCAATATAAAAACGATGATAAGCCCATTTATACAAACCACTCATGGCAGTAGCCATACGATCAGGCTTATTGTTCGGATCCTTATACAACCATGTTGCAATCGCTATACCAATAAGGGCAACAATGACACTAGTAACAGCAACAGACATCTCAATATGTATATGGTATGGTAGCCCATCGCTTGTTACGAACTCCCCAAAAGGAATAAATCCTGCCAAACAAGTTACCAAAGCCAAAAAAATCAGAGGGAAATACATTGACTTCGGAGCTTCATGAGGTGTATGCTCATGATTAGCTTCTTTCCCCCAAAATATATTATAATACAGCCTAAACATATAAAATGCAGTGAGGCCAGCAACTACCGTCATCCAAATACCCAAAAATGTACTTTTCTGGAATGTTGCAGCAAGAATTTCATCTTTACTAAAAAAACCTGAAAACGGAGGTATACCTGCAATAGCCAAACAAGCGATCAAGAATGTTATATGTGTCACAGGCATATATTTACGAAGTCCACCCATATGAGACATTTCATTCGAATGCACTGCATGGATAATAGCTCCAGCACCCAAGAATAATAGAGCTTTGAACATTGCATGTGTAAATAGATGGAACATTGAAGCCATATATCCTAACCCGTGGTCAGCACTTGCGACACCTAACGCTACCATCATAAATGCAATCTGAGAAATCGTAGAAAAAGCCAACACTCTTTTAATATCAGTTTGTACACAAGCAACTACAGCTGCATACAATGCAGTAAACGCTCCCACATAAGTTATTAAATCCAAGACTTCCGGTACTTGGCAATATACTGGGAACAATCGAGCCACCAAATAAACACCTGCGACCACCATAGTAGCAGCATGTATAAGAGCCGATACTGGAGTAGGCCCTTCCATTGCATCAGGCAACCAAATATGTAATGGGAACATAGCAGATTTCCCAGCACCTCCCATAAATATAAGAGACATAGCCCAAACCCCAACAGACAACCCCATAAACGTCTTACCAGCCATTGAACTCAAAGCATTTCCCGTGGTAAGCGTATTGAAATCGAAAGTTTGTGCAAAATAAGACAAAATAAGAATTCCTATCAAGAATCCTAAATCGGCAAAACGAGTCACAATAAATGCCTTTTTCGAAGCTGACACAGCTGAAGGCTTTGTATAATAGAACCCGATAAGCAAATAGGATGATGCACCCACCAGCTCCCAAAAAATATACATCTGGAAAATATTGGTAGCGACAACCAATCCTAACATTGAAAAACTAAATAGCGACAAAAATGCAAAATAACGTTGAAAACCTACTTCTCCATGCATGTAGCCCATACTATAAATATGAACCATAAGAGATACTGTCGTAATGACAACAAGCATCATCACTGAAATCGGGTCTAAAAGGATGCCGAGATCAATATGTAATGCATCAGTAAATCGCAACCACTCAAAATTCACTGGAATTAACGTTGTAAATTTACCATCAATTCGCGGCATCGAAAAATATTGTACAGCTACCGTATAAGCCAATGCCGTAATAACGGCCAACCCTGTAGTCCCTAAAAGACCAGCTACACGGTGCGACATTTTATGTCCGAACAAGCCAAGTACAAGAAACATGACCATCGGCAATAAGAGTATAATCAAAGAATATTCCATAGTTTGTTGTTTAAAGCAATAATCAATATTTCATATCGTCGAGGTTCTTTGCCTGCACATTGTGTATGCTCCGGTAAATATTTATAATAATCGCAATAGCGACAGCAGTTTCTGCAGCTGCTATACCGATAGCGAATAACGTAAACATAAACCCTTCAAGCTGACCCGGGAAAAGATAACGATTGAACACCACAAAATTAATATCTACAGCATTCAGCATCAATTCCAAAGAAATAAGTACTGCCAGCAGATTACGACGAGTCACAAATCCATATACTCCGGCAAAAAACATAATGGCACTTACTACCAAATAATAAATCATAGGTATTTCCATACTTTTTATCTTTTACGGGCAATCATGATGCCACCGATTATACAAGCCAATAACAACACACTAAGCGCCTCAAAAGGAAGAATATATTGATATTTTTCCATTCCCATAAGCGTATGCCCTACTTGCTTCATATCAAGAGCTCCACCGTTTTGAAACTGTGATACCGGAAATACATGTGTAAGTAAGGCATATAGACATAAAGCCGCTCCAGAAATTGAAGCTATAAGCCCCCATGCTCTTTTCTTATTGGTAAGGCGTTCAGATTTTTCGCCCGGACCACTTGTTAATAATATAGAGAATACAAATAATACGACGATACCTCCTGCATATACAGCTAACTGAACAGCACCCAGAAAATGATAATCAAGTTGGAAATATAACCCGGCTGTTGCAAATAAAACAAAGAGGAGGAATGTGGCGGCCCGCAAAATACGACGCGTCGTTACCGTTAGTACGGAAAATATAATTATTGCCGCCGAAAGTAAATAAAAGATTACTTGATTAGCTACTTGTTCCATAATACTATTTATTTTCTACAGATTTATCTGTAGCATGATTGAGTTGTTTCACTAATTTCTCCCGAGTAAACACGGCATGTTCGAATGCATTATCGAACTCCAAAGCATCATGCGGACACGTTACCACACAAAGTTGACAAAAAGTACAACTACCTAAGTCATACATATACTTATCCAACACACGTTTTGTTTTACCGTCTTCTGTAGTCACCTTGTTGGCAATCACTTGGATGGTACCGTTAGGACAATTCATCTGGCAAATTCCACAAGCTACACATTTATGTTCGCCATTTTCATATACCAGTTTGAGTTCGCCTCGGAACCGGTCGGCAACTTTTAACGTCGCCCGATTTTCGGGATACTGTTCTGTCACTTTTTTTGTGACAAATTCAGTCCCTGTCACTTTCATGCCCACCAACAGGCTCCACAAGCCTTTCCAGAAAGAGACAAAGTAATTTTTAAAACTTTCCATAAATTGTTATTTGATACTATCTATATTTATGATGAATATTAAATTATTTTCTACTTTCAAATTCATGACAAAGAGCTTCCGGCTCCGGAAGCCCTCTTTTATCATGAAGATTCTTTTTACTGGACCGATCCGCCCAATATATCAAGCAGCTCAGCTGTAATGTTTTGCTGTCTTAATTTATTATATTCTAATTGTAAGCTGTCAAGCAACTTTTTTGCATTATCATTTGCCATCTGCATTGCCATTATACGTGCAGCCTGCTCTGAAGTCCGACTTTCCAACCAAGTTTCATGCAAATTGGACCTTACATAAAGAGGAATCACCGTTCGAAAAATTGTTTCACTATCAGGCTCATAAATATATGGTTTTGCATGAGAGAGAAGTTCTCCACCCGCCAAATCGGCAACACTTACAGGTAATAATATTCTCGAATCCAATGCTTGAGAACCAATGCTTTTAAAATGAAAATATAACAACTCTACCCTGTCGATTTCATGAGACAAAAAACGATTGGTCAGCTCATCGGTCAGACGCTTCACTGCATCTGCTCCACTCTTTGAATTGAGATAAGAAACATCAGCAATCTCAACATCCTTCATCTTGGAAACCGATGATAGTATTTTCTTACCTACAGGATAAACAATATACTCAGTTTTAGTTCCCAACTCATTATTTGTACGGTTTATTGCTTCTAATAAAAACTTGAACAACGATACATTAAAAGCTCCACATAAACCTTCATCCGACCCGAATACGACAAATGCAACACGGTGAACCGGGCGTTGCTCGGTCAATGGCGATTGATATTCACTATCGGCCCCCAGCAAATTATTTATGGTGTTCTGCAACTGGTTGCGGAAAGGCATAAGATGCTCTAAAGCCGATTGGACTTTCCGCAACTTAGCTGATGAAATCATTTTCATCGCACCGGTAATCTTTTGGGAAGAGTTAACAGATCCGATTCTTCCCTTCAATTCGCGCATTGATGCCATAATTCATTAAGCCTTAAATCTGTTTGCTACATCTGCTGCTACTTCTTTTAATAGAGCTTCTACTTTATCATCAAGATGACCGGCCTTTAATTCATCCAAGACTTCTTTCTGATATTTGGATTTTAGCATTTGTAAAAATAATTTCTCAAACTCAGCAACTTTATCCAAAGGTACTTGTTGTAACAATCCCTTTGTCCCACAATAAATAATTGCCATCTCATCCTCAACTGCCATAGGTGAATATTGAGGCTGTACCAAAACTTTAGCATTTTTACGACCTTTGTCAATCACCATTGCAGTCACGGGATCCAAGTCACCACCAAACTTAGTAAATGACTCTAACTCTCGATATTGGGCCTGATCAATTTTCAATGTACCAGCAATCTTTTTCATTGCTTTTAATTGAGCATTACCTCCCACACGAGACACAGAAATACCCACATTAATTGCCGGACGTGTACCCTCATTGAATAATCCTGTTTCAAGAAATATCTGACCATCAGTAATTGATATTACATTGGTTGGAATATATGCCGAAACATCCCCTGCCTGAGTCTCAATAATAGGTAAAGCAGTCAATGAACCTCCACCTTTAACCATAGGCTTCAATTCGTCAGGGAGGTCATTCATTGTAGAGGCAACTTCATCATTATCTATAATTTTTGCTGCACGCTCCAATAAACGGGAATGCAAATAGAAAATATCACCCGGATATGCTTCACGACCTGATGGACGACGTAAAATTAAGGAAATTTCACGATAAGCTACAGCCTGTTTTGACAAATCATCATATACCACCAATGCATGGCGACCACTATCCCGAAAATACTCGCCAATAGCAGCACCTGCAAACGGAGCATAATAACGCATCGCTGCCGAATCTGAAGCATTAGCAGCTAAAACAATAGTGTAATCCAAAGCTCCATGTTCACGCAAAGTATTTACTAAAGTAGCCACCGATGAAGCTTTCTGGCCAATTGCTACATATATACAATATACAGGGTCACCTGCCAAAAAATTCTTACGCTGATTGATAATTGTATCAATTGCTATAGACGTCTTACCTATCTGACGGTCACCAATAATCAACTCCCGTTGTCCCCGCCCTATAGGCACCATAGAATCTACAGCCTTGATACCAGTCTGTAAAGGTTGATTTACCGGCTGACGAAAAATTACACCAGGAGCTTTACGATCGAGCGGTAAAGGAATCATATTTCCTCCTAATGGTCCGGCTCCATCGATAGGATCCCCCAACGTATTAATAACACGACCAATAAGTCCTTCCCCCACAGGTATAGACGCAATAGTTCCGGTACGGCGTACACTCATATTCTCTTTCACCTTATCTGAAGAGCTCAATAAAATAACTCCAACATTACTCTCCTCAAGGTTCATTGCAACACCTCTCACACCATTTTCAAATTCGAGAAGCTCACTGGCTTGTACATTATCGAGACCAAAGACGTGTGCAACACCGTCACCGACCCCTAACACGGTACCCACTTCTTCGAAATTGACTTTAGTGTCTACTTCCTCAAGCTGTTGTTTTAATATATCAGATATTTCGTTAGGTTTTATCATAATCTTTTCTTGCTGTTCAGTAATTTTAAACGCAATAATTTTAACTCTTTATTTACTGAAGCATCGAGTTGCATCGAATCGATTTTAAGTACAAAGCCTCCAATAATAGAAGGGTCCACCCGATAGGTAAACTCTACTGTTTGATCGGCTTTCTGAGATACTAATTGTTTTATCTTATCCAGAATTTCACCTGCCACTGGAATGGCAGTAATTATCTGAGCCAAAGATATATTATTCAATTCCCGATATAACTTCTGATACATCAGTCCGATAGAGCGCATAAAAGATTCGCGTCGGTTTTTGATTACTAAACGAATGAAGCGAAGGAACTCTTCTCCTGCAGCATCACCGACGGCAGCTGAGAGAAGAGCCTCTTTATCCCGAGCAGAAAGCACAGGATTCTGAAGCGATTTTTCCAATTCTGGATGAGACAGAAAATTCACTTCAAGGACTTTCATCTTTTCATAAATCTGATCGGCAGAATGCTGGTCTTGTGCATATTTAAGCAAAGCCTTAGCATATCTGCGTGAAACTAATCCTTCGTTCATGTCATTTTAGTTTTTAGTCTCTATATCATTCAATAGTTTGTCGATCATCTCAAGCTGAGTTTTGTCATTCGACAACTCTTTACGCATCAGCTTTTCCGCAATTTGTAATGCAAAAGCACTAACTTCATTACGGAATTGCTGCTCAGACTCTTTCCGAGCCTGCTCTATCGACACGGCTGCGGCATCCATTACTTTTTTAGCTTCTTCTGAGGCTGCCTTCTTAGCTTCTTCAACAATTTGAGATTTCATCTGAGCAGCTTCCCTAAGAATTTCCATTTGCTGTTTATGCGCATCAGCCAAAAGGGCTTGGGCATTTTCAGTTGCATGATCCAGTTGCATTTTTGCCTCCTGAGAATAAGCAACCCCTTTATCTATAAATTCCGCACGTTCATCAATATTACGGATAATAAAAGGCCATGCATATTTAGCCAGTATGGCAAATAATACCACAAAGACAAAAAACATCCAAAAAACCAACCCAAATTCAGGCTTAAACAGTTCCATGGTTGCTTATTATAAGAAAATAGCCAACAGACAAACAATTATAGCAAACAACGCTACACCTTCCACAAGAGCTGCAATCACAATCATATTGGTTCTGATGTCATTAGTAGACTCTGGTTGACGAGCAATTGACTCCATCGCTGAAGATCCGATTTTACCGATACCTATACCTGCACCAATTGCTACGATACCTGCACCTATACATGCCCCGATTTTTGCCAAACCTGCACCGGCTGCTGCCTGTAATAAAATCATTCCTAACATAGTGTTTGTTTTTTTAAGTTACACATCAATTTTATTCTTTTATCTCTTTTTCTCCCTTCACTCTTGCCAAACTTATAAAGAGCGCTGAAAGCATTGTAAATACATAAGCCTGAATAAAACATATCAGAAAATGCAACAGATTCATAAACACAGAAAACAACACTGATAAGACGGTTGTTCCTGCCAAAACTGCTGCTCCCATTGTCCCAAAAATAAATATAAGGGAAATAAGCACCAAAACTATAAGATGGCCTCCCAACATATTTGCAAAAAGACGAATCATAAGAGCCACAGGCTTTGTAATCGCCCCAAAAACCTCAATAACTGGCATAATCGGAACCGGACATTTCATCCACATAGGGACTTCCGGCCAAAATAAATCTTTCCAATAATGCTTCGTACCCATAAAGTTAACAACAAGGAAAGTACATAATGCCAAAACTAAAGTTATCGAAATATTTCCTGACAGATTCGCTCCTCCAGGGAACACTACAATCATCCCCAAAATATTAATCGCCAGAATAAAGAAAAACAAAGTTAATAAATAAGGAGCAAAACGCCGGGCTTCAACACCTAATATAGGGCGTATCACATCACTATAGACCATATCTATAACAAACTCGATAGCACCCAATCCCTTACGAGGAGCTTTAAATTTGTTTCTCCTATAAAACCGAGCTAAAGGAAAAATACATATACAAACCACCAATGCTGCTATTAACAAAGCAAATACATTCTTTGTGATAGAGATATCCAAAGGACGATATTTATTACCATCAGCATCAAGACTTTCTATTTTCCCCTTATTATCTCCTTCTGAAGCAATGTAGAAACCATTATAATTACCTCCATGTTCTAACTTCTTAGAGCTGAAAACATGCCAGCTTCCTTCATTGTCTCGAATAATTACCGGTAACGGTATACGTGTGCTATGAGAGAAAGGGACTTCCCATCCGTAATTGTCAAGTAAGTGTTCAAAAATTGCTTCCTTGGCATCAAACGGCTTCTCCTCTTCACTTGCAACAGCGGTAAATGTCGTACCTACAATAAAAAAGAGTATCCCAATACAACAAATTATTAACTTTTTCATCTCATTCCTTTTTGGTCATTACCTGATAATCCAAGCTACTGAATGCATATTGCTACACGATTATTATTCACATCTACGAATCCTCCCTCAATAGGCATAGTTTTTACTTCTCCTTCAGTTTCATATTCCACAACTCCTGTTGTCAGAGTAGACATTAACGAAGCATGGTCGTCAAGAACTGTAAAAGACCCTAACGCTCCTGGCATCGTAACCCTTTTAGCTTCCCCTCTAAATAGAACTTTTTCTGAAGAAATAATTTCTAGATTCATAGCTCTTATTATTTATTTTCCTTAGCTTGCTGCATCATCTTTTCTCCTTTGGCGATAGCTTCATCTATCGTACCGACATTCATAAATGCCTGTTCTGGGTAACCATCCATTTCTCCACTCAAAATCATCTTGAACCCACGGATGGTCTCTTCCAATGGTACCATAACTCCCGGTATACCAGTAAATTGTTCTGCCACATGGAATGGTTGTGACAAAAAGCGTTGTGCTCTACGAGCACGAGCTACAACTAATTTATCTTCATCAGACAATTCATCAACTCCTAGAATCGCAATAATATCCTGCAACTCATTATAATGCTGAAGTAATTGTTTTACTGCCTGAGCTGTATTATAATGGTCTTCACCAATAATCAGAGGATCAAGAATACGTGAGGTAGATTCCAACGGATCTACAGCCGGATAAATACCCAGCTCTGCAATCTTTCGACTAAGTACAGTCGTCGCATCCAAGAAGCTAAATGTCGTTGCAGGAGCAGGGTCGGTCAAGTCATCAGCCGGCACATAAATCGCCTGAACAGAAGTAATAGAACCATACTTAGTAGAAGTAATACGTTCTTGTAATGCACCCATCTCCGAAGCCAATGTAGGCTGATAACCTACAGCTGAAGGCATACGACCTAAAAGTGCAGACACTTCTGAACCAGCCTGCGTAAAACGGAATATATTATCGATAAAGAATAATATCTCCTTACCACCTTCATTCGAATCACGGAATTGCTCGGCAACAGTCAACCCAGAAAGAGCAACACGCAAACGAGCTCCAGGAGGTTCATTCATCTGACCAAAGACTAAAGTTGCCTGTGAGGTACTTAGTTTTTCCATGTCAACTTTACTAAGATCCCACTTTCCTTCATCCATTTCTTTCTTAAATTCGTCACCATAATTGATAACGCCAGATTCAATCATTTCACGTAACAGGTCATTACCTTCACGAGTACGCTCTCCCACTCCGGCAAAAACAGAAAATCCATTATGACCTTTGGCTATATTATTGATCATTTCCATAATCAACACAGTTTTGCCTACGCCCGCGCCACCAAATAATCCAATTTTACCACCTTTAGAATAAGGCTCCAGCAAATCGATTACTTTAATACCTGTGAATAAGAATTCTGTGTTAATAGATAGATCCTCAAACTTAGGTGAAGGACGATGAATAGATTGTACATTACTATAATCTAATGCAGGCAGATGATCGATAGCATCACCAATAACATTCATCAGACGACCCTTAATTTGTGTACCTGTAGGCATAGCTAACGAACGTTGTAAGTCTATTACCTTCATGCCTCTTCTCAAACCATCTGTTGTATCCATAGCCACACATCGTACGGTATTTTCACCAATGTGCTGTTCTACTTCAACGATAAGATCTGTTCCATTGCCTCGCTCAATTTTCAATGCAGCATAAATCGGGGGCAATTCATTACCCTCACCTTCGAAAATCACATCGACAACAGGACCGATAACCTGAGTTATATATCCAAATTTATCCGTCATAATTTATCGTTTAAAACTGTTTATACTATATGATGACAAACCGTTATCGGTTTAAAAATGCAATTTGAAAATAACCACTAATACCATCAACAACAAATTGACAAGACTAATGGGTACCAAATATTTCCATTCGAGACGAAGCAATTGGTCTATTCGTAAACGGGGGAATGTCCATTTGAACCACATAATAATAAACATTACCACAAATACTTTACCAAAAAACCAAATTACAGAAGGTATATAATCCATAATCTGGTTAAAACCTTCCCAGCCTCCTATATGAAAAGGCATCCACCCTCCTAAAAATAATAAGGTAGCAATACCTGAAACAATAAAAAGATTCAAATATTCTGCCAAATAAAAAAAGCCAAAATGAATACCAGAATATTCGGTATGATAACCTGCAGTCAACTCTGACTCAGCCTCAGGTAAGTCAAACGGACCACGATTCGTCTCTGCTGTACCTGCTACAAGATATATCAAGAAAGCTATTATAGCAGGAATATGCCCCCGGAAAATAAACCATCCAGAACTTTGAGCTTCTACAATTCCTGAGGTCTGCATAGTTCCTGCAAATACAACCATTGTTAAAAATGAAAGTCCGATAGACAATTCATAACTAATCATCTGAGAACCACTTCGCATTGCTCCAATCAATGTAAATTTATTGTTACTTGCCCACCCTGCGAGTAAAATTCCTAATACACCAATCGAAGAAACAGCCATAATAAAGAATATCCCAATATTAAAATCGATAGCTATAAGACCTCTGCCAAAAGGTAAACATCCAAATGCCAACATTGACGACACAATAACAATATAGGGAGCTAAATTAAAAAGGAATTTATCAGTATGTTTGATTTCAATAAGCTCTTTTATCAACATCTTAAACATATCGGCAACACTCTGCAAAAGCCCATAAGGTCCTACGCGATTCGGTCCAAGACGACACTGGAAAAAGGCACACACTTTACGTTCTATATAAATCAACGCCAAAGCTATAACTGCATAAGTCAATAATAAAACGACACCCACCAGTACAAATTCGACAAAAAGAGCTGCGTTCTCAGGCATCCACGACCGCAACAGATTATCTATCCAATGAGTGATTACAGAAAAATCGAACATGATATATTTCAATTATATTGGTTTGTAACTACAATTATCTATCAATATCGGGTACTACATAATCTAAAGAGGCTCCAATAGCTATCAAGTCGGCAATTTTTGCACCTCTTGTCAAATGGTCTACAGCTCCCACCAAAGTTAATCCCGGAGACGTGACTTTTAATCGGTATGGGAACTTATCGCCCCGACTTTCAAGATAAACTCCAAAAGCTCCACGAGCAGCTTCTACTTGCTGGAAATATCGACCTTCAGGAACTTTAATTACAGGCTTGGTCTTAACAGCATAATCTCCTGCTGGGATATTATCTACCAGCTGCTCAAGAATATATAATGATTCTTTAATTTCATCCATACGAACCATATAACGTGCAAAGGTATCTCCTTCTGTGCGTAATACTTCCTTAAACTGGACTTTATCATAAGCTGCATAAGGAGTACGTTTACGTACATCACATGCCCATCCTGAACCTCGACCTGACGGTCCGGTAACATCAAAATTGATAGCATCTTCATAAGAAAGTATCCCTACCCCCTTCATACGCTGCTGTGCTATGACATTCCCCGTAAATATTTGATGATATTCCTTCAACTTATCGGGCATATAAGCTATAAACTCTTTTACTTTGCGTTGAAAGTCCGGATGTATATCGGCCATAACTCCACCTATCACATTATAGTTCATAGTCATACGCGCCCCACAAGTTTCTTCAAAAATATCCAAAATCTTCTCCCGATCTCTGAATCCATAGAAAAACGCAGTCAACCCTCCCAAGTCCATACACATAGTTGCAAAGAAGAGTAAATGAGAAGATATACGCATCAGCTCATCCATCATCGTACGAATATAAACAGCACGTTCCGGGACCTCAAGTTGCAACCCCTTCTCAATACAAAGGCACAATGCATGTCGATTATTATGAGCTGATAAATAATCTAAACGGTCGGTCATGTGCAATGTCTGTGGATAGGTCATGCTTTCCCACAACTTTTCAATACCGCGATGCACATATCCACAATGAACATCAATCTTCTTTATATTTTCTCCATTCAATGATGTTTTGAAACGCAGAACTCCATGAGTAGCAGGATGTTGCGGACCTATATTCACCACATATTCATCTTTCTCAAAAAGAACTTTCTCTTTCTCTATAATTGTACCGTCTTCTGTTTCTTCAAGAACAACAGTCTTATCATTTGCCTCTTCATTAGAAACCGGAATAGGATTTATATCGGGATTAGCGTCATAATCTTTACGGAAAGGATATCCTACCCAATCTTCTCTCAAGAAAAGACGGCGCATATCGGGATGATTTATAAAACGGATACCATAAAAATCATACACTTCCCTCTCATTCAGATTAGCACTTTCCCAAACGTCAGAGACACTATATAACAAAGGATTTTCCCTATCGGAAGTTTCCGTTTTTATGATAACCCAATGATTATATTTTGTAGAATTAAGGTAATAAACTACACCTAACGTTTCGCCCCAATCTACACCTATCAAGGATGCCAGATAATCAAATTGTAATTCTGGATCATCATGTAAAAAACGAGCTAAACCATGCCATTTGCGTGGCGCAACGGTCACTGTAAGATATTGTCCTTCTTCAAAAACAGCTTCAGGTAAAAAGCTGGCTATTTTTTCTTGTATATTTCCCATGAATCGAACTCGATATTTTTTTATTTATCTAACTCTTTTGGCTTCTTTTCTTGTCGGTTTACATCTCCGAAATAACGTTCAGCCTTCACTTTACGCTGCAATTGCATCATTCCATAAAGTAAGGCTTCAGGACGAGGAGGACAACCGGGAATATATACATCTACCGGTAATATTTCACCTACCCCCTTAAGTACATGATACGAGTTCTTAAAAGGACCACCCGACACAGCACAACCCCCTACTGCAATTACATATTTAGGCTCAGCCATTTGGTCATACAACCGTTTAAGCACTGGGGCCATTTTATGCACAATAGTTCCAGCCACCATAATAAAATCAGCCTGACGAGGAGAAGCACGAGCTACCTCAAAGCCGAAACGGGCCATGTCATAGCGGGCTGCCCCCACCGACATAAACTCAATACCGCAACAGCTGGTTGCAAACGTAAGAGGCCAAAGCGAATTAGAACGCCCCCAATTGATAAGTTCATCAAGAGATCCCACCACGACATTTGTGCCAGACTCTTGAAGCTGTTTAATAAGCTGTTCAATATACTCATTATCTTTGAAGTCTTCATACTTCATTGATTTAATTTTCACTTCCATTCCAGTGCTCCTTTCTTCCATGCATAAGCTAATCCCAATACAAGGATTACCATGAAAAATAAAATGTTAATCAGTCCGCTCACTCCCAAATCTCTAACAATAACTGCCCATGGAAACAAAAATACAGTTTCAACATCGAACATTAAAAAAAGAATGGCGAACAAATAATAACCGACTTTAAATTGCATCCAAGACGTCCCCCGAGTAGGTATACCGCACTCATATGCCTCTCCTTTCTGCGGGTTAAATGAACGTGGAGATATTAATCCGGCTATCCACAAAGCTGCTGCTACCAAAGCCAGCCCCGTAATAAATACAACAACAAATAATGCAGAATTCATATTTTAGGTTATAACATATAATTATTAATTGTTTGTTTCTTAAAAAGAAAGAGTAATCATAAATAGGATTCAAACGGATATTTTCTTACCTAAAAACTACTCTCTTCATCATATCATCAGATCACAATCTTTTTTAAGCCATAGACATAGTAATGGCTCTGATATCTCTGAGCAAAAAGGGGCACTTGCCTATATGCAGACGATACTTTAGCGTATCTGTTATAAAAAATATTTAAATCAAATTTTTCTCTATCTGAGAAAAAAATAACGTCGGAGCCCGATATTTCCTTATCAGTATCCGACGGTTGAATATTTATATTATCAACAGTTAATAAATATGTTGCAAAAGAACCTAACAAAACCATTAACTTTTTACCTGAAGCCTCTGTCTGGCTACCTTGTAAACCCGCTTCCAAATATTGCTCTTCGTCTACTTCGTATGCCCAAGTATTTACACAATGAAACATTGTGAAAGACAAGCAAAACAATAATATGACGAAAATTCGAAACACAGAATTCATAGTTAATTAGTTAGCACGCCAAAGTTATAAAATATTACTTAATCTCACACTTAATTCGAGCCTTAATATTCTCAAAAAAGAAAATCAGAACACAAAATAAGAGGATTCGCACTATGCGACGTCAAAGTAACACAATTAATAAAAGGCACACAAATTATTTGAAAATTAATTTTCCAAAAGAAGCCTTGAATTTATGTTTTTTTTCATCAAAGTAAAAACAAATAACATTTCCGGGCTCTTCTATTTCACATAAATTCACTTCTGTTTCGACAGTAAAGAAAAATAATAGTCCAAAACTTCTTTGGCTGCGATAAAAGAACTTTCTTCTGATTTCAGAACTCTCTGCTCTTTATCAAATAACATTTTTTCAATATCAGGATTCCGATAAAAATGCTCTTTCAAACGTTCGTTTATAGTCTCAAACATCCAATATTTTGACTGTTCCTGACGTTTATGCTCAAAATACCCATTCTTTTTAACAAAATCGATATAATCATCAATCATTTTCCAAACCTCAAAGATACCTATTTCATAATATCCCGAATAAGTCAAGACTTGAGGTTGCCAACCAGAAAGTGTCGGAGGAAATAGATGCAAAGCATTTCTAAATTGTGCCTGAGCCAATTTTGCTCTTTCTATATTATCCCCATCGGCCTTATTGATCACGATACCATCGGCCATTTCCATAATTCCTCTCTTTATTCCTTGCAATTCATCTCCCGTTCCGGCCAACTGTATTAATAAAAAGAAATCTACCATAGAATGAACAGCCGTCTCTGACTGTCCAACTCCCACCGTTTCTACAAATATCGTATCAAAGCCTGCCGCTTCACATAATACAATGGTTTCCCGGGTCTTACGAGCCACTCCACCTAAAGAACCTGCCGAAGGTGAAGGACGAATAAAAACATCATTCTGGACAGACAATTTCTCCATACGGGTTTTGTCTCCTAATATACTTCCCTTCGAACGCTCACTACTCGGGTCTATTGCAAGCACAGCTAACTTATGTCCCTGTTTTAACACATGAAGTCCAAACACATCTATTGATGTACTTTTACCCGCCCCAGGGACTCCTGTTATACCAATGCGAACAGATTGTCCCGAATAAGGCAAACATTTTGCTATAACCTCCTGAGCTAATATCTGATGCTCATATAAATTACTTTCGACAAGAGTAACAGCCTGACTTAATATAGAAATATCTCCCTTTAATATACCTTCAACATATTCGTCAGACGTATAATGACGACGTTTTACCGTTCGTATTCTTTTCAAATAAGGATTGACTGTAGGAGGTTGCTCAATTCCTTTATTAACAGCCAATCCGGCATATTGCTTATCATTCTCAATATGTTCCATATTACAATTTTAAGAAATAAACGTCATTCGAATCGCGCAAATACAGGAATAGATAGTGTTGGATGATCAGGATCATTCGTAATAACAAAAATACGATGATTTAAAACTTTACTTTTAGTTTTAGCTGGATAAACAGTTATTTTAAGGTCAACAGTTTTCCCAGATTGAACACTCATACGAGAAACTTCTGCAGTAACAACATTTGATTCATTACTTACTTTCCGTATCTGAAGATTCGTTTTCCCGTTATTTTGTATTTTTATTATTTTCTCAACAGGGGTAGTTCCTTGAACTTTTTCAAAATCGATACGGTTCTCACTTAATAACGCTTTTGGAGCTCTTTCTTTTTGTTCTGAAGACATCTTACTATAGTCCTCTCTTATATCTGCAGAAACAGAGATTGTATTCCCAGGAATTATGTTAGGTTCTCCCGGAAATCTAATATAAAATTCATCTCTACGTATTCCCCAATCCTTAGCTTTAGAGGCGTTATAAGTAACCTCAATAAGTCCAATCTGACCTGGTGCAACACTCTCCGGAATCTGTTTTACCGAAAGATGCCGAGGAACCCGGTCAAACGATAAAGTAAGAGGAGAACGCGAATTATTTACAAACTCAACAGAAAGTTTTTTAGGGTCGTCGGTATAAACTTCAAAAAAAGGTAAATGCCTTACTTTCAATGCTATTTTTCCCATAGCATAAGCAAATTCAGGGTGTTCCTTTTTCTCTTCAGGAATTACGATACCTTTAATATATAATGTTGTTTTAGAAGGCTCTGTATTACTGTATATATACACATTTTTACGGAATGCGCCCGGACGGCCTTTAGGATTAAAAGTTACTGTTATCTCTGCTGATTTACCCGGAGCCACAGGTTCTTTGGGGAATACTGGCCGAGTACATCCACATGAAGCCGAAGCATTTGTTATCAGTAGCGGGGCATTACCTGTATTTGTAAAAGTAAATGTACAAGTTACCATTCCTAAACTTTCAGCGAAACTTCCAAAATCGTGTTCTTCTTTTTCAAATGTTATTGCAGGCTTCCCCTCGGCCAATACCAACATCGGCCAAAACAATACAGCAAACAATAAAACACTTCCTGTATGTTTCATATTTTCCCTGTTGATCAATTAATTATTTCTTTTTACTTTCAGGAATAACTGTTCCTTTAATCAATAAAGTATATTTCTCCGGATTAGCATTTGTATATATATACACATTCTTTTGAAAAGCTCCCGGGCGGCCTTTAGCATGATAAGTCACTCTTATCTCTCCAGTTTTACCCGGAGCTATAGGAGCTTCGGGATATTCAGGTTTAGTGCATCCACATGAAGCCGAAGCCCGAGTAATAATCAACGGAACCTTTCCTGTATTCTTAAAAACAAATTTACAAGTCGCGTCTCCATCAGCTTCAGCTATATTCCCAAAATTAAAAACAGTTTCACTGAATTCTACCTTCGCTGTCTTTTGAGCAAAAACCGAAGTGGTACTTATCATGACCATAATCAGAAATAATATTGACTTTTTCATAAATAACTTTTTTATGATTTCAACTGAAAACAAAAATACAAATTTTTATATCTTAAACCACCCTATCTTTACAAAGTTTATCACAAATAAAACTTTTATGTGAAACAATCCTTCTTCTATAGCCATCATTACATCTAATAGAAAACGGTTTACTCTTTGTTAGTTAAATTCATCGAGTAAACCGCAAAAAAAAATGTTATATATTTACTTTTCTTTTCTTTTTTGAACTTGAGGAGTTATTCGTTCTTTAATAACCTTAGCATTCATATACATAAACGTTACACGAGGACTCGATTCCTTACTTACTACCCGCAAAGTATCATCATTTAATTTTAATATTCTTTCTATAGTTTCATATTCTTCTTTCTCACCAGTCTCACCAGCCATAAAACCTTTTATAATTAAAGCTCCATCTTTAATTTCCCATGACTTTAAATCTAAAGAAGGGACATTCACAGCTTCACATCTACCCCCTTTTTTAAAAGTAAAACCTTTTAACTCCCCACTATATTCATAGGTATATGGATTGCACCAAGTTCCTATTAATTTCTTCTCCATCTCCTTTTGCGGATTACGGCCATAAGAAAAAACACTTGACACCAGTAAAATAACAACGAATACATTTTTCATAGTTCTATTTTTTAATAAATTCACATTTTAAGATTATTAATTGTGTGCGAAATTAACAATGATAATTTACATTCGAAAACTTTTATCTTTTTCTTTTTTTGCAAAAAAGAATATTTATTAAATATAATATTTTAGTTATTGAACCCTGATTTATCGCAATTTTTTAATGTATATTTGTACTTTCACCATAAAAATGAATTCTTGTGATTACACCTGAAAATTATTATCATTCGATACTCCGCGATACGAATATACAATTAAATAAAACACAGAAAAAGATATACAGTATCGGAACCCTCCGGCTACTTATTGTCTTAATAACCTTGGGCCTATTATATTTTTTATGGGATTATCCTCTTTATATCCTTATCCCTATTTGCCTATTCGGTATCATACTATTTCTCATATTATTAAGAGTACACAATCGATTTTTTATAAAAAAAAGCCTCCAAGAGGCTCGTATATCAATCGCCAAAAAAGAACTCCAACTTTTACAATATCAATTCGATGAAACTGATGAAGGAAACGAATTTATAAATACGGAACATGATTTCAGTAATGACTTAGATTTATTCGGCCATAAATCTCTTTTCTCATATATCAATCGCAGTGCATCTTTGTTAGGAAGAAACCGACTGGCTGAAATATTACAAAAGCCTTTAAGAGATACACATTATATTTTGAAGCGACAAAAAGCTATTGAAGAATTATCTAAACTGACAGAATTACGAATCGATTTTCTCGCACATGGGTTAACTTCAAATGAAAAAAAATCAGATATAAATACTATCCGCAACACAGCATCTTTAAAAAATGTAATTCCGGCAAAATATATACAAATATGTAGTCTATATATTATTCCCGTATTATTCACGATATTACTTCTATTATGGATAGCCGGAATATCTACTGGTACATGGATTTTGTATTTATTCATTATTTGTTTCACCTACGCAACCATTAAAAGTAAAAAAGTCTCTGTATTGCAAAAACAATTGAACGAAGGGCTACAGTCCTTAAATTCATACACCAAACTTATCGAATCATTAGAGAAAACTCAGTTTAAAAGTCAACTCTTACAAGAGCTTAAACAAAAAATCAATATTGATGGTACGCCTGTTTCTGAACGAATAAAAAGATTGACTAAACTTCTCGGTAATCTTGACCAACGATATAATGCTATCGGTTTTGCTATACTTAATGGTTTTTTACTCTGGGACTTCAGGCAATTAACAGCAATAGGGAAATGGCTTGATGAAAATGCAGGACAATTGGATCAATGGCTCTCTGCTTTAGCAGAATTCGATGCCATAAGTTCTTTAGCAACATTTCATTATAATCATCCCAATTATACATTTCCAGAACTTATTGAAGACGATCATCCCGTACTGTCAGCTGTTAATATGGGACATCCTCTAATTCCTCCAACACGTTGTATTCTAAACGATATTGATATGCCACTGAGACCCTCCTTTCTAGTAATTACAGGAGCTAATATGGCAGGAAAAAGCACGTATCTTCGGACTATAGGAATCAACCATGTTTTAGCTTGCATCGGGGCTCCTGTATGCGCTGAAAAAATGAGAATTACTCCTTGTACTCTATTTACAAGTTTGCGTACCACAGATTCTCTCAAAGACCAAGAATCATATTTTTTTGCAGAACTTAAACGATTGAAAGTTGTCATCGACCGACTCAAAACGAGAGAAAAAATATTTATTATTCTAGATGAGATTTTGAAAGGAACAAACTCTGTTGATAAACAGAAAGGTTCTTTAGCGTTAGTCGAACAGCTAATTGAATTAAATGCTTCCGGAGTCATAGCAACTCATGACCTGTTACTCGGAGAGTTGGCAAACTCATATCCCGATATAATACGAAATTTCCGTTTTGAAGCAGACATTACCAATGACGAACTTTCGTTTTCTTATCGTCTACAACCGGGTATTGCACAAAATATGAACGCTTATTTTCTTATGCGAAAAATGGGAATTATCAAAAAATAAAAAATCTTTTGCCGCTAAAAAACTATTCAAATTTCCTTATAAAAATATGGGGTATTCATAATTAATTGTATCTTTGCGCCCCCGTGTGCTTGTCAAACCACGTTAAAAACAAGATTATTATGAAGCAAACTGTCAGTTTACCCTTTATGGCCTTAGGCATACTTTTTTGTGTATGTCTTATTATTTCCAACATTCTGGAAGTTAAAATGATTGAAATCGGAGGTATCACTGCAACTGCAGGACTTATCGTATTCCCTATTTCTTACATAATAAATGACTGTATTGCAGAAGTGTGGGGATATCGGAAAGCTCGTCTGATCATTTGGGCAGGATTTGCAATGAATTTTTTGGCCGTTGCATTTTTTCAATTGGCTATCTTACTGCCTTCGGCCAAATTCTGGGACGGACAAACTGCATTCGTATCAATCTTCACGGCAACGCCTCGTATAGCTATAGCCAGTTTAATTGCATTTTTGATCGGCTCATTTTTAAACGCATATATAATGAGTAAAATGAAAATAGCAAGTAATGGAAAAAGATTCTCATTACGAGCAATAGTCTCTACCTTAGTAGGAGAAAGTGCTGATTCTCTACTTTTCTTTCCTATTGCCTTTGCTGGTATAGTTCCGATTAAAGAATTATTTATCCTTATCATTACTCAAGCAATACTTAAATCTGTATATGAAATTCTAATATTACCAGTAACCATAAAAGTTGTACGATATATCAAGAAAATAGACGGTAGCGATGTTTATGATACCAACATCTCATACAATATTCTCAAAATAAAAGAAGTGTAACAAATTATATATAATGAAACAAAATGAATTAACCCTATTGGGAGGGAAAACCGAGTATAAACAAGAATATTCACCTGAAGTCTTAGAATCTTTCAACAACAAACATTCTGAGAACGACTATTGGGTGCGTTTTAATTGTCCTGAATTTACAAGCCTTTGTCCAATTACCGGCCAGCCGGACTTTGCAACTATACAAATCGATTATATTCCTAATATAAAGATGGTAGAAAGCAAAAGTTTAAAATTGTACCTATTCAGCTTTCGTAATCATGGGGCTTTCCATGAAGATTGTGTAAATATAATTATGAAAGATCTTATCAAGCTAATGGCTCCTAAATATATAGAAATTACCGGATTTTTTACTCCCCGAGGAGGTATAAGTATACACCCTTATTGTAATTATGGCCAACCAGGAACTGAATATGAGGATTTAGCCAAACAACGTTTATTTAATCATTGATAAACTAATTATCTTAAATTTGAAATAGGTTAAAGACAACTCTAATTTTATCTTCAACCTATTTCATATCTAATAAATTCTATTTTCGAATTATTATTTTCCGATTTATAACTTGATTATCAAGAAGAATTTGTAAAAAATAAATGCCTGAATCAACATTGGAAACATCTAATCTTCCCTTATCAAAAGTATAAAACCGACGGCTCATTACAATACTTCCAGAAGAAGAAAGTAAATTTACAGTATAATTGTTTTGTGCCATTTGTCCATCAAAAACAATCTCTGTTGTTGCAGGATTCGGATATACTCTAAATAGTTTATCCAATTCAATACTCTCCAATGAAGAAAGTAAAGCCTCTCCTCCAAAAGAAAACTCTCCAATATTATTCGTTGCATCACACTCTTTTCCCAAGTTCATGTAATTTACGTCTACTTGCAATTTATAATTCCCGGAAATATAAGTCCACATCTCCGTCGAAGGATCTACTGTCATCAAAACAGATTCTCCCCCCACCAAATCTTTTTCATAGGCAACAGAATTACAAAAGATTTATCAAAATATAAAAACACCAGTCTATTTTTTGTTTAGATTTTTCTCAAAATTGTTTTCATATATCAGTTGATTTTTACTATCATACAATTTTACATAATCAACAGCACCACACCCTTTAAACCTCAAAGTAATTTCATTTGCTCTACCTAAACTATTTTCATAAACAGTATTTAAAATAGGTTCATCGTCAAAATAGAATGTAGTTTCTCGGTCAACTACTTGAATACGCATAATATGCCAATCAGATGTATCAAAATTATATTTCCTAAAATCATATTTATCTCCAGTAATTATTTTCTCTTCACTAATGAATTTTATATATGAATAACAATTTTGATTAATAGAAAAGCCATGAAGTCCCGTATCAGAAGAAAACACATCATAGCAGGGAATTCCATGATCTTCTTTTGAATTTCTTACACGAGCCTCAACCATAAAATTATCTCCGTCAACTAATCCCTCTTTGTAATAGGTATAACTGATAAATAGCTTATCAGTTAAAATATTTTTAGGGATATCCTGAATCGGCATACTAATATACCCCTTCTCTGTATATACATCATCAAAAGACCGTGTACAAAAAGTATCTACATTGTCAAAATTGGGAATTATTATATTAAAATCAATAAATAACTACATATTAATAAAATAGAAACCGGAGATGAGAATTTATTTTGTACCTTTAACATCAAAAAATATTACTTATGAAAAACAAGCCTGGTTATCGTTCTTTTCTCTTTTTATTATTAGTATTTATCCTTTCCAATTGCCATACACGAACAAAAACTGTCTGGCTCGACGAATTAGATATATCAAATGCTGATCAAGCTACCGGTATAGCACGTAGTAACCAGTCTATGTGGCAAACCCCACTAACCATTGCCGGAGATACCTTCAAACGAGGAGTAGGGACTCATGCATCCGGAATACTCCGCATAAATCTTGATGGGAAAACGGAATATTTTTCTACTATGGTCGGTATAGATGATTCTGCACCCCAAAACGAATTAGCACAAGCCTCTGCAGAATTTATCATTATAGGAGATAATAAGGTATTATGGAAAAGTGGGATTATGCATGGTGGAGATAAAGCCCTCAAGACAGAAGTAAATACAAAAGGGATAAAATCACTTATCCTTTGTATTGACCATTGTGGTGACGGAATTTCAGGAGACCGTACCAACTGGGTAAATGCCCGCTTTGTTTTTCATGGAGACACCCCATATACAATAAAAAGACCTAAAGAAGCCGAATATATACTTACTCCTCCAGAACCGAAAATACCCCGTATAAATGCTCCCTACATACATGGTGCACGTCCAGGAAATCCTTTTCTTTTCAATTTACCTATTTCTGGAGAACGTCCCCTCAATATAACAGCCAAGAATCTCCCTAAAAGTCTACATTTAGATGCACAAACAGGAATAATAACAGGTACAGCTCCTAACACCGGAGAATACATAATAACTGTCACTGCAGAAAATAAATATGGTAAAGATACCCATGACATAACTATAAAATCTGGGAATAAAATATCACTTACTCCTCCAATGGGATGGAATAGTTGGAATGTATTCGGAGCAGATATAGATGACAAAAAAATACGAGAAATTGCAGATGCAATGGTCGAACTGGGGTTACCTAAATATGGGTATACATATATAAACATCGATGATGGCTGGCAAGGAAAACGGGGAGGAAAATATAATGCCATAATGCCTAACGAAAAATTCCCAGACATGAAAAATTTAGTAGAATACATACATAAAAAAGGGCTCAAAATAGGGATATATTCCTCTCCCTGGGTACAAACTTTTGCCGGATATATAGGCGGAAGTGCCGACACACCTGACGGAAAAATAAATAAATCTGAGAGACGAACCGGAGCATATTCTTTTGCAGAAAACGATGTAAAACAGTGGTGTGAATGGGGCTTTGACTATCTAAAATACGATTGGGTTACAAACGATGTGAAAAATACAAGTGAAATGTCAAAGCTTTTAGCTCATTCAGGGCGAGATATTGTATTCAGTATTTCCAATGCTGCGCCTTTTGACCTTGCCAATAAATGGGCAAAGCTAACTAACGCATGGAGAACAACGGGAGATATCCATGACTCCTGGTGTAGTATGACGACTATTGGCTTTTTGCAAGACAAGTGGCAGCCTTATGCTGGACCTGGACATTGGAACGACCCTGATATGCTAATCGTAGGTAAAGTTGGATGGGGAGATGAAATACGGACTACCGGACTTTCTCCTAACGAACAATATACTCACATTACTTTATGGAGTATATTGGCTGCTCCACTTCTTATCGGATGTGACTTGCGGCTTATAGATGACTTTACCCTAAATTTATTAAAAAATAACGAAGTAATTGCTGTCAATCAAGATCCTGCAGGAATACAAGGACATAGAGTTTATTTCGATGAAGAAAAACAAATTGAAGTCTGGGCCCGCCCACTTAATGATGGCTCTTGGGCTATAGGGCTATTTAATTTAGGAGAAGAACAACAGTCTATATCTATTACATGGGACAAACTTTCCATTTCTGGGAAACAAATAGTCCGTAATTTATGGAAACAAAAGGATATGGGTATATTTGACAACGGATATACGGCAAATGTTCCGTCACATGGCACAATATTCATTAAAATAACTCCATACAAATGAAAACTTATTTCCTCTCATTGCTCTACTTCACATTGGGTACAATAGCTCTTCATGCCCAAAATTTTATAGAGATTCCATTGTATGAACCAATCCCTAATAGTTCTAACGTCGATATACCTTTCATCCATGTATATTTTCCCCCAATAAATAATGGAGCAGCAGTCATCATATGCCCTGGTGGAGGTTATAAGTATCTTGAAATGGACAAAGAAGGTAATGCATATGTCCCATGGTTTAACAATCAAGGATTGGTTGCAATTGTCCTTAAATATCGTTTACCTAATGGACAACATAAATGTCCATTACAAGATGCTCAAAAAGCCATGTAAATTATCATATCCCATGCTAAAGAATGGAATATTGATATAAAAAAAATTGGAATTATGGGCTCTTCTGCAGGAGGGCATTTAGCTGCTACATTATCGACCCACCACACAATCCAAAATCGTCCTGCTTTCCAAATACTTTTATATCCTGTAATTTCAATGGATACAACAATAACACATCTTGGCTCCTATCATCAACTATTAGGAGCCCATCCATCAAAAGCACTTGTCAATCTATACAGCAACGAATTGCAAGTAAACACTCAAACTCCTCCTACATTTATCACACTATGCCATGATGATAAAACAGTCTCCCCAGAAAACAGTATTCGTTATTACCAAGCCTTATTACAAAATAATATTTCCGCTGAGATGCATATATATCCAAAGGGTGGCCATGGCTTTGCTTTTAATGAAAATTTTAAATATATCAATCCCCTGCTAACATCATTAAAATATTGGCTATCCAACACATTAAAAAATTTATAAGTAGTCATTAAATAAATACTCCTCAAATATTTCGGGTTCTTTGAGGAGTATTTTATTTCAATCCACCATCTTATCTTTTGTTATTATTCCTTTTTCAATAATTTCATCCCCCAACTATTCGCCTTTTGCCATTGTTCCGGGAAAGTCCAATGTTCGGTTTGAGGAATAATAAGCAGCTTTTTAGGGGCGGTAATTACATTTATTGCAGAATAAACAGTTGTCGGAGGACAGACCATATCATTGTAACCAAATGAATAAAATCCCGGAACTTTAATTTGACGCGCAAAATTTACCACATCATAATATGATGCCACTTTTACTTTTTGGTCCAATACATTAGAATTAGAGACATTACCATTAAACAGATGTGGCCAACCTCCAGCTCTACCATGTAAATATCCTGTCAAATCGGAAAGAGCCGGATAGTAACAAATTAGACCTTTTATACGATTATCTAACCCTGCAGTAACAATTGCTAAAGCCCCCCCCTTGACTTCCTCCTTCTATGGTTGTTTTCATCGATTCCTTTTCCGTAGCATGAGAACAGACCGAATAAACAGGCAACAACACAATAAAGAATAAAACCCAATAACAATTTTTGTTCATGTACAATTTTAATTTATTAGATTAAGATTAAACTGAAAGACTTTATCTTACCCAATTTTAATCTTATTACATTTTTGTCTCTTTCTCTGTTACAAAAGAACTTATTACTTTCAAATATTAAATTGAATTTTGTACACAAGTAGTTTAAATCTGTACATATTTCCTAATAAACAAATACACAAGTCTATATAAAATTATAATATACTAAAAAAATACCCCATAGAATTTATATTAAAAACTCTATGGGATATTCTTTATTTCCTATAAAATTTCATTGCAACATCATATTCTTATCAATTCATAGTCTCGAGTTCCAAGTCCAATTTTTTCAGCATGTTCAAGACCCGCTTGCCAATTTGTATCAGGATGCATTAACTTAAATTTATCCACTCCTTCCAAATGCTCATGCTGATGTTCTTCAAATAACTTACATCCTTGAATTGCCGGAGCATTCATTACCATATCGGCACAAGCTGCATCTAATGCTACAGGATCAAATGAAGCAGCAATTCCTAAATCAGGGACTATAGCCGCATCATTGTGATTCCAACAATCACACTCCGGCGAGACATTCATAATAAAACTAACATGAAAGTTTGGTTTATCTTTTAAAACAGCCAATGTATATTCTGCAATTTTGCAATTGAGCCGTTCTGAAGTATCACCTTCTCCTAATACTACTGCATCGTATTGGCACAAAGCCACACATTGTCCACAACCAACACATTTATTATAATCAATCTCGGCTATATGATTTGAATTTAAATGTATAGCATCATGAGCACAATGCTTTACACAAATATTACATCCACGACAATTATCCTTATCTACAACAGGGGCAGAAGCCGAATGTAGCTCCAATTTCCCGCCCACACTTGCACATCCCATTCCTAAGTTTTTTAATGCTCCTCCAAAACCTGTCTGTTCATGTCCTTTAAAATGATTCATTGTTACAATCACATCAGCATCAGCAATAGCTGCCCCAATTTTTGCAGTCTTGCAGTATTCCTGCCCTATCTCAATTTCGCTATAATCTGTTCCCTTCAATCCATCTGCAATAATCACTTGGCATTGAGCCGATATAGGATTAAAACCATTCTCCATTGCACTTTGCAAATGGTCAACTGCATTCGAACGCCCTCCAGAATATAATGTATTACAATCTGTAAGAAAAGGTTTAGCACCTAATTCCCTTAATAATGAAGCCATACGTGCTGCATAATTAGGCCGTATATAAGCTAAGTTTCCCGGCTCTCCAAAATGAATTTTAATCGCAGCAAACTGATGATCAAAATTAATATTTGCTATTCCTGCTTTTCGAACTACTAATTCCATTTTATCCAACAGATTTCGACGTGGAGTGGTATGCAAATCTGTAAAATAAACTTTAGACGATTCCATAAAGTAAGTTTTTAAATGTTATAATATCCCTTTTGTGTATCTACCTTGCCATGTATCTCTTTCTTTCATTTTTTTCAATAATCGTGCTGTAAATTCATAATTCTTAAGACCCCACTGTGGAGCAATCAACAAATCTTTTGGAGACTGTGACACAAAACGTTCGAGAACAATACCTGATCGCAAATATTCCATAAAATCGATTACTACATCAATATACTCATCTACATTGTACAAATGAAACCATTCGGGATGTTCTTCATATTGATGTGCCATTCGAGTATGTCTTATCAGTTGTAACTGGTGTAGTTTTAACGTCGTCAGAGGTAAGCGGGAAAGCTGTACGGCATGGGAAATAATTATATCTCGAGACTCATGAGGTAAACCTAATATCATATGTGCCCCAGTCATAATGCCGGCTTTAGCAGTCCGTATAATCGCTTTCTCTGAGTCTTCATATGTATGTCCTCTATTAATAAACTTCAGTGTACTATCATTGGTAGACTCAACTCCATATTCTATTAAAACAAACGTTTCTTTGGCTAAATCTGATAAATATGAAAGAAGTTCATCTGACACACAATCTGGGCGCGTTCCAATAATGATGCCTACAACACCACAAATGTGCAAAGCTTCTTCATACTTTTCGATTAATAAATCTATCGAATCATATGTATTTGTATAAGCCTGAAAATAAGCCAAATATTTCATTTCAGGATACTTTTTCCCGAAAAAAGAAATCCCTTCTTTTACCTGTTCCGTAACAGATTTTTCCGTATGACAATATTCAGGACTGAAAGTTTGATTATTACAATACGTACAACCTCCCCAACCTTTTTCTCCTGTCCTATTTGGGCAAGTAAATCCCGCATTTATAGAGATTTTTTGAACTTTAAATGGGAATTGCCGTTTAAGAAATGTTCCAAAATCGTAATAATACATCTTATTCATTGTACATAATCATCATTTTCCAAATTCTTTATAAAACTCAGCTACAGCAATTATACCTTTTTCCATTATCTCAATTTGCTGGTTTTCATTTGGAGAATGTATTGCATTTGATTCTAAACCAAATCCCATCAACAATGATTTTACACCCAAAATCCTTTCAAAATCCGCAATAATAGGAATACTCCCTCCTCGCCGAACTGCCAAAGGACGCTTACCAAAAGCTTTTTCATAAGCTCTTTCTGCAATCTTATAAGCTGGCATATCTATAGGACACACATAGCCATCTCCTCCATGCATCGGGGTTACTTTTACCGTAACATAATCAGGTACTACAGAATAAATATAATCAATAAACAATTGTGATATTTTTTCATGTTGCTGATGTGGGACAAGACGACAAGACATCTTTGCGGTAGCTTTTGACGGCAACACCGTTTTGGAACCTTCTGCCGTATAACCTCCCCAAATTCCACACACATCAAATGTAGGACGTATTGCTGTACGTTCTAATGTCGAAAAGTCTTTTTCTCCAAATAAAGCTTTCACACCAATTGACTCTGCATAATCTTTATCATTATGGGGAACTTCTGCCAACATTGCACGTTCGGCAGCCGACACCTCCTCGACATCATCATAAAAATGAGGAATCGTAATATACCCGTTTTTATCCGTTATATCTGCAATTATCTTGCATAAAACGTTAATAGGATTAGCAACCGCTCCACCAAAAATACCGGAATGAAGATCTCGATTAGGGCCAATTACTTCGACTTCCCAATAGGCAAGACCACGCAATCCTGTTGTGATAGAAGGGACATTTTTCCCCACCATACTGTTATCTGATACCAAAATAATATCAGATTTCAACATCTCCTTATGCTCTGCACAAAATTCGGCTAATCCAGGGGAGCCAATCTCTTCACCCCCTTCAAATAAAAATTTCACATTACAATGCAACCATCTTTCTTTCAAAGCAATCTCAAAACCTTTAACTTGCAAAAAAGACTGGCCTTTATCATCATCAGCTCCACGAGCCCATAAACGCCCGTCACGTATGACCGGCTCAAACGGATTAGTATCCCATAAGTCTAAAGGTTCCACTGGCATAACATCATAATGAGCATACACTAAAACGGTGGGAGCAGAAGGGTCTATTATTTTTGTAGCAAATACAACAGGATTTGATGATGTCTCCATTATCTCTGCTGTATCAACTCCTGCCGATAGCAGCAATTTTCTCCATTGTTCTGCACAAGCTCTCATATCTTGTTGATGTTCAGGTTGAGCACTAATCGAAGGGATACGAATCAGAGAAAACAGCTCATCGTAAAAACGTGTTCTATTCTTTTCAATATATTGTTTAGCTTCCATAATATCAAATGTGTTTTGTTTTATTCAATAAATAATGATCAAGTATTACTATAGCAGCCATAGCTTCAACGATGGGGACTGCCCGCGGCAACACACAGGGGTCATGCCTTCCTTTTGCTTTCAAAATCACTTCTGCTCCACTTTTATCCAGAGTCTGTATATCTCTCAGTATTGTTGCCACAGGTTTGAAAGCTACCCGGAAATAAATATCTTCGCCATTAGATATTCCGCCCTGTATTCCACCAGAATTATTCGTCAATGTAGATACTCGACCATCTTTTTGTACAAATACATCATTCATTTGTGAGCCTCTATATTGTACTCCATCAAAACCCATTCCATATTCAAATCCTTTGACCGCATTTATTCCTAACATAGCTCCTCCTAACTCTGCATGCAACTTATTAAAGACCGGATCGCCTAAACCTACAGGCATATTCTGTATAACACATGTTATCACTCCTCCAATTGTATCACCAGCTGCACGGACCTCATCAATCAATGCAATCATTTTGGCGGCCTTTTTCTCATCTGGACATCGAACAATATTTTCTTCTATTCGAGACAAATCATACTGGCGATAATCTTTTGACAAACTTATATTTCCAACTTGTGAGGTAAAAGCTTTTATATCGATAGACAACTCTTTCAAGACAAGCTTCGCCAACGCTCCTGCTACACAACGTGCAATTGTCTCTCGAGCCGAAGATCGTCCTCCTCCCCGATGGTCTCGGATTCCATACTTTTGGGTATATGTATAATCTGCATGCGAAGGTCGAAACGTTTCTTTCAGATTATTATAATCGGAGGAATGCTGGTTTTCATTATAAATAACAAAACCTATCGGAGCTCCAGTAGAATATCCTTCATATACACCAGACAAAAATTCTACTTTGTCATTTTCTTTCCTAGGTGTTACAATAGAAGATTGCCCTGGACGACGACGATTCAACTCATTCTGAATAAAATCATATTCAATTTTTATTCCAGCAGGCATACCATCTATTACTCCACCTATTCCCCTACCATGAGATTCACCAAAAGATGTCAATCTGAATATGGTTCCAAATGTATTCATTTATAATACGTTTATTATTCTAAGAGTAAAGGTACATCTTTTTTCCGAATCATCAATTAATTTATAACATCCACAGAGTATAATTCATGCTACAAAGTATCAGAAAAGGAATAAAGAAAAATTTTTTACTTAAAAAATATACATAAATATGAACATAGTAATCAAAATTTAGGTAATTTTGATTTATCAATTCATAAGATAAATTAGATTTTAAATATCTAACTAAAAAATAAGTAAGAAATGAAAAAAGTAAAATTCATGGCCGTATTATTGTCTGTAGCCATCTTATTTACGGGTTGTGGGACAATGAACAACACAGGTAAAGGTTCTCTAATCGGCGGTGCCGGTGGAGCTGCAGTAGGAGCTGGAATAGGTGCTCTAATTGGAAAAGGTAAAGGCGCAGCAATCGGTGCAGCTGTGGGTGCAGCTGTCGGAACTGGCGCAGGCGCTTTAATTGGGAAAAAAATGGATAAGCAAAAAGCGGAGCTTGAAAAAATACAAGGAGCAGAAGTAGAAACTGTTACTGACACAAATGGCCTAAAAGCTGTAAAGGTAACCTTTGCTAGTGGCATATTATTCCCAACAAACGGGACTACTCTCAGTTCTTCGTCTAAAGCTGCTCTCAAAGAGTTTGCAATATCGCTTATCAATAATCCCGAAACAGATATAACAATTTGGGGGCATACTGATAATACCGGGACATTAGCTGTAAATGAAAGAGTGTCAACACAACGAGCACAAGCTGTCGCAACATTCTTGAACCAAAACGGAATTCCCAACAGTCGTATGACTACGGCTGGGAAAGCATATAATGAACCTGTAGCAGATAACAGTACTGCCGAAGGTCGTGCACAGAATCGTCGAGTTGACATTTATATTACTGCAAATGAAAATATGATAAAACAAGCAGAAAACGGAACATTACAATAAGCTTATACTTCACAAAAGAATTTAACCATTTAAAAAAAAGTGTTAGTAAGAATTAAGTTTTTACTAACACTTTTTTTTATGAAAAAATAAAACTATATTTGTTATGTTTCAATGTATTCTCTCTTAGTTGCACTGAAAAAGAGAATAATATGTTAATCAATACATTTTATCAATTATGAAAACATCTTACTTATTTCTAGCTGAAGGTTTCGAAGAAACAGAAGCTACAACCATAGTAGACATGATGCGGCGTGCTGGTATGCCTATAAAAACAGTATCAATCACATCTCAAAAAGAAGTTAAAGGTGCACACGGTATAGCCATTATAGCAGATATGCTATACGAACCCCAAAACATTGTTGATATTGACTGGCTTATACTACCAGGAGGCCTACCAGGAACAACACACTTGGGAGAATTCAAATTACTTAGACAATTATTAAAAAACCACGCTTCTGTCAAGGGAAATATCGCAGCAATTTGCGCAGCTCCATCAGTTTTAGGCGATTTAGGCTTATTAAACGGAAAGAATGCAACCTGTTACCCAGGCTTCGAATCCCACTTAGCCGGAGGAACTTACACAGCAAAAGCAGTAGAGGTATCCGATAATATCATAACAGGTAAAGGACCAGGGATGGCTATTGCATTCACTCTTGCAATCATCGTGAAAAGTCTCGGAAAAGATAAAGCTCACGAAGTGGCTCAAGGCATGCTACTCAATGAATAATTGGAACTTCAAACGTATAAAACATAGGGGCTGATAAAAAATATCAGCTCCTATGTTTTATATTATCATTCAATTTTTTCACTCTCCCACATTTGCCACTCGTGTTACCAAGATTTTATCAATACGGGCACCATCCATATCAACTACTTCTATTTCAAAATCTAACCAATGCAATTTTTCTCCAGTACGGGGAATATGCTCTAATCTTTCCAAAATGAGCCCGCTAACTGTATTATAATTATAATCGGGGTACAGTTCTTCTAAATCATAGTATGCCAAAAAATCATAAAAAGAACATTGTCCGTCAACTAATACGGACCCATCTTCTCTAACTACAATATCCGGAGCTTCTTCCGCATCCGGCAATGTACCAATAAGAGCTTCCATAATATCACTTGATGTCACAATGCCCTGTATACTTCCAAACTCATCAGTAACCAAAGCATATTTCAGTCGATTCTGGCGCATCTTATCCAAAGCATTATAAACACTCAACGTCTCTGGCATATAATGGGCAGGACATATCACCGTACTTATATCAAAATCAGAAGATTCTATCTTTCCAAAAATATCTTTTAAAAAGACAACACCCAAAACATTGTCCAGCTTACCTGATGAAACAGGATACACATGATACATATCCTCAAGAATCGTTTTATTCAACTCTTCCCGAGACATATTCATATCGATCCACACCAAATCATTCCGGTGTGTCATTATCGAACCAATATTCCTGTCACCCAGATTAAATACCCGCTCAACAATATCTTGCTCTACCTCCTGAACCTCGCCATCTTCTGTTCCCTCCCGAATTATTGCTTTTATTTCATCTTCTGTGACTTTATTTTCTTCACTATTTTTATCTAATCCCAACAAGTGCATTACTATTTTTGTGCTTTTTGATAATAACCAAACAAAAGGTGAAGCCAATAACGACAGTAGATTCATCGGCCGAGCTACAAGCTTAGAAACCTTTTCTGCAAAGGCCATTCCTATTCGTTTAGGAACCAGCTCTCCAATAATTAAAGTCAAATATGTTACAACCACTACAATAATAACTTGAGCAACAACTAAAGTATATGCAGATGGAATAAAAGAGGAGAGTATCAATGCAAAAGGGGCAGCTAAAGATTCTCCGGAATACAAACCAGTAAGGATACCAATCAAAGTAATACCAATCTGTATGGTAGATAAAAAACGATCTGGCTCATTAGACAAGTTTAATGCAGTTTTAGCAGCAAGGCTTCCTTTCTTAGCATCTGCTTCAAGACGAGATTTACGAGCCGAAACTAATGCGATCTCTGACATCGACAAGACACCATTCATCAAAATAAGAACAATAATAATAAAAATTTCCATTTTTGAGTAAATACAAATTTATTCAGGCTTAAAGATAAAATAATTAATGCAATATATATATGTTATGAGCAAAGAAATATTGTAAAAATAATAAAATATCATCTTTCGACCTTTACAGTAAGAAATATTCATTATTTATTGTGTATTAGCATTTTGTTTGAAAAATAATTCCGATATTTGCAATTTAACGTCCGAAAATACGGCTTACCAATTTAAAAATATAAGGTTTGACTTTTTTAAAAAGAGAAAAAGCTATATATTTGCAAGCCAAAAAATTAATAACATAAAGTATAACATAATCATAACAAAATTGTAAAAAAATGACTAAGGCAGACATTGTAAACGAGATTTCAAAGAATACCGGTATTGAAAAAGCAATTGTTCTTGCAACAGTGGAACAATTCATGGACACCGTAAAAGGCTCGTTAGCAAAAGGAGACAACGTTTATTTAAGAGGTTTCGGTAGTTTTATCGTTAAGAAAAGAGCACAAAAAACTGCCCGCAATATTTCAAAAAACACAACAATCATTATTCCCGAGCATAATATTCCGGCATTTAAACCTGCCAAAACATTCATGGGAGAAGTTAAATAACTAAATCAGTTATATAGTATTAATATTTTAAACGCATAGAATCATGCCAAGCGGAAAAAAAAGAAAAGGACATAAAATGTCCACACACAAACGCAAAAAAAGACTGAGAAAAAACAGACATAAGAAGAAAAAATAATGTCTGTATACTCTACAGTTTTATTAAGAGTTTTGAAGAACAAACTTATAAGAAAAGGTCTTTTCTAAGTTTGTTCTTTGTGCTTTAATAAATAAGCATAAAAAAAACACAGATTTTAACACCAAATTTTCGGAACCTAAAAAAATTTAACAGTGTCCAACGAATTAGTAGTAGATGTCCAACCTAAAGAAGTTTCCATTGCAATTCTCGAAAACAAACGTTTAGTAGAATTGCAAAAAGAAGCTCGAAATATATCATTTTCGGTAGGCGATATTTATTTAGGAAAAGTCAAAAAACTTATGCCTGGACTAAATGCTGCATTTGTAGATGTAGGTTACGAAAAGGATGCATTTTTACATTATTTAGACCTAGGAGCACAATTTAATTCATGTGCAAAATTTGTAAAACAATCTTTATCTGATCGTAAACGGATATTATCAATCAGCAAATTCAATACATTGCCCGATATTGATAAAGAGGGAACGGTCAGTGATATCTTAAAAGTAGGACAAGAAGTTTTAGTCCAAATTGCCAAAGAACCTATTTCGTCCAAAGGCCCTCGCCTCACTGCTGAAATATCTTTTGCCGGACGTTTTCTCGTACTAATACCATTTGCCGACAAAGTATCGGTATCTCAAAAAATAAAATCCAGCGAAGAAAAAGCTCGGTTAAAACAGTTGATCCAAAGTATAAAACCTAAAAATTTTGGAGTTATCGTACGTACCGTAGCAGAAAATAAAAGAGTAGCAGAACTGGATAATGAGCTCAAAACATTAGTAAAATGCTGGGAAGACTCTCTGTTAAAGCTTCAAAAGGCCAAAACTCCATCTCTAATATTTGAGGAGACGGGACGAACAGTCGGTGTAATTCGCGACATATTCAACACATCTTTCGAAAGTATACATGTCAACGAAGAAACCGTATTCCAACAAATTTATAATTATGTAAGCCTGATAGCTCCTGAACGCAAAGATATTGTAAAACTATACAAAGGTGATTTGCCCATCTTTGACCACTTTGCAATAACTAAGCAAATAAAATCTTCATTTGGTAAAACAGTATCATTTAAAAGCGGAGCATATTTGATTATAGAACATACAGAAGCTTTACATGTAATTGACGTCAATAGTGGTAATCGTTCAAAATCAACTTCTGACCAAGAAAGCAATGCTATAGACGTAAATATGTATGCCGCAGAAGAAATTGCCCGCCAGTTAAGACTGCGGGATATGGGTGGTATCATTGTTATCGATTATATCGATATGCAAGACCCAGAGAACCGTCAAAAGCTATATGACCGCATGAAAGAGCTAATGGCAGCAGATAGGGCAAAACATAATATCCTACCATTAAGTAAATTCGGACTGATGCAAATAACAAGACAACGTGTACGTCCGGCTCTTGATATCAATACTAATGAAGATTGTCCTACATGTTTTGGCAAAGGTACTATCCGCCCCTCAATTTTATTTACAGATCGGTTAGAAGATAAGATTGCATACATGGTCAATAAACTCAAGATCAAAAACTTCTACTTACATGTGCATCCTTTTATTGCAGCATTTATCAATCAGGGATTTTTCTCCCTTAAATGGCAATGGAAATGTAAATATACATTTCATTTTAAATTAATACCGGATCAGTCACTTGCTTTTCTCGAATATAAATTTTACAATAAAGAAAAAGAAGAGATTGATTTAAAAGAAGAAATTGAAATAAAGTAGTTAATAAAGATTTTATTTTTATTATGTAATAAAAAGTAAAAGCCTGAAAATTAAAAATTTTCAGGCTTTTACTTTTTCACTTTATTCTTTCTTTTCTATAATAACAATAAAAATAGCAAATAAATATAAACTACTTTTACACTATTAAATCAGAATATCTTATTTAGGTAACTGGTCCAATGCGGCTTTTATGTCAGCACTTTCTGGAGATACCTCCAGCACCTTATTCCAATACTTACGAGTCTCAGGGAAACCTTTCACATTACCTGCATATTCTTTTAAATAATTATAATATCCTAAATACTTATAACATTCTACTAATGCAGATTTACTTGAAGTATCTTTCTCTAAAAGCACCATAGCTTGTTCATAATATGGTTTAGCTAAACCTTGTTCCGTCTCAGGATCAAGACCTGCATTTGCCCGAGCACGCCACAAGAAACCACGATAATCTTCAGGGGCACGTTCTGCAACAAGAGTAAATAAACTATCTGCTTCCATGAAATAAGCATTCTTCACAGCTAATTCTTCTGGAGTTGTAGAAGGGGCTGTACTTCCTGCCCGATAATAAATACCTCCTAATGAAAAATAATCCATAGTAGAAGCTTCTCCTGTACGTTTCATATACTCTTTATATGCATCAGCACTTTTACCATATTGTCCTGCCATACGATAAGCGTCACTCAAATCTTGGTAAAGTTGTACATTAGCAGTATCTACTTGCAAAGCTTTTTCATACAAAGGAATTGCTTGGTCTGCTTGCTTATTCTCTATCAATATCGCCCCATACATCACGTAATCACGACTGGTAAATCCTGGATTATCCAATGTCGGCATAAACGTCTTTGCAGCTTCAAGAGCTTTATCGTATTGTTTAAGCTCATTATAATTATACATTGCCAAACGTTTCAACACAAAGTTATTGGGATCCTTCTTTAACAGCTCATTTACCAAAGCCAGCGATTCATCATATTTTTTGTCAAAGAACAACAACGCAGCATAACGAGGTTGATCGGAATCAAAATGATTAGGATTAGCCATATATTGAGCATATGCATCTACAGCTTTTCCAAACTGATTATTTTTATAATAAGCCTCAGCCAATTCACGTTGCATGATAGCAGAATTGGGAGCCAAAGCTTTCAAATCTTCTAATTTCTGTATAGCAAGTGTTGAATTAATCGGGAAATAAATATTTGCATACTTTACATAAGCAGGCACGCAATTTACATCAAAACTGATTGCCATCTCATAATATCCACAAGCATCTCCATACTGCTTTTTATCTACAAGCATATCTCCTTGGAATAAATAAGTTTCTGCAAATTTCTTATCTGCATCAATTGCTTTATCTAAATATTTCTGATATTCTGGCATTACATTTTCATAATAAGCCTTAGCAATAGCCAACTGAACAGCAGGATTTTTCTTATTCGCTTTTTCTTTTAATATTTCCTTAAAAATAGATTCAGCCCCCTTAGTATTAGATTTTAACATCAATTTAGCTTCACCTATTTTATTAAAAGGATAGAGAGGATCAATCTTTATACCTTCTTTATAATAGTACATTGCTGAATCATTTTTCTGCATGCCCGAATATATTTCTCCCAAATAATAACAGGCCTCTGCTTTATTTGTGCTAGCATCGTTAAATGTTCGTTGCAAAATTATTTTAGCACGATCCGGCTGCCCTGATTTAAAATACTCTATACCATCGGCATAACTGGCTGCCGAAACTTTCATAGTCATCCCTCCTACAAAAATCAGCGATGAAAGTAATAGGAATTTAATCTTCATAACTTAAACCTTATTTTAATTATTATAATTCATCTCTTACATTGACAATCCGGATGGCCTGCGTTGCAGGAACCATTCCAGCTTTTAAAATAATACGTTGTCCTTTATCTGACGATACAAATGTCGTAAAACCTGTGGGTAGACCACTTCGAGGATCAGTAACAATTATATATACATTCCGAGTCAACGGATAAGTTCCCATTGCTAAATATGCTTGATACGGCTTATAGCTATTTGCTAAAGTTGCAACATCATCTGCCGTAACATTCATAACTGTAATCTTGTCAGAAAAAGAAAGATTGGTCGTATCACTTTTATTACCAATCCAACTCGCACCAATTACGCCAATAGCATTCTGGTCTTGAGCAACATAATCAATCACCCCAGAATTACTTTTTTGTGCTCTCAAATCAGGGGATAATGGTTTCCCTTGACATATAGAATCTATAGCAAAACGCACTGTACTGGAATTAGCATTATCAAATACTAATTGTATCTTACCCAAATTTGATTTCGGATATATTTGATTCCAGTCTGTTATTTCTCCTGTCAGAATTTTACGAATATCAGATACTCGAATCAACGAATCTGGATTCTGTTTATTTATAATCAAAGCGATACCATCAGTCGCAATCTTTACAGTCTTAGGAAACAGTTTTTTACTATTCAACGCAGCCTCTTCTTCCTTTGTAAGACTACGTGTCGTAACAGCCAAACGTACACTGTCACGAATAAGCATCGTAATAGCTTCTACTTCACTAACATATTCAGGTACAATTCCTGCATCAGGATATGTACTCTCAAACACATCAATCTCTTGTTGTATTATAGGTGCAAAAGTTTCATCTGCACTAATTCTGATAACACCAGACGTAGGTGTATCTTGCTTCTCTTTTGGAGAAGTATTGCAGGAGACAATTCCAGCAACGCACATCACTGCCACTAACGGCATCCACCTTTTCAAACGGAATATCATAGAAGGCCTCCTTTCTATTTTTTATAAGCTTTTACCTGACGGTAAGCTCGATAAACTCCATATATCAAAAATACTATTCCTATCGAATAACGAAATGCCGGTGAAAAATTTTGTTCAAACAACGGAGTAAACACTAGTAAATAGGCCATTCCTAAATAAACTATAATCATAAATATCCCGAATATATATCCCGGATTTAATCTTCTCGGAGCATCATTTCTCCCGGTCTTTTCCATTTTCTCTTCCATAGGCTTGTATTAATCTAAAATACCCGCAACCCAAACATCCAAAAAAGGATACAGGGATTGCGGAGTATACTATATCATGTATCTTGTATATAAACAATTCAAGATTACATAAGTTTAAACATAACCGGTACGGTGAAATAAACGGCTACATTATTACCATTTTGTTTTCCAGGAATCCATTTAGGCATCGATTTTATCACACGAACAGCCTCCTTATCGAGAGAAGAGTCTACCCCCCTCAATACTGTTACATCCTGAATTTCTCCTGTTTTTGATACCACAAAACGTACAATAACACGACCTTGTATACCATTTTCAGCAGCAATTACAGGATATTTCAAATGATCCTGAATATATTTCATCAACTCAGCGTCACCACCAGGAAATTGAGGCATCTGCTCAACGGCCTGATAAGGAACCTCTTTTTCTTCTTTCGGAGCTTCCGGTCTTACAACTTCTTTAAAATCGGCAATATCAGCACCATTGATTTCGTCATTACCCTTTACGTCGGCAATAGAAATAGCAACTTTATCATTTTTTGCCAATTCATCTTGAGATTTTATCTCATCTTCCTCACTTACTTCTTCGTCCTTTTTGATTACGGGAGCCGTAAACTTAATAGAACTTTTCAAAGGAGGAGGAGGAGGAGTCTCCGGAGCAAGAGGTTTTAAATCCTCATTTTTCTTTACTTCAGCTTCAGGAAGTTTCGACAATGTCGTAACCTCTGTCATAGCCTCTTCTACTTTTTCGGGAGTTACGAAACGAATCAAAGCAGGAACAGAAAACGCAATAACAGCAACAACTATAATTATAATCATAGCTATATTATGACGTTTAGGCGAACTTTGACGTAATTCAAAAGCGCCATAAGCTTTATTCCTACCTTCAAAAACCAAATCGCACCACTCTCTCGAAGTTAAATCTATTTTAGCCATTTCTTCTACTTTTTAGTGTCATTAGTTTTTGTTACAATTTTGATTCATCAATTTGCCCCGTCAGGGCTCCTTTTTGTTTCAAGTTATCAATTAAGAATTCATCTCCTTCTGTCAGGTCCACGATAGCATATTTGCTAATACTACAAATCTGCATCTCATCAAGAGCATCAACCAGGTTCTTATAAGTAGCATCATCAGTAGCTTTAATCATAACAACAGGCGCAGTTTTAACACCTTTAATTTCTATAGCCTGTTCGTCATATTGTTCGTCTGTGATCTCCTTATTGAGCTTCTTTTTCTTCAATTCTTTAATCTTTGCGACTATATCTCTATTCCGATCAAGTAACAAAGCCCGTAAACCGTCAGCATCATACGTTGTAACCTTTAATGATGTGTAATCATTATAATCGGGTAATCCTACATAATAATACACCTTATCATCTTCTCCCAATATTAACGTAATAGCTCGAGATTCTGCAACTTTAGTTTGATCTTCTTCTGTAATCTTCTTATCATTGGATGGCATACTAATTTCCATAGTCTGCGGTTTACTCAATGACGTACAGAGCATAAAGAATGTAATCAAAAGCATGTTCATATCGACCATCGGGGTAAAGTCTACCCGGATATTCATTTTTTTCTGTTTACCCTTCTTTCCCCCCGAGTCTTTTTGTTGTACTTCTGCCATAATGGTTCAATTTAATTTTCTGCGGGTACGCTTTTAAGTGTCGTAATCAGATTATAACGATTTTCTCGTATATCCTGCAAAGAAGTCATGATATTCTTAATATTAGGATACGGGGTCGCTTGGTCTGCTTTAATTGCAATTCTCAAATCCGGGTTCTGCGCACGAGCCGCTTTCACCCAAGCTTTAAACTCATTACTAGGATTTGCTGTAGTATCAATGGGAATACCATAATCCTTCAACAAACGATCCTGATCATCCGTAGGAAGATCCAAAAACGCAGGCATCTGCTTGATAGGAACTCCAAACGAATTGATAAGTTTAAATTTATTTACTTGTTCAGGAGTAAAATTGACATTGTACTCTTTACTTAATTCCTCTAATACCGCTACCCGATCTTCCTGTTTATCCAAGCTCATAAAAATCTTTCCTTGAGGATCGACTAATATTTGAAGGATATTAATCTCGGGAATCTTAATCTCCGAGACCGAAGCAGGAGTAGCCACCTGCACAGGTTCTTTCTGCACGAAAGTAGAGGTCAACATAAAGAATGTAAGCAAAAGTACAGTCACGTCACTCATCGCGGTCATGTCAATGAGCGTACTCTTCCTTTTTACTTTTACTTTTGGCATAATTAATCGTTCCTTTCTTAATTAATTATTTATGCGTAGCAGCGTAAGTTTGGACAATTGTAAATCCAACTTCATCGATACAATAAGTAATTTTATCGATTTTGCTAGTAAAGAAGTTGTAAGAAATTACAGCCAAAGCACCAGTTGCGATACCGAAAGCCGTATTTACAAGTGCTTCAGAAATACCAGTAGACAATGCTACAGAGTCAGGAGCACCCGCATTAGCCAAAGCAGCAAATGACTTGATCATACCTAACACAGTACCCAGCAGTCCGACCAAAGTTCCTAAAGTTGTCATAGTTGCTACAACTGCAAGATTTTGCTCTAAACTCGGCAGTTCCAATGCAGTGGCTTCTTCTACCTCTTTTTGAATATAAGACAATTTTTGTTCTTTGGTCAATGTATCGTTACCCTCCATTTCAACATATTTGTTCAATACAGAAGTAACAACATTAGCAACTGAACCTCCTTGTTTGTCACAAAGATCCTGAGCCTTTTGTATATCACCAGCAGCTAAAGCATTTTTAATATTCTGAACAAATTTAGTTAGATTACCTTTTCCTTTAGCTTTAGAGATAGCAAAAGCACGCTCAACACTCAATACCAATACGGTCAATAATAAAGTTTGAAGAACTGGTACAATGATACCTCCTTTATAAATAGTACCTAACATATTTCCAGGCAGTGGATGACCGGAAGGATCTCCATTCATAAAGTTGTCAGGGTTACCCAAAACAAATTGAAAAATACAAAGGGCAACAATGAAACATCCTACGATCACCAAGAATGCAGACTCAATGCCACGAAATCTTTTAACTTTTTTTGTTTTTTTAGTTTCCATAATAAAAAAAATTCTAAGTGGTTGACTGTTAAATTAAATTAGTTTGATAATAATTGTAAATCCGTCTTTCAAAACAAGCCTCGTTTTTTAAGAAGCTTTAGTCTTTTTGTTTTTAGTTTAAATATAAATTTTACGCTTGTTTCATCCATTATCAGCATCCATGGTATCTCATGTGTATTTCAAACAGAACATTAAACTCTCATTTTTACATTTTATACTACATCATATAAGAAAAACGAAAGTTTATCTTTTTAATTGTATTCTGCCTGATATTTTATAAGAATATCCCCTGTTTGCACAATAATCCAATAAACATTTGTGCGTCAAATGTAGTACAATATTTTCAGATAAAAAAATAATGTGCTTTTTTTTGATGCCCCTTTAAACCGCGGTTTTATTGTTTTTATAGTTAAAAACACACTAAATTGAAATATTCAGCCAATACTTTTTTTAAAGCTATAATAAAACAATGTTAATTGCAAATTCTTATTTTACAATCATTCAATAAATTAACGTCACAATTACATTTCTCCCATCTAAACAGAGAAAATATATATTAAACAAGTTGTTAAAAATAAAAAAGGTGCAAGAAATATTTTTATTAATTATCCAGATTGTTTACTATATTTGCGGCATGAAGAGGAATACATCATCAATATTTTTTTTATGCCTTGCTACATTTATAATGTTGGCAATAGCCGTATTACCTCATCATCATCACGACAACGGTATGCTTTGTTTACAAGCTTTTGCTACAGAATCCGTTCCGACAGATACTCAAAATTGCCATAAGGTACCTTGCGATGACAATTGTATTGCAAAATTCAAACAAGCAGAAAGAATCCACATATGCCATGTTTCGTGCATTCATATCCAACCTGTACAGACAGTATTTAACTTATCAGAAATTCCTACTGGTCCTATAGAAACCAACATTACCGATTTTCTCAATTGTTCGGTATATGTAGAACAATTACATGGAATTCTATTATCCCACTCTTCCGGGTTAAGAGCTCCTCCTCATTCCATTGGGTAATTTGAACATACGTAATTATTATGTATGTACATTTTTGTATCTGCGAGATACAAAGACTATTGATATATTCTCATTACTAATTTACAATCAATTACACAATGGAAAAAATTTTCTTATATCTTATATTATCGGCTTACATATTAATAAGTTGTAACCATTCTACATCTTCACACTCCAATCAAGCAGACAATGATATCCACAATCATAAAACAGAAGAGGCTCACTCTGACGAGATTATTCTACCAAAAGAAAAAGCACAGGCATCAGGAGTCAAAGTAGAAACTATTGAACCTAAGAATTTTAATCAAATTATAAAAACAAGCGGGCAAATTTCTGGAGCACAAGGAGATGAAAGTACTATAGTAGCAACCGTTCCTGGAGTTATAGCATTTGGCAAAACTCGAATTGTCGACGGAAGTTATGTAGCTGCAGGAACAACTTTAGCCTCCATTTCTTCTAAAAATATAGTAGACGGAGACCAAACGGAAAAATTGCGTATTGCTTATGAAAGTGCAGAAACCGAATTGAAACGAGCTAATTCCCTTATTAAGGATAAAATAATATCCGAAAAAGAGTACAATCAAATTAAACAAAATTTTGAAACAGCTCGTATTGCATATGAAGCCACAGGAAACAGATTAGGAGTGAAAGGTGTAACAGTCATATCTCCAATAAGTGGGTATATCAAAAATAAATTAGTGAACGAGGGTGATTATGTAACAACGGGACAACCTCTTTTAAGTATATCTCAAAACAAAAAATTAATTCTTCGAGCCGATTTATCAGAACGAAATTATAAAGCATTACCTACTATTCGGACTGCAAATTTCAAAACCCCTTATGATAATAAAATATATGAGCTCCCCCAACTAAACGGACGAATGGTCTCATATGGAAAATCTTCAGGTAACAACTCATTCTATATTCCTGTCACTTTTGAATTCGATAACAAAGGCGATATTATCCCGGGAGCATTTGTTGAAGTATATCTGTTATCAGCTCCTATTGAAAAAGCTCTTGTTCTCCCCATAACATCACTCACAGAAGAGCAGGGAGCCTATTTCGTATATATACAATTAGACGAAGACGGATACAAAAAGCAGGAAGTACAAATAGGAGACAACAATGGTAAAGATGTACAAATATTATCAGGAATTAAAGCCGGTGACCGAGTAGTTACAGAAGGAGCTTACCAAATAAAACTGGCAGCCAACAGCAATATAATACCTGAAGGTCATTCTCACAGTCACTAATATCATTAAAGGAAAAAGAGTATGTTAAATAAAATTATCCGTTATTCTCTGAATAACCGTCTACTTATATTGATAGCATCCATAATTCTCTTATTTGCCGGAACATTTACAGCTATAAATATGGACGTAGATGTATTTCCCGACCTTAACGCCCCTACTGTAGTAGTCATGACCGAAGCCCCAGGAATGGCCCCTGAAGAGGTAGAACGTTTGGTTACATTTCCTGTCGAAACAGCAGTAAACGGAGCGACTGATGTGAGACGTGTACGTTCATCTTCTACTACCGGATTTTCCGTTGTCTGGGTAGAATTTAACTGGGGTACAGATATATACAGGGCTCGCCAAATAACTTCTGAAAAACTTACCGCTCTGAATGGGATTCTCCCTGAAACAGCAGGAATTCCGACCATGGGGCCACAATCTTCCATATTGGGAGAAGTTATGATATTAGGGATTACATCCGATACCACATCATTACAAGAGCTCAGGACATTAGCCGACTGGACAATTCGCCCACGTCTTCTTTCCACTGGAGGAGTAGCACAAGTTACCGTTATCGGTGGTGAAATCAAAGAATATCAGATACTCCTTGACCCAGCTCGAATGAAACACTATGGTATAAGCCTAAATGAAGTTATGAATGTAACCCGAAATATGAATCAAAATGCTAATGGAGGAATTTTATACGAATTCGGAAATGAATATATTGTTCGAGGAATACTATCGACTAATAACACAGAAGAGCTTTCCAAATCTATTGTAAAAATAGAGAATAACGTCCCTATCCTATTAGAAGATATAGCTACGATACAAATAGGGAATAAAGCACCCAAGTTGGGATTAGCTTCTGAAAAAGGGAACCCTGCAGTTTTAGTTACAGTTACCAAACAGCCAAATACAAGTACGTTAGATTTAACCAAGGCATTAGATGCATCTATTATCGATTTGCAAAAATCTATGCCACCTGATGTACATATTTCGAATGATGTGTTCAGGCAGTCTCGTTTCATTGATAATTCTATAGATAATATACAGAAATCGTTATTTGAAGGGGCATTTTTCGTTATTATCGTATTATTTCTGTTCCTAATGAATCTTAGAACGACAATTATTTCATTGGTTGCTCTACCCCTATCATTATTGGTATCAATACTCACCTTACATTTTATGGGTTTAACTATAAATACGATGAGCTTAGGAGGGATGGCCATTGCTATAGGCTCTTTAGTAGACGATGCTATCGTAGATGTTGAGAACGTATATAAAAGACTAAGAGAAAATAAATTATTGCCAGAAAAGGAACGGAAACGGGCAATAGACGTTATATTCGAAGCTTCTAAAGAAGTCAGGATGCCTATATTAAATTCTACCCTTATTATCATTGTAAGTTTCGTCCCACTATTTTTTCTATCAGGAATGGAAGGCCGTATGCTTATGCCCTTAGGTATAGCTTTTATTATAGCATTATTAGCATCTACAATAGTTGCATTGACATTGACACCAGTACTATGCAGTTATTTATTAGGGAATAAAAAAGAAAATGACAAACTCAATCAAGAGCCTTGGGTAGCCAGAACTTTAAAAAACATATATAAAAAATCTTTGATTTGGTCTCTCAACCATAAGAATATTGTTTTAGGAGGAACTCTCGGATTATTTATTGTGGCTTTGGCTCTTTTCTTCACTCTTGGTCGCAGTTTTTTACCTCCATTTAACGAAGGTTCATTCACCATCAATATAAGTACCTTACCCGGAATATCGCTTGAAGAATCGGACAAAATCGGGCAACGGGCAGAAGAATTGTTATTATCTGTACCGGAAATAAAAACAGTTGCGAGAAAAACCGGACGAGCAGAATTAGATGAACATGCATTGGGTGTAAATGTCTCTGAAATTGAAGCTCCTTATGAAATAAAAGACCGTTCTCACCAAGAATTGATTGCTGACATTCGTCAAAAACTAAGCTCTTTGTCAGGAGTTAATATAGAAATCGGCCAACCTATTTCACATCGTATCGACGCCATGTTATCAGGGTCTCAGGCAAAAATCGCTATTAAATTATTCGGCGACGATCTGAACCGTATGTTCTCTTTAGGAAATCAGATAAAATCATCTATCAGTGATATTAAAGGAGTCGTCGATTTAAATGTAGAGCAACAAATCGAACGTCCTCAATTGAAAATTAAGCCTAAACGCGAAATGCTTGCAAAATTTGGAATTTCACTCCCCGAATTTGCAGAATTTGTCAATGTTGCACTGGCCGGAGAAGTTGTATCTCAAGTATATGAAGAAAGTAAAACTTTTGATTTAACTGTAAAAGTAAACGATACACAACGGGATAATATTGAAAAAATAAAAGAGCTAATGATAGATGCCAATGGGACTAAAGTTCCGTTAGCTGTAGTTGCCAACATAGAATCTTCCTCTGGTCCCAATACTATTAATAGAGAAAACGTAAAACGAAAAATTGTCATATCTGCCAATGTTGCAGATAGGGATTTAAGAAGTGTCGTTAATGACATACAGGCAAAAATAAACAATAATATACAATTACCAGAAGGTTACCATATCGAATACGGAGGACAATTTGAAAGTGAACAAGCTGCATCCCGTACATTACTATTCACTTCCATAATATCAATTTTGGTTATTTTCCTATTACTTTATAATGAGTTCCGCAATGGAAAAGAAGCCGGTACTATTTTATTAAATCTTCCACTTGCCCTTATTGGCGGAGTATTTATATTACGATTTACAACGGGAGAAATCAGTATTCCAGCAATTATAGGGTTCATCTCATTATTTGGCATTGCTACACGTAATGGTATGCTCTTAGTATCACATTATAATCAATTAAAAAACGAAGGACATTCTTTGACCGATACAATCTTGACCGGATCATTGGACCGTTTGAATCCAATTTTAATGACTGCATTATCTTCAGCTTTAGCTTTGATACCATTAGCTTTAGGTGGAGATTTGCCTGGCAATGAAATTCAAAGTCCAATGGCAAAAGTTATATTGGGAGGACTTATAACATCTACTTTTTTAAACGCTTTTGTTATACCTATTGTTTATCTTCATCTAAATCATAAAAAAGAACAAATATGAAAAGCCTTATCATAATCTTTTTGTCATTCTTTACACTCATAGGAATAAGAGCTCAAAATAATATTGAAGAAGTTCTTAGAAATATAGAGTCTAATAATAAAGCTCTAAAAGCAAATACCCAACTTTCACAATCCAAGAAATTAGAAGCTTCTGTCGGAAATACTTTACCTGATCCGAATATTGCTTATGACCATCTGTGGAGTAATCCGAAAACATTGGGGACAAGTCGGGAATTAACAATTTCTCAAGGATTCGATTTCCCTACAGTTTATATAAATCGTAACAAATTAGTAAAGTTAAAATCTTCTCTTTATGACCAACAAGACTGGGAATTAAGACAAACTATTTTACTTGATGCCAAACTCGTCTGTATAGACATAATTGCTTTAAATCGTTTACTTGAATATCAAAATATACGATTACAAAATGCAGAACAACTATCCGAACTATATAAGAAACGTGTATCGGAAGGAGATGCTAATATTCTGGAATCGAATAGAATAGATATGGAGTTATTGAACACTCAGACTGAATCAAGAAGGACAAAATCTGCTCTTGAAACCAAAAAAAAAGAATTACAAAGTTTCAATGGTGGTATACCAATAACTTTAAATGGGACGACATACACACCGGTAACATTACCTACAGATTTTGATACTTGGAAAGTGGAAGCTTTAGCAGCCGATGCATCTTTAATTGCTTTAGAAAAAGAAAAAGAAATAGCACAAAGAGAAATTAAACTAAATCAATCTCAATGGCTCCCGAAATTTGAATTAGGGTATAAAAGAGAAGCAGGAGAAGACGTCTCGAATGGAATAACATTTGGAGTTTCTATCCCATTGTACGAGAATAAAAATAAAATAAAGCAGGCAAAAGCAATGTCCCTATACACAAATATGCAAATAGAAAGTTCCAGAATGATTAATGAAACAACATTACAGGGAATATATACTCAAGCGGTAAGTCTCGAAAAATCAAAACAGGACTACGAAAGACTATTAAATTCCCAAAATACACTGGATTTACTGAAAAAAGCCCTGAATGAAGGTCAAATTTCTTTATCAGAATATTTTGTAGAGGCAGTCCAGGTATATCAAACTATCGAAAACTACATACAACTTGAAAGCGAATATCAAAAATTAGTAGCACAATTGTATAAATATAAATTATAAAATGCCGTTTATTTCTTTTTTCTTATAACAATCAGAACATTATATTCAAGAAATACATAAAATTTTTAAACATTTTTGATATTTATATTGATTTTTTGATATCTTTGTATATTCTTTATCATCACCGATAAAGTGGTGGAAAACATTAAATAAAGGAAAGATAAATCAATCATTTATTGGTATTTTTGGATTTTATAATTTTTTGATTAGGCTCAAAAACAAGCTTCAAAAACAAAAGTCTAAAAAGAAAATAGATAATACAAAAAGCAGTAGATTAAGGTACATCTTTTCCTTATTAAGAGGCAAAGCGGCTCAGATTCTTACAATGGAAGTTCTGAGCCGCTTTTCTTAATTATCTATATTTATGATAACCTAATTTAAATACGATTGAGCACTGTTTTTATTAAATCTCCTATTGAATCTTTATAATTGCTATCTGCATTATGTGCAACTCTATTCGCAATAATCATACATACGGTCATTGCTTTATGCCCCATCAATTTCGCTAAACCAGCCAATGCGGAACTCTCCATTTCATAATTTGTCACGACATGACCATCTTTATATTTGAAAGACTCAATTTTTTTGTTCAACATTTTATCTGCCAATGGCAATCTCAATTCACGACCTTGTGGTCCATAAAAACCATTAGCCGAAATAGTAACCCCCTTTACCATTTCTCCCCGGCCAATCTGTTCTACCAAATCAGGATCAGCATCAATTACATAAGGTTTTGCCCATAGGGGATTCCATTTTACATGTTGGCAAAAAGCTTCTTCAAAATCAAGATCGCAAACTGCATTACGCCCGGCATAAAAATTCAAGACCCCATCAAAACCTATAGATTTTTGTGAAATGACAAATGTGCCTACAGGGACATGCGGTTGCAAACCTCCTGAAGTACCAATACGCACCATTGTCAGTTGTCTAAACTCGGATTTTTCATAGCGAGTTTTAAAATCAATATTAGACAACGCATCTAATTCATTTACAACAATATCTATATTATCTGTTCCTATACCATGAGATATGACCGTTATCCGTTTTCCTTTATAAACTCCTGTTATAGTATGAAACTCTCTACTCGAAATATCAAATTCTCGCATATCGAAAAAAGAAGCTACAAGATCTACTCGACCAGGGTCTCCAACAAGAATTACTTTGTCGGCGAGCTGTTCAGGACGTATATGAAGGTGAAATGCACTCCCATCCTGATTGATAATTAATTCTGATTCAGGAAAATGTTTCATAGCCATACTTTCTATTAGGTTATTTACTAATGTTGAAGACGAATATACAAAAAAGAATGATACATTAGTCTGGCAATACCAGAAAATATCTTAATGAATAATTTTGGTAAAAACGATTCCTAAAGTCGTCAATAGAATAAAAACAAAAAAAATAGTATCTTTGTAAAAGTAAGGAATAACTAATTTATCATTTCATTTTACGGAAACTACTATAATTATGGCAGCAAAACCATCCATACCTAAAGGTACGCGCGACTTCTCCCCCATAGAGATGGCCAAACGCAATTATATATTCAATACAATTAGCGATGTATTCCGACTTTTCGGGTTTGAGCAAATTGAGACTCCTGCAATGGAAAACTTATCTACTCTTATGGGAAAATATGGAGAAGAGGGAGATAAATTACTTTTTAAAGTTCTTAATTCAGGAGATTTTCTTTCAAATACCAATGATGAAGAATTACTATCTCGAAATACAAATAAGCTGGCTGCTACTTTCTGTGAAAAAGGTCTCCGATATGACTTAACTGTTCCATTTGCCCGCTTTGTTGTCATGCACCGGAATGAGATAAACTTCCCATTCAAACGTTACCAAATACAACCTGTGTGGCGTGCAGACCGTCCTCAAAAAGGTCGTTACCGTGAATTCTATCAATGTGACGCAGACGTAGTCGGCTCAGACTCTCTTCTCAACGAAGTTGAATTGCTACAACTAATGGATGAAGTATTCCATCGATTTGGAATACGAGTATCTATAAAATTAAACAATAGAAAAATATTAAGTGGAATTGCCGAAATAATCGGAGAAACTCAAAAAATTATAGATATTACTGTAGCCATAGACAAACTCGATAAAATAGGATTAGAAAAAGTCAACGAAGAATTACGCCTAAAAGGCATACCAGATAAAGCCATCACCATGTTGCAACCTATCATCCTACTTAAAGGGAGCAACCGAGAAAAATTAGCTACCTTAAAAAAGATATTGAAGAATTCGGAAATAGGAATAAAAGGTATCAATGAATTAGAATATATACTTAACAAAATCGATACTTCGCCTTTGCGATCCGGATTAGAAATAGACTTAACTCTAGCTCGTGGATTGAACTATTATACCGGAGCTATCGTTGAAGTAAAGGCATTAGATGTAGAAATAGGAAGTATAACAGGTGGAGGCAGATATGATAATCTCACTGGTGTATTCGGTATGCCGGGAATATCCGGTGTCGGCATATCTTTTGGTGCCGACCGCATTTTCGACGTATTAAATCAACTAAATTTATATCCAAAAGATTCTTTACAAACCACTCAGATAATGTTTGTAAATTTTGGAGAAACAGAAGAAGCTATATGCATAAAGTATCTCGCCCAATTCAGAACTGCAGGTATACGGGCTGAAATATATCCTGAAGCAGCAAAAATGAAAAAGCAAATGGGATATGCAGATGCAAAAAAAATTAATTATGTTGCTTTAGTAGGAGAAACAGAAATCGAAGCTGGCAAAATCACATTGAAAAATATGATTACTGGAGAACAACAATTACTCTCTGCAGAAGATATTATTTCATTCATTAATAAATAACAATACGATGTTTACTGTCAGAAAAGCCGATATAAATGATGCGGGTCTAATACAACAATTGGCATCCCAAGTGTGGAAACATACATACGGCAATATATTATCCCCTCAACAATTGGATTATATGTTTGAAATGATGTATTCTATTCCCTCCCTCCACCAACAGATGGGACCAGATAAGCACCAATACTTTATTGCTTACAATGATAATAAACCTTGTGGCTATATTTCTATTGAACAAGAAAACAAACAGCTTTTCCATCTACAGAAAATTTATGTACTCCCCGATGCTCAAGGTTCCGGAGCAGGACGTTTTCTAATGGAAACTGCTTTTAATTACATAAAAAGTCTTTGTCCTCATACCCCTTGTACTATCGAACTGAATGTAAACCGTTCAAATAAAGCAAAACAGTTCTATGAACATATGGGTTACACAATAGTACGTAGCGGAGATTTTCCTATCGGGAACGGATATTATATGAATGATTACATTATGTCAATAACTATATAATTAATTTACTTAATCATTTTTCACATAAATATATGAAGAAGCTGCTTATCACGGGAGCTCTGGGATTAACGGCCAGTATTGTATCCGCCCAAAAGCAACCCAATATTGTGTATATTTTTACCGACCAACATACCGCTAACGCCCTAAGCTGCACCGGTAACCCAGATGTCAAGACACCCAATATAGACCGACTTGCCCAAAATGGTATACGTTTTACCAATGCTTATTGTGCATGTCCATTAAGTACTCCTTCTCGTGCAGCGATGTTCACAGGTGTAACTCCTGGCAAGTTGAAGCAATTAGTTAATGGCTCATCTATTCCCCAAGAATATATGGGGAAAGGGCTCGGAAACCTCATTCAAGCTGCAGGTTATGAATGTGCATATTCAGGGAAATGGCATATTCCTGAATCGGATATTCCGGACTCAATACACGGATTTAAAAAATTGTATGGGCACAACGACTACGGGCTATCTGAATCTTGTATTGACTTTCTAAAACAAAAGCACGACAAACCTTTTTTCTTAGTTGCTGCTTATGATAATCCTCATAATATATGTGAATATGCACGAAGTCAGAATCTGCCCTTCGCTGAAATAACCGAACCTAATATTGAGGATTGTCCCAATCTACCAGCAAATTTTGCAATTGCCCCTTACGATGCTGATGTCATTCGCCAAGAACAAGAAAACAACTATAAAGGATATCCCGTAACTCGATATACTCCTGATGACTGGCGCCGTTATAGGAACGCATACTATCGTTTAGTTGAAAATGTAGATTCCGAAATTGGGAAACTCCTTGATGCCCTTGACCAATTAAAACTTAGCGAAAATACATTAATTATTTTTACTTCAGATCACGGGGATGGTGTAGGTGCCCATCATTGGAATCAAAAATCTGCATTATATGAGGAAGTTACCAATATACCTCTCATAGTAAAACTTCCTAAAAACAAAAATGCAGGTAAAATAACGCACCAACTTATAAATAACGGGATAGATTTATTGCCAACACTTTGTGAATTTGCAAATGCCGACATACCTGATTATTGCTTAGGAAAAAGTTTCAAACCAATAGTCGAAAAAATATCTGATACACCTATACACGACTATGTCGTTTGTGAAACTCAATTCGATAACTCTACCACTAAAGGATGGATGGTGCGCACCCGCAATTATAAATATATTGTTTATGATAAAGGTAAATATAGAGAACAGCTATACGACATGAACAATGATAGAGGTGAAATGATAAATCTTGCTGTTGAGGAAAAATATAAGAACATACTTGACCAACATCGTAAATTATTAAATGAATGGCACGAAAATAATAATGTGCCTAAGCTAAAAAATGCAACTCCTAAAATAAAATAAAGATTTACTTATCATAACAAAAACCATTTGTCTTTCTCCAATGTTAAGAAGGCAAATGGTTTTTCTTTTGTAAATACCACATATATGGTAGAAAAATACCTTATAGGGGTGATTGCATTTTTCTAAAGAGGTTCATACCTTTGTACAATACAGAATAAAAAAATTGAACATTATGACAAAAATAGCAAAACAACTAACCGACTTAGTCGGTAATACTCCATTATTGGAATTTTCCAATTTTAATCGTAAACATAACCTTCCTGCTCGGATTATCGGAAAATTGGAATACTTTAATCCCGCAGGAAGTGTCAAAGATAGAGTAGCATTATCTATGATAGAAACTGCAGAAGCTACAGGCAATTTACAACCAGGAGCCGTTATTATAGAACCAACAAGCGGTAACACCGGAGTAGGGTTAGCATTCGTATCCGCAGCAAAAGGATATAAATTGATACTGACTATGCCAGATACAATGAGTATCGAACGTAGAAATTTGTTAAAAGCTTTAGGTGCAGAAATCATACTCACCCCAGGAATTGAGGGAATGAAAGGTGCTATTGCCAAAGCTGAAGAACTACGAAACAATACTCCAGAAAGTATCATTTTGCAACAATTTGAAAACCCTGCAAATCCGGCTATTCATAAAAGAACCACTGCCGAAGAGATTTGGCGCGATACCAATGGTCAAATAGACATATTTGTCGCTGGAGTAGGTACAGGAGGGACCATCAGTGGTGTAGGCGAAAGATTGAAAGAATTGAATCCAAATATAAAAATCATTGCAGTAGAACCGGCAGACTCTCCTGTACTCTCCGGCGGGAAACCCGGACCTCATAAAATACAAGGTATCGGTGCTGGATTTATTCCTAAAACTTACAATAATATTGTTGTTGACGAAATTATTAAAGTCAAAAATGATGATGCTATACGTACAAGTAGAGAATTGGCCCAACAAGAAGGTCTTCTTGTCGGCATTTCCTCTGGCGCTGCGACTTATGCTGCTACCCAATTAGCTCAACGCTCAGAAAACAAGAATAAGAGTATTGTAACATTATTACCTGATACCGGAGAAAGATATTTATCTACCGTATTATACGCCTTCGAAGAATATCCGCTATAAAGCAACATCAAATCTATACACCCAAATACCATAGAAAGGACCTTATCACCCTTTCTATGGTATTTTCTTTGGGACAACATCGAGATATAAATACTCTATAGTTATTATTTATATCTTTGCATCTTCAAACCAACAAATATACATTATGAAAAAAGGGCTACTATATGCCATAATGGCTTCAGTATTATGGGCCATTGTCAATCCATTTATCAAACAAGGACTCAGTTATGACTTTACTCCCATGAATTTTGCCGGATTACGATTTACTATTGTAGGAATTATTCTATTCATTTATTCCTGGCATAAAAGTATGTGGAAAGAGATTCTAGAAAACCGGAAATTATTTTTGAATCTAATATTCATCAACATGTTTATGGGCTACACAGCATTTTACTGGGGAGTTGACTTTGTCAGTGGGGCTATATCTTCGATAATCATGGGAATGACACCATTAATAAATGTCCTATTGGCTCATCTAATTGCGAGAAATGATAAGCTAAATTGTTATAAAATAATCAGCTTAATTATAAGTTTTATCGGCCTTATACTCATTATTGGTACTGGAAGTGACGGCAAGCCTCTTGACTGGAAAGGTTTAGTGGGGATTATACTACTTATTTTAAGTATCATCTTTCAAGGATACTCTGCTATTTCTGTATCAGAAGATAAAGCACGAATAAATCCCATATTTCTAAATGCAGTCCAAATGTTTTTTGGGGGATTATTTATCTATATTATAGGTCTTTCGACTGAGGGATTTCATAGCTTTATAGGAAAACCTACCGGTTTTTATATATGCTTAGGAACACTAGTCTTCATTTCCGTTTTTGCTTTCAGCTTTTGGTTCATAGCCTTACAAACTAATGGGAGTAAAGTTTCCGACATTAATATGTGCCGCCTCATCAATCCAATACTTGGAGCTATTCTCAGCTGGGTCATGTTAGAGGGAGAATACCCGACATTTAGTACCGTAACTGGTATGCTTATCATTGTCAGTTCTTTAATAATATATTTTAAAGGAGAAAGCATCATATCCCGGCTTAAAAAACAATAGTGCAGTAAAAAAAATGCTTCCTCACAGAATAATGAGAGGAAGCATTTTTATATTTTTAGATGTTTATCTTAGAATTTCCATCCTAAACGAATTGCCGGTACAGCCTTAAATGCCAAGCTCAAGCTTGTTCTCTTCGCAGTATCTTCAAAATCTTCTGATTTAATATCAGTACCCGCAACCTTACCTTCAATACCTAAATTTTTGTATTTAGTTGTACGGAACTGTAAACCAAATTCTGCTCCACAGTATAAACCTTTATACATATAAAAGTCAAAACCTGTCAAAGCTTGCAAGTTATATGTGAAAGCTCCTGTTGGAGAAATTCCATTAAATGGATCTGTCGGGTCAAAATTTCCCATTCCATTCTCTACATCATTTGTATAATAGTTTTTGATTGTTACATCTGTCTCATCAGAACCGGTCTTACCATTAATTTTAGTCTTAGCCGTAGTTACAGTAAATCCAGTTTCACCTCCTACATATACAGAGAAACGAGGAGCTACATTTATATGATATTCATAACCTAGACCTAAGGTAAAGTTTCCAGTTTTTGACTTCAGATCTGTCGACCATTTTTCATCAGTAGTTTCATTTACTCCATCGTCAGAATATTTATTAGAACCAACACCAAAACCCAAATTCAAACGAAGAGCGTGTTTTTCATTAAAGAAATAACGCAATTTCAAACCGTCAATCGAAAAGTTTTCTCCGTCCTGGTTAAAAGGATTAAACTGAATTTCAGTTGTTACTGTCCCAGCTTCTGGTTGATACTGGGCAAAAGAACTTGCACATGTAACTAAACTTACAGCTAATACAAGAGCTAATTTTTTCATACTCATTTTTTTTAGTTAATAATTTTGGAATTTTGAAACGTATAATTGAATTATAGGCCGTTTCAACCTTTAATATAGCTTCTATATCTACGATTTTTATATTTTAACTATATATTATAATTTAATCGATGCAAAGATTAAGTAAATAAAGAAAAGTACAAAGCATTTTAAATATTTTAACACAATATTTATTGCTATTATTTATATAATAAAATATATAAATAGAATAAGAACACATCCCATTGATTAACGTTAAAACATTTTATTATTTTAATCTTAACTATAAAAAGACATCATATTAAAAATCATCGAAACCATCTTAAAGGGTTCCTTAATTGGCGAAACCTTTGTTTCAATAATCTTGCCGATCGTAATTGATTGCGATAATGTCTACAAAAACCATAAGGAGTCAAGTATTTGCATTCATCTATCGGCCGATTAAATATATTATCAAAAAAATGAAAAAAACGTGCTTTCCAATCCAAATAATTTTCATCATTGAACCACGGCTTCGATAATATAGATAAATACATATCGTCATTATTATCTAACATAACAATATGCTCAACTGCAGCTTCCAGCGAAGGGAAATCAGAAACATTAATAAAGGATGCTGGATTAAAATCTTTATTTATCAATCTGTTTCCCCAATATATAGGTAAAGAATTAACTAACATAGGTTCCATAATTTTCTCTGTAGTATACCCGTCATACATACTATTTTCAAACGCAATATTAAATTTGTAATCCTTAATAAAATCCAATTTATTAGGAACGGGACCTCCAACGTTATTCTCCCACCTACCTCCAGAATCGACTTTTTTATATTCAGACAAAAGATGAAAAAAACGGCTTCTCTCCGGCGCTCCAATATTATTGGAAACTACATAACTACAAAACTTGCGTTTGAGAACTTTTTCTTTATCTATTACCTTTGGAGAAGCCAACTTTTCAATACCATAGACTGCGTATAATGGCAAGCGCATATACCTATCCCCAAATGACAAATAATCAAAACCTATTGCATAATCACAAATATTGAAATCCGGCGTAAGATTCTCTCCCGTATAAAATATTTTTACACACCTCTCATAATTCAAATTCGTAAAACCAAATACAGAAAATATCAAATAATCAGGAGATTCACTTAATTCAATATGATATCGCTGTTTTAGGATATCCATCAGAAAATTATTGCGGGGATCAAAACCTTTCCAAAAATCAACAAATTTGACTTTAATAGTTTTCATAAAAGATATGAAGTATTGCTTTTCTTGAATAATTATTACTTAAAAAAATCCAGACAAAGAATTATAGCCATTCCTACAATAATAATTCCTAATATCCCATAAAATATTCGAGCTCCTTTCCTTCCCCACCAACGACTAAATATAATGCTGTTTTTACTTGCAAAAAACCAATCCCAATTAGCAAGTGAAGCTAATAAAGAAAGTATACCCAATAAAAAAAATATCGTCGTTACAATAACAGAACTTACCGACATATACAACAAAACTTATTTTATTATTATCTCCCGAGTTCTATCTTCTTTTTCTGAAATATACACATTTATACAATCTCCCGGCAATAAATCTTCCACTTTCTCCGGCCATTCAATAAAACAGAGAGCTCCACTAAAGAAGTAATCTTCATATCCAAAATCAAAAACTTCTTCTAACTTATTAATCCGATAAAAGTCAAAATGATATATCAGTTCTCCTGTTCTGGAACGGTATTCATTTACTATTGCAAATGTCGGACTATTAATCACATCTTCAACACCTAACTCTTCACAAACAGCTTTGATGAAAGTGGTCTTCCCTGCTCCCATCTCTCCACGAAATGCAAATACCGTGCTATCTCCCATTTTCTGAACAAATTCATGTGCAGCTTCCTGTATACTTTCTAATGATTTTATCTGTATTGTCGTTTCCATTTTAGCAGTTCTATTGTTATATATTTATTTTCTTTTCATTGTTACAAAAGGAACCATCATTTCTTCCATTGAAATTCCTCCATGCTGAAACGTATCCTTATAATAACTAACATAATAGTTATAATTATTAGGATAGGCCAGGAAATCTCGATTCGTAGCAAAAATATAAGCGGAACTCACATTGGGAGAAGGTAAACCATAACGCTCCGGAGCTTTTATTTCATACACTTGCTTAGAATTATAACTCATATTCTTGCCTACTTTATATCGAAGATTTGTATTCGTATTTCTATCAGCAATAACTTTAACAGGATTATCGACATGTATAGTCCCATGATCTGTAGTCAAAATTACAGTATAATCTTTCTCTGCTATTTTCTTGAACAAATCCAAAGCAGAAGAATGCCTGAACCAAGACTCTGTCAACGAACGATATGCAGCATCAGTATAAGCTAACTCTCGAATCATTTTAGACTCAGTTCGAGCATGGGAAAGCATATCTATAAAATTCAGTACACATACATTCAATGGATGACGTTCCAGTTGTGAAAAATTCTGAATGATTTTTTCACCAAACTGAGATTCATTTATCTTATTATATGAAAATGTATATCTCTTTCTAAAACGATCAAGTTGAGTCTGTATCAGCGGTGCTTCATTGAGATTTTTACCCTCTTCTTCGTCTTCATCTACCCACAAATCAGGGAACATTTTAGCAATTCTATCTGGCATCAATCCCGAAAATATTGCATTCCGAGCATATTGAGTTGCTGTTGGCAATATGCTAAAATATAATTCTTCATCAAAAGTAAAATACTCAGACAAAATCGGTTTTACAACTTTCCATTGATCGAGGCGGAAATTATCGATAAGAATAACAAAAACTCTTTCTCCCCTATCTAATAAAGGGAACACTCTGTTTTTAAATAATTCATAACTCAGAAGCGGATGGTCCTCTGTCGTTACCCATCTTTCATAGTTTTTTTTCACATACTTCACAAAAGCAGAATTTGCTTCTACCTTTTGCATCTTCAACAAATCCGCCATATTACTATCGGCCTGAGTCAGCTCTAATTCCCAGAAAACTAACTTTTTGTATATTTCACACCAATCCTCCCAATGTGATGCGTCATTTATCTGCATCCCAATACGATTGAACTCTTGCTGATAGTTAGATGTAGTATTTTCGGATATAATTTCACGCCGATATAAATTTTTTTTTATCGACAACAATATCTGATTTGGATTTACCGGTTTTATTAAATAATCAGCAATTTTATTACCGATTGCCTGATTCATTATATTTTCCTCTTCACTCTTCGTAATCATAATAACCGGGACTTCCGGACTAATCTCCTTGATACGGCTCAACGTCTCCAAGCCACTCAACCCTGGCATATTTTCATCCAAAATAATCAAATCAAAATACTCTTTCTCGCATTGTTCCAGAGCATCTCTTCCATTGGAAACTGTAACAACTTCATATCCTTTTTGTTTCAGGAATAAAATATGAGGTTTCAACAAATCTATCTCATCATCGGCCCAAAGTATCAAATCATTTCTCATAAGCTACTGATTCTCTTGTACAAAATTAAAATAGTCTTCAAAACTACGCCCATCAAGCAACAGTTTAAAATTCGAATCACTTATCATTACCGGACGTACGCCAGGAGGCAGCGGTATACCCTTCTCTCCTTCTATCATCTTCCGATAATGCGATAATTCATCAAAGTTATTAAATCCTTTGATAATTAACATACTAATTTCGTTAAAGGAGATTATTTCCAAATCAAAATCTTTAATCAAAAAGTTAGAAAAGTTATATTTAGCAACATCAAACAATAATTGATTTGATGATATACTATTGGTTTCATATACTAAAACAAGGGAATGAGGAACATCTTTATCTAATGTAAATGGTGCGACAGAATCGTTGCTCAATGATAACGAATCTCCATCCCCTCCTAATGACATAGTCCATATCATCCCTTTTGGACTACCTCCGTCTGTCGCTATCGTACGCCCTTGAGCCAAACCTTTCAACATTCCTGAAGCAACAGGACTGACATCTGCTTCAGGATATTTTTCAAGGAGTTCCTTCAATCCAGTTTGAAAAGCCTCAATATTCTTTTCTCCAATATAAGATAATGAATTAAGAAACATAAATTTAGGCATCAAATCAGACAAGGGATACTTACGGGAAACTAACTCGTAATATTCATGAACTTTAGTACTATTGTTAGCCAAATACGCTTCATAAGTTTGATTATATAATGAATCTTGCATCACGTCCATATTCCTTAGATTTTCAAGATAGTTGGGATCTGCCAATGCTATAGCATAATCACTCTTAGGAAAGCGGTCAATAATACGTTTTTTATAAACCTCAGCAGTCACCTCATCTCCCATACGCATATACATCAAATACATATTATAATACGTTTCCAATATATATTCACAGTCCGGGAAACGATGATCCAATTCATTAAACGCACTTATAGCGGCCGACATATCTTCCAACTTATTCTTTAAAATCAATCCCATATTGAACAAACCATCTGAGATAATTTCATTAGAATTAGCTATATCTTCAGGAGTCAAAGGCAGCTGCTGTACATAGAATTGAGGGTCTTTCGGATCTGAGGATAAAGGATTTTGCATAACATTACTTATCGTATCTCCTTTTGCAATACTATCACTTATCTCTTCAATATCACCTTCTTCCGGCTCATCATAATTGATATTATTATCAGCAAAATCACTCATAGAGAATGAGGCCTTATTCCGTCTACGCCAATCATCCTCAAGTTTACGCCGCCCCCATTTACGTTGGAACTCTGTTTTACCTGCCGATACTAACGCTGGATTATAAAAATACCAAGCATTGCTTCCATTACCCATATTCATAGTAGGTACAGTAGGTTGCTTAGCACCATTATTATTCACCGGCATATTAGCCATCATTCCCTCTTGTTCTTCCAAATAAGCCTGACGTCTTGCTTCTTCTTCTGCCTTTTTTTCTTCAGCAATAAGATCATCAATAATTTTCTGGATAATATTCATCCTCTCAGCTTCTGGTAAAGATGCTAAATGCTGCAAACTATCTTGTAACTCGACATTCTGAGCATGTACTACCAACTCATCAAGAACCTCTGAACGCTTTGCGATCTCACTATAATCTGGATAACTTTCGTCAATCAAAGGCAAGGCCTCTGCATAACACGGCTGTGCTTTTACATAATCTCTACGGTCAAAATATATCTTACCTAAAGTCAATTGACTTATTGCTTTATCTTTTCCGTTCCGCGTACTTTTTTCTGCAGCTAAAATATAATTGGCAACAGCCTTAGCTGTATCCTTTCGGGAAAGATACAAATTGCCTATTGCATAATAAATCTGGTCCAGATATTCTGCATTCTTTGCTTGCCGAGTCATTCGAGTCAAATTTTTCAAAATCTTTTCCATATCTTTTCCTGAAAAGACCTCTGTTTGACGTATCCTGGCATTCAACTCCGTCCTATAATCCGGCCCCTTCTTAATAACCCGTTCATAAGCCGCATAAGCCGCATTGTTATCTCCAGTTATTGCATAAAGTTGAGCCAAAAGGTATGTCATCCTTATTTTTTGGCGTTTATTCCCTTCTGCTTTAATTGCAGTCTTCAAAAAAGGAATTGCCTGCTTATAATCTCCTCTACGTATAAGATAATCGGCATTAACAGTGGCAAACCATGTTGTCTGGCTATCGGGTAATCCATCATTATTAATTTTCTGCAATACATCTTCAGCTTCATACAGCCAACCCATTTCAAGGTAACAACGAGCCAACCAAATACGAGATTCTGCAACTAAATCAGGTTTCCAAGTGAAGTGTCGGGTTATATAGATAAATGTAGCCGAAGCTCCCAAAAAATCACCTTTATAATATTGAGCTTTTCCCATTAAACTCCAAGCGTTATGAATAAACGGATTATACTCATCCCGAGTTACAAATTCACGGTACTTCGGGTCCGACATTTTTTTACTATTTCTTAGCGGACGTTTCTTTATAGAATGAAGCTGTATGGCCTTTTGGCACTTTTCGATAGTGCGATCAAAACTTCCTCCCGGCTTAACATCTTTCGGGTTGGAATATGCCGATACAGGATGCATATAGATTCGTTCACGAGTATAGTCATCTTCATACTTGTCTTCCATTACTTTAAGCTGTTCCTTAAAGTTTTCAATTCCATTAAAATAGACATTGAAACGAGTAGTCATAGCATGATAAGCTCGAGTAGCTTTCGTATTCTTCCTTACAGAACATGAAACTACCGATAACAGACATAAAAGCCCTATACAAAGATATTCTAAATATTTCTTCAACTTATCGTTGCTCTTTTATTACAATCACTCAATAAAATAAACAGATAAACAGCATTTTTATTGTCTCTTTCCTCTAAAAACAAAATTATTTAAACTCTCTCCAATTATTATCTATTCAACCATGTAAGGCTGCTTTATTCTCGCAATAGCCCGAGCTAATCCATAAAAAACAACCAAAGCAAATACAATACATGCCCCTGCCGGTACATTTATATAATACGAAACAAACAATCCGGCCAAACCGCATATTATACCTATAACTGCAGAAAATATAACAATACTTTTATAACGACTACAAAATAAATCAGCAATCAATTGCGGCATTGTCAATAAAGATAACAACAACATAATCCCAACTAAACGAATAGACAATACGACACATATAGAAATAAAAAAAATCATTCCATACTCGAAAAAACGCACAGGCAACCGACGTGTATAAGCAAAATCCCGGTCAAACGCAATATATATTATTTGCCGGTAAAACAAAATAAAAAAGAGGAACAGGATACTCGTATACAAAGCAAAAATCAACAAATCTGTATGTGTAACTGTCAGAATATTTCCAAATAAAAATTCACTAAGTCCCGGGGTATAACCTGGAGTAAGAAATATAAATATAATCCCTACAGCCATTCCCAAAGCCCAAAAGACAGCTATAGCAGAATCTTCCCGAACAGAATTTTTCCTTGACATCCATTCTACTCCCAATGCTGACAATACAGCAAATATCAAAGCTATGGCAACAGGACTAAGACTTAAAAAAAAGCCCAAACCTAATCCACCAAAGGATGCATGTGTTATACCTCCTGTTATGAAAACCAAACGACGCGTAACGACATAGGTACCAATCACTGCTCCTGCTAAACTAATCAACAAAACAGCCCAAAGAGCATTTTGAAAAAATGAATACCGCAATATTTCCAACATATGTTTTCTTATGTTTTTAAGACCGGCGTCTCTCTCCGACAATCATTACTATTTCATCCTTTAGCTGATCAGGTAATTCTATTTCTCTTAATTGTAAACTTCTTACCCAACCTGCTACTTCTTCACTCCTCAGGGTATATAATACATCCGCAAATTCCTGGACTTCACCAGAAGAATAACTATTGGAAGAATAGCCCTTAAATCGATCCAGTTCCTCATCATCATAATATTCTATATCTTTACTCACCGCAGCCAATAAACTCTCTTTTTCACAAATCTCATGCGCTCCACAACATCCATCAAGCGACTGTATTGAGGCAGACTGTTCTTTTTTCTCTTCTATTTTCCAATTATAAGATTTCTGCAAAATAGCAGCCACAACCCCTAAGCAGATAATAGCCAACAATATCAATATGACAACGATCATATATCCTTAATTTTAAATCCGGCATTTTCAATATCTTTCCAATATGACGGATATGATTTATTTACAACTTTAGGATTACGAATAATGATACTGCCTCTTGTTATAGATACTGGAGCAAAAGCCATAGCCATACGATGATCATCATATGTTTCAATAATAGGCTCAGATTCAGCCTCACATCGTTCACCAGACCATTCCAATATAGAATCATTTATATCTGTAATCAGATAACCCAATTTCTTCAATTCATTTTTCAATGCTTCTATTCTATCGGTTTCCTTTATTTTCAAACTCTGTAGCCCTGAAAATCTGAAAGGAATTTCCTTAAGCGCACATGTAACAATTAATGTCTGAGCTAAATCCGGCTGGTCAGTCAAATCACAAACCATTTTGCGACACATATTCCCACTATATTTTATTTTCACTCCACTATCCGTATATTGAGTAGAAATTCCCAAAGAAAAAAAGTACTCTGCAATTTTAGAATCTCCTTGAACACTATTTTTACGCAGACCATCTAACTCAAATTCCGAACCGGGTAATAAAGCTGCAATTTCATACCAATACGATGCAGCCGACCAATCTGATTCTATTTTAAAAGGAATCGGTCGATACTCTCCAGGTTGTACGATAATAATATTTCCTTGCCATTGTGCTTCTACTCCATATGCCTTCATCAACTGCAATGTCATATGAATATAAGGCTTCGAAACAATATTTCCAATCAAGTGCAACTCCAAGCCCTTTCTCATGTACGGGGCAATCATCAATAAAGCAGAAATATACTGAGAACTCACATTTCCATTAAGGCTCAACTTTCCACCTTCCAATACACTACCATATATCTTTAGAGGTGGAAAACCTTCTTTTTCCAAATATTCGATTTTAGCACCTAAAGAACATAACGCATCGACTAACAATTTAATCGGTCGCTGTTTCATTCTTTCTGATCCTGTAAGAACCCACTCCCCCACAATCTTAGATAAAAACGCTGTCATAAAACGCATAGCTGTCCCCGCAGCATGTATATCAAAGCAAGTATCATTTGATTCTAATGCTCGTACCATAACACAAGTATCATCACAATCAGAAAGATTTTCAATAACATAGGGACTATAGCTCAAAGCATTCAAAATCAAAACCCGATTACTAATACTTTTTGAGGCTGGCAGATTAACTTCAGCACAACTTCTATCTGGAGGAAAAACCTGGATGCACATTTTTTATCTGTTTTGTATTCTGATACAAAAGTAACGAAAAATACAATATAAATAAGACCAGAAAATATAGCATTCTCTAAAGAATAAAAAAATAGATATCTTATTTGGTAGATAAACCAAATAACCGACAAGCATTATAGGTAGTTTGGTCACTTAATTCGGATAATGATATTCCCATAATATCTGCCAAACGACGGGCTGTATAAATTATATAAGCCGGCTCATTTCTTTTACCTCGAAAAGGTACTGGAGTTAAATATGGAGCATCTGTTTCTAACAAAAGGCGATGCAATCCTATTTTCTTAACAACATCTTCCAAATGTACATTTTTGAACGTTGCCACTCCGTTTATACCAAAATAAAAATCACCGAATTCCGATATCATTGAAACATCATCTGGCGTACCAGAAAAACTATGGAAAACGCCTTGCAAAGAAAGATGTCTCAAATCTTTCAACACTTGCAAAATTTCCGGCAAAGCTTCTCGACAATGTATAATTACCGGTAATTTTTTAGATGACGCCCACGTCATCTGTTGAATCAAGGCATCTATCTGCTCCGAAATAAAAGTCTTATCCCAATACAAATCTAACCCAATCTCTCCGATTGCACAATATTCACTTGTATCAAGCAACTTTGCAATATGATCAAGAACCTTTTTATAATTACTATCTACCGACGTCGGATGCAATCCCATAGCAGGGAAACAAAAGCCTGCATATCGATTTACAGCTTCATCCAACGGTCGAATAGTCGTCAAATCAACATTAGGTAAAACAACCTTTGTAATACCTGCTTCTCGAGCCCTTAAAACCACATCATCCCGATCATTGTCGAACTCTGTCAAATATATATGAGTATGTGTATCTATCATCTGTTTTCTTTCTCACTTTTACGATAATAATAGACGAGACCATATTCCTGACATTTTTCTAAACGTTCTGTCTCTGGTAGTAAAGAATAATATTTTTCTACCTGATTCCAAACCTCAAGAATAATTTTATCAGCCATATCTCGCATCTGAGATAACGCAAATAAAGCTTTCGCTGTATTTGCCATAGCGTTTTTCCGAATATTGAACGCCTCTCTAAATATATCATAATGAACAGAAACTTTTGCTATAGCCGGATTATAAATAGGAGTTCCCCCCTGTTGTATTCTCATCGTCTCTCCTGCAATAATTTTTGCACCCCATTCTAAAATAGCATTTTCATTCATTAAATCAGGTACAATAAAACGACTTTGAGATAGACCATACAATTCTACTGCACCCCTTTTTATCTCATTCCTCATAATACACATACCCAAAACCTGAATAAAATGAGAAATATACATACGGGCATTACGAAGTTTCACTTGGTACTTAGCATTATCTTTTACCTGTATATCTAAATACTGATGATAAAGAGTATATGCAGACTTAAAACGAGGTAAAAAAACTTTTGCTTCATTTACAATATGATAAGATAACACAGGTTCTGGAGCCAAAAACATATCGTCTTTGTTTACGACACATTCAAGAGAACGTATTCTCGCACTATCAGTATTCGGTAATCGACGATATGGCATCTTTTCAACACAATTAATATTCTCGATACATCAAGTCCGAAGCAAGTTGCAACAACGGATTCTTATAATTATCATCTTCTACTTCTATAGACCTAAGACATTCACATGCCTTACTATAATATTCCTGCATTTTATTTTCACAAAGCTCCTTAATTCCTAATCGATTATACAGAGCCGTTATACAAGATATCTTTTCTTTCGAATCAAAGTCCTCCCGATTCAGCCACCCCAAAAGCTCTTCTTTGTCCTCCCCATTAGCAAGTCGTAACGCATTAATCAACATATAAGTCTTTTTGTTATTCAGAATATCTCCTCCAATTTTTTTCCCAAAAACCACAGGATCTCCATAAACATCAAGATAATCATCTTTTAATTGGAATGCCAAACCTATATTGACTCCAAACTGATATAATTTTTCGGCAGACGTAGCGCCCGCTTCTGCTATAATCGCTCCAATTTTTAAAGCTCCACCTAATAATACTGCTGTTTTTAGCCGTATCATGTTCAGATATTCATCTTCCGAAACATCATCCCGCACCTCAAACTCCATATCATACTGCTGTCCCTCACAAATTTCCATTGCTGTATGAGAAAAAACATCAAGCACCTCCCGTAAATAAAAATCCGGAGCTTTCATAATCTGCATATATGCCAAAATCTGCATAGCATCCCCTGACAGAACTGCAGCATTTTCATTCCACACTTTATGTACAGTAGGCTTTCCTCTACGGACATCAGCATTGTCCATTACATCGTCATGAAGCAATGTAAAATTATGAAATATTTCTATTCCTAAAGCTGGGGCCAAAGCTTGGTGATAATCGACTCCAAACATTTCACAAGCCATTAGTGTAAGCAACGGTCTTATTCTTTTCCCTCCTAAAGAAAGTTCATAACGAATCGGTGCATACAACTCATCCGGAGACTCCGGATACGGAATCTGAGCCAAACCTTGGTTAATTGCTTCAATATATTGTTCTACTGTATTCATCTGTATTCATTTAACGGTTTCAAAAATACATTTTTTTTACGACTTTATAAAAAAGGTACCAACAAAGAAAATATAAATATACGTCCAAATCATGAAAAATAAGAAAAAACGAAAGATATTTTTCAGATTAATATACTGTATTCTCTTTTTTCTCGTTATTAAAGAGAACGTTTAATAAAAAAATGATTTTAACAATTCGTAAATTAAATGTATTTTTGAACCTCAGATAATTCATCATTAGTATAATGAACCGGCTTATATATTGCCTCATAAGTTTCTTTTGTATCAGCCTCAACTGTTTGGCCCAGGAAGGAAAATCATCATATGATTTTCTAAATATACCTATATCTTCTCATGCCAACGCTTTAGGTGGGAATAATATATCCATAATAGAAGAAGACGTTTCCATGGCTACTCAAAATCCAGCCTTATTAGGTCAAGAAATGGATATGCAATTGAATCTGAACTATATGCGATATGTAGCAGGAATTAATATTGCAGGGGCAACTTTCAGTAAAGCAACGGGAGAACGAGGAGCTTGGGGAGTAGGAATACAATATTTCGGCTACGGAGAAATGAAACAAACTGAAAACAACGGGGTAATCATCGGAACATTCAGCCCCAAAGACATTATTCTTAATGGTATGTTCTCTTATGATATCAATGATCGTCTTCGCGGGGGGATTAACGGAAAATTTGTTTATTCAAATTATGAACAATATTCGGCTCTTGCACTATGTGTCGACATGGGAATCAATTATTACAACCCTGAGACTGAACTGTCTCTATCGGCCGTAATCAAAAATGCCGGAGGACAGTTGAAACGATTTAACAATAAATTCGAAAAAATGCCTTGGGATATACAATTAGGTTTATCAAAGACCCTTGCGCACGCCCCATTCCGATTCTCTGCCACAGCACAATATTTAACACAATGGAAATTGCCATATACAACAATAAGTGACCAGATGAACGGAACTGATGGAGAATTAAAAGAAAAAAATAATTTTGCATCAAATCTATTTCGTCATTTAATATTTGCAGCAGACTACATACCCTCTCAAAACTTATACATTGCTTTAGGATATAACTATAAAACTCGTACCGACATGAAATCCTACAAACGTAATTTTTTATCGGGATTTAGCCTCGGAGCCGGATTTAGGGTAAAAATGTTCGCTGTAGGAGCGTCATACACGCAACATCATATAGGAGGCTCAACTTTTATGGTCAATTTGACAACAAACGTCTCAGAATTTCTCCGCTAACAAATTTTAAATAGCTTTTTAACCATTTGAAATCTGTTTTTATCTCTCGGTCATTTCAGTTATTTTGTTTAAGTTTGTTTTTCTATTTCTAATTTAGGACTCATGAAACAAAATAATAAAATAGTTATTGCAATAGATGGTTTTTCATCTTGCGGGAAAAGTACTATGGCTAAAGGTCTGGCAAAAAGAATTGGTTATATATATATCGACAGTGGAGCCATGTATCGAGCAGTCACCTTATACTGCATTAACCACAATTTGATAGATGGAAATCTGATAGATGAAAATAGCCTAAAAAAACAAATGCAAAACATCCATATCGAATTTAAAATAAATACACAATCAGGACGTCCCGAAACATGGCTCAATGGGAAAAATGTAGAGCAAGAAATAAGAAGTATGCAAGTCTCCAATCTTGTCAGTCCTGTAAGTGCTCTTAAATTCGTACGTACAGCCATGACTACTCAACAACAAGCATTAGGAAAAGCTAAAGGAATAGTTATGGATGGGCGCGATATTGGAACAACGGTCTTTCCTCATGCCGAATTAAAGATTTTCGTTACAGCATCAGCTGAAACTAGAGCTAAACGTCGGTTAGATGAATTAAAAGCCAAAGGAGAAAATATTTCTTATCAAGAAGTTCTTAAAAACGTTCAAGAACGTGATTATATAGACCAAAATAGGAGTGAAAGTCCTTTAAAAAAAGCTGATGATGCAATTTTGCTCGATAATTCCGACATGACATTAGAGGAACAGGACAAATGGTTATATGAGCAATATCAAAAAGCCCTTTTTAAATAAATTAAATTCTATGGTAAAAATAGAAATAGATAAAGGTTCTGGATTTTGTTTCGGTGTTGTAAATGCAATAAAAAAAGCAGAAGAAGAGCTTGAAAAAGGTGAAATTCTTTACTGTCTTGGAGATATTGTTCATAATAACAATGAAGTCGAACGCCTTAGAACCAAAGGATTAATCACTATCAACCATGAACAATTTGAGCAACTACATAACGTAAAAGTACTACTACGTGCACATGGAGAACCCCCTGAAACCTATGATATCGCGCGTAAAAACGGAATAGAAATCATCGATGCAACCTGTCCTGTTGTCTTACAGTTACAGAGTAAAATTAAAAAATCTTATGATGAAACGACTCCGGAGCAAACACAGATTATAATTTATGGAAAACCTGGACATGCTGAAGTAAATGGCCTAGTAGGACAAACACAAGGAAAGGCATTGATAATAGAAGGAGTAGAAGACTTGGATAAAATAAATTTTCAAAAAGAAATCCGCCTCTATTCCCAAACTACTAAATCTGTAGATGGATTTAAAAATATCGTATCTCAAATAACCCAAAAACAATCTTCAGATAAGCCATTCAAATATTATGATACTATATGCCGACAAGTTGCCAATCGTATACCTAATATTCGAGAATTTGCTCAAAAACATGATTTGATTCTATTCGTCTGCGGTAAAAAAAGTTCAAACGGAAGGGTGCTATTCGAGGAATGCTGTAAAGTAAATCCAAATTCAAAGCTCGTTTCAAATGTTTCCGAAATAAAAAATAAATGGCTACAGAATACATCAAGTATCGGTATATGCGGTGCTACATCTACACCCAAATGGCTTATGGAAGAAGTATTTGATTATTTGCAGTCGAAGCTATAAAAATAAATTTTTATCTTTTAAAAAAATACGTACAAAATACACTCATTATAATATAAATTCATATTTTTGCAACTGATAAATCAGGCTAATTAAAAAATTCTGAATTATGGCAAAAGCTAAATGTATAGGAATTCTGACCTCTGGCGGAGATGCCCCAGGCATGAATGCAGCAATTAGAGCGGTGACACGTGCCGCAATTTACAACGGCTTCGATGTAAAAGCTATTTACAGAGGATATAAAGGTTTACTTACCGATGAAATAGTTCCTTTCAGAACTCAAAATGTAAGTAACATCATACAACAAGGAGGAACAATCCTCAAAACAGCTCGGTGCAAGGAATTTGAAACACCTGAAGGACGTCAATTAGCCTATGATAATCTAGTGAAAGAAGGAATAGATTCTCTTGTTGTTATCGGAGGAGACGGAACTCTTACGGGTGCCCGCATTTTTGCAACGGAACATAATTTCCCTATTGTCGGATTACCAGGGACAATAGATAATGATCTGTTTGGTACTGACACGACAATCGGTTATGACACAGCTTTAAATACAATTATGGAAGCTGTCGATAAAATACGAGATACTGCCACTTCTCACGAACGTTTATTTTTTATCGAGGTCATGGGACGTGATGCAGGATTCTTGGCACTGAATGGAGCTATCGCTTCAGGAGCGGAAGCAGCAATTATTCCAGAAATAGCAACAGAAGTAGATCAGCTTGAAGAATTGATTAAAAACGGATTCCGTAAATCAAAAAACAGTAGTATTGTTCTCGTAGCAGAAAGCCCAAGTACAGGAGGAGCTATGCATCTGGCCGAACGAGTAAAAAACGAATATCCACAATATGATGTTCGTGTAACCATATTAGGACACCTTCAACGAGGAGGTTCTCCTACAGCCAACGACCGTATTTTAGCCAGCCGTATGGGAGCTGCTGCAATAGATGCCCTACTCGAAGATCAACGAAATGTAATGATTGGTGTTCGTAATGACCAGATAGAATATGTTCCTTTTAATAAAGCTATAAAAAACGACAAACCTATCAACAGAGAGCTATTGAATACATTACGCATTCTTTCTATCTAACTTTAAAATAATATGCGTATTTCTCATATTAAAAAAAACGTAACAAAATAAATTGTTACGTTTTTTTTAATACATAATTGAAGACTCCATTTTCAAACTTTTCATAAATAAATTTATAAGTTAAATAAAATATTTTGAGTATATATTTTATATATAAAATCTTCATTAACAGATTATTTACATCAATAAAGGATATTATTTTTCTATCTTTGTCCAATAATAAACTATCACATTTATCTTATTATTTAATTCTTAATTTATGAAAAAAATATTATTCTTTATTTCAATTGCAATTACGGTTACATTCAGCTCTTGTACTACCAGTTTAACTACAGCGAATAGTGTTCAGCCAGGAGTAAAAGTACAAACAGCAGCAGAAGCTGATTTAAGTGTCAAAGAAGAACGTGTATCAGCGACTTTAAAAGGTCGTTTAAACAAACGATATACTCTTGATGAACTAAAAGAGAATGCGATCGCTAAAGCATTAGAATCAGCAAATGCTGATATCTTAGTCGACCCACGTTTCACCATTACTCAGAAAAAAGGTCTTTTCGGAAAAAGGAATAAAGCAGTCACAGTATCAGGCTATCCTGCCAAATACATAAACATCCGGTCGGTAAAGCCCATCCAACCAATCGGTTCAATCAAACTTTTCGGTGAATAATAATCGCACACTAAAGTATTTCCTATAAAATTCAGATAAAAAGGCGTTTTCCTTTTTAAGGAAAACGCCTTTTTATCCATAATAGACCAATATCCAAATCTTAAAAACTTACACCAAAAAATTATCAATACAAAAGAAATTACATGTTCACTTTCTTACACCGTAATTTATTTGATACACATTAAATCGTCTAAAAAACAAAAAACGCTGAAATGTCGCATATACTCGATAGTTTTTCATAATGTAATCTGGAATAATCAACCTAAAACTGTTATTATAATTGAATTATTTTTTTTAAGTTTGCTGATTATGTAAAATGGACAGTTTATGAGCAACATATCTGAAGCGGAAAAAACAGATAATGAATTGATAGAACGAGAATTTCAGGCATTATTGACAGATTACCTGAATTCGAACCATCGTAAAAAAGTGGATATTATCGAACGAGCTTTCCGGTTTGCTAAAGAAGCACATCGGGGCATCCGCAGACGGTCAGGTGAACCCTATATATTACATCCAATCGCTGTAGCTCGTATTGTATGCCGGGAAATTGGCTTAGGGTCAACATCCATATGCTCCGCTCTTTTACATGACGTTGTAGAAGATACCGAATATACAGTAGAAGACATAGAAAACCTTTTTGGCCGAAAAATAGCAATGATCGTTGCCGGCCTAACCAAAATATCAGGAGGTATATTCGGAGACCAAGCATCAGCCCAAGCAGAAAATTTTAGAAAACTACTATTGACCATGTCTGAAGATATCCGTGTCATTCTCATAAAAATGGCTGATAGACTTCACAATATGCGGACATTAGGCTCCATGACTCCCAGTAAACAATATAAAATAGCAGGAGAAACATTATATATCTATGCCCCTTTAGCTCATAGGCTAGGACTCTTCGCAATCAAAACAGAACTGGAAGACCTTAGTTTCAAATATGAGCATCCAGAAGCTTATAAACAAATCACCCAAAAAATTGCAGACACTGAAGCCAAGCGCCAAGCTATCTACGAGGATTTTTCTGCTCCCATACTCAAAAAATTGCACGAGATGGGATTATCTTTTGAAATGAAAGCCCGGGTAAAATCCGTTTATTCCATCTGGAACAAAATGCAGACAAAAAACATCCCATTTGAGGAAGTTTATGATTTATATGCAGTTCGTATCATATTCGATTGTCCTAAAGAGGAAGATGAAAAAAAAGAATGTTGGAATATATATTCTGTAATTACTGATATCTATAAAGTCCATCCTGAACGCATACGAGATTGGGTAAGTCGTCCCAAAGCAAACGGATATCAAGCTTTACACGTTACAGTAATGGGCCCTGACGGTAACTGGATAGAAGTACAAATACGAAGTCGGCGAATGGACGAAATAGCCGAACGAGGTTTTGCCGCTCATTGGAAATATAAAGTCGGTAATTCCGATGAAGAATCAGAGTTAGACATCTGGCTTAAAACAATTAAAGAAATATTGGAAAATCCAGAGCCTAATGCATTAGACTTTTTAGATACGATAAAGCTCAACTTATTTGCCTCTGAAATATTCGTCTTTACTCCCAAAGGGGAACTAAAGACATTACCTAAAGATGCTACAGCCCTTGATTTCGCATTTACCTTACATTCTGATATGGGATATCATTGCATAGCTGCAAAAGTAAACCATCGGTTAGTTCCTATCAGCCAAAAACTACAGAGTGGAGACCAGGTAGAAATACTAACATCTAAATCCCAAAGCCCTAAACCTGAATGGATAAACTTTATCACAACAGCTAAAGCAAAGACTCGCTTAATGGCTGCCCTACGTAAAGACAGAAAGCAAGTAATAGTCAAAGGAGAAGAAATATATAATCGTTTCCTGAAAGAAAACAATTTTGAAGATAATATCAGAAACATAGACAAACTTCTCAATCACTATAAAATAGATAAAAAAGAAGAACTGTTTTACAGATTAGGCGCTGACGAAATTTCACTAAACGATAGTACTAAAAAGCTTTTCAAAGAAAAAGGGCAAAATGTCTTTATGAAATACCTGCGCATTCCATTTGTCGGAAACAGTAATAATAAACCTTCTGCACAACAACTTCAAGAAGTTACCAATAATGAACCGACAAATAAAATAGACAGAAAAGCAACTTATATACTTAAAGACGATGGAAGTACTAAAAATTATACTATTGCAACTTGTTGTAACCCAATACCAGGAGACGATGTTCTGGGATATGTCAACGAAAATGAAAATGTAATTGTTCACAAACGTTCTTGCCCAGTTGCTATGCGTCTGAAAAGTAGTTTCGGTTCTCGACTAGTCTCAACCCAATGGGATGATAATATTATTGACTCTTTTCCAGCAACAATCGAAATAACTGGAATAGACCAAGTTGGGGTACTAAACCAAATCACCCGCATTATCTCAAATGATTTAGCTGTAAATATTCGTAATCTCAACATAGAAACAAACGATGGACTGTTTAAAGGAACAATCAGTGTATTGGTACATAACATCAAAGATGTTGAAAGGATGTGTGATAATATAAAGAAAATAAAAGAGGTAAAATCTGCTACACGTATTATGAGCTGATTTACGTCTTATAATCTTTAATGAATATAAATAATATGGCATCAAAAAAATTAAAAGCGTTTTTTTCACGACAAACGATTTTTCAATCGTTATTTTTCATTGCCGCTGTATTGCTGACTCTATATTTCTTCCCCAGAGAAGGTAAATTCAGATATCACTTTCAAGAAGGTAAACCTTGGAGATACGGGCTTCTAACTGCATCCTTCGACTTTCCAATATATAAAAGCAGTATTCAAATTAAAACCGAACAAGATAGTGTATTAAAAGATTTCCAACCTTTCTATACATTCAATCCTAATATTGCCACCAAACAATCAGAAAGTTTACAAATTGCATATAAAACAAGTTTAAAAAGCAAACTCCCAACTTACTTATATAACTTATTACAAAAAGAAATACAAGAAGTCTATCAACAAGGAATTGTCTCTTCAAATGATTACGAACGATTACAAAAAGAAAAAATAACAGCCATACGTGTATTGGAAAATAACGTTTCAAAAACCTACCTGATGTCGTCTCTATTATCTCCACGCATGGCGTACGAAAAGATAATAGAAAATTTGCCCGATGAAGGTAGTCGCAGTCTCGTGCACGATTGTAATTTGAACAATTATCTCGTTGAAAACCTTTCTTTTGATGCTGGTACTACTCAAAAAGCAAAAGATGAACTTCTACAACGCATATCAATATCATCTGGTGTAGTACAAGCAGGAGAAAGAATCATAGATAGAGGTGAAATAGTGTCTCCTCATACTTACCAAATATTAAAATCGCTCGAAACAGTAACTCTAAAAAAAACAATCAATCTTGATCGTAGAGAAATCACCATATTAGGTGAAGCTATCGTGATAATTTGCTTATATGTTTTCTTCTACCTTTTCTTAGCATTATTCCGCCCCCAAATATTTAATGACGCACGCCGATTAGGCTTCTTACTTATAATGATAGTCGGTGTAACATTAACAGCTTATTTTACAAGTCAATTAAAAGTTTTAGGTATATACATTGTTCCATTTGCCATTCTGCCAATTATTGTCGTAACTTTTATAGATTCTCGTACAGCTCTTTATGCCCATTTAATAACAGTATTACTTTGTGCCTTTGTAGCTCCATTCGCAATGGAATTCATATTTTTGCAAATCATTATCGGAATGACAGCTATTGACACATTAAGTGACTTAGTAAAACGTTCACAATTAGTGCGCTGTGCCATTTTGGTATTTATAGCTTACTCTATCTCTTATTTAGGATATACTTTATTATCAGAAGGAGACTGGATTAAAATAAACTGGAATATGTTTGCTTACTTTGGTGGCAGTTGTATTCTTTTACTTTTTGCTTATTTACTTATTTATTTGTTAGAAAAGACATTTGGTTTTGTATCAAATGTCACATTAGTAGAACTATCAGATATCAATTCCCCTATTCTCAGGCAATTATCCGAAATATGCCCAGGAACGTTCCAACATTCGATGCAAGTATCTAATTTAGCAGCCGAAGCAGCAATAAAAATAGGGGCTAATGCACAATTAGTACGTACAGGAGCACTATACCATGACATCGGAAAACTCGGAAATCCAGCCTTTTTCACAGAAAACCAATCTGGTGTAAATCCTCATCAAGCAATTTCTTACGAACAAAGTGCTCAAATCATTATACAACATATCAAAGACGGCTTAAAAATGGCCGACAAACTAATGTTGCCTCAAGCCATTAAAGACTTTATCAGTACTCACCATGGGAAAAGTAAAACCAAATATTTCTATAATTCTTTTAAAAATGAATTTCCAGACTTTAAGATAAATGAAGAGTCTTTCACATACCCCGGTCCTAATCCCTTTACGAAAGAAACTGCAATTTTAATGATGGCCGATTCCGTAGAAGCTGCATCACGTAGCCTGAAAGAATATACAGAAGAATCTATAGCTAAATTAGTCAATAATATCATTGACGGGCAAATTGCAGACGGCTTGATGAAAGATGCCCCCATAAGTTTTCGAGATGTAGAAACCATAAAAAGCGTGTTCATCGAAAAATTAAAAACAATGTACCACACTCGAATCAGCTATCCTGAATTGAAAAAAAGCGAAGAAAAAAGTACATAGTAGGAAAATAGTTCGAAAAACTAAAAAGTAATATATTTAAAATGTTTCCTCAATATGACAAAAAAAACGCTTTTTTAAACATAAGAGCCTAAATCATAACTTTTTATCACTTTGATTTGAAAGATTATAATATAATAATGTGTGAAATATAATACTGAAATTTTCGTTTAGATTTCTTCTCCTGAAAAAATTACATTACCTTTGGAGCGAGATAAGGAATAAAAAGGAGCAAAATCTACTCCCAAAATCCTTATTTTCCCAGTTTAATAAAAGTTGTCAAAAGATATCAATTTAGATGAAGATAAAGCCGTGAGGCCCTAACCACACACACTTATAACACGAAAGAGGCTGTTTTGAAACAAACGAAACAGCCTCTTTTATCATATAATGAAACATCCGAGAAATAGCAACTTTATATTTTACTTTTCAATTTCCGATATTTTTTTCAAAATTAAAACCAGGTGATTCCAAAACTTCTCAACTGCTGGAATATGCATTCTTTCATCTGGAGAATGAACACCCCGCAATGTAGGTCCAAAAGAAATCATATCCAAATTAGGATATTTTTCAAGAAACAAACCACACTCTAAGCCTGCATGTATAGCTTTTACTTCCGGAGTTATCTGATACAATTCTTCATAAGCCTCCTTTGCTATTTTTAATATACAAGAATCGAGGTTTGGTTTCCACCCTGGATAACCATCCCCATGAGTCACTACGGCACCCGCAAGAGAAAAGACACTCTCCACCCGACAAGCAATCTCATCCTTCAATGACTCTACAGAGCTTCTTTGGCTGGTGGTTACTACAATCTTATCTTCAGGAGCCATTTTTACAGAAGCTAAATTTGTTGATGTCTCTACTAATCCTGGAATATCTCGGCTCATAGCAATAACTCCATGTGGACAAGCATTTAAAGAATTGATTAATGCAAATGTCGTCTGACGGTCGATGCAGCGACCTTGTTTGTCTTCAGACTCCATTACCAAAGTCATATCTGGCTCTATTCCTCCAAGTTCACTCTCAATAGTAGCAATAAAATGATTAAAATCGACACGAATCTTCTCTTTTTCACTATGCTGAACTCCAATTATAGCTGAAGCTTCACGAGGTATAGCATTGCGAAGATTTCCCCCATTTATACTACAAAGAACCATGTCATACTTTTTATAGGATTTACATAAGAAACGCGCCAAAATCTTATTGGCATTGCCTAGCCCCTTATGTATATCTCCTCCCGAATGTCCACCTTTCAGATTTCCGACCTCTATACGGAAAAAGAAATAATCTGATGGAGTCATAGTAGGTTTATAGGTAAATATTGCAGTTGTATCTATTCCTCCAGCACATCCAATATAAATCTCGGCTTCATCTTCAGAATCCAAATTCAACAAATAATCTCCCGATAAAAACCCGGGTTTCATACCATAAGCTCCTGTCAATCCAGTTTCCTCATCAACAGTAAATAATGCCTCTATTTTCCCATGTTGCAAATCATCAGATGCCAATACTGCCAACGTAGCAGCCATCCCTATACCATTATCAGCACCTAATGTAGTACCTTTGGCTCGCACCCATTCACCATCTATATACGTTTCGATAGGATCATTCTCAAAATCATGTTGAGTAGCATTATTTTTTTCACAAACCATATCCATATGAGATTGTAAAATCACTACCGGAGCTTTTTCATATCCTAAAGTAGCAGGTTTTGTAATTAAAACATTGCCTGTTTTATCTTCCTTCTCTTCTAATCCATGTTCCTGTGCAAAGGCCTTCAGATATGCACGAATTTTGCCTTCCTTCTTCGAAGGACGTGGGACCTTGGTTATTTCATCAAAATAGTGCCAAATTAGTTCCGGTTTTAAATCTTTTACTTCCATTGCTTTATTCAAAATTATCGAGTTAAAAACACATCAAAATAGATCACATCCTGATAAATTAGTGTTAAATTCACCTTCATTTATGATATAATGGTCAAAAATAAAGCTATAAACCAATTAAATCAGAGTTTATTTTTATATTTGCAGTACAAATATAGTCAAAATGTGGAATACGATACTTTTAACCATTGGGATTGTTGCAATAGCTTTCATTCTTTTAGGAATAAAAGTTATATTTGTTAAAAACGGACATTTCCCCAATAGTCATATTGGATCAAACAAAGAAATGAAGAAAAGAGGTATTTCTTGTGCTATGACCACTGATTTGAAAGATCGCAATCGAAAAAGATTGTCTGATTTGATAAATGAAAATTAAATTTTATTAGCCAGATAAAACAAGAAAATTATGAAGACTGCTACCAGATTTATGCATTCGGCCATGGCTCTTGCTATTGCAATGTTGTTCATTCAGTGTAAAAATAATACCGGACAAACTGCCCAAACTACTGAATCTCCAGCAAAGAGCAATGTAACATCCTCCAATAGACTTCCGATTGCATATGTAAATCTAGATTCTTTATTGGTGAAATATGATTACGCCAAAGAGTTAAATGAAAAACTAATTCGCCGTCAAGAAAATGCCCGTGCCAGCTTTAACGAAAAAGCTCGCGAATTAGATAAAGAAGGTGCTGAATTTCAACGTAAATATCAAAACAATGCCTTCTTGTCACAAGAACGTCTAGAACAAGAGCAACAACGTCTATTAAAGAAACAACAAGACCTACAAACTTTGGGACAACGCCTTGAGTCAGAAAATATGCAAGAACAGGTAAAAATGCAAATGCAAATGGCCGACTCAATCAACAATTTCATCAAAGAATATAATAAAAACAAAAAATACGAAGTCATTTTAAACAATACCAGTACTTTATATATCGATCCTTCATATGATATCACAAACGAAGTAGTCGATATGCTCAACAAACGCTATCATGCAAAAAAGTAAAATTTCCTTTATACACTAAAAACATAAAATAAAGAGTTCAAGCATATGGTTTGGGCTCTTTATTTTATATACCCTCTCAAATACTCTTTCCACCAAATTTTTATTCTAAAAAATCAATCATGAAGATTTTCCCAGTCAGAAAGCTAAGGCCTCTCCTCTCATAAGCCTAAAATGAATAATAAGGACAATATTTCTTCTACCCCCCAATATCATTCTAATATAAGCCTTATCACCAAAATCGTGTTCAAATTCTTCATAAAAAAGGGCATACTATATAGTACACCCTTTGCAAAATAAAATATTTTATACTTTTCTCAATATCCCGGAACAGGATTATATACAGTCTTGTTTTTCAGCTTCGGGTCTCCTCCCAGCGGAAAGTTGATTCCAAAATTTAAATTTAACTTCGGTCTGTTTACCGGCACATACTGTGGTGTAAATTTAGAAACAACATAATCTGTTCCAACAAAAAAGTTAATACCTCTCGGGCATAAATTAATTAATGCACCCCAAGAACTTCCAGTATTTGAAACAGAGCCATTAATCGCAGCCATAAACCACTTTGCTGGACGAAAATTTGCCGTAGCCATTAACTCTGTTCGTGTTTTTATTGAAGAAAAACGAGTTGAAGACAATAACCCAAAAGATATCTTATTATTTAAAATTCCATATTCAGCACCTATATTCAAGGTTGTACGTAACATCGTACTACGAGAAGACGGCGCCTTATCTTCTTTAAATTTTGCCAAAGCTTCCAAATCATCTCCAATTTTATCGGTTTCGTCGTCAAAAGCATTATTGCCATTCTCATCATCTTCTGCCCCAAGATGCTTAAAACCATCAAAATCAAAAGCTCCCTCAGGAGTCACACCCCGAAGATTTTCGTTCCATTTAATAAAACCCAAATCAGTCAAGGCCATCGATAATGTCAAATTATCCATTAACTTATACGTTGCCCCCAAATCCACCGCGCCACCAAAACCTGCAATACCTGGAGTATCGTACTCAAACCCTGAAATATCTCCATTCTCATCCTTCTCCAAAGTTACACCCGCTACTGACAGATTCGCATAACCATAACTTCTTATTTTCCAAATATCATCACTCATTGTTATTTGCATCCTATCGATTCGTGCATCTATATTACCTGCTCCAACCAAAACTTTCAGACGAGCTCCAATAGTCAAGCGCTCATTTAAACGATGAGCATGTCCCAAAGCTAACTCCACATAATTGTTACTTTGAGCTGCAATATTACCAAAATCATATTCAGCCGGACCTCCGTCTCCTTGCCCTGTTTTCAAGAAAGTAAATAAATCTTTTGGCAAATAAATACTAGTCTGCGACTTCAATGAAATATCAAATGTATTAAATCCGTTAAAAGCAAAAAAGCCAAACGAAAGGAGAGTCATATCAATATCCAAATCCAGATTATTTTTATTCTTCAGCCCACCCAAAAACTCATCAGCTGGTATACTCGGATGTAAACCCGTCACTAACTCATTTCCTCGTGGATACAAAAATTTAGATAATGCCATATTTGAATTCACACCTATAGCGACATTTCCCAAAACTGGGAAGCTGAAATATCCATAATCATTTATCAATGCCGGATTAAGACGATAACGGTAAGGCATCCGTTCAAGAAAATATGATGAACGTAATGTTTGAGCCATTCCACTAAAGGATATCAGACATAATATAAATGCAATGATCTTTTTCTTCATTATTATATCGTTATTATTTTTATTCAACATTATGATTTAAAACTCATTCATATCAGCTTGGATGCCTTTTACTTTTAATCCAACTTTGGCCTTAATAGACTGGCTGGTCTTCAATGGAACTCCACCTTCTGTGCCTTTGTTCTGGTCTCCTAAACCACCTTCTATCTTTAATTCCAATCCATCGAGCCGTTTCAATGCATTCGAACCATTTACTTCAATAATCTTTATCTGAACAGTTGTTTCTGTGGGTTCAGTTTTTTGACTATCAAAATCATATGATCCAGCAGCAATATTACCTTCTGTATTATCATCAAATAAAACTTTCAAGTCACTACTACTAATAGGTTCCTCTGCATCTGGTCCTAAAGGTATTACCTTCAATTTAAGATTCAGAGGTACGCCATTTGTCACTTTTACATTCAAAATAATTTCCGAAACAGTAACTTTGTCGAATATATCATCCAAATCGTCCTGAATATTGTCTATAGTATCACAATACACAATATTGATATTATCACCCAAGGCAAAAGGTACTCCTACCTCACACTTAATATCCATATCATTATTCGGGCGATCTAAATTGACCATATGCCAGCTGCCAGCAACTGGAGCATCAGCTTTAGGATAAGCATCGATAATAATACTATCCGGGACCTGTTCTATAACTTCGGATAATCTGTCAAATTGAATCTTTGTGTACCCCTCTGGAGCCGGTATATTTTCAGGATATTCTTTTCCAACAATCATCAAACGCGTGGTATCTGCATTTGATATATCTTCCACATGTTGATAAGCATTAATAGAGACAGGCACTGAAGGAGCATCCATAAGCAATAACCTGCCATTTTTATATGGCTTGAACACTAAATCAACATCTACCGGAACACCTAATGGATTAGATGCTTTAAGTTTAAAATTAGCTTTTGGCAAATACAGTTTAGAGCCCTCTTTCAGATAATCACTCAAATCTCCCAAGTCAATCTTCGTATGAGGATTTTCATCTGTAACATTTTCCTTGACCCGACATGCTACAATACCTACTTCCATAGGAGCAACAGAGACTTTAGTGTCTACATTTATATCTCCCTGCAAATCGGTTAAACTAATGGAACCCTCTCCTAAGACAACATTTCCTGAAACCTTAATTACCTCGGACAAAGACAATTTTCCTTCTATTAACTTATAACTTTCAGCTTGAGTCAAATCAAGTTTTGTAATATTCAATTTCATTCCTGCATTTGTCCACGAGCGCGTAACACTATTTTTTGTAAATATGGCTCCTTTTCCATCCAAAACCAATCTTCTATACAAAACATTTCCACCTTGATCTTTGTGAACTTCAATTTTCTGATCGCTCTCCAATTCAATAAAAGCAGGGAAATCTATATTCAAATTTTGAAATCTCATTTCACCAGCTCCTTCTGGAATAGGATTTACATCCATAGCTAAACTTATTTTTGACGGAGATTTCAATTGTACCCATCCTAAATCTTCAATTTTATCAGGTATCGATACATCTTTTATGTCTATATCTGCACTATGTTCTTCCAAATTTGATGTGAATGCAGAAGTTTCTACATCAGCATCTACCACATCGAGCATTGCACTCGTAACTTTGACCGGCACTTTTACATTATTATTAAACTCTTGCAAGCCTGAGAAAGTCGTATTTCCAGAAACTGTCAGTTTCATAGAACCAACAATAAAATCCGGTTCAAAATGAATCGATTTAGAGTTGTTGGTTCCTGAGAGCTCCTCTCCAGATAAATCTATAGACTGCAATGTCACAGTCTTTGTAAAACCATTTTTAATTTCTGACGGAGTAATTACCAGCTTTCCATTATCCCATGTATTATTATCCGGAGCGAAAGTCAACTTAGAAGAAAAATCAATTAAAGCATTATTCCCTCTTAATGCAAGTTCGCCCAGATTTAAAGGCGAAGAAGTTACCGTTATCTTCGAGCTTTCATCAAAATAAACCTTATTAATTTTTGTCACTTCCTCATTGATGCCTGTAATATCAACTTCATTACTGATAACAGTCTGAGGTACATCAACATTGACCCCACTCAAAGACATATGCATATCTGAAACTTGAGGAGAACAAGATAACACTAACGGCATAGAAATATTACAATCACCAGCATCAGTACCCGTAGTAACGCCACTAATACTAAATTTTAAATCTCCACTATAAGTGATTTCTTCTGTAAATCCAGAAATAGAGCCATTCTGATTTTGAATTGTTTTCTCATACCTCTCCAACGTAAATGTTATTATATTTCTATCACAAGGTAACTGCTCTCCAACCAAACTCAATACATTATCACCCACAATTTTACCTTTGCTGGGATTTGACAAAACAAATCCTTCCGGGAAATTAATCTGAAAATCGGTCAGTGTTATTGTTCCAGAAGATAATCTCAATTTATTTTTGATATCAGATAAATCCCACTCAAGCTTCGCCTGACTACCTAAAACCACAGAAGATATAGACGTAATCTCTGTAGGGCAAAAAATGTTAGATATCTCAAAATCAACATTATCTGGTCGCCTCAATGTAATTTTCACTTCGGGAATAACTCCTTCGGGAAACGAACCAAGAGTTAATGTTGTAGACAAGTCAGAACGTCCCATTATTGGAGTAATATTCATTTCCGGCCTACTGATAGGTTCCTTTGACATCGTAATATCCGGCTCATTCTCTGGGAAAGATATCGGATCTATTGTCAATGTTTTAAATGTTATTTTAAAATCTGTAGATGCATCAATTTCATCAATAGTAACATCGTCAAAACGCTCTATCTTAGCTATTATATCTTCCTTTTTATGAAGCCCATAAGCACCATCAGTCGTATCTAAATCGGCAATATCGTCCGGACCTAAAAGATCACGCAAGGCTTTTTCTTCAGTTTCACCTAATGGAATACCCAACTCGCCTCCGATACCGATCACCATCGAAATATCCTTATTCAAATCATACTTGTTATCAATACAGGAATTTCCTAAAAGTACAAGAGATGTACATAATAAAGTTTGGCTAATAAAAACCCATGGAAAATGTCTCTTATTCACTGGTTCAACGTATTAAAAGATTTTCAAATGAAATAAAGTTGTTAAGCACAATATATCTGCAAAAATAGTATTTTTTATCAAATGAAATACCATTCCTCATAAAATTAATACTATAAATAAAAATATCTTAAATATCTATATCATAGAAAGAAAACTCCGTTAACTTAATTTTCTACCCTCACATTAGCGTAGAGCAATTTAACATAAGAATTATATTTTTTTATATAATTATAAAGCATTTATTAAATATTTGCTTAAGACTAAAAGAAATAATCTATAAATAAATGAAACAAAATACTAAAATAGATTATTAAAGACATATTTCTAATCATATCCAACTTATTATTTCAGTATCTTTGTATTAAATGTAAACTATTCTCATATTCATTACGACTACAACTATTTATTTATAAAATTTGTTGTAATATAAAACTCTACCGATATGAAAATAAACCAAATCTCAGGAATATTATTTTTTCTTTTTTCTTGTGCTTTTTTTAATGTACCTGCACAAGACATAGAGCTTCGTCAATTATTTAATGCCCAAGACTCGGCCCGTATGGCTAACCCAGCAACTTTTTTGAGAAGAGCCGAAGAAAATTTGCAATTGGCTCTAAAAGAAAAAAACACACCACAAGTCATAAAACTTCTTATCGAACGGATGGCTTGTCAAATAGAAATATCACGAGACAGTTTTCCTTCTCAAATAAAGAAAATAGAAACAATTGCCCAAAACTCATCACAACCAGAAGAAAAAGCTATATTAAACTCTCTTTTAGCAGAGCTTTATCTAAATTTTTACAGCCAAGACTCATATACTTACAATAGCCGGGAAAATCTAACTGCCGTACCGGATAATATTGCCGAGTGGAGTGGAAATCTATTTATCGAAAAAATTAATAAGCTCTTAATTCAATCCTTACTCCCTCAAAAAATATTACAACAAACATCGATGAGTAAATTTGAATCAATTATCAATATCGGAACCGATTCTCCAGAATTGCGTCCTACTCTATTTGATTTCTTATCGTACCGGGCTATCAATATGTACAATAATTACACCTATAAACAAAATTTCCCAACTCAGACTCAAGTTTCTGGAAAACAACTAATGGCTCCATTTTCCAATTTTATCACTTATAAATTTACTGGAAAAGCAGGAGAGCCTCGAACTCGTATATTGACTATTTATCAAGATTTATTACGCTTTAGAGATAAAAATCCAATGTCTCCAGCTTTTATCATAGCAAACCTGGACCGCTTATCCTATGCCAATCAATGGTCTACTGATAAAACATTATATCCCCAGATTTTAAAAAAACAAATAAATTTCTATAAAGACTCTCCTTGGTCTATAGAAATTGCAGTACAATTACTCTCATATATACAACAAAGACAAGATTCCTCTCTCAATGCTACATTGCCATCTATTTTATCTATCTGCAAAAACCTCTTAAGTACCTATCCTGATTTTGAAAAAAGTAAATGTTTAAATGATATAATTGCTAACATAGAATGTCCGTTCATAGCTATTAAAGTACCAGATTTTATTTATCCTGATAATAAAAACTACCTCCACTTATCCTACAAAAACATTGATAATATACGAACACAAATATATCGTATACCTGCAATCACTCAACTAAAAACTGAGAAAGAGATAAGTACATTTTGTATATCTAACCATTTAATATACAACAATATTATCCAACTTTCGGATACAATAACCCCAATACAGAAAAACGACAGTTGCCTCATTCCTATTTCCACACCCGGACAATACATTATAAAAATTTCGACTATTAATGATAGTTCCTATTCAGCATGTGCTATCGTCCATATGACCCGTTTAATGACAGCTTATAGCCGTATTCAAAATAATGAAACAATTTTTGTTACTGATGCGAAAAGTGGAAAACCAATAAAAAAAGCATCAATACTTTTATATAACAGTGCAACATATAACGACCTGAAATATATAAACTCATACGAGACTGATAAAAACGGGATTGTCACATTTTCCACTTCTGAAGAGACAAGATATAGAGTTGTATATAAAAATGATACATGTCCGATATCTTCATACACAAGTTACCCATATTCATTCGACGAACCGAATAATTACAATTTAACACTCTTTACAGACCGCAGTCTCTATCGTCCAGGACAAAAGGTACAATTTTCAGGTATTTACTACATCTCTGGAAAAAATAAACAAGGAGTCATCCCCTCCCAAAAATTAAAATTAAATCTGAGTAACCGTGGTAAAATCATATCCAGTACAGAAGTTACAAGCGATGATTTTGGTTCTTTCTCCGGAGAATTTACTTTACCTGAAAATCTGTTGTTAGGGCAATTTCAGATAAATTGCTCATCAGATAAGGCTAGAACATCCACATCATTTGAAGTAGCCGATTATAAAAGACCTACATTCCATATTGATTTTAAAAAAAGCCATGATATCCTTAACTTTGGGCAAATTGTCAATATTAGAGGAATCGTTACCCGATACTCTGGTATCAATTTACCAAATGCAAAAGTAGAATATCGTATTATCCGATTGGCCAATTGGTTTGGACAAGGTCGAGCCTCTCAAGCTCAAATTGCAGAAGGGACATCTATAACAGACTCTGATGGAAAATTTACTATACGTTTCGTCCCACAAAAACCTGAAGAAGATGCTCTATCTATAGGCGTTTCCTATAACTATCAGATAAATGTTATTGTGACTTCCCCCACTGGAGAAACACAAGAAGGTCAGACTATACTTTCCATTGGTGATACTCCAATAATTATTTCATTATCAATGCCTCAGATCATAGATAAAACTCAGTCTATTCCTCTTGATATTCAGATAACCAATACTCAGAAAAACGATATAGACCTACCCTGTAAATATATATTGTATGCATTATACCCATCCAAAAAAGTTCAGGACTTTTATGAACTTGAAAAAAACAAGATTCGAATACAAGTAGAAGAAAAAAGTTTCACATCAAAACACATTCCAGATTCAGTTAACTGGAACCAACTCCCCTCCGGAGCATATCGCCTTGTCATACAAACTACAGATACTCAAGGAAAAATTATCAGTAATGAAACTAATTTTATCTTATATTCTCCAAAAGACAAAGCCCTGCCTGTAAATGTCACCGTATGGCTTCCCAAAGAGGAATATAATGTAAAACCTGGTAATACTATAAAAGTTCCTTACGGTACTGCTTTTAAAAATGCTTATGTATTGTATCAACTCTATGAAGGAGAAAAAATACTGGAAACTAAACAGCTAAAAATAAGCAACCAGAGTAAAGGTTTAAATATTACATACAAAACCTCGTATAAAGAAAATTTACTTCTATCCTTGATATTTATTAAAAATGGTAAAATATATGACAGACAAATCATTATCAAAAAAGAAAAACCTAATCCTATATTACAAATCACAACATCAACCTTTCGAGACAAATTATCTCCAGGAGCCAAAGAAGAATGGACTTTTACCATAAAAGACCAAGCAGGGAATCCTGTTTCAGCACGGTTTATCAGTGAGATGTTCGATGCTTCTCTCGACGCAATCATGCCTCATAATTGGCATTTCAATCCCGTTCATACTTTCCAGCCTTATATCAATTGGCAAAAAGGATATTACAAATATCAACAGACCTTCACCAGCCGTTATCAGCCTATAATAAAATGTAATGCATTCCAATACGACTTGTTAAAGGTCCCGTTCTCTATTTTATATTTAAATGAATATTCTAATGTCTCTTTCTTAACCAAATCTTCAGCCTTTACAGGAAGACTATACGGATTGAAAATACGTGGAGGAGGGCTAGATGAAGCTGTTTCTATTGCTGACGCAGCAGGAAACATTATAACTCGGCCTGAATTAGCAAAAATTCCGGATAACAAATTAAACATCAATCAAATTCAATCCTCATACAGGCAAAACTTCAATGAGACAGCATTCTTCTATCCTCATTTACAAACAAATGAAAATGGAGAAGTAACTGTTCGATTTACTGTTCCCGAAGCAAATACTCAATGGAAATTTTTGGCTCTTGCATTTACAAAACAGTTGCAATACAAACTGGAGCAAAAGACAACTATAAGTAGTAAATCTCTGATGGTAGCTCCTAATGTGCCCCGTTTTGTCCGGCAAGGAGATAATGCCAACATAGCTACCTTAATCAGTAATACTGGAGATTCTATATTAGAAGGAACAATTCACTTTGAGCTATTTGATCCATACACTAACATCTCTGAACAACAAACATCTCAAATATTCATTTTAAGACCCGGAGAATCAAAAACCGTTATCTATCCATTCACAGCTCCAGAAGATAACGATTTGATGGGATTTAGGGTAAAAGCTGTTACTCCAAAACTTTCTGATGGGGAACAACACTGGCTGCCGATCTTGCCTACAAAGACATTAGTCACTGAAGCTAAAAACTTCAATATTGGAGAAGGGAAAATAGAAAAAACGGTAGAAATGAACAATTTCATTAATAATCGTTCTAATACTCTCCAAAATTACCGAATGACTTTAGAATACACTGCAAATCCGATTTGGTATGCAATACAAGCTTTGCCTTCCCTCTCTGAAATTACCAATGAAAATGCAACCCAAATTTTCGCGTCTTATTATGCCAATACCATGGCTGCAGGTATTGCTGCTATGAATCCCCAAATAACATCTGCCATAAATATTTGGAAGGCTAACAACAAAAACAGCAACTCCTTACGTTCAAATCTGGAGAAAAATGCAGAATTAAAATCTATATTGTTATCTGAAACACCTTGGGTCCTCGATGCTCAAACCGAAACCGAACAAATTCAAAATTTGGTACAATTATTCGATAAAAACAGAATTCCTTATTTACAAAATGAGGCTTTAAAAAAACTTCGTAATCTTCAAAGTAATGAGGGTGGATGGAGCTGGTTCAAACAAATGCAACCCAGCCAATTCATCACGTTAAACATTCTATATGGAATGAGTCAATTGACAGAAAGCGGAATGGTTCAATTTGATGCCCCTACAAAAGAAATGCAAATAAAAGCATTATCATATGTAGATAAAAAAATAATAGATAATACATTTGCAAAAACAACTGACAGACTCTCTTATAATCAAATTGTTTATCTCTTTGTACGAAGCTATTACAGGGACATTCCTCTCTCTGGAAAAACATTGGATATCCATAAAGACATGATGAATCGTATGCTGAAACAATGGCCCGGATTCTCTTTATATGAAAAAGCTTTGGCTGCTGTAGCAATGTACAGATATGGTTTTGATAATGAAGCTCAACAAATAATCACATCTTTACGTGAATATGCAACAATTACTTCTCAATCAGGGATGTTCTGGCAAAATAACCGATCAACTTACAGCTATAGAAACAGTGCTATACAAGTACATACAGCTATCATGAATGCTTTTACAGAAATAACTCAGGACACTGCGGCATTAGATAAAATGAAAACGTGGTTATTACAACAAAAGCAAACCCAAAATTGGGGGAATATACCATCAACAGTCGATGCTATTTACGCGTTAGTTCGAACAGGTAGCAATTGGACGAAGAATCTTAACGCAACGCAAATCAAATGGGGAGAAAAATGGCTTCCAGAGAATGAAAATAATAAAATTACCGGTTATATGCAATACAGCCGACAAGGACAAGAAATAAATAAAAGTCTGGGAAGCATCACAATAAAAAGTAACAATAAACAACCTTCTATAGGCGCAATTTACTGGCAATATTTTGATGATTTCAAAAATATAAAAAACTCCTCTACACCGGGACTATCTATCGAAAAACAACTTTTTGTAGAAAAAATAACTCCAGAAGGAAGCAAATATGTCCCTCTGAATACAACCCTTTTACATACCGGAGATAAAATAAGTATTCGATTGGTAGTAAAAGTAAATAGAGACCTGGAATTTGTATGTTTGTCTGACCAACGAGCCGCTTGCTTCGAACCGGTAGAACAATTGTCTCAATACAAATGTAATGAACAAGTATGTTATTATCAAGAAACAAAAGATGCTTCAACCAATCTGTTTTTTGATTACCTACCCAAAGGTACATATGTATTCAATTACAATGTAAGAGCCGACCGACCGGGCATATATAACAATGGGATTTCGACCATACAATGTTTATATGCTCCACAAATGGTTGCCAATACTGCCGGAGGTATGATTACAGTAAAATAAATATAGATAAAATTTATATTTTAATGTCGGTAAAAAGAGTGCCTAACCTGTTTTACCGACATTATTTTTACAAAAAAAATAACTTTTTATTTCCAAATAAATCCAATAATAACACTTATCACAGATTATAATTTACAAAATAAAGATATCAATAACGGAACACTAATCTCCAAAATTATTCCATGGACTATGGCAACTGGAACAATACTTTTACCAGAACAGCGACTAATGACAGGCAGGCAAACATCCATCGAATTAATGCCAGCTACAGATACCGGTGCATATTTTCCAAATAAAGATGCGTAAAATGGAGCCCCGAACAAAGCTAACATCTCTCTGATAATATTAGCAAGTAAAGCTATAGTGCCTAATTGTGTTGCCATCTCCAAGCCAATTGCCGCCTCTTTGAACTGCACGATGAGCAAAGAAGATAAAGAATAGTAAGCAAATCCGCTTCCTATCGCCATACAATCATACACATTCCAAGTTTTCAACAGCATACTTGCCATTGCAGAAAAAAGTAACGTTCCCAATATCGTAAATAATGGCAATAAAAAAACAGATACTTTCATATCTTGTAACATAGCGCCTATTTCTCCATTTGCGCCTATATTTAACCCTACTTGAATAATAAGTGCATATAACAACCACATAGGAGCATCAGCACAATAACCAACCAGATCTTCGTTCCCAAACATTCCACAAAATATTCCTGCCAAAAAGCTCCCTATAATAATCAAATTACTTTTCATTTTGGTCTCCTTTCTTTGATAATATTCTATACGCCAAATAAGAGGCGAATAAACTTCCCAATACACCGCAAACGGCTAATAATACTGCTTGTAAGCCAAAATTTCCAATATTATTAATTATATTCTTATCGGCACCTATTGTAATACCAAAAATAAACAACATTATAAAAATTGTATAAGAAATCGTGCTTTCCAGCTTTCTTAAAATATAGACTCGACGACATAGATAACCTATTCCTATCCCTATACATAATAGGCATAAAATCATAACCATATACATAACCATTTAATACGGGCAAAAAAATTCCTCAATTTCAATAATTAAGTCAAAATAATCACTAAATATAAAAAAGACTTTAAGGAACAAGTCCTGAAAAAGGAAGTATAATTTAGATAAAACCACTAAACCAATGGACATGCACACCCAAAACACCACATGACATAAAGGTATTTTGTCTGTTAAAACTATTTAGAAAAATTTTATTCATATCTCAATGCATTGTCCTTATTCGGATGCAAAGGTAAGAATAAAACATCAAAATATCAAATTGCTATATATTTTTATGCCATATAGCAATATTTACAACATTATAATATCAAATTGACATATTTTATCTAACAAATAACATCTATATCCATTATAGAACTCTGTAACACAATGGTATCATCAGTTTCATCTTCAAGAAATATTATTCATTACAAAATACAAAAGGCAGTTACATCCCTGTAACTGCCTTTCTTCCATATGTTTTATCAAGAATCAGATTTGAGCGGAGTGAGGGGGATTCGAACCCCCGAACCGCTTTAGGCGATTACACGCTTTCCAGGCGTGCCTCTTCAACCACTCGAGCATCACTCCAAAAATGAAATAGCTTTTACCGGGGATGCCCTTCGGCAAAAGCTGTGCAAATATAATTCTTTTTCTGAAATCAGACAATTTAATCATCATTTTCTCTCAATAAAATAATATTTTATTAAAATCGGATCGTTACATCTGTACCAAATGTTACCGGCCTACCTTTCTGTGCAAAGCCATTATCTTGTTTTAAATTCTGAGCATTCATCACTTCAAAATAAAATGATTGATACCGACGATTAAAAATATTTTTTCCCCATATCTTTAAATTAAAAGGACCCTTGGTGAAAGAAAAACTCCCATTTACTAATTCATAATAAGGTTGTGATACGTCATTCAGTTCAGTCCAATAAATACGTCCTCTACCAAGATATTGCAAATCAATATCTATCTTATCAAGCCACGAGCAATTTACCGGTATAGAGTAACCTCCTGTAATTGCCAATGTATGCTTCGGTGTAAATGGTACGTAATTATGCTTATAATCAATTTCTCCATCATTATTAGAAACAAAACAGGCATGAGTAAATCCATAAGAAACTGAAAACTGTAAATTATCCATCGGAACATATCGAAAAGATGCCTCTATACCTTTGCTGACCGAACGCCCAGAATTTTTGGTAATCCGTCCATATCCACTGACAACAGATATCTGCTGATTACGACAATCAATATAAAAGGCTGAAATATCTGCAAAAATACGATTATCCCCAAAAACAGAATGTCCTCCTATTTCGTAATTCCAGCTATGCTCCGGCCTATACGCAATAATATCCCGCATTGGCATACTTTCAGACACCTGTATTTCTGGAAATATTCCAGACGGCATTTGATAAAATGCCGTCTGCATTATCTTCTCTCTTATTTGAGATTGTATTAAATTGGAAAACATCTGAAAATTATATCCTCCGGAACGATAACCACGTGCTGCAGAAAGATAGAGAACAGAAGATTTGCCAATCTTATACTTCAATTCAAATTTCGGGAGTAATTCCCACATATCCATTCGTTCTTTTCCTTCAATACTCAGAGGAATATCAAGAGGTATCAAAATAGGTATAACCAAATCTCCCCCTATAACAGAAGGGCGTACAACAGTCATCTGACCAGAAATATTCCCCCGCAAATTGTCGGTCGAGTATGTATTATGTTTTATACGAGAATTTTCGTAATCGAGGCGTAATCCTATTGTACCAGATAAACCATTAGTAAACATATTATTATAAACCAATTGTTTGAACACAGCCAATCCAAATGTAGGAGTCTGATAAGTACCATTAATATATAAATTATAATTATCAATGTCTAAAGACAAATCCGGCATTTTAGGATATTGTACCTTCAGAGCCGATAATTGAGTATTGGTCTGCCCTTCTATTAAATAAGAAATCCCATCTTTTTTAAAATTAACTGGTCCATCAGTTCTCAATCCAGAGTAAAAACCAAAAATACCAGCCACCCATTGTAAATTTCTAAATGCACTCGACTTAAATACAACTTCTTGAGTAAATGCATTTTGTTTTTGTTTCTGTTGTAAAGTAAATACCGATAAGGGAGTAAAATCCTGGTCAAGATGCATATTATCCTTTAAATATTGATAACCAGACGTAGAACTCATAACAAAACACTCATGAGTATACTGTACAAAAAGACTTGTAGTCGAAAGATTTCGTTTATAAGAAGCCTCATCATTATAATTAATTTTTTCCCACCGTTTTTCAAATTTATCGTATTTACTATACGGATATCCATTTTGTCGACTATATTCAAAATCAGAAGATATATTTATCTTTAACCTACGATTGATGCGCCACTGTAATTGTCCCCGTCCTCCAACGACCTCTGACGTTCCTGATTTTTCTCCAGTATATTCATTCATAAAATAACCATCATCCTTACGATATCGCCCATTTAAAGAAAATGCAAACTTTTCATTCACTTTATAACTATGCGACAATGCAACACTCCAAGCATTTCCATTACCATATCCTCCTCGAATTTTCGTACCCTGATAATCAAATGGGGAGCGAGTATAAATATTTACCAATCCTGCCATTGTATTTCGCCCATAAAGTGTCCCTTGCGGTCCTTTCAATACCTCAACTTTTTCTATATCCATAAAATCAAAATCAAAAGCACTTTTATCCAAATACGGAACATTATCTACATATAATCCTATCACAGGAGAATTGATACGAGAACCTATACCCCTTATATAAACTGATGATATTAACTTAGATCCATAATCCGGAACATAAAAATTAGGGGACAACGTAGATAAATCTTTTAATGATATAATCCGACAATCTTCTATATTTCGAGTATTAAACACTGTTATTGAAGCAGGGAATTCTAATAATTTCGATTCAGATTTAGGATTGGAAACTATTTGAATCTCCTGCAAATAATAATTTTTATATCCAGTCGAATCTACATATTCTTCTCCTGCATTTCCAATTAAAGTCAATAATAAAAAGCATAAACACATAAGTTGCCGTCTTATCATATAAATCTTTCAAACTTAAAATAGTTACACCCTTACAAACTTTCTATTTATATCACAAAGGAATATGATAAACATTTAAGACACAATCGCTATATATAGTGATTTTTCCTATTCTCCACTCTATAATTCTATTTTTATACATAAACATTTTTCTACAATTTTACACATAATCAGATATAAAAGTTATATCTTGTTATAAAACAAAAGCTAATTCACAAAACCTAACCTTCATTTTTTGCATATCTCATATATTTTATCGTAATTAGCGACCTATTATAAAAGCACCAGAAACAGATAAATTTAATTTTGAAGAAAGTTTACTTGAATAAAGGAACTTTGTTCTAATTATTGGTGTTTTTAAATAAAAGCTAATTCTTAAAACACACGTTATCTCGGGATATATTTTATATGCAACCTCTCGACGAATCAAAAATTGTTGAACAAATACAGAATCCAGAGCAACGCAAAAAAGTATTTGCGACAATTGTCGCGCAATATAGTGAACCCCTATATTGGCAAATACGAAAAATGGTCATATCACACGATGATACTGACGATTTACTCCAAAACACATTCATGAAGGCTTGGTGCAATCTCGAATATTTCAGAGCTGAAGCCCGATTGTCTACATGGCTTTATCGTATTGCCATCAATGAGTGCATTACTTTCTTAAACAAACAACGTCAAGAACAAAATATTTCCTTAGATAGTGTAGACGTATTTCTTTCCGAAAAATTAGAAGCCGATACCTGGTTCGATGGAGATAATCTCCAACTCAAATTACAAAAAGCTATATTAAGACTTCCTGAGAAACAACGATTAGTATTCAATATGAGATATTTCGATGAAATGAAATATGAAGATATTTCAGAGATATTAGGAACATCCGTCGGAGCTCTAAAGGCTTCGTATCACCATGCCGCAAAAAAAGTTGAAGAATTTTTATTACAAACAGATTAAACCTTTTTGCCATACTTTTGTCTAAACATTAGAATATATGGAAAAAGACAAAAACATATTGAAACAAATCAACCGGAAAACGGGCTTTAAAGTTCCTGAAGATTATTTCGAGAACTTAAACGATAGGATTATGTCTCATTTGCCCGCTATAGAAGTAAAAGAAAAAACTCCGGTCTCTTTATGGCAAAAATGTAAACCATGGATATACATGGCAGCCATGTTTGCCGGTATTTCTCTTATGATAAAAACTTTTGTTACTCCCAATTCGAGTACCGACCAAGCTATTACAACGACACAGGCAGATACATCTTCTATCTCAGAGAGCACTATCGATGACTATATTTTTTATAGTCATGTAGATGACTATACTATCTACGAGTATCTGGCAGAAGAGAAAAAATAAATATAATTCCAAAATATATGAAACAACTTATCACACTCTTCATATTTTTTTCGACATTTAGTTGGTGTGGTTTAACTTACGCACAAACGGTTTCTCCAAAAGCTCAAAACCGATTAGAACAATTCAAAGCTGAAAAAAGAGCATATCTAATAAAAGAGATAGGTCTAACACCAGCTGAGGAGAAACAATTTTTTCCTTTGTACGAAGAATTACAAAGCAAAAAATTTCAACTAAACCGAAAAGTGAGAGGAGAGATGAAACGTATTGCCCACTCAACAATGCCTGTCAGTGAAAACGAATATGCAGCTTCTGCAGCAGCAATCAATGATTTACCTCTGCAGGAAGCTTTATTAGAAAAAGAATATTTCGAAAAATTCAAAAAAATCCTTTCCCCTAAAAAAATGTTTTTATATAAAAGAGCCGAGGCCTTATTTGCAAAAAAATTATTGAAAGACCATAGACCAGCCAAATAGTATCTCGCCAATTTTAAAATAAACTAAAAAGAATTTATCAAGGTGTCTTTCCAGACGCCTTTTTCATTATATAGAAAAAGGAACTATTACAGTATCAAAAATCCACAAAATCCTTTATTTTACTTTCATTTCTTTGTTTTTAACATGCATTTAAATAACTTTGTAAAATCAAATTTATATAATATGGATGATCAAATAAAACAAATAGCTGAACGACTAATCGGATTACGTGATGCTTTGGATATTGACATAAAAGATATGGCCAAAACCTGTGGTGTGACAGAGGAAATATATAAAGGTTATGAAAGTGGCAATATTGATATTCCAGTCAGCACTTTACATCAGATTAGCATTAAATATGGTGTGGATCTTTCTGCTTTGATGTTTGGAGATGAACCTCGCATGAACTCATATTTTCTAACAAGAAAAGGTAAAGGTGCTGCTGTGGAACGGACAAAAGCCTACAAATACCAATCTTTGGCAGCTGGATTTATGAACCGAAAAGCCGATCCGTTCATCGTTACAGTAGAACCTGCTACCGAGACACAATCTATACACCTTAATACTCATCCCGGACAAGAATTTAATTTAGTTCTTGAAGGAAGGGTCATGTTGCAAATTGGAACTAAAGAACTGATTTTGGAGGAAGGGGACAGTATCTACTTTGATGCAAACAGACCTCATGGGATGAAAGCTCTTGATGGGAAATCCGTTAAATTCCTCGCCATTATTATTTAACAATATAACAGATAAACGATACGTTTATAAGACAAGAATATTATGTTAGAAAAATTCTTAAATAAAACCTCTTTTAGTTCCCAAGAGGATTTCATGCAAAATTTTAAGGTAAAAGTGCCAGAAAACTTTAATTTCGGCTATGATGTAGTTGACGAATGGGCCCGCATTCAACCTGATAAAAAAGCTTTATGTTGGACAAATGACAAAGGGGAACACATCGACTTTACCTTTGCAGATATTAAACGGGAAAGTGATAAAACGGCCGCATATTTCAAGTCTTTAGGCATCGGTCATGGAGATATGGTCATGCTGATTCTCAAAAGAAGGTATGAATTTTGGTTCTCTATCATTGCTTTACATAAATTAGGAGCCGTATGTATACCTGCAACTCACTTACTAACAGAAAAAGACATTATTTATCGTTGTAACGCGGCTGATATAAAAATGATAGTTGCTGTCGGTGACAAAATCGTTACAGATCATATCAATCGTTCCATAGCAGACTCCCCGTCTTTACAACACTGCGTATCGATAGGCCCTATCGTTCCTGAAGGATGGAAAGACTTTCATACAGGAATCGATACAGCAAAACCATTCGAGCGTCCAAATTTCGTAAATAACAATAACGATACTTCCTTACTTTATTTTACGTCTGGTACAACTGGAAATCCTAAAATGGTGGCACATGATTTCACATACCCTTTAGGACATATTATAACCGGTTCATTTTGGCATAACCTCCATGAAAACAGCTTGCACTTGACACTTGCTGATACAGGCTGGGGAAAAGCGGTTTGGGGAAAACTTTATGGACAATGGATTGCTGGAGCAAATGTTTTTGTATATGATTTCGAAAAGTTCACACCTGCTGACGTATTAGTTATGATCGAAAAATATAACATAACGTCTTTCTGTGCACCACCAACAGTATTTCGATTTCTAATTCGAGAAGATTTGAGTAAATTTAATATTTCATCTCTGAAATATTGTACAATTGCAGGAGAGGCTCTAAACCCGAAAGTTTATGAAGAATTTTTTAGAATTACCGGCATAAAACTAATGGAAGGTTTCGGGCAAACCGAAACGACATTGACTATTGCTACTTATCCATGGGTAAAGCCCAAACCAGGTTCTATGGGTATTCGGAATCCTCAATATGATATCGATTTGTTAACTAATGACGGAAGATGGGCTGAAGATGGAGAACAAGGACAAATAGTAATCAGGACTGATAAAGGAAAACCATTGGGATTGTTCAAAGAATACTATCGTGACCCCGAAAAAACACAAGAAGCTTATCACGATAATATTTATTATACTGGAGATGTTGCTTGGCGAGATGAAGATGGGTATTTCTGGTTCGTTGGACGTGCTGATGATGTAATCAAATCATCCGGTTACCGTATCGGACCTTTTGAGGTAGAGAGTGCTTTAATGACACACCCGGCAGTAGTTGAATGTGCCATAACTGGAGTTCCTGACGAAGTCAGAGGACAAGTAGTAAAAGCAACCATTGTTTTAGCAGCAAGTTATAAGGAACGCGCGGGAGAAGACTTAATTAAAGAACTCCAAGATCATGTTAAACATGTCACTGCACCTTATAAATATCCCCGTGTCATTGAATTTGTTGAAGAATTGCCTAAAACTATTAGTGGAAAAATTCGTCGAGTTGAAATACGAAATAAAGACAACCAGTAAGTAAGACATTGATACACGATATTTGAATATGCAAGATAATGAATGGTTTGCCGGATCTCAAGATTCTGATTTAGGTCAGATTATAACACGAGGACGATTATTTGCCAAAAGTCAAAAACAATTCGATTCTTTTCCTATGCGTATTGAAATACAATGGCAATACAAAGGTGTTGGGGAAAATGGCATGCCAACAGACAAAGAAGCTGAGCTCACAGAACATGCCATGAATACTCTTACTGATATTGTTGAACGTAAAGATATCGCAATACTCTCTGCAATACATATGGGTGGAAATAGGGCATGGTTTGTATATTACGCTCGGTCCATTGATGAGATGTCGGCTTTAATTAATGAGACATTTAATCATTTTCCAAAGCTCCCTATACAAATAGGAGCAACAAAAGATGCACAGTGGTCTGATTACCAATCTCTATTAAAGACATTTGGGATTTAAAATTTTGTAACATGAAGAATGAAAAATCTGTATTATACCAATATAAACGAATTGCGGTAAAAATAGGAAGTAATGTTTTGACTCGAAAAGACGGAACATTAGATATCACCCGAATGTCTGCTTTAGTCGACCAAATAGCCGAACTGCACAAATCTGGTATTGAAATCATCTTAATTTCGTCTGGCGCTGTAGCATCTGGACGAAGTGAACTAAAAGAACATAAAAAACTTGATGCAGTTTCAAGCCGCCAATTATTTTCTGCCGTAGGACAAGCAAAATTGATAAATCGATACTACGAACTATTCCGTGAACATGGGATTTCTTGTGGACAAGTCCTTACTATGAAAGAAAATTTTGCTACACGTCGTCATTATCTGAACCAAAAACATTGTATGGATATAATGTTGGAAAATAACGTTATCCCCATAGTTAACGAAAACGATACAATATCAGTCACAGAATTAATGTTCACTGATAATGACGAACTCTCTGGACTTATCGCTACCATGATGGATATGGAAGCTTTAATAATATTGAGTAACATAGACGGTATATACAATGGTTCACCGGACGATCCAAAATCAACCGTTATAACAGAGATAAAAAATGGGAAAAATGACTTATCATCATACATCCAGACCCACAAATCTTCTTTCGGTCGCGGAGGTATGTTAACAAAATGCAACATAGCTCGAAAAGTTGCAGATGAAGGTATTACTGTAATCATCGCAAATGGAAAGAAAGATAATATCTTACCTGATTTATTACAGATTGGTAGTAAAATGGTATGTACTCGTTTCTTGCCCTCTTCTAAAGCTCCTTCGAGTGTAAAAAAATGGATTGCCCATTCTGCAGGATTTGCTAAAGGAGAAATATATATCAATCAATGTGCGACAGAAATGCTATTATCTCCTAAAGCAATAAGCTTATTGCCTATCGGTATCACTCAAATCATAGGAGATTTCGAAAAAGGTGATATTGTCCGAATTTTCAATCACAAAAATGAAGCTATTGGTTTAGGAAGAGCCTCCTTTGATAGCAACAAGGCACGTAAGCTCATAGGCCAACAGGGAGCTAAACCACTGATACATTACGACTATTTATATCTCGATTAAATAAAATCAATAATTTATTGCTCATAAATACAGTTTAAAGAAAAGTTTAAATTTATTCATTTTTATGTATAGAAATAGATATATTTGTGTATATTTATAAAATTGAATGAATAAAAATTATTATTTATATCCTTCTTTACCGTTTTTTTCCTAAATTTGTTATCAATAATATCATACAAAAAAGCTATGTCATCAATAACAGGAATCCTTAAAGCTGTAAAAAATGCTTCCCGCAAATTGAATCTATTAGATGTAACAACAATAAATTCAATTTTAATGTCAGTTGCTGATGAAACAGAAAAAGAAATTTCATATCTTCTGAATGAAAATAAACGTGATTTAGAAGTTATGGACAAATCAAATCCCAAATACGACAGACTCATGTTGACAAGTGCTCGTATTTCTGAAATAGCTTCTGATATGCGTAAAGTAGCCGCTCTTCCCTCTCCTTTAGGGCATATTTTAAACGAAACAATACGCCCCAATGGAATGAAAATATGTAAAATTTCAGTACCATTTGGTGTTATAGGAATTATTTATGAAGCACGCCCCAATGTAACATTCGATGTTTTTTCTCTATGCTTAAAATCGGGAAATGCCTGCGTTTTAAAAGGAGGTTCTGAGGCTCAATACTCAAACAAAGCAATTCTAAATGTTATTAACAATGTGTTAACAAAGTTTGGAATTGACTTAAATACAACAGTTTTACTATCAAATGAACGAGAAATAACTTCCGAATTATTAACAGCTGTTGATTATGTCGACTTGGTTATTCCCCGAGGGAGTAAAAACTTGATTGAATTTGTCAGAAATAATTCACTGGTCCCAGTCATAGAAACCGGAGCAGGAATTTGTCATACTTATTTCGATAAATACGGAGATGTAAAAAAGGGGAGTAACATTATTAATAACGCTAAAACCAGACGAGTCAGTGTTTGCAATGCTTTAGATTGTTTGCTCATTGATAGTGAAAGACTAAACGACCTCCCTGCATTATGCTCACCCTTATCAAACAGACATGTTATAATATATGCTGATGACGAAGCTTATAAAGTCTTACAAAATCAATATCCAATGGAACTTTTGCAATTGGCTAACGAAAAAAGCTTCGGTACAGAATTTTTAGATTATAAAATGGCAATAAAAACAGTGCATAATATGGATGAAGCATTGGAACACATCAATCATTATTCTTCAAAACATAGCGAATGTATTATTAGTGAAGACAAAAGCCGTCAACAACGCTTTATTAAAGAAGTAGATGCTGCCTGTGTATATAGCAATGTTTCTACAGCATTTACTGATGGAGGACAATTTGGATTTGGCGCTGAAATAGGTATCAGCACTCAAAAATTACATGCAAGAGGTCCTATGGCCCTTCCAGAGCTTACTACATATAAATATGTAATTTGGGGGGATGGACAAACACGACAGAATTAATTTTTTTATATCTTTATCACAAATTGTCCTATTTACCCTCAAAAAAAGTCTAAAAAGGAAGTTATATAAACGATAAATTTGTAGTTTTACACATATAAAAATTTCAATGTAATGCGTTATTTTACAAATGTCCATGATTTGGGAAATTTAAAAGATGCTTTAAAAGAAGCATTCGAGATAAAGAGCAACCGTTTTGGATACCAAGAGCTAGGCAAGAACAAAACCTTGATGATGATTTTTTTCAATTCAAGTTTACGTACTCGCCTCAGTACTCAAAAAGCTGCAATGAACTTAGGTATGAATGTAATGGTATTAGATATCAACCAAGGAGCTTGGAAACTAGAAACAGAACGAGGAGTCATCATGGACGGGGATAAACCGGAGCACCTTTTAGAAGCCATACCCGTAATGGGTTGCTATTGTGATATTATCGGTGTTCGTTCTTTCGCCAAATTCGAAAATAAGGAAGATGATTATCAGGAAAAAATATTAAATCAGTTTATTCAATATTCTGGTCGACCTGTATTTAGCATGGAAGCCGCAACTCGACATCCATTACAAAGTTTTGCAGACTTGATTACAATTGAAGAATATAAAACTAAAGAAAAACCCAAAGTCGTATTAACCTGGGCACCTCATCCACGACCACTTCCTCAAGCTGTAGCAAACTCTTTTTCCGAATGGATGAACGCTACAGATTACGAATTCGTAATTACTCATCCCAAAGGATATGAGCTTGCTCCTGAATTTGTAGGAAATGCAAAAGTAGAATATAATCAAAAAAAAGCTTTTGATGGCGCAGATTTCATATATGCTAAAAATTGGTCTGCATATACAGATCCGAATTATGGAAAAGTAATCAATACAGACCGGTCTTGGACTGTAGACTCTGAAAAAATGGCATTAACAAACAATGCATTCTTCATGCACTGTTTACCTGTAAGACGAAACATGATTGTAAGTGACGACGTAATCGAAAGCTCCCAATCTATCGTCATACCAGAAGCTGCAAATCGAGAAATATCGGCCCAAGTTGTATTAAAACGTATTTTGGAAAGTTTATAACAAAATCAGTCTTTTTTTAAAGAGGACCCAATATATACAACTATGAAAAAATCTTTTACCTACATCATCATTTTATCTATGATATGCTTTACCATATCGGCACAGCAGAGAGATACCAATACGAAACAATGGAGTAGTGGGATGCTTTCGTGGGAAGATTTCCAAGATACAACCAATATAAAAGGAGTGTCCTCAATATTAAAAACAAATTTGGGTATAGATATCGAAAAGACTAAAGAAGGAAATACCAAAACAATACGGCCACGGGCATATGCTTATATCGATCGACCTCAATCCAGAATAGTTCCAAGTGAAAAGTCAGATACACTATTACGGTATTATCAAGCAACATTCGACCTTCTTGAGCTTTACAGAAGGAAATTACAAAACGAATTAAATAAAGGACTCACAGGAATAGATGCAGAAAACGAACATCGACATTATATGCAACTATATAATGAACAATGTGAAAAAATGGCAATAGAAACAGCCAAAGGAAAAAATCAAAACAAAATGCGAGAATGGGAATTATACATTATTCAAGAACTTAGAGCTACGCCTTTATCTTCAACTCCGCTTATACAACCTCGTGGGTTTGGATATGGTATTCACATTGGATTCGGTGCAATTTTTCCCATAGGAGATGATTTATCAAATTACTTTTCCCCAGCCTGGCAATTTCATTTAGGTCTCGATTTTGCATATAAAAGAGCCCACCTGCTTTTAGACATGGCTGCAGGCTCCACAAAAATGAAACAAGATTTATCTATTACATATGATAAAGGTACGCAAGAAACAACTTGGATAAAAGGACAACATCCATCTTATTCTCAATTCTCAGTAGCCTTGGGGTATGAAATGATAGATAATAAACATTTTTCTATGATGCCATTCATCGGTGGTACTCAAACCGAGTATTCACGAGTTCTTGACCGTCAAGGACAAGATAAAGTCAATATATATAAAAATGATTTTAATATAACAGCTGGAATAAATTTTGACTATCGTTTTTCAACTATCGTATCGCTGGTTCCATCTTTTTGGTTTGGACATCATGAAATGTTCACTTCATCTATACGAACACGTATATATATAAACTATGGTAAATACGATTTTATGTTGAAAGGAGTTCAGTTGGGTTTTTCTGTTAGCTATCGTGGGTTTGGCCGTTTATTAAAAATCTCTCAAAACTAAAAAATTAACGAGCTGTTATATGAAAACACCCCTGTTTTATCTCATAACGGATATAACACTTATTTTGCTTTCGAAGGGCCAGTAACACTTCAGCTAACAAATGCTTAAGCTGAGCATCAGCAACAGTATATCTATTGTCTATCCGTTGGAAACGGGAATACGCAATATCAAATGTAGTACCAAAACGATGTGCTGAATTTGAACTGGCATTGCTGTTCTTTTTTCTTAGTCTTGATATATCATTTTCAGCACGCAATACACTAGTAACAATTATCTTATAACTACCTCCTCCTCTACTCTGAAGAGAATCAATAAAATTCCGTCCTATTGTATCTAATAAATCCCGAGCTTTCGGAACTAAAAAAGGAATTGAATGTGAAAGCGAATCAATGGAATAATAATCACAATCCTCTATCTGGCATAATGCTTCTCCCAAATCAAATGCCTCCTCACGAGAATGTATCGGATTAATACCCAAACTCATGGCCGAAGATAAATGAACATCATTCATATCATTAAATGTTGATGAATATCGGCCAAACGGATTAATACGGATATCTTTTTTCACAGGAATCATTCTCTGTTCTTTTCTTTGCGAACATCCACCTAAAAAGACAAATAAAATTAACAAAAAATATATTACTATCTTCACTAAAAATTTTTCTTAACTAAATGAGGAACTATAATGCTTCACAAACTTAGAAAATTTTTTCTTTTCTACGAAATTTTTCATTACCCCCATTTTTCATTGTAGAAAATAAACTCCAGATTTCAAATATTTGTTATATCTTTAATGAATTTTCTATCAAGATTCTTGTTTATAATTTTATGGAAAAAATAACTGTTCCTGTTCTTGAAATGAGTTGCGCCGTATGCGCTAATAACGTAGAAAATGAGGTACGCTCAATACCTGGAGTCGATTCTGCTACTGTCAATTTTGCAACAAATACCCTTACAGTATCGTTCGATCCGAAAAAAACATCATTATTACAGATAAAGTCGGCTGTACAAGCAATCGGATATGATTTAGTCATTGAAGAAAATAACAGAGAAAAAATCCAAGAAAAAGCTGAAAAACAACATTACCAAAGTATAAAAAAGCGTACAATAGCGGCATGGATATTATCGATACCTCTTATGGGTATATCTATGACCATCATGCACCAAAACTGGGCAAACTGGGTAATGCTTTTACTTACTCTCCCCATCTTATTATTTTGCGGCCAATCTTTCTATATAAACGCATGGAAGCAATTCCGTCATAAATCGGCTAATATGGATACCTTGGTCTCTTTAAGTACAATAATAGCCTTTTTATTTAGCTTATTCAATACTATTTATCCAGACTTTTGGACAAAACGTGGCCTTGAACCACATGTTTATTATGAAGCTGCAGGCATGATTATTGCATTTGTTCTACTTGGAAAACTAATGGAATCCAAAGCTAAAAACAATACATCATCTGCAATAAAAAAACTAATGGGGTTACAACCTCAAACAGCACACCTACTCACTACTGAGGGAGAAAAAGAGGTTCCTTTAAATATTCTAAAACCCGGAGATCTTATTCGAGTAAAACCTGGAGAAAAAGTTCCTGTAGACGGAATTGTGTTCGACGGAAATTCATACGTAGATGAAAGCATGATAAGTGGAGAGCCTATCCCTGTAGAAAAGCAGAGCAAAGACAAAGTCCTGGCCGGAACAATCAATCAAAAAGGCACTTTTTCCATTACAGCGACACAAGTAGGAACACAAACCATACTCTCTCAGATTGTACGTATGGTTCAAGAAGCACAAGGCAGTAAAGCTCCTGTGCAACGAATTGCAGATAAAATCAGTTCTTACTTCGTACCGATTGTTATTATAATTGCAATTATCACCTTTATCGTATGGTTATTTGTCGGAGGTAATGATTTCTTTTCCTATGCTCTTTTATCTGCAGTTTCCGTTCTTGTAATAGCTTGTCCCTGCGCTTTGGGATTGGCAACTCCAACAGCTCTTATGGTTGGAATAGGAAGAGGAGCTGAAAATCATATCTTGATAAAAGATGCTTTTGCTCTCGAAAATCTTTGTAAAGTAAATTGCATTGTATTAGATAAAACTGGAACTATTACTCAAGGACACCCTGCTGTAACAGCAGAAATATGGTTACAAACACCTGATACAGAAATGCTGTCTGTACTATTAAGTGCCGAACAAAAATCAGAACATCCTCTTGCTCTTGCCATGACCGACTTTCTATTAAAAAAAGAGATTCAGCCTATTTCTGTCACTTCCTTTCAAAGTCTTACAGGGCAAGGAATTACAGTAGAATATAATAAAAATTCTTTTTGGGTAGGGAGTTTAAAAATGGCAGCAGAACAAACAACAACATTCCCTGAATCCGTAAAACCTGTACTCAAACAATGGCAGAATGATGGTCAAAGTATCGTCTGTTACGGTAAGCAAAATAGAATATTAGCCATTTTTGCATTATCTGATCCTATAAAAGAAAGTTCAAAATATGCCATTTCTTCATTACAAAAAAAAGGTATTGAAATACATTTACTAACTGGAGATAATCGCCATACAGCAAACTCGGTTGCTCTAAAATTAGGAATAAAAAATATACAAGCAGATGCACTTCCTTCAAGTAAGGAAGAATATATCAAAACCCTTCAAAACAAAAAGAAATTTGTTGCCATGGTAGGAGACGGAATAAATGATTCTCAGGCTCTCGCTCGTGCCGATGTCAGTATTGCAATGGGTAAAGGGACAGATATTGCCATGGATGTTGCCATGATAACATTAATCACTTCAGATTTATCTTTATTATCCAAAGCAATCAATTTATCTCGGAGAACCGTACGGATTATCCGAGAAAATTTATTCTGGGCTTTCATTTATAATATTATAGGAATACCTATTGCTGCAGGATTATTATACCCAATATGCGGAATATTACTAAATCCGATGTGGGCAAGTGCAGCAATGGCTTTTAGCTCAGTATCGGTAGTACTCAACAGTCTTCGTCTAAAATGGATAAAAATAAACTAAATAATAAATTATGGAACGTACTTTTAAAACAAATGCTAAATGCGCTGGTTGTGTGGCAAAAATCGGAGAAAAATTAAATCATACTCCAGGAATAACAGAATGGTCTATAGACTTAACTAATCCTAACAGGACCTTACTTATTAACTCTTCTTTAACAGATAATGAAATCATAACTTTAGTTTCAGAAGCAGGGTTCAAAGCCGAAAAATTAGCATAAAAATAGGCCATTTTTAAAAATGGCCTATTTTTATGCTAATTTTTCACATCATTAAATATATGTTTGGCATAATTATATCCATATTTATCATAACGAAGAACCATTTGTTGCAACCTTTCAAGAAATTACCTATATCAGGCATTGTCCTCTGGTCCTCTGATAAAGCATCAATTCGAGGCATTAGCCGGAACAGCTTTTCTTAATGTTTGAATTTCCATAAAAAGTCCCCGCATTACGACTTCCATTAATAATGACAAAATCTGGAGTAACTTCGAGGGAATAGACTTCTGAATTCTCTGATTTATAATCATTTCTCAAAATAATAACATTTTTATTTCGAATCTTATTCGACACTTCAAGTTTCATTCCCGTGACAAACTGAATATACTCTGATAAAAATTCAGCATTCTTTTGTAACTCTTTATCTTCCAAAGAGTAACAAATACATGTATTTTTATTTATAAAAAATCCTTTATCATCTTCCAAATTAATGCTTTAAGGCAAAGGTATTACTTAATAATCAGCTGTAACAAAAAGCTTTTGATAAGAAAAGAATAAGCTTACGAACATAACAAAAATAGGAAAATGTTTCATGACCGATCTAACTGTAATTAAATACACAATAACAAAAGCTCTATTTCTCCTTTTTAAAATGGTTTCCATCCCAAACATATTCTAATGATGAATCCCTTAAATAAGGCTTTATTTGTTTATACATTTCCTCTGGCATATATTCATCTATAGTATACGTTATTTGCAAGTTATCATTTCCTTCACAAAAATCATATCGCATCAAAGAAATATCGACCCTTTGAACCATTTCATTAGCATTCTCATTAGATTTTTCATCGTCTGATAGGAAATCCCTATTGTCAGGTAAAATAATAAAATCTTTCCTATCTAAAGGTTTCCAATTCGTATCATAAAAATCAATACGACTATCACATGCTGGTGCACACACTGTATTCACAACAGCGATAACCGTTTCTTCTTTCCCTTTTAAAGGAAGTAGTTTTATCTGCATAGTAGATGAAGATGACAAGCCTACAGAAATATAATTATCCGATAATGCTGTTACATCTGATGTCCCTCCGAGAGAATTTGTTATCCCACCTTTTTGTGAATGTTGAAAAAGGTCAATCATATCCTTTCTTCGATTTGTTTCAATTTGAGGTAACAATTCATCTGGCATAATAATAAAAAAAGAAGATACTCTCTGTGCTTCCACAGATACAGCTATAAATAAAGAGAAAAAAAGATATATAATCGTACGCATACTAAAGCTCTATTTTTGTTATTAAAGTTACAAAAATAATCATATTATCCAATCCTAAAGATATTTAAGTAAGTTTTATTTACTCCCCAAATAGAGAAAAAACATACCTATCAACACTAAAATCAAATCAATAGCCTTATTCCTAATATTTCGTTCTTTAAAGAAAAATATTCCTGCCACAAAACTTACTACCACTCCACTTCTTCTTACCATAGAAACAATAGAAATCATAGAATCAGGATAACTAAGAGCATAGAAATAAACAAAATCAGCTATAACTAAAAACAGTGAAATAAAAAAAATACTGTTACGCCATTGGAAAGGAGTAGTAACTTTTCTTTTAGGATACCATAATAACAATAATATTATAAACATGATAGCCATCTGATAACAATTATACCAGACCTGTACAGTCATACGGTCAAATCGTGCCATCAAATATTTATCATATAAACCACTAACGGCTCCCGTTACTGTAGCGAGAACTATAAACCATATCCAAATATTATGTTTAAAATTTATGCCTTCCTTTTTCCCAGCAGACGAAAGCAAAAAAAATGAAATAATAGCCAAACTTACACCTATCCATTGAAACAAATTCAATCGTTCTCCAAATACAATAAGAGCACCCAGTAATGTCAAAACTGGCTGAGAAGCTTTTATGGTTCCTGCAATTGTTATAGGTAAATGTTTCGTTGCAAAATAGGCAAATAGCCACGATGATAAAACTATTATTGATTTAAGAATAATATACAAATGTGTCTCAAATGAAACTTTAGGAACATAGAACATTGTATTCTGTATCAATGTCGGACAAAAACGAGACATCAATATAATCGGAAGAAATAGTAAACTGCAAAAGACGGTATTAAAAAAAAGAACAGGAATAACGGCATTCTCATTTAATGCTGCTTTTTTGAAAACTTCATACATTCCTAACAAGGCTGCTGATATAAATGCTAATGTCAACCACATAATAGAATTATACTGGATAAAAGATTTTTTATACTGGAAAATAGAATTCTATTCTCCAGTATAAAACTATTTCATAAAAATATCATCCGGATACGAAATATCCATAAGAAACAATGCATTACCCGGCATTGATACCCCCGCTTTGCACCTATTTTTCTGCTCGATTATATGGCAAAAATCTATAACAGATATTTTTCCACGTCCCACATCTATCAACGTACCAACTATAGCTCGAACCATATTTCGCAGAAAACGATCGGCCTGAATAATAAAAACAGCCTTATTATCCATTATTTCCCAACGAGCTTGCATTATTCGACAATTATTTGTTTTTACGTCGGTATGCAACTTACTAAAGCTGGTAAAATCCATATAATCAAACAAATGGCTAGCAGCCCGATTCATTTTTTCAAAATCAAGACTACCATGATATCTCCAAGCATATCGTTCTTCAAATGGACTTTTATTTCCGATTACATAATAATGATAAGTACGAGACATAGCATCAAAACGACTATGGGCATCATTCTTTACCGGAACAATTTTATAAGCCGCAATATCTGAAGGTAATACTCGATTTAATTTATCACAAAAAGAATCGAGATTGGTTATGACTGTATCTACATCAAAATGAGCAACCATTACTCGAGCGTGTACCCCCGCATCAGTCCGTCCAGCTCCGACAACAGATATCTTTTCACGTAATATAAGAGATAGAGACTCCTCTACACACTCCTGTACCGTTATACCATTTGGTTGTATCTGCCATCCATGATATCGGAAACCATCATAAGCAAAATATAGAAAATATCTCTGCACGAGCCTTATTTTTTAATCCTTTTCAAGATAAGTATATCCATACAATCCAGACCGATAATTTGAAAGAAATTCTCGTCCTTCTTCAGGTGTAATTATTCCTGCTTTCATAGAACTTGTTACCCAAGTCTCTACACTACGTACCATCTTCTTTGGATTAAATTGGACATAATCAAGAACTTCAGCTACAGTCTCACCATCAATCACCTGATCTATTTCATAACGGTCTTTGTATACACTTACATGAACAGCATTGGTATCACCAAAAAGATTATGCATATCTCCTAAAATCTCTTGATATGCTCCTACAAGAAATACACCGATATAATAAGGCTCCTTCGTCAACGTATGTACAGGCAAATGATAATTAAAATTACGCGTGGAGATAAAATTATCGATTTTACCATCCGAATCACAAGTTATATCTTGTATTGTTGCTGTTCTATCAGGTTTTTCATCCAATCGGCTAATAGGCATTATAGGGAATATCTGGTCTATCGCCCATGAATCTGGCAAAGACTGGAATAACGAAAAATTACAAAAATACTTATCCGGAAGCATTTTTGAAATTTTTTTCAGTTCCTCCGGAGCATGCTTTATTTCTGAAGCAATAGAAAAAACTTCTCGTGCCACTGACCAGAATAATCGCTCCACCTGAGCCCGTGTTCGCAAATCAAGCATACCTAAACCAAATAAATCTAAAGCCTCTTCTCGTATCTGCAAAGCATCGTGCCAAGATTCTATCAAACGTGGTTGGTTGATAGAATCCCATAACTGATACATATCATGCACCAATTCATGGTCGGAATCACTAATCTCTTCATTCTCATCCCAAGATGGTAATGTCGTAGTCTCCAATACCTCAAATATCAAAACAGAATGATGTGCAGTAAGAGAACGTCCAGACTCCGTTATTATATTAGGTTGTGGAATATCATTCTTTGTACAAGCATCTACAAGAGAAGATATAGAGTCATTCACATACTCTTGTATAGAATAATTCATACTACTCTCACTACTTGACGAACGGGTACCATCATAATCGACACCCAATCCTCCACCGATATCAACAAAATCAATATCAAAACCCATATTATGGAGTTGAACATAAAATTGAGATGCTTCCCTCAATGCATTCTTAATACGACGTATCTTTGTTACCTGACTGCCTATATGAAAATGAATTAAGCGCAAACAATCTTTCATTTTATTCTTTTCGAGTATATCAAGTGCCTCAAGCAATTCACTCGAATTCAACCCAAATTTACTAACATCTCCTCCAGATTCTTCCCATTTACCACTACCAGAACTTGCAAGTTTAATACGAATACCAACATTCGGTCGTATTTTCAACCGTTTTGATATTGAAGCAATCAGCTTTAATTCATTCAATTTTTCTACAACAAGAAAAATACGCCGACCCATTTTTTGAGCAAGCAACGCTAACTCTATATAATTCTCATCTTTATACCCATTACAAATTATCAATGAATTTTCATCAATATTTATCGCTAACACTGCATGGAGTTCAGGTTTAGATCCTGCTTCAAGTCCTATATTAAATTTCTTGCCATGACTTACGATCTCTTCCACAACAGGTCGCATCTGATTTACCTTAATCGGATAAATAATAAAATTTTGAGCGGTATATCCATATTCATCTGCCGCTTGCTTAAAACAACGAGATATCTTTTCGATACGATTATCAAGAATATCAGGAAAACGTACCAAAACCGGAGATGTAACATCCCGAACTTGCAATTCATCCATTAACTCTTTCAGATCAACGCCTGCACTACCATCCCTAGGCGTGACAGTAACATGACCTTTATCATTAATAGTAAAATATTTCAGCCCCCAACCGTTGATATTATACAGCTCAGCCGAATCATCAATACGCCATCTTCTCATTCTTCGTAAATCTGAATTTTCTGTTAACCTTAATAAATTCACTCATAATATAAAAAACGAGATTAATTTATCGCTTTCTATAATTTGTAATGAGCGGCAAAAGTACAGATAAAAAATGAAAGGAAAAAGGGTATATTTAAAAATCATAAGGTCAGGAGCATAGACATTAAAACAACTTAACGGAAAACATAAGAATCATCTCTGATTATTCTAATTGATATATTAAAATAGAATTCATAGAATCGAATATTCAAGACTTAAAAAGATCATACAAAATTCAAGCTTTTTTATGTAGACAGTCCTTTTTTTCGTCATAAAATATTAACTTTGCATAGTTTTTATTTATTAACGAAATAACAATAAACAAAATGGTTAATTACAAAGATTTAGGTCTTGTAAACACAAGAGAAATGTTTGCAAAGGCTATCAAAGGAGGATATGCTATCCCTGCATTTAACTTCAACAATATGGAACAATTGCAGGCTATTGTCCAAGCTGCTGTAGAAACCAAATCACCAGTTATCCTTCAAGTATCAAAAGGTGCCCGTAATTACGCAAACCAAACATTACTTCGCTATATGGCAGAAGGTGCTGTAGAATTTGCAAAAGAATTAGGTTGTGCTCACCCAGAAATCGTTCTACATTTAGACCATGGAGATTCCTTTGAATTATGCAAATCTTGTGTAGACATGGGATTTTCCTCAGTTATGATAGACGGTTCTCATCTTCCTTATGATGAAAATGTTGCTTTAACAAAAAAAGTTGTTGAATATGCACATAAATATGACGTAACTGTAGAAGGTGAACTTGGAGTATTAGCCGGTGTTGAAGATGAGGTTTGTGCAGAACATCACACATATACCAAACCAGAAGAAGTTGTAGACTTCGTGACCAAAACTGGATGCGATAGTTTAGCTATTTCTATTGGGACCTCACACGGAGCTTACAAATTTAAACCTGAACAATGTACTGTAGATCCTAAAACCGGACGCTTAGTTCCTCCTCCATTGGCATTTGATGTATTGGACGGTGTAATGAAAGAACTTCCGGGATTCCCAATTGTTCTCCATGGATCTTCTTCAGTTCCTCAAGAATATGTCGAAATGATAAATCAATATGGAGGCAAATTAGATGCAGCTATCGGTATTCCAGAAGATGAATTACGTAAAGCAGCTAAATCTGCCGTTTGTAAAATCAATATTGACTCTGATAGCCGTTTGGCTATGACTGCTGCTATTCGCAAAGTCTTTGCCGAAAAACCTGCAGAATTCGACCCTCGTAAATATTTAGGCCCAGCCCGTGATGAAATGAAAAAATTATATATGCACAAAATTATCAATGTATTAGGAAGCAACGATAAATTAAGCTGCTAACATAATACACAAATAAGAGCATCATATAAACAGGGATATATCAACATATTGATATATCCCTGTTCGTTTAGAGAAGTTTTACTCTTTCCTTACAAAATTTATCGAAATACATAATAAATTGTAACCAATATGTATTTTAATAACACAAAAGAAATTATACAAGAACTAAATAGAGCAGGACAATCCCATAAACCGACTTTATTCATCATTAGTTTTAATACACAAGAAGGATTCTTATATCCTCTTAATAAAATTAATAACCAAAATATACTTTATGATTTTAATGGAATATCCAATATCCCAACTCATTATACACCTTCTAATAAAAAATTCTATTGGAAACCTCATTATATACCATTCAAAGACTATCAACAATCATTTGATATCGTAACCCAAAATCTATTATTAGGTAATTCTTTTCTTACGAATCTAACCTGTGCCACCCCTATAGAATGTAACCTGTCATTAAAAGAAATATTTTATAGGGCTAATGCAAAATATAAACTTTGGATAAAAAATAAATTTGTTGTTTTCTCTCCTGAAATATTTATACAAATCCATCCTGACAGAACGATATATTCTTATCCAATGAAAGGAACAATTGACGCAAACGAACCAGATGCAAAATATAAGATATTAAATGATAAAAAAGAGTCTGCCGAACATGCAACGATTGTAGACCTAATACGAAATGACTTAAGCATTATTGCAGATAAAGTAACTGTTTCTAAGTATAGGTACATTGATACAATAACAACACATCAAGGAAAACTTCTACAAGTCAGCTCCGAAATAAAAGGTATCCTACCCGAAAACTATCTTAATACATTAGGTGATATAATATTTAAATTACTCCCAGCCGGATCAATTAGCGGAGCTCCCAAAAGAAAAACAGTAGAAATCATTACAGAAGCCGAAAATTATGACCGAGGATTCTATACTGGTATAATGGGAATATATGATGGTAAGAAAGTCGATAGTGCTGTAATGATTCGTTTTATCGAACAAAATGCACAAGGCAAATATCTATTTAAAAGCGGAGGAGGAATCACTACTAAAAGTAAAATTCACAATGAATATAATGAAATAAAACAAAAAATATATGTGCCAATTTATTGAAAGTATAAGAATTGAAAATGGTAAAATTTGGAATATAGATTTCCATAATCAAAGAATGCATGAAACTCGAAAAGCATATTTCAACATAACTGAATTTTTAGATATAAAATCTATTATCTCCCCAAAAGAATATTCCAAACGTACCAAATGTAGAATAAAATATAATGAAAGTATCATCAGTATCGAATACTTCACCTATTATCTAAGACCTATTAATTCTCTACAACTCATACAATATAATAATATAGATTATTCTTTTAAAAAATATGACAGAAGCTTACTTAATGAACTATTCTCAAAAAGAAACAATTGTGACGATATCTTAATTGTAAAAAACAATCTTCTTACAGATACAAGTACATGCAATATAGCTTTATTCAACGGACAAGACTGGTATACTCCCCAAAAACCTTTATTAAAAGGAGTTCAACGTCAATATCTCCTCTCTAAAGGATTAATTAAAGCAAAAGATATCCATATCTCTGACCTTATTCAATATAACCGCATACGATTATTTAATGCATTAATAACATTTGGTGAAATAGAATTTCCTACAAATCTGATATATAAAGAACAAGAATAATTAGCTCCTCTGAAACTAATTATCTCTGATAAAAACATTAAAATAGAGCAAATAAATTAGCATAAGTCATCTAAGAACCTTTATTTTTCATAACTTCTATTTATTCCTAAATATATAACTAGTTATTAGAAAGAGGATAGAAATAACATACACCTTCTTTTGAATGCCCGAAAAAAAGGGTAGCGGCGTGTCCGGGAATCGGGTCGCGGGGGAGGGGGGGGAAATGCATCTCCAAGGGGAAAAAAATAGGGAGGAGAGCAGGACCCTGCGGTCTTCTCTCCTCCCTATTCTCCTATAATACGGCAGCTACCTACTCTCCCACTGTGACGCAGTACCATCGGCGCGGTCAGGTTTAACTTCTCTGTTCGGAATGGGTAGAGGTGGAACCCTGACACTATAACCACCTGAATGCCTTCTTTTTTGCCATACAAAAAAAGAAAAGAAAAAGAAAAACACCAACAAACGACAGAACGATACCACGTATCCGGCACTACCGGAATCATACCTTACAGAAAGTCTCGGGTGATTAGTTTTGCTCGGCTTTGGCATTACTGCCTTTACACCTGCAACCTATCTACGTCGTCGTCTGCAACGACCCTCTAGGGAAATCTTATCTTGAGGCTGGCTTCGTACTTAGATGCTTTCAGCACTTATCCAATCCCGGCTTAGCTACTCAGCAGTGCTCCTGGCGGAACAACTGATAAACCAGCGGCCGGTCCAACACGGTCCTCTCGTACTAGTGTCAGAGCCTCGCAAATTTCCTGCGCCCACAACAGATAGGGACCGAACTGTCTCACGACGTTCTGAACCCAGCTCGCGTGCCACTTTAATGGGCGAACAGCCCAACCCTTGGGACCTTCTCCAGCCCCAGGATGTGACGAGCCGACATCGAGGTGCCAAACCGCTCCGTCGATATGAGCTCTTGGGAGCGATCAGCCTGTTATCCCCGGAGTACCTTTTATCCTTTGAGCGATGGCCCTTCCATGCGGAACCACCGGATCACTATGCTCTAGTTTCCTACCTGATCGACGTGTCGGTCTCTCAGTCAAGCACCCTTGTGCCATTACACTCTACGGCCGGTTACCAATCGGCCTGAGGGTACCTTTAGAAGCCTCCGTTACGCTTTTGGAGGCGACCACCCCAGTCAAACTACCCACCAAGCAGTGTCCTCTCTAATACAGAGTTAGAATTCAAATAATCAAAGGTCCGTATTTCAACAGCGGCTCCTCGGATACTGGCGTACCCAATTCTCTGCCTCCGGACTATCCTACACATCAAGTACCCAAATTCAATGCTAAGTTGCAGTAAAGGTTCACGGGGTCTTTCCGTCCCGTTGCGGGTAATCGGCATCTTCACCGATACTACAATTTCACCGAGCTCACGGTTGAGACAGTGTCCAGATCATTGCACCATTCGTGCAGGTCGGAACTTACCCGACAAGGAATTTCGCTACCTTAGGACCGTTATAGTTACGGCCGCCGTTTACTGGGGCTTCAATTCTACGCTTCTCTTGCGATGACGTCTCCTCTTAACCTTCCAGCACCGGGCAGGTGTCAGGCTGTATACTTCATCTTCCAATTTCGCACAGCCCTGTGTTTTTGTTAAACAGTTGCCTGGACCTATTCTCTGCGCCCGACTTCTTTCAGTCGGGACCCTTTCTCCCGAAGTTACAGGGTCAATTTGCCTAGTTCCTTAACCGTGAATCTCTCGAGCGCCTTGGTATATTCTACCCAACCACGTGTGTCCGTTTGGGGTACGGGTGAATGTAGCATATGTTTAGCGGATTTTCTTGGGAGTCTGATTACCATCGCTATCCGGTTGTCCGAGGACGCCCGGTACTATCAAGTTCGACTATCCCGGCGGATTTGCCTACCGGGACAATATCTACACTCTTCAACCTGCTATTCCGTCTGCAGGCGGATGTGTCACTGCTCCGTCTCCGCGTCACTCCTACATTCAGTAACGGAATATTAACCGTTTCTGCCATCGGCTGCGCCGTTCGGCTACGCCTTAGGGCCCGACTTACCCTGATCCGATTAGCGTTGATCAGGAACCCTTGGTCTTGCGGCGAGGAGGTTTCCCGCCTCCTTTATCGTTACTTATACCTACATTTGCTTTTCCACTGTCTCCAGTCTGTCTCAAAACAGGCCTTCTGCGACCCGTGGAATGCTCCCCTACCAATATTTGCATATTCCATAGCTTCGGTAAATAGCTTATGCCCGATTATTATCCACGCAGAATTCCTCGACTAGTGAGCTGTTACGCACTCTTTAAATGAATGGCTGCTTCCAAGCCAACATCCTAGCTGTCTTTGCAATTCTACTTCGTTAATTCAACTTAGCTATTATTTCGGGACCTTAGCTGATGGTCTGGGTTGTTTCCCTCTCGGACATGGACCTTAGCACCCATGCCCTCACTCCTCGGTCTTGAGTTGAAGCATTCGGAGTTTATCAAGACTTGATAGGCGGTGAAGCCCTCGCATCTTATCAGTCGCTCTACCTCTTCAACTCGAACCCGAAGGCTGCACCTAAATGCATTTCGGGGAGTACGAGCTATCTCCAAGTTTGATTAGCCTTTCACCCCTACCCACAAGTCATCCGAAAACTTTTCAACGTTTACCGGTGCGGTCCTCCAGTTGGTGTTACCCAACCTTCAACCTGCTCATGGGTAGATCACTTGGTTTCGCGTCTACTCCTGCTGACTATGACGCCCTGTTCAGACTCGCTTTCGCTTCGGCTCCGGGCCTGAAGCCCTTAGCCTGGCCAACAAAAGTAACTCGTAGGTTCATTATGCAAAAGGCACGCCGTCACTCCATATAGAAGCTCCGACCGCTTGTAGGCGCATGGTTTCAGGGTCTATTTCACTCCTCTGTTCGAGGTTCTTTTCACCTTTCCTTCACAGTACTGGTTCGCTATCGGTCTCTCGGGAGTATTTAGCCTTACGGGATGGTCCCCGCGGATTCATACAGGATTTCTCGTGTCCCGCACTACTCAGGTGCCGCCTCGGCTTCGCTTCGGATTCGTCTACGGGATTGTCACCTTCTTTGATCCAACTTTCCAATTGGTTCGACTTCCTCCGCTCTTGCCTTTATCGGCGGTCCTTCTACCCCGCTCCTGCCGAAACAGGAACGGTTTGGGCTCTTCCGCGTTCGCTCGCCACTACTAGCGGAATCATTGTTATTTTCTTTTCCTGTGGGTAATGAGATGTTTCAGTTCCCCACGTTTGCTCACTGACTTGCAGTGTGTCGCCTTGCGACGACGGGTTGCCCCATTCGGAGATCTACGGGTCAGCGGATATTTGCTCCTTACCGTAGCTTTTCGCAGCTTATCACGTCCTTCTTCGCCTTCGAGAGCCTAGGCATCCTCCATGCGCCCTTGTTTACTTTCTTTTCCCGGCTATTGCCGCCGATTCTCCGACGGCCCTCCGGTGTGATGTATACCTGGTTCGCTTTCTTTCTTGGTTTGCTAGGTTTTTTGTTTGTTCTTTTCTTTTTTCAGTATGTCAAAGATCTTCTTTCGTGGAGAATAACGGATTCGAACCGTTGACCCCCTGCGTGCAAAGCAGGTGCTCTAGCCAGCTGAGCTAATCCCCCAAACTTCTGCCAGTTTGGTAGTCCCAGGCAGATTTGAACTGCCGACCTCTACATTATCAGTGTAGCGCTCTAACCTACTGAGCTATAGGACTGTCAATTCATCCCTCTGCCGGGCTGCTTCTTCTCTTTTATCTTGTTACAATAGACCGTAGAAAAAAACGGGGTCGTCTCCGTCTCATTTATCGGAAAGAGGACGCCTGAGCGTTCTTTGTGGAGGATATCTTCCCTTTTACTCCAGAAAGGAGGTGTTCCAGCCGCACCTTCCGGTACGGCTACCTTGTTACGACTTAGCCCCAGTCACCAGTATTACCCTAGGACGCTCCTCGCGGTTGCATACTTCAGGTACTCCCGGCTCCCATGGCTTGACGGGCGGTGTGTACAAGGCCCGGGAACGTATTCACCGCGCCATGGCTGATGCGCGATTACTAGCGAATCCAGCTTCACGGAGTCGAGTTGCAGACTCCGATCCGAACTGGGACAGGGTTTCGAGATTGGCGCGGCATTGCTGCCTGGCTACTCGCTGTCCCTGCCATTGTAACACGTGTGTCGCCCCGGACGTAAGGGCCGTGCTGATTTGACGTCATCCCCACCTTCCTCGCAGCTTACGCTGGCAGTCTCGATTGAGTCCTCAGCTTCACCTGGTAGTAACTATCGATAAGGGTTGCGCTCGTTATGGCACTTAAGCCGACACCTCACGGCACGAGCTGACGACAACCATGCAGCACCTCGCAGGCGGCTATTGCTAGCTGCGTACTTTCATACGCATTCCTCCTGCGTTTGAGCCCGGGTAAGGTTCCTCGCGTATCATCGAATTAAACCACATGTTCCTCCGCTTGTGCGGGCCCCCGTCAATTCCTTTGAGTTTCACCGTTGCCGGCGTACTCCCCAGGTGGAATACTTAACGCTTTCGCTGTACCGCTTACTGTATATCGCAAACAGTTAGTATTCATCGTTTACGGCGTGGACTACCAGGGTATCTAATCCTGTTCGATACCCACGCTTTCGTGCTTCAGCGTCTGTTTCACCCCAGTATGCTGCCTTCGCAATCGGGGTTCTGCGTGATATCTATGCATTTCACCGCTACACCACGCATTCCGCATACCTCTTGTGGACTCTAGCCCTACAGTTTCAACGGCAGTTTCCCGGTTGAGCCGGAACATTTCACCGCTGACTTATAGGGCCGCCTACGCACCCTTTAAACCCAATAAATCCGGATAACGCTCGCATCCTCCGTATTACCGCGGCTGCTGGCACGGAGTTAGCCGATGCTTATTCGTATGGTACTTGCAATAGCCCACACGTGGACTCTTTTACTCCCATACAAAAGAAGTTTACAACCCGTAGGGCAGTCTTCCTTCACGCGACTTGGCTGGTTCAGGCTTCCGCCCATTGACCAATATTCCTCACTGCTGCCTCCCGTAGGAGTCTGGTCCGTGTCTCAGTACCAGTGTGGGGGACCTTCCTCTCAGAACCCCTATCCATCGTCGCCTTGGTGGGCCGTTACCCCGCCAACCAGCTAATGGAACGCATGATCACCTGTAACCGGTTACCCTTTCGCCGGCCTTTCATGCAAAAAACCGGCGGCATGGGGTATTAGTCCGAATTTCTCCGGGTTATCCCCCTGTTACAGACAGATTCCATACGCGTTACTCACCCGTGCGCCGGTCGCCAGCGTATCAGCAAGCTGATACCTGATGCCCCTCGACTTGCATGTGTTAGGCCTGTCGCTAGCGTTCATCCTGAGCCAGGATCAAACTCTTCGTTGTAATATCTATTTTTTTCTTTTTCTTACTCCCGTAAAAGCCGATATCATCCCCTGCTCTGATGCCCGTATCATTTCCTTATTCTCTTGACGTGGACTATTACCCCCTCCGGTTTCCCAAAGGGGCCCGTCTCTTTCTACATTTCTCTCTGTCTATCGTAATACTTTCAATGACCTCTTGCATTTCCTTCCGGATTTATTCCGTTTCTATCGGAAAGCGGATGCAAAAGTACACGCTTTTTTATTCCTATCCAAATCTTTTTTGAACTTTTTTTCGACTTTTTTCAAATAAAGATACTACAAATCTAATTACCAACTTATTACCTTCTACCACCTCCACAAAAAAAATTTTCTCTACAATACTAAAAATTATATGAGTAGATTTTCCTTAAAGTTAAGGATTTCATAGAAAATGAAAGGATAAAAATACCCATTAATAAAATAATCCGTATATTTGTCCTACTAACTTAAAAAATAAATTTTATATGAATTCAGATTATTCAGTTTCGGATTATCAATCCAAATTAGCTCAATCTACTTTAATAAAAAACGTATACTTGTGGATGACTGCTGCTCTTGCAATAACCGGTATCACCGCAATGGCAGTAAGTAATTCATATGCAATGCAACAACTCATATTTGGAAGTCGCTTCATGTTTTTGGGTCTTATCATTGCAGAACTGGCCCTTGTTTGGTATGTATCCGCTCGTATACAATCTTTGTCATTTACTACGGCCACAGGATTATTTATGTTATATTCTTTTATTAATGGTCTAACCTTATCTGTTATTTTCCTTGCTTATACAACAACATCAATAGCCTCTACATTTTTTGTAACAGCAGGAACATTCGGAGCTATGAGTTTATACGGATATTTTACTAAAAAAGATCTTACGTCTTTAGGTAATCTCCTTTTTATGTTACTTATCGGGTTAATCATTGCTACTGTTGTAAATATTTTCTGGGCTAACAGCACATTATATTGGATTACAACTTATGCAGGTATTTTTATTTTCGTTGGTTTAACAGCTTATGATACCCAAAAAATAAAAAGATTATTAAATGGTCAGGAAATAACAGAAGAATCTCAAAAAATGGCCCTTTTAGGTGCTCTTTCTTTGTACCTTGATTTTATTAATTTATTCTTATATCTTCTTCGTATTTTTGGAGACCGCAAATAAGAAAAAGGAAAGGTAGTTTTATATTTAAATCTAAGGCTACCTTTCCTTTTTCATCTTTATAAAGAATCATCTGAAAGAATATTTTCTAAATCTTTTCCTGACAGCTTAATATGTAATTTCCCATTTCGCGCAACAGATATATTCCCTGTCTCTTCTGAAACAATTACTGCTGTTGCATCTGACTCCTGAGAAATGCCCAATCCTGACCGATGCCTCAATCCCAATGATTTAGGGATGTCATTATTATGAGAGACCGGCAATATGCAAGCTGCAGCAACAATACGATTATCAGCAATTATCATAGCGCCATCATGCAAAGGGCTATTCTTAAAAAAAATATTTTCAATGAGGCGAGAATTAACATCTGCATTTATAATATCGCCTGTCTGAATATACTGAGTCAAAGCAATATCTTTTTGAATAACAATTAATGCTCCCGTCTTAGTTTTTGCCATATTCATACAAGCATACACCAAAGGTATAATATAACTCTGAGCTTTAGAATTATCTTTTTTATCTGGGAAAAATAATCGAAAGAAAAAACGCCATCGTTTATGTGACCCTAATTCAACCAAAAAACGTCGTATTTCATCTTGAAACAAGATAACCAAAATAAGAACACCAACACTTATAAGCTTATCCATAATTGCACCCATAAGACGCATGTCCAGTATTCTGGTCACCACAATCCAAACAGCAAGAAAAGCCATTATACCACCAAATATATTAATAGTACCAGAATCCTTCATCATCTTATATATATTATATAAGAGTAAGGCTACTAATAATATATCAATGACATCTTTTATTCCAAAGTGTACAAACATATTGTCCTTCTTTTATATACTCACTGTAAATCAATTTGCCTCTAACGTTTTCATCACAATTTTCACTGTCTCCACAGCTACTTTCACATCATGCACTCTCAATATATTCGCTCCTCCCAATAAAGCCAGCGTATTTAAAACTGTAGTTCCATTCAGACTGTTTTCAGGGGTTGAATCCAATAATTTATATATCATTGACTTTCTAGAAATACCAACTAATATAGGCAATCCTAAAGACATAAATTCCGACAAATGATTCATCAGTTCATAATTTCCTTCCAATGTTTTACTAAAACCAAAACCAGGATCAATAATTATATCTTTAGCACCCATTCGAGTCAACCGATCAATTCGGAGAGAAAACCACTGTAACAACTCCGCCACAATATTCTCGTATGATGTGTGTTTCATCATTGTTTGGGGAGTACCTTTCATATGCATCATAATATATGGAACTCCAGTCTCTGCGACCACATTAAACATATGAGCATCCATCTCTCCACCAGAAATATCATTTATAATATTTACCTGATACTCCCTAATACACCATTCCGCAACATCTGCTCTAAAGGTATCTACTGAAATACAAATATCCGGATATTCTTTTCTAATAACACTTAAACCCACAGCAAGTCTACGTTTTTCTTCTTCGACAGATATATCTGCTGCCTGCGGACGAGATGAATATGCTCCAATATCTATCATATCTGCACCCTCGCTCACGATCTGCTGTAATCGTGAAATTATAGTTTTTTTATTATAACAACGACTGTCTGTATAGAATGAATCAGGAGTCACGTTCAATATACCCATTACCAATGGACGATTTATTTCTAATAATGCTCCATTTATATTTAGAGAAAATGTCTTTCTAGATACTATATTCATTTTTTTATTCTAACATTACAAGTAACGAAGATAGTTTTTTTTATTGGATTAAGAATATCATTTTTCCATTTTCTCTAATCTTTCATTCTTATCTGCGGGTATGACTTTTCTATCATCTTTTTCTAAAAGGATTATCGAATTCGATTCAGCATCTTCTGGAATAACTCGTATAGGCTGGACTCGAGAATCAGAACTTGGCAAATTTTTCTTTTTCTGTATTTTTGTTTTAGAAGACAAAGGTTTTGTTTCTAATTGAGATTTAAAAGCTTCTATTTCTGACTGAAACTGTTCATACTCTTGTACTGATTCGGTTACTGTTTCACTTTCTTGCATCCAAAAACGAAATACTAAAAATCCCAAAATCAATAACAACAATATCCCTACCGCAAACCTTTGATTACGGGAAAAATAGAACAATCGGGAGCTTATACTTTCTTTCATTTTAATTAAAAATACCTAAGCCATACAAGAAAATAAGAAATATTGCAACCGGAGCAATAAATCGAAGCGAAATCATTAACAAATCAAAATACCATATTTTTATTTGCCCATAATTACTAATTTGATTTTTGACAAACTTTTTGTCTAATATCCAACCTACATATATTGATATCAACATTCCTCCTAAGGGTAATAGAATATTAGAGGCCAAAAAGTCACTAAAATTAAATATAGTATAACCTAATATCGTAAAATCGGAAAGAGGTCCAAAAGATAATGAGCACAAAACAGCCATAATGAAACATAGAAATATCAACCATAATGTTGCCCGGCTACGAATAAAACCAAACTCTTCATGCAAATAAGAAATAGCTACTTCACAAAGAGAAATCGTTGACGTCAATGCTGCTACAGTAATCAATATAAAAAACAATAAAGACCACAAATATGCACCAGGCATCTGCTGAAAAACATTTGGCAATGTTATAAATATCAGCTCTGGTCCTTGTGCAGGACTAATTCCATAAGAAAACACCGCTGGGAAAATCATTACACCTGCCATAATAGCCACGAATGTGTCTAATGAAGCTACAGTTACAGCAGTTTTTGTCAAAGAAGTTTTATCCGAAAAATAAGATGAATAGGTAATTAAAGTTCCCATTCCTAAGCTTAGAGAGAAAAAGGCTTGCCCCATAGCTCGCAATATCACATTAGAATCTATTTTAGAAAAATCAGGATGGAACATAAATGATAATCCATCTACAGTGCCAGGCATAAATAAAGAACGTATACTAAATATAATAAGAATAACAAACAATAAAGGCATCAATACGTTTGATGCTTTCTCTATCCCATTGTGTACACCTCTTATCAATATAACATAGTTAGTTAATAAAAATAACCCCGTCCAGAAAATTGGACGAATAGGGTCTTCAGTAAATTCCGTAAACGCTGACTGAAATGCCTCAGGAGATTTATTAGCTAAACCAAATGTCAAAGACTGGTATACATAATCAAGAGTCCATCCAGCTATAACAGAATAAAAGCCCATAATAAATACTGCTGCAAAAATTCCCAAAATACCAACAATATACCAATGAGTCCTCGGGGTAAGTTTTATAAAAGCCCGGCTAGCATTGGATTTTGCACTACGACCAATAGTAAATTCTGCTAACATTACTGGTAAGCCAAGTATGAGCACACAGATAAAATAAACAAGCAAAAATGCAGCTCCTCCATTCTGCCCTGTCTCATAAGGGAATCTCCATATATTACCCAATCCCACTGATGAACCAGCAGTAGCTGCAATCACACCCAATTTTGTAGCAAAAGTTGCACGTTTAGTCATATTCTTACCGTTCATTTATAATCTAACATATGCAAAATTAGCATTAAAGATTAAATTTATTTATATTTTTATCCATAAAAACACCATTTCAAAACAAATATAGGCCTTATTCGTTCAATTGTTTACAATAATAATAAAACTACCTTTATGTAATTATAAAGAATTATCTTTGTAATATTATCAATTAGTACATAAACATGACACATAACAATTTGTTTAAATACATTCAGTACTTTGTACCTCCTTTTTCACCCACAATTTTTATTATAAGTTGTATCTTATACTTATCCTTAAACTCTTTTTCCAATATACCTGACACTCCGTTATTTCATATTCCTTATTTCGATAAGATTATCCACTTCTGCATGTATCTTGGATTAACTGTAGTATTTTATTTTGATTGGACCAGATATAGTATAATAACCAAAAAACAAAAATCTATCAAATACATATGGATTCTCTGGTTGTTTCCAATCCTCTTTGGAGGAATAATGGAAATAGCACAAAAATATTTGACAAATACTCGTAGCTGTGATTTTTTCGACTTTTTGTCAAATTCCGTCGGAGTAATATCGGGATTTTTATTAGGAATGCTTTTCATTCTCCCATGGATAAAACGGTATTCTTCTTTGTGTAAATAAATAGAATACCGTTTCTGAATAAGTATTTTTCACGTTTTCACCAATGATTTTAAACATTCGTTTTCGGCTTTAAGAAAAGAAAACGTAACTTTGTAGGCATTAAAATCTTAACCATTTACAAATTAAAATAGAGATACATATGGCAACACCTCCTCCTTTTAAGTATCAGGAGCCTTTTCCTATGGGAAAAGACAATACAGAGTATTACTTGCTAACTAAAGAACATGTATCAGTAGAAACATGTCATGGAAAAGAAGTTTTAGTAATAGAACCGGAAGCTCTGACCAAACTATCGAATGCTGCTTTTCGAGATGTTTCCTTTTTACTCCGTCGCGAGCACAACCAGATGGTGGCAAAAATATTACATGACCCAGAAGCCAGCGACAATGACAAATATGTTGCACTGACGATGCTTCGTAATGCAGAAGTAGCCAGCAAAGGGGTACTACCGTTCTGTCAAGATACAGGTACAGCTATTGTCGTAGGTAAAAAAGGCCAACAGGTATGGACTGGAGGAGGAGATGAAGAAGCTCTTTCATTAGGGGTATACAAAACATACACTGAAGAGAATTTACGCTACTCCCAAAATGCACCTCTTGATATGTATAATGAAGTAAATACTAAATGTAATTTACCAGCTCAAATTGATTTGTACGCCGTAGACGGGATGGAATACAAATTTCTTTTTATGACCAAAGGCGGCGGTTCTGCCAATAAAACATATTTATATCAAGAAACTAAAGCACTCATCAACCCCGACACATTAGTTAAATTTCTGGTTGAAAAAATGAAAACTTTAGGTACCGCTGCATGTCCACCTTATCATGTAGCATTTGTAATTGGAGGGACATCTGCAGAAATGAATTTAAAAACAGTGAAATTGGCTTCTGCTAAATATTACGATAATTTACCAACAAAAGGTAATGAATGGGGACAGGCATTCCGCGATATAGAACTCGAAAAAGAGGTATTAAAAGCCGCTCAAAATTCAGGAATCGGGGCCCAATTCGGCGGTAAGTATTTTGCTCATGATGTTCGTATCATTCGTTTGCCCCGCCATGGTGCTTCTTGTCCAGTTGGTCTTGGAGTTTCTTGCTCAGCAGATCGTAATATTAAAGCTAAAATTAATAAGGACGGACTCTGGATTGAAAAACTGGATGATAATCCTGGAGAATTAATTCCAGAAGAGCTACGCCAAGCAGGAGAAGGAAATGCTGTAAGAATAGATCTCAATCGTCCTATGAAAGACATTTTAGCCGAACTGACTAAATACCCAGTAGCAACCCGTTTATCTCTTAGCGGTACGATTATCGTAGGTCGGGACATTGCTCATGCAAAAATTAAGGAACGTTTGGACTCAGGAAAAGGAATGCCCCAATATTTAAAAGATCATCCTATTTACTATGCCGGACCAGCAAAAACTCCCGCAGGAATGCCTTCAGGATCTTTCGGTCCAACAACAGCCGGACGTATGGATCCTTACGTAGATTTATTCCAAGAAAACGGAGGTTCAATGATTATGATAGCTAAAGGTAATCGTAGCCAGCAAGTAACAGATGCTTGTAAAAAACATGGAGGATTTTATTTAGGAAGTATAGGAGGCCCTGCTGCTATATTGGCACAAAACAATATCAAAAAAGTAGAGTGCCTTGAATATCCAGAATTAGGTATGGAAGCTATCTGGAAAATTGAAGTAGAAAATTTTCCTGCCTTTATTCTGGTTGATGACAAAGGAAATGACTTTTTTAAACAAATAAAACCTCGTTGTAGTTCTTGCAATCTATAATTACATAAATAGCTATAAACACAAAAGCGGTTGGAAATTGTATTTCCAACCGCTTTTGTTTATGATACAAATAAACTTCATCTACCTAAATATTTAACCATACGATTTATATCATTGATAAAATCTTGCAAATCTTGCTCATGGTCTTCTTCCTCAGCCATAATATGTTTAGCAATATCACAAGTTGTAAAGTCTAAACCATCTGTAAAATTAGCAATTTCACTATATCTTTTTATAGCACAACGCTCTGACGCAATATTTTGATTCAAAATACTAACTACACCAAAATCATCTGGCGCCAAATATTTGCAACGAGCTAAATCAAACCATTGTTGAGGAGATAATACAGGGACACCCTCAAGTTCAATAATGCGGTCAGCCAATAATTTAGCATGTTCATACTCTTCTTGAGCATGTTCTTCCATCTCCTTTTGGACCTCAGTACGCATAGGTCCTTCAATAATCAAAGCTCCAGCCCAATACTGGTAAAAAGCCAACCATTCTTCTGCTAATGCGGCATTAAGCTGTTCAAGTACTTTTTTCACATCAATTTTCCCTTTGAGGATATCAACACTCTCTTTTGCCATAATCTTAAAATTTTCTATCAATTTCTTATTATAACATTGCTTCAAAGTGTTTTGTTCAAAAAATCTCTCAATACTTTATAAATAAAAACGAGCAAATCATTCACCATACAAATAAACCTCTGAAACTTTATCCTCTGAGAACATAGTGATAATTGTTTAAATGTTACATTAAACACTATAAATTTAATACTTTATCACTATATTCCTAATTTTCAATCATATAAATTAACCTTTATATCGAACTCTCATCAAATTAAACTTTTATCTTTATTTGTTTGCCGCTCATATGTATGGGAACAATTACTAACATAAGTAAAATCCCGACCGGATAATTGAACAATAATCAACCCCTCGTTAACATATTCCAAATGGTTACTCCCATCATTTTCGTATACTTGATGATAATCATCAAAATATATGCCACCTGTTTCCATATCATAATTGTATTCAGCATCGAATCTTTCAATAGGAATATTATTGCGATACACAATCTCGGTCCACTTTTTTCCTGTGATTGTCAAATCATATCTTAATGAAGAGTTAACTGAATCACTTCGTTTCCATCTCCCAGACAACGACATAGTAAATAACCTATTTTCATTACTCTGCTTGAAATCATACATCAAACCTGTCAATAATAAAACAATAGCTAAAACTACAATTCCTCCCAATATCATCTCTCAATTCCTCCACACAATTACATTTTCTTAATGTAATAACGATATATGCAACTTTTAGGTTTAATGCTATATTTTAAATATAATTGAAATGTTATAAAATAATTGATATTTTATTGTTTTCTTTCTCAAAAAATATATCTTGCAATAAATAAAAAATACTTTTTATCATGAAAAAATTTTTCTTTATACTATCGTGGATATTTCTACTAACGACATCAACCAGCACAAAACAGAAATGAAGGAATAATACGATTTATTGATGTTACCGGTAGTTCTGAAATGGAAATAAATCCAGACGAGATTCGATATACAATCCACATCAAAGAGTATTGGAAAGAAGAATTCGAAAAAAGGAGTAAACCTGAAGACTACAAGACCAAAGTCCCTATCAATGTCATAGAAGATGAACTAATCAATAACCTAAAAAGAATAGGGATTTCATCGAATGATATAACAATAAATGAAATAGGTGATTTTTGGAGAGAACCAGGAAAAGATTTCTTAATCAGTAAACAACTGGAAATAAAATTATATGATTTCAACATAATTGATAAAATTATCGAGACTATCGATACTCATGGGATAACATATATGAATATTAGTGAATTAAAAAATAAAAATATAGCACAATATCGCAAAAAAGTAAAAATTGCGGCATTAAAGGCTGCAGAGGATAAAGCTAAACATTTATTAGCAAGCATAGGAAAACAAATAGGTGAAATAATTTCAATCACGGAATCAGCTAATAAACAGCCATTATATGGACAAGCTCAAAACAGAATAAGTAATATTTCTTTAAACAATCAATCCGATAGTAACAATTTTCGCAAAATTAAGTTACAATACGAAATCCAAGCTCGGTTTGAAATAAAATAAATCTTACAGCATACTTTTCCTTTCTTAACTGTTCTGAAATTATGAAAATAGGACTGTTAAGAATCTACAAATCACAAAATTATTCACATAAAGGGGAATAAAACCTATAATCCTATATAAAAAAACTCATTCTTAAAAAGATTCTATAACCATTTCTTCTGCTAGCATTCCATCTATGGTTTCAACAAAGGACTTAAAGTGTTTCGATGCTGCATGGACACTCATGGCATTTTCATCCTTATACTCTTCATAAAAAATGAAATCGGACGGATTCTCTGTACTTTGATAAAGCGTATAACTTATATTCCCTCTTTCAGCTCTCGTCCCCTGAATCAGAGCTTCTGTTGCATTAAGAAAAGCAGCTTGTTTTTCAGCAAGCACTTTTGCCCGAGCTACAATAGTCTTTTTCTCCATTTGTCAAAAAATTTAGATATTCACAAAAATAAAAACTATTCGTAATAAACCCAATACCGATAATTAAATAAAAAAGCCTATAAGAATTTCTTATAGGCTTCGTGCGGATGACGGGACTCGAACCCACACGTCGTTAGACACTAGATCCTAAGTCTAGCGCGGCTACCAATTACGCCACATCCGCAATTCGCAACGCGAAGGTAATATGTTTTTATGAGATTCGCAATTTATTGAGCAACTTTTTTATTTAATATTTCTATAGCTCTTTCTATGATACCATCCTGCGTCAACGGATAATCTCCAACATACGCCTTATTTTCCGGATATGGTCCTATACCAAATTCGATTTGCTTTTTATTTGCATTATATATAGGTGAGGAAGAAAAACGTACCGACCAGCCATTAGGTAATTCTGATGATAACGGAAAGCCACTACCTCCTCCCGTCGTATCCCCAACTTGTACAACATTAGGCAACATTGTCATTACAGAAACAAACTGGTTAGTAGCACTGTAACATCTACGATTAGTCAATACTGCAACGGGCTTTTGATAATGTATTCGGTTAGACGGTGCAGTCTTTAATGTAAGTGGATAATAATCAGAAAATTGATTATGTCTCGGACCCGTTTTATGTCTTATATACCCAACAACCAAATCTTCATTGGTAAAACGGCTAGCAATACGATCAACATTTGTCAACATACCACCACTATTACTTCGTACATCTATAATAATGGCATCACAAGAAGAGAATGCAGCTAAAATATAGTCCAAATTACTTTCGCCCACACCGGATGAAAAACTCTCATAATACATATATCCAATATTAGTATTTGGTAATATTCGATACTTGATACCACCTGCAATTTGATAATCTGGACGATTTAAATAATATTTTTCAATCACCTCCATATCAAAATTTGTCGGATGACTTTCATACCAATCCCAATAACGAGCCATATTAAATGGAGAAGTCAAATTCACATGACCGTCTTTCAATTCAGCCAACATATCAGCCAACACATTGAACAACTCCTCATCTGTCATAGTATTATTTATCCTTGGTTTATATTTCCAATAGATATCATCCCAGTCAATATTCTTATATTCAAAAAAACAATACCGTTCATCTATCAAAGACCATAATGCTTCAAAATTACCTTCCGGATTATCCGCAAATGTATCAATATCACGACATGAAGATAAACCTGTAACCACAACAAATAATAGCCACAGCATACACAAACGACATATCAATAAATATCTATTCATCAAAACTTATCAACATTAATAATAAACAGGGAACACATGCTGCTTCTGACGAGCTTGCTTTCGTCTGTTCCATGGAATAAACTCTGTAGTCACACCAATAACAAAAGAATTTGTATATATCTGCGTATCTATATGACTCTGTAACGTTGAATAAATAATATTACGATATCCTAAGCGTAACGCCCCTCGGCCTAAAGGCAAATCGACCGTAACTAGATTATTCATATGAAACTGATTATGAAATGAACCAAAATGGATTGTACCTTCCAGATTCCCAACTTCAAACATTTCATAATAAGATTGACCAAATGCTGGTCCAAAAAACATCCCAGCAAAAGGTAATGTCATCTGATAACGTATAGTTATTGGATATTTTTTTATTTTAAATGTATAGGCCGCAATACCAGATAATGACAGATTCAAATCCACTTTCGCTGTCGCCGGATTGTTCGAATTACGCAAATTATAAATAAATCCAGCCCGAGCTTCAGCCTGTCCTCCTCCATATAATATCAAACCGGGAACTGGCATTCGAGCCGTATACAACATCCCATATGCATAGTGAAGCATCCCCATAATCATTTTTCCATTTTGTGCTTCATTTTTAGTCGATGCATAATGGAGAGAAAACATTTGTTGTGAAAGGACTTTGTTTTTTCCCCAACGAGCCATCTGTAGCCGTTCATTACTAAGCCCCACATTAAAACCTGCATAACCGATCATTGATAGATAAGAATCATATAGTCGACCGGTCTTTCCCAGCTCAAGCATCGTTGAATTTATTATCGGTCGCAACGGCTTATTGTCTATTTCTTGAGTAATGCCGACCCTCAAAACAGAAATAAATATTACTATAACAAAAAGCCTTTTTATGAAAATCATTTCCACTTTATTTAGATCAGAATAATCTCATCTGACCGGTTAATTCATCCAATATATCATTGTTCCCCGGTTCCTTTCTTTCGGAAATATCATCTGTCTTCTCATCATTTTCCTCCTCAGGAGCTACCTCAGGAATAGATTCTATCTTCGGCTCTTCTTTCCTTAACGGTTCCAACTCATTTATTGTTTCAACAGTATAAGTTGTAATTCTCTTCCCCTTAGCTTTAAAACCTTTTACAGCAATGAACTCGTCTGCATCAATAATTAAAGGCTCCCGAAACGCATCATGTTCTCCAAAAATGACTTCAAATCGAGGATAAGCTTCATCACTCAATAATATCAAACGGCTTTTGGGATTTTCTCCAAGAAAATTTTGTTTACGCGTCGTTGCCTCAAAACGGAATCTTTTGAGATAAGGATATCCTTGGTCAGCATCAAACAATGCAGCAGTCCAATTCTTATCAGATACAAATTTTTCTATTATCAAAATATTCGAATCATAATGATTGGTTGCATCAAATGAAGTCGTATAAAAATCCCCGTTCTGCAACACAACCAATACTAAGTCCTGACTATGAAATTCTCCTAAAAATTCACCACGACCATCATAATTCAGCCGCAACACATCTCTATCGAACCAAACCTGACGTCCACCTAATGTCGAACCGCCTTTTTCTTTCAATGATATTTTATGTATTTCATTTTTCGTCACAATATTACCCATCGACTGGCGCCCTTTAATAGCAATTTCGCTAAAATCCTTTTCTATAAACAACATTTTCATTCGGGGCTTCGGTTTAAATGTTATCTTCAGAATTTCAGCTTCACCATTCGGATTGGCAGAAAACCATACAATACGGCTCCCAGGTTTCCCCTGCGTAATATCATATTCTTTATCGCGAGTAATACCCGTAACAGCAAATCTTTTGATATAATGTAATCCCTCTTTTCCATCACGATATATTACATTATAAATAGTCCGAGTATCATTTTTCTTAAACACATTCAAATATAAGACATTTTTACCAATAAACATTTTATCACTGACCTTTACTACCTTATATTTTCCATCACGATAAAAAATGATAATATCATCTATATCTGAACAATTACATACAAACTCATCCTTTTTCAATCCGGTTCCTATAAAACCTTCTTCACGGTTGATATACAGTTTCTCATTCGCCTCTACAACTTTAGTTGCCTCTATTGTATCGAACCCTCGTATCACAGTCAACCGGGGATATCTTTTCCCATATTTTTCCTTTAATCGAGTATACCAATCAATTGTATAATCAATTATATGCGCCAAATGCTCCTTTACCGTCTCAATTTGTGATTTCAAAGCTGTAATCTGCTCATCCGCTTTATCCGAATTGAATTTAAGAATACGGCCCATTTTTATCTCCATTAATCGAAGAATATCATCAGAGGTTACTTCTCGGACAAAATCAGGTTTAAACGGTTCTAAGCGCTTATCGATATGAGCAATCGCCACATCCATCGAAGAACTCTCTTCAAATTCCTTATCTTTATAAATCCGCTCTTCTATAAATATCTTTTCAAGTGAGCAAAAATGAAGAGACTCTTCTAGTTCTCCTTTCTGTATCTGAAGTTCTTGCCGCAACAAATCAAGTGTATTATCCACACTTTGTTTCAACACAGCACTTACAGTCAGGAAGTGCGGCTTATTGTCACATATCACACAACAATTAGGAGATATACTCACTTCGCAATCAGTAAACGCATATAATGCATCAATCGCCTTATCAGAAGAAGTCCCGGGAATAAGATGTACTAATATTTCAGCATGCTGAGCTGTGTTATCATCTACCTTTCGAATTTTTATTTTTCCTTTTTCCTGCGCTTTAAGGATCGAATCTATAAGAGTAGAAGTTGTCTTGCCATACGGGATTTCAGTAATAGCCAATGTCCGGTTATCCCGCTTTTCTATTTTGGCTCGTACTTTTACTGAACCACCTCTTTCTCCGTCGTTATAACGAGTTATATCAACAAATCCACCAGTTTGAAAATCCGGATACAACTCAAATTCCTCACCTCTCAAATAAGCAACCGAAGCATCCAACAATTCATTAAAATTATGAGGTAATATCTTTGAAGATAACCCAACAGCAATACCCTCTACTCCCTGTGCCAATAATAAAGGAAATTTAATAGGAAGAGTTATAGGTTCTTTATTACGACCATCATAAGAAGGTTTCCATTGAGTAATTTTAGGATTGAACACAACATCCAAAGCAAATTTCGACAAACGGGCTTCAATATACCTCGGAGCAGCAGCAGAATCACCCGTCAAAATATTTCCCCAGTTACCCTGGCAATCGATTAACAAATCCTTTTGGCCCAACTGCACCAACGCATCTCCAATAGAAGCATCTCCATGTGGATGAAACTGCATCGTATGCCCAACGATATTAGCGACTTTATTATAGCGTCCATCATCCAAACGTTTCATCGAATGCAATATTCTCCGCTGAACCGGCTTAAGCCCATCGTTCAAATGCGGTACTGCCCGCTCTAAAATTACATAAGATGCATAATCCAGAAACCAGTTCTGATACATCCCTGTCAACTGATATTTTATATCAGTTCCACTGGTACCTGGCACCTTATAAGATGAATGAGACTCCAACTCCCCTTCCTCCTCGGAGCCAGAAATATTTTGAAAATCGTCTTCAGAATTCAGCTCTTTTTCGTCTTCGCTCATATTTTTACTTCTATTATTTTCAAAAGGAAATTTCAGACACTTTGAAAACTAACGCGTGGATTTTAACATTTTTATCAGCTTTAAAGTGACATGCTCATGCAAAAATACAAATTTAATCGAAAAAAATCATTTACTTTGCGCTTTATTAGATGCTTAACAGTATCACTTTTTATCTTTTTCCTATAAAAAAATAAGGAAACAAATACAAAAAATGCAATTTAATTGAGATATGGCACAACAAGAAGATGTTTTTAAAAAATTAGTATCACACTGCAAAGAGTATGGGTTTGTATTTCCATCAAGTGAAATATATGATGGTTTAGCTGCTGTCTATGATTATGGGCAAATGGGTGTGGAATTGAAAAATAACATAAAAAAATATTGGTGGGACAGTATGGTTTTACTGCATGAAAATATCGTAGGCATTGATTCTGCTATTTTTATGCACCCCACTATTTGGAAGGCTTCAGGGCATGTTGATGCTTTCAACGATCCATTAATTGACAACCGAGATTCTAAAAAACGTTATCGTGCAGATGTTCTTATCGAAGATTTGCTAGCTAAAATGGACGAAAAAATCGAAAAGGAAGTTGAAAAAGCAGCAAAACGTTTTGGTGAAACTTTTGACGAAGAAATGTTCCGTAAAACCAATCCAAGAGTACTTGAACACACGACTAAACGAGAAGAATTACATGCTCGATTTGCTAAAGCCATGAATGACACAAATCTGGAAGAGTTACGCCAAATTATTCTTGACTATGAAATTGCATGTCCCATCAGCGGCACCAAAAATTGGACAGACGTACGTCAATTCAATTTGATGTTTTCTACCGAAATGGGCTCAACTTCAGACGGTGCAATGAAAGTATACCTCCGTCCTGAGACTGCTCAAGGTATTTTTGTGAACTTCCTGAACGTCCAAAAAACTGGCCGTATGCGTATTCCTTTCGGTATCGCTCAAATTGGGAAAGCATTCCGAAATGAAATTGTTGCTCGTCAATTTATTTTTCGTATGCGTGAATTTGAACAGATGGAAATGCAATTCTTCGTCCGTCCAGGAGAAGAGTTGAAATGGTTCGCCAAATGGAAAGAAATACGTTTAAAGTGGCATAAAGCTCTTGGGTTAGGCGATCACAAATACCGTTACCACGATCATGATAAATTGGCACATTATGCCAACGCAGCCACAGATATCGAATTTGAAATGCCTTTTGGATTTAAGGAAGTAGAAGGTATACATTCTCGTACCAATTTTGACCTGAGCAGTCATGAAAAATATTCAGGTAAAAAAATCCAATACTTCGATCCAGAACTTAACGAATCATACACTCCATATGTAATCGAAACCTCAATTGGAGTCGATCGTATGTTTCTCAGTATCATGGCTGCTGCTTATAAGGAAGAAAAACTAGAAAATGGAGAAACCCGTGTCGTTTTACAATTACCAGCAGCCCTGGCACCTGTAAAACTTGCAGTATTGCCATTGGTGAAAAAAGACGGATTACCCGAAAAAGCAAGAGAAATCATCAATAGCTTACGCTTCGATTTCAAATGCCAATACGATGAAAAAGATTCCATCGGAAAAAGATATCGACGCCAGGATGCTATTGGAACGCCTTTTTGTATCACCGTCGACCATGAATCACTGAACGATAATATGGTAACTATACGTCACCGTGATACAATGGAACAGCAACGGGTTCCTATCAGTCATCTCCATGATATTATCTGTGAGCAAGTAAGCATGAAATCATTGTTCAAAAAAATAGTAGAATAAATATGAATAAAAAAGGTTGTCTGATAGGCTTAATAGGTTTTCTATCTGTAATTATCATTATTGCCATAGCCTGTGTTATATACGGTATAAATACGAATAATAAAATCGTCACTGCTGAAGAATCCGTCAATTCTCAATGGGCGAAAGTCGAAAACCAATATCAACGACGTGCAGACTTGATACCGAATTTAGTAAATACAGTTAAAGGATATGCTTCTCATGAAAAAGAAACATTAGATGCCGTTATCTCAGCACGGGCCAAAGCAACTCAAATAACCATAGACCCAGCTAATCTTAACGAGGCTTCTTTGCTTAAATATCAAAAAGCTCAAGGAGAATTAAGTCAAGCATTGGGGAGATTACTTGCCGTTACGGAAAACTATCCAGATTTAAAGGCCAACCAAAATTTTCTAGAATTACAAGCTCAGTTAGAAGGTACAGAAAACCGGATATCAACAGAAAGAACCAGATATACGGACAGTGTAAAGGAATATAATACTTTAATTAGAAAATTTCCTGCCAGTATTATTGCATCTATGAATGGTTTTGAAAAAAAGCCACAATTTGAAGCAGAAACAGGAGCAGAAAGGGCCCCAGAAGTAAAATTTTAATTAATAAATAATCGATGAGAAAGTTACCTTGTGCAATAGCCTTACTACTTGTAATCTTTATTTTCAGTTGTAAAGAAAGTGAAAATTACTGGACGAAATATGAAGAATGGAGAAAGGCCAATAATGCATTTTTTGCAGAACAATCGGCCAATCATGAATATCAAAAAATATATCCGACATGGGACAATTCGGCCTATATCCTGATGAAATATCACACTAAAGGAGATGCAAGTGTTCCCTCACCTTATCTTACCAGCACCGTCGATGTAAAATACAGAGGGACATTATATGACGGAACACCTTTCGATTCATCCTATACCCAAACAACTTACGGAGATAGTATTCACCGTTCTAAAATATCAGAATTTATAGAAGGTTGGCAAATAGCTCTTACCCGTATGCATCCAGGAGATAGCTGTACAATCATAATTCCTCAGAATTTAGGATATGGAGAGCAATTATATAAAACGATTTATCCCTATTCCACTCTAATTTTTGATATTAAATTAGTTGGAATACCAACCTACGAAAGGCCCCAGCCTTAAAAAAGAAATCCGGATAGAATCGATTCTATCCGGATTTCTTTTTTAAGGCTGTCTTTTCTCTATCTTTTTTGATAATTCAAAAATAAAATCAATTATCCCAACAAACTATTGCTTACTATCGTAACCTTTTTGTAACCACCACTGACGTATAAAAAGACACCCCGTAAACATCAATGCTAACGACAACCCAGTATAAAAGAAGGAAATAAAAGACTCTGGAAACCATCCTAAATTGCGGGCAACAATACCAAAAGTAATCATTACAGCCATCACTATCCAACCTTTTACATCAAAGAAAGAAAAAGGACAACTTTTATCACTTTTTTGAGATATACGTCGTGTATGTTTATAATACAACTTTTTAAATACCAGATGAAAAAAAAGTAAAAATATGATAATAACCTCTCCAACCCTGAATAGCCAATTCTCATTATCACTCATCCAGGTTACAACTCCTATTCTTAAAATATTTCCTCCAGCAATAATCCAGACTATACCAGCGGTGATTAATAGTGTCCGCCTTGCGACTCCATACCTCATAAACTTACAAATCTTTAAGTCAAACAAAAATAATTATTTATTAATAAATATACAAAAAGGCATACAGGCCAAAAATCATAACCATTTTTCACGTTATTGACTCGGAATGGAACATCATTGTGACTACCTTTGCATTCCCAATAACAATTCAGAAATAGACGACATCACATGAATTATTCATACAAACAAATCTGGCATATAGTTTATCCTTTGTTGATAAGTCTTTTCATGGAACATCTTATCGGGCTTACCGATACTGCATTTCTGGGGAGAGTCGGAGAAATACAATTAGGGGCATCAGCTCTTGGAGGGGTATATTATATCTCTATTTTCATGTTAGGATTTGGATTTGGCATCGGCGCCCAGATCATCATGGCTCGTCGCAACGGAGAAAAAAGATATTCGGATATTGGAGTAATACTATCACAAGGGATTCTTTTTCTTCTTTTTCTGGCAGCAGTTATATTTACAGTCTCAAGCATATGGTCCCCTCATTTTTTAAAAAAAGTTATCAATTCCCCAGCCATTTATGAAGAAGCTCTAAAATACCTTGACTATCGTATATATGGAGTATTCTTTGCATTCATCTCTATCATGTTCAGAGCATTTTTTGTGGCAACCACTAAAACCCGAATATTGACAATCAATTCCATTGTTATGGTACTCTCAAATGTAGTACTCAATTATATTTTAATTTTCGGGAAATTCGGATTTCCCTCTTTAGGTATTGCCGGAGCTGCTATTGCATCATCAGCTGCAGAAGGAGTATCTGCTCTTTTCTTTATAATTTACATATTAATTAAAGTCGATACCCGAAAATACGGATTTTTCAGTCATCTACAACCCGATATAAAATTATTGTCCCGTATTCTAGGAACCTCCATCTGGACTATGCTACAATCATTTATTTCCCTTTCTACATGGTTTGTTTTTTTTGTCAGTATAGAACATCTCGGAGAACGTCCCCTAGCTATCACGAATATTGTACGTAGTATCTCATCTTTATTATTTATTATTATCAGCTCTTTTGCATCGACAGCAAGTTCACTTACAGGGAATCTAATGGGTGCTGGAAAACCTGAGGAAGTAATGCCTTTGTACAAACGCATTACAAAAATGTGTTATGCATTTATTTTACCTTTATGTGTGCTAATAGCATTATTTCCCACTGCAATATTACGTATATATACCGACAACAATGAGCTCATCACAAGTTCTGTACTGACCTTATTCGTCATGCTATCATCTCAAATATTGAATGTACCCTCTTTCATTTTATTCAATACAGTATCTGGAACAGGCAATACAAAATCTGGATTAGCCATAGACTTAGTTGCATTAGCGTTATACATTACTTATGTAATACTAGTTATTGATATCTTAAAAGTTAATGTTGCCATTTGTTGGACAGCCGACCATGCTTATGCTATTTTCATGTTCATATTAGCCTACATTTATATGAAAAAAGCCCATTGGCAAACAAAAAGATTGTAATATCTGCAATGTATTTGTAATACATTCGTCTCAAATTTGTAAAACCGTATTCATATATCGGTAATATTGGTTACGTTTCTTTGCTCCAACATAATAAAGGAACATTTGTGAAACGTTTTATCGAATACTTAGTAGAGGGTGCTCTAAAAATCAGTGGCAGTATTACCAGTATTACTATACTGCTAATCATTATTTTTCTTTTCAAAGAAGGAAGCGGTCTATTCAAAAATCCTGTCGTTGAAGAAGGATATGTGCTTACTGTAAACCGAGACAATCCTGTCGAGCATATTACTTCATTTCAAATCAAAGAAATTTATGACGAAAATATCACGAATTGGAAAGAGCTTGGAGGTATAGATTCTCCTATTTTAGTTTTCAGATTCGGAGATCTTGAAAATTATTTTTCACCAGAAGAATTGGGACAAGAATATGAAAATATTCCTCAATGTCTGAACACTCTTATCAATCGTGAAAAAAACATTATCGCCTTCTTCCCTGAACTTTATCTTCCAAAAGATTTTAGCGGAAAACAAATAGCCAAAGAAAAAATATCGCCAGTTGATTTTTTCGGGGGAAAAGAATGGTATCCCACGGCACAACCTGCAGCACAATTCGGATTAATTCCCCTTTTATTAGGGACTCTATGGGTCAGTATCGGAGCCATACTTTTAGCTCTTCCCTTTGGCATATCGGTTGCTATATATATGGCAGAGTTAGCCTCTAAACAAATGCGTTCAATCCTGAAGCCTTTAATTGAACTTCTAGCAGGGATACCTTCTGTCGTATTCGGATTTTTCGGGTTAGTCGTTATCGTTCCACTTGTCCAAAAAACTTTCAACTTACCAGTAGGAGAAACTGCTCTTTCTGGGAGTATAGTATTGGCGATCATGGCCCTTCCAACCATTATCACTGTCGCTGAAGATGCTCTTAAAAATACACCCAGAGCAATGAAAGAAGCAAGTCTTGCCCTTGGAGCTACCCAATGGCAAACTATTTATAAAGTTGTAATACCTTATTCAATATCTGGCATTACATCAGCCATTGTTTTAGGCGTAGGACGTGCCGTCGGAGAGACAATGGCCGTATTAATGGTTACAGGAAATGCCGCAATTATTCCTCACACTCTTTTAGAACCTGTACGCACTATTCCCGCAACTATCGCTGCAGAATTAGGAGAAGCACCCAGTGGAGGAGCACATTACCAAGCTCTTTTCGCTTTAGGTGCCATATTATTCCTAATTACATTAATATTAAGTATTTCAGTCGAATACATATCGAATAAAAAGAATAAATAATATGGCACCTCAATTAATACAAGAATCTGTAGGAAGCAGAAAACATTTAACTCAAAAAATAGCCTTTATTTTATTTAGGTTCTTCAGCCTATCAATAGTTGCCATTTTATTTGCTATCCTATTTTTCATTATCAAAAATGGCATTGGTGTCATTAGTTGGGATTTTCTCTCAAAAGCACCCCAAGAAGGGATGACCTCAGGAGGAATATTTCCTGCTATTGTTGGGACATTATGCCTGGTTATCGGGAGCTGTCTATTCAGTTTTCCTATCGGAATCATGTCTGGCATATATATGAATGAATATGCTAAGAATGGAAAGATAATTAGCTTTATCCGTATCATGACCAATAACCTAAGTGGTGTACCATCTGTTGTTTTCGGATTATTTGGAATGTCGCTTTTTGTTAATTTTTTAGGGTTCGGCGACTCAATCATTGCTGGCTCTCTAACATTAGGTCTCATGTCCTTACCGCTCGTAATACGTACAACAGAAGAAGCTCTAAAAAGTATTGACAACAGTTTCCGAGAAGGAAGTCTGGCATTAGGAGCCACTCGATTGGAAACAATACGTAAAGTTATATTACCCATGGCTCTCCCCAACATCATTACAGGACTTATCCTATCTATAGGAAGAGTATCCGGTGAAACAGCACCCATACTATTTACTGCTGTAGCCTATTTTCTCCCCCAATTACCAACGAGCATATTTGACCAAGTAATGGCATTACCTTATCATTTATACGTTATATCTACCAGTGGGACAGATATCGAAGCTTCCAGAGGTATGGCTTATGGTACAGCACTGGTACTTATATTTATTGTATTGATATTAAATCTTATCGCAAATATGATAAGAAAACATTTTACAGACAAAAACAAAATTTAAACATTAGAAATACAAAAATATGTATACTATCGAAGCCAAGAATGTCAATTTTTTCTACGGGGAATTTCAGGCATTGAAAAACATAAATCTACAAGTTGAAAAAAACAATGTTGTTGCTTTTATCGGTCCATCGGGATGTGGGAAATCTACATTTCTACGGTTATTGAACAGAATGAACGACCTTATTGACGGAACTCGGCTGGAAGGAGAAATTCTTTTTGAAGGCAAGGACATTTATCGAAAAGATGTCAAGGTTGATGAATTAAGGAAAAAAGTTGGTATGGTATTCCAAAAACCAAATCCATTTCCTAAATCGATATTCGAGAATGTAGCTTATGGTCTACGAGTAAATGGAATAAAAGATAAAACATATATAGAAAACCGAGTTGAACAATCTCTACGAGGGGCTGCCTTGTGGGATGAAGTAAAAGATAAACTAAAAAAATCTGCATTTGCTCTTTCTGGTGGACAACAACAGCGTCTTTGTATTGCACGCGCTATGGCCATGACTCCCAGTGTGTTACTTATGGATGAACCAGCATCGGCTCTGGATCCAATTTCTACAGCAAAAATAGAAGAACTAATACATGAACTAAAGGAGCAATATACAATCATCATTGTCACTCATAATATGCAACAAGCTTCCCGCATCAGCGATAAAACCGCTTATTTTTATTTAGGAGAATTAATCGAATTCGGAGATACTCGTAAAATATTCACACATCCCGACCATCAATCGACCCAAAATTATATTACTGGACGTTTTGGATAAAAAATAAAATATTATCTTTGATTGATTACCCGATTATCTAAAATATCAAATATATAATATTATGAAATATATTGAAAAAGAACTGGATGACCTAAAAAACGAAGTGCTCAGTATGTGGGCAATGGTATATTCTCAACTGAATAGAGCTGGAGAAGCCATGTTATCTCTTGACAAAGATTTAGCTCGGGAGGTCATTCTACGAGAAAAAAGAGTAAATGCGTTTGAACTTAAAATAGATAGTGATTGTGAAGATATTATTGCTCTTTATACTCCCGTTGCAGTAGATCTCCGATTTGTATTGGCAATGCTAAAAATAAACACTAATCTTGAACGTATTGCAGATTTTTGTGAAGGTATGTCAAGATTTGTCATTGATTTCCCTCAAATCAGTCTCGATGCAGAATTGATAGATAAAACCAGCATACGGGAAATGATAGATACGACAAAAAAAATGATGTCAATGGGAAAAGAAGCTCTTGAAGAAGAGAAATCTTCTCTTGCTGCTGGAATATTTGAACTAGATAATCGAGTAGACGAAATAAATCGCGCTGCAACTGAAATAATAGCTAAATATATACAGGATAATCCTGACCGTGCCCTTGAATGTCTAAATCTAATCAGCATTATTCGAAAAATGGAACGAATTGGAGACCATTGTAATAACATGGCAGAAGAAATTATTTTCTATCTTGATGCCAAAATTCTAAAACATGCTGATAAAAAAGCAGAATAAAAAAATAAAATTTTCTTACCATATTACTTCTCGGGAATAAATACTCACCTAATATTTATTCCCGATATTTTTATTTACCCCATACTACATATAAGAAGGAATCAAGAACATTTAAGATTTCTCTTTACTCTTTTCATCGAAAGATTATGTAAATTTGTAAAGATTCAAAATTATATGAAATGAAAAATAATTATATATCAGCAAAATATATTCTCTACATTATTTTCTGTACTTTACTTTTTGGCAATACTGGATCAGCACAAGAGATAGAAATGGACATTCCTAACTTGAAAAGGATAGAATCTTCTATCCGAGATTTCAACTCAGAAATGTACTATCCCAGGCTGATGAGAAGATATATAAATAATGATACAACCCTTACATTAAATGAGTTCAGGCATCTATATTTAGGGTATAGTTTCCAAGAAAGCTATAACCCCTACCGAATCTCTCCTCACATAGAAAAACTTGCTAATTTGTATGCCCGCTATGAACACTCAACAACAGAGTGTGACAGCATTATCAAATACGCAACTTTAGCTGTTGATGATTTTCCGTTTGATCTCAGACAGATAAACATGCTTATATATGCTTACAAGCAAAAAAAAATGAAAGATATTGCAGCAATATGGGAATATAAACTCAAAAATATTGTTAATGCTATTTTGTCAACCGGAAATGGAGAAAAACCGGAAACAGCTTGGTACGTCATCTACCCTACACATGAATACGATGTTGTAAACCGGATGGGATTTACAGGTGCTAAATACACTTTCATAGAACCTACCTTCGATTATCTTGAAGTTGAAAAAAATCCATTAAACGTAAAAGGATATTATTTCAATGTAAGTCGCATACTACAAGAATACGACCGTAAGTATAAAGATTGACCTGAAATGAATAATCCTGTCATTTACATTTCAGAATATTTTGATATACTTGCCTCTTTACAAACAAGAGACAGTCTTAGCATACGCGAACGATATCGCCAACTTTACGAGTTACTTGATTTATTTTCACGTCAACTATTATCGGACAAGGGGAAGAATTATCCGAATTTATTTGCTCGTATCGGGGCTATCAGCGAAAAAAATTCGAAAGTTCGAACAGCTCTCAATATTGTTCGTATACATGCTCAAGCAATTCTAAATAGAGAACCGTTGTCTGAGGACGAAGAGCAATCCATACAAAATGATATTCGTTTAATGGCATTTGCTATAGGAGAATTATATCACGGACAAATCCCAACCCGCTTTCTTCCTATCCCTTTCCCGTCCCAATCTGAGGCAATATTTCTTCCAGAACAGGTTATAAAAAAGATACGTGCCACTTTTATCGATTTTGATAACACCGGACAGTTATTAGTCATACCGCACAATTCAATTGACAATACTCCAATTTCTGTAACTCTACATTCATTTAAAGAAGAAAAAGAGAAGCCTTTTAACGGAACTTTAAAAGTTCTCCAACCAGGGATGCAGCTCAACCTCATCCAAGTTATATTAGATGAAAATAGGAATTCCTATTCTGCCGATATAATTATTATCGAACCAGACATATTATTAGATATCAGTGCTGTAGCAGAATGTTTTAAGGAATATGGAGCTCATCCTTTAAATTATGTGCTCAACCGGCTAAGTATAGATAAAAATACAAGATATATTTTACTTGGTAATATAGCTAATCTTTTTTTAGATGAATTAGTAAATGAGAATACTGAACATCCTGCAAATTACGTTGATGTCATGCAAAAGGCATTTCGACAAAATCCATTTGGGATAGCGGCATGTCCTGATTTACAAGATGAAAAATCAAACCGAGAGTTTTTTTCAGATTGTAAACGACAATTTGATAACTTATGTCATATCGTAAGAAATGAGTTACCCCTTTTTGGCATTTCAAAAGAAAAGGCTTTACTCGAACCATCTTTTATTTGTGAAGCATTGGGGTTACAAGGAAGACTCGATTTTCTTTGTGACGACCTTTCTGCTTTCATTGAATTAAAATCTGGGAAAGGAAAAGAAATACAAACTGGGAAATTATCAACATACAGTGAAAATCATTATGTACAAATGCTTTTATATTTTGCGGTACTACATTTTAATTTAAACATCAGTTACAACAAAATAAAAGCATACCTGTTATATTCTCGCTATCCGCAATTATACCCAATGACAGTATTAAAAGCTTTAATAAAAAAGGCCATTAACTTACGAAACGAAATCGTGGCCCAAGAGTATTTACTGCAAACACATAACTCTCCTGAATATAGTCAGAGCGTATTATCTCACATATCTAGCCAAGAATTAAATCAAAAGAAAACAAATAGTCCATTTTGGGAAAAATATCTACGAAAACCCATTGATAATTTTGCATATCAAATAAAAACTCTACCGACTATCGATAATCTGTACTTTATGTCTATTTTTACCTTTATTACCAAAGAACAATATGTGACAAAAGCCGGAGAAACATATTATGACTCCACTCACGGATTATCAACTTTATGGAATGTTTCTCCAGTAGAAAAAAGGGAATCAGGAGAGATGATAACTGGTTTAATCTTGAAAGAAAGTACCCTGACAGAATCGGGACAATATCTTTCTTTCTGTCGGATCATATCTTCTGGTAATTCCACAGAACCTAATTTCAGAAAAGGCGATATCGTTATATTATATCGATACCATTCAGACAAAGATAATGCTTGTAATCAACAAATATTTAAAGCCTACATAGAATCTATCACATCTGAACACCTGCTATTAATAATGCGTATATGCCAAAGAAATAGTCATGTACTTCCAGTTAATGAACAGTATGCCATAGAACGAGATTACTTAGACGTAGGATTTACATCAATGTATCGCGGATTAGCTTACTTTTTACAAGCAAATGACGACAGGCGTAGCTTATTATTGGGTAAACGTCGCCCACGCATTAGAGAAAAAAAATATCTCAATCTATTACAATCTGGAGAAACAGATATCAACCGTATTGTAGCGAAAGCATTATCTGTCCAAGACTATTTTTTATTAGTGGGTCCTCCTGGGACAGGCAAAACATCTCATGCCCTCAAAAAAATAGTCGAAAGCTATTTACAAGAGTCGGAATGCAATATTTTGCTCATAGCTTATACTCACAAAGCCGTAGACGAAATATGTAATTCTTTAATATCCATCAGTCCCGACCTATCATTTATACGATTAGGAAACGAAATTTCTTGTGACAAAATATTCCACAAGCATCTTCTTGATAAAATATTAACTACTTGTCAACGGAGAAGTGATGTATTAGAAATTTTAAATCACCATCGAATATTTGTTTCCACTCTTACAACTCTAAATGCTAGAATGGATTTATTCAAATTAAAACACTTCGATGTCGCTATCATAGATGAAGCCTCTCAAATATTGGAACCCCACTTACTGGGACTGCTCTGTTGTACCGATTCCAACGGCAATAATGCCATCGGAAAATTTATCTTAATTGGAGATCACAAACAACTCCCTGCTGTTGTTACACAAAATCAAGAACTCTCTGAAGTCAAAACTCCAGAACTTAGAAATATAGGTTTATATAATTTACGTGAGTCTTTATTTGAACGATTATATCGATATGAAAAAACAATTGAGCCCAATTCTCCATTCATTGACAAACTAACTCGACAGGGGCGTATGCATCCAGAAATAGGAAATTTTCCAGCAAAAACTTTCTACGGAGGGGAGCTATATCCAATTCCTTTACCTCATCAGCAAGAAAAATCATTGCCTTACATACCTGAAGCAGAACCTCAAATACAAAAAATTTTATCTCATCGTATTGCATTCATATCTATTTCCGGAAAAAATAAAATATCCTCATACAAGACAAACGTAAACGAAGCACAATGGGCTGCCCGTATTTCTGCGGTCATATATCATAGAATCACAAAAAAAGAGTCATTTGTCCCAGAAAAACATTTAGGAATAATCACACCTTACCGAAGTCAAATTGCAACGATAAAAAAAGAACTGGAAAATACAGGAATTACAGAACTTCTATCTGTTACAATAGATACAGTGGAACGCTTCCAAGGAGGACAAAGAGATGTAATGATATTTTCTTGCTGTGTTAATGCTCCTTTCCAATTACAATTTCTCTGCAACACATTCGAAGAAAACGGGCAGCTAATAGACCGGAAACTCAATGTTGCCCTCACCCGAGCGAGAGTACAGATGATTGTCATCGGTAATCCTCACTGGCTGGAACGCGATACTATTTATCGACAGTTGATAGAATATATCAAAAATAAAGGAGCTTTTTTTCAAATATAATTGACAAAGACAAAAAAGGCATAATCCGAAATATTATTGATTATGCCTTTTCGTTTTTATATTCCAGTATAAGTATGTGGCGAAATTTTCCTCAACTCATCTTTTACATCTTCTGATACATCCAACGTCTCAATAAAAGCTTGAATCGATTCTTCATTGATAATTCCATTAGTTCTTGTCAAGGCCTTTAACGTCTCATAAGGCTTCGGATACCCTTCTCGACGAAGTATAGTCTGGATACCTTCTGCTACAACACTCCACATATTATCCAGATCTCGATAAATAGCTGATTCGTTTAACAATAGTTTACTTAGCCCTTTCAATGTACTCTGAAAGGCTATTAAAGTATGTGCCATAGGCACCCCAATATTGCGTAATACCGTAGAGTCTGTCAAATCTCGTTGTAAACGAGAGATAGGTAATTTCATAGATAAATGGTCCAATATTGCATTTGCAATGCCCAAATTCCCTTCTGAATTTTCAAAATCAATAGGATTTACCTTATGAGGCATAGCCGACGACCCCACTTCTCCTTCCTTAATCTTTTGCTTAAAATATTCCATCGAAATATATTGCCAAAAATCTTTATCCAGATCCATCAAAATAACATTGATGCGGCGCATGGCATCAAAAAGTGCAGCCATATTATCATAATTCGATATTTGTGTCGTCCACTCTTCCCGAGAAATACCTAATTTCTCACTCAAGAATTTATTTCCGAACAATTTCCAGTCTGTATTTGGAAAAGCCAACCGATGAGCGTTATAATTTCCCGTAGCACCACCAAATTTCCCACTGATACATACATCCTTCATCACCTTCAATTGCTGTTCCAGACGATAAACAAAAACCTTGATTTCTTTTCCTAAACGAGTTGGAGACGCTGGTTGCCCATGGGTTTTCGCTAACATCGGAATATCTTTCCATTCATCTGAAAAATTTTGGAGTTTACCTATTAACTCATCTAACATCGGATAATACACTTGATTCAATGCCTCTTTGATAGATAACGGAACCGATGTATTATTAATATCCTGAGATGTAAGTCCGAAATGGATAAACTCTTTATACTGTTCTAAATGCAAAAGATCGAATTTTTCTTTTATAAAATATTCTACAGCTTTTACATCATGATTTGTTATCGACTCAATAGATTTAATACGCTCAGCATCGGTAACCGAGAAATCAGTATATATCTTTCTCAATTCTGAAAATAACGCAGAATCCACCCCTTTCAGCTGAGGTAAGGGTAATTCACATAATGCAATAAAATATTCTATTTCTACCCGTACCCGATAACGAATCAAGGCAAATTCTGAAAAATAATCTGACAAAATAGTAACTTTGCTTCGATAGCGACCATCCACTGGAGAGATGGCAGTTAGTGATGATAGTTCCATGTGTTGAAGATTTATACATGGCAAAGGTAATGGTTATTAGTCGATAAACCGAAAAATAATAAATATTTTTTGAGAAAAATGTATATTCACTTTGAAAATTAAAAAAGAAAAATTACCTTTGCCTCGCTTTTGAAGCAAATCCTATCGGGCGTTTAGCTCAGCTGGTTCAGAGCATCTGCCTTACAAGCAGAGGGTCGGCGGTTCGAATCCGTCAACGCCCACCGATAAGAAACCGAAAAAGTCGGCTATGATTAAAATATATTGAACTTTTACCGAAAGGGGCGTTTAGCTCAGCTGGTTCAGAGCATCTGCCTTACAAGCAGAGGGTCGGCGGTTCGAATCCGTCAACGCCCACCGATAAGAAACCGAAAGAGTCGATTATAATTAAAATATATTGAACTTTTACCGAAAGGGGCGTTTAGCTCAGCTGGTTCAGAGCATCTGCCTTACAAGCAGAGGGTCGGCGGTTCGAATCCGTCAACGCCCACTTTTTATAAAAAGTCTATAATTTTTCTTCATTACAAGTTATTCCAAATAATCTTTATAAGAACTCAATACCTTAATCAGGTATGACTTCCTGTGCGAAACAAAAAAACTATCATTTCCCGAAGTGTCGCCACCATCATGTCGAAACATGATTATTCCTATCTATTCAATCAGTGGACTCTATCAAATTTCGGATATCTACTATTTTCTCAGCCCGCTGACAGGCTCCTAATATACCAACTCCTCCACACACATTCGAATAAACTTTTACCGGCTCTGCTAACCCAATATCGGAAAGACTTCCAGAAACAGAACCTCCATAGATTTTCTCAAGAGCAACAAGATATCGATAATATGATTCAGACAAAGAATATAACAAAATACGCCGCTTATATTTATCTTCACCTTCTTCTTCCTGCATATTCACATACATTTCATCTAAAGATTCTTTAACCGTAAATGTATATTGCCGTCCTTCTATTTTTTCATCTGAAAAAACGCAACCAGAGCCACCACCATCATCAAAACCTAATACTCCGTCCAATACTGTCTGGTGGTTATCATAAATCGGGTCAATAGAAAAATCGAAGGAACCATATGTCCATTCATGCATCGGACCTTCATCAATATAAATAAAATAATAATTTTTTTGTCCTGGAGTATCCTGAAAAGTCACTCGATAATGTATAACATAATATTTAATTTGCTCTACGACTACTTCTCCGTCCGGACCTACCGTTATCCTTACATCATCCGGATTAGACTCCTTCTTAGCTGTCATCTCAACCAAATCAATATCTGTCGACATCGGAATCTTATCTTCCACATATGCCATTCCATATTCTGAAGTTACAACAATTTTTACAACTTCGCCTTCTCGCGGGACTACTGACGAAACGAAACATCCCGAAACATTTCCATCTGTGTCCTTTTTTTCCTGCCAGACCATATTTTCACGAAAAATATTATCGACATACAATTCAACTTTTGCATTTTTCAAATTCACATTCGGTACATTTTCTGTAAAGAACCATGTTCGAGTTACACTTGCTAACACAACAGTATCAGTAGTAATTACACCGTTTATCACTACTTTTGGTATAGGACGAAACTTCTCCAAATCAATATCCTTATAACAGGATACCAAATATAACGAACAAAAGATTAAAACTATACGATAAATAACAGTTCTCATTCTTCAAAATTTATAAGTATACGAAAAAGAAGGAATAACAGGTAATAGCCCTAAAGTTTGGAAAGAACAATAAGCCTTAGAATAATTATAACCACCAAACTGATACCATTTCCGAATAGCTATCGGACTCATATAACTATATACATTGTAAATACTTATATTCCATATTCCCATCCTCCCTCGTTTTTTAGGAGAATATATATTTATTCCTAAATCTAAACGATGATAAGCAGGAAGGCGAAAATTATTTCTATTTGCATAATAATTAAGCCCAACACTCTCCCAATAAGAAGGGAGATTCGGAATCTTCTCATTTATAATACCCGAATTTTTCAAATCTTGATAATTTTCCAAAGCAAGTGTAATTCGATTGCCTGTCATATATACCCAACTTCCTGTTAATTCAATCTTCTTATTAATTTTCCAATCAATTACAATATTCAATTTATGTCGGTTATCATATTTCGCAGGGAAACGAATTCCACCATTAACTCCAGGAATTTGCCTATCAGCCCACATCAATCCATAACCCATCCAACCTGTTATATTTCCCTCGTTTTTGCGAACAATCAAGTCTAATCCGTAGGCCCAACCCTTACCTGATACTAATTTTTCCTCCCAACCAATAAAAGAAGGAAGAAAATTATAACCATCTTTATAATCTAAAATATGATTCATCCATTTATAATACCCTTCAACAGAAAAAGAATATAAATCACGAAGATTATAATAAAATCCAGCAGAAACTTGGTCGCTCGTCAAAGGTTTGAAGTCACGACTAACTGGCAGCCATAAGTCTGTAGGCAAACTGATATAACTTTCATTTATCTGGTGTACATATTGGTTCATTCGAGCATATGAAAACTTAAAGCTAAAATCAGGATATAATAAGAAACGGGCAGATAACCGAGGATCCAACGACACAAAAGATTTTTTCTGAACATTAAATAATCCTAACCGTAATCCTGCGTTCAAACGCGTCGCCCTCCCTAAAGACCAATCATCTTCAATATATAAATCAAATTCATGAGCCAACAACATTTCATTTCGATTCACCGGGTTTGGTTTTTCAATATCTCCAACTCTCTTTTCCCGAACATACTCAGGTTTAAAACGATGATAAAAATAACTTGTTCCAAAACGGACATGATGTTCTGGCAATGGTAAATAATCCCAACTCGAACGAACCCCCAAATCTTCGATTCCATTTATTGACGATGATTCACTTAGACTTTCACTATAATCTACCGAACCTTTTTCCCCAGAAATTTCATTTATAGTCCTTTTCAAGGAGGATCTATATCGAGAATACGAAAACTGATTATGAATATATATTTTATTATTTATAATATAAGACCAACCTGCAGATGTAACCACATTTCCCCACCGCAAACGTCCTATATCTTTATTCTCATAAGACATTCCATCCCCTTTAGAAAACTCGACATTCCCTCCTTTCAAAAAATCTTGTCCTAAATAGAGACTTACATAAACACGGCTTTTTTCGGAAAAGAAATGATTAACTTTAAAATTCAAATCAGTAAAAGCATACCGGCCAATCATTTTTTCACCCTCTTTTTCTCTCACTTTATTATAAATTGCAATAGCAGGTGCAGACAAAACGTCGAGCCAAGAACGGCGTAATGAAATATTAAAGGAAGTACGGTCTTTTATTATAGGTCCGCTCAAATTTAGATTTCCAGATGTAAGTCCCAACATTGCACTACCATGAAACTCTTTCATATTGCCATCTTTTGTCCGAATATCTACAACACTTGATAACCGCCCCCCATAACGTGCAGGGAAAGCCGATTTAAAAAAATCAACTTTTTCGACAGCCTCAGCATTAAAAGCTGAAAACAAACCTCCTAAATGACTTACTTGATAAACCGGGACCCCATCTATTAAATAAAGATTATCATCTCCATTTCCTCCTCTCACATACATTCCCGAAAAACCTTCAACACCCGCCATAACTCCAGGCTGAGTCTGTAAAGCTTTTACAACATCGGCCTCACCGAATATAGTCGGAATATTCTTTATAGACTTCTGGGTCATCGACAAAGTACCCATCTGTGTACCGGATATAAGCTCTTTAGACGACTGAGTTCCTACTATCACGACTTCTTTTAATTGACGATCAGCAATAAGGGATACACGCATTACCGTATCTTTATCTAACTCCATAAAAGTGTGCTTAAAAGCCCGATAACCTACATACGAAATTTCCAATTCAACGACTTTACTTGATAATGTAAGAGAAAAAAATCCATTCTCATTTGTTGTTGTACCCCTCCGCGAATAATGATCATAAACAGACGCTCCAACTAAATATTCCAATGTATTTTTATCTCGAATAAATCCACTTATTGTTACTTTCTCATTAGCTCTCTTAAGAATAATATTATTCCCTGATAAATAATATGTTATTGGAATATCCTTTATCAACCGTTTCATACATTGCAAAAGAGGTTCTTGATATGCTTTAAAATCCAATCTAATTCCAGCAATAATAGAAGAATCATATATAAAATTTATTCCGGTTTGCCTTGCCACTTCAGTTAAAATATCAGACAAATTTTTCTGTTTTACATCCACAGTAACCACGAGATTACTTTCTTCTGCTGCTTTTCCTTCCATAAAAGACAGGAAAAGCAGCAGACATAAAAGTTTTATATAAAATTGCATCAGAGTTCTATTTTTAAGTGAATATCAAGGGCTTCGTTTATCAAATTGATAATCTCCGAAACAGATATATCATGAAATGAAGAAGTTAAATGATAATCTTTTTGGGGTATATTAATTATATGTACTCCATACACCTCTTCAAGTTTTTTTATAACTATGGGCAAAGGCGTATCCCGAAAATAAAATATATTCGTTTTCCAAGATAAAATATTGACATCTACATTTGTATCCTTTTTTATATTTCCATCTTTCACAGCATATGCTCCTTCTCCAGCCTCCAATATAACATCTGGATACTTTTTATTATAAAAGCGGACTTTACCACTATCTACAAAAATAGATGTAGTATCAAGGTCTGCTTGTACCTGGAAACATGTTCCTAAAACTTGTACTCCAGCGATCGATGTTTTTACAATAAAAGGACTTTCTTCCTTATGACATACCTCAAAAAAAGCTTTTCCGGACAATTCTACATTACGACTTCTAACATCATAATCTCCTTTATTATATTTTAAGATTGCTTCTTTTGCTAAATATACAGTACTACTGTCAGGCAATACATATACCAAAGAATGCTTTCCGTCAGTAGTCACAGTAATCCAATCTTGTTTATCATGGTTAGTATACAAATATACACTAATACTACCAATAACAATTATCAAAACAGCAGCAACAGAAGCTATGCGATACAAAATGGAATGATATTTGATTTCTGTAACATTCGCCAATTTCAATTTTTTCCACGCTTCTGACGTGTCCATTTTCAATGGATCATAAAAACGGGCGACAAAGCGAATGTCTTCTTCATTCAATTTTGAATTTTCCATCTTTTCCCTTGGTCTCATATCTACTACAAATAAAAATATATACCTTTAAGACAGTAAAAATTCAAAATCCCCCTATTCTTATTCCTTCTTTTTTTATCCAAAAAAGAAAGTATATATCTTTACAGCCTTATCACGCAAGCATTTTAATGCTTTACTTATTTGATGTTCAATAGTTTTTACTGAAAGATTAAGTTCTTCTGCTATCTCAGCATAAGTAAGCCCATCCCGCTTAGCCAACAAAAATATTTTACGTCTTTGAGCAGGTAATTTATCAATAGCTGTCCAAAGACGTGCATCTCGTTCTGCAATATATATCTGCTCTTCCTCAACTTCATCAGAATTATCATTTTGTATCTCTTGAGACAATTCATAAGGAGAACTCTGGAGAAAAGACAATGCACGATTCTTCACTGCCCGATACATATATGATTTAAAATCCGAAATAACTTCTCCAGATGATACTTTATCCCATACGTTTGCAAATGTTTCCTGAACTATATCTTCTGCATCGTCGATATTCTCTGTGTATCGCAACACATACATTCCCAAAGGACGATATAAACAGCGATAAAAATGTTCAAATTCTTTTACTGTCAATTCCATAAAGTCTCAAATAAGCATCAACTTCAAATATTTATCACTTTAAACAAAAACAAACGTAGTAATTTATTTAAAAAGTCCCTACGTTTGTTTTGCTTTTATAAAATAAAAATCGTCCCATTAATTCCAACGCCTCCGTTTTATAAACCACCATACAATCAGAACAACAAGAATCATCAAAGCCCAAGCCATCAAATAGCCATATTTCCATTCAAGTTCCGGCATAATCTTGAAATTCATTCCCCATACTCCCACAACAAAAGTAAGTGGTATAAATATGGTCGCAACAATCGTCAACTGCTTCATAATCCCATTCATCCGCAAATCATTATCAGAAAAATACAAATCAAGCAAAGATGCCATAGATTCGCGACATATCTCTATCGATTGTATAATAAATACTATACGGTCTTCCAAATCATTCAGATATACCATATTTTCTTCTTTAATAAGTTTATTTTCATTATGAATCAGCTTATTACAATCATCTTTCAATGGCAATATAGATTTCTTCAATTGCATATAATCTCTCCTATTAACCTGTATTCTATTGCCGAAATCTTCTCGTGGATCTCTTGTCAAAACTTCGTCTTCCATTTTCTCTAATTCTTCTTCAAGAGCAGCAATTACATCAAGATAATTTCCCAATATATTGTTCATTAATAGAAAAAAAAGATAATCAACTGTATGTGTTCTTACTAAAGCCGTATTTCTTTCGATAGCTGTTATAATATTATTAAAAAGTGGAAGTTCTGACTCCTGAAAAGATACGACATAATCTTTTCCCAAGATTACACAGATATGTTCTTGTTGGAGTTCTTTCTGGTCTGTATAGTAGAATGTATTAACAACTAATATCGTCTTATCACTGTACTGTTCAATTTTTGCAATATGTTGACTGGTAAGTATATCTTGAATATCAGTTGAATGCATTTTCAACATTTTCCCAATACGAGAAATCAATGCAGTATCGGAAAGACCGGAAACATGCATCCAATTCACTTTTCCTGGCTGAAATATCATCAAAAAATTATCGTCTGTCGATAATTCTTTCTGCTTATAATTCAGCCCGTCGTACTGAACAAAATTTATCCGTACGGGATCTTTATGTTCTCCTGTATAAACAAATCCATCAACTAAAAGGTCATTTTTTACACCTTTCTTTTTTTTTCTAAGATTATATGTTTGCTTATGCATTACTATCGAACTAATATTTTAACTCCTCCATTCACATTCTTCCCAGATATAATATAAGTACCCAATGGCAAGCCATACACTTCTGTACGATTAATAACAGTCACTGTCCGTACCAAAACGCCATTGATATCATATATAGAATATGAAGATTTTTCAGGAGCTTCAATCCATAAAACTCCATTCAAAACCCCTACTTTTACTGTGGAGGTACCGATATCATCAACTCCTGAAACACGGTAATCACTCATTTCTATATCATCAACATTAATACGATTTCCGCCCGTATTTTCAATTTTTACTCTAAGATTTCCGGAGATATTGACCGGATATATATACTTAGTCAATGTTTTGGTCAAAGCTATATTCTCTGCAATCAAATTCCAGCTCACACCACTATCAGAAGAATACCAAATCGATAATTTTCCATTTGTATCACTACCGTATAATCCAGCATATAGAGATAATGTACCGATTCCTCCCGCCTTATCATCCTGCATTTCAATATATCCATTTCTTATTCGTGCAGATTTTTTCCCTTGTTTCAAATCTCCATTTTGAGCACCCATCAAGGCATCATCAAAAAGCCATCTCCCCTTAGAACAAGTCACTACCCCAGAAGCATAACTTCCTTTAGAGCCAGTCTCAAAATCTTCAAAAAATGCTTTCTTTACAGCAACTAAACCCGAAAGAGGTAATATTTCTTCTTCCTCAATCTCCTCACTCGATAATAATAGTTCTGATACATGTTCACCCTCTGGAGCAGAATCAGATAATCGTACCCAAACTGTACCTCCTGCAGAAGACAAATCTATTTGCCGGAACCACTCTCGATTGTCTACACTAATTTCAAAAGGCTCATCTACCATTACATGTATTTGCTCATACGTATATTTTCCTGTTATATTCACTCTTTTCGTTTCAGAAGCCATGCCTGGTTCTGTAGAAAAATTCAAATCTCCATCAAGGGATGCCACTGATATCATCGGCACTGGAGCCGGAATAAAAACCGAAATTTCATTTGAACCCATATCTCCACTTGTCACTCGATAATAATACGTAGTATCATAAGAAATACCTGTAACCCATGCTTCCTGGTCCTCACTAAAACACTGACGAGGATAGCCATCCAAAGGCAAAATCTTATCTCCATCTCGTGTATATACATGAAGGGTTACCTCTTTTATCGAAGGTAAATGTACCCAACGAGCTAAAAAACCTTCAGAAGTGATATCCGTCGCCGGCAATGCAGGAATATTCGACACTGCTTGCGCTTTTAAAGATATACTTACCGCATTTTCCAATCCTCCTCCAGTTATTATTAATGTACCAGAATACTCTAAAACATCTGCCAAATTACAAGTAAGTTCTACATTTACACCTCTCTCAGCCTCTTCCTTAGTCAACACACTCCGAGATACGGAAAAATGATTATCTGTTACCGAAAGACTTATATCTCCCTTTAGATTACGAGCTTTTATATTCAACATATAAGATAATTGAGAATTTACAGTATTAATTCCCAAATCAACAATACTTCCATCTACCGGATGAATAATGGCCGGTGAAGAACCAGCATCTGGATCAAAAGATTCATTTTTACGGTCACCCCATACATATTCCGCTAAATCAGGAAAATCTATATATGGATTTCTATTCTTCTGCAACGAAAAAACTGCCTCATTGCGCGTTTTCTCTTTTTCACTTACCGGATCTTCCCGATTCCATTTCAATAATAAATCAACGGTCCATTGCTCGAATACCGGATAGGTATTATTATCCAATTGGTTTACAGAATTTCCCGTCCAATCAGAAGCATAATCCTCATAACACGTAACCATATACATATACGCCCGAGCAAAATCACCTTTATATTCATCAGCAGGCTCCCATGCTGAAATTTCACCTCCCGGACGATTATTGGATTTACCAACCTTTATAACTCCGTTATCGAAAGTCTTCTTGCCCGTAACATAAGCCATAGGCCAACTTCCCTTCGCCGAATTGGCTTGTTGATTCGATGGATTCAGATGGTGTAAATCTCGATATGCTGTTCGTTTCGCTCCTCCCCACCAACTTTTTGCAAATGAATGTTCGATATTCATCCCTGCAGCAGCAGAATTACCATTAAACTCCACATGATTGTTAGAATACATATCCCAAACCGTACCATCTTCAGGACGGACATCTGTTTTCGTAAAACCATACCAAGTAGAATTCGCACCACTGCCATATGATAAGACTTTCGGGTCTTTAATTATATTATGCAATGCCGTTTTCAACTCTGCTCCGGACTTTCCTCGAGCACCCTCATAATAACCCGCAGGAATTTGAGCAGACAACAAAAGACTGACAACCCACAACAACAATACAATATTGCCTTTCAACATATTTTTTTTCATCTTTAATTTTTCTTTATATCATCTAATCAAAACTTTAACTGCACAAACCCTTGAAGAAGTAATAACATGTGCAATATAAACACCTTCAGTTCCAACTTCAGTTTCATATCTGTCAGACAGAATCTGATGCTCAACTATTAATTCTCCTGACATATTATATAGTTTCAGAACCGAATTAACTGGTGCATTCACCACCGTCAAGATATTTCCAGAAGTAACAAAAACGGAGATATTATCCAGCGCCCACTCTTCTACAGATGTAGTACCATCAAAAGGCATATCCTTAAGGTTACCCCAAATATGCTCAGCCAATTGAGGATAATCAATAAAAGGATTACGATTATGCTGATACTCAGAATATACCATATTATTCCTATCTGTTTCTTTCTTGCTAACTGGATCTTTTCTGTTCCATTCCAACAATAAATTCATCGCCCAAGTTGTAAATGCAGGATATGAAGTATTATTTAGCATCTCACTATTCCAACCACTCACTTTATCTTCATAGCAAGTTACCATATAAAAATAAGAACGGGCAAAATCACCCTTATACTCATCATTTGGTTCAAATACAGTTCCCGAATAACCTGGATATGTACACCGACCTAATTTACTAAAATTGCCAGCTGATTTATACGATTCTCCATTTGTTTCTCCAAAAGGATAACTTCCTCTTTTATTATTCACTAACTTATCTGTAGGATATACGTGATAAAGGTCTGTTTTCATTGGCGACTTACCATTAAACCATTCTTGCGGGAAAGAATGCTCTCTATTATACTTATCACCTTCCGTAGTACCTCCTGAACCAGAGTCTTGATCCACACCAAATGTAAATCTCGATATGCTTGAATACATATCCCACACTGTACCGTCAGACTTTGCATCTGTATCTTTATACGCATTCCATAATCCTGGAGTATAAGACAGAACCGTATGGTCTTTTACAATATTATATAAGGCTGTTTTTAGTTCTCTTTCTTTTTTCCCTATTGCACTTTGATAATAATTAGCCGGAGCCTGCGCAATTAAATAAAACGATACGACCCAAAAAAACAAAAAACTAACAGAAAAATAGCTCAATTTCTTCATAAACATTCGATTACCGTACAACATTTTCACTTTTCAATATATTCGAGGCAATAACCTAAATTATATACCTTTACCAAAAATTTCGAGTCCCTTTATAACTTTATATACTCTCCTACTCATATCTTCCAAACTCAAAAATGTAAATCTAAAAAGACAAACAAAATCGTTATAACACTTTATTGTTTAATAAATATATTTTAAAAATAGAAATTACTACCATTTCCAACCTTGCATATTACTTTAGATAATACATTCTGCCATATTTCTCCCCTTTTCCCGGTTCTATCTTGATAATAATCTGGAATTTGAACATAGAAGAATGCTAATATTGCCCAAATACCCAACATTGCAATAATAATACATAAAAATTTCTTCATTCTATTCAGGTTTAGAGAGACTATTTATTTTGGAGCAAGACAACAAAGTTAAAGAATTAAACAAAAAGATAAAACATACTGAAAAATTTAATATAAATGTAACACAAAAATATCTGTATATCAGACATAACACTTATAAAAAATCTCCATCCCTGAATAGGATAGAGATTTTACTTTTTATTTATTCCCTTTATATTACACTTCATCTGTCAATACTAAATTTCCTTTAAAACCCCGTTTTTTATCCTTATAAATTTGATAACGATATACTAAGCATGTAGTAATAAAATAAAATCCTGTTAGAACCCATAACCAAATAAAAGACTCATGGACATCATTAATTGTGCCTCCGGCTGTATTTATCCCTACAAATCCTTGAATACCCCATGTCGAAGGAATCACTGTTCCTATAATTTTCCAAAACTCAGGCATTGCATAATATGGCCACGTAATACCAGATACAAACAAAAATAAGAGAGAAGTGAATACAAAAAGTAAAAATGACGTTTCTCGTTCACGCACAAATACGGATAATGTCATTGAAAAAAAGATTGAAGCAAATAAAAAAGGAGCCATAAATGCATATATTTCCCATTGATTTCCTATTTGTGGGAAACTAAATATCCATGGAACCACATGCAATATAAAAACTGTAGGTACAATATATATACTATAATAACATATAGCTTTACCTAAAACGATATGAATAATATTATTATGAATACGTTCTCGACCGGAATAATAATGGTGAAGCTTTTTATGTTCATATACTCCTCCTGCTAAAAGACCTATCCCTAAAACTAAACTTTGCTGTAATATAAGAACTAGAATTGCAGGTATTAAAAAAGATCCGAATCCCGACTCTGGATTATACATAGTAATAGAACTATATGGAACAGGAGAAGTAGCCATACTAATCTGCTCTGGTGTTGCTCCTCCCAAAGTCTCTACTTGTAATTTAGCTCCCAAATCCATAGTCACATCAGTAATCGCCATTAAAAAACCTTTATAATTAAGCATAATACTCATATCTGAATAAAACATCACAGGACTTTGTTCTCCTCTAACCAACTTCTTACTGAAATCTTCTGGAATTAGCAGAATCCCATAACACTCTTTTCGATACATCAGCTCTTTCGCCTCTTCCATATTTGCACAATATGATACAATCTTAGCATTAGGGGATGCATCCATATTACGTGCTAACTCTCGGCTCAATGGAGTACGGGCATTGTCTACAACTACCATTGGGACATCTCTGACAACCTCCGGATTATAAATCAAAGCATATAAAAGAGGATAAGCGAAAGGTAAGGCCAGAAAAAATATCAAGGCTCCAAAATCTCGAAAAACTGTTATATATTCTTTTCTCCAGATATAACATATATCCAGGAAACCTGTTTTTAACTGCTCTTTTAATATTGATATTTTCATTTTTATCAATTTTACTATATAAACTTCGGATTATATTATGGGACATATATCTGTCTTTGCAAAGCTTTCTTAAGCCGAGGTAACAAAGGCAATGAAGCTAAAGCAAAAAGAAAAAGAGCTAAATATTGTATCCGTGAATAGTAAAGAGGTATTCCATTCAATGCTTGATCGGCATAAATCAAAAAATAATGCCGCAACGGAAATATATTGGTCAATAACCTAAACGGAGAATACATTGCCGGTACAGGGAATGAAAAACCTGTAATTGAAATAGATACAATTCCGAACAGGCCAGCCATACTTAAGCCAATACGTAAAGAAGGGGCAATACTCATCATTATTACAGCATAACTCTGAGATGCTATAACCAATAGTAACATGGCTGACAACATAGGCCATATTCCATTATGCAAAGGGAAATGCCAATAACCATATAACAACGATTGGCACAAAGCCCCTACTACAAAAAATATAACCGTTTGTGGTAATAATTTACCTGTTATTGCTAATATAATAGAATTATGAGATTTCGCCAGCCACTCTCTCGAAGTACCATGTTTTATCTCGGAACCGATACTAAAAACTGTAGTTAACAAAATAAGCAACTGAAGCATCCCCGGAATAAACGTATTATTAAGATAAACAGAATAATTTAACCATGGATTTCCTAACGCATGTACATCGGGAACTATTGGTTGTAGCTTTGGAGTTATCTCATAACCATATTGTCCATGTGCTAACAATGTCTGTTGAACAATCGCCCCTGAAGCTAACACAGACATAGTTTTAAACCCCTTATAAAGCAATGCTCCCGGGATATAATAGCCATTATTTGTGTAAAAAGATAATTCTGGTTGCCTACCAGCCATCGCTTTAGCCTCAAATGATTCTGGAATAACCAAAAATCCATATATCTGACCTCTTTGTAAAGATTCACGAGCTTCGGTAAAACTATTAGGCTGCTCTACGACTTGTATCAAACTAAGAGAATTAAGTTGCCGTATAAAATTTCTAGAAGCTGTAGAATGGTCAAGATCAACGACTGCCGTCGGTAACCTTTCTGGCAATCCCTTATCCATCAATGTCAGCAAAAAAATACAACTGATAAGAGGTGCGACAATCAGACACAATATATATATCGGACGGGATACCAATCGATGCAATTCCCGAACAATGACTGTCCCAAGGATTTTAAACCCAGATCTTAAATCAACCATTTTCATATTTTTTATTGCTTCTCTCAATTTTTCAGAAAAGCTCAACTGTTCATTTTTCTTTTATCAATACAGACATTCCCGGCCTCAAGTCTTTGATAGCCTGTACTGGACGAGCCTTAATTTGGAATGTTTTAGCATCATATTGACCCGTAACTTTTGTAGCACGCCACACAGCATAAGACCCCATATCTTTAATATAGTAAATCTTTAACATTACCTCTTTATTTCCTAACGCAGGAATAATTGCTTTTAACTCTTTTCCCATTGTTAAGTCTTTCAATAATTCTTCCCGAACATTAAATGTCACCCACATTTTACTTAAATCCAAAACGTTCATGATAGGAGCCCCTTGGCCAACTAATTCCCCAACATTCGGAAAAATATCAGAAATCTCACCATCAATCGGTGCCGTAAGATAAGAATCAGCCAACACTGATTCAACCTGTGCTACCCCACTTTTTGCAACTTCCACCATTGCTGCCGCAGCATCTTTATCTTCTATTTGTGCTCCTCGCTTTGCCATTTCATATTGAGAACGAGCAGCTCTTTCCGTCGCTTGCATAGCTTTATAATTGGCCTCTGCTTCATCTCTCTTTTGAGCAGAAACTACCCCTTTATTATAAAGAGCCTGTACCCGATCATAAGATTTCTTCGCAATCTCCAATCCTGCAATAGCCTTTTGCCACATATCATGAGCAGAATTAATCACTTCAATACGAGAACCTTTATCTACTTTTTGATTCTGAGCTTTATATACATTCTCCATCGCTGTTGCTTGCATCAACTTCGCCTCTGCATCAGAAGAAAAAATACGAACTAAAGTATCTCCCATATGAACTTGCTGGCCTTCTTGTACCATAAACTCAGCAACACGCCCTGGCAACTTACCAGAAACACGAACTTGTGTAGCTTCTGCCTGTCCTTGAATAATCTCAGGTTTTGGCTCTAACATAAAAAAGCCAATAAGAGCTAAAATAACAATGACAATTATCAGCCCAACCAGACCTATAGCCAGACTTTTTTCTTTTTTTCTTTCCGGAGTATCCATTGTTTCTATTTTTTCTATTATTATATTCTTATTTTCTATTTATTCATTATTCCTAGGGCTTTAGACAAATATACATTACATAAACGTACATCTATCTCTGCATCTATTTTCTCTGATTCGGCCTGTAACCATGCCGTTTGTGCTTCCAATACATTATCAGTAGTCATCACACCTTCTTCAAAGCCGTATTGAGCATTCCGTAAGTTTTCCTCAGCCTTTTCCATATTTTTACGGGTCATCTCCAACTTTTTATTTGCTTCATTTACCTTAAATGAAGCTTGATTTACTTGCAACTCTATCTTTTCTTTTGCATCTTCCAGATTTAACATCGCTATATTCCGCTCTGTTTTTGCAGCCTTAACTTTATAATAATCTTTTCCCCAATGAAAAATCGGAATTTTTAAAACTACACCGACACTAAACATGCCCGATAGTTTATTCTCAAAACTATTGAAAACATTTGGATTAGAAAATATATAGTTTCCCGTTAAAGCTAAATTAGGTAGCATAGAAGATAAAGCTACTCGCTGCTTGTATTTATAAATATCAGTAGCTAATGTCAAACTATGTATTTCACTACGATGAGCATATACTTCATCCATATTAAATGCTTGTGGAACCAATTCTACCTGAGGAGAAGAATTTTCATCGGCCAAGTTATATTGCAAATCGACCGGTAAACCACATATTTGAGCCAGCAACATTTTAGACAAGCTTAATCCATTGTCAACTTTCGTCAAGGTTATCTGCGCCTCATTCAATTTTACTGCGACCGTAAGTCCATCCGATTTCGTCGCTACACCTTCAAGAATCATCTCCTGGACATTATTATTTAAAGTATCCAAAAGACTTACATAACTCTCAGCTAATTTTTTCTTATAAACCAACGAAACTACTTGCCAATAAGCTTCATCTACTTTAAAAATTAAATCTTTTACGGCTGTATTTTTTTGAGACTGAGCTAATTTTTCAGCATACTTGGTTATCTGATTATATGCCCTGATTTTTCCTCCCATATACAAAGGCTGAGTTATCGTCACTGCTCCGGCAAAAACATTTGTTGTATTTGTCCGTAACGCGTCAACCAAAGACCCCCCGACAGCATTTAACGGAGCTACCAGCCCAGATAACATAGGTCCAAGTATAGTTTCATAAGGCGGAGGAATCATTCCCTGCACAGCATTAGCAGCTTGTGTTCCTAACTGAGACAACTCAGCTTTTTGGTCTTTACTCAACAATGAAATCTCTTTAGAATTGTACATATAAGTACCCATCACATCAATCCCTGGTAAATAGTTAGCAAATGCCGACTTTTTTTCATAACCAGCTGCTTTAATCTTTTCTTCGGCAATACGTATTTGCTTATTATTATTCAACGCCATATTCCTACAAGAATCAAGCGTAAAAACTTGTTGTGAAATAGCAGTACTGCTTATTGCAGCCAGCAAACAGAGGGAGATTAATTTTTTCATTCTGCTCTTCTTTTAAGATAATGTTTTATCTTCTTTTTTAAAAATAATCTATGCAATAATTGCATAAACAATCTTTTTTCTTTAAAAAAAATAGCGACTTCACAGCCCTATCTTTTCACATGCTGCAAAGATATATTACTTATCAAACATAACAAGCTTTTACTTCGTTAAGTTCACAGTATTTATCATTTTTTAATACAAGAAAGTGCATAAAACGGTATTATATCCAAATACATAATACACTGATATACAATATAATAATAACATAAACACAATTAGAAACCAATAAAAATAGTATAGTTTTCTTATTCTATAACAATTTTAATCTCCTAAAAAGCAATTAGGCCCACAAATTATTTTAAGTCTTTCAAAAATATCTCTTCACTATTATTCAATAAAGTACTTTAACAATAATATTATTCGTTATATCATAAAAAAATGCGACATATAATAAATATATTTATTATTTTTGCCATCAAAATTTAAATTATTAATTTATATATGATACCAATGAGAAACAAAAGTATTTATCCCTGGATAGTAGTAAGCTTACTATGGGTAGTAGCTTTGCTTAATTATATGGACAGGCAGATGCTCTCTACCATGCAAGCTTCTATGAAAATAGACATTACGGAACTAAACAAGGCAGAAGCATTCGGAGCATTGATGGCCATTTTTCTATGGATTTACGGATTTATGAGCCCAATTGCAGGGATGATAGCAGATCGATTTAGTCGGAAATGGCTTATTGTTGGCAGCCTCTTTGTCTGGTCCGCTGTTACTTTCTTAATGGGATATGCAAAATCATACAATGATCTTTATTGGCTCCGGGCTATAATGGGAATCAGCGAAGCACTTTACATTCCATCTGCTCTTTCTCTCATAGCCGATTGGCATCGTGACAAATCTCGATCTTTGGCAATAGGAATACACATGACAGGTCTTTATGTTGGACAAGCTATAGGTGGATTTGGAGCAACAGCCGCAGCCATGTTTTCATGGCAATCGACTTTTCAATGGTTTGGAATCATCGGGATTATTTACTCATTGATATTAATAGTATTACTACATGAAAATCCCACTCATATTCTAGCAAAAGAAATAGAAACAAAAAGAAATCCTGAACTCAAAAAAACAACACTTCTGGCTGGTATAAGTATTCTGTTTTCTTCCTGGGCTTTTTGGATTATTTTATTCTATTTTGCAGCTCCCAGTCTACCTGGTTGGGCAACAAAAAATTGGTTGCCGACGTTGTTTGCAGAAAATCTAAATATCCCGATGTCCCAAGCGGGTCCATTATCCACTATAACTATCGCTTTTTCTTCTTTTATAGGTGTTATTTTCGGAGGTATTCTCTCAGATCGTTGGGTACAGAAAAATATACGAGGGCGTATTTATACCGGAGCCATCGGCTTAAGCCTAACTATCCCAGCCTTATTATTATTAGGATTCGGACACAACCTCATTGCTGTTATCGGGGCTGGACTTCTCTTTGGCATAGGTTTTGGTATTTTTGATGCCAATAACATGCCTATTCTTTGTCAATTCGTTTCCACTAAATATCGCAGTACTGCATATGGAGTAATGAATATGATTGGAGTTTTTGCAGGAGCTGCTGTAACAGAACTACTCGGGAAATGGTCCGACAACGGAAGTCTAGGGCAAGGATTTGCAATGTTAAGTATAATTGTTGTCGCTGCAGTATTCCTTCAACTATATTTCTTACGTCCCCAAACAGACAATATGAAATAAAATAACAAAATACAATAATTATAATTATGGAAAAAATTATCGGATTAATAGATGCTCCATTTACACCATTTTATGAGAATGGAGATGTAAATTATGAACCTATTGAGGCTTATGCTAAAATGCTACAAAAAAATGGATTACAGGGCGTTTTTATTAATGGTTCATCCGGAGAAGGGTATATGTTGACCGAAAAAGAACGTATGAAACTTGCCGAACGCTGGATGGCTGTAGTACCCAAGAACTTTAAAGTAATTGTACACGTCGGAAGCTGTTGTGTAAAATCTAGTCAAATATTAGCTGAACATGCACAAAAAATAGGAGCTTGGGGTATCGGAGCAATGGCTCCTCCTTTCCCAAAAATCGGACGTATTGAAGAATTAGTAAAATATATCGAAGAAATTGCAACAGGTGCTCCAACGCTTCCGTTTTATTACTATCACATCCCAGCCTTCAACGGAGCCTTCTTACCTATGATTAAATTACTTGAAGAAGTAGACGGGCGAATACCTAATTTTGCTGGTATCAAATATACATTCGAAAGCCTGTATGAATACAATCAATGCCGCCTTTACAAAAATGGCAAGTATGACATGTTACACGGACAAGACGAGACCATTCTCCCCTGCTTAGCCATGGGAGGAGCTCAAGGCGGAATTGGGGGAACAACCAACTATAATGGAAAAGAATTGGTAGGCATCATAGAAGCCTGGAAAAACGGAAACTTAGACTTAGCTCGTGAACGCCAAAATTTTGCTCAAAAAGTAATCAATATTATTTGCCATTTCCGTGGCAATATTGTAGGAGGCAAGCGCATAATGAAACTCATTGGCTTAGACTTGGGCAAAAATCGAACTCCATTTCAAAACATGACAGACGAAGAAGAAATTAAAATGAAAACAGAACTCGAAGCAATAAACTTTTTTAAACGCTGTAACAAATTTTAAATCTCACACATTATGAAAGCTACAGATTATTTAAAATCATGGGCAGCAATCTATCGGAAAGATCTTACAGAAAATATTATGCCTTTCTGGCTAAAGTATGGTCTTGATCGTAAATATGGTGGCATATATACATGCCTTGACCGAGAAGGTCGTTTAATGGATACAACTAAGTCTGTATGGTTCCAAGGACGTTTTGGATTTATCGCTGCTTACGCTTACAATTACATAGAAAAGAATCTTGACTGGCTAGCCGCATCAAAAAGTTGCATAGACTTCATCGAAGCCCATTGTATAGATGCTCATGGACATCTATATTTCGAAGTAACAGAAGATGGAATTCCTCTTCGCCAACGACGCTATGTATTTTCTGAATGTTTCGCTGCTATTGCAATGTCTGAATATGCCATTGCATCCGGAGAAAAAGAATATGCAATAAAAGCTTTAGAACTATTTATGCGTATCAAAAGATTTCTATCTACCCCCGGATTTTTAGAGCCTAAATATTTGCCGGCTTTGCAAGCTCGAGGACATTCTATAACCATGATTCTCATAAACACAGCATCTCGCATCCGTGCAGCCATTCCAGATCCAATACTAGACCAACAGATAGAAGAATCTATATCAGCCATCCGAACATACTTTATCCATCCAGAATTTAATGCTTTGCTTGAAATGGTCGGGCCAAACGGGGAATTCATTGACACATGCAACGGACGTACAATCAATCCCGGTCATTGCATTGAAACTGCATGGTTTATCTTGGAAGAAGCTAAATTCCGCAACTGGGATAAAGATCTGATATCTTTGGGGCTTCAAATTCTTGATTGGTCATGGTCTTGGGGATGGGATAAAGAATATGGAGGTATCATTAACTTTCGTGACTGCAAAAATTTTCCTTCACAAGATTATTCCCAGGACATGAAATTTTGGTGGCCACAAACTGAAGCTATCATTGCAACACTTTATGCTTACCGAGCCTCTTATGATGAAAAATATTTGTCAATGCACAAACAAATCAGCGAATGGACATATTCTCATTTCCCAGATAAAGAATATGGTGAATGGTATGGATATCTACACCGAGATGGCTCAATTGCCCAACCAGCAAAAGGGAATCTTTTTAAAGGTCCTTTCCATATTCCTCGAATGATGATACTCAGCCATACTCTTTGTTCAGAATAAGATGAGCTTCTTTATTTTTTTAATAAATTCAACATGGATAGAAAAAAAATTGATCTCACAATCTCATGTTACGGAAAAACAAAAGATGAAAAATATGATGTTGTCATATTGCCATGGGGAGCAATAGAACCTCACAATTTTCACTTGCCTTATCTTACTGACTGTATTCTGCCTCATGATATAGCTGTCGATGCAGCCCAGTTAGCAAGAGAACGTGCGGGAATTCATTGCATGGTAATGCCTCCTGTTCCTTTCGGGGCACATAATCCCGGACAACGAGATTTGCCATTTTGTATACATACACGACAAATCACCCGTCAATACATTTTAGAAGATATCGCAGCATCCTTATACAACCAAGGGATACGACGTTTAGTTATTTTAGGTGGGCATGGAGGAAATGACTTCAAAGGCATGATACGTGACCTGTATATAGACTATCCGGATTTTCTCATATTGGCAACTAACTGGTTCGAAATTATTTCTGGAAAAGATTTTTTTGAAGCAGAGATAGATGACCATGCCGGGGAATCAGAAACATCGGTTATGATGTATTATCATCCCGAGCTGGTAAAACTTAGTGAAGCTGGTTATGGAGAAGTCAAAAATTTTGCAATTCCATCTCTAAATAAAAAAATTGCTTGGACTCCCCGCCATTGGGACAAAGCTTCCACCGACAGTGGCATAGGAAATCCCAGAAAGGCTTCTGTTGAAAAAGGGAGAGATTACGCCCATGCTATAGTTGAAAAATTAGCAGACTTATTTATTGACATTACAAAACATAAGTTATATTAATCTTTATTTAATCTCACTTTTTTGTTTGAACATGAAAGTGAGATTATTCTTTCTTGCTACAACATCAGGCAAAATATCCTTAACAATATTTTTTGAGGGTATATTCGGATTATAAACTATTTATCATCCATCCGACCAACTAACTAACGGGTTATGATTATGAGTCTCATCAATACTGAGATTTCAGTATTTTCTTATCATCCGAGGTAATTCCGACGATTTCAAAAAACATACCTTTCCCTATTGCCAGCAAATTCATTACATTCCTATCTGTAACTACAAACAACAAATCATTTTCTCGATTTACCTTTTGTACCAACCAGCTCAGATTTCTTTTTTAAATCGGCAATTTTTATAAACAGCAGTTTTTCTTCACTCATAGGTACGCAACTTCATTAATTAAAAATGATCAGATTATAAGACTAAAGACACCAACATAAAGGAGGATAATCAAATATACAATTTTTTTTAGTAAAAAAACTGGTATATAAAATAAAAATATACTCCTATTTCCTAAAAATACAACAATATAATAATATGGTATACAATAAAAAAGACGCTTATTTACATAAGCGTCTTTGACTTTTTCTCATACTATTTTTTCAACTCAAAATTGCGACTTCCTATAAGATAATTATCTGCAAAAATATCAACTCGATAATCACCTGGATATAAAAACTCTTCTACCGGCCAATATATACATAAGTTCATTTCCTCTCCTGTATATTCTATTAATTTACGACTTGAATAATTTATATCACTATCTTCATAGTGAAAAAGAGCATTACGATCTTTTACCAATACATCACCATCCGGTTTCACTATACGTATATAAATATACTTTTCACCGACCTCAGCCGTTACATTTTTAGCAAGAGCAAAGCAAATTTTCAGTTGTTCTGTCCTACTAATTTTGGAAACAGTTTTTCCCCTACCATTTATAGATGTAACCGTTATCCCTACCGCATCAAGTTTCGATGCCAAAGTTACTTTATGACTTAACTGTTCCTTATCTTTTTGTAAACGGGACGCAACCTGAGATGCTTCTTGATATTTTCTGGTAACAGTTTTATTCTCCTTAACGAGTTTTTCATTCAAAGAATTAAGCGAATCAATCTGTATAATATAATTTCTCATTACACTCCTCAAGGTTGCTAATTCCTTTTTCAATTCATTAATCCGAGCCGAATTTGTAGACTTAACAGTCCGAAGTTCCTCAAGCAACCGCTGAACTTTCATCTTCTCAGCATCAAGTTTTTCAACCAAAGAATCATTATTTATCAATAATTTTCCTCCTTCATACTGATCATACTGGAGAGCCAAGTCTGCATACTCTCTCTCAAGAGCATCTCTTTCTTTCTCCATTTCTACTCGAGTTTTAAATTCCTCCATCTCTTTATGCTGGCGGAAAATAAAATAAGCTGCAATGGCTAAAATAACGGCCAACACAACAGTAATAATGATCCATGTTACAGAATTTTTCTTCATATCCAGTCCGGTTTACCAACTTCTTAGATTCGGCCTACTGATTTACAGACAAAGGCTTAATGGCCACAAATGTACAAGTTTTACCTTTTATTATCAATGTATATTAGATTTTTTAAAGAATCAAGGCTAAGAAAATTTTATTTTTCCCAAAGTTACGTACTCATCTAACTAAACATACACGCAACAGACAAGCATCGTCTTATGAATAAAATGAAAAGCCAATTGTAAAACAAAATGAAAATACTTATCTTTGCCCTTCCTATGTACTTAACATAATGACGGTGAAAAGATTGATAGATTTTTTGAGGAATCACCTCATCATAAGAACTCTTTTACTAATATCTCTAGTAGCATTAATACTATTAGCGACTCTATTATTCGGGCTTAATAGATACACTCGCCATGGACATGCCATAAATGTCCCTAATATAGAAAAAATGTTTATAGAAGATGCTGTACCGTTATTAGCACGATACAATTTAAAATGTGAAATAATAGATTCGATATATGTTTCAGGTGCTATCCCAGGAAGCATCATAGACCAAACTCCGCAAGAAGGTTCGAAAGTCAAGGAAAATCGTATCATTTTTGTTACAGTTAATGCCCGTTCACCTCGAAAAATTGCCGTTCCAGATGTGAAAGATATGTCTCAACGACAAGCAATAGCATTTATTACCGGAATGGGATTCCCAGAACCTTCAACGGAATATATCACATCTGAATATAAAGATCTCGTAATTGAAATATATTATAAAGGTCATCCTGTTGAGAAGGGTACAAAATTGCCTGCCGACGCTCAATTAACATTAAAAGTTGGTGATGGATATATGCAACCAACATTTATATCCGACTCAGATTCTATTGAAGTTGAAGCTCCGGTAATTGATGAAGAGTGGTTAGAATGATGAATGAAGAATTAGATAAATTAACAAATATCCTCCCTGATTACAATGAATTCACTGACGAAGAAGGGAATGAACTCTACGAACATTTCAGATTTGTCGCAGATAAGGGACAAAATCTACTACGAGTAGATAAATTTTTAACTGCCAGAATCGAAAATGCCTCACGTAATCGAATACAACAAGCAGCCGAAGCTAAGTGCATCCTTGTAAATGGAAATCCCGTAAAATCGAATTACAAGGTAAAACCCTACGATATTGTATCGGTCGTAATGGACCGACCTCGCTACGAACTTGAAATTATTCCAGAAAATATACCTCTTAATATAGTCTATGAAGACGATGATGTATTGGTGGTAAATAAACCTGCGGGGCTAGTTGTACATCCAGGACATGGCAACTATACTGGAACTTTGGTCAATGCTCTGGCATTTTATTTCCGTAACAGTCCGACATTTGACGTTTCAGATCCTCGTCTGGGTTTAGTACACCGAATTGACAAAGATACATCTGGACTTTTAGTTATTGCAAAAACGCCTGAGGCAAAAACGCATCTTGGTCTACAATTTTTCAATAAAACAACACAACGCAAATATATTGCTATCGTATGGGGCAATATGGCCGAAGATCACGGAAGAATAGAAGGAAATATCGGTCGCAGCCTTAAAGACCGACTACAAATGGCAGTATTTCCTGATGGAGATTATGGGAAAACGGCAGTTACACACTATACAACTCTTGAAAGAATGGGCTATGTATCAGTCGTTGAATGCCGACTTGAAACAGGTAGAACCCACCAAATCAGAGTTCACATGAAATATATCGGTCATCCATTATTCAATGATGCTCGTTATGGAGGAAATGAAATTCTAAAAGGGACAACGTTCTCAAAATACAAACAATTTGTAAATAACTGTTTTGATATATGTCCTAGACAAGCTTTACACGCCAAAACGTTAGGTTTTATCCATCCTCGTACAGGCAAAGAGCTTTTTTTCGATTCTAATATACCTGAAGATATGTCAAAACTAATAGAAAAATGGAGAAATTATATGTCTAACAGAGAAATTTACTGAAAGACTATAGGCTTATTTAAAATTTATAGGTAAATTTATATTGTAATAAAAATGGACAAGCGAAAAATTGCTATTGTCGCTGGTGGAGACTCATCGGAGATGGTTGTTTCAATTAGAAGTGCAAAAGGTATTTATTCTTTTTTAGATACCAAACGGTACGATGCATATATAGTGAAATTATCCAAAAATGATTGGCATGTAGAATTGCCCGGTGAAACAACTGTAAAAATAGACAAGAATGATTTCAGTTTTTGCTTTGAAGGTAAAAAACATATATTTGATTTTGCCTACATAACAATACATGGTACACCGGGTGAAAACGGTCTTTTACAAGGATACTTTGATCTGATAGGCATGCCGTATTCTTCATGTGGAGTATTAGCATCAGCTTTGACGTTCAATAAATATATATGTAATCATTATTTACAATCATTCGGTTTTCCCATTGCCCAATCTATATTATTGCGCAATGGCGAATCGATAAGTAACGAAGAGGTTATAGAAAAAATCGGGCTGCCTTGTTTTATAAAGCCCAATGTGGGTGGGTCAAGTTTTGGTACCACAAAAGTCAAGGAAAATGACCAGATTCAACCAGCTATCCAACTCGCTTTTAAAGAAGGAGGAGAAGTTATTATCGAGTCATTTATGTCAGGAACTGAAATAACTTGCGGATGTTACAAAACACGAGAGCATGATATTGTATTTCCTATTACAGAGGTAATAAGTAAGAATGAGTTCTTTGATTATGAGGCAAAATATACAGCATCAAAGGCCTCAGAAATAACTCCGGCTCGATTATCCCAAGCAATAACTGAGAAAGTGCAAAAAATGACTTCTCGTATCTATGATATTATTGGTTGTAAAGGAATCATTCGTGTTGATTATATTATCATAGGCGAAGAACCCCATTTACTTGAAGTAAATACTACTCCCGGAATGACAGAAACAAGTTTCATTCCACAACAAGTAAAAGCCATGGGTATCGACATGAAAGAGGTAATGACCGATATTATCGAAAATGAATTAACACATAATACAGTAGTAAAAAGATAAAGTTGAAATATTATTTTTGCAATGAAACAGCTTTTTGATTTTGATGAAATCAGACCTTTTTACGATGAAGAAGTTCCGGAAATTATTCCGTCAATCATCTCAGAAAAAGGATTTGAACATGCCGTCAAATACATCATACCTGATGTCGATTACAATAAATTTTGTAATCAAATGCTTTCTTGTCATTCGAAGAAAGATTTTCAAGACAAACTGGCCGTACCCTTTTTATATCAATTGATACACGCATCTTCTTCCGGAGTAGATGGCTCTGGTTTTGAAAATTTAAGTCCTTCAGAAAGCTACACATACATGTCAAATCATAGAGACATCATTCTCGATGCTTCGTTTTTGAATGTTATGCTTCTTGAAAATGGATTTGATACCAGTGAAGTAGCTATCGGAGATAATTTGCTCATTTATCCTTGGATATCTAATTTAGTACGAATCAACAAGAGCGTCATCGTCAACCGGAATGTTCCTGTGCGCAAAATGCTTGAAGTATCAAAGCGTCTGTCAAATTACATTCATTTTGCCATTAAAATAAAACATCAATCTCTATGGATAGCCCAAAGAGAGGGTCGCGCAAAAGATTCTGATGACCGAACACAGGAAAGTATGATTAAAATGTTCAATTTAGGTGGTGGAAGTGATCTTAAAAGTAATATTGCAAGTCTGAACATTGTCCCCGTATCCATATCTTATGAATATGATCCATGTGATTATCTGAAAGCCAGAGAATTTCAACTTAAAAGAGATAATCCATCTTTCAAAAAAACCCCTCATGACGATCTTTTAAGTATGGAAAAAGGTCTTCTCGGATATAAAGGGCACATTCACTTTGCTGTCTCTTCTCCCATAAATAAACAATTAACTCTGATAAACGATAAATTGGGAAAAGCAGAAACAATCACTGAAATTACCCATATTATAGATAAAGCTATCCATAGTAATTACAAAATATATACTGGAAATTACATAGCTTATGATTTATTAAATGAAGACCAACGCTTTATCGACAAATACACACAAGAGGAAAAAGAACTCTTTGAAAATTATATACAACAACAAATAAATAAAATAAAAGACATCCCTAACAAGGATGAGTCTTTCCTGAAACACAAAATCTTAGAAATGTACTCTAATCCATTAAAAAACAAGCTTATAGCAATAGGAGACTTTTAATTAAATTGCAAATCTTAATAATAGTTTTTTCATTGACCAGATTTTCCTGTAATTGTTTTTACCAAAATCAATTACTTTTCTTTAAGACACTCAGACCTTCTTATGAAAAATGGAAATTGAACACTAAACTATACAGAAAAGGAATGGTAATATTACAATTACCATTCCTTTTTTATTAAGAATATTTTTAACTTCTTTTTATTTAGCTTCCCAACCTAAAGCACTTGCACCTAATACAGCTGCATCGCTTTCCTTCAATTCAGAAAGCATTACTTTAACTTTGCCTTTATATATAGCCAACATATTACGCTCCATCGATTCGCAAATAGGCTTCATAATCAAATCTCCTGATTTTGCTAATCCACCAAAAAGAATAATTGCTTTAGGGCTTGAAAAGGCTACAAAATCAGCAAATGCTTCACCCAAAATAGTTCCGGTATAATCAAATATTTCTGATGCAAGCTTATCGCCTTTTACTGCTGCATCATATACATCTTTTGAAGTAATATCTTGAATCGGAATCTGACGTAATAAACTATCATCTTTGCGTATCTCAAGAAACTCTCGCGCAGTACGGGCAACTCCAGTTGCTGACGTATAAGCTTCCAGACATCCTGTGCGTCCACATCCACAAAGACGTCCATTTGTACGACGTATGATCACATGACCTAATTCTCCAGCAAAGCCATCATGACCATAAACCAATTGTCCATTTATTACAATACCGCTACCAACTCCTGTACCTAAAGTAATCATGATAAAATCTTTCAGTCCTCGAGCTGCACCGTAAGTCATCTCTCCAATTGCCGCAGCATTTGCGTCATTCGTCAAAGAAACCGGTATTCCAAAACGATCACTCAACATTTGGGCTAAAGGAATAACCCCTTTCCAAGGCAAATTAGGTGCGAACTCTATTGTACCATTAAAATAATTGCCATTAGGTGCCCCTACACCTATACCCATAATCTTATCTGTTGCATTTTCTTGCTCCAACAAACGAGATAATTCAGTATATAGGTCTGTAACATAATCCTCTACCTGATTATACTTTTGAGTTTTTATAGAACCACTGGCAATAATGGTTCCACGTGCATCTACAATGCCAAATACAGTATTGGTTCCACCAATATCAATACCAACTACATATGGTTTACTCATGGTCATACTTGTGTGTTTTTATTAATTTCCAGACAAAGTTAAGATATTCTTTTTGTTGACGATGAAAATAGAAAGAAAAACGCCCTATTTTCTGTTAATTTTTCTTCCTAAAAAAATCAACCACAATCTTTTACCTCTATTTTGCAATGTCTACATTGCAAAATAGAGGTAAAAGATTGTGGTATAAAAAATATATTGTATATTTGCCACGCAAAAAGAACACGTATAATTATTAATTACAACTTGTGATTTTGCCTATTAATAAATTAATTAAATTATGAGTAATAACTTATTAAAAGGGAAAAGAGGTATTATCTTTGGGGCTTTAAATGAAATGTCCATTGCATGGAAAGTGGCAGAACGAACTGTCGAAGAAGGTGCAATTATTACCTTATCGAATACTCCTGTCGCTGTACGTATGGGCCAAGTCGATGAATTGGCAAAGAAAACGAATGCAGAAGTAATTCCTGCCGATGCAACAAGCGTCGAAGACTTAGAAAATGTATTTGCAAAATCAATGGAAATATTAGGAGGAAAAATTGATTTTGTTTTACACTCCATCGGAATGTCTCCTAATGTACGTAAAAAAAGGCCTTACGATGATCTCGACTATGATATGCTAGACAAAACATTAGATATTTCAGCCATCTCTTTCCATAAAATGATTCAAGTTGCAAAAAAGATGGATGCCATAGCTGATTACGGTTCTATCATTGCACTTTCATATGTCGCTGCGCAACGAACCTTATTCGGATATAATGATATGGCTGATGCAAAAGCATTATTAGAATCTATCGCACGAAGCTTCGGATATATCTATGGCCGGGAGAAAGGTGTCCGCATTAACACCATATCACAATCTCCAACAATGACTACTGCTGGTAGTGGAGTCAAAGGAATGGAATCTCTAATGGATTTTGCAAACCGTATGTCTCCTCTCGGAAATGCATCAGCTGCAGAATGTGCAGATTACTGTATCGTCATGTTTTCTGACCTCACTCGTAAAGTTACAATGCAGAATCTCTATCATGATGGAGGATTCTCCAGCATGGGGATGAGCCTCAGGGCAATGGATCAGTACAATAAAAGTTTTGACGAATATCGAAATGAAAAAGGTGATATTTGCTACGGATAACAAAGTACATTTCATATATAGAAAAAGCCGGATAATCCGGCTTTTTCTATATATGAAAGAAATTCCCCTCAAAACATCTTTGACACCCGTTTCACAGCTGTAACAAAAGCATCTATTTCCTCCTTTGTATTATACATGGCAAATGAAGCCCTAACCGTACCTTCAACGCCCAAACGCTCCATTAATGGTTGAGCGCAATGGTGCCCAGTTCTTACAGCTATACCGAATTTATCAAGTAACATTCCCATATCATAATGATGGATATTTCCTACATTAAACGAAATTACTGAGCCTTTATTTTGTGCCGTTCCATAAATATGCATTCCGCCAACTGTCATCAACTGGTTGGTAGCATAAGCTAATAACTCATGTTCGTGAGCTGCTATCTTGTCCAATCCTACACCTTCTACATAGTCAAGCGCTGTAGCAAATGCTGTAGTTCCAATGTAATCGGGAGTACCAGCTTCAAATTTATAAGGTAATTCATTAAAAGTCGTACGGTTAAAAGATACATGAGCAATCATCTCTCCTCCTCCTTGATATGGAGGCATCTTATCAAGCCATTTTTCTTTCCCATAAAGTACCCCTATACCTGTCGGGCCATAAATCTTATGAGCAGATAACACGTAAAAATCAACATCTAAGGCCTGTACATCAACCGATACATGCGGAGCAGCCTGAGCTCCATCCAACAAAACAGGAATACCATAACCATGAGCTATATCGATTAAATCTCTTACTGGATTAATAGAACCCAACACATTTGACATATGAGAAATAGAAACAAATTTAGTTTTTTCATTAAATAACTTACGATATGTTTCTATGTCCAGCTCCCCTTTGTCATTAATCGGGACAATACGAAGTTTTATTTTTCGATAATTTTGTAACAATTGCCATGGAACAATATTAGCATGATGTTCCATCTCAGAAAGAATTACTTCATCCCCATCCTTCAAAAAAGTATTGCCAAAGCTACTTACCACTAAATTTATTGCTTCAGTCGTACCTCTCGTAAATATAATTTCTTTTGAATCTGAAGCATTTATAAACTTCTGGACTCTTTTCCTCGAAGCTTCATGAGCCTCTGTAGCTTCTTGACTTAGGTAATGAACCCCTCGATGGACATTAGCATTAGTATTATAATACTCTTCCGTTATCTTGTCAATAACGCATATGGGCTTTTGCGTTGTGGCTGCATTATCAAAATATATCAACGGTTTTCCATATACTTCACGAGATAATATTGGAAAATCTCCTCTTATTTTCTCCGTATCCAGCATAATTTTATATTTTTATCGACACACTCCACATCCTGCACATTTAGACAATTCCCCCCGGAAACGCTTTTCTACCAACTGCCTCAATCTGTCTTTCAACGCATCTAAACGAATATTCTCAATTACATCGTTAGTAAAAGCAAACATTAACAACATCTTTGCCTCTGACTCAGATATCCCTCGAGAACGTAAATAAAACAACGCATTCTGATCAAGTTGCCCGACTGTAGCCCCATGACTACATTTTACATCATCAGCATAAATCTCTAACTGAGGTTTTGTAAACATCCTAGCTTCCGGTGTAACACATAAATTTTTATTACTCTGATACGCAACTGTTTTTTGCGCATCTGTCCGAACCAATATTCTACCACTGAATGAGCCTTGTGCGTCATCATCAATTACATATTTAAATAACTCATTACTATGACAAAAAGGAACAGCATGATCAATAAATGTATAATTATCGACCGATTCTTTCCTATCGGCAATGGCCATTCCACAAAGGTTAGTTTCGGCATTTTCTCCCATAAGGGTTATATAATAATTATTCCGAGTAACTCCATTGTGCAAAGTAATTCCATTAACTAGTACATTTGATCCTGCTTCCTGCCTAACGAATGTAGATGCCACTCTTGTCGTAGTAAGGGTAGACTCTTCCATATCATAAAAATCGAATACGGAATTCTTACCTGCATAAATTTCTGTCACCTGAGATGCCAAAAATTTCGCATTATCCATCGTATGATCACACACCAGGAGTTTTGCTTGAGCCCCTTCTTCTAAAATAACCAGCAAACGTCTATTTACCATAAAATCACTCTCACCTCTTAGTATATTGATTAGCTGCAATGGCTTTTCTAATATGGTTCGTTGAGGGACATACAGGCAGAAACCATCTTGCGCTAATGCCGTATTTAATGCAACAGTCCCATCTTTGGAGTTATCAGCAATTTTATTATAATATTTCTCTATTAATTCTGGGTGCGACAAAGCTAATTCTCTCAAACTTCCGACCAACACACCTTCTGGAAGCCGGGCTTTATTCTCATGATATGTATAGAAACTATCATTTACAATAAAATATAATAGTGTACTTAAATTAGGGACATCGCAACGGAAAACCTCATATGGATTCACAGGAATATCCAACCGGTTCAAATTCAGCCCATAATCAGGAGCATAAGCCGTTGGAATGTCTGTATGTTTATAATTTTCCGACGTAATTTTAGGAAAGCCCATTTTTTTAAACACAGATATAGCGTCGGTACGCTGTGCATTAAGTACAGGAGCAGATTTTGCATCAATCAATGATGTAAATCTTTCATATAATTCAATATATTGTTTCTCGGCACTCATTTTCATCTATATGATAGATACAAATACATCTTCGATATACCTTCCGGCATATTTTCCTTATATTTTAATATCCCTGTTATTGATCTATTTCTTTCTTTATCCAGTCATATCCTTTTTCCTCCAACTCAAGAGCAAGTTCGGGACCTCCGGATTTCACAATACGACCTTTATACAGAACATGCACAAAGTCTGGAGCAATGTAATCAAGTAAACGTTGATAATGAGTAATAACTATCGTTGCATTCTTCTCTGACTTCAGTTTATTTACACCTTCTGCAACAATACGTAAAGCATCTATATCAAGCCCACTATCTGTTTCATCCAAAATAGATAAACGAGGCTCAAGCATCGCCATTTGGAAAATTTCATTTCTCTTCTTTTCTCCACCGGAAAAGCCCTCATTTACTGAACGACTGGCTAATTTATTATCGAGATCAACTATCGCCCGCTTTTCACGCATCATTCGCAAAAAATCTGTTGCAGAAATAGGTTCCTGCCCTCGATACTTTCTCTGCTCATTTATTGCAGCCCGCATAAAATTTACCATACTCACCCCTGGAATTTCTACAGGATATTGAAAACTAAGAAATATTCCTTCATGAGCCCGATCTTCCGGAGAAAGCTCTAACAAATCTTTACCATAAAAAGTAATAGCACCTTTTGTAACTTCATACGCAGGGTTACCTGTCAAAACTGCAGACAACGTACTTTTACCAGAACCATTAGGTCCCATAATTGCATGTACTTCTCCAGGTTTAACCGTTAAATTAATCCCTTTCAATATCTCTTTGCCATTAATATCGGCATGCAGGTCTTTTATTTCTAGCATATATATATTTTTTTTATTCTTTATCTTTATCCTACAGAACCTTCTAATGAAATCTGTAGTAGTTTCTGAGCTTCGACCGCAAATTCCATCGGCAACTTGTTCATTACCTCTTTGGCATAACCATTTACAATAAGTCCGACAGCGTCCTCGGTACTGATTCCTCGTTGATTACAATAAAAAATCTGATCTTCACTTATTTTTGAAGTTGTAGCTTCATGCTCAACTATTGCTGTATTGTTACGAATATCCATATAAGGAAATGTATGTGCTCCACAAGTGGAACTCAACAATAAACTGTCACATTGCGTATAATTACGAGCATTATCAGCCCTTGTACTTACCCGCACCAGCCCACGATAGCTGTTTTGACTATGCCCCGCCGATATCCCTTTTGAAACAATTGTACTCTTTGTATTTTTCCCAATATGTATCATCTTTGTCCCTGTATCAGCTTGTTGATAATTATTTGTCACAGCCACCGAATAAAATTCTCCAACAGAGCCATCTCCTGCTAATATACAACTCGGATATTTCCAAGTAATTGCAGAGCCTGTCTCAACTTGAGTCCATGATATTTTTGAATGATCTCCTTTGCACAATCCACGCTTTGTCACGAAATTATATATTCCACCATTTCCTTCCTTATCTCCAGGATACCAATTTTGCACAGTAGAATATTTTACTTCTGCCCGGTCATGCACCACAATTTCGACAATAGCAGCATGCAACTGATTCTCATCTCTCATTGGAGCTGTACATCCTTCAAGATAACTAACGTAACTATCATCATCTGCAACAATTAAAGTCCTCTCAAACTGACCTGTATTCGCGGCATTGATCCGAAAATATGTTGACAATTCCATAGGACACCGTACTCCTTTAGGAATGTAAACAAAAGAGCCGTCACTAAATACTGCAGAATTCAACGCTGCAAAAAAATTATCTCGATAAGACACTACTGAACCCAAATACTTTTTCACCAAATCAGGATAATCTTTTACAGCTTCACTAAATGAACAAAAAATGACTCCCAATTCGGCTAATTTTTCTCTGAATGTCGTCTTCACCGACACACTATCCATCACAGCATCCACAGCAATTCCAGAAAGTTTCATCTGTTCTTCCAAAGAAATTCCTAACTTATTAAATGTTTTTAATAATTCAGGATCTACTTCATCCAGACTTTTAGGACCTTCCTTCTTTTTAGGAGCAGCATAATAACTAATAGACTGATAATCTATTCTTGGGATATTCAAATGTGCCCAATGTGGCATTTCTAACGTTTTCCAATATTCATAAGCTTTGAGCCTGAACTCAAGCAACCACTCGGGTTCTTTCTTTTTTTCAGAAATCAGACGTATTACATCTTCACATAATCCAGTAGGAATTATTTCTGTATCAATATGTGTAACAAAACCATACTTATAATCTCCAGATGTGACATCATCTAATATTTGATTTGAATTATCTTGTTTCATAAAATCTATTTTCTCTCTATACAAAAGATATTATTATGTAACAACTACCTCTCAGTTTTAGTTTTCTCCGTACTTTAAATCATTACTCATCACTTTATCAGTAACTAATGAGAATACAGATGGAGCAATTTTCGCTATTCGAGAATAAAAATAAGAATTTTCTTTCTTATTCTGACTCAGAAGACGAGAATCTCTATCAATAAGTTCAAAAATGTTTAATATTACACTTAATACCAAAACATACTTAAATATACAAAAAACGATTCCACTCATCCGATCAATCCCTCCTAATTGGGCCCATCGGACCATACGCAACAAAAACCACGCCAAAGTCCATACAGACAAATATATAACTAAGAACGTCAGTAACCACGCTAACGGATGATATACATAATCTGGCAATTTAAAGATGCCAACAAGTAATGTTTCGGTAAATTTACTTAAATAAATAGCACCTAATATAGCCAATAATAAACCTCCTAATGATCCTATTTGACGTACCAATCCTTGGGCAAACCCTCGAATGGCTGCAAAGCAAATAATTACTAATATCAGTATATCAATAAATTGCATTTTTGTTCTTTATCCACGTCTTTTAGATAAGAAAAACACAGGCGCTGAAGAGAACTCTATATAACTAGCCATCTTTACACGTCTGTGTTTTTCCTAAATATTATAAAGTACTTATAAATTAAAGTACACTTTCACCTCAACCGGAAATTATAATGTTTTCTTTACTTCGACTTCTTCGTAAGCTTCAATTAGGTCACCGACTTTCACATCATTATAATTTGTTATATTCAAACCGCATTCGTATCCAGTAGCTACTTCTTTTACATCGTCTTTAAAACGTTTCAATGATCCTAACTCTCCACTATATATCACAATACCATCACGTATCAGCCGTATCTTATTACTCCGTTTTATCTTACCTTCTTTTACCATACATCCGGCAACAGTTCCAACCTTAGTAATACGGAATGTCTCTCGCACTTCTACTGTAGCAGTAATCTCCTCTTTTATTTCCGGAGACAACATACCTTCCATTGCTGATTTTACTTCTTCA